>OZ245814.1:5740000-9078809 GCA_965228415.1 Cyclobacteriaceae bacterium | reverse complement strand
AAGAGTTTGAGGTAGTAAAGATCTTCTCAGAGAAGATTTCTGGATTTTCAGTTTCTGTCGATGAACGACCAATTCTTCAAAAGGCATTATCATTTATAAAATCAAATAATATAGAGTGTCTGTTGGTTTCTGAAGTTTCTCGACTTGGAAGAAATACACATGAAGTCCTTGGACTTATTGAAGAGCTTAAAAAACAATCAGTAGCTATATATATACATAACCTTGGTACCACAATTAACAAGTCCGATTCATCCAGTGAAATATTTACTAAATTGATAGTAACAATAATGGCAGATTTGGCAAGGCTCGAAAGTGAACAAATGAGCTATAGAATCAAATCAGGAATAAGGTCTCGTAAATCTAGAGGGCTTACCACCGGAAGGAAGGTCGGATCAAGGGAATCAGTTGATAAGTTTCTATCAAAACATATGGATATTCAGAAGTTTCTATCTAAAGGCTATTCATCCAGGGAGATTCAGAAATTGTGTAAGTGTTCACCTAATACAATTAAGAAAGTAAAGGATTTACAAAATGAGTTTAAAAATCAGTAAATTCATTTTTAGACATTTTGAGCCTTGCTATTAAATATTCTCAACGAATACGAAAAAAGTGACTTTGACAAAGTCCCTGAATTAGATGATGATCAAAGAGAAGAGTTTTTTGATATATCTTCAGTACGTCAATATCAGCATCATTTTCGGAAGCCAAAGACTCTTGTAGCATTCATTTTACTAAAAGGCTACTTTAAGGCTAGTGGGAGATTTTATCAAGTCAAAGATTTTCATCAAGATGATGTACGATATGTAATCAATAAGCTAGGTTTATCTCATCTACCATCTTTTGATAATTACCATCGGGTCACATACTCAGAGCAAAAATCTATTATTGCAAAAAGTCTTGGAATTACATTGTTCTCTGATTGGAAAAGTCAGTTTATTCAAGAGGTTGAGGGTTTAGTAAAAACTGCTTTAAAACCAAAGCAGATAATACATACACTTCTTAATACACTTGAAGAAAGAAACGTTGAAATTCCTACATATCACGTTTTTGCTGATGTGATTACTAAAGCTCTCAGGAAATTAGAGAGTGATCTATTGAATAGTGTGTCAAGAGTATTAGGCCAATCACAAAGAGACGAAATTGATGCTATTCTTGAATTACCAAAAGATCCAACTAAACCGATCTCGCCAAGTAATCCATACTTACTCACAACTATTAAGGCACCAGAGCAGGAAATCACACCGAGTAAGATCAAGGAAAGCTTAAAAGACTTTCAATTGGTTGCCGATTTGTTCAGACAATTTGAGACCTCCTTAGAAAAAATTGATCTATCCGATCAGTTGCTTAACTACTATGCATTATGGCTTATTAAATCAAAGCATATCAAATTCTTGACAATTTCAGAACCTTCTAAAAAGTACTTGTACTTTTTGGCATTTATAATATACCAATATAGAATAAGACAGGATCTGTTCGTAGATACCCTTCTGAAGTGTACTCAAAAGTTTCAAAATGATATTGAAAAAGAAATTGCAGATGATTTTTTAAATCAGAGACCTGTTCGTGTTCAGCAGACTAAAAAAGTCATTCAAATGGTCAGATCCTTATCAGATCACGTAGAGCATATGAGGCAATTGGTGTTTTCTAATGTTCAAAATGATAGCGAAAAGGTCGCTCGGATACAAGAAGTCTTTTATGACATTGATAAATCAAAAGGTGATAGACAGGCACAGCAAAAGAAAATTGAAGAAGAGCTTATAAAGCTAGAAACTTCGATTTCTTCCGGATTAAAAAATCAATTGACGTATGAAAAGTTCATAAAGAACTACAGGAAAATTCAGAATCGTACAGCAGGAATAATTCGGGTTTTGGACTTTAATAGGTCGACTTCAAATCTTGACATTATTGATGCAATAGATTTCTTCAAAAACAATAGTCAAGTCAGTTCATTGAATAAACTTCCAGTAAAATTCATGGATTCCAGGAGTCTGCAGGGAATGAAGGATTACCCAGGGGATGAATGGATTATCTGGAAAGTAATTCTATTTATTCAAATTGTTGAGCATATCAAAAGTGGTTCATTAAACCTTAGTAACTCAGAACGGTATCGGGCGGTCGAAGAATATCTTATTTCACAGGAAAGGTGGGAAAACCAAAGGGACAGCTTGCTCGATAGAGCTGGTTTACCATTTGAAAGAAATGTGAAAATGTTTATTAATAGAATGACTTCTAGCCTTCATGAACAATATTTAAAAACCAATGAGAACATAAAAACTAATGACCATTTGACTTTCACTAATTCTGGAGCAGCAAAGGTTGTAACTCCAAAAGTGGAAAAACCCGATCAAAGTGGGTTATTAGACCTTCTCGAAGATGAAAGGGGAATTATTCCTTTACCGCTTGTTCTTTCGGAGGCTAATCTCGTATCTAAATTCACTCAAAATTTTCTCTACTTTGGACAAAAGGGACAAAAAAGTACTCCATCAAATGAAGCATTTTACGCTGCTATAATTGGATTAGGCTGTAACATCGGAATAAGAAAAATGGGACAGATTTCTAAGGGAGTAACACCAGATAGCCTTGACTATTTGGTAAAATGGTATTTCAGTAAAGAGAATTTGGATACTGCGAATAACAAAATCAATGCTATAATTAATGACCTGTCGCTACCAAAGCTCTACAAGAAGGAAGTTAACCAAAATCATACATCTAGTGATGGGCAAAAATTTAGTGTTACCGTACCTTCAATAAATGCAAACTTTTCGTTTAAGTATTTTGGATCTGGGAGGGGAGTGAGTGCTTACAGCTTCATTGATGAAACAAGTAGACTATACTATAATACAGTAATAAGTTCATCAGAAAGAGAGGCGGCATATGTTATTGATGGCTTAATGCACAATGAGGACATTGAAAGCGATATTCATTCAACCGATACACATGGATTTAGTGAAATCATCTTTGGAATAACCAATGGTTTAGGTGTATTCTTTGCACCCAGAATCAAAAATTACAAAGACCAGCTCAAATACACGTTTAAACAAAATCCAAGAAAATCATATGAAAAGCTTAATTACAAAATAGTCCCAAATGCTCAAACCTACATCAATACAGATATTATAGAAGAGCAATGGGATAATATATTACGATTGCTGGTTACAATTAAGCTTAGAGAAACTACAGCATCACGTATTTTGAAAAGGCTAAGTTCATACTCAAAACAACATCCTTTATATAAAGGATTAAAACAGGTTGGGCGAACATTCAAAACGTACTTCTTACTCAAATACCTGGATGAATTGGAATTAAGGCAATCGACTGAAAAAGCCTTAAATAGAATTGAACTTTCCCATCAGTTTGCAAAAGCAATTTTCTTTGGGAATAATCAAGAAATAAAGGTGAAAACAAAAGAAGAACAAGAGCTTGCTGTAGCTACTAGGCATCTAATTCAAAATGTTATTATTCTTTTCAACTACTTGAAAATTAGTGATCGACTAGCAAACACGGATGAAGAATCAGAGTTCCAAGAAATTCTTCGAAAGGTGAGAAATGGATCAATCATGACATGGCAACATATTAACATACATGGAGAGTATGACTTTGAAAATCTATTCGATAATGGAGAGATAAGTTCATTTGAATTCGATAAGATTAGATCACTACAAGTAGAAGCTTTTTCCTAATGTACATTACACCCGTATAGACCATAAAGGCCTATAGGGGACTGATGGGAAGTGGAAGAGGAAGGTTGAGAATTTTGTATTTAACATAATATAAATTATATAACATTCGATAGCGTATAGAAGGCATCCGGTGGATGGCTTTAGCTGCCGGAAGGCTTGCAGGGCTGGCTAATCGCGTGGTATATGATTATATTATAATATTATATTAAATAAACGCTCGTGTTCTCGAATAACGTTTCCCGCTATGAACTGTTATATAATTTGTTGTTATGTATAAATAGCCGCTGACGCCACCACACCGCCCAGCGCTGTGCCGTGTATATCGTTCTATTTTTCATTATTCGTATGAATGGTCAGTTTGAATTCAAATATGCTATTCTCAGCGATTAGGAATTTGCCTGTAAAACACTTGCAGGCTAACGCTCTATTTGGCACGAGCCAAGCTATACCATTGAACTATTGATCATAGTCTGATAAATAGTCACTACCTAGTTTTTGTATAGCAAGCTTTATACTCGCTTCTGTAATTTCCTTTTGATCGTCAAACAACTCCTTGTCTGAGACAAATGTCTTAGTTTCTCTAAGTTCAATTGCAAGATTCCCATTTCCGACATCTATTGTTATAAGTTTACCATAAGCCGAACCTATGCAAATCCCTCCATTAACTCGAGTGTAAAATTGTTCACCAGCTTCTCCTTGAATAATTGCTGGAGTTTTGATCAACATCTCTCTAAGAGCTTCTGAAGGACTTAGTTCTGGATTAAATCGTTTTGAAATTCTTTGGGCCACATGTTTATTGAATCCAATCAGTGTGATTTGATGTGGTGGTAATGGAATCAAACTATACCAAGTAAACCAGTTGTTTTGGATACGTTTAACATGAAGACTACATTGTCCACCAAAATCTGGTCTATATACGATTAACCACTTGTTGCCTCTTTTAGAAGTATGATTGCTTGCATTTCTCTCAACAGTATTAAAATTTCTTGTCGTGACATGTTCACCCAATTCATCGAAGTAGTCTCTTACTACCTCTAAGACAAACTCGCTATCGTTCATGCCTTTGACAATCATATGTAGTTAAGTCACTTATAATCCATTGTTCTGATTCTTCTGACCATTTGTAACCCCAACGGAACGTATATCCTCTGAATTCGTCTTTGTTATATTGAAGATACCATGACCATGGGTTATTATCATAGTAACTTCCTGCTGTCGTATCATCAATGTTGGTTTGAATCTCGCTCATTCCAGATTTCAAGCTCCTATAAATCCAGCTTATTAATAAAACTGATATTAATAGTAAAACCACCATCCATACAGGCAGCTTTCCACTTATAAACCATTGATAAGCAAGCTTTAATGACTGGAAATTGAATTGGTTGCCAGATTTAATAAAATCCCAAATTGAAGCTACTAAAGGAGCTGCAAGAATTGTAAACCATGCAATTTTCCACTCTTTACTTACTTTCACTTTCTAAATTTATCTTACTTAGAATACAATTTTAGTAAAAAAAACACATAGTTGGAGATTAAGCATTATTCCCACGCACAGGTCAAAGCAAAGTTCCGGTTGTTGGTTCTGGAAATACAAGGGCTTCACCCTCCTACGCTTTTTTATAATATTGTTTCCAACGATGAAGTTGACAAATAAAGCTACTGAGGGTTCGTGAATCCAAGCCTATTTAGCCACCCACGACCCAACAATGAATGCGTAATTGGTCTTTTCGATATTGATCTGCCTGCATAGAACATCGAACTGTGACTCCCCTACTCTGTTCAATATCCGGAAATTAGCTCCCTTATGTTCGACATAGCTTTGAATCAAGTGGTGATTTTCGGACATATATGAAGGCTGTTTTCATAATCGCTTCAGCCAGTTGGTCGAGTTTGGTAAGTGGGCGGTATTTTGACCATTCGTGTTTCATAGAGTTAGTTTATAACAATTACTTCTACATCATACTCGTGGTCATTTTTTTTCCTCTTTCCATTCAGATCATTAAAATTTGAAATATCTTTGGTCTTCTTAAGAGGGTCATAAACAAAACAGAACAACTTTTCGAGCCATTGACATTGGTGGTAAGATTCAAAGTCCACTTTTAACTGCTCAATGAAATGTGTTTCATTTGAATCCCCTTTCTTAATCATCTTTACTTCAATCAGTATTTTTTCTTCCCTCAAGATCAAATCTATTTTGGTCGACTTCGCTCCCACTTTAGGTATAGGATCTTCATCACGTAGGTTTGGGAATACCGATTTTAGGATTACATACAATATATCCTGAACATCATATTCATCATTGATTTCAAAGTTGTCATGCCCCTTTCTTCTTCCAGTGGTTATTTTTTGTGTTGAATTGCCAAATTGATATATGATGTTTCTTACTAATTCCTCTGCATTTAGATTTACATATTTCACCCTTAAAAGGGCTTTTTCCAAGTCTTCCAGAATCAGAATTTCCTGCACTCCGATATTGTCATTAGCAAATTCTGAAATGGCATTTTCAAGAAGTTCAACTTCGCTGTCTGGAAATAGTATCTGCGTTAATATTATTGAATCCGCAGACGACTCACCACCATTTAGCTCTCCTTTAAGCCTATCCCGGAAAGAAGATTCAATCAATGACAGGTAATATTTCTGCCTTAGATTGGCATTTTGATACTTGGTGCGAAGGTTCTCACTCAGAGCATTTTTTGCAGCCAAATAAAGCCCCGAAAACTTGTATATGTTTGAAGTAGCATCTACTCCTTTAATGGCTTTTTTAGAAACTATGGCTTTTACCTCGCCTTCATCTACCGATTCATTTCGGAATCCCTTTAAAGCAACTTCTTCTTGTGGAGATAGGTCAAATGAATTTTGATTCAATTCAGACTTGTTACGCAAGGCCAAATAGGCAGCATATTCTATGTTGTTTGCCTGAACAACAACTCCCTTCGCATTTTCAATTATTTTACCTAAATAAACCATAGTTTCTCACTAACTGCTTTTAATCTGTCATAATCCCATCCATCAACTTTTTTAAGTTCTTCTGTCATTTTAGCCATTAAAGAAGGATACATGATTGTGACTGTTTTTTTCGCTGGCATATAGCTTCTATGAGATAGGTGAGAAAACCAATAAACCTGCTTTGCTAAGTAAAACAGGCTTGTAAACGTAGACCTCTTGTCCAAGTCAATTTTTAGTGGTAAATCACTTTTTGGAACAAAATGTAACAAGGCAGAGTGCTTGTTTAACTGAACATAAGTTCCCTGCTTAACATCATTCCGGCCATCATTGTAGTACATTCTGAAATTATGACCATATCCCAAATGGATTAAAGCAAATTCAAAATCATATTCAGCAAACCTTTCTTTGACATTGCTAATCGCCTTAATTTCATACTCTTCACCAGCCGACTTGTATAGATGGAAAATCAATCTGAATTTCTTATCAGAAGGCATTTCATCGACCAAAGGTTTTAACGTATTGTAAAGATGATTTTCTAAGTTTTCTGCGTAGTTCTCAAAGGTGGATAGCGGAGCGCAATCACCCATTATATATCTCCCATCATTGTGAAAAATTTGAGCAATCCCAAGAACATGTTGCCCTTCTTTTCCAATTGTGGAACCAATTCCGACAACCAATTCTTCCCTTATTTTTTCTTCTCTTTCAATTGTCCATGCCGTACCTCCCAACTTTGCATAGGTGTTCAGCGAAATATTGGACATTATAAATGCTGTTGCTTTTTGCCTTATTGTTTCGATTTGAATATCCTGTGTTGGAACACCATTTCCGATAAGTTTTGCTTTACAAACGTGATATGGTGATTCTCTTTCCGTTAGTCTTTCATGTTCCTTACTAACAATTACATAGACCAAATCAGATTTGATTAGTGTGTCTTCATAAAGCACACTCTTATAGGCATCAAGGGTATTTCCTGAGGTTGTAATTAGATTGAAACTGATACTTTGAAAATGGAAAACCTCTTTCAGTTTCGATTCGATTTTCTTCAAAAATGATTCTGTTTCCCCTTGAAACTCTTGCGGGCAAATTATTCCAAAACTTATTGGTTTATTTTGGTACAGTTCCAAAGAGTATGGTTTGTACGCCTTGACCATTTGGTCATAGTACCGGAGGTTTTGTGTGTTCCGGTTGTTGCTATAGAAATATCGTTGTGGCTTATAGATTAACTCTGATTTTATAAGGTCATTTTCAAACGGCAAATATCGTTTTATGATATTGGTAATGGTCATTTCATTAGGTAGGACGATTTCGGTTTTCTTCTTATCTAACCAAGCGGCAAACTTATTGATTACATTGTAGCATGTTGTTCTAAGATTTTCAGCTTCGACTACTCTATTAAATATATCCTCACAACCTTTAGATTCTATAAACCGCTTGATAGATTGACGATTGGCAAAGATGATTTCTTCTTTGCCTGTTAAACCTTTAGTGTCAATTCCGTTTTGCTCAAATTCGCTTTTCGTCCACGTAAATCTATTTTTTAATGAAGTCGATAATGTAAATCCCATTGTTAGCTGTTCCCCACGCTTGAAGAAATATGGAGAAAAATGGACGGCTCTATTTATTTCTAACCCTGAAATGGCTCCTTTCAGCGAGTCTTTGTTCGAAATAATTTCCCATGAATTACCATAACGATTTTTAAATATTTTATAATCAGACAAAGAGTTTCTTAGGTAAGAAATTATCCCGTCTTCAATTATCCTTGAATAAATCTTTGGGCAATCGTCAATTCCCAATGTGACACTCGAACTTTGCTCAATAGGAGTCAGTTCCCCATTAAAGGACCAGTAGAAAATCTTGTCATCAAATCTGTAAAAATGGCGTTTGGGTTCAGATGCACGTAGTTCTTTATAGGACTCTTTTGTTGGATAATCCGAAAAGTTCAGAAAAGGTATATCGGTCTCTGATTTTGATAATTCTATCTGATAAAAATTTAGAAAAAGCCCACTCATATTTTAACTTTTGCTAGAGACAATTAAATCTCTTACATCCACATCCAACACCTTGGCTATTTTGTTTAAAACCTCAAGACTTGGTTGAGCATTATTATTACAGTAATTCGTAACCACAACATAGCTTTTTCCAATCTGGTCAGCCAACCAGGTTTGGGTTCTCCCCTGCTCCTTCAAAACTTCCTTAATTCGATTCATTTTATGTTCTTTATAAAATACTATTGTTATGCAATAACATTTTGTATTGCTACACAAAAATAAATTATATTGTTCGCCTGTAAAATATTATATTTTAATATATATTTATATTGTAATTCAATAAATTTTAACCATGCCCTATCCAAAATACACCAAAGCTGATTTAGAGGAGATAGTCTCCCATCAATTAGAGAATCTAAATGCCATGCACGACTTGTTACGTATTATGAAAGTCCAAAATGAGTTATTAGAAAATGCTAACAAGAAGTTAAGTGAAGAGATTTTTGGTCATAAGCAGAAACTATATGCTAAACCTAGGAGAAAATAGTTTGGCTTGCCCTCCTGCTCGTAGAATTTCCCTCCCTCCAAAAACTTTATTGCTAGCCCTCAGCTCGTCCCCTCTGCCCGCTTCGCTCTCTGGCTCCTCACTAAAATGATTCACTGGATCATTTCTTAACGTTCGGCCCTCTCCGGGTTTTGAAAAAATAACCCCTCAAAAAGCTCCAAAGCTAGATTTAACATAACACGAATACATTATATAACATTCGATAGCGTTAAGAAGGTTGCCGGTGGCAAGTGTCGTGGTTTTTTTAAAAGATGAATTCAATCTATTTTAATCATTAATCGGAAGGCTTACCCTTATACAAGTCTAAAAGTTGATTGACCCTTCGTCGGGCGTAGGCATCACCGCCAATACTTTCTTCGAATGCAATTAACTTTTCAAGCTCATTATCGTCCAGGACGACTTCTTGGTTCCATCCCATCTTATTGCGCCCCTCCCTGGCTATCGCTGTGGTAGTGATATTCGTAATGTTGTAAAATATTGCCCTCGTGGTCTTTGATTAGTTTTAGGCGATTGAGGTCGTCATATTCATAGAAGATGGTAATCCCGTTCGGATCGGTTTGGGAGGTCATGCCGATGAGGGGGTCGTAGGTGTAGGTAGTGACTTGAGCATCAGATAGGGTTGCCTGCTCATGTAAAATACTCAAATTACCCCCCACCTGGTCGTAAGCACCTTTTAAAGTGGTATAGTCTACTCCCACACCTTGTACGATAGGAAGGGCTTGATTATGTCCCCAAATAATGGAATTGACCACACCTTTGCTATCAATGAATTGTAAAACGTTCCCGTTGGCATCATGCTGATCATAAGTAAACCGTACCTCATATGTTCCATTAGTCGTGGCAATTTGAGTGTTCTTTCTCACGACATTTCCACTGTCGATTTGGTAATTATTTATGACACCGGAAAGGATTGAATTTCCCTCGCCAGTAACTTCGGATACTAATGGGAATAACATATTATTAGTGACCATGGCATTCACCACAGTAGGGTCCGTTTGGGTATTCAGGGGATTATCAGAAGGATACTCCACCTTTGTAATCCGTTGTCTTGAATCACTATTTTCCTCCGTGGTCTTAGTTACCTGTATATGATCGTTGCCGGCGTACTCATAGGTGATCAAATTTTTCAAGGAATCTCCGGTAGTGACATCGTAAGTTATTCTCGTAGTGCTTTTTAGAGCATTCCAACTGTTTATATACTGATACCATCCCATGTACACCAAGTGATCTGGAGGTCCATTTGGGCTGCCAGCAAAATTAACAGGATGTTCTATCACCTTTAAACCAAAGACGGTATCAATTTTTGTCAACCTATAGTTATTTCTTTCTTCTAATACCTTTTGGTCCCCGCTGTTAAAATGTTCTACCGACTTCAGATTTCCTAGATTGTTATCAATTAACAAAGGCGGTGGATAAGGATAAGAATCCCCCGCAATAAAGTCCTGGCGATAATTATCCATTGGATTCGTCTGTTCCTTTCCATCGAAAACCTCACAATAAGAGTATTGATTTCTGTAAAAAGGCGTATTATTATAGCTATAAATGCTATATCCATTACCTAAGGTAGGATTAGCAATGTTTTTTTCCGTTACTTTTACCTTTTCATATCCAATATGGGATCCTTGGGCAATACCTGTGGTTGTAACATTACCGGAGTTTAGTTCAAGCCAATCGTTAAAAACAAAGCGTCGAATCACAAAAGGTGCACCTGTTTGTCTATATTCCATTTTTGCAGAATGATATTTAGGCTTATGAAAAAGTTTACCTTTCTCATAAGCAAACTCTTTTTCCAAAACCTTGGTGGTATCATCAAAGTGAGTTATCCTTTTGACCCTAAGGCCCCCGGCTATTTGGTCTTCTATGCCAGGGGTGATGGATACTTCTGCTTTATAGCTTAACCAGCCCCACACATCGAATGGACTCTGTGCATCTTTGATTGCCTTCAGATAATACGAACCTTGATCCAAAGCCAGATCCACTGCGAAAGTGATAAACCCATCTACATCCGGCATCAGAATTCCGCGATTGACATCCATCAACCCATTTCTATACAGCCAAAAACCACCATCACCAGTTATCCATTTTACCGAAATCACTTCGTTATTTGATTCATCTAAGAGTACCACCCGATTGTCTTTATATAGATCAAAATTTACCTGGGCGTTTGAGTCTGAGCAGTCTAATTCCTCATGTGTGTTTGGATCCCAACAGGTTAACTCCATTTCAAAAGTAAATTCAGCATTGGGAAATTCTGATAAGGTAAGAGTATCGACCGTCGTTGGAGAAGATTCCTCACCTATTACCTGAATACCTTTCTCAATTACCTTAGTGGCGGTATCACCATTTATGAAAAACGCATACTTATGCGGTTCATATTCGAATATCGTCTTGCCTCCTGTGGGGTACTCAATTTCTAATAATGTACCAGCCCTCATAGCCGGAAATTTTGCGTTTTTATTTATGTTACTATTAACATTAAAGGGTGTTTTATAAATCCTGGGATTTCCCACAAGAGGATCGTGACTCATCCCTGCCAAGTAGTAATAGCTATATTCATTTAAACCTAAAAAACCATTAAACCCTTGAACTACCGCACTACCTCCATTATAACCCCAATGATCAGCTAAACCTGAATCCTTGCTCGGAAAGGTGTTTGCTTGATCATACTTAAAAACATGCGGGGGTTTTTTAAGGGTCAAATCCCCGGACATTTCGGTCAGTGAATCTAAACGCAGTCTCAGTTTTTCATATTTTAATTCATCCGAGCAGGAGGAACAATTACCAAAATAACCATGTTTAAGTTCATAAACTTTAATAGGTGTCGTAGTATTTGTGTAATCAAAAATTTTAATCAAATCTAACTTAACCGGAGGCTTTGTACTGTCTTCATACTCCAGTAAATCCTCTCTTTGTGAGGCTTGAAATTCGATTCTACCGGTCTTCCAAACTATGCTGGATAGATAATAGCCTTTGATATTGTAGGTATTGTATATTGAATGACTTTCACTTACTAATGAAGGATTATTTTTCTCAATTTTTTGAGTTTTTGATAAGCCTGACCTGTAACTGTAGTATTCCGGGCTGTAGTTAAAAGTAATAGAATCACCGTTTGGAAGTTCAATACTAGTCAGGTACCAGGTATTATGATATTCCTGATCATATACTATCCCATTGTCAACATATCTCCGAGTTTTTGACCATTCCCGAATAAAATCCTGCCCAAAGTTATATTTTGTACCATCCTCAGTAATTATTCCCCACGGACTATTGGTTCCTTCCGTAACTTTTAGATCTTGATGAGGAAATAAATGAATATTTCCTTCTTGATCATAAGTGAATTTTCCAGTTCGACCATTAAAATTGAAAGAAAAAATATCTGGTTCGGTGTCGATTAACGGATCTTCAATGCCTATCGCTCTACCTATGAAAAAATAATCCGGATTCTGTTCCGGGATTTTATGAGGTCCCACATAATAACTGGCAGTGGGATTATCCGCCAGGTTTACAACTGATCGGGTGATTAGTCCACCAGCTTTTAATGCCCAACCGAGTCCAACCCATGAAGCATTTTCTGCCACTCTGATACCCGAAGCATGGTAGCTTAAACTAATGGGTAGATTAAAATCCTGAAGTTGAATATTCCATATAGGAATAGAAATATTTGGTGTCCCGGTGTAATTGCTTACCGGAATTTGAGCATATTTTCCTAAAGACGCGGCATTAGGGGAGGGAGGAAAAATTTTAGATAGGAAAGCATCTTCCTGAGCCCAAGCGTTGAGGTAAAAGATGCTCAGAACAAAAAATAACTTAATTTTCATAACGGTAGTATTTTAATTTTTTTTGATAGACAGGTAATAAATCACTTATGCTTATAATTCGTAGTAGATGGTAGTAAAAGCGCTTCACAACAACTCCCCCGAATACACATAAGAAGTATGCGTATTATCTGCATACTCCACCACAATCAACTTATCCTGCTTATGAATAGTAATCCTGCTATATAGCTTGGATTTAGGTACAAAATAGACCACGCCCAGTTCGGTTTTATCGTAGGCTGCCTTTACTGAAAAGCTGTTCTGCTTATCGCCGGCAATGTTAAAATCAAACTTACCCTTATCTCGTTCAACATGATCAATTATGCCAATATGTCCAAAAGGATTTTCTTTCCCACTTTCACTATTGTCCAATATTATCAATGATCCTACTTCTGACTCATCCATAACCTCCGTATTGTCCGCTTTAGGATCAATACTCATAAATTTGCCTAATTCAGGATTATAGAACCGTTTCTTAAAGTCATACACCCCAAGACCTAAGTCACTTTTAACCTAAGGCATCAGCATGTATAGGCAACTTTGAGCATGAACACTCCATCTTTCCGCCACCTGACCCAACCTACAATATCCTTAACAGAAGGTTGTTCGCCAGCATAGCACTCTTTATCATCCTTAACTTTTACCCAATCACCTTCTATTTCAATTGCGGTATAAGTATGATCAAGGTAATCATTAACTTCCAAGGCCGTTTCATTGGGCTTATCTCTTAAAGGGTTCAGTTCCGTTGGAACAGGGTAAGTATCTAAAATATACTTTTCTAAATCCTTGAACTCTACGTACTTCGAGTCTATTGGTATTAAAACTTTCTGCTTATTCAGTTCAGCTTCATAAAACGTATCAGATTTACTCAAGCACTTTAGAACAAAGAGACCATATTCAGCAAAAAATGCTTCTGCCCCAATGGACTTTTTGTAAACATGTTCTTCTTCAATCAAGTCGTACTCAGACCCGTTAAAAGTGATCTTAGTATTCTGGATGCTTAGGAACGACTCATTCTCTGTAGTAATTAAATTGATCTCACCTCCATTATGATATATATCGGATATGTCGATAAATATAAAGCCGTTCAATTCAGAGTTTCCTGAATAACTATCAGAAGCCTCTTTATGATCTTGACAGTTATTCCCTAATACTGACATAAACAAACCGGCTAAAAGTATATATTTCATAATTACCGGTTACGTCATTTAATTCAACACCATTATACTTATACCTTTGATCGACAGCACTTTCCCGTTGGTAGCTGTTTTGAGCAATCTGCAACCCAAATGGATAATAGTCATCTGCACTGATAATAGGAGATTTGGTGTGAGTTATCTTAAAATCATCAAAGAACGTTTCTACCAGCTGCCCGCTTTCGTTGGACAGGTAGAGGCATTAAATGCATTTTATTTAGTAACAAAAATGATTTCCTTTGTTACCCGGACCTTTACAGGAACGCCTTCTTTTTTCCCTGGAACCCACTTAGGCATTAGCCCTACCAGATTTTTGACCTCATTTTCAAGATCCCTTGAAGGACTTCTAATAATCTTTGGATCGGAAATGGTCCCATCTTTATTAATAACCATCTGGAAATATACAGTAGCCCCCTTTGTTCGATCTTTTGTTATTTGATAAGTGGAATTTTTCTTGTAGAACTTTCCTAAAGCCTTTTCTCCCCCCTTAAATTGAGGGGGTTCATCAACAGTGATAAAAATATCAGTACCGGCTTTACCATCCTTTAAATCCAAAACCGTTTCATCCTGGGCATATGTTGGCCAACATAACATGGTAATTAAAAATATCAATAAAGGTCTCATTAAATTTTAAGTTTGAATCTGTTAAACATTCTTATCTTTTTATTCTAAAAAAATGATTCCAACGATGTATTAAAAAAACCATCCATAGATGGGCTTTGAATTAATTAATCTATCATTATACTTTCAATTTTTAAATCTTGGGGGATAGTCTCTTTGCTTATTGGGCCCTCCAATATATTTTCATTGAAATCCGTATTCATCATATAAATGAGCCTCTTTGTTTCTTTGTCTTTAAATCCAATATATCCGTCTGGAAAATCTTTCCAACTATCAAAAATTATGTAAGGAGACAATTTTCTATAACTATCACCTACCCCTATACCATTTTTGGTTTTAATTTTAGAATGATAAACAGTAATTCTTGATACATTATTTCTATCCATCCAATTTGATTCAGCAATAAAGATCAAGTTATTTTCAAAATAAAAAGCTAACGCGTTCCACTCCTCTCCCTCACTACTGATAAGTGTATCTTTTATCGATAATGGTTGGTTTTTTAATAGAACCTCTGATTTTTTTAAGTCTCTTAAATTATATTCCACCATAGATGACTTAATATCTTCTATGTTGTTAACCTGGATACTGTCAATTTTTGATTGACAGGAAAAACCAATCATAAATAAGATTATAAAATGCATTTTCATTTTCTTATCTCCCACCGCCATTTTTAAGCCAATTATACAAATCGTTATAACCCCTGCTAAGTTGATCAGTAAAATCACTCCAAAAGCTACGGGAGATGTTGGTTACTTTTATTCCCTTCTTAGTCTCTTTAACCTGAGTTTCTTGTTCAGATTCGCTTTCTTGAGTTTGTGGTGAGTGATCGTTGATGTATCCCTCTAACTTCATGAAATCTCCGCCATATGTTTCAAAAAACTCCTTACTAGTATATTTGCCATAATTCCGACCTTCTGGATCTATCTTATTTCCATCTTTATCCTTAGCTGTTAAATGCAAGTGAGGATGTTTAGTTCCAGTCTTGCCAGTTTTCCCAAGGATTTGCCCTTCGTAAACTTTATCACCAACCTTTATCCCGTCCGCCACTGAATTAATATGAACAAAACTTACTCTATCCCCATTACTGTATTCAACAATTATATATTTTGAACCTTTAGCTGCTTTATTACCTTTTGACTGGATTCCAATCGCTACTACTTTACCGTCTCCTAAAGAATAGAAGTCAGTATTTTCTGCTGCTCTGTAGTCAATTCCAACATGAGGATTTGTTGCACCAAGTGGGCGATCTGTTTCCAAATAAGTAGACGTTCTGACTACCGTGTTTTTAAGTCCCCACGCACCATTTGAATAATCCTTCTTATTAACAGCTGTAGTACCCTTCACGGGCCATTCAATATAACCGCCAACATCAATATAGCTAATAGGATTATCCAATGCATATCTGTATGGAGTCCAACTTGGCAAAGACTCTGCTAAAGCATCTATTACATGCCAACGACCTAATTCAGGATCATACATACGCTTGCCGTAATCATACCAATTTGTTTCGGGTTGTCTTTCTTTCCCATTATATAGGTATCTTTGATCAACAGCCGTTTCTCTCTGGTAAGCGTTTTGTGCTATCTGCAACCCAAAGGGATAATAGTCATCTGCACTAATGATCGGTGACTTAGTATGAGTGATTTTAAAATCATCAAAGAACGTTTCTACTATCTGTCCACTTTCGTTGGACAGGTAGATATAAATATAACCAGGTTTTTGGATAGTTACACTTTTGGACATCAATTCATGGGCCACATTTGGATCTATCATTGCATTGGCCGTTCCCTTCATTTGGGCAAAGTGACCACCTAAGAAGTTGTAATCTTTATCAAATAGCAGGTAATTCAAAAATACCTGGTAGCCATTTGCAGCTTTACTGCTGGTTAAAGCGGTGTACAATGGCAATGACATCAAGTCGCTGATGGCATTGTAGGCCTGCAACCCGTCTCCAGTGCTGGTAGCTGATATGCCAAAGGCTTCGGCAATAGTAGCTAATATGCCCCCCAGACCAGGGCCATTACCCGGCCCATCGAGATACTTGGCATAAACTTCCATGTCTATCACATCGCCCGGTACAACGGCCAGTGATTTAGCCAGGCCAATTACCTCTCCCTCTACCCCGCTCAAACGCTGTGATCTTGTTGCACCGGTGACTACCGTATCCGGTGTGTGGTTATATATATTGACATTGTTAATGACAGCATCTCCATAATTCTGAAAATCCAATGCTTCCGAGCCCTGAAGGCTGGTTTCAAAGGTCGCTTTGTACGCTTCAGGTGTCTCCTCTTTGGTCGTAAAGGTGGCTCGTACATTGCCCAGATGATCGGTTAGGTTGTACTCATAATTATAACCAGTAGTCGATGCCAACCCATCATCCGTTGTTGCCCGGCCTTCGGAAGTCATCACAAAATCAAGGCTGGTAGTCTCCCCGGCAGCCCCGTAGTTATTAATCGTATATTGCACACCATTCATGTAATCGGTAATAGTTTTTACAATCACATTATTTACTGTTTCCCTCACCTCTTTTCTTAACTTAACGCCCGCCGCATCATAGGTGTACAAAATCTCGTTACTGTTGGTAAAAAGAATCCTTTGAGGCAAATTAAGCAGGTTATACTCAATGGTATCAATGTTCTTGTTAGCATCACCTGCCAGGTTACCATTTAGGTCGTAATCATAATCTACTGCACCTGTAGACCCATCATCAAAGCCTTCCTTGTTGACAGCGCTATCTGACACTGCCTGCAACCGGTTGGAGCGGTTGTTATCCTGGTAGGTATAGGTTAGATTATCCATTACATAGGTAGCGGCGTCCGGGCTGCCGGCATGCCTTTTCAAGGTCTTGATATTGCCGTTACCATCGTAGGTAATGCCTCCCACATTGAAACGCCGGCTGGTCGTATTCCAATTGCCATCACCGCCGTGTGCATAGCTTGCACTTTTCAGGCGGTTTACAGGATCGTACTTATAGGCATAGGCTTGTTTCTCCTCTCCAAACCTTTTCCAGCAAACCGCTGAAATGTTCCCGTTGTGATAGGTCTGCGAGGTAAAATTCAACCCGGTCCCCGGTGGGGAAGCAGGATAAGGAAGGCCCGGAACCTGTCTGTTATAAAACAGTTGCTGGCCGAAATAGTCCCTATTCTGATCACCAACATCGATGCCTGTCCCATCCAGAGCGCTGTCATTGATATGGGTCAGCCAGCCACGGATATTGTAGCGGTAATCTACGGACTGAAAGTAGTTGGGACTTTGCATATCAGTGGCATGCAGGTTTTTCTCTACTTGCTGACCTAATTCGTTGTAATCATGCCCCACCAACAACACCGAGTCCTGATCATTGATACGGTGATAAGTGGCAAGCAGCCTTCCATCATGGTCGTAGGTAAAGCTTTGGTTGATTGTTACCACAGAAGTATTACTGCTGCTGTCCCGTTTAAAGGTCTGTCTGCTCCTTAATAGCTGCCCTATAAAGTCGTATTCACTGGTAAGCCTGCTGTACCCACCGCGGTGGGTTTCTGTAATGTGCTGGATCTCCCGATAGCGGTCATCATAATAGATCACTGTATTAAGCCAGGTATCTTTTCCCAATATTCTTATCTTACTGCCCGTTATCTGGCCCCTGACCATATCCTGGTATGATAGATTGTTCAATGAATTGGTATACCCCAACTCAGCAGTAAACGTGAAGCTGTTTCCCTCAGCGTCCCAGTTCCCATGGTCCCTGAAACCATAGTCATCGTAATAGGTAATAGTCAGCAGCTTGCTGGTATCCCCCTGGTTGAGGCCCGGATAGGTGCGGTTAATTGTATACCCGGTAGCATCGCTGGTATCTACTTCAAACCGTACCTCATGGTTCAAGACATCAGTCCTGATCACGTCCTGTACCCTGTTATCTGTATATATCCCCGTAATCACCGGACGATTCAAATTATCATACTTGGTAAAAGTCCATTCATTTTCGTTCCTCTGGTTACCGTCCTGGGTCAATACCAGCCGGTCCCAACGGTCATACACCATATACACCGGGTCTGCACCCGGTACTTGTTTTTCGACCATCCGTCCGCGGGCATCATACTGATAGCCAAACAACCATTTTTTAGCAAAAGTCAAATCATTCACCAGGCTGTAATTATTGGCGTTGTCCATTTCACGCACCGCTTGCGGGGGAATGACCGCCCGTAGCCTGTCAAAATCATCATATACATAATAAGTGCATAACCACCCGGTGTGATCAACTCCGGGGCTGGCAGCTTCCTGCACTTTTTTTAACACTACCAGGCCCTGCTTATCTATATATTCCCTCACCTTATGTCCCTGCTGATCTATAACCACCTTCACTGTTAACTGCCCTGCTGCATAGGTGGTATCCCCGCTAATACTGTCACCGGCATGATCATACTTCCAGTTTAATACATTTTCCGATACCTGGTTGACTTTGTATTGGTATTCGGTGACATGATTAGTGGAAAGCTGCCAGTAAGCGCCCGCAGCGCCCTGTTTGCTGACCCTGTTTAAAGGAGAGGGTTCAAACTCCTTTTCCTCCCAAGGGTGGGTATCATGGGCTACCTTTGCAGCGTTTAGGTAAAAATTGGCCTGCTGTGTCAGGGCATCAGTTCTCAAATACCCTGGGTTAGCGGTACTGTCCGCGTAGGGCAGGTATGCTGTTTTTTGCCGGCCCAGGTTATCATAAACCATGGGCTGCACGATGTCATACCCCAGCGGAGAAGCCTGCTGTCTTACTGTTTGCAGGGGCCTTCCCAAACCGTCAAAATAATTCCAGGTATCACTCTTTTGTCCTATAGACAGATTGGCTATTTGAGATGCTTCTGTAATGCCCGCCACTCGGACAAGCTGCTCATGCACGTAATTCTCACAGTTGGAAAGCGCGGTAGCTGTGATCGTTGCATACCCACTTTCACAGCCCCCCACGGAAAATCCCGTCACCCTGTACCTGACCAGCGTGTCCGGTTGATTTAACTGTACCTCTACCCGTGCTAAAGTATCATCGTCCATAGCATTACCCTCTGGGTCGTACCATTGATAACGGAGAAAACTTCCCCGGGCTTCTAAGGTGACAGCGCCAGTATCACAACGGCTTACAAGTTCCTGCACTTCAGGGATCGACTGCGGTAAACCTAAGACGTTGATAGCTGCCTTTCGTTTAGGGCTTTCACAAAAGTTATTATTGGCCGTATAGACCTGCTGGACTTGCGATACATAAAAGCTGGCACCTTCTGTCAGGGCCCCTGTATTGAATACCGGGCCGGTTACTCCTTCAATCAACTCATTGCCCCTGTACCAGCGATAACTATTGCCCCCGCTGGCTGTCAGGGTAGTGCTGCCCCCGGAACAGACCGTAAGCCCACCCGATACACCCGGTGCTGCAGTAAGCCGCAATACGTGCAAGTACACATTGGAATAGTTGCTGCTGTAACATCCCGAAGAAGTCCTGCCACGCACATAATAGTCCGAGGCCTGGGGCGATGCATTTCCCTGGGACTGGTAAAAATCATTGACTGTAAAACTGCCCGTGCTGTTACTGGCTACCTGGTTGTAGCTGCCATTTTCCAGTTTATACAGGTAGTAGGTAGTGATATCAGATGAACTGGAAGCCTGGATGTGGGCGGAACCTTCCGTGCAGGAATACCCTTCAGCGGATACTGTAGGCCTGCTGCCTACCCTGGCTGTAAATGAGACCATGTCAGTGCGGCAACTGCTGTTGATGTTCGGATCATAGACGGCCACCCAGTAATCGGTGTCTTGGTTTAAAACCGGGGAATAGGTGGCTACATATTCATGTTGACTGACTTGCACCGAATGTACCGGTACCGGGGTGCTGCCTGTAGCGGTGGTGTACCACTCAACGTAATAATCCCCATCAGTGGAGTACGGATAAGCTACCTCAATGGGGACGGCAGTGCCCGGCCCGCAGGACACTCCTTGTGAGACGATGGGTGGTTGTACCAGCTTCCTTGTCACTGTGGCACTGGCAGAGGCCTCGCTCCAGCAGCCATAATCGTTTTTTACCTTTACGCTGTAAGCGGTAAGGTTTTCAGCACTCACTGAAAAGGAATTGCCCGGAGTGGTGTCCAGTAAGGTGTTCGCCTGGTTATACCACTTATATTCAGCAAAGCCAGCACTGGCAGAAAGTACCACAGAAGACCCACATGCGGTCCTGTTAACAAGGGTGGGTGCTGTAGGGGTTTGGATGGTGACCCTGGCAAGCCTCTTGGGACTTTCGCACATAGCACTGGCCGTATAGACTTGCTGAACCTGCGATACATAAAAGTCGGTGGTGGCTGTCAGGGCCCCGGTGGTGTATTGGGCTCCAGTGGCCCCTGCTATGAGCTGATTACCCCTGTACCAGCGATAGTTGCCTTCGCTACCCCCACTGGCTGTTAGCGTAGTGCTGCCCCCCTGACAGATATCACGGTTGCCCGATACGCTGGGTGCAGTATGCCGTACTACTTGCAGGTACACATTGGAATAGTTACTGTAACAGCCCGAAGAAGACCTGCCACGCACATAGTAATCCGAGGCCTGGTGTGATAAATTTCCCTCGGACTGGTAAAAATCATTCACCGTAAAGCTGCCTGTGCTGTTATAGGCTAGATAATCGTAGTTATTGTTTACACGTTTATACAGGTAGTAGGTTGAAATGTCAGATGGACTGGTAGCCTGAACGAAGGCCGTGCCTTCCGTACAGGAATACCCGGATGCGGATACTGTAGGCCTGCTGCCTACCCTAGCTGTAAACTGTCTCTTTGGCGTATAGCAACTGCTGCTGACATTGGGGTCGTGGACGGCCACCCAGTAATCTCTGTCCCCACTCAGGTTCACCGTGTAAGTGGCTTCATTATTAAACTGGTTGACCAGCACCGAATGTGCCGGAGTGCCCCCTGCAAAGGTAGTGTACCAGTTGATGTAGTATTCGCCGTTTCTTTCACCGTGATAGGTGGCAGTCATGGTCACAATACCGGGCCCACAGGGTGCTGTCTGGTGCACATAAGGGGCCTGGGGGTGCGTCACTGTGACCGTGGCACTGGCAGAGTATCCGCTCCAGCAACCATGACTGTTTTTCACCTTTACTTTATAAGAAGTGAGGCCCTCAGTACTCACTGAAAAGGAATTGCCCGGAGTGGTGTCCAGTAAGGTGTTCGCCTGGTTATACCACTTATATTCAGCAAAGCCAGTACTGGCAGAAAGTACCACATTGGAAGTTCCGCATACGGTCTTGTTATAGGGGGTGGGGGGCGTAGGGGTTTGAACAGTGACCCTGGCAAGCCTCTTGGGACTTTCGCACACAGTATTGCTTGCCGTATAGACCTGCTGAACCTGCGATACATAAAAGTTGGTGGTAGCTGTCAGGGCCCCGGTATTATAGCTGGCCCCGGTGGCCCCTGCTATGAGCTGATTACCCCTGTACCAGCGATAACTATTGCCCCCGCTGGCTGTCAGGGTAGTGCTGCCCCCGGAACAGATGTTACGGTTGCCAGACACACTGGGTGCAGTAAGCCGTGCTACTTGCAGGGACACATTGGAATAGTTACTGTAACAGCCTGAGCGTACCCCACGCACATAATAATCCGAAGCCTGGGGGTATGAATTTCCCTGTGACTGGTAAAAATCATTGACCGTAAAGCTGCCGGTACTGTTGCTGGCTATATAATTGTAGTTATTGTTTACACGTTTATACAGGTAGTAGGTTGAAATGTTCGATGAACTGGAAGCCTGGATGTGGGCGGCACCATCAGTGCAGGAATAGCCTGATGCGCTTACCCCGGGACGGGGAGAAGGGCCCACGGTGATTGATACCTTGTCTGACTCGCACCAGTTATTGTTATCATAGTAACTTACCCCAAAAGTAGTGCTAGAGGTGACATACACCTGGTAGGAACCTGAACCATTATTTGAAGGACTCTCACCCAGATATTGCCAGGAGCCTGTAGCAGAACGTCTGTACCATCTAAAGGAGGACGCAGACACACTGATGTCAAACACACTCAGTGTTTTGTTATTGCCACAGCCCCCTGAACTGCTGACATACAGATCACTGGCATTGCACTGGGCCCCTGCTTTGAAAAAAGGCAAGCATATAAGGGATGTTGCTAACAGTAGAACCCGTACCTGTTTTTTTGCAGGGTAATTCATCTTGATTTAAGTTAAAACATGAAATATTCATTTTTATGTACTTTGTCCACGCATTGCGGGGTCTTTTATGAGTAAGGTGACTAAAAACCCACAACTAACTACTTTATGATGAGCCTCTTTTTTATAACCGGCCCATCCCCTATTTTGATCTGTATGAAATACAGGCCAAAAGCATTATCAGCAAGATCAAGCTCGTAGCTACTTTCATCAATTCGACGGAATGAGGGGATAATCCTGCGGTTAGCCATATCAAATAACTGAATATCTACCTTACCTTTTGAAAATAGAGAGGAGTGCATAACCATCAGGCCATCCGAGGGGTTGGGGAAGAGCCTTACTGCAGTACTCTCCCTGTCATCAATCCCCACCACTAGGGCTACCACCTCTACCTTGAATACATCACTTGCCATACCACCGGAGCGATCACTTGCTGTCACGGTGATCTCAGTAATGCCCGGCCCTACTTCAGTCAGGGTTAGTTTATTGTCCGAAATGCTTACCGTAACAATCCCCTTATTGCTTGAAGTAGTGGTCAAGGTGAGTACCTTCTCATCCTTGTTATTAAAGACGCCAGACAGATCAATGATCTCTATACCAAAACCACTGCTCAGCGTTAGATCCGGAATTTCGTTTACTACCCCTGAACAGATATTAAGATTCCCAGATGTATCTGGCATATCGGGTCGAAATACGTGCAAGTATACATTGGAATAGTTACTGTAACAGCCTGAGCGTACCCCACGCACATAATAATCCGAAGCCTGGGGGGATGAATTTCCCTGTGACTGGTAAAAATCATTGACCGTAAAGTTGCCGGTATTGTTGCTGGCTATATAATCGTAGTTATTGTTTACACGTTTATACAGGTAGTAGTAGGAGACCTCAGGTGAGCTGGCAGCCTGGATGTGGGCGGAACCATCAGTGCAGGAATAGCCTGATGCACTTACGCTGGGACGGGGAGAAGGGCCCACGGTGATTGCTGCCTTGTCTGACTCGCACCTGTTGTTGTCATCATAGTAACTTACCCCAAAAGTAGTGCTAGAGGTGACATACACCTGGTAGGAACCTTCACCATTATTTGAAGGACTCTCACCCAGATATTGCCAGGAGCCTGTAGCAGAACGTCTGTACCATCTAAAGGAGGACGCAGACGCGCTGATGTCAAACACACTCAGTGTTTTGTTATTGTCACAGCCCCCTGAACTGCTGACATACAGGTCACTGGCATTGCACTGGGCCCCTGCTTTGAAAAAAGGCAAGCACATAAGGACTGCGCATAAAAGCAGCATGCCTATTTGTTTTCTTTCCCGATAGCTCATATTATTTAAATGAGATGATACATTCATGGTCATAAGTCTTGGTCTAAGGCTTTTTAACTTTTAAAAAAGGTACTTTCCACGGCCCGCTTACCTCCAACCCAAAGCGGATATGCCAGGGCTGCTTGTAAGGGCCTTGCACGTCATATAAAAAATTATAAACCACCATCACGGTGCCCTGAATACCTTTCAGAAACCTGGTACGCCTGCCAATACCCACCATACCACCGTTTAACCAGGTACCCGACTGCCCGTCAGCCTGCCTGTCTGCCAAAGCTTTGGTCGTCTTCTCAAATCCCAGGTGGCCAAAGAAACTTTTATAAACATCATGCTCACCAAACACCCTGTACCGGTAATGCCCTCCTATCTTGCTGAAAAGATATCTTTTGTCCGCATCGATGGCTATGCGGTAAGTACCTCCGATGCCTGCACGAAAATTCTTATTGATCCTGTAGGCCAGCAGCGGGGACAGGTCCAACCCCGAAGGACCGACCCTGTGGACCTGTATGTAACCCCCTGTTACCAGCCGCTGTGAGAACGGCTTTCCTTTCAATGAGCTTGCTTTTTGTTTTTTACCTTCCTTCAGGCCCTCCATGCCGCTGTATTTCTTCTTGAGTTTTGCTAGTTTATCGTAGGCCGCCTGTAGTTTTTTCTGTTGGTTGGCAAAATGGCCACTGGCCTGCTGGCTGGCTGCTGAGATGAGTTTATGGCGGGCATACTTCTCCTCTTTAAGCTTTGCTATTTCACTGAGCTGAGATCTAAAAGGTGCCTGCTTGCTTTTGAATGCTTTTATTTCTTTGAGGCCCTCGGCTTCTTTTTCCAGGATGCCGGTCACCTGATCTGAGTAGCTACCTGTTTTAGCAGGTATTTTTAACTTTTTCGGTTCCCGGAGGGGGCGTTTTTCCCAGACCTTGCGCAATCCATCAGTGACCTTTATCCCTTTTTTGAAGCCTGCAGGTTTTCTAGTGGGTAACAGGGGTACTTCCAATACATGGTTTTTTTCCAGGACCGGCTTTTTGGTTTTTCCGGTTTCTACAAGCTGCTCTGATAGCTCAGAAGGTAAGTCTAGGTCTGCGTTTAAAGGACCAGGCATGGGGAGGATCGTCTTTTTCCTGGTCTCTGGCAGCGTCAGGCCATTTAACTTTTCTTGCAAGGTGTCCAGGACGGGGGTGGTTTTATGATGCAGGCTGTCTGAATACCCGGAAAGTATATCACTAGGCAGGTGTAAGGGTTTTAAGCTGTCGGTTGGTTGCCATACCCCAGGAAGGTATAAAAGGCCCGGTATGGTTTTCTTTAGCAATGTATCTATTGCTACAGGTCTTTGAGTGACAGGCCCTGCTGATTGTTGGGCGGTAGCTGTCATTTGGCCAGCTAGCCAGGATGCATAAACCATAGTAGCCAGGTATTTTATGATGGGGTTATTTGGTTGGATAAATTTCAAGGTTTTCAATCGGTTGTTTAATTGAGAAAGTGTTATTATTCAAATCCAAACAAAGAATGATTAAAAAGAGCACTAGACCTATATCAATTCTACTAATACAAAAGTAACAAGGGAGGAGACGAATGGACTGTGCGAAAAATGTTTAAATCTATGCGAGAAACGTCCAATGAATAATTTGTTTTATTATATTCGTTCTTCATCACGGAAGAAAAAAAGTACTTTTATTCCATAAATGGCTCTGTACAAAAGTTCTGCAAAATTCGCAGTTAGTTAATTTGGTTATAAATAAGTAGCCTCAATGGCCTGAGAGTAGCGTATTTCATTCGGGTTGCGACCTGGATGGAGGGCGTACAACGCAATGTCAGCCGTTTATTTAACCAACTTTATGTAAATTTTGTGTCCTATAACCCTATTTTTAGGGTTTTACTACAAATTTATAACCAACCCTATTAACCAACCTACTATTTAGGACTTACATATTTAATTACCCAAGCCCCACTTTTTGAAGAGCCTATCCGCTCAATCAATCCAAATATCAAAAACCACTTACCACATTTTAAATGAATTAAGGAGGTGAAATTAGAGATATTCCACATTTTTAATGAACCTGGGAAAATGAAGTATTTTACTGGAGAATCATCATATCAAAGACGCAGGAAAGGTTTTATAATAGAATTACTAAAACGTAAATTCCACATTTTAAAATAACGTCTACAAGGCTTGTAGGGCTGGGGCTGGTTAATAACGTGCTAGATGATTATATAATGTTAACCAGCAGAGTTGGACTATCACGTGAGCCGTTCTTATTTTATCTCTTTTTCGTTTAAGGCCAGAACTGTTATATAATTTGTTGTTATGTATAAATAGCCGCTGATGCCACCACACCGCCCGATGCTGTGCCGTGCTCTGACCAGCTATTAATAAAGTTTCCCACCGCACTTTTCCGCTCTGGCGGAAGCTACCTACCCAAAGCCAAGAGATTTCCAGGCAAAGTGTGTAGTCCAAAATTTCGATATTCAGATAATTGCTCAGTTCATTTTCAAATACGTCGTTCTCAGCGATTAGGAATTTGCCTGTAAAACACTTGCCTTACCAACGCTTTGTTTGCCTCACCTCACAGCATAGGCCTTAATTAGTAGTCGTCATTACGAGGAACTTTCATCTGACGACAGGAAGATGATTGTGACGCGGTAATCTCCCGGCTACTGGCAGAATAACTTACAGATAACCATATTTTATTTATGTTCGCTTTGCCGCTCAAGCCGATGGCTCATACTTTTCCATTGATGAAAAGTATGCAAAAATCTAGACAGAATAATGCTTTTTCCCGCATGGCCCGCTATTCTGTCAGGCCAGAGTGTCACTTTATACTTTATTTAGGATGTATCAGTCTTTATTTCGTTTCAGGTTTCTTGGTTGGTGATGGTTGGGTACTCGTTATCAACGTTGTTCGTTTGGTATTCGTTCTTCTCGTTTAGGTGGCATTAGAGATTTCTACTTTCGTGTCATGTGGTATGAGTTGTGCATTTCAGAGCTCCCTTTTTAGGGGCTCGCCCTACCCACCAATAACTCTCTGAAATGATCAACCGGATCATTTCTTAATGCTTACTTTTGGTCATACCCAATTGGATTTCTTTTATCTATTTTTCTCTTAGACACCATAGCTTCATCGGAGGTGTCCCCTACTCTATTCTGTACCTTGAAATTGGTTCCTTTATAATATGCCATCTACCAGGAATTCCACCTCTTTAATAAATTCTTCTACATGGGTTTGCTTCATTTTGGTAAACGTCTTACGAGTCTTTTTCATCGTTTACTATTGTTTTAATCCTTGTACCTGGTGGTTAATTTCTTTTTATGCATAGCCATATTAACACAAACAAATTCAGGCGGTAAGATTCAAACAAGTACCCTCCCGCCTACGGAATAAGACCTAAAAAATGGATACTTGATCATCATCAACTAAACTTGACTATTGTCTAAGTCCGTTAGTATCTTCTTAAAATTGAATTGTGAATGTTCCCTAACACAAAAAACCAGGCGTTACACCTTAAAAGGTAACGCCTGGATATCCAAACAAACGTCCTCCTAACAGAAGTCGGGAGAACTGAATACTGTCTCAAATCAAGGTCCCGATTCGTAAGATTAGCAAACACTAAAAATCCGTGTCCAAATCATCCTCTGAAAAATAATTATCATCTAATCCAAAATCTTGTTTCAATGTCTCCTTAATCCTTTCATATTTTGTGGTTAATAGTAGCTTTTGTAAAACGTATTCGTCATAATCATTCATTTGTCGTTGGACCAAAGCGTCTTCTTTTTTCTTCATCTTACGCATTCGCATCAGTGAAAATATTGCTCCTACCATTGTCAGAGTAAAAAGGAATGCTAGTGTTATGGAATATATCTTTACTTTCTTTTGCAATGATTGAATTCGTTCCCCGCAAGAATTGGCAGCAGTAAGATTATTTTTTGGTGATTCCAATATTAAGGTGCTGCTATCGACGGCCAAAGTTTTATTATGCTTATTGCAGAATATTACATTTGGATAGTCTGCATTTAACCCCAAAAACAGAATATACTGTATTAAAACGGCCATTATAAAAAGTAAGCCCTTAATGTAAAAAGACAGATAAATCATTTTACATTTTCTTTCGCTTTTGTACGCAACTTGAATGCCTTCATTGATTGCACTTCTTTTAAGTTTTTCTTTTGCTTTTCCTAAATGAAAATTTTGGAATAAAAGTGCTTTTTTTCTTCCGTGATAAAGAACGAATGTAATAAAGATCTGAGGAAAATCAGCCTCGAATTACTCATTAGACGTTTCTCGCATAGATTTAAACATTTTTCGCACAGTCCATTCGTCCCCTCCTCGCTATTTTTGAATTGGTAGAGTGAATACAGGTATAGTGCTTTTTATAGAGAGCCATGTTATCTGAATTTCCGTTAAATCTGAATGTTCATGAAAAAGATCTTCCATACCTGCTCCCTGGTTTTTTTCGCCATTTTTCTATCCTGTAGCCCGGATAATGAGGATAATGCCCCCAAGATCTTATCCTTTGAACCCAGTCAAGGGATATCGGGGGATATCATAAATATCACGGTCGCCAATCTTGATGCCAGTACCATACAAGAAGTCAGTTTTGATGATAATATAGCCAAATCCTTCGAAATAAACGGAAACATCGTTTCCGCCGTGGTTCCAGATGGAATCCGGGACCTTAGTGGCCCGATACGGATAGTGGTGGGAGGCCAGGCAATCAGTTCGGAAAGCTCCTTTAACATTCCCAATATAGTTTTGGGAGCCATGAACAAACGATATACCTATAGGGGAGATACCATTGCAGTGGCGATCAAGAACCATGATTTGAGGGAAGAGTATTTTGCGGTTCTTTTCAACGAAGGCAATTCGAATTATTCGAATTATTTAGTACTGGAGAGTGTCCAAGTTTCTAAGGACAGTATCGAATTTGTGGTTGGTCCAACCATCGATTACTACAAGGAACATCGTCTTATAATTGGCTATGGCGAATCTAATGGAATAGCTCCCGTGGAAAGCACCAATACGATCATCTACACTGGTTCTTACGAAATTAACACGGCACGAAATGCCAATTCCTATGCTCCCGGAAGTATGCTGGCCTTGAATATTTATGGTCCAAGTCCCTTTGATTATTCGATTTCAATAGGAAACGAAGCGGTGACTTCACGGGCAAGCTGGCCAGAGGCCTCTTTTACGGAATACTACTTTGATGTTCCTGAGACAACCCAAAATGGGGAAACCCTTGAGCTTAATGTTCTGGCTCCGAATACTTCGGGTATACCATATGTTCCCAGAAATAATAAAAGCAGGACCATAGACATCGAAGAGGGCAAGTTTGATTTTACGGTTCTGGGAAAAGATGGTAGCAATCTGGAGCTGAAGTTCGATATCAGCCATTTTTATTTCAACGCTTATTATGAATTTACATTTACGGACGTTACCAATGGCCGAGAAACCGTGATAAGCCGCACTAATTACGATCTCACCGTAGGGTCGAATAACGTAGAACTGTCCTTTACCGTACCCTTGGAAAATGGGACATATTTGATTGAATGTGCAAAACGCGGGGGTAGCTATGCTCTTGAACCCCTAAATGGAAATCAACTTGTTGTAGAGTAGCATTACCCTTTTAGGGTAAGGCTTCATTGGCACCACAAGGAAGTATCCCCATGTTTATGAAGAGTGTCAATCTGCAACCTTGTTTACACTTGCAGACCTCATTATTTTCGGGCATTCATCAAGATGGGTAGAAATGATAGCCCATACAAGTACTTTTTTTCTTCCGTGATGAAGAACGAATGCAATAAAGGTCTGAGGAAAATCAGCCTCGAATTACTCATTGGACGTTTCTCGCATAGATTTAAACATTTTTCGCACAGTCCATTCGTCTCCTCCTTCGCTATTTTTGTACTAATAGAATGAATATAGGTCTAGTGCTCTTTTTAATCATTCTTTGTTTGGATTTGAATCATTCTATGTTTGGAGCACTAGATCGAGTTAAAATTAGAATGGTTGGTGATTAACTTGATAGCAATTCCGAAAGGGGTTGCTATCTGTCCATTGATCATTTGCTCTACTATTATTATCCAGATACAATCAAAAAATTAACATCGAGCATGAAATTTATTTTCAGAGCCTTTCGGAAAAACGATCTTTTAAACGTCCGTTTTACTAGCAATAAAAAAAGAGGAGTATTCCCCTTAAATTGTAATCGGTTTAGCAAGGTCAATTTCAAACCATGAAATATGTTCTTCTTTATCAGGTTCAAAGTCCCAATTAATTTTTTCAGCTATTTGTTCCTGGGTGAATTGCTCCAGATCCTTTGATAAGCGGTATGCCCCCAAACCCACTGGCATTTACATGCAATACTTTTTAGGTTACGTATACTGCACCCGTGATAACAGGCGATGGCTTAAAAGCAAAAACATTAAACTTGCCGCCAAGCCCCTAGGCCGCCCTTCGGCCCAGGCAGTGGAAGACCACGTAAGACCGGGAGAGCAAAATCCGATTGAAGGTAAGTTTGGGCAGGCTAAGAATGGATACGGCATGAACCGAATCCGTGCTCAGCTCAAACAAACCAGTCAATCATGGATCGCTTCCATCATCTTGGTGTTGAACCTGGTCAAATTTGCCGGGAAGACACTCTTGTGCCTGAGTTTTTCAGCAAACCCTAATTAATCCAAATCATGAAAAAAATAAGATTTAAACACATCATATTTATAGTAATACTCTTACCCGCAATACAAGCTTGTGATCTTAGCTATTTAGATAAAGATATAGAAGATTTTAACACAGAGGCAAGTTTTGCAATTGCCGTGGGAAATATTACGTATACGGTCGGTGAACTGTTTAATGAAATTGATGCAGAAAGTGTAGAAATTAAAGAAAATAATGAAGGGATAGTTTCCTTTGTATATTTAGACACTTTAGCATCGGTTACCGCCGTTAATGCTATAGAAATTCCAGATCAAAGTTTCCCTTCACAGGATTATAATCCGGGAATAGATATTCCTTCCCCAGGGTCATTGATCAATGAAACCCTAATTCTTGACCAGATACCCCCTTTTGCCTTTTTATTGAGTGGATCAAATGGTGAAGAATTTGATGAAATCGTTTTTAGTGATGGAAACTTACAGCTTACAGTTCAATCAACATTTACTGATGTTGATATAGATTTAACACTAACTCTTAATTCACTAAAATCTAAAACTGATGATACTTCTTATGAAGTAACAACATCCATAAATGGAACTGCTTCAGAAATAATAGATGTTGATCTAACGGATTTCTGGGCAGACTTAACGGATGATGGTAATGGAGGAAGTACGACCAATACTCTTGTATTAACAGTCTCGGGTAGTATTGATCTTGAAGTTGGAGATACAATAAAACCTGAACAAAAATTGTCGTTTTCGTTGGGTATGACGAACCTCCAATTTGAAGCGATTTATGGCGATTTAAAAAATCAAACTATAAATAGCGAAAGCCTAACCATTGACTTTGATGTTTTTGACGATTTTGGTACTGGTACTCTTCTATTTGCAGACCCAACATTGCGATTGATTGTTGATAATAGTTTTGGATTTCCTTTGGGCATTGATTTTGGAAACATAGCTGCCAGTAATGCCAGCGAAACCAAGTTCTTAATGGGAGCTATTACAGATACGCCTCAAATTATTAATAGCCCTACACTTGCACAAGAAGGGCAAACTGTAAGAGATTTTATTACCATAGAAAATACAAACTCAAATATTGACGATTTATTAGCTTTAAAGCCCTCTCAATTTACAGTTGATATATCTGCAACATCAAATCCAAATAGTGATTCCAATCAAAATTTTAGTCTAAATACAAGTGCATTAAGTGCCTATGTAGAAGTTAATATGCCTCTGGATGTTGTTTTTGAAAATATTGAATTTGAACACGAACTGGACAACATCAACGGAGCAGATTTTGAAGATTTAGGTGAGACTACCTTAAATATACATACTATAAATACCATTCCGTTGGGAGGAACTCTTGAAATGGTGTTTTATAATGACAATTCGATTGTTCATACAACAACCAAACTAGTTGTATTTGCTGCCGCACCAGTGGACACCAATGGCATCAGTACGGGGGCAACCGAAAATACAGCATCATTTGACATTAAAGGAGACGAGATAAAAACAGCCACAAGAGCAGTCTTAAAACTGAAAATGAATACTGCAAATGCTAGCTCAAACAGTCCTGTAAAGTTGCTGGCAGCTAACACTTTAGATATTAGTATTACAACGGACGTAAGTATTGAAATTAATAACAACTAGGTCATGCAAAAAAAAGGAACGCTATTAACATATGCTTTTATAGCTTTTACTATGTATAATGTAACAGCACAAGAACATTTCTCTTTTTACCAGCTAAGGGATTATGTATTACAGACACAAAATATTTCACCTACCTACATGCCACAAAATACATTTACAATTGCAATTCCTGGTTCGAATTTTGGTATAAATTATCAGAATGGTTTTCGATTAAAAGATCTTTTAGTAGAAAATACAAATTCAGGGTCATTAGAAATTGATCTTAAAAACCTTTTATTGAATGTTGATGATATCAATCCCTTAAAATTTAATTTCACAGGTCACCTGTTTCATATGGGTTTACGTAAAGGAAAAAATGCCTTTTCTCTGTTTTTAAATACAAGAACAGACGTAAATGCTCAGCTTACCAAACCTTTTTTAAATTTTCTAGCTAATGGCAATAGTTCCCAGGTTGGAGAACTTATCGATTTGGGCCATAATAAGTTTAGTGCTACAGCATATCGTGAGATTGGTTTTGGGTATGTAAGAACCTTTTTAGACAATAAATTTAAAGTGGGATTCAATCTAAGGTTCTTAGGTGGCATTTTTCATGCGTCGACACAGCATAATGCAGAACTTACACTATTGACTAAAGCAGATACTTATGATTGGGAAATGACAGCCCAAAATGCCACTGTAAATACAGCAGGACTTGATTTAGTTATAAATGAAGATAATTACCCCAATAATGCATTGAATTCATATGTTTTTAGAAATAAAAATAAGGGGGCAGCTTTTGATTTTGGTGCATATTATCAATTAAGCAAAAAATTTATAGTGGAGCTCTCTGTTACTGATATAGGAAGTATTACATGGAAAGATCACGTTATTAATTACAATATTGAAGATGGAAGCGGAACATTTACCGGTTTAGATTTAAAAGACATAGACGATGTTGAACAGGCTTTTGAAAATGAGTTAAATACTATTTTTACAACCAATGAGACACAAAGCTCTTTTCAAACAAAATTAGGCGTTAAATCATATCTTTCTGCTTCTTACTTGCTGAATGAAAAAAACAGGTTTAGTCTTACTGGTTTTAACAATTATACTTTTAATGATTTTTCTCCCTCTTTTGCATTAGCCTATAATCGCACCTTAAAAAGGACAACTTTTGGTGTGACAAGCAGTTTTGGTGGACGCCAAAAATCCATAAGCATTGGAGGCAATTTTGCAGTTTCTTTGGGTGCATTACAAATATATGCTGCAACAGATAATATAGTAAGTAAGATTGAGAATGTATATAGTGTTGATTTTCGGTTTGGAATAAATTTGAATTTAGGATATAAAAAATGGCTAAAAGAAGATAAACCTGAAGGGTGAAAATCAGACAATAAGGAGTTTATTTAAAAATATTGTAATCATGAACTCGTTTAAACTTTTTTGAGTTTAAATGAGTTCACTATGAGTAGGGTTTGCTGAAAAACTCAACGCAGCCAAAAACATTTGGGAGAAGGGAGTTCTCCCTGATCATCAACGTAAAGCAGTGGCTTAAGCTTAAGCGTCGGTCAAGATTCTCGTACCTTTTCAAGGATGGAGAGTATGTCAAACTCAAATTTTCATTCCAGTAAATCTACCTCTATCAATTTTCTTATCAGCTTTACTTTCTTCAAGAGTCTTCAGAAAATGTCGCTTTACTTACATCCGGAAAGTATTGTCAGCGCAATTCCCGAAATAATCTTGTCTATCCTGCTCATTTGTTGCCAGATTGTTTGGAATAATTGCTATAGGGTTTGGGAGTAATTAAGTACGCCCGAAATAAATTAGAATATCCCCCTCTTACTAAAATATCCCCCTCTTATTAGATATACTTTCCCCCCCTATCCCCATCTGTTTTAATCGCTATTTTTACAGTTCCTGTTAGTCGCCCTACACATTTGAAGTTCTTAGGAGGGCTTTTTTTAACCAACCAAAACTGAGATAAAGATGAAAAACGCATTTTACTTAATCCTGTCTGCTATTCTAGCGGCATGTCCTCTGATGGTATATGCGCAAACAGTTACTATCAACCCCTCCGTACAGAGATACATTGGAGACGCTTCTCAACTAAACAGACCAACCTACTTTACCATTCACGACGCAAGTTCTGACGCCGATGCGCAAACCTTCCTCAATGATTTTAATACCTATCCCGGCAGGGGATTTTGGGGACCGTTTTCAGTTGCCAGACAAGAAACGGGCAGCGTTGGCACTTACCCGTCGCTGCAAGGTGGTAATGGTATATTGAAAAATGTGATAAGAGGCATTCAGACCGAGCATCCTTATAATGCCTTTGTGGACGGCATGGATACCAAAGCTGCAGCCGACTGGGCAGCCGATTACTACATTAACCGGGTGACCAACCCTCCTGAGTTTTTTGAGCCTATGAACGAACCTTTTGTCCACGCGGGGGAATATGGGTCAGACGTTCCGGACATTAAAAGGCAGATGTCTGAATTGTTCCGGGATATAGGGAATAAATTTCACAACACTCCGGAGTTAGCGAATATGCAGGTGATAGGCTATTCAGCTGCCTGGGCTTCTTTGGAATTATGGGATTTTGGCCACTGGGACCAAAACCAGAAAATGTTTATGGATATCGCGGGTGCTGATATGGATGCCTTTGCCACCCATTTGTACGACGGAGTTAATGTACAAGGACAAAATACCAAAAGATCGGGAAGTAATTCGGATGCAATTCTAGACCTGATCGAGACCTATAGTTATACCAAATGGGGAATGGTAAAACCCCATGCACTTACAGAATATGGCGCCATTGAAACAGGTTATGGCGATGATTACAGTGATTTAGCCAGCATTCAGTCAGTGAGATCTCAAAATCACCTGATCTTTGGATTGCTGGAACGTGAAGACCGGATGGCTATTTCTATCCCTTTTAATACTGGTAAAGCCCTCTGGCACATTACCGAAGCAAACAATTACCAACCTTATGGTGCTGCCACCTGGAAACCGACCAATATTGGTGAGCCTAATCCGGCGGGATGGGTATATACGCCAAGAATTGAATTTTATGAATTATGGAAAAACGTAAGAGGAAACAGGGTTGAAATAAAAACCGATAACCCCGATATCCAGGTGCAGGCATTTGTCGACGGAGCAAAATTATTCGTGGCAGTAAATAACCTGGACGATCATCCGCAGCATGTTAACCTAAACATCCTTGCCGAACTACCAGGTTTACAAAGTGTTCGTATTAAAACCCTCAAGATCTATCCTGATGTTCCTTATGTGGCCAGCGATGACACTCAATCCAGTGCTCCATCAGATATGGCCCTCATTGCAGGTGAAACCGCCGTCCTGGAATACACTTTTGTCGAAAACATCAGCTTTTCAAATGTCCTTCGAAGCAAGAATTATTATACAAGCAAGCACTTACAGCCCATCACCGCCAACACACCCATATCCTTCACTTTTGATGGTGTTGACACCGGAACGGGATATGCAAAAATAAAAATGACCATCGGAAGAAAGCACAATGTTTCCAAAACACCGATCGTAACAGTAAATGGGATTACGGTACCCGTACCCACAAACATCAAGGGATATGATCAGGCTAACCGTACCGATTTTTTCGGGACCATTGATATTCCAGTCTCAATGGAGTTAATAAAATCCAATAATACCGTTACGTTCACTTTCCCGGATAATGGCGGGCACCTGGCCTCGGTAATTTTAAATACGGAAAAATATGATAATGCAGTATCACAGCAAGTGGCATTCCCCGGAGTTACTCCTGTCGTATTCCTGGCGCTGATCGAGGCGGAAAACTACGATGCAGGTGGAGAAGGCATTGCCTACCATGACACCGACGCGGTCAACACCGGGGAACAATATCGTCCTCAAAACGGTGTCGATATCAGCGCATCGACTGCGGCTCCTTATTTTGTTTCTTCCGCTGTAGCCGGAGAATGGCTGGAATATACCCTTCAGGTTCCCGGAGACGGCGAGTTTCTACTCCAGGCCACTGTATCTTCAGGAGATGCGGCAGGTTCAATTCGTTTTGAATTTGATGGTGATAACAAGTCCGGCTCGGTGGCTATCCCGGCCACTGGAGTGGGCACCTGGACCACTATCGATCAAAGTGTAATGCTTACCGGCGGCCGTCAGGTTATGCGGGTCTTTGTTGAATCCGGTAACTTAAATATTGATCATTTTAATTTTTCCAGCCTGGTGCCTGTTTCCGGTATTGCCATTAATGCTGATACACTTACGACACGTGTTGAAAAGACCGCCCAGTTGAGTGCCGCGGTTATTCCGTCCTACGCAGCCATCCAAACGTTCACATGGGCCTCTGCCAATACTGCCATCGCCCAGGTAGACGCAAACGGGCTGGTTACGGGGGTTGCAGTGGGTGAAACTACTATTTATGCGATCTCCGACGATGGTGGGTACAAAGATAGCGCGCGGGTAATCGTTCAGCCGAAAGTGATAGAATCCGTGTCGTTCACTGAGCCGGTACCCAATTTTATTTATAGTGGCGAGAATGTTACGTTTAAGGTGGACTATGTCGCTGACAGCGCAAGAGATATTGCTATTGAATTGTACAATCCCGAACGAACCCAGTGGTTGGGCCTCACCAGGGCCACGGTGGAAGAAGGCACCGGGACAGTAGAACTTACCATTGTACCTAACTCACCCCTCCCACCGGATACCGGTTATCGCCTGGCAGCCAGTATCAGACCGGTAGGGACAGACTGGAGGCAGATTATTGCTTCCGAAAATATTCTATTTGATGTCATTGAAAAAGAGAATATCGATTTTGTAGATCTGCCTGAGCAAATGGTAACCGGAGGATCTCTCAGCTTTGACATCAGCTACATCGCCCATTCCGAAAGGGATGTTTTCGTAGAGCTCTATACACCCAACCGGACCCAATGGCTTGGCGCCAAAAAGATGACTGTACCGGCAGGAAAGGACACGGTTACGCTAACCATCAACCTTTCAGGATCTCCGGCACCAGCCAAATATTATGATCTTGGGTGTGCGCTTCGTCCTGTAGGTGGTGATTGGACCTCCACTATAGTGGGTAAAAAGGCATTGATTGAACTGGTGACACCAGGCCCGCAAAACCTGGTGAACAACCCAGGATTCGAAACGGGAGATTTTAGTGGTTGGTGGCCACAAGACAAAGAGATTGTTACCGATGATGTGTTTGAAGGAACCTATTCAGCCAAAATTACCGGAGGAAATGTTGGCCAGCCCATCGACGTTGAACCCTCGGCAACTTACGATATCTCTATAGCCAACAAGTTGCTTTCCGGTTCACAGGCCGGACTGGTTTTCCAAACGATACCCGGATATAAATGGTTAAAAACCGTTAATCTCAATAACGCAGAATGGACCGAAACCAGGTCTTCGATTACCATTCCCGATACAGTCAGCAGAATTAATGTTTTTATCTCTGGCCCCACAGGTAATATAGTACTGGTGGATAACGTGACCCTGATCAAAAAGATACCGGTCACCGGAATTTCGGTAAGCCCTACCAGCCTGACCCTGCAGATGGGTGAGGGCTCAACCCTAAATGCAACCATTTTTCCTGAAGAAGCCACTAACAAAGATATAATTTGGACGAGCAGCCACCCCTCGGTGGCCACAGTGGATAATCAGGGGTTTGTTACCACCATTGAGCGAGGTACAACTATGATTATCGCCACTTCGGCATTTGATGCGACCGTTGCCGATACCGCCATCGTAGACGTATGGTATCAGTCACCGTTTAATAACCTGTCCGTTCCCGGAATTATTGAACTGGAAGACTATGACGAAGGAGGCGAAGGAGTCGCTTACCATGATACTACCCCCGCCAACTCTGGAAATTCCTATCGCGATGAAGGGGTGGACATTGAAATTACCAATGATCAATCAGGCGCTTACAACGTTACTGATATCGATGCCGGTGAATGGCTGGAGTATGAAATAAATGTTTTGGCCGATGGCGATTATTATCTATATCTAAGGGCTGCGGCAGCCACGGAAGGACTGCTAAAACTCGAGATTGAAGCTCTTGACATCAGGGAAGAGCTAAACATTCCGGCCGCTGGTATTGATCAGTGGAGCATGATATCCTTGCCAAATTCTCTTGCTCTCACTGCAGGCAATTACATCATGAAGTTGACCTCACTGGGTGGGGAGTTCAGGCTGAACTTCGTGGAGGTGGAAGCGGTTTCGCCGGAATGTTTGGCCGCTTTGTACTGGGATGCTGGCGAAACTTATGCACAGTCCGGAACGGAGGTGCTGTTCGAGGGCAAACGATATGCCAATAAGTATTATACCAAAGGGGACATTCCTGGCGAGAGTAAGGTTTGGGAATTACTGGGATACTGTGGAGCGTCTACCCTGGACTGCTATAATACCGCAGTTTGGAATGCTCAAACCACTTATCCTACGGCGGGATTCCAAGTAATCCACCACGGCTCAATTTACACCAGTCTGTGGCAAGCTTCCGCCGGTCAGGAGCCCGGTGTTTCGAATGCCTGGCAGTTTGAAGGCCCTTGTACGGGTTCATCCTTAGCGACCCCTCCGTCGAACTGTCCTGATGTGGCGCCCTGGGTGACGTTTGCCACCTACAGCACTGCTGGAACGGAGGTTACCCATAATGGAATGCTGTACGCGAATCAGTGGTATGCCTCTGCCGGCGAGGAACCGGGTATCTCCATTGTTTGGAATCCAATAGCTCCATGCACCCCGGTGTATGTAATGGCTACGTGTCCTCCAGTTGCCCATTGGGATATAGCAACAGTTTACAGTACCCCTGGTACGGAGGTACTGCACAACGGAGCGGTTTTTAAAAACAAATATTATGCTCCCGCCGGTCAGGAGCCGGGTGTTGCAATTGTTTGGGAATATCAATATTCCTGCAATAGTACCAACGCCAGGCAAGCATTGGTATCTCCGGATTTAACCAATGAACAAGACAAAGTAGATTTGAGAATTTATCCAAACCCATTGGACGATGGATCCTTAACCATTGAAGTATTTACAAATACTGATTATAGCATCACCATTTTCAATATGCAGGGAGCACTTATGTATAAGCTAAGTGCATCACCAACCGAATATCATTCGGCGGTAACACCAGATGGAAAGTTGGAAAAAGGGGTCTATCTTGTTATATTACAATCCGGACATGGTAAGGTCATCAGAAAGCTGGTGGTCAATTAAAGTCGTTTAAAAACCTATGGCAAAACCTTGGTTTCTCTACGTTTACATTTTTAAGTCCGGCTTTTTTGATTGTATGCAATAGCTCAATTATATATCTTTCCGATTAATGCTAACTTTAAAAACAGGTTATTATTTATATTTCCCAAATTGCTTTAAGTGTCCTTGATAATAGGCTATTTTAGTTTTTTAAATTAGCTTGTCAAACTTCAAGAAATTAATACTCAACCTTGAGTATTTTTAGAGTCTTCAATCCATGTTTTAAATGAACTTTTCGCTTAAAATGGAGTGATTTTGCACATTTTAAATGAGCTTTTAGATTTAGCTCGATTTTGATGAAAAGTGAAAATAAGAAACTTAAGGATAGATTTTACTCAAAAATCAGCAGTTGGCAAATTCATCTTTTAAAATAACCATGACACTTTTGTATCAGATCATTAGAAAAGTTAACTGGTTAAATAGTGCCATTACTCTTCTTTCAATTTCTTGATTATCGTACAAGATTTTACCAAAATGTTTTTGTTGAATTGACGAATGGTCATGTTTTTCTCTAGCATAAACTCTTTGGATAAAATCCGTTGGCCTATCTGATACTTTAAGTCTATATCGACCCGAATAATAAAATGAGTTTACTAAGCACAACTGGTAATTAGCGTTTGGTTCGTATGCAATATCAATCTTTTTATCACCTAGAAAATTAAGAAAGTGCTTAGTGTAGATGAATTTCTTCTCGTTAAGAGAAAATATGATTGAAGAGAAATTAAAAAAAGCTGTATGTGGTATGTTTCATAGAACATTTTCTCTAGGCTACGAGCTCTTTCTTCTTATTTTAACTGTATTTGTCACACCCAGGTACTGAACCTACAAAGTCAGAAAATTCATTGAATTGAGAAAAATAACTTCATGAATATCGACCTTATATAACCAACTATATTAGCCCCCTTTCAATTTAGCATTCCATTCTTCAATTTTCTTTTTATATTCTATATCCCCTGATAGTCGGAAGGCAGCAGTTTCAAACTCGATGGCTTCTTCAATTTTGCCTAATGCCACAAGCGTATGTGCGTATGTATCTATTATATGGGGTTTACCGATACCATATCTTCTATCTATTTCCTGAGATAAGGATAAAGCGATTCCAGCTAGTTCATGGGCCTCATTGATTATTTTGGAGTCATTTTTATAGCCTTCATTAATAATTAGCACCCAGGCAAGTTCGTTATAGAACCCAGGTAAGTCAGTGATCGATTTTCGAAGATTGAACTCTAATTCTTTAGTTTCATCGGATTTTGGACCAGACTGTTCAACAATGAAATTGTCAGACTCTCTATATGTTTCGTATTTTTTTTCTAATTCACCATGGTATTTAATTGCTTGATCTAGGGCAATCCGATTGTACTTCTCTGCTTCATATAATAGATTTCTATCATAGAATGTAGCTCCAATGTTACGTACTGGCCAGCCGTCAATTTTGCCGAATTTTTCAGAGTTCTTGAAATAGTCAATTGCAGAGTTAAAAGAATCTGGTCCCTTTCTGTAGAATAGATAACCCACAATATTGAAAAAATCTGCTAACTCTTTTTTATCTAGTCTTTCTGAGGTAAGAGTTTCATACGATCCTAGACTGATGAAATATTTTCCCCATGCTATCGCTTGATCTAATGCCCCCTCATCTCTTAATAGAATCACAAAATTCTTTTGAGCCCGAATACCTTCGACTCCGGTTAACTTGTTTAAAACATTTAGAGTAACTAGAGTAGGTTTGGTCTTTTGATAATATAGTTGAAATGCTTCAATTAGCTTGGTTGACCAGGGTAGTTCTAGCTTTTGACTTTCGCTAAATGGTAATAATAGCTTACATAAATACTGATTTAAGATACTCGTGGGTAGACTTATAAGTTCATGCTCAAAAGCGATCTCAGGATTGTGTGATAGAGGGCCGTCTATCGATAGATCTCGGCCATTTTTTTTCAAATAGTCAATCCAAAATTTGCCTAATTCCTTTGCTCTATCCATGCGTTCAAACTGAACGGCCTTTTCGAACTTGCCCAGTGTAGATAAGTCACCAGTCAATCCAGAGAGAATGTAGCCATACATTCTCTCATTTAGATCTTCAGAATTTAATAAACTCTCTAAGATTTCACTCTGAAAACCTGTAATCAAGAATAGGTCTTTCTTTACTGCTTTATAGTACCTACGCTCAATACTCTCAATATCACCATGCCCCCCATCTTTAATGATATCATTTAGCAATTCTAATAAAATTGGGTTTCCAACAAGAGGAGAGTACGTTACATTGTTCCTAAAAAAACCAGGGGGCACGGGTCTAAAATCTTCTTTAATTTCTTTATATGAATCATTTTGTAGGGCAGCGCTTCTGCTTTTCAAGACTCGGTTTTGGTAGTCAATTTCCTTCAATGCCTTCCTTAATCGAAATTCCGTAGTATCCTCGACTATGGAGTTGATTAGTTCCCTATCATCATTATTAACTTCAACCTTAATTTTTGATTCGATTATATCAATACTTGAAGGATCGGTATATTTCGCAAATTCTAAATATCTAGAATAAAGGGGTTCGTGTGAATTTTCATTATAAAAATCATGAACACGACTCTTATTAGAGATCGCTTTTTCTGGAAAAATTTCATAGATAAAACATGATCCGTTTGTCGCGAAGAGTGCAATATTCTCGCCTTCAATGTCAAAAATGCCATTTAAAATAGTATTGGATTCAACTCCGATTTTCCTGCCTTTATTTACATCTCCTACTCTTGGATCTGTGTATGAGTTAGCATACCATAATTTAACTGTCGAATTTGCTGGACCTACACTCTGCATTATTGGAGCATTAATCGTTAACAAGTATTCCCCATTTTTACTGTAGACAACCTCTTGAGCTCGTCCTACCTCAATAAGGTTCAGATCGATGTTCCATAAACCAAGTGTATCAATCAGTAATTCTTGCTTTTTCAAAACTGAAATTAAATACTCTTGAAGGTTAGTACTATCGGCTTGACTTAAATCAACATTTTCCGGTCTTAGATTTCTGAAAACTGCAAATTGGTAAATATGATTGTAGTCTAAAATCGCAAATTTGAATGTAGCAGGGTGATACGTGATTCTGGAAAAGGGTCGCTTAATTTCCCAGACTTTCTTTGTGGTATTGAGATCATAAATTCTGAGCTCTGATATATATCTTGACTCTAGATAAGCTATCACTAATTCATTTCTTTCATCATACAAAACTCTGACCTCACTTTCTTTTGAATATTCTTCCTTCAAAAATTTTAAGTCAAGCGTGGAAGAGATACTTTCAAGAGTAGTTGTTTCATCCTGAGTCATCTTAAGTAGATCGCTGAAATTAATTCCTGAGCGATGCAACATCATCTCTTGTTCCCGGATTAAAAGTGCTTTTTCTTGATAATTATAAAAATTTTGAAAGTCTGGCACCTGTATTTGAAACTTCTCAATCTCAAAATCCTTGTATATCTCTCCAGTTAATATGTTGATAATTCTAACTCTCCAACTACTATCAAGCGTGGTGAGATACTCTCCCTGAAAACTCAGATCAAGTGACAATAGGTCCTTCTTAGATGGAATTGGATAAGCTTTCTTGGTTAAATCTTCACCATCTATCAATCGAAGTCTATCATTTTTATCTAGTACAGTTAATGTCTTATAATCAAGCGAATGATGAAGGGATACTATTTTGTCTACAACTCTGTTTCTGTTACCTAATTTACCATTGTGGTAAAGAATACTTTTTTTCAGTTCTCCGCCACTCAGTAATGAATAGATCGTTGGAGGATATCCAGCTTGTATATAATAATCTGTCACTGAATCAACAGAAGAGATTTTTGTTGCTTTCTGTACATCCCAAAAGCTTAATTCCCCGGAATAATGATGAATCAAAAGAATATCTCCACCATGAAGAAAATTCGCATCTCTAATTCCATAAAAATTGGAAGGAAGCACTTCAATCTCGGAAATGTTTTCTCGTTGTTCAAAATGAATTTGCCTAGATTCCGGAAAATTAAGCAACGCTTCCTCCAACAGTAGAGCTGCAGAAAAAATCGGAGCGTGTGTTCTTGCTTCTCTGGCAAAAGCGATTGACTTAGCAGGATCAGTCTTAAGATATGCACTTCCTATATCTACCAACTTTTGAGCAATCTGTTGAGCTTTTCGACGTTCTCGTTCCTCGTTTGCAACGAACTCTGCAAACCGCTTTTGTTTTTCCGATAATTTAGCTCGATCTTCAGCTAGTCCTCTTTGTTTTTCAGCATTATTAGCCTTTTCTCGTTCTAATTTGGCCAGACCTTTAGCAACTTCTACTGAATCTTTGGCTACAGATTCTCTCTTCAAAGCAAGCGATTCCCTTTCAAGTGCCAGAGTCGTTTCGACTTTAGAACTTTCAGAAGCTTTCCAAAAATTGAATGCAGTAAATCCGAGCAAAAGGAATGTTAAAATTGCAACAGATAGGAACTGACTTCTTTTGGTCCGGGTTTTTCTAGCTTTGAAAGCTAAGTTGACTTTGTTGATTATTTCATTTCTTACCTCCCCACTATTCACAAAACTCATCTGCTCGTCAATCCAAACTCTTTTCTTTAATTCTGGTAAATGATTGAATATTATGTTTTCAGTTGTTTCTATTAAGATTATCTCTCTTTTCTCATTATTAAACGGTGACTTTTTGAGTTGAGAAAAGATTCTTATTTCTTTCAAGACATCTTCTGAATTGATGACCCCTTTTGTCCCTATTAAAAGCAGGGTTGAGCTTTTATGTAGCCCTCTTCTAATTTCCTTAGTCAGCTCCTTACCATACAAACCCTCCTTAACATCCTTGAAACACTTAAACCCTCCATTATCTTTCTTCTCGAGCAGTTCCATCAATCTCTCTGAATAAGAGAATGAATCTGCATGTACATATGAAATAAAAATATCGTAACCAAAAAGTGATGTACTCAGATCCATTGTTTACCCCCCCCCCTTGATTAGCTTTATTAACTCCTGGCTGTAAGAGATCAATATTTTATTAACTTCTCGTAAGTCGTTGGCAAGGGATGCGTATTCAGGATAACCTTTCTGAATGTCTTGAGGGTTTTTCCCTTTATTTTTTATTTCCTCCAACTGTTCTTGATACCATTTCCTAAACCTTGCTTGATGCTTAGTCAGATGAGGTCTAAGACCTTTATTCAATATTTCTGTGGTAAGCTCAATTAATTTATCGGTGTCTTTATGATTTTTAAGAAATTCACCTGGTACATTTTTTATTTCGTTTCTTATTATTCCAAACAAAGCATACCATGAATCATAGACTTCTTTTATTACATCATGATCTTCGTCAAGTGGGATTGCTGCCTTTCTGGTCACCAATTCAATATAAATTCGATTGGCAACTTGTATATTCTGAAAACTTCTAGAAATCTCCTCTTCAAATTCAACATTTCCAGCTTTTACCTTCATTTTAACCTTGCTCACAAAATACTTGCCTCCTATTTTATTCTTAAGATTTCTACCAATTAGCAACCAGATGATAAATATGAGAATCAAGAAGCCAAGGAAGTACCAATTTGATTCAATGGTAACGGAAGGTTGATTAGAGTCAACTGTGACCTTAACGAGATTTGTTGGCATCTTTTGAAGAGTGTCTGACTGTATCGAATGTCCAAGATGGATCATATTTGTAATAATCATCTTGAGGAATTGAGTTCCCGCAACGGTTCTAACAAGCATGGCGAATTATAGTGTTTGCCATAAGCTTCCTCATTAGTGTTATTTAGAGTTCGATAGTTCGAGGGTCAATCTATTATTAATCCCATATCATTAACATCATCGGTATTATCTTAAAGACATTTCGGAATACAAATATTTTATAATGAATTTTGATTCCTAGGAGCTCATTTTTTTCATTTCCTGTTCCTTTACGTAGGTTGTTGTATATTTCCCAATCTACCCAAGACCCATCCTGTTTCGTAACCAATTAAACTACTTAAGTGATTTTTGATTGTGTCAGTATTGTAATCACTTAAAATCAGCTCTCATGGATTTATTAATGAAAATACCTCTTTCATTGATAAAAATTCTTCTAAAATCATCGGCCGTATCTTGATCCAATCTGTAACTGTAATTCACAAAAATATTTCTTATAACCGTATGAATTTCTTATCATGTTATTTACTATAAAATGGAGTTTAATTCAATACCCAACCTTGGGTATTTTTCGATGTGAATTATAGAAAAGATTAGTCTGAGCATCCCCAAGCTTCCACACCCATTTACCATTCCCACTAACCCACCACACAAGCCAAAAATGCCAAAAGCGTGTTCCAGCCCTTTTCATTCACCGAAGCTTTAGCGTAGGTGAACCCCTACTGCTCGCAGAATTTCCCTCCCTCCGAAACTTTATTGCCAGCCCTCGGCTCGTCCCCCCTGCCCGCTTCGCTCTTTGGCTCCTCACTAAAATGATTCACTGGATCATTTCTTAACGTTCGGCCCTTTCCGGGCTTTGAAAAAATAACCCTTCAATGTAGTTAGATGACTATATAATAATATTATATTAAATAAACGCTCGCCTTCTCGAATAACGTTTCCATCTATAAAGTTTCCCCACCCGCTTTTCCGTTCTGACGGAATTACCAGCCTTTAGCCAAGAGATTTCCAGGCAAAGCGTATCGTTCAAATTTTCAGTATTCGGCGAATTGTATAGCTTTTAATTGAAATGTGTTTTTCCAGGTCGATTGCCTTTTACAGAGATTAGATTTAAGATAAAATATCTTTTACAACATGCCCATGTACATCTGTCAGTCGATATCTTCTGCCCTGATGTTTGAAAGTAAATTGTTCATGGTCGATCCCCATAATATGCATAATAGTCGCCTGCAAATCATGGACGTGTACCGGGTTTTCTACAGGGTTGAATCCAAAATCATCAGAAGCACCATAAGAGAACCCGGGCTTCACCCCTGCACCTGCCATCCAAAGACTAAATACATAAGGATGATGATCCCTTCCCCAACTCGCGTAGTCCTTGATATTCCCTTGAAGAAATGGGGTTCTACCAAACTCACCTCCCCAGATGACAAGTGTATCTTCCAAAAGGCCTCTCTGCTTCAGATCCTTGATTAATGCAGCACTCGGAGCATCGGTATCCTGGCATTGAATTTTTAGCTGATGGTTGAGATTATTATGCTGATCCCAGCCCGCGTGCATGCATTGAATAAACCGCACCCCTTTTTCGGCCAATTTTCTTGCCATGAGACAATTGTAAGCAAAACTTCCCTTGAGCTGAACATCCGGACCATACATATCCAGGATATGTTGAGGCTCTTTTGACAAGTCAGTAAGTTCAGGGACACTCATCTGCATTTTATAAGACATTTCGTATTGCGCGATGCGTGTGTTTATCTCAGGATCTCCAAATTCCTGGTAATTGAGTTCATTAAGTACTTCCAGGTCATTAAGCACCTCTCTACGAATTTTACGACTGACCCCTTCAGGATTTTTTAAATAAAGCACCGGGTCACCTCCTCCTCTAAATTTCACGCCCTGAAATTCACTAGGCAAAAATCCACTTCCCCAATAGTAATCGTAGAAAATCTGCCCACAGCTAGCTTCTTTGTCCCGGGAGGTCATTGCGACAAAAGCAGGCAGGTCTTCGGAGCTACTGCCCAATCCATAGTTTAGCCAGGCACCCATACTTGGTCTACCGGGTTGCTCCGACCCGGTCAAAAAGAACGTAATAGCAGGTGCATGATTTACCTGCTCTGTATACATTGATTTTATAAAACAGAGGTTGTCAGCTATCTTAGCGGTTTCAGGCATAAAGTCAGATATCCAGGCGCCACTTTGTCCATGCTGCTCAAAATTGCTTATCTCACTTATTATGGGTCTCTCGGTCTGTTTTCCGGTCATAGTAGAGAATCGCTTCCCACTGGTTAGATCGTCGGGAATTTGCTTTCCATGCCATTTCTTTAGTATCGGTTTATAATCAAACAAATCGATATGGGAAGGTGCACCGTTTTGAAACAGGTAAATTATTCTTTTTGCCTTAGGAACAAAATGTGGAAGTCCGGGGTTATTGCGTGTGGAAAAATCTGACTTCCCTTTTGTGGCTGCCGAGAGGATCCTTGGGTTCAACATGGAACCCAGGGCCATAACACCTATTCCTGTCGCCATCTTTCCAAAAAAATTTCGCCGTGTCATTGAAGAAGTATATTCTTCAATTGGGTGTATATTCTTTTTTTGTGTCATTGCCTTGTAATAGTTTCATCTAAATTGAGTATTAAAGAACAGATCAGGGTAAAGGATGCATGTTCCGCAAAATCTATGTTATCACCTAACTCATATTCCCCGATTAAGCAAACTTTTTTAGCTTCTTCTAAAGCGTTACTGTAGTACGCTTTCAATTGGCTCAACCGATTTTCAAGAACCCCAAGTTCCTGTTGTCGTGGTTTTCTACTAGTTGCCAGTTGAAAGGCATATTCCAATCTTTCCCGATCAGAATTGTTATTTTTCAACACGGATTCTGCAAATACTTTGGCTGCCTCCATATAAGTCACATCATTGAGGGTTGTCAGTGCATGTAAAGGAGTGTTGGTCCTCAAGGGCTTAACCGAACATACCTGACGATTTGAATTGTCAAATAGAAACGTTGGGCCTACAATACGCCTCCAAAAGGTATAAATAGTCCTTCTGTAAAGTGCATCGTCGTGATCTTGATCATATTCAATTTTCCCAAAAGTAGCTTCGGACCAGACTCCTTTGGGTTGGTAGGGTTTTACAGGTTTGCCTCCGATAGCGTCCTTCATTAGCCCACTGACGAGCAGTGCCTGATCTCTTAACATCCATGCCGGTAGCCTAATTCGTTTTGATCTGCCTAAATACTTATTTTCCGGATCCTTTTCGAGAACTTCCTCCGTCACTTTTGAGGATTGCCGATACGTGGCACTCATAACAATTTTTTTAAAAAATGCTTTCAAATCCCAACCCGTTTCCTGAAAATCAACGGATAGCCAATCTAATAATTTAGGATGGGTGGGCAAATCTCCCTGGACACCAAAGTCTTCCGCGGTCTTCACTATACCATTACCGAAAAAAGCCTGCCAATATCTGTTAATGGTAACCCTTGCTGTTAAAGGATTTTTGCCTGACACCAGCCAGTTTGCCAAAGCCAACCTATCATTTTTGGTACCTTCTGGCAAAGGAGGAAGTACCTTAGGCACATTTCGAAATACTTGTTCTTGAGGAGCACTGTATGTACCACGTGACAGCACAAAAGTAGACCTTGGTTCTTCCCGCTCATCCATAACCATTACCCTAATACCTTTAGCAAGCTCCTTACTGTGTTTTAATTTTGTGTTTCTCAAATTATCCAAAATCTGAGCATAAAATCGATCTTTATTTTGAAAATAAGCATACATTAAGGACAATTGATGAGGATTTCTAACCTCTGCCCTGTTATTCAAAGCACCAAAAAAATCTTCTGTCACTTTCTCTGCTTCCTTTGATTTGGAAGGCGGTAAATCTTTGTTATCTCTGGGAAACTTCTTCAGTTCATAAGCATCCACTTTAGCAGCCAGGTTTTCCACGAACTGCTTTAGTCTTTCGATAGTCTGCTTGTCTTCTATCGGACTAAGATCAAGCAAAGGCTCAATCGCACCCGAAGAGCCTCCTCCTGTTTCAGATGTCTGGTTGAAATAGTCAAATAATTGATAATATTCCTTTTGAGTTAACGCGTCAAATTTATGGTCGTGACACCTACTACAATTCAGGGTAAGACCCATCCATGCTGTCCCTACTGTTTCTACTCTATCAAATACATTTTGCACTCTGGTTTCTTCAACAATTTTTCCTCCTTCGCCATTAAAAGGATGATTTCTATTAAAAGCTGTAGCCAGGATATCGTCATCTGTTGCATTTGGGAGAAGGTCTCCGGCCAGCTGCTTGATTGTAAATTCATCGTATGGCATGTTTTGATTAAATGAGCGGATCACCCAGTCTCTCCATGGCCACATGATTCTTGTTGGGTCACCCTGATAGCCATTTGTATCCGCATATCTAGCCACGTCCATCCACTCCCAAGCCCACCGTTCGCCATAGCGCGGAGAAGCCAATAAATGGTCCACCAACTCTTCATAGGCATTTTCGGATTTATTGCTTACAAAAGCCTTTACTTCATCAAGACCAGGAGGCAGTCCAATTAAATCCAAATACAACCTACGTATTAAAGTTTCACTATCGGCTTCCGCAGAGACCGGCAAGCCAAGCTTTTCAAGTTGAGCAAGTATAAAATAGTCAATTTCATTTCTTACCCATGATTTATTCTTCACATCTGGGAGCGCTTCTTTTTCGGGTGGTATAAATGCCCAATGATCCTTCCATTCAGCTCCTTGCTCAATCCATTTGATCAACGTGGCTTTTTCCTGACTTGTTAAAATTAGTTTAGCCTCTGGTGGTGGCATAATTAAGTCTGGGTCATGAGCGAGTATCCTTGAAACAACGGCACTTTTTCGCGGGTTTCCAGGCACTATTGGAAATATCTCCTTATCCGTTATTTTGGATAAGGCTTTTTCACGAATATCAAGCCTTAAATTAGCTTTTCTTCCCTTTTCATCAGGTCCATGGCAATGAAAACAACGATCAGAAAGAATAGGTCTTACATGAAAATTAAAATCTATTTTTTGTGGAAGGTTGTCATAGGCAATTTTTACTTCATTGGGCATATTGGTGCTACATCCTAATATAATACCACAAAATGATACCGTTAAAATAAGTTTCTTAATAGTCCTAAGACTTATTTTCATACATATCTTGTCAAAATAAATCATGATTTTATGATTATTAACAGTCACCGAATGAATCCAGGGTTTAAAAAGAGAAAGGGTCTTTCACCCGTAGTTTGTCGCTGATTTCATATCAACAATAAACAAATCTTGCCACCCTTCATTATTGATATCGCCAACAGCCACTCTTCATCCGTTGTAAAAATTGGTGTAAGAAAGTGTATTTCAAATATTCTAAGTACAGGTGATGTGATCCTACCTTAGCCCGAATTTGGATTTATTCTATTAAATTTATAATAAAAACTCACCATTTAAAACTATAACCAACTTTTGGGGCGGAAAATGGCTTTTGTCTGTAACGGTTTTTTTAAAAGACCACACCACATGGTTTCAACAGCTGTTCCTATAGCCTTTAAGAAGTATTCTTTTGTAGATTTTACTTCACTCTTGTAAAACACAGAAGAGTATTTCCAATCATTCAAAATAGCATAGACATCAGCTTGATAGTCAGCTTCTTCAATAACCTTCGGAAACCTACCAATGCCAATTGCATTTTAAATGAGCTTTTAATTCAAAGTAGATTTTAGTAAAAAAGCTGTTTGAATGATGTAAAGGGTGATTTTGGAGCAAAATTCGGAAATTGTGTATTCATCTTTTAAAAAAACTGCGACAGAATTATCGTACAGCTTAGATTATATAATGATATTTTGTTAACCAGCAAAGCTGGACTTTGACGTACAAGTTGATGATTGATGATTTTTTTGATTCAGTGCTTCTAGCCGGGTTGTTATACAATTAGTCGTTATATCAAATAGCCGCTCGGCCAGCACATGCCCTGACCAAACGGCTATTAATAGTTTCTCCGACCCGCTTTCAGGCTAAGGAGGACTCTTTAGCCTATACGGGTGTAATGTACATTCGGATTTTTATTAGAAAGCTGTTTTTTTCTTATGTTTTTGTATAAACATATTGAAGTATCTGTTCCTTGGAATCTTCATCCTTATATTTGAATATTAAATTTATGGTAGTATCATCTATAATCTTAAAAGTCAGACTGGAAGATTCTTTGATTAGTATGGTTTCGGCATCCTGGACCATATAACTTAAATTACTTTCCTTTTTAAACTGGCAATCCGCAGTATTATCAAAAGTTATAGTGTTGAACCCTTTTGTTACGACGCCCGAAAAATTCGATCCCAAAGGATAATTTACACTAACATTGTACTTCAGCAGGTCATTCCTATTGAACGTTTTTTTATGTTGCGTGAAAATAACTTTATCCGAATCCACAAATTCAAGCGTGTTCTTTTTTTGGCATTCATCTGTCACACCGGTTATTTCCCAAACTCCCTGTATTTGTGAAATGATCGCTGAGCCATCAAAAGAAGGGTCGTCAGGTGGATTTGAATCGTTATCTTCCTCCACCCCCTCTAATAAATCCCCGTTACTTTCTTCATCATCCACAAATTCTTCACTATCACCTCTTATAAAAATGTCAACCTGTGTTTTATTATCATCCGAAGTGGAGGTGATCTGTAGCGCCTCATCGGTTAATTCAATTTCAGATGTGGAATCCAAAAAAGTCACGCTATTGATACCATCAACTTTATATGTTCCGGATGTAATTGATGTTGAGAATGAATTACCGCTGCGCTTCATATAGACAAGCTCATAAGTATTATCTTCATTAAAGGTCGCTGTTGATTTTTTTAGATATGAAAAATCTTCTGTACCTACCGCTTCTCCATCAATTGTGCTGCTCACAAGCCTCCATTCTCCAATTAATTTTTGTTTTGTAGCTGCATGTTCTTCAGTTTCCATATCATTTGCAGGATCACCATCGTCCTCACAAGAGACAAGACCGGCAAATAAAATGCTTAACAGTAAAATTGTCCAATTTTTGCTTTCCAGTATTTTTTTCATTTTCTTAATTAGTTTGTTAAAGATACCCTACTTTGTCAAGAAGCAATTAGCCTCTCACTTTCCTTAATTAACAGTGACCTACTAAAGAACTTTTTGAGGGAGTGTGGTCACTATATTCCCTCATAGATCCCCCGCTTATCCGGGGGTGTTTACGCAACCTCTGGAGCATTATTGTTTAATGAATTTGGTTCTGAAAACGGAGCTGATCCCAATTCCTTGTACTTCCAATAAGTAGAGGCCTGTTGCCAGGTTCGATATGTCCACGGAAAGCACGCCTTCATCAGCCAGGTCGCCTGGCGAAACCGTCATTCTCCTTAGCACCCGGCCAGAAACCATTCGGATGACCATCTGCTGTATCTTTCCATGATTCGAGTCCAGGACGATGTTCAGCTGTTCCTTTACCGGGTTTGGATAAACCTGCACGTTTCCTGCATTAGGCGGAGTGATCGTTCCAGTGACCAGATCGATCTCAAATGGCAAACATTTGTCACCAGAACTCTTGTGATCATTAATCATCCAGTTACGATTAGTTTCTAGTTCATTGATCGCGTCAGAGACATCGGTCCCGTATTCCATGCCATAAGCTCCCAGTTGGACATCGCTTGCGCTCGTATTATTCGCCCATCCAAACAGGGTTAGCGAATAGTTGGTACAGTCCAAACCTGAGCCATCGAACATGTCGTGTCTATTGATAGCATGAGATGTCCAATCCCCAAGGTCCTGATTGAACGAAGTAGCTCCCTTGAACATCCCTGTCATGTATATTACATTGCTCACATCCCAACCACTTATATCCTGATTGAATGAAGTTGCTCCATCAAACATCGAAGTCGTGCTTTCTACATTGCTCATATCCCAACGACTTATATCCTGGTTGAACGAAGTAGCATCCTTGAACATCCCCAACATGGATATTGAGCTACTTACATTCCAATCACTTATATCCTGATTGAATGAAGTTGCTTCTTCAAACATCCAAGTTATTGATGTTACGTTACTTACATCCCAACTACCTATGTCCTGATTGAATGAAGTTGCTTTCCAAAACATGTTACGCGTGATTTCTACATTGCTCACATCCCAACCATCAATATCCTGATTGAAAGCAGTTGCTCCATGAAAAGTTGCATGCATGTTTATTACCTTACTCACATCCCATCTACCTATGTCCTGATTGAATGAAGTAGCATTCTGAAACATCTTAGACATGTCCGTCACTGCAGACAGGTCAGGAGCATCAGTGGCGTTGATTTCCAGGTTGCTACATCCTGCAAAGGCCTCCTTCATACTTTTCCACCGGATGTCTCCCCACTGCTCGACCGCCTGTATTTTGTCTGATCCCTCACGACCATTAAAATGAATATGAGGAAAATCTCCAGTGATTTCTACCACGTGCTCTCCCGGGCTGGCATACTTGTGGGTAGCATTGCCGGTTTGGTGAGAATCAATAGTACCATCACCCCAATCGACGGTGTAGTTGTAATGACCGCTGCTACTATTGGTAGGGATGGTAATTTCCTCGTTATCCACTGTTGTTTGCCAGATAGTGATAAAAGGTCGTAGTTCATTGATACAACTTGGATTGAGTATATCCCCGGAGATGGTCCATCCCCGATCGATGAGCACTGCGCGGGCATCCGTGGCCTGTGAACCATAGGCCCTATCAGCAGCTCCTAAATTGACACCTATAACAGATGTATTGGCTGCCCATCCAATCAGGGTTGCCGAATAGTTGGAACAATCCAAGCCTGAGCCATCGAACATGTCATGTCTATTGATAGCATGAGACGTCCAATCCCCAAGGTCCTGATTGAAAGACGCAGCTCCTTCGAACATCCCTTTCATGTTTGTTACATTGCCTACATTCCAACCGCCTATATCCTGATTAAATGAAATTGCTCCTTCGAACATCGAAGACGTGTTTTTAACGTTGCTCATATCCCAACCACTTATATCTTGATTGAAAGTGGTAGCCCCACTGAACATCCCATCTAAGCCTGTTACCTTGCTCACAACCCATCTACTTATGTCCTGATTGAACGCAGTAGCTTCTTCGAACATCCAAGTCATGAATGTTACGTTACTGACATCCCAGCTACCGATGTCTTGATTGAAAGCGGTAGCCCCACTGAACATTAAACGCATGACCTGTACGTTGCTTACATCCCAATTGCCTATGTTCTGATTAAAAGCCGCAGCTCCTTCGAACATCTTATACATATTGACTACCTTGCTCACATCCCATTTACTTATGTCCTGATTGAATGAAGTAGCCCCACTGAACATTTCTGACATAGATTCTACCTGTGACAAATCAGGTACGTCGGTAGCTGTGATTTCCAGGTTGCTACATCCTTTAAAAGCTCCAGCCATACTTTCCCACTTAATGTCTCCCCACTGCTCGACCGCCTGTATTTTATCCGATCCCTCACGACCATTAAAATGAATATGGGGAAAATCTCCAGTGATTTTTACCTCGTGCTCTCCTGAACTGGAATACTCGTGGGTAGCATTGCCGGTTTGGCCGGTATCAACAGTTCCATCACCCCAATCGACGGTGTAGTTGTAAGTAGCACTGCCACTACTGGTAGGGATGGTAATTTCCTCGTTTTGCGCTGTCGTTTTCCAGGTGGTCACAAAAGGTTCACACCATATACTGAGTATATCCCCGGAGATGGTCCATCCCCGATCGATGAGCGCTGCTCGGGCATCTGTGGCCCGTGAACCATAGGTCCTACCAGCGGCTCCTAAATTGACATCTCTAACAGATGTATTGGCTTCCCAGCCAATCAGGGTTGACGAATAGTTGGAACAATCCAAGCCTGAGCCATCGAACATGTTATTCATGTTTTTTACGTTGCTCACATCCCAACCACCTATATCCTGATTGAATGATGTAACATTCTGAAACATCTTAGACATGTCTGTCACTGCAGACAGATCAGGGGCATCAGTGGCGATGATTTTCAGGTTGCTACATCCTGCAAAGGCCTCCTTCATACTTTTCCACTGGTTGTCTCCCCACTGCTCGACCGCCTGTATTTTGTCTGATCCCTCACCACCATTAAAATGAATATGAGGAAAAACTCCGGTGATTTTTATCTCGTACTCCCCTGCAGCGGTATACGTGTGAGTAGCATTTTCAGTCAGACTTCCTTCTGCTGGAGTACCATCACCCCAATCGACGGTATAGTTGTAATCACCGCTGCTACTATTGGTAGGGATGGTAATTTCCTCGTTATCCGCTGTTGTCTGCCAGACAGTAATGAAGCTTGAGTTTTCTTTTGTTGTAAAAAAAACTGAAGCCGTATAAGCAGAAATACTATTGTTTTGGCATTTACTCCTTACCTGGACTTCATATTGGGCACCACTTTCCAGGCCATTTAGCTCAAAAAAAGAAGCATTGGAAGAGGAAACAGTTGTCCAGTCAGCTGATCCTAATTTTCTATATCGTATATCATGTGTAGCATATGGAATTTTGTCCCAGGATATGGTAGCTGTGTTCTTACCCACAGTGCTGAGATTAAGATTAGTAGGAGTGCCAGCTATACCATCGCAGCTAATATTCACTCCTGTGACGATTAGTGAATAGTTCTGAGATCCGCCTGAAAGTGAACCCTTGTGAGTAACAGTAACGATGTAATTCCCACTGGCTCCTTTCACATCAACCCGTTCATATGGATCTACGATGTTGTCCCCCTGATCATTGGTATTTACTCCAGTCAACAGATAAGGGAAGAAGGTACTGGAGGCCTGGGTCACTCTAATGTCCAGGTCATTGACTAATTTGGGTATGGGGTTGTTGGGAGGAGTATGACAGACCGCACCGTCAACTGTTGTTCCGGGAGGATCCGTCCACGAAATGGAAGCGATCAAATCATTGTCATTGTCCCCATCTGCCTCAACTGGCAAGGAGTATGTTTGGCCAGGGGTTAATGTGAGCTCAGCGATAATAGAAGTTTCGCCATTGGCTGTAATTTCCTGCGCTGCGGCTTTTGCGTTGAGCAGTCCCCACCCGAAGATGGCATCAGGTCCTGGTATGCCTGCATCGTTCGCGGTATGCAAGGCCAGACCTTTCAGTGTGGCCGCTCGCATAAATGAACCATCATTCAGATTATTGTAGTGTTGCTGTAGCAGTAACAGACTTCCTGTTACGTTTGGAGCTGCCATGGAAGTTCCCCACGCGCGACGATAATCCGCATCACTGTCGACATCCGTGGAGTATACATCCGTTCCATTCCCAGTAATATCTGGTTTGATCCTGAAATCATCAGTAGGCCCCTGACTGCTTCCGGGATAAATAGAGACACTTATCAATGAGCCATCGTCTTCAACGGTAGCGTCATATGCGTTAGCCACCACTAGATTGTTTTTGGCTGTTTGCCAGCCCGATAACTTGTCAAAAGCTGGATTATTAACATCCAACGGAGCATCATTGACGGATTTGTTTCCGTCATTTCCGGCGGCAAACACAGGCAAGTACGCAGGGGCATTGTACATCAATTCATCCCAGGCCCTTGCCGTATGCTCATATGCTCCAAAGTACCAGCTGCAAAATCGCCCGGTTTCCCATCCATAAGAGTGGTTGGATAAGAGCATGCCCTCACCCACAGCTTTGTATGCTTCTCCCAGGTCATTGCTCCAATTATGGGTAAACGCTTGTGCCAGGGGAGCCATGCCTTTGGCCTTTGGAACTACACCAGCTGCCAGAATGGTCCCGGTCACGTGTTGTGCATGCCAGCTATTTCTATTCAGTGTTGTTATACCATCATTAATGATCACTCGACGGTTAATCTGGTCATTAAATTCCTGGTGGGTGGGTACGGTAGGACCACCATCCCATACATAAACTTTCATGCCTTGTCCATTTAAATGAAGCCCCAGCGAACCGCCTGTATTCAAGTGATTCGTACGCGTTGACTTGGCGGCAGCTACGTTATACAGTGTATAATAAATGGGGCTACCATCATCTCTGACCCCCATGAGCTCATCGAAGGAGCCATCCTCATTGTACTTAATTGGCTCCCATCCATGTATTTTAGCCAGCGCTAGCGCTTCCTGTCTATTTGCATGAGCGGTAGCAGTAAATTCCTTAGCCATTACCTGAAGCTTGTTATGATCGTAATCCCGGGTAATCGCACGGCGCTGAGTAGGTGTCTGAGCCTGCACTAAAAAATGGGAAAGAAGAACTACTATTAGTAGTATTAACTTTTCTAAATTCAATTTGTTATTTTGTTTCATCTCTATTGACGTTTATTTCAACGATAGGATAGAATGTTTTAAAACTGATTCAGCATCAAAAATTAATTTTGATGCCTATATTCAATCTAATTAGTATGATCCAGCTTATAGACATTCCATAATATTCAATAGGTTAGATTTTACTAATTGAATTATGTATTTCAAATATTCAAAGGTAGGACAGGAAGGCCCAAACAGCTGTGCGAAAAACGCCAGAACCTATGCGAAAAATGTCAGATGTGAGATTGGTTAGAGAATGACGGCACTCAAAAAACAGGCTAAATCTGCCCTTCTAATAATCTGGAAATCATCAAGTTATAAATTTTACCTCAAGTGTACGTTATCAAATCTCAGTTTCAATGCGGGTGCATTGTACATTAGGGGTTTATACAGATATAGGCCATATTTATCATATCACTGATTATCGGTAATTGGCCTTCATGGATAAATCGGTGGTCAACTGCTATAGGAAGAATGTAGGTTATTTATACCCGACCTTGGGTGTTTTTCGCTACTTTAATTCCATCTTTTAATGAGCCTTTGCCTTTGGATGGATTTTGACGAAAAAGTGTGATTAAATACTTTGAGGGAGGATATTTGGGGGGAATACCTGAAATTTTCTATTCATCTTTTTAAAAACCGTGACAAATTCCTATTATGTGTAAATAGTGTGCAGCGGTCACCATTAAGGTTTGTTGCTTTTAAAAAGGAAAAATAAAGTGTTCGTACCTGATACAGTGTGCGAACTCGAGGCGATGTTATATAATATTAAATAGCCGCCCATGCAGGCGGCTCAAGGCCAACGCTATCCCGTGCCCTAGGACTTTGCCAATCACTCAAGGCATGCGCGCCTAATAAAGTTTTTCCCACTCGGTGGTTAACTTCACAGTTCCGTGGTTTTAAGAGTTAATTTTTTTTTGTCACTATACCTGGAATATACCCGTTCTTGCCAATACCGTCCGGTTTTTCATAACCTAATTCCTACAAGGCTAAATTTGAAAGAGATTTTGAGTTGTACTTTGGACTGAGAAACTTGATATCAAAAAGATTAAATTAACTTTAGATTTACTATGTATCTAAAAAACAATCGATATCAATTTTGATTACTATTCTTTGGATTCTCCAAGCCCCAAAATATCAATTAAGCTAGAAGGGCTGAATGATATGCCAATAAATTGTGAAGATTTATATTCCCTGTCTGTATATTCAAGTGCATCATCCACTGATGTTATAGTCCCAATGTCAGTCACACTAGGCACGACTTGGTTTTGCCAAACTATTCCATAGTTGATGTAGAATTCCTTGGTAATAGCATAATTTAAACCTAAGTACAAATTTTCTATAGGGTCTACAGACAACTTAAGACCTGTGAATAATCCCATTCGCTTGTAGGTATACCACTTCCATGCATCTGATTGTATTCCTCTTTCTCGTAAATCTTGTTTCCAAATTGGCTTGAATCTATCTATATCTCTACCTGGATGAAATGTGAGGAATACAGATAAGTTACTTTTCCATTCCTCTTTTTGCGTATTGTCCAATTCAACTATGAGTTGCTGATTTTCAATTTTTAAATTGTTTTTATCTACTTCACTTGCTGAAACACCCACCTGAAGTGAAAAGTTGCTCTCTTCATGAACATTAACTTCAACATCTTGGCCTCTTCCTGGATAATCGATTTCTATTTTACATGGAGCCTTGACCATTTCAGGGTTTAACTCAACAATCCGAATTGGAGCAGAAGCTGCTACAACCGCTTTCCCAGACATTGCTCCTAAACCAATAAGATTCATAAGTTCTATAGTCTCATCAAACGATTGTCTGAAGAAAGACTTAGATCTGATTATTTTAAAAGAAGATTGTTGAATAGTTTCCTCGCCTCCAAGAATAACGAATAGAATCTGTTTTTTTTCTAATATATAAGAGTTTGGAGGACTGCCAGTTAAAGTAATCATTTGAAACTTATCAAGTTTTTCATTTGCCCCATCTAATGGATGTCTGAGAATGACTATGACTGCATCATCAATATTTGTTATATAGGATGTCAATAGGGCCCTTGCGTTCGCAGGAGCTGCGGCTGATAATGTCGATAAATATGTTAAAGCTACACCTCGATCAGCAAAATCTGCGTTAGTTCCAAGATCGCCATTGAAAGTGACGTTAGATCTAATGTATTCATTCAAATTTTGACTGTATGTCATATTTGATAAAAACGTTAGGTACAATAAGACAAATAAAATTAAATTTTTATTCATGATGATAATTTATGGTTTAATAAAGAATTCCCTATTCTGACATGTGGGTGAAACACATGATTTTGACCTCCTAAAATTCTAATCAAGGATTCTAATCGAACACCCAAATCTTGGTAAGTAAGGTCGTGTATGTTGACAAGCACTTTTCTCAGTGCTCGATTGAAATAGCTGTTGCCATTAGAACCTCTAGTGAAAAAAGTTTTTAAATTCTCACTAGATGAGGCAAAAACAGCTACTTTTTCCGGGTTTAGAAGGCTATCAAAATCTATTAAACCAGCGGAATAGCAAGTTTCAAATATGCAGGTAAATCCCTGACATTTATGAACTTCGGTCGCTTCATTTATCGCGGATGTTAGCAGATTATCAATTAAAAAATTCGAAACCTCCCCTGACAAAAAATTATCATAGGAAATGAAACATTCATCCATAAAATCAGTTTCATGGGTTGTTTTAAATTTGTCGGTGTGACCAGAGAGATATAGTAGCATTTCACCCTCTTCATTATTTCTGGATATGTCATTAATAGACTTTAAAATATTAGATGATGTTGCTTGATCATTAAGAAGAATCTCAATTTGCCAGTCCAATGGTTGCAAGAGATTACCAAAATGTAATATATTCCCTTCTGGGAAATATAAAACTTCGTACTTATCTTTTGAATTGGCATATATAGACCCTAATGCAACTAACAAAGCTCTCTTACCCATAATTGGCCACCTTATTTATCTCCGAAATTTCGTTTTCTACAGATTTGATATCAGTTCTGAGCGTAATTAGCTGATTGTTTAATTCAGCCTTCTGGATTTTAACAGGATCCGAATAGATTTTGCTTGTAATCATGTTTTCGAGTCCTGCTATCATTTTTTCATTTCTCTCTAAAAGCATTTTTTTCTCCTCTAGTTCCTCGAGACGTTCAGCCTTTATATCCTCTAGCTTATGTTCTGGCACTAATTTTTTCCCAACATAGGCTCCTTGACTTAGTCCCATTAGCACAAGAAAACTATCTGGTATGTCTGGTAATTTTGCAGTTTCAGAATTAAAGAATTGATCTGCATTGGCTAGTATTTCGGGGTTTTGAAACTGGACTAAATATTGATTACATGCCACCAAATAAGTTGAGATTGCAATAATTGACCAGATAATAATCTGAAAACGGCTAAAGTCTAAACCGTTTTCTGTGGTTATGAGATCAGATAAGCTTGGGTTATGTCTTATATATTTTTTACCCTTCTCAAGTTTATTTACCGCTATGCCCTTAACTACAGCATAACTTGTCATGGTCAATCCTAAGAGCCAAAGAATATTTTCTGAGAATACGGGTGCATATTTAGCAACCTGACCTTTTATACCTAAGAATCCCATTACACTTATCTGAAAAGAGATTATTAAAGTTGCCCATGTTATAGCTTGAACCCGAGATAAACTATATTGACCATTTATACCAATGAAGAAATCTTTAAAAGAATGTTTTTGATCTGCAAAAAAATGTTTTGTGGTATACATAAATAATAGGGTCGCTAATACCCCAAGAACCTGATAAATTATTATTTCTCCCATTCTTTCCAGCTAATTTAGAATTTAGAAATAGCAATCTGATTATTGATTTGCATAATATAAATAGTCAAAACCTAAATCAATACCCAACCTTGGGCATTTTTCAGTCTGTATATCGGTAAAAATTGTCCAGGGTTTTGATCTTTTAGGCGTGTCCTCTCGGATTGGGCGCTGGCCATTACATTGGCAGGCAACGTGCTTCTATTCCTCACACGGTTAATGAAAGGGGAATATAGCAGCGCATATTCACCATTTGGCTTGCCCCTCTCGCTTATTTAAAAACGCCAACCCAAACCTCCCCTACCACAGCACACTTCTGATCAAAATAAAACCCCACCCCAAAATCTCAAATATCAAAACACCCCTAAATCTGCGTTTTAAGAATCTGATCTCTCATTCACTGCTAGCAATGATTGACCACCAGCTTTTATTCCCAATTTCATCTCTTTACCCCCTCCCCTTACACAATTCCCCTTAGGATTATCCCCCATAATTCATTACATTGAATAACACCACCGAAGCGACAACCTACATGAAAGCACTCAAAGCTGATTTCAAAAGGAGTTCCAGGGAATCAGAAGATGACGAGAAAAAAGCAGTTTCCCGGGAAGGATCGGAATTTGAGCACCAGGATGATGTTAGTATCTGGAAGGAATTCAAAAAAGGCAATGAAAGTGCGTTTAATTTCATCTATGAGCAATATTTCGCCATATTATATAATTACGGCTGTCAATTCACGAAGGACCGCGAATTGGTAAAGGATCATATCCAGGATTTATTTGTTGACCTCAAAATAAAGAGAAGCAAGCTGGGGGACACAACTTCCATCAAGTTTTATCTTTTTAAATCTCTGAAAAGGAAGATTATCAGAGCCCTTGGTAAAACAAAGTATCTGATTTATGATAAAAATGCCTATCAAAACTACGATTTTGAAATAGTGCTTTCGCATGAGTCACATCTTATTCATAGTCAGCTGGACGTTGAAGTGAAGGAGAAATTGGAAGAAATTTTTAAAAAGTTAACCAAAAGACAAAAAGAAGCCATCCTTTATTATTATCATGAAGGGCTTTCCTATAAAGAAATTGCCTCATTAATGAATTTTTCCAGGGTGGAATATGCCCGGATGTTAATCTCCAGGGCCAAGGCCAGGCTAAGAAAAGAGATCCGCAGTCTTAAAGATGTATTCTTGGTGATCATACCGATAATAGTTTCGATACTCTACCGTTGATGTTATTTTCATTTTCATAATTTCGGCCGGAATTAAGCGATTTTAATAGCAACTTTTTCTCCTAAACGGCTTTTTCTTAAAATATCTTAAAAAAATCTATATACACTTTTTAATCCATTGTCTTTATATAAGTAGAGGTACCTGTCTAACACAGCCAATATGAAACGTATGTCAAAGGATTTTCAAGTCAAGTATGAAAATTATGCCTTAGAGGACTTTTTGGTGGATGATTTTTTTATTCAATGGGTAAAAAACCCCCGCCCGGAAAGCGAGTACTTCTGGAAAAACTGGCTGGCTAAACATCCTGAAAAAGTTGCGCTCATCACCAGGGCTAAAGCTATGGTTTTGGCTGTAACTTATAAAAATCATCAGGTACCCAGTGAGGATGAATACATTGAAACCCTGGAAAAGATCCACAAGACTTATCTGCAAAAGACCCTACAAAAGGAAACGGGCACAAAAAGATATTTTCGTTCATTGCTGAAGTATGCGGCAAGTATTATACTATTAATAGCTGTCGGCAGCCTGGGTTGGATCCTCTATGACAACTATAATAGCACAAGGCTTAGCAACCGGAATAATCAACCAACGGAATACAGAACAAAGGCAACCGATAAAGGCCAAAAATCAACGGTCGTATTAGCCGATGGTTCAGCGGTAAAGCTAAATGCACAAAGCCAGATTCGTTTCCCGGAAAAATTTGAACCGCATGTAAGGGAAGTGTTTCTGGAAGGAGAAGCTTTCTTTGACGTGAAGGAAGACACGGAACGGCCTTTTATCATCCGTACCGGTGAAATAACAACCGTTGTACTGGGAACTTCTTTCAATATCAAAGCCAACCCGAATGGCGATAAAATTCAGGTGACCGTAGTATCCGGTAAGGTAAAGGTAAACAGCAAATCTAAAGCCCAGGATGCTACTTCAACCAGTGCCGTGCTGTTACCCAGCGAAATGCTCACTTTTTACCCGGCTGAAGAAAAAATAGTGAAGGAAAAGGTCGCCATACACGATTTTGTTGCCTGGAAGGACGGTATCCTGGTTTTTAAGAAAGCAACTTTTAAGGAGGTCATTTCAGAACTTGAAGCATGGTATGGGGTAGAGATTTTAGTGGATGAAGTACCCGCAGATAGAAGATTTAGTGGAGAGTTTAATAAGATGAGCCTGGAAAGTGTATTAAAAGGGATTGGCTTTTCCTTAGGTTTTGAATATATGATCGAAGGAAAAACTGTAAAGCTCCGTGTTTTATAAAATAATCTGTAAAGCGTAAAATATAATAAGATTTCACCTATGAAATACTTTGATACAAGCTAAACAACAAAGCCAGCAACCTACAGGCTACTGGCTTAAAGATCTTCCCGGATTCCCCTTTAAAAGTGCTGGGGAGTACCTAAAAAGTGAATCCTGGAAAACAGCCTTTGACAAACATAAATTTTATCATCAAAAGCATATAAAGATATGAAATGTAAAATTCTACCACAAATTATCGCCATGTCCCGATATAGCCTTTATGGTATCATTCTGCAGTGTTTCCTGGTCGGATTAGTGTTGGCGGAAGCGGGAAATGCACAAAATAAAAGCCTCAGGGAAATCTATATTGATATCAGCCTTGAAAATGTACCCCTGGGTGATGCTTTCACTTTGATCAGCGAAAAAACCAATTTCAAGTTTGCTTACGACCCCGGTGAGATCAATTTCAATGAACGGATCAATGTCCATGCGAAAAACCAGTCCATGGACTATTTACTAAGGAATATATCCCGCTCGACAGGCTTATGGTTTAAGCGGATCAATGAAAATATTTTTGTCGACAAACCACGTTTTAGGACTAAAAACCAAAACCCCGTGGTCGAGGAAACCATCCTGGATAAGGAAATTACCGGCAAGGTGACCGACGCCAATGAAGAACCGCTGCCCGGCGTAAATGTCCTGGTAAAAGGTACCACCATCGGGGCAGTAACCGACGTGGACGGAATCTACCGCCTTCTGGTGCCGGAGGATGCCACTAGTTTGACTTTCTCCTCTATTGGATACGTTTCTGAGGATATTGAAATTAACAATCAGACCGTCATCAACGTAGCGCTGGTGCTGGATGTCCAACATTTATCAGAGGTAGTGGTGATTGGCTACGGAACGGTCAACAAAAGGGATTTAACTGGTTCCGTCACTTCGGTTTCCTCAGAAACTTTGAAAGACCTACCGGCCACTACGTTCGACCAGATGTTGGCCGGCCGGGCACCAGGATTGCAGGTAACCCAGGCTTCCAGCGCCCCCGGCGGTTCGGTTTCTATCCGCATCAGGGGCAGTAATTCGGTAAGAGGTGGCAACGAACCTTTAATTGTGGTCGACGGTTTCCCCATTTATAATAACGATTCGGAACTGACCAGCGGCATCGTTTATGCCGGCGGTGCCGGTACACCTCCTAACACACTCAGTTCGATCAACCCCAATGATATTGAATCCATTGAAATTTTGAAAGACGCCTCTGCTACGGCTATTTATGGCGCCAGAGGTGCCAACGGGGTCATAATGATTACTACCAAAAGAGGAAAGTCCGGAAAAACCCAGATTGATTTTGATGCCTATTATGGCGTCCAGGAAGTAGCCAATAAAATAGATATGCTGAATGCCAGTCAATATGCTGACCTGGTAAGGGAAGCCAGGGAAAACTCCGGGTTGTCTACCAATTTTGATCTCCCTACCAATATCAATACCGACTGGCAGGACCAAATATTCCGCACAGCCGCCATACAGGATTATAACCTGGGGCTTAGAGGCGGGGACGATAAGACAAAATTCGCCCTCTCCGCCAATTATTTTGAACAGGAAGGCATTGTCAGGGGCTCAGATCTCCGAAGGGTTTCTTTACGACTTAATCTTGACCGCGAAATCAATGAGAAATTAACGATAGGGACCAGCCTGCTGGTATCGCGGATTGACGATAATGTAACCATCACAGACCGGGACCAGGGCGCCGTTGGCGCCGCTTTAAAAATGGCTCCTAATCAGGTGCCGATAGATGAAAATGGCATCTACCCAAGAAATGTTTTTCCCAATACAGGCATCTCCGAAATGACCAACCCGCTGTATATCACTGATGCCATTGAATTTAAGAGAAATACCAACCGGATCCTGGCCAACCTGTTTGCCGAATATGAAATCGCCGAAGGGCTGACCTACCGGTTAAATCTGGGAGCCGATATCGCCGATAATAAAGAAAAGTATTTTGCCCCCCGCAACGGCGATACCGGAAAAAATGACGCAATTGTTTCTCAAAATAACAATATCAGCCTATTGATCGAGAACACGCTTACCTATAAAAAAACCTTTGGTGACCAGCATCATTTTACCGCCCTTATCGGCCAAACGGCCCAGACCTACGAAAGGGAAAATTTACAGGTGATTGCCGAAAATCTAAGTAATGATACCCGGGTTTTTGACCTGGACGGCAATACCCGTATCCAGAATAACATGACCTCCGGTTACAACGAATGGAATCTAGCCTCTTACCTGAGCAGGGTCAACTATAGCTTTAACGGCAAGTATCTGGCCACTGCCTCTGTAAGGGTAGACGGCTCATCCCGCTTTGGAAGCGATAATGCATTTGGCGTATTCCCTTCCGGATCCCTGGCCTGGGTGATTTCCGAAGAGCCTTTTATGGCCGGGCAGGATTTGATGGACCTTGTCAAGCTGAGAGTAAGCTACGGCACCACAGGAAACCAGGAGATCGGCACCGGTTTATCGCTGGGTATATTAAATAATTCACGTGCCGTTCTGAACAATGACCTCGCCCTGGGTAAAAAACCCAGACAGATTCCTAATCCCGACCTGGGCTGGGAAAGCACAGAGCAGTTTGATATTGGTGTGGATCTGAGTTTTTGGAAAGGACGGATACAAGCTACTTTAGATTATTATGTCAAAACCACTGACGATCTGTTATATACACTGCAAATTCCGAATACGACCGGTTTTTCTACCATTGTTACCAACATTGGCAGCATGGAAAATAAAGGCTTTGAACTGGATATCAATACCCATAACCTAACAGGAGCCTTTGAATGGAATACCAATTTTAACCTATCCATGAATCGCAACAAATTACTGGATCTCGGCGGACAGGTAACGGAATTTGTAGAGACCACCAGAAATGTTACCGCCATTGCCAGGGTGGGCGAACCATTGGGCAATTTTTACGGCTATGAAGTGGCGGGAATTTTCCAACAGGGAGAAGATATCGCCAGTAGCCCACAGCCACAGGCAGCGCCCGGTGACAGAAAGTACGTGGACCAGAATGCAGATGGTGTCATCAATAGCCTGGACCGTACCATTGTCGGAAATGCCCTACCCGATGTTATTTTCGGATTAAACAATACCTTCTCTTATAAAGGATTTGATCTGGCCATCTTTATTCAGGGGATGCAGGGATTTGATATTTATAATCGCACATTAAATACAGCCTTATCCCTGAATGGTCAGGTAAACAATACAACCCGTGCTTTGGACCGGTGGACGCCGCAGAATCCAAACACCAACGTACCGCGGGCCCTTCAAAACAGGGTCGACCCTTCTGTTAATCCGCAACGTTCGGTTCTGGGTGATTTTATTGAGGATGGCTCCTTCATCAGGATCAGTAACGTTACCCTGGGTTATAATCTGCCATCCAATATGCTGGACAGGTTAAAAATACAAAAACTAAGAGTTTATTTAGGCGCTCAGAACTTAGCAACGTTTACCGATTACTCCGGTTATGATCCGGAGGTAAATTCTTTTGGTCAGAATAATGTCATACAAGGTGTAGATGATTTTACCTACCCCAGAGCAAGGACTTACCTGGTCGGATTAAACGTAACCTTTTGAAGTAACGACTAAACGAACAAGAAAATGAAAGCGAAATTATTAATTCTTTATATATTAATTGGGGGAATGACTACTTCCTGTGGTGAGGATTTTTTAGAAGAAGATCCAAAATCCTTCCTGGTGGCAGAAAATTTTTATGAAACCGAAGATCATGCCATACAGGCCATCAATGCCGTATATGCCAACATTTCCACCTTTGGTACCTACCGCCTGAATTTTATCCATTACAATGAAATGCGGTCTGATCTTGTGACCCTGGGCCCGGATCCCGTAAGTGGTGTCGCCGATGCTGCCAGGGAATTTGAAGAGTTTACCATGAACTCTGAGACAGGGGTACTAGCACAAACATGGCGCGATATCTACCAGGGGATCAACAATGCCAACCTCGTGATCGCGAAGATCCCAAGTTCCAATAGCCTGAATGACGCATTCAAGGACGATATTTTGTCGCAGGCTTATTTTCTTAGAGGAGTCTATTACTTTAATCTGGTAAGATTATTTGGGGAAGTGCCCGTAATTACCGAACCTACCGAAGGCGCCTCCAACAGGGACCTGGAGCGGAATCCGGTTTCGGAAATATATGACCTGATCCTTAGCGACCTGCAATACGCCGCCGGCGAAGGAAGTAATACTCTGGATGGCTTACCGGTTAGCTGGACAGGTGCCGATAACGGCCGGGTTACTTTAGGAGCCGCCCATGGCTTGCTGGCCAGGGTGTATCTTACCCTCAGCAATTGGCAGGAAGCCGCTGATTATGCCCAAAAGGTGATTGAATCGGGGAACTATAGCCTGTTCGCCAATTTCCGAAATAATTTTGATTATGAATATAAATATACGCCTGGGGGTGAAATAGTATTTGAGGTGAATTTCCACAATGATATAGACCCGGGCATTCAGATTACCAGACTGATTAGTCCCACAGGTGCCAGGCTTTTCAATACCAACCTTGCCGGTCGTGGCATTTTTGTCGGCAGTCAAAAAGCGTGGGATCTTTTTAATGAGCCCGGGGATATCAGAAGGGAACAGACCTTTCTGTATGAGTATTTTGACACCGGGACGAATGAGCAGGTTACGCTCGATATTACGCAAGCCCCGTATTACATTCTTAAGTTCAATATTGAAAGCCAGTCCAACGTCGTGGCAACACCGTGGGGTTGGTCGGCCAACAACTGGCCGGTGATCCGGTATTCGGGGGTTTTGCTGATGCATGCCGAGGCATTAAATGAACTGGGTCGCACAGGTGAAGCACTTACTTACATTAATCAGGTAAGAGAGCGGGCAAGAATAGACAAGAACGACCCCACACATGTTCCGGACCTGGCCGGCTTGAGCCAGGATCAACTGCGGCAGGAAATATATGATGAAAGAGTGAGAGAGCTGTTTTTTGAGGGGCATACTTTTAATGATTATATCCGCACCGGACGCTTTGCCGAACTTGGCCTGGACGAAAAATTCAGATACCTGCCCATCCCACAAAGAGAGCTGGACCTGAATGAAAACCTTAGCCAGAATACCGGATTTTGATTGAATTGGTAATCAATGTTTTAAAAGCGCATGGCTTTCGTATAAAGTCTTAGTGCCGCTGTGTCGCCTATGTTAAAGAACAGCACTTTCACTTGCTTCTCCACATAGGCGACACAAGAGGCATAAAGGGAGATAAAGCATAGTTCATAGATCAACCGGGTCGTTATACAATTTGATTTACTAATAACTATTAATAAGTCCCTTAGATCTTGATCGGCAGCCAAATCAGGTTTTTCTTTCGCCAGTAGATCGCGTTACGCAAGGAATGATGATCAATTCCAACAAGGACTGCCAAATGCTCATAAATTGGAAACGCACACTTACCTTTCGTAAAATATCCATGTCACCTACCAAAAGTATTAGCCAGATCTTTCAAAACCTGCCCTTTTAACAGCCATGCGATGGCGAATAGAACCAACATTACCACTTCCACCCAAAATATAAACCTGGTTCCCTCATCTGCATTAAAACCAAAAATCATAATACCAGCAAAGGCCAAACTAATCAAGATACCATAGCCACAGAATCTGTAAACATAATTTCTGAGTATCTTACCTGGTTTATTTAAGTCACCTTTTGTGAATTGTCTGATAGACATAAGTGCCATGCAAATAAAAAAGAGAACTGCACTTCCAAAATGGATCACTCCGGGTGAAATAAACCCCAAAATAACATTTGTCTCACACGAACAAATAGGTGTTGGACCATTACCTAAACAACAATCTTTCAATGGTGTAGGAACAATTGCAACTAATGCTATGCAAATACCCCCAACCCATGAAATAATATTATCTATCTTATCATACCCATAATAGGAAGCCAAGAAAACAGCTATTAAGGTTAAAAGACTTGTAAAAAGTACACCAGATTCAGTGTAATAGTAATGGCTGATTGAGCGAAGCCTCTCGCTAGCCAATAAAGGTGTTAAGATTGGAAGCAGTAAACCGAATGTACCAATCCACTTCCTAATTCTATAATAGCTGAGGTTGGTATTTTGCCCTCTAACATCCAGGAATGTTTTATTCATATGTTAAATAAATTTTACTCAAGTTAGGAATGTAAAAAGCATATATAAATACCCAAGGTTGGGTATATTGTAACGGTATTGTTGGTGGTAATTAACGGCATATTAGTTATTATTTTAAGAGCTTAAGATGATAACTCGTTTTTAAGGGTATACTGTCCAACCCAAGAAAACTAATAACTTCTAGATGTATTGGGTTCAATAGGATACCAAGAAGTCAATTTGATAGATAGCCACCCCAAGCTCCCACACACATTTACCATTCGGTTGAACCCATCAATTACCTACCGGTCCCTCCTTTTTTTAGTCGTCAGCTAATCTCAGCCCCTACATATTTCCTCCATAAATTAATGGACCTACGCATAAATCAAGGTCGAACTTATTCTAATGCCATTCTAATTCCATTCTTAAGCCGTTCTAATCACTCAAACATATATTTGAGAGGTATATTAAACATAAGAATCAATGATACAGAAGGTCTTAATTCCCACGGATTTTACAATTGAATCGTTAAACCCCGTTAAATATTTACTAAATAGTTACCCCCCGGAAACGGTATTTGATATTGTCCTTTTTTTTGGATTTAGATTACCTGATTCAACTATTGAACTCATGTATTTTTCAAAATCAAGGCTGATTTATGATGTCACCAACCTTGAATTCGAAGAGGCTTGTGTACATATCAAAAAAAATTATGCTGGCCAGATACACGCGCTGAAGTTAGATATTTTCACAGGTGCAAACAACGCTGCATTTCAAAATTACCTGGAAGCAAATCATATTGAAAAAGCATGTGTGTCTGTTTCGCATCAACTCAAACTACCTCATAAAAGAAGCTTCGACCTATTGCCATTTCTTTATAAAAGTGGAATTAACATTCAAGTGGTAGATCGAAGCGCAATAACCTGGAATAAATATTAAGGTGATAATTAAAAAACAATTAAACGTTTATGAAATTTACAATTTTATATATAGGAGCATTTGGGCTGGTAATCCTCAGTTTTATATTTACCCTTCATAGTAGGCCAAGCCCTGAAGTGATGATCTCAGGAGAATGGGCGGAAGTTTCATGGAAATATGAAAAAATCAATTCTTCTGATAACCTTGACTTTAAAAAATATAACAGTGAAAAAGTTAAAAATCTTCTTGGTAAGGACCTGGTAATCTATGAAGCAGAAAAATGGGAGTTTTTGCCTGATGGTAAATTAAAATTGATGGGTGGAGAGGCTATAAGAATAGTCGACTGGAGAATTAAAGGAAGAGGTCATATCCTTCAAATTAGATACCACGATGGACTTCAGGAGAACTATAATATTTCCCACCTGAAACACCGCAAAATGGTGCTCAACTTTGATGCCGATGCGAAAGCGCGAGGTATTGCTCAATTAACATTTACCAGGATTTAACCATTGTGCTTAGAAAATATAGCAATAGCAGGACGCTAAAAGACAATATTAAGCTGGGAGCATTAACGGCATTTTCCGCAGGAATGGTAAACATAGCTTCATTAATGATATTTTTTTCATTCAGCTCAAACGTAACCGGCCATTATACCATTTTGGCTTCGGAAATCATTCTTGGGAACTACTACCAGATAGCAGTGGTTTTTGGTTGGATATTTCTATTCTTTTTTGGAGGTTTCATGTCCAATATGATTGTGATACACTTCAATAACAAAAGCAAGTACCTGGCCCATGCCACCCCGGTGGCCATAGAAATTATTTGCTTGTTAACTGTGGGCTTTTATGGCCAATACTTTTATCAGGATACACTTGCGGAAACCGAGATACTGCTGTCGCTTATGGTTTTTGCGATGGGGTTGCAAAATGGCCTGACGGCAAGTATCTCAAATTCCGCTGTTAAAACCACTCATTTAACCGGCACCACTACCGATTTGGGTGTCCTCTTTGCTATGTTTACCAAGTCGAAATATAGAAATAACAAGCAGCTTAGAGGAAAAGCTTTACTTTTAAGCACAATTGCAAGCGCTTATATCTCAGGGGCTGTTTCGGCAGGTTTTGTTTATGCACATATAGGGTTCAGGTTGTTTTATATAGTAAGTATTTTCCTGGTAATAGTTATCTTTTATGATTTCTATAAAATCAGCTTTAGAAGATATGTTAGTTTACACCGGTTCAAAAAACCCGTTGCGTTAAAAAGAGAACTTAGGTAAACCTAAAAAAGAACAAACACGATCTGGCTGACAAAGCGGTAGACAATGACCTCAATCTTTGAAAAGTGCGATACTTGGCAAAACGGTTGATTTCGCTTACTTTATGGTACCTGATCAATCGGTTAGCAAATAATTAAATGGTCTTTGGATAGCAGGTTGGGAGGATTGCTCTACATTAAAGTATTGAAGTAGATTATAGTATCTAAATTTATGATTATCACGTTGTTATAAATCTAATTTGTAATACCAATGTGAGGCGAAGCGTTTGGTAAAATAACAAGGACAAGTGTTCCGGCCCCTTCGGTGGAATTAATTATTAATTGCCCGCCAAGGATCTTTATTATTTTATGGGCAAGGGGTAACCCTATCCCAAAACCTTTAAAGTTGCGTGCGTTTGATGCTCTGAAAAAAGGCTCTATAATACTCTTTAACTCATTTTGAGGAACGCCAACCCCATAATCTATGATTTCAATTTTAATATTAATCTGATCGGCTTTAATTTTTATAATCACCGCGCTATTGTTAGAGAATTTGCAGGCATTATCCATGATATTGGTAAATACCATTTTCAGTAAACTTTTACTGCCCTGAATGATCAGCTGATCAGGATCATTAGGAAATGTGGCAAAGTCGAAAGTAATATTATTATCAGGGTTGATGCTGTCAAGATCATTTTTGACATCCAGTAATAACTCATCAATCCTTAAACTTTCAATATTCAGTCCTTTTTTGCTATCATCGGTTTCGGCGAGCTTTAGTAAGCTTTTAACCAGAAGCTCCAGGCGTCTGGCTTCTTTCCCCACTGTCTTTAATGATTGAATATAATAAAATTTGGAACGCTCATGCCTCAAAGCGATTTCAACCTCTCCTAAGATGGCTGTTAATGGGTTTTTCAATTCATGCGAGGCATTATTGACAAAGTTCCTTTGAATTTCAAAAGATGCCTCAAGCCTGTTTAGCATATTATTAAGTGTCGTGGCCAGTTCTGTTAACTCATCTTTTTTATGACCGGTTTCCAGTCTTAAGTGTAAATTCATGGCACTTATCTGGTTGGCCTTTGTTGTAATTTCTGAGATAGGTTTTAAGATTTGCCTGGCATAGTACGATCCTACAACATATATTACACCCAGACCGGCTAAAAATATTGCAACCAGTATATGTAACAAATTACTAAGCTTGGACTGACCGTATTTATCCACCGCGGATATCACCACTATAAAATCCCCCTGATTATCTGAATAGGGAATTCCTACATAGTAAGTGTCATGCTTTTTGGCCTGGGCATATCCCTCCGATATTATTCCTTCCAAAAATGAAAATGGAAGTTGATTTAAACTTTCATCCCCATTTGACAATTCCCTCATAAGTTTTTGGAACATCAAAACATTGGGTTGTTCTTTTAAAGAATCAGCCCTTGATAATTCCTTTATCTGACCCATAGAAATTATATGTTCTTTCTCCCGGGGTAATATTTGCAAATGTTTTTTACGGATGTCATCATAAATGTTAAAGCTCATTTCATCTTTTTCAAGCAATGCCTGTGCCGCTATTGTAGCCCTTTCTTTTAATCGTTGATAAAAATCATTTTTGGTATAGAGATTGGCGAAGTAAAAAATTAATACAAATGCTACCAATAACAGACTGGCTGTTATTAATGTGAAAATGAGCGTTATTTTATTGCGGATTTTCAGTTGATTAATTTTCTTCTTTCATAACATATCCCATACCAAATACCGTCCGGATCAATTTCTGATCAAAGGCCTTGTCAATCTTGTTCCTAAGGTAATTGACATACACATCAACCACATTAGTCCCCATATCAAAGTCGATGTCCCATACATTTTCCAGTAGGTCAACTCTTGAAAGAACTTTTTTTTGATTCTTCATAAAATATACTAACAACCTGTACTCGGTAGGTGTCAACATTATCTCCGAACTTGCCCTGTGTACGGTTTTGGCATTGAGATCAAGCTTCATGTCTGCAATGGAGAGAATTTGTTCATTATCTTTAAAAAGTTCCTTTCTTCTTGAAAGTGTTCTGATCCTCGCCAGTAGCTCGGAAAATTTAAACGGTTTTACCAAATAATCATCGGCGCCTCTATCCAGTCCATCCACGACACTTTCCGTAGTACTCAATGCGCTTAACATGATTATCGGTATTTGTTTATGCTTGCCGTCTCTGATCTTCTCACAAACTTCTAAACCTGTCATTTTAGGAAGAATGACATCTAAGATCAACAGGTCAAATTTATTGTGAGAGAGCGCTGCTAGCCCTGATTCCCCATCGTGGGATACCGTTACTTCATACCCTTCCTCATCCAACCCCTTTTTTATAAAGGATGCTACATTTAATTCATCTTCTATAAGAAGAATTTTTTTTACCATACCACTCAATATCATTTTATGTACTGTGCTACAAAACTTATAAGATTTAAGACCTTCAGGGCAAAAATCACAATAATTCTTTTATTTTTCAGCTTATTACCCACCGGATTAAAGATATGATTTACCAGTTATGAAGCCGGTTTTTTATGATTAGAATAGTATTAGAATTGCTTTGCAGATTAATATAGCCTTTAGAATGCCAAAAGACTGTTCCAGCCCTTTCATTCACCAAAGCTTTAGCGTAGGTGAACCCCTCCTGCTCGTACATTTTCCTTCCCTCCAAAACTTTATTGCCAACCCTCGGCTCGTCCCCCCTTGCCCGCTTTGCTCTCTGGCTCCTCACTAAAATGATCCACTGGATCATTTCTTAACTTTCGGCCCTCTCCGGGTTAGGAAAAAAGTAACCTTTCAAAAAGCTCCAAAGCTTGATTTACCATAACACGAATACATTATATTACAAAACTAGTAACTGCGGCCAGATACATGGCGGATGGTTAATGTAAAATCAGATATAACGCTGCGTTGATCTGTGTGTTGGCATAAGGTATGTCCTGATCAACAATACATCAACATAATTGATGGATCTACCGTTGAACAAGTATATTCGTATACTATTGAACTAGTTCAAATGAGAACCTTTCTAAAGGAAAAACTCGCTTTTATTCTCGTTTTAGGACTGATTAGTATCTCGTGCACGCGGGAGCTTTCTTATAAGGTGACCTATGATCCAATTTCGCTGCCAACTCAAATAGATAAGATAATAGTAGCTAGCAAAGCAGATACCCTGGATTTATCTCAGTTTAAAAAAAAGCGAAGGAGAAGATTAGCTTTTAGTCAACAAAGCCGGGATTTCCTGATCAAAAGTATAACCGACGAGTTCGCAAGTGATCCAAACTATAAATGGGTATTGGATAGCCTGTATGAATCAAAAATGGAAACTTTTTTAACAGGGTTTGATTCTTCTACATTAGTCCTTATTCCTTCATTAAGCATATCCACGTCAGACGGATTCAGGATCAGTTCTGACGACGACAATGTCAATTATACCACTTATCACGCGAGAATGAGTGTCTCAATATATCAGCGAACCAAGCTTATAAATAATATCACCCTGAATGATAAGGCCGAAGTAGAAGGAAGTGAATTCGTTTTTATAATTGATGTGTTCGGCAAGGAAACTATAAGGTTTTCACCTGAAATAAAAGGTATGCTATTAGGTCTGGCTAATGATTACCACAAAAGATGGTATCCACAGACTGAAACACTAACCAAAGTTGCATTTACCGGGAATAAGTTTAAAGGCTTTGATAAACTCTTTGACCAGGGGGAATACGACAAGGCCGGCGCTCTACTCACCCCACATTTGGCCAGTAGCAATTTGGCCTTGCAGATGAAGGCTTCATACAACATGCATATTATTTGCGATGCAAAAGGGGATATAGAATGTTCCAATAAATGGTTGGCTAATTATGAGCGTTGCAGAAAAGAGTTAAATGCGCAATATGAACGATGATTTCCTGATCGTTTTTGTGAGCGTTGTTATGATTTGTCTTAATTATCCAGGCACACGCAATAAACGAGCTGGCTGGGTACTGTTTGAGCGATTTATTCAACCATCTTGCCGATTAAATCGAGCATATCCCGAAGTGTCAAAGTTGTATTTTTTGGCATAGGTGCCAGTTGCCATTTGGTTTGCAGGCTCGCTTTTTGGCCGGGAGCCAGCCTGGTATAAGGGCCTTGTATTTCGATCTCGACATAATCGGTGTCGTCATCTATATAGAGCTCCAGTTCACCCCCACGTGGCGAAAAATCGGCGACGGATAGCGGCATGGTACCTTCACGAACTATCAGCCAGTGATCGTTAGCATACGCGATCCATCTTGATTTACCATCAAAGGAAACCTTTTGTGATCGTTTGGCATATGATTTTGGGATTGAACAGTAGAAGTAACCATCCTCCGATATAGTAGCATTCAGGTAGTCTAAGCGTTTATACGGCATCATGGTAGTGTCAACATGACAAATTACCTTTGCTCCCTTTGGATGCCTATTCACCTCCCATGCGGCTACGGATCGAATAGTATCTGTCATGTTCTCAATGTTATATCGCGCATGTATAATCGGTTTATCGTACTCAACCCAGATTTTTTTATAAAACCTCCAGCCAAGCGGCGATACGGAAGTGCTGCGAAGCACGAGGGTGTCGCCTGCGGTCTCAACCATATAGGGTACCCGGTCAATATCCGGATGAATTGGCCACCCCAGACGTTCTTCAGATGCAGGCCAAAGGGTGGAACCAAAGGCCAAAGTATCTTCAGATTGTTGTACCAGAACTTCTTGACCTCTATAGGTTAGCGAAACAATACGAGCTCCCAATTCCGGATTTATTTGCAGCCGAAAAAAGTGGTTTTCAAATGCATATATATTATCATTCATTTTTTGGGGACCCGAAGGATAATAATTACAGGATGTAATAGCCAGGATACAGCTGAATACAATGGACGTTTGGTAGCGGTTCATACTAATGATCTGATTGATTTGTCAGCGATCTGTTTTTAAATGGACTCGAATCACCGTAGCTAATTTATCCGGCAGTGGATAGGTAAGCGGTACGGGCTTGCCAAAGGCCAAGAAAATATCGTCGGGTTCATCAAAGTCAGAAGTCTCATCATTCCAAAAAGGTGTGACGATAACTTCAGAGCCGTCCTTGACCAGCCGTGCTTTAATCACTTTGTCTTTGAACCCCTTTAAGCCGATATGTCCAAAATGTTTTTGAAAAAGGAAAGCATATAAGGTGTCTCCTTTTTGTGTGAATCGCCCCCATTCCGGTTTGTCAAATTCAGAGATACCCGCACCATATATTGCCTCGCCATTGACTGACATCCAATCGCCTACGTTGCGCAATATTTCCTGTGATCTCTTTGGGATCTCACCATAGGCATTTGGTCCGACATTGACCAGCAGGTTCCCTCCTTTACTCACCGCATTTGTTAAATACCTTATGACATCCTGCGCTGTCTTGTAATTGTAGTCCTTCGCCTTATAACCCCATGAATCATTCAAAGTCATACAAGCTTCCCATGGCAACAGATGCCCTGATTCATTTCGTATAGGCTCACGGGGAATGCCTTGTTCGGGACCATCAAAATCACCTGCATAGACATCGGGGTCATTTTTTTCCATGTCCCCGCCAAGGCGATTATCTATGAGTATGTGCGGTTGTTTTTCTCTAACCATTTGTACCAATTCGCTGGCACGCCACTTTTCTCCCCGGTACGACCAGTAACTAAAATCAAACCACATGATATCGATTTCCCCGTAGTTTGTGACAAGCTCATTTACTTGCTCATGCATGTAATCAACATAATTGTCCCATTCGTGAACTTTGCCTTTCCAATCTTCATTGTCGCGCATGGGGTGTTGTCTATCCCCGTAAGCCGGGTAATCAGGATGATACCAGTCTACCAATGAATAATATAGCCCAACCTTTAAACCTTCATCTCTGAAGGCTTCCAGAAAGGCCCTTACTAAATCTTGATTGGCTGGCGTTCGGGTGCTTTTATAATCGGTGGTTTTGGTATCCCACATACAAAACCCATCATGATGTTTGGCTGTCAGTACCGCATATTTCATACCCGCTGCTTTAGCTAATTTTGCCCAAACACGCGGATTGTAATTCACCGGATTGAATTCGTCAAAATAGACCCGGTAGTCTTCTATGCTCATACGCTCCTGGGCCCGTACCCATTCGCCTCTTGCGGGGATACTATAGAGTCCCCAATGAATAAACATACCAAAACGAGCCTCCTGGAACCAGACCGTGCGCTCCTGAAGATCTTCGTAATGTGCTGTTGGACCGTCCTGACCTTTTAGGCCAGACACCCAAGACAGCAAGCCAATACATATAAGTAGAGAGGGTCTACTAATACTTTTATTCGGGCCGGTTATGATGCGCTTTACGTAGATATGAACTTTCATCTGTTTATAATTTGTTTTTAAGGTCAGATTGAAACCTGGGATTCTCAATTGGGAATCGTGCATGCATTCGTTTGAGCTCCGCATCTAATTCCATTGCCAGCCTCTCAACTTCTTCAGGCCTTGCGCTTGCGAGGTTATTTTTTTCTGAAATATCATTCTTCAAATCATATAACTCGTAACGTATCGGGTGTTCATAGCTTTTGATCAATTTCATATGACCTTTTCGTATGATGCTGTAGGGACTTAGATTGTCCCAGAGACGGTAATGAGGATAGTGCCATATACTTGTTGTACGTACCTCTTCGTGGGAAGTACCCAGTAAATGACTTGCAAAACTCACACCGTCAATCGTTGCTTCTGCAGGCAAAGACACATCGGTCAGTGCACAAATAGTTGGTAGAAAATCAACGGTATTTAACACTATATCGGAAGTACTGGAAGGGGCAATTTTTCCAGGCCATTGCACAATAAGAGGAATACGTAAGCCGCCTTCAAATGGGAATCCTTTTCCGGATCGTAAAGGATAATTATTTGTCACATCACCCTTTGTCAAGCCACCATTGTCTGAGGTGAAAATGATAATAGTATTTTCAAGTTGGTCAATATCCATAAGTGCCTGAACCACCTTCCCTACAGATTGGTCCACACTTTCTATCATAGCGGCATAGGTGGCATTTTTATGCCGATCGCCTTTGGGTTTGTTCTGGTATTTTACTAGAAGACTATTTTTTGCCTGAAGGGGCACATGCACAGCATAATGACAGAGGTGTAAAAAGAAAGGCCATTTACTATTTTTAATAAAACCGATGGCTTCATCAGCTTCTCTATCGGTTAAGTATTCACCTGTTTTCCTTGGTGGTAGATGAGGAATACCCGGGATGCTGTCGTAGTCATACTCCGGCAAAGGTCCCCGGATGTATGGATCGAAGTAACTCGGTGGCTCCCCAAAATCACATCCGCCAATATTGACTTCAAAGCCTTGATCTTGCGGTTCGTAGCCATCAGCCCCAAGGTGCCATTTGCCAATATGACCGGTGCGGTATCCCGCATCACGCAATAATTCGGCTATGGTAGTTTCCTCGAGTTCCATCCACAATGGATTGTAGGGCACTAAAAAAGGGGCGTCCTCACCTCCTTGCGCCCAAAATCCTTCCGGATTTTTGCCGCAGGCCGGTCGGTCTTTTGGTTTTCCTCCGGGCTGAAACACAGCCCGGATCCAATCAGTGATGCCTAATCTCGCTGGATATTTACCAGTCATGATGGACGCTCTGGTAGGCGAGCACAAGGCTGCTGCGGCATAGCATTGCGAGAATTTCATACCATTCGCAGCAAGTCTATCTATGTTGGGCGTTTCGTAAAAATCGCTGCTTAAGGTGGCTGCATCGGTCCACCCAAGGTCGTCTACATTAATGAGCACTATGTTGGGTCTATCTGCCGTAGCACTTTTGTCCCCTTCTTTGATAGTATCACAAGCAAAGCATAGAAGCAGTAAAACTATGCATCCGCAGATCCTGGAGCCAGCATATCTGATATTATTATTTCTCAATAGTCTCGTATTATTAATTTCTGGATGTTGTACCATTCTTAATGTCAGCAAGGACTGTTTTTAATTTTCTTGAAATCTCCATCTGTTCGGGAAGTCTGTTCAATTTTTCACCCGGATCATCAACCAGGTTGTAAAGTTGGCCCCCCGCGGCGACTCCCTTAGGTAAATCCGATTCGCGATCTGTTTCTCCACCTGAACCGCTACCGGCAATATATTTCCAATCGCCTGAGCGAATGGCAAACATTCCATATTGCGAATGATGCACCATATGATCGCGTACCTGCACTGTTTCAAAATGGTCATTAAAAGTATGCGCAAAACTAAAACTGTCTTCGCCTTCATCAGGGCTTAAGGGTCGTCCTAATATATGGGCTACGGTAGCAAACCAGTCGGTCAGTGAAATCAATTGTTTTGATCGTTGCGCTGCATCAATCTTACCCGGCCAACGCACGATTAAAGGTACCCGATGGCCACCTTCATAAATGTGCGTTTTATATCCTCTCCATGGACCACAACTGGCATGGCCATACGTATTCCAATTGCTTGATAGATTTCCGTTCCGGGATATCAGATCCCCTGGTATAGCACCGTTGTCGCTGGTCAGGACGACGATTGTTTTCTCGCTGAGTGAAAGGCTATCAAGTGTTTTGAGAATTTCTCCAACCGTCCAATCGAATTCAGCAACCATATCTCCTCGTGCTCCGGCCTGGCTTCGATCTTTTATAAAATCAGGAGGCAAACATGGCCGATGTGGCGCAGATGGAACCAGGTGCAGGTAGAAAGGCTGTCCGGCTCTTTGCTGCACATGTTCACGAATGAAATGTACCGCTTGCATCGTTACTGCTGGCCCAACCTTAGAATATTCCCAGGCTGGCAAAGTAGCATTGTCTTCCCGAAAAAGGCTATCCGGCCGGCCAATCTGATACTGAGCTTTGGGGTGTTCATTTTCAATGAAACAGGTTGGAAGCATGTTAAGAGAAGCCGGAATACCAAAGAAATAGTCGAATCCGAGTGCACGAGGTCCTGGGGTTAACGCTTTGGTGTAATCCGTTGGCTTGGTCGATCCGAGGCCTAAATGCCATTTCCCAATTAGGCCAGTGTAATACCCGTTTTGTTGTAGCAAGTCGGCGACTGTGCTTCGGGCTGTATCAATGAGGAGCGCATCATTGCTTCTTAACGATTTTGATTTCAGACGAGTTCGCCAGCAATACCGTCCGGTCAATACGCCATACCGGGTTGGTGTACAGACACCAGACGGAGCATGTGCGTCGGTGTACAAAATCCCTTCGCGCGCCAAGCGATCAATGTTAGGCGTAGGTATGCGGGAATTGGCATTATAGCATAAAGGATCACCATAACCCATATCGTCGGCCATGATAAATACAATGTTGGGTAAATCAGACCTAAACCTTGTTTCCTCATAGGCGCAACCCATTGAAAACAAATACCATGTCATCAAAAGAAATGAAATCCTTTTACAAGTCCAATAGAGATATTTTTCACCCATAGTAAACATTAATTGCATTTTCTACGGTGACTGCTCTAACACCTTGGCACCTTGATTCCGGCTATTCATAGTGTTATTCTTTTTGGCAGTTGGCCAAAGAATAAAGGAATTCAGATTTTCTTTGGTTGATTTTATGTGATTATAGGGACCGCGAAATTCAAGCACCTTCGAACGATCTTCCAGCTCACCGTTCATCTTCAATTGTTGAAATGGACCTGGAAATGGCTTGTCAGGCATGGGATTTCCATAAAAATCCCGATCAATCTCTTTGATTTTCGGCGCTTTGATTTTTTGAGGGCTGTTATCAATGATAAAATTCAATAACAGCGTTTCTTCCCGTAAAAGCGGACGCAGGACTTTGGGAACCAGACTATGTCGATCATGGCCGGTAAATTGTTGCCATTCTTCTACTTGCAACAGAGGGGACGCTGCCGAGCCGCCGTCAACAATTTTTTGTGCCGATCTGTTGGCTCCCAACGGCCATGCTACCCGTCCTTTGTTGGTGTTCATTAAGAAGAGCGGATGATCCAACTCCAGGGCATATGTCTCCGAAGTTACCCGGTTATAGCCTGCTGTGATCAGGTTGTAATCGGAAAAATTATTTTTTGATCTTTCGGAAATTACCGGTAAACCAATAGCCCCTAAATGATTCCCAATAATCATGTTGTTGACAATTTTCCAGTCCGAGGCCCGGCTAAGGCTTCTATTTTTATTCCCCTCCCCCCTGCCGTGAATTTTTCTGTCCGTAGCAACATGAGCCCAGACACCGAAATTAGCATTGAAGAAAATCAGGTTATGCGCCAGGGTAACCCCGGAAGCATCATGGCTATAAACACCATCTCCGGCTAACCCCAACGTATTATGTGTGAGCGCTACGATATTATTATCGACAAGCAGGGGTCCGTTTCCCAGCTCAATAAAAATACCGGCACCCTGGTTGCTTACCAGTACATTACGGGTAACCCTGGAGTGATGCCAAACGTTGTCCAACCAAATACCATAACAATAATTATGACGCAGCAGGTTGCTCTCAATAAGTCCTTCAGTAAAAAAATGTAGCTTGATAGCTCCAATTTCAGGGGCCGAGAAACCTAAACGGTTATTGCGTTCAAATTGATTGTTGATAATCCGTGTCCTATAGCTGCGAATACCAATGATACCGGCTGACCCATTATCCATAATTTTATTATTTCGGATCAGATGGTCCCCGGTATTTTCCGGTTGCGATTGCTGTAAACTGTCTGCATCAATAGGGCCTTCCGAACCTATATCTATACCCACTGTTTTAGCAAACCGCACCGTGTTATCTTCAATAACCCAGTGATGCCCCCCTCTGCACCCAAAGATTCCAGCCTGGGGAGCACCCCTTACCGTCCAGAAATTTGCAGGAAAATCAGTCGCCCCATGTTCCATAATAAACCCTCTTACATGGATGTAACCAAGGCCACGTTTATAAGGGGCAAACACCCTGGGACGTACCGTAAGTTCTACCTGAAAATTTTCCGGGCTCATACTGTGAAGTTGAAAATGAACGTACAGCCCGGTCTTAGCCTCATTAACCATCCAGGAGCCGGGAATCTTGCGCAGGCTTTCACGATTATCAACCTCCAGGAAAGGCTGCCCATTTACAAATAACTGACCTAAAGTAAGCATTTGCCCTCCTGGTGCCGCTCTTAATTTCACAGTGTAGGGGTTAAAGGTGGAAGGGAAATTTTTAAAACCTCGCGTGACAAGATCCTCTGTTTGAAACATGTCAGCCTTAAAAGCGCCAAAATAGATTTTTTCCTCGTCTTTAACTGGTTGCCAGTCGGGCTGCCAGAGGTCCGAACCTTTAATGTATACTGCCTCGCCTTTTGCCGCCTGGTAAACTATAGGCCTACCTTCGGCACCACCCATGGCGGGTGCCACTCTTTCCCGGTAAACCCCGGAATAAACTAAAATCGTGTCCCCCGGCCGGGCCAGCATGGCGGCTTGATTAATGGTAGAAAAAGGCTCCGATGCTGTCCCATTCCCATGGTCGGAGGCCTGGGAATGTTTTTGATCAACAATATAGGTTCTTCCAGCGCTGTCTTGCCCAAATACGCAAAGGTGAAGTGTAAAAAGGCAGATGACGACACTGATGTATGGTTTAAAGCATCTCATAATGTCAGGTTAGGTTAATAAATTCTCTTTTTTTTAAACACTGGTGACTATGATCTGCCACCAGTGAATAAGAGATCAGATCCCCAAAATGTGAATTTAAAGGCATCCTAATATCCGGGGTTTTGAATAAGCGCATTATTTTGATCTAAAGCACTTTGTGGTAACGGATAAAGATTGTGGGTTTCACTTACATTGGTTTTTCCATCAGCCTGGTTAACCGACACCAGCCTGCCGGTCCTTACCAGATCAAACCAGCCATGAGCTTCAAAACACAGCTCCCACGCTCTTTCCTGATAAACAGCCTGACGAAAGCCCTCCTGATCAAGTCCATCCAGGTCAGGCAGGGCAGCAAGATCTTCGGTACCATCGGCAGAGGTACGGGCACGCTTCCTTACGGCATTAATAGCATCATAGGCCTGCTGAGAAGGGCCACTTATTTCATTTTCAGCTTCGGCGTACATAAGCAATACATCGGCGTAACGCAATATGGGAAAGTTATTTTCACCGCTAAAGCACCCACCCCGGTCCAGTTGAGACCAGGCAATATATTTTTTGACGAAGGGCCTTTCATACACCTGCACCGTATCGCCATTGTCGTTTACAAAAGCCGTCATCATAGAGATCTCTTTGCGATAAGTGTCGGGATAGGTATTATACCAATCCGGATTAACCGTTCCCTGGTTAAAACCACAAGGCACCGAGCCGGCCGGGCTTATAATTGATTCAAACCAGGCGCCCACCCGGAATTTTTGATATTGGGCGGACAGGATATGCTCTTCGTTGTTTTTTGTATCGGGATCGAAAACATCCCGGTAGTCATCCATCAGACGGTAGACACCCAAATCAATGACCTCCTTGGCTTTATCTCTGGCCTGTGTAAATTCCCCCCTGGTTAAATGAACTTTGGCCAACATGGTTTTGGCCGCCCCCCGTGTGGCTCTTCCGACTTCTTGTGAAGGGTAGGTAACCGGCAGCCATTCTTCTGCAAACGCAAGATCTTCAAAGATGAGGTTATAAATAATTTCTTTATCTATCCTGGGATTGTCAGACGCTTCTTCCAGACTAATATCCACCTGGGTGCGCAATGGCACATCTCCGAAAATACGTATTAAATTGAAATAATGCCAGGCGCGAATACATCGTGCTTCTCCCAGAATGGCATTGCGTTCATCGGCATCCATTTGTATTCCGGGTACATTCTCCAGTATAATATTAGCCCTCATAATGGCCTGGTAAGCTTCCCCCCAATAATTGACTTCGGAGAGGTTCGCATCGTAGGAAAATTGATCCAGGGCAATATTGGTGTTGTTGGTTCCTCCATCCAGTGCCGGAGTACCGTAATCATTTAATCTCCACAAGGCAATATTATAAGAATTTCGATTCACCAGAGTATTGTAGAGCGAATAAGCGGCAAACCTGGCTTCCCTTTCGTTCTGATAAAAGTTTTCAGGAGAGACAAAATCAAGGGGTTGTTCCTCTAACAGGTCATCACACCCAATCGGCAAGACGGCAGTCAATATAAGAGATAAGATTATATATTTGATTTTCATTTTATTTCTGATTTAGTTCCAACATGCTAGAAAGTGAAGTTAACGCCAACAATATATCGTTTTGGCATTGGATAAGACCACTGATCAAATCCCTGCAGAAGTTGGTCCTGGCCCCCGGCATTTACTTCAGGGTCAATACCACTGTAATCGGTAATGGTAAGCAGGTTCTGTCCGGTTAAATAGATACGGGCCTTTTTTATCCAATTCCATCCCAGTGAGGTCGTCGGTAGATTATAGGCCAGAGTCAAGGTGCGAAGACGCAGGAATGATCCTTTTTCCACGTACTTATCGCTCAATAAGGGGCCTGGCGAACCTCCCGAAGTAGCACGGGGAATTTCGTTACTGGTTCCCGGTCCCTGCCAACGGTTCAGGGCTGAAGCAGCTACATTGCCATCGCCGGAAAATTGTTCCAGTCCCTGGCGGGTCAGATTGAGTATATCCGCATCGGCTACTCCCTGGAAAAATACGTTAAGCTCGAAATTTTTGTAAGAGAAATCGTTTGAAATTCCGTACAGAATGCGAGGTGTACCATTTCCGGTAATAGTGCGGTCTTCCCCATCAACAGTGCCATCACCATTCAAATCCACATATCGTTCATCTCCGGGAAGGGCATTAGGCATCGTTCCTGCGGCATCAATTTCTTCCTGGGTTTGCCAGATACCATCAAAGCGGTAGGTATAGAAGGATATCACCGGAGATCCTTCGCGAACGATAATAATATTTCCCACCTGGCTGGTGGTATTTTGGAATAAGGTGGCCAAAAGCTCCGTATCGTCTCCGGAAAGATCGATGACCTGGTTATCGTTGATGGATAGGTTGGCACTGGTATTCCACTTAAGCGCTCCGGTCAGGTTGCTGCTATTCAGGGAAAACTCAAACCCTTTGTTTTCAATTTCTCCAATATTGTCCCAGATGAAACTAAAACCTGAATTTTGAGGCACCTGCAAGCGGAATAACAGATCGTTAGTACGCTTGCGGTAGTAATCAACGGTCAGACTAAGGCGGTTCTGAAAGAAGCTCATGTCCAATCCGATATCCAACTGGGAAGTTTGTTCCCAGCCAAGCTCAGGGTTGGGTAATTCATTGCTGGGATTAAAACTGGTTACAGCCTCTTCTCCGATGATTACGCGACCGGCGCCAAGTCTGGCCAGCGAGCGATAGGGAGGAATTTCCTGGTTTCCGGTAATGCCATAGCTGGCTCTGAATTTGAGGTCGCTGAATATGTCCAGGTCTTTGATAAATGGTGTATCGCCCAGCCGCCAGGCAAAAGCCCCCGAGGGGAAAAAACCGTATTTCCGGCCACGGCCGAACTTGGATGAACCGTCGGCTCTGCCGGTAAAGGTGAATAAATAACGATCATTGAGCGTATAATTTATTCGACCGAAAAAAGAATTAATGGTAAATTGAGAGGCCCGTGAACTAATATTCTGATCCTGGGCCCCAGCTGAAATATCGCGATAAGAAGTAGCATCAGTAGCAAACTCCGTACGTGTTAATCCATATGCTTCAATGTTTTGGCGTTGTACCGAATGCCCAATTACCGCATTGATGTTATGAATTTCACCAAAACTTTTAATATAGGTAAGGGTGTTTTCATTAAGCCAGGAAATATTCTCTACCGTGGACTGACTGGCCGAGCCCCCCAAATCCAGGCCAGCGATGGTATTTTGCGGCTGAAAGCCATTGGCCTTATTATAAATTATATCGGCACCTATCATGACTTTACCGGTAAGTCCTTCAATAAACTCATATGATCCATATAAATTACCCAAAGCCCTGGTAGTAAGTGCTTCATTGGTTTCTTCCTTAGCCACGGCCAAAGGGTTATCAATCCTCGATCCTATACCAAGTGTAAGTGCAGGTTCTGTATTCAGAAAGTAGTTCCCGTCCTGGTCAAAAACCGGTAATAGCGGCAATGCACGTAAAGTGGTGGCTAGTATGTCACGGATGTCATTATCGGTCCTGCTTACCGCAATACTATTGCCTATTTTCAATCTCTCACCAATTTTTTTATCGAGGTTGAAGCGAACGGAAAATCGTTCGAATTGTGAACCTGTGATCACCCCCTCTTCCTTAAAGTACTCTCCGGATACCAGATAGTTGGTGGTCTGGTCTCCTCCGGTAAGACTGATGGAATGATTCTGTATGATCCCGGTGCGGAAGACTTCATCCTGCCAATCCGTATTCACCGTAGAGGGCACCTGATAAAGCGGGGGCAAAGGGTCAGGGATGTTTTGTACGGCTTCGTTGGCTAATTCAGCAAATTGGCTTCCGTTTAGCAGATCGTATTGATTGCGTGTTTGCTGAACGCCTACATAACTGTTTACGGAAATCTGATTATTTCCCTTACTCCCCCGCTTAGTGGTTATCAACACCACGCCGTTGGCACCGCGGGCTCCATAAATAGCGGTAGCCGAAGCATCTTTCAGCACCTCGATCGACTCGATGTCGTTGGGGTTGATGGAAGCCAGGGCATTGGGGGTGATGCGTGAGGCCCTGTTCCGTAAAGTGGACTGATTATTTTCACTGTAAACCGGAAAACCATCGATCACGTAAAGCGGTTCATTGCCGGCATTGATAGAGTTGGAACCCCGGATTCGTACCGTAATTCCACCACCCGGAGCGGCGGCGGCCTGGGTTACCTGTACGCCGGCTACCCGTCCCTGAATAGCCTGGTCAGGTGATACAACCGGAACAGCGGTTACTTCCCCGGCGGAAATTGACCCAACGGAACCTGTTAAATCTCTTTTTTTTACACTTCCATAGCCAATAACCACCACTTCTTCCAACGATGTGATATCCGGCACCAGGATGATATTCACTACGCTCCTGGCTCCTACCGTTACTTCCTCTGATATAAAACCCACAGCACTAAATACCAGCACGGCGTTTTCGTCAGGCACATCTATTTTGTAAATCCCGTTGACATCAGTTACCGTACCTTCGGTTGTTCCTTTTAAAATAACATTCACACCGGGAAGACCCTCTCCATCTTCTTCAGAAGTAACCTTTCCGCTAATCGAAATATCTTCCCGGATCGTGATAATCCGCTTGTCATCCTTTACCTTGCGGCCCTTTTCAATCTTTCGTACATCAAGGTTGTAATTGATCTGTCGAAAGCTCAGAGCCCCCAGACGGGAAATAACCAGTAATACCTCTTTAAGGGATACTTGCCTGGCGCTTAAGTTTATGCGGACATCCTGGTTGAGGTCACTCCAGTCGTAGGTAAAATAAAAGGCCGTCTGCTCCTCAATGATCTTAAAAGTTTGCTGCAGACTAGTATTTTCCAGATCCACATCAAGGAAAACCGCTTCCACACTTTTGGGTCTTTGTGCCAAAGAATTATCCGCAAAAATCAAGTTGATAAAGAAAACCTGGATACAGATTCCAATAAATAAATAATACGAGGCCATCTTTATTAGTCTTAGTAGTTTGTTTTTCATAGTTTTGAAATGTTTTTATGTTTAACATAAGGCGTTTGGCTCCGGACCCAGCCCCCCAGCTTTCGTTCGGAGTCATTTTTTTTATGATTGCTTAATTATGTTCCATAGACATCAGCGATTTATTTTGGTTAAAAAAACTTCATTATTTTTTATTTCAAATTCAAATGCTTTAGCATAGGACAAATGCTTTAGTACTCTTTCCAGGCTTTGATTATGATATCGGCCGTCTATGTCCCAGTTCATAGCGAGTTGCTCATCGAGTGCTTGAATCCTGACGCCGTACCAACGCTCAAGCTTGGCTTTTACCTGATCAAAATTGGCATGGTCAAAAATCAGGATGCCGTCCTTCCAGCCCACTTCATGAACAGGATCAAAAACTTGTTTTTCCAGATGATGCGTTTTATCATGCATCACTGCCTTTTCACCTGGAAGGAGCTGTAAAACGGCGTCTTTGTTAATGAGGCTAGTTACCAAAACCTCGCCGGTCAGTAAGGCTACCGCCGGATTTGATTCGGTTTTAAAGGTCCTCACATTGAAAGAAGTACCCAAAGCCTGCACCGACCAAACGCCTGCCTTCACGATAAATGGTCTGGAGGAGTCGTGTTTTACTTCGAAAAGCGCTTCCCCCGACAACTCCACCAATCGGGTAGAATCAGCCATGTTTTCTTTGTAAACCAGTTTGCTTTCTGCATTTAACCAAACTGTACTTCCATCCGGTAACCGGGTTTGTACTTTAATGCCTGGCGGTGATTCCCGCATGAAGGCCTTTGCTTCCACATCAATGTTGTCTTGAGTCCTCCATCCACTATATTGATAAAAAGCATAGGTAACCCCTGTTAACAGCGCAACCGCCGCAGCTACACGCCACCAACTACGTTTGCGCTCCCGGCGCTCCTGAAACGCCGATCCAAGCTCATTTTCATTGATTTTATGAACAATGTTTTCGAGTATGTGCTGCTTGACCCCCGCTGGTGGCCGATCACCTGATAATTTTAGGGTCTTGATCAATTCCCGGGCCTTTAGCATAGCTGCTCTGCTATCAGGATGGCCATTGACAAAAGAATTCCAGAACTCCGATGATTCTTTATCTGGATATCTGACCCATCTGATAAATTCCGGATCTTTTAAAAAATCCTCTACGTCATACTTTCTCTTCATATTTAATGTCTTTCAATAACAAAAGGAAGAAAGGACTGAATTTTCATCAAAAAAGGCCTTGGGTATTTAAATATTTGAAAAAACCACCAAAAAATAGCTGGAATGATGATAAAATGACAATAAAGGATGGGCGGGATTTAAAATCTCCTAATTAGATCCATAATAAAAAAAACAGGGTGATAAGTCCCAGGATTTCCCTTAGCTTTTTTAAAGCCCTGTTTAACAGGTTATGCGTGGCTTGAACGGAGTTAAAACCCATCAACTCCTGAATCTGTCTGATGGAGAATCCTTCAAAAAAATGATAAAAGATAATTTCCCGTTGGCGGTGGAGCAGGCTATTAGCAGCATCCCGGATTGCATTGATCGTGTCCTCGTTCTCCTGCCTGTTGATAAGAATCTCCTCTGCCGATATCTCATACGCAAAGCCCCGCCCTTTTATGGATTCCAGCTTTCTGACAGCTTGTTTTTGCCGCTTCATCGCATGGATGATTTCTCTTTTGATCGATTTATACAGGTAATACTTGATGGAGGAAGTTCCTGACAGCCGATTTCTTGATTCATTTAAACGAATGAAGACATCCTGAATGCAATCCTTAAGCAAATCCATATCCTGTGTAAATTGAAGGCCATATAGATATAGTTCGTCAAAATACTGATTATAGATATAAATAAAAGCCGACCGGTTTCCTCTTTTGAATTCATTCCACAGATCCTGGTCGTTGAAAGAATCAAACTGTGAAGGTTGGGTGGCAGCAAATGCAGCAGAGGAACCTGACAATTTATGGTCACCCCCGGTTATTTGCGGTTTGTCTGTACTTGGTGCCATCCTCGTGTTTTAATCTGTTCTATGCTAACCAGTTAATGGCAGAAATTCGGCAGGGAAGAACTACTAAATTACAGGGTCAGTCATGTAATAGGTGGTAATTAAAAATGAAATATGGGTAAATTATGTAAAAATAGCAAACATGCCTTCTCAGAACGGTGGCCAGGTGTTGAAACAATGTCATCGGCCCAAGCATCCCAACCAATTCACCATTCCCTACAATCTATCCCACAATCCAAAAAGGCCAAAAGGGTATTCCAGCCCTTTTCATTCACCGAAGCTTTAGCGTAGGTGAACCCCACCTGCTGTATAAAAAAGCCAACACAAACCTCCCCTGCCCACTTCGCTTTCCGGCTCCTTACATATCCTTAGCATTCAGATGAGTTGGTAGAATTCATTTCGCAAGTCTGTGTTTGTGAACTTCCCTCCATATTCCAACGTAGTGGTCCGGCTCGTTTTATCGTTCACGCCACGGGTAGACACGCAAAGGTGTTCGGCATCTATCACTACAATCACGTCTTCGGTTTTCAGGGCGTTTTTAAGTTCGTTGAATATTTGCAGGGTCATGCGCTCCTGTACCTGCGGTCTGCGGCTATAATATTCCACCACCCGGTTTATCTTGGAAAGGCCGATTACCTTACCCGATGAAATATAACCCACATGCGCCTTTCCTGTAATGGGCAGGAAATGATGCTCGCAGGCCGATGAAAAACTGATGTCTTTTTCCACCAGCATTTTATTGTACTGATATTTATTATCAAATACAGAAAGTGACGGCTTACTTTCGGGATTGAGCCCCTGGAAAAGCTCTTTTACATACATTTTGGCCACCCGGTAAGGCGTGCCTCTAAGGCTGTCATCTGTCAGGTCAAGCCCTAATTCTTCCATGATGCCACCAAAGAGTTTTTCAATGTTAGCCATTTTCTCCTCATCGGATTTTACAAAGGCATCATCTCTTAAAGGGGTATCTACAGAGGTCATGACATGGTTGTCCCCGTTGAGATCATGTTGGCTTCTTTCTATTAACTTTTCATCTATTTTCATTGCTCTTGTGAATTTGGCCAAAGATTTTCTGATAATTCCATTTTAAAACATTGTATGAATTCTTCCAAAGTAACAGTCCCCGTTTATGAGTGTAAAATTGATCATATTTTCTACTTAAAGTCCTGATACAGTTTGCTCGGCTGAATACCGTTATTATTTTGATATTTTCCATTCTGGTAAGTAAGGCAGGCACCATCCAATTGGTGGTAATAAATCTGGCATATCTCTACGCCGGGATAAATAACCAGTGGCTGTACCACGAAAATCTCCAGGGTCCAGTAGCCATTGAAACCCACATCACCAAAGCCCGCGGTTACATGCACAAACATGCCCAATCTACCAATGCTGCTCCTGCCCTCTAACATAGGCACCAGTGTGTCTGAACGGGTATGTTCCAGTGTACGGCCCAGATAGAGCTTCCCGGGATCTAACTGAAAGCCAGTATCAGAAATGGTTAGTTTTGATGCCTTGTTCTCTATTTTCATATCCAGTACGGGAGCATCATAAACCAGCAATTCGTTATGAAGTCGCAGGTTATAGCTATTAGGATTGAGCTGAGCGGGATCATATGGATCTATTCCTATATCCTTTCCCATGCGGGCCGCTATCTCCAAACCGCTCAATATCATAATATCTGTTTCTTTTTATTTTTTTTGTTATCAATTACTCATATTCTATTGGCAGATTGATCGTTTTCGCAACACCCCGCCTCACAGCGACATTGCTTTCTGTTTACCAGGTGTAAAACGACCAAGGCAAAAGCGGGGAAATACACCATATCGAAAGCGAATTCCATACCTTCGAATCGCTCGTTGAAAATAAAAAAGGAGAGCATAAGCCAGGAGACAATCAGGCCTATCTGTAGCCATCTTCGGGTGGATTGCTGAACAGATCTGAAAACGGCTATAGATGAAATGCCCAGAAATAATATATCTAACCAGCCCCACCATCCCTGGCTACCGGGATGCATAACAGAGGAACCGGGAAGTGTCACCAGCAAAAACGGGGTGGCAATGCAATGAAGCATGCAGAGTGACGAACTGAGCATACCCAGTTCATCTGATTTTTCATTCAGGATAGTTATCATAATTATGTTACTGCAACACAGTTGCAAATATAATGCATATTATAACAAAAGCAATATAGTTGCGTTTGGTAAATATACTGGGTAATTTTGCCCAAATTTGTGAGAGAATATGTTTAAAACGCAGTCGTTATTTTTCGCTTACAACCAACAGACAGCGTTCCGCTTTCCGGACATTGAACTGGAGGCCGGAGAAAACCTGCTGGTGCTGGGAGAATCCGGAATTGGAAAAACTACGCTGCTGCATCTGATGGCCGGTTTGCTACAGCCAAAGTCCGGAAGCGTGGAACTGATGGGTACAGTGTTGCACGATCTTTCTTCCGCCAGGCTGGATAGTTTCCGGGGCAGGCATATCGGCCTGGTGTTTCAGCGCCCCCACTTCGTCCAAGCTCTTTCCCTACAGGAAAACCTGGCACTGGTACAGTTCCTGGCCGGTAAGTCACGGGACAAAAATCGGATTAACGAAGTACTCAACCGTTTGGGGATTGGCCATAAACTCCGGGAAAAGCCGTATCGACTCAGCCAGGGAGAGCAGCAGCGGGCGGCCATTGCCCTTGCCGTGATCAACAGTCCGCAGTTGATCCTGGCGGATGAACCAACCTCCAGTCTGGATGATAAGAACTGTGCAAAAGTAGCTGCATTACTTAAAGAGCAGGCTTCCGTTACAGGGGCACAGCTCATCATCATCACCCACGACCAACGTCTGAAAGATCAGTTTCAAAACACGCTTACACTATGAACATATTCCGCCTTAGCTTTCGAAATATGACCAGCCGTCCACTCAGTACTACCCTGAGCCTGGTGCTACTGACCTTGGGCGTGGGCATGATCGCTTTGCTGTTACAGGTGAGCCGCCATATTCAGGAACAGATGGAAAACAACATCCGGGAAATAGACATGGTGGTAGGTGCAAAAGGTAGTCCGTTACAGCTAATCCTGTCAGCTGTATACCATATCGACGCACCTACCGGCAATATTTCCCTGCATGAGGCCAAACAGCTTCAGCAAAACCGTCTGGTAGCCTCCGGCATTCCGCTTTCTTACGGAGACAGCTACAAGGGTTATCGCATTGTAGGCACAAACCATCAATATCCGGCACTTTATGAGGCAACAGTGACCAATGGCAGACTTTGGCAAAAATCTTTTGAAGTAACAATCGGCGCTACAGTAGCCAAAAACCTGAGCCTCAAAATAGGTGATAACTTCACCGGTGCACACGGGCTGGCCGAAGGAGGAGAAACCCACGAAGATCACGCTTATCAGATTGTGGGGATCCTGGGTTACAGTAATTCAGTGCTTGACCAGCTTATCCTTACCGCCAGCGAAAGCGTTTGGGAAGTTCATCATCATGAAGACCACGAAGAGTCAGAGCATGAAAACCATGAAGAATCAGCACATGAAGAAGAGGTACATGAAACACATGGCGTAAGTAAGGAAATCACGGCGATGTTGGTGAAGTTTAGAAATCCGATTGCTATGGTACAGCTTCCGCGTTTGGTGAACGAAAACACCAATATGCAGGCAGCAGTGCCCACTTACGAGATCAGCCGCCTGTTCAGTCTGATGGGTGTGGGTGTAGATACCCTGAGCACCATTGCCCTGGTAATTATGGCCGTATCTGGTTTGAGTGTATTTATCAGTCTCTACAATGCGCTTAAAGACCGGCAGTATGAAATGGCCCTGATGCGTACCTACGGGGCTACCCGATGGCAGCTCGTTTGGCTGGTGCTTCAGGAAGGGCTGCTGCTGACGCTGACCGGTTTTCTGCTAGGCATTCTTTTCAGCCGTCTCGGGCTGTGGCTGATCTCCGGATTGATGAAGGCCAGTTATCATTATGAATTTTCCGGTTGGGCCTGGGTACCGGAAGAAGGCTGGCTTCTGACTATCGCCCTGGTCATCGGGCTGCTCGCTTCCCTGCTGCCGGCCATCCGCGTATTTCGTATCAATATATCCAAAACTCTTGCCGATGCTTAAACCAACTATTATACTCCTGCTTTTCATTGCTAATCCGGCACTATCGCAAACCGGAATTACCTGGAAGACCCTGTCCGATGTGAGCTTTACCGATAAATACAGTGAAGAAGAAGATGCTTATTTCTACTTTCCGCACTTCGGGCCTTCGGTAAAGGCCCTGGAGGGAAAAGAGGTGTACCTAAAAGGCTACATGTTGGCTATTGAGCCGGAAAAAGATATTTACATCTTATCCCGGAACCCTTTTGCTGCTTGTTTTTTCTGCGGTAGCAGCGGCCCGGAATCTATTGTGGAGCTGAAATTGAAACCTGACCACGAGGAGTTCCAGATGGATCAGGTGGTGACCATTAGAGGAAGGTTAAAGCTGAACGACGAGGATATTTACCAGTGTAATTATATATTGGAAGATGCCGAATCTTACAACCCGGATTAATTGCTTTTTCCAGAAACTATTAACGCAATACTATTGCGTTTGTTCAAGATAGTTTCCATATTAGTAAAAAGATTCATAATATGTTACAGCGAAAATTTGACAAGATTGTAAAAACCCATTTCCCAAATGCAATGGATGCCAAGGATACATCCATTCATTACCTCGGGAAAATGCAAATCGATCACAAAATCAATGTTTCAAAAGTCTTGATGGCCACATCGGTGTGTTCAGATGACATTAACGTCCCTTCTACAACTTTCTTCAATGTGTTATTCGATCCGTTTATTATGGGAGGATTGGGCGGCTTGCCTTTTGCCGGGCAAACCGGTATGACTGCTTTTGCCCATCATATTCCCGATGAAGGCAGCGCATTTATTTTTTACGGCCCTCACATAGGTATTACACTGGAAGGTGATTTGGGCAAAATGTACAGGCCTCGTCAGGAGCAAACGGGTAACTCCTGTGGTGCGCTGATGTTAGCATTAAGCCGATTTCAAGACGGTGGTTATGCGCCGGTATTGAATGATGATGACTATCAGCAAATGAAACTGGAGGAAAGCTTGCTTCCTTACAGAGAGCAAATACTCCAAGGTGATAATTCCGCTAAAGCGATTACAGAAGCAACTTATGAAATTATTGACCAAAAGATTCACCATCATTTAAAGTCATGCAAAAATGAATTCCATGTTGAAAAGGTGGCGCTTTTGGGGGGAATCATCATCAACACTGATTATGGATTGGATGACTACTTTGATGCCAGGAATTTCGAAGTAATTGACATCAAAAGCCTTTAGTATACATAAATGATTTTCCACGAAAATCAGGTTATAGTGGTGGGAAATTAGTTTTCCACCGCTATCGACTGTGATGCTGTAAAAGTTAGATGCGCATTTCAGAACTAACTAATTGATTGGAGAATTAAAATATACTACACTGCTTTTTACCTCCACTCATAAGTATCGCACTAATGCAGAAGCACTTATATTTTGTCTGCCCTACCGATCATCTTGAACCTGTTATTAACAGTACATTCAAGCAGGAAAACTATTATTTTACTTCGCTTGGTAATTCTATCGTATTTGATACGAATATGGTGTCTCAATTAAAGGAATTACTACAGGCAAAAAACATCAGAGACATCTCTTTTGTGCTTTCAGATAACAATCATATTGTGTCCGATGCATTGGGAAAGCAAGAGTTTTTAGGGATAGCCGGATTAAGCAATTTTTATAACCAAATGACAAGGCAAACAGAATATTTCGAAGGCGTGTGGCAAACCTATAATCACCAATTCTTAATCCTTTCGCACCATCTGAACGATAAAATAAAGGAACTGAGGCTAGCTTCAAAATGTTTATCGATCGATCCGCTTAAAATAAACGGCAAAATATATAACAGACACCAGGAGGTCTTTAACGATATCTATTCTGATTTGATTTGCAGGGAATACGTCAGTGTAAATTAAAGAGATCAGACTAATGATTAAATAATGAATAGTAGCGTCGGAATTTTTTCACGACAGAAGGCTTTCATAATTACTTTGAAATTTCACCGGGCTAAACGAAGTAGCGGATTCATAAGCCGCTTCAGCTATTAAATGTGATAAAATACATTCTTGCCTGGTGACAGAATACAACTGCTTTGTGTGAATCCCCTTCGCAAATTGCACCATTTCATTTAGGTAGGACTCTTTATATCGCTGTGGAAAGGAATGTTGTATTTTATCGAGATGCATTCCGGTTTCGGTAAAAAGCCGGACCGTGCTGTTTTTTTCATTTTCAGCAATGGCCATTCCTTTGTCCGCAAAAACCTCGATCCTTTGGTCATATCCGTATGCGGCAGTTCTGCTGGTATCAATGCAACACATCAAACCGTTAGGGTAATACAAATTCACCATCACCGTGTCAAAATCCGGAATGTTTCGAATGGCCGGATCGTAGCAATGGCCCATAGCATAAATGGATTCCGGAATTAAGGGCCCAAGAAGAAACGAAAGCATGTCAAAGTCGTGAATAAGCATGTCGTGAAAGATGTTTCCGGATATTTTCAGGTAGTCAATCGGAGGCCTGGGATTGTCCCTCGAACTGGCCTTGATGATCTTTACTTGTCCCATATTGCCGAGACTCCTTTTTAAAGCAACAAAATTATGATCCAGCCTCCTTTGAAAACCAAGGTGTAAAGCCAATGATTTCTCTGCGGCCAGTTCGTAACAACGATTGATCTCATCCAGGGATTTACCAAGCGGTTTTTCCGCAAACACATGTTTTCCCGATGACAATGCCTGCATAATATGGGTAAAATGGAAGCCGGTGGGACTGGAAACAATAACCGCATCGAGATTCGGGTCAGCAAATGCTGTTTTCTCATCCACCAGTGTCAGGCCATTGGAAGCAAGCACTTCATCTGTTGGCTTCAGGTTGGGATCAACGATGTATTGCAATTGAAAGGATTCCAATCGCTTTAAGGAAGTCAGGTGAAACCTCCCTGCTCTTCCGAGGCCAATAATGCAGGCATTGATCTTTTTATTCATAGGTTTATAAAGATTATAACTATTCATGAAGGTAATCAGGGATTTAAAAACAATCCAGCGTAAAATGAAAAATTGATAGCTTGTATCTAAGATCATTCCACCTTTTAAATAGTCTGTGACAGTTTTTTAAAAATCAAAAATCTCTTAGCTTTAAATGCGCAAAAGGGGATCTCACACCTAAAACAAGTGATACCCATACCCTAGCCCATTTATTAACGAATCAAACTCCTATGTCAAAGGCATATCAATATTTCAAAAAGGTTTTTATTCACTTTGTCATATGGTTTCTGGCTTTTGCTTTTTGGGGGTTAATGAGGCAGTTTGGTCAGGATCTGGTCGATGGGCCAGACCTGGGTGTCGGTGAATTGGTTTTAATTTATTTGATTATGGGGGTAAGTGCCGGATTGGTTTTTGGGACTGTAGATGTTCTTTTACCACCCAGTTTTTCCAAACGAACCTCATTTGGAAAAGCGGTGCTTTTTAGATCGGTGATATACTCGGTGATCTTTGTTTTTCTGACGGCTTTGGGGATTGCTGCATTTTCCTACTTTGATGATAAGCAGCTGGGTCTGCATGAGCGATATAACTTTCTTTATTCAAAAGAAATGTTATTGGTGCTTTTCTACTGTTTTATGGTCGTTTTTCTGGTACACTTTGTAAAGGAAGTCGACAGAAAGTTCGGGCGGGGAAATTTATTAAAGATGCTCCTCGGCTCTTTTCATAAACCCAAAGAAGAAGACCGGGTTTTTATGTTTATGGATTTAAAATCCTCGACTTCGCTGGCCGAAAAATTGGGACATCTCAGGTATAGTCAAATGATACAGGACTGTTTTTCGGATCTGGAGGCAGTATTCAGGTACAAAGCAGAGGTTTATCAGTATGTCGGAGATGAAGCTGTATTGACATGGCCAAAGGAAAATGGCATTGCACAATCCAATTGCCTGTCTGCGTTTTTCAATTATAAAAAACGTATTAAAGCAAGGTCAAATTATTACCGGGAAAGTTATGATGTAATTCCCCAATTTAAAGCGGGGTTAAACGTGGGGCGAATAGTAGTGGCAGAAGTCGGAGAAGAAAAGCGCGAGATTGCCTATCACGGCGATACCATCAATACAGCTGCCCGGATTCAAAGTGAATGCGGTGTACAGGGAGAAGAAATTTTAATTTCGAAAGCGCTGTTTGAACTTCTTTCCCATGACGATAAGTATGACTTTAATTCCAAGGGAGCGGTGCAATTAAAAGGTAAAATCATAAAGACGGAAATTTATAGTGTAAAGGAAAAAAATGAGGGTTAAAGCTCGAATCTTCTTTGGGAAGAACTGTGCTTTGGGCAAAAGATTCTTCAGTGCTTTTGTCAGTAATCAAAAACTTACCAGTAAAAGCCTTGCCCTGCTTCTTTACTTGATTTCTATTATGCCCTTCCTTTTAAATATCCAGGCCGTTAATTGATTGCAATGTTTTAATTCAAATTTAGTCTAAAAGAACATCTACCGGGTAATCCACAGGAATTCCGGAAACTTTGTCAATCGGCATCTGTCCTCCTGTTTCTATCAGGTGGTTGGATAGTAATTTAGCCAATTCCTCCCCTTTGGGTTTGTTTTCTGCCAACAGGTCTTTTTCTTCGGAGAGATCGTTTATTAGGTTAAACAGCTCCAATTTCCTGTCGGCATGGTGATAGATCAGTTTCCAATCCCCTTTTCTCACGGCACTGTAAGGAGGTTGATCATAGGTGTTAGGGTAATGCCAATAGATTGGCCTATCTGGTTGATAAGCGCCTTTGCCGGTCAACAATGGCTTAAAACTGATCCCATCCAGGCTTTTTCCGGCTTCTGCATCAAGGCCGGCCATTTCAAGGAAAGTTGGAAAAATATCTTCGATGATCAGGTACTGTTTGTTGGTCGATCCGGCCGGTGTTACTCCTGGCCATTTCACGATCATCGGAACCCGGATTCCTCCTTCATAAGGAGTCAATTTATGGCCTCTGAGTGGCAGGTTCCTGGCAGCTTGTTTAGGGGCGCCATTATCAGACATAAAAATGATAATTGTATGCTGGTCCACACCCAATCGCTTCAGGTTAGCGATGATGTCTCCCAGCGATTTGTCCATACCTTCCAACATGGAAGCATACACCGCATCAAATTCATTTAAACCGGCATCGACATATTTTTGATGAAAACGATCATCTTTTTCCCAGGGGGCATGAATAGCATAATGCGACATGTATAAATAAAACGGCTTCTTTTCTTCGACCGCTTTGTCGATTGCCTTGTTGGCTTCTATCGTCAACGCTTCGGTAAGATAAATATCCGAGCCGTGGTATTTTTCCAACCCGGGCACATCCCATATGTGATTATCGGGAGATCTCCAATGGGCACTAAAATTGTATTTGGCCCAATAACTGCCTGGCCCGCCTGCGGCGTGCCCACCTATGTTCACATCAAATCCTAAATTAAGAGGATCTTCACCTGATGTTCCTTTCGCGCCAAAATGTGCTTTGCCCACATGAATGGTTTTATATCCGCTCTTGCTCAACAGCTGAGGTAGTGTTTCTGAATATATTGCTCTTTCCTGATCGGGTATGGCACTTAACCCATTAACATTCCATGCTGGAGGTATCAATGTAGGGTGATCAGGCTCCGGAGATTTATCTTTTCGCAATGTCCATGTGGTAACTTTATGCCGGGCGGCATTCATCCCTGTCATTAAACTAATGCGTGACGGCGAACAGACAGCCGTGGCATACGCCTGGGTAAACTTGACGCCTTCTTTCGCCAACTGCTCCATATTCGGAGTGAAGTACTGCCGGTTCAGATCAGTAGTTTCCGTATGAAAGGGCAAAGAGGTATCCTGCCAACCCATGTCATCGACAAAGAAAAAAACAATGTTAGGCTTAAGTGGTGCTGGTGATTCGGGCTTGTCTTTTTGAGAACAATGGAAAAGTGTCAAAAAAATTAAGCAGCTATAAATTGGGTTTTGCATTTGTTAATGTTATCTGATTTTTACTTACTTATTTCCTCATAAACCAACGCCGCAATGGCCCTGTAACCAGCATTGTTTGGGTGCACACCGTCCTCTGCTGTAAATAGTTCTGGCTTATGATCCAACGGTGTATTAAGGTCGATGAATCCCACATGCTTCTCCTTTGCCACTTCCTTAACAATGCCAATTAACACCTGAAGCCTGGGTTTTCGAATCTTTAAACCCTCAATGCGCTGGTTACTCAAACCAGGTGTTTCCAAAACCATAGGAGATGGAGCACTGATCCAGATGCGAGGTTTTGACGGCAGGGCTTTCAAGGTATCTATCAGGTCTCTGTAATCGCTACCATACTCATCCTTATATTCCCAACACTTGCGTCCTCCGCAAGTACCCATACCACAAGTATCATTCGTACCCAGGCTGATAACCACGATATCAGGTGCGGCATCCCTTATTTTAGGTAGCTGGTTCCAGACCGTTGGTCTGCCTTTTCTGATAAGCGTGCAGCTACTGACACCGAGATTAGTTACGATGTATCTATTTCCCAATAATTTCTGTAGTTGGGCAGGATATGAATCCTGTGCCGGGTCTTCAAGGCGGGCACCAAAGGTTATGCTATCACCTACACAGGCAACCTTAATCTTATCTTTTTTTGATTTTCCTATTTCACCATTTAAACTAATGGAAAAGAAAATGAGAAGTAAGCAGGCAAGTAAAGGTTTTATCAGATGCAGGTTCATAGTTTCTATCATTGTCCGGAAGCCAGGTTATTCAACACGCTCGGTGCCGGTGATAACCATCCTGCGATAACTTGTTAATGGAGGAAGGCCATTATCGCGCAGCGTAAGAATGATATGCATGGTTTTTCCTTTGGCATTGTCAGGGATATCAACAGTTGCAACACTTGAAGAAGAGCCATGTATCTTTACGTCGGCATCATAGGTGCCGGCCTCTTTGTAAATCCACCAATTATAACGCAATTCATCACCGTCCGGATCAGTAGAACCTGTGGCATCGATCCGAACGGAGGTGCCGGCTTTAGCTTTTCTATACAGGACCTGTTTGGTTTTATCCCCATTGATTATTGCTACCGGGTTATGATTTGCCTCGTCATAGCTTTTTACACACCAATCCATTCTGGCAGAAAAATCGTTTTGAAAGTCATTGCGCCAACGAAAAATTGAACACCAGACATTATTGTAGGTTTTGTCATCAAACGTCCAGGTGTCGGCAACATCAGCATACATCCAATAGTCCAGGTAAGGTTCTTCGTTTACCCAACACCCTTTGGAGCAGTCGGCGCCGGCATATTCCTGCGCAACGATGTTTACATTTTTCATTTTCTCCCGACTGAACCTTCCTCCCCAGCTCCCCTGCCATTGCTGCCCGGGGTCATTCAACCCATTGGGCATTAAATAAAAAAATGTTGGCGTATCACCTTCCCATATATGCAAAGCATCGGGATATAGCTTACCCATGGCGCCATGATTATCCTGGATATTGCGTTTTACCCAATCCCGGGTAACCATGGATTCATCTCCTCCCCGCGTATGATCCCATGCTGTGCTGCTAAACCTGAATGACATACCTTTAAAAGTTTGTACATTCCTGATAATAAATAAGTCGGGAAATGTTTTTGCCATCCATGCACCGGCATCATCCTGCGCCGCCAGGTCGTAAACGCGAATTTTGCGTACGAATTTATCCAGTTCATCCTGTTCTCGGGTATGCATTACGGTCCACAATGCCTGTGCGATTGTGTTGGCCCCTCCCCATGCCAGCAGCCAAACAGGTCTGGGATCATCCTTATCAACAGCCTCGATGATCATATTCGCTCCTTTAGATCCCCTGTAACCGACGGCGCTCATGCCGTATCCTGTATTGCCCGTGGCGGTTATGCTATGCAGATAATCAGCGGAAGGAAAATCCTGGTCATGCAAGGCTAGGTTGTTTCTTACCTTGGCATATGCATCTATACACTCATGGATCACATTGGTTGCCGGATCACAAAGTTTCCAGATGCCGGTTGAACCTATCAACCCCTCAATGTCAAAATTATTGGCATAAACCAGGAGTCTTATCATTGATTCCTGATCATCGGGTTCATTCGTGATGTCAGTAGTTACGATGATGCGCGCTTTATCGGGAGGAAAAGCAAGCATAGAGTCCAATGGTGGAATAATGCTTAAAAAACATAAAATGAATCTACGATGAAATATACGGTATTTCATAACAGGCTATAATTTAGAACTATTTAAAAATTGCTTTTGCGATCTTACCGGCTTTCATGAAGTCTATCATATTTTGATACACCAGGCTTTTCATCAAAGCCCCAAGTGATTATCAAGATAATAAAAAATTAATTTGAATTAATCATAGTAAAGATTCGAAAGAAGGCCGGTTAACAGCTTGTGAAATAATGCCTTATAAAGTCATCCTTTCAATCAATTGCTTACTAACGTACCAGGTTCACTCTCAACACCGCTCGCATTGACCGATCTCACCTCATAGGTAGCTAATTTATTCAGCAATTTGCCTGTAAACTTCGTGCCGTAGGCCCGATGTATGAATTTACCATCTTTATAAATGTTGTAACCTACAACCCAGCTACCTACGGTAGTGTCAGTTGAAGGATCCCATTGTATTCCTCCATTCGGCAGCCAGCGTATATTTTGTGGAGCAGAAGGGGGACTGGTATCCAATTTTGGCGTTTTTCCCATCATCAACGCCTCGATTTCCTGAGCGATCAAATGATCTTCCCTGTTTTTTTGAATGTGCCCCTGAACACCGTTTTTTGTAGCAACCCATTTACATTCCCCGGAGGCAGCTAGGGTTATTTTGCCGTTTGTGAAAGCCTTGTAGTTTCCTCCTTCACCTCTGATAGCGTAGTGCAGCGCACATTGGTCATTACTATGCCTGGTAATACTTTCGGACCCCCCGCGATACTTAAAGTGTTTTTCATAGCTGACCCTTATAACGTGGTTTTCCGGAAGCTTTTTTAGGCCTTGCCCGGACATGACATTACCGTTATTAGCATTGTAATAGTTACCGTTGCCATTTTCCCAACCTGAAGCAATAAAGGGGGCGGGGCAATTTTCAATGACATAACGACACATCCGATTTCGTTCCATATTGAGGCACGACCATTCAGTATACGCGCACAGTACATCTGAACCACCCCAGTTGGTGCGATCCAGGCCTTTGTTATTCAAAAAATTCCCGCCCATGGTAACTACCTGTTTTACCTTTTGCTTTACTAACTCGCGGCCAGTCTTATCACTGAGCGCATCAGGTTGCGATTTCAGTAAGCCATAGAAATTGTGCATGGTCCCGACAATGACTACCGTAATGCTGGTGTCTTGGGCGCTTTCTAAAATTTCGCGATACAGTTTGACCCCATCGTGGGAATCTTCCCATTTTTTTAAAGGTCTGGGATATTCTTTGGCGATGTGGTAATCAAAAGTGTTCTCAGTGGCATTGATTTTTTTAGCATATCCCTTGTAATCTCCTACGGGAATCGCCGGTCGATTGTAAAATTGGTTGATGGCACTGATACAAAGGGCCGATTCTTTTTGATTGGTTGCGTTTACAATAGCTAAAATATCACACTCCCCCTGCGAAGCCAGGGTATGTAACATGGCCATACAACCGGCGTCGTCCGGATCAAAAGAAGGGTCGGTATCCAAAATAACTTTCTTTTGTGCTGATACGAGCATGGGCCAAAGGAAGAAACAAATTAGAAAAATGCTTGGTTTCATGATTTTTCTCTTAAAAGTTACCTAACATAAACTTCTCTATTTCCATCTCCATTTGTGCTTTCGGCCAATTCAGGACCAGGTAGGACTGCTTCGATGCGTCAGCGGGTTCCCAGGTATTTCTTCCTTCTGGATCGGGTACGCAAATGCCATTTGTAACACGCTGCCAATAGTTGTCAACACCACCCCTGACTGCGTAGAGTACGGCAGTTTGATCGTAGGTAGCATTGTCATAAATGTTTCCTTCGAACTGATGTTTCATCCAGGGCGCATATTTGCTAAAGTGGTAAAAGCCAAGGTACAAAGGCGAGTCTTTGTCCAGCTCATTAAACACTTCTCCCGTTTTAAGATTGACTCCGATTTCATACCCTAAAAACGTGATAGGAACCTCCAATTTGCCCAAAACATACTGTGTAACCCCAGGCATGTTGCCATCAAAGTTCCATTCCCTGCGTTCTCCGGTGGGGAATTGACCGCCCATGATTACAAACTCTTTGACCTTGGCTTTAATGAGTTCGCGTCCGGTTAATGGCGAGTATACATCTGCCTCTGATTCAATTAGTTTTTTGATGTTCATTAAAGGCCCAACGGTGACAATAGTGATGCTTTGATCAGCTGATTTGCCTAGGAGTTTCCGATACAATGCTGTAGTTTCAGGAACATTTTTATAGTCGGCGTCATAAGGCAGGTTATCGGCCAATACTTTGGTGTGGTTCCAATCGGTAACTTGCGCTTCGCCTGCCCGGGTGCCTATGGGGATCTTCGGATTTCCGTAATAAGTGTTGACGGCATCGATGGCACTGACCGCATATTTTTCAGTATTCCAACACATGACGGCCAATAATTCAATTTCATGCTTGTTCTGAAAATGATTAAGCATGGCCAGGGCACCAAGATCGTCCGCATCCCCTCCGAAATCGGTGTCAAAGATGATTTGTTTTTGGGCATATGACGAGATACCAATGGCAAACATAAAAGCGGTGAATAGCGAAGTTTTAAGACGTGCTCCAAGTTTCATAATCATTTATTTAGCGTGTTTTCAAATAGTTCGTAAGTGGTGGCATCATGTGTCTGGTACCTGAAAATATCTAAATCGCCATCTCCATCATAATCAACAACCTGACCGTTATAAATGCCATCTTCAGAAATCAGCATTGGTTCCCATTCCGTGTGATTTTCATTGGCCAGGAAAATAGTAACAGGAAAAGCGTCAAAGCCTAATCCCTGGGCTCTTGATTTGTTTACACCGGACAGCACGTCAAAATCACCGTCCAGGTCAATGTCAAAAACCTGAAGGGTATGGCATGCGGGAATACTATCGGCGATTACATGCTCTTTCCAGATGCCATCTACATTTTTATAATAGGAAAGCGGAAAACCCGCCCGTTCGGAATGACTCACAAACACCTCACTTTTTTTATCGCCATCTAAATCCCTTAAAAATATTTTAGTCCCGTTTCTGGACCAGTCTCCGGTTTGGTTGTTCCACTTCTTGTCTATATTTTCGGCTGGCCACGTAAGTGTCAAATCTTCTCCCGGACTATAGAAAATATGCCCTCCGGCCACGATATCCATAAAGTTGTCAGCATTGATATCGCCTACATCCATCCCTTCGTGCAGGTTGCCATAATTCTCATATGCTTGTACAAGCTGCCATTTATCTGCGGCAATCTGTTGGAAGATGCGTAAAGTACTCTCCTCAAAATTCAATGTGGCTATATCCATTTTGCCATCATTATTGAAATCTGCAATGCTCACATCTTTGATGAAATTGGGTGCCTCGCCAATAGCATGCGCCTTCCAACCGGGGTTTTCATACCAAAAAATAGTTGATGGCTCCGAAGCTGCTTCCCATTCACCGGGGTGTTGGGCGACAACGAGGTCTATATCTCCATCATTGTCAATATCACCACCCTCAATATCACCCATGGCAAATTCATCTTCGGATAAATTTGAAGCGCTGATTAATGTCTTTTCCCAAACACCGGGTTCCCTTTGTCCTGCATAGTATCCTACTTTTCCACCATAGCCATTGTTGTCAATAAATAGCAGATCAGCGATGTTGTCTCCGTTGAGGTCAACAGGATCGTGAGCCCATAAAAATTGCACCGAATCAGCAATGGTTCGTTTTTGAAAATCTAGTGTCTTGTTTATCTTATCCGGCATTTGATGGGATTCTTTTGTCCTCTTTTCTTTACAGGCACCCCAAAAGAGGATGCCCGTTATAAGGATGTAACCTGCGACTGGCTTTTTCATGGTGGTTTATTCAAAGGTGTTTTTTAAGTATATTTCAAAGGCATCATGGGCTTCGGGTGAGCCGATTTTTTCAGGGTATAGCCCGATGATAAAAGTGTTTTTGCCACTGAGGAGTGCGTTGGTATCAGGCCCTCTTCCAAAGCCAAAAACGGTCATACCATATTTACTTTGTACTCCTTGGGTAGAATTTCCCAGGTAAGCAATGATTCCGGGCTGTTTTGTTCTGTTTTTGTGCAGCATATAAAAAACCTTGTCATTATTTTTTACACCTGCATAGGCCCAGTTAAGCCGGGTAAATAAAGATTCTCCACTATAAAAATCGGGGGTTTGCGATTTAGGTCCTTCGTTATCAAAACCATAGTAATATTGGTCTGGCGAAAATCGCCCGCCCGGAGTGCCTTCATACAGGAACCAATAATTCCTTGTAAGATCTGTACCCAGGATTTCCAATACGGCATGGTCATCGTAAAAAGTCCAAACCCACTTCCACTTTTTATTTTTGGATTCGGAATATAGTTTTCCATTTTCAAACCATGAATTACACCGGTCAAAACCGGGGTGCCCTGCGCCATTGGATTCTCCGTTATATACCAGATTAGGAACACCTCTGAACATGCCCGCTGCACCTTGTGGATATGATTGGCCGGAACCGGTTTTGAAAGAAATCCAGTCGTTGCCGTCAACATCGATCAATCTTGAAAATCCGCCCCCCAAAATATCGTAATAGTAGGTGATGTGTTTGGTTTTGATGACAAAATGATCCCGGCCTTGATATTGCGTAATCAAAGTGTCCTGCAGGGATTTTCTTTTTAAGGCAACTTCATTGATGGTTTGTCCGGTAGAGGAATTATTTCGCCACAAATGCATGTGCCGGTAAGCATCCCAGGCAGCGCCTATAATGTCCAGATCACCGTCTTTGTCCAAATCAAAACATTTGGCGCCCAGATGGTTTTCCTTGCCGCTGGAGATTACTTTTTTCTTAAAGGAGGCATTTCCAGAATTTTCCCAAAGTTGCAGTTCCAGGGAAGGACCTTTGTGTTCTGCCGTAATCAAATCCAAATCACCGTCATTATCCAAATCCTTTATGTCAAGATTGTTGGTGGAATATTGTTGCGTCAATACCCTCCTGGTCCAGGTTCCTTTGGCATCACCGTTATTTGAAAACCACCAAACATGGCCATCCGGCTCGAGCCCCGGGTACCGTTCTTCGGTAATCACCACTTCGTTTTGATGATCGCCGTCCAAATCGGCAATTTTGATACGGTCTATGGGATTCTCAGTTTCTCCGATAAGGTAACTTGACCAAGACGTTTCTACCGAGCCCGAATTTTCAAACCAGACCAATTGCCTGGGTTCATCCTCCCCTTCTTTCCGGCGTCCACAGGCAATATCCAAATCACCATCGCCATCCAGGTCACCCACTCCTATCCCTTCGTCAGAAGTGTTTTTTCCAATCAGGTGGGTAGGCCAGTTTTTTGCCCCCTCGATATTTTCCGGAATGCGAATAAGATAAACATTGCCATTGCCGGCAATCAATAATTCTTCCTTACCTCCGGGAATCAGCTGTGCCTTTTCAAACCCCTGACTGTTGATGTGTGACGTGGCGGGGACTTCAGCTATTTTCTTTCGAACATATCTGGTTCCTTCCGTGTCAACCGCTTCATACCAATAAATATCGGGCAACGCTTGTGCAATCAGGTCGGCATAGGGGTCGTTGTCGACATCCATGATAAAGATGCCATCAACATTGTCATCCAAAACGGTTCTTTTCCACAGGCCATCCATCGAACCGCCCGGATTGTGATAAACGTAACGACCTGAAAGAATATCCAAATCACCATCATTGTCTACATCACCGGCATCCAGCCCGAAATAACGCAACCAATCCGGTTCGTTCCAATCACCCCATTTTTGTTTGTTGCTTTCAATTTCGATGTAACGCCATTGCTGTGCGTACAGTACACCGCAAGAGAGAGACACACATAGGGTTAAAATCAGATTTTTCATGGTTTTTGATATGGGGGTGCTACCGAACTGCGTTCTACAAACAAGGGTTTAAGCATTTGATTGGAAGGATGCTTGCCTTCTAAAAGTTCAAAAAGGGTGGACACAGCTGCCCGGCCTATTTCCTGCATGGGCTGTTTGATGGCCGTTAGCGGTGGGGATAATAAATCAAAGTAGGGTTGGTCGTCAAAAGAGATCAATGATACTTCCCCGGGAACTTCCAACCTATGCTCTTTCAATGCCTTCATCACACCCACTGAAATTTGGTTGTTAAGGGAAAAAATAGCAGTCGGAACTTCTGGCAGCGACAACAGCGTTTTGGTACTTTCATAACCGTTGGCAATACTGTAATCCTTTCCTATGACTTTTATATGGTTCGAAAGACCATTATCCAGCATTGCCTTCTTATAGCCCGATACCCGGTTTTCGTTGGGGGTGGTCTTTAATAGACCCTGAATGCAGGCAATATTGTGATGGCCTTTTTTTATCAGGAAGTTGGTAGCAATGTGGGCCCCGAGAAAGTTATCGGTAGTGACAAATGAGAGGTCCTGGTCTTCAAAGTAACGGTCAATCAGCACAATGGGAATTTCCGGCTGTTGGATCAGGTGGCTGTGCTCTTTGCCGATGGGTGCAACCAAAAGCCCATCTACTTTTCTTCCCAGTAGCAGGGTAAGTGATTCCTTTTCCAGTTCGGTTTCGTCTTTGGTGTCACAAAGCAATACCATTTTACCACGCTTTCGAAGTTCGACCTCTACTGTTCTTGCGAGATTGGCAAAGAACGGGTTCGATATATCCGGGATGATCAGTCCAATGGTGTTAGTTTTTTGCAATCGCAGATTTCGGGCAATCTGGTTAGGAGCAAATTGATGCGCTTTGGCCATGGCCCTCACCTTGTCAGCAGTCTTTTCGCTGATGCGGTATTTTTTCTCCTGACCTGTAAGTACCCGCGATACCGTGGTAGTCGACATGTTGAGGGTTTCTGCGAGTTCTTTCAGCGTCATTTTTAGTGGTATTTAGGGTACAAGTTGGCAACAATTTGGTAGGTAATATATTCTTTATTATATTGCACAAACGATTGCGCAATATTATATATTTATTTTTAAAATAAAAAATGGAATCAAAAAAAATCACGGTAATTGGCAGTTCAAATACCGATATGGTATTAAAATCGAGTCATTTGCCTGCGCCGGGAGAAACAGTGTTAGGAGGCGATTTTGCCATGAAAGCAGGTGGCAAAGGAGCCAATCAGGCCGTGGCCGCGGCTAAACTGAACGGTGATGTCACTTTTATTGCCAAAGTAGGTAATGATATATTCGGGGAGCAGGCGATTGCGAACTTTAAAGACCATGGCATTGATACACGATTCATTACTAAAGATGAGACCGTGGCCTCCGGGGTGGCATTGATCATGGTGGACGCACAAGGAGAGAATTCCATTTCCGTCGCTTTGGGTGCCAACGATCGGCTATCAAAAGATGATTTGAATCCGGCTATCGAACTATTAAAGGAAAGTAGTTATGTGTTGATGCAATTGGAAAGCCCTATGGCCCTGGTTGAACACGTGGCAACGCTTAGCCAGGAGTTGGGTTTTCGATTGGTTTTGAACCCGGCGCCGGCGCAGCAACTTTCAAATAATGTATTGCAATCATTGTATATGCTCACCCCAAATTCAGTTGAAGCCCAACTCTTGAGCGGAATCGAGGTAATCGATGAACCAACCGCCAGAAAGGCCGCTACCAAACTTCGGGAAACCGGCGTTGACATTGTCATCATCACCATGGGCTCAAAAGGAGCCTACGTGCTTTCTGCGGCATTGGATGAGTTGATTCCTTGCCCTAAAGTACAAGCTGTAGATACCACTGCTGCCGGTGACACCTTTAATGGATCGTTGCTGGTAGCTCTTTCTGAAGGGCAACAGCTGAGAGACGCCATTGTTTTTGCCAATCGGGCCGCGGCGTATTCCGTGGGGATTCTAGGTGCCCAAAACTCTGCTCCAAGTCGGGAAGACCTGGAACCAACCATTTAAACCAAGTTATATGTTTATTCCATCCAGTTATCCACTTGCCGTTGTCTTATGTATTATTACCATGCTCTGTTGGGGCTCCTGGGCCAATACCCAAAAACTGGCCTCAAAATCATGGGGATTTCCACTGTTTTACTGGGATTATGTCATTGGTATCGTTTTGCTGACCCTTGTATTTGGCCTCACCTTGGGAAGTTCAGGCGCTGAAGGCCGCCCCTTTTTGGAAGACCTGGGCCAGGCCAGGCAACAGGCTTATCTATCTGCTTTTTTGGGCGGTGTTATCTTCAATTTGGCCAATCTGTTGATAGTAGCGGCCATTGCTGTTGCGGGTATGGCGGTCGCGTTTCCGGTGGGCATTGGCATTGCCCTGGTCCTGGGTGTCGTGGTGAATTACATAGCCAACCCCGTGGGAGATCCGCTTTGGTTGTTCCTGGGCGTCCTCCTGGTGGTCGTTGCGATTATACTCGACGCGGTGATTTATAAACGTTTGCCCAATCAGCAAGCCTCGTCTACTGCAAAAGGATTGATACTTTCGGTTGCCGGGGGCGTTTTGATGGGCTTTTTCTTTCGTTTTGTAGCTGCCTCAACGTCAACCGACTTTGTAAATCCCGAAGTGGGTTTGTTCACCCCCTATAGTGCTGTATTTGTGTTCTCACTGGGCATTTTTGCCTCCAATTTTTTGTGGAACAGTTGGTTTATGTACAGACCTGTAGAAGGCAACAAAGTGACCTATAAAGACTATTTCAATCAGGGCACTTTAAAATTACACGTGATTGGTATTTTGGGCGGTATTATTTGGGGTATCGGCATGTCATTGAGTTTGATTGCCTCTGAAAAGGCGGGCTTTGCCATTTCCTATGGTTTGGGCCAGGGGGCCACTATGGTAGCCGCTGCATGGGGCGTATTTATCTGGAAGGAATTCAAAACGGCTCCCAAAGGAACCAACCCTTTGATTGCGCTCATGTTTTTGCTTTTTGTCGTCGGGTTGGGGATTATCGTATATTCCAGGACGGGGTAAATGTTTTATCATCCATGTTGTAAAAGTAACGGAATATAACCCTTAAGATTCTTCAGTAGTTTCCTTAAAAATCCTTCAAACGTGTGACATAGACATAGTATGCCCCGGCAATCACATTGCCTTCGCTATCAATCATCATTCCCTTCACCTGGGTATTGCCTGTCTTCAATGCTACATCAAATACGGCATTTGCGTCATCTTCTTTGATGGTTTTGATCCGGGAATACTCCCCTATTTCCAGTTTTATAGATTTAACAGGTAAAGCAGTCATCTGGTCTCCGTAGATTAGCTTTTCGATGGCGCCGGATGCAATCCACGCATCGGTCGTTTTGTACTCAAAGTCAGGGATGGCTCGAATGTTTGCATTTGCCTCTCTTGGCCATCGTCGTATTTCAAATCGGTAAACCCCATTCTTTGCCACCGCAATTTGCCATGCGCCCACATGAGGACTTCCCGAAGCCACCTGGGCATGATTCCAGGGCACCTGCGGTAAATACCAGTCGGATGGTGTGAGAAATATTTCAGGATCATTGGGATGACCGATGGTGAACCGAGGCTGATCCCGATCCCCCGGCGTGACTTTCGACCAATACTGCTCATGTCCCTGGCGGATCTTTGCTACCACATCGGGGAATTCATCGATGACATTGCTGGCCTGCCCGGGATCATTTACCATGTCGTAAAGCTCGGTGTTATCAATTAATCTCCAGCGGTTGGTCATACCGGCCGTTTTCACCCATGGGATCGATGTATGGGTTCGCTGCGTTTCCACAAATAGCGTGCGCTCAGGCAGCGGCAATGCCGGCTTGAAAAGTTGTTCCCCAAAGCTGCGGCCATCAAAAACCGGCTTGCGATCTACTTTCAGCTGGCAAAGCTCGATAAGCGTTGGCAATACATCTATATGTGATGTTAAATCATTTACATCGACGCCATGCTTTAATTTCCCACGGGGCCAATGAATGAAAAACGGCACCCGGTGTCCACCATCGTAAACCTGCCCTTTACGCCCCCGCATTCCGGCATTGAATAATTTGACACCTGCCGTGCCACCATTGTCACTCATAAAAATAAGTATGGTGTTCTCAGATGCTCCCAACGCATCAAGCACTTTTCGTAACCTGCCAATGTTCCGGTCAATGCGCTTGATTCCGGCAAAGAAATAGGATACATATTTTGATACATTTGAATTGGCATTTTCCGCCCAGGATGTGTCAGGCAAGGTGTGAGGATTATGTGGAAGGTAGGTTGGAAGATATAAGAAGAACGGTTGGTTGTTCTGCCTGTTTTCCCGGATAAAGTTTATGGCAGCGTCGTAAAATACATCCGGAGCAAAGCCATTTCGTTGCTCACGTTTACCATTGTGCCAGTAGTAATCGTTGACCCGGTCATTGTCAAACCAGTCATCGGTGGTACCCGTGCCACCGTCTCCCTGTCCCAGCCATTCGTCAAATCCTCTGTCCATCGGCCGGTATGGATAATTAGACCCCAGGTGCCACTTGCAAAAATACCGGTTCTGTAGCCTGCAGATTTGAAGATATCTGCCATCGTTATTTCCGAAGTTCGCAAATGGTTGCCACCGCTGACGGTATGCCATACTCCCACATGATGGGCGTATTTCCCTGTCATGAGCGCAGCCCGTGTGGGGGCGCAAGTGGGATCAACATGGAAATTGGTGAAACGAACTGCGTTCGCATATAATTTGTCCAGGTTAGGTGTCTCGATGTACGGATTGCCATGACAACTCAAATCCCCATATCCCTGATCATCTGTCATGATCAGAATTACATTTGGCTTTTGCGAAACCCCGACAAGCGGAACCAATATTATGGTTACCAGGAGGATTGGTACAAGAAGCAATGCCCGCCGATTATATAGTCTCATGGAATATGTTTTAGTACTTGTCATGAGTGGTATATTTTTATTTATGTCAGACTACCATAAACCGGATAGCAGAGGCCCAAAACAACAATTTAAAAATTAACATTACTCCTCCCCTTTTCTTTTATTATAGTTTGCCTTCCGGGTAGATTTTAAAAACCCAGGCATGTTCTAACTGTACATCCGAAGGGTATTGAATGGTCAGCTTTTCCGATGACTGGATAAACTGAATTTTGCCCTCATACCCTAGCAGATCTATTGATTTTATGCCTATGTTTTTTGTGCTTAAATAGCTTATATCAATATCCTCGGACGGTGGAACCAACACGGTAGCATACAGCACATTGTCTTGTGTTGTGAAACGAATGTCCTTTTCGGTAAAGCGCTTGTTTTTACCCTCTGAAAGATGGCCTGTGTTGGTTTTGGTTGGCCCTTCGCCATATACCTCCCAGTATTTAGCACTATATATCGCTTCACCATTAACTGCTAACCACGCTCCTATATCCAACAGTGTCCTTTGCTGATCCTCGGGAATAATACCATCTTTTCTTGGGCCGATATTAAGTAAGAGGCATCCGTTCTTGCTGACAATATCAACTAAATCCGCAATTAACGCACCGGCAGATTTCGGAATCCAGTTTTTGGCATAATACCATGAATTTTTTCCAATGGAAGTATCTGTTTGCCAGTATTCATCGCGAATAGAATCCATTTTGCTGCGTTCCAGGTCCAGCATATGGGTGCCTACAGGGTATGATTCATATTTGAAGTTTTTAGTTTGAAGTACAACCGTTTTATTTCTTTCAAGCCCAGAATTATAGTAATAGGCGGCTAATTTTTTGTGATATGGTGCAAATTCCGGTCTATCCAGATAAAAGTCAAACCACAGCATATCGGGCTGATATTTATCGATAATTTCTTTTGTCCTGGGCCACCAGGTGTTGGCCAGCCACTCTTTACTGGCCGGTTCTCCCAGTTTATGAGGCGGTGCATACAGATCGGCATATTGCGGATCGCCGGTATCAAAATAGTCCTTTTGGTTATAAAAATTCCAGTTGAACGCCAGATGAGAGCTTACGCCACATATCAAACCTTGTCTTTTGGTCTCCTGAATAAGCTCCTTTAAAACATCACGTTTTGGTCCCATCTTCACAGCGTTGTATGGGGTGATACTTGATTCGTATAGCGCGTAACCGTCGTGATGTTCAGCGACCGGTACTACGTATTGGGCTCCTGCCTTTTTAAATAACGCCACCCATGCCTCGGGATCAAAGTTTTCCATGGTAAACATGGGAATCAGGTCTTTATAGCCAAATTCTTTTTGATCCCCAAACTTTTCTCTATGATAAGCTACCGCAGGGTGAGGTTCGTTATCTACATACGCTCCTGTCTGGGGATCAATATCTCCTGAATCCAGGTACATCCACCTGGGATACCAGTCTGTATGCAATTCAGCTACTGAATTAGGCCCCCAATGGATGAATATCCCAAATTTGGCTTCCTCCATCCACTGCGGAATCTCATAATTTTTTAAACTCTCCCAGCTTTCTTCGTATTTTGTGCTGTGTTTTTCTTTCTTCGCTGGTGAACAACCAATCGTTAGAATTATAAGTAATAGGCTACCAAATCTTTTCATTTCTTTAAGCTATAGGCTAAGGCTATCAATCATTACTTTACATTACCAGATTTCACTGAACGCTCAGTACAGATTCATGGTTTTCCATTTTTCCTGGATGGAACTTTCCGGATCTGTTCGCTGGAATTTCCCAACAAACTCCTGCCACTCCTGCTCCCTGGGAAGTTGCTGCCATTTCGGCCCTACTTCATCCAAATCAAAACCGGGTTTGGTGTCCATAATCAGAATTGCCTGGCTTCCATAAAGATAAATCTCCATATCCTTCACGCCGATTGTTTTCATATTGTCGGTGATCTCAGGCCAGGCCATCCCGATGCCGTGGACTTTTCGGTACTCTGCCATCAATGCCGGATCTTCTTCAAGAAGCAGTGTCCAGACAAACCGCTTATAAGTGCCAATTTTAGTTTTTAATTGTCCTTCGGGTGGACTGTAAGCCACCTTCTGTTCCAGTTTATAAATGCGCTCAAGCGCCTTGTCATGAGCCAGGAATTCATGTCCCTTTGACTCCAGCACCTCAACCAGGGCAATAAATACAGGCTCTTCTGATAACACATTAAAAAGTGAATGGCTATTCAGTATAGGATCAGCATCAATGACAAGAAAATAGTCACTATCCATGTTGTAAACTTTCAAATCAAAGATTTCTTTGGAATTGATTTTCTCCCGGACCTGCTGCCATCGCCCTGATTGGAAAAAATCTTTGATGCGCTTGTCCTCTCTTTGAAAAAAATAGGTAAACCGACGGTATTGGTCGTCGTTGTAGGTTGTCTCCTTTTCAGTCGGCGCAGCTGATTTTTGTTCACCTTTTTGCTGTTGCTTGCAAGCCGTAATCACGGACAGTGCCACGAGGAGATATGATAAATTTTTCATTTTGATTATCCAATAATTTCAATGATCGTCCATAAAACAATAAGCAGTGCCATCATTGCTGCGCCTATGATTCGATAGTCAAGCACCTGCTGAATTTTAGTAAAATACGCTGACGAGGTGAAAGTGAAACTCCTTTGCCGCTCAGTCGGTTCGGGCGTAACAAGACTGATCACAACGAAAACCACGCAGCAGATCACAAAGGCCCACCAGGCCTGCATCATGAAAATGATGCCCCATTCGTCAGTGATCATCTTTGTGCCATTTTCATCTGCAAAATCCAGCCAGAACATCAACACTCCCAGGATCAGGCCTATCAAAAATGTCCATTTGGCTGCTTCCATGGTTCCTCGCTTCCAGAAATACCCGAGTATAAATACCGCTGAAATGGATGGCGCGATGCTGGAGCCGATGGAATTGACAATCGTAATAATAGATCCTCCTTTTGCGCCGGCTACCAACGAAAACATAATGGCAATAACCATCACAACAAAGACAGTCACCCTTCCTATCCAGACCAGTTTTTCGTCTTTGGTATCGGGCCTGAGCCTCTGCACGATGTCGATTGATACAAGCGTAGACGAACTATTTAATGCTGCGGCCACAGAACTCATCAAGGCCGCTAAAAGCGAGGCTATAACCAATCCTATCAATCCCACCGGTAGCAATTCATCCACCAGGATCGAATAGGTTTGACTGGTTCCGGCCGCCTCAATTTGTTCTTTAAACAAAATGTATCCCAGCAATCCTGGCAGTAACATAAAAAACACCGGCGCGAGTTTGAGAACACTGGTAAACATAGGCCCGATTCGCGCATCATCTTCAGATCTGGAGCCAAGAGTACGCTGTACGATCGTTTGGTCAGTAAACCAATACCAGATCCCTAAAACCGGATAGCCCAACAGCACCGCATACCAGGGGATCCCCCCTATTCTTTCTACTTCAGCATCCGTTCGAAACATGGAAAGGCTTCCGTCTTTGATCTGTGATTTAAAGGAGCTCAAATCAGTTACACCCGCCTCCGGCAGCATTTGCAGTCCAAAAATTGTAATGAGCATACAGCCACCCAGCAACATAACGGACTGAATAGTTTCGGTAACCGCCACAGCCCGCAACCCTCCCTGGATGGTATAAATGGCTGTCAGAATCGATATAATTAAAACACCCCATACCTGATCCAGTCCGAAAAACTCTTTCATGATAGTGGCGCCGGCATATAGGCTGATACCGATGTGCATCAGTAGCGCTGTAATAATGGCAAAAATGACCATAAATGTCCGGGAGGCACCATCAAACCTGTTTTCAAAGTATTCGGGAATAGTGGATACTTTTTTTCGGAAGTAAAATGGCGCGATGAAAATCCCAAGGAATACCAGGCAAGGGATGGCCATCCATTCAAAAATGCCATCTGAAAGACCTGAGATGAACCCTGATTCGGCAAAACCTACAATATGAATCGTAGAAATGTTGGAGGCAAACAACGACGCCCCCACAACACCCCATCCCAGGGAATGACCGGCCAGAAAGTACTTTTCAGAGGTTTGTTTTTTGAAGCCACCACCAGCCCAAATACCAATTACCACAATGCCAATGAGGTAAAGAATGATGATGATGATATCGATAGCTGAAATATTCATGCTGTAGTTTGTTACAGGTCGATAATTGCTTTTATGAGGTTAGGGCCCTGATCGTAAAGTGTTTCGAATTTATTGGGGACTTCATCAAAGTTCAAGCGATGAGTGATGTAGGCTGCGGGATCAATTTTTCCTTGCTCTACTAATTGTATGATTTTGGAAAAATCGGCACTCAGTGCGGCCCTGCTTGCCATCAATGTCAATTCTTTTTTATGAAATAAGGGATCGTGAAACACAACGTCTCCCTTAAACAACCCAATAAATACAATGGCGCCTCCGGCCGCTGTATAATTGAAAGTGCTCATCATGGATTTTGGGTTTCCCGTGGCATCCAGAATGACCGTGGGAAGATCCCCATCGAGCATTTCTTTCAATTTTTTTTCCACAGTACCATCTGCAAGCAACGTATCCCTGACGCCGGTGATCTGCTTGCATTTTTTAAGCTTATTTTCATCAATGTCCATGGCCATGACCCTGGCACCTGTAAGCATGGCAAATTGGACAGCGCCCAACCCGATAGGGCCAGCCCCAATAACCAACACAATATCCTTTGTGTTAATCCTCGCCCGATCCACCGCGTGGCTGCCAATGGCCAGCGGCTCGATCAAAGCCAATTGATCCTCGGATAGCTTGGATGAAGGGTGCAGAAATTCAGCCGGGTAACTAAAGTACTCGCGCATGCCGCCGTCTACATGTACACCCAACACTTGCAGGTGTTCGCCGCAGTTGGTCTTGCCTCTCCGGACCGCCTGTCCGATCATGTCATTGAAATAAGGCTCCACGGAACAGCGATCACCCGGTGTAACATCTGTTACGTCCCGGCCAACGGTCACTACCTCAACTGCCAGTTCATGACCTAGAATCCTGGGATAGTTGAAAAAGGGTTGCGTGCCTTTAAAGGCGTGTAGATCCGTACCGCAAATGCCGATCTTGTTCACCTTCAATAAGGCATGATCCGCCGGTAGTTCAGCCGGGGGAGCAGGTAGTTCAATGGCCTCCCAATTGCCGGGATTGCTTAGTCGGATGGCTTTCATCTCTTTATGGTATTTAAAACCTCATCAAATAATTCCTTTGTCAACTTGCCCTGCTTCCAATCGGACAATGTTGCTTTGATCTGATCCATATTCCGGGCACCCATCACCACTCTGTCGGCTTCTGCAATTGAAAATAAAAAGCGCTGGGCCAGGGTAGCCAACGACATATCATATCTATCGGCAATGGCTTTTACTTTTTTGGCATTAACCAAATCTGTCGGCGTTAGCCATTCTCCATCGACACCATTCTTTTGGTATTGTTCATACCGATTCCCAAGCAAAGAAAAGTGAAGCGCAGAAGCGGCATAATAGGCAATGCCTTCACGCTTATAACGTTGAATTTCTCCCTGAAAAACAGAAAGGTTGCAGGCGTCCATTCTAAGAAAACCTGAGACCACGTCAAAGTTTTCCTTTGTGACAAATGGGAAAAAGGTCTCATTCGGATTTCCTCCCACCCCAAGTTTTTTTACCAAACCTTGCTCCTTGAAATGCTTCAAAGTGCGCAGGATGGAATCAATCTTTTCCAGGGGTACCAGTTGCGGTTCATGCAGGAACAATAGATCAATATGATCAAGCCCAAGGGTTTCCAGGCTGACCTCCAGGCTTCTGGTCATGGCCTCTTTGGTATAATCCAGTTTTATGTCAAAAGCATCCTCGCTTCCAAGCCGGCCAACTTTGGTACTAATGAAAGGTTTCACGCCTTTCCATTGCCTTAGGGCCTTGCCCAAATAAAGTTCAGCATTAGCATAAGATGGCGCCGTATCAAACACAGAGATCCCATTTTCGAGGGCATAAAGTATGGCATTCACAGATTCCGACTCCTCAACAGCGCCCCATACCCCTCCCAGGCCGGAGGTACCATAAACCAGGCGGTCCTGGCCATTGAAAGCGGCACTTTTCAAATGATCGTGTATGTATGTTGGTTCGTCGGTCATATTAAAAATTTACAGTGGCTCCTCCGTCAACAGGAAGTACTACCCCGGTGATATATTTTGCTGCTTCCGAACTCAGAAACACCGCAGCGCGCCCGATATCCTCAGGCTGTCCAAAATGATCCATAGCGATCCTGTTGACTATCTGCTGCTTACGCGCAGGGTCATTGTCAATGGCATTCAGGAACATATTGGATTCAATCCAGCCGGGAGCAATGGCGTTGATCCTGACATTACTTGAAGAATATTCGGTCACCAGGGTATTAACTAATCCGGTCAAAGCTGTTTTGGAAGTTCCATAGGCCACTACCTTGTCAATCCCGAAAAGTCCTGCCATAGAACCGATCATCAGAATTGAACCACTATTTCGTTGCAACATATATTTGGCACATTCGCGTGTGAGCGCAAATACACTCATCACATTGGTTTGGAGAATGCGTTCGAAGTCCTCGTCCGAGGTGTCTTGCGCCGGGGCCTTGTGATGGATACCTGCGTTATTGACCAATATATCGATCGGTCCAAGGCTCTCTTCAATATTTTCCACCAATGCGGGGATGCCGCTTTTATCATTTATATCATTCACCCGGAAAAAAGACTTATCTCCCAACGCTACGACTGCCTCCCGGAGCACCGTTTCTCTTCGGCCCGTTATCACCACTTTTGCGCCGGATTCGATCATGGCTTTTGCGATGCCTAATCCAATACCCGTTCCACCACCCGTAATCAGGGCTAACTTTCCTTCTAATGAAAAAACCGATAATGCCATTTTATTTGATTTCCGTAAGCCTGTCATCTATAAAATTAAATCCCCAGCCAGGTAAATCATGCGGCTCGGCATATCCATCCTTTATGACCATCGGATTATCGATCAGGGGATCCACCCAGTCAAATGATTCCGCTCCTACGCCATTAGGTATGGTACACAATAGCGGCACATCATAATCCTTATAATAATGAGGCAATACCGGCAAATGAAAACTATCGGCCAGGGCAGCGCTATCCCGCCAGGCCTCTACACCACCAATTCTCAAAACATCCGGCTGCCAGATATCGATCGCGTTTCTCGTGGCTAATTCCCTCAGGGGTAAAGTGTCAAACTCCCGTTCTCCCATAGCCAGGGAGATTCCCGTCTGATTTTTTAATACCTGATATGCCTGAAAATCCTGATGATTCACCGGTTCTTCAAACCAGTGTATATTCAGGTCTTTGACACCATTGGATAACTTGATCGCCGATGGCAAATCCATACCCTGGTTGGCATCCATCATAATATCTACCTGATCACCTACTGCTTCACGGACTTTTCGAAGCCGTTCCAAATCCGTACTCACCTTTGGGGAACCCACTTTGATCTTGACAGCTTTAAAGCCGCGTTTCGCGTAATCGGTAACTTCCTCAATCAATTCATCGATTGTATAAGAAATCCAACCGCCGCTGCCGTACAAATTGACTTTCTCCTTTGTCACACCCAATAGTTTATGGATCGGCTGATTTTGTGATTTTCCCCAGGCATCCCACATAGCGATATTCACAGCAGCTTGCGACCACCGCAGCAATCCTTGATTTCCAAAGTACTCTGACAGATCTTCCAGCTTTTGATAGACCAGACCTGTCTCGTAGGCCTTGTAACCTTTAATCACAGGAATGACATCTTTTAATGCACCTGTTATGGCATGCGGTGAATACTGGAATGATAAAAGATATGATTCTCCCAACAGCCCATTTTCCAAACGGATCCTCATGACCATAAAAGAGATTTCCGTCAACGTATGGGTAGCATCGGAGATTGGTTTCCTGAGCTCCGAAGAAGCTCTGTAAATGCTTACATCTCTTATGGCCAAATCATTCATAGAATCGTCCGTATTATTTTATACAAAGATCATTTAATCTCTAAGCAGAATGATACAGCATATTGTACTTTTTATGTACAATATTGATTTTTTTAAAAATAATTTATCCGAATAAAGTTAATAATTGTCATATTTGATTCTTTTAAGGAGGCAACACACATGAAAGCTCATCTCAGGGAGGTCACTACATCGCCGGATAGTTCTTTCAAGGTTAAAGTCTTTGAGGACAAGGAATTCAAGGCGGAATGGCATTTTCATCCGCAATATGAGCTAACCTACATGGTACGGAGCTCAGGCCTGCGCTATGTCGGGGACTCCATGCATCCATTTGAAAAAGGGGATCTGGTGTTGGTGGGAAAAAATGTGCCGCATTCATGGAAGACCATGGATGCCAAAAGTGAGCATGTGAAATGTATCATCATACAGTGGGATGAAACGCTCCTCAAGGATTGGCTCGGCAAGCCGGAACTAACGCCCATAAAGACGCTGCTTCAGAAGTCTTCACACGGTATTTCATTCGACCTGGAGACCTCCCTGTCGCTGGAAAAGCAATTTATTTCCATTGTTCACCAGGCACCGTTCGAACGGTTGTTGACCTTCCTGGATATTCTCCACACCCTGGCTACCAAATCTTCCTTTGAACTATTGGCTGGTCCTGGTTTTGGCAGAGCGCTTTCATCCAAAGAAAGCCATCGCGTTAATGTGATTAACAATTACATCAAGGACAATATTCACGATCACCACTCGCTGGAGGTAATTTCAGAAAAACTTTCGTTGAGCAAAGAAGCATTTTGCCGGTTCTTCAAAAAGACTTTTGATAAGACGTTTTCGAACTATGTTAATGAATATAAAGTCACCATAGCCAGCAAAATGCTCATCGAAACCGACTTTTCGGTATCTGAAATTGGTTATCGTTCTGGTTTTAACAACCTGTCTTTCTTTCACCGGCAGTTCAATCGGTACAAGCAGCTATCCCCAAAAAATTATCGTCGGCTGTATCAGGAGATATGAGCTATATTATGGGGTTTTAGCGATTGACAAGGCGTATGATCGTGGAACGCCAACCATTCACCAATGGCTCAGCTGATAAACCTTATACATTATCCCATCTCTCGAACCAAAACGACGTCAGCAAAATACAAGATATTATATAATTAAATAGAACATTACATCTGTATGTTGAATGGGTATTCCCCACCCTGATGCGCTTTGTCGGGTCAAACAATTATATTATACTGTGGTCGAAACGACACCTATCAATTAACAGCCACTATGTTATGAAAAAACAGCATTTCTTTTCATTATTTATGAAATCAGCCGCTTTCCTGCTGGCGCCATTTATTTTTTCTTCAGGGCTCCAGGCACAGGTCAAAAAAATTCAGCGTGATCAGCGTATTCAGCGTCCGGCCAAGATTAAAGCCAATCCGAACCTACTTAAGCCAGGGAACGCAAATTCAATGAAAATCATCAAATCCGGTCAGCTAAATGTCCGTCATGGGGCCAAGGCATACACGTACACAGCCACCACACTGGCTGACGGCAAGGTAATGGTGGCCTGGTCCACCAATTATCCAAAGGGGGAAGCCATCTTCTTAACACCTACGCTTACACCTTACACACCTGTGGTCTTTACCGATAACAATATCAGGGGTGGTACGGCTTTTGAGCAGCAGAAAGCGGTTACGTTGAACAACGGAAATGTCTTACTGGCGTATTTAGAGCGATATGAACCGTCGCCTAATAAGCGTGCGTTGAGAATCAAGTATGTAGTTTTCAATAAAAACGGCGAACTGATTAGAATGCCTACCCCGGTCGATTTTACGCCTAAGAGTCGTAATAGTTTAAAATACCTCAATATTGCCGCGAATCCGGGAGGTAGAAGAGCATATGTCTACTTCACCGAGTCCTACCGGGAGTCCTTTCGCGGCGGCGCCAATGACAACTTGGATACCTACTATTTTGGCACGGATGAAAGAGGTACGCTGCTACATCCGGTAAAAAAAGTGCTTTACGGATACAACAGGTTTGCACCAAAAAATCTTAGTGCAATCACAGCTCCAAACGGAGGCCTGTTTTTAGGATATAAAAAAAGGGATCTTTTTGTGGATTATCATATTGGCCCGGACAAGTCACCTGAATGGAAGGTGCAAGCGACTCATAATATATATGATTTGACACCAGTAGGTCTGCATCCCGTGAACTTTAGGGACGCCATGCTCATTTATGTAGAGGGAAAAGCAGTAACGGATAATAATCGACTTGTCTGTCAGGTAGTGGGCGAAGGGAGCCAGGGAGAAAAAAAGATCATTGTTGACAGGCCGGTAACCCCGCTCAACGTAAAGACGCTTTCACTAAAAGATCGTTCGGTATTCATTTCAGTGGCAGATCGTGGCAGTAACGGAACCAGCGCAACCGGGTGGATTGTAGACCAAACCGGTGCTGTAAAGAAAGGACCTTTCCGATATATCGAGGATTTTAAATACCATACTTTAAACTTTGCAATGACCCAGCTAATCAACGGGCAGGTATTTGTGATGTATCAGGATAAGGAAGGCAAACCCAGGTATGTGGTGGTTGATTAGTGTGACAAGAAACACTGGTATCTGTTTATTTATGGTGTAAGGCATGGAGCAGTGAGACCTTACGCACACTTTCGCCATTTGCTCTAACTAATGATATGGGTGAAAATGCCAAAAGCGGAATGTAATTCTTTTCATTCATGGAGCTTTCGCGAAAGTGTGCAGGCCTGTACTTTTTTATTAATTTGTTTAATTACCAGGTGGGATAGGCAATCCCTCAGCCTAAAATTAACAACAACCTCGACGCTTATTTATAAAAATTAATATGTAACCTGTGTTAATTGATATAGAGACATTCCGGTTTGATATCAGTGAATGACGATGGCTTTATTTTATCATTTACAGCGTCCTCCTACCCGGAAAAATAGAGGGCTTACTTTTGAAATCAACATTAATTTATATCTTTAACAAAAAGGAGAAAATACGTTTCTCCTGAAAAACATCCTGTTTTGCTGCAAGCCAGATAAATATTTTTTTAGAACTACAAGTTATGTAGAGGCCGATTGATTGCCTGATTATATTTATTAATACCAGACAACCATGTTCAATTTTTTTAATAAGCGCGTGCATCATTTTTACCTGCCCAGTAAAATTTATGATAACATTTTGGAAAAAGGAAATGATATATCCCCCAAAACCGTAAATGCTTTCTTAAATGAGCATGGTTTATTAGTGGGTGAAAAACAAATTAATGTTCAAAGGATATCTGAGTTTCTATTTTCAATAACAGTTAAATTCAAAAAAAGAGATGACCAGATGAATTTTGTGACATTCATAAGCCAGTTTAAAGAACTACTTCCCCCATGGATGGTGTTTCCTGGCATTTTTCAAGGCGTTCCCAGATGGAACCAGGGGATCGAAGAAGATTATTGTGTGCTTCACTGGCTGCCCTATTGGAAAAGCCTGACACATAACGAAAAAGAAGTTTATATGTCCAAATACTCCTGTCCGTCATCGTGGGAAGCATGGTTAAGGATCACGAAATTTTAATATTATCGGTTTTAATCCTTTTTGAAAGAGTTATCTATTGAGCAGATGGATTAGATCAGGGAGGGAATTAAATCTGAAATAGTTAAAATAACAGCTGCCGCCAATGCTAAATAGTATTGAAACGACTTTTTATTTTAAACATCAGCACAAATGAAGGCAAAACTGATTATGCTTATAATATTGTTTAATATTTCCGGCTGCGATTCAAATAAGCACAAAGAACTGAGCAAGGAGAATCTCGTCAAATTAGAATCCGGAGCATTGGGAATTAGTTTAATGGTTCCGAAAGAAAGTACTTTTTTTGAAAATAGTAAAAAGGTTTCCATCAACCTGAATCCCGGGGGAAGGAAGGTCAGGCAATTTAGTATCGAGAAAGCAGCGTCAACCATTCGAAATAGTAAGTATATTGAATCCCTTACCTTTGGAGATCGCATAACCTTGAATTATTTCACCTTTGAGAAAGTCGGTGGAAGTGGCGGAATTCACTATATAATGGAAGGAACTTTTAAATTCGAAGGTGAGCCATTTAAACTAACCTCCTATGATCAGGAAGAGCTTGGAAAAGGCCATCCCGAATTTTGTTTGACGTATCTGCGCACTATTAAAAGGCTGACACATGTACCGGCAAAAAATACAATGGATTAAAACTGAAATCATGCATTAAACAGATGTTGGGGGGCAACTTGTGCCGGTGATGGGATTCAATAAATTGATTCCCTACATTTATTCGGATTGCAATGGAAAATCCATAACTTAAACCCTTAAATTTTATCCTATCATTTATTAATTTATTATGGAAACCAGCAAAAATTCAATCTTGAAGGAAAGGTCTGTGTCATTGCCTGCATCAACCAGTGACCGACAAGGATTTAACAAAAGGTGGTACGCCGACGATGCCGGCCTTATCATCCACCGGCCGCAAAACAGCAACGACGTTTTGGAAGCGTTTCAGTACGCGCTCAATGCCGGCATTAGCCCATCGCAATTGCAGCTTACCTGCGGAAGGCATTGTTATGAAGGTTTTGTATACAATAGTAATACGAAACAAATTATTGATCTGACCGGTCTCAAGGAATATGGAGAGACTACACTTAAAAATGAATCCGGACAAGATACCCCGGCGGTTTACCTGGATGTTGGTATGGGAAACTGGGATGCCTTTAGACTGCTGAATAATGTATATCAAAAATTAATCCCGGCCGGCTCCTGCTTCTCTGTTGGTCTCGGCGGGCATATTACTGGTGGTGGATATGGGGTATTCTCCAGACTCTATGGACTCACTGTCGACTATCTTATAGGTGCAGATATCGTGGTGAGGGACAAAACCTCCGGCAATGCAAAACTCCTGACAGGTATCACCAAAGCTCCCACCGATGAAAATAAGGATTTAATGTGGGGCCTCCAGGGTGGTGGTGGCGGCCAATTTGGCATCATCACGCGCCTTTATTTTGACAAAAACAAACTCCCCAACACCCCTGAATATGTTTATATTTTCACCTTTACATGGTCATGGTATCAGGATGCGGCAAAAACCAAGCCGATTACGCTGACCCAATTTACCGACATCATCAACTTCTTTGAACAAAATATGGCCACCCAAATGCCGGTGTCCTGGAAATCATTCGGGATGCTGCATGCCAATCACAAAGAGGCTGATGTCATCACTTTACCCGCCATTGTCACCTACGACGACTCATTCTATGAAGGTGACCATGCGCAATTTATTGAGGAATTGGAGGGGTGGGTTACTGAGCTCCGGGCAAAAGCCGGGGACATCGCCCTTTTGGTAGAAGAAGATCACAAAGTAATTGGACACCCTTATATTACAAGCATCAAAGCTGTGGAATGCTTCAAGCATACTGAGAAGGATGGCATCACCGAAAGTTCTGTTCAACGTGCTTATACCTTCCTGGAGGCTGTCCAGAATATCTCGGAGTCAGGGCCAAACCGATATGGGAAATACAAGTCTGCCTACCATACAACTTCCTTCTCACCGACAATGGTTAATGCCATGTACAACTATTTACAACAGGAAGTAAAAACTTCTTCCGGCGTTAAGTGCGATATGAGCCAATCTCTCATTCAAATCGATGCCTATGGTTGTAAGATCAATACTGTGGATCCCGGGGCGACAGCTATTGCCCAGCGTTCTTCAATTATGAAACTACAGTACCAAACCTATTGGAACGGCCCTTTTGTGCCGGGCGAGCAGGACCCGTTATACCTGGAAATACAAACGGCCCAGGTAAACTGGATCAACAACCTTTATGCCGCGGTCTACGCCAAATCCACTAATCATGTACCGGATGGCACCACGACCGAGCCGGATGGCACAGGCGGTACGGACGGATGCTACTTCAATTATTGCGATATTTATATTGGAAGCAGAGAAGCTGGCACCCCTGCATTAAACCAGGCCTGGAGTCTCTACTTCAGAGACAATGAATCCAGGCTTGCAGCCATTGCAACAGCATACAACGAGAAAGGATGGTTTGGAAATAGCCAGACATTTAGTCCATAAGTCAATTAAACAGAGATCCTGAGGCAAAGCGTATCGTTCAAATTTTCTTTATTAGAGGATTGTTCGATACGCTTTCAGATACGGATGTTCGGGGATAAAGATTTCCTACGGATCAAAATTTCAAACGCATGCTTATATTCGGGGCGATGCCAATTAGTCGGCGGTCACTGCGCAGCAGAAAGATTTGGTCTTGGTCATTTTCTTCTATTGAAAAGGTCCGACTGTAGCGGTTATTGGTATTGAGTACATTCAGAATAGATATTCCTATTTCACCTGCCAACTTATGGGGCTTTTTCTTTTTGAATTTGTACCAGGCGGAAACATCAAGTCGTTGATACGCAGGCAGCCTGTTGCTATTAAGATCTTCATACTGGATCTCAATAAATGGCTCGTCGTCGTTGCCAGGATTTATCTCCACAAATCCACTGGCATTTGTATAAGGCAGTCCTGACCTGAGGGTATAACCAAGAGAGAACTCCCACTGTTTGTAATTTGCGGTCTGTGAAAGTTGAAATTGATGCCTGATGTTAAGACCCGAAGGAAATTGTTGATCAATGGCTTCTACTTCAGAATTTTGAAAGGCATAGCTGAACCAGGCGCGATGGTACTTCCACCGTCGCTTAATGGTAAGGTCTAATCCTGTAATTACCTCAATGCCTGAAATCAGCCCGTCTTCATCTTCTGGTCGTGGACCAAAATTGCGGGCTACAGGGGCAAATACACGTTTGAGATAACCATCTATATCCACTACCCATCCTGCCTTCGTCAATAATGCACCTAACACCACTTGCTCATTTTTGATCACCGGTATTTCTTCTTCGCTGTCAGCAATAATCCAGTTTTGTTCGATGGTGTTGGAGAAAACAAAATCTACTTCTTTCAGAGAGCTGATATATTGATGATATACACCAGCCGTTGATTTTAGCAAGATTCCAGGCGCCAGCTCATAGTTGAGACGCATCTGACGATCCAGCCTGGTATTCTCCAAGGCTTCATAGCTATTGTGCCGTATACCAAGACCCAGTTGCAAGCCTGATTCGAATTTCCCAAAATAGTCAGCAAATAGTCCATGCGTATTTCCTTCACTTGTAATCGATTCGGAAAAATCATCTTCAAAGAAAAAATCCTCATTAATGGTCAGGTCTGCCCCTACCCGATTGAATTGATAGCCGACATCAAAGACATGGTTTTTGATTGGTGCATAAGTCAGCGTAAACCGTGACTCCAGATTCTCCAGATCGTTCATTCGGCTCTGAATATCATCTTCTGCTCCATTGGCCTCGTTTCTTATATTGATCAGGGAATAATCCATATAATAGTCGGCATAGGAAGTACTCCACTCAGATGACAACCGGCCCGACCAGCGTCGGTTCCAGGTAAAATTTCCTCCAAACGTTCTGACCCTGTGTTCCTGTATAGACTCAAGAAAATTCTCTTCATCCTGTGAATCATAGTCCAGTTTGCTTTGAGAACTTAAGGCACTAAGTGAAAATCTGTTTTTACCTGCAGAATTTAATTCAATAACCAGATTTAAGTCACTGAATGCCAGCTTACTATTATATTCAAAGTCTTCCGATATTCCCTGTTGATCCTCAGTGAGACTTCCATCGAATAGTTTATTGCTAATGGAATTGAAGGTAGGTGTGGCTAAAAGATCATTAAAAGATCTGCGCGCGGCTAATGAAATACGACCGTTGTGGTTGGCAAACGGTACACTGGCATATATATCCCCATGTGTCAGATTCAGGTTAGATTCTACCACAGCTTTTGCAGCCGTTGGTGTTCGGGCATTGATCAGTAATAGTCCGGCGCTGGCTCCTCCGTAAGGAACCGGTATATAGTTTTTGAAAATATCCACCTTTCCTATGGATGAGGGTATGAAAGCCGAAATGTTACCAAAGTAATGAGCGGATTGATAAACCGGTATTTTATTCCAGTAAATAAAGGTGTTGTCCCTGGAGGACCCTCTCACATTCAGTCCTCCTGCCGATTCATCTGCGGATCCAATTCCAGCCAGCATCTGAGCAGATAACAAGATATCCCTTTCAGAAAGCCCGGGAAGGATTTCCATATCCTGGATATCAATGGAGATCCTGGATGCCTGATCATCAATAGTTATGCCTTTATTTAGATACTCTTTTACGATGATTTCCTGTAATTCCTGGGGGGTTCGTTCCAGTGAAACAGCAACACTTTTTGTGGGTTCGACCGTACTCACCTCAATCTCTTTTTTCTTGTACCCCAAAAACGAAATTTCCAGTATTGCTTCGGAAGGATTAGCTACGATAATCTCAAAATTCCCATCCACATCCGCAATGTATCCCTGATCACTTCCTTTCAAACGAGCGGTTGCAAAGGAGAGGGCTTCATCAGTTTCTTCATCGCGAATGGACATACGAAGCAATACAGACGAGGCTTTGGTAACAGCAATAAAGTTCTTCTCTACGATTTCAAATGAAAGCTGATGGGCGGTAAGCAGTTCGGTTAGAAATGATAAAAGTTCCTGGTTTTCAGCCTGAATAGAGACCTTCTTTTCCTTAACCTCTTCCGCAGCAAATGCAAAATGGATGTTGTATGCTTTCTCCAGTTCCTTGAATACATGAACCAAATCCTTGTTTTCTGACTGATAGGTAATCTTTCTTTCCTGTGCTAACAGAATAAAAGGAAAGATATTGAGGACAATGAAAAAAACGACTCGCATTATTTATTCAAACCAAGTATGACCAGGTTTTTGGAAGGAAGATCGTAAGAATAATCAATATTCAGTGGTTCAAAAACAAGTTTAAGCGCTGCTTCTGGTTGCTGATTTGGGAATGCACCTGTATACACTAAATGATCCAGGGCGCCATCGTATTTAATGGTGAAACCAAATACATAGCTTAATTCATCGAGAACAATAGGAAGTGCAACGTTTTCCAATTCGGTTACACCGCTCGTCCAAGAGGGCTCTTTTGCCAGGTCTATTTCCTTGAGTTCAATCATGTCACCATTTTTTATTCGTATTGTCTCACCAGGATTGAGTTGCCTGCTAATGTTTAAAGAGATCACTTCCACTTTCCCGGTATAACATGCAACGTCTAATATTTCTCCCCTGCTTTTCACATTAAAGCTTGTTCCCAGTACATAAACGTTTCCATTGTCAGTTTTTACATCAAACCTGGAGCCTTTTTTTACTTTAAAAAAAGCCTCTCCATCAAGTTCCAACATACGTTGCCTATCCCATTTTTTTGCGTCATATGAAAGTTGAGAAGCAGCATTTAGTTTGACTTCAGACCCGTCCGGAAGCAGCACGATTTCCTGTTTACCGAAACCCGTTTTGATCGTTTGATCTCCTAATGTGAACAGATATACCACAGCAATGATCAAAGCAACAGAGGCCGCTACGGCTAGCTGAAAGCCAGGTAGCATCCAGATAACCTTTTGCTTCTTCGGAGGGTTTGATTGAATTCGACCTTGTAATTTGGAAAGTTCTGAGCTGGTATCATAGAAAGAAGGTTTAAGCAATGATGCGGCTTTCATCATTCGAACAAAATCCTGTCCTTCCTCAGTAGCTTCAAACGCACGTCGTTCCTCCTGACTTAATTCTCCATTAAGCCACTTTGAAAGAAATATATCGTCTTTTTGCCAGTTCATTTACGTTGCTGTTAATGGTACATACGTGAAATGCCGTTTCACCCTACCCCTCAATCAAAGTTTTTTACAAATAGTCCTCAATTTAAGTAATGCCTTATGCATTCTCTTTTCTACCGCTTTTACGCTTACTTCCAACTCACCAGCGATCTCTGCATAAGACTTATTATCAAAGCGATGCATCAAAAAAACCTCCCGCTGACCATCTGGTAATTGTTCTATGGCCACTTTCAATTTCTCACTCAACTCGTGATACTCCAGGTAAAAATCGGGCCCAACTTCTTCCGCTGATTTGGTTTGAAAGCTCATATACTTTCTGTGGACCTTATCCTTCTCCAGGCGCTTGATCATCTGGTTTTGGGCCACCCGGTATACATAAGCTTTAGCAAGTTCCTTGCTTACATGTTTGCAGTTTTGCCATAGGGTATAGAAGGCTTCTTGCACGGTATCTTCAGCATAACCCACATGCTGGAATTTGAACATGAGAAAATTTCTCAGTAATGGAGCAAGTGTTCGAAAAAGATTTTCAAACACCGATTGACTGCATACATTATTATTTTCTGTGGGTTTCAAAAAAGCGATTTATTACACGTGGCAAAGATACTTATTATTCTTTCATATCCGATTTCAAAAAAACTGGCTGCTTTGAAACAATTATAAACGGGTTTCAAAAAAAATTTCATCAGGGGGTAGGGTCATCACAGACTTTCGGGATTTACTTCCAAAACCCACTTGAGCCAATGCTTAAAAAACAAGTGGTGTGGCTAAATGAAAACGTCATGAAAGAAAATAAAAGTTTGAGAGTGATAGCTATAGCATTAATAATGCTACCAATTCTTATCATCCTGGTACGAATACACAAAAATGGTGGGTTCACAGCGTTGGGTGGCGATTATAAGTATATTATCAATTATGAATTTAATTTTCAATCAGATGCACTGTATAAGATCACAACCTTTCTTCCGGTAAATAACCGCAGGCAAAAAATACATTTACATAATTCCGGGCATATGAGCGCTGGATCTGTCTTTCTGGATGGCCCGAATAAATTGATCCAATGGCGTGGCTCGTCAGATGATGCTAAAATTTCATGTCAATTTGAGTTCAGAGGAAAACCCTTGACTTATTTGATCCAGGGCTCCTTAATCTATGAGCCATGTTTTTCCGAAGACCTGGAAGAATATCTATCCGCTACGCAATTCATTCAGTCTGATGATCCAAAGATCAGGCAGCTTGCAATGGAGCTTTCAGGGAAAAAAACCAGACTGGTAGAGATCATTCGGGCGTTTTATGATTTTGTTTACCAGATCCCTTCATCTTCAAGCAGTGAGTTTACAGATGCATTAATGGCACTGGATCGAAGAGAAGCTTCTTGTAATGGTAAAAGCAGGCTGTTCGTCTCACTTTGTCGCAGCATGGGGATCCCGGCAAGGGTCGTGGGAGGACTGATACTGGAGGAGACTGCCAAGAAAACTTCTCATTCCTGGATTGAAATACTTATCGAAGATACCTGGGTGCCATTTGATGCATTAAATGGTTACTTTGCGTCACTTCCGGCGCACTACCTGGAACTGTACAGGGGAGATCATTTCCTTATCACACGCAACAAAGGTCTGATGTTCGACTATTTATACGTCATAAAAAAAGGCCGGGTCTATGATTACCCGGTTTTTGCTGTTTTGAACATATGGCAATTGATGGATGATGCAGGTATTGCACACGATATGCTGGTGATGTTGTTGCTGCTTCCATTTGGTGCTTTTCTGGTTGCTGTATTGAAAAATGTTATTGGGTTTAAGACCTATGGCGTATTCCTTCCGGTGCTCATCAGTCTTTCTCTCCTTGAGACAGGTTTGGTATCAGGGCTCCTGCTTTTCACCATCATTATTGCGGTTGTAGTACTGGTCAATTTTCCATTAGCGCGATGGCACATTCAGTATAATGCAAAGATATCCCTGATGTTGATCGCTGTGGTAATTACCGCTTTATTGGCTATCCAACTTTTGCATACAACCGGTTGGCTTGTGGCGTCGGCTCCTCTATTCTTTCCGATTATTATTCTTACTATTATCAGTGAGCGGATGGCCAGAAAGATTGAGGAAGAAGGAACCAGAAATGCCACCGAGCTATATGTAACCACCTTATTGGTAACCGTGCTGATCTACTTTGTTTTATCGAGTGAATTTATTCAACATTTTGTCCTTACGTTTCCTGAAATCATACTGACTATAGCCGGCATCAATCTATTGTTAGGTAAATGGATTGGCTTAAGGGTGATGGAGTACTACAGGTTTTTAAACGTTACCAGCAACTGAAATCATGAAATGGATACGTAAAATAGCCGGAATGCGGTCAAGCATTCTTGGGATAAATGAACGCAATCTGGGATTCATTTATCCAAACAACGCCCGCAAGAACTATAAATACGCTGACGATAAGTACCTGACTAAAAACATCCTTCACAGTCATCAAATTGCCTGCCCGCTTACCTATGCAATGATCGACTCTATCGGAAAAATTGAGCAGGCCTGGCAGGCAACATGTGAATGGAATGAATTAGTTGTCAAACCTTCCAAAGGTGCCGGGGGAAAGGGCATCATGATTCTCAAAAAGAAGAATGACCAATGGTTTAGTCAATCTAAACCGGTTTCAGAACAGGATATCTTCACGCACATCGCCAATATCATCTTTGGTATCTATTCCTTTGGAGATTCTGATGTGGCGCTGGTTGAGGAATATATCAGGCCCCACAACATTTTCCATCAGATCTTTCCGGAAGGGGTCCCCGATATTCGGGTGATCTTGCTTAAAGGGGTGCCTTTGATGGGCATGTTGCGCATGCCAACAAGTCGATCCAATGGGAAAGCCAACCTTCACCAGGGCGGGCTTGGCATTGGAATAGATATGAAGACCGGAAGACTGAAGGAGGCCTATGATGGTGAAAAACACATTACCTGTCACCCGGACACAAAACATCCAATCACCGGGCTAACCTTACCCTGCTGGGACGAGATCATCCGTATGTCGTTAAAAGCTGCCATGAAGTTTCCGCTCCACTATCTGGGTGTTGATCTGGTTATCGACGAAAGAAAAGGACCTATGGTGATGGAATTGAATGTAAGACCGGGACTGGGGATCCAGCTTGCAAACAGGGAAGGCCTGAAAGATGCTATTTATCGGGCGAAACAAGAAAATTTATTAAACTGATTTAAGTGAACATGAAGAAATCAAAAGCACCATATATTATAGTCCTCATTTTGCTGCTCGGCGTGGCTTTGATGGATCATATCCAACCCGGTCGGGACAATCATCAAATTACATTGGGAGAGCCTAAAGAATACTTTACCACCTTTCTATTCGCTCTTTTGACCAAATGACTAATCAAATGAAAAGAATTATCATACTAACACTAACCTGCTTTTCGACTATTGCTGGATACGGACAAATTACGCGTACACATAAAATAGCGCTTGGTTTAGGAAATGAGTGGAATCCATTTTTAAGTCCCAACACCTTGGTCGAAGATGAAGAGACTATCGCAAGAGAAGAACTGTGGGATAACGGGACTTACCAATCCTTATCGCTTAAAAATTCACTGAAAATAGAAGGAGAAAAGTATCGCTTAAAATTCAAGGTTAATGGAAGCTTAGGCATTTATCAGACCGAAGAAGACGCCAACCGGTTTACCTATCGTTTAGGTGTCTCTTACCGGCTTAAATATGCACAAAAAAAATATTTCGAATTTGCTCCGGAATTGTTTCGAAAACGTCGGGAAGGCATCAATGCCGATAACGCGGTTTTAACTACGCCATTTTCTTACAGCTTGTTTCAAGCACCGGTCGGATTAGATTTTTACCTGGGAAATAAAGCATGGCTTAAAACAAAGACAGGTTATTTGTACAAAAACTATGACAAGGCTCAAGGTGAAGAACTTTACTACCAGGCGCCATTTTTTGAGGCCTCTATCAGTAAAAAGTGGGATTCAAAAAACGCTGTTAAGAAAATATCTTTAAGAAGCGCCACCCAATTCAGGAAATATCAAACACTTTCATTGATAAATGCGCCGGAGGAGGAAGAGCAGCCCGAAGAAGAAAATGTCTATAGAGAAGGTTCCCGTAACTGGACGTACCAGTTTACTGATCTCCTTTTAGATATTTCAGGCAATGATAGCCATCAAAAATTAGGAATAGGGCTTTACCATATCTCAAGGATTGATGCCGACAAAAGGAGCACCTATCACGAGTTGGGGCCGGGCATTCAGTATCAGTTACAATCGGCCAAGGCAGGCGTTAAGGCGAGCCTTAAATTTACGATCCGAAGCTACCAAAGACTAGCTCCTGGATCAGATAATGATGTCCCCCTTCAATACGAGTATATACGAGCCAATATAGAACTGTACCATGCCTTGAGCAAAAGAAGTCAGATTTACGGTAAAGGAAATATTGTAAACAGAACCTCTAACAACCCCAATCAGGAATCGCTCAGCTTTCGCGGATACTTCAACGGCTATGCAGAAATCGGGATAAGATGGACACTACTAAAATGATTCACAAGATCATTTCTCAAATTGCCAGCCTATCGGGCTTTTACTACTATTGCGCAGTTGGCTGGTTATGGCAAGATTTTTTCGATTGGTTTTTTACTAATTCTCTTACTAATACTTGCTGATTAAAACTTTCTATCACGTTTTATTTCTCATTAAAATGGGGTATTTCTTCAATGGACCTAATGGTGATATCCCGGTAAAAAACCTCTGCCCCTTCTGATTGAATCTGGATTTTGCCTTTGGTCAGCGGCTCAATCCTACCGTTCACGATCTGACCTATCGCTGACAAGTGCATGTTCTTTTGACCATTGATCACATGGATACTTTCCCTGCCGTAAACATAGATGTCCAACCGGTTCCACTCACCATGCTTTTTTTCAAAGTCCCTCGATTTTTGGCAAAATCTATCTCCTCTCATATCAATGGTTTGGAATGGTTCGTGAGGGTCGTATTTAAATTTTTTGTTCTTCAACTGTACCGTTTTCACCTGGGCGGTGGTGGAATCGACACACCATAAATCTCCGACATCTCCTTCCTGTACCTGACATTCCACCGAACGCATCCATACGCCGCCTCTCATACCTTCCTTTCCGACAGAATGATAGAGTATGCCACTATCTCGTTTTCTATCCTCACGGGGTGGATATTTTTTCTCGCCCCATTTGAATTCCATACTCAGATGATAGTTTTCATAGGCCTGATCGGTTACCAAAATACCAAAAACTTCGCCGGAGATACGGATAGCCGGCTCACCATCCTCTTCGACCACGGTAAAGACTTTTAATGGGTCTTTGTTCAAACCAATAGGTTCAACATATTCACCATCTTCCATTTTCAAGCTTTCTACTATCGATGTTGGTTCGGGTTTTCTTTGGTAGGTATACCAGCCACTTAAGTCTTTGCCATTAAATAGTGAAATCACATCGGATTCGGAACCTGATTGAGCAGAACTGCCCAAGATCAAAAAGCTTAATAAAACAGTGATCACACACCTGAGGGTCATAAGTAACTTATGGGAAAAATTATGTCTTTGATTCATACCATTGGTTTTCTTCGATTTATTGTGATCTATCGCCGGGATTTCAGATGGTTTTAAGAGCGACAAACCCAGCAAGAAGTTACGCTGGACAATCATGGCGTACTAACCACGGCGAGTTTCATTGAGGAATCAATTAACCAATCCCCACATGGTTTCAGCATACCTTTTTCCCATGGCCCGCTGGGCCGCTGAGTTAAAGTGTATCTTATCACCCTTATCTTCCAAATCGGAGGTTTCTATTACCGCACAATTTTCATCCGTCAGTGAATAGGCTTCAATAGCGTTATTGATCTTGTCCCAACGCTCCTGGTTGACGGCAAAAGATCCCAGTTTACCAGTCACTATAGGTAAAGACTCATTTACCGCAATTCCTCTAAACTTCTCAAACAATATCTTCATATTTCCCTGATAAGATTGTATCGTTTGTTCGTTATGAGCATCCGACTCACCCTGGTGCCAAAGTAATCCTTTCAATACACCGTGTTTTAAAGATGTTTGCAACCGCTGCTTGAAATTACTTAAAAGCTTGACTTTCCTATGCGTGTCGTCATTAATCCACTGTTCTATTGAACTGCCGCCAACCGCTGTTGGAATGAGTAATATAGAGATGTTATCAGGTACGTGCTTCAACATTTCTGTTCCAAACGAAATTCCGCAATCAAGACCGGCTCCCGATGGCTCATAAAAATGCAACGGCTCTTTGGCCACTACTACTTCATTTTCAGCATTGATAGTGAAGATTCTATCGTTGCGGATTTTATCCTGTGCTTCTATTGTCGCCCGTCCCGCCATATTCGATTGTCCTGCCATTATAAATATCCATAAATCATTCTTAGGCGGTAGCTCCGGCTCCTGAGGTTTTATTTGCATTTGATGACTATCTAAAGTGTCACTGCACCCCAATAAGATAATTAAGAGGAAAAAAAGTTTTGCCAATTTATTCATATGCTAAAAATTCAGAAAATAAAATGCTGCTATAGCAGGCTATTATATACCCGTTCTTTTGATTTCTACTGTCCCTGCTCCTTCCAATCCGTTGGTCAGCGTACCTTTATAGAAATTGTTTCCCAGACGGGTAAAGTCCATTTGGGTTGAACGCAATGTCCCTTTGCCGGAGTACAAAATTACTGACCCCATCTCTGCAAATTTAAGTGTAATGCTTTCATTTCCAATATCTACAATATCAACCGTGGATGGCGAAAGATATTTATCGGGCCTTCCAATAACCGCCCATTGATTATTAATGGGGCATAACAGGAAAAGCTTGTGACCAAACCCATCAATTTGAAAGTTCAGACCCGTGTCATCCAGTTTCCCCCCTGTTTGCCGTTTCCAATCGTAGATAACCAGCCCCTCCTTTGGCTGCTCCCAGAAGCCATCAAAAGGTTGCATCATAGCGGGTGCATAACTATAATCATCTTTACTTATTGTTCCTGTCAACGGCGCTTTAGCGGTTACGCTTAAATTGTAAGCAGCTATCGCGCAGGCCTTATTTTTGAGTGGTGAAATGGTCTTATATACTTTTTCAGACTCGTAAAGTGCATCGTTAAAGATACTTTCGGGTAATGGCACCGCAGGAGCTTCAGGTCTGATTAACAAGCCATCCTTGTAACATAATGTCGTAATAACCTCATCATTAAAATCTGCCGGATCATCTGATAAATATATTGGTCCTCCTGACATGGCCTTTGTCACAGACATGGCCTCCCCTACCTCTTTATCGGATGAATGGAACATGTCATGATCCGGCCACAGTGTTTGTCCGAGCCAAACAACATTGAAGACAGATTGCAGAATTTGTGATTTTGAGGTGGCAAGATTATGCTTTTGATAATCAGGGCTGGTACGCATAGTGGCACTATTGCTGGTATTCATTAGACCGATGGTGTTTTGGGCACTGCAATTCATGAGACCAATGCCATTTTCAATGCAGGCCTGCTCAAGCGCTAAAACATTTTGTCTTTGCGCTTTGGATGCGTTACTGAATCCGGCGTATTCCATGGTAGACCTGGAAACATTATCTGTTTTCATAAAGTCAAAACCCTGATCTTTGATCGTTGTGACCAGGTACTCATAGAAGGCAGTACTGGACGCCATATCGTCTTTTGGCAGCAATCCATTTTTGCGTCCTGGATTAGTAACCAGCACCGGTGTAAGATTTTCCATGGTGTGATTAACATGTACCCCATCCCAGTGAGATAGGAACCCGTGCCAGATACCCATCCATTTGATAGCGTCGTTTTGTTTCCTGGAAGTGATCGGATCCCAACCGTTTGGGAATTTCTCCCTGTTGGGCGTCAAAGATTTTAATAGTCCGCCCTCATCATCCTGATGTCCATCATCTATTAAAACCCAACGGATAGGAATTTCGGAATTTTCAATGTTATCTATAGCAGCAACCAGGGTTTCTTCATCGATATTTTTACGATACTGCTCCCAGGTACACCACCCAAGATAATGCAATGGCTCAGGATATTTTTTCTTCTCCCGTAAACTTGCAGCAGCGTTGACTTTACCTGATGTCAGCGCCATTTCCCAGGCCTTTGCAATGGACTCATATACATTTTCCGACTCATACCACGATAATAATGGCACCTGCGCATTTTCCGGGATTGGATTTGTGCCGAGGGAACCGTAATCCAGGATCAGCTCACCATCTTCTGTCACCTCTAACCAACTTACACTGGCTTCTCCGGCAAGTGGCAATAGCGTGAGATAATTGCCATTACGCAACTGAAACATCATCGTCAATGCCCTGCGATTCGGATGGGGAATTCGCGGCGGAGTAGGATTTTTAGATTGAAATGCGGATCTGAGATCGTCTTTCCCTATCCATGGAAACATGCGGTTGCTGGCTCCAATCCATCGGAAATGATTGGAATCTGCGGCCACGTGAACATATCTTTCAAATTCGGGCAGCATAATTTGCCTCCGCGATATGGTTCCTGAAGGATCTGGAGATTCAAGCACAACAAGGTTATTGCCTTGGCTGGCTGCGATATCAATGCTATGCTGTATACCGTCTCGGGTGTCCTGCTTTTCTGCACAACCCACAAGCCCAAATATGATCAATAACAAAGTACTACACTTTCTCAAAGAAAATGTTAAGTTCATACACTAATGGTTTAACTATTTGTAAAAGTATAAAGATTACAAGCACTCCCTATCCTATTTGATAGAGCGTGCTTGTAAATTTTAAAGTCCAGGTTTAGTTTGGAATGGATCGGTCAGCGGTTCAATATTTGTCTCAGAACCTGGATATCCCATGGCCTGATTGATATGACCTAAAGAGTTTGCCCTGATTTCCTCTTCTTTGATAGGCCAATATACATGGTATGGTCGTATTCGATAAATATTGCTACCCTGTAGTATCTCATCTCTGTAAAAATTATTTCTACTGATCACGCGATCATAGAACCAATTACTCTCATGCATACTAGCCAAAGAATAACCGTTCGTTCCCGTCTGCGCCATAATATAAGCTACACGGGTAAGCTCACTTTTTCGCGGTGTTTCCGTGTATAACTCTCTGGCCCTTTCATCAAAAATATAATCAATATCTACGGTAGCAACAGGTGTAGCCTGCGCCCTGGCTCTGACCACGTTAACATCTGCGGTGGCATTGGCTATATCTCCACCCCACCAATATGCTTCTGCCCTGAGTAAATATAGCTCGGCCAGTCTAAAGACATACTCATCACTGGATGCCCGGTCTGGCCGCGTGTTCCCCGTTTCGTCAATGTAGACCATCTTACTGTAGGCGATCGGATACCACTGGCGAATATCTGTGACGGAACCAGGATCAAATGGCTGCTGGAAAAAAGCCGAGTTTGGATCATTATAAACATAACGCTCCATGCCAAACCAGTTATTTTGCGAGTATCTCAGGTCGTTAGGATCTTCTAAACGCAGGTCTCTTAAAGATTGAGAGGGTACCATTCTTCCCACGCCACGTCCGAGTTGCTCGATCATCCTCAGCCCGGTACCAAAGTCAAGATCAGTGCACGCCCGTGTACCACTTGGATCCCTTGCCTGCCACCACACCGGAACATAGTCTCTCATCTTGGCAGTTCCCCGGTCATCCGTATTTCCTTCCGTCAAATGTTGATCCTGCACCACCAAAATACCCTCCGTATTTTCCGCAAGGCTTTTATTGTTCTTTTGGTGTAAATCCCATATAACATCAAACCCGTTGGGATCTAAGAATGAGTATTGCAAAAACTCCGGTTCGGTAGTTCCGAATCTGTTTGTCATCAAAGCGTATTGTCCGCCGTCAATCACTTTGGAGGCTTCTGCAATCGCGTTATCAAACTCGCGAAGCGCGAGATAGCATTTGGTCAACAGGAATGACCCGGCCGCACGACTAACCTCTCCGGGAAGCACTGTTTCCGGCAACCACTGGACAGCAAACTCCAGATCTTCCTTGATCTTCTGAAGGATGGTTTCTCTGGAATGTGAATAAAAGTCTAGTCGAGGGGTATTGATTTCTTCTAAGATCAGGGGTACATCACCAAACTGGTGCGCCAATCTGTAGTACCAGTAAGCCCGCCCAAAGTAACCTTGTGCAAGCAGCTCATTTCTATCTTCTTCAGCCAGGTCTATTTGATCTACTCTTGACACCACGATGTTAGCATCTTTGATCGCCTGCCATGCCAGGTCCCAGTACGCAATTACTTCTCTATCTTCCGTAGAGTTAGGGGTCATCTGGAGTTCCATGTTATGCACAATGTTATTCGGAGGTGCGCCATTAACACTCATATCTGAATAATTCCACTCTCCCATTAAATGATGGTTTTCGCGTTGGGCATATTCACTTCTCAACCTTCTGTTCATCGTCACAATTACCGCCTCCAGCCCAGCCTTGTCATTGAGGGTGTTTTCAGGTGAAAAGAATGAAAGGGGATCTGGTTCCAATCTTTCCTCTGAACAACCGGATGCCAGCAATATAATTGCAATAAATGTATATATATGTATTTTCATTTTTCTAGTTGTTTGAATTAGAAACTTAGATCAAAACCAAGTGTGGTGATAAGCGGTGTAGGTTGGCGTGTTTCAACGTCCCAACTGTAGTCCCATCCTTTGAAAGTAAATGCCGGGAGGTTTTGAACATTGGCGTAGACCCGCAGCGATTGGATATTCAGCTTCTCCAGGATCGTTTCAGGCACTGTATAGCCCAGTGTAATGTTTTGTATCCGCATAAACGACCTATTGTCGTACCACGATGTTGCCGGACTCGAATTTTTCGAATCCAACCTTGCCCATTCATTGGATGGATTGGCTGCCGTCCAATAAGGTGTCTTGATCTTATTAAGTCTTTGCTGCTGAACGCGAAAGTTAAAGTGCTCATTATTGACGCCTTTGTGGCCGAGTAATGCATTCATCAGAAAGGAAAAATCAAAATTTTTATAGGTGAAATCATTCCTCAAACTGATCCGATGACGAGGTTGGATAAAACCCTGAAAAACCTGATCATCAAAATTGATCAGACTATCACCATTAACGTCCAGCAGCTTAATATCTCCGGGCACCCGGCCATAAACAGCTGCATCATCCTCTTCGCCCTGTTGCCAGATTCCCAGGATTTTGTAGTCAAATATTTCGTCAATACCGCGGCCAATATACCAATCATTTTCTATGTCATCTTCTTCTTTTTGACCAATGACATTGCCATTTTCGTCAAGCACGTCCACCATGTCGCCGTACAAGTGATTGATTTTGTTTCGATTGTACCAGAATGCCAGGTTTGATTTCCATGTAAAGCCATTCCGGTCAATGTTCACGGTGTTAAGTGCAATTTCCAGTCCTGTGTTCTGTACTTCCCCAAGGTTGGCAAATACATCTCTGTATCCTGTAATTATTGGCAAGGAACGTTCAAGCAGTAAATCAGTGGTTACACTATGATAAACCTCTGCGGAACCGGATATGCGATAACCAAAAATACCAAAATCCAGGCGAGCGTTGTAAGACGCTGTGGACTCCCATTTCAAATCCGAATTGGCAAGATCAGTTGCATTGACGCCAATCACAGTGGATCGATCGTATATGTAACTGGTACCTGCTAATCTTGACAAGGCGGAGTACACACCTATGTCCCTGTTCCCATTTTCACCCCATGACAAACTCAATTTTAAATTATCGATAAAATCAAACTGACTCAGAAAACCCTCGTCGGATAATCTCCAGGCAACTGCTACCGCCGGAAATACTGCCCTTGGATTGTTCAGACCAAAAGCCGAATAGCCGTCCCTTCTGATGGTACCCGTCAAATAATATCGATCCAGCAAGTTGTATTGCAATCTTGCCATCATGGCATCTCCCGTTGAACGAATATCATTATTAACCAGCGCAGGATTTGCGCCAATAGACAAATTGTGGTACGACAGCTTATCGTTGGGAGAAAATTCAGAATTGGTCTGAATACTGGTAAATGTCTCGGCTTCCTCAACATTATATAAAAGCGTCAGATCAAAGTTATGAATGTCACCAAAGGTTTTATGCCAATTGATAATGTTATCTATCATCCATCGTTGATCGAACTGATCTCTCCTCGAACCTATATCCCCACCATCTCCAAGTGTCGCTATTGCCGGTCTGAATCGGTAATCCTGAATAAAATTGGATCGGTTAGACCAGTTTATCCTGTAAGAAAAACCAAAGGGCAATGTTACTTTTGCATATAGGTTCGAAAACATCTCTCTTTGTCTGAAGTCGTTATCCCGGTATTCCCATAAAAATGGATTAGAGGCTAAAGCATCATCATAAGGCAGGTGCCGGATGGTGCCATCTTCATAGAACAGGTCACCGAAAGGACTTTGCCGTTGGTAGATAGTCAAATGGCCCGGTAAGTTTGTGGGCTCTTGTTGGGAAGAGGCTTGTAAGTTTACGCCAACCGATAAAAAATCAGCGACTTCCATCTCCAGGTTGAGCCGACCCCTCAGTGCTTCGTATTCCTGGAAAAGCAGGATTCCTTCATTTTTTACGTAACCCAGTGAAGTATAATAACTTAGTTTATCTGTCCGGCCAGAAACACTGATAGTATTATTTGTTCTTAAACCGGTTTGAAAAATGATATCCTCCCAATCCAATACCCTTCCCGCTTTAAAATTTTCAATTTCAATTTCGCTCAACTGCAATCTGTTCAACCATATGTCTACAGGATCAGTGCCGGTTCCGGCAAGTCCATCATAATCCAGCCAGTCGTTAAGTGTAAGACCTTCCGGTAGATTGTTTGGGTCGTCGTAATAAGCCAGCGGGCTGCCTGCATCTATCTGTTCGAACACATCGCCTTTGTAGGTCAGGAATTCATCCGGACCATAGACCTCTTCAATTATTCCGGCCTGGGCCCACCCAACCGAGCTTCTGACATTTATGGTTGGTTTTCCTGGTTTACCTTTTTTGGTGGTAATAATAATTACTCCTGCAGCGGCTCTTGATCCATATACAGCAGCTGCACTGGCATCCTTCAATACATTAACACTTTCAATATCGGCTGGATTGATGCTGGAAAGATCTCCCTGAAAGATGACGTCATCCACCACTAACAAAGGAGTGTTATTTGCTGTTAAGGAGGTAGGGCCCCTGACAAGCAAATCTGAATTCCCTTCCGCATTTGTGCTTATACCTACATTAAGTCCTGGCAATGCGGACCTCATTAATTCAGTAATATTATTGGCCGGTTGGCGGTCCAGCGCTTTGGAATCAAAACTGGCCACAGAACCTGTGATGTCCTTTTGCTCGGCCGTGCCATATCCAATGACAACAACCTCTTCCAATTTGGCCAGATCGGGTTCCATCGTTATTTCTATAAAAGTCCTTTCATTCACCGGGATCTCCTGGGTTAAGTAACCGATGTATGAAACCTTCAATACGGCCTCTTCCGGTACGGTTAGTTGGAAATTGCCATCAACATCCGTAATGGTTCCGCGATCAGTACCTTTGATCAAAATGTTAACCCCTGGAAGCGGCTCACCCACTTCGGATATTACTTTTCCGGAAACTGTTGTCTCCCGCATTTCCGATAGTTTGGCAGAAGCCTCGATAGCCCCGGCATTATTCAATTTCTCTACGTCTAAATTGGTGCTCAGGCGCTTTTTCGCCAACTTTCCTATTTTCCTTTTGGATGCCTTTTGGGCTTTGATGACGTAGTGGAGGTCATCCAGCTTCTTGTACTTTAGTCCATGGGGGGTTAAGATGGATTCCAGGATCTGATCCAGCTCTTTTCCCTCCCAGGAACCGGGGGTAACGGATTTGCCCCGTACCAGCCGGTCCTGATAACCAAAAGTTACCTGGTACTCTTTTTTAATTTTCTCAAGTACCTTTTTGAGCGACTGCGCCCTTTTATCCTGATAGGCCCTATGTGGGTTCATCTGTTTGACAGGCATGTAAGACAGATTCTGAGCTGTCACATAGCTACCAAAAAAAAGAAACGGAATGAGCAGTAGAATTTTACGATAATACTGTAAATTTTCATGCATAGTTTTTACATTTGAGTTAAGTATATATTAAAAGATTTGCCTGTGCTTCCGTGAAAAGTTAAGTGCAGGCATTTTTTCTTCAAGCGTTAATCGTCTTTGATTAACATAATTTTTTTGTTTTCTTTTTTTACCTTAAGGTCGAACGTTTCGGATAAGTATTCCAGGATCAAATCGAGTTCTGTAGAATACAGCTCACCGGTAAAATCCAGCTCCCGCACATTTAGGTTACCGGTGTAAACGGCATATCCATAATTGTCCTCGATCATCCTGATCACTTCCTCCAGGGGCGTTTTATCAAAGATCAATACACCTTCCGTCCAGGATATATAATTCTTCGGATTAACGATCTTTTTGGAAATCTCTTTTTCATCCTGATCTACCACCACCATTTCTCCCGGTTCCATCAGCAAATAAGATTCGTTGGACTGATGGGTCCATTCCTGCCAATCCATGGCTGACAGATCTAACCTGACGCTCCCCTCGTTTAGTATCACTTGATTGCTTCCCCTCCGGTTGTTCACGTTGAATGCAGTTCCCAATACTTCAATGTTGAGGTCACCGGAGTGAACCACAAATTTCTGATCATTTTTCTTGTGTATTATTGAAAAGAAGGCTTCTCCGTTTAGTTGCACTGTTCTTTCCTTATCATCATCCCAGACCGCGGGATATAACAATTTCGAATTCGCATTTAAGATCACAACTGAGCTATCCGGTAGCACGATCTCTTTTTTCTCTCCAAAACCGGTTTGCCACGCCACCTGCTCAGGACTAAAAATCTGTTTACCAAAGAAAAGGTAGCCAGCCGCCACACATAAAACCAGGAAAGCAGCTGCAATCCCGCGCCAGACAGATCGTGTGGGAATCGATGGTTTGCCAAGCCTGTATTGACCGGTTCTGCGGTTGGCAATGATGTCTTTCCATAAACCCTGAAACTCCTCTTGGCTGAGCTTTTTGTCTTCAAATTTTAATGTTTTTATGATCCCAATAGCCTCTTCCACCTGCTGCTTTTTCTCCGGATGATCCTGAAGCCAGGTTTTCCAGAAAGTATCAGCCATCTCGTCTGAATCCAGTACCCACTTTTGAAAAAATGGATCAGTAACAAAATCTTCTACTTCAAACTTTAAATATTCCATATGCTTTTTATCAAAATTTAGCGTTCTCCCCGGCATGGCCGGCCAGGGATTCAGCCTTTTACTATATTGGTCCTTAAGCAGCTGTTTTTACCCCACCGTTTTTGTGTTTTTTATGAGATTTGTGATTTGACTAAAAAAATGGAACAAAAACCTTTTGAATGACAAAAAAAAGTGCCTTTTATTAAAAAAATAGTACCGCTTGAAGGTTTTGCTTTTTGGGAACTCTAGCTGAAAATGGTCAGAAAAAGCAAAATAACACTGATCATTTTATCTCTCAGCATTTGAATAGAACGAGCGAGCAATTTATAAGTCGCTTTTTGGGTAATGCCCACAACAGCAGCCACTTCTTTATAGCTAAGCTTTTTATAAAACTTTAAAAAGATCGCTTCGCGCTGTCTCTGGGTAAGGGAATCCAGTGCCAAACGTAGTTTTTTTCTTCTTTCTTCTGAAAACTGGTTGTGGATCATCAATGATTCGGAAGAATGTTCGAACTGAAAATTATAATCGTCATCAATTCCGGGGCGTAACGGTTTCCGTTTTGCCTTTTCTTTCAGTATTTTGTTGCGAAGTGCTTTAAACAGGTACAACCTGATGGAGCTCACGTCTCCCAGCTTTTTTCTTCGTTGCCATAAGTCGAGAAAGAGATCGTGCATACAATCTTTTACAAACGAGGAGTCGTTATAAATACCGATCCCATAGCTATACAAATCCTGCGCATGGTTTTTATAAATGAAGGCGTACGCCGTATCTTCTCCTTTTTTAAATTCCTGCCAGATCTGCTGATCGGAAACATTGATACCGGCATAGGGACCATTACCGGCCATCTCCTGCTTTGCCTGAGGAGCACTGGTTTGACCTTTCTTATATGTAATCTTAAGACTCAACAGCAGAAACGTTTTTATAAAGCATCAGGTAATAAGCACTCATCTCCCTAATATGGTAAATCATCAAATTATACAGTTTAACACTTTGCATTTTTGTGAGTAGTCCGTTGGTACCTGGCAATAGGAGCATTTATGCGTGGCCACCATATATGTGCTATCTTGTTAAAGATTCTCATCCAAAAGCCCTAAATTATAAAAAAAAATCAGACTTTAAAAAGTCCTATTGTTAGTAGTCAGGCGTATATGGCGGCAAGATCAATACCGTGGACCCCACTACGACAGCTGTTGCAACAGCATACAACAAGCAATGCCGTCAATAACTGATGGAAAAGTTTATTTTGTTACAAGTTGCTTTAAATGTTTGCTTAATCGAAGCGTTAGCGCAATAAGCGACAATGTTGGGTTTGCCGCTCCTGCCGTTGTAAAACAGGAGGAGCCGGCAATGTGTAAGTTGTTAATGCCATGTACGGTGCAATTAGCATCTACAACCCCTTTTTTAGGGTCATTGTGCATCCTGGTAGTACCCATATGATGCCAGCCTCCACCGAGTGTATCAGGCCATTCCAATGAAGTATCGAACACCCAATCGGGTGCATGTAATCTGCCAATATCTGATTGGATCAATTCTTTGCCCAGAACGGTATGCATACCTTTAATAGAATTTCGTTCCAGTTCGGTCAACTGCCAATTTAATATGGGTTCGGGGATCCCGAGTATATCTTTTTTGCTGTCAAGGGTAACCCTGGAATTAGGGTTCGGAGATTGTTCCATCCGTACCTGCATTTGATAGGCAAGATACTTTTTTGTGTCAACATCACTTGGAGGACTTGCCGAAATGTCTTTTTCGGCTTGCACCCAGAAGTCATAACTTTCTTTGCCGTCTTGTGGCAATTTGTTAATCCAGGCCCAATCGCCAGACAGCTTTTTTGGGTGCAGCGCTGCTGTCACATTTAATATACCATGCGATCGCTGTGCGGCTTCGGCTATGGCCAGTTCGCTGTACATTTTGATTTTTGTATAATCAAAAAAATACAGTTTCATCGATTGGGGCCGCTTTAGAAAAATTTGCCCGGTCTTGACCTCGGGATGCTCCATAAAGTAGCGACCTACCAGGTCGTTATGATTTCCTATCCCCTGTTTATGCTGTTTGTTATTGACCAGCAACATGCGAGCATTCTGGATGGCGCCCATGGCTAATACATAGTGATTTGCATTGACGGTCATTATATGGCCATTTAAACTTTTGGCCTGAACATTTTTTACCGCTTGTCCTGCCTCATCCAGTGTTACATCGGTCAGGTTGGCGTGTGTATACACGGTAATAGACGTCGATTCCACAAGGGCCTTGCGATACTTTATCCCAAATCGTGTTGGTGGTGAAAACTTGAACAGCTTGGAATAATATACGGATGGGTTCAAGCTCAAGGGCGTATAGTTTTCCTTGCCGGCGATGTAGGTATCAAGATCCCAGGTTTCATTGTCAATGTCTACCATTTTACCGGCCGCCGGTAAAAAAGCAGCAAATTCGGTAAAGCTGATAGGCCATCCTGAGTGGGGTACATACGGTCTTGTCTCAAAATCTATGGGATCCAAAGGGGTACAATACCCTCCCCAATGCATGGTTGTTCCGCCAAAAAACCGTAGCCGGGTCGCAGGCAAAGCATAATAGCGCTGCCCGATGTTGGTACCATTATTCAGCGCCTGGGTTTCAACCTCAAATTCAAAACCTCCGGCTTCCAAAAGGACCACTTTTTTTCCGGCGTTTAGCCAATCCATTGCCATACTGATTCCTGCTGCTCCCGCTCCTACAATACACAAATCACAGGTTACGGTATGCTGATCGGCTATGGTGGCCAGGTCCTTATGCACTTTTGAGATATTTTTTTTTACACACTTCCGCTTCGGCCAGGGTTATGACCCAACCACCGGCTACAAGTGTATCATTATCGATAAATGAAAATGATTTTTGAGCATAAGCCTTTCCTACAGCCATGATTTCCGTTTCGGAAAGAAACCAGGTCACATCGGTTTCGTCTTCGTCAGTGACACACCCCCAAACCGGCAAAAAAACCAATGACAATGAACACAATCCTGTAAATGTCCTGCGTGTGATCATATGCTTAATTTAGGCATAATTATCAAGGGTTCCAATCTACACATACTACGCGCTCACTATTTGCTTATTATTCCCAAACAATATATTACATTTTTCCGGCTCAAAATCCCGATCATTTATTGGCTGGCTTCAGATCAAAACTCTTAAACATCGGCGCCCTTCCGATTTTGGAACAAATAGGACATATATGAGGGTTGTGTCCTCTTGCCGGGCAATATTCCCTGCCAAAAAAAATAATTTGAAGGTGCAACTTGTTCCACAGGCTTTTATCGAAAAGTCTTTTGCAATCCTTTTCAGTTTGCTGCACATTTTTGCCGTTTGATAATCCCCATCTGTAAATAAGCCGGTGAATATGGGTATCCACCGGAAATGAGGGAACACCAAAGGCCTGAGCCATCACTACGGATGCTGTTTTATGGCCAACGGCAGGCAACTTTTCCAACGCTGCCATGTCTTGAGGAACTTCCCCATTATATTCATTCACCAGGATTTTAGAGAGCGCTGAAATACCTTTGGATTTCATGGGGCCCAGGCCACAAGGTTTAATGATGCTTTTTATTTCTTCTACCGGAACCTGCGCCATATCAAAAGCATTATCTGCCACCGCAAATAAACCCGGTGTAATTTTATTGACGCGCTCATCTGTGCACTGCGCGGATAATAACACCGCAACCAACAAAGTATACGGGCTGTAATGATCTAAGGGAACCGGTACTTCAGGGTAAATCTCCTCCAGCTTTTGTACCACGAAGTCTACTTTCTCTGATTTATTCATAAAGCAAGTGATCCTGACCGGGCAAGTCCTCCTGAAAAATCATTCTACGATGAATTTGCCTTTCATAAGCGCATAGTGACCTGGAAAGCTACAAATAAAATCATAAGTGCCTTTGGCCGGTGCTGTAAAGGTTATCGTGGTAGATTCCCCTCCCCCGATAAGCGCAGTATGGGCAATGACCTCGTCTCCTTCAGGGATGTACTCATTATCTTTGGCTGCAAAAGCCTTTTGACCAAAGGAAGGGATATCTGTACCCAGCTTAAGAATCACCAGATTATGGCCCATAGATTCTTTCGGCAACTGACCTGTATGGTTTAGTGTGAGCTCAACAGAGGCACCTGCTTTCGCTCTGAGCTCTTCTTGATCAAAGCGCATCTGGTCATTTCCATTAATTACCAGTTTGATCAGGTCATTTTCCACAGACTCTGAGGATTCGGGGGCTTTCTGCTCTGAAACAGTTTCGGATTCACTTTCCGAGGAAGTCGCGCTTTCCTCCTTGGCGCCACCGCCACAGCCTGACAGTAACGCGATTGCCCATACTGTTAAGATGAGCTTTGTAAACCCGCCTTGGCTGATGCTCATAATTTTCGCTTTCATAGACGTTCTGATTAGTTAAGTTCGTTAGAAGCCAAAATTACTTCAAGATTTCAAAAAATAAAATCATTCGGCCTTTAACATCCCTCCTGGCAAAACTATTTCCTGCCCTTTTCACAAAGCTTCCAGGAATGATATCACTTCAGGCTTTCCATTGCTCAAAACCCCTATTGGATTGTGTTATTCTTAATATGTCACTAATCGTGCTTAGACAGGCTTGCCCACCGCGACCGTGTGATTTGGTGCTTATCACCCAAATTTGTGCAACTTATTTTTTCATTTATTAGGATAATTATAACTAATTCCTTAGTTTTAACTAATTATTTAGTTGTGACTCGAAAACTACCTGCGAATGAAAGCCAAAGAAAAAATTCCAAAAACCCTAAAGCACCTAAAATCAAGCACTCATGACTAATTATCTGATAGAACTTTCGGTAATCCATATGGCCTCCATTTTAGGATACTGGTGCTTTTTAAGAAAAGAACAACAGTATCCTAAAATGAGGTTTTACCTGATAGGTGCCACGATTCTGGCGCTTACCATTCCTTTGCTCAAACTGCCGAAGCTATCTTTTCGTGGCGCAGAATCCGTTGAAGCCTTGCCTTTAGATGTGATCCCGCTGGACGAGATAACCATCTCTCCTGCTGGTAATATGTCAACCTGGAACTATGAGTTGCTTATCTGGATATACGTGGTCTTTAGTGTGTTCTTTCTTTTTAAATTTTTGGCTAGTGTTCTTTATCTGTTTTACCTGGAACACAAGAGTAGTTATGAGAAGTTTAATGACCTATATGTTCGCAAAGTACCCAATATTAAAGGCAGTTTTACCTTTTTCAATTGGATCTTTCTGAGTGATGAAATCAATAAAAACAGGCAGGATTATGGCATCATTCTGAGGCATGAAAAAGCACACGCTGCCTTGGGCCATAGCTACGACCTGATATTCTTTGAGCTATTTAAAGTATGTTTTTGGTGGCTTCCCAGTATATGGTATGTTAACAAAGAAATTAGAAAAATACACGAATACCAGGCCGATGCTTACGCACTTAAGTCCTGCAATATTGACCAATACTCATCGATACTGATCAGTACTACCTTGAAATCAAATGGACTGAGCCTGGCCAGCTCTTTTCATGATGGTTTAATTTTAAAACGATTAATAGCAATGAAACAACAAGCAAAAAATGTGAGCCCATGGAAACTTGGCGCCTTATCGGTGTTATGTGTTTTACTCCTCATTGTATTTGCATGTAGCGAAGAGCAAACGGATGCTTCCCAAACAAACCAACTTTTTACCCTGGTAGAAGAACTACCGGAATTTAAAGGAGGAATGGACGCTTTCTATCATTATGTCAGCAATGAAATCATATATCCGTCACAAGCCCGGCAGATGGGTGTCCAGGGGCATGTATTTGTCCAGTTCATTGTAGAGAAAGATGGATCCCTATCAGGCGTAAAGTCGCTCAAAGGCATTGGTGCAGGGTGTGACAGGGAAGCTGTACGAGCCGTGCAAAATGCCCCTTCATTCAAGCCTGGAAAACAAGGAGACAGGCCTGTAAGGGTGCAAATGGTCATGCCTGTCACTTTCACACTTCGCGAAGACAAGACCCTTGAAGACGGCGGTAAGCAGGGAATGGGAAGGGTTGTCGTAGCCGAAGCTAAAATAATAAATGCTCAACTCAAAGTGGAGGCCAACTATGTCAATGGTGTATGGTCCGGAACTGTCTATGATGAGGAAGAAGGCGAAGGGCTCCCCGGAGCTAACATTATGGTGGCGGGGACTACCTCGGGAGTCGTAACTGATATAGATGGTAATTTCACGGTGAAAGCTAATGAATCCAGTGATCTCCGTATTAGTTTTGTTGGGTACGAAAGCGTGAGAATAACGGGAAAATAAAGGTGGGCTGAAGTATATCCCCTATCAAAGGATTTAGGGAATTCCCTTCACACTCGATATGAAAAGCGTGGTATCGGGGATTCCATAAAAAAATGGGCTTTGCGGAGAAAGCTGTTCCCACTGTGCCGCTACCTTGCCACTACAGATGCAAAGTAGCATGACACCTAAAAGTCGTCTTCTCATTAATATTAAATCTTGTCTGGCTTACACTTCAGACCGGGGAACACATCCCGGATACGATTTTAGCTTTTGTAAGTTTAAAATTCAAAAGGTAAACAATCTTTGGGTTTTTAGTAAACGCTAATAGATGTCAAACCTGTAAATTTACACATGACACATCAGTAAAGGTGTTTATTGAAAAAATTGACAATTACTTGATAAGCATCTCTGGATTCGGGCAGCTCAGAATTGTATAAAAACACATGGCCCAACCCTTCCCAAACATGAAGGTCTGCTTCCACGCCAAGTTTTATCAGTTGAGCGTGCGTATATACTACAGAACTAAGGTGAAAATCACGGGTTGAAACGATCAGTAATGACGGTGGAAAATTAGACATTATTTCTTTGGACTTTAAGGGTACCAGGAGTGGATCTTCGAAATCGGGATTGGTACCATAGTAAGGCTCGAATACCGTGAATGGCGCTATACCATCGTGCCCAAGAATTGCCGAAACGATATACATTGCGTCTGTTTTTGGCCGTGGTTCGGCAGCTGCCATACAAATAATTCCCGCCGCACCGGGGAGTGGCAGGTTTTCTTTTTGAAACCAGGCCAGAGACTGCGTTGTCAAAGCTCCCCCCGCGGCATATCCGTATAACCCGATTTTTTCTGGTTTATATTCTTTCAATAGTGCTTCATAGACAGCAGCAACATCTTCGCTGGCAGCAGGAAATTGATGTGCGGGGCCCATACGATAATCGATACTAATTACCTTGATCCCTCCCACTGACGCGATGGGAATAGACTCTACACGACTGGCGGTACGGGAGCCATATTGAAACGCACCGGAGTGAAGGCTGATCAAAACACGATCAAGGTTCTCCTCTTTGATCCCCTCGGCGGGGGTAAAAACTTCAGTATACACACCGTTTATAGTATCTATGTCTATATTCACATTGTACCGGTCGAGTGTATTTTTGTACAATGGCGTCTTATAGAAATGCTGCCGGTTGCATTCTTCAAAAGCCCTTATCTTTTCTTCGTCAGGGTTTGAGGGGTATGGACAAACAACCGACAACTCTTCGTAAAGCTTTTTCTCATCTTCCCGTTGCCTTTTAATGACAGCTCTGCTCTCATCACTAAGGAAAGATGACTCAGGCAACGTAAACGCCGGAACATGGACCGTTCCATCATCTTCAACGTAATGATCCTGAGACCTACTTGAGCATGCGCAGAATATGATAAATAAAATTAGCAGGGTATTGATTTTAATATTCATTTTTTAATGATTTTATAAATTTCAAAAAATAACAAGGACAATCGAGATCACAGTATTGCTAATAATCAATGCATATAGCTTACACTAACCGGATTTTTTAATCGCTCGTAAAAATATTTTAGCCGTTTTTCGGGATCGTTTTTATCAATTTTAAAAACGATGTATGCATTTTTTTCACTGTATTTACTTCCCTTTGGTACGAATGTATTTTTGCTATGGATGAGCCGTCTGTTCCAATACCTTCCGGCATTAGTGCTTACCGTAATTTTTGTGTGCTTTTGGTCAGTCGGGGAATCGCCCCCATCAACATTCCTGTTGTCATAATTTAATCGAATTGAGCCAAATGCATAAGACTTAGGTTTGTTATAGAAAAATAACCATGGTGCATTATCGGCTATTGGATTTTCGTCTAAGTAGGCAATAGTATTTTGATCGTAAAGAGCTAAATCAACAGTTTTTCCGTTGGGTCGAGGAAAAACCACATTGGTGAACAGGCTATCCATGGTCATCTCATCATTTCTAAGCAGGTTCAGAGAGTCACCTTCCGTAAAGGATATTTCACTATGAAAAGTTATATAAGGAAGCCCTGCAAAAAATCTATATTCTCCCTTTAATAGAATTTTTTCATACCCTTTGGCCCGACCGCTTCTAAAAATGCTAAAGTAATACGGCCCCTTTGTTGAAAGAGAAACTGAATCCGGGGACGTAATGTGGGCCATTGTCCTATAATTCAAATTTTCCTTGCTAAAACTTGGTGCCCAATGGATCTTTAGGTTCGGATCTTTTCTGGCCAATAACACATTATTAAACTCTTTTAATGAAATACTACCCAAATGACCGGAACCTAATTTTTCATTTTTATAACCAATATGCCCCTTAAAAAAGGCTGAAAAATATTTGTTATCTACGGTTAGATCCAATTTGTCACCCCTTATATTTAAATCAGTAGCCGTTTGAACACGCTTACCCGGTTCTGTTTTAATTATGTACTCTTTTGTTTCGAACGCCGCAATTGAAATTGGAAATACTATTCGCATACGCTTTTCATATTTTTCATTTTCCAGCGTTGGATCAATAATTTGGGCAGGCGTTTTTTCTTGGTTGCTTACAGCATAAACATGTACATCATGATCTTTTTCACTGGTATTTAAAGGTGGTAAACTAATCTCCACATACTCGATAACCCTGTTTAGCCCTGCTGTCTCTTCAACTTTTATCCTTACAAGAAAAGCGTTGTCGCGATGGCAACTCACTAAAATTATCATACTCACAACTGATAGTATAATAACACAAAACCTTCTTTTAATAGCTGTCAGGAACGCTATAAGTCTAGAAAATAAATTATTGTTTGGGCCAGCCTGGGATCTCATGATCTTTCATTTTGTCATTATACAATTCTTCTTTGGGGAGGTCATACAAACTGACATCGATTGGATAAAATTATATTTCCAGCAATTATAAGTTTCGCCAAAAATAGGTTTGATGTTAGTATCATTCTCAATTAGTAGACTGCCAAGCGTTTTATGAAGTTAGAAAGGTTTTTTTATCAGATTATTTGTTTGTCTACACCCAACCCGTATTCAGCATCGCCAAAAGCTATTTGGTCAATATTAAAAACAAGTTGGTCTTTATTATCGTATTTTAGGGATCCGATATGAACAATACAAAAACCAAATATCAGTTTTCGGACTTACCTTTTTTGGGTCATTTAGTGTTTTGGGCAGGTGTTTTTTTGTATTTTATCTTTTATATAAATGTTGCTAACTATAGTGGGTACAGGCAATTGCTTGAATTCACTTGCGGTATTGTCTCCTTACAGTTCTTAACCGCTTATGTCAGTATTTACATTTTAATTCCTCAATTTTTAAATAAGAAAAAACCATTTGTATTTGTCTTTTGGTTGGTTGTCCTGTTATTAATTATGTATGCCGCCTACCTCTTCTTTAAAGTGTACTACTATGACCCAAAATATTTTGAATTTTACAGCCCAATACTAAAAGAACAAGCCAGACTATCATATTGGGAGCGACTTACAAGTTTTCCTTCATTTTTAAGCAAATCAATCAAATTCTTAACTCCTGCCGGACTATTATTAATGTTGCGGTTTTATAAAAATCAGCGTAAATTTTTAAAACTCAAGGAACAAAAAAAGACAGCAGAATTGACGGCACTCAGACATCAATTAAATCCACATTTTTTGTTTAATACCTTAAATAACCTGTACGCTCTGGCATTAAAAAAGTCCGATCAAGCCCCGGAGGCCATTGAAAAATTATCAAACATTCTCGATTATATGTTGCATCGCTGTGATGATACTTTTGTACCTCTCAGCAAAGAAATTGAATTGATAAAAGATTACCTATCTCTGGAAAAGTTGCGATATGGAAAGCGTGTAAATATCACCTACTCGGAACAAATCGATAAAGACCTCAAAATTGCCCCTCTGTTATTGTTGACATTTATTGAGAATGCTTTTAAACATGGTGTAAGCCAGGAATTGAAAGAAGCGTTTATCTCCATTCAAATCAGTTCAGATGAAAATCGCATTATCTCTAACATTCTAAATTCAAAACCCAGGTTAAAAGCTACTGAGAGTAACATGGCTGGAATAGGTTTGAACAACGCAAAAAAACAGTTGGACCTGCTCTATGAAAATCAACATTCTTTGTATATTAAAAATACAAAGGAAACTTATCAGGTAACCTTAGAACTTGAAGGTAAATAATGATGTACAGGTGTGTAATTGTTGACGATGAAGAATTAGCACGGGAGCTTATACAAACACATTTATCGCAATTGGATGATTTTGAATTGGTGGCTTCTTGTGCCAGTGCCATCGAGGCAAGTAAAATCCTGCAAAAAGAAGTGGTTGATTTACTATTCCTGGATATAGAAATGCCTGTTTTAAAAGGTACTGATTTCCTCAAAAGTCTTATCAATAAACCAAAAGTTATCTTTATAACTGCATATAGGGATTATGCTTTGGATGGTTTTGAGTTAAATGCTGTGGACTATTTATTAAAACCCATCACTTTTGAGCGTTTTTTTAAAGCGCTTGAAAAATTTAAAACACAACATCAAATACTTATTGATGAAGCGGATCCAACTCAAATTCAAACAAAGACAGCTTATGTTTTTGTTACTAAAAACCGAAAAAAGGTAAAAATCATATTCGACCACATATTATATATCGAAAGCATTAAGGACTATATTAGGATCCATTTAACTGACGAAACACATATTGTAAAATTTAGCATTTCTGCTTTTAAAAAAGAATTAGATGATCGTTTCATTCGTATTCATCGTTCATACATTGTGAACCGAGATAAAATTACTGCGTACACAAAACATGATGTTGAAATAGGAAAAACAGAACTTCCTATCGGAGAAAACTATAAAAAGAACATATGGAATTTAGATGGTCTCTAGATCAGGCCAAAAAAAAGTCAAATCTTTAATAAAATAGATCATGGAGCAGAAACAACCGTTACCGCCATTTACAGCAGCCACTGCTGCGCAGAAGGTTCAAATGGCCGAAGATGCCTGGAATACCCAGGACCCTGAAAAAGTATCAAAAGCCTATTCTGAAGATACGGAATGGAGAAACCGCAATCAATTTATCAGGGGTCGTGAAGGTGTGGTGAAATTCCTGACCGATAAATGGAACAAGGAGCTTGATTATAAATTAAAAAAACAGCTCTGGGCTTTCACCGATAATAAGATTGCCGTTCGTTTCGAATATGAATATCACGATAAATTTGGCCAGTGGTTCAGGGCTTACGGCAATGAAAATTGGGAATTTGATGAAAATGGTTTTATGAAAAAGAGATATGCCAGCATCAATGACCTTGCCATTGACGAGAAAGACAGAAGGTTATAACACACGGACCCAATTGTCATTCCTAATACGAAAAGAGCAGTGAATAATTCACTACTCTTTTGGTTTTACACATACTTGCAATTGGATGGTTGCTATCCCTAAAGGTTAATTTGATTTTTTCAGGACCTGGTTTTCCAGGTTATTGGGATAGTTATCTGGCAACTGATCTGGTGGGCAGGCTATGACATCGTTGTTGTCCGGCCCGGCATCCCGCATGAAAGTAATCTCAGCAAAATTATCCTCTATCCCTCTTTCATAGGTGGGACCGGCATCGCGATATTTAAGCATGAGATCATAGTGTTCATTTTGATGGCAAACGGTCCGTTCGGGATGTTCCATAATCCATCTTGGAAATGAAACCGTGCCATGTAGTACCGGTATCGCCAAATTAATAGTGATGCTGACAAAGGTGCCAGTGGGCTCATCCCAGGAAAATTTGTAAACATCTTCTGCTATCTGGTTAATATAAGCCTTTTGGTCATTGACCCATCTCCCACCGACCATGCCACTATGGATCCGGTAGTCGATGGTATCTTTATTTTTAATGTACATCTCGTACTTCCACCCGTTCTGATAGGTGTAGAGAAAATGTTTTCCAATAAATCCTTCCAGGTTTCCTTTCATTATATCATTGTTTTACTTTTCATATTTTTAACTAAGCAATCAGATTTCTTTTACGGTGTCCATGATGGCATTCCCATTGGTGATATCCATGGCAATGGCCGCAATATCAAAGTCCAGGTTGCGATCGCTGTCGTCCCATAAGAATGGTCTTTGCCGGGACGGATTTGATCCGATCACATTTTTTATAGCCAGATAGAGCTCCCTCGTGGCCGGCGATAAATAATCGGTCGCGTCATAATGATCTTCCATGATCCTTGTTCTGAGGTCTACAGCCTGAATTCCAAACATCAACGCAATGGATAGGTATTGCTGAAAAATTTCCACAGAGCGCCTGGCCAAATTGGCGGAGCCAAACCCCTGACTATTTATATTTTGGTTGAATTGCTCAGCGTGTGTGGGAAAGCGATCTACCAAAGAATTACCATAAAACGACAACAAGGGCATTAATGAATTAGCGGTAATCTGAACAGCTTTGAGCCCCATATTAACCCTTCGATTACTATTTCCTACCAGGGAGGCCGGCAAGCCATTGCTAAATTCAGGAGCTACCAATAAGGCTATTTGGGTATCGAGATGTTTGGAAAGCAAACCCTGATAATACCTTAATTGATCCATTGCCATTCCTATGTGCTGTCCCAGGAAATTGCCACCGTGATAGGCAGCGTTGTTTCGAACATCAATCAATGGATTGTCTGTGGCCGCATTCATTTCCACCTCGACCTGTCTGGCTATCTGCTCTATTCCTTCAAAAACCGGCCCTATAAATTGCGCCAGACACCGCATGGAATACCGATCCTGAATCGGTTGATCACCGCGGTAATTATGGCTTCCATCCAATTCATCGCGAATAAGCCTGGAACCTTCCAATAACCTCAACATGGATGTTGCCGCCCACTTTTGTCCTTCATGCGGTTTGCAGTGATCGTGAATAAACGGATGAAATGATTGATTGGTACCGTGCAATCCCTGCATGATAAGGGCATGTGCTCCCATGGTCAGACGGAGTAATCTTTTTGAATCATGGACGCAATTGGCAGCGATACCTGTCATGACAGAGGTCCCATTCATCATCGCTAACCCTTCCTTAGGTCTTAGGGCAAGTGGTGCTAAACCCAAGCGATCCAATGCTTCGATCGCGTTGAGCTCTTCGCCATCAAAATCCACCCTGTAATCTTCGCTTAACCCCGCAATACATCCGGTGATGTACGATAGCGGTGTCAGATCTCCGCTTGCTCCGATGGAGCCAAATTCGTGAACATATGGAGTGACATTAGCATTTAAAAAAGTTTCCATTCGCCGGATAAGCGCCAGCCTTATGCCGGAAACGCCCTTCATATGAGATTTTATCCTTAACAACATAGCGGCTCTGACATCCTCATTTGACAGCCTTTTTCCGGCACCTGCCTTGTGGTAGGCCACCAGGTTTTTTTGTAGCTCCACGGCCTGTTCTGATGAAATGGCAACGTTGGCCATGCCACCGAACCCACTTGTTACACCGTAGATTGGCTTGCCGGCAGCAACCGCATGCTCAATATAATTAACGGAGGCCTGTATACTATCCCGAACGTCTTCTTCTTCCGTTATCCTGGCGGCATAACCATAACGTGATACCTTCACCACATCCTCAATACTTAAATGATCATTGCCAATTATGATCGATAGATCTTTTTCCTTTTTGTCAAATGACAAACGGTTCTTCGTCAATTCAGTACTCATACTTTTTTAAAAAATGTTTAATTGATAATTTTTAAGCTTCATAGGAATTTAGAAGCGTGAAAATTTTTTACAGATCAAAAAATCAATTGGATTGGATAATCCCCAATTTCCCTATTTCAGGGTTAGTACAAAGTGATGAGTAATTGTCAACGTCCCGGAGGAAATTTAACATTGGGTTAACACACGGCTCCCACAAATTTTTGCAAGGTTTTCTCTTTTCGCAGCTTGAAGATTTTAGTTGCGAAGCTTTGCACTGGTTTTAACAGCTTTAGTGCAAGCTGTAAGATTGCAGCCCCACGCTGCTACTTCAGATCCGGCAAGTGTAAAGCTTCCAGATCTAATAAAACGGACAATAGGATCAGCCAACTTATAGCCGGCTGATCCATGGTTATATATGAGCTATTATTTATATAAACCGGTATCGGCCTTCTTCCAGAAGTGCATCAATTGTTGTATAACCTGAGAGTTATCGTGAGCCACATTTTTTGTTTCCAATGGATCGTTTTGATAATCAAACAATTCTACATCTGGCTTTTCCTCGCGAAAATACCTTGTAAGCCGGTACCTCGATGTTCTGATGGATACTCCCTGATTGTAATAACTATAAACCGCCTCTTTTCCTGTCGCCCGGGGGTCTTTCAGTATTTCGGCAAAACTTTGCCCATCAAGTTTGCCAGCGGCCTCTAAACCAGTTAATTCAAGCAAAGTAGGATAGATATCCACCGATCCAACCATGGCACTCGTCGGTATCCCGCCTTGCGTCATATGTGGGGTTTTCACGATCAATGCACTTCGCAGTGCATAATCAAATAAAGCATGTTTTCCCCAAACAAGATCCTCACCCAAATGCCATCCATGATCCCCCCAAATGATGACAATGGTATTATCGTCTAATGCCAGCCTTTCTAATTCATTTAATATTTTTCCAATCTGTGCATCCATATAGCTAATACTCGAGAAGTAAGCCTTTCGTAACAGCTTTTGGTAACTTTCCGATAAAGGACCGTGTAGCCCTGCTTTTTCATCGGTCAATTGATAACCATTAAATTCGCCGCTTTCATGTAAGCTGCGTGGATGTACATTTTCAGGAATAAACTGTTTTAGCGGCAAGGGGATATCTTTTTCTTCGTACAGGTTCCAATATTTTTCGGGGGCGTTGAATGGAAGATGGGGTTTAAAAAAACCCACACCCAAAAAGAAAGGTTGGCCTTTGCTTTTTAACTTTTCGAGTTGAGCGACAGCAAGCCGTGCTGTCAGGCCATCGACGTATCCGTCATCATCTACCGCTCCCCGCTCATACGGTTTAACCTGTCTTTGCATGCTTTGCCGATTTTCTCCGTTGGCATATCCAAAGAAGGCGTTCCAACCGGTTTCCCATTTTCCGGGATCGAAAATTAGTTCGTCCCAGCTGTAAGGCAGTTCTCTTTTTTGTGAGGGCTGCTCGGTATATCCATATACAAGGCCATCTGCGTAATGGCTTATCTTTCCTATACCCACGGTATAGTAGCCATTTCGCCTCAAGTGATGAATAAAGGTTTCCGGGATATCTGTCTCCGCCGCCCCGGATAATCTCTGTGCAATGGCCTGGTTTGATAAATGTGACCTGCTGGTAGGATACCTGCCGGTAAGCATGCTGGCCCTGGAGGCACCACAGGTTGGTACCTGAACAAAATGATTGTAAAAAACACGCCCCCGGGAGGCCAGTTTATCAATCGCCGGTGATTGGATCAACTGGCTTCCATAACATCCTAGTTCAGGGCGCAGGTCATCTACGGCAATGAATAAAATGTTGGGTCGCTCCTGGGCCTGACCATTGAAGCTCATACTTATCAAAATAAGTATGGTTAACTTTTTGATATTTGTAACATTTTGGCCTCTGAAATAATCAAAGAAATAGTGTATGCACATCATATGATTTTCATGCTTTGTATAAAATCAGCTAATACTCTCAATGACGATATTTATTACTGATATCCCTGGTTTTGCAACAACTTTACCTGTGAGTTGGCGTCAATCTCTGTTTGAGGAATTGGCCACAAATTATTAAATGGCTGGATGGTTGGCGCTGAAACAGGGTTATATTTTACAACGCGATCATACAGCAGTTCCAATCTTGCAAGCGTCAATCTGCGTGGTTCCTCCCCGGCCAGTTCCCGCGCTCTTTCATCCAAAATGTAGTCAATATCCACGTCACCGGAAGCTACAGGAGTTGCCTGAGCCCTGGCCCGGATCGCGTTGATGTCTGCCGCAGCGCTTACGTTGTCACCTTTTTGAAGATGGGCTTCAGCACGTAACAGATAAGTCTCAGCCAACCGCATAGCGTATATATCATTAAATAGTTCACCCGACCTGTCATAACCTTGCGGATGCCCATGCGGGTTGGAAGCCTTCTTCAGCCAAACAAAGTGATTACGGCCCAGATCCGAGTCCCTGGGCACAATCACCTGCCCAAACTCGGGTGAATCGGGGTTATTATTATAATATTGCCTTTGCATATTAAATTTTGAGTTCCGGATGTCGTTGGAAAAATCAGACTGCCAAATCTCAGTTTCCAGATACGTTGATGGCCTGAAAAATCCCACTCCCCTTCCCAGCGTATCCTGGGGCAATATGGCTTTGTTGTTTTCCGAATCAACAAGTCTTTCTATCAATGGTCCCCAGGCTCTTTCGAAACGATATCTTGCGTCTCCCCCCGGGACGCCAAATTCCATTTGCCAAACCCAAATGGATTCTGTGTTACCGGAGGTACGGTTTTGATTGCCCAACCGGAACAGATCCCAGAAAACATCGCCCGGTCTGTCGGCAAAAGTTCCAAAGCGATCTGTCATCAAAGCATATTGGCCATCATCAATGACGCTGGATGCGGCCGCAATAGCTTTATCAAATTCCCCTGCGGAAATATACGTTTCGGCCAGCAAGTGATCAGCTGCTGCTTTTGACAGGCGTCCGTCGCCCGGGTTGGCAGTCTCTAAATGCTGCCCGGCAAATTCCAGATCTTCAATCATCAATGCAATCACCTCGCTTTTGGGTGCTCGTTCGAAATCCAGTTTCGGGCCGGTGATCTCTGAAGTAACTATGGGAACATCACCATACAAATACACCAAAAATCTATAGGCAAAAGCACGAAAGAATCTTGCTCTTGCTTCCACAAACAATTTATCATCATCTGCCAGTGCCGAGCTTTCTGATTTACTAATCAGCACATTGGCATCCTTGACAATACTAAACAGCAGGTTCCAGTAATCTCTGGATAAAGCGGTGGTGGAATTGATCAGTGTATAATCGCCAAAAAAAAGCTTTTTGTCCCAATACCACCCCAGGTCTGTACCTGAACCATATACCGCGGTAATGGCTTTATCCCCCTCGCCCGTAAGGAGCTCGGATGTTCTTAAGCCGCGGGTCAGGCGGTGTAAATTGGCAATAGCCGCTTCAAATGCTTCTATATTGGAAAAACCATTTTCGGGGCTAAGGAAACTTTTAGGTACCTCTTCCAGCAATTCATCATTATCACAGGCGCTCACAAGTGACATGATGATAAGTAAGGTCCAAAAAAAGGTTTTTGAATATATTTTTAAATTTTTCATGTTCATTACAGTTTTGCTCAAAATCTAAAATCAGCCCCCAGTGTATAACTTCTTAGAAAAGGGAAGTTGCTAAGGGTTGTGGCATTTTCAGGATCGTAACCACTCCAATTTGTGAATGTTTTTAAGTTCTTGGCACTTACGTATAACCGGAAGCTATTTAACTTCAGCTTGCTTAATACGGCCTCATCAAAAGTGTAGGAAAGGCTTACGTCCTGGATTCTTACAAAGCTTCTGTCCTCCAGTATGGGATGGGGTAATGAGGCGTTGTAATCAACTCTGGGATATTCGTTGGATGGACGGCTCGGTGTCCAATAAGGTACATCCTGTACGTTGAATCTTTCAGAAAAAGTTGTAAACGGAGCATTGACATTTCGTGTCGCATTGTTATTACCCACATAGTAGTTATCATTACCACCTCCCTGAATTGAATTCACCAAAACGTACAAAGCAAAGTTTTTAAAACGTAGTGTATTGGCAATACTAAAGGTATAGTTGGGCAGGCGGTTGCCAAGAATAACCCTGTCTTCCGGGGATAATTCACCATCGTTATTTGTATCGACAATCCGGAAATCGCCCGGCGCAAAACCTGCGGGAATGTCGCTGTCTTCCAATTGGTGGATGCCATTGGTCTTGTATCCAAAGATAGAGAAAAGCGATTCACCGATAAACCACCCGTTGCGAATGTCATCGTCTTCGACACCATCTCCATCTGCATCTTCTCCTGTCAGTTTATCAATCCTGTTTCGGTTTAAGGAAAATACAACCCCGGTTTCCCAGCTTAAATTTTCATTTTTTACATTGATACTGTTTAATGAGACTTCCACGCCGTGATTGTGTACCTGCCCTATATTGGTCAGTACATCCTCAAAACCCGAGGTTTCAGGCAATGCTCTTTGCAGGAGAATATCCTTTGTATCGGACGAGTACACGTCTATGCTGCCACTTAATTTGCTGTTTAGGAGATCGAAATCGATGCCTATGTTTTTGGCGGTGGTAGTCTCCCAGGTCAGGTTATTGTTGGCAATTGAATTCACAAAAGTCGTTGTTGTGGTGCCGCCGCCTCCAAATACATATTGGTTAGTCCCTATTCGGGCAAGGGATTGAAATCTTCCCACGGCCTGGTTTCCGTTTTCCCCATAGGAAAGCCTTAACTTAAGGTAATTTAACCAGGAAAGATTGCGCACAAATTCCTCATTGGTAACCGTCCAGGCCAACGCAACGGATGGAAACGTGGCATATTTGTTATTGGTAGAAAATCCGGAAAAACCATCTCTTCGGGCAGTAAGTGTAATGGCATATTTGCCATCATAACTGTAATTGAAACGGCCCATATAAGCAACACTGTTTTGATCCTCAAATTCAGAACCGACCTGCTGCACCTCTGCTAATCCCAGGTTATTGAACCCCAGTGCCTGGGTAAAGAAATTATTTCCCCTGGCTCTTGTAAAATCTACCCGCTGACGCTCCCGACTGTAAAGAAAGGTTACATCCAGTGAATGGACATCTTTAAAAACCTTTCTGTAGTTAAGGAAATTGTCGAAAGTCCAGTCCAGGTTTTCCTGTTCGGTTTTGGTAGCTATACCATTTTCCACCTCGCCTGCAGGGGTAGCAACATTATCAAAAAACTCGCTTATCTGAGAATTCCGAAGGTTGGCTGAGTAATTCATGGTCCATTTCAGGCCGGGGATAAAGGGTACTTCCAGGTTACTGGAAAAAAGTCCCCACAGGCTCGTACGAATATCTTCATTCTCTACCAAAGTATTGGCCAACGGATGCCGGCCCAGGGGATCGCCAACTGGCAGTAATTCCAGTCCTTCCGGCCCATTCTCATTGTAGAAGTTCCCATACGGGCTTTGGCGATAGGCGTCGGTCAGGGTAGCTGGCCTGCCTGAACGATCCTGCGAGGAAAACGCAGTTTTCACTGTTACTGAATACCAGTCGGTAATGTGATTTGTCAAATTCAGGTTAAAAGTAAGCCGGTCAAATTTATCATTTTCAACAATACCCTCCTGGTTAAAGTAGGTTCCCGATAAATAATAATTCGTGTTTTTGGATTTTCCGGAAATATCCAGGTGATAATTGTTTATAACCCCTGTTTTTATCACCCGATCCATCCAGTCCGTGGTGATACCAGCCTGACGGTTCTGCGCTTCGACCACAGTCAGGTATTCATCAATTTTGGCCGGATCTGCCTCCAGGCCGTTGGCTTCCCTGAAGTCGAGTACTTTTTGAAGGTATCCGGGGCCGTCAAGTACATCTACCAAAAAATCCGGCTCCTGAATACCGTGGTAGGTATTAAAATTAAATTGCGGTTTTTCGGAGGTTCCGGATTTGGTGGTGATGAGTAACACACCGTTGGCTGCCCTGGATCCATAAACGGCGGCAGCGCTGGCGTCTTTTAAAACATCTACCGTGGCGATATCATTGGCGTTGAAATCAGACAGGTTTCCATTATAAATTATCCCATCTACAACTACGAGCGGTCGATTGCCTGCAGATATGGAATTTGTCCCCCTGACTGATAACCCGGGTTCTTCGCCAGGTCGATCCGGGGAAGTTATGTTTAATCCCGGTACTCTTCCCTGCAAAGATTGTAACACATTATAATTTGGCAGGTCAGCAGTTTTGTCCGTTTTAATCCTGAACACTGCCCCTGTCACATCTGCTTTTTTTTGCGTGCCGTAACCTACTACTACGACTTCAGAAAGTTGCGTAATGTCAGGATATAGAATAATATCAATAACATTCCGGGAACCAATAGTCACTTCTTCCGATATGTATCCGATAAAGGAAAAAACCAGGGTATTGACTTCATCGGGCAAATTAATCTCGTAGGATCCATCGGAGTCTGTTACTGTTCCGAGCGTGGAGCCCTTTGCTATTACACTTGCGCCTGGCAAAGGTTCCCCGTCTTCCCCTGTGACTTTGCCGGAAATGCTTCTGTCGGCTTTTCTCTGAATAAATTCGGATCTTTTTACAATTTTATCCACGACGAAAGGATCTATCTTGCCCGACGTATTTATAATTGGCCCGGATCTGACTTTGCGCTTATTAATTCTTGTTATATCAGACCTGATTACATAGTGTTCCCGATCAATTTTTGCAAAGTCAAGTTTAAGCGGTTGGAGGATCCGTGACAGTTCCCGGTCAAGATCATTTTTAAAGGGGCGCGGGTCATGGAGCCTTTTGTTGCGGATGAGTTCATCATCATAGGCAAATTTTACCGTGTAGGATTCTTCCAAAATGTCCAGCAGATCTTTTAGAAGGACCTTCACCTCTTCTTTTGCCTGGTAATCCTGGCTGATTACTTCCGAAGAGACCAACACCGGGTTTTGTGCAGGCGCATCAGTAATCGGAACATAGAAGGCGAAAAACAGCAGTAATTTCATGAAAGTTTGTACATGTTTTTTCATAAATTTGAGGGTATAGGTTAATGATTCTATTAACTATTAAGTCCTGTCAACCGTGCCGGCAAGCTCAGGTTGGCAGGTTTTTTTATTTGGATTCTATAATCAGATTGTTTTCATTTTTGTAAATGTTTAAGTTGAACGTTTCTTGTAAAATATTAATTAATAAATTGATGTCTGATTTATCGTTGATCCTGGCCGTAAAAACCCTCCTTTGAAGGGCTTCGTTTTCAAACGTCACCCGGTAGCCGTAATGATCTTCGATAACCTCCGCCACCTCCATCAGTGACGCATTCTCAAAGATTATTTCATTTCTGGTCCAGGCGGTATACTTTTCTGTATCCACCTTCTTTTTCATTACGCCTTTATGCCTTTCAGAGTATTCCACCAGCTCTCCGGGATTCATGATAAAGTCATCGGGATGCCCACCATCCAAAGCGATTTCGGGGATGTTCAATTTAACCCTACCCGACCGAAGGATAACCCGCATTTTTCCTCTCCTGTTCTTTACTTCAAATTCGGTACCCAACACCTCAACCCCCAGATCACTGGCATAAACGGTAAATTTTTTATGATCAACTGTATGCGTAACAGAAAAGAATGCCTCACCTTCTAGATATACTTTTCGTTCTTTTTCCCAATGCGGATCATAGGATAACCGGGAGTTTGCATTCAAAACAACATCGGATCCATCCGGAAGAGTCAGATTTATCACTTCATTATACCCCGTGGTAAAATAAACGGTTTGATCTGTTTGGAGGTATTGAAATAAAACAATGCCGGAAACAAGCAATGCTACACAGGCGGCAGACAACCATTTCCAGTATGAGGCATGCTTCTTTGTCAACCCGGTTTGCGGTGTCCCTTCAGCTTGTTGTAAGACGATATTGTGCCACACCTGGCTAAAGTCTTCTTCTGAAGCGGTATATTTCTTAAACTTTAGCCGGGCAGTTGCCTCTATTATTTCTCTGGCCAACTGTATATCATTTTCCTTGTCGGGATGTGATTTGATCCAGTTTTTCCAAAATACATCTGCCATCGGATCCTTCTCAAGCACCCAGTTTTGAAAATAGGCATCAGCCGCAAAATCCTCCGGAGAGTAGGTTAAATATTTGTTATCTGACATAGTGAACTATCATTATCCAACCGGATATTATATTGATATCAGGTGTGCACCCAATGATTTTACCCCACGCCACTGAAAATATTTTTGAAAGTTTTTAAAATTCGCACTTGTAACACCGATAGATTAGCAAATTTTAAATAAATTGAGGCAATTAATAAATTTATGAAAATGAAGGAATGACCAGTTAAGCCGTGTCAATACACTTTTTCATAATCGACAAAGCTCTTGCTACCAATTTGTAAGTTGCTTTGACACTAATTTTAAGAACAACCGCGACCTCTTCGTAGGTGAACTTGTTATAAAACCTTAAAAAAATAGCCTCCCTTTGTCGGTCCGTTAGCTTTTTATATGCTCTGGTAAGCAGGTATTTTCGCTCTAAATCCTTTTGCTCACTGATCAATTTGAATTCATGAGAAAACTCACATTGAAAGCTGGCTTCATATCGAAGGTTTTTGGCTTTTCCAAGTTCCCGCCGTATCTTTCTTCTAAGACATTTAAAAAGGTATGGCGTTACAGATTCCACCTTGATAAGGGTCTTTCTATCCTTCCACAAGGCTATGAATAGCTCTTGAATGCAATCCTTTACCAGGTCCTTATCCTGGCATACGTTCATTCCGTAGTTAAACAGGTTTTGAAAATTGTTTTGATAAATGCCGGAGAAATACTGTTGGAAATTCTTGGTTTTCTGATCCTCGGAGTTGAAGGCAGGGTTTTCCAAACTGCGCTCAACCGGTTCAGCCGGATCTTTTGTTTTTGTATTATGATAAGTGATCTTTAAACCCATTTTTAGAATTCCGTGTTTTCAGATTTTGAAAGAACTTTCCGAATTCAGCATTCTAATTAATTAATATTTGTGAGAGAAGCAAGAAATTTGTAAAACCGGAAGCAGGAAAACCAGATGTTTTACAGGAAATAGCTACAATCATGGCTTATTTGCCCTGGGATGGTATTACAAAGTCATTATCCATATGATAGGGAAGTTTCCAATACTGGCCTTGTATATTGCCGAAATACAAAAAAGACTGGCTAAATGTGTCGGGGTTGCCATCTGCCCACATATACTGAAAAGGCGCCTTTCCATTCACCACCCTACGTACATAATTGTGATTGCGGGGACTACCTGAGGTGATTCTCTTCGTAACTTTCCAGGATTTCCCTTCATCGCGGCTGATAAACAAGGTTACTTCTCCCCCACCTCCATGCGCCTGAGGACTGCCTTCGGTAGGAGCTACAATCCACCAGGTGCGGCCTTCTATAAAAAGGCTACCCATGTCATAATTATGGTCAGAGGTGGCAATGGTATTTGTCTCCCACCGGTCATTATTCCAATAGGTAATTTTCCACTCTCGGGGACTATTTTCCGGCCCTGGTTCGTGCCCGCCACTGGTGATATAAAGGCATACGGGATTGCCGTTGCTATCAAAGTTGATATCTTTCAGGTACACGTTCCTGGTTAAGGAATGGTATGTCACCACACTGGCGGAGGAGTTGTAATCAGTAAGTGGAAGCCGGATGGGATTTCCCTGTATGTCTGTCCAGGTTTTCCCAAAATCAGTTGTTTGCAGATAATAAAGATTCGTACGCTGATCTACATTACCGTTGGGATGCCAGTTGAAAAAAGTGGAGAGCTTGTTGCCATAATGATTGCTCACCTGGTAATGGCCGCTTCTCTCACTTTCGGCTCTCTTTATCCCTGCCAGTTTTTGAGCTTTTGTCCAGTTAATGCCATCATCACTCCGTTCAAAATATAACTCCCTTACCCCCGTATATTTGGTAAAAAAATGAAAGTAACCCAATCCGTGAACGTACCAGGGTTGCGGGTAAGTCATTTCCGTTTCCGACACCTGATCAAATGCTGCAATGTCAAAAGGCTTTTGGCTTTTATATTTATACCCCATTCTTTTTCTACCCCTGCCACTGACAAAAACCCACAGATATCCCTCATGGTCAATCAGCAGGCTTGGATTATCATGAGGGTCATCTACCCCTTTTTTATCATAAACCACAGTTGGTTTGGCCACTGTGTTGGTGGTATGATCATAGTATCCGATCATGCACAGCAAATGTTTGCTGGTAGCTTCGGTAGTCCCACCGTACACAAAAAAGGTTTTATTTGCCGCCGGTGCGTAGATCGCCAGTGGAACATGTTTGGCCGTATAGGTGCCCAGGCCGCCTGAATATTTATCTCCATATGGATAGGGTTGTCCCAGCGTAAACCATATTCCTTTATACCCGTCAATTTTTTCACCGGTAAGATCTTTATCACCGGGTTGGGCGCAGGTGGGCATTTGAAATAAAAATAGCAGAAACAGGTTCATCAACACCGGCAATGATGCACGGAATAAAGACCTGCCAACGCAACGTCTCTTTTTTTTCCTCTTATGTTCCCTGCCCAACACCATTCTAATCCTGCAAATTCACTGCTGTCAAAATAACATCCCAATGCGCAAGTAGTAATTCAAAACGTTTTTGCTCTTCTATCTTTAGTGTTGCCTGGTCCGGAAACAGTGACTCAGATACCTCTTTCCAGGCCTTTTCCTCAAAAGCAGCTTCCAGATTTTTGAAAACCAGCCTGATACGAAAGTCCCACCGGTCGGCTTCCGGGAAATGAAAAGGGGATTTTTCAGCGGTCACTTCGGTAATGTATCCCAATTCCATCATTTTTTGTACGATAGGAAAATGGTTCTTTTTATAGAGTTTTATAAAATCTTCCTGGTGACCCCACTTAATGCGATAATAGTTTTCTATCACATAGGGTTGGTCTGATGAATGCTCAGCTACCTGCGCACGTACTTCCAGTGCTACTGAAAAAAGTATAGCTATGATAATGGCAGTCTTATACATGTATAGGTGGTTTTAATAATGAATGGATCAGTTTTATGTGCTCATTCAAGGTCGGCTGTTATCTTTAGGTCGTTTTACCTGTTAATGAAAGTCAAACACAAAGATACACGCTATTTCCATTTTAAACAGGCAGATATTAACCATTGGCTAAAATTGCACATTTACCTGTAAATACCCAATTATGGTTCACCCCGTAAATAGTGCTGGCTTCACCACCGACCATCGGTGCGCTGCCCATATTCTTATACCATTTAACAGGATCGTTTCGATAGTTATAAAGCTGAGTGATAGGTCATACGGGTAAAAACTAAATTGCACCGAGATACGAGGCAGGCGTTAGCCATAAGAAATTTGGTTTTACGAAAAATTAAAAACATATTTAAAGAAGATATGAAATGGCGAAAAAGAAGGCGCAGTCAAAACGTACAAGACTACAGAGGCAGGAGTAGTGGCGGCAGTGGTATGGGAAGTAACCTTCTTGTAAGTTTAATTTCTCTGTTTTTCAGAGGAGGCATCACCAAAACCAAGATTATTATTGGTGTAATTGTAATCGGTATTGCGTTTTTTGTAGGCAATCCGTTGGACCTTATCAACCCTTCCATCCAACCTTCGGCTAATCAAGCCCAATATCAGCCTACGGCTGAAGAGGATGAGCTATATCAATTTGTACAAGTGGTAATGGCAGATACGGAAGACGTATGGAATAAATTATTTAGTCAACATGGAGCCAATTATGTCGAGCCCGGTCTCATCGTCTTTAATGGTGGTATCCAATCAAGCTGCGGAGGCGCCACCAGTGCAACAGGTCCCTTTTATTGTTCTGCTGACCAATCCGCTTATATTGATCTAAGCTTTTATAAAGATTTAAGTGACCGTTTTGGTGCTCCCGGGGATTTTGCCATGGCCTATGTAATAGCACACGAGGTGGGGCATCATGTACAATATCTTATGGGCACGTCTACAAAAGTTCATAGAGCAAAAAGCCAACTGAGCCAGGAAGATTATAATAAACTATCGGTCAAGTTAGAATTACAGGCTGATTTTTATGCGGGGGTTTGGACCCATCATGCGCAAAAAATGCACGACATATTGGAAAAAGGCGACATTGAGGAAGCCCTTCGTGCCGCAAATGCTATTGGTGACGACAAACTACAAAAACAATCCCGAGGATACGTAACGCCAGATAGCTTCACCCATGGTACTTCTGAACAACGCGTGCGGTGGTTTAAAAAAGGATTTGAGACAGGTGATATATCTCAAGGTGATACATTCAATGCTGCCAGTTTGTAACGTGGGAAACACGCAAAGATGTTATGCATGCGAATGAAGAGGGTACTATAGGTTTTCAACCTATATTGAATTATAAACCGGAAAATATAAAAATATTCCAATGGAGAAATATCAGATTACCGGTGTGAGAGCAAGTTGGGCTAACCCAGCGACATTGCAGGAATTAAAACTACCAGATTGATGCCAGTTACCCTTCAGCCAGGCGAAGTATTTCCTGATTTCGAGCTTCCGGATCAGAATGGACGACTACGAAAATTATCCTCTTTCACAAAGCAGAGTGAAGCTGATAAAAGATATGGTTTCAAGGATGGCTATCCGGTGATTGTTATCTTCTCCCGGGGCTTCTTCTGTCCCAGAGACCAGCAACAGTTTAAAATGATCACGGAATTCCAAAACGAATTAAAGGTTAACTACTGCAGCTTAGTCTCCGTTAGCGCAGATACGACGCAGGTATCCGCAGCCTTTCGGGCAGGCCTTGGCGCTCATTGGACTTTCTTTTCGGATACTGACCGCAAGGTCATCAAGGCATTGAATATTCTGGACGAGACCGAAGGAGAATATGCCTATCGATCTCTCCCATTTACTTTTGTATTAAGGCCTGACCTGGAAATTCATAAGGTTTATGATGGTTGGTATTTTGTGGGTCGTCCAACATTGGAAGAGCTTAGGCAAGATCTCAGGAGCATTATGCAGGAGATGGATTATTACACCTATGAAGCATTTAATACCCCGCACGTCAAAAAGATCCGTATTCCGCAACAAACCTGGCTTGAGAGGCAGGATAAGGATGAGGGGCAAATTGGTCTTGAAGGAATTGTCGCCTCATTCGACATTAAAACCGGAAATGGTTATATAAGAAGTCCCGAATTGGAAGAACTCATTTTCTTTAACTTCACGGCCATACCGGGCGAAGGCTACCGCACAGTCAGGCAGGGTGCAAAAGTACATTTCGAATTAGTGAAAACACATACCGGGTATTCGGCAGTAAAAGTGCAGGAATTTTAGGGCATCAAATAATATGGGTGGTAGTTGTTTGCCATTTTACACCCACCTAAAACAGCGCGTTCCAGGGATGGAAATTCACACCCGATGTACAGATAATTTCATGGTTTTTGCGGAGTTTTTTACCAGCTCATCAATTGTGCCGGGAATGACAATGCAACCTCTTTTAGCAATCGCTGTCTTTTGGTAGTAACAAAACTATTGTCCATTTAATTTAATATCATGCTAAAGCGTTACCTGCAAGTGGCCATCAGGAATTTATCCAAAAACATTGGATTTTCCGTAATCCATATTTTAGGTTTGACTATTGGCGTTGCATCTTGCATACTAATCTTTCAATACGTCAGTTTCGAAATAAGCTATGACCGTTTTCACGAACAAGCGGAGGACATTTACCGGGTACCGATCCGATATTCCAAAGGATTCGGGCAATTCGAAAAGACGGCCTCTAATCATCCTGGTTTAGGGCCGGCCATGAAGTCCGACTTCCCCGAAGTTAAGTCGTTTACCAGACTGTTGCACCCTTCAACGATTGGAGCCAAACTGGCTATGGCAAACATCGATAAAGGGGGACAACGCTTAACATTTAATGAAAATAAGATCTATCTGGCCGATTCCACGTTCTTTAGTATTTTTTCTTTTCCGTTCATATCGGGAGATGCCGCCACGGCTTTGGACAAGCCTCGCAGTATTGTGCTTTCAGCTGATATGGCGACAAAATATTTTGGGAACGATGATCCTTTGAATAAGACACTTCTTCTGAATGGGCGGGAAATAACGGTTACAGGAGTAATGGAAAATGTGCCTGCAAACTCTCATATAGATTTTGATGCCCTGTTATCTTTTAATACTTTTTTTTCCAATATCAGTGAAAGCAACCTTTGGATATGGCCTGAATTTCATACCTATGTGCTACTGGAACCGGGCACCGATCCGGATGTTATCGAATCCAGGTTCCCGGCATTTACAGACCGGTACATGGATGCCATACACAAGGAACACAATTTCAGAACATACTTTTCCATGCAGCCTTTATTGGATATTCACCTGAAAACAGATTGCGCCAACGAAATTACCGTGCCCGGTAGCCAAAGAATGGTTTATTTTTTGACGCTGCTGGGGGTTTTTATTTTAATAATAGCCTGGGTCAATTACATTAACCTGTCCACTTCCAGATCCCTCGAAAGAGCCAGGGAGGTGGGGATCAGGAAAGTTGCCGGAGCTACGAAGCGGCAACTAGTTAGTCAGTTTCTGGTTGATTCAACACTTGTTAATGGTATGAGTATCTTACTCGGTTTAACCCTCGCAAGAATATTATTGCCGAATTTTACCACCCTCGTAGGAAAACACATTGGCAATACATTACTAAGTTCCAACTTGCTTTTACAACCAAATTTCTGGCTTATTTTGATCGGGAGTATCCTTTTAAGCGGCCTGTTGGCCGGCATTTATCCAGCGCTCGTTTTATCCTCCTTCAAACCCTCTCAAATTCTAAAGGGGAGTTTTTACAGATCTTTACAAGGTATTTCAGTTCGGAAAATGTTGGTGGGGTTTCAATTTGTGCTATCTATTCTTCTGATTGCGGCCACCATACTGGTCACCAGACAACTGGCTTATATGAATCACGAGGAGTTAGGTTATACCAAAGACCAGATCCTGGTGGTGAAGGCACCTGTTATTCAGGATTCATTAACCTTTGTCAGATCCAACGTTTTGAAGACCGAACTAAGCCAGCTTGCAGAAGTTAATGCGCTGGCCCGGTCATCAGAGATCCCGGGTAAGCTGATCGCTTTTAGAAGTGAAACCAGAAAAGAGGGCCTGGATCGGGAATACAATACACAAATGTTCTTGCAGAGTATTGATGATCAGTTCCTTCCAACCTTCAATATTGAGTTGGCGGCAGGCAGGAATTTTGCAGCCACTGATAGTTCCAGGATATTTAACGCCGATAACAACAAGGTATTGGTAAACGAGGTTTTGGCGGCCTCCTATGGTTTTGCCGATCCGGAAAAAGCCGTTGGACAAATGATCAGGTTCAAACTTGGGACCGTGGATCACAAAGCCGAAATTATAGGCGTTGTCAAAAACTACCACCAGCGATCCCTGAAAGAGGCTTATGATCCTATTTTATATTACTATCCTGATTACAGTAATTGGAGCTACTACTCAATCAACATCAGTTCTTCTGACTGGGGTAATTCGGTTAGAAAAGTTGAAGAGAAGTTTCGTGAAATAATGCCAAATAGTGCCTTTGAGTATTTTTTCCTGGATGATTTTTTTGACTACCAGTATCAGGCGGAACAAAGGTTTGGCAAGGTATGTGGCGTGATTGCCGGCCTGGCCATCTTCGTGGCATGTTTGGGAATCCTCGGTTTGTCGGCTATAACGCTCGCACAGCGGACAAAGGAAATTGGTATGCGCAGGATATTGGGTGCCAGTTCAAAAACCATTATGGTTCTTGTCACTAAAGATTTTATTAAAATTTTGACAATTGCCCATTTGATGTCCTTACCATTGATTGTATATTTTGGGCGGCAGTGGCTTACGAATTTTGCGTTTAATTCGGGGTTGAGCTGGCAAATTTTCACTTTACCAATCGTTTTGTTACTGCTTGTAGTGTTCATGATTGTCGGCGTCCAAATATATCGGGGTACCGTTCTAAACCCTATTGAATCACTGAGAAGCCAATAGCCAGATCTACACAAATGGCATTAAAAATCATTTTTCTGGATTCAGGCCCACCGGAGCAATTATTCATGAGGCCAGGCAGCACACCAATGGCGGGAGTTTGTAAAAAAAATCCTTCTATTTATTCTGAGATCAATTCTAATACTTCATCCGAAATGACCTGGCTACCTAAAAATCTCCTCTCCAGCCTTAATCTTTTCCATGGTCGCATCTATGTAAGAATGCCATGCCGAACCATTTACTTTTTCGCGCGCGGATTTACAAAATTTCAGTGCTTTCTTCTCATCACCGAGATGGTAATAACCACTTGCCATACCAAGGTGTGCATAAACGTTATCTGTGTGTTTGTCATAGTTTTTCTGGAAAATGGCAAAGGCTTTGTCATGTTGCTGTATTTTGTTTAAATCGACCCCGTAGTTGAATAGTTGCCTGACCTTGCCCATGGGAATGGCGATTTGGAGGATTGAATCCGCCTCCTGTTGACGGTTGTTTTTCTCCAGTAATCCGGCATAGGTAGACAGCGTCTTGAAGTTGGATTCTCCAAAATAAGAATAGACAGACCGATGCGCCCATCCCAGGGCTTCTTCCAGGTTGATATTGTTTACCAGACAATAATTGGCCGCTCTTTGCAGGTTTTGCCAGTAGGCATAAAATATGCCTGAATTAACCTCCTTTCTGAAGGACGCTACCTGAATTTTATTCAAGTCGACGGATACCTTGAAGGGAACCTTGACTTTTTCCCATTGCATAGCGACGACAGCGCTATTGTCTGTCTGGCCTTCAAATTCATACTTTAACCATTCTACGCTTTTCTCCTGTTTGAGGACCGGCACTTCCACCCGCAAAGCATCGTCTTTTTCATCATAGTAAAAACTGCCCCAGGCCGTGTTGTACTTTGAAAAGATTACAGTAGCCTTTTCTGGTCCCATGGCGATAAAAAATCCATATTTTCCTTTGGCAAGCGGCTGACCTTCGATAAATACATCGGTGGAAAACTCAATGGTGGTATTTTCATTGGCACCCGCGCGCCACGGAGCAGACTTGCTGGTGCCATAGCCGAAATTTATGAACCCGTAAGGCACCAGTTGCCCCCAGATTTTACCTTCTCTGCCTTTTACCCCCGGCCTGGAATAGTTAATTTTCACTTCTGTAATGCCAACATATTCCGAGACAGAAGCTTTTTTGTTACCGTCGGCAGGAAAGGTTATCTGCGCTTTTGAAGTGAAGGATAAAAGCATCAGGAAGATGAGGACAAAAATTCCGTTTCTCATGTTTTAAATGTTTTTTGTGAAGGTGTTTATCTATTTTACAGAACAAATAAATATACCAATAAAATTATGATTAGGTTGATAAAAGATCCCATTTATCAAGTTGACTGTAGATCAGGTAGCACTAGTGATAGCGCTGGAATAAAAAAACCTTAAATAATTGATTATAAGTATTTTATATTTATTAACTTAAAGTAAATTATTGGACACGACTCCCCTTGCAGCTAAACCTGGGTTGATTCAGAGCATCTTTCTCTGAATGTGGTCTGCTATAATCCCCGACTCCAAACCTATTTCCCGTAACATGCCTGTAGGCGCTACATAATAACCACAGAAATATAGATTGTCTTTGCCAAATTGTTTTCTTTTCGAAATCTTTTGTTGAATATCAGCCCGCCGTTCGGCATCCATGGCCATCAGATGATCCAGTCCTGTTTCATAGCCGATTGCGGCTATAATAGCGTCAAAGTGCTCTTCGGTGTTGTCCTCAAATCGAATCCTATTCTTGTGAATGGAAGAAACGTCACCAAGAACTTTTATATGACCTTTCCTGATAAGTCCTATCGTACCAATATCGAGCAAAGGAACCTGGTGGTGGTGTACTATTTGCGCTATCGGACCATATGGTAGTTTTTTGAGTCCGTATTTTTCAACGTTTCCTATGAGCCATTGAATCAAAGGTTTATTCAACCGGTCTACAAGCTGTACGGGGAACTTAGACTGCCATATACCGATTTGAAGCACCGGGATACCTAAAATGTCTCTGGGGATAACATTGACAGGAGAACGAACCGATAGTGTGGGTTTCGCGCCGTGCTCGTACAGGCACATGGCGATTTCCCCGGCTGAATTTCCAAATCCAACAACCAGCACCCGCTTACCTTTAAACGCCTGTCCGTTTTTGTATTCGGCGCTATGTATCACGCTTCCTGTAAAGCTATCTAATCCTGTTTTCGCGTATTGCTTTGGCCTGTTGGTGTTGCCTGTACAAACAATAACATTTTTGGATTTGATGGTTCCTTTATTGGTATCGATAACCCAGATACCGTCAGCTTTTTGGATTTTTGTTGCCGCGACATTAAAGGATGGTCTGATCCCTAACTTGTTGCAATAGTTCTCTAAATACTGAACCACCTCACGTTTAGCCGGGTACTTAGGGGTTTCTTTGGGGAATTTAACAAATGGCAAATTGGAGGCATGCTTATGGGTGTGCAAATGCAATCTGTCATAGTGGTTTCTCCAGGCATGGGCTACATGACGGTGTTTTTCAATTATCTGATAGCTGATGCCTCTTTTTTCCAATTGTGCCGCACAGGCCAGGCCGGCAGCACTGGCGCCAATGATGATAGTATTAGTTGTTTCCATGTCGAATGGGTATAGGCATTGGTTAATCCTAAAACAAATACCATCAAAATATACAGTTTACTGGCAGTATTTCAAAACCGGTATCAGGTACAAGATGCTGGTTGTTGATTTAGGCAGGGGAATCTAAAATCTTTTGGCCTTTCAAAATGACCTCACCGACTGATAATATTTAAAAAAGGCAAAACTGGTGCCTGCCTCCGCCTTTTCTGATGAGTAGATACCTGATGAACATTTCAAAGACAGAGGGCAGGGCTTAGTTTTATGAATAGTGTTGGTGTTTTAATATACACCGTGCAACTCGCTTGCTAATTGATTACCAGTGCTACCTCTCCTTTGAGGTAAGGGTTGATTGTAGCTTTGATCTTTGCGATGGATGCCGCACTATCGTAATTGCCATTTAGCATTTCATCTTCTAATGCAAACAGCTTCATAAACAGTACTTTCCCATCAATTTTTTTCTCAAATTCAAGTGTTTTCTTTGTGGCAAATAACTCATCCCAAACCTTGCGTACGTCATTCCAATATGCCTGCTTTTCCTGCCACCAGTCTTTGGCCAACTGACATTTCTTTTCGTCGGTTTTCGTATAAGTATTCCACCCTTTTTCGTTGGCCAGTACTTTGTCAGAACTTTCGCGGAGTACTTTATCGTTGTCCTGCTCATGTACCCAGCCGTAATCGGTAATCTCCTGACGATTTCTTCGGACCATTACGTTGTAGTCGCTGCGCTTGCTGAATTCTCTTCTGGGCAATGGGGCATCTGCTGTATTTTCCCAATAGCTTCGGCCATCTACATGAACCCAGGAAGAAGATCCCTGGTAACGTGGGCCGTCATCAACCTGGTAAACCTTTTGCGTCCACTGTCCCTTAACAGCATCTGAGGTTTTAGTTTTATATTTCCACGTATTGTCCTTGTGAAAAACATGCAGGTGGGTATTCTCATAAAGCCAGTCTTGTCGCCAATGTTTGATAATCATGCTATCGCCAATAACAAGCAAATGTTGCAACACGATCTTATCTTTGCTTTCTTCAACTGGAAAAACATACTCCAGGGCACCAGAACGATAGTTATCATGAAACTCGTAGTCCTTATCCGGTGCAAATGTTTCGGCAAAATTAAAGGACACATCATAACAGCCACACATGGCTTTGATGGCTTCTATGTCTTGCTTTTTCTTTTTTTGTGCCTGTACAGTGCCTAACGTCAGGCAAAACATTAATAATAATAGGATTCTCATCAGAATATAGTTTTAAAATTTAAAAAGGTTGCTTTAAGAGATGGATAATACCATCCGATGATTGTTATATTGGCCAGCAGGTAAAGTATTGTCATGATCAGATCACCCATTTCATGCGGCTTTAAAAAGAGATGGAACAGAAAAATATTTACTGTTACCGGCATTAGCAAAACAGCGCCAAGCAATGCCAGGTATTGGCTTACCAATAAAATGCCACTTGCCAGCTCTACCACTCCCAGCATGGGCCAAAAGTATGGTGTCTGTTTTAAGCCACCGATGTAGGCTTTTATTTTTACCACATGATCCGGCAGATCTGCCGACACTTCCGTCTGCGGCCTGGGTGGTTTGGGAATAAATTTTTGTATGCCCCCGTAGATGAAAAGACCACCCAATCCCAGTCGTAAAATGACCATCGTTATTTTAAATATTCTCATTACCTGTACTTAATTCAGCAGTTCGTACTTAAATGCGCCTTCGCCGCGTTGGTCAGACAGCGAGTACATACGTGTAAACTGAAGTTTATAGATATTCTCTTCTCCGTCCTTAATAATGAAGTACCTGTCAGTATGCAGGGACGGCGGAGAGGAAGGTCCCCCACCCATACGCCAGGTGTTACCAATGGCATTAACAGCGGTTTCGAAAGTGAGATCACTAACATTGGCAGCGCTAAATGATTCATAAGGAGTATCAGCGATCATTACCATAGCTATTGATACATCGGAACGGTTGATCGTAATCAGGTCTTTAAAACTATAAGGAATGGTGGCTCCCGGTCCCAACGGGATAACTTCAGTATAGGTACCATACCGAAAATCCCATTTATCATTCTCCGGCTCTGCTTCCACAATGCCCTGATCCAAATCAACGGTAACGGCTTCAAATGTCGGATCTTTAGTAATATCCAGCGTCTCGAAACTGGTGGCTGCAATATCTGCATGCTGCAATGTATAACCTTCTCCATTGCGTAATACCCTGACTTTTTTCCAGTTTCCTTTATTGCGTTTTACAATAAATACTTTGTTATCGGTGTCTGTGGCCGAAATTTCGCCGAAAGCAGTTGTGCTTAAATCACCGTCAGGTGAATCGACCCAGGCTACTGACCCGATGGAGGCATCAAAGTTTGGCGGCGGAATGGTCATTACCTCGGCGAAACCGGCGGTATCTGCAGCTGACACATCATTTAAGTCATTTTTGTCCAATGGTCTGGCCATAAGATTGGCGCTGGCGTTCAGTGTGACATAGAATCCGCTTCCGGTTTGGAAGCCCAGGTCAAAATTATCAACTGGCACGGAGGTGGATTTAGCTTTGCTCAAGTCAATATACGCTCGCTGCGTGAAGTTTTCATCTCCCGCGCTCATCTCCAGCGAAGCCCCTGAAGAAATAAAATTCTCGGCGAAAGTAATGCTTACCTGATTAGTGGTTCCCGCAATGAAAAGATTATCAGGATCATTTTCAATGGAGATGACCAAAGTCGCATCAGCCGTGCGGTTAGCGGCAGATCCGTTATTTACAGTAAAATTTATATTTTGATCCCCGGACTTAAATGCAAGGGAAATTACATCGTCTTGCGGCGCGACGGACGCATAAAAATCTTCCGATTCCCCATAAACGAGGCTGCCGGAATTTAACCGCAGCTTAATGGTGCCGTCCAGCGTGGATGGCCTGGAAAAGGACAACGTAAGCTGAGCTTCCGGTGAATCCGATGAAATGCCTACTTCAGCACTGCTAAAATTAACCGAAAAAGGTGATAGTGTGTCATCATCGTCAGAGCAAGCGGAAAATAACACCTGAAGTGTACAGAGTGTAAATATAAGTGTGGTTTTAAAAGTGTTCATATTTATTGTAGATATAGGTCGTTAATTACTGGATTTAAATTGATAGTTCAATCGAAGGAAATAACTTGTACCATAGCCGACGGATGTGCTTCCTGTGCCGCTCGAATGTGCTCCGCCGGAACTGAAATTATTATCCACGGCAGTTACGTTGAAGAGATTACGGGCTCCCACTGTGATGCCCAGTGAATTGCTGATTACCTGATTGATGGTAAGGTCCATCAGGTGGAAGCTATCTATCCCTTGCAATTCAGGGGTAAATTCCCCATCGTCATCCGGATCAGTAAGCCGATAATCACGCAAAGGGCCATTGAATTTGTAAAATGCAGATAAAGTAGTATTTGTTGAAGAAATACGATAGCTGATGTTGGTATTGGCTTCCCAGTTAAACACAAACCCGGGCACGGAAGCCACTTCGTCATTTAGTCGCTGGTACCTGCCCACATAGGTTGCTCCGGAATTAATACGCCAACCGGCACTATTCCAGGTTGCATTAATAGTTGCACCGGTTGACCTGAACTCTTCTAGATTAAGGTAGGTCGTTGCTGCATTGCTTTGTTGTGGGGTAAAGAATGTAATCTGATCATTGATATGATTGTAGAAACCCGATAAAGACAATGTGAGCTTTTTGAACCTTTGTGTTACATCAGCATTGATGTTATGTGAATATTCCGGCGTCAGTTCAGGATTACCTATAATGTTGTGATTGGCATCGATAAATTCATGATACAATTCGCGCAGCGACGGTACGCGAAACCCTCGCCCATAGCCAAATCGAACCTGGGTGGCCTCCGAGATATTGTATTTGACATTTAGCGATGGCGCTGGTTCTGAGGAATACAAGCTGTTGTAGCCATACCTGACACCTGGCCTGAGCGCTATTTTCTCGCCTAATTTTATCTCAGCAGAAGCAAAAAAGGCGATGTCGACAGCTTCCTTTTCACCTTCGCTGAGGGTAGAACCACCACCGCGATCGAAAGAAGCATCCGCACCTAATTGCAACTGACCCCAGCTAAAATGATCGGTACTGGCAGTATTTCGGAAGAACAGGGTTTTGTAGTAGGTATTCCGGGTTGCCCGGCGATTAACTTCCAGGTCACTATCCAAAAACGTAGTAAATGCTTCTGTGACCCTTTCATAATCAGTAAATGACATCACCGGATTCAGTGACCAACTTCCCGCTTTCAACTCAGCCTGAAGCTGATGCATCCACCGGTCACTGTTGAATTCCTGATCACTGGAAAATGGCTCTGTATCAGGATCAACATCATTGATGGTGCCAAGGTTACTGATAGACTCATTAAGATAATCCAATCGGTAATGTATGGAAAAGTCGTCCTTTTCATAACGCACAAGGCCGCCTCCAAAATGTTGGGTCTTGGGATACCACTGCCTGTTGCGATCCGTAAAGCTGCTTTCATCACCAATCCAGCCTCCAAAGCGGTTTATTCGGGCTTCGGCCTGGACGAAAATATGATCGGAGGGCTTGCCACCAATGGTAAGTCCCGCATTGTGTACGCCCTCATCAAATAGCGAATAGTTATCTTCAACCGTTTCTTCCTGCAAAGTCAGTTCGGCTGATAACTTAGACGTTCCGCCTTTCCGGGTAATGATATTAATAACACCGGCCAACGCATCCGCTCCGAAATTAACAGCCATAGGACCTTCCACTATTTCTATGCGTTCTATGGTATTAACATTGATCTGGTTGATGTCAATTTCATTCGCCACGCCGCTTCTTCCAATCATCGGTACGCCATCTATCAGCACCTTCACATTTTGCCCTGATATTCCCTGAATACGGATACCGGAAGTTCCCAGGGCGTTGTCCCTGGCAAAGCGGATGTTTAATTGGTTCATCAGTACATCCTGCAAAGTATTTGCTCCCTGGGACTGCAGCTGCGCCCGGTCGATTGTGCGTACTTTATAAACTGAGTTTTTGGCTGATTGTGGGGCATACTGGCCGGTCACTACGATCTTATCCAAGGCCAGCGTAGAGACTTTCATGGCAATCTTTGCATTGGATTCCCTAATTGTATCCTGAATGGAAATAAATCCCATATGCGAGCCCCGGATAAATACCGGAGGACGAAAACCGCACCTGGCCTTTCCCTCTCGATCACTGATGGTGATCAGACGTTGACCAGCGCCATTAGTGAAAATTACCTCTGCACCCTGAATAGCCTTTTGATGATCCTCATCCACCAGCTGTACAGCAACCTGGGCTTTCAGTGAAGTTGAAAATAAAAGCAGGATTAGTAGACCTCTCATTGTATTTATTTAGATTAATTCTAAACAATACAAATGTAGGAGGGACAAGAGAATCTATCAATCGCCATTGATAGTCAAATTGTTATCACTAGTAGTAGTGAAGGGTGTTTAGGCCACTATGAACGAGGCAATTAACCATAACATGGTTTTGGGCGATACGGGGATGTCTGCATCAGCTTTAGCCCAGGCGCTACTCCAATTCTGATCACTAATTTCAAGCCAAATCCTCAGTCTATCCTCTTGCCAGTCTCGTATTTTTCTCAATTTGTGATTAAGTTATAAGTCTTTATTTCTTCGTCGGTCATCCAGTGAATATCTTCGGCTGGAGCGGCGTTAATAGTGAAATAATAAAAATCTTCTGCCTGCTGCTTTGTGAATCCAATTGAAATATAATAGTTAATATATGGCAAATGATTTTCGTGTCCAACCGGAAAATCTGTTGCTTGCACCGAGCCCCCATCTGACCAGGAATGCACACCTATCTGTGTATTGGTTCCTCTGGTACGCTCTATTCCCGCCAGAAAAAAATCAACACCCCCTGAAGCAATTAACCCGTTATCAAGTAAGTGCGTATTAATATTCAATTTGTGTACTCTGGCTGATAATTGAAGGTTGGTTTCATCATCTTCGGAACCGTCGCATTGTTTTATATTGATCGTATTTACATTTGGAAATGCTGCGTATAACTTATTAAAATCACTAAGCGACGAGCTTCCTATCACACCATTCATTTCAATAATGGTATTACCCTCAAGTACCGTAAAAATACCCTGGATTCCGGAATTGTTTGCGGCATCATCATCATTCTTGCAAGACAATATGCCAGTGGTAATAAATAATGCTATTAAGACTTTAAGAATATTTTTCATAGTAAATTGATTTAGGGTTGATAAACTGCCAACTTATTCAGGATAGTTAACAGCTCTTTATCGTTTATATGTTCCGTCCGGCAAATTCCTGGGGAACTCGTATTCCGGATCCGTCAACAGCGCATAAACCGCCGTGTCCGTATTTTTTACCAGGGCACTGGTGTTTAAATCCCATTCCTGACTAATTTCATTCAACCTATTTTCCTGCGCACCTAAAATAGACGACATCGCCCAATAAATATACTCGGTAGTCATACAACTATAATCGCACGTAGCATCGTCATAAGTATACCAGGCGCCATTTGGATAAGGATTTGGTATGGTTGTGAAATTTCCGCCTCTTGCAATGTCCATCGCATTGCTTAAAGAGGTTCCCGCCCTTTCACCGAAAACATCCGGATAGGCGCTTGCATAGCCAGCGTGTGTAATAATGTGCCAGACTTCTTCCAGGGCGGCATCAAATTGCCCCACCTTTCCACCGGAAACAAAGCTGGGAACCGTCTCATCATTTCCTAAATCCTGCCCTTCCGCTCCCGAAGGCGGATCTAAATTATCCAGGTCCGACTCATTTTTCCACATAACTAAAAAAGCGTTGTTGTTTTTCATAGCCGTTAAAACCTTGGGATTGTCCACTACGCCATCCTCATCGTTATCTAAATATTGTGCCATTAGATTTGCAGCGTGTAATAGCTTAAGATCTTCTACCGCAGCTACTGCATAAATTGGTATATCAAATACCTCTACTTTTCTATTGAATGTTTCAAAACCTGCATCATTGTTAGCTATGATCGTAAAGTTGGGATCATTTCCCGGTTGAATAGCCGACGGGTCCACGGTTGGATCATTGTCACCGGAGCAAGCAACTCCCCACATTACAACCATTATCAGATAGGCTGTCTTCTTTAAAAATCTACTTTTCATGATCTTAAAATTTTAATCTGTTTGGTCGTAAGACAGGTAGATAACGGCCATCCCCTATAAATACACGAAAAAAAACGAGTGTATCCATTCGGACTTATTAAAAGACCTTTCGTTATTGCCTGGGGTTAGCTATGCCTTCACGCGCTTTGAAAACAGTCTGAGAGGTTATATTGTTGAGGTGAATGACCATTCCGTGCATAGATGGGTATCATATATTAATCAGTCGCCTTACACAATTCTGCAACAACCTTCTCCTTGAATCAATGTGTTAATCCTATTCACACTTTCACCGGCAAGGCAGAAATGACTTTCTCACAAGAGGATACACGTTAAAAATTTGATTATCAGATTATTAACAAAAGTTATAGAAGTGATAATTTAATCTTTAAAAGTGAGTTATTAGCTACTTTATTGATCTTCCAATGCCGGCTCCAGGTTTTGATATGACCAATTATAAATATGATATTCCTCCGAAGGTGTCTCTTTGCGGCTGGATCCGTTAAACCCAAGAAAGAAATCCCCGGCGCTAAAATCAATTAATTCGGATAGGTTGACTTCAGCCTCCACGACAGGCTTCTCTGCTCCGTCATAATAAATCTTCATAGATGGGTTCTCATAGGTAATGCGAACACGATGCTTTTTACCATCGTCGAAGCCTTTAACCATATTGGTACCTAAACCATTTTCCAGGTCGTTGCACCCGGCTCTTTTGGCGCCGGAGTGAATGGTAAAGTGGGTGCCAGATACGTCATACGGATCTGCTTTTGTATCAAATTCTACCACCAGTGTTCCGGGAATGTGCTCAAAGGAGCAATCTTTGTTCACCAGTCCGGCACCGTCGTTCCGTCGCCCCATTAAAAGAGCAAAACCATCACCACTATCAGTTGATTTTTTATGTACTGAAAATTCAAAGGCAGTCTCAAAATGATCGGTATACCCTAGTGTATCCTTTAACATCGCCCAACCCAATAACGATCTGGCATAATCACTTGCATCCTGATCGATCTTGATAATGCCGCTGTCAATTTTAGCAGTTCCCCCAATGTTAAAATCTTCGGGATTAAAAGTGGTAAAATGGAAGGCTTCCTTTTTGACGGATTCACCAGTCTCCTCTGGCTCCAAAGGCAATTCTTCACCCTCCTGAAAAGGGTTTTCAGAGGCCACCATCGGATAAAAGGGGCGGGCAAAGTCTTTGTCTTCCGTAAGCGCGACATCCAGTATACAGTTTTCCAGGGCTGCACCTGATTTGACACCGGCGCTGAGGCAAATTTCCCTGGCCTGGTTTCGCTGGTCCTCTGTCAGGTCGGCGATGGAAGTTAAAGTTTTGGGGTAATCCCTGTCTGTATAGGTAGCGGTTGATGTTCCGGGGGCGTAGGTAAATAAAGAGGTAGCATCCGTGATTCGCCAGGAATCTCCGAATTGGTGATATAATACATCGTGAAAGGTTTCCCTGTCTTTTTTAACCAGAAGCTGCGGTAGGGTAAGCTCCTTTCCTGACCGGGTAATAAATTCGTTGTTTTGGTTGCCATCATAGTGGCCCAGTAATCCTACTGTTTTTCCTTTCCAGTTTTCTGAAAGTCCCAGCTGGTAATCTAAAAATGATCCGTGAATATCCACTTCAACCTCAATGCCCATAGCTGATTTGATGCTATAGGTATGCTCCCTTGATTGGCAGATCCTGGTGCCGTCACCCAGTAATCTTTCTCCCTGAAAACCGGGTTGCTCTTTCCCGTTAATAACCAGTAGGTCGTTTTCCCTGTACAGTTCTATACGATCTTTACCAAAACGCATAGCTACGGCGTCGTTGGCGCTTACCTGGTGCCCCAAAGCCCGTTGCCTGGCCTGCAACTCAAAACTATCATCCCGGGCCTTTATCACCGTAAACTCCCCGACCGCCTGGAAATCAAACCTCCTGCCATCAATGGTAACCATATGGGGGTCTCCTAGACCCGCCAGCCATTCACCAAGTACGGTGCCCAATTCCACCGCCGCATATAAAATCGCTCCACTCACCAAAAAAACCCAGAAATACATCATCATGGAGCCAATTAACATTCCAAAAGAAGCCTCAAATAAAGCTGTACCGGGTAAAACAAAATCCAATAAATAAGCTGGCAATGCCGGCAGCCCAAGGTATCCGCTTGCCGCAGAGGCAAACAAAATCCCAAATGTTTTTTTTATGAACCAATCCAAATTAGGATATCCGGTAATCGATTGCAATCCGCTGGGATCAATTCGGTTGATTGGGTCATTGTTGGCATAAACATATAGGTTGGGCTGTCCTCCACCAAACAAGAGCGGATCCATAGCGGTCCACCGGCCAATTTCGGGGTCGTAATCCCGGGCGCCAAAACGGGTAAGTTTCGTGTGGTTGTCATAGAGTCCGGCAGCAAAACCAAGGGATTGAAAGTCGGGATCGGAGTTGGCGGTCATATTGCCAAAGGTGTCATAGGAGATCTCCTGCGCGACCTCTCCCGATTCGACATTTACCCACATCAATGGGCTTCCGACATGATCCACTACAGACTTAAAGGTGCCTTTTGGCGATTCAATATAAAGGGGAACACGCTCATCAATGCCATATACAAACTGGTGCAGTAAATTTCCCTGTCCATCCAGTTCTGCAATGAGTTGATTGCCTGCATACCGGTATTGACGCACGATATCGCCGTCAATTTTTTTGGCTGTTCTTCTATGCTTCGAATCTGTGACATATTCAATTTTTTCCCCGCTAGCCAACGTAACAGCTACCAGATTACCATATTTGTCGTAATCATATGCCTCCCCTGATTTTCCAGATAAATACCCTGTGGGTGAAAAATTATAAGGAGCATCTCCAAAAGACTGGATCTGGTCATCTTTGTTAAACGACGCTTTGGCCGTTAACAGGGAATTTTGACTGACAATACGATTTCCATTACCATCATAGGTATACTTTTCAGCCACTCTCCCATTTTCCCGGACTTCCAAAAGATAACCCATCACATCGTAATGATAAGTTTTAACCTTATCGCCTGTACCCTCTCCAAAATTTTCACTCGTCTCGCTGATGCGTCCCAACCCATCTCTTTTATAGGTGACTTTATATAAATCCCTGTCCTTATGGCGCACACTATACTGAACCAGCTCACCAAATTCATTATAATCCCGGTCTTCTTCCAGCGCACCGATCACTACTTTTCCTATGGCGGAGAATTTTTTGTGTTTTTCGACCTGCGCCTTTCCCACTTTTGAAAATCCGGCAGGACCGGTTGCGTAGGCTATGGCCGGATTGTTTTTGACCTGGATCGATTTAAGGTTACCACCTGCATCGTTTTGTCGTACAATATCCTTTTCATCGGCTGTGGAAGCCACTTTGCTTCCGGGAGCTGTTTCCCTGGGGATTTGCTTTCCCTCGGGAGAAATGTACATTTTTTCTTCGTCAAAGGCATCTCGTATAATCCGGTGTGCACTTCCTCCAGGGGTGCGAAAGTTGACCAGTCCGCCAGGGCATAGATAATCCATGCCCAGCGTCTTTCCATTGGAAAATTTTGCCCGGTTGATCTGACCAAATTGATTGTAGTCCAGGCTCACCACTTCGCCAATTGGATTGGTAATATTTACTCTTTGCGCCGGGATATCATAACTGACCTTTGATGTGCGATTGCTTTTACTCCCCACCTGGGTCACCGAGGTTAATTTTCCCTGGGCATCATAGTAATACTTCGTTGCCGCCAGTCCCGATCTTTTTTCTTCGACAATCTGGTTGCGTTTATTAATGATGTAAGCGATTTCATCGGGGCCGGAATTAATACTGTAGCGATTTTTACCAGGTTCTGAAAGGAAAGCTATTTTTCCTGATTCATTGACCAGTTCCGAGCTGTATTTCTCCAGGCGAAGCGGGTCATTATTGGTAAATTCAGCCGCTACTGTCTGTTGCCATGACATTGGGTCCGCACCGGGTTTGTTTACAGATACGCTTTTTGCAAACTTTGTTCCTATCACCGGAACGGTTTCCCATGTGTAAGCACTTTTAGCACCCTCTTTATTGATATATTCTTTAAGATAGCCGGATTCAAAAAGTGCCTGCACCTTGCTCCCATCATAAAAGGTTTGCGCAACTTTTACCTGGTTGCCTTCTTTTGTCATACGCACTGAAGTCTCGCGCTCCTTACCACCTCTCTTTTCCAATTTGGTGATCAACCGATCATCTGCAGGTCCGGAAGTCTTAAATGTAATGGCACCATTTCTTTGTTTGATGCTTTCAATTAATCCGTTTTCATCATACTGATATCTTTTATCATATTGTTTGATTCGTTGCATTTTGACAAGTTTATTCTGCTCATAAAAGCAGTGCAGTGGCTTACCTCCTGCTATTTCTATCCAGAGTTCCTTGCCATTGTCGTTCTCTGTCAGGAAGGCCCTACGCCGCCCGGAAACTACCAGTTCCGCGGTATTTTCATCGGGATATTTCACCTGGTGTTTTTGGCCAAGGCTATTTTCAATCAGGGTAAGTCGTCCTTCTTTATCATAGGTGAACTTATGGAGTTCGTTCAGGGTGATCGCATCAATTGTTTTCTCATGCCTACCCTGGGCATCGAATTGAAAAAAGTGCTTACCGGAATTTGAGGCGACCAGTATTGATCCGTCTTTCAGGCTGGGCGACGAAAGTGTTTCCTTTACGGCCTGCACTTTCCCATCTCCGAGATAAAGTGTTTTATTATGGGCGTCATAGGCATGATGTATACCAATACCCCAGCCTTTTTTGTTAAATCCCGATGTGTTAAGCGTGTCCTTCAAAAAGGCATTGTGTTTGTTTCCCGCATAAACCAGGCTATAAAAAAAACCTGGCATTCTGATTTCCTCTAATACGCTCTGCAGATGAAGATCGAGATCGACCCCCTCCGGAACTACAAGGTTTTCACCGGTTTGAAATTTTTCTGCATTGCCAACCTCTTTTTCCTTTTGACATGATACCAGAAGAAACAGGAAACTGCACAGGACAAGTGCAGTGGTTTTTTTACGATTTGTCATTGGGCTAAGTATAAACTAACAATATCTTGAGAAGCGAGCCTAATTCCGGGGTGCACATGTAACATTCGTACTCGCGGGCTATGATTTATTGATTACTAATATAGTATTTTGCCGGTTGTATAGCAACTCACCATTTTTAGGTATTTATTGAGGTTTATGACCAATTACAATTACAATTACAATTACAATTACAATTACAATTACAATTACAAAATTTACGATCTGAGTATCCAAACGTTTGGACTATCACCTCATTGCTTTCAACCTTACACAAGTCATGTAGATCCTGATAGTCAGTTTGTTAAATTCAAGGTTAGCGCTACCTTGGTAACATCCACCTGATTTTTTAGCTTATTTATCAATAAAAAGCTAACGGTGACTATCCTATTTTTGCATTTATTACCCAAATGCTTCATTGATCAGCCTTAAGAAACCTATCCTTAAAAACCAACAAATTCCTAAAACGATGATCTTTCGATACGGGATAATGCCAGGCTCACAAGTGCCAAATATCGGTAGCATACGATTTATATATCTTTTTATATGGATGTTGGTAATTGGATCATCCGCTCAAGGCCAGCAAAAAGAACTAGTAGGCATCCAGTTTGATTATGCTAAAACCATTGATGGTTATCATCCGGGTGTCGGACCCAGTCTGGAAGCATGGTTCGGAGATCATTTTAGTGTGCGCTATTCCTTTCTTTACGCGCCAACGGGATCAAATGAATATTATTTATATACAGGTGGTGGCCAGGCCGCAGGTTTTTACCTGATCAGGCGGGCAATCAGGAAGCGCAGTGGGCTGGACATAGGTATTCCATTGGGCATTATTGCTTTTGCATTACCGGAGCGTTATAGTTTTCGTATCCCTTTAGCCAATAATTCTCAACTGGCTTTCTTTTTTGAGCCTTATGGGTTAGAATTCATAAAGCATACCACTACCGGCGAAGAGGACCATGAGATTAGCTTTGAAATTGGATGTAGCTATTATCTGGTCGTCAGTAAGCGAATATATATTATACCATACCTTGGGATCAAACAGATTTATGGCGACAACAATCCAGGTATATCCTTTGGCGCATCGGTTATGTTCCAATCCAATAAATCTGAGAAAGCTTCGATCAAAGAATAAGCTTCTTTAAACGCCTACGTCCCCAATACTTTCCTGGTTCTAAATGCCTCTAACAATGTAGAAAAACAATGTTGTGATTTTTGGATGTGCGATGACGTTTTTTTGGCCTATTGCGTGGTTTCGATTAATAGCATCGCGTTGCCTGATTAAACCCGGACGTGCCTTATTGAAGGCTCATCCGGGTTTTCTATTATGTCTATTAAATCAAACTAATGTGTATTTTACTAACTACCGTTAAATTCAGTATCCAAAATTTTGCTCCATAGAAGGTGCTTTCTCTATTTCGGATTGTGGAATAGGCAGGTAGTAATGCTTTTCAAAATAAGGTCTGGTAACCACTGTATACACTCCGGTATGATAGATGCTTCCATCAGCTGCTCTTCTCCACCGAAGTCCTTGAATATCAAATCCCAAATGGTCTTCCTGCATCCAACGTCTTTCATCGTAGAAGTTATGTCCTTCGAAACTGAGCTCAACCCTTCTTTCTCTTTTAATAGCCTCGTAGAGATCGGCACCTGTAGCCGAAATATCAGGCTGAAGCGCCCTACCCGATATTTTGTTCAAATACTGACGCGTTAATGCTTCATCTCCCAAATGATATTGTGCTTCAGCATAATTCAAGTAGATCTCGGCAAGCCGGTATAGAATGAAAGGGCGATTGGGAGAAATCCCACCATTTGCTGATATGCCCTCATCTTGAAATTTTCTAATGTTGTAACCAGTCTTTGATGAATGTAATACATTTCCAAGTCCTTCCGGAGAATCCAGGCCATGTGGATGTGCATTTACGTCGTCTGACAGGTAATATTGTATATCTCTACCCCGGAATTGAGCCCCATTGAACAGTAAATTCGCATAATACCTCATCTCTCGGTTATCGTTGGGATTTACCGGATCGTAGGTCGTCCCCGCTTCTGAGGTAGTGGTGCCATCAGCCATATTAAACTGTAGTGCAAAATTGAGGGTTGGAGAAGACAACGCCCAGCCATCGAAACCATTTGGAGATTGTGTTTTATCCCATAAGGAATTGGCATCTGTTCCGAAATCATAAAATTCCGATCCGAATGGTCGGGCAAAGAAAATATCCTCGTGGGGTGAAAGGAACAGACTTTGATATTCAGCGGCATCTGCCACAGATATCAAGTCCCGGTCTCCTACCAGGTCTATAACAGCCTTGGCGGCATCGGCGGCATCCTGCCATTTTGTGGATTTGGTATAATCATACAACGGCCCGTTTGGAACTGTGCCCGGATCGTGCAACAAACTGGCTGCATACAGTAATGTCCTGGATTTTACAGCTAATGCTGCAAGTTGTGTGGCTCTTCCGAACTCATTATCAGGGCGTGTAGCAGGCAATATAGCAGCCGCCTCATCTAATTCTCTAACAATGAAATCCACGCACTCTTCATAGCTGTTTCTGGCCAAATCAAAATTATCATCCAGTCCGAGAGCCATTTCTATAATTGGAACGCCACCATAGTTCTTAATCAACTTACTATATAAATTGGCGCGGAGGAATTTCATTTCGGCCTTCAGAATACTTACTCTATCCGCATCAATCGCCATAGCTTCGCTGTCATCCACCCTGTCCAGAAACTCATTAATGGTTCGTACATAGTCAAAATAGTTACTCCACCTTTCGTTAAAGATACCCGTATTGCTAGGTGTCCAACCTGCTCTCACCCTAAACAAATCCAAATCATTAAAATTGAATTTGGCTTCAAATGAAGCACCTTCAATATTGAATCGTCGCCCCCACCATTGAAAGCGATTAATACCCCAACTTTCCGTACTGTTGTAGGCGGTAAATACCAGTCGCTCCAACTGATCCGGGTCGTTGTAAATAAAGTCTTCTGTAAAAGCATCACTTGCTTCTATATCTAATATGTCTTCGCTGCAACTGCCTGATACAAGCAGGGCGAAAGCAAAAATTATATATGCAATATAGTTATGTCTCATTTTACTAAATTTTGAATAAACGGACTTGTTCAACATCAATTAATTGAAATTCAGGTTGATACCAAATGAATACGTTTTTAATGAGGGATATCTACCATCACGGAAATTATTATATCCTGGAGCCTCAGGATCTAAACCAAGGTCGTAGACGTCAGAAAACATTGTCAGTAAATTAAGCCCTCTAAAAAACACCCTTGCACTCCCGAACTTAACCTTCTCTTTTGAAAATGTATATCCAAATTCTACTTCTTTCAATCTTAAGAAAGATGCGTCAAATAAATATATATCAGCCCACTGAGGGTTCCCGGCAGTATTAAGGTTTCCACTGTAAGGATCTCCCTGAACCCTTGCTCGTGGATAAAGTGCATTGGGATTTCCGGATGTCCATCTTTCGGAGAAAACAAATTCAGGTAACGCCCCATTTTGATCAAAGAATACATTCATTTCAGCATTCGCCTGTCCCTGGAACAAAAAATTGAAATCAAATCCTTTGTAAGTTAAACCACCGAAGAAACCATATTGTACTTCCGGCACATTAGAGGAGTAAATACGTACACGGTCGGCGGCATCGATCAAGCCATCTCCGTTGGTGTCTACATAGAAGGGTTCTCCAGGCAAAGTTCCATCCAATTTAGCCGGGGCCCCATCTATCTGACTCTGATCCACGAAAAGTCCATTCGTAGGATAAACAATATAGGAATCCATTGGAAATCCTTCTTGTTTTAGTGCAACAGGTACATCAACGGCTTCATCTATGTACACTATTTCGTTCTTGGCCTGGGTATAGTTAACCCCCAGGTTATAACTTACTTCCCCAATATTATGGTTCCAGCCCAATTGTACTTCCCAACCAAAATTATCTACCTCACCGAGGTTTTCCTGGGGTAAAGTAATTCCTGCCGCATCGGGAATAGATGCGCTACGTGTAATCAATATGTCTTCTCTTTTTTGATAGAAATAGTTGACATCACCTGTAAGTTTGTACTCCAGAGCGGTAAAGCTCAAACCGATGTTTTTCATGTCGGCCGTTTCCCAGGTAATGTCCGGGTTTGGAACATTGGCACTGGCATAACCATTATATCGAACGCCATTTGTTCCGAAGATGTAGGAATTTGGTTGTACATTGCCTCCGCCTCCAAAATTATACCGGGTCAAATATTGGAACGGGGCAATTCTATCATTTCCCATTATTGCCCAGGAGGCTCTTAATTTCAAAGCATCCAGGAAATTGACCCCGCTCAAAAATGGTTCATCGCCAATAGACCAGGCCACAGCTACGCCAGGGAAAGTACCAAATCGGTTTCCCGGACCAAAATTGCTGGATCCATCACGGCGCAATGTGAAATCTACAAAATATTTTTTCTTGAAATCGTATGAGATAGAGCCAAAATAGTTTAACCTGGCCCATTCTGCGGAACCACCATCGGATATTTGTCCTTCATCACTGCCCGCAAACAACTCAGGCACATCAGCGCTCGGAAAATCCTTTCTTTCTGCAAAGAATTGGCGTTGGTCGGAGGTAAATCGTTCCGTGCCTATAAAACCCCTGATGGTATGGTCATTAAATGTTCTATCATAACGAATTGTAGCATTCAACATCAATTCATTGAATTTCCAAAAACTTTCCCTTAGAATATTTAAAGGCCCTTGTTGCGAAAATCCAGCCTGAGGAATATACTCATTTGTTCCCTCCTGAAAAATGTAAACAGTCCAGGGAGCATACCAGGATTTAGTATCTGTATTCCATCTTCTGATACCTGCATAACTTTGAACACTCAGGCCTTCGGTCAACCAATTCAAATCCACATCCAAGGCTAACCTTGCGCGTAAATTATTATCAATTCTGTTGACGAAACCTGTTTCACGATCAGTCATGATAATAGGATTCGCTCCGTTTTCACCACCCCATGCAATTAGGCCATTGGGGTACACGGCCACTTCCGTTGGTTCATTGGTATAAATATGTTTGTAAATATGACCTATATCAACCCCGGGTTCGTTTCGATCACCAAATCGACCTGATGCGTCAATTCCCAATTTTACAGTCTCATGAACCTTAATGTCAATATTTGATCTAATTTGATATTGTTTAAAATTCAAATCGCCTGATTTAAATAATCCTTCCTGGTCAAGATAATCTCCGCTTACGAAATAATTGACATTATCGGATCCTCCTGATATCGAAAGGGTATGTCTCCACTCCGGCGCAAAATCCTGATGTGTCACATCATACCAATCTGTACTTGGATAAAGTGGGTCGTCGCCTGCGGCATACCTTCTTATATCATCTTCAGTAAATGGAAGTTGAAGCCCATTCCTCGCTGCAGCTTCATTTCGATAAATGGCAAACTGCTCTGAACTCATTAGTTCGGGGACACGAGACAATGTGGATGCACTATATACTGATGAGAAGTTAATCACCGGCTTGCCTTCGCTACCCCTTTTGGTAGTAATAAAGATTACTCCATTTGCCGCTCTGGCACCATAAATTGCCGCTGCTCCATCTTTTAGTACAGATATCGACTCAATATCCGCAGGAGTTAAATGAGAAAAGGACTCAGCTGGAACTCCGTCAATTAAAATTAGCGGTGAATTGTTACCCAATGTCGATTTTCCTCTGATTAACAGGGTCATATCATTGGTGGAACCAGGAAACCCTCCCCGGTCTACAACAATTAATCCCGGCACTTTTCCTGCCAATGACTTGGCCACATCCTTATTGGTTGTCCGTTCCAGGACTTCATTATTGATTGTACTAACGGAACCTGTCAACTCTCCCCTCTTCCTGGTTGTATAGCCAACAACCACTATTTCCTCGAGTTCCGTGGCATCCACCTGCATATTTATATTGAAGGTGGTCTCGGTACCAACTTCAACTTCCTGAGATAAATAACCAACATAGGAAAATACCAATATGGCCCCTTCAGGAACACTAAGATTGAACTTTCCGTCCACATCTGAAGTAGTCCCATTGGTGGTGCCTTTCTCTAAAATTGTTACCCCGGGAAGTTCTTCGCCGAATTCGTCGGTAATTTTACCAGTTACCGATTGTTGCGCATAAGCAAACGGAATGCTTATGATTAGGAAAAGTATCCACATAAAGTGCTCTTTTCCTTTAAGATTAGTAAACTTCATTTTCATAGTTTTCTGTTTAGAATTTTTAAATCCCATGTGACACATGGGTCCACAAGAAAATGGATTGCTGCAGCTTGTAGTGGCATTGATTCTTCAATGCTAATACCATCCATATCTTTATACATGGTATCTATACAATAAAGGAAATTGAAAATATGCTATATCTATTCATATAATTTACCCTTGAGTTACAATATTTTACCCTCATAGTTCATTAGTAATAAACTAGGCAAAATGCCATAGTGCCTTCCCCTGAAATTCACAAGGTTTTCCAGGCTTTTGGCGATAAATCATGGTTGTGAATATTATGATGTTTAAGTGTTTAATCGCTCCTTGCGACGGATTGTATTGGCAAGTATTGGTTTTAAATATCAGAGGAAATGCTATGATAAAAAATTCTGAGACCCGGGAGTATCAATCATTGTTAGGTGCCAACAATCTCCATTTTTGAACAATTCCTGAAACGCCTTAATTCAGGCAATTATTAAAGACGGCTTTGGTTTTTATGATAAAACTCCTCCAGCCTCTTCCTTTGAGTCTCAGTTAATTTCTGTTTTTTCAGAAACCAATAGGCCCTTCTGGCTATTATTATGGATCTTTCCAACAGATACATCACCTGATCAATCCTTTCGGTGGAGTCATAATTTTTCTTACTCAGCAGTGTAAGTATAAGATCGATTTCCTGGTAAGACTTGGATCCAAGTAACTTTTTGACTAGCAGGTCATAAATCTCTTCACTGGCCTCATAATCGGCTCTTAACAGAGATCTTAAATAAAGGATTCTATTTTGAGCATTTTCTGATTCAAGAAGAAGCATCATCGATTCGAAATAATCAGAAGTGGGAGATCTCTCCAGATATTTTATAGTTAGCTTATTGATTTCTTTATTGGCATTGGAAGCAATGGTTATAACTGATTGGACCAGTCTTGAATCGTAATCTCCCCTTCGGATCAACTCGTTCAGGGCAAAAATTTGTTCGACCTCGTTCTGACTTTTAATATGGTCAGAAAGGTGCTTTACAGATAACCCGGCTCCGGTAATCTTTTGGAGCTCTTGTACAATTTCTCCATTTGCCCAGTGCCAGAGTGTATAACAAGTCCACGCCGCACCCAAAATTGTCTTATTCTTATTTAGGATCACGCTGGTTGCACTGGAGATACCATCTACCTGCCCTTCTCCAAAAACCTTTTCATGGGTTACTTCATGATAAGTAAGATCTTTATAAGGCGATGCTTTGTCAGAAAGAATGACGTGAAGCCTATCGTAATCTTCGGAAAGAAATGGCTCACCTTGTTTTTTTTCCAGAATCACGCCCTCATTTAATTCGTAACGAATGTAATTACCCAAAGGTCCCCAGTACAGGCGAACCGATACTTTCTTACAAATATGATTAGCGCAAATGACCGATTCAACTTCCAGGTGATACGCTGAGGGGTAACCATTATCATCTTGATGCTCCACAAGTATATATTCATAAGGGCCACTTCCCTCAAAAGCGGGATGGTCCATTAATATGGTGTGTGTAACAGGATCTTGATCGGGTATATACTCCAATGATCTGTGGTTTAAAAAAAGCGTCAGTGATAAAAACAATATGTAATTAGAAGGAGTTGACATCATGCATAGCACCTTATTTCGAATAGTTTAGCGTGCTTTGCGCCATAGGTTTCATTTATTTTGATCCGTACTGCCGTGGTCTTTAACGGGTCAAAACGGAATTTGATTAAACGGGTCTTGTTGTTGCTGATGCTTCCAAGACTCGTCCATTGCCCTTTTATTCTGGCCTCTAACGCCAGCGATTTCAAAAGCTCCTCCGGTATAGTATTGGTGAAAGTCTTATTGTTTCTGGAGTCTTTCATCATCATTATATTGCGATTTATATTGGTATCACATTTTATTTCGACTTGTGATAAAGCAACTGGTTCTTGCCACTCCAACAGCAAATCGGCCGGGAGGCCATCCGACTGCCAATGATGTATTACTCCATCAAAGTCTCTTGAAACACCGTCTGTAAGCAGGGTGGTATCTCCTGAACTTGTGGAAGAACCCAAAATTAGTGCCTTCTTTGCCAGGTTGTTAGGATCTCTTGCCGGCCTGTTTGGAATGAAGGCATCATCCCGCAACAGTTGTTCCTGGAGTTCATCTATGTAATTGCTGGCAATATCTCGGGGAAGTAAATTCTTTTTGATGCAAATACCTGCAGCTGTTCCCACCGCCATACCCATGGTTGAGCACGTGGCCATTACACGCGAAGAAGATAATGCGATATGCGTCTGGCTAATATTTCTTCCTGCAAATAATAAGTTAGGAACATTCTTCGAATATAAGCTTCGAAAAGGAATTTCATATACTTTTTCGAAGTGCTCATGAAAGTAGCTGGGAGGCTCCTGGGGATTTTCAATACCTCCGGGGTTATGCTCATCCAACGACCAGCCGCCAAAAGCTACGGCATCATTAAAGTGACGATGCCCTAACATGTCCGGTTCACAGAGTATGTAATCCCCCATAAACCTTCGTGACTCCCGCCTACCCGGCAATGAGCATACCCAATCCAGGGCATAATTCTTCGCGTTCGGAAATTTTCCTGAATTTTTTATGTAATCCCAAAGCCCGTAGGCATAACCCATTAGTTTATGCCTGTTCTCTTCAAACTCGCCAATGATATCCCCATCACTGCCTACCTCAACCCACCATATACCTTCAACAAAGTGCTCCAATTTTCGTTTCTTATGGGCGTTCTCTACATCATACTTTATGGTAAAGTTCGGGGGTTCGAAGAGCATTGGTTTTCCCATATCTTTGGAGGCAAGGAGTATGGTGGCTCCCATTTGCCAGCCATCTGGTTGATCAGGAGCATATTTCTCATTAAATTCCGCTTTCCCCTCTCGTCCCGTGCGATATAAGGCACCAGCAGTGGCAGCAAGCAGGCCATCGCCGGAACAATCAATAAATAAATCAGCATTTATGGTAAATTCTGTTTCTGTGGTAAGTTGCCAACATCGTGCAGATTTGATGCTTTTCCGGGACATCTTGGCTTCAATGGCCTGTGTGTTTAGCATAACAGTTAAGTTGGGCTCTTTTGTCACATAATCATAAATAATATGATCCCAGACAGGATATGACTCCTGGGGGTTGTAGAACCTATTATGGAGGAGAATTTCCTCAATTACGCCCGTCTCTCGCTCAGGTATACCATTCTTTAGATGAGTGACACCGTGAACATGCACACGGATCTCACTTGAGGCATTCCCACCCAGGACCGGGCGATCCTGAACCAAGACAGTTTTGGCGCCATTTCTGGCAGCTGAAACGGCAGCACATACTCCCGCCATTCCTCCTCCGATTACAACCACATCATAGGTAAGTTCCTTTTGTCTGATGGGTATTCCGGCCTGGTCAGTTCCGAGCTGGTTCCATTTGTCCTTTTTCCGTTTTCCCAGGCTGTCAGAAGCAGTAGCTTGCCCGGTAAAAGGAATAATGGTTACCGCAACCGCTCCCGTAGTACTCTTTTTGAAAAATTTTCGTCGTTTCATTTTCATCATCAATAAAACAGAATGAGTTGTTTGACTACGGACTACCTTAGGAACGGCCCCTTTTATAGCCATAAGCAAATCTTCCGGGTCGCCGGTTATCTTTCTGTTTTTTAGTAAAAAAATTGTCTAAAGCATAGCCATTGCCCATCCGGCTTTCCACTGCTCCATGAGTTTGGCTACCAGCTTCGGCGCATTTTGCGCAATGTTATGTGTCTCGGAAGGGTCGGTCTCGTGGTCATACAACTCTACAAACAAAGGTTCTGCTTCCGGTTGCCTCCTATCTTTCCATACCACCAATCGATATCTATTTGTCCTCATAGCATATCCCATAAGATCATTTTCAAATAAATCACGATCCCATTTTTTCTTTTGCTGCTCAATGATCCGTGTCTCTACCTCTTCTATCAGTGGCCCAAAATAGGTTTCCCGCATACCTGCTGAAAGTGGATTTGCGGCCCATTCCCTCAAAGCGGGATTAGGGAACTGGCTAAAGACAGCAGTTTTCCAATCTTGTTGCGGGTCCTCAAGCAAGGGGGCAAAACTATGCCCTTCCAAATGATCCGGAAGTTCAATCCCGGCCAACTCACAAAGTGTAGGATACATGTCGATCAGCTCGACTAAGGCACTCGTACTTTTTCCACGATTCTGATCTGGCATATCAGGCGTCCAAATCATCATAGGTACTCGCGTTGCAATTTCGTAATTGGTTGCTTTACCCCAAATCCCCATATCACCAAGATGCCATCCATGGTCGCTCCAGACCATTATTATTGTATTGTTTCGTATGCCGGCTTCCTCGAGGGCAGCAATCATTCGGCCAATTTGGGCATCGACATAACTAACGCTGGCAAGGTAACCATGCTTTAAGGTTCTGGCGAGTTCGCCTTCTATCGGTCCGCTCTTGGGAATACCATGTCGTGCACGTAACTCGAAGGAAGCATGAAGTCCCATTGCCGCACCGTTTTCAGGGCTTTCAACTTGCCTTGCCATTGGAATCTCTGCCGGTTTATACATATCCCAATAACGTTTAGGGGCAACCCAGTCGAGGTGCGGTAATTTAAATCCCAGTCCTAAAAAGAAGGGTTTGTCTCCTTTTTCAAGCATATCTTTCATCGTGGCTATAGCAAGGTCGGTATTGTAGCCATCCATGTAGGTTTGGTCAGATACATCTGCACTTTCATAAGCCGGCCCCCTACCTAAACCATAGTGGGTAACTTCTCCATATTTAGCTTTCATGGCGGCCTGATTCCTTTTATATATCGCTACATTTTCAGGCAATGCATATCCTCCGGGAAGATTGGGTTTCTTAAAATTCACTTTGTCACTTGCGGGCTTCCGGCTCCATGAGTTTTCTTCATCAGTAAATTTACCGTGATAAATTTTTCCGCAGTAAGCCGTTTCGTACCCATTAGCAATGAAGTGTTGAGGAAGGGTTACAATATCAGGATTGAGATCTCTGAAATAAGTATAGTTCTCAATGACATTAATTGTCTCCGGACGTGCTCCGGTCATAAGGCTGGCCCTTGAGGGGCTGCAAATCGCTTGTTGACAATACGCTCTTTCAAACAATAAGCCATCGTTAGCCAGACGGTCAAGGTTGGGTGTAATAGCTATTTCAGACCCATATACCCCAAGTTCCGGACGCAGATCGTCAATGGCAATGAACAAGACATTGGGCTTTTTAGCGGGATGCTGCACGGTTGGTTTACAGCCATAAGTAAATGTAAGCAGACAAAATGCACTGACTATATTACACCAATAGATCAATCTCATTATTCTTTGATTTTGACGGGTTTTTATTTCCAAATTACTGGCATGAAAACTGTCATTTCAGCCAAACCCCGGTTACTCCAGGCGTAGTACGGGATAAACTGGGTAGAATATGCTTCGAGTTTAGGCGCTGCCACTTTTCGATACATTCCTTTTCCCTGGTCTTTACGAATTAACACTTCCCCTTCAATGGTGGCAACACCTCCCAGTAAGTCAGGACGACGATTCACTTTTAGCCTGGCATCTCCGGAAACGTAAACATCTAATATTTCAGTATCATCAGGCAGATCAGGTGATTCAATGCAGTACACAACAGGGCCGCGCTTAATAGCTACCTGGTTGCGTACCTCCTCGATCCGGGGATGACCTTCAACAAATGTGATGTCCATTGGCATATCTATAGAAATTTCATCTCCTTTCTTCCATCCCCGTTCAATTTTTGCAAATGTCCCTGGTACGGCTTCTACTTCAACCTCCCCATTAACCATGATTTTCATCCCTTCCGCCCATACAGGAACCCTCAGGATCATCTCAAAAGGCGAATCTTTACATTCTTCTATTGTAATTTTCACCGCGCCATCCCATGGATAATCGGTATCCTGTTTCAACTTAATCTTTGAGCCGTCAAGCAATTCGGTTTCCAGTACGTTTCCTCCGTATAGGTTTACAGAAATACCGTTTGCTGACTTACTGTAGGCCCATCCCGGTGATTTGGCAATGGTTCGAACCAGGTTTGGCGGACAACAAAAACAATTGAGGTATGGCTCGCGCTCTGCCGATTCAGTATTCATGGATTCATAATCTATAGCACCGTGGACTTTGCGCAGCGGATTGCCATAGAAGTAGTCTTTTCCCTCAAGACTGATGCCAGACAGTGCACTGTTATAAAGAACCAGCTCCATAATGTCTGCGTACTTTGACTCCCCTTTTACCCCTAACATTCGGTGGCTAAACATAGAGTTACAAATGTTGGCGCATGTCTCGTTATAGGCGGTCAGATTTGGCATCATATACTCATCTATAAATCCCTCTTCGATTTTATCTCGACGACTGGACGCTCCGTAATGAGTTTGTCCAACCGCACCCGTTATATACATCTTTTTGTTCACCACATTGTCCCAAAGCCGGTCCAGGGCATCTATCAAAGCCTGCTCACCGGTTTCGGCATACACGTCCGCCGCTCCGGCATAGTAATACAGGGCAAGTACAGCGTGTCCTACCGCCTCCGTTTCCTTACGTAGGGGAACGCGTTCCTGCACCATATCCCCTATAGGATAACCCTTTGTAGATTCGTCTGCTTTAATCATGGATTTACCACGCATGTTGATAAAAATCTCTGCCAACTCAAGGTATCTCCTGTCTTTTGTGGTACGATAGAGCTCTACCAGGCCGGTGATCTGGGTTTGGTTAAATCCAAAACGTTTCAATTCATCCGGTTGTGGTTGGAACAGCTGATAGAGATAGTCAGCATGTTTGATGGCTATGTCCAAAAAATTGGTCTTTCCCGTAACCCGGTAATGGATACAGGCACTGGTCATTAAGTGGCCGCTGTTATACAGCTCATGGTGTCTCCTGTTTGAAAACGGCTTCATTCCCTTGATTGTAATGGGGGTAGACAAGTAGCCATCGTCCTGCTGAGCCATGCTGATCACCTCAATAATCTCATCCAGCTCTTTTACGATCTCTTCATCCTTGTTGATGGCATAAATATACACTGAAGCTTCCATCCACTTATAAAAATCTCCATCATGCCACCAGAAACCTTTGTGTTCACCTTCTTTAAGACCGGCGGCAATCTTGAAATTGTTGTAACCATGCCCCACGTCACCTTTTAGAAGTGTTCCCATATAAGGGACCATAGACTCTTCTGCCACCCTAAACTTATCAGCCCAAAAGCCCTCGGTCCACCTGCAATCGCCAATGTCAATGCTCTTCAATTTTACATGGGGACTGTTAGTATTATTAATAATTCCACTATTTTTATCATAATCGATTACCCGCTTTTGACCGGTGAAATTTTCCTTTTTTTGCGCGCAGGAAAATAAAACCGTCAAACCAAGGAAGACAATAATTGATTTTTTCATAATGAGTTTGTTATTTCTTTAACAAAAAAAACATAAATGGCCAGGTCTCAATCGGTAAAAGTTGATTTGCCCTTTATTTTTCGGGATTGTATCGAGTCCTGCCCTATTCATTCAAATGATCGTCACTATTTTTGTTTTTGTATTTTTTCATAATACAACAGTATTTGCATACCCAAGTATAGCGCTCGCCAAAATGAGCACTGCCAATCCTACCAACAGCAGTTGGAAAGGGATTTTAGCATCCTTCCATTCCCCAGAGAGATACCCCCAAATGTTGCTGATGATCAACGACAATCCGAGTAACATCGGCCAGCCAACGACCGGTCCCAATTCCCCCATTAAGGCCGATCCCTGTCCATAAATCCCCAATGCGGCAAACCAGCAAAGCCCTGCTACCATTGACCAAATAAATGATTTCCTGGTATTGGCGTTAGCAAAGGAATTCCAGCTATTGTTTTTGAATAATAAAAACACGGCATATATGACATTCATAGCATAGGCTCCAAGGAGCACCACAACCCATGCTGCGAGGCTACTGTTTCTGGTAATCACTCCTGCGGATTCAGCCACTTTGGCAATAGGGGTAGCATTGGCAAAACCTACATTTAACAAAGCCGACAAAATCCCACAAGTAACGGCAATGGTGATACCCCTTGTAATATTTGAGGACGTACTGCCGGAAGAAGCTTTCAGGCGATCGCGCATAATTCCCGCATTGGCTGTTATGGCCACGCCAATCAGCATGATTACTACTCCAGTTAAAACATATGGTAACGCCGGGTTTGAAAGGGTATCTTCCATCTGAAAAAGTGGGATAAGGGAACCTACCGAAGCGGCCAGGCCCATCACAATTCCATAAGTAAGCGACAGGCCAATGAAGGGTACACTTTTACCAAATAAAATACCCCCAATTCCCCATAAAAACCCGAACAAGCCCCCGAGCCAGATGGCATTGGCAGGAGCATTCGCAATAATACCAAACAAATCGGGAACAACGATCAGCGCCCAGGCAAGAGGAAAAATGATCATAGCTATGGTAACATGTACCAGCCACCACGCTTCCCATTTGAGCGGGGCCATATATTTCATACCCAAGCCAAAACTTCCTTGAAAAACACTGGCAAACACAACCAGCAAAAGTGGTAAAAAGACCTGCATAGTATTAGGTTTTAATCAATTTTGAGCCCTAAACAGTGATTGTAACACGTTTTTTAATTAGATAATCATCAAGGGCCAGATGAGAACAGTCATAACCAATGCCACTATTCTTAATACCACCATGAGGCAGATAGATGGCATATTTAACGCCATTTACATGTACCTCTCCAAATTGAAGCTGTTTTGCAAAACGCTCCACACGCCGGTGGTCATTTGTAAAAAGGTAAGAAGCCAATCCATATTCTGTATCATTGGCCAGGGCAAGTACCTCTTTTTCGTTTTGAAAAGACATAAAAGGAGCCACAGGCCCGAAGGTTTCTTCCCTGAAGACCCGCATATTGGTGGACACATTGCTTAGAACTGTGGGTTCAAACCAATAGCCTTTGGGATAAGCATCCGGTACCTTTCCGCCGGTTTCTAAAGTAGCGCCACTCTCAAGGGCATCTTTTATTAAAAGCTGCATACGCTCTCTGGCGGCCTCGCTTACAAGAGGGCCCATGTCCGGCGTTTCTTCAGCGCCAAAACCAAGTTTAAGGTTTTTCGCACGATTAATATATTCTTTCAGAAAGTGGTCATAGATAGTTTCGTGAATAAAGAATCTGTTGGCCGCTACACAGATCTGGCCACAATTTCCAAATTTAATAGCGATGGCTAAATCCATGGCCGCATCAAAATCGGCATCTTCAAATACAATAAAGGGCGCGTTGCCTCCAAGTTCCATACTCAGGCGTTTGATGCTCGAGTTGCTATCGGCAATTACTTTTTTTCCCGTTTCTGTTGAACCAATCATAGTCACAAGGCTGGGAATATCACTTTGAGTCATGGCCGTAGCCACAATTTCGGGAGGCCCTGTCAGTATGTTGATAACCCCAGGAGGAAATTTGATACCCTCCAGGATTTCCCCGAGCAAATAGGCGGAAACGGGAGATAGCTCGGAAGGCTTGATAATCAGACTGCAACCGGCAGCTAAGGCCGGTCCGATTTTAAAGCCAATGTTAAGTAATGGAAAATTCCAGGCCAAATAAGCCACCGCTACACCTGAGGGTTGATGCACCATTTTATGTTGGTGGGTATTTTCGTAATCCGGGATCTGTTCATCTCGTAAGTGTTTCATGGCAGAAGGATACCACTCCAATCCATTGATAAGTGCCTCAATGTCCTCCCATGCGCTTTGGTAGGTTTTGCCCATTTCATGGATTATTGCCTGTCGCAAAATATCTTCTTTCTCCAAAACCGCTTGCCGAAGTTTCAACATCCAGTCGGTTCTTTCAGCCAGCGATAACGCGGACCAATATTCAAATCCCTTTTGAGCAGCCTGCAAGGCAAGCAATGCATCAGCTTCACCAGCCCAGGCCACTTCTGCCACCTTTTCTTCCGTAGCCGGACAAATTATTGTCTGGCGCCGGCCATCCGCGGCATCGATCAAATGACCATCAATATATAGTTTCTGATATCCAAAATTCATTTCACACAATTTTAAATTTTAATAAAGCACTTCTTCCGAAAACCGGCACAGCGCTTCTTCATCTACTTCTATACCGAGTCCAGGCGTTTGCGGAATGTCGATGTATCCGTTTTTCATGCTGACAGCCGGAAAGGTAAGAGACTCCCGAATAGTACTTTCGGTCCGATCATATTCAATATAGAAATCCGGGGGAAACAACCTTCCGGGTACCGGTTCCAGGTTAGCTATAAAGTGCAATGCCGCATGGAAGGCAATCCCGGTTCCCCAGACATGGGGTATTATTTCAACACCATAGGTACTGGCCAGGGCAGCAATTCTTTTTGCTTCGGTCAGACCGCCGGCCCCACAAATGTCGACTTGCAGGATATCGACGGAATTATTTTTCAGCAGTTGGTGAAACCCATAGCGTAAGTATTCACATTCCCCGCTGGCGATCGGGATACGAGTCTTGCTTCTTAGCTCCTTATATTGGTGATAAAATTCAGGTGAAATTGGTTCTTCGAACCAACTTATATTAAAAGGCTCAATTAACGTGGCCAATTTTGTAGCTTCCACGAAAGAATAGGCATGGTTGGCATCTACCATTAGCTGGATGTCTTCTCCGATGGCTGTCCTTACCGTCTTTACAAAATCAACATCTTCCCTGATTGAAAACCCCACCTTCATCTTAATGGCCTTAAATCCCTGCTCAACATATCCCATGGCTTCGGTCGCCAGTTTCTCTGCCAGTTGCGCACTATCAGAAAAATACAAGCCAGTGGCATAAGGTACCACCTGCGTCCGGTATTGCCCGCCCATAAGCAAGCTTACAGGTGAATTCAAAGCTTTGCCTTTAATATCCCAAAGTGCTACGTCAATAGCACTGATTGATGCGGTCAAGATACCCCGCCTTGCAAAGTCAAGCGTCTTTCTGTACATCTCAAACCAAAGCGTTTCCTGCGCAATGGGATTTTTACCGATCAGTAAAGGCTTTAATAGTTTAATACCAGCCTTTAAAACATCTGCCGGACCGTACCCCTCACCCCAGCCACAGATTCCACTATCTGTTGTGATTTTCACAATGCATACCCGCCTTTCCTTATAAGCCCATTGCGAAAAGAAAAAACTGTTTTGAAGCTGATCGGATAAAATAAATGTTTCAATCGATTTTATTTTCATGCTATCTTCTATTTAATACCGGGGTGATTGATCTAATACAAAAAAAGGTGAATATGTCGGGTTGGTATGAATGAAATTTACCCTGTTACTGCATTATTTTACCCCTCTTTCCTGCAGCTGTAATTAAAAGCAGTCACATAGCAGTCCAGGCCCCTTAAAATCCAATCAGATATAAAATAAGGACTCCCAACAAACCGGAAAGGCCCATAACCAGTGATTGCATCGTAAATGTTTTATAAAGTGTCTTTGGTGGGACCTCGTGTAATCGGTTGAGCAACCAAAAAAAGCTGGCGTTGGCGTGGAATACGCAGAAAGAGCCACAACCAATTAGTGCAGCAACCATTTCAGGCGATACCGGCAAAGTATCTATCATAGGGCCAAGCATGGAGGCACTACCCACCAGTGAGACTGTTATGGAGCCTGTCGAAACGGTGAGCACCGATGCAATAATAAAAGGAAGCATAACGCCTAAAAAAGGAAAAGCTGCAAAAATGTGAACAATTTCATTTTGAATACCGGTTTCCCGTATAATATATCCAAGAGCGCCACCTGCCCCGGTAATCATAATCACCAGCGCGGATTTTAAAATAGCCTGTTCAACAAGTTTGTTGAGCGTGTTTTGAGTTTTAGCGACTTTAAAAAGTACTCCGGCCATAAACGCACCTAATAAAACTGCCGTTAACGGTGTGGTGACAAACTCAAATATTTTTGATGCCGTATTTACGGATTCAAATTGTATAAACGCGCCTAATCCAATCAGAACAATAGGTGTTAGAATAGGCAAAACGTCTAAAAGCAAATTGTATTTACCGGAAATTTGCGTTGATACAGGTTCGCTTTGTTTGGTGTCAGCGGCCTCACGCAGCTTTTTATCGTATTCAATCCATGATCTTTTGCAAAAGAAAATTACCCAGAGCACACCGCCAAACATCGCTGCAACTGCTACTATTATATTGATAAACAGCATACTACCCAGCTCTATATTTAACAAAGAAGCCACCGCCATAGGCCCGGGAGTAGGCGGAATTAAAGTATGTGATACTGTCAAGCCGGCAGTAAGAGAAAGTCCGATATATAATACCGGCTTTTTGCTTTTTACCGATAAAGACTCCGTTACCGGTTGTAAAAGAATATACGCAACATCAACGAATACCGGTATCGAAACCAGGTAACCTGTTAAACCCATTGCCCAGGGCAACTTTTTTTCTCCTACCCATTTTATGATACCTCCGGAAATGCGGAAGGCCCCGCCGGTTTCCTGCAATACTTCTCCGATAAAGGCCCCCAGGATAATGATAACGGCAATCCATCGCAAGGTTTCACTAAATCCTTTTAAAAGTACCTCTACCGTTTGTTTTCCTCCCAGTCCCATGGTAAGCCCCAAACCTATAGCAGTAAGGATTAATGCTATAAAAGGATGTATATTCCATTTTGAAATGGAAAAAACCAGTACTATAAGAAATGTAAACAGGAGGAATAAATTCAAGAACATACAGCAGAAATTTGATGATGAGTATCCAATTTCAATGGATTCAGCTATCGGTATTGATCCATTCGGTCTATGTCAAATTTTTCAAAACTTCTTTTAAGTTGCCATAAGGGGCGCTCTAATGTCAACTCCCATTCAAAAAGCTTTTTAAACATTGCTTTTACCTTTTCGGGATGATGAGCAGCCAGGTTATGGTGTTCGGATATGTCTTCCTTGATATTATAAAGCTCAGCCGGACGATCGGGGAAGCGAATAAGTTTCCAATCCCCATCTCTTATCACCCCGCGAGATTCCTTTTTCCAGTACAATATTTTATGAGGCCGTTCCTTGTTCTCCCCTTTCAGGAAAGGTAAAAGATCAACGCCATCTATTTCCTTCAGGTTACCGGCATCTCCCCCTCCTGCCAAAAAGAAAGTAGGCAATAGATCAAGTGTACTAATTGGATAATCATATACCATATTTCCAGGAATTTCACGAGGCCAACGCATAAGAAATGGAACGCGAATGCCACCCTCCATGTGATTGGATTTGGTGCCACTTAAAGGTGCGTTAATGGAAGCGTTTTTGTCAGATGGACCGCCATTGTCATTCGTAAAAACAACAATGGTGTTTTCATCCAAACCCAACTGCGCTAGTTTAAGGAGTACCTTGCCACAGGCGCGATCCAAAGCAAGCGTCATGGCGGCTACCTGTTGTCGTTTGCCAGTCAATTGCGGAAATTTTTCCAGATCTTCTGTTTTAGCATCCATGGGTGTATGAACGGCGTTGAATGATAAAATTATGAAAAAAGGATTATCCCGGTTCCTGTCAATAAATGATACAGCTTCATCGGCCAATACATCGGTCAGATAACCTGAATGCTTCTCAAAATTCCTAAAGCCGCGCTCCATTTTATCCAGATGGTTTTTAGGTAAATTCTTATAGGGAAAATAACTGCGGGAACCGCCCCGGAATCCATAAAACTCATCAAACCCTCTCTTTGTGGGATGAAAACGATCGGCGCCCCCCAGATGCCACTTTCCGTAGAATGCAGTTTTGTAGTCCAGGGATTTCATATAATCAGCGATTGTTGGTTGATCCAATGGTATCCCCATATCGTCACCTGTCAATCCCGACTGACTCATAAAACCAGGCACATTATTTTCTTCAAAGCCAAACCTTTGTTGATATTTACCGGTCAAAAGCCCTGCTCTTGAAGGGCCGCAAACCGACGCGGTAACATATCCTTGTGTAAACTTTACACCCTGACCGGCCAGTTTATCCAAATGTGGAGTTTTCATCACTTTACTACCTTGAAATCCAAAATCAGCATAGCCTGCATCATCGGAGAATAGTATAATGACATTTGGTTTTTTCTGAGCATTAATGTGCTTTGGGACAGCAATGATCAGCAGCAGTGATAAAATACATTTTATCTTCATCATAATCTTATTATCAAACTTTTATTCATAAAGCCAGCATCTCTCCGGCGCTTATCCCCGAGTATTTTGGCAGAATAGCTTTCCGGTACTGGAAACTACAAATAAAATAGAATAAGACAATTTGGTAATAGCCGCATTTACCCTGCAGTTACATTATTTTACCTCATCTAAAGTTATTAATGAAGTGAGGCAGCGGGATCAGATGGTACTTCGATAATCTTTTGGGGTACTACCCATTATTTGCTTAAACTGCTTATTGAAGTTAGTGACAGAATTGTAGCCGACCATGTAACACACTTCGGACACGGACAAATTGTCTTGTATCAACAACCGCGAGGCATTACGAATACGCACCTCATTTAAAAATTGGGTAAATGACTTATTAGTCATCTTTTTGAAAAAACGGCAAAAGGAATTCGTGGTCATGCAGGCTACATCAGCCACATCATTAAGGGTAATGTAGTTAGCATAATTATCTGAAATGTATTTCAACACAGCATCTAAGCGATGGGAATGCTCAGTTGTATATTGTCGCATGTCCGAAGTTGACAACACTTTTTTGTCATCGGTTAATGACAGGCGGCACAAGGTATCCAGGAGCTTTATCGATTGCTCCGCAGGGGATAAATCAATAATACCAATTAAGTCGTTGTGAAGTTTTTTGCTAATACTTTTGCCAAAGCACAGGCCAAACTTTGCCTGTTCAAGCATCTGGTCAATATCCGCAAATTCAGGGTATTTGAATGTTTCTTCGCCAATAAAGTCCCTGGTAAATTTTAAGATAATCGTTTTAACCTTTTTGGTACCCTCATCTTTATAATATGAAGCATCATTTCGCCATAGGTGGGGTAAATATGGCCCAACCAATACCAAATCACCTGGGAAAAAATGAGAGACACTGTCGCCTACAAAACGAATTCCATAGCTTTGAGATATGTAGATAAGTTCATAAGGAGCATGATAATGCCATGAAGAATCCAGGCAAGGTATTTCCTTTTTGGTGATATTTAACCTTTCATTTAAAAAATTATCAGAATTTTTTAAAATCATCTTCATAAGATATAAAATTAACTAATTTATTGATTATATCTAAACCTCCGTTCGGAATTCCAATAAAGTAGTAATCTTCCGCACTTATCTTGATCCCCGGTTGTACCCTTAAATTGTTGCCGGCATCGATAGTAATTGGGTGTTTAAATTCAAACCAATATAAAATTCCTTTGGCTTGTTACCGTTGCATTTGCTTTGGTAAAGTCCGGAAGCCTCACAATGTAGCTGGGAGGCCTCCTGTTTTGTAAGATCTTTACTAAGGCGATACGGGTTATTAATCATTCCAACAGCCACTGAAAAACCGCCTGCATGAACTCCTGGCATTGGTAGTCTTTTACGTCTTTCCACGACGTCATATACAGCGATACCATACCATCACCCATGACAGCAATTTTCCCACCTCTTTTCAGGTCCCTATACGTGCCAAATGGCTGCTGCGATTGTGTGTTGAAGGTAAAAGGTGTACCTCCGGATAAGGTCCTTGCGCCATGATAGGTGACCTTTAAGGCCTCGCTGGTGAGAACACCTGCTTTTGTAAATCCTCCGGACAGGGTATCTGCACTGTTGGCTCCAAACCGGATATTAAACGGACTGATAATCTGGTTAACGTTGGTTTGCTTAAGGGTGGACCAGTAATCTGCATCCATTACTAAAAAAAGTGCCCCTCCATTTCGAATATAGTTAATAATAGCGTTCACTTCATCAGCATGATAAGAAGTTGAGGGTATGTGAATAAACAAAAGATCGCAGTCGCTGAGATCTACCGGCTTGATTTTGGATTTAAAGTAACCGACCGATGCGCCTACTGCGGCGGCGGTAGTTTCAATTTGACCAGTCAGGTATTTTACTCGCTCCAGATCTTGTCCGGCACCGGCAACCATGTCCTGCGGGTCATTCCAGAATCGCTGGCCATGAGCTATGTCGAGGTAGATATGGTATTTCCCGGTATTAGTTTGTGCTAATAAAAAGGAGGTATTGGTGATCATGAAGATCACGATGAAAACAAACTGTTTCATGGTGTTTGGTTTAGGTTAGTATTTATTTTAAGTATTGACTTTATATGCTCTCCCGGACATAAAAATGCGTGGTAATAAAAGTAAGATCGGCTGGATTGGCTTGTTTTCCTTTGGTAAGAAAATTTTCAATTTGCCGATAAAGTAAAGATTCCCATCTCTGTTGTTTTAGAAGACAAATAGCTTGCCAAATAGAAAAAATAGGCCAAAATGGAGTGAAATAGATTTTTTATACAAAAAATATGTTCGAAGGCGACCACAATGTACGGGTATGAACGCCACCGGACTTCCCGACCTGCTATTCACACCAGGTATGGTTTCAATCTCATATTTATGAAAAGCCTTTGCCTGGCCTAATTTCTTGGAGGAAAGAGCGCCACTCCCCGCTCATGAAGTGTCCGGATAAGCGTCTCATAATTGTCATTTAACGGATTAGTAGGATCTATCTGGACTTCTTTAAAAGCCAATAATTCTAAACTTTTAACATTGACGATTTCTTCAGGCAAAACAGTAATATCTGTATTCGTGAAATCGATGTACGCCAAATTTTCAAGGCCCAGCAGCTGCGCCGGAAATTCGGAAAGGTAATTATTATCGAATCTTATGTATCTAAGATGAGACAAATTTTTGAAGGATTCAGGAAGGGAGGTTAGCTTATTATCATATAGGTAAACTGCCTCCAAATCCATGTCGCCTATCTCTTCCGGCAAATATTCCAATTCATTGTGGGCTAAATATAATGCTGAAATTTGTCGGAGTCTGGAAATACCTTCCGGTAGTCTTCTCAATTTGTTTTGTTGTAAATTTAAGCTAACGAGGTTGGTGCAGAAGAACAATTCACCAGGTAACATGGTCAAAGCGCTGCCATGTAAATCCAGCCCTTTAAGTTTATTGAGCTCACCAATATGGCCGGAGAAATATTCGATCTTATTGGCGCTTAACGTTAAATGTTCCAAATTGCGCAGCATCGATATCTCATCAGGAATTTTCCGAATACCAGCGTGATGCGCTGAAATTTCCTTTAATGATTTAAGTTTCCGCGCATATTTAAAATTTTTGCCAAAATCCCTAAGATCACTCAGGTGTATCCGCAACGTTTTGAGTGATTTGAGTTTTTTAATCCTTTTCGGGATACAGGTAAACTCGTTCGAGCTCACATCCAGATCTGTAATTTTTCTAAACTTCTTTATCCAGCCGGGAAGTTCTGCCAGGTTATTCCACGAAAGATCCAGGCTTTTAAGCTTTTTTAACCTCGGCGATTTCAATACAACAGTATCCAGGCGATTTGCTGACAGATTTATATACTCCAGATCCTTAAGTTTCCTCAGCCGTCCCGGCAACCTGGAAATTCGGTTTTGTGAAAGGTTTAGCCTTCTCAGGTTTTTATACTTAAAAATAAAGTCGGGCAGGGCAGTCAGTTGCATATAGCTTAAATCCAGTTCGGTCACATCGGCTGCGGTCGTGTTATGCCGGTAATTTTCATAGCTTATTCGAATACGCCTTTCCGACGCCAATATCCGCTGCGATTCCAGATAACGGCCGGCAGCGTCCCTTCCATGCTTTATGCTGATGAGCCCGGCTCTTTGGATAATTTGATGGTGGTTGGTATTGCCAGCATTCACCTGTTTGCTTTCTCCATCCTGCGCATTGAGGGCAAAAACGGTGGGTAGGCATATAAGGAAAAGGACACCTGGGGTTTTCATGAAGCGATGTTAATGTTTAGGCTAATATAATAACTAAATTCTTAGTTTAATAATAGCTTTGGTCATTAATTTCTCCACGTAACTCGTCTACCGGCCCTGCCAGTAATCTTAGGAGAACGCTAAAGGAATGTGCCGCTGCCGCCCAAAACCCATTTGACTAGGAGTCCAGTCCGGCTTTTAAGGCACATTCCCGACAAACCGATTTAATAACAGCTTGACATGAAAGCTTACCTCACAATTAACTTTAATACCTCGCTTTTGCCAACGCTGCTGATATTAAATATATAGATCCCTTTTAAAGGAAATATATTGGCGTCCAGATCCATCCTACTGGTTTTGGTCATGGTTTTGTGGACTAGTTTGCCTGCAGCATCAAATATATTGATGTGCGCAGTACCCTCATGCCCGCCAAGATATAATGTTACATGACCGCCGGAAGCCGGATTTGGAAACATAATGGCCTTTGTCTTTCCAAAGAGTTTTGCACTGGTTTTGCCGGATGATCCCTGGACTTCCAGGATGCCGGTGGTTCTTGCGCTACTTGCGGGCGTATAGGTAATCACCAACTGCGGCGCCGTGACGGTGTTTTCCTTGGCAGCGAAAGCTGCATCTCCCCCACTCGTCTGAGTGGCAATCAGGCTAACGTTGCCGCCGCCATTCAGCGAACCTGCCGTTAAAGTCCAGGTATAGGTGGTGCCAATGCTGTAGGTACTGTTCAGGTTACCCAATAAGGCACCTACTCCCGGTTTGTTAGCATTGGAAAGATTGCTTTCTGTCCAATTGTTGCTGTTTCCAAGGTTAATATTGATATTACCATTTCCGGCATCGGCGTTGCACGTCATTTTTAGCTCGGCATCAGTAATGGTGCCATTAACCCCGCTCAGGTCAAACATGAGATAACTTACCCGGTTGCCTGATTCTACCCTTAAAATGGTATTATTAAAATTGGTGGCGCCCTGAAGGTAGGCGTCGTGAATTGGTTCCAGGGTTGTGGTAACAGGCGTTCCGCCTCCGGAAGTGACTGTGACCGCGCTTATGGCTGTGAATCCGCCATCCACGGTAGTTACAGTAATGCTGGCATTGCCGACCGCTACTGCTGTGACAACTCCACTGGCACTGACGGTGGCCACCGCTGTATTGTCGGAACTCCAATTTACCGATTGGTTAGTGGCATTGGCAGGTATAACCGTGGCAGTTAAATTTCCGGTTTGTCCCGTTTGCAGGGCCAATGTCGTCGGTGCCACACTTACACCGGTTACGGGTTGTGAAGTACCTCCCGATACGGATAACACCATTTTATAACGATAGTTTCTGCTTAGGGTGGTAATCGTATTCGTTCCGGCTCCTGGAGCTGCCCCTTCCGTAACACTTCCCGAATTGCCGGAAGCCGAACCACCTGTATACCACAGCTGGTCCGCAGGCGCGTTCTCATCAAATGGAATTACCGAACCAATACTTCCGCCGGAACCGTCGGCATTAGCATCCAGAAAGCCCGTGGCAATTGTTTCACCATTGGCAACGGTAATGACTTTGGCAGTCCCCGTGTTAAATGCAAAGGTATTTTCTCCCACATTGTATGCAGAAGATGTACGGGTTGTTCCCACCGCCAATACAGTAAAATCATTATCCCCATTAACCTTCACGATAAAAGGCGTCACGGGATCTGCTTCGCGCCAGGCATAGAAAATAAAATCATCAATCTGCAGCTGCTGAGCGGATCCGGTGTTGTTAGTATAAGTATCCGATTCATTGATGACCATATTTGAGTTCCAGCCGTCATGGGTGGCATCGGTTGTGGTGCTATTGCCTAATGTAATATCGCCACCAGATGGCGGATCAGATACGGTGATGGAACTCGTGTCAGTAAACCCACCATCGGTTGTAGTAGCTGTAATGGTTGCCGTCCCTGCCGATACCGCGGAGACCACTCCACTCGCACTGACTGTGGCTACTGCAGTGTTACTGGAACTCCAGCTAACGGATGGATCCGTCGCATTGGGAGGTGCTACAGTAGCGGTCAGGTTGCCGGTTTGTCCTGCATCTAACGCTAATGTGGCCGGCGCAACACTTACACCGGTTACGGGTACGTTGGTATTACCTGTCGAAACATTTAAGGTAAGTACGGGTACTTTCGATGCATTTCCGTTTTCCTTGGAAGCAAAAGAGACATCATTACCCGAAGTTTGCGTCACTATAAGGCTCAGGTTACCACCACCTGAAATGGCGCCGGCGTTTAAGGTCCAGGTATAAGACTGGTTGGAAGCGTAGGTGGCGTTTAATGTTCCCAGCTGACCAGCGGAGGCTGGTTTATTGCTGTTTGATAGATTTGTTTCAGTCCAATTGCTGCTATTCCCCTCATCAACATTGATGGGTCCGTTACCCGTGTCAGAACCAACGGCCAGGGTTAACTCGGCGCTATTGATAGTTCCGGAAATGCCGCTCAGATCAAACATCAGGTAGCTTACCCGGTTATTGGTTTCCACCCTCAGATCGGCATTATTAAATGCTGTACTTCCCTGCAGGTAGGCATCGTTGGTCGGATTTAGATTTATTATAGAACTTGCAGAAACAGTCACAGCGCTGGTGGCCGTAAAGCCTCCATCAACCGTAGTCACCGTAATGGTAGCATTTCCCTGAGATAATGCTGTCACCAGTCCGCTGGCACTAACGGTCGCTACAGCGGTATTGTCAGATGACCAGGTCACACTTTTATCAGCAGCGGTGGGAGGAGCAACCGTCGCGATTAAGCTGGCAGTTTGTCCCTGTGCCAGTGACACGGCGGTGGGTGAGACACTGACTCCGGAGACCGGATCAGTGCCGGTCTGAGCTGTCACCAGGATGGCCCAGTCGGAAGTAATGGTATTGGGAGGATTTCCAAGGCTTCTGGTGCCCCCGCCGGTTACGGAAGTGACATTCCCGTTTAACAAGCCGCCGCCGCTCCTGGGATTAAACCATCTTACATCAAACGTTCCGGATTGGCCGTTGAGGTTTAAATTAGTTGAACCGCCATTTTCAAGATAAATAGCATATGCCTGGCCGGCTTCTGCCAGGCAGTGATTGCCGGAACCCGAAACCAGGTTATCGCTATTCACCATTTTCCAGTATTCCAGGTTGTTTCCTTCAAAGAAATCCAGGATGGCGTAGCGGGTCCAGTTAAACAGGGTGGAGAAACGATTGAAATTTTCTGTCTTAAAATCACCCTGTCCCCCACCATACCACATAACACCTGCGCCGCCGGCTATTAATGTTTTCCAAAGTACCCGTTTACGGGCTTGTACAGTCACATTGCTGTTATTGATATCTTCGGAGGTATAAACACCCGTGCTTCCGGGATTCTGCTCATCGCTGGCAACCACCCATGGTGTTCCATCATTTTTGGAATTGTTGATCCAGGTAAGAATTCCGGCTGGTCCGGAAAAAACCAGATTGTAATTGTTGGTATTAGGGCTTTGAATGGAAGCGCCGGTCAGGTCAGCATTCAAATTCAACCATTCCTGGTACTTGCTGTGTTCTCCCGGATAAGTATGAATTACTCTATGATTTTGCCACGGATCAATAGAAGCCAACCAACTGATGCGCGGCAAAGCTGAAGATGCACTACCCCTGTATTCCTCAGAAATATTCCATTCTACAGCCAGGTGATGGCTGAAGCGTGCCACCATTTCCCGGTAATATACATTGAGGGTAGTTGTATTAAGCGCGTTCCAATTTTCGTTTTCTGCCAGTTTAAAATGCAACAGCAATCCGTTCTTCTCCGCATGGTCAAACACAATTTCCCATTGCTCCAGCTTGGAAACGTCGTAAATGAATTTGCTATTTACCGTGGTCCATGGGAAAACGTTTTTATCATCTCCCCCGAACAACGACATGGATATGGAATTCATCTGCTGGTTTTTCAAATAATTAAGGGCACCAATCAGGTTCTGGCCCTTGCCGCCGTCCCAGGTAGGGTCACCGCTGTTAAAATTCCCGGCGTGAGGATTAAAGAAATGTTGCGTACACAACGCACAGCCATTCCTGGTATCATCAAAATCAAAATCGTTGTAATCCAATAAATTCTCGGGAGAATCAGGTCCTAATTTCAGAAAGTATTCTCCTGTTTCGGCAAATTGGAGATACCGTCGTTCATTGTCCGTACCGGTCGTCTGATATTGCAGACGTCCTTTGGCCCGAAAGTCCGGGGCTGTTTTGTCGGAAGTGGTAACATTGCCAACCGTACCTGTAAGGTCGTGGACAGGCGATGGCAAGCTGCCCATGGTGCTGATTGACACATCAGTGCCTGTATAATAAAGCACCCTGTAAGTCCAGGTCCCGGTTTGATCAGGTCGCAGATAGGCCTTATAGACTTTGCCCTGGGTCGCATTGGTATTGGCTGCATCGCCGTCCGCGGCGAAAAAACCCGGTACACGGATACTTCCCCCACCAGGCCTGTTGAAAATCACATCCATTCTGGTGTTTCTGAAGGTGTTGGCGGTTTCTGTTAAATTGCCTCCTGGCAAGGTTAAAGAAACGGTAATTTTATGCCATTTCTGCAAGGTGCCCGTAACATTAACGGTTTGAGAATAAGCCGTTAAGGAGCACATGAGTAGTACCAATAAAAAGTTGATTGTTAGTTTGTTATGTTTCATGATAGTTGGTTGTTTTAAAGAATAAAAATCATTGGTAAGTTCCGGTACTTCCACCCAATGCTCTCCGCACGGTGGTGTCGGCGGGAAAAACACAAGGTTGGAAAAGTACCAGCATGGATAGAAAGTAGATAAGTTTTCTCATAGCATTAAGTTTTGGTTTCTCTAGTTTTAAAAATCGAGATAAGCGGTAGACGGTTGAAGGGCTTAAAAAATATTTCAACCGGGAATTGAGGCTTTTCTCAGTAATAAAGGTACCGATCCGTTTTTTCGCATATGAGTGGTAAATCCAAAGATTTGGGGTGTATTTCCAAAGCAGGTAAAAAATCAGAATACCCTTAGAGAGGTTTTTGATCAGTTCGTTACTTTTCGCCGGTATTCGCTTGGATTAATGTCGTATTCTTTTTTGAAACATTCCCTAAAATATTTCAGGTCGTTAAACCCAACTTTGTACGTTACCTCGGAGACGGTCAAAGGTTCATTCCGTAAAAGGTGCATGGCGCGTTTCAGACGCATTGACCTGATAAAGCTATTGGCGGTCTTGCCGGTCAGGGACTTTAATTTTTTATTGAGGGTGACACCGGAGATTTTGAAATGATTGACCAACTGCTCGACCGACAGGCCTGGTTCTGACAGGTTACTTTCTACATACCGGGTTATTTGAACCATGAATTTTTTATCGAGATTGGAAATGGCCAGTTCGTCCGGATCGATTTTAATCTTTTCCCGGAACCTTTGCCTTATTTTATTTCTCGAATCGATCACCGACTGAATATGAACGTTCAATTCTTTCAGGTTAAAAGGTTTACCGATATAGCCATCGGCACCCTCAGTATAACCTCTTATGCGCCCTTCAGCTGAATCCTTTGCGGTAAGTAGAATTATTGGAATGTGGCTGGTACGGTGATCATTTTTGATCTTATGGCATAGTTCGTACCCGTCCATAACCGGCATCATTATATCGCTGACAATCAGGTCGGGATGTTCGGCAAGACATATGTCAAAGGCGGTGGCACCGTTTTGAGCCTCCACTGTCATAAAATCCGCCGCCAGCCCGTCACTTACCAGATTTCTGATCTCAACATTGTCATCGACAATCAGAATTTTCAAATTGGTCTTTACCTGCTCTATTGCTTTCTCCCTGGTTGGAGTCCCAATCGGTAGTACATCTTCATAGGTCAGGCGGGTCTTTTCCACAACAGTTGCCGACTGTTGATCCGGGTTTAATATCTGGTCTTTTTTTAAGTGTGCTGTACCACGGGGAAATGTGAGATAGAAGCAGGTTCCACTTCCTTCCTTGCTGGTAAAATTGATAGTACCTCCCTGTATCTCTACCAATTCCTTGGAAAGAGACAACCCAATACCGGTACCTGACAAGTTTCCTGCCAGCGTATGCCTGAAAGCTGATCCCTGATAAAACCGCTCGAACAGATGACGTTGCATTTCCCCGGGAATTCCAATACCTGTGTCTGTAATTTTAATTACCACCTGGTCCTCTTCCCTGGATATAATGGTTTCTATAGTTCCGCCTTCAGGCGTATATTTCACCGCATTGGAAAGGAGGTTATAAATTATTTTTTCCATTTTATCCTTATCAAAATACAACAGGATGTCTTCATCAGAAGCCTTGAAGCTGGCGCTAATCCTTTTTCTGGTTAGCAATACCTGAAATGACTCCTGAATCTGCGCGATAAATTCTGTAATGTTATCCTTTTCTGCCATTATAGTCATCTTGCCCTGTTCCAACTTTCTGAAATCCATGAGCTGATTAATCAGCCGCAATAAGACATTGGCATTTCTGTTAATGATATCGAGGTCGGTTTTTATTTTGGTCTTGGACAGTGTACCCCAGCTTTTTTGCAACTTTTCATGGTAGCCGATGATCAGGGCCAGTGGGGTTTTAAACTCATGCGATATATTGGTGAAAAAAGTAAATTTCAACCTGGTCAATTCATCCAGTTTCTCTTTCTCAAAGCGGGCCATCAGCAATTCGTTTTTTTTGTTATTACGAATAATAGAATACTGTCTTAGAAACCAAAGGAAGGCCAGGAACAGAAAAGCATAAATGAGCCATGCTCCGGCGGTGAGATAGATTGGCTTGGCGATGGCTATATGCAGCGACTTGGGAATATTGGTCCAAATACCGTCATTATTGGTCGCCTTTACTTTAAAAATATAATCACCGGAGCCAAGGTTAGTATATTTGGCAATTCTGTTGTCGGCATTTACTTTAATCCATTGCTCATCAAACCCCTCCAGCTTATAAGCATATTGATTTTTCATAGGAGCGGCATAATGTAACGCGGCAAAGGTAATGGCAAAACTATTCTGATCGTGCGAAAGGAATATCTGGCTGGTGGCTGTGATGGATCGCTCAAGTACTACGTTGCCATTGACGCTTTCCCCTACGCCAACCGACTGGTGTGATAGCTGAAAGTCAGTTAACACAATTTTGACCCTGGAGGTATCGTCCACAATCTGATCCGGATAAAAGGCGTTAAAACCATTGATGCCTCCAAACAGCATTTCTCCATCGTGTCTCTTACAGGCAGCCAGTTCCATAAACTCGAAATCCTGCAGCCCATCGAAAATGTCATAGTTTTTTATGTCACCGGTGGCAGGGTTAAATTTGGAGATGCCTTTGTTACTGGATACCCATAAATTACCTCTGTCATCTTCCAAAATACCTTTGATCACATCATTCGGAAAACCATCTTTGGTACCGTAGGAAACAAATGTATCGTTATCTGCTTTATCTCCCTTGATTACTTTATTTAGTCCCCCACCCATGGTACCTACCCAAATTTGCCCCGTGATGCTCTCATAGATGGGTAAAATATAGTTATGACTCAACGACGTGGAATCCTGTAGCCGATGGGTATAGGTGATTATCCTGGGGTTGTGTTTAAGTTTTTCTTCTTTTGGCAATTTACTTAAGCCATTGCCCGTGCCAAACCAGAGGTTTCCAAACATATCTTCATGAATGCTGCGGATAATATTGGAACCAATGGCATCCTTTCCACCTGCCGAAAAATGAGTAAACTCCTGTTTTTGTCCAATCCCGGAGATTCTATATAACCCGCCGAGATAAGTGCCAGCCCACAGGTTGTTTTCTTTATCTAATAGCAGCGCATGTATTTGATTATCCGGCATGTCATGTGTTTTGAATGTCTGATCCCCTTTAACAAGTTCATGGTAGGGAATAGAAGTCATCGTCCTTGGAAATCCGGCGCCGATCCAGATGGTCTTTTGACGCGCCTTATCGGTCGTTTCAGCAAAACAATATATTTCCTGGTAATCACCTGGCACAACATGTAAGCCAAATCGCTTAAAACCGGTTTGATAATTATTATTTGCTACGTCAGGCAGGAAATTTAATACACCCCGGTTGGTACCAATGTAGAGATTATGGTCCCCATCCTCGTAGATAGACCGTACAATGTTAGCGGAAATCGATCCGGCGTCTTCGGTATTGGTATAATGCCGGAACTTTTTTTTGTTGGTGTTTAACACACTTACACCACTACCGTTGGTACCGATCCATATCAATCCGGACTTATCCTGAAATAAACTGGTGATCACGTTATTGCCAAGACTATTTTCGCCTTCGCTACTGGTGTATTGGGTGGTTTTTATGATACTTGATTTGTTCTTGCTAAGTATCAACTTATACAACCCCTCATTATTTCCACACCATAACACGCCGTCTTTATCTAATAATATCGTATTGCAAAAAAGATAAGAAATCCTGCTAAACACCCCTGCTGACCTGGAAGCATCGGTGAATTTATACCTGTAGATGCCATGGCCGTAAGCGACAATCAGTCCGTCATCCAGGGGCACAGCACCCATAACCAGGTTATTCTGATTTCTCCGCCGATCTGTCAATTCAAGCGGTACGGCTGGTAAAGGGGTCTGATCGATGTCGGTGTTAAACAAAAAAAGGCCCAAACGCCCACCTGCCCAAATATTTTTGCCATCCGTGACTAATGTTCTCACATCATTGACACCTTCACCAAAGACCGTTTTTTCGGCAAACCACGGTGGCTCCGACTCCGATTGAAGTGGCTGCTTTTTGATGAAATTAAGTCCGATTGCATTGCCAAACCATATATTATCATTGTGATCAATCAGCATAGAACGCGCTGAGTTTTTGGTTATACGGTGGGGAAAATCATCCGTATTTTTATAGTGAGTGAATTGTTCCTTTTCCACGTCCAATTGCGAGATACCTTCATTGGTTGTCCCGATCCACAAGTTTCCCTTCTTATCTTCCGCTAAAGAGAGAATCAGATTACTGCTGATTCCCTGCGGATGATCCGGCCGGAACCGGTAAATTTTAAAGTTATACCCATCAAATCTGTTCAGACCGTCATTGGTACCAATCCAAATAAAACCGCGGGAGTCCTGAAATATGCAATTGACATAGTTTTCTGACAAGCCCTCCAGGGTAGTATAGCGCGAAAACTGGATTTCATCACTTTGGCCGAACACGTCGGACCATGTGATCAAAGCGCAGAAAATAGCTGGTATAGCTCTAAAAATAATACAATTATTCCCGTAGCTCATTGTAAAAAATACGTTTTATGTATTGGCTTATAAAAGATAAAAATAATTATGGTGGCATGCAATAAGGTGGTGGTCTGGATCACGGATTTTTTGGATTGCTCGGATGGCACTCAACTGTGGTTATCTTCTATTTGATTCTCCTTTAAAATAACCTGGATCAAAGATCCTGCATCCCCGCCATGGAAAATAAAAGGGCGTAGTCGCAGACGTACGCCCAGTTATTATTTTTTCTTTTTTTCACTAAAATTCTGGGTGTAGTTTAAACTACACCCTCATATCAAGGCAACGTCAATCGGTGGTTTTGCTTTCTAATTGACTTTGGTTTTAAAATAAACCGGATCACAGATCCTGCATCGCCGCCATAAAAATATAAAAGGGCGTAGTCGCAGACGTACGCCCAGTAATTCTTTTTCCTTTTTTTCACTAAAATTCTGGGTGTAGTTTAAACTACACCCTCATATCAAGGCAACGTCAATCGGTGGTTTTTACTTTCTAATTGACTTTGGTTTTAAAATAAACCGGATCACAGATCCTGCATCGCCGCCACGAAAATATAAAAGGGCGTAGTCGAAGACATACGCCCAGTAATTCTTTTTCCTTTTTTTTACTAAAACTCTGGGTGTAGTTTAAACTACACCCTCATATCAAGACAACGTCAATCAATGGTTTTTACTTTCTAATTGACTTTGGTTTTAAAATAAACCGGATCACAGATCCTGCATCGCCGCCACGAAAATATAAAAGGGCGTAGTCGAAGACATACGCCCAGTTATAGTTGTTTCCTTTCTTTTTCATACTTACGCCGAAACGAAGTTGCAGACGTACGCCCGGTTTTTATTATCTTTTTACAGAAATTTCAATCCTCTTTCAGGCATTCCGAAGGATTGATCCTGGCTGATTTGTAGGCTTGGGAACCAACGGTCAACCAGGCAATCAGAAATGCGCCCAATCCGGCAATCAGGAAGATCCACCATGGTAAATCAATATGATAGGCAAAGTTTTCCAGCCAATTGGATGCTGCCAGATAGCTGATGGGAAGGGCAATTATGGCAGCAACCAAAACCATCCTGGAAAAATCAATCGATAGCAGGTATACAATGCCAAAAGCGCTTGAACCCAAGACTTTGCGTATGCCAATCTCTTTTGTTCTTCGCTCGGTGGTGAAGGAGATCAGGCCATAGAGCCCCAGGCAAGAGATAAAAATAGCCAATGCGGCAAAAAGGCTTGACAGCCTGGATATTTGCTTTTCAGAGGTGTACAATTGTTGGTAGTCCTGATCTACAAATTTTGGCTCAAAAATATACCCGGGGTTAAATGTGTCGTGCAATGCTTCCAGTTTTCTGATGGTTGCCAGTTCCATACCCTTGTTCAGCTTGGCAATGACATAGTTGGCCCTGTCCGGATTAACTAAATAAACCATGGGTCTTATTTTATCGCGCAGTGATAGCGGGTTGAAATCCCTGACCACGCCGACGATTTTCTTTTCTCCGGTATAATGCCGGATAGTTTTACCTATAGGATCCTCCAAACCCATGGCGGCAATAGCTGTCTCGTTAAAAATAACACTCTGGTTTTCGTTAAAATCATGGGAAAAACCTCGTCCCTCTAAAATTTCGAGTCCCATCATTTCTATCAGCCCTATGCCCGAAAAGAATTGTTGAAATTGTACACCGTTTTCCGCTGTTTTTCCCGGCCAATCCACTCCTTCGGTCCAGTTATAGAAACCCGCCCTGAATTGCGTGAGTGTAGCTCCCGATATACCTGGAAGCTTTTTAACTTCTTCAATAAACGCCTGATGATTTTCCATCAGCTTCCCTTCCCGTTTGAAATAAATGAGGTTGTCACGGTCATAACCCAGGTTTTTATGCATGACATAATCCATCTGGTAAAACACTACCATGACTGACGCGATCAGAATAATGGACAAGGTAAACTGGAAAACAACCAATGTCTTCCGCCCCCAGGCGCTGGCTGCCCTATCCCCGAGTTTTCCTTTCAATACCGTCAGTACTTTTAACCTGGATAGGTAAAATGCCGGATAGCTACCGGCAACAATCCCTACCAGTAAAATAATCGACAGTGCCATCAGGATCATTTCTACGTTCAGGCCAATGGAAAGGTCTTTTTGTACCATGGTGTTAAAATACGGAAGCAGAGACCAGACCACCATGATGGCAACAGCCAGCGAAAGCATACTCAAAAGCACTGACTCCATCAGGTATTGACCAATCAGCGATCTTTTGGAGGCGCCAAATGATTTCTTTACGCCGATTTCTCTTGTCCGGCCTATGGCTTTGGCGGTAGACAGGTTGATGAAATTTATACTGGCAATGAAGAGAATAAAAATACCAATCAGAATGAACAGGTGGACGTACTGTATCCGTCCTCCGGCTACTTTACCATTTTCATAGTTATCATACAAATACAGGTCAGCATATTTTTGAAGCATAAACTCCAGTTTATTTTCGTCTCCTTCTTTGGCAAAATCGTCCTGAAACACCGATGATCTGATTTTATATACCTCGTTGATCTTTGATGTGGCCATATTTACAGCCCGGGTATTCTTTGAAAATTCCGGGTCCAGCACGACAGTGATTAACGCATTATGCTCACCCCAACCCTTGTATTGCATTAAATCATCAAAATAGTAGTCCCAGGACATCAGGTAGTCAAACTTGTTATCAGTGTTTTTGGGCACCTCTACAATCCCGGTAACCACTAAACTTTGGGATATGCCGTTGAAATGCCACTCTATTGGCTTCCCGATGGGGTCAACACCTTTAAAAAGGCGATCTGAAAGTGAGGATGTAATGACAATCCCGGACTTGGTGGAAAGCACCGTGGCGGGATTACCTTTTAGCAATCGATAAGAGAAACCGTCAAAAAAGTCCTTGCTGGCAAATAAGCCATCAGTTTTATGGTAAGTTCCATTTACCGATACGCTGGCTTCCCCCGTGGGAGCCCATGCGATCGTGTGTGCTATCTCGGGCACTTCGGACTGAATGGCTTCAAGGAAATAACCCGGTACCCCATAATGCGTAGCTACACCATCGGCTCGCGAATGATTTCCCAGGAGCTGGTACAACCGATCTTCCTTTTCATGGAATCCTTCGACCTGATACTCATGGGTCACCCATAGAAAAATGAAAAGTACGCAGGCTATGCCTGAAGACAGACCGGCCAGGTTTATGATGAACTGGCTTCTATGTTTTTTAAAATTCCTGATTGTTAACAGCAGATTGTGACGAACCATAATGGTAGGATTAAAATGTTTTGACTTTCTTATAGCAAACGGCCTCATATAATTTACCACTTCGTACCAGTAATCAAGGCGGGCCCGGAAAAGGGACCTTTCTTCAGCTACCAACAAAAACTTTTCTTCCAGGTCGCCCAGCACACCTTCGGCGAGGTCATCACGGATAAACCACGTAAGTAGTCGTGTGGCCAGATGTGGCGGTATTGCTATCTCTTTTTTCAAGGAATACTCAGTTAGTGTTTTTAAGGGTGATATTCCTGAACCATCCATCTGACCCGTTGCCTACCCACAGTCCAAATTTGCCATCACGACGGTCGCTAATCTGTTCTACTTCCAGACTGGGTTTATCGGCATTGTTGACATAAACCTTCACGGAGGGGTAATTCAGCACAATTTTCGCATGAAGCCATTCCTCAGGCACCGGTGGCGGATTGATCTCATTTTCATATTTACCAGGAAATTTTTCTCTAAGTACACGCCAACCATTATCCGGTGCAGAAATATATTGAACTGAATGCGATTTTCTTTCCGGACTTCTGAAATTAAAGGGGCGAAAATAGATACAATCAAAAGTCTCATCATCCTTACCGTGAAAGGCTATACCCACAAAACTCTTCCCTCTCAGGTCTCTTCCTCTAAGTTCAAGCTCTATAGTACCATTTTTGAAATTGGTATCATTTAGCCATAACAGCCCATCGTCAGCTAGCTGATTAAGGTAAATAGCATTTTCAACAAAGGAGGCTTTTCGGTTATAGGCGGTCCAGTCCTCGCGCTGCGGCTCTGCAACTTTGACGGATTGTGCAAGGGCACCCGTACAAATTAAGACCAGTAAGGTGGCGAAGGTTAGTTTTCTTTTTTTAGGCATTATTTTAAGTTTTTGATTTGAAATTCACACTAAAGCCCAAAACTCAGCTTATCAACGGCTAAGTCAGGGAATTGATTCCAAAGTGACATCCTGAAATCCCGCGAAGTCTGGAGCGCTTGCCGGCCTGCAGCGGTAATGGTATAGATCCGTTTACGTCTTCCCCCGCGCGTAGCTCCCGGCTTACCCATTTCGGAAGTGAGAAACCCTTTATCACCCAGCCGCTCAAGTGTGGAATGCACCGAGCCAATCGATGAGCTTCTACCTGCCTGCGTCTTAAACTCTTCGGCAATCCGGAAAGCATAGGCCTCTTCTCCCAGAATACCAACTAAAAGCAAAATAACTTCTTCAAACTCTCCTAAACGTGTTTCCTTCATGTTTCTTTCTAAATTTCAGAACAAATATATAAAAAGAATTTTAATTTGTTCTTGTTTTTAGTAAGAAATAAGAATGAATTATAAAGAGGTAGTTCCCGGATTCATAATTTCGGAATAAAGTGTTGCAAAAACCAGTATGGTTAAACGCCAGGCAGCAGGCCTTACCTCTACTGTGATCATAACTATAATTATTTGATTATCAATAGTTTGTATTTTATTTAGGCAACTGTCCACTATTTTGTCCATTCCCTATTTTAGCATATCAGGGTATGCGGCTTTTATATTTGCACTTTCATCAATTAATTTTTTAAATGAAAAAAATACTATTTTTTGGTGTCACATGTTTGGCACTGTATGCTTGCGAAGAGCCGGAAATAACAACGCACAACACGCCGACCAATACTTCCTCTAAAACACCTCTCAATGAGACTGTGGTATTGGCGGCGTTGGATCAACTTCCACATGTTCAGCTGGATCATAAGGGGGAATTTGACAGATCGCAGCTAAGTGAAGAAATACTTTACAAAGTAGATAATTGCGATCATAGTGTGTTGGCGGGCAACCGGCTTTACCTTTTCAATAATTCAGAAGACGCCCGGGGATTTGCTAAAATCTGGGCAGCTTACAACAAGGCACCTGAAGATGGCAAAGCTGCCAATAGCCGGACAAGCGCCGGAATTCCCGCAGTACGTTTTTACAAACATGCGAAGTATGAAAACGGCAAGGTGGTTTTTCCCAAAAAAAGCAGGAAGCTTACCATCAATGGTTTTAAAGATGTTAACAGGTATCTCAGGGTAGAACGTCCGGGCGTTCGACAGCCGTATTCCGCTCCATACCAACTTCACGATCGTCAGGTAACTTCGTTCAGCCATTTGGGGAAAGAGATAAAACCTTTGGGATCCAATGGATTATGGGAATATGACTTAAAAGATAAAAGATATGAGAAGCTTCCTCGCAATGAGGAATATCCCACGTATCCCTACATCAACAACCAGATATCGGGATTGGATATTAATAATAAAGGATCCAATACTGCCATCATGGTAACACTTTATCAAAAAAAGGATTTTGAGGGCCGTAGCGCCGGGTATATTCTACCCGCTTCCGGCCGACAAAGCCTGTCGGTTGTGTCCAGCTGGATGAATGACAGGACCAGTTCTATTGTCATAGAATGGAATTACGACTATGAGCCCGCCAGTGTTAACAGTGTGCTTTGTGCCATTTTCGGCGGGCAATTTTGTGACCTTTAGCAGCTCATAAAGCGTCAACTTACCTACCCATCTACACTTATACGAAGTGTGGGGTATTGTTTATTTTTTAATACTTTGAGAAAAGCCTATCCTGTTTCTGACAGGATAGGTCTTTAAAGGCTATGTATAGCTGTTCTGTTATTTTGACAAAGAACAAATCAGAATTTGTCCCTATATCTTTACTTTAATCAATCAAGAGAATCCAGGGAAATCAGGTGTTGATTCGCTAGGGATTGTCAATGTTTTAAGCAAGTTGTTGTATCCTAATTTTTCCTTTTAGCCAGCAGGATATGATCACAAACCATGACAATATCATCGCGCTGGTTGAAGACTTCGACATGCTCAACAACCGTCCCCAGCGTTGCCTTTTTGGAATCTGATTTTTCTGCTATTGTAACCACCACACGGATAGTATCGCCAATATGCACCGGCTTTATAAAGCGCAACCGGTCATAGCCTTTTGAAAATGCTTCCGGATTGATCTCAGTGGCGGTCATGCCGATAGCCACACTAAAAGTCAGGGTTCCGTGTGCGATGCGCTGTCCAAAAGGTTGTGTTTTGCACCATTCGGCATCCATATGGTGAGGGAAGAAGTCACCCGTCTGCCCTGCATGTACAACAAAATCCGTTTCTGTAATGGTGCGTCCGAGCGTCTTGCGGACCGAGCCCATTTCATAGTCTTCAAAGAACTGCGACCTGATATGCATTTTTCTCTATCTGTTATGCTGAAATTAAACGACTGCTTACGGGAATTTATTCCCGGGGACCGACTATTACGCACTTATCCTAAACACTGCTTATCGCCCCATCCAGCCACCATCTACCACCATGATAGATCCATGCATATATGCGGCAGCCTCAGAGCATAGGAAAACCGTTGGTCCGGCAAAATCCTCAGGTTGACCCCATCGCCCTGCCGGGATCCGTGAAAGAATAGACTCCGCCCTGGAAGCATCATTACGCAACGCCTCCGTATTATCTGTACTAATATAGCCAGGAGCAACGGCATTTACATTTACCCCTTTTCCAGCCCATTCATTGGCAAAAGCCATGGTAAGCTGACCAATTGCACCTTTACTGGCTGCGTAGCCTGGCACTGTAATACCACCCTGAAAGGTCAGTAGTGAAGCGGTGAAAACGATTTTTCCGGCTCCCCGTGCTACCATCTCCTTCCCTATCTCTCTTGTGAGAATAAATTGTGCGTTTTGGTTCACCTCTATAACCTTGTCCCACATCTCGTCAGGATGTTCAGCCGCCGGTTTGCGAAGAATGGTCCCGGCATTGTTGACCAAAATATCGATGACAGGAAAGTCAGCTTTAACTTCATCAAGGAACCGATATAAAGCGCTGCGATCACTGAAATCGCAAGTATAGGCCTTAAAGTTTTGCCCGGTGGCTTTTACCGCTTTTTCCACTTCGCTGTTTTCCTTTTCAAGGCTGGCACTTACGCCAATAATATCTGCGCCAGCCTCTGCCAACGCCACGGCCATGGCCTTGCCAATTCCCCGCTTGCAACCCGTCACCAAAGCTATTTTCCCGTCGACTTTAAATTTATCCAGAATACTCATTTTTTTCTTAAAGTAAAATATTGCAATTTATTTATAAATATTTTATAATCAGTTATTTATGATTGACAATCCAATAGATATTTCATGCCTGAGGGGTTGCCGGCAATGGTTTCAAAAACCTTTTGAATGTCTTCCAGCGAATCTACCTGGGTAATCAATTTTTCAAATGGCAATTTGCTTTGCGCTATTAGCTGAATGGATTCCTCATAGTCCTCCTTTTCGTATACCCTGGCTCCTATCAGTTGGAGCTCTTTCCAGAAAAACTGGAAAAGGTCTACCTGCCTGGGCTGTGCGTGGATAGCCACCATCACAATCCGCCCCCGGATACCGGCCAGTTGTGTCATCACATCCAGCGCCGGCTGTGCGCCTGATACCTCAAAGACGACATCGGCCATAGCCGCGCCGTTTCTGGTCTCTACAAACCGGACAAGGTCTGCCTTTGTGGGGTTTACCACCGTAAATCCCAAATCTTCAGCGAGAGCAACGCGTGTTTCGTTTACCTCTGAGATAATTACGTCACCGCCTTTATCCCTGGCAACCATAGCCACCAACAAGCCGATCGGACCGCCGCCCAGCACCACTACCTTCTCACCTGATCCCAGCTTCGCCATGCGTATGTCGTGGCAGGCTACGGCCAGTGGTTCTACCAACGCTGCCAGCTGCATATTTATGTGACCAGGCAATTTATGCAGGGTAAAAGCCGGCACGTTCCAATATTCCTGCATCGCTCCGGGACTATCAATTCCGATAAACTTTAAATCTTTACAAATATGGCTGTAACCCTTGTCAGAAGGCTTCTCAGCACGATTGTCAAGCGGACGCACCACTACTTTTTCTCCAATCAAAAAACCTTGTACCCCTTCTCCTAATGCATCAATTGTACCGGACATTTCATGCCCTATGCTCTGGGGTATCTGTATCCGCTTATCCATTGCTCCGTGGTAGATGTGTACATCCGTACCACAAACGCCGCAAAAAGCTACTTTTATGCGTACCTCGCCCGCTAATGGAGGTGCTATTTCTTTTTCAACCACCGAGAAAGTTTTATTGCCTTCATATAATGTCGCCTTCATATAATTATTTTTAATCTTCAGGTAAACAATTCATTTATTTGTGCTTTACACCTGTTGCCAGTGCCATTGATTAAAAAATATCGGATGGTGCCTGTTCCAATACTATTTTAATGCCGGCCACGTATTTTACAGGGTTTTGTTCAGGCAGTTCAATGATAAGACCTTCCTCCGATATTTCATACTTTAAGGGCTTTTTACTGCCCATTATTTCTACCGCGGTAATCCTTTCCTGAACAATATGCATTTCAGGGTCAAAAGCCTTTAGTCTGATGGTTTGATGCTCAGGCCATTCGAGCAGAAATGCATAAATGTTTTGTCCTTTCCGTGTATAGCGAACATCGCCCGGTTTAAAATCATTTTCACCCTTAAGATTACCATGCAGTACCATGGAAGCATTTGTTGGGCCCTGCCCAAATACAGTAAATGGACGGGTCTTATAAATGCCTTCACCATTCACCTTTAACCATGCGCCGATTTCCTTCAGGCAAGCAACCTGATCATCAGAGATGTTTCCCTCGTCATCGGGGGCGACATTGAGCAGCAGGCAGCCATTTTTACTTACAATATCGACCAGGTCCATAATGAGCTCGTTGGCGGGCGTAGTCACCCATGGGATAGTCCAACCCCAGCGCGATTGCCCCATTGACATATCGGTCTGCCAGGGCAGCTCCCTGATCCTGTCCAGCTTTCCACTTTCAACATCCAATACCGCCGCTCCGTCCGGAATCGGCCTGTAAGAAATATTTTTATAATTCAACACTACCTCTTTACCATTGTCAATGGCCTTATTATAATAGGCTGCCGTCAGCTTTTTCAGATGATTTTGCCACTCCGGCTTACAAATACCGAAATCAAACCAAAGCAAATCGGGGTCGTAGGTATCAACCATATCCATGGCCCTGTTATACCAGCTGTCCATATACGCCGGCGTGCTTGGATCATTGGCATCGTGAGGCTTGCCATAAAAGTCGCTGTATTTCGGATCTACCGTATCATAGCCTTCTTTATAATGCCACCAGTTCCAACCGTAGGCGAAGTGTGATGATACGCCGGTTTTAATACCCCGTTTGCGCGCTTCAGCAAACAATTCACCAACGATATCCCGCCTGGGCCCCATGTTAACCGCATTCCATCTTGTATGCTTTGAATTGTACATGGCAAATCCATCACAATGCTCACCTACCGGAACCACATATTTTGCGCCGGCCTCTTCAAACAAGTCCATCCACGCTGCTGCATTGAAATTTTTTCCATTAAAATCCGGGATAAAGTCCTTATACCCGAATTTGCCTGGATCACCGTACTTTTTCTTATGATGTTTGTAGACTTTCGAAGGATTTCGCACTGCGTTTCCCATTTCATCGGTTTTAAATTCACGGTACATGTTATGGCCATACCATTCATTTTCAAACGCTGGAACGGCATATGGGCCCCAGTGAATGAATATTCCGAATTTGATATCCCGGAACCATTCAGGCACTTCATATTTTTTCAGTGATTCCCAGTTTGCTTCATACCTTTCTTGTGCGACTATGGCATGAGACAGCACCAAACCAACTAGTGTCAAGAATACTATTTTTCTCATAATTATGCTATTTTTCATCACTTATATTTCGTAAATAAGTCTTTGTAAGGCTTTAATTTCATTAAGTATATATTGGTTTTACACCGCCGGCATCACTTGAGGCATAAGCAGCCTCTACTACCTGCATGGTTTGTAATACATCATCAATGGCCGTATCGAGCCGGTCAGATGAACCTTCCACATACCGCATCAATGAGGACATAGTACCAATAAATGCATCGGGAAACCAGGATCCGGGAATTTTAACAGTCTCCCACTCCGGCGCTTCACTTCCCTTAGTAATACAGTATTCAAAGAGGTCTGGCTGGCCCTTAGGATAATCCATGAGCAGTCCCATCCTGGTGTAAACAGCTCCTTTTGTACCTTCCCATTTTACGTAGCTCTCCTGGTGTTGGCGGCCGAAATTGTGGTCGTGATTGGTGCTGACCAGCGCACGGATCGTATCACCATAATCCATGATCACATTGGAACGGGTGGAGGACATATTTTTAGCCGGGTGTCGCAGGGTTTTCGCCAATACAGACGTGGGATTGCCAAGGAATGACCGGACCAAATCGATATGATGAATACTGTGCTGCTGGATTTCCAACCTGGGGTGATCAACAACATTAGGGAAAATTTCCCATGGCGTATATACAGATACACGTACCTCCATGTCATAAAGCTCGCCGATTGCTCCGGATTGTATGAGGCTGCGGGCAGCGTTGATAGACGGGGCAAAACGGAGCTGACAGTTTACAGCCGCTATTAACTTTTTGCGCTTGCAGGTGTCTATGATCTCTGAAGTTTGCTCATAATAATCTCCCAGTGGTTTTTGGATTAATACAGGTGCGCCATCCGGAAGTTTTTCCAGGGTGGCAACAAATTGATTTGGCATCAACGTAAGGTCATAAACGGCATTCCCGGGCGCTGCCGATACTGCCTCTGCCACCGTATCGAATACGCGGGGAATATCAAATTTTTTGGCGATGTTTTCAGCCCTCTCCCTGGTGCGATTGGTAATGCCAAATACTTCGAACCCAACTTTTCTATAAGCCGGCATATGGGCATCATTTACTATTCCCCCCGCTCCTATGATTACAATAGGCCGTCTGGTTTCGGGTAGTAGTTGCTCGTGTTTTAGTTTCATGGCACTTACGGTTTAGTCTAACTAATCAATCATTTGCCTGCATTTATTATCAATTTGGTCCTGGGCCTCATCAAGTATTTCCGAAATGTCTTTATCCGTATTAATCACTTCCAATACCAATTGATCTATTTCCGTCGCTATTTCAGACCAGTTACTCATTTGCGGAAGGGCCCTGGTATTTTTGTGCAGGGCTTCCAATTTGTGATAGTAAGGCACTTCACTATTTACCTCGGGATCATGCCAGGTCGATTTGCGACAACCGATCCCGCCCTCGAGCGTCAACAACTTGTCATTGGAAGGATTTACAGCAAAGCGCATAAAGTCGTAGGCTATATCTTTTTGGGTGCAACCGGTGCCAAGTACATACATCCAGTAGGCATTTAATGAGATGCCTTTCCCGGTCGGCCCGGCAGGTACATTGGCTATGTCCACTTTTCCTTTTACCCTGGAAGCCGGATATACCTCACACATGGAAGCAAAGCCAAACCAGTTGACCATCATGGCCACTTGTCCATCCGCGAAGGCCATGCCCGCTTTGACCGAGTCAAAATCCCGCGAGCCGGGATGGATCTTTGCAGCATGCTGCAACATGCTGCGATAGTATCGCATCCCTTCCAGCGCTTGCCGTGAATTGACTATTACCCTGTTTTCATCGGCGGTCAACTCGCCCCCACGCGTCCAAAGCTGCAGGTAAAAGTCAAAAACTGTATTATGCCCATCCGGATATGCGGCAAAGACAGTCCCAAAAAGGTTTTCATCCGGCCGGTGAAAAAAACCAGCTACATCCCGAAAATCGTCCCATGTTTGAGGTACCCTAAGCTTTCGGTCAAATTTCTCTTCATAAGCCAATTGCTCCGCCGGAGATTCAAATAAATCTTTACGATAAATCAGGCATTCCGGCCCGTTGTGCAGGGGAAGGCCATATATTTTGCCCTCAAATGTTTGCATGTTTAACATAGAGGGTGCCCAACCGGCCAGAAATTCCTTTGGGTTTTGAGCGGCAATGAAGGGATTAAGGTTTTCAATATGATTATTTTCGACGGCTTCTGTTATCCAGTCAGTATTAAGAAATGCTACGTCCCAGTCGCCGTTTTTGAGGTAATTATTTTTGAAAATGCTGTCGTAAAGTGGATGGAGATCCACGGCGACTGCATCCAACACCAATGGGCAGCCGGATTTCTGACAGAATGCTTCCCAGATTTTTTCAACTGCCGATTCGAATGGCTCGAATTTTCGTATTGCAATTCTAAACTTATCTTTTTGCGCCATATTAGTTCGCGATTAATTCATTGATAATTTTCGACGTGTGCTCACCTAATGCGGGTGCACCAATCGGTGATACCAACAGCTCTCCATCGATTTTAATCGGGCATCTGGTCGTTTTGTATTGAAAGCCATCTCCCATGGTCACGGTCTGGATCATATCCAATACTTTAAAGCCCTCATGCTTAAATAACTGGTCCCAGTTTAAGGTTTCTGCACACCAGATATCTGCAGGTTCAAGAATGGCAAGCCATTTTTGCGTCGTCCCGGTCTTCAGGTGATCTGCTAAGATCTTCTTGATTTCATCTCTCTTTTCATACCAGCTTGACACTTCCGGGTAGTCTTTTAAGGTAGGGCAATCCAGTAGTTCGCCCAATACTGGAACAGCACCCATCGCCAAAGCCAAAAAACTGTCTTTTGTTTCGTAAACACCATAAGGAGCACCTAAATAGGCATGAGCATTATTGAAGGCGGTTCTTTTTGTCGGCGCTCCGCCATCGTGGTAATAGGTGGTGATGGTTTCAAACTGAAAATCGAGGATAGACTCTAACATGCTCACACTTACCTTCGCACCCTTACCAGATTTTTGTCGATAAATCAGCGCCGCCAGAATGCCCTGAACCAGGTGTGCTCCCGAAAAAATATCTACAATGGCCAATCCCATGGGCACCGGGCCTTTTCCGGCATTTCCGCTGAGCCAGGTAAGTCCCGATAACGCCTGCACCAGTAAATCCTGGCCAGGCTTGGCAACCCAGGGGCCTTCAGAACCATAACCGGAGATTTCTGCAAATACGATATTAGGGTTATGTGTTTTGACAATTTCATAGGACAGACCAAGGCGCTCGATTACACCTGGCCGGAAATTATGTACCAGAACATCGGCCTGGCTTATTAATTTCATTACTTTTTCTTTATCACCAGGCTGCTTGAGGTCGGCCTGAAAGCTTTCTTTATTGCGATTGATCGCTTGAAATACCGAAGATTCATTATTGACGATGGTATTGGAAACATACAATTCCCGGCAAATATCCCCGGTCTCTGGACGCTCAACTTTGATCACTCTGGCACCCAGGTCGGCCAGGCGCAAGGTAGCTGAAGGCGCCGAAAGAAACTGGCTAAGGTCTATGATCAATATGTCTTTCAGTAGTTTCATTTGTTTTCTCATTACAGATCAAATTCCTTTGCAATGTCCTTGGTATGCTGGCCAACCCTCGGGGCAGGTCTTGGCGAGAAAATTCGCTTATCGTTCAGGCGGATAGGACTGCGGGTCGTGTGTATTTGTTCACCGGTGGGCAGGTCCAGTCGTTGATCCATTTTCAACACCTTGAAGGCTTCATGGCTCAGTAGCTGATCATAATTGAATACATCTGATACCCAGATCCGGGCGGGTTCAAGCAGGTTGAGCCACTCCCCGGTAGTTTTTTGAAGAAGAAAACCCCTGAGTAATGCCATGATTTCATCCCGGTGGGTAAACCAGGATGATTTCTCCGGGTATTCAGTCAGTTGCCTGCACCCAAGGACTTCTCCTAGTTTGGTAAGTTGCCCCATGGCCAGCGCTACGTAGCCGTCTTTGGTTTTATAGATACCGTAAGGAGCACTGAGATAAGCATGGGCACTGCCTTTTTGAGCGCGTTTCGGCAACTTCCTGCCATCATTCAAATACGTTGTAATCAATTCGAATTGAAAATCGAGCATTGACTCCAATAGACTTACTTCTACCAGCGCCCCCTTATTCGTTTTTCCCTTGCGTACCAGTGCAGCGAGAATGCCATGTACCAAATGTGTTCCTGTAACAATATCTGCCACAGCGAGACCAAACGGTGTGGGATCATCGGCTGCGTCTCCTGATAATTGCGTTAAACCGGACATACATTGTACCAGTAAATCCTGCCCGGGTTTTTTAGACCAGGGGCCTTCATTACCATAACCGGTGATTACGCCGTAAATAATTTGCGGGTTGATACCTTTGACTGAGTGATAATCCAGGCCTATTTTTTCCATTACTCCCGGACGAAAATTATGGGTCATCACATGTGCCTGGGCAATTAGTTTTTTGACACGGTCCAAATCTCCGGGATCTTTCAGATTGGCGGTGTAGGATTCCTTATTTCTGTTGACGGTATGAAACACCAGGCTACTGCCATCGACAAACAGGTTTTTAATCGCAATTTGCCTACCTCCTTCTCCCTTTACCAGCCGTTCTATTTTGATTACGCGCGCACCGAGATCAGCCAGGCGCAGACCAGCTGAGGGGCCGGCCATAAATTGGCAAAATTCGAGTACGGTAATTCCTTCAAGTGGTTTCATGGTAGTCAATCCTGTTTTTCTTTGATTCCCGATACAATTTGTTCAATACATCGAGTAAGGCTTTCTCCTCTCCTCCATGCATCAGATAATCGCGTATTGGCACACCGGCCCGATCCTGAAAATACATATGCCCGTCGTATCGTGGGCGCAAAAAAGAGCGGTCCAGGGCGGGTAATGTGTTTTTGAAAAAATCCGCACTTAATGCATTTGTGTGTTCATCGGTCCATGCCTGTCTGTGTCCCGGCTGGCCTCCCCCATCAAAAAACAGGGTGCGCTGACATGCTGCCGACCCCACATACTGCACATAATGCAGGGCTGTTTCGATTTCTTTGCAGTCTTTTGAAATCGCCAGACCGGTACCTCCCAAAGTGGATATGGCTTTTCCCCTGCCTTTAATATCTACCATATCGTGGAAGTGCAGTATTTTTCGTGCATAACCTTCCCGGCTGTAGTTACTATAACCATAGGCCCAGGGGCAGTAGGCATATTGGTCGGTTTGGGTCATGGCTTCATAGACCTGAATGGGATTCCAGTTAAAAATTTGTGGATCCATCGTTACTGCCAGTGCCCGAAGTAATTTGAGTGCTTCCACACCAGTTGCATGACTGATCACTACTTCCTGATTGGCACATACATCCTCTCCCAGCGTACAACACATCATATAAAAATTCATCAAGGTATCCTGGGCAATACCCGGCATAATGACCATGCCCATTTTTGACAGCTTCAATAAATCTTCATAAGTCCCGGGAAGAGAAAGTTCATTTTTTAGCAACAAGTCGGGCCGGCTGGCAGCAACGGGGGTCGCTGCATCTATTGCCAACGCCCACTGATGGCCGTTGGAAGCATAACTTTCATGGGACCTTCCAACCGTCTCTTTTGCCAGCTCATCCAGGAATGCTTCAGGCAAGTGTTTATCCAATGGCAAAATGATGTTGTTTTTTCCGGCAAAGCCCGCCCATGGATGGTCGATAACCAGCAGATCGTATTGTCCTGCCAACTGGTCAATGGGTTGATCGGCAAATGCCTGAAGTGAGCGTTTCTCCCAGGAGATGTCTACATGAGGATTTAATTCCGAAAAACGTTGTGCGGTAGCTACCAGGGAGGTAAACCCCCGGGAATGGTTCCACGTAATTCCTTTTAGTTTAATCCGGTTATCATTCATGATCACTGACAAATGAATTGTATACTAATACTACCTTTTCTTCGCCCCCAATAAGCCCCATCAAATCATCCTATTCGGCACAAGTATTTAAAATTCAGTACCCAGAGGCTCATTTCCTTCAACACAAAATTCGACATTTCGAGCCACCCAGGCTTGTTGTAATACGATCATTTTTTGCACTTTTCCGATAAAAGTGAGGAAGTTTCAAGAGATGCTGGTGAAAGTTTGTGCCTACACTGAATATTAGTACTTCAACGTTGGTGCATATAATGCTACCCAGCCGGGAGGGCTGTCTTTTGAAAGCATATCAATTGTGGGTAACCCACAGCAATAGCACTTGTTGATGGCTATTTTTTCTTAAACAAATCCGTGGAGTTTACGATACTGACCCGGGGAGCAACCCACCTTTTTCTTAAACACCCGGCTGTAATATTGCTGACAGCTAAAACCTATATGCTCACTCACCTCCCTTTGGGTCTTATCGGAAGTGACCAGTAATAGTTGCGCTATTTCAATTCGCTTATTATTAATGTACTCTATTGGTAAAAGGCCTGTGACCTGTTTAAACTGGCGGGAAAAGTGATCGGTGGAATAGCAGGCAATTTCCGCCAGTTTTTCCACTCTGATTTCATCACTCAAATGGGTATTAATATACCTGAATACCTCCCGTAACCTGGAAAGTTGCGTGAAATTAGTTTTGGCCTGGTCAGTATCCCCGACAAAACGTGAAAGGATTTGCCTGAGTATGCCGTTGGTCTCAAGTGCTGCACCACCGTGGTTAGCATAGGAAAGCGGATTTGTCCAATTTTTTCTTTGATATACTTTCGGGTCGCTTTGGATAAGGGCCGCGTTCTTATTGATGGCGATCAATCTGTCGAAAAGCTGGTAATCGAGCGGCAATGCTTTTGCCACATGACATACCGGCATCCGATCGAAAATTTTCAAACCATCTGTTAGCTGATTAGTAAAATGGATGTAGTATTGTGAAAGGCTGTTATCCGGACAGCTATAACTGCAATGCACATAACTGGGAATAAGATATAAATAACCTGGTTTCAGTTCATATATTTGATTATTAGGGCAAATATAGCCTTTGCCAGCTGTAATAAGATATATTCTTGCAAATGGGCTTACCACATCAGTATAGTTCCAGGTACTGTCCAACTCGCAATAAGCCGTATTTAATAACTGAACTTTGAGCTCTTCAATAAGGTGTGCAGATGTCATGGCTTTTATTCAATAAAGTGAATTTAATGCCTAAAAATTTACCAATATCGTTTTTGTATAAAAATTTACCGTGTTACTGCAATAATACAAATTCCTCCTGTAATAAGTTTGGAGTGTAAAGTTGAAGTCCATGAAATTTGTTTTTAAACCCATAGACACTAAACCCGACAACGTTTTTAATTTTGTTTTAAAAATGCCTGACCGCGCTATCGAGTCATATAAAAAGTTAAATTTGAATACCAAGATATGATCACACCAAATCCTATAATAGGCACCGGGTTGCACGCCATCGGCGGAATTTCGGCTGCAAGTTGTTATATGCCATTTGAAAGGGTAAAGCATTGGTCATGGGAAGTTTTTTGGATTGTGCAGGCTTTATTTGCCTGGTTGATCATGCCATTTTTGATCGGATACTTCACTGTTCCGGATCTTTTCCAGGTATTGGGCAGCGCTCCGACGCCGGTATTTTGGTCCGCCCTTGCCCTGGGGGCAGTATATGGTTTTGGAGGATTGTCATTTGGCTATGCCATAAGAAATATCGGTTACTCACTCACCTATACTGTCTCAATTGGTATCTCAGCTGTTTTGGGCACCGTCATTCCCTTGATCATCAATGGGAATTTAATTGAAAAATTCACCAATTCAGGCGGAGATGTTGTCCTGGCAGGGATGCTGGTATCCATTGCAGGAGTAGCGCTTTGTGGCAAGGCCGGTTTTATGAAGGAACGTTACCTGGCCGGGAAATCCGGAGGGAGGCCAACCAGTTTTAACATGTCAAAGGGACTTTTGCTTACATTGGTCGCCGGTACGCTGTCTGCCATTTGGGGTGTATCGCTTGAGGTGGGGCAGCCTATATCGGATATTGCCCTGGAACACGGTGCGGGACATTTCGAGGGAAATGCCAAATTAATTGTTTCTTCTTTAGGTTGTCTTCTGACAAATTTAACCTGGTTTACGATCAGCACCGTCCGGGATGGATCCATCAAATATATTTTCAGTGCGAAAATGGTTGGGAAAAAACAATATATCACCAATTTTTCACTATCAGCGGCGGCGGGATCTTTATGGTATTTTCAATTCTTCTTTTACGGGTTGGGACATGTAAGAATGGGTAGCTTCCAGTTTACAAGTTGGGTGTTGCATATGTCCATGCTTATATTCTTTAGCTACGTTATTGGTGTAGTGATGAAAGAATGGAAAAATGTGGACCGGAAAACTTATGCCTCACTGATCGTAGCACTTTTGATACTGGTGGTTTCCTTTATAATTATGAGCTATGGCAGCTACATTGGTGAATTGGCTAATGGTGGTCATTGATAAGATGGGAAGCACTTATATCCTGCTTTGATAAGTGAATAACTCATAATAACGCCCTTCTTTGGCAATCAATGTATCATGGGTACCGCGTTCGGCAATTTCGCCTTTCTCAATAACCAGGATCTGGTCGGCCTGTCTGATGGTGCTCAGGCGGTGGGCAATAACAAAGGTAGTCCGGTTCCTCATCAACACGTTGAGACTTTTCTGAATATAAACCTCACTGACAGTATCCAGATTAGAAGTTGCTTCATCGAGGATAATTATGCTGGGGTCAGCCAGCAAAGCCCTTGCGATGGAAATCCGTTGTCGCTGACCTCCCGAAAGCTTCACCCCTCTTTCTCCAATCACTGTATCCAGGCCATCTTCAAAGCGGTCGGTAAATTCATTGACATAAGCCCCCTTTACCGCCTCAAAAAGTGCTGTTTCGCTAGCTTCAGGCCGCGGAAAAAGAATATTTTCCCTGATTGTTCCTTCAAACAAAAAATCGTCCTGCAGCACTACGCCCAGATGCTGTCGGTAGCTTGATAAGCTCACCTTTGAAATATCCTTACCATCAATAGTGATTGTTCCCTGGTTTGAGTTCAAAAACGTTGCCGCCAATCCGGCAATAGTTGATTTGCCGGATCCCGAACTTCCTACGAGGGCAGTGACACTCCCGGCAGGTGCCTCAAAGCTAATGTTTTTAAGTACTTCTTTGTCTTCCTCATAGCTAAATGAAACATTGTCGAAGACAATATCACCCCGGATAGCCGTCAATTTAACAGGGCGTTTATCAGCTGTGTCTTCAGGTTCCATCTTCATGATCTCTTCCGTGCGGTCAAGGCCTGCAAATGCCTCTGTCAGCTGGCTCCCGATATTACTCATTTGAACTATCGGAGCAATCAGAAATCCAAGATATAACGTGAAGGCAAGAAAATCTCCAAACGTCATATCTCCCTGTATGATCAGGTATCCTCCGATTCCCATGATACCTGTGCTGGCAAGGCCTAGCAGAAATGTTGAAGAGCTGGTGACCAGGGCCGTGGCAGTGAGACTGGACTTGACATTTTCAAACAGCCTTCTTGCACCATCTTCAAAAACGCTGTTTTCCTGTTGTTCGGCATTAAAACCTTTAATGACTCTGACCCCGTTGAGGGTCTCTGTCAAACGGCCTGTCACTTCCGCATTGAGCTTTCCCCTTTCCCTGAAAATCGGTCTGATTTTGCCAAAAGCCTTAAGCGCAATAACAGCAAAGATGGCCACGGGCACTAAAACAAAAAGCGTCATTGTAGCGCTGATTCTAATAAGCAGGAAGAGGGATATCACTGCTGTAAGTGTCCCTCCCACTAACTGGACCAACCCGGTACCTACCAGGTTTCTCACGCCTTCCACATCTGTCATAATTCTGGAGACCAATGCGCCCGATTTATTGTTATCAAAGTACCCTATAGATAGTGAAAGCACCTTTTTCTGAACTTTGGTGCGGAGCTGCGCGATAAGGTGCTGAGCTTCTACACTCAGGATTCGCGTAAGCAGAAAAGAGGTGACAGCCTGCACCAAAATGGCGCCAATAACTACCAAAAGCAGTGTTTTTAGCATGGGTATATCTTTTTTAACGATCACATCATCAACCAAATACTTACTGGCGCCAGGCAATACCAGGCTGGCCAGCCTGCTTAAAACAATAAGAATCAATCCCACAAACAGGGTTTTTCTTCGAGGCCAAATGATGTTTTTTACAGCCCAGGAAAACGTGACGTTCTTTTTTTTGCTCATCTCAATACCTTATCAGACTTTCAAGGCACCAATATATTAATATTAGCCTAGATAGTTATCTGAAAGGCATTGATAAGTCCGTTCTTTTTTGAAATGTTGAATAGAAAGATCGGGGTAAGTCTGCCCGGGCTTATCAACCATCCCGCCTCGGACGGGAAGCCCTGCATGGAATTGAACTTCTGAACAATAAAAGGATTTGTGGGTATTAACCTGGTAGTTTAAAGTTTTAAAATATTTAAATAATCAATTTAAATTAAAAACATTAAAACCCTGTATTTCAAAATTTTATGAGTATATAAATCAAAGGTTACCTCTAAGGATATTACTGTGATTTAAGATCAAATCAAGGGGTGTGGGGTGCAGTTCTTACGCCGCGACAACCCATAAAAGAACTGCGATACACCATAACAAAAGATCGGTCGACCCCATAGCGGGAGCTTACCGGATCAAAGGGATGGGCGTCGTTGCCTACCTCGTTCTTAGATAACACACCGCCTCCTTTAAAGCCGCCACCATCTGCTTTTTGATTGGGGGCCAACTTATCCAATGGAGGCCAATCCTCATTTCCTTTCTCCGCATAGGTAATTTCCACCGCCCCGTCACCGTGGCTGCCTTCAAACTTTCTGCCCAGTTTTGTAGAAGCGGCGATCACCGGCTCAACCAGTCCTCCGCTCAGATCCATGACCCAATAGTAAGAAGCGCCAAAGACTGCTCTGTTTTCGTCTACCAGCTGACCCTCATGCATCCCGTTAAGCATGCCAAAGCTGCCATCATCAAAATAGCCTCTCTGTAATTTTCCTATGTGGTCATTTCCCCAGGCATAGGCTTTAGGTATCGGAAAGTCGGGACCGCGGGATGACTTTTCCATCTCAAACTCAGTCATTGGGCGCAGGGCGGCCCAATCCAAATAGGACATCACATCTCCCCAGTTAAGGTAATTGGCCGGCCGGTTTGGGTCTTCGGCTATGTATCTATGATCTTTAATCCTGATCGTGCCACGATTTTTCCGGTAACTGCGCCCACCGATGATTGATCTAAGGTCGGTGCCGTAGTCTTTCAGAGAATTAAGAAAATCGGCGTACTGCCCCTGGGTCAATTCATATTTCATGATATAGAAAGCTTCGTATCCTTTTGGAAATGTCCCGGGTATGGGTCCCTGATGATCTCCCTGAGAAAGCGGACCGCCAAAATTGTGGTACCATAGCTGGTCTTTTTCGGATCCAATCGTAATAGGTGATTCAGAATCAATTTTAAATGGTCCACGAAAAGCGCCGTTTATTCCCGACTTATAGTAAGCTCCTAATCCAAGCATCTCTTCGTCAGCGGCACCAAGGTAAAATGGCGCTTTGGGAATATAGACCATTTCCAAGGCATTCACTTCACTATCAAAACCGAATGGGCTACCAAAACGATAAATATCCTGTGAAGATAGTGTGACAGATACGGTCCAGGTCACCCTTCCCCTGCTCAATTCGTCCGGATAGATAAAAAAGCCCAGTCCATCTTCGCCTAAGCTGATTTTTCCCTTCGGACCTCCGCCGGGAGTATCAATTATAGTTGCGGAGGTGATCTTTGCATGAAAACACCCCGTAGTATCCGTCGAAAACTCAGCATCTGCATCAGGAGATAATTTTACAAATACCCAGGCGGCATCGAAATTCCTTTTGTTTCGCCAGCTATGATCCCATGAAATGGAGAATGTTAACCGGTGTTTTAAATCCGGGTAATTTTTCTTATTGATGGCCAGGTAGCCATCTGTTGTACGATCCGGTAATATTCTAAAATATTTATTATAAATGCGGATGTCAGAAGCTCTTGTCGCTGTGGGGATTAAAAATAAAAGTGAAAATAGAATAACAGCGGGAGTCACTTTTTTAGCAAAAAATTGGCAGGACATAGGATTGGTCTTTTTACGTTAACTGCTGGGAACTAAAAACCGCATATTACAAAATATTTCCTTATAGTACCATGCATTTTCCAAATTTTAATAATAAGAGATTGGGCGCTGACAGTGAAGCAGTTAAAACCTGATTATTGTCCCAACCTGCACTATCCAGGCTCCGTCAGAAGATTTATAAGCAAGGTGAGTCAGGCATATTGACATCTCCTTCATTACTCAATTCTTTGAAAGGTCATGGCCCCAAGGGGCGCTACGACGTTATTGACACCAAGCGGCGGGTCTATCAGAGCGGTAATATTATCTGCCGGATTGGTAGGTTGGTTGGGAGCTACGAAAGTAGTGCCATGGTCCGTCCCCGCATCGTAACTATTGGCTACCTGCGTCAATTCCCCCGCCCACTTTCCATCTTTATACAAACTTAAATTGTGGATGGCAACAAACCAGTCGGGGCTGGGGGCAATCATGGAAGTGATACTTACCAGGGGGTGTGAAATATTGATATCAAATTCAATAGAAACCTTATCGGGTGGGTTGGCAATACCACCCCCACTTATAATAAACTCACCTTTACCCTTATCAATAATTTGTTGAATTTCGGTGATCAAATTGGCTTTAGCGCCGATTTCCGCCATGTCTTTAATTCCCAAAGAGGCGGAGGTATTGATATAGAAAAGGGACGTATCTTTTGCGTGTGTCATACCAATAAGGCCGGAGAAATGAGCATTGGCCGGAAAATCAGCCGGATGACTTTGCGCACTCCAGGTCGCATCAAAAGTAACCCGGTATCTGGCATTTATGGTTTCAGGGACGGTGGTAAACGACCAGCTTGTTGCTTCAATAGCATTGCCGGCGGTGTCGGTCAGGGCAGTAGTTAACGCCACAGTATATCGGGTATTAAAATCCAGTATCTCGGAAGGTGTAAAACTTAACTTTGAAGACAGGGGCTGATAAACGAGATCCCCGGCGATGGTCGTGCCGGCATTGGAAAGTGTAAATGCACTTTCGACGCTATTATGCGCCAAAGGTTCATCAAAAGTAATTTCAATCACCACATCCCTGGGCACATTCTGGGCCTTGTCAGCCGGCGCCATCTGTAAAACGCCAGGCGAATCCACATCTTCTTCTACCTTTGGTTGGTCGTCTTCTCCGCAAGAAGTGAGTGCAAGTAACACCAGCGCAAACAAAGTTTTCAAATATTTCATGGTTGATCCCTCATGTATATTGGTCTGTTTTTATCCATCCTTTTTACTGCCGCATACCAAATATCATTTGCAAGCTCTATCAGATACCATCTATTTACTGGTAATTTCATGGTCTGGTCGGGTGGTTGAAAGATATCAGATACACACAAAGTATTCACTCAGCCGTTTATTGGCCGACAATACAAATATAAGGTTATCTATTTACAGGCTGTTGCGGGGTATTTTCAGAATTAACGCTTAAAGCGTGCCAATTTATACATTGTGAAACATTTTTATCAAGTCATGTAATAATTTATTGTTCTGGTTCTTTGTAGTTTTCCATCAACCCTTACTAATTTCTGAAAGAGGAATTGACTGTAAGCAGCGTTACAGCTTTCTTCTATGATTATAACTTAGCAATAAGTTATGTCCTGTGTCAAATATAGCATTACACAACACCAGCCACACTATTTTGGTAATTGTCCATTGAATTGTCCATCGCCATCTTCATGCCCCCTGGCGGAATTTTTCTTACTTAGGGCATTCAGCAAATTCTGATCTCACCATGAAAAAACTATTTTTTTCAAGTTCAATAAAACTTGGCAGCCATAGGCAAACATATCTTTACCATACAACCGGAGGGACCTATTTTTTAGCCTATGCAACCAGCTAGCCAATCTTTTCGGATCGTGGTAACATCACTTCTATTCGGCCTGGCTTTACAGCTTTCGGCACAGGAGCATGCCAGACGCGCCGCCCTCGGTAAAGCCGGGGCACCTACAAAAGCCAACTCTTATTTTTCCGGGTATCAAAGCATTGGTGAATTTGGTGTGATTGGATTATCGGTTGCCCGGGGTACCTTCCTACGTCAGGGCTTTATCCAACCCGGCATTCCCGGGAAAGCTAAGGCTGAAAAAATTAATACGGCGCTGCGTTGTTCGGTTTATCCCAACCCATTTTCTTTTGAAGTTTTTATTCATACTCAGCTCCTCCATGAGGACATTGAAATTTTAATACATGATCCCATAGGACGAGTCGCCTATACCGGCTCGTTTCGTCCACTGCCAACTATCCCATTGGAATTACCTTTTCTCAAAGCCGGTATGTACATACTGAACGTGCGATCCGGCACCAAAACATTTCGTTCACCTTTAATCAAAGCATAACCTATGAGCCGAATTCTATGGGTCTTATTGGCCTTTTTGAGTATTCCCGCAAGTGGGCAGCAGCTCTTTGTGGAGACAGGAAAACTCATCTCCCGCTTCAATTATGAAAACTCGGAGGGCGAACCTCCTGAAAATATCAGGCCTGGCTCTAATACGTTTATTGGCGCCGGTATCAGGAAGCAACTATCGCCAGGTGTTCCGTCACTACATGGTATTTTTGCGGTTTATTACAATCAATATAGTGCTTCCGGTAGTGACACTACTTACCAAAACAAATACCGATGGGATGTGAATTATGCATCGGTGAATCTCGGTTTCGACTTTGAGTTTTTTGACGGTCCGAATTTGGTTGAAAAAAGGCGGGGTTTCACCACTTATCTCCGGGTAATGGCCTCAACGGAGTTTTTGTTCCAAGGTACCCAAACCATCAATAGTCAGGAGTTTGACCTTTTGGGAGAAGAGCAATTTGATAAACCTTTCATATTTCTGCGAGGCGGACTTGGGAGTACTTATTGTGTCTCTAAAAACCTGGCTATGTTTCTTCAATATACCGGAGGTTTTAGCGTGGGAACGCTCGGCAAAAGTAGCGGAGATAATGAAAAATTACGAATCAATTCACATCAAATAGGCCTGGGAGTCATGATCAGTCTTGGCGACTGTAATTACTGCTATCGGGGATTTCGTTAATAGATCACTTTAACACCTATGAAAAAAATAATCTACATTTTATTGCTGACACTTATCGCCGGTTATGGTTATGGTCAGACCCATGGAATTAGCTACCAGGCGGTTATCATTGACGAAAATGGGCAAGAAATTCCAGGCATCGATATTCAGGGAAATGTACTGCCCGATCATCCCCTTACGGTGCGGTTTACCATCTTCAATGAATTGGGAGCCGTTGATTACCAGGAAGATCATACCACCCGTACAGACAAATATGGCATGATCTATCTGACCATTGGACGGGGTGTTCCTACCCCGGCAAGTCCTGATGTGTTTGAAGAGATCAGCTGGGACGGTACCGGAAAGGATCTACGCGTCGAGATAAGACTTGGTGAATCCGGCGGCGACTTCATTGAATTCAGCGAACAGGAATTTTATTTTGTACCCTATGCCTTTCACAGGAATATTACCGCAACCGGTACGCTGAAGGTAGCGGATAGTACGACATTGAACAATGTGCTGGAAGTCAATGCCGCCTCGTTTATGAATGGTAAGGTAACCATAAACGATACTTTGGAAGTAAACGCCCCAGGGGTTATGAATGGCGAGGTAACGATCAATGATGTCCTTGAGGTGAATGCACCGGGATTTTTAAATGGTCAGGTAACGGTATCAACCACTGTAAATGGTAGGGAAAGTCAATACAGCGCCTACCCGTTCCGGGTCGAGGGGAGCAACCAGGGAATCGCTGTTCGTGTTAACGGCTCACGAGACAGCGAGAATAACTTTGTCTCTTTTTGGGATAATGCCGGTATGCAGGGACGAATAGAAGGGCAGGTCGACAGCGACGTATATACAAACCCCCAGTACATTTTTGACCAATCGATTTATGCAGCGCAAACGGCCACACAAATTGCTAATAGCGCTACCGCCTCAGCTTCTGCCGTAGCGGATCCTGGAAATGCCATCATTGAAGTAGCCAACGCCGCTACGCTGGCGGCGGAAATAGCTTCCTATAATATTTTTGCCTTTCAGGATCTCGGCGTTACCTACGAGTCATCCGCCGGAGATTATGCGGAATGGTTGCCGCGACTCGATCCGGAAGAAAAAATAAGCCCTGGCCAAATAGTAGGCGTTTTTGGTGGAAAGATTACAAAAGTAACAGATGGTGCGGAGCAGGTCATGGTAATCTCAAATAAACCTATTGTTCTCGGCAATATGCCACCCCAGGGATTGGATAAAGATCAGTGTGAAAAGGTTGGTTTCATAGGACAGGTGCAGGTATGGGTGATGGGACCAGTAAAAGAAGGAGATTACATTGTCGCTTATGCCAGCGGTAGTGGGCTGGGAAAAGCCATTCCCCCGGAAGCACTTACGTTGAATGATTTAAATAAAATTGTCGGGCGGTCATGGTCGAGCAGTGACTATGATGGCATCAATCTCATTAACACGGTTATAGGCATTAAAACCAACGAGCTGGTAAACATTATCCGAAAGCAACAGGAAAGACTCACCGTATTGGAGAAACAAATTACAACCCTGAAAGAGGCGATGAACAATGACCGAAAATTATTGATGATCCTGGTACCGGGTTACAAAGATGCGTTGCAAGCACAGAGGACGGGTTTGCAAGTACCCGGCAGGCATTCCGAAATCGCAGACGGTTATAAAGAAATCCCACTGAGAGAACACTGAAAGTGGGCTTCTGGTTTCGACACCTCGCAATGATTATTAATGAACGGAGAAATCCCATTGCCGGACTTCGTGCCGAAATAACTTGCTTGTCGGTTAGTTAAGGAGATAGCATTTGTGTTTTTCTTTTCTATTTCAGGAAAATTTTCCGGGTTTTGACATTATTCTTATTGATAATTCTTACGACATAACTACCTCTAAATAGGTTATTTGTATCAATTTTCACAATCCCTGCTTTAATATACTGATCCCAAACTGTCTTTCCTGTAAAATCAATAATTTGTAATTTACCGCCAGTATGGCTTTTAACGTTAAGCACGCCTTTACCTGGCACCGGATAAACTTCAAAAGACCGGTCCTGAAAGCTATCGACACCCGCTACAACACCAGTTCTTTCCTTATCCATCAGTGCCGCCCTGATGACGACCGCTCCTACACCACCGGACTTTCCATCGGGGAACGATACCTCTATGGTATTTTTTTCCATAAGTAAATTGCCGTCTACTTTGACGATTTTAGTGGTGGCATAAACCTCATCAGTCTGCGTGATACGATCCGCACAATCTTCAAGTGGCACATTGAGGTTGGTGCCGTTTAATTTAATTTCCATCTCCCTGGCATTATTGACATGTCGGCTTACTCCTACCCGTAAAATACCGTATTTCGCCTTTTTGTGTTCGGGAATATCTACGGTAAAAGTTTTGGTACCATTAAATTGTGTACTGGTTTCCTGGCTATAATGACTTACCTCATCCACCTCATCATCTTCTTCGATATCATTTTCGTAGCTGACAAATACCACAATAGAGCCCTGTCCTTCAATAGTTATATTTTGAAGAGCGGTGGCGGTTTCTTCCGTTAACACAGGTCTGAAATCAACACCACGGCCAAGTTTTCGTACCTTGATTTCCTGAATAGTGTTTCCAATATCCTCAACATTGATGTCAATTTCACCAGGCTCATTGCTCTGGTTGTGAAAAAGCATTATCAGTTTTTTTCCATCCACAAAAGACATGTGCTGAATGTCGGTATCGGCCGTAAATGATTCTACCCTGCGGCCTTTTACCTCGGCAAAGTATTTGTAGAAATCAATCAGCCTTGATTCCACATAACTGGGACTGTTTTTATCAAAATTCTCTTTTACCAACAGGCTCGAGTAATAGTAAGGATCCCAGCCTGCAGACTCTAAAAGTATAAATGGCACCGACTTCTTAACAATATGCGGATGGTTCATAAAAACCAGCGTATTGGCAATAGTACTATTCACCATGATGAAGTTATCAATACTCCTTTTTTCCATTTCATGCGCAAAGCCCGCTCCGGGAAAATATTTATCAGCGAGCTGGTTGAGGGCCATTGTCCGGTTATCCGCATCGGTAATATATCCGCCATGTTCACTGGCTACATACGTAAATTCTTCACCGTATTTATTGAAAGTATAACCCGCCAGCGCATCAAAAACACCTTCCAGGGGCAATCCGGATGTAACAGTACCTACAAAATCGTTAGCGGTATCATCCCACCGCATGTAGTCGTATGCGTGGAAAGAATAGAAGTCAAGGGAAAAATTGGTATCATCCATAAACCTGATGATACTACCCGTGCTTTGATACTCCTTTCGGTAAAAATAAGCGACAGAAAAACAGGGACCTCCTATTTCGGTTGGAACATTCAGGGCATCTACTTTTTCTTTTGCTTTGGTGTGAAATTCAACAAACCTCGGATCTCCCCAAAACTTCCAGTGAGGCTCGTTTACTAATTCAAAATAGGATGGCCGTCTGAAATCGGTATACCGGTGCTTTAATAAATAAGCAACCATTTCTGCCGCGGCGTCATTGTTGGTGGGATAAGACTCGCCATTGCTGCCATCTATGGTATATTGGTCCATAAAATCAGGGTAACCGTTATGGCGATCGTGGTTGGCAATTCCCTGGCGGTCGCCAAAGATAGACTTAAGCTCATCCAGGCCATTGTCATTAGGATTCTTTTTGGAGATAAAATAATCCACATCCATAAACCCCGGCCGGTTGGTATCTTCCCGCAAGGAATTGTTTCCCCAGTTTTTTTCACTAAACACCATGCCCAACTGTCTGCCCACGGTCATTTCCATATCTTTGAAATAACTGTCAAAACGGGATTGATCATTTAGTTTGCCGGCAATTTCTCCCGAGCTGGCAGCCAGGTTAAAATATTTCTCACGTTTAAGTTCCAGTTCACCGTTGATAGCAGCACTGGTGCCCGGCGATACGTTAACGGTGATTTGCTGCTGGCCCTGTGAAAAAAATGGCAGCAAGACCAGGCATATTGTCGTCAATACACCTGGCCATTGAAATTTGAATACGGGGCATAAATACATTGGATCCAAATAAAAAGTTTGTCCTGGTTTTCAAAATCCTCACTTTTAGTGAGCAATTAATGATAGCAAGAAAGGAGGATAAAGACAATGCATGGAAATTTACCCACCTGTATTAGATACAATATGCCCCCGCTATATGGAAGATTTAATAATCAATACCTGTCAATGGCAAAATTTGGCCCTCTGATTTGAAAAATTCACCCCTCCTGAAAATTCCGGGCTAATTACCAGTGTAAGCCAGGCATCATTAAGGGGTGGCACGTTAAAATACTTCATCGCTTTGGCAGATTAATTTGACGCCAGGCATATTATCTTGAGAAAATTTGTGGTCAAAATTTCCATAATTTAATTTCTTGTAGTATTATATCATTTTATTTTTAAACAGGAAGCTTCAGCGTTACAGCTGATGACTTTTTTAGTAATGTTTTAAGACCGTGGGATAAAGCCCAGCTTTTGCAAAGAAGTCGTTGGTTTACATATTAGAACAATGCTTAAATGAAAAAAGATGGGTAAAAATCAATTAAACAAAGCCCTCGGTCCGTTGATGTTGTGGGGCCTGGGTGTGGGATATGTCATATCGGGTATGTATTTCGGATGGAACCTGGGACTGGCTGAGGGCGGAACCTATGGCCTGGCGATTGCCACGGTTTTCATCATCATTATGTACGTCACCTTTACCTTCAGCTATACCGAAATGGCCTGTGCCATTCCGAGTGCCGGAGGTGCCTTTGAATATGCCAACCGCGGCCTGGGCAAACACCTTGGATTTATTGCGGGCATTGCTCAGAATATAGAATTCATATTTGCCCCTCCTGCCATCGCCGCCGCTATTGGTGCCTACCTGAATTTGCTGTACCCGTCCATAGATGTGCTGGTCTTTGCTATCGGTGCTTATATGATTTTTACCGTCATCAATATTCTGGGTGTGAAACTTGCCGCATCTTTTGAGTTGGTTATTACTGTTCTGGCTGTTATTGAACTACTGATTTTTGCCGGTGTAACGCTCCCTGAATTTAAAGTCAGTAATTTACAGTTAAATCCCCTACCCAATGGCTTTTCCGGCGCATTTGCGGCTATTCCATTTGCCATATGGTTTTTCCTGGCCATTGAGGGGGTGGCCAACGTAGCAGAGGAGGCCATCAACCCTCAACGCAGCGTGCTGATTGGTTTCGGCTCCGCTATTCTGACCCTGGTAATTCTTTGTGTGCTGACCTTTACCGCCGCCGTAGGCGTAGCAGGCTGGGAGGCAGTTGTTTACGAGGCGGGAAGTACCGAAGCATCGGATTCACCGCTGCCGCTGGCCTTATCGCATATTGTGGACGAAGGGCACTTTTTATACAAACTGCTGGTGGGAATAGGTTTACTGGGATTGATAGCATCTTTTCACGGAATCATTTTGGCAGGGGGCCGGGCTACTTTCGAATTTGGACGGGTGGGTTATGCACCGCGGTTTTTAGGAAGTGTACAGTCGAAATTCAGGACACCGGCAAACGCTCTGATCATCAACACCCTGGTTGGGATCGTGGCCTTACTTACCGGAAAAACCGGTGAAATTATTACCATTGCCTGCTTTGGAGCGTTGGCGCTTTATATTGTTTCGATGTTTTCCTTTTTTGCCCTGCGCCGAAAAGAACCTGACATGGATCGGCCTTTTAAGGTACCGCTGTTCCCTTTATTTCCATTGCTGGCCCTGATAATTGCTTCAATAGCTTTTATCGCAATGGCCTATTATAATCAGGGGCTGGCGGTCATTTTCCTTGGCATCGTCGGGATCTCCTATGCAGGCTTTCTGCTTTTCTTGAATAAAAAAATGTAATATCTTGAGACATGGACAAAAACGAGATTATAACCCGATTAAAGAAAAACAAACACACCAGGGTAAAGGTAGCGATTGTTGACATAGATGGCGTATTACGAGGTAAGTTCATGCATCGCGACAAGTTCATTTCAGCACTGGAGAAGGGATTCGGTTTCTGTAGCGTGGTGTTCGGCTGGGATATGATGGATCGCAGTTATGAAAATGATATACAGATTACCGGTTGGCAAACCGGCTACGGCGATGAGGATGCCTGTATTGATTTAAATACTTTCCGAACCATCCCCTGGGAGGAAGATACCCCGTTTTTTTTGGCAGACTTCGGTAATGACCAGGGCAAAGACCTGGCGGTATGCCCCAGAAGTTTATTAAAGAAGACCATGGGTGACGCAACTGCCATGGGTTATAACCCTGTATGCTCCCAGGAGTTTGAGTGGTTTAATTACCGGGAAAACTCCGGAGATATGCATGCCAGGAACTTTCAGAACCTTCAGGCCCTGACCCCCGGCATGTTTGGCTATTCCGTTTTGCGAATGTCTGAAAACCGCGAATTCTTCACCGATACCTTTGATCTGCTGGAAAAGTTTGGCGTACCCCTGGAAGGCCTGCACACCGAAACCGGACCTGGCGTCACAGAGGCGGCTATTCGGTATAGTAACATCCTGGAGGCGGCAGACAGGGCCGTTTTATTTAAGACGTCGGTAAAAGAAATCGCCTATAGACATGGTATCATAGCGAGTTTTATGGCCAAGCAAACCAGCGCCTTGCCGGGCTGTAGCGGCCATATTCATCAAAGTCTCTGGGATGCCGACAACAAAGACAACTTGTTTTATGAGGATAGTGCCGGGGATAAAATGAGCAATATCATGAAGAGTTACATTGCAGGACAATTGCAGTGCCTGCCGGAAATCCTGCCCATGTTTGCCCCGACCGTTAATAGTTATAAGCGATTGGTGGAAGGTGCCTGGGCACCCACAACCCTGACCTGGGGAATCGACAATAGAACGACCGCGCTGCGTATATTGACAGCGGGAAAAAAAGCAACCAGGATAGAGCATCGCGTAGTGGGTTCGGACGTCAATCCATACCTGGCCATGGCCGCCTGCCTGGCCAGCGGGTTGTATGGTATAAAAAACAAGCTTGAGCTGACCGTTCCGGCAACTGCGGGCAATGGCTATCGAGATTTTAGCAATGGTACCCTGCCGTCTAACCTCCTGGAGGCATCCAATGCGATGAAAGCATCTGCCATTGCCCAGGAACTATTTGGGGAAGTTTTTGTAGATCATTTCACAAAGACCAGAGAATGGGAGTGGCAGCAGTTTTCCGCGCAGGTGACCGATTGGGAAACAAAAAGATATTTTGAAATTATTTAAGAAACTATGTTAGATCTAACCAAGGTTTATGGTTTTAACTTTCCGACACCCATTCGTTTTGGTGTTGGTGTAATTGGGGAATTAGTAGGTTATTTAAAAGAGCAGGGCCTTAAAAGGCCCTTACTGGTCACTGATCCCACGGTGGCGGAGTTGGATTTTTTTATTGAGATCAAAAAGAACCTGGATGAAAATGGATTACCTGCCGAAGTATTTCGGGACATGCATAAAAACCCGGTAAAATCCGATGTGATCAATGGTGGAGAAAGCTATCATCAAACCCAAAGGGATTGTATAATCGGTATTGGCGGAGGGGTAGCCATGGACGTTGCAAGGGCCATCGTACTGCGGATCAATCATACCCGGGATCTGTTTGATTACGACGACCTGATCGGTGGAGATAAATATGTAACCGAAGACGTTCCACATTTTATCACGGTACCTACCACATCCGGAACCGGTAGTGAAGTAGGTAGGAGCGCCATTATCTCCGAAGATGTTTCCAAGAAAAAAAGAATTCTTTTTAGTCCAAAGCTAATGGCCAGGATCGTATTTGCCGACCCGATGCTAACCATGGAATTGCCTCCATTTGTAACGGCCGCCACTGGCATGGATGCTTTGACTCATAACATGGAAGCCTATATGGCCAAAGGATTTCATCCCATGTGTGATGGCATAGCCCTGGAAGGCATACAACTTATAGCCGAATCTCTTGAAAAGGCAGTGCATCAACCCGATGTGGAATCCCGTGCAAAAATGCTATTGGCCTCTCTGATGGGTGCTGTAGCCTTTCAGAAAGGTTTGGGTATCGTTCACAGTCTGGCGCATCCGCTGTCAAGCCTCCTTGATACCCACCACGGCCTCGCTAATGCGGTGAATCTGCCGTATGGAATGAAATTTAATTACGAAGGATTTGAAGGCCGGTTTGACCGTATGGCCCAGGCATTTGCCCTGGGAAATAATGTGGGAGACCGTCTGATAGATCATCTTTTTACGATGAATGAGCGCCTGGGCATGCCCACAAAATTGTCTGATATCGGTGTGCAAAACGATCACATCGATTCACTTTCGGTTTTGGCTGAGGCCGATTTTTGTCATCCCAATAATCCTAAACCGGTAGGCCTGGAGGATTTCAGGAAAATCTACCAGGAAGCATTATAGATTGTGATTATGGTTAAAATAGGTATCTCTTCCTGCTTTATGTATCCCGATAAAAACCGCAGTGTATTCGGGCCTAAATCACTAAGTTATGTGGAGAACGATATGGCCCGGTACCTTACAAGAGAAGGAATACTTCCGGTATTGATTCCAGATGTGGATGATGGGCTGCTGCATGATATCCTCGCAGAAATGGATGGCTTTGTCATGCAGGGAGGCACGGATCTGGCACCCGGGACTTATGGAGAAAGACCAATAGGCCCATGGAAAGGCGACGCCTACAGAGATCAATACGAGATGAAGATTTTGGATTTTGCCATTAAAAATTCAAGGCCGGTGCTGGGCATCTGCCGGGGTTTCCAATTGATGAATGTTTATTTTGGAGGAACACTCTACCAGGATACTTCTACCCAGAACCCCCATGTGGATGAACATCGTTCCGCAGAATTGTACGACACTGTCAGGCACCCTGTCAGGTTTATGGAAGGAACTTATTTGGACAGGATCTATAACTCGGAAAAGGATCCGTTTGTAAACTCTGTCCACCACCAGGCCGTCAAAGACCTGGGTGAAAATTTAGAGATCTATGCAAAGTCTCCGGATGGGCTTATTGAGGCTTTCGGCTATACCGGGGAACCGGAAGGCAAGGTCATGGGCGTTCAATGGCATCCGGAATTTTTTCATACGATAAAAGATAACCTGATTGATGCCGATATCTTATATCAAGCCTTCCTTCAACATACAAAATCAGAAGCATAACATGAATTTGATTATAAAGAATCCCGCCACCGGAGCAGCGATCGCCGAACTGACCTCCGATGACAAAACCACCCTGCAGACTAAACTGAGCTTGTTACAACAGGGGCAAAAAGAATGGGCCCGGCGCCCTGTAAAAGAGCGGTTGGCCTGCATTGTAAAATTTGGGGAACTGGTAAAACAACATAGTGAGGAGCTGTCTGTTATTCTGACCAGAGAAACCGGAAAGCCGATACAACAATCTCTTAATGAAATACAGGGTGCCCAAAACAGGATAGACCATTTGGGTGGCCACGCAGAACGCTGGTTGGGCAGCGAGGTGCTGGTAGACCAGGGAATGACACATGAAAAAATTAGTTACGAACCCCTTGGTGTCATCGCCAATATATCGGCCTGGAATTTCCCTTATAACGTAGGTTACAACGTATTTTTATACGCGCTGGTAGCGGGAAATGCCGTGTTGTATAAACCCTCTGAGTATGCTTCTTTGACCGGAAAGCAATTTGAGAAATACCTGCACGAGGCCGGCGTACCCGAAAATGTATTTCAATGTGTTATCGGGGCTGGTGACGTCGGGCAGCAGCTGTTGGAGGAACCCCTGGATGGGTACTTCTTTACCGGGTCCTATAACACCGGCCGGCATATTGCCAAAACAGTTGCTCATAAACTGGTGCCTGTTCAGTTGGAGCTAGGTGGTAAAGACCCCCTATTTGTAATGGACGATGTTGTGGATATAAAACAAGCCGCTATCAATGCCGCCGAGGGAGCTTTCTACAACAACGGCCAAAGTTGCTGTGCCGTAGAGCGCATCTATGTTTCCGAAGGCATTTATGATAATTTTGTCGACGCGTTTGTGACGGAGGTAAAGACCTACATTATAGGAGACCCAACCAATCAGCATACCTTTATCGGACCACTAACACGTGAACCCCAAATAACAGTTTTAAATCAGCAAGTGACAGATGCCATCAATAAAGGGGCAGTTTTAAAAACCGGTGGACAGGCATTGGAAGGCCAGGGATATTATTACCAGCCAACAGTATTGACCGGCTGTGACCATCGTATGAAGGTGATGATGGAAGAATCTTTCGGTCCCATTATTGGCATTCAGAAAGTAGGTTCCGATGAGGAAGCGCTCGCACTGATGCAGGACACAGAGTACGGACTTACCGGGGCAGTCTTTTCGGGAAATGAACAGCGGGCTATGAAAATATTGGAGGCACTTAATACCGGAACTGTGTACTGGAACTGTTGCGACCGGGTTTCACCTAATGTTCCCTGGTCGGGAAGAAAAAATTCAGGATTGGGATCTACCCTGTCAGCTCAGGGTATCCGCGCCTTTGTACAGCCGAAGTCGTATCATTTAAGATCATCGTAACTAAAAAATGTTCCTTACTTTGGCTCGAGTACTTCCATGAAAATCCTGAAGCCAACGGCGCCGCTGGATCCCGAGTAAGTATTGACACTGGTGATAGTCGATTCTTCCGGCAGGTGATCCCAGCTCCCGCCGCAGGCCTTTCCTTCCTCATCAATCATTTCTGCAACATTTCCCACCACATCGTAAAGTCCCATCCCATTGGGAAAGAAGACACCGACTGGTGCCGTAATGGCGAAGCCGTCCCTGTCCGGCCGGTAAATTTCGCAGCTGGTGCCATCTTCAGGCACTTTAAAGTTTCCCAGCCAGCAGCCATTTTTATTTTGCACCTTATTGCGATAGGCATACACCTTATACCAGGGGTAAAGAATATCATTTCCTTTTACGGGGATTGACTTTGTTTTTTTGGCGAACTCGTCACCGGGATATTTTGGAATACCCACCAATACTTCGTTTTCTTCTATTTCCCAGGATTGAAACCTTTTGCTGCCAAGTGCTGCAATTTGCCATTCCTTCCGGGTAGGCAATCTGAAAATAACCTGCTTAAATTTTCTTCTGCCCTTGCTATTATTATACAAATCGGTAAGCCATGCGCAGTAAGCCTTAGCGGCTTCCTGGGTTATATTCACAACGGGATACTCATTTAAATTCCGGTCAAACTTACCCTTCTTTGGGTTTTGATACTGCCGGTGGTATCCTTTGAAAAAGGCCAGCAATGACCCCTGGTATTTGGAAAAATCCGGTTTATAAGTATTGTGCAATTCAATTTGACCTGATCGTTGCAACTGGTTTAGAAAATGATGATACGCCTCGTTGGTAACCTCCATGTTAGCGGCATACAGGTTCCCTTTGATCAGCTTCAGAGAATTTTCAAACCTTCTTATTTTGAGTTTATACTCATATTTTTGCTCGTTAATCATTACCTCTTTTAACTGGATCGTGGATATTTCCAGTCTGATCACCAAATTATCGAGATCCAGCCCGGATACCCGGCCGGTAAATGTCTTGTATCCTACATAGGAAATGAATAGCGTATCGACTAAATGCTCTTTGGGTATCAAAAGGCCAAAGTTACCGTCTAAATCTGAAGCAGTACTGTATGCGTGATTGCTAATGCCGACATTGGCATAAATCAGAGGCTGGCCCGTTTCTGCATCCAGCACCTTACCTTTGATGGTAATATTTTCCTGACCGAAAACATTTATAGCCAGCAAATAAAAAATAACAGCTACTAACTTTGTTTTATTCATGTTCCAATATGTCAATAGGATTTATCATGGCGCTTTTAATACCTTGATAGCCGGCAGTGATCAGGATGATGAGGAGGGCAAAAACTCCAGGCATAATATAATTCCAGCCATTCAACTCCACGTGGTAGGCAAAATTCTGTAACCATTGATCTGATAAATACCAAACCAGGGGATAAGCTACCAGCATCGCCAAAATCAGAAATCGTAAAAAGTTTTTAAGGTGCAAAAAAAATAGTTGGAAAGGAGCCGCACCCACTACTTTCCGTATTCCCATTTCCTTACTGCGTAGCGTTCCTAACAACGCTGAAATACTGAAAATACCAAGACATGAAATTAATATTGATATCACCAGTCCTATTTCAAAAATGCTTTTTAGCTCATAGTCCTTTTTATAAAGGCTCAGGTACTTGCTATCAAGATACTCCCACTCAAAAGGATATTGAGGCCAAAGTGTTTTAAATTCTTTTTCTATCGATGTGATGAGACCTGCCTGGTGAATAGGGCTCGTTTTTATATAAATAAAAGGATTGGTCCAATTATCATCCGAAAGAAAAATGATCATTGGTTCGATTGTTTCATGTAATGTGGCAAAATTGAAATCTTTGACCACCCCAATCACCTTACCGGACTGATAGGCCTCATTCTGACCACTGAGCGGTCCATTGATTATTTTCCCTACACCTTCTTCCCATCCAAATGCTTTAGCTGCCGCCTCATTGATAATGAATCCATCCTCATGCCCCTGGATCCGGTTTTCAAAGAAACCATGGCCCTGATCAAATTGGATATTTAATGTTTTGAAATAGTCCCTGCTGCAATTCATCATCGCTATCAATTGTTGTTTCATGCCACTTTCCGACTCAATTTGAAATACATACTTGGTTTCTATGATACCCGGAAAGTAAGAACTTCCTGACACCTGCATCACATCATCCATTTGACTGATGGCATGGCTAAAACTTTCCACGCCGGCAGGGCTTGGCGCACGTAACTTAACCACCATGATGTCTTTGTTGTCAAAACCCTTGTCGGCATTTTCAATAAAATTAAACTGATCGACAATGATGATGATAAGTGCAATCATGACAATTGAAAAAGACATTTGCCCGGCAACCAACACCTTTCTGAGCGATACTCCTTTGCCGATTGCACCAAACCGCCCTTTGAGCGCCCTGATCAGGTAGCCAGGACCTGACAGCATCCATAAATTCAGGTGATTTGCTGCAAAAACCAACAAAAGGAATCCAATACCAGTGCCGACAAGTATCGGATTAGTCAACACACTGTGATCAATATAGGTTGACATATGTGTCTCGGCAAACCAAAGGCCATAATAACAAAGTAATACCACAAGTGGCAAAACCATCAAAAGGATCATCACCGTTTCACTGGTCAGCATTTTGCGATGATCTTTTATTAAACCTCCAAATACACCTAATATGCTCATCTTTTTCACGCTACCGGTGAGTTCGGTCAGTGTGAGGTTCAGATAATTAATAAGACCTGTTATAAACAAGAGTACTATTGCCGCCACCAGCAACAGCACGCTGCGTCTGTTTCTTTTTTCAGCAATGTCTTCCTCCAGGTTTTGGGAAAAATGAATTTCCGCCATGTTTTCCAACATGGCCTCAAAAGTTCCATCATATTCACGGACGATCAGGTCGTGAAAATCATCTACCTCAGCGGTTACCTTATCCTTTAACTGCGTGACATTCACCTCCGGTCCCAGCAGTAAGTAATTGTATGCATTAAGATTGGCCCATTCATCATAGTGATCAAAGGTGTCCCATGAAATCAGGGCATCAAATCTCAGGTGTGAATTGACCGGAGGATCCTTGATAATGGCGGCAACCTCCAGTTCAAAGCCATCACCATATTCCACCACCTGCCCCAGTGCATCATTATTTCCGAAGAATTTTCCAGCCAGTGATTCTGTCAATACAATTTTATCTGGTTCATTGAGTGCCTGATTATCTCCCGCGAGCAACCGATAAGAAAGTACTTTTAAAAAATTACTATCGGCAATGAAGGTAGCTTCATCATAAAATATTTTATCATCCACATAATAAATAGGTTTTTCTTCGTAAATGAACCTGAAGTAATCTTTAATTTCAGGAATGGCATCTTTCAGCGCAGCTCCTATCGGAAATGGCGTAACCGCATAGTGCGTCACCTGGTTTTGAAAAGTTACCCTGGATGACACCCGGTAAATTTGCTTGTGATTCACATGATAATGATCAAACGTTAGTTCATTAACCACAAAAGCCGTCAATAACAAAGCAAACGATAGACAAATAGATAATCCCAGTGTCTTTATAAAAAATCCCACCTTATTTTTCTGCGCATTGCGCAGGGCCAACTTAAAGCTTAACCGCCACAATCCCTGCCTGTTATTGGCAAGCGGACTTGTTCTTTTGATATTAGACCACCTGAAGCATCGCAACGTATCCCATAAGTATTTAAAGTCCGCTGACCACCTGCCCTCTTTTTCCAATCTTTCCGCATATAACTCATAAAGATCTCCCTGTACCTCTTCCAGCAGGGATGGGTTGCAATACCAGGTCAAAAACCAGTCAATCCATTTCGGTGGGCTATGTTCTTTCATGTCAGCTTGATTGAAATATTGGGAACCTGCTTGTACATTTGCATTTTCATCATAATTACCTGCTCCAGCTTGTTTCTGCCGGCAGCGGTTAATTCAAACAGTCGTTTCCTTCTACCTCCCCTGGTCTTTGTTGCCCCTCCTATCCTGGACGTTAGATAACCTTTGCGCTGTAATCTTTTCAGGACCTCGTGAATGGCACTAATATTTACGTTTCTTCCGGTTTCCTGAAAAATGTATCTTTTGACTGTGACACCATAAACGTCATCAGCCAGTGTGGCGACGGAAAGCAATACCAGCTCTTCCAGTTCTCCTAAATAAACTCCTTTCGTATTCATATTTATTATACAAACCTGAATATAATATTTTTATTATAAATATATTTGTATAACAAATAAAATTTCAAAAAAAATAAACAGGCCAGCCATCCTATGTCACTTATTTTTTATTAATTACACTTAACTACAAATACCATGACCATTAAGGGAAGTAATTATTGGCACCACCAACCTGAATGATGCATTTGTTGCAGCCGGTTTCTGGTTTGATTTGGATCCGCATAAATTTATTCCTGACCTTGCCGGTTTTTATGTAATACCTGATGATGAAGCTGATAATAAAAATTTTCCTGACGATCATATCGCTTGTGCTGCTACTGGTGGCAGCGGTGTTTTTCCAGGAGGTGGATCCAAGACAAGTCAAACCTGAGTTCATGCCTTATCAATTTGCAGATACCCTGGCCAATCGCGCGTATGACCTGGACAGTTTAAAGGCCATAATTGGTGATAATAAGGGACTTCCCGAAGGGTTTGAAATTGCCGCAGCCATAGCCTATTCTGCCTATCCTCAGCTAAAAGATGTAAACATAGACATGATCCTGCAGCCCGAAGGCGCACCGATGGAATCCACCTTCAATATCTGGACACTTTTTATTCCGGGGAAAAAGCACCGCCAGTATCGTATTTTATTAAATGATGCCGACAAAACTTTCTTCGATCCTATCCTGCTTCGTTCACTGCCATTTGATGCTCAGGTAGGAATACTGGCCCATGAGCTTGGCCATGTGGTTTATTACCATCAACTAAATCTGCTTGAAATTGGGAAGTGGGGATTAAATTATCTTGAAAGTGATGAATTCCGCGCCATCCACGAACGCACCACCGACCTGATGCCTGTCTACCACGGACTAGGCAGCCAGATTTATCAATATGCCTACTTTGTGCGTAAAGATTCATCCTGCCTGGAATTCTTTAAAGGTGCACAAGGCTTTATGGATAAGTATTATATGACAGATGTAGAAATATTAAAAGCAATGGGCAAGTAAAGATGGCAGATTCTTCTTGAAAACTAGCTTTTACCTTCTGACCAATACAAAATACCACTCCCCCACCAGCCCTAGCGGGCAGGGATCGGTTACAGTTGGTTCGCATGGAACTACTGTCCAGGGAAGATATTTCATTATAAATAAGGTATCGTTTCTTAGATTATAGGTTACCGTTACTGAGTCATCGCGAATGAATCTGGCTGGATCACTGGTAAACGCCCAGGTACCTAAATCATTCCAAACAGAATCATTGACCGCATTAGTTGCCTGGTATTTCCCTCCCTCTGAATTGTCCTGGTTAAAAGCAAGTTCCAGGTTTTGCCATTTGGTTTGCAAAACCTGATCCATTGTAACCTCAGCCGCCTTCCATTTTCCGGTAAACGGCGCCTGTATTATTTTATCCTCTTCCGAACAACTTATAATAATCAATAAAAGGATTGCAAAAAATATATACCGCATATTGCTGATATAGTTTGTTGATAAAAAGTAGTGTAAGATAACGACAATCCGACGCTTCCCTATACAATTATCGTTTGAAAAATTACTCGTATGGCAGATTTAGACAAATTATAATCCAGACTCCACCCTTGGGTTGATTAAAAACAAAACAATTTCTTTTACAACTTATATAGAAATAATTCGTATATTTCTTTTACAACTTATATAGAAATGAAAAAAACATATCTTGGGGAATTTGAGGAACTGGTTTTGACCCTGGTAGGCGTATTGGGAGATGAAGCTTACGGCAATGCCATTGTGAAGGAAATAAAAGCCCAATTCAACAGAACAGCCAACCTGAGTGCCGTTCACATTACCTTGTACAGACTCGAAGACAAAGGCTACGTGAAATCGCAAATGGGAGGTGTTACTGCTACCAGGGGCGGTCGGCGAAAGCGATTTTTCAAAATCACCAACGCCGGACTCTCGCTTCTTCACGAGATGCAGGCTCAGCGACAAAAACTTTGGAAGTTGCTGGCAAAAGTAAATTTAGACGCTATATGAAAGATCGCAAGTCGAATCCGCCTGGCCCGGCTATACGGATACTAATCTGGTTTTGCCCTGCTGAACTTGCAGAAGGCATCTTACATGATTTTGAAGAGCAATACCAGGAATCTGTTAAATCGATCGGACAGCGACGTGCCAACTTACTATTTTATTGGAATGTTATCCGCCTTTGCCATCCAACTATTTTATTAAGAAATAAACTAACCTTCATCAACATGAACACAAAACTCATCAGAAACCATCTCCTGGTGGCGGCCAGAAGCATGACCAGGTACAAGTTTTATTCGGTGGCCAATACCCTCGGGTTATCCATGTCCATGGCTTTTATATTGTTAGTATTTCTTTTTGTCAAAAAGGAAACGGGTTATGATAATTTTCATCAAAACGGGGCTAACATACACCGGGTGGCAATCTCGGTTATCAAAAATGAATCCGGTGAGGTCAAACACAGGAGCGCTGTTACGGCTGTTCCTCTGGGTAAAAAATTATTGGAGGAAGTACCGGCTGTTGTAAATGCAACGCGTTATGCAAGTCACACGGTGGCGATGATTCGTCATAACAAACCGATAAAGGAAACTGTCTATTTTGTGGATCCCGATTTTTTAAAAATATTTAGTTTCCCCATAGTGGAAGGGAGTGACCATGCGTTGCATATAAAAAATCAAATGGTGATTTCACAAGAAAAGGCCATGCAATATTTTGGCCACCTCAACCCCATCGGAAAATCAGTTTCATTTGATATTAATGGCGAGGTTTCGTCATTTGTTATTCAAGCCGTCATCGACGGTAAACCAGGCAGCTCAAGCCTGGCTGTTGATTTTCTACTTCCCTTTGAAACCTATTCGATGGTAGTTTCGCAGGATGTAATAACATCGTATAACTATGGAATACTTGAAAACTATGTCTTACTAAAGCCAGGTGTCGCTGTGGGCCAGGTAGAAAAGATCTGTACCGACGCCATCAACTTTAACCCGAAAGATGATTCCTATGAGGAGGTAATACTTCAACCCTTAACTGACATACATCTTGAAAATGAGATTGTAGGAAATGCCACCTATACCAACCCAACCAAATTTCTTATCATGATCGGGCTGGCATTCCTGGTACTGATTGTTTCGGTCATCAATTTCATCACACTTTCTACAGGGCACGTGTTGGTCCGACTCAAGGAAATGGGATTGCGCAAAGTTTTAGGCGCCCACAAGCGCATGTTGCGTGTTCATCTGGTGTTGGAAGCCTTTGTACTTTCTCTTTTGGCCAGCGCTACAGGGGCGTTGCTCGCCTGGTTATTGTTGCCGTTCTTCAATCAACTTGCCGATAGCCAAATCACCTTTCGGCCGGATTGGGATATGTTATTGTTTATAACCGGTATTTCCATATTGATTGCATTTATAAACGGGATTATTCAGTCATTGGCCGTGGTGAACTTTAAAATTGTGAATGCCCTTCGTGAAAAGGTATCTCCTAAAACCTGGTCAGGCCTCATGAACCAAATACTGGTAGTGATCCAATTTACCATTTCGATCGTGTTGATTATTGGCACTTTTATTATCAGGTCTCAAATGCAGTATGTGCAACATAAGGATCTGGGATTTGAACAAAATAACTTAATTCAAGTCAGTCTTGGCAATGTGGATGAACCTGAGTCCACCAAAAAGTTAGTAGAGCGACTAAAAACCGAATTGTCAAATCACAGCAGGATATCCGCCGTAACTGCTTCTATGAATAACGCAACTGAACCCTGGACTAAGCTCACATTCCTGCAAGTTGATGAAACCGAGGAGAAGATCTGCTACAACCTGGTAGACCATGATTACCTGGAAACAATGAATATTGAAATGGCGACCGGAGCGTTTTTCAACCCGGAAAAAGGTAACCAGTCCTCCGATATTGTAGTGAATGAGGCCTTGGTCAAACATTTCGGTTGGGATAACCCATTGGAACAACACATCCCAGGCAAAGATTTTGAAACCACTCACAGAATCATCGGCGTGGTCAAAGATTTTCACTATAGCAGTCTGCACAGCAAGATTGCCCCCCTGATTCTGACAACCAACGATCAGGCAATGAGAGATGGCATCGGCGGGTTGACCACCTACATGTGGCCACCGAATTTATATCAAATGTATGTGCGCTTTACGCCAGGAGAGATACCGCCTGTTATTGATCATTTATCAGCGGTTTGGAAACAGGCCAATGCAGATGCGCCCTTCACGTACAGGTTTGTCGATGAAGTGGTGGCTCAAAAATACCGGGAAGAAAAACGCTGGGCTCGCATCGTCAATGCCTCGTCGTTATTCTCCATTTTTATAGCCTGGATGGGACTGATCGGGCTAACAAGGCTTGCAGTACAAAGACGCACCAAAGAAATTGGTATCAGAAAAGTATTGGGATCATCCATCATCGGCGTTACCTCCTTGCTTTCAAAGCAATTCATACTGTTGGTATTGATGGCTAATCTTATCGCATGGCCCGTCTCCTACTGGCTTGCCAACAGTTGGCTGACTTCATTCACGTACCGCGTGGCTATCAACCCGCTTGTCTTTCTGTTAAGTGGGCTGACCGTTATCGGTTTTGTGACATTGTCGGTAGGTTTGCAGTCCTTGTTTGCGGCAAAAACAGATCCTGCCAGATCCCTGCAGTATGAATAATTGCAGCCGGTTTAAGAAAAATAAAAAAAAATAAGTAAAAAGCCGGTGATAATTCTTTCTTTTAAGCACTAAATAATAAAAGCTTAGAGAAAATATGTCTTATTCACTCAATATTCTGGCGGAATCTCTTCGACACAATCGCGAGGCGACATTTGAAAAGCTGTATGAACAAAGCTTTCCTACCGTCGCCAGTCTCATCTTTAGTCTGGGGGGCACCAAGGCTGATGCACAGGATATGTTCCAGGATGCCCTGATCATCTTCTATGAAAAGGTCATGGCAAAGCCGGACCTCATTACCTCATCAGTGCACAACTATGTACTGGGTATTGTCAAACACCTGTGGATCAGGAAATATCATAATGATCGAAGGTTCATTTCTATGAGCGCGTGGGAAAGCGAGATCACTATTCCGGCAGATTTTTATGAACCAAAAGAATCGGTATTTCATTTGACAGTTTATCTTGCTATGGCAGGAAAAAAGTGCATGGCGCTGCTGGAAGCTTTTTATTATAAGAAAAAATCCTTAAAAGAAATTGCCGCCAGCTTTGGCTTTTCCGGCATCAGGTCAGCTACCTCTCAAAAATTTAAATGCCTGGAAAAAGTGAGAAAACAAGTAAAAGATAAAAACCTGACGTATGAGCAGCTTCATGTATGATACCAAAATAATTGAAAACTACCTGACAGGGCGCCTTAGCACCCGGGAACAGGACGCTATAGCAGCCATCCTGCTCAAGGACCCTCATTTTCAACAAACTGTTGAAGCGCAAAAACAGGCTTATGACGCCATCACATATTTTGGGCGAAGAGCGCTTAAAAAAGAATTAAAACGGGTGGAGAAACGATTATTCAATCGCCCTGATAAAATTACTTTTCAGCAGAAAATAAAAAAGATCTTTGGTTATGAATACTAAAAAAAATATTTTTTCAAATATGGCTCAGATGGTTCCTATGGTTGTTGACGGATCTAATAGTTCTGAAAGAGCCTATGATATTTACAGCCTGCTGCTCAAGGAGCGGATCGTCTTTTTAGGCGCGCAGGTCACCGACCAACTGGCTAACCTTATCGTCGCGCAACTGTTATTTTTAAACCGGGAAAGTGAGAAGGAACCTATCAACTTATATATTAACAGCCCTGGTGGCAGTGTTTATGCCGGTATGGCTATCTATGATGCCATGCAAATGCTGAAAGCACCGGTGCATACGACAGCGGTTGGTGTTACGGCCAGTATGGGCACGGCACTACTGGCATCCGGGCATACGGGGCATCGTTTTGCGCTACCACACGCTACTATTCATATGCATCCGACATCTGGCGGTGCGCAAGGTTATACCGACAATGTTCGCGTAGCTTTTAGAGAACAAGAGCGTGTACAAGCACAATTATTCCATTTGATCGGTAAACACACCGGCCACTCGTGGAAAGATATCGAAGCAGACTTCTCAAATGATCGGTTTATGAATACACTGGAAGCCCAAAGGTACGGGCTGATAGACCAAATCCTGGGAGACGTTGACGATATTATTTTAGTGGATAGAGGGAGAACAAGTATACAAATTGCTGCTCATAAAAAGGTTGCTGAGAATTAAGGAGGTAATCGATAATCTAAAAAGGAGATAGCGCGCGTTTAACGGAGTGTAACGCGTGCGGGTTCAATCTTGGCTGTTTTCCTTTCCTGAAAATATATCCATATCAGGTAGTAATTACGCGTTTTCGTTGCTCTGAGAAAAGCGTCATCGGGCATTGCAAATGCCACACCACGGCATCCGCATTGGCTATTCTCGCAAGGCTTACCCTTAAATGCGGACGATAGGATAGTGTTCTATAAAAAAAGAAAAAACTGGGTGTGAGTCTGTGACTACACCCTTTTATTGTTTAGGAGGTGAAAACGAGGCATTTGCAATGCCGGCTAGTAAAGCGATAGGGCGCGTTTAACGAAGTGTAATAGGTGCGGGTTCGATCTCTTCAATTTTTCTTTCCTGGAGGTTTGTCCAAGTCAGGCATTGCAAATGCCAAACCATGGCATCCGCATTGGCCATTCCCACAAAGCTTGCCCCTAAATGCGGACGATAGGTAGGTGAATTAGAGAGAGGTGATAATTTACTTTAAGTAATAAGTTTTAAGTCATTGATTAATAGATAATTATTTTTTTTGATAGATTTTACCTATGAGTGAGTAAGTACTTACATATTCTTGAAATATTTAGAAAATGTGGAAGCAACTGGATGAATAGGCTGACTTTTTTTAAAAGTAGTAGGGTAACCTTTTGGTGCCTTGTACAATAAAGTAGTGACAAATAAGTTTATTAAAAGCTGCTAAACACCCTTAACTAACCCACTATGAAAACCTTTAATCTAAACGCCCACTTATACAGAGTACTTATCTTTATCTCGGTGATCCTGATGCTGGCGGTACTAAACCTGTAATTATCAGGAAGATCTCCAGTCATTAAATAATCAATCCAGGATAGATTAAAACTCTATCAATTTGCTGGACAGGCTGGTAAGCATCGGGCCTAAAATAGATATTCCTACTTTAAAGGAATCAAAATAAGAAGACTTCATTAAAAATATATCGGTCAATTCATCGGCCATCGTTTGTTGTTCCTCCCTACCCTTCGTTTTTGCGACGTCACGGTCATCGGGATCTTGGGGTACGCTCCCCCGCTCCATCGTCTCCAGGATCAATTTTCCCTTTCGCCTTAATTGGTGATAAACCGGCAAATAGATAATGCCCAAAAACAGTGTAAAAATTAATCCGTAGAGATAAACAAATTCGATTGGAAGTATCAGGTCTGAGCCGGTAGGTACCGCCTGAAGTACTGCCTCTCTCCCCATGGCGGTAGTAATGGTAGTCCATGAAATATTAATGGCTACAACGAAAAGAAAAAAATCCAGCGACTCACTAAGCTTTTGAAAGCTCTTACCCAGGTGGATCGGATCTTTGATTTTATCCAGTTGATTGAGCGCGGCGTTAATCATAAATATTCCTCCCAAAGCCAGCAAGGGCCCCAGGCTTCCCATGATAATTAATATCAGCATTCTCAATCCCGGTCGGTCCAGCATCACATTAAAGTGTTCCATTCCGGAAGTGATAGACAGGAAAAACCTGCCACCATCACTGAATATAGCTAACCACCTCCCCCCGGCAAATATAACCGCCAGGCCCATAAACAAAACTGCCCAAAAAAGTCCGACAAAAAGCATCTGTGGTTTTAAAGCCAGTTGATGTTTTATGGATGCAATGTAATGCCAGGTTGGGAGTATGAAGCCAAATGAAAGACCTATCAGTATGCAGAAAAAAAACATCCACATCAAAAATTTCGTGTGGTAGTTAAAAAACAGGTCCTTAACAGCGTCCAGGGTTTTTATATTTTCTGCCACTGAAGAATCGCCTCTGGCAGTCTCCGGTTTAAGTGGGATTTGGTCGATTACCGCCCCGTCGCGGATGATATTGATGGCTTTATAAGGTATTGCCTCGGTCTTCAGCCCGGTTCCGTAGACAATGATCACCAGGAAGATACCTAAAAATACCGTTCCCATGATGATTAATGATTGATAGGGACGGACCTGAGCATATTGATTGACAGTCATAATTTTGAAGAATGATCAAAATTTAATAAAAATTAACCACTTCCTAAAACCGGCTATATCATGCGGCTATTGCAACCGTTAGTATCAGGCCCAGAATTCATCAGAAAACAGCGGTAATCTCAAAACATCTGAATTGGACAGTGCATCTGAAGACCATCCAAGATTTGAGACTACCGCCATTTTTTTAATCAAAGCAATTAATCATCAAACAACTGCACCCAGCGACCGTCAAATCCACCATCCACGATCCAGTTTACGTAATTTCCTTTTCCCAGAAATATCCCCCTGTTGTTGAGCTCATCCTGCAGGGTAAGGTTGCCCCTGGTGCCATTGTGGGCAAAGTACTGATGCTGTTTCCATGGCTGTGGATCCAGCTGCTCATAAAATGAATCCCCGTCTTCTCCATAGTAGTAAACTCCCCAAAACCAATGTTTGCGGATGTAACCTTTTCTGTCTTCGTCTGAATCCTGCTCATCCAAAGCCTGATAATAAAAATCATGTATACCCGCTGCGATTTCCGCGTTGCCGCTTTCATCCAGCACCGGATCGCTCAGATTTATTTTTCTGACCTTAGTCCAATTGCTATTGTCCAAATGAGAAGGGATGATATCGGCTAAATCCTGGAGCTCGTATTTTATTTTTTTAACGCCTGTCATATTTACAGACGTTCCCTGCGACTTTCCGGAAGCCAATGATGATGCATTTCCACTGGAAATAGCCTGGGCACCCCAGAAATTGACAGCCTCCTGATCGCTTTGATCCACGAAGATATAATGGAACCTGTTGCGTCCCGAGCCATTGATATCTACCTTGGCTGTACTATTATTCTGCTTTAGATTATTCACATAATTCCAGCTATCTTCCACAAAGCGCAGTTCAGCCGTACCCAATAGTCCGATATCCCAATCGGCCTGCCAGATCATCACATGTTTGCCATTGGCCGTTTCCATAAAATTAAGATCTTCATGGGGATACTCCCTGGCGTTATGCTTACCATGACGGGTGACCACCACATAGTTAATTTCTTCATTACCACCCGGGCCGCCATCCACGTCATCGATCCTTATCTCTACTCTTTCCCAGTCATGAATTGAATAACGTTGCTTGGCATGATAAACGTGGTAAAGTAAAATCACACTTTTAGTATTGAGCGAGTTGTCAAAAAATTCAATGATCGCCGAGTAGATGGTCGGCCGAATTTGCCAATCCGCATGATCGCTGTTATCGATAAAATTGTCCAGCTCCCGGCTCCAGTTTTCTTTGTTGTTGGCCAGGTTATCATCATTATCAAAATGAAAGTTGGTGATCCAATCGTATCCCAGGTGGTCGTTGTCATATTCATGCGCCTGCTTAAATATTACAGGTGAATAATAACGCAGAAATGCCCTTCGTTGATTGTTGTTTAATGACGTTGTTGACATTGCCCCTGCGCTCTTTTCCCTTTCCGTGAGTTCTGAGACATTAACAGGCGCCTGGAAGCGTTCTTCACACCGGACGCTTAGCAGGCTAATAATCAAAAGACAAAAGATAGTTTTGATGTTAGCAGTTTGTTTTAACAAGTTGGCTGTTTGTTTTAACATGGTTATAGATTTAATAAAATAAAACATGGGAGTGACCTCCGTGAACTATTCAATAGCGGTGACAGTAACAGTATTTTCGCTTTTGATAATACCGTACAGCAGTTTTTTTTCCGACCAATGATCCCACGCAATGCCCTGGCCATGTATATTGGCAGGCAGGGTTTGAACCAGTTGCAGCGTGAAACCTTTATCAGGTAATTTCAATACATAAATTTGCGACTCATCATGGCCTGTGCAATACAATAACCCATTCTTCCCCCATGTACCGCCGGAATTACTTCTGGTGCCAAAGGCTTTGATAACCTCCTTCGGAAATACCCAGGAAGCCACCTGCCTCCATTCCAGGTCAAACTTAATGAGGGTCGTCCAGCGGTTGTCTTTACCTGCCGTGCTCCCCCTCCCTATGTAATGAGCAAAACCTACCCACCAATAGCCATCATAATGGTCGACCCAGGTAGCCGATCCGGCATAAATACCAAAGCTATGATTGCCGATATGGTTTAAGGTCCCTGGATCAAAGATTTCAATGGAACTCGCCATTGGCGATTCGGGATAATTGGAATTAGCACAATAAAGCTTGCCATCTATGATAATCCCGCTATTCAGATGGGTAATAATACCTTCTTCCGTTCCATCCCACTTCTTCACCAATGCACCATCGGATTTTTGATGTTTGGTGATGGAACTGTTATTAATTACATAGAAATAGGATGCATCTACAGCCACGCCCTGCCGGGCCTCATCTATCAAAAACCTGCTAACCTCTTTGGTTTCCTGTGAAAATACCACCAGGCAGCAACATTGAAAGATGAGGGCCAGCCAAAGCTTTCCGGGCTTTACGCGAAAAAAATGCTGACTATAACTCATGAGTGAAAGCAGGTTAAGTCCTGCAAAGCAGTTGTTATAGTTCAAACTTGATACCTATCGAACCCCAAAAACCATAACCTTCGGTTTGGTGTAACCTGGAAAAATCCTCTGACGGATCGGAAAAAATTTCGGTTTCTTCTTCATCGGTCAGGTTATTGATTTGGGTAAAGATGGTGAGTCGCTTGCCAATAGATTTACTTGCGGAAAAGTCCATGTGAAACTGTTTCCCAAAATAGACATCGGAAAACTCATCCCGTCCCAATGCAATAAATATGGAAGACCGGTATACGCCTGATAATGTGAAGGATAGGCCCATTTTAGGATTCTCATAAAGAATGCCCATATTTAATACGTGTCGGGGGCTTTCAAACGGCAGGGTCCGGTCTTCGACTTTTTGTTCACTGTCGGTAAAAGTATAGTTGGAATAAATACCAAACCACTTTAGCAAATCCACACCTGCATTAATAAATTTATGATTGTAGGCCACCTCGAACCCAAGAGATCTTGCCGTCTCTCCATTCACAACACTTGTTACGGTAAACAATGTATCATTGATGACCTCGGTAAACCTTTCCCGTTGGAGCTGGTTATCAATGAATTTTCCAAAAACCCCAATGGAAAAAACGCCTAGATTCGCAGAATACTTTTCAAAGATAACATCCACATTATTGGCATGGCTTGGTTTCAGGTTCGGGTTTCTTCTGACAATGGTTCTTTCATCCCTGTCAATACCATCCGGTAAAGGCAGAAGGTTGTGAAATTGGGGACGGGTGAATCCGGTGCTGTAAGCCACTTTTAAATTAGTGTTATCATTAAATTTATATTTGGCCTGGGCGGAAGGCAGAAGGTTGCCATAAGTAAACTTATTAGAGGTATCGAAAAAGGCACTGCGATCGCCATATTCATTGGAAGTACGCTCATACCTGGCACCGAACAAGGTAGAAAATTTCTCATTCCAATTCAAGGTGGCCATTACATAGGCAGCCAATACATTTTCTTCCGCATTGTAATCCTCATCATCTCCCCGGTCTTCGTCTTCACTAAAGCTGGGCAATCCTAACGCAGCGGCCTGGGGATCGTCAAAACGAACATCTCCCAATATCCATTCACCACCATTCATAGGAACGGGATTGTCATCGGAATCAACCCTGATCTGAAACCTCCGTTGATCTGAAATCCGGTCTTTATGCAAATATTTTCCACCGAATTTAAGCTTACTTCTGCCTTTCTTAAAATTAAAAGGCACCTCGATGTTAAGTTTTCCGGAGATATCCTTGTCTCGGGTCAGGTTATTGTCATAGCGAACACGATTAAGGAAAAGCGGCACGTCGCCTCCGGGATTGTCTCTAACCTCCAGGTCAAAAAGCTGCTGGTTATTTAAGCCGGAATAATCAACGTCTCTGTCGAACCTCCAATAGGTCCTGTTGGGCATAGCTTCTTCGGCCTGCGTTAAATTAAGGCTGTAATCGAGGTTAAATTTCTGGAAATTATGCTTGCCCGCCAGCTGGTAGAGATAATGGGTCTGATACTCGCCCCGGTTACGGACCTCCCTTTCCTCTTCCCCATCGCCAACCAGGTAGTCCGCTCTTCTTCTGATTTCATCATCGTCGTACACATTATAGTTAAATACAAATTTAAGGCTATGGTTTTCATTGATCCGCCAATCAGGGCTTAACAGCAGGCCATAGCGCTCTCTCCTCACATCATAATCGTTGTTTCTTTTTTCTTCAATCTCCTCAGTATCATCCACATAAGTGTATTGGTGCAGCAGTGAGCCCCGGTTCGTTTTATAATAACTTCCCGCTGCAATAAAACCCAATTTATTCTTAAAAAACCTTCTTCCCAATACTGCGGAATAAGCCTGTAGATCTGTTTCAAAATCTCTGAAGTAAGATTGCTGTTGGTTGAATCCGCCACTGGCATTAACCTGTACAATCGCTTCCTCAGGGGCTTGTTTGAGGTTAAAGTTTACGCTTCCTCCTATGGCATCACCATCCATTTCCGGTGTGAGTGTTTTATTCACTACAATCGACTCCATTAAGTCCACCTGCAACAGATCAAGCCCTACGGCCCGGTCATTGTCAGGGTCAGGGCTGGGGATTCTCTGACCGTTGATCTGCACCGCGTTGAATCTGGGGGACATACCCCGGATGGACACCAATTCGCCTTCCCCCTGGTCGCGGCTGATACCGACGCCCGGTATTCGCTGTAATGCCTCAGCGGCGTTTCTGTCAGGGAACTTGCTAAATTGCTCATAGGCAACCACATTCTTTATGTTCAGCGCATTCTTTTGCTCATTCAACGCCTTGGCCTGTCCGCGATAAAGGTTTCCATAAACCGTCACGCCTTCCAGCGCTGCAACGTTTTCCTCAAGTATAATTTCTACGGTGACGGTTTTTGATGGCGCTACAGTGACATCCAATATTTTGTCATTATAACCGATGTAGGCCACTTTTAGCTGATGGTTACCTTCCGGCAGTCGTAAAACAAATTTGCCGTCAATGCCCGAAACGGTACCACCCCCGATTCCGACTACCGTTACACTGGCATAGGAAAGCACATTACCTTCTTTATCTTTGACAAGTCCTTTAATAATCCCTCTTGCCAATGCTACAGGTTGTTTTTTTGGGGATCTATCACGATTGGTTAAGACAATTTTATGATTAGTGGTAGCTGCGTATTTTATATCAAAAGGATGAAGCAGGTCATCCAAAACCTGTTTCACCGTACGGTTTTTAAATGTTTTACTAACCTTTCCCAACAGGGGTAACTTACTATTACTGTAAATGAATTTGAAACTGCCTTGATCTTCGATTTTGGTAAGTGCCTCTTTGAGGGTAATTTGATGAAAAGACAGGCTTATTTGCTGTTCCAATAAATTATTTTGGCCCTTCACCGATGATGCCAATGACAGGTTGACCATCATCAGGGTAATACCAACGGATATGGAAAAATAGCTCATGATTTTTAGTAGCGTATTTTCTTTCAGTAAGTTTTTTTTCATAATTTTAGCGTGTTTAAATACAGAAAATTCCCCTGTCTGTTGTTTTGGCAACAGAAGTTTTGAAAACAGGGAGTTTAAAATTCAGGCTAATCGTGGCGTCAACACGGTTAGCCATTTTTTTATGGGCTACATCCTGGCCCTGATATGATTACAGTTTTATCAATTATTTCATACTGGCACTTTAAAATGGTACATAAAATATTCAATATGGTTGGTAAAGACTCTTCCTCAAATTCACCGGTAATCGTACAATTGGCTAAAGCAGGATTGGTTAATCTGAAATTTACATTGTACTTTCTTTCAAGCGTCTTTAACGCTTCCAATACATCCGTCTCTTCAAAAAGAAGCCGGCCGTCAATCCACGCAATCGCTTTTTCAGTATTATAGTTTTTGGTTTTGGTAAGTTGTTCGGCGCTATAAGGGGTATAGCGCGCCTGGTCTCTTGCTTCCAATAGCAGTCCTTCATCCCTTTCATCTGACTCGTAAACAGCCACCTTGCCCTCCAAAACGCTAACCATCTGATTTTTCCGGTTATAGGCATTCACGTTGAATCCGGTACCCAGCACTTCGATACGCAAATCACCGCTCTCAACAATAAATGGACTGGAGGGGTTGGATTTTACCTTAAAGTAGGCCTCGCCAACCAGGGTGATGCTTCGTTTGTCTTTGTCAAATTTGTTGGGGTAATACATGCTACTACCGGCATTTAACCAAACCAGGGAGCCATCGGGAAGTTTGATTTCTTTTCTTACCCCTTTAGAGGCCACCACTGTCATCACCTCGGAAGGTTTTTCATTCAAAAAATGCCAATAAACCGCCATAGAAACCAGCAAAACTGTCACTGCAGCCGCTATTTTCGACACCTTGTGCAGATACCTGCGGCGACCGCTTGAAAATGGAGCCGGCCTTTTTTCAAGTTTGTTGTTGATGCGCCCCAGCAATCGCCCGGCATCTGCTGCCGGCCATTGTTCCCGGTTGCTGAAACTATTCCACTCTTTAATCAACTCCCAATCCAATTCCTCGTTTTCAGGATCTGTTTCAAGCGCGTGCAGAAAATCCCTTGCCTGCCCGGCAGTGATTTTTCCGCTGCGATAAAGCTCTAAATATTGTTGGTACTTATTTTTCAATGCCACGGTTTTGTATTTATATACAATTCCCGGACGCGGGTACCACTATGGCTATTGGAATTTTTTTTATATTTTCATATCACCCTCGGAGCGAAGGTGTTGTCGAATGGTATGCAAGGCCTTGCACATTTGGACTTCCACTGTATTTACCGATATATCCAGTTTCTGCGCTATTTCCCGGTAGGTAAGCCCATCATTCCTATTCATCCGGAATATTAGCTTTCTCCGCTCGGAAAGATTATTAACAGCCTGATTGGCCACTTTCAACAGATCCTGGTAGATGACAGTGTGCTCCGTATTCTCCTGGTAATCGGGTTTTAAGGAGATGGCATCGTGTTGGTATTTTTGCCTGGTAAGTTCGGATTTTATGCAGTTGAGCAGGTGATGCTTGGCAATTTTGAAAATAAAATGATCGAAATTCAAATGATGGTCAAGCTTTTCTCTCTGGCTCCAGATCTTGATAAATACTTCCTGCACAATTTCTTCAGTCAATTCCCGGGATTTGGTATATCGCAAAGTAAAAAAGTACAACTTATCTTTATAAAGCCAATACAGTTGCTCAAAAGACTTGGTATCTCCGCGCTTGATCGCCTGAATGATTTTTCGGTCAATTTTGGTCATAGTTTTCTATGACCGCAATCTATATTTTTAGTATTAAGGCGAAATTACCACATGGTTATTATTTTTTTAATTGTGGCTACAGCTGTTTAAAACCCGTATATGAGGCGCCAGCAGGGAGTTGTTATTGGTTAAACTCCGGGATCCGGTCAAAATTCTTTTTCTCCAAATTCACTCTTGATAAACCTGGCTTTATTATTCGATTTATTGATGGTATAACTCAAGTTGAGCATAATAACGTCTACTTCATAGACGTAGTTGGTAGTGGTAAAGAATTCCCCTTCGCGCATCGTGGTGATGCGTTGTTCATTGCTTTCCAGCAGTCCTAGATCCATATTGAGCCACTGGAGTGTGGCTGTCAGTCTTTTACCCGGAAAACTCTTTTTTAATGTAAGATTGGGAGACAGGAACCGGGAGTCTTCGCCTTGTGCCGTATTTCTGCCTGAAATGTAGTTGACAGACCATTGCAGGCTGATGGAACGGGGCAAATCAAAGGTAGTATTGGCGTTAAAGGAGTATATCCAGTTGGAAGTATTGATGCGCCGGTTGTCAAAAGTGCCATCAATTTCGAAGTTATACAAATTCCCGCCTGCAAACATTTTCCACCAGCTTGCCAGTTGAAGTTCGGTGCCCAGTTCCAACCCAAATGACCTTCCGGTGCCTACATTGGAATAAATCCTGTTCAGGATAGTATCATTGTAAACCGTATTTACCCGATTAACAAGGTTTTTTACATTTCTAAAATAGGTGGTCGCAAATATTGAATTATTGCCGAAGTCTTTGATTACGCCTAATTCAACAAGGTCGATAAATTCTGGCAATAGTTCCGGATCGCCCTGTTCCAGGGTCTCGGAATGCTCACGCTCGGGAAACGGGTTCATCTTAAAAGTAGTGGTCCGCTCTACCCGCCTGCTGTAGGCGGCTTTAATTTTCAACGCATCGTTAACATCATACTGAATATTTGCCGATGGATAGGGCTTGACAAAATCATACAGGTAAGTGGTATCCAAAGTACCGGCTTTGTCTTTCAGGCCTAACTCCCGGTCCATAAACTCTAATCTCAGACCGGCACCGTAGTGCCATTTTCCCTTTTTACCGGAAAGCTGGCTATACACGGCATGGATTTGCCTCCTGAGATCTACTGAGCTGGAAAATTCAGGTATCAATTCAAAAATTCCGGTTTCGTTGTTCTTTCTTTCGTACACAAAATCACCGGTATGATCCAGGTTTCGAAATTGATATCCAACCTCGACGATACCTAAGGTAAAAGGCTTTAATCGGTAATCTACCTGCCATCTCATCCCATTCAGGGGATTGTCGTTGGTATTAAACTCATCCTGTAACACTACATTGGTATCAGGCCATCCCAGATTGCGATTGGTTGTCGGTCCTCCAAGCAGGGTATATTCATACAGCAGGGAGGTAGAGATTTTTGCGTTATTTTCAAACTCATGGCTGTAGTCAAAGCTTCCCAGAACAACATCACCTTTGCGAACTCTGAGGTTTTCATTAAAATATTGCAGGGTATGAAGCCGTTCACCTTGAAGGCTGGCATTGTTGTCGTTGTATAAAATATCGGCAGTACGATCCTTACTTCTTTTACCGGCGTAAAACCCAAGGCTATAGCTGTCCCTGGTGGTTGGCATATAGCTGACTGTAAACCTCCCGGTGTAATTCACTTCATCAAAACTTCTCTCCCCGTCTGAGGGAAAGCGGGTCAGGGTATCCTGAATAATAGTGAATACGTCACCTTCCCGGCGTCCTGAAATGTCATTGCGCAGATAACTGCCCCCTACGGACAGATCCCACTTGCCCTTTCGGTAATTGAGAATGAAATCTCCGCCAAAACGCCGGGCATATTCGGCATTGTCATAATCCTCGACAGAAGGCAGACCTATTTTGGCGTTAATCTGCGCAAAAAATCCATCGGTCGCTCCTTTATCGGTAATTATATTAATGATTCCCGCCTTACCCTCCGGGTCGTATTTGGCCGATGGAGCAGTAATCAGTTCAACATTTTGAATAGCATTGGCCGGCAATTGGTTGAGGATCACTGAGGCATCGGTTTGTACGGGTTTTCCATTAATCAACACCACAAAGCCGGTAGTACCTCTCGCGGTAATTTCGCCCTGGCCATTTACGCTAACTCCAGGCAAATTTCTAAGTACATCAGTGCCAGTACCTCCCTGGCTGGATTGAAACTTTCCGGCTTCAAATACCTGTCGGTCCACTTTATGGATGGTAGTAACTTTTTCACCGGTCACTTGTATCTCATCAAGCATTTTTTGATGGGGCAACAGGGTAATTACCTGCAGGTCTGCTACTTTATTTTTTGCCACCACTACGTTTTCGACCGTTTTGCGCTCATATCCCATAAATTGAGCCACCAGGTAGTAGTTGCCCGGTTTTACCGGTTTGATGTGAAAAGTGCCATCAGCAGCTGTAACAGCGCCGGTCACCAATACACTATCACCTTGCAAATAGATAGCCACGCTGGCGTACTCAATGGGAGCGTTTTCTACCTTATCGACCAATTGCCCTCTAATACCTGATTGACCAGGCAAGGTATGGGAAAAAAGCAGAATGGCTGAAAACAAAAGAAGGTTTTTCATAAAATTGATTTTGATCGCAAAAAAAGGGGATGCACCTGATAAAATACGGTACATTTCTTCAAATGATGGTAGATTTCATCTGTTTGTAATTTATTTTTAAGGTCATATAAAACCTCACATATTATTATAATCATTCCCTGGCGCCTCCGCAGAGCAGCTTTCTCCGACGGCCGAAGCCTCATGCTTGCGCTCGAAGCTACGGCGTAGGCGCATGGCGAAGGACTTGGCGACACGCGGTGTTTGTCGATTAAGTCATGTTCGGTTTCATTATTTAAGTTCTGATCGATATTGTAAAGGCGTTAAGGAAGTAAGTGATTTGAAAAACTTGATAAAATTGGAGGTATCGCTGAAGTTTAGCCTGTAAGCGATTTCGGAGACATTAAGGCCGGTATGCGTTAGCATATTTTTCGCCTCCATTAATATTCTTTCCCTGATTATATTGATGGCGGAGGTATGTGCAGCGGATTTGCAAATTGTATTGAGTCTATGTGTGCTTACATTCATCAAGTCGGCATAGTCGGTTATTTGCCTAAGATCCTGAAAATGCTCGTTTACCAGGGTTTTGAATCTATAAAATTCTGCGACAATGGATGGCTCGATTTCCATGGGTGTATCTGCCAATTCCAGTGTTTTAAGTAGCGTCAGATTGAGATACGCGCCAAGTACCTCCGGGCTGCTCCCCGCTTTGTATTCACGATAAAACTGTTCCAAAAGACCAAATAGGCCAGTGTTTTCCGGCAAATCAAACTTTTCAGCCATTCCGAACAGGTGATTCAATGTATTGCCAAAAGCTGACATTACTTCCTCCCTGAATAAAATAACAAACCCCTCTGGTATCTGTGAAAAATCCCAGCAATGCACCTGCCCTGGTTTAAGATAAAATCCTATAAACGGCTTAACGTCAAAATGATTATCATCAATAGAATGCATTCCGGATCCCTTGGATAAAAAGATGAGCTCATGATAGCCGGCATGCTTGTGTGGGGTGGTCGGTTTGATGACAGGCTTCATTCTTGAAACCTTCACTGACATGTTATCTTCAATTTTGTTTTTGAAATTAATTGCTTGCGCGGTCCTCTGCATGATCAGTTATCAGTTTTGAAGTCTGTTCCGGCAATTAACAGAAGGCTCGCACAGTTTCTTGTACCGGGATAGATTTTGGTACAGGAGCGCCCACTTATTTTTGATCTTGGCATAATATCTTCTTCTTATACAAATCTAACGATTTAATTCCATTTATCGCCTAAAAACTGATAACGCGTCATCATACATCCGGGTTTTAGAAATACCTGCGCGCACTTTCTTGTTCTACCCTGAAATCTTCTTTATGGGGTTTGTTCACTTTTTGTATACCCAAAAACCTAATCCTCACACCTTCCTTTTCCGTTGCAAGAGCTATTAATCAATACACAGCTTTATCCAGATGGATAATGTATTAACAAATTATGAATACAAACTTAGCTTCAGGCCTCAGGCCACGGGTTGACTCTATTGATATTTTACGCGGCATAGTGATGATCATTATGGCATTGGATCATGTGCGCCATTTTTTTGGTCCCGCTGCTTATGCCCCGGAGGATCTGGAATTTACTTCAGGAGCCCTGTTTTTCACCCGCTGGATCACCCATTTTTGTGCCCCTGTTTTTGTCTTTTTGGCCGGAACCAGCGCTTACCTCTATCAGCAAAATACCGGATGCTCACCAAGGCATCTGAGCCGTTTTCTATTCACCCGCGGCCTGTGGATTATTTTTATTGAGATCTTCGGATGGAATCTCATCATACAATGGGTGCCCTATCAGATGCTCATTTTACAGGTGCTATGGACTATCGGTTGGTCAATGATCATACTTGGTATCATGATCTATTGGCCATGGCGTGTGATACTAACGGTATGCCTGATACTCATCTTCGGTCATAATGCCCTGGATAGCATCCGGGCTGAGAATCTAGGGGTTTGGGAACCAATCTGGGCACTTCTGCATCAGTATCACACTGTGTTAATTAAAAATGTACCGGTCGTCATCTACTATCCTATCATTCCCTGGGTAGGTGTCATGGGGGTGGGTTTTGTCTTCGGCAGGTTGCTGGCCCTGCCCAAGCCACAACGAAACGTTGCTTTTGCCGCCATTGGCGGTTTTACGATCCTGACATTTATATTATTAAGAGGACTAAACATTTATGGCGACCCGCAACCATGGACTATACAGGAGCGGGGCCCGTTATATACCTTTTTGAGTGTACTTAATACGCAAAAATATCCCCCTTCCCTACTTTATCTATTGATGACACTTGGCCCTGCTATTCTTGTATTGGCCGTGTTGGATAGGTTGTCAGAACCGATAACTTCCTTTTTAAAGGTATTTGGAAAGGTTCCTTTCTTTTTCTACCTGCTACATTTTGCAGTTATTCATATAGCTTGCGCCATCTGGTCAAAATTGTTATTTGGCACCGCCAGCAGCTGGTGGCTGGGGCCGCCTTCGGGTTTTCCGGAAGGTTATCACTTGGATCTTTGGTTCGTTTATTTTATTTGGGTACTGTTAATAATAGCCCTTTATCCGGCCTGTCGCTGGTATATGAATTACAAAAGAATCAAAAAGGGACAATGGTGGCTAAGTTATTTGTAGCTAAGTACGGTTTTAAAATGCAGCAAATCAGCGGCAACAGGCACAAATAGCATAATATCAAGGTTACATTACTACTTTGAAAACATTAAAGCATAAATACTGTTTATATATAAAGTACCGACCAAAAAACTAATGCTAATGAATGTTCTCAAAGATTATGTAATCATTTCCAGATCCGTCCTGGTGCTGATTGCCCTCCTTAGTTTCTTATTGTTATAGTACCCCATTATTCGTCCCTCAAGGCATTGACTGGGTTGGTCAGAGCCGCGGCTAAAGCCTTAAAGCCTGTTGAGCATATGGCAATTAGTAAGGCCAGCAGCGTTGCCACAAAGAATAAATCTATACTGATTGAGGTTCTGTAAATAAATTCCGTGAGCCAGCCGTTCATAAAATAATAAGTAAATGGCCAGGAAATAGTGCTGGCCACCAATAACAAAAAAATGAACTCCTTGATCAGCAAAAAAGATACACCCCCGACAGATGCCCCCAACACTTTGCGAATGCCAATTTCTTTGGATTTTCTTTCAGCCATAAATGAAACAAGTCCGAAAATGCCCAGGCAAGCGATTGCCACCGCTAACAAGGTAAAAATGATGAAAATTTTCATGAATTTATCTTCGGCATTGTACTGATTACGCACGTCCTCATCTATAAATGAGTAGATAAAATCTCTGTCCTTCACAAATTTCGAATAGACCTTTTCTATATGATCCAGGGAAGTCGGGATGTTGTCAGGTGCGATTTTAACATATATCCAGTTCAAAAAACTATCCGAAAGCACAAAAACTGTCGGTGGAATTCTGCGGTGTAATGATTCGAAATGGAAGTCTTTTACAATTCCGATCGTTGTTCGCTTCCTACGACCCAATTTGAGCCAACTGCCAATCGGCTCACGCCATCCCAACTGACTAACCGCTGCCTCGTTTAATATCACGGCCTCTGATAAATCGGTTGTTATGGATTTTGAAAAGTTTCGGCCTGCTATAAATTCCCCCTCAACACTTTCAAAAAAATCCGGGTCTACCCTGATGATTTTCATTGACTTTCTGGCTTCCTGATCTATGGGCACTCCTTCGGCTTCATAATAAGTACTGTTGGATATCCATCCCGGCAGTTTCATGTTGCAGGTACCGACACTTTTAACAGCAGCATTTGCCAGTAAGTCATTTTTGACCGTTTCAAGCTGACTTCTATCCATGGTTCGCATGGGTACCGCTACCAGTAAATCCTTGTTAATACCCAGATCTTTATTTCTTAAAAACTGGAGTTGTTTATAAGTTATTCCCGTAGCCACAATCAAGCCTATTGATATTCCAAATTGCAGAATGACAAGTCCTTTACGCAGAATAACACCGGAATTACCACTTATGTAGCGGCCCTTCAATGTATTGAGCGGTTTGAACGATGAAAGAATAAATGATGGATAGGTGCCTGCCAGCAGGCCTACGGCGATTAATAATATGATCGCCGCTGCTATAACCTCATAACTAAATAGAAAACTCCTCGAAATTTCTTTACCTGAAAACGCATTGAATGCAGGCAAAATCAAAAAAGTCAATGCCAGTGAAAACAGGATGGCTAAAAAGGTCATCATAAAAGATTCACTTAGAAATTGATTGACCAAATGTGACCGGCCTGCCCCAAGTACTTTCCGCATACCAACTTCCCGGGCCCTTCTCACCGATCTCGCCGTGGTGAGATTCATATAATTTATGCAAGCGATGAGTAATGTAAAAATGGCTATAACCGAAAAAATGTATAAATGGTCTATATTACCGTTGGCTTCTATTTCAAGTCCCAGATCTGATTTTAAATGAATATCCAAAAGTGGCTGTAAAAAAAGCTTAAAATTAGCTGATGTGAATACAGCGCTGAGATGATCATCAATAAACCGGGGAAATTCCGCTTCCATCAGTTCCGGATTAAAATTCTTTGAGGCTTTTATATACACCCACTGAGAATCAAACCCTATATTTGTAAAAAGAGCAGGAGGCGCAATACTTCTTGCCGTTTCTCCCGAAATGAGAAAGTCGAAATGGAAGTGGGAATTAGGTGGCATATCTCTCATCACCCCGGTGACCATCAATTGAAATTGACCGTCATTCATTTCAAATATTTTTCCCATAGGGTCCTCGTTTTCAAAATATTTCCGGGCTATCGACTCGGTAATAACTACTTTATTGGAACCTTTGAGCGCTTCTTGCCGGTTTCCGGCTACCAACTCGAAAGAAAATACCTCCAGGAAATTTTCTTCAACGGTGGCCAGCCGCTCTTCTGATACTCTTTTTTCTTTGTATTCCACAATATCTTGCCGACGACGAATTCTGACCAGCGCTTCGATCTCGCCAAAATTTGTTTTAAGGAGCTCTGCAGTTGGCCATGAATTGGTGGCATAGGGTTCCCATCTCCCTTCTCTCATGTAAGCAGCTGCCACCCGGTAAATCCGGTCCTCATCCTGGTGGAAATTATCGTAACTCAACTCATCTTGCACAAAAAGGAAAATAAGTAAACAACAAGTAAAACCCAGCACAAGGCCAAACAGGTTGATGAGTGAAAACACTTTCTCTTTTTTAAAAATCCTGAAAGTCACTTTTAGGTAATTCTTAAACATACTTTGGTGGTTTAATAGGTAAAGTTTTTGGACCGGCCGGATAATTCCCGGCCTAAATAAAAATAAAACATCCCTGACAAACAGCCATTTAGCTTTGCTGATTCCCATTTGATCTGCTTTATAAAAAAAGATCTCTTTGAGGTCTCCCTCTATATCCTCCCTGCATTCCGGGTGGCAAAACCACCGAAAAAACCGGAGCATGAATTGAGGAGGTGCCGCCTTTTTGCGATTTTTTATTTCCACGTGTCAAAAGCTATTTTTGGAATTGCCTCCCATAAACCCAGCCGGACATCTTTAGTCTGTTCCAGGGCCTTTTTGCCAAAACTGGTTACGGTAAAATATCTCTTTCGCTTACCTCCTCTCACCTTGGTAGCTTCGCCAAATTGAGATTCCAGGTAACCCTTTTTTTCCATTCTTCGCAAAACCGTTTGTAAAGCTCCCAGGCCAACCTTTCTGCCCATCCTGGCTTCAATTTCATTGATAATTGCCACACCATAGGCTTTTCCGTGTAAAACAGCTACGGTCAACAACACAATTTCTTCTAATTCACCCAGATATCTTCGTCTCATATTTATATCTAAACTATATTTACCCTTAAAGTAGTTAATATTAAAACAGGAAACAAACTCTTCCCCAAATACATGGCAAAATAGCCACCAGCGGCTGCGATCGCTTAGCTATTATTTTATGGGTTAAATTGTATACCAGGCGACATTGGGCGGTCCTTTTGGTTAACTTTCGTTAAAAACCACCAGCGGGCTTCAACAAGGCCAAAACAATTGCCGTAAGTTAAATCCAAATAAAATGTTAACTTAAGCGAAATTTCAAATGACAAAAACCACTCATAAATCCATGAAAACATTAATGCTGGCTATGACCGTTCTATTTTCGGTATCCGTATTTGGACAATCTGAAAAAGCAAAACATTTTAATCTTTCCGATCGTGAAGTTGCCTTATCGGGATATGATGCGGTAAGTTACTTTAATGGTGACCCGGTGAAAGGAAAATCCCAATACAAGTCGGTACACAATAATATCACCTACCTTTTTTCCAGCGCAACGAACTTAAAAAAGTTTAAAGAAGATCCCGGAAAATATAAACCTGAATACGGTGGCTGGTGTGCTTATGCTATGGGCAAAACAGGTGAGAAGGTGGAAGTCAATCCTAAAACTTTCAAAATTTTAGACGACAAACTCTACCTTTTTTACAATAAATTCTTTACCAATACCCTTGACACCTGGAATGAGGATGAAAAAAACCTGAAAGTAAAAGCGGACAAAAACTGGGCGGACATCATTAAATAGCGGGTTACTGCAGGCAATTACCAGGCAAAGCACTTCAGCCCCTTCCGCGAAAGGGGCTCAATTACAGTCACTCAAAACCTCTAATAATCTAAAAATGAGAAGGTTAAGCCAGATTATCGCCTTCGTCTGGAGTCTTTGGTGGATTTACCTTTTTTCAATTGTGCTAAATTCAGGTCAAAAACGTAGGCTACCGATGCTTTCAGCCCAACATTAACTGTTGCCAAATTATCAGTATATGCAAACATGCTATAAGGAAACTCTACCGCAGTACCTTTCTTCCCGACAAATGTACTACCAATTTCCAGGCGGAAATCAACCAGGAGCATATTGGCGTCGTTGGGCTTAAAAATCAAGCCCCCTCCTACATTCAGGCCTAATTGTAATCTATTTGGCTCTTCAATATTTGCCTGATCATTATCAAATGAATCGGCTTTAAATACTATTTTATAATCCAAACGCGCCACATTTTCTTCCTCCAGTTCATCGGATATCAGTTCACCCGAGCCACCGAGCCAATAACTAATGTTAGGGCCTACATTTAAGTACCACTGATACGCTTTCTGCCCACCAAATTTGGCATTAAAACGACGGGTGAAAAGTATTGGAAAATCTATGTGGTTATAGAGCACTTTGTGGCTCAAAAGCGGGCTGATTTTATCCTTTACCTTCTTCCCTTTTTGAGAATAGGCTATTTCGAAATGAAGCGCAAAATTTTCCCTTACCTCTGCCACAGCCGCCAATCCCAGACTGAGCCCCGGCCTTGGCTTAAGTTTCAAACCGGCCCGGTTGTCTTTATCGGGATAAAAAGGGGCAAAAGCCTGGATTCCGGCCTTAGGACCCACATATAGTTGGCCAAGACAGGATGGCGCTATAAAAAATATGCAGGCAATTATTAGTAAATATCTTCTGTTCATAAGGGTTCTTCTTTAAAAAGTTAAGCTGATTTGACGCAAAAATGACTTTTTTAATACTTGAGTATATAATTCAATTAAAGTGCTTATAGCCTGAATAGGTACTACCCTATATTTAATAATGGTTAACATTAAAATGGGCTTAAATTCTTTTTTCAACTTATCTATCTTTTTTGTGGATTCAAGCATCATTTTAGCATCAAATAATGGCTGACAAATAATTATGTTAAACCCAATATAGAAAAATCCTCTTATCAAGGTGAGTTTGAATCATAGCGACAACACAAAGTGTAGGAGATATTTTTCGGGTATATATAGGAAAATCAGAAGTATTCTGCTATTTTTTTCCTTTTATTGCCTATGTAGCCTGTCCCATGCCCAAAATTACCCGGTTTATAATCATTTTTATGTCAATCCCTATTTGTACAACCCTGCAGAAGCTGGCCATATCTTACGACCTGTAGTTTCCATCAATCACCGCCAGCAATGGCGTGAAATTGAAGGAGCGCCGGTGCTTTCTACATTTAGTTTTCATACACCATTCAACAAAAGTAATGCGTTGGCTGGCGTTAACATTTCGACCTTTAAGCGGGGCCTGTTGACCACCCTCGATGCACAGTTGACCTATGGTTATTCGATACCCATTTCCGAAGAGTCCTCATTCCGGCTCGGGTTGTCAGCGGGTTTAATCAGCAACGCCATCGATTTTTCGCAGGTGGATAATCCGGATGATCCTGCATTGACCAACTTTTTAAATAATAATCAGCAGTTAGCAGGGAAATTCGGTGTAAAATATCAATCCAACGGCCTCAACATTGGCGTAGTATTGCCCAGGCTTTTTAAACCGGATTTTATCAACACGGCCAGCTTTGAGAGCCATGAATTAAATCTTTTCGACGAGGTCGTGTTGATGGCCTATTACAAAAAGCGGGTGGACTCCTACTTTAAAGGTAAGGGAAGAGGCAAAAGAAGACATACCAAAAAGGTGGAGGCGCAATATGCTCCCCTGGAACTGCACTTTCTTTACCGGTATTCGAAAATCGGAAATAATCAATTTGAGGCCCTGGCAAAATTAAATCTCAGTCAGGCTTTTTGGCTGGGTGCGTCATACCGGCAAAGTTATGGTATTACAGGCAATGTTGGTTTTAACCTTAGTGACTTTTCCCTGGCATATGCCTATGAACCGGCTTCAAAACTGGTACTGGGGCCTATCAACGGTTCTCACGAAATTCAACTTTCCTACCGTTTCGGCAAGGAGGTTAAAAGCAAGTTCAAACGAAAAAAGGTTAAACCACAAGCCACCAAGGTAAATCCCGCCAATACAGGAAACGGCCACAAAGCCAGGTACCAAATATCGGAAAATAAAGGTTACAAGAATGCCGGTAATAACCTGGACGGCAAACGATTTATCATTTCTGTTAAGTCATTTAAGGACTTTTCACAGGCAGATACCTATCAGCAATACCTGAAAAAACGAAAGCACGATGCAAGAATTTATTATGATAAAAATGCCGGTACCTATCACATCTACCTGACCGAAGTCAGTAAAATGAGGGAGGCGAAAAAAGAACTGAAAAGAATTAGTCAAAACAGAAAATTCAGAAAGGCAAAAATTATACAGCCGCAGTAGTTGATGAAAAGAGTGAAAAACGGATTAATAATTTAATTGTTAAAGACATGAAAGTTTCACGGGTAATTTCGATCTATTTTTTTCTGGCCATAGCCACTATTGGCTATTCACGGGCCCAGGCGCCTGTTGTTTCCCATATTGACAAACTCTACGGTTCTCTGGGTGAAACACTGGCCATTACCGGCTCAAATTTTGGCAGCAATCTGGCTGATATTCGTGTTTTTGCCGGCGGTGCGGAAGCAAACGTAACTTTTGTATCTGACCAGTTTATTGAAGCTGAGGTACCGGGAGGCACAACCTTCAGCAGGGTATCTGTACACAACATTAGCTCCGGGCTGATCGGATATTCAACCGAACAGTTTAGTTTAAGCTTTGGCGGACAAAATGGTGTGGATGCAACTGATTTTGAAACGCAGGACGATTACTTTGCACAGAGAGGACTCTATGATATTTGTATGTGTGATTTTAACAATGATGGATTACTTGACGTTGCCGCGGCCAATGAACAGCACAATTCAGTAACCCTGTTTACCAATAACAGTACAGTAGGTGGCATTAACTATAGCACGGGAGCGATCTTTATCGGTTCGCCAACCATCAATATAAATTGTGGTGATCTAAATGGCGACGGCAAGCCGGATCTCGTAGTGTCAGAAGGAAATAATGGCAACCAGTTATACATCTTTCAAAATACAACGGTAGGCAGCACTATCAGCTTTTCTTCCCAAAATATCACCTTTTCGGGCGCTGTCTTAAGAAGGATTGAAATAAACGACCTTGATAACAATGGAAAACCGGAATTAATTATTTCAAACTCAGGGAGTAATAAAGTGCTTTTTCTTGATAACCAAAGTACATTGGCCAGTATCAGCTTCTCTCCTGTTATTCACGAAATAACCATCCCTCAGGCCTCCCGAACGATGGGGTTATCGGTAGAGGATCTTAACGGTGACCAGCTGCCGGAAATTGTTGTCAATCAATTCCTTACAGACAACGGCAATTGCTTTGTCATTCAGAATTCCAGCTCGCCAGGCAATTTTCAATTCAACAATATCGTGGAATTAAGCATCCCAGGCACGATGGTCAACCTGAAGGTTGGGGATATAGATGGCGACGGTAAAAGAGATATTGTGGCCACACAACTGTTGAGCTCGGCCATTTCCATATTTCTCAATGAAACGGCGGTTGGCGCAGCGCCCAGTTTCGCATCACCCGAAAATTTCCCTGCTAATAATAAGCCTTGGGGACTTGATTTTGGAGATTTGGATGGGGACGAGAAAAACGATATTGTCATTGGATCAATTAGCAATAATAATCAAATAACCGTTTTAAACAACAATAGTACGCCCGGGAATTTGCAATTTGACCGGGTGGTTTTTAACGTCACGGACGTCAACCGTAACGTTAAGATCGGGGATGTAGATGGCGATGCGAAACCCGATATTGCTTTTACAAGCATTGATGATACTAATCTTGGTACGCTGGCATCAAACCTGTCTATACTCAGAAACAGGCAATGTGTTTTTCCTGAAATTAAAAACGGCGATCCTGTTTTAGTATGTAATGGCAATACCGAAAGATTGTTTAGTACGCAAGAACCAGGTGCTACCTACCGGTGGCAAAAAGATAGCGATCCACCGGTCAATACCCTTGTCCCCTATTTGGATATTACCGATGCGGGAGATTATACGGTGACGCTTATATCCAATGGCGGCTCTTGTAGTATTACCTCTCCTTCGGTCACTGTCAACGTCAATGTAGGTGTAATTCCAGGTGGGATTGTTGTCAGCAGCAATTCTCCGGTGTGTATTGGCGATGCCCTTAACCTGACTGCTACAGGTCCTGCCGGCACGACATTCACCTGGCGCGGGCCAAACAATTTTAGTTCTACTCAGGCAAATCCTACCATCGCAAATTTTACCGATGATATGGTGGGGAAATATTATGTCACGCCAGTATTAGGTAATTGCCAGGGCGCCGAAGAATTTACCCTCGCCCTGTCTGTGGGAACGCCATCCCTAACGGTCTCCAATCTTGGTAGCGATGAAATATGCCAGGGAGAAAATACAACGTTGACTGTCACCAATGATCCAAATTTTACTTATCAGTGGAAAAAAGATGGTGTCAATATTGGTGGGGCACTCAGTCATCAATACACCGTAACTGAGAATGGGTCTTACACGGTCGCGGTTGGAGATATCACCGTACCCGGCTGTTCTCCCCGCGAAACACCGGCATACGAGGTAATTGTCTACTCAGCGCCTGTAGCCGATTTTAATGTGGGCAGTGACCTGTGTTCTCAAACACCTGTTACCTTTACCAACCAATCTACGGTCGATGCTAATGCTGTGGCTACCTACACCTGGGATTTTGGAGATGGCAATAACAGTACCCAAAACGACCCGCAGCACACATTCAACACCTCAGGCAACTTTAATGTTCGTTTAAGAGTTGATTATCAGAACTTAACGTGTTTCAATGAAACAACACAAAGTGTAAATATTAATGAAACACCAACGGTCGAAATCGTAAGTGAAAACGATGTTACCGATATTTGCGAGGGAGATACTGTTTTGCTTTCAATCAATGGCACCTTTGACGATATTTCATGGAATAATGGTAGTGAATCCAATAGTATTCAGGCCACAAGCGGCGGCACTTTTACGGTGGAAGTTACTGACAATGATTGTGTTAACACCGATGATTTTGTTCTTAATCAACTCCCGGTCCCCGATGTTATCATTGATGCGGAAACAACTACTATAAAACTTGGGCAAAGCTTGTTGCTAACAGCTTCGGGTTTGCAAAATTATAGTTGGACGCCGGCTGTTGATACCTTAATAAGCGACCCCACTATCTCTAATCCGGAGGTGACACCCTTTGAAACCACCATTTATTCGGTAGAGGGAATCAATGAAAACGGTTGCTTCGGGCAGGCCGGCATCACCATTGAGGTAAGAGAAGGAAAGATAACTGATCGTATCAATCCGCACAAGCTCTTTTCCCCAAATAATGACAATATTGACGATCTGTGGATTATAGATGGCATTACCAACTTTCCCACGTGCTCCATCAGCATCTTTGATAAGCAGGGTGTGAAAATTTTTGAGGCCAATCCCTATTTGAACACGTGGGATGGCACCTATAATGGCCAGGATTTAGTACAGGGTGTGTACTATTATGTCATTGAATGTGGCTCAAAAGATGATAGAAAGGCGGGAGCTATTACCTTGATCCGCTAATCATAGCCTGAAATTGCCATTCCCGTAAGGAATAAAAACTTACCAGGCTAAACTTGGTTTATTACAACTAACCCTTACATGGCATTAAGTGCTGTATATTAAAAATAAAGGCTTCCAATACAGACAAATTAATTGAAAGCTCAAACATAACCACTTGTGATAATGATTTTTAGCCTTCACCGGCCGGCTGTAAATGCCGGTCCATTTTTTTGAGATAACCTGACATTCTCATTTTTCAAAAAGTGACTTATTTGCTCAAAAAAAGTACATAAATCTCATTATTTAATTAATGCCAAGAACTTACATGACTTGGTTACAATGTCACTTTAGGAGCAATACATAACTATAAAAAAGCTTTCTTTGAGCTTCGCCTGATTTGACAGGGCACCAAGATTTTTTTTTAAACCAATTGACCTGGCTAAACTATCATTACGAGATGAAGACAATAAGAATATTTATATTTTTTTGTTGGTTGGGATCGCTGAATACCTTTGGCCAAGAAATTTGTAACAATGACATTGATGATGACGGGGATGGTTTCATCGATTGTTTTGATACAGATTGTGCCAACAACTCATTCTGCGATGGTACTTTTTTAGGGAATGATGTAAGCTGCCAAGCACAACCCACGCAATTTCCAACATTTTCCATGTCACTGGATTGGGATTCCGCTGATAAAACTGCAGTCCACTTTGGCCGGCTGGCAATTGGGGACCTGGATAACGATGGTGTCCCCGAAGTGGTTTCATTCAATACCTATGACGACCGGATCTACATTCTGGATGGAAGTGACGGGTCTACAAAATTTGTTGAAGATGTCGGGCCTGATTATAGAAGAAGGTTTGATCACGATATAGCCATTGCAAATCTAAACAATGACAATTGCGGAGAGATATTTGTCATGGGTAAAAATGATGATGACGACGGTTACACGTTGGCCTCCTATGATTGTCAACTCAATGAACTATGGATAGTTGACGCCGGATCAAAGAACATTGGTGCGCTGGGTCTGGCTGATTTCGATGGGGATGGATCAGTTGAATTATATTACAAAGATGAAATCCGAAATGCTGCGACAGGTGCTATCATTGTGGCCAGCACCACAGATTTTGATGACCTGGCTGATGGCGGTGTCGCGGTCGACATCGCTGGTGACACCGATCTGGAACTAGTTGTAGGTGGCACCATCTTCGACGTAAATTTAGGAGCAGGCACGGCCACATCCATTAATACCATGCCTGGCTATAATGTTAAGGGCCGCTTTCCATCTACCAGTGTCGCAGATTATAACCTTGACGGAAACTTAGATGTTATTGCTACCGGTGCAGATGCCTCAGATGTAACTACCATATTTTTCTGGGATGTAACAACCAATATTGTATTAACCTACTCAGACGCATTTGGAACCGGAGATTATGAATTTGGCTGGAAGAATGGCGCCGGCAGGGTCAACATTGCGGATATTGATGGCGATGCTAATTTGGACATCACCTACGTGTCGGGCGAATATCTTTATGCCCTGGATGAGAATATGAATCAACTATGGCGGTCTCAAATCAATGAGCAATCTTCGGGTTATACGGGGTGTACGCTTTTCGATTTTAATGGAGATGGTGTTTCAGAAGTTGTCTACAGGGATGAAGAATGGTTATACATCATCAACGGGGTAGACGGGTCATTATATCCGGGTGGTTCGGTAGCCTGTATATCAAGAACATTTATTGAATACCCGATCGTGGCAGATGTGGATGCAGATGGCGCCACAGAATTATGTGTGACCTGTGGGCAAGACGATGCGCTCGCATGGGCAAATTTTTGGACTAATTCATATTCGCAAAACTCTCATGTGCGCGTTTTTGAGTCGGCTGGTGAGCCCTGGGTTCCTGCAAGACGACTTTGGAATCAGCATGGCTATTTTAATGTCAACGTCAATGATGACATGACGATTCCGCCCATTCAGCAAAAACATCATCTGGCCTTTTCTACCGGTACCTGTACTACAGGGCCTAACCGTCCTTTGAATTCATTTCTCAATCAATCACCCTACCTAGACTCAAATGGTTGTCCGGTTTACGCTTCTCCGGATTTGGCTTTTGTCAATAATTCACTAAGTGTACAGGTCCCCACCTGCCCTGATCAGAATTTTCAGGTTTCGTTTCAGGTAGAAAACCTGGGAGATATTGACCTAAGTGGCAATCTTCCTATCACATTTTATGAAGGAGACCCAACACAGCCGACTGCTAACAGGTTAAATACCGAAACAGTGGCCGTGACCAGTCTAGTACCTGGAGGTATATTGGATGTAAACAACCTCCCGGTCAATGGAAACGGCGGCAATTTTGTACTGTACATTGTTCTAAATGATGACGGTACCACGATCCCTTTAAATTTACCTAATACAGACTTTTTTGAGTGTGATTATAGCAACAACATTCTTTCGGAAGATATTAATCCCCTACCCTTCTCGCTAACGGCAGAAGCCAGCGACAATACGGTATGTGACATCACTTTACCCGGGACGGGGAGTGCGAGGGCTTATCGTTTGGTGGCAATGGTGGAGGAAACCGCTGATTATACATTTAATTGGTATGATGGCACGACCGTAAGTGGAGCCCCGGATTTCACAGGTCCGGTTTATTCCAACCTTTCCGATGGCGATTATACTGTTTTTGCCCTTCATAATACCGCGGGATGTAGTTCTGATACTGTCACAGTGACGGTCAACCTCACTCCACAATCCATTACAGCCGCTATTATATTGCAAAACCAATATACCAGTTGCAACAATCCAAACGGACATTTGCTGGCCGAGGTAAATGGAGGTGACCCGGTTGGTTGGTTTACGTATGAATGGTACCAGGGAGATAACATCTTTACATCGCCCTTAATCGGAACAAGCCACAGCATAACCGGTTTGGCTCCCGGGCAATATACCTTGCTGGTAACAGAAAAGGCCACCGGCTGTCAGACTATTGAGACTTATACCATCATTGACGATTCCGTTCCACCGGTCGTCAATGCCAGCGCAACTGACGCCAGTTGCCCTAATCCAACCTCGGGAACCGTCACCGCTAACGTTAATGGCGGCAATGGCGGGCATAGCTTTGCCTGGTACATTGGCAACAGTGTCAAACCTACGGCAGATTTTACAACTAACACCGTTAATAACCTGGCGCCTGGCGATTATACCGTGGTTGCCACCAAAAATTCCGATCAGTGCTCATCTGCACCGATTACTGTTACAGTAAGTATACCAAGTGACCCGGTTGTATCTGTCAGCCTGGTTGCAGAGCAAACCTCATGTGATCCCCTTAATCCCAACGGCGCAGCAAGTGCCAATGTCGGTGGTGTAACCGCCGGTTATACATTTGTATGGTATGAGGGGCAGGGAACGGCCGGTCTGGTGGTAAGCAATAGTGCCAACGCAACAGGTTTAAGTACTGGTCCGCATACGGTAGAGGTAACTGACAATGCCACAGGCTGCTCGGCTACAGAAGAAATAGATATAACACAAACGCTTACCTATCCTACGGTGACAGCCAATGTTGATGCACACCAAACCGACTGCGCCCCTGCTGACGGACAGCTAAGTGCCAGCGTTGGCGGGACAACGGCAGGATATACCTTCTACTGGTTTGATGGAAACATTGGCACGCCTGATCTCAATAATCCGGATGCCACAGGGACCACTTATTCCGGTTTGGTTGCTGGTGATTATACAGTGGTAGCTGTTGATAATAATACCAGTTGCCCCTCAAGCCGGGTAGTCGCCCAGGTCGCTGACAATACGGTACTGCCGGCAATCAACATCAGTGTCACAGATCAAACCAGTTGCGATCCGCTGACGCCCAACGGTGAACTATCCGCCGATATAGGTGGTGTTACTGCAGGTTTCACATTTACATGGTATCAAGGTGCCGGTACCGGCGGCGCCGTTATAAGTAATGTTGCTACCGCCACTTCTTTGGCTGCCGGTGTCTATACGGTAGAAGCTGTTAATAATACCACCGGCTGTGTTAATACTGCTCAAAGAACCTTAAATAACAATTTTGTTTATCCGACCGTAACGGCTGTTTTAGACTCCGACCAAACTATTTGTGATCCTTTAATTGGATACGATGGACAGGTAAGTGCCAATGTGGGTGGAGCAACGGCAGGATTTACCTTCCTGTGGTATGATGGCAACGTAGGCACACCGGATCTCAATAATCCCGATTTTACAGGTGCGGTTTATTCAGGACTTACTGCCGGCACCTACACGGTGGTGGCATTAGGTGTGGCAACCAGTTGCCCATCCAACATAGCAACCGTATCGGTAGCCAACAACACAGTCGCTCCCACTATTACTACCAATGTAACCGATCAAACCAGTTGTGATCTCGGCAATCCTAACGGGCAATTATCCGCCAACGTCGGAGGGGTTACTGCCGGTTTTACATTTACATGGTATCAAGGTGCCGGCACCGGCGGAGCTGTTATAAGTAATGTTGCTACCGCCACTTCTTTGGCTGCTGGTGTTTATACAGTTGAAGTGGTCAATGATGCAACGGGCTGTACCAATACCTCCCAAACTACCCTGAATAACAATCTTACCTATCCAACCGCATCGACCAATGTGGATGCCCACCAAACTGATTGTACGCCTCCCAACGGGCAGGTAAGTGCCAGTGTCGGCGGAACTACAGCAGGATATACCTTCTATTGGTTTGACGGAAATATTGGTACACCGGACATCAACAACCCCGATGCCACCGGAGTCACTTATTCCGGTCTTGTAGCAGGTGACTACACTGTCGTTGCTGTTGATAACAACACATTGTGCCCCTCCAGCCCTGTTGTCGCCCAGGTGCTTGACAATACCGTAATTCCGGCTATTAACGTGAATGTTACTGATCAAACCAGTTGTGATCCGCTGGCACCTAATGGTGAACTGTCGGCTGACATTGGCGGTGTTACAGCAGGCTTCACATTTACCTGGTATCAGGGTGCCGGTACGGGTGGAGCGGTCATCAGCAACGTAGCGACTGCTACCGGTTTAATTGCCGGTGTTTATACGGTTGAGGTGGTCAACAATGCCACCGGATGTTCAAACACTTCCCAAACTACCCTGAATAATAATTTCACTTATCCCACCGTGGCAGCGATCGTCGATGCCAACCAAACCATTTGTGATCCCCTGATAGGATACGATGGCCAGGTGAGCGCCAATGTTGGCGGTGTAACCGCCGGATTTACTTTTCTATGGTACGATGGTACAGTAGGCACTCCGGATGTCAATAATCCCGACTTTACCGGACCAACCTACTCCGGACTTACCGCCGGAACATATACCGTGTTGGCCTTGGGTGTGGCAACCAGTTGTCCCTCAAATCCATTGACGGTAACCGTCGCGGACAACACCGTAGCTCCGGCTATTACAACCAACGTGACAGATCAGACAAGTTGTGATCCGCTGGCACCTAATGGCCAGTTATCCGCCAATATTGGTGGTGTTACAGCAGGTTATACCTTTACCTGGCATCAGGGAGCCGGTACCGGCGGAGCCGTTATCAGCAATGTGGCGACTGCTACCTCTTTGGCTGCCGGTGTATATACCGTAGAAGTCGTCAACGATGCTACCGGTTGTTCAAATACTGAACAAACTACCCTGAATAACAACTTTACCTATCCTACAGTTACCCCTGTAGTAGATGCTAATCAAACTTTCTGTAACCCCGTCAATGGTGAATTAAGTGCTCACGTCGGTGGGGTCACCGCAGGTTATACTTTCTACTGGTTTAATGGGAATGTCGGTACACCGGACATTACCATGGCCGATGCTACCGGTATTCAATATGACGGCTTAGCTGCAGGCGATTATACGGTAGTCGCCGTTGACAACAACACATTGTGCCCATCCAGCCCTGTTGTCGTACAGGTGGCTAACAACACAGTACTGCCGGCAATCAATATCAATATTACAGAGCAAACCAGTTGTGATCTTACCAGTCCTAATGGGCAGTTATCTGCCGATATCGGAGGTGTAACCGCAGGTTTCACATTTACCTGGTATCAGGGCGCCGGCACAGGCGGGGCGGTCATCAGCAATGTCGCTTCAGCTACGAGTCTACCCGCAGGTGTTTATACCGTACAGGCCGTTAACAACACCACCGGGTGTACAAATACCGCACAAACTACACTAAATAATAACCTTACTTATCCCAGCGTAGCTACTATTGTGGATTCTGACCAAACCATTTGTGACCCGCTGATCGGTTATGATGGCCAGGTGAGCGCCAATGTTGGTGGGATAACTGCCGGATTTACTTTTCTATGGTATGATGGTAATGTGGGTACGCCGGATATCAATAACCCTGATTTCACAGGACCAACTTATTCCGGACTTATCGCCGGTACTTATACCGTTGTCGCTTTGGGAGTAGTCACCAATTGTCCTTCCAGCCCATTGACGGTAGATGTGGCTGACAATACTGTCACTCCCGCTATTAATACTAATGTTACAGCTCAAACCAGTTGTGATCTCGGCAACCCCAATGGGCAATTGTCTGCCGATGTCGGTGGTGTTACGGCAGGTTTCACATTTACCTGGTATCAAGGCGCCGGCACAGGTGGGGCGGTCGTCAGCAATGTAGCAACCGCTACCTCTTTGGCCGCCGGTGTATATACCGTAGAAGTCGTCAACGATGCTACCGGTTGTTCAAATACTGAACAAACTACCCTGAATAACAACTTTACCTATCCTACAGTTACCCCTGTAGTAGATGCTAATCAAACTTTCTGTAACCCCGTCAATGGTGAATTAAGTGCTCACGTCGGTGGGGTCACCGCAGGTTATACTTTCTATTGGTTTAATGGGAATGTCGGTACACCGGACATTACCATGGCCGATGCTACCGGTATTCAATATGACGGCTTAGCTGCAGGCGATTATACGGTAGTCGCCGTTGATAACAACACATTGTGCCCATCCAGCCCTGTTGTCGTACAGGTGGCTGACAATACAGTATTGCCAAATGTGGTAGCCGCAAAGACGGATAATACCGCTTGCGATCCACTATTATACAACGGAACAATTTCCGCCGGTGTCGGTGCAGTCGGTGCTATTGCCGGTTACACGTTCCATATATTTAGCGGACAAAGTACTGCTCCGGCCAATGAACTACCTGGCTCTCCCAGTGATAACCTTAATGGACTCACTGCGGGAATATACACTGTTCAGGCTATCGATAATACTACCGGTTGTGCAAATACTACAGAGGTAACAGTGGCTAACAATATTGTTCAACCAACCTTATCCGTACTTGGATCAGATGTGATGGGTTGTAGCCCATTGGACGGCTCAATCACTGCAAGTGTTAATGTTGGTGTTGTTGGAGATTACACCTTCTCTTGGTATGATGGCAGTTCGGTAAAAGCCACGCCGGATTATTTAACCACCGGAAATATTTTATCCGGATTGGATGCCGGAACTTATACTGTTAATGCTTACAATGATGTTTTAGGCTGTCTGGTACAAGCGCCTCAAACAATAACGATCAACCGTGATCCTAGTACAGTCATCACAATTACCGAATTACCCGCCGAATTGACTATCCCTTCCGATTGTAACGTAGCCGGAGGGCAATTGGGAGTTCAGGCTGCTTCGCCAGGTAATGTGGGTGGTTTCAGTTTCTCCTGGTACCAGGGCGATGTTAATACAACGATGGTCCCTATCGGAAGCGGTACCGATTTCCCGGTTAATAGTAATCGTTTAGGTTCGTTATTGAGCGGACGATATACTGTAATAGCACAGGACAATGATACCGGCTGTCAGGATTCATTGGCGATAGACCTGCCCTACGCGGGTTCACCTACATTATTAAGTATCACCATTAGGGATAATGATAATTGTACAGCATCAAACGGAGAATTTACAGTTCAGGTAACACCATCAGCGTCAGCCCTCGCTCTTGGCGCCGACGAAACCTGGTTTGCTGTACAAATATGGAAAGATGGCGTTATGATTGACACGCAACCCGGTGCTTTCCCAAATAATGTATTTGTTGGACTGCAACCGGGGGATTATACTGTTATTGCGGTAGAAACAAACCCTGCCCTTAGTGGATGTTCAACCTCCGAAGATGCAACAATAGGAAATGTTGCAGTCCCTCCTGTCATCACCACCAACTCCATCCTGGACAACAGGAACTGTACCGGGGCAACAGGAACCGGTGTAATATCTTTGACTATTGATGGTGTAGCGAATCCCGCTTTAGGTTACAGTTATAACTGGTTTCAAGGACAAACGACTGCTGCCCCCCCGCTTCCTGCCGGAAATATAACGGCTCCGGGGCATTCGGCCATTAACTTAACCGGTGGCTATTATACAGTAGAGGTTATTGACAACGCTGATCCTAACAATACATGTTCATCAGTGGCAACCTTTTTTATAAATGACAACCCATTGATTATCAGCATAAACAGTGCTGACATCAACTTAACTCATCAAACAGATTGTGCTCCGCCATTTTTAGGAGATGCTACGGTCACTGATGTTTACATCGACGGAATATCCAACGCCGGAACTACAGGTTTTACCTTTGATTGGTTTGAAAGTGATGGCACCACTCTTGTTGGCGGCGCCGGAACCGGAGATTCACCGGCAGTTAACCTCGCTCCTGGCGATTATTTCGTCAGAGCTACAAATACTGCTTCAAATTGTATGTCATCATTGGTGGGATTCGAGATATTAGACAATACGATGCCTCCAAATGTTGTCATGGTGCACGATGCGCCTAACACCATTTGCGATATTTTAACTTACACGCCTAATGGGCAATTATCCGCTTCCGTTACCGAAGGGGTGACCACCGGTGTTACCGCAGGATATACTTTTGAATGGTTCTCAGGACAAAATAATACTAACCCCGCCGATGCACTGCCAGCAGGTAACATCGCCGGTGGTAATGGTGAAATCGCCCAAAATCTGGCGCCCGGATTCTATACCGTCAGAGTCACTGACATTGCTTCGCCAAATAACAGCTGTCAGACAGTCTCCACCATGGAGGTGCAGGATGTACCCGATATCGTTAACATCCTTACCGCTGATATTGCTATCACCAACCAGAATGATTGTGCGCCACCTAATGGGTCAGCCACTGTCAATTCGGTCATTGTCAATGGTGTGGGACAACCCGCTGCTGGCTTTAGCTTCGACTGGTATCAGAGTGATGCCGCTACGCTGGTAGCAGGTGCTGGTAATGCCGCTACCCTCGGTGTTAACCTGGCCGCTGGTACTTATTTTGTGCAGGCTACCTCCAACACTTCAGGATGTGCCTCTTCACTCGTAGAATTTGAAATCCTCGATGTTTCGCAGGTACCCGTGGTGGTCATGGTACATGATGCCCCTAATACGGTCTGTGATATCATTACACATACCCCTAATGGGCAATTATCTGCCTCTGTAACTGAGGGAGTGACCACCGGTGTTACCGCAGGATATACTTTTGAATGGTTCTCAGGACAAAATAATACTAACCCCGCCGATGCTCTGCCAGCAGGCAACATCGCCGGTGGTAATGGTGAAATCGCCCAAAATCTGGCACCCGGATTCTATACCGTCAGGGTCACTGACAACGTAAATCCTAACAATAGCTGTCAGACAGTCTCTACCATGGAGGTGCAGGATGTACCCGATATCGTTAACATCCTTACCGCTGATATCGCTATCACCAACCAAAATGATTGTGCGCCCCCCAATGGGTCGGCCACTGTCAATTCGGTCATTGTTAATGGGGTGGGACAACCCGCTGCTGGCTTTAGCTTCGACTGGTATCAGAGTGATGCCGCTACGCTGGTAGCTGGTGCCGGTAATGCCGCTACCGTAGGTGTTAACCTGGCCGCTGGTACCTATTTTGTGCAGGCAACCTCCAATACTTCCGGATGTGCCTCTTCACTCGTAGAATTTGAAATCCTCGATGTTTCGCAGGTACCCGTTGTGGTCATGGTACATGATGCACCCAACACCATTTGTGATATCTTAACTTATACACCAAATGGACAATTATCTGCCTCTGTAACTGAGGGAGTGACCACTGGTGTTACTGCAGGATATACTTTTGAATGGTTCTCAGGACAAAATAATACTAACCCCGCCGATGCACTGCCAGCAGGCAACATCGCCGGTGGTAATGGTGAAATCGCCCAAAATCTGGCACCCGGATTCTATACCGTCAGGGTCACTGACAATGTAAATCCTAACAATAGCTGTCAGACCATCTCCACCATGGAGGTGCAGGATGTACCCGATATCGTTAACATCCTCACCGCTGATATCGCTATCACCAACCAGAATGATTGTGCGCCACCTAATGGGTCAGCCACTGTCAATTCGGTCATTGTCAATGGTGTGGGACAACCCGCTGCTGGCTTTAGCTTCGACTGGTATCAGAGTGATGCCGCTACGCTGGTAGCAGGTGCTGGTAATGCCGCTACCCTCGGTGTTAACCTGGCCGCTGGTACTTATTTTGTGCAGGCTACCTCCAACACTTCAGGATGTGCCTCTTCACTCGTAGAATTTGAAATCCTCGATGTTTCGCAGGTACCCGTGGTGGTCATGGTACATGATGCCCCTAATACGGTCTGTGATATCATTACACATACCCCTAATGGGCAATTATCTGCCTCTGTAACTGAGGGAGTGACCACCGGTGTTACCGCAGGATATACTTTTGAATGGTTCTCAGGACAAAATAATACTAACCCCGCCGATGCTCTGCCAGCAGGCAACATCGCCGGTGGTAATGGTGAAATCGCCCAAAATCTGGCACCCGGATTCTATACCGTCAGGGTCACTGACAACGTAAATCCTAACAATAGCTGTCAGACAGTCTCTACCATGGAGGTGCAGGATGTACCCGATATCGTTAACATCCTTACCGCTGATATCGCTATCACCAACCAAAATGATTGTGCGCCCCCCAATGGGTCGGCCACTGTCAATTCGGTCATTGTTAATGGGGTGGGACAACCCGCTGCTGGCTTTAGCTTCGACTGGTATCAGAGTGATGCCGCTACGCTGGTAGCTGGTGCCGGTAATGCCGCTACCGTAGGTGTTAACCTGGCCGCTGGTACCTATTTTGTGCAGGCAACCTCCAATACTTCCGGATGTGCCTCTTCACTCGTAGAATTTGAAATCCTCGATGTTTCGCAGGTACCCGTTGTGGTCATGGTACATGATGCACCCAACACCATTTGTGATATCTTAACTTATACACCAAATGGACAATTATCTGCCTCTGTAACTGAGGGAGTGACCACTGGTGTTACTGCAGGATATACTTTTGAATGGTTCTCAGGACAAAATAATACTAACCCCGCCGATGCACTGCCAGCAGGCAACATCGCCGGTGGTAATGGTGAAATCGCCCAAAATCTGGCACCCGGATTCTATACCGTCAGGGTCACTGACAATGTAAATCCTAACAATAGCTGTCAGACCATCTCCACCATGGAGGTGCAGGATGTACCCGATATCGTTAACATCCTCACCGCTGATATCGCTATCACCAACCAGAATGATTGTGCGCCCCCCAATGGGTCAGCCACTGTCAATTCGGTCATTGTCAACGGGGTGGGACAACCCGCTGCTGGCTTTAGCTTCGACTGGTATCAGAGTGATGCCGCTACGCTGGTAGCAGGTGCCGGTAATGCCGCTACCGTAGGTGTTAACCTGGCCGCTGGTACCTATTTTGTGCAGGCCACCTCCAACACTTCAGGATGTGCTTCCTCACTTGTGGAATTTGAAATCCTCGATGTTTCGCAGGTACCCGTGGTGGTTATGGTACATGATGCGCCCAACACCATTTGTGATATCTTAACTTATACACCAAATGGACAATTATCTGCCTCTGTAACTGAGGGAGTGACCACTGGTGTTACTGCAGGATATACTTTTGAATGGTTCTCAGGACAAAATAATACTAACCCCGCCGATGCTCTGCCAGCAGGTAACATCGCCGGTGGTAATGGTGAAATCGCCCAAAATCTGGCGCCCGGATTCTATACCGTCAGAGTCACTGACAATGTAAATCCTAACAATAGCTGTCAGACAGTCTCTACCATGGAGGTGCAGGATGTACCCGATATCGTTAACATCCTTACCGCTGATATCGCTATCACCAACCAAAATGATTGTGCGCCCCCCAATGGGTCGGCCACTGTCAATTCGGTCATTGTTAATGGGGTGGGACAACCCGCTGCTGGCTTTAGCTTCGACTGGTATCAGAGTGATGCCGCTACGCTGGTAGCAGGTGCCGGTAATGCCGCTACCGTCGGTGTTAACTTGGCCGCTGGTACTTATTTTGTGCAGGCCACCTCCAACACTTCAGGATGTGCTTCCTCGCTTGTAGAATTTGAAATCCTCGATGTTTCGCAGGTACCCGTGGTGGTCATGGTACATGATGCCCCTAATACGGTCTGTGATATCATTACACATACCCCTAATGGGCAATTATCTGCCTCCGTAACCGAAGGGGTGACCACCGGTGTTACCGCAGGATATACTTTTGAATGGTTCTCAGGACAAAATAATACTAACCCCGCCGATGCTCTGCCAGCAGGTAACATCGCCGGTGGTAATGGTGAAATCGCCCAAAATCTGGCACCTGGATTTTATACCGTCAGGGTCACTGACAACGTAAATCCTAACAATAGCTGTCAGACAGTTTCTACCATGGAGGTTCAGGATATACCGGATATGGTGATCATTGCTAACGCAGATCTGATTATTACAAATCAGACAGACTGTACACCGGTAAATGGTTCGGCCACCATCAACAGTGTTTTAGTCAATGGCATAGGACAACCTACCGGAGGGTTTAATTTTGACTGGTATCAAAGTGATGCCATTACCCCTATCGCCGGTGCTGGCAATACCGCTACTGTTGCCGTCAATCTGACCGCAGGCACCTATTTTGTGCAGGCAACCGATATTAACACAGGCTGCATCACCGCATTGGTGGAATTTGAAATTCTTGACCTTACCGCACTGCCGGTTATTACATTGGTTTCATTTACCAATCCGACACAATGTGGACAGCCAAATGTATTAGGTGAGCTGTCTGTAACCGCTGATGGTAGTACCAGTATCGTTGACTACTCTTTTACATGGTACCAGGGTACGGATGCAACAGGGATTTTAGTTCCCGGAAACAATCCTGTATTAAATAATATAACTACCGGAGGTGACTACTACCTGGAAGTTACCAATAACAGTACCGGATGTGTTTCATCCGCACAGTACACCTTGCAAACTGAGATACGGGATATTGTACTCAGTGCCAATACCACTGACGTAACCAACTGTATCAGTCCGGATGGAACACTGTTTGCAACAGTAACGAGTGGCGGAAGTAATAACTATAATTATAACTGGTACATAGGCAATACGGCTACCGGGACACCGGATTATACAGGGAAATCTGTCCTGAATGTGGACATGGGAGAGTATACCATTGTAGCGGTTGATCAGGCGGATCCGACCTGTTCTTCGATGCCTATCACCATGACGGTTGGTGACGGCAGGATGTATCCTCAGGTTGAGCTGGTACAAATTAATCCGGTGACCAATTGTGATACAAGCAGGCCAAATGGTGCTGCAGAAGCCACCGCTAGTGGAACCGATATCGGTTATACATTCGAATGGTTTGTGGGTACCAGTATAAACGGCATGCCGTTTTATACAGGAAGCCAGGCTAATGGTTTAAGTGCCATCACTTATACCGTACTTGCTACCAATATAACTACAGGCTGTACCAGTACGGAGCAAATTACTATTGAAGAAAACCTTCCTGAAATACCAGTGCCTGATGTTCAGGTTGTTTCGCACCAAACAAGCTGCGTCACCAGCAACGGTGAAATTTCGGCTTCTGTTAATGGTAACACATCCAATTATATCTTTACCTGGTACAGTGGGCAGGATGTCTCAGGCACACCCATTTACACCGGGGATCTGTTGACCGGCCAGGCGCCCGGGTTTTATACAGTTACCGCCACTGAAATTAGCACAGGCTGTGTATCGGGAGGTGTGGTAGCTGAAATAATTGAAGATCTGGAATATCCTGACTTTGTATTCGAGGTTGAAAATGCTGATTGTAATGAGAACAATGGGTCTATTAAACTGAATCTCAGCGACCAGGTCATTGTACAGAGTATTGTATGGAACACGCCATCAGGAGTAGTTTTCGGACCAAATCTGATAGGTTATCCTGTAGGAGATTACGAGGTGACAGTTACCACTTCCCTGGGATGTACCACCACCAAATCTGTAAGTATTTTATCGAATATCACGCCTTACAATGGTATCTCGTTTAATGGCGATGGTATGAACGATTTCTTCCAGGTTTCTTGTCTGGAATTGTATCCTAACAATAATGTTAAAATATTCAACAGAGCGGGAACCCTGGTATATGAAACCGATGGTTATAATAACGCTGATAACATATTCGAAGGAGTTGCAAACAAAGGTATTAGTGTGCTAGGTAGCAAACTTCCTTCGGGCACCTATTTTTATGTGATCGATAAAAGGAATAATACAAAAGCTGTTTCCGGTTATCTAGAGTTGTTAAATGATTAGTATATGTATTATATGCAAATGATCAGATTATTAAAATTTTTTCTTTCTGTGTTAACAGTTGTATTGGTGGCGGGAAACAACGTCCTCGGCCAGCAAAGGGTCTTGCTGTCGCAATACATCTTTGACGGGCTGGTGTTGAATCCGGCCTATGCAGGAAGTCATGTGCAATTAAGCACGACACTTACTTACAGGGATCAATGGATCAACTTTGATGGCGCACCTAAAACTCAGATGTTAAGTACCCATGTGGGGCTGTTAGATAACAAAATGGGGCTTGGGTTATTGGTGGCCAATGATCAGATTGGTGTCCATGAGGAATTTAGTATGTATGGTAGTTATGCCTATAAAATTAAATTCCCGACCGGGGGTATTTTATCAATGGGTCTGCAGGCCGGATTCAGTAACCGTACCTCCAATTTTAATACCTTAAACTTAAGTTCGCCCAATGACCCTGTATTTGCCGGCAGAATAACCAAATTGAGTCCCAACTTCGGAACTGGTTTATACTATTACGAAAAGGATTTTTTTGTAGGGTTTTCAGTACCATTTATCTTATCTAACAGAATATTACAAGATTTCGAAAACTCTATTTCAGAAATTACAGAAAACAGAAATTACTACCTGTGGGGTGGTATGATGTTATACCTAAACCGCGATGAAAGCCTAAAGTTAAAACCATCAGCCTTGATAAGAGCCCAGGACGGAGCGCCGGTTAACTTTGATTTTACGCTGGATTTTATTCTTTATGATGTCATTAGCATTGGCTCAAGCTATAGGAATATTGAAGGTGTTATCACTTACATCAATTTGAAGATCGTCGACAACCTGCATCTTGGATACGGATACGACTGGACCCAATCAGATCTTAATCAGTTTTCCAATGGTACGCACGAGTTCATGCTTAATTATCGCGTAAGGCTCAGAGGCGTGCACAAGCCGGTGGAGTGCCCTTCCTATTATTCTATTAAGTAGATAATCTATTATGCGAAATGCGGTCAGTGTCGGCTTTCGTCAGAACCTTGGGCCGTAACGTTCTTTTTAGCCTTTCCAACAAAGCCGTGTAAATTCTGTGCGGCAAAAGTCTGGGGAAAATCGTTCATTCCGGGAAACCCAAGCTTTATATCGCGGCCTTCGAAGGGAATGTAGTTGGTTTTAAATAAATAATCCCAGATGCTCAGGGTCAGGCCAAAGTTAACACCATATACTTTATCATCCGGCATTCTGTAGGCGTGATGCCAGATATGCATTTGTGGGTTATTAAATATGTATTTCAACGGCCCCAGATTAATTCTTATGTTGGAATGATTAAAATGCCCAATGGCCAGCGTGAAAATATGTATAATGAAAAAATCACGTAAACCTATACCGATTAAGGCTAAGGGAAGGTATTCTATGCTTCGGTAAACTATGTTCTCCATCCAATGATACCTTAAATGGGCGGCAAATCCCATTTGCTCTACAGAATGATGTACTTTATGAAACTCCCAAAGCCATGGAACCCGGTGCAAAAGACGATGCACCCACCATTGTATAAAATCACGTATCACAAATCCAACCAGTAAATGCGCCCAAACCGGCCAGGACATGACCTCAAAAGCCACCAGATTGTTGATCCCGATCGCGGCAAAGCCATCATTAAACAGATTCACTACAACATCAGAGGCGGCATTGTAAATGATGAGAGAAAATAGAAAAAAATTAAAAAACATATAAAAAAAGTCTAACCAGAAGTCCTTTCGAAACTTAGGTTGCCTTCTTCTCCATGGTGCTATGATCTCCAGTAAAAAGAAAAATAGAGACAGTCCTACCAGCCAATAAAAATAGTTATGCCAGCCCGGGCTCAAGATTTCATGCCACAGGTAATCAGCATATCCTTTATAACCATTTATGAATATTTCAAAATACCTATTCATACCATTTATTCCTGTAATTCATACCATTCAACACCTTGCAATGGTGCTCTTCGCCCCATCTGTTGCGGCGCATAGTTTTTAGAAAGGTAATCGAGTATTTTTGGCTCATTTTCTCCGAGATCCCAAAGATTCTGAGTTTGCTGCATCCATCGTATGGTTGCTTTCCATGCCTCGCGATTGGCTCTGTTTTGTGTAATTAGTTTTCCCGAATGACATCCCAGACAATTTGTTTTTACCAGATTGAATCCAGGACCTATTACTAGACCCGTTTCTTCATCGACGGGCTTCATTGCGGCGGCTACTCCCGGGTCTAAGGTACTTTTGTCCAATTGCGCTGATCTTTCTTCATCGATATTACGACGGTCGGTCAAGTAACTGACTGTCAGCAAGGTAACTACTAAAACGCCTGTTATAATCAAAAAAAGTCGCTTATTCATTCAAAATAGTTGTTAAGAATTTTATACCAGCTTCACAGCTATTCGATGGCAGGCATTATTCAGATAACCTTTGGGGTTCCAACCCGGAACCAGGATCGGCTGTGATCTGCCATCTTCATCAGTGGCCCTGGCCCAAACCTCATAATAGCCTTTTTCAGGAAGCTCAACAGAAGCAGTCCAACGTTGCCAGGCCAGCCTGTTTTTAGGTGGCGTCAGTACGCACTCGTGCCATGTAGCACCAAAATCTATGGAATAATGCATTTTTCTGACCTGCAATTCCCCTGCCCAGGCATGACCTCTGATATTTAACAGGTTGTTATTTCTCAGGACGGCCCCCGATTTCGGAAAAGTAATCAGGGATTTTACCGGCATAGACTCTATTATACACATGTCCTTATCCTCAACCTTACTACCCGGGGCGACGGGATTGCAGGGAACGCGGTATGACTGCCCTCCCATTTTAGCCCCGTCATGCACCTTATTTCTAATGGAAATCCGGTTAATCCACTTTCCTGAAGCCGAAGCCGGCCATCCTCCTGCCACCAGACGCAAGGGATAGCCATGCGCAATAGGAATAGGTGCCCCATTCATTTCATAGGCAATCAGGGTTTCGTCCAGTAGGGCTTTTTTGATGGGAATACCCCTGGAAATAGGATTTTTTCCCGGCTGCAGACTCAAATGACGATCCGCGCCATAATAGCCAATGTATACTGCGTCGGATTTTATGCCAACATCTTCCAATAGATCGCTTAGTCTTAAGCCTTTCCATTCCGAACACGAAACTGCCCCAATTGTCCACTGATTTCCTTTGGCCGGGGGGTTAAACTCACTTCTTCCATTGCCTCCACACTCCAGGGTAAGTTGATAGGTGTAAGCTTTGAACCTGCTTTTTAATGTGGCTAATGAATAAGATTTAGCGTTAATTACTGATTCTCCGTCTATGGTCAGTTGCCAGTTGTCAGCATCGATATTTTTTGGAATGAGGCCATTATTCCTGATAAACATTTTTTCGGCAGGTGTAACAGGATCATCCAGCAGATGGGCCTGTGCCTCCATATTCCACGGTTTATCATTAAGAACAACCATCTCTTCGTGTTTCCCAAATAATTCATAAGGGTCGTCTTGCTGAAATATCAGCGGGACGTAGGAATCCGGTGCATTTGCGGCGAATACTGCCTTGATCCCCAAAAACGAGGATAATGCATTGACTGAAGCGTTCTTAAGAAAATATCTTCTTTTCATACACTTTAATATGGAATAATACCAAGATAAACGCAAGTTATAATTTTGTAAAATAACCTAGTTATCTTTACGAAAAAAAGATACTATAATCCAACCATAGCCAACAAAATCCTCTTATTCCAATTCAAGCGTTCCCCGGGTAAGCAGCCGGTGTTTACCTATTCATTCATTACAAAAGTGCAAAATAAAAAGGAGAATAAATTAATTATTCTCCTTTCGACATGTGCAACCAACACACTTTATTTTAACCTTGAACTTTTATAATATGAACGTCAACTTTAACAATTGCAAGTTCACCAGAATGTCGGTAAACTAAAAATTATTCTGTCCAAGTCAGGATTATTTGCTATTCAACCGGAAAAAATGATAGCTCAGTGATGTTGTATACCGGGCAAAAAAAAGAGGGCTCAAAGGCCCTTCTTTAAATGTCGTCTTACGGTTGATTTAGTTCTGTTCAACACCGCCCAAAGCGGCGATCTTGCCTTGCACTTCCTCTACCTTATCAAACTTTTTTAACCTCTTGTAAATAAGCTCAAGGTTCTCAAGCACAGCAGTATCATTGGGGTTGATTTCATGTGCTTTTTCAAAATAAGGCACAGCCTCCTCAAATTTGGCATTGGCCTTGTCAATATATTTTTGACCTTCTTTTTGATAGGTTTTCAAATCCATTTCATTCGCCACCTTTAATGTTTCTGCAGCTTCGTTAAAATTAATTACAGCAAGATTATAGACGGCATCAAAGTAGTCAGGCTTAAGCTCAGCCGCTCTTTTGTAAAGACCGTATGACTTATCAGTCTCTCCCACCTGATCATACAGGTATGCCAGGTTGTAGTGCAGGTTAGGGTTGTCCGGCTCTTTTTCTATCGCAATACTCAATTTTTCCTTGGCTTCTTCTACCCTTTCTGTAATGATTAATACATTAATTTCCTCCTTCATTAAATCCTTATCATCCGGATATAATACGCGAGCTTCCTTGATAGCTTCCAGTGCCTTATCATTATCCTTGTGATGGGCCCTTTGGATATAAATCAGGCTTTTATACATATCAGGACTGTGATAATCGACACTTTTTAATTGGTTGTAGAACTTTTCCGCCTCGTCGTATTGTTTGTCTACCTGTGCGGTAATGGCGGCATAAATTAATCCGGTTGTATCTTTAGGTTTCACCATTACGGTTTTGGAAAATGCCTCCAACGCCTCTTTGTAATTTCCTTTTTGATAGTGATCGGCTCCCTGATTCAGAAAATTACCCCAAATCGCTTCAACCCTCTGCGTTGTTTGAAAGTGAAGAACAGAGTTTTCTTTCTCCATGGCCAGGGTTTTGTTATATGCTTCCAGGGCTTGTTCCAGTGCATCGCTGGCCAAAGCCTTATAATCTGCATTGTCGGAAAAAGCAATGGACTCATAGACCAATCCCTTGGTATACCAGGTTTTTCCTTTTCCTTTAGTTTTTTCATGAAGTACAGCCTCGTCGATATATTGTTTGGCTCTATCTAATTCTCCTTTTGTTTGGGCAGCAGTAGCTTTGGTCACCGAAGAATTCTGGGCATTGGTAATCAAAGCAAACATGCTCAAAATCAAAATAAATGTTAAGTTCTTCATAGTTCTGTAAATTCAGTTAACAAAAAGGTTCGTTTTATGCTTCTTTATCTCTAGCGTTATTGTCTTCTTGATTGCCGGTATCGCCATCGTCATTATCCTCACCCTCTTCGCCATTCATTTTCTCGATCTTCTCGACAGATGAAATTTCGTCATTGTCATTTAATCTGATCAATCTCACTCCTTGCGTGGCTCTACCCATGACACGTAAGTTATTGACTTCCAGCCTAATAGTAATACCAGACTTATTAATAATCATCAAATCGTCACTATCAACTACTTCTTTTATGGCTACTAAATTACCAGTTTTCTCGGTAATATTCAGAGTTTTTACTCCTTTTCCACCTCTTTTGGTAATTCTGTACTCTCCAATTAAGGATCTTTTCCCATATCCTTTCTCGGATACTACCAGGAGATTGGCGTCTTCCCTGGATACACAAACCATGCCAACAACCCGCTCATCCTCCTTCTCAATTTTAATTCCTCTCACGCCGGCAGCCGTTCTTCCCATAGGTCTTACATCGCTCTCGTGGAAGTGAATAGCCCTTCCGGAATTCAAAGCAATCACAATGTGATTGTCTCCGTTGGTCAGGCGTGTTTCCAGTAATTTATCGCCCTCATTAATGGTAATCGCATTGATTCCATTTTGTCTTGGCCTGGAGTAAGCTTCCAGCGACGTCTTCTTGATGGTTCCCTTCGCCGTACACATTACGATGAAATTATTATTGATATAATCTTCATCACTCAGACTCTGTACGTTGATAACGGCTCGAACACTATCGCCACTTTCAATATTGATCAAATTTTGAATGGCCCTTCCTTTGCCGGTTTTTCCAGACTCGGGAATACCCCAAACTTTTTTCCAAAATACCTTCCCAAATTCTGTGAAAATTAGCAGGTAATTGTGGGTAAATGCAGTAAACAAATGTTCTGTAAAATCATCGCTTTTACTGGAGGCCCCTCTGGATCCCACGCCACCTCTTCCCTGGGTTCTGTATTCCGTTAGTTGCGTTCTTTTGATGTAGCCTTCGTGAGAAATGGTAATAACCACTTCTTCGTTCGGAATCATATCTTCTACAGTGAAATCGTCAGCGCTATGTTCGATGTCAGTTCGCCTTTCATCTCCGTAGCGATCCTTAAGCGCTATCAGCTCATCTTTAATAATCTGCATCCGCAGATCCTCATTGTCAAGAATCTCCTGCAACTTGGCAATCAGTTCCTGGATCTCCTCATATTCCTTTTGGATCTTTTCCCTTTCAAGCCCGGTAAGTCTTTGCAGGCGCATTTCGAGAATCGCCTTAGCCTGGATATCAGAAAGCTCAAATTTCTCCATTAAGGATGTTTTGGCAATTTCAGGATCTCTTGACGCTCTGATCAGGTTTATTATCTCGTCGATGTTATCAAGGGCAATCAGATACCCTTCCAGGATGTGCGCTCTTCTCTTGGCTTCTTCAAGATCAAATTCGGTTCTACGTATCACCACCTCATGGCGGTGCTCCACATAGAACTTTATGATATCCTTCAAATTCAGTGTCTGCGGCCTCCCTTTGACCAGTGCCACATTGTTTACACCAAAACTCGATTGTAGCTGGGTATATTTATAGAGGTTATTTAAAACAATATTGGGAATGGCATCCTTTTTAAGATCGTATACAATCCTCAATCCATTTCTATCGGATTCATCTCTTATATCTGAGATGCCTTCAATTTTCTTGTCATTGACCAAACCGGCAGTCTTTTCAATCATACCGGCCTTGTTGACCATGTAGGGGATTTCTGTAATAATGATTTGCTCTCTCCCTGTTTTGGTGGTTTCAAATGATGCTTTCGCCCTTAATACTACCCGACCCCTTCCGGTTTCAAAGGCTGACTTCACCCCCTGATACCCATAAATTGTACCACCCGTAGGGAAATCAGGAGCGGTAATAAATTCCATCAACCCCGATATGCTAATATCATTGTCATCGATATAGGCACAAATACCATCCACGACCTCTCCAAGGTTATGGGGAGCCATGTTAGTAGCCATACCAACTGCAATACCCGAGGAACCGTTTAACAATAAATTCGGCAATTTACCCGGCATTACGCTCGGCTCTTTCGTCGAATCATCATAATTGGGCTGAAAGTCAACTGTATTTTTATTGATATCACTGATAAGCTCATCGGATATTCTCCTTAACCTTGCCTCCGTATATCGCATAGCGGCTGGTGAGTCACCATCCACGGACCCGAAATTACCCTGGCCATCTACCAGCGGATATCTAAGGGACCAGTCCTGTGCCATCCTTACCATCGTATCATAGACAGCAGTATCGCCATGTGGGTGATATTTTCCCAATACATCTCCGACGATTCTAGCACATTTTTTGTAAGGTTTGTTATAGGTTACACCCAACTCATCCATACCATATATAATACGGCGATGTACCGGTTTCAATCCATCGCGAACATCAGGCAATGCCCTGGAAACAATAACTGACATTGAATAATCAATGTAAGCGCCACGCATTTCATCTTCAATATTAATGGGTATAATATTTTCTCCTTCGGCCATATAGTTTTAAAATGAAGTCAACGTTAAAAAATTGATCCGCAAGTTACACAAAAATTTCATACTCGCATAAATAAAACTTCGAGGAATTTGACCTTTTGAGAACATCGCCTGTTACGCTTAAAATCGACGAAAATCGCTGTAACAAAAGGCCATAGTAAACAGATGGGAGCTGCATTTCTGTTAGGGTTCAGGGGTTGCACTGATAAAAGACTATATATTAGGGTTATTAGAGTTTTCGTTTGTTTTTCCCTTTATACCTGAATAATTGCGGGTAATTTTCTCCATAATTAGGGTTTTGCTTTTTGTAAAAGGGATGTCTGCGACTGCGGTATTCTTTGCCGCCATGTACGTGATTTATCTGAATGTGACAAGATTTTATGGGACAACGTTTGAGTTCAGGTATACTATAGCTGGCGCCTATTGATACATATGGCGTTATCATTTTATGTTTTAAAGCTATCTGGGAATCCGGAAAGCTCATGGTATAATTTTTCATTTCGATAGAGGGGCGAAGTGTTACCCTGAAATACTCGGAAAGATGCTTTTCAATGGAAACACCCACGTCAAAAAACAAGCCCTTTTGAATTAATGCACTATTATATTTATTCCCCAAATTAAAGGACCCTATCTTGGCCTCTGCTACATAGGACAAACTTCGGAACGCCAGAAAACGGTATCCCACCAAGCCAAAATAGCGCTTAAAAAGAGTACTTTTAAAATTAGATTGGTAGGTACCCAGCGTATCGCTTGACTTAAGTCCTACTTGACTAATACTATGCAGTTCAAAAGTGGCTCCTCCGCCAATGCGAAACTTTTCCTTGATCGTATAATGAATGGAAAGTGTTAGCGGAATATTATTCCCGCGTCCTGTCATGCGCAATGTAGTAGAGTCGGAGCTGACCAGTTGATCGTTGGTGTTAAAAGTCGTGCTGATTTCCTGCGGATCATTCAGCCAGTATCTATAAGCGGAAATGGGATTATTTACCCCCGGGTTATCATCTTCGGTTATCAGAATTTCTCCGTTGTTTCTTAAGATAGCCAGCTGCGGAATGTCGTGTGCATAAAAGGTGCGGCCATAACCCATTTGCAGGTTAAAAGAAAAATTTCTCATGAATTTTCTAAAGGCACTGGTTTGTGGTTCCGCCCTATCCGGATTAAACCCGGTATCCTCCTGAGCGGACAGCTCAAAATACGGGACAAGCACACACCAAAATACAAAAATCCTTTTAAACATCAACACTGTTTACATTTATCAATATAAGAACTGGAATCTGCCGTTTTTATTTTACATCAAAGGTGGCACAAAACATTTTAAAGATGGCCACTTGCTCCAGTTCAAGCTTTTTACCAATGAATAGGATTTTTTCGTATTCAACGGCGTTGATTTTTCTTTCAACGGTAATTGCATCTTCTTCAGTAAGGAAAAAAGCTTTTAGATATTTTACGAAAATATAGGGTGTTTTCATGACCAAACGGTGAAATTCGTTTGACGGAAGATTGGTATCCTCTTCTTTCAACAGCAGGTGTTCCTTGTCAAAAGTTTGATACATAATGGATTTGAGTGCAGTCAGAAAAGTATCTTCCCATTTGTCAAAACTGTTAATCAACAAATTCATAGCATGGACCACCGGGTCCTTTCTCAAAAAAGTACCGCCCCTGGAAAATTTCCTTGCCTTTTTGTTCAAGCTTAACTCTTCAAACAGGCTTACGCTGCCATTGGATAAAGCCACACCAACATGTGGTGTTAACAGAATTAAAGAAAGGAAATCATGGTTATTCATTTTATAGAGTGGGGATTCGGCCTTCAAAAAGGACTTCTTTAAAGCTGAAACCTCTTCCTTTATTTGCTGATCTTCAATTATCGTGGCTATTTCATATTCCGTAATCATGATCCAGGTATTCTTTAAATTGACACCAAATGTTACTTTTTAATTCGCTATGACGTTACAATTTTAACATTCATAATTTCCATAAGTCAATGGGTATCTTACACTTAGCATCAATCCCATGCCGGAACTTATGAATCAGCGGCTAAGATATAAAAAACTCTATTAATTATTGTTTAAACAGTGAACACAATTACTACATGTGAGATGTTGGGGAAGATTAAAGTAGATTTTCAGTTTAAGCCAGGATTCATAGGACATCAATCGTGTCAAAGCAGCTGAAAAAGTATAGTTTAAGAGCCTTATCTTTCTGGTTATATGGTAGTTATACTAAAAATGTATACCAACAGTTTATGTGAGGTGAAATTTTCAAGATTCAAAGGCACTGTTTTCTGTGCATTTTTATGGTGTAAGGATAAACAGGATAATCACCACTGCGATCATTAAGAAAAGCTTAGGTATTGACATAACAATTAGTTTTAAGTGTTTAGTTTGTAATTATTTTTTATTGACCAACACCGGAAAAGTAACCTTCCTATTCAGGAATATTTGAATGGGGAATCAGTGGTTTATATACTTCCTGACCGAGGATGAGGTATCCGGTGGAGAGAGGCAACCTTTTTCTTTAAAAAGTAATCTAACGTTTAGGATGAAAATTCTCTAAAAAAATGTTCTTAGATGAACACTTAATTGTATCATTTCCGAACAATAAAATACACAATTCATTCGTGTTTTATGCGCAAATACTTATTAATCAAATTATTGTTATAATGGCATGATAATGGAGCCCTGACATAGCATACAGTCACAGATCTATGATAATACTTAAAAACGTTCACAAATCTTATATGGCAGGCCAGCAACCCCTTCATGTCTTAAAAGGTATTGACATGCACATTCGCGAAGGCGAGTTTGTCTCCATTATGGGATCTTCCGGGTCGGGTAAATCAACATTGTTAAACATCATCGGAATTTTGGATGAGTATGACTCGGGGGATTATATCCTGGCTGACACCCCCATTAAGAATCTAAAAGAAAGTCAGGCGGCGTATTACCGCAACAGGCTACTCGGCTTTGTATTCCAGTCGTTTAACCTGTTGAATTTCAAGAACGCTATGGAAAACGTCGCCTTACCCCTATACTATCAAAAAGTCAGCCGCAAAAAGCGCAATTACATGGCACTGGAATATCTTGATAAAATAGGTTTAAGAGATCGGGCCGATCATTTCCCATCAGAGCTGTCGGGTGGTCAAAAGCAAAGGGTAGCGATCGCCAGAGCATTGATATCCGATCCGAAAGTCATACTGGCGGATGAGCCCACAGGTGCACTGGACAGTCAGACCTCCATGGAGGTAATGGCCTTGTTCCAGGAGGTAAATAAATCCGGCAAAACGGTGGTTATTGTAACCCATGAAAACGACGTGGCTGACAAAACTGATCGCGTCATCAGACTACAGGACGGTGTTATCTTAAACAAGAACTTCGTACTGGCTTAAAAAAACAGGCATCTAATCTCAAATTAAATCATCGAATTAATGTTTGATCTTGACAAGTGGCAAGAAATATTTTATACCATCAATAAAAACCGGCTCCGCTCCTTTATTACCGCTTTTAATGTTGCCTGGGGCATATTTATACTGATTGTGCTCATGGGTTTTGGCACCGGTTTCCAAAATGGTGTCAGGAGTCAATTTGACGACGACGCCGTCAATAGCATTTTTATCAATGGAGGGCAAACAAGTGAACCATATAAAGGCATACAGCCCGGCAAAAGAATACGCTTCACCAATGAGGATTACCGGGAAATTAGGGATCGCATTGAAGGTGTGGAATATATTACCGGCAGATTCTATGTTTCAGGTGAATTTACAGTTCGGTACGAAAACAGGTACTCCTCGTTTAACATTCGGTCGGTACATCCTGATCACCTGTATTTGGAAAGGAGTATTATTACCAAAGGCCGCTATATTAATCAAAAAGACATTGACGAAAAGAGAAAAGTAACCTCCATTGGAGACAGGGTGGTAAAGGTGTTATTTGGCAATACCGAACCAATTGGAAAATACATCACCGTAAACGGCATCAAATACAAAGTAGTGGGTGTGTTCAAAGACGAGGCCAGCGAACAGGAAGCAAAGATTATTTACATTCCTATTTCCACCGCACAGATCGCCTATGGCGGTGGCAATCGCATTCACCGGCTGATGCTCACGGTTGGCGATGCCAATGCCAAACAAAGCCTTGACATCCAACAGGAAATACATGAGTTGCTGGCAAAAAAGCACCTCTTTTCGACAGAAGACAAAAGGGCGGTCAGTATTTTCAATTTATTGGAGGAATATGAAAAATGGATGGGCGTTTTCGACGGCATTCGCTTCTTTCTGGCTTTTATCGGCATTTTCACGCTGGTAGCCGGTATGGTCGGGGTTAGCAACATTATGTTAATTGTCGTGAAAGAAAGAACCCGTGAAATCGGCATAAGAAAAGCCATCGGCGCAACGCCGAAGTCGGTTATCGGCTTGTTTCTGATGGAGGCTTTGTTGATCACACTCGTTAGTGGTTATGTTGGAATGATAGCCGGCATGTTATTCCTCGAATCAGGATGGCTGTCAAGTCTTATGGGGCTGTTTGGTTTTCCGATGAATTTCTTCATCAACCCAAGCGTCAACTTTAACAATGCGATGGCAGCCACAGTTATTTTGGCGTTAAGCGGAACATTGGCAGGGTATTTTCCCGCACGCAAAGCCGCTAAAATTCCGCCCATCGAGGCACTGAGAGATGAATAATGGCAATAAAAAAATTGATTTTTTAAAAGGATTACACTGTAAACAATGTAATTATGTTTGATTACGACAAATGGCAGGAGATATTCGGGACTATCAGGAAAAACAAATTAAGGACTTTTCTAACTATGCTGGGCATTTTCTGGGGAATTTTTATGATCATTATTTTGCTCGGCGCCGGCAACAGCTTTCAAGTCGGCGTCTCGAAGGATTTTGGACAGTGGGCGACCAATAGTGGTTTTATCTGGGGACAAAAAACCACCGTCTCCCACAACGGTTTTAAGCCCGGCCGCTATCTCAGGTTTGATAATTCCGACACAAAACTGATACTGAACCGCGCCAGGGAGATAAAACACCTGGCCCCGAGAAATCGATTAGGCGATTTTAGAGGAAACAACAATGTAACCAGAAATCACAAATCCGGGGCCTTTACCATCATGGGAGATTATCCCGATTTTAATAAAATTCAAATCCAGAAAATTTCAAATGGCAGGTTTATCAATGAAAAAGACATCATCGACTTCCGCAAAGTGGCCGTTATCGGCTTAAATGTCAAGAACATCCTTTTCGAGGAAGACGAAGATCCCGTGGGAAAATACATCACGATTAAAAAAGTCAATTTTATGGTGGTAGGCGTCATCGAACCGATCAAATCCGACGGCGAAGATGAAAATCAAAATTCGATTCACGTGCCTTTCAGCACGTTTCAACGATCTTTCAATTACGGAGATAAGGTGGGCTGGTACGCCTACTCCATCAAGGATGAATATCACGCGAGCGAGATTGAAACAAAGATCATCACTTTGCTGAAAGAGAAAAACGACGTGAGCCCGCTGGACGAAGATGCCATCGGCCACTTTAATTTGCAGGAAAAGTTTGATGAGATCAATGGCCTTTTTAGTGGGCTTAAATACTTTACCTGGTTTGTTGGCTTAAGCACCCTGTTCGCGGGCATCATCGGGGTAAGCAATATTATGTTAATCATTGTCAAAGAACGTACCCGGGAAATTGGCATTAGAAAATCGCTGGGTGCTACACCGGTTTCCATCATCTCATTAATTATGCAGGAATCAATATTTCTGACGATGATCGGCGGTTATCTGGCGCTGATATTTTCCCTACTTCTGCTGGAGGTAGTAGGTAATTTAATACCCGAAGGCGAAGTTTTTGCTGCCCCCTCGGTAAGCCTGGCTGTTGCGTTCGGAGCGTTGGGGCTTCTGGTTGTCGGAGGCGCCATTGCCGGTATTTTACCGGCTCAGAAAGCAGCCTCAATCAGTCCCATTGAGGCCATTCGCAATGAATTATAAGATACGGGAATTATAAGATACAGATTACATAGAGATATAATAGAAAAAGACAGATCATGAAAAAAGCAATCAAAATCATTTTTATACTTGTGCTTATTGGCAGCCTCGGGTTTCTTGGCTTCTTTGTTTATCAGAAAACCGACAACCCAACCCAGACTTTTGAAACTGATTCAACATTTGTTACGGATATTGAAAAGAAAACCGTCGCTACAGGCTCTATTAATCCAAGAAAAGAAATTGAAATAAAATCACAAGTTTCCGGTGTTGTGGAAAAGCTGTTTGTGGAAGCCGGGGATAATATTAAGACCGGTCAGTTAATTGCCAAAATAAAAATCATTCCGGATGTGGTAGCACTCAATAACGCCGAGGCCAACCTCAAGGAAGCTGTGATAAACTTCAAAAATTCAGAAAAAGAGCTCACTCGTCAAAAAAAGTTATTCGATGAAAAAGTTATTTCCGAATTTGAATACAATCAATACCTGCTCACTTACAACCTCAATAACCAGCAGGTAGACGCAGCGGAAAATAATTTACAGCTGATCAAGGAAGGGGCCTCTAAAAAATCAGGAGCCGTCTCCAACCTGGTAAGGTCCACGGTGAGCGGCATGGTTTTGGATGTTCCGGTTAAAGAGGGAAACTTCGTCATTGAAACTAACACATTCAACGATGGCACCACAATCGCTTCTGTCGCCAATATGAACGAAATGGTTTTCGAAGGCAAAGTCGATGAAGCAGAAGTGGGAAAACTGGTAGAGGGTATGGCCCTGAAATTAACAGTTGGTGCGCTCGACTCCGTTGAGTTTATCGCTAACCTGGAATACATCTCCCCCAAGGGTAAAGAAGAAGAAGGAGCTATTCAATTTGAGGTACGGGCAGCTATTACCTTACAATCTGATCAGTTTTTACGGGCGGGCTACAGTGCCAACGCCGATATTGTCCTGGAAAGAAAAAATGATGTACTGGCGATCAAAGAAAGTAATCTGTTTTTCGAAAAGAAAAAGGTATTTGTCGAGGTATTAATAGAAGGTCAAAAATTTGAAAGACGTGAGATAAAAACGGGAATATCTGACGGGATAAACATTGAAGTACTGTCGGGTCTGACCTCGGAAGATAAAGTCAAACAGATCTGAGCGTCAATTGCCCGGATGATACAAAAAAACCCTTGGCCTTGCCAGGGGTTTCATTAATTTTAATATCGTTTGTAAGCCGATCAGTTATCCTTCGGCGCCTCTGAGACTGGCGACGATTTGATCGTATTTTGCTTTCAGGTCAGCATTGGTTGACAATTCGCTTTTAATCTTTTTGTAGACTTTACCGCCATCTCCTACCATTTTGGTAGCCAATGCCTGGTTAACTGTCTTAATCGCCTCTATCCGCTCACTTTGCTTCTTATTCACCAACTCCATAAATTTCACCTCAAATTCCTTGGCACCCATTGCGTCATACTTGGCTTTATCGCCTTTAGCTGATTGCAATTCCTTGAACCGCTTACCGGTCATACCTTCCTGACTTTTAATCATGCCATTTACCATCACACTGATGTCTTTTTTCATGAGGTTAACCACTTCATTTAATAAGGCATATTTTCTTAAATCCTGATCTGTTATTTCCCCATCCTGGGCTTGCACCTGAGAAAAACTTACTACAGCCAATAGTAAAAATGTTAAAAAAGTCAATTTTACGTTTTTTGATACATCCATTTTCTTCATTAAGTTATGATAATCGTACGTTTAGTTATAATCAACTAGAAATAAACCACTAATTTGGATTTTATGCAAGAAAATAAACGTTTAATTCCGCAGAAATCTGAAAATTTTGTCTATTTCCGATGATTTAAAGCCAGTTTTTACAAAAAAAGTTCATATTGGCCTTAAAAATGCGCTGTTAACCCACTTGTTCTGCAAGTTTGGTTTGTGAAGACATCTATGTTATCTGACAAAAGGAAGCTTTCTAAATCCACTATTCAAATCTTCTAATAACTCTCTAGCCGGCTGTGACTTAACACTTTCTCCTTTAACAATCTCTTTCAATATTCTTTTTGCCTCTTCCTCCTTATCCAGTTGCAGCAATGCCAGGCTGAGATACCATTTAGCCGAACTTTCGTACAGTGAATTTTCTTCCATCACCTCCCTGAGTGGAGAGACGGCTTCGGCATAGGCTTCTTTGCCTAAATAAGCTACTCCCAGATAAAACCGGGCATCGAGGTATTTTTCGTTATCAGTGGTCACCTGTGAAAATTGTGCGATGGCCTCATCGTAGTGCCTTAAGTCATAGGCCTTAAGTCCTCTGGTAAAAGTATCTTCCTGGCTGTCACCCATGGTTCTAAAGCGATTTGGATAGGGTTCGAAGGCATTGCTCGCCAGATGCTGTGTGTTATAATTATAAGAAGTGTAGAAGTAAAGACTTCCAACCACCGCAAGCAGTGCCAGGCTGGCCGCTATTTTCATAATGGAAAACCCACCGGTGGCTGCTTTTTGCTCGCCTTTTACCCTATTGTGGATAGATTTTACACGGTCTTTTATATGGGCCCTGGCATATAAATCTACCAGTTCATGTGTTTGCCGGTGTTCTTTTACTTGTCTGGCAAAGCCCGAATCTGCAGAAAGCAGTTTTTCAAAGTTTTGCTTCTCTCCCACTTCCATGTCTCCCGACAGGTATTTTTCAATTTCCTCAAATGAATATTCTTGTGCCATGATTTCCAGATTTAAATTTCATTAACATCCAAAGCCATTATCAGACCTTGTACTTTACTATCCTCACCCATTAATTTCTTTAATTGCTTCAGGCATTTGTTTTTTTTGTTCATCGCCACCTGGGCATTGCTGAAAGAAAGCATATCAGCAATTTCAGTCATCGAATAAGACATTCCCCAGTACAGCAATACTTCTTTACAATTTTCTCTCAACTGATCAAATAACTGATGCAGTAACGATTTTTGCTCCTCATCCAACATAACTGCCTCCGGTGTCTCCTCATCCAGGTCATGTACCATCATTCCGGCCTGATGATCAGATTCCCGGGTATATTTTTTAAACCTTTTGTACCACATGCCTTTGCAAATGGCGTATAAGTAAGTGTGCACGGTACTTTCACCTTTGAAAGTTCCTTTTCTGATATTAAGTATCAAAACGGTTAGTGCCTCCTGAAATATATCTTCGGCATCTGCCACAGAGCCATTTCTTTTGACGATCAGGTTTTCGATTTTGCCGTAGTCTTTTTCAATCAGGAACCCAATTGCTTCCTCTTCCTGTCTGCCTCCCGATTTAATGGCACTTATTAACGCGTCGGTATTATATTTTTTTCGTTTGAACATTAGTACTTGTGGTGGGGTAAATCCTAACCACCCAATCTAAAAAAATTTACCTGTTTGAAAAAATAATTTGCTTAATCAATTTGAAAGCCGGTAACATACTAATTATGATCTGTAAGGAAACCTTGTTACCACCCGGGCTTTAGTAGCTAACCTGAAGGCTATGAATTTTTAATGAATAAGCGGGATAAAAGGTTACCAATCAATTGATTTTACATTGATTAATAACCATTTTTACGTAAAATGCTCACTATGTTTTTAAAATTAAAATGTATATATACGACGGCTTTGCTCTCTTTGGTCGTTATTTTTCATGGTATTTCGCAGCAGCAACAGCAACGAAGTAGTGCGGAAATAACTGTTAAGCCGGACCCTAAATACGACAATGTTTTTACATTCGAGGTAGTTGATGAGCCTCCCCTAAAGCAAATTGCCGGCGCTCCCAAGGCACACTACAGCTATTTCTGGGAACTGGGAGATGGCAGCTATAGTACCGAAAAGAATCCCAGACACATTTATAATGACAAGAAAAACGGTAAAGTAAAGGTGTCGCTCACCAATAATTATGGCACGGGAGGTGTGCCCAGGTTAAGGCCAAAGAATCGCAAGGATTTTCAAAAAAAGGGGCTCACCGAGGTGCCGGCTACAAAATGGGAAAAAGGGAAAAAACCAAATTCCCCGTTAGCAAAAAACGAATCCATTAAATTATTCAATAACCATTCGCCCAGGCCAAGGGACCCCCTGGTAAATGTGCTTGCTTACCAAAACGATGGAAAAGATGCGCTGCCCATGAGTGGTACGATTTACCTTTTCTATAACGAAAAATCCTTCCCTTACGATAATTTTACTTTTGTAGAGTCCAGAACCCATCATGGCGAGTTGTTTCAGCAAGGCCTGCCAGGAGCAAGTATCAGTAGCTGGCAGGATGAAAAAAACCCGCTGCTATGGGCCAGGGAGGCTTCCTACAATGACTACAGGCCTGAATATCTCCCTACTTATCAAAAAAGGACGGAAACCATAGAAAGTCTTTCACAGTACATTCCCGGCGGCGCGGCAGACAAGGTGTTGAAGAGTGCTAAAAAGCAATACAGAGACGTCCTCAGCTGGAAATTTGATCAGTTACGGGCCGGTGAGCAACGAAACATTTTTACCAGCCTCGAAACCACTGCCGAGATGATCAACGATACTACCAATACGATCACCTATAAGGCTGTAATGATCCCGGACTACAGCGATAAAGTCAAAGAGTTTACCTTAAAGATGACGGTACAATCCTCCCACGATCCCAACAAAATGATCGTCTCTCACAGAAAAATAAGGAAGGGCATGATCAAAAGGGCCGGGGTCACTTATACGATTAAATTTCAGAATACAGGCCGGGGTGCCGCCAGTAATATATTAATCGAAAACCTGCTTCCCAATTCCCTGGATCCATCCTCCATTAAAATTAAAAAAGTATATCCCAAAGTAGGCTTTTGCCCGAAGAGCGATTCCCTTCTAATTGAAAGTTGCATGGATACGACCAAGGTGGGCCAGTTAATCAAATGGCAATTTAAAAACATTTACCTGCCGGGAACCAGGCAAAAAGACAAAGAAAACAGGGGAGCCACCAAGGGATTTATCGAATTTTCGGCAAAGCCCAAGAAAAGATTTAAGGGAAAAACCTCACTGCAGCTTCAGACCAGGGCGCATATCTATTTTGATAAAAATGATCCTGTCAGAACCAACAAGGTAAAAACCAAAGTGGTCAAGAACGTTTCATGGGGTTTGAGAGGCGGATTTCAAAATTTTACACAAAACCCGGATGATGTTTTTGCCGGGATTACCATTGCCCCATTCAGTCCCAAAGGCATTTACTATCAGGCAGAGCTCTCCTATTCCGGAATATCTTACACCTCTTTCGAAAATGTGGCACAGGATGTCTTGCTAACCAACAGCCGCAATGGGCAGTTTTTTGGCGATATTACCACAAAAGGTGAGATTACCAGCTCTTATTTTGATATCGTGCCATTTCAATTACGGACCAATATCTCTCCTTTCGTGAGTATTGGGGTTGGGGGACAAATCTCGATGTTATTGAAAGCCGAGGAAAGGATCACAACACACATAGCCTATAATATTGTAAACGGGACAGTCCCTTTCCCCGACGAAACCCGGGAAACCAACACGACCGTCTATGATTGGCAGGATGACAAAGATCCGAGGTTTACGGATATTGAGACCGGTTTTTTCGTGGATGTTCAATTTGGGTTTATCAGAAAAGGTCCTGGTATCGGCCTGAGGTATCAACAACGCAACTCCAAACGACCCATTGACCAGGAAACAAGCGAAAAAGATCCCAGGAAGTATTTTCAGCTTTATGGCGTCTTTAGATTCTGATCATTGTATACGGACCAGCAGATTTTTTAAGTGCTTATAATACCAAAAGCGTCAATAAGTCCCTATTAGGCAGAAGGTTTGTCATCACCAATTTGCGCACGGCGTGATCGGGAGATTATTTCATTTGCAGATCAATCGCTTTCTCTAACAGCCAGCTGCTCGCTTTTCCTATTTCCTGAAATCAACCCAATTTCCAACTGCGGTTTGGTTTATACCGGATGATTTTAATATATTGAACACCGTATTTTAAACCAAAATGCCTACCCAGGTATTCGCCATTTATGCTAATAAAATTTCCTACCCACAAGGTTTGGGTATTTTTATGGTTTTCTATAGGCTGCTTCAATCTCATGGCACAAAGAAATTCGTCTCCTGATTCAATTCAGCAATATGCCTTGTCAGCTGCCACCTTTGAGTCCCGCCATATGTATGACAGCGCCGTCCATTATTATAGCGAGGTTGCCAGACTATATTACCAAAATGATCAATTGGATGAATATATCAACTCCTTCACCAATATAGCGGACATATATATCACAGAAGGTGATTATCAAATGGCCATAACGTGGCTTGACAGCGCCTATCAAAGACCGGTCTCATCTTTTCGGAATGAAGACGAAAGGCTGGCACTCCTGGAATGGCACCTATTCAAAGCCTATGCCTATGAACAACTGGGAGATTTTGTATCAGCGCGCGCTATCTATGAATCCGCTAAATTAAAGCTCGTCAACAAGGAGGTCTTTGAAGACTTCTACGTGGGCAAATTCCTGTATCAACCACTGGGCAACATTTACACCAGGCTTGGCGATCACGAGGAAGCCATAAAGCTGTTAAACAAATTTAAAAGCATCAGCTTTCAATACGGTGACAACAATGCCGCGGCACAGGCTATTAACGATCTTGGTATTGTCTATAAAATACTGAACAGGCATCACCTGGCCATTGAAGAATACCTGAGTGCCCTCAATTTCCCTCAATTAAGTCCTGCGAATGAAGCGCTGATAAAATCAAACCTGGCGACTGCTTACTATGAAACACATAAGCTCAAGCAGGGGCTTATTTATGTCAATGAAGCTATCCAAATTTTTGAAAAACTTCTGACCAGAGGAAACGCTTCGGTGCAGAGTTACGGCTATCTGGCGTGGGCCTACAATCTGTTGGGGCTTATTTATACGGACCGCGGACAATACGGGGAGGCTGTAAAACACTTCAGGCAATCGCTGGATCTCAGTGTATACACCTATGGCACCACTAAACGAAGGGAAATTGCCAAAATATATATAAGCATCGGGGAATTGTTTTTAAAGCAAGACCTGCCAGATCAGGCGCTCGATTATTTCCATGAGGCGTTGAAATGTGTGGTGGCCAATTTTGACGAATCTGATCCGTCGCTCAACCCCGGTATACAACAGTTATATGCCGAAAATACCATTTTCGAAGCCATGGCCGGTAAGTGCAGGGCTTTTAAAATAATGCACAGCCAAACCAATGAGGTGAAATATTTAAATCTGGCGCTGGCCAACTATCAATTGATCCGGGAAGTAGAAAAGTTATTACGTAAAGATTTCCAGCACGAGTCTTCCAAACTATTATTGACGGAAGAGAGCCATGTAAGAAGTGAGCAGGCACTGGATATTGTCTATCAATTGTACCAGATCACCAATGACTCTATTTACCTGGAAGAAGCCTTCCAAATCATTGAAAATAATAAAGCATCGGTGTTGCTGGAGTCTCTGAAAGATTTAAAAAACAAAGACTTTTCAAACATTCCTGACTGGTTGCTCAACAAAGAACAACAACTCAAATCAATGAAAGGTATTTATGAAAAGCAACTCCTGGAGTACTCACTGAACGCAGGTGATGACAGCCTTTCGGCAAAGGAATTGCAGAGTAAATTGTTTGACCTCGACAATGAGTTGCGCATGGTGGAAGACAAACTGAAACAGGAATTTCCCAATTACTACCAACTAAAGAATAGCCGGGTGGCTTCCGTCAGCCTCGATGAAATTAAAAGAATGGTGGATGGACATAGCGATATAATTGAATACTTTGTGGGCAATAAATCCATCTACATACTGCATATCTCCGCAAATAATACACGTCTGATCAGCGTAGCCAAAGACTTCTCCCTGGAATCTCAGGTGTTGTCCCTGATCAATATGGTGATGGGTGAGCACATAGCCACCACCGAACCAGGAGATTTTCGGCAATTGGCTGATTCTATTTATGCAAAAGTAATTTCACCACTCAATATTGATCCTGAAATTCAAAACCTGATCATCATTCCCGATGGTGTCTTGGGCTATCTTCCCTTTGATATTTTAACCGATAAAAAGGAGGTTAAAAATCTAAACTACAGCAATTTACCATATCTTATCAATACTTATACTTTAAGTTATGCTTTCTCGGCCAATGTATTGTTCGAAAACCATCACTATCAGCCTGGAGAAAACCAGGACAATTCATTTTTAGGAGTAGCGCCGGTTTATCCGGAGAGTAATCAATTTGAGTACCTGCCTTTCAGCAAAACGGAGGTGGAAAAAATACAAACCTATCTGGGCGGGAACGTATTGCTGGACCGGGAGGCCACCAAGGCAAAATTCAAATCCATTGCCGGCGACTATAGAATACTGCATATTTCTACCCATGCTGCCGTCATTGATAGCTTACCGCTCTATTCCTGGATCGGATTCAGTGATGCCTCAACAAAAAACCAGGACCATTATAAGCTCTACCTTTCGGAATTGTATGCCATGAACCTGGGGGCAGAGCTGGCGGTACTGAGTGCCTGTGAGACAGGCAGAGGTCAGTTTTCACGAGGAGAGGGAATCATGAGCCTGGCCAGAGGTTTTGCCTACGCGGGCTGTCAAAGTATCATTACGACATTATGGCCGGTAAATGACGGTTCCACCGCCAAAATTATGGAGGCTTTTTATCACTTTTTACAAAAAGGGCAATCCAAAGCGGAAGCGCTCCGGAACGCCAAGCTAAAATACCTGAAAACCGGATCGGTGGACGACCTGGGCGCTCATCCGTTTTTTTGGGGGGCTTATATTCCGGTTGGCAATGTAAACCCGATTTATAGCAAAAATAATTACACCTTTTTTATGTGGATAGCGATGGCCTTTATAATTTTAGCGGGTATTGTTTTTATTTACCTCAAAAAAAGATATTCTGTTAAAAATGGCCAATAAAGTATATTACCTGTCCACATGCTCCACCTGTCAAAGGATTATGGGGGACTTACCCCTGCAAGAATTTGTGAAACAAGACATTAAAACCGAGCCCATAACTGAAGCGCAACTTCAGGAAATGAAAACACTAGCCGGAAGTTACGAAGCATTGTTCAGCCGGGTGGCCATGAAATATAAAGCGTGGGGGTTAAAAGAAAAAAATCTCTCTGAAACAGATTACAAAAATTATATCCTCGAGGAGTACACCTTTTTAAAACGACCGGTTTTTATTGTTGATAATCAAATTTTTATCGGGAATAGCAAAAAGAATATTGCTGCTTTAACAGAACATTTATTGAAATAACCCAATTCGCTTTAGTTCCTTTTGGGGTATAAATAACGTTTTAACCGTAAAATGCTTCCTTGCACCTGGTTATTTTAACAGGATAATATACACGATTATCCATTCTAAACACATTTTCACCGGAAATACCCCACCTTTTTTTGCATTTTATAGAACTATTTTTTAAAATACATTGCATCATTGATCGATTGATTTGGTGCTGGCAACTTTAACTGAACCCGAAAAATTCACTATTTATTATAAATAGTCAGCTATATAATTGATAATCAGCTATTTACAGAATTTTTATATTCTGTTTTGCCAGACGTATGAAATCGACAATTCTATGATGATCTTACCCAAATCATTTGAAGCATCCCCTACTTAGGGGTATAACTAGGCTACCTGGTTTACGGTAGCTATAGGTATAACAACATTATATTTTTTAACTAAAACCCTTTATAGCATGAGAAACACTTATCTCTATTATCTGATTGTTTTACTTTCAGCCTTTTGTACCAATACTGCCTGGGCGCAACAGGCAGTGGTAAACGGCAAAGTACTTGACAAAAGTAGTAACGAGACGCTGGCTGGCGTTAATGTACTGATCAAAGGTACCACCACCGGCGTAATTACAGACATCGACGGCAACTTCTCGCTGTCAGTTGATGATCCGGCAAGCATATTGATTTTTTCCTACATCGGTTACCTGAGCCAGGAAGTATCCCTGTCTGAAGTCTCTTCTCCATTCAATGTTTTTCTACAGGAAGATGTTGCAAGATTGGAAGAGGTCGTCATTACAGGGTTGGCGAGTAACATTAAAAGAAGTAACCTGGCCAATGCCGTTTCCACCGTGTCATCCAAACAGCTAACAGGCACTACAACGCCTCAAACCTTAGATGGTGCCCTCTACGGCAAGCTAACCGGCGCTAACATTGTGGCCAATTCCGGCGCCCCCGGTGGTGGTATATCCATCAGATTAAGGGGTGTTACAACCATTAACGGGAGTTCAGAGCCCTTATATATCATCGACGGCGTATACATAGACAATTCGGCCGTATCACCCGGTACGAACAATGCCACCTTATCAAGAACCAACGGACAAATCGCCGACGAACAAGACAATGCTGCTAACAGAATCGCCGATCTGGATCCCAATGATATCGAAAGCATCGAAATACTTAAAGGAGCCTCGGCTTCAGCCATTTACGGCGCCAGGGCCAATGCCGGTGTGGTTATTATCACGACCAAACGAGGAAAGGAAGGAAAAACATCCATAAACTTCTCTCAGGATTTTGGTTTTACAAGTATCTTAAACAGTCTGGGCCAAAGGAACTTCACAGAAGCCAATGTGCCGGCCGACCAGCTGGAGGCCTTCAGAGCAGCCAGAGATAATGGGCGACTTATCGACTATGAAGATGAGTTGTATGGAGAAACCGGTATTCTCTCCAATACCAAAATCAGCGCCACAGGCGGTACTGAAAAAACAAAGTTTTATGTTGGTGCCTCCATTGCGGATGAAGAAGGTATCATCAAGGGAACCGGCTTTGAACGACGTACCCTGCGCGCGAATATTGATCATAAAATCTCCGACGTGGTTGATTTTGGTGTCAGCACCAACTTCATCAATTCCTCCGCTGACCGGTCCATTACCAATAATGACAACTCGGGTGTTTCGGTAGGAATATCCCTGGCCAATACCCCGCCATGGGCTAATTTATTTCCCGATGCGGATGGCAACTATCCCAACAACCCGTTTGCCTCATCAAATTTTCTTCAAACACGGGACCTGTCGATAATCAACTCAAGCACCAGTCGTTTTATCGGCGGCGGAAAAGTGAATGTAAACCTGATAAGAAAAGACAACACCTTTCTGAAATTATCACTGAACGGCGGATTTGACAGTTATACCACGGAAACCATGGTACATTTTCCCGAAGTGTTGCAATGGCAACAGTCAGGTGCATCGGCGAACAACGGATTCCTCTCCAGGGGCGATCATAATTTTTTGAATATCAATACCTCCGCTATCCTGGTATTTAATACCAAAGCATCTAATTGGGATTTGACCTCACAGCTGGGAACAGCCAGGCTATTATTCAAACAGGAAAGAGCCACTATTCAGGCTACTCAACTAATCGGTGGTCAGGCCAACCTGGAGCAGGCAGGCTCTTTGAATGCATTTAACCGGGAATTGGAAACAGAGGACGTTGGCTATTTCTTTCAGCAGGAAGCCAACTGGGGCGATAAAATCATATTGGCGGCAGGCATACGAATGGATAAATCATCATTAAACGGTGATCCCAACAAGCTTTTTGGCTACCCCAAATTATCCGCAGCAGGCAATCTGCATAACTTTGGTATCATTAACTCCAACCTGATTACACAGTTAAAAGTCAGGGCTGCCTACGGCGAATCGGGTGGTGTACCAACCCCTGATCCTGTTGATCTCCAGCAACCGGCCTTTACCATTTTTGCAGGAGCCAACATTGATGGCAACGCCGGATCTCTGATAGGTTCCACCAGGGGTAACAGTGAAATCAGGCCGGAAAGATCCAAAGAATTTGAAACCGGTATCGACCTGGGGCTTTTCGATAATAAAATAACGATAGAAACAAGCTACTACAACCGCTTAGTCGATGATTTGATTCTAAAGGCCGAGGTAGCGACGTCTTCCGGCTTCCAGTTCAGGAATATCAATGGAGGAAAGCTGCGAAACGAAGGATTTGAATTGGGTATCGGCGCCTCTCCTGTTAGCAGAGGCAATATTCAGTGGAATTCACGAGTGAACTTCTGGTTCAACCGATCTAAAATTGAAAGGCTGGATGTGCCGGCTTTTGATGCTCCTAACGGTGGATTTGCAAGTTTTCTGGGTGTTTTCAGAATCCAGGAAGGTTCTTCGGCTACACAAATCGTAGGCCCTACGCCACTTTCCGAGGGTGATGTTAAAATAGGTGATACAGAGCCGGATTTTCAACTTTCATGGTTCAATAATGTCACCTTCCTCAAAAGATTCGAATTCTCTATGTTGTGGCACTGGAAAGAAGGGGGTGATAACATTAACCTGACCAACCTCCTGGCTGATTTTGCAGGTACCACGCATGATTTTGACGACGATGATAACGGCAATGGTGTCGTCAATGGACAGGAAAGAATCGACGGCTTTAACAGCAAAGACAACGCCGCTGCCTTTATCGAAGACGCTACTTATCTTAAGTTGAGGGAAGTATCTCTTTACTACACCATCCCGCCCAGCGTATTGCAGAATATTTTCAACGGCAGCCTGGAAAAAGTCAGGGTCGGTGTATCGGGCAACAACCTGCTATTGTTTTCAGGTTACAACAGCTACGATCCGGAGGTGTCCAACTTTGGCAGCAATAGCATCTCCACAGGCGTGGAGGTAGCGCCTTTTCCTTCTTCACGCAGGATGTTTTTTCACCTTAACATAAGTTTTTAATTTTTAATGTGTAAAAAAATGAAATTATATAAAAATATTTTAGTCATTATACTGGTGCTATCATCACTAACAGCTTGTGAAATCGGGGATCAGGTTGATCCCAACAGCCCTTCGCTGACAGGTCTCCTGGAAAATGCCAATAGCGCACAGTTGAATAATCTTGTTTTTGGAACACTTTCCGAAATGAGGACAGATCTACCCATTTATTTTGATAATGTAGGAATCCTTGGACGCGAACACTACCGGTTTTCCGGGTCAGATCCAAGATTCATTTCTGACCTGCTGGGGCAAAGTGGCGGACCTTTGGATAACAATGCCTTTTACACTACCCGGAATTATTATGGCCGTTATCGGGCTATAAAAAATGCCAATATTCTGATCGAAGCGGTTAATACAACCAATGCTGACATTACCGACGAAAGTAAAAATGGCTATCTGGGATTTGCCAGGACCATTATTGCCCATGAATTATTGATGAATCTAAACGTGCAGGATGAAAATGGCATTCGCACTGACGTCAGCGACCCCGACAATCTGGGGCCATTTGTCTCGAAGGCTGAGGCCTTTAGCTTTATCGCGGACTTGTTAAATGAAGCGGGCAATAACCTAAATGCCTCCGGTGATGCCTTTCTATTCAACCTAAGTTCAGGCTTCACCAATTTTACCACGCCTCAAACGTTCCTCGAATTTAACCGCGGATTAGCTGCCAGGGTCGCCTTGTACCGGGGCAACTACAGCGAAGCATTAACACTTCTGGATGATTCTTTCCTGGATCTGAATGGTGACTTTAACAATGGTGTCTTTTATTCTTTTTCAACCAGTACCGGTGACGTGTTAAATCAACTATTTATTGGTTTGAATACCAGTGGTGATATCCGTGCCGCCAGGGAAGAGTGGGTTGATGAGGCTGAACTTGGTGATACGAGGTTATCAAAGGCGTCGCTAAGAGATATTGACAACCCCGAGATAGGACCAGCTACGCAGTCTGGATTATCAAGTGATTACGACTTGAATGTTTTCCAATCTCAAACCGATCCGGTCACTCTCATAAGGAATGAGGAACTAATTCTGATCTACGCGGAAGCCAATATTCAGGAAAACCAATTAACCGAAGCGGTAAACGCGCTGGATATCATTAGAAATGCCCATGGTCTGGCAGATTATGCCGGTACAGTGGATCAGCCTTCACTGATCGATGAAATGCTGAAGCAAAGAAGATATTCACTGTATTTTGAAGGGCATCGATGGATCGATCTCAGGAGGTATGACAGGTTGGATGAGTTGCCTTTGGATAGAGTTGGAGATATCGTCCACGAAAGATTTCCCAGACCTTTTCCCGAGGTAGGCCGCCAGGGTGGATAATATATAGAAACATTAATTAGTTAAAATCATGATAAAGGTATGCATCGCCTTTATCATGATTTTCTCAAAAATCGAACATCAATTCATAAAAATGCCCTTTGATGGAAACCTGATATTGACCTGAATCCCTTCATAAAATAAAAGCCGGTTTAAAAAAAAATCGGGAATTTACAGCTAATCATAAAAGGAAAAAGTTCTAAATCCCGCCCGGGACAAATTAATACTTTCATTGTAATTTCTGAAAACCATAAAATCCACCTTTAAAAAAGCGCTAAAAATTAAGGTGGCATAACTAATTGTTAATTTGACTTTTAGATGTAAATAGCTAAACTGTTGATTACAATTCAATTTTCCACATCCCTTTGTCACAAAGCCAAAAACTAACGGTTAAAATATAAATTTAAAATATAACTAAAGTGCAATTTCAACATTTCAGCCATTTTTTTGGGTCGGATTAAAGGTTTGGAAATCAGTAGGTAAAGTACTAAATTCAGCTGATTAGAGTAAGAAATTGCCGCTAGTATTTGGCCATTTTATGATTTGTGACGTTGCCGTAAAATACCGTTAACCGAACAAAAAGCCGCTGTGAAATCCTGATAAAAATTGTTGGAACGAGCCCAAAATGTTCGTTGGAACAGGTAGAATTATTTGTTCCTGAAAAAGGTGCTAAGGCGCCTGGTGTGATTAAAATCAGCAGCAAAATATAGCTATTAATAGTGAAGCCAAAAATTTCAAAATCGTACAGGTACTCATATGTTCCCCTCCTATTATTTTTCACCTTTGTGAATCATGCAGGTAAAGGTTTCACAACGACAAGTAATAGTGTACACCTCACCTCCTCCGTCGAAATTTCGTTGCATCGCGACTCGCTGGTGGCCAAAAATTTTATCATTATTGGCACATACAGGGAAGAGATTAATGCCATAGGCCATGTAAACAAAGCTCGATTATACATAAAAAGTGTCGGATACTTTTTCAATAGCCTCAAAAACAGTTACTACGTTTTCGCCTATCAATCTACTGACAAGCGGGCTACGTTAAGCAAATTACATGAGTTGAGGACTTATCCATATTTCAGTGAGGCCTGGTATTATAAACACAAACCCGGTCAGGTAAGGCCCAATATACATTTGGCAAATAACCCTGTTTCAAAAGCACCGCAGCCGGTTTTAAAGGATTTGATATCTCCTAAAAAAGTATCAGTCACTACCGACCATACGCCGCAGGCATCGGAGACAAAAGATAATGCTTCTCATGAAAACATTACCATACAAAAAACGAAAGCACCCGATCCACCTCAGGTAAAGACCGATTTGATAGCCGATTCCAGAAGTCATGCCATTTCACAAAACCTGAACCGCAATTTACCTCCGATAAGGTCTGAATCCGTTGTGGTGGCGGTAAAAGAAACCAATGAAAGTGCCATTGACCAATTGCAAACCGGAAAATCCGGAGATGTTATTATTTTTAATAATCTGTTATTTCACAGAAACGCCGCCATTCTACAACAAACATCTGAATCAGATTTAAACAAGCTGCTTTCTATTATGACAGATAATCCAGCTATGAGAATCAAAATTCACGGGCATACCAATGGTGATTTCAGAGGTGAAATTGTCACTATGGGCAAAAGGGATAAAAACTATTTTCGAACAAGCTCCAAAAATAACTACATAAAAGGGGATGCGGTATTGCTTTCAATGGAACGGGCTAAGGTCATTAAAAAATATCTGAAAGAAAAAGGAATTCTTCCGGGTAGGGTTGAAACCAAAGGTTGGGGCGGACAAAAAACGATTTATCCTATGAGCTCACCCACGGCAAGCTTTAACAGCCGGGTAGAAATTGAAATCCTGGAAAAATAGGCGAGCAAAAAATTACCTCAACCCACGCAATTATTTGATATTCAGCTAATTATTAAGCGCTCCATCATCCACCCAACAGGCAATCGCCGCAATCTGCTCGTCGGTCAAACTGGACCCTCTGGGCATATTTTTGCTTTGTGTTCTGCTTTTTATTTCCGCTGCAAAGGTCTGCACATTGGCAAATATGGCAAAATCAGGTCTTGGTTCACCTGAAATATGACAACCGGATACTGCACAGTAGGTTGAAATAATAGTCGCTACCTCACCGGCATAACTTATGCCGCTTAAGACATAGCCTTCTCCCGTGGTCTCACAATTGTTACCATCCCTGATTGTCACAGCATGTAAACCATTTGATACGTTGCTGAATTGATTTGCTACCTGAAAATCACCATCATCCAGGCTGTATTGATAATTTCCATCCCCTCCCGAAGCCGTGATGGTAAGAGAACCGGCATCACCCCCACAACCAGCCGCTGTGCTGGTGGAAGTAAATGTAATGTCACTCATAGCCTCAACGGTAACGTCAGTGTTGGCGCTGCATCCATCGCCGTCCCTTACCACTACCGTATAATCACCACCTCCAACGTTCATAAAAACCGGGTCGGCCTGGAAATTAGTCCCGTCCAGGCTATATTCAAAATTTCCCGACCCGCCGCTGGCTGTCGCCGTAACGGTTCCTGTGGCATCCGGACAATTGGAAATAGTCGACGCGGCTTCTACAGAAACATTTACCATTGAGCAGTCAACCGACGGATCATCTCCACAGGATGATATTAAGCACAGGCATATTATGGCTAAGAAAAATAATAAGTGGCTTAATGAACTGTCTAAAAGTCTTGCCCCATTGCTATTCATTCCAAATGATTTATCGCAGAAATTAATGGTTAAAAAGTGCTTCCTAAAAAAACGACTAAAGTACAATTATATTTTAGGAAACAAACAGGATTAAAGGGTTTTAGTGGCTGCTTCTTGATTTTTGCTGGGATTTTGTTGTATCAGAAGGGGCTATTCGTTCTTTCAGATTACCCTTCGACCCGGGATAAGTGGTTTTGGAGGCAATGTCGTAACTTATATAGATGATTATCAGAAAGAAAAGTCCCGCCAATATTAAAAAAAGCCTTTTTGAATTCTTCATTGGTTAAGTGGTCTTATACCGTAACTGTGTGGCACATTTGATTGTACCAGCCAGCCCTCCTTTAATCATTATTTTTTATTTAAATTTAGCTATATTTTCATTAAATAATACCCATAGCCTGAATGATTACGGCTTGCCACCTTTAATATTTAATTTTAATAATCTGTTTCAAAGGTCAATTGATAATGTCATAAAATGGAGGTCTGGCATTTCTAAATACCAATGGTTACAAAAATCATTCATATAGACATGGACGCCTTCTATGCCTCGGTGGAACAACGGGATAATCCTGAATTAAGCGGTAAGCCGGTGGCTGTAGGAGGCAGTTCAAAACGCGGTGTTGTTGCGGCGGCCAGTTATGAAGCGAGGCGGTTTGGGGTACACTCGGCGATGCCATCTGCTATTGCTGCCCGGAAATGCCCGGATCTTATTTTTGTAAAACCAAGGTTCGATCAGTACAAAAAGGTCTCGTTGGAAATACGGGATATTTTTCATGAATATACAGATCTGGTAGAGCCACTGTCACTTGATGAAGCATACCTGGATGTCACAAGAAATAAAAAAGAAATCCCCTCAGCTACCATCATTGCCAGGGAGATCAAGTCTAAAATTAAAACTAAAACCGGCTTAACGGCCTCAGCAGGCATTTCTATCAATAAATTTTTGGCAAAAACCGCCTCAGATCTTGATAAACCAGATGGCTTATCGGTTATCCTGCCCCATGAAGCTGAAAAGTTTGTAGAAAAATTGCCTATCCACAAATTTCATGGTATCGGAAAAGTCACAGCGAAAAAAATGAACGGCTACGGGATCTACCACGGGGCAGATCTCAAAAAATGGTCAGTGCTTGACCTGGTCAAACGATTTGGGAAAATGGGCGAGTATTATCATAAAATTGCCTTCGGGCAGGACGACAGACAGGTTAACCCCAACCGTATCAGAAAATCAATAAGCTCTGAAGATACCTTCGAAGACGACTTAACCCATATAGACGAGATGAAAGAAGCCATCCGGGAAATCGCCAAAAATGTGTATCACTGGATGGACAAAAACCAAATTTTCGGAAAAACATTGACCGTAAAAATCAAGTTCGCCGACTTTAAGCAAATTACGAGAAGTAGGACCTTACCACATCTTATTACTGACTTAACTTCTATGACAGAGATAGCAAATGAATTACTCGCTACGGTAAATACTGAAAATATCGGCGTACGGCTACTGGGTGTTGCCATATCAAATCTAAAGCACGATAACAAAAGTCCGGATGGGCATCAATTAACGCTGGACTTTTAAAATTATGACCCGGTGCGCCGATGGTGCAATCAAATCAGACTTTTTACAAAATGATAGCCCATAAACCCCGTAGCAATAAGTTTTATTAATGTCCCTGCCAGGAACCCGACAAAGGAACCAAAGGCTGATCTTATGGCGGTGGATGATGTTTTACCGGCAGAGAACTCTCCAATTAAAGCCCCCAATAAAGGGCCAATAATAATCCCAAACGGAGGAAAAAAGAAAATACCTATAATTAACCCGATTACCGACCCCCACACACCACGCTTACTTCCACCAAATTTCTTAGTGCCATATACGGGAATAACGTAATCCAAAAAGGTAACAATAGCCGTAATACCTGCCCAAATAAATAAAAACCTGGTGGAAAAAGCCGGGGGGTCCAGTAATTGAAGCATCAATAATCCTACATAAGCCAGTGGCGGGCCGGGAAGAATGGGAATAAAACAACCGATGATGCCGACAAAAATAAAAATGGCACCGATAATAATCCAAATGATCTGTATATCCATTACTCAATGTGGCGGTTAATAATACAGAAACTAACCTAATGAAGTTAATCGATAAAACAAAAGACTGGAGATTATTAAATGTTCATTTACTCATGTTTCAACGAATCCACAGGGTTGATGGTGGCGGCCCTGATGGATTGACTGCTCACTGACAATATAGCCACCACGCCGACCAAAACACAGGGAAGCGCCAATAACCACCATTGAACATTAATTTTAACGGCAAAATTATTTAACCACTCAATAATTAAATAATTGGCTAAAGGCACGGCTACTACAACCGCAATGAGTAATAATTTCATATAATCCCTGGACAATAATACCAGAATACCCGGAACGGAGGCGCCTAAAACCTTTCGAATGCCAATCTCCTTGGTTCTTTGCAGGGCCGTAAAAGAAGATAAGCCAAATAACCCCAAACAGGCGATGACAATTGCCAGCGTGGCAAACAGACCAAATACTTTGCCGAACCGGACATCTGCGGCATATTGCTGGTTAAACTTTTCATCGAGAAAAAAATAGGTAAATGTACTATTGGGAAAAACCTTCTCAAAATCAGTTTTCACCGCATTTAAGGTAGCGTGAATATCATTGGTCTTTATATCGAGGCAGGTGAAATACCCATTGGGTTTATACCAGTAAATAATCGGGGCTACGGATAACTTCAGATAATGATGATGATAGTTTTTAATAACGCCGATGACCGTTTCGGTTTTGCCAAAGTTTATCTTTTTTCCAACAGCATCCGCTGCATTTTCGAATCCCAGTAATCTCGCGGCCTCTTCATTTAAAATTAGCTGATCACTGTTTTTTTCTTTATCAGTAAAATTGCGCCCTTCAACCAGGCCCAGACCCAGCGTTTCAATGAAAGATGCATCGATGCCAAAATGATAAAAAGTATGATGGTTTTGATCCGAATTTACACCGGTAATGGAAACACCGGTAGTAGAATTCAGGTATTTATGGGCCAGGCCTGGTACCGACCCCGAGTTGGAAATATTTTGTACCTCACTTCGCTGCCGCCATTGGCTTTTTAATACGGACATGCGCTGCTGATTAATAGAATCATTATCGATGGTCAGCGGAGCTTCAACCACCAGGATCTCGTCAATCTTCATCCCAAGATCCCTGCTTCTTAAAAAGTTCAACTGTTGAAAAACCGCAAATGTCCCGGCAATAAGGATCACGGTGATTATAAATTGAAATACAACCAGCCCTCGTCTTAGCCAAAAACCATGATTGGAGCTCTTCAGCTTACCTTTTATGACAGCAACGGGTTGAAATGCAGACAGTGCCAGAGCGGGATATAAGCCCGATAAAATGGTTCCTACAATCAGCAATGCGATGATTACCCAAATCGAAAACCCAGTAAAAATAAAACGGGGTAACGGCTGACCGGATAATTCGATGAAATAAGGAAGGCTTATCTGTACCACAATCAAAGTCAGGACCATGGCGGCTATGTTAATGACGGCAGATTCCAGCAAAAACTGCCAGATCAGATTTAACCGGGAAGACCCAACCACCTTCCTCACACCAACCTCCTTGGCCCTTTCCGCTGATCGCGCGGTCGATAAATTAAGATAATTCACCCAGGCTATCACTATGATAAAGAAGGCAACCACCAACAGAAAATAAATGGTTTTAGCGTCTCCGTTGGTTTCAGGCTCATAGGTTTTATTGGAGTACAAGTGGATGTCATTCATTGGTTCGGCAACGAATATGCTATTTTCAATTTTGTCGTTTAAGGCGGCTGAATACTTTACTAATTTATCATTAAACGCCTGCAGGTCGGTCCCTTTTTGCATGAGCAAATAGGTAAATTCATTGTTACCGTTCCACCCCGGGTCATAGCCGCTTTTCTTTAAAGTGCTAAAAGATACCAGTGCGTTAAATTTCAAATGCGTATTGGAGGGCAGGCTTTCGTAAACGCCCACTATTTCAACATCCACTAATTCACCTTCATTAGGTAATTGGATTGTTTTGCCTACGATGTCGGTCGAACCAAAATATAACGCTGCCAAATTGCTCGACAGCGCTATTTTGAAGGGTATATGAAAGGCAGCTTTGGGATCACCCTCGAGAATTTCTATGGAAAAAAGATCAAAAGCGGAAGGGTCAGCGAAATAAAGTCGCGTCTCCTTGTATAGCTTATCTCCGACCTTGATCTTGACCAGCTCATCGTCATGCATTCTTACGAAGTCCAGCACCTCCGGAAACTTCTCCTTTAATTCGGGGCCCAGCACCGGATGCGTTTCCGCGTCCTGCACGACCAATTCAGAGCCATTATAACTGTCCACGGTAACTCTATAAAGCTGATCAGAGCGTTGGTGGAAATGCTCGTAGCTCTTTTCGTAATTTATATAATGCAGAATAAGCAAACAGGCTGCCATACCAATTGACAGGCCCAACACATTGATTACGCTGAATATTTTGTTCTTCAGGATATTTCTAATGGCCGTATTAAAGTAATTTCTAAGCATCGTCTCACGGGTTTGGTCTCATTTTTTGACATCACTACTTTCCAATTCCCTAAATTTCAACAAAAAATACAACCCAATAAACTAAATGCAGTGTGAGGATACTATTTTGCAGTGAAGTGTAAAATTATTATTTAAAGACCCTTATGACTGTTTACACCCACGTTGTTCACCTGATTTTGTCGATATGATTATCCCCCAGCACCAGGCCCAGCATTAAAGTGGCATCGCCGGAATAATAAATTTTCGACTCTCCGAATGCGGTGACTTTAAACAAGTCGGAACTATTGAGAAATACCTTGCTTTCCCCATAGCTGGTGGCGCGGGCATACCTGCTGGCAACTTTTTGTGTGTTGATGACATTTTCCCCCATTAATCGCAAAATTTGGGTGGGTGCATCCCCGGCATTTATCTTCAGATCATTCTGACCAAAGAGGGAAGCTTTAAGCTTTGATGTTTCCAAAGAGGCAAGCTTTACCTGTGATTCACCATATAACTTAATGCGGAATTTCTCAGACTTCAACGGGCCGGAACAGACCACTTTTTGATCGCCACGGATTTGAAGATTTTTAAGATGTTTGTAGGTAATCACGGCATTCACCTCTGCATTTTCATAAATGCTCACCATTTGTTTTCCATGCCGGTTATCCCTTATAGCGACTCTTTTATCATGGACTCTGGCGTTGTCGAGGTACAATTTCAGGGTCTTCCCCTTAACCTTTATATTAACCTCGTCCTCGTCAACACCAAAATATTCAAGTTGGACATGCTCTCTATCACCTTTTACTAACGTCACATTTATTTTGGGGCTCACAATTAATTTATCAAAGGAATCCACTGCTTTCTCCATCTTTTGGGACTTTCCTTCAAATACAAGGCAAAAACATACTGCTAAGAATAGAAAAGCCGGAAAGGATAATTTATAGAAGTCTTTCATAGTTATTGAGTTTTAGATCTACTCCATAGATGTCAACGCGGTATCAAAGGTTGCACCACGTATATTTTTTATAACAAAGACTATCATGGCACCAAGCACGCTTTGGCTCAGACATCGGCTGGTTTATAAGATGAACTGGAAGGATATCTTCACACCAAACTTGCGAACATCGGGAGTATCCAGGTATGTCAACCGGTGAAAGGCGTCTACCCGGATAATTTTAAATATGTTTTCAATACCATAACCCAACTCGATATAGGGCGTATTTCCAAAGGTTCTAAAGGCTGGTATTTCCACTCCATTTTCATCCAGGTCAGGCAACGCTACATTCAGGTTTTCATCCCGCAGGCTGCCATAGAGAATATTGGCATTGGCAACAAGCCGCCACTTTAATTTCTTCATTAACGGAATTCTGTTCATGATGAACCCCTCAAAGGAATGCCGGTATTGTAAAGATGCATAACGATCACTTACAAATTCAAAAAAATCCATCAGGTTAAATGCTATCGGAGTATAGAATGGAGATTCATTTCCAATATGTGCTTTCAACAGTGGGTAGGGTAATTGAGAAAATATGTACCCTCCGGAAAGAGAGTATCGCGATACGCCAAAAAATCCCATCTTCAGGGATTGGGTTACATTAACGTTCAGCTTATCATAGTTAAAATCGCCCCCGAGAAAGCCTTTAAAGCCGTGTGTATATTTTATAGTGAAAGCCGGCCACTTAAGGGTGCCCAGACTAATGCGATTATTGTCATTCTGAATAAAAATTTCATCTTTCGCGAATCTGGTTTCCAGGGTTACTTCAGAAGTTGAAAAGCTGGAACCAATAGCAGACTCATTGTTTCCGGGGTCCTCATAGTACTGAAAAGGAAATAATGGTGAAAAGTCATGTTGCTTAAAAGTCACTTTCTGGGTCAGCCCGTTCCTGATCTGGGTTTCAAACTTAAGCGTATTTTCAAGGTGGTTAAAGGGTCTTGTGATATTGCCAAACTGGCTGAAAGCAAAAAATATACTGCCATTCTCCAGATCATCATTTAACAGCCACACCTGGTCCATATCCCGCCGGGTTTCTACACCGACTTTGGTCCAGGGTTTTCTGGAAATTATATAGTCCGCCGCTAAACGGTATTTCCACTTTTCATCCTTAAACCCATAAGCCCCATAGGCTTGCAAAATCCACCTGTCGCTAAAATCAATATTTGTTCTGGCCCCGATACCCAGCCGGATACCTTCCACCTCATTGTTGGCAAAGCTGCGTACATAAGGTCCCACGTCAATCTTGCCCATTTTCAGGTAGCCGGTAAAAGCTGTTTTAACAACGTCGGTAAATGTCTTTACGACGGGGATATTTTTCAGCGTATCTATCATCATATACACATTCTTCTCAGTAGCCGTAAGAGAATCGTGTCTGTTGCTTTCCCAATATCCTTTCGGTTGAATGCGCGCGCCCTCATCCAATTCAATCATGGTTTCATAAAATTTTGACGGATAGGGTTTATTAACCACAAAGTCCTTATTGGAACTGTAAAACTTTGCGACCATACTGGGAGAATTTTTGGTTAATTGTCCAATATCAATCACCACTCTTGTTTTGCCGGCAATCCACGGTGATGCGTCGGTTGGCACCAACTCCTGTTGTATCTTTATCTTTTCAATATAATTGAGGTTTGCCGTTTTATTTACCGACAAATCCAACTGTTTCAAGGCATACTCATCCCTGGTAATCCACATAGTACCTGTAAAAGCCAGATCCTGCTCACTTTTGGGCCAGAAATCGATTTTATAACAGTAATGCTCGCCTACGTAAAGCGAGTCTTCCAGAGAATATTCATAGTAGGTTTTCCATCCATCGGCAATGGGTGAAATAAATTCCTTGTTGACAAGGTTTACCCAATTGGTGTAAAAATTATATTGTTGAAAAGTTGAGCCGATAAGTTGAGAAGTTAAGGAACCGTCATCAATCCCAACTCCGCTTACTTTGGTATTGATAATATATTCCTTTTGAATCTTGGGATTATTTTTGACATAAAACCGGGAGATGGACTCTGAGATGAACAGTGGCAATACCGGTTTACCATCTTCCCCGGCAATTTGCACCAGACTATCCATAACCGAGGCAATTTTCTTAAAAACCTTTTTGCTCCTCAGTTTTTCCGTCAGGTTGTTAACATCAAATTCGGTCTTGTTGTAACTTTCATATTCGTAGGCGCTCAAATTACGGCGGTCATGCTTATCCTTATTCCTGACAACATTCCGTAAAATTTCATAAGCAGGGTTTTCTTCAGCTATGAAAACAACTTCCTGGAGATTAACAAGGTCCTGTTTAAGTTGAAAATTGATGTTTTGCACTTTCCCCCTTTGCAATGGTTTAACCCGGGTCACATACCCTATGTAGGAAGCTGAAATAGAATCTACGGGCAAATCCGTTTTTAGCTGATAAAAACCATCAAAATCAGTAGTAATACCAATGGTGGTACCTGTAAATACCATATTTACAAATGGTACAGGATCACCGGTTTCAGCATCAATAACCCTGCCTTTTACTACCGTTTGCTGCGCGGTAACATTGGAAATACTAGCTACCACCAATGTGATGATAACCCATGTTATCAATGATACTGTTTTTAAGGAAAAAGGAAATAATTTGTTTTGTTGAAAATCGCTCATTAATCCATACATCTGTTAAGGCCAAATACCAGCAAACTGGTTGTCGTTTACGATACAATCCATTTGTACAAAACCCTCCATCTACAACGAAGCAATGTTATTAAATGTTTAACGCCATCAATTTATTTTAGGGGAAAAGTTACAAACAGATTTGATAATTTTATTGCTTTTCTTCAAAGACAATTGCTGCAAAGAAGGGTTTCCATCCACTGGGCCGGTTTAAGTTTTTTTGTTGTTTCCTATCATAGGATCATAAATTCAATTCTAGCTTAAATCCTATTTTAGGCCACATTTTTTCAAAAAAAACCACGAAAATTATCATTTAACAATTTTTTTTTCTAATTTTTGTGTTCTGAATAGTTCCAGATTATACTTCACAAATAATTTTTATATCTATAACGTCGTCAGGTGTGACAGATATTGCAATATAATTTAGAACCATTTAATTTTTTTTTGAGAATGGGATTACATCGCCATTCGTTGAATATTAAGCCAAAACATCAAACAACCTAATATCATGCAAACTAATTTTATTCCGATGAGGTATCGGCTATTCTTTTCTCCTACACCGCTGCTGCTGGCACTGCTGATCACCATGCTGGGTTGCAAAAGTCAGCAAAACATGGTAAAATCAAAAGATGGGAAATTGTCGGTCGACAAGGAGACAGTGGTAAGAGACCTCACCAACATCATCGATCCTGAGTCCGAACTCACCAGTGAGGAAAAAGCGGCTTTATTGAAAGCCATTAAGGATCATGGTTTTCAGGATGCGCAGGTAGACAGCCTGATTATTGAAGCGGAAAACGCGCTTTACTCAACCGCCCAAAACACAGCTGCTACCCAGTCAGAGGAACCGGTGGCTACAGTTGATGAAGATGTAAAAGATCCGCTTGTTGAATTAGAAGGTTTATTAACAGATCAATTTAAAGCCCTGGCAAATCCGATGCCGGCGGCTGACTCAGAAGATATCATTTCAGAAACCCTGACTTATTTTGAGTCAAACGATTCGCCGGTATTAATTATATTACAGAAACTCGATGGAAAAACCTTTTATGACAGACCTACTACCATTGAAAAATACCTGTACTATCTGAAGGATCTAAAGAAAGATTCTCATCAGATTGAGGAAGTGAATTTGAATACCAACGACAAGATCAACAAGCTGATACTTGCCAGTTATTAGATCACTTTTTACAAGAAGCCTGTAAGCCAACTTTAATAAAAGCCAAATTAAGATGCTTAATTTACGATACACCTTTACCTCCAATAATCTTATACATCTGGTCAAATTACTCGGTATACTGTCAGTAATATTCTGCTATTCCCACACCTACGCACAAAGCGTCCACCAGGTAAGATCTGTCAATGAGTCTATGATCGACTCTTTGGCACTCGAAAAAATAAAAGACCTGGGCGAGTACATCAATGTTATCGGCAGCAAGGAGACTTCATTTTCAACAGCCAACCGGGTGATCAATCGCGCCATGGAACTTTTTGCCGAAGGGAGTGAAATCGCCGTATCTTCTGTCAATCAGAAAAAGGTCACCAATTTTCCGTTGCGGGAATATTTTGAAAGGCTTATGGCCTTAAACTATGACAGGGTAACTATCGAGTGGTATGATATTCACTACATTAGCAACCTCGAATTGCTTTCCAATGGTGTCTACGTAGGTGTGGTTACCATTTATCAGCGATTTGAAGCGGAACGGGGAGATAAATTGGTTTATAAGGATACCACAAAAAAAGATATTACTATTTTTGTAAAGAAAAAGGAGATTGTTGTAGCGGGCGATCATGTTGATTTTTGGGACGTTTTGTTAGGAGATATTATGGTCTCGGAAACCGTACTGTAACAAATATGTTATATTTTTATTAGAACATTTAATAAAAGGATCCAAAATGGAATTAAAAGGTCTTTCCCCGAATGTAAATCACGGGCTAAGTGTTATAACCCTCTTCCTGGTACTGTCGCTGCTCATCTTGCCATACCACATTCAGGCTCAAAACGGCAATCATCATCAAACACTGGAAAGCAAATACAATCCTCACATCGGACAGTTGGTGTCTTTTTTGGGAAAGCTTTACAACACCATGGGGAGTGACAACGCCACAGTCAAAGAAAAAAATGTTATCCTGGAAAGTAGCTATTTAAAGATATTTAAAAACAAAGAGGTTCAAATCGAGGATGACCTGATAGAAGGCAGGTCCGCCCTGGTTATAAAAGATGTCCGCTCCTACCTGAAGGACATTGATATATTTTATCCCGTAGCCAAGTTTCAGCTAAATATACTGGAAATTTCGGTAGTGACTAACATCCATAACCAGTCGTTTTTCAGGGTCGCCGTCAATCAAAACCTGCAGGGGATCAACTCCAAAGGCCGCAATGTTAATATGGATAAGGTGAGGTTTATTGAAGTTGAGGTTAATGAAGCTACGGAAGAGTTAAAAATATCCAGCATCTACACCAAATTGGTCAACAAACATCAATCGCTCCAAAATTGGTGGGAAAGCTTGTCCTTTGAATGGAAAGTAGTTTTTCAGCGCGCCATAAAAACACAGTTGACGCCAAACAATGAGCAATTGAGAGCCATGATTTCTTTGGAAAAGCTGGATGTATCGTATAACAAATACATTAAAGAAATCGAACCACTGGCGATGGTCAGTAATTTGCGGGAAATTGATCTGTCGCATACCAATATTACAGACATAAATGCGCTAAGGAATCATAAACAACTCGAAATTTTAAATATTTCCAATACGCAGGTTAAAGAAATCAACACTCTTAAATTCGCAAGTAATCTTAAGTACTTGCATATAGAAAACACACCTATTAAAAACCTTTCCCCTTTACACGGACTTCCAAAACTGGAGAAGGTGTTATGTGAGGGAACCGCCATCACCAGTCAGCAGGCCACGGAGTTGTCCTCGTTAAATCCAAACAGATGTAAAGTGGTCATTGAATCCAATACCTCCATGCGCTGGTGGAATACCATTCCGATGATATGGCGGGAAAAATTTATACTCGATTTATCATTTAAAGGTAGCACGGTAGGTAATAGTGAGCTAGGAAAAATTGAAAGCCTTACCAAATTGAGTATTCAGGGGAATAAAAATATCACCAGCCTTAAACCCCTTAGATTTTTGAAAGAATTGCAATATTTGAATTGCGAGGGCTCTGGTATTACTAACCTTGACGGCGTAAGTCACTTAAACAAACTCGTTGAAATTGATATCTCCGGTACTGCCGTAACCGATATCAGACCATTACTGCTGTTAAAAAATCTCAAAAAAGTGAGATGCAACAGCCTTAAAGTCTCCAAGGAGGATATTGATCTTTTTCTCAAGGAGCGGCCTGATGTTAAACTGATGAATCGCTATACCGACCTGGTAGGCTGGTGGATCAGAATTCCTGAAAACTGGCAGGAAGTCTTTATCGATCATGTAAAATATGAGGGGCCATTACCAATTCCGCCTGAAATCTTATATGATATTGTAAAACTGGATCATATTGATGTTTCCGAAACACAGGACATCAACAACCTTTCCCCGCTGTATATGCTGACGGAGCTAAAATCTCTAAACATCAGTGGCAATATGTCCATTCGCAGTTTAGATCCTATCGACAGTTTGTTTCAACTGGAAAGCTTAGTTTGTTCCAATAATCCCATATCCGATCTGACACCGTTATCACAACTGCATAATCTAAAATATCTGGATATAAAGAATACCCCGGTAGTTTCTATTGATCCGTTAGAAAATCTAAAAAAACTGGAAGAATTAGATATTTCTGCCACCAAAATCAGTAGCTTGAAAGGTTTAAGGGCACTTCAGAATATGAAAAAATTAAAATGCTATAACACCAATATCAGCAGTATTAATCCACTGATAACTTTGGTAAAACTGCAGTCGCTATTATGTTATAACACCAAGCTCTCAAAAAAGAAGGTCGACGATTTCAAAAAAATCAAGCCTCAATGTAACGTGATTTTTTATTAGAAGAAGTATCTGAGCTATCTGAAGACTCCGCGGAAACGGCGCCTTGATCATTTTGCCCGGGGTTCACCATAAAGGTTTTGTTTTGCTGAAAGAGGAATGTTAAATACAAAAAGGATACTAAATTAAATTCTTCAATTTCCCAACACCCTTTAATATCACTTTCGGTTACCAAAATCAACAGAAAAAACAAGGTAAATAATATACCGTGGATCAACTTGGGCACCGGTACAAAAAAATATTTCCAGGATCTTAACCATTTGCTTTTCCTGTACAAAATTGGAAGCCCAATAAAATAAATAAATGCACTAACATACAGGATCGTGCTAAAAACCAATCGATTGATATCTACACCGTTAATGTTCAGGTTATGCACAGTCACCTCACCCTGTCCATTCATTTTGGCATAATCGGAAGGTGTATCAAAGCCAAAGATCCTTTGTCCGTAAGAAATCTCCTCTCCTCCCCCAAACAAAAACAGCAAAAACAATAAAGCACAGCTGATCTTTAACAATTTGTTTTTTGCTTTTATTGCCTTCCATAAAAAATGAAAGGAAGCGGCAAACAGCACCAGCGCCGTTAAATTCTCAATGTACCTGTCTTCCTTGACATATGATATAAATAGTTCCAGATCACCAAAATACAGCACGATGCCAATGACAATGTGTACCAATATTATCCCAACCAGCAGAATCTCCGCTTTACCTAGCTTTAAGAATGTCATGAAATATATTTAAATGTTAGTCGCTGAATGCAAAAATATAACAGTCTCAACAATTGAACAACAATTTGATCAATTATGAATATTTGAAAGTGGTTTAATTAAGTGGATCCGCAGCCTTAAAGACATAAGTTTGCTGCCAGATACGCAAGGGTACGGACTAATTCAGGGACCAGATGTGCGCAACTTGTTTGAGTTCAACTCCTGGCTGGTGCGGACAGTGTCTTATCGCCGGGTGCTTTGTATTTCATAAGAAAAATAGAGGTAGTTTTCCAATTTGTACTGCTTTACTTCGGGACTACCACAACCTTTAAACATTAATCATTCCTCAATTTTTTGTTCTCCTCAAGAATTCTCTGCCGTTGTTTTTGGTCCAAACCTTGTGAAAAGTAAATATCTGGCCTTAACCAAATGCCGGTCTTTTTCATGGAGGGGTCGTCAATATCCTTGCTGAGGTCGCAGTCGAAGCGGGCCAGTATACTGTGTCGCTTTTCCGGATCAGTGCTGGCATTGACGAAATGCGACAATCCCCAGGTTATACCACGTCCATCTTTGGTGTCGGTAAAGGCGTCCGGAACAAAAGGACCACTGGCTGCAGGCATCAATTCCACGATGGACGCAATCTCAAAGTTTACCCAATCTTCAGCGTATTGTATGGTGAAGTGTTCTGTCCCATCCTTGGTGATCATTGCGGCAACGCCTTTGTCAAAGGGAAACAGGGTGGTTTCATGACCGGAAGTGGTCACAGGGTTTAATGGGTGCTTTTCAAATGGCCCCAGTGGATCGTCGGCTATGGCCAGGCCTGCTCCTACCCAAACAGGATCCGGCCGGTTAAATGCGGATTTGTAATAAAGGTAGATTTTGCCATTATGCACCAGTGGATACGGATCGTGAATGGCATACTGGTCCCACGAACCTTTGGCACCATTGGGTACAATAATGTCATTGGCCGCTGTCCAGGGTCCGTCTGGTGAATCTGCGTAAGAAGCTGTAACGGGGCAATAATCTCCACGTTTGCCACTTGCTTCGAGAAATCCCTGGTAGTACAGGTAGTATTTGCCATTCCACTTCAAAATATCAGCTGTAGAGACCGATCTCCAGCCCGCATTTGGCTTTGGCGGCCGGGGGATAGCTACCCCCTGTTCCTCCCAGGTAAACCCATCCTCACTAGTGGCATACCAAATTTCTGAAAGATCCCAATCGGTCGAAGGAATGGTGTCATTTGACAGGTCTGCACCCCGGGGTGGAACGGGTGTATGCCGGTAAGTATACCACACGTAATATTTTCCATTCTCAAAAATAATCTTGGAGGGATCCCTGCGTGAAATTGTCCCATCTCCACCATGGTAATCAAGCCCTTTTAAGGCGGTGTACTTGAATTGTGTATAGAGCTCATTGCCGGAAGGATGGATATTGGAATAATGATAAAAACTGCGTTTTGCAGCAGCACTTAGCTGACGGTTTTTGGTATTTTCAGTGATTGTGTAAGGAAATGGCCCTTGCGCTTCATGCTCATTAAGTGCTTTTTTTGAAGAGCAGGAACCAATCAAAAGTGACAACGAAAAATATACTATTACCCTGCTTTTACTATTTCGACCTGGTTTCTTCATTTTTGACGGTTATGTGGGTTACAGACAAAGATAACCATAAAACCAACTTATTCTTCATCAGACATTAGGTCACAATCGTGACACGGCATTTCAACAGAGGCTCTTTTACAGCTTTACAAACCAATAATGAATAATTACAGGTATTCAAAGTTTAAAGGATTACCGGCAAAGATGCTACTTTTCAAAAATGTGAATGACAAGACCGTTATTCCCTTTGATGCTTCTCTTTATGGTCGAAGCATTGTCAACCGCTATCTTTTCAATCCCCACATGGGTAATGGTGGCTACCTCGGGATCATCAAAATAAATAGTGGCATTGTAGTTTTTATTTGGCTCCAGAAAGTCCAGCGGTATCGTAATATCCTTGTCAGTCTCGCCATTGATGGTTCCTATAAACCAATCCTTCCCACTTTTTCTGGCAATGGTGCCTAGCTCGCCCACCTGCGAATGAATGACTTTTGTATCATCCCAGATTGTTGGCACCTTGTCAAAAAATTCCAGTTCTGGTACTTCTTTAATAACCGGTTTGTTGCCTCCTGCTCCACCGCTTTCCAATGAAGCCGTTTCGGGTCTATCATACCAATACAACCATGTCAACGGACTATAAATGCATACGGACTTAGCCAGTTGAGAAGCATGCGAGCCCATTTTTAAAACTCTCGGGGCGAAGTAACAAATAGTATTATCACCGGCACCTGCGATCATCCGGGTAAACATCGTTTTCAACGTGTGTGAATTTGAAGGACTTTCCTCATCGCCGCGGATTCCTTCCATAGTCATAAGATTCGGATAGGTTCTCGAGTATCCCACCGGCCGGTAGTCATCGTGTATACTCAACACCATTTTATGGTCAGCCGCCTTTCTGACCGCCTCATGCATCCAGCTTGTCCAATATTGATCGCCAGTCCTTACAAAACCATATTTTATTCCTTTGATACCCCAGCTTCGATATAGCGGAAGAATATCATCCAACTGCTTTTCAAGTTGATTTCTGTTTACATAGACCATGATGTCGATGCCCTTTTCATTTCCGTAGCGAATGACCTCTGCCATATCCAGGGGGCCGGTTGAACGATTAGGGTCTACCGTGGCGGTCGTGGCGTCTGCTTCAACCGTAAATTCATTACCATACCAGCCGGCACTTTCAATGACATACTGAATATTATGTTTTACGGCAAAATCGATATAGGCTTTGCCACCTTCAGTGGTAAGTGTAAGATCGCGTATTACCTTTCCTGGTTTTATCCATGAGGTGTCCCCTATTTCACCGGGATCATTCAGATTCAAAATAAGGTAGTTGTTTTCCAGGATTTCACCGGCAGTTTTACCGGCCATTATAAACCGCCAGGGTGTGACAAAAGGTTGGTCAAAGCTGACTGCTCCACCAAGGTCGGCCGAAAGTTTATGAGTGCCATGTGAATTCAGCTTCATCCGAGAATAGTCGATCTGGGCAGCTTCACCAATAGCCAGATACAGCGAATCAGCATATTTTATCAAGATCGGACGTTCGCTGGAAGTCTTCAGGGAGGACACCGGCGCCTTTGTGATCTCTCCCTGTGAATTAATAGCGGTCCAGGTCGTGGCATCGGATAATAAGGAAAATGACGTCAACTCACGTTCAATAGTGACTTTTCGATTATTTTCAGGAAACTCATAACGAAAGGCCACCCCTTCATCATAAGCCCTCAGGCGCAGGTTGTAGACGGATTGGCCTGTTTTGGCATTCCTGAGTTTGACCAAAGACTCGCTGTAATTTTCCGGGTATTCGTTTTTGGTGCCGTAGGGAGGCTTCCACTGAGAACTTACTTGCTGATGGACAATTTCTTCTATTGTAAAGTCCAATGCTTCCATACCTGGTATATCAGACAGAAACCCAAGCCCGGAGTAGTCTATAATACCACTTCCCCGATATCGGACAGCATAGACCGGTGATTGTAATTTGGATTCTATTCCAAGTATCAGATCATAGTCGCCACCCGGACTTTGAACTACTATCTGTTTTTCAATAGAATCGGAACCTGGGAAAGAGGCCGCACCCTGACTTTTTTCACCGGTCTGAAGATCTGACTGATTGCCTTTTGAGCAGGAAACGAATATAATAGCCAGGCAGATAACTCTAAAAAATAGCATTTGATCTTTTCTTTTATGTTAATAATGACAAGCTTTCTCCTTACAAAATACAGCGGAAAAAATGGTTGACTCATGACATATCTTCCGGCTTGTTTGCTTTCAGGATCAAATTTAGGGGCGAAATCAATTCAATTTCGGCACTATACTAATCAGTATTTGAATTTTATTAACCTTATCGATCAATACCGATAATTGCAATACCCCATCTGACATGAAAGCTGATCCGGGCATAAGCTTTTCCAACACATTGATTTAAAATGCGAAATGAAACTGGTTTGGCATTCCGGTGCCTGTGAGGGTATAACTGGCAATAACAAGATGAGATTTAAACCTCAAAACGATCCATAGCTTCAAAGCTTTTCCGGTATTGAAGCGGTGTAATATTTAAATCAGCCTTAAACTTGCGATTAAAAAAAGAAATGCTGTTGAATCCACTTTCCTGCGCTATCTGTGAAATGCTTTTGTGGGAGTCGATCAGCAGTTTCTTGCTGTAACCAATTTTCAGATCATTGATATAGGTAAACACGGTCTTTCTGGTTTTCTTTTTAAAATAATTGCAGAAAGCCTCCGGGGTCATGTGGGCAATCTGGGCGAGATCGGCCAGTCTGATGTCATTAGTAAAATTATGAGCTATGTATTCAAATACTTCGGTTAGCCTGTTTTGATTTTTTTCCATCAGATTTTGGGCATACCTGTCCGTTGCCAGCAATTCACGATCTTTGTGTAATGACAGCCGGTTGAGGAGATCCAGGATCAAAATAATCTGATCTGTCATCGTTGCCTCCTGAATGGCCGAAAGCTTTTCACCAATGTCTTTAAAATTATTGAATTTTACACCACACGTGGCATCAGAAAAGAGGCGTTGAATGTTATTCATGGAAGGGAGCCTGATAAAATCATTTTCCACAAACCTTCGTTGAAAGTGAATAATAGTAGCTATGGCCTTTTGGCTACTTGATCCATCAAAATACTCCGGCCCATTGAGCCAGATATGAGGAAGTTTACTTCCCAGCAAAACCAGGTCCCCCTCTTTAAAATCACCAATACTATCCCCAACGAACCGCTTTCCGGTGCTTTTTTCTATATACACCAGTTCATATTCGTCGTGATAATGCCAGTGTTTATAAAAATGTGACAATTCATCTCTTCTGATGATAACAGCACTATCAAAAAACGTTGATGTTTTTGTATAAAAGGGCTTCATTCCTGTGTATCAGTTGACCCAAATTAATTCAATTTATTAATTACGTGCAAATATTGATTAAAATAATCTAAAAACAACACACAATCAGCAAGTAGATTTGTTACAATACTCAATCAATAAATCATAAGATAATGGAAGAATGGAAGAATGATAAAGCGTTGTTCGAGCTAATTCGCAAAGATTTGTTTACCGCAGTTATTGGCGACATCATGGATAAAATGGGTTACCTGCACCAGTTCCTTCCTCCGAAGGTGCAGCCCCTGAGAGATGATATGATGGTTGTGGGCAGGGCTATGACCGTATTGGAGGCTGATACATTCGAGCAGCACAACCCCAATAGCCTGAACCCGGCCATGAGCCAGGATTTTGGACTTATGCTCGAGGCGCTTGACGATCTGAAAGAAGATGAGGTGTATATCTGCACCGGCGCTTCCCCAACCTATGCACTGTGGGGGGAACTTATGAGCACCAGGGCCAAAATCTTGGGGGCAGCGGGCGCTGTTATTAATGGTTACTCACGTGATACAAAAGGAATACTGGCCCTCAATTTCGCTACTTTCTCCTACGGAAAGTACGCACAGGACCAGGGACCAAGAGGCAAAGTCATTGATTTCAGATGCCCTATCGAAATAGAGGGGGTCCGCATCAACAATGGGGATATCGTTGTCGGCGATATCGATGGCGTGTGTATTGTTCCTCAAAATATCGAAGCTGAGGTAATCAGGAAGGCACTGGAAAAGGCAAGAGGAGAAAAGACGGTGTCAATAGCCATCAGCAATGGTATGTCGGCAAGAGAGTCCTGGGATACCTATGGAATTATGTAACCAAAAACTATACAAAATTGAAAATAACTGATGTAAAAGTCTGGCTGGTTGAAGGGATCAAGTACAACTGGACCATGATCAAAATATACACCGACACCGGGCATACAGGTGTTGGCGAAGCTACCAACTGGCCGGGCAGCCCGATCATTGAAGCCGCGGCCAAACACGCCGGTGATAGGATCATTGGCATGGACCCGATGAGGATCGATTTTATCTGGACCAAGCTTTACCGGGACCTGAACTGGATCGGGCCATTCGGAGCAAGTATGTGCGCCATTTCGGGTATTGATATGGCCCTGCTCGACTTAAAGGGCAAGGTGATGGGCGTACCATGTTACGAGCTGTTGGGGGGAGCGTTCAGGACCAGGATTCCACTTTATGCCAATTATTGGTTTATAAGCGGTGGACATAATATCGAAGATTATACCCGGCAGGCCCAAGCTGTACTGAAGGCAGGATTCAAGGGGCTCAAATTTGACCCTTTTGCTCATACCAACTATTTCTATGGAGAAGATTTGTCCTCAAACCTCGAGCTGACCCAATCACAGCAAAATTTGGCTTTCAATATTTGTGCAGCAGTCCGCAAGGCATGCGGCCCGGATATGATCATGCTGATCGAGACCCATGCGATGCTCAACTTTAAAACCGCCATTACCATGGCCAATCGATTAGCCGATCTTAACATCAGTTGGTACGAGGAGCCTGTCGGGCCCGAAAGTGCCAGAACGTTAAAGGCCGTACGGGAAAGATTGGATCCGCGCGTATCGATTTGTGTAGGTGAAAGGCATTACACGCGCCATGGGATAAGAGATGTGCTGGAAAACCACATTTGCGATATCATGATGCCGGATATCACCCGTTGCGGAGGCCCTTCTGAAATGAAGAGAATGGCGGCCATGATGGAGGCCTATAATGTAATGCTGGCCCCTCATAATCCCAATGGTCCCTTGTCCACCCTGGCAAGCGGGCATGTGTGCGCCACCATTCCCAACTTCTATAGACAGGAATTTATGTTTACAGACGTACCCTGGAGAGATGAAATTATCGATCACCCAATAGAAATAGCTGAAGGAAATTTGGTACTTTCAAACAGGCCGGGATTAGGGGTAGATCTGGTGGAATCGGCGATGGAAAAACATCCGGGAATACTGGAAGCAAAGGATGGTTTTTATGTGTAATTTTGGATCCTCTTAAACCGGTCACCGACAATAGATGCACAATTTTATATGACAATGACACCAACACTGGTATTAGATACAAAAATGACCTTGGGCGAAGGGCCTGTATGGAACCACCTGGACCATAAATTTTACTGCGTCGATATCCAGGAGAAAAGGATATATTCGTTTGATCCTGCCACGGATGTGTTAAAAAAGTATATGCTGCCGGAAAAAATCGGCGTAGCGGTTCCTACCATAGATGGTAAGCTTATAGTAGGATTGCAAGATGGAATAGCGATTTTCAATCCGGAGGATACCTCTTTGGAATATGTTGCCAATATTGAAAAAGAGGTGACTGACAACCGGTTTAACGACGGCAAATGCGATGCTGCCGGAAGGTTTTGGGCCGGCACGATGCACGTCCGGGAACTGCCAGGTAAAGGAAGCTTATATTCCTTCGATGGCCGATCCGTTAAAAAGCATCTCTCCCAAATCAGTGTTTCCAATGGCCTGGATTGGTCTGCGGATAACAAGAGATTTTTTTATGTGGACTCCCCGAGCCTGGAAGTTAAAGCCTTTGATTATGACCTTGCCTCCGGATCCCTTAGCAATCAAAGCGTGGTGATAAAAGTTGATGTCTCCCAGGGATATCCCGACGGCATGGCTATCGATAACGACGGCAACCTGTGGATTGCCCATTGGGATGGTGGTTGTGTAAGGCAATGGAACCCCGAAACAGGAGAAGAATTACAAAGAATAGACGTGCCTGCTCCCAGGGTTACATCCTGTACTTTTGGTGGTGAAAATTTTGACACACTTTACATTACCACGGCCAGAATTGGCCTTTCCGAGGCACAGCTGAAAGCATTTCCACTAAGCGGGGGCTTATTCAAAGTCATCCCTGGCGTGACCGGCAGGAAGGCAAATTTATTCAAGTCACAGCCTACATCACTTATTTAACCTCGATAAATTCTTGTTTTCCCCTGTGTTTGGGCTCCTTGCCAAAGACATATAAATCCAGAATTGCAAGCGGCCTGGCCAGCATTTCTCTTACTTTTACCTTCCAGGAGAATTCCAGTGGCGGGCTGGGTGCAATAAAGGCCACGGCATCAATGTCGTAATACTGGCTGATAAACAAAGCCCTATGTGCGTGAAACTTTTGTGTAACGATTGTGAATTTCGATTGGCCAAAAATTTCCTTACAACGCACGATCGAATCAAGTGTCCTTAAACCGGCAAAATCCAATGTAATGAGGCTGTCGGGAACGCCCTTTTCAATCAATGCCTTCTGCATATCGGCGGGTTCATTATAATACCTCGTACGGTTGTCACCGCTTAATAAAAAATGCTTCACCTTGCCGGATTCAAACAATTTATAGGCAGTTTCAATCCTCGTCCTGAAATATGGATTTTGATCGCCACTGGTTAGTTTTTTGCTGGTTCCCAGCACAATGGCTACATCGTTTTCCGGTAAGTTTTTGGCCTGAAAATTAATAGAAGATTTAGTAGCTAAAATAACCCACAAATTGGCAATTAGAAACACCAGCAGTGCCAGACCCGCCAAACCCAGCAGTAGTTTTTTACCGCGATTTATGACCTTTTTCAAAAGATTGATCAATTTGTTTTAAAAACTCCTTTTCTAATATTTCAGGCCTGGGCACAATTTTTTTATACCACTCCAACCTTAATACTTCTTTTTCTGCTTCGTCAAGCCCCCAGTCTACATTTGAGGCGTAAAGTTTTTGTGTCAAAATACTTAAACAGATGGCAACACTTACCGATAAATTATAACTTTCCGTAAAGCCCACCATGGGAATATATACCAATTCATCCAGGTGTTGGATGGCCTTATCGCTCAAACCCGTGAGCTCGGTTCCAAACAATATTACGAGTTTCTGGTGAATTTCTACTTCATGAATTGATTTCTCAAGCTTATTCGGAGAGGTACCTATTACCTTATAGCCATTATCTTTAAGATTACTAATACAATTCAAGGTGTTATCATCCCCCTCGTCGCCGTGATATATCAGATCTACCCATTTGGAAGCACCTGATACGACTTTTGGATTTAACGTATACTTATTCTTGTTCTCTATGATGTGCAGGTCCTGAATTCCAAAACAATCACAGGTCCTGACGGCGGCGCTGGCATTCTGAGGTTGATAGATATCTTCCAGGGCAATAGTAATATGGCGGGTGCGGAAATCAAGAACCTGCTCAATCAACGTCTTTTTGTGATCGGTAATATATTCTGAAAAACAGTTGATCAGTTTTTTCTGAAGTTCCCCGCGCATATTTTATACGGTAAAGCTTTAAAAATCCAGTTCGATCGTATCCCCTACGCCATATTCATTATCATCCTTTTTCTTTGGTTGTTCCTTTTCCTCTTTTTCCGGGCCTTTTGCTGTCGGATCCGGCTGATTACCAGTGCTTTCATCCCCCGCCTCCGGATTTTCAACGTTTTCATCCGGCATTATATTGAGTTGTCCTGCCGGATTCTCTTCCAATTCCCGCCCGGTAGCAGCAACACTTTCATCAGGTTTTGTTTCGATCTCAGGTTCCAATAATTTAACCTTTTTAACCGTATATTGCGAAAGTCGATTACCACTTGCCTTCCACCCCTTCACATCAATCAGCTCATTCAACACCACTGTTTCTTCAAATTTTTCCTTGCTTTTGCCTTTTTGTAGCTCCAGTACCGCCTGAGGGGCTGAATGTAACGTTACTGCTACGAGTTTTGATCCTTTCGACTCGTTAATAAAAAGGAATTTCTTATTGACGGTAGTTGTTTCAATTTGAAATCTTTTGATATAGTGATTTTTACTGTCCCCATCAACATGAATGACGGTGATAATACTTTTCGGGTCAAATCGATAAATCAACTGCACTCTTTGGGGTTCGTAGCGATTCGTTAACTCGTAGCTGGTCATTTCATACTGGCCATCTTTATAAATCACCAGAATTTTATCCTCACTATTGAAGTTGCCAATGTGGCTACCTCGCTCTTCGCGGTTCAGCCTGCCCACTGTGTCATCGTACCAGATATCCAGCCCGCTCAATGTTGATACACCACTCGTTTTAAGCTCGACTCGTCGCAGCGGGTATCTCGTTAAAATATTACCGCCAGCTCCTCTGCCTTTTATTTCTATCGAGGAAAAGTCAAAGTCAAATACTTTTTTTCTGGCCTTACTTCCGGAGGTCAGCTTAATAGTAACCACTTCTGCCTCACCATTGGGGTTGGCCGTGAGATATATTAGTTTTGACCCTTTGCCTCCTTTGGTAAGGTCATATTCCTTATCTCTGGTAACCGCCAGCACGTTAAACCTTTTTACCATGGATTTTCCGGTCGCGCCATCGAGGTATATGGCATTATAAACCATTCGTTCGTCTCCCTTCTTCCAGACGCCTACGTGTATGATATCTTTGCCCATAAAAACTTTATCGGCAATTCTCGATACCATCACTTTGCCATCCTTTCTAAAGACAACAATATCATCCATATCAGAGCATTCCGATACAAATTCATCCTTTTTAATACCATACCCTATAAAACCATCCTTACGGTTGACATAAAGCTTTTGATTGTTGGCTGCAACAATGGTAGCGGCAATGGTATCAAATGATTTAATTTCGGTTTTTCTTTCCCTGCCTTCGCCATATTTATCTAATAACTGCTGGTAATAGCTTATGGCAAAATCCGTTATATGGCTGAGGTGGTACTCTGTTTGCTTCAGCTCCTCTTCCAGTTTCTTCATCAATTCATCCGCCTTAAAAGCATCAAAACGCGAAATACGCTTAATTTTGATCTCCGTAAGCTTGATGATGTCCTCCTGCGTTATTTCCCTGTAAAACTGTTGCTTAAAAGGCGTTAGTCCTTTATCAATGGTAGACAAGACATCTTCCCAGGTTTCACATTCCTCAATATCCCTGTAAATTCTGTTTTCAATAAAGATTTTTTCCAAAGAGGAGAATAAGATCTTCTCCATCAGCTCTCCCCTTTTGATTTCCAGCTCCCTGGTCAGAAGGTCAACAGTTTGATCCGTGTTAAACTTAAGGATCTTATTAACAGAAAGGAATACTGGCTTTTCATCAATAATTACGCAGGCATTCGGGGAAATGGAAATTTCACAATCGGTGAATGCATAAAGTGCATCAATAGTGATATCCGGAGATGCGCCGGCGGCAAGATTTACCAGTATTTCAACATCTTTGGCCGTGTTATCGACTACCTGCTTGATTTTGATCTTCCCCTTGTCATTGGCTTTTATAATCGATTCTATCAGGTTGGTGGTGGTAGTTCCAAAGGGAATATCCTTGATGATCAGCGTTTTTTTATCGATCGCTTCAATTTTCGCTCTTACCTTTACTTTTCCACCGCGTAGTCCTTCGTTGTATTCCGAGAAGTCGGCGGTGCCACCGGTTGGAAAATCAGGATAAATTTTCGTTTTTTTCCCTTTCAGCATATCAATCGAGGCCTTGATAAGTTCGCAGAAGTTATGTGGCAATATTTTAGTAGAAAGTCCTACCGCAATTCCTTCCACGCCCTGTGCCAGCAATAATGGAAATTTTACAGGCAGGGTTACCGGTTCCTTTTTCCGGCCATCATACGATAATTGCCATTCTGTGGTCTGAGGGTTATAGACCACATCAAGCGCAAATTTGGATAGTCGCGCTTCAATGTATCTTGGAGCAGCCGCGCCGTCGCCTGTTCTGATGTCTCCCCAGTTACCCTGGGTCTCAATCAACAGGTCCTTTTGTCCAATATTAACCATGGCATCGCCAATAGACGCATCTCCGTGCGGATGATATTGCATTGTATGGCCAATGACGTTGGCGACTTTGTTAAAACGCCCGTCGTCCATTTCCTTTAAAGAATGCATAATTCTCCTTTGTACGGGCTTAAAACCATCCCCTACAGCAGGCACGGCACGTTCCAGAATGACATAAGAAGCGTAGTCTAAAAACCAATTTTCATACATTCCCGATACCGGGACTACATCGTGGATGGCCTCGTCATCAGTTGGATCCAGTTCTCGATTTTCGCTATTTTCTTCCATTTAACACAGCTTACTTATTAGTTATAATTATTCCAAATCATATAATAGGAAATTCCCAGCATTAAAGAAATGAGATTTCCTATAAGAAAATAATCATTGGATATTTTGCTTTCTTTTTTAAATCTTGTGGCAATCTTAAGTGTCCCAAACACAATTAAGGATTGTGGAAATCCATTGGAAAGGGATAAAAATAAAAAAACACGTTCCAGGCCTCCTTTCAATATGCCCAGGCCAGATAGTTTGGCGCCTTTTTCTTTTCCCAGGACACCCACTAAAAAATAGATGGCGGTGGCAATGACCTCACCGGCCACAAAAATAATAATAAATGTTAGTACAGATGCTTTCATCAAATTCTCAGCTCCCTACATGGATTGGCTCACTTAATCAAATCCAATATTAATTCTTTGAGCGCAAAATATTCTTTTATTTTCAAACTTTTCTCCCTTCTCCAGGTTGAAGAAATATCTTTATCAAGCGTTTTTGCCACAGTTTTATAATCGGATTCTGTTAAAAACACAGCGGCTATCTTTTGCTGTTTCACGGTCCAATCATCTACAAAAGACTGGTAAATCAGCAGCGCCTTGCCTAGCAGGCTATTTTGCTTCTTGTCTTTCAGGTTAACCCAAAATCGTTCCTTGCTTTTTTTCATGGCGTTTAATTGCTTCCTTGCCACTGTAAGGCCTTTACCAAGCATTTCGTGGGCATTTTTTTTATTCAGGGGCGTGTCGATTTCGCCATAATTAAGTACATATCGCAGCTTAAAGTCCAATTGATCTTTTATGATCTTTTCTTCCAGTGCCAGTATTAATTCCATCGCCTCTCCTGCACCTTTTGCCACACCCTGAAACTCATCTCCCAGGGTGATGGTTAAAGGGGAAAGGATATGTTTTTTATAGGCTTTATTGGTATCCGCCACCAGCACCTTGAAATCCTCCATTAAGGTATCGCCTTGTCTAATTGAACTTTTGATGATGTCAGCCATCAATATGTAATACATCACTTCCTCTGTTATTTTTGCAAAGTTTACACAAAAAAAACATTTTTGCAAAATTTTTACAAAAAATATATTTTTGCAGAATTATTGCAATAAAACAATATTAGTGGATCTGCCATGCTCAAAGCGCTTCTTCAACCAGATCTTTTTCTACTTTCAGATTTTCAATAATGAAAGATTGGCGATCGGGGGTATTTTTGCCCATATAAAACTGCAAAATCTGGTTTACACTTGTATCCTTTTTCAGGATTATTGGCTCTAACCGGATATCGTCACCAATAAACTTACCAAATTCATCCGGAGAAATTTCTCCCAGCCCCTTAAATCGTGTAATTTCAGGCTTACTGCCTAACTTTTCAGTAGCGGCCTTTTTTTCCTCTTCACTATAACAGTAAATGGTTTCCTTCTTATTCCTTACCCGGAAAAGCGGGGTTTCTAGAATGAAGACATGACCTTGTTTTACCAGGTCAGGGAAAAACTGCAGAAAAAAAGTAAGCAACAGCAACCGGATGTGCATCCCGTCCACATCGGCATCAGTGGCAATAACGATTTTTCTGTATCTCAACCCGTCCATGCCGTTTTCAATATTCAGCGCATGTTGCAGCAAATTAAATTCTTCATTTTCATAGACCACCTTTTTGGTCAACTTATAACAATTTAGAGGTTTTCCCCGCAAACTAAACACTGCCTGGGTCTGTACATTCCGCGATTTGGTAATTGACCCGCTGGCCGAGTCGCCCTCAGTGATAAAAATCATGGTCTGATCCTTCAGGTCTCCTACCTTGTCGTTGTAGTGCTTACGGCAATCTCTCAACTTTTTGTTATGCAGATTGGCTTTCTTAGCCCGTTCATTGGCAATCTTTTTTATTCCGGCAATTTCTTTTCGCTCCCTTTCAGATTGCAAAATACGCTTCAACAGCGCATCTGCCGAATCAGGATGCTGATGCAAATAGTTATCAAGTACTTTCTTCACATAATCGTTCACAAAGCTACGCATGGTTGGTCCGCCGGGTGCCACGTTCTGCGAGCCAAGTTTCGTCTTCGTTTGTGACTCAAAAACAGGCTCCTGTACCCGCACCGCTATGGCGCCCACAATGCCCATCCTGATATCTGTAGCATCAAATTCTTTTTTGTAAAAATCCCGCAATGTCTTTACCACGGCCTCTCTGAATGCTGCCAAATGTGTTCCGCCCTGGGTAGTAAACTGGCCATTTACAAATGAATAATATTCCTCACCATATTGGTTGGAATGTGTCAAGGCAAATTCAATATCCTCACCTTTCAAATGTATGAGAGGATAACGGAGGCTGTCTTCGTCGGTCTTTCTATCCAAAAGATCATACAATCCACGCTCAGAGTGATATCTGGTACCATTAAAATTGATGGTAAGCCCTGCATTGAGAAAACAGTAATTCCAGATTTGATCCTCCAGATATTCCGGAATAAAATGATAATTCTTAAAAATAGAATCATCGGGCTTAAAAACAATCAGTGTACCATTTCGCCCACTAGTCTTTTCAATTTTCGCATCATTTACAATTTCTCCCTGCTGAAATTCCGCCAGCTTGCTCTCACCATTTCGATACGACTGAACTTTAAAGTAGTTGGACAACGCATTCACTGCCTTGGTTCCAACCCCGTTTAAACCCACTGATTTTTGAAATGCCTTGGAATCATACTTTCCACCTGTATTGATTTTTGACACACAATCCACCACTTTACCCAATGGAATACCTCTTCCATAATCCCTTACCTCCACTTTGTGATCGCCAATTTTTATCTCAATGGTCTTGCCATGCCCCATGACATGCTCGTCAATACAGTTATCAATAATCTCTTTGACCAAAACATAAATACCATCATCCAGCGCCGAACCATCGCCGAGTTTGCCAATATACATTCCGGGCCTGAGCCTGATATGTTCTTTCCAATCCAGCGACCTGATACTATCCTCGGTATATTCGTAAGTTGTTTGATTTGCCATTATTCTTTACTGCTCCTTCTTTGTTATTAATAACTCATTTACCATCGAAATGATATATTTCACAAAAATAAAAATACAAAGGTTTTTCTAAAATAAAACCCTAACGACGGATATTAAGCCAGTTCAAAATCTCAATCAAAACGTAAGTTGAATAATCATAACCATCTGACTATTAATAAATTACAAAATATGAATTAAAGTAATATTTAAAGAAGAAAGTAGATTGATCTTACCGGGAATTAATACTCAATTTTTAACCATTACCCTGCGTGATATCAAAAAAACAAGTAAAACTAACCACAGGACCAACAGGATGGGACCGATATACGCCAATACAGAATAGTGGCTGGAAACGGTCGATTCGGAATCATTGATGATACTAATAATGATCAGCGAAAAAATCAGGAAAATATTGATTATCGCCATGAAGGAAATAGACCAACTGTTTAAATTTCTTTTGAAATCCATTTCCGTAGCCGGAAGTGTATTAATCATCCGGGTAACAAAAAAAGAAACCATACTTACCAGGGCAAATACCCCAATTATCGTATAGAACAGGTTCCCTTTTTGCATGGTTATTTCCTTGACTTCGAGGTAATCAAGCGGAAGTTTTACGGTGTCGGGTAAATACGCATAGACAAATAATAAAACACCCAAAAATCCTAATGAGGAGATAACTCTAACAGCTTTGACAATTGAAATCATAACCGGAAAATATTGCTAGATTATTTCGGGGTGTAAGTTATACTAAATTGACAAGTTTTTGTTTATTTTGGCCCAATTAGATTCATTAATATCCTATATTTTAAAAGAATCACTTCTGTATTAATAAAAGCTATACGGTTGTTTATGAAATTGTACCTTCGAAGTTTCGCCTTATTTTTTTTCTCTCTATGGCTAAGTCAATGTCAGAACGTCCAATCAATTGAAGGGTTAGACACTGCCTCCTGGAAGGCTGACAGGCATGCCTGCAAGCAAATTCGTACGGGGCTGGAGGGTTCCTTTATGGAAAACAAAAACAAGCTCATGGGTTACAGCCAGCAGGAAATTGGTAAAATCCTCGGCAAACCCGATGAAGTGGATCTATATAAAAGAAGTCAAAAGTTTTTTATTTACTACATTGTTCCCGGAAAACAGTGCGAGGGAACTAACCCAAACGGCCGCCCCCGTTCTTTATATATCCGGTTTAGTGCTATCAATGTTTCTAACGAAGTATTTGTCAGGGATTACTGATAGTTACAAAAATGAGTAGCATCGGAATGTCTATGATCGCTCCTGGGTTAAAAGTGATGGCGTGTCCTTTTATCCGGCCGCCACACCAATAGTGTTAAACTGTAAAACCAAACAGTGTTTCGTTGTGCTAACACAGTATTTAAATCATAGCCTTTTTGCTAATTCATGGAATTATATTAAATTAAATATTTAACGTGTGGAAAATTACCCTTGAAAGACGCGCAAAAATATTTACACAACCTAACACAAAAAATAGCTTTGGAAGATGACCATCAATCTTTCAGACAGCTATTTAATTATTACCATGGGAAACTACTCAAGGTAGCTTTTCATTTTGTTAAATCTGATTTTCTGGCGGAAGAGGTGATTTCAGAGCTTTTTATCAATCTATGGAAAAAAAGAAAAGATCTGACAGCCATTCGCAACCTGGATACCTTTTTGTACTACTCAACTAAAAACAGGGCCATTGATTACTTGCGAAAAATGAAAAAGGGCAAAGTGGTACCTATCGAACTGGCCACAGAAAAATCAAGTGCCCATATAGCCAGCCCGGAGGCCATAATGATTGAAAATGAGTTCAGAAGCAAGGTAAATGCTTCCATATTAAGCCTGCCGCCAAAATCTCAGCTCGTTTACAGAATGATCAGAGAGGATGGATTAAAATACGCAGAAGTAGCAAAATTGCTTGAAATCTCCGTCAAAACGGTCGAATTTCACATGGGGCTTGCGCTTAAGAAGCTCAGAAAGGATCTGAGCCAGTATATCTCCACCAAACAAGAAAAAAATAGCCTTGGCAAATTTGGGACAAAAATGGTGCTGCTGACCATTTTTCTGTCCGCATAGTTCCTACCCGTCAGCCGGCTCCTCTCCTTTTTTTTATTTCTACCTAGGGGAAAATGAAAATATTACGTCCTTCATTTAAAGTCCAACAGTTTGTCGGCAAAATATGTCACAGGAAGAAGAAAAAATATACCAGATTCTGGCGAAAGAATTTGCCGGAGAAATCAGCGATATTGAGCGGTACCAGCTCGAAAAATGGCGGAAAGCGTCGCCATTGAATAAAAACATTTACCTAACCCTCAAAAGGGCCTGGAATGAAAATTCATTGATCCTTGATAGTGCCAAGGAGGAAAGATTGTTTCAGAAAATCGCGGCGGAAATCAAAAGTATGGATCCCGAAAAAAGGGAACTGAATACCTACCGGGACTCCACGCGACGGAAAAATAACTATTGGAAATACGTGGCCGCCGCCATTGTCCTCACTATTGCTGCCACATGGACCGTCCGAAAGCTGACTGAGGTAAATGATAAAAAAGTCGTTGTTTCGGAGATCCCATACGTTGAAAAAACGAACCCCAACGGCCAGAAATCAAATATCCAATTGTCAGATGGGACCGTCATAATTATGAATGCCGGCAGTCGCATCAGATATCCTGCCAGGTTTCCTGAAAACGAGAGAATGATCGAATTGGAGGGGGAGGCATTCTTCACTGTATCCACGGACCCCAAAAGACCTTTCAGGGTCCTGTCCGGTACGCTTTCTACTACCGCACTGGGAACGGCCTTCAATGTAAAAGCCTTTAACAATGATGAAAGCATGAGAATTTCTCTTTTAGAAGGGAAGGTTGTTGTCAACAGAACCGATCAGCCACTCGATGAAGGCTACCTGCTCAGCCCCGGGGAAAGCATAGAATACAACAAAAAAAACCACAACGTCACAAAAATCAAAAACTCATTGGAAAGTGATTTAAGCTGGACAAAAGGAGTAATCATATTTAAAAGTGCCTCCATTCAGGAAATCATCCATAAGCTTGAAAGATGGTATGGTGTGAAATTTATTATAGAGCGGAAGAAGCCTGTCAAAAAAGGCTTTACCGGAAGTTTTAAAAACAAATCGTTGGATGAAGTGTTGAAAGGAATCAGTTTTTCTTCTGATTTCCGGTACGAAATTAATGATAAGGTTATTGTAATCAAGTAACAATAGTTTTACTTGAAATAATATCACTTAAATAACTAATTATGAGAATATTATAGATTAAAAATATTCAGTATACAACCTAATCCTAATGCCTATGAGAGTATAAAAACGAACCATCAAAAAAGCCAGTCACCCAAAAGCAACTGGCTTATCTTTATCCTTTCTCCAAACCTTACAAGTTATTGCGGAATACCTTTTGACCTGGTGAAAGGAGTACTATGCTTTTGATAAAATATTACCTACCAAAAACATAATTAAAATTATGAATGAAAAATTACTATCGCAAATTTTACTCATGTCAAGATTCACACTTTATAGTATCTGTGTACAATGTTTATTGTGCAGTATGCTTCTTGCTAAAAATAGCAACGCGCAGAAGGTGAGCATTGATGACATTTATTTATCGATAGATTTGCAGAACACCCGGTTAGATAAGGCGTTGCTTAAAATCGGTGAGAAAACTAATTTCTCTTTCGCTTTTAATGAGGGGATTGTTAACAAAAAGAAAAAAATTAATGTTAAAGTACGGAATCAATCCCTGAAGGAATTACTGCTTATTATTTCCAAAGATGCCAATCTTGCTTTTAAAAGAATCAACGAAAACATTTATGTCAACGCCTTTAAAAAAGCCAATAAACCGGTATCTGAGCAACTTATCCAGGAATATGTTCAGATTTCCGGAAAAATAACAGATGAAAATGGCGCGGGATTACCATCGGTTAATATCGTCATTAAAGGAACGGCGAACGGCACGATCTCCGATATTGACGGAAATTATCAGATTGATGTGGCCAAAGGCAGTACGTTGATTTTTTCCTCCATTGGTTATGTCTCGCAGGAAATAGTTGTGGGTGAAGAAACTGTCATTAATGTCTCCCTCAGTCCCGATATCTCTACCCTATCCGAGGTGATTGTAGTTGGATATGGAGAGCAGAAAAAGGTAACAATTACCGGGTCGGTAGCAGCCGTAAAAGGAAAAGAACTGGTAAAATCACCGGCCCTGAACCTTACCAATTCGCTGGCAGGCAGGGTTCCGGGCCTGGTAGTTACGCAGGCCGGCGCAGAACCTGGTTTCGACAATGCTGCCATCAGAATTCGCGGCACCAATACTTTTAACAATACGGGCGCCCTGGTAGTCATCGACGGCGTTCCCAACAGAAGTGGCGGCTTCAGTCGCTTAAACCCGCAGGACATTGAAAGTATCTCTGTTTTAAAAGACGCTTCGGCAGCTATATACGGCGCAAGAGCCGCCAATGGGGTTATATTGATCACTACCAAACGGGGAAAAAAGGGAAAGCCGGAATTTACCTATTCATTTAACCAGGGATGGTCGCAGCCAGCCATCATTCCGGATCTGGCCAATGCCGCCCAATATGCAGAATTAAGAAATGAGCTGGAGGTATATAACCTCCCTGTTGACGAATGGCAAGCTGCCACCGATGGATTTAATGCTACCGGTTCCTTCACCAGGCCCAATGGCTCTGTCAGAAACGCTCCCTTCTCGCCCGAGGATATTGAATTGTTTAAAAACGGCAATGATCCATGGGGACATCCTGACACGGACTGGTTCGATGAAACCTTCAAGGAGTGGTCGCCGCAATCCCGTCACACCCTGCAACTAAACGGCGGTTCTGATACATTCAGTTATCTGGCATCTATTGGTTACCAGAAACAAGATGCCTATTATAAAAACTCCGCAACGGGATACGAGCAATATGATATCAGGATTAATCTCGATGGTCAGATCAATAAATATATTAAAACAAGCATAGGCATTCTTGGCCGGGAGGAGTTTCGATTCTTTCCGACCCAATCGGCGGGCGCCATATTCAGGATGCTCACCAGGGGAAGGCCCACAGAACCCGCCTTCTGGCCCAACGGACTGCCGGGGCCAGATATCGAAAACGGTCAGAATCCCGTCGTCATCACGACCAGTCAAACCGGTTACGATCGCAGCCGAAGGGATTATTTCCAGACAAACGGCACCATCGACATAGAAGTGCCCTGGGTAGAAGGCCTAAAACTTCAAGGTACCGCCGCCATAGATAAATTTATTGAAAGAAGGAAAGTCTGGTCTACACCCTGGTTCCTGTATACCTGGGATGGAAGTACGCTTGAGAACGACGGCGTGACACCTGCCCTGGTAAAAGGCAGACGCGGACCTGCCGACCCCAGACTAACACAATCGGATCAAAGCCGGCTAAACATCTTACTGGGCGCTACTGCCACTTACGAGCGTTCTTTTGGAGACCACGATCTGGTATTTCTCGCGGGGGTTAACAGGGAAACGGAAGACTTTGACGGTTTTGAAGCGTTCAGAAGGTTTTTCATTTCTACGGCCATCGATCAGTTATTCGCCGGTGGTGATGATCAAAAAGATAATAGCGGTGGGGCTTTCGAGGAGGCGCGGTTAAACTACTTTGGGCGCGTAGGCTATAACTTCCAGCAAAAATATCTTTTTGAGTTTTTGTGGCGATATGACGGTTCATTCTTATTTCCTGAAGATACACGCTTTGGCTTCTTTCCAGGCGTTTCGGCGGGATGGGTGATTTCGGAGGAAAACTTTTTTAGCAACGCCGTTCCATTTTTTGACTTCCTCAAAATCAGGGGCTCCTGGGGGCAGTTGGGTAACGACGATGTACCTGCTTTTCAATATTTGTCAACTTATGGCTTTAATAGCTGGGTGATAAATTCCGAAGAGGTAACAACGTTGAGTGAGACCAGGGTTCCCAACCCATCTATTACCTGGGAAGTGGCGACCAATAGCAACCTGGGAATTGAAGGCGAATTTTTCGATCAAAAGTTCAACTTTGAGTTTGACGTGTTTTTTAATAAAAGAACCGACATTCTAACTACTCCCAACGCTTCATTACCCGATATTACCGGCATTACGCCTCCCAGACAAAATATAGGGGAAGTTGAAAACAAAGGTTATGATTTTCTGATTGGTTATAATCATCAAATTGGAGATCTTCAATTTAGCATAAGCTTAAACGGAGGCTATTCTAAAAACAAGCTTGTCTTTTCCGACGAGGCAGAAGGCGCCCCCGAATGGCAGCTGGCAACAGGACAACCGCTATTTTCAAATCTGGTTTACCTCTACGATGGTATTTTCGCCGGTCAGGAAGACATTGATGCCGAGACACTCGACTATTCCGCTCTCACCAACAACCTCCGCCCGGGAGACATGAAATTTAAGGATTTTGACGGAGACGGCGCCATTACCCCGGACGACCGCGTAAGAACGGGCAAAAACCTGATTCCACGCTTTCAGGGTGGCTTAAGCATCAATGCAAGCTATAAGAATTTTGATATGGCTATTTTGTTTCAAGGTGCCTCAGGCGGTGAAATGTTTTTCAACTTTAGCGAATCGGGAACGATCGGTAATTATACGACCGAGGTCTACAATAACCGGTGGTCCGTGAACAATCCCAGCAGCGAGCATCCGCGCATATCAAACCGGGGCGATCAGTACTTTAGCAGAAACAATACCTACTGGCGCAATGACACGGATTACCTGCGGTTGAAAAATTTCGAACTGGGTTATACGCTCCCGTCTGAAATATCCGGGAAGGCCGGCATTAGCAATCTTCGATTCTATGTAAACGGATTAAACCTGATAACAATCACCGACTCACCCTTTGATCCTGAAGGAAACGATCCGCGCGGAAGAAACTATCCCAACCCAAGGATTATCAATACAGGATTATCGGTGACTTTTTAAGGGCATTAAATTTGAATATTATGAAGAATAAATTAAAAGCATATATCACTTTCGTAGCCTTACTATCTGTTTTGATTGGCTGTGATGATGAATTTGTAAGTACTAAACCTTTAAGTGAGGTATCTGAGGAGGATGTATGGACTGATGAAAACCTGGCAGAAGCTGCCATAACTAATATTTATACCGGCTTAGGCGATGGTGGGTTTGATGAGCAAATGTTGGCTTCTCTTACAGATGAGGCGGTGTTTACACACGCCGGAAGGGGTATCAACACAATCACCGAGTCCCGCAGCAATTCTGACAACCGCGGGTGGGTTAACTCAACCTATGACTGGGATGATATGTATCGGTTAATCAGAGGTGCCAACATCGCCATCAGCGAGCTTCGGGAACCACAATTTGAAAACACTTCCCTGGCTGAACGCCTGCTTGGTGAGGCTTTATTTATGAGAGCCTATTATTACCACCAGTTGATGAGGTATTACGGCGGCGTACCTATCGTGGACGAGCCATTGACATTGGATTCCGACTTTAAAATAGCAAGAAACACATTTGAGGAGTGTGTCAATTTTATCGTAGGTGATTGTGATGAAGCTTTCAGCTTACTAAACAATAAATCCCTGGATCCCGGGCGCGCTACGGCCCCGGCAGCGCTTGCCTTGAAGTCCCGGATTTTGATATATGCCGCCAGTGACCTGCATCACATTCCCACTGCCTCGGCAAATTCATCTTTAATCGCAGGATTCAGCAACCCCGAACTGATCGGCTACGTCTCTGGAGACCAAAATGCGAGGTGGATCGCTGCCTTAAATGCCGCTAAAGCCGTTTTGGATTTAGGGGCCTTTGGATATAAGCTGGGTCTTACATCACCCGTATCTTTCGAGGAAGCCAAGCAAAACTACATCGACATATCCCTTTCCAGAAACGGCGGGGAAAGCGAAGCCATATGGTCCAGAGAATTCATTGAAGCAAGAGGAGACAGTGGCACCCGAATGGGGCTATTCAATGGCCCCAACGGTTATCATAACTGGGCCGGTAATGCGCCTCTTCAAAATCTTGTCGATGATTACCAGATGATGGATGGCAGCGAATTTGACTGGAACAACTCCACGCATGCCAGCGCACCTTATGAAAACAGGGACCCGCGTTTTTACGCCACCATACTGTACGACGGCGCTGACTGGAAACCAAGACCGTCAGATGTAACTGCCAGGGATCCCGCCAATCAAATTCAAACGGGTCAGTATGAGATTATTGATGAAGGGGGAGCTACAGTCATCCATTTCGGGCTCGACACGCGACAGGGGCCCATCGAGGATTGGAATGGAACCCGAAGCGGGTATTACATGAGAAAATACATCGATCCAAATCCCGATATCGTGGATCAGACTGACAGGCAGGAGATCCCCTGGGTATTCTTCCGGTACGCCGAAGTCGTTTTTAATTATGTAGAAGCCCTGCTGGAAACAGGAGGCAGCGAGGCTGAAGCCAGAGAGTGGCTTAATCAAATTCGCTTCAGAGCCGGCATGCCGGCCATATCAGAATCCGGAACAGCCCTCATGGAAATATACCGACAGGAACGACGAATTGAAATGGCCTTCGAAGAACAAAGGTATCATGACGCCAGGCGTTGGATGATCGCCCCAACAACACTGGGGCAAAAGGCCAGGATAATAGAAATTAACGGAACGCTAAAACCGGGAAGCAACGTGACCAAATATGTGTACGATCCCGACAACTACGAATATACCTATACACCAACAGATATTGATCCTGGGATAGAAAATCGTATTTGGCTCGATAAAAGCTATTATGTGCCTATCTCCAGAAGCGAAATCAATGCTAACACTGCCTTGATTCAAAATCCTGGTTATCAATAATTTATGGTATTTGCTCTACACTTAAATCTATGTCGGGCCCCGGTCCGGCATAGATTTATGCATTTTAAAATAACCTGTTAAAAATCAGATATAAAGTCCGGATGCTAAAATCATTTTCACCCTTTGCATACTGCCTGATTTCAATAGCATTAGCCATATCGGCCTGTCGAAACCACCCGTCTGTTAAAGAAATCCCGGAGGGAAAAGAGGTACTGTTCCAATCACTTCCTCACAAAAGAACGCACATTGATTTTGTCAACCAGCTCACGGAAGGGCTGAATACCAACGTACTGATGTATGAGTATTTTTACAATGGTGGCGGGGTGGCTATTGGCGACTTCAACGGTGACCAGCTTGAAGACATTTACTTTACAGCAAACATGGTCGCCAACAAACTATATATAAACAGGGGCAACATGATTTTCGATGATGTCACTGAGATAGCCGGGGTAACAGGCAGAAGTGGTCCCTGGAAAACAGGGGTTACAATGGCAGACGTCAATGGTGACGGGCTGCCGGATCTTTATGTTTGCTATTCAGGCAAGCTTCCTGTTGAAAAAAGGTGCAATGAACTGTATATAAACAAGGGCAGCGATGACAATGGCATTCCGCACTTTGAGGAGCAGGCCAGCCGGTACGGTCTTGCAGACCCAGCCTATAGCACACAGGCAGCATTCTTTGATTTTGATGTTGATGGCGACCTGGATATGTTTTTGCTAAACCATAACCCCAATTCTTTACCCATTTTAGATGAAGCTACGACCGCAGAAATACTCAAAACCAGGGATGTGATGAGTGGCAGCAAACTTTACCGGCATGAAAAAGATCAAAAGGGTGATAGCTACTTCAGAGATGTCACCGTATCATCCGGAATAAAAAGCGCTACGCTGAGCTATGGTCTCGGAATTGGCATTTCTGACATAGATAAAAACGGCTATCCCGACATCTACGTCTCCAACGATTACGACGTTCCCGATCACTTGTACATGAATAATGGAGATGGCACTTTCACAGACCGGATTCAGCATTCACTTCGTTACAACACCCAATTTTCAATGGGCAATGACCTAGCCGATATTAACAATGACGGACTCATTGATATTTTCACGCTGGATATGCTCCCGGAAGACCACCGCCGGCAGAAGCTGTTGAAGTCACCCGATAATTACGAACTTTTCAATCTCCATGTAAATGTCGGTTTTCACTACCAGTACATGAGGAATATGTTACAACTCAATAATGGCAACGGAAGCTTTTCGGAAATAGGCCAAATGTCCGGCATATCCAATACTGATTGGAGCTGGGCGGCATTGTGGGCTGATTATGACAACGATGGCTGGAAAGATCTTTTTGTCACTAACGGATATTTGAGAGACTACACCAATCTGGACTTCATCAAATACATGGGAGACTTTATCCAAAACAATGAAAAAATATGGAGAAAAGACCTCGTGGAATTAATCCATGAAATGCCGGCTTCTGACATTGTCAATTCCATTTATAAAAACAATGAAGACCTCACCTTTACCGATCAACGCAAATCATGGGGCTTTACCACACCATCCAACAGTAACGGCGCCGCTTATGCTGATCTGGACAACGATGGAGACATGGATCTGGTAGTTAACAATATTAACAATGCCGCATTTATCTATGAAAACAGGAGTAACCTGCAATCTGCCAATCACTTCATCAAGATAAAGCTAAGGGGCGCCAAAAGAAACTCGCTGGGTATTGGCACCAGGATCACGCTTTATAAAAACGGGAAGCAGCAGTACCGGGAGCAGATGCCTGTCAGGGGTTATCAGTCCAGCGTATCGCCAATACTGCATTTCGGGTTGGCGGAAGCTATGACGGTCGACTCCCTTAAGGTGAACTGGCCTGATGGGGAAATCCAGCTTCTATATGGATTAAAAGCGGATCAAACGATAACACTTTACCAAAGTGATGCAAAAAAAATGAATCCAATCCCGGACCAGCAGGTGACGATCCTGGCGACGCAACAATCTCCCATCGTCTTTGAACATTTAAAAAATAAGGTCAATGATTTCAAAAGGCAACCCTTGATTATAAACCCCAAGTCCTTTTCCGGCCCTTGCATGGTGAAGGGAGATATAAACGGAGATCAATTAGAGGATATTTATGTCGGAGGTGCCGCGGGGCAGTCCGGGTCGGTTTTTATGCAACAGGCCAATGGCCAATTCATCGTAAAAAACAACCCCGCCTTCTCAACCGACGCCGGAAGCGAGGACACCAGGGCATGTCTATTCGACGCCGACCATAACGGTACCCTCGACCTTTATGTGTGCAGTGGAGGCTATCACAGTTTTTCTGTAAATGACCCAAAACTTCAGGACAGGCTTTACATCAATGACGGCAATGGCAACTTCACCCGGTCAATGCACTTACCGGAAATGCTTGCCAGCACCGGCAGCATCGCTGTGATTGACATAAACCAGGACGGAAACGCCGATCTGTTCGTTGGTGGCAGTGTTGTACCCGGACGCTACCCGGAAGCACCTCAAAGTTACCTGCTTGTGAATGATGGCAATGGCCGGTTTGAGGACAACCTGGCTTTGGTTTCTCCCGAATTACAATATATTGGCATGATTACAGATGCCATTGGTGTCGATATCAATGCGGATGGCTTAAAGGAGCTGGTAATTGCCGGAGAATGGATGCCTGTCAAAATTTTTGAAAATGATGGAGGAAAGTTAGCAGACCGTAGCAATGACTACTTTGATCGGGACTATTTTGGTTGGTGGAATAGACTGCTGGTTCAGGACCTGAATGACGATGGATACCCCGACATCATAGCGGGAAACCTGGGGTTGAACACACAATTCAAGGCTAATCCTAAAGAACCTGTTGAATTATATTACAAAGATTTTGATAACAACGGATCTCTGGATCCAATAATATGCGCTTACCAGCAAGGCAAAAGCTTTCCCTATACCCATCGCGATGAACTTTTAGATCACATGACCATGCTGCGGCCCAGATTCACTGATTACAAAAGCTACGCCGATGCCACTATAAAGGATATATTTACCCCGGAGGAAATGGAGAAAGTTAATTACCTCAAAGCCGATCACCTGGCTACCACCTATTGGCAAAACATGAATGGCCAAAGGCTTTTAAGAAAAAAATTGCCACTTGAGGTACAATCTTCTTCCATATTTACAATGATGGCGCTGGATTATAATCAGGATGAAACACCGGATCTTTTACTTTGCGGTAATTTGAATCAGGCCGGCCTGAAACTTGGAAAACTAGGAGCTAATTATGGTATATTGCTAAAAGGCACTGGCAATGGCAGTTTTACCTATATACCTCAGCACCTTTCAGGGCTCCATCTTCTTGGCGATGTAAGAAGCACCAGCAGACTGGATGACCAGCTGTTATTTGGTATCAATCAGGGTAGCGTAAAAGCTTACAAAATAAACCGGAATAAACCGGTAACAAACTAAATCTCGACATCGATTTCTCTTATATTATGCCTTATTTTTTTAGAGCAACCGCCCTTACTATCTTCTTGATCATTTTGTCAAATTGTTCGGTGCATAACGAAGTGCGGTCACCATTAAGTAACAAAGACATTGGTTCCGTTATGAAAAAAATAACCGAAATAATGGTTCACGATGTCACCAACCCACCCCTGGCGGCAAGGTTTTTTGCTTATACCTGTCTTTCAGGATATGAAGCAATTGCAGGCAGTGATCCCGGGTACCAAAGCATGTATGGTAGCTTAAACAACTTCCCTGCCGTGGGGAAAACGGCATTGCAAGAAGAGCACTACCAGGTCAGCGCCATTTTGGCCATGGTTAAAACTGCGCGAGTGCTACTTCCGACAGGGAACGTCCTGGAGAAATTTGAAAAAGATTTTGTTAACTCCTGCAGAAAAAATGGTCATACGGAAAGTAACATCCAAAAATCGCAAGCCTACGCCCGGGAAGTCAGTACAGCAATTCTCGCTTATGCCAAAAATGATGGTTATGAGCAAATCAGCAATTACCCCAGGTATACCCCGTTGCAGGGTGAAGCTAACTGGTACCCTACCCCTCCGGGCTACATGGCGGCGGTAGAGCCTTACTTTAATACAGTTCGTACCTTCACCCTGGATTCGGCCCGACAATTTAAACCACGAAAACCGGTGGCATTCAGTACCGGCAAGGACTCTCCGTTTCAGGAAATGCTGATGGAAGTTTACGAAGTTGGCAATAATCTCTCGGAGGAGAAAAAAACCATTGCCTCTTTTTGGGACTGTAACCCATTCGCATTACAGCGGAAAGGCCATTTAATGGTTGGATTAAAAAAAATTTCACCTGGCGCCCATTGGATAGGAATTACAGGGATCGCCTGTGCACAATCAAACTTGGATTTCAACAAATCAATGCAAATACATGCAGTGGTTGCTATCGGTCTGATGGACGCTTTTATCTCATGCTGGGATGAAAAATACAGGAGCAACCGTATCAGACCTGAAACAGCCATCAGAAAATACATTGATCCGACCTGGGAACCGTTGCTCCAGACACCACCATTTCCGGAATACACGAGCGGTCATTCTACTATTTCAGCCACGGCCGCCTATATTTTAACTTACTTTTTTGACGACCATTTTGAGTTTACAGACACCGTGGAAGTGCCTTACGGTTTGTCATCAAGGGATTTTTCTTCCTTTATGGAAGCCGCGGAGGAAGCAGCCATATCGAGGCTATATGGCGGTATTCATTACCGGGATGCCAATGAAAACGGAACGGTGCAGGGTTTGGCTATCGGAAAACATGTTATTGGAAGAACAGCTGGTTCAAGGGAAGATTAGCTGGAAATTTGTTCACACCAATCCAGGTCCCGGATTCACTTATATGGACTGCCGCTAAGTTCAATGACTCGTCGTTGATCCGTCCGCCAAAGGTTTTTCGGGCACCTCCTGCTGACCCTCCCGAACAAACAGCCATAAAATGGCAGATATACCCAGGGAAACGGCACAGATAAAGAATATGGTACTTTTATCAGTGGCCTCCTGAACAATATTTCCGACCTGTAAGCTGGCGACTAATTGTGGCAAAACAACCGATAGATTAAAAATGCCCATAAAAAGCCCCATCCTGGATTTGTCAATTCTTTCCGACATGATCGCAAATGGCAGACTCACTGTCGCACCCCACCCTACGCCCGCCAGTATCATAAAAACGTATAGCAATGCCGGCGACTTTCCAATAAAGGCAATGCCGCCATAGCTTAGCGCCATGATCGCAATACTTACCATATGCGTCCTTACCCGTCCGATGATTCGGGTCAGGGGCTCAAGGGCGATCACAGGGAGCAGTGCCCCGACCAGGTTTAGCAACAAAAAAGATATATCGATCACCGAGCCAATTTCCCGGCTCCCCATAGCGGGAAGCTGGTCCTGTATATAGGCAAACATGTACACAAACATAGATTGTACGCCCAACCAGGTAAAGGCATGGGCCATCAGAATTTTTTGAAACTCCCTCAGGTCGTCTTCTTTCCTGCCACCCTGCAGGAACACATAAACCAACATCACGACCGTCAGCCCCAGGCACAAAAATTCAAAGTAGCTACCCGTCGTATTTAACCCCAATAGTCTTACGGGTATTTTGTAGGCCGCAAATAGCAACAAGCCCCACAGAGGCTGTAAAACTATCATAACTTCCTTCCCCGAAATATGCCGCGGCCTGTTATTACCCTCGGCTTGTCCCTGCCGGGTCTGTAACCGCCTGGGTTCCTCTATAAAAAAACAAGGTATTACTGAAAAGCTGAATACCAAACCTACGCCAAGGTAGATCAGGAAGTATTTTCCAAGCAAGGCACCTATGGCATAGGCCAGTACCCCAAATGTACCCGAGATAGTTTGCATCCAGGTATATCCCCTGGTGCGATAGTGACTGCTGGTAACATCCGCAATGATGGACCTGGTGGGATTGAAGCTCACATTAATTGACAGGTCAAGCAACAGCGCGATAGTAATCGCTATACCTAAAATCCCGTCCATGCCGAGGGCGCTGCTGATTATATCAATACTCGGTAGTGCCAATAACATTAACGCTGCAAACGTTCCCCCAATGACAATGAATGGCCGTCTTCTGCCATTCCAAAACCAAACGTTATCGCTGATAAAACCAATGATGATTTGACCAAATATGCCGGCAATCGGACCTGCCGCCCATACTAATCCTATCTCCTCAATTTCCAGTCCATACCTCGTTGACAGTATCAAGCTTAACGTGGAAATCTGAATGGATAAGGCAAACCCCATGGCGGTGGCGGGCAGGCTTAACAAAGCCAGAAAGACGTTGGAGGATCTCTTTTGAATTTCAAGCATAAATGGGATAAGTAGGCGATTATTTACTTTGAAATGGCCTTGCGAAACTACAATGCTTCATCACCATACAATCTCCAGGCCACTGTGGTCATCCTCCACCTCAATCACCTTTACCTGCTCCTTAATCACCTCGCCCTCCCGTCCAACCGGGTCAAATTTTGTAATGGCTTTTAAATAGCTAAAATCCACCTGTTCCACAACATATTCCCTACCATTGATCACAATCCTATTCAATTCATCAAACCCGTGCAAAAACAGCTGAATTTTGGTGTATTTCGACTTAAAGTTACCACCAACATCATTCAATTTAATAATTTGATTATCAGGATTATATGAAATTTTTCTCTTGTAATATTCGCCATCTTCAAAACGGTAAGTATTTCCGTCATCCTCATAGTATAAAAACTCACTGTAGTTGTTCCCGCTGTAAAAGTGAAGTTGCAGCGTATCATCAGGTATTTCGGTGGTATATTGCGTTACCGACTGCATGGGGATGATACTCCCGGCTTTGATAAAAAGCGGTAACCGTTCTACTGGTGCTTCTACAATTACCTGTTGTAAACCCTTGTATAGCTTCCCTGAATGGAATTCATACCACTCACCTTCGGGCAGATAGACCTTGCAAAATTTGTCAATACTGGATGCAGGACAAACTAAAAACCACGGACCGAATAAATACTGATTTTGGAACAATGGATCATATACATAATCGTCATGTGTATAATCAATGGCGAGGCTTCTACACACGGGCATGCCGGTTTGTGTTGCTTCAAAGAACAAAGAATAAATATAAGGCATCAGCTGGTAGCGCAGGTTAATATAATTTCTGGATATCTCTTCTACAGCTTCTCCAAAGGCCCACGGTTCGGCATCCCTGCTGTTAAGCATGGAATGTCCTCTGAAAAACGGCGAGAAGGCTGCAATTGAAACCCACCGTGCAAAGAGGTCCACGGAAGCTTCACCAGCAAAACCGCCAACATCGTAGCCCGTAAATGCCACACCGGTCAACCCAAAACTATTGACCAATCTTACACCGAGCAACATATGCTCATCATCTGCTACATTGTCGCCGGTCCATACGGCTGAATATCGCTGAATTCCTGAAAAGGCGGATCTGGTAAGGTTAAAGGGCCTTTTTCCGTCTAGCAGCTTCTTTGTTCCCTCAAATGTGCTTCGGGCCATTTGCAGGCCGTATATGTTCCTTCCTTTCTTGGTAAGGGCTCCGTTGCCGTCATAGTCAAACTCCACATGCTCGGGCATCATTTGTCCCCAAGAAGCAATTTCATTCATGTCGTTCCAAAATCCGTCTACACCCAGATTCACGTATTCGTCAAAAAGCCCTCCCCACCATTGGCGGGTTTTAGGGTCTGAAAAATCAGGGAAGTGACACCATCCCGGCCACACCTCACCGGCATAATAAGTATTGTCCGGGTATTTCAAAAAAACATCTTCCTGTTTACCTAATTCGTAAGGCTGGTAACCCTCTTCTATTTTAATGCCAGGATCGCACATAAGCACCACATGGAAATTCATATCGCGAAGCGCCCGGATCAGCGCTGCAGGGTTTGAAAACTTAACCGGATCCCACGTGAAAATTTTATAAGAATCCATATAGTGAATATCCAGTACTATAACATCGGCTGGAATCTTTTTTTGGCGGAAAGACCTGGCAATGTCAAGCACCTTGGAATCCGGGTAATAGCTGTACCGGCACTGCTGGTAACCAATACTCCATATGGGTGGCAATTCCATTCTTCCGGTGAGGTAGGTATAATCTTCTATAATTTTAGCGACACTATGATTATGGATCAAATAATAATTCATGTCACCGTCCTCGGCCATGAATGAAGAGAATCTGTCGTTAGAAGCACCAAAGTTGAAATGCGATTTATTGGAATTGTCAAAAAACATTCCGTAAGCAAGGCCACTGTGAATGCCTATGTAAAAGGGAAGTGAGCAATATATCGGATCCGTATCCTGGTCATAGGCAAATTTATCGGTATTCCAATTCAGATAGCCTTTTCCCCGCCTGTCCAGATCTCCATTTTTTTCTCCTAACCCTACAAACCTTTCGCCTTTCTGCAGTTTTTTATAGGCAGTTACCTCCGACCCGATCCAAGAGGTCCCAAAAGCGTCATCATCCTCATTGATGATGTTACCGGCGCTGTCATAAAACTTAAACCTGACCGGATTCCTGGAAATATGGAGACTCACTAAATCGGTAGAAATGACAATATGCTCGTCGTCTTCCTTCACGTTAAAATCCACTGATTTAGGGGAAGCAATAACGGCATATGAAAAATCATCAAAGTCAGCATTCCTGGTTACCGAAACCCGAAAGATTGAACGGTCTACGACTAAAATCCGAAACTGCCCGAAAGGTGTAACCCCCACTACCCCGTTATTGATATGTTCCAGGGATTCTAATTTGCCTAAGACCTTAAACCCGGCTCTCTGGGCAGAAGTTTCAACGGTACTGTACATCAAGTAACAATTGTTTAATTTACATCTGGTTTTGAATCTAAAAAACAGATTCAGGACATGATAACCTCTGGTTTATAGAACTAAAATAAGTAGAAAAATTCAAATTTCATTCAATACCAAACGGTGCTGTAAGGATTCTAAAAAGGGCTAATACACTAATTATATGCCATTTTTCAGGTTTATGAATGTTTCAATCGTTTGCGTAATTTTCTCAAAAAAATCTAAAAAAAGTTTATTTTCAACCTGGATTTTTGAGGATTTCCTGGCATTGGGTCCACAGCTTGTTATGATCTTTCGGCTTATTGCTTGACGGTAGACCCTCTGACAACAAGTTTGGTGGGTATGACCTTTGTTTGCGGAATATAGTTTTCATCTGCATTTTCAATCTGGTCCAGAAACAACCCGGCTGCTGCCTGTCCCATCTCAAATCCGGATTGAGAAATGGAGGAAAGACCTGGTTCCACCAGCGAGGAAAATTGCCAATCGCTAAACCCGATTACGCCAATTTCTTCCGGAATTTTAATATTTCTTTCTTTGATAGCCTGCATAGCGCCATAGGCGACCACATCGTTATGGGCAAAAACACCATCGGGTCTTTGAGGCAAGTCCAGGAGCCTGTTCATCAATTCCTTGGCCGAATCCAGCTCTAACATGCCGGCATAGGCCGCAAAATCCTCATTAAATGGTATACCATATTTTTCCAGCGCCGCCCGGTAGCCGTCATACCTGTTTTTGCAGATGTGCAGATTCAAATCCCCGTATAAATGCGCAATGTTTTTTTTGCCGGTCGATATCAAATGTTCTACCGCCTTAAAACCAGCCTCAAAGTCATCGATAACAACACTGTTGGCATTAAGCTCCGAACACATTCTATCGAAAAAGACAAGCGGTATATCTCTTTCTATTAATTCCTTAAAATGGCTAAAATCCCTGGTTTCCTTCGAAACCGATACCAGCAAGCCATCAACCCGGTGCGAAACCATGGACCTGGTATCACTTACTTCCCGTTCATAAGACTCATTGGACTGGCTGATGATCACGTTATATCCCTTTTCATAGGCTACATCTTCAATACCGCTGATAACGGTAGAAAAGAAAAAATGGACAAATTCAGGGATGATAATGCCAATGGTATTGGTCTTACTTTTTCTAAGGCTCAGGGCAATAGAATTGGGCTGATAATGGAGTTTTTCGGCCAGATCATTTACTGCCTTTTTTGTTTTGGGGCTAATATCGGGATGATCTTTCAGCGCTCTGGAAACGGTGGAAGGTGAAATTTCCAGTTCCCTGGCAATGTCCTTTATAGTTATCTGTCCGCTCATAACCATTTAAGGTGTTGGTTAAAAAATAATAGGTTGTTTTTAATAAGCAATTTGCTAAAACTATAAAACTTAAAGTATATAAAAAAAAATAATCAATTTATCAAGTATTCTAAGACATCTTTAGCCATGTACCAGACAAACTTTGGGAAAGATCTCCATACTTTTGATAAAGCATTGGGAAATCAGAGCATAGACTAATTTTGTTGCGGTGATGAGATAGCACTGTAACCTGCCAAAGATCCCGGTGTCTTTAAAATTTTCAGGATGCCGGCAAACATTATGTAGATTTTTGTTTAATTTAACTTTCCAGTTTAGTCAACAATTAACCTGAAATCACAAATATTATGGGCAACCAATCAGGCAACACCAGCCAGGCCGGCGTAATACCTCATTCCTTATTCACCGACTTTGACATTAATCTGTTTAAGAGCGGAAAGCATTTCAGGCTGTACGAAAAATTAGGCGCTCATGTCATAGATCACGACGGGCAATTGGGAACTTACTTCGCCGTTTGGGCTCCGAATGCACATAAAGTCTCGGTTATCGGTGAGTTTAATTCCTGGAATGCAGAAGAACATGTTTTAAATGTAAGATGGGACAGTTCCGGTATTTGGGAGGGTTTTATACCCGGTGTTGAACCGGGAAATATTTATAAATACAAAATATTTTCGAATGAAAACGGCCAGGTGCTGGAAAAGGGAGATCCCTTTGCCACCTTATGGGAAGTTCCTCCAAAAACTGCCTCGGTCGTATGGGATATAGGTTACGAATGGCAGGACAAAAGCTGGATGGAAAAAAGGGCTGATCACAACGCTTTAGACAAGCCGTTTTCCGTTTACGAGGTACATCTGGGCTCCTGGAAAAGGAAATTTGACCAGGGAAACGAATCACTAAGCTATGTCGAGCTGGCCAACGATCTGGTAGACCACGTCAAAAAGGCAGGGTTTACCCACATTGAATTTTTGCCTGTGATGGAACATCCCTTTTTTGGTTCCTGGGGCTATCAGATTACCGGATATTTTGCACCAAGCTCCAGGTTTGGAACGCCACAGGAATTCATGCTGCTGGTCGATAAATGTCATAAGGCCGGCATTGGGGTGATTCTCGATTGGGTACCTTCTCATTTCCCGGATGACGTATTTGGCCTTATAAATTTCGACGGCACAAGCCTATACGAACATGCCGATCCCAAAAAAGGGTTTCATCCCGACTGGGAAAGCTACATATTTAACTATGGAAGAAATGAGGTGAGATCCTTTCTTATCAGCAACGCGATCTTTTGGCTGGACAAATATCATATGGACGGGTTACGGGTAGATGCTGTGGCGTCGATGCTTTATCTTGATTACTCAAGGAATGAAGGTGAATGGATCCCCAATCAACATGGAGGGCGAGAAAACCTGGAAGCCATTTCTTTGCTCAAAGAGTTAAATGAGGAGATATACCAATCATTCCCATCAGCGCAAACCATTGCCGAAGAGTCTACCGCCTGGCCCATGGTCTCCAAGCCTACCTTTACGGGTGGGTTGGGATTCGGTATGAAATGGATGATGGGATGGATGCATGATACCCTGGAATACTTTTCCAAGGATCCGATCTACCGGCAATTCCACCAGAATGATATTACCTTCAGTTTAAACTACGCATTTACTGAAAACTTTATGTTGCCCCTGTCACACGACGAGGTGGTACATGGTAAAGGCGCCCTGATTGAAAGGATGCCGGGAGATGAATGGCAGCGATTTGCCAACCTCCGCCTACTATACAGCTATATGTTTACACACCCGGGTACCAAACTGCTTTTTATGGGGGCTGAAATCGGACAAACCAGTGAGTGGAAACACGATCATTGCGTAGAATGGCACCTGTTGGATCACGATCCACACAAGGGGGTGCTTCAGTTAATCACCGATTTGAACCACCTCTATAAAAGTGAACCGGCGCTGTATGAATTAGGATTTGGAAGTGGTGGATTTGAATGGATCGATTTGTCGGATCATGTAAATTCAGTATTGGTTTACATTAGAAAAGGTCATAATCCGGATGAATACCTTATTGTAGCAGCTAATTTCACGCCGACACCACATCACGGTTATCGATTTGGTGTTCATGCCAATAAAAACTGGAAGGAAATTTTTAATAGCGACGACAAAAAATACTGGGGATCCGGCCTCCAAAATAAAGGGGTTATCAAGACCAAAAAGGAAGCCTGTCATGGCAGGGAATACGCCATAACCATCGACTTACCTCCACTCGCAGCAGTGGTGCTCAAGGCAAAATAGCTTGAAACTCAGCTTGGGATTATTGGGTGATCGTGAGGCTCTTTTCTATGTTGGATGCGGAAGAATTGTCAATTCTAAAAATCTGAATATTGTCATTGTTTTTGGCAAAAATGATCAAATCAGCGCCTGAATTCAATGATAAACGCGTAATATCCCTCACCTCTCCCCTTACATTAAGACCACTTTCAGAAGGTTTCATTGCCCTGAATCCGCCGCTTCCGTCTCCTATAAGGCAGATGCCTCTATTGGCATCGTAACGACCAAATTTCACCCTGGTGCCAAAAAAGTTACCGGCAACAATTAAGTCGGGATTTCCATCTTCGTTAAAATCCCCCGACACCATACCATATACAGGAGAAAACTGGGTGGAGGGTGGCAAAGGAGAAAGCTTGAATTGGTTATTCCCCATATTTTCCAGATAACTGCTGCTCAGGTTTTTGACTTTCAGCAGCAGCGCATCCTTTAGGGTCTCTTCGGAAAATATGTCTGTAATTTTCTGATCGGCATAATCTTCGTATTTTATGTATTTCGCTTTAAGACTGTTTATCTGTCCCTGTAAGTCATCTTTGGAGAACATAGGATAACTCTCTCCCTGCACATAATAACACATAATCGGATCAATGGCCCCATTTTCATCAAAATCCTTGGCATATAGGCTTGCCGGCTCGGCAACAGATGCCTGTATTTGTGAGTTCAGACCAAAATTTCCTATGACATAATCCATATCGCCATCCAGGTCAAAATCCTCGGCCAGGATCTTATTCCACCAGCCTTCCGAGTCTCCGGTACCGGCGTTTTTTGTAATCTCTTCAAGTTTCTGCCCATTATTCTGAAATAGCCGGATAGGCATCCACTCACCAACCACCATTAAATCCACCAGCTGGTCCTGGTTAAAATCACTCCACAGGGCATCTGTCACCATGCCAGGATGCAACAATGATGGATTCCTGCTTTTGGTAACGTCCTTAAAATTTCCCTTCCCGTCATTTTCCAGGAGATAACTTCTGGGAGCAACGGGATATTGTCCGGGGATCAGCCTGCCTCCAACAAATAAGTCCAGGTCGCCATCATTGTCCTGATCGCCGGCCGCAACACACGAACCGCTGGTCAACATCTGCGGAATAGCCTGCTCATTCAGCTGAAAATTTCCCTGGCTGTTGAAATAGAGGCGATCCTGTAAATCGGGAGAATCAGGCAGAAAATCGCTGCCTCCACTTACTACATATAAATCCAGATCCCCATCGTTATCAGCATCAAAAAACAGTGCGCCAATGTCCTCGGATTGTTTATTGCCTTCAAATAAGTCTTGCTGCACCGCGTTAAACTTCCCTGATGGGCTTTGGACAAACAACCTGCCTGCACTTCCTTTGGCACCTCCTATGAAAAGGTCGGCCAACCCATCACCGTTTATATCGCCTTTTGCCATATTAGGCCCCTGGGTTGATAACATATGCGGTAGCAAAGGCTCCCTTTTGAAATCGTTGAAATCATTTTCGACATGCTCAAAATCCAATAAATTTTCTTCGGTACCCTCAGTAAACAACGGCCTGAGCCGGGAAGGAAGATCGTTCGGTTGCGTTGGCTTTTGGGCATCTTTTTGGTGCAATGTGATGTTTTGGTCTGCCTGTACATTAATAAGTTTTTGTACCGTCAAATCCGGCCAGGTTATTATCAGGGTATCAACCATATTGGCCTCAGCCAGACCGAATGTCAATTCCGCATTTACCGAAGACTGAAACCCTCTGGTAGGCATCATTTCCTGATAAAGTTTTTTCCCCTGGCAGAAAACCTCAACTGTGGCGCCAATACCCGCCTGATTGGGTTTTGTACCAGCCAGCCTTATTTTTAAATAGTGATGACCGGCAAGGGTATTTGCATTGTTCCGGTAAACAAATGCAGACTCATTAATATTATTGACCACCAGATCGAGGTCTCCGTCGTCGTCCAGATCGGCATAAGCGGCGCCGTTTGACATAGAAACCTGTTCAAATCCCCAGGCCCGGTTCATTTTGCTGAATGTCAGGTCTCCATTGTTTTTATAAGCATAATTCTCTACAACAATGGAAGGCATTTTTTCGAGGATCTCTTCCACGGCTGACGCCTTTTTGCCTTGTTGTTGATTGAGTTTTTCCTGGACTGTAAAATTCAAAAAATCCATGTTGGTGTAATCCCGCTTGTATCCGTTGCTGATAAAAAGATCTTTATAACCATCATTATCAAAATCTGCCAGTAGCGCTCCCCAACTCCAGTCCGTATTTGAAATGCCTGCAAACTGACCGATCTCGTCAAAAAATTCACCGCCGCGGTTCAACTGTAACATGTTTCTCATGGTTTGATTGTAAAACCCTGATTGCACCAATCTTTGGTATTTATCAAAGTTATCGGGACCTGAAACCAGTTTTTGCCGGTAATTGTCCTCCGGCAACATATCCAGTGCTACGATATCAAAATAGCCATCGTTGTTGATATCGGCAATATCGGAGCCCATTGAAAAGAGCGGGACATGGCCTATAAATTCTTCCAGGCGTTCGGAAAAGGTACCGTCCTGATTATTGAGATATAAATAATCCTGCTCATTGTAATCGTTGGAGATGTAAATATCCTGCCAACCGTCCCGGTTGATATCTGAAATACCAATTCCAAGGCCAAACCCCAGCACATTAGCCATAATGCCTGCCTCCTGGGCGACATTTATAAATTTCCCCCGATCATTTCTATAGAGCTTATCGGCAAAGTTAGGATTTTGCCGCTTCTTCAGGCTTGCTGTGATCTGGTTGAATCCGGCATACTTCTGCGTGGAATGGTTCATTAAATACAGGTCCAGGTCTCCATCCTTATCGTAGTCGAAAAAGGCACCTTGCGTTGAATAAGCCGGGTCATCAAGCCCATAGTCGCTGGCGCTTTCTTTGAAAGTCAGGTCACCCTGGTTAATGAATAAAAGGTTTCGCCTCGCTTCGGGACGGGTATCCGCCGACCGGCAAACATAGATATCCAGGTGACCATCACCATTAACATCGGCCATAGTGACACCGGTATTCCAGGCATCATCCGCCGACACACCCGCCTCTTCGGTGATATCCCGGAATTTAAAATTGCCCTGATTTAAGTAAAGCTTATTGGAAACCAGGTTTCCCGAAAAATAAATATCAGGCAATTGGTCATTATTGATATCTCCAATGGCCACACCTCCCCCGTTATACAGGTATCCGTATTGTAGCACATTGAAATCCTGTGACTCTTTAATGGGGTTACTGAAATTGATATTGGTTGTGCTGGGTGAAAGTAGTGTAAAAAGCTTTTCTTCGCTTTCCTGAGTACAGGAAGCCAAAATAAGCAGGGATGAAATCAGTAAAAATTTTCCCATATATCTTCAAAGGTTGCGGTGATAAAAAAGAAATAATGATAGGCACAAAATGCCTATCATTATTCAAACAACAGTAAAGTGGCAATGAGCCATTAATTTGGATCCCACCAAAGTCGGGTCAACTCTTTATCGGGCCCGCCCAGTTTTTCAACAGCTCCATCCATGGCCCCCACATTGTTGATGTATTCACCATCAACAAATCTCATCCTGCGAACAATTTGATCCGCAGGTGCATCGGGGTTGTCCGACGAAATTCTTGCATATTGTCTTGGAAATCCTGTTCTTCTCATTTCAGCCCAGGCTTCCCAGCCATTGGGGTACAATGCCAGCCATTTTTGCGTGTGGATCTGCTCCAGCGCGTTCGCCGGATCGTACTGAACCGGAATGTCAGTCAACGGTGGTGTGTTTACAAAATCTCCGGTAGCCACAGGCAAGCTCGTACCATCTATATAAGGTTGGATATCAGCTTCAGGTGTTCCCCACTGTTCCAACGACAGGCGAATACCCATGTTGTACAGATCCTCAGCCGTTCCGTCCATATTCCATCCGTTCAAAGCACCTTCTGCCCTTAAAAAGTAAGACTCCGAGCTGTACATGACAGTTTGCGGGTTAATACCTTGTGAAGGGGGCAGGAAGATGTCTGCCATATTTGAAAGGGTATTGGCTTTGTTTTCGGGCAAGGCAAGATCCGATTGTTTTAGTCCGTTTCTCGCTCCTTCGTACTCATTTGGATTATCTACGGTTGGCGCAAAATAAGCGCTGATCCTCGGATCATTATAACCTTTTAAGAGGCTCTCCATGTTGGCACTCATCCGGAACTCATTCCAGGCAGTGATTTGATTTAACTGATTAAATGATGCATCGTTGACAGCCAGGAAAGCATTGTCTTCATTTGCTAACATAACACCGCTGGCCACTGCTTTTTCAGCTTCAGTTCTCGCCTTGGCAGCATCCACTCCTGAAATTCTCAGCGCCAGTCTCAGCCTAAGGCTGTTAGCAAATTTAAGCCATTGCCCGGCATCACCGCCATACATCAGATCATTTGAGCCAAAAGCACTTCCACCAGGGTTGCTTTCAAGGACGGCGATGGCTGCATCAAGTTCGTTGAAGAAATCCATGTAGATCGTTTGCTGATCATCATATGGCACAAATGACTCTGAGCTTCCAAGTTCAAAATAAGGAATAGGACCAAAATAGTCAGTAATCCTGTGGAACATATGTACTTTCCATACTCTTGCTACAGCATTCCCCACATTATCCCCGTTTTCCGCTGTCTGTTCAATTACCTCAAGAATAGATGGTACCGGGTCAGTGCTAAACACTCTATAACTTGCATCGATCCAGCGACCTACCTGTACGTGTCTGTCAGACGGGAAGTTAGGCGTGATCGTGGTGAAGTACTGGGCGTACAGATCTGAAAATAAATTCTGAAAAATCTGATACGCTGAAAATGTCCGCCATTGCGCGTTGGCAAAGGCTGGTCCCAGGGTTGATTGATCCAGTTCTGTCAGCTTGGTTCTATTGGTATTGATCTCCTCAAAATCTTCGGTACAACCTCCGAATATAAATAGCGTCAATAATCCGACCACTGCTATACTATATAATTTTTTGGTTTTCATATTTTATGATTTAAATATTCAGAATTTTGCTAAAGTGTGAAGTTAAGATTGAAGCCAAAACTTCTGGTAGTAGGTAAAGCAAAGGATTCAACTCCCTGGGCATTGGAATTACCAATCATAGCCTCAGGATCCAGAAAATCCGCATCGTTTTTCAGGAAGAATAAATTTCTTCCAACCAGAGACAGCTTAATACTTGTAAACGGCGTTTTCTCATATAAACTGCTCGGAATGCTGTATCCCAATGAGAATTGTCTTAACCTTATGTTGGTACCGCTTACCACAAAAGCTTCTGCCACCGGTGTATTTCTACCACCTATGTTGGTCCACAACTCTTCTGCAGTGATTTCGATATTATTGGGAGAACCGTCTTCCAATACGCCGTCAAATATTAAACCTTCCCTGCCTTCAAGAGTTTGAGCGGTAAGCCCGTCTCCCCATAGATTAGCTGCGGTAAACGAAACAATTTCTCCACCCTGGCGCCAGTCGATGAGAAAACTCATGTTGATGCCTTTGTAAGAAAATGTATTGGTAATACCACCGGTCCAGTCGGGGTTGTAATTACCAACCGGGATCCTGCTGGCTGTTACCATGGGTCTGCCATCGCTTCCGACAATAACCTGACCATTGGCATTCCTTTCAAATCCCCGGCCAAATATATCTCCGAACTGCTCGCCTTCCACTACTTTTACATCAGTAATGAATCCGGCGCCTCTGAGGCTGAATTCCTTGACATCATCCGTCAACTCTTTAACCAGACTCCGGTTCCTGGCCCAGTTTACGGTGACATCCCATGTAAACTTGTTGTTCTCCACAGGCGTCGCGTTGAGCATAACCTCAACGCCTTCATTCTGTATATCCCCGGCATTGATAAACTGATCCTGGAAAGTACTTCCATAAGGAACCGGTACCTTCAGCAATTGATTTTCACTATTGGATTTATACCAGGTAAAATCCAGGCCAAGTCTGTTGTTGAAAAACCTGACATCAAATCCAGCCTCCCAAGACCGGGTTTCTTCAGGCTTCAACAGAGGAAATGGTTTGGTTAAATCTCTGCGAATCGTACCATTATTTCCGCGGGCTCCATTAAAAGTGTAAGTGGGGTTAATAAGAAATGGCGAAGCACCGTTTCCTACTTTTGCCCAGGAGACTCTTGCTTTAGCAAAACTCAACCAGTTCGGTAAAGTTTCAAACATGTCTGAAAGCACCAGGGTAGTTCCAATAGAGGGGTAAAAGAATGACCATTCATCTTTTGGCAAAGTAGAATCCCAATCATTCCTTCCAGTCAAATCAACAAATAAGAAATTCTTATAACCGATAGTAGCAAAGGCATATAAAGAGTTGATCCTTGTTTCCGCATTCAACCTAGGGCTTCCATCCAGGAATTCTGTGGAGGTCAGGTTACCGGCATTAGAGACAGTAAACAGGTTTTCCTTGGTAAGAAAGCCGTTGTTTGTATCCCTGAAATCGCTATCATTGACCCGTAAATTACCTCCAAGAGAAGCGCTTATAGACCAGGTATCACTAAAATCTTTATTATAAGCCAGAAGGAAGTCATTATTTAATTCTAATAAATCATTTTTCCGCGTGATATAGTTACCCCGGTCTGCGATTGTGTAGGTATCATTGTAAAAGATATTAACACGGTCATCAAAATACCGGTCCACACCAGATCGGATCATTAAGCTCAAATCATTCGTAAACTGATACGTCAATGAGGCAAAACCGAGAACCCGGTCACGGGTATCTTCCTGTTTCACCCTGTGAAGCATCCAATAGGGATTCAGGCCTCCGTTTGATCCCACATTCCAATAATGCTGGCGGTTATTTCCACCTGCATTAATATATTCAAATACCTTGGCTTCAGCGGTGGAAATGTTTCTTGGCAAGCGATAAATAGCTCTTAGCGGATTGGCAAAGCCTTCTCCTGTTGACAAACGATCATCGACTGTTTGATTAAAATAAGTTATTTTCGAATCCAGCGTTAATTTATCCGTTAGCTTTGAGGTAATCCGAAAGTTGATGTTATGCCTTTCCAACTGATTGGTCTCCACGATACCCTGTGACTGGGTGTTGGTGTAAGAAAAATAAGTTTGTACTTTCTCGTTACCACCGGTTAGCGCAATGGAATTGGTAAAGTTATAACCGTTGCGGAAGAAATCTTCCACATTGTCGGGATGAGCTACAAAGGGATAAGTTGCGGGACCGGCAAAGTTTGGATCCGGTGACCAATGTTCTACCTGGCTGCCGTCTAATCTGGGGCCCCAGGTTGTCTCTGCATTTTTATTATAAACGCCGCCATTGCCTTGGCCATATTGGTTTTGATAATCCATCAGAAACACTGGTTTTTCGATTTGAAAGTTAGAGTTTACCTGGATACCAATACCATCTCTGCTCCGTCCTTTTTTTGTTGTGATAACAATGACACCATTCGCACCTCTGGCTCCGTACAATGCTGTAGCCGAAGGACCTTTTAGCACGGTAATAGATTCCATATCATCGGGGTTAATATTCGAAATACCGTCACCGCTATCCTGACCACCACTATCTCCTGCCCCGGTAATGGAGGTGTTGTCTATAGGCACACCGTCCACAATGTACAAAGGTTGGTTATTGCTCGAAATAGATCTGTTGCCCCGGATCAATACCCTTGATGATCCGCCCACTCCCGAAGTGGATTTGGTCAAATCAAGGCCAGCCACCTTACCGATAAGTTGGTTGGCAACGTTGAGGTCTTTCGTCTCAGCTATGTCTGCTACTTTTACGTTTTGGGCAGAATAGGTGAGCGCTTTCTTCTCCCTTTCCAATCCAAAGGCGGTTACTACCAGTTCCTGCAACTGTCGTACATCTGCCAGTAAAGTGATATTAATGGTAGATTGAGAACCGACCACAATTTCCTGCTGCACGTAACCCACCGAGCTGAATACCAAAACAGACTCCTCATCAGGGACATTAACCCTATAGAAACCATTGGCATCCGTGATAGCTCCGGTACTGGTGCCTTTTACAATTACATTAACACCGGGGATAGCTTCCCCGTTCTCGTCTATTACATTTCCCGAAATGGGAATATCATAAATCTGGACCTCCAGTTTTGGAGGCGTTCGTCTCCTGGCCTCGCCGACGTTAATCGCCAGGTTAATCTGCTTAAAGTTAAGCCGGGCTTCTCTGGAAATATCCAATAATATCTCCGATACTGCTGTCTTTTTGTAAGTTTTGCTGAAGGCTATATCTCTATTTAGATCTACTTTGCTGTAATTAAATTTGTAGTTAGTCTTTGACTCAATCAAATCAAAGGTCTCCTTTAATGAATGCTGATTAAGCTCTAAATCCACATAAACCTTCCTCATACTTACTACCTTTTGTGCACTTATTTCTGTCGCCAGTAATAAATTCACAAATAAGCATTGAAGAAAAATGCTATAAAATGAGAATTTCATAAGCACTACGATTGTCCGTATAAGTTTTAATTTCATACTTTTGTAAAAGTTTAAGTAATACAATTGATTATTTAAGCGGTGCTAAAGCTGGGTGTGTATTACCGTCAAATAATAGTGTCATCCTACTTTAGCTTACATTAGTTAGGTAATGCTGCTTCGGCAGCATTACTTTTTTCAGTAGCTCTCTGTCATATTAAATATTGTTTAGTTAAAAATTATTTTTACATTTTTATCGTTTAGAAAGTAATCGAAATTCAGGGAGTAACTGATGTTCTCCAGCAGGTTTTCAAGACTTTCATTTTTAAATTCTCCCGTATAGTACTTTTTTGCTAAATGCTTGTTTTCCACTTCAAACTGCACGTTATACCAGGCACCTAGCTTTTCCAGCACCTCATCAAAAGAGGCGTCTTTGAAATAGATGATACCTTCTTTCCAAAGAAAGGCATCCTTATAATCGAATGCTGATTTAAATATCTGATCTAGTTCCTGGTCGTATTTGATCGCCTCTCCAGGGTTAAGAAAGTGAAGGTTTTTATCATCCGAGAAGCTCATTTCGTTACTTTTTTTCACCAGTAACTTCCCTGATTCCAGGTTGACGATTAACGCATTGCCGTCTGTCCGGCCGTTAATGGTAAAAGAAGTCCCTAAAGCAATGGTGCTGATCCCTTTGGATATAACGGTAAAAGGCCTCTTCTTATCCTCTGCAACATCAAAATAGGCTTCCCCGTCCAAATTAAGGACTCTGCTACTGTCTGTGAAGTATTTTGGATAAGCAATACTGCTCTCTGAATTCAATATCACCTTTGAGCCATCTCTTAAAAATATCGTTGACTTCTGTCCTCTGGTTGTCACCTTTTTTACCATTTCAACCGTCACTTCCCCGACCTCAGGTTGCTTATTGGTGACAAGAACATAGGAGAAAACTGCACCGAATATTAAAATGGCTGCATATCTCAAAAACATGATTTTTCGATTGGGCAAACTCCTGGGCTGGGTTATCTCCAGCTTCTGGGTTTCGGAAAGACTGATAAGGTCCTGATTATCTTCTTTCTGAGTCTGCTCAATTTTATCAAACAATTGTTTTGAGTCAATTTCCTTTTCATAAGAGGTGGTATCATCATCCTCCCAGAGTTTGTCGTAGATGGCGGATAGTGGGTCAGATGGGTTCTTGGATTTCACCCAATCGAGGATCATCTCAATTTCCTCTTCAGAGCACTCTCCGCTAAAAAACTGACGGATTAAATCTTCATTCACGTTTTTAAATAAATTTACCTTCTATATATATTGTAAATTATTTAGTGATTTACTCACGGTAGGGGTAAATTTTTTTTGAAACTGTTAGCTGGTATTGTATTAAACTGGTTGATCGAAAATTTATAAATATGGAAAGTCTTTAGTTTTTCATCGGCATTGTTCACTATTTTCTGGAAATATTTTCTTTTTTGAGGTGCTCATTGACCGCTTTTGTCGCCCGGTAAAGTTGATTTTCTACAGTCCTTTTGGATATATTTAGCTTTTCTGCAATTTCATCGTTCGATAGTCCATGCTGCTTACTGAGCATAAATATTTGCTTTCGTTTTTCCGACAAATTATCCAAACCCTTTTGGGAGTAAGCTTCCAGGTCGGAAAAAACAATATAATCGTCGGTTTGATTATCGATGGCCATACCATACTGTTGCAGATAGGCATTGAATGAGACCTTATTCACCTCACTTTTTATCTGCTTAAAAACCAAGCGTTTACTTATAATTTGTAAAAATGCATTAAAAGAATGGTCCGGATTTAATATCTCTCTTTTGGACCAGATAAACAGAAAAAGTTCCTGCACTACATCTTCTGCGTTTTCCTGCGACAGTCCCATTTTTCTTGAGATGTTGTAGATTTTCTTGTGATAGATATCAAAAAGTTTTTGGAAAGAGCTTTTACATCCCGTCTTTAAATTTTCAACAAGTTTCCTTTCATGGGAACGATCCATGCTTTTGGGTTTAATCACAGTTTGAAAATACAACACATTGATTAAGAGAACTTTACAAACTCCCCGATAATCTTATTACCTCACTTTCAAGCGAAAATTTAATGAATTATAATTTATTTCTAAAATAAAATTCACTTTTTAGGCATTTTCGATTTAAGATATCCCGATTCTTAAAACCTGGCGCAATCACACCAACTTAGTGCTAAAACAACAGGAATGTAACAAAAAGTTCACTGATTTTCGGACAGGTGCGTTCCATGCCAGGTTGGCAACTTATCATGATACAAAGCCCGATTATTTCAAAGCGATCTTTCAGGTTGCCTAAGAAAGTGTTAACTCCGTAAAATTGTGGCTGACTTCCGCCACACAAGTTTTTGCCGCTTTATCGAATTTGAAATTAACCGGCTCACCATCTACCGACAATTCCCGCGGCTCAAAAACCACGCCGTGGAATGTCATCAAATAGGTATCATAAGAAGTTTTATAATTCCCTTCTACTGCCTGCTTTAAGGTTAAAGATTCCTGCTCACCGGAAAAGCTAAATTGTTTTAATTTAAAATCCTGATCCTTATACTCGTATCCTTCTCCTTTGTCTTCATACAGTGTACTTTCATTTTCTACTGTCCCATAATAAACATGTAAATTTAATTGGGTCACCGGGAATTCTCCGACATACTGCATGACCGGATTGAGGGCCAGCACAGCCCCGGCTTTTACAAAGAACGGAATGATGTCGAGCGGGGCATCTACCCATACCTCTCCTGCCTCAGTGAGCAATTCGTCAGTCCAAAAGTTGTACCAGGTCTCTTTTGGTAAATATAACCAACGGCCCTCCGCGCCAGGGCTGGAAATGGGACATACCAAAAGGTTATCGCCAACCGCAAACTCCTCTTTGCGGTGATAGGTGTCAGAGTCAACCTGATTTAGCATGTGCAGCGATCGGATTATCGGGGTTCCATAGGTAGCATATTGCCAAAAGGCCGTATAAAGATGAGGTAGGAGTTGATACCGGAACTCGATATATTTTTTAACAATTTTTTCATACTTCTCCCCAAATGTCCACGGTTCCTTATCTCCATGATCCCCGGATGAATGGGTCCTGAAAAACGGGTGGAAGGTAGCCATCTGTATCCAGCGGGTGTATAACTCTCCATCCGAGCTTTCAATAAATCCACCTACATCACTGCCGGCAAATGATATACCGGAAACACTTAGCCGCTGACACTGGCGATTGGCAATTTTCAGGTGCTCCCAGGTTGCTACATTGTCGCCGGTCCAGACACAGGCATAACGCTGCACGCCTGCATAGGCCGATCTGGTAATGTTGAAAGGTCTTTTGTTCTTAAGGAATTTCTTTTGGCCCATATAGGTAGCCTTGGCCATTTGCATGCCATAAACGTTGTGGGCTTTTCTGTGACTGCATGGATGACCATCATAGTCATGGCGGACATGAAACGGGAAAGTACCTTCCTCAAAAACAGCCGGCTCATTCATGTCATTCCACACACCCACTACCCCTTCATTCACTAAGCCTTCAAACAGGCCTGCCCACCAGGTTCTGACGTCCGGATTCGTAAAATCCGGGAAATGGCAAAGTCCAGGCCATACACTTCCTCGAAAGTTGGCGCCGTCAGCGCCCTTACAGAAGTACCCGTGTTTGATACCTTCCTTATACACCCAATAGTCTTTGTCGATTTTGATACCGGGGTCAACAATCACTACTGTTTTAAATCCTCTGGTTGCCAAATCGCTGATCATATTGGCAGGATCGGGAAAATGATCTTTATTCCAGGTGAAGCATCGGAATCCATCCATGTAATCAATATCAAGATGGATCACATCACACGGGATCTTCTTTTTTCTGAATTTATTGCCCAGATCTCTTACAACTTTTTCAGGATAATAGCTCCATTTGCTCTGATGATATCCCAGCGCCCACATCGGGGGTAACTCAGGTTTGCCGGTAATAGTTGTAAACGTTTGGCAGACATCCAGCAATTCAGGTCCATAAATAAAATAATAGCGCATCTCCCCACCCTGCGACCAAAAGCTGTAAACATTTTGTCGCTCCTTGCCAAAGTCAAAAAAGCTTCTGAACGTATTGTCCATAAAAAGCCCGTAACCAACATTGTGATGAAGCCCAAGGTAAAATGGGATATTCTTATAAATAGGGTCTGAATCCTTTTGAAATCCATAGAAATCAGTACCCCACAGCTGCTGTACTTTTCCCCTCAGGTTCAAATTACCCGGTTTGTCCCCCAGTCCGTAAAAGTTCTCCCCTTGCTGTAGCTTTTTAGTGCTAACGACAACATTTCCGCCAAAACTCTTTTCTTCCATCCAATGATATCCTTTTTCGTCTTCCTGGATAACCTGGTTATGTTTATTCAGGATTTTTGTTCTGAGATCCTTCTTGGATATCAGGCATTTAATCTCCGAAGTAGCGACGAGGAAATGGTCTTGTTCTTCTTTAAAATCAATGGTGACCTTTTCAGGTTGAAAATTATCATCCACACCATAACTAAAATCATCCTCAAATAACTCAAAGTTGGCATATCTGAATCTGAATATCTTTTCGCTATATACCTTAAGTTCTAAAGTGGTATCTCCTGCCTCAAAATAAAATGCCTGGTCATCCTGATAAAAATTGGCAATAGAGGAAGGGTAAAATTCACCGTCCTTTTTGTCATTGAAGTTCTCAATATAGTTACCCTCAAATGTCTTCTTTGGCTCAACCGCTTTTTCCATGATTTTTAAATGAATTTTAGCATTGATTTATTGTAAGTCGCAAAGATACAACTATTGATCAATTGAAAAAGCAAATTAGACTGCCTTAGTCTCCTGCAAAGGTTTGCATAACTATTTTTTTTGTTTTTAAAGGTAACATTCTGTCCAATATCCCCTCTACACTTTACTGTGTTCGAATCTTTTCAGATTGTTATATTTAAAAAGTACAATTTACGGTTATTAATTTCTGATATGGGAGCCCAGTGAAATTATCATTTTCCGATTTTTTTCCACGATCAAAAAAATAAATTTTAGAAATTTTTTATTGCAAACGTTTGCGGTTCCGATTTCGTTAATTTTCATCGCATAATCGGCCTAAATTTCATGGAAATTCGGGTTTTTATTCTTAATATTGATTTAAGAGCTAACTGAAAATTTCGAGAAACCAGAGATCAACCACTTAATTGTTAAAATCTATTCAATTATATCGAACATAGTTGACATTAAATTATATACTATTTATCACACTAAATCAAAAATTATAGAAAAAAGGAAAAGTCATATTTAATTCTTTTTAAACTAAACTCTAATGCATATGAATCAAGTTTATCTATTTTGGAAAAAATTGTTTTTCCTGTGGCTCCTTATTGCCTGGACTTTTCAGGTGAATGCACAGGAAATTACGGTTGCCGGTCAGGTAACGTCCGCAGAGGACGGGTCAGCTATTCCTGGGGTCAACATTTTACATAAAGGTACCAATAATGGTACCGTAACTGATATTGAAGGTAACTATTCCATCAGCGTTCCATCTGACGCGATATTGGTGTTTACCTCTATTGGTTTTTTGGCACAGGAAATGCCAGTAAATGGTCAGACATCTTTAAGCATACAGCTATCCGCGGATGTCCAACAATTATCTGAGGTTGTTGTGATTGGATATGGAAGTGTAAAAAAGAGTGATTTAACCGGGGCGGTAACTTCGGTGAGGGAAGAGGATTTTAATAAAGGCGTTTTTACGTCACCGGACCAGCTATTGCAGGGAAAAGCTGCCGGGGTGCAAATCTTTAACAACGATGGAACACCGGGAGGTAGTTCAACGGTAAGGATAAGGGGAAACTCTTCGGTAAGGACAGGCAACCAGCCACTATATGTGGTTGACGGCATTCCATTGGATGGAAGATCTGCCAAACCCTCTCCCGGAGAAATCGGAGGATCAGGCAGTGGGCAGGGTGACTCAGGCGATTCTAACCCACTTAATTTCCTGAATCCCAATGACATTGCATCCATGGAGGTGCTAAAAGATGCTTCGGCAACAGCTATCTATGGTTCAAGAGGGGCCAACGGCGTGATTATTATCACCACTAAAAAAGGTGCTTCCGGCGACCCAAAAATTGACTTTGGCGCCTCCTTTGGCGTCAGTAGTATTTTAAGGGAAATAGATATTCTGGACGGCGACGGCTACCGGTCAGCTTTGGATGATTACGGGCTGACTGTAGGTGATTTTGGGGGCAATGAAGATGCTATGGACGCTGTCTTCAGAACAGCTACTACACAAAATTATAACATTTCTGTAAGCGGAGGCAGTGACAAGGGCAGTTACCGGGTATCAACTTCCTACCTGGACCAGGATGGGATCATCGAGGACAGCGGCATTAAAAAATATACTGCCAGCCTGAACGGGTCTTATGATTTCTTTGACAATGACCGGTTCTCTGTTGACTTTAATGTCTTTGTGGCGCATACAGATGAAAATATTGCTCCGGTAACAAACAATGCCGGTTTTACCGGTGATGTATTAGGTCAGGCGCTGCAGTGGAATCCCACCAGGCCGTTACGCCTGGCAAACGGGCAATTTGACATTGAGCTGGGCTCAACAACTATTAACCCATTGGCTTATTTGGCGGCTTATGATGATGAAGCCAGGGTCACCACCGTATTGGCGAGTGTTTCGCCTTCGTTTAAGATCACAGACAATCTGGTTTATAAATTGCTGGTAAGCCTCAACCGAAGCACCGGTGTCAGGGAAACTCAAATTCGAGATTTCATCAATGTACAGGGTGTGGAAGGAAGAGGCTGGGCCAGCTATGGAACGAATGAATTAAATACTCAGCAATACACCCAAACCCTGAGTTACAATACTGAAATAACCTCCGGGATAAGCCTGAACGCGGTAGTTGGTTATGAATTCCAGCAATTCGACAATAAGCGGCTTTCTTTTTCAGGAAAAGATTTTCTGACAGATGAACTCTCCTACCTGGACATTCTTCAAAACTCTTCACAGGAAAGCCGCACCATTTTCACGCATACTGACGGCAGGTCCCAGACCGATCCATCTTCAAAGTTGCAGTCGTTTTTTGGGAGGGCTAATGTCAATATTAACAGTAAGTATTTATTAACTGCCACCGTAAGGGCCGACGGATCCAGTAAATTCGGAGAAAATAACAGATATGGCGTTTTCCCATCATTTGCAGTTGCCTGGAACCTGACCAACGAAGAATTCTTGTCAACAGGTTCATTTGACAATTTGAAGTTAAGATTGGGCTGGGGACAGACCGGAAATCAGGAATTTCCAGCCGGCGCTGCCCAGGAGAGATTTCAGTTAGGATCTGACGGTACATTTACCGGTCTTGAAAACGTGGCGAACCCCGATTTACAATGGGAAACCTCCACCACAATCAATGCAGGCGTTGACTTTGCCGTATTTGGCGCAAAACTGACCGGTAGCATCGATTATTTCCATAAGACAACCAAAGATCTGTTATTTAATTTCTCCACCATCCAACCCGCTCCCGCCGGTAGATTCTGGACCAATTTAGATGGTCAGGTAATCAATAAAGGTGTTGAGCTGGCCTTGAATGGATTGATTATTTCAAAGGAAGAGCTTAGCCTGGAAGTAGGTGTCAATACCTCATTCTTAAGCAATGAATTACAGGATTACAATGGTCCGGCCGTACTTACCGGTGAACTTCACGGACAAGGGATTTCAAATACTACCATTCAACGGCTTGAAAGCGATCAGCCACTAAATTCATTTTACCTGCGGGAATGGCTTGGATTTAATGAGACTGGATTTGATAACCTCACCGATGATGGTAACTCCTTCTTCTACCTGGGAGACCCGAATCCCGATGTGCTTTTGGGTTTAAACACGAATCTGTCTTATAAAAACTTCAGCTTTGTGATGAATTTCAATGGTGCTTTTGGCCACCAAATCTATAACAATACCTTAAACACGGTCATACCCATTGGAAACCTCGGTTCCCGTAATGTCGGCGCTGATTTGATCGGAGGTCCCATCAGGGAGGACCAGGCCAATTCTATTAAGGCGTCCTCAAGATACCTGGAAGACGGTGATTACCTTAAAATGACCAACTTTTCCATTAGTTATAGCCTCGACGACGTTATCTCAGGAATAAGAAATGTCAGGATTTCACTCACGGGTCAGAACTTGTTTGTGTTAACGGATTTCTCCGGATTTGACCCTGAAGTAAACACGGATAAATCAAGGGATGGCGTTCCTTCCTTTGGTATTGAGTATACGCCATATCCTACTCCAAGAACTTTCATACTTGGGTTGAATTTTTCATTTTAATAGTTGCCGTTTTAATAGCTATTAGTAAAAAATAAATTACTCATGAAAATAACTAACAAATTTATATATTTTCTGGGCACGGCCATGTTCCTTTCACTACTCTCCTGTGACTTGGACGAAGACCTGCAGGAAGACCTGGATCTTTCACAAGCCCTCGAAATAACGGAAGTAGATGCCTTGATCCAGGGTACCTACAACGCGATGCATTCTCCCTTTATAGACCAGTCAAGGTGGTGGGCGGCAAGCCAGCACACTACCGACGAAACCATTGGCCCCACCAGAGCTGGTGACTGGGACGATAACGGTGTTTGGAGAGTTTTACATGATCACACCTGGAATGCCGACCATGCCTTTCTGGGCGATACATTTAACGAACTACTACAAGTTGTGTTTAGTGCAACTAATGTATTGAGTTTTCAACCCACCGCTGCACAAGCCGCAGAAGCTCGTTTTCTAAGGGCATTTGCTGTTTTTGCGGTTGCTGATGGCTGGGGGCAGGTACCGGTAAGAGAGCCCGGTGAAAATTTATTATTACCTCCTCAAGTGCTAACAGGGGTGGAAGCCGTCGATTTTGTTATAAGTGAGACGGAAGCCATCATGAATGATCTGCCGGATGGGCCTGTCACCGCTGCTAATAAGGATGCCGCCAGGGTTTTGTTGATGAAAGCCTATTTAAACAAAGGAGCTTTCACCAGCCGTTCAAGCCCTACATTTGAGGGCAGCGATTTGGCACAGGTAATTGCACTGGCAGACCAAATTGCCGCTAACGGCTACGAGGTAGCAGACAATTTTTACGATAATTTCGCTCCGAGCAATGGTACAATATCTACGGAAAATATATTTACCTATGAAAATATACCGGGACGATCACGAGGCACTGGTAACAACGTCCGGTCCAGGTGGTTTTGTACCTTGCACTACAATAATAACCCCAGTGGTTGGAATGGCTTTGCCACCATCGCGGATTTTTATGACAAATTTGACGACGCCGACGTGCGAAAAAGCGCTGATTATGATGGCGTAACAGACCGGTCAGGACTTAAAGTAGGCTTCCTGGAAGGACAACAATTTGATGAAAACGGGACAGCGCTTACCGACAGGCCAGGCAACCCGCTGATTTTCACCAAGGACATTAAATTAATCGAGACCGAAAGTAATTTTGAGGTTACCGGAGTCAGGGTTATTAAATACCCACCGGATTATGACAATGGTGATAACGTGGATAATGACCTGGTTTTTTATCGCTATTCTGACGTATTACTGATGAAGGCCGAAGCAATTTTGCGAAGCGGGGGAAGTACGGCAGAAGCACTGGCCCTGGTAAACCAAATCAGGCAAAAAAGAGGCGTTGCCGATTTAGCTACGATTGATCTTGACGGCATACTGGACGAGCGGGGCTTTGAGCTCTACTGGGAGGGACACAGACGCCAGGATCTGATACGGTTTGGAAAGTATCTCGATGCTTATACCCAAAAACCGGTCTCTGGAACGGAAAGGTTATTCTTCCCCATTCCCAGTACGGCATTGGCGGTCAACCCTAATTTAAGTCAAAATCCAAACTATTAATGGTTCATTCTTGCTTTAATATATTTTAACACGTTACCGTTTATCACCCAACCGGGATGATACCCTATCTAATACCGGTTGGATATTTACCACAAAGACCAATGGTCTTTGTGGTAAATTGTTTAAACCAACGCTTAAAATTTAATGTCATTTTTTAATAACTAACCCAGACTTATCCCAAGGTGAAAAAAATAAAATATGTTTTGCTATGTGCCTTCATTGTTTCGGGGTGTTCTACCAGGCAAAGTAAAAAGTTGTTTGAACGAATTCCTTCGAAAAATTGTGGTATTGATTTTTTTAATAAAGTCGAGAACACGGAAGACTTTAATATTTTTAGTTATCGTAACTTTTACAACGGCGGAGGGGTTGCTATCGGGGACATAAACAATGACGGACTTAGCGATGTATATCTCACCAGCAATCTGGGTGACAACAGGCTTTTTCTCAACAAAGGGAACTTCAATTTTGAAGATATTACCGAGTCCGCAGGTGTCATGGGGACAAAAAGCTGGAGTACAGGTGTCATCATGGTCGATATTAATAATGACGGCCTGTTAGATATCTACGTTTGCAATGCCGGGTATGTCCAAAAAGATGATCAGGAAAATGAATTATTTATCAACAATGGCGACCTGACCTTTAGCGAAAAAGCAAAAGATTATAATCTCAATGAAAATGGCTACACTACCCACGCCGCCTTTTTCGATTATGACCAGGATGGTGATTTAGATGCTTACATACTCAATAACAGTTTCATTCCGGTCAATACCCTAAACTATAGTGATAAAAGAGAGTTATACGCCCATGACTGGCCTGTAAAGGATTTTATTAAAGGAGGCGGTGACAAATTGCTGAGAAACGATGCCGGCCACTTTACTGATGTCACACGCGAAGCTGGAATCTACGGTAGTCTAATCGGATTCGGGCTGGGGATCACCATTGGAGATATTAACGGCGACCACCTCCCGGATATGTATGTATCCAATGACTTTTTCGAGCGCGACTATCTTTATATCAATCAGGGCAACGGCACCTTTAAGGAAGATATTATGAATTGGATGGAACATATCAGCCTCTCCTCAATGGGTGCAGATATGGCTGACCTGAACAACGATGGTTTTCCTGAAATTTTTGTAACGGAAATGCTGCCTGATGACGAATACCGACTAAAAACCAAAACCCTTTTTGAAAATTACAACATTTATGACCTCAAGCTCAAAAGAGATTTTTATCATCAGTACATGCACAATACCCTGCAGTACAATAATAAAAACCAGTCGTTCAGTGAAATATCCTGGTACAGCGGCACTTCAGCTTCCGATTGGAGTTGGGGAGCGTTAATGTTCGATGCCGATAACGATGGCTTCCGGGACATATATGTTTGCAATGGTGTCTATCAGGATGTTACCGACCAGGATTTTATGGATTTTTTCGCCAATGAAATTGCGCAAAAAATGGCCTTAACCGGCGAAAAAGAAGACATGCAAAAGGTCCTGGATAAAATGCCTTCCGAACCGCAATTAAATAAGTTTTTTTATAATAACGGTGACCTGACTTTCCTGGATGCAGGAGAACAACGCGGTTTCGAAACCCCGTCATTTTCCAATGGCGCCGCCTATGGTGACCTGGACAATGACGGTGATCTGGACTTAATTGTCAACAACCTTAACCAGGAGGTTTTTGTTTATCGAAATAATAGCGAATCACTATTGGATAATCATTATTTGAAAGTCCGGCTAAAGGGGCCACCACAAAATACCTTTGCTATTGGCACCAAAGTTCATTTATATAAAGACAACCAGATATTGAGTTTTCAGATGATCCCTTCCCGGGGATTCCAATCATCTATAGACTATAACCTGGTTTTTGGTTTGGGCACCTCCGGGATCATTGATTCATTGGTCATAATCTGGCCGGATCAGACAAAATACACACAACTTACTCCTCCACCCGATACCACACTGGTAGTTGATTACAATCAAGTCAATAACACATTGATTGAAGTCAAAACACCTTATCGGCAGAATGCACGGCAGGTATTATATGAGGTTCCAACATCCCTGGAGTCTCATCAGGAAAATGCCTTTGTTGATTTTTATCAGGAGGGTTTGATCATGAGAATGGTATCCAGAGAGGGGCCTAAAGCAGCTGTCGGTGATGTCAATGGGGATGGTTTGGATGATATTTTCATCGGTGATGCCGCAAAAAAAGAAGGGAAGCTATATATACAGACCGTAAATGGGTTTATGCTATCCAAACAAGAGACTTTTGTGAAACACGCCTACTACGAGGACACGGCGGCCGAATTCTTCGATGTGGACCAGGATGGCGATTTAGATCTTTTTGTCGGGTCGGGTGGAAACCAATGGCCGGAACATTCTCAGCTAATGCAGGACAGATTATATCTCAACAATGGCAAGGGAAGTTTTTCGTTCAGCCAGGACGGGCTTCCCAACAATGGTTATAATACCGCAGTGGCTTTGCCTTTTGATATGGATGAGGACGGGGACACAGACCTCTTTGTGGGCAGCAGGAGCATCCCTAACAAATATGGGATCTCCCCTCCGAGCTTTCTTTATGAAAATGATGGGAATGGTAAATTCCAAAACGTTGGTAACACTCTATTTCCGGCCCTGGAAAATCTTGGTATGATAACCGATGCTACCCTGGTCGACCTAACCGGTGACACCGGGAAGGAGCTGGTAATCACAGGGGAATGGATGAGTCCGCGCATCTTTGAAAAGACTAATGGCCGGTTCCAGGAAAAAAAATCTAATCTCCTGGAATACAGCGGTTGGTGGTACACGGTCATATCCAATGACCTGGACGGTGACGGCGATGAAGACCTGGTTTTAGGAAACAGGGGGGAGAACTTTTACTTTACCGGTTCGTCTGAGACACCAGCCAAACTTTGGCTTGGCGATTTTGACAACAATGGCGGTATCGAAAAAATAGTAACCCGCAATATCAATGGCAATGATATGCCAACGGCTACAAAAAAAGAGCTAACCGAACAAATTGTAAGCCTCAAAAAGCAAAACCTTAAACATACTGAATACGCTACCAGATCCATACAGGCACTTTTTTCCGAGGACATCCTTAAAACCGTCCAGGTAAAAGAGGGCAATTGGTTCAAATCCAGTGTAGCCTTAAACAACGGAGACGGTAACTTTACAATGGTACCATTGCCGCCGGCGGTACAATTTTCCTGCGTCTGTGACATATACTGCACAGACCTAAACGGGGATGGAAAGGCCGACTTAATCATCGGCGGTAACGACTCAGGATTTACACCTCAATTCTCAAAATTAGACGCCAGCTTTGGACATGTATTAATTAATAAAGGCGATGGAAACTTTGAAACGTTGGGAAGCCAGACATCAGGATTTTTTATAAAAGGTGATGTGAAACAATTTCTTCCATTGAATATAAAAGAGGAAAAACACATCCTGGCAGCCATTAACAACAAAAAACCTAAACTTTTTAAAATCAACACTTGGCATGAAAATAAGAACAATTTACCATAAAAAACTGGTCACCCTGATACTTTATCCGGCACTCCTGTTTTTTGGGTGTACCGAAAAACAGGAAACAACTTATCAATTCCAACTGCTGAGAGAAGACGTAACCGGACTGGATTTTCAAAATATGCCTGCACAGCGCTCTGAGTTTAACGTTTTTAGTTACATGTATTTTTTTAACGGAGGGGGTGTTTCCGCAGGTGATTTTAATAAAGATGGTTTGATCGATTTGTTTTTCACCTGTAACAATCAATCAAACAAGCTTTTTCTTAATAAAGGAGATTTTAAATTCCAGGATATCACCAAACAAGCCGGAATGACAGGCATGGAAGGGTGGGCAACCGGAACCTGTGTGGTTGATATCAATAATGACGGCCTGCTGGATATTTACGTCAATCAAATTGGTAACTATAAATCCATAGCAGGCAAAAATCAATTATACGTTTGCGCAGGGGTTGAAAATGGCATCCCTCGCTTTGAGGATAAAGCAGCAGAATATGGACTGGATTTGGTCGGTTTTGCCACCCAGGCAGCATTTTTTGACTATGACCTTGATGGCGATCTTGATATGTATCAGTTGAATCATTCTTTACATCAGAATGGTACATTTGGCCAGAAAAAATCATTCGAGGGAACATTCCACCCAACCTCCGGAGATAAATTGATGAAAAATGAGAACGGCAGGTTCATTGATGTTACCCCTCAGGCAAATATCAATAGTACCGTAGTTGGCTATGGACTGGGTATTGTGACCGGCGACCTTAATCACGACGGCTGGCCGGACCTATATATTGGTAATGACTTCCACGAAAATGATTATTTATATATCAACCAGCAGGATGGGACCTTCAAAGAGGTATTGACAGAAAGCATGGTGCATACCAGCCGTTTTTCAATGGGTGTCGACTTTGGCGATATCAACAATGACGGCCAGCTTGAGGTAATCTCCCTGGACATGCATCCCTATGATCCATATATTCTAAAAAGCTCTTTGGGTGAAGATACTTACAGCATTTTTCAATTTAAGCTGGGTTACGGATATAATCCGCAATTTGCCAGAAACAATCTGCAATTAAACAACGGTGATGGCACTTTCAGCGAAATCGGGTTGTTTTCAGACATTTATGCAACAGACTGGTCCTGGGCGCCACTTTTTATGGACTTTGATCTGGACGGATATAAGGATCTGTTTGTGAGTAATGGCATACCAAGAAGAATGAATGATATTGATTATGCCAACTACAGAAAGTCGAACGAAGATATAAAATGGCAAACCATCATGGGAATGGTGGAAGATAAAGACTTTAATACAGTCATCGAAAAAATGCCAAAAATAAAAATACCCAACAAGTTCTTCCGAAATACCAGGGATTTAAAATTTGAAGATATGCAACAATTGGTAAAAGGAAATGTCAACTCCTTTTCCAATGGATCAACCTATGCAGATCTCGACAATGACGGTGATTTGGACATTATCGTCAATAATATTCAGGATGAGCCATTTATTTACAAAAACCTCACCATTGAAAATAATCAGGGCAATAAGCATTTTTTGTCCATACAATTAAAAGGGCCACAGGAAAATGTAAACGCCATTGGCGCCACGCTAATGGTGTTCAAGGGGAAAGAAAAAATCATCTACGAAAACTATCCGACCAGGGGGTATCAATCAAGCGTTGCCCTGGGTTTTAATGTAGGCATTGAAGATCCGGGTGCTGTTGATTCCATCATAGTAGTTTGGCCCGATCAAAGTTATGAAAGGCTTGAAAACCCTTCCTATGACCAGTTATGGACTATTGAATGGCGTCCTGACCTCCAAACTTTCAACTATAATTTACTAAACCAGCCACCCTCCTATCCCGTGGCCTTCAAAGATATTTCAGAAAGCGTGGGAATCGATTTTACCCATGAGGAAAATCCTTTTGTTGAATTTAACCGGGAAGGCCTTATTCCGTTTATGGTTTCCCGCGAAGGGCCGGCGGTAGCGGTCGGAGACGTTAATGGCGATGGCCTGGAAGACCTGTTTTTAGGCTCATCAAAAAGGGGAAAGAGTGTTTTGTATTTGCAAAATGAAGCCGGCACTTTTGATGAAAATACACCAATGATTATAACCCAGGACAGCATATTTGAAGATGTAGACGCGGTATTTGCCGATGTTGAAAATGACGGAGACCTGGATCTGGTAATCGCTGCCGGAGGAAACGAGTATTGGGGCGATTCAGAGTATTTACAACAAAGAATTTATTTAAATGACGGGTCAGGCAATTTCGATAACAAAATATACTTCGAAGATGCCTTCCTCACTGCTTCCTGCGTACTTCCGGCAGATTTTAATCAGGATGGGCTGGTAGATTTCTTTTTTGGAGCAAGAGCTGTTCCATGGAACTACGGCAAAAAACCTACCTCCTTTTTATTCCTGAATAAGGGAAACAATCAATTTGAAAATGTGGCTGAAAAACTTTCCCCTGAATTATCAAAGGTCGGCCTGGTTAAAGACGGTAGGTGGGCTGACCTCGATAAAGACGGTGATCTGGACCTGGTACTGGCCGTAGGATGGGAACCCATCAAGATATTTCTAAATGAAAATGAGCGGTTTACTGAAAAAGAGGTAGGCAAATACAAGGGATGGTGGAATTTTGTATTGCCACACGATTTCGATGGCGATGGTGATGTTGATCTTATCGCCGGAAATATTGGCAAAAATACCAAGTTCAAACCTACGGACGAGCAACCGCTAAAGCTGTATGTAGAAGACTTCGATGATAATGGGCAAATCGAACAAATACTTACCTACTTTTTTGGGGGTAAAGAAATCCCTTTTGCCAATTACCAGGAATTAACCCAGCAATTACCTTCGCTGAAGAAAAAGTATTTGTATTCAAAAGATTTGGCGGCGGCGACCATTTCGGAAATATTTGGAGATGAAAAATTAAACAATGCTGAAACCCTCGAAGCCAACACCCTCGAAAGCGCCTATTTTGAAAATATCGACGGGGCCTTGAATTTTAAAATGCACGCTTTGCCGGATGAACTACAGTTTTCTACCCTGGAATCAGCCGTAACCTTCCAATCTCCCGAAAATGGGGCAAGTCATGTGTTATTGGGTGGAAATTTCTATGATTGCAATATCGAAATGGGAATGTATGATGCCAATTACGGAAGCTTACTTTCCATATCTGAAACGAATCAAATGACGGTACACCCCGTGGGATCACTAAATATCAGCGGCCAGGTTCGCAAAATAAAATCAATTAAAATTGGAGATGACCATTGCCTGATTTGGGCCAAAAACAATGACAAACTTCAAATTATACAGCCTGTTGCTCATTAAATATTTTGGCTGCCAGCGCTTATTTTTGGTTGTAATTTTTGATTTATAAAGGTATTAGCTTAAATATTGACATATTTAAGGTTAAATAACATCAATCTTTATATAATTTTACGGTGATACTAACGCGGGAACCTTAATTTTACCAATAACTGTTTCAAGCATGAAAACTAATGCCACAATTAGAACACTGACGCTAACGCTTTCTCTTTTATGTTTAATAAGTTGCAGCCATAACCCGGAGGCATATGATAAGGAAGCAGCTGCCAACCCGGAACTTTTTCACCAATCGCTTAAAAAGCTTACCGACGTCATTGTACATGATATTTTTTCACCGCCGGTTGCCAGCCGGATATATGCCTATCCAAACATTGCGGCTTATGAAGTACTCGTGCATGAAAATCCCGGCTACCGCTCCTTGTCCGGGCAGCTTCACGAGCTGGGCGACATACCAAAGCCCAAACCGGACCAGGTTTATTGTTTCCCCTTAGCCAGTATTCAGGCATTTTTGTCCGTCGGTAAAGCACTCATATTTTCGGAGGATAAAATGGACCAATTCATACAAGACGTCTATCAAGAATACAGGGATACCGGGTTATCCACAGCGGTTTTTAAACGCTCTGTTGCATATGGCGACGAGGTCGCTGATTTTATTCTTGCCTGGGCGGACAACGACCAGTATAAGCAAACCAGGACTTTCCCAAAATTTAGCATTAACGATGATTCTTCCAGATGGCAGCCCACGCCCCCGGCCTATATGGATGCCATAGAACCGCACTGGAACAAGATAAGGACATTTGTTTTGGACTCTTCCAATCAATATGTTCCCGAACCGCCTACACCGTTCAGCTTAAATACAGGCAGCCAGTTTTACCAGGAACTGATGGAAGTATATGAAACCGGTAAAAACCTTTCCGAAGAGCAGTCAGCGATCGCGGAGTTTTGGGATTGTAATCCTTATATTTCTCATCAAAAGGGACATGTGATGTTCGCGACAAAAAAAATTACACCTGGCGGGCATTGGATAGGCATCACGTCAATTGCCACCAGGTTAAGGAAATCCAATTTAATGCAAACCGTCGAGGCCTACACCCTGGTTTCCATCGCGCTGGCAGACGCTTTTATAAGTTGCTGGGATGAAAAATATCGTAGTGAGTTAATAAGACCGGAGACAGTTATTAATAAATACATTGATGAAAGTTGGGCGCCCTTGTTACAGACCCCTCCTTTTCCGGAATATACCAGCGGTCACAGCGTTATCTCCGCCTCCGCCGCTACGGCACTTACCCATTTGTTTGGCGACAATTTTCACTTCATAGACTCCACCGAGGTAGAATACGGGTTGGCGCCGAGAACATTTGATTCCTTCTACGACGCCTCCAATGAGGCAGCCATAAGCCGTCTGTATGGTGGAATTCATTATATGCCCGCTTGCGAAGTTGGCGTAGATCAGGGTAAAAAGGTGGGGCAATTTATCATTAATAATCTCACGACCTCCAGCGGCAATGCAGAAAATGTCGAAAAGAAAACGGCGGCGCCCTCTTCCTGACAATTGCCCGTTGACACTTCCCTACCGATCGCGCCAGACTAAATATGGGATTGTGCCAAACTTGTTTTTACCGATGTCATAGTCGTCATGACAGACTATAAATTAGTAACGTGACAGTAGCCATTTCACATTAAAGACTATACGTCCTGTTAGTCATAAATTAGTAGTAAAAGAGGTTTGGAGCGTCATCTTCAGGCTTCCTATTTTTATTTTAAAATTTCAATCGATTGCGATAGAATATTTTGATTATATCTAGATATTCCATATGAATATTTAAAAATTATTTTTATTATTGGCAAAGGGGTCAAAGTTATAATCACTGTTTCCAACCTTAGTTATTTGGTTGGGTGTATTTTATTTTGATCAATGTTCAAACTGTCATCAGCTTTTAACCTAACTCATCATACACATGGGGGCATTTAACCTTAGTCCACTGGACCTTGGGATCATTGTGGCATATCTGCTGGGAATTGTCGTTTACGGTATCAGGAAAGGAAAGCAAAAATCTTCGGAGGACTATTTTTTGGGAGGCCGCACCATGACCTGGCCAATTGTGGGCATTGCCCTCTTTTCCGCCAACATTTCCAGTTCTACATTGGTTGGTTTGGCGTCCGATGCCTTTCAGACCAACATCAATGTGTATAACTACGAATGGTTTGCGGTAGTTGTATTGATTTTTTTCTCCATATTTTTCCTACCCTTCTACTTAAAATCCAGGGTATACACCATGCCCGAATTCCTGGAAAGGCGATACGACAGGCGGTCAAGGTATTATTTTTCATTCATCACCATCATTGGAAATGTCATGGTAGATACCGCTGCCGGCTTATATGTAGGTAGTATTGTTCTAAAGCTCCTGTTTCCCGACTTTTCTTCCAGCACCATCATCATTATTCTCGCCATGGCTGCGGCAGCCTATACGATACCGGGAGGATTAAATTCAGTGATACAAACTGAAGTAATACAAGCCATTTTATTGATCATTGGCTCCTGCCTGTTGACTTATTTTGCGTTTGATCAACTGGGAGCTGGCTGGAATGGTATGATGAGCCGCCTGGATGCCATGCTGGCCGCCGGTGAAGTCAATTTTGGAAATCGCGCCGAGGAGGGCAAATTCATACCCGAAACAGCCAGTGAAGTCTTTAGCCTGGTTCGGCCGGGCAACGACGAATTTATGCCATGGTGGGGTTTGATCACAGGTGTGCCGCTACTGGGATTTTATTTTTGGGCCAACAACCAGTTTATGGTACAACGTGTGCTTGGCGCTAAAGATTTAAATCATGGCCGGTGGGGCGCGTTGTTTGCCGGGTTGTTGAAACTTCCGGTCATATTTATTATGGTTGTACCCGGTGTATTGGCATTGCTGTTATTTAATAAACTCGATATTTCAACCCTCAATTACCCGCTGGCGTCGGGAGGCTTGTGCGCCAATCTTGCAGACTGCCCTAACCTGACCTACCCGGTGTTGCTCTTTCAACTGTTGCCCACCGGAGTGCTGGGGCTGGTGGTCGCCGGATTACTCGCCGCCATGATGTCCTCTGTCTCGGCAACATTCAATTCAGCCTCCACCCTGATCACCATGGACTTCGTAAGAGCGTTAAGGCCAGAAATGACCAGCAAACAGCTGGTCAGGGCCGGGCAGATTGCCACCTTAATATTGGTAGTACTTTCGTCGCTTTGGGTGCCCTTCATAGAACAGGTGAGTGATTCCTTGTGGGCCTATCTGCAACTGGTGATTGCCTATACCAGTCCACCGGTAGTTTCGGCATTTTTACTTGGATTATTCTCAAAAAGGGTCAACAGCCACGGCGCGATTGTCAGTCTGATCGTCGGTGGCACAGCGGCAATAGGGATGATTCTTTCCCAGGCCTATGACCTGTTTCCGGTTGTCAATGAATTGCACTTCCTGATGAAAGCCAATTTGCTATTCCTGCTGAGTATCCTCACCCACCTGTTGGTGAGCGTAGCCACCTCACTTCCGGACCCGGCCAAGGTAAAAGATTATACATATAAAAAAGAACTTTTTAGGGAAGAAACGAAAGCATTGCAATTATTACCATGGTATAAAAATTATCGCACGCTTTCCTTGTTTTTATTAGTTATTACTGCTATAGTCGTAGGAATATTTTTGTAATTAAAACTATCTGTTATGTCAGTTTATTTAGGTGAACTTATTGGTACAATGTTATTAATCATTTTTGGTGGTGGCGTAGTTGGTGGTGTGGTGTTAAAAGGCTCCAAGGCAGAAAACTCGGGCTGGGTTGTCATTGTCGTGGCCTGGGGTCTTGCCGTTGCTTTTGCAGTATATGCCGTTGGCAACATTAGTGGTGCCCATATCAATCCCGCGGTAACTATTGCCCTGGCCTCTGCTGGTGAATTTTCGTGGGATCTTGTTCCCGGTTACGTTTTGGCACAGATCCTTGGGGCAGCCATAGGCGGTGCCATTGTCTGGATCCATTATTTACCTCACTGGAAAAATACCGAAGACCAGGCAGCCAAGCTCGCCGTGTTCTGCACTGCCCCGGCCATTCGATCCAACACTGCAAATTTTGTCAGTGAAATGATCGGTACTATGGCATTAACCCTTGGATTGCTGTTTATAGGAGCCAACAATTTCAGCGACGGCCTTAATCCGCTCGTGGTCGGAGGACTGATCATGGTTATTGGCTTTGGGTTGGGAGGTACCACAGGTTTTGCTATCAATCCGGCCCGGGATTTTGGTCCGAGACTGGCACACTTTCTTTTACCCATTAGCGGCAAGGGCCACTCCGATTGGGCTTATTCGTGGATACCGATAGCAGGCCCTATACTTGGTGGTGTGCTGGGGGCTCAATTATATCTGGCCTTGTTCCGCTCCGAAGTAACACTCACTTTCTGGATTACCGTCATCATTGCCGTCATTAGCGTAGCTATGGCAATCATCGCAGATAGAAAACAACCTTAACCATTATCGCAAAAAATTTAAATAGATTAGCGGCAAGGGCCACTCCGATTGGGCTTATTCGTGGATACCGATAGCAGGCCCTATACTTGGTGGTGTGCTGGGGGCTCAATTATATCTGGCCTTGTTCCGCTCCGAAGTAACACTCACTTTCTGGATTACCGTCATCATTGCCGTCATTAGCGTAGCTATGGCAATCATCGCAGATAGAAAACAACCTTAACCATTATCGCAAAAAATTTAAATAGATATGAGCAACCGGTATATCATTGCATTAGACCAGGGAACAACGAGTTCGAGGGCCGTTTTATTCAACGGCTCAGGCGAAATCGTGGCCATTACCCAACAAGAGTTCACACAAATATTTCCAAAGTCCGGCTGGGTAGAGCACGACCCAAAAGAAATACTCAGTACTCAGTTTGGCGTCCTTGAAAAATTAATTAAAAGTCATAAAATAGATCCGGCTGAAATTGCCGGCATCGGCATTACCAATCAAAGAGAAACTGCAGTAGTTTGGGATAAGCACAGTGGAGAACCGGTTTATAATGCCATTGTATGGCAGGATACCAGGACCAGTGATATTTGTCAAAAACTAAAAAAAGATGGCCTGGAAGATTATGTCAGAAACAATACCGGACTGGTCATTGATTCTTATTTTTCCGGGACAAAAGTGCATTGGATATTGGAAAATGTCGAAGGTGCCCGGGAAAAAGCGGCCAAAGGCGATCTGCTTTTCGGCACTATCGATAGCTGGTTAATTTGGAATATGACCGGCCGCGAGGTCCATGTTACTGACTATTCAAATGCTTCCAGAACCCTGTTATACAACATAAAATCGCTGGAATGGGATGAAAAGCTGTTATCCATCTTAAAAATTCCTGCCACTATGTTACCCGAAGTGAAACCGTCAGGCTATCATTACGGTGATTATACATTGGGAGGACACAAGATTCCTATTGCCGGTATTGCAGGCGACCAGCAGGCGGCACTTTTCGGACAGGCCTGTTTCGAGCCCGGAATGGCCAAAAACACTTATGGAACCGGCTGCTTTATGCTGATGAATACCGGTAAAAAACTACAGTATTCCGAAAGTGGCCTGCTGACGACTATTGCCTGGGGATTGGATGGTGAGGTGCACTACGCGCTGGAAGGAAGTATATTTATAGCCGGCGCCGCGATACAATGGCTTAGAGACGGCTTAAAGCTTATCGATGAGGCACCTGACTCCGAATATTTTGCCTCGAAGGCTGCCGATGACCGCGAGGTGTATGTAGTGCCCGCCTTTGCCGGTCTTGGCGCTCCTTACTGGGATATGTACGCCAGAGGAGCCATCTTTGGCCTTACCAGGGATACCGGTAAAAATCATATCATAAAAGCCACCCTCGATTCGTTAGCTTATCAAACCAAAGATGTGCTAAACGCCATGGAAAAAGACTCCGGCATTACCTTGTCAGCTTTAAAGGTAGACGGCGGTGCCGCAGCTAATAATTTTATGATGCAATTCCAGGCAGATATACTGGACGTGCCGGTGGAAAGACCTGAAGTGATTGAAAGTACTGCCATGGGAGCAGCTTTCCTGGCAGGTATTACCGTTGGGTTATGGAAAAAGGAAGACATCATAAAAAATCGCAAAATTGAAAAGACCTTTGCCCCGGATATGACGACGGAACTGAGAGATAAATGCTATGCCGGCTGGCAAAAAGCAGTAAGCAAATCGATGGCCTGGATACAGGAGTAACATCGCTAAACCAAAAATTAAAACCAAAACACAATAAATTTCCATATCAAAATGGACAGATTCTCTTCATTTGAAAGGCCTAAAGTCATTGATCGGTTAAAAAGCAATTATTATGACCTGCTGGTAATCGGTGGTGGCATAACGGGCGCCGGCATTGCCCTGGATGCAGCTTCCCGCGGCCTGAAGACAGCGTTAGTGGAAAAGGACGATTTTGCTTCGGGTACCAGTAGCCGGTCTACCAAATTAATCCATGGAGGACTAAGATATCTGAAGCAGTTTGAAATTGCCCTGGTCCGGGAAGTTGGTTCGGAAAGAGCTATTGTCCACAGCCTGGCACCACATTTAGTAGTCTCCGAAAAGATGTTATTGCCTATCATTGAGGACGGCACCTTTGGGAAGCTGCTGACCTCATTCGGCTTGATGGTATATGATGTGCTGGCCGGCGTGGAAAAGGAAGACCAAAGAAAAATGTTGAGCAAGGAAGAGACATTGGCCATCGAACCGTTGTTGCCCCAGGATATCCTGAAAGGCGCCGGATTGTACGCAGAATACCGAACCGATGATGCCAGACTCACCGTTGAAGTGCTAAAGACCGCAGCAGAATTCGATTCCGATGCTATCAATTATGTGGAAGCCAGCGATTTTATTTATGAAAACGACCGGGTCACAGGCATTAAAGCCAGGGATATCCTGACAGGTGACGTATTTGATGTGCAGGCCAGATACGTCGTCAGTGCTGCCGGACCGTGGGTTGATGATTTGAGAAGCATAAACCATTCTAAAAAAGGGAAACGACTGCACCTTACCAAAGGTGTTCACATTGTACTTCCCTATGAGAAACTGCCAATTAAATACGCACTGTACTTCGATGTTCCGGATGGACGAATGATTTTTGCCATCCCCCGTGGAAGGGTCACCTACGTCGGCACCACAGATACCAATTACTTTGGGGATAAGGACCACATTGTAACCAATACAGAAGACGCCGAATACCTGATAAACGCCGTGAATAATATGTACCCGGACATAAACCTGGAAATTGACGATGTCATTTCCAGTTGGGCAGGTGTAAGGCCATTGATACATGAAGAGGGCAAATCCGCGTCGGAATTATCGCGTAAAGATGAAATATTTGAGTCTTCCACCGGGCTGTTATCGATCGCCGGGGGTAAACTGACCGGCTACCGAAAAATGGCGCAAAGAATTGTAGACCTCGTAGTAGAAAAGTTCGAAGACGACTTTGGCCAATCCTTTAAAAAATGCTTTACCCATAAAATTGTCCTAAGCGGTGGCGTTTTTAAAGATGCAAAGGATGTCGACAAATACACCAACAAAGTATTTGAACAAATTAAAGCATTTGGATTTGACAAAATCGATGCCAGCTATCTCGTCAGCAATTACGGCAGGCAAACAGATACCATTCTGGCAAGATTTATGGAGTTGAAAGACAACGATTATGCATTTAGGCTTGCCAAAGCCGAGCTATGGTTTACGTTGAAATTTGAAATGGTGCATAACCCACAGGATTTCTTTATTCGAAGAACCGGTCGGTTATATTTTAAAATAGAACGACTCACAGACCTTGTTGATCCCATCATCGATGAATTTGCCAGCTACTTCGGCTGGGATGATGACCGGAAGCAGCGCGAAAGGAATAAAATCAATACCGCTATCTTTGAGGCCGGCAACTTTAAACCTGCCAATAGTTAACCCAAATTAAAAACGCCGCTGTGATTGATGCCATGAATAAAACCTGGTGGAAAGAAAGTGTTGTATACCAGATTTACCCACGCAGTTTTAAAGACACCAATAACGACGGTATCGGAGACCTCCGCGGTATCATTCAAAAAATCGATTACATCAAAAGCCTCGGTGTCGATGTGATATGGCTGTGCCCTATTTATCAATCACCTAATAATGATAATGGTTATGACATCAGCGATTATACCGCTATCATGACTGAATTTGGCACCATGGAAGATTTTGATGAATTGCTCGATATCGTTCACAGGAATGGTCTTAAACTTATCCTGGATCTTGTGGTCAATCATACCTCCATTGAACATCCGTGGTTTCGGGAGGCCAAAAAGTCAAAAGACAACCCTTACAGGGCTTATTACCATTGGAGAAAAGGGAAAGATGGCAATCCCCCAAATAATTGGCCTTCATTCTTTAAAGGCTCCGTCTGGGGATTTGACGAAAATAGTAATGAGTATTACCTGCATCTGTTCTCAAAAAAACAGCCGGATCTGAATTGGGAAAATCCGGCAGTACGCCAGGAGATTCATACGCTGATGCGATTCTGGCTCGACAAAGGAATAGACGGTTTCAGAATGGATGCGATCCCGCTCATTTCCAAAGACACGAACTTTCCCGATACCCGCTTAAAAAGTTTTAATCAAATTATCGATCGGGTTTATGCCAATGGACCAAGGGTACACGAATTCATCAGGGAGATACATGACAAAGTGCTGTCTGACTATGACGTCTTTACGGTGGGTGAAGGCCCCGGAATTTCTCCGGACGTCGCCGCGCAATATACCGGGACATATCGCAAAGAGTTAAATACGTTATTTCATTTTGGTCACCTTTTTTTAGGACAGGGTAAAAATGGAAAGTACGATGTCGTGCCATGGACCTTGCCTGAATTTAAAAACATTTTCGCCCTCTGGGACAAAGCCTATGCCGATCAGGGATGGAACAGCATTTTTTTAGGCAATCACGATTTTTCAAGGATCGTCTCAAGATTCGGAAATGACGGTCAATTCAGAAAGCAATCAGCCAAGCTGTTGGCCATGTTGTTACTTTCTATGCGTGGTACTGTTTTTTTGTATCAGGGCGATGAAATAGGTATGACTAATGTAGCTTTCCCTTCAATTGATGATTATCATGATATTGAAACCGTCAATAGCTACAAAGAAGCGGCAAAGGCCGGTATAGATTTAGACCAATTCCTGAAAATAGTGCATGACCAAAGCCGTGATAACGCACGGACGCCTATGCAGTGGGATCACACAGATCACGGTGGGTTTTCAGCCGTTGTGCCCTGGATCAACTGTAACCCTAATTATAAGGAAGTAAATGTGGCCCAATGCGAAGCTGATCCACACTCGGTTTTAAATTTCTACCGGCAAATGATCAAATTCCGTAGAGACCATAAAACGCTGATATATGGACAATTTAATTTGCTTTACATAGAGGACCCTGATCTGTTCGTTTATGAAAGATTTGATGAAAATAATAAAATGTTGGTCGCATTAAATTTTTCTGATAAAAAAAGAAAATTAACTTTGCCCCATGAAGGGTCCACAGGGCTAAAATGCCTTATTTCCAATTATAATCGGGAAATAGACCATAGGGCTGACGGGCTGAATCTGGAACCTTGGGAAGCAAATATTTATAAAATTTGAATTGATGGATGCCGGTAAAAATTTGTTATGGGGAATTGACCTCGGTGGTACAAAAGTAGAAGGTGCGGTAATCAGACCCGGAGATAAAACTGAGGTGTTGATCAGAAAACGCATACCTTCTGAATCGACAAAGGGTTATCAACATATATTAGGAAGAATCAAAGAGCTGGTTACACAAATTGCGGAGGAGATACAGGAACAACCGCAAGCCATAGGCATCGGCACACCCGGCACCCTGGATCCTCATAGTGGCGTCATGAAAAACAGTAATTCTACCAGTCTGAATGGACAACCTCTGCAAAAGGACCTTGAAGCTTTACTGGGCATCCCCGTGAAACTGGCCAATGATGCCAACTGCTTCGCCCTGGCAGAAACAAGGATGGGCATTGTTCCCGATCTCGCTCCCGCGGCGCAGGTAGTATTTGGCGTCATTATGGGAACCGGGGTTGGTGGCGGTGTGGTAGTTAACAACAAAATCATCAACGGAAATCAAGGAATAGGCGGAGAATGGGGTCATATCTTTCTGGACGCATCAGGCGGCAAGTGCTACTGTGGAAAAATAGGGTGTGTAGAAACAGTACTTGCAGGCCCCTCATTGGAAAGGTATTATAGGGAACAAAGCGGTAAGGAGGCGAAATTACCTCAAATACTGGCCAGTTATGAAAATGGGTCAGATGTTGCTGCCAGCAAAACCATAGAAAGACTCATTCATTATTTTGGGCTCGGCCTCTCCAATATTGTGAATATCCTCGATCCCGATATTATTGTCATCGGTGGCGGCGTAGGCAACATCGACTTACTGTACAAGAAAGGACCAGCAGCTATCAAAAAGCATGTATTTGATACCAGCAAAAATTTCCATACCATCATCGCCAAGCCCAAATTAGGCGATAGTGCCGGTGTGTTTGGCGCAGCCTTCTTAACTGCATAAATACAACTGACCAACCATTTCGGTGACAGGGTGAAGCATGGATAGACGCCTTTATTCGGTCATAGACATGTTATGGTTTCCCGCAAATTCATGATTCCAAACAAAATTTTGTCATAATTATTGATTAATATTCTATATAATCTTATCTGTTAATAAAAGAAAATAATAAATTTGATCCTTATCATTGAGATACATATTATTTTGCCAAATTAAATTTCACTTATGAAACGAGAACGTGTTTTTTACGCAGGTCTTCTATTGCTTTTTGCGGTTTTTGTTTTTACTGGCTGCCAAACCCGGCAGAAGGAAAAAAGCGAGCCCGCTTCCGCTGAAGAGATGGCCTCAAATACTGAAGAGACAGCCACACACAATACGCTCTCAGCGCAAGAACAACAAGAAGGTTGGAAGTTATTATTTGACGGCAAAACCACCGAAGGATGGCGAAATTTTAAAAGCCAGGAAATAGGTGCAGCCTGGAAGGTAGAGGATGGTACCCTGACCCTGGAAGTAAGTGACAAAGAGGGGTGGCAGGCAAAAAATGGTGGTGATATCATCACAGATCAGCCCTATGAAAACTTCGAACTGGCCCTGGAGTGGAAAATTTCCGAAGGAGGTAATAGTGGCATTATCTACCATGTGCTGGAAGAAGATCAATACGAATATGTCTGGCATACCGGGCCGGAAATGCAAATATTGGATAATGCCCGGCATCCCGATGGTAAAATCGTAAAACACAGAGCCGGTGATTTGTATGATTTAATTGAATGTACGTCTGTTACCGTCAATCCCCCAAATCAATGGAACCAGGTACGCCTTGTTTCCAACAACGGCCAGGTTGAACATTGGTTGAATGGACAGAAAGTAGTCGCGTACGATATGAACAATCCCTCCTGGAAAGCGTTAATTGAAGGCAGCAAATTCAAAGAAATGCCTGATTTTGGATCCTCAAAAAAAGGCTATGTTGCCTTGCAGGACCATGGGGACAGGGTTTGGTTCAGAAATATAAAAATAAGATCGCTATAACAACAAAACCGCTGACATAACTATAACCTAAACCGAATATCACAAAAGGAATGCTAACAAAATGGTCATCCATCTTGTTCTAATTTAAAAATTTCACCATGAAGAAAAGCTTGCAATTATTTATTCTGATCATTTTAATGCTCAGCACAAATTCCTGTGACCTGGCAGCGAAGAGGGACAAAAAAGTATTGGTTTTCAGCAAAACAGCTGGTTACCGTCACGATTCGATTGAACCTGGTGTACAGGCAATTATGGCGCTGGGACAAAAACACGGTTTCCAGGTAGACACGACCGAAAATGCTGCACTTTTTACAGAAGAAAATCTCAAGCAATACAGCGCAGTTATATTTTTTAATACCACAGGCGATGTATTAGACTATTACCAACAGGCCGATTTTCAACGTTACATCCAGGCGGGCGGTGGCTTTGTCGGTATTCATGCCGCCGCCGACACTGAATATCACTGGATGTGGTACGGCAAGCTAGTGGGCGGGTATTTTAATGGTCACCCCAATAACCCAAACGTTCGGGAAGCAAAAATACAGGTGCTGGACAAAAATCATGAAGCTACCCAGGCCCTCGGCGACGAGTGGCAACGGGCAGATGAATGGTATAATTACAAGTCGCTAAACCCGGCGACAAAAGTTTTAATGAACCTTGACGAAACTTCTTATGAAGGAGGTACCAATGGTGAAAACCATCCCATTGCCTGGTATCATGATTACGATGGCGGAAGGGCTTTCTACACCGGGTTAGGGCACACGAAGGAGTCCTTTATCGAGGAAGCTTATCTCACCCATATTTTGGGTGGTATCAACTACGCCATCGGCCAAAATAAGCCTTTGGATTACAGTAAAGCTACTACCTACCGGCTACCGGAAGAAAACCGGTTTACCAAGGTGGTGTTGGAATCAAATCTGAACGAACCATTGGAAATGACCATTTTAAGCGACGGAAAGATACTATTTGTCGAACGTCGCGGTCAGCTTAAATTACATGATCCTGAACTCGATACCACTAAGGTTATTGCTAACATCCAGGTGCATACCAAATTTGAAGACGGCCTCCTCGGGCTGGCACTCGATCCTGACTACGACAACAATCACTGGATATATCTGTACTACAGCCCCGCCGGGGATGAACCTGTACAACATTTGTCAAGGTTTGAGTTAAATGGTGAAGATCTGGATATGGACAGTGAAATCGTCATGTTAAAGGTTCCCGTGCAACGGGATGAGTGCTGTCATACGGGTGGATCTATCGAGTTTGGGCCTGACGGAAATCTGTTTTTATCAACCGGTGATGATACCAATCCTTTCAAAATTCAGGGATATGCTCCCATTGATGAGCGACGTAAGAAAAAGCCATGGGATGCCCAGCGTAGTTCCGGCAACACCAATGATTTACGTGGAAAAATATTGAGAATACATCCTGAGCCAGACGGCACGTATACGATCCCTGATGGGAATCTTTTTCCCAAGGACGATAGCTTATCCAAACCAGAAATTTATGTGATGGGATGCCGTAATCCCTATCGTATTTCAATTGACCAAAAAACCGGTTACCTGTATTGGGGAGATGTAGGCCCCGATGCGGGAGAGGAACATAAAAAGAGGGGTCCCAGAGGCCACGATGAGATCAATCAGGCCAGAGCGGCAGGATTTTTTGGGTGGCCTTACTTTGTTGGAAATAACAAGGCTTACCGCGACTATGATTTCTCCACTAAAAAATCGGGAGACTACTTTGATCCGGATAAGCCTATTAATTCATCCGTGAATAATACCGGAAGAACCGAACTTCCCCCGGCACAACCTGCATTCATCTGGTACCCTTATGCCGAATCCCCGGAATTTCCAATTGTTGGCGAAGGCGGTAGAAATGCGATGGCCGGCCCTGTTGTTCACAGGGAAAATTTTGCAGGTCTGAAAAATAAATTCCCGGATTACTTCGATAAAAAAATGTTCATATACGATTGGATCAGGGATTGGATCTTGATTGTTACCATGGATGAAAACGGAGATTTGGCCAACCTTGATCCGTTTATGCCCAATACCGATTTTAGCAATATCATGGATTTTGAATTTGGTCCCGACGGATCTTTGTATGGCGTAGAATATGGAGAAAAGTGGTTCAGCCGAAATCAGGATGCCACACTCTTCCGTATCGACTATAATGGTGGCAACAGACCTCCTGTTGTGAAGATCGCCGCTGATAAAACCGTCGGCGCGGCGCCATTAACAGTCAATTTCAGCGCCGAAGTTACAGATTACGATGGTGACCAGGTTACCTATAACTGGGAATTTATGGAAAAGGGTGGCACGCCCGTCGCGGAAGAAAGTCCCGCCTTCACTTTTCCTGCGCCCGGGACTTACAAGGCGACATTGACGGTGACAGATACCGAAGGCAATCAGGGGGTAGACCAATTGGAAATCAGGGTAGGAAATGACAAACCCAATTTAGGTATTGCCCTGGAGGGAAATCAGACCTTTTACTTTGACAAAAGAAAAGTTACCTATGATGTGACCGTTGACGATTCCGAAGATGGCAGCACCAAAGACGGCTCGATCAGCGCAGAAGACGTTTACCTGACCATAGACTATCTCGATCAGGGTTTTGATAAAACATTAATCGAGCAGGGGCACCAGGAAAATGACGGTTTCTCAAAATTCATCGTAGGAAAAAGATTAATGGAAGGCAGCGACTGCAAGGCCTGCCATCAAAAAGAAGAAAAATCAATAGGCCCCTCCTATCTTCAGGTGGCGGAAAAATATAATGAAAATGACCTCGATTATTTAGCCGACAAAATCATTAAAGGCGGCGGTGGCGTATGGGGAGAACAGGCTATGGCCGCTCACCCGCAACTTAGCAAAGAAGATGCCGAGCAAATTGCCACTTACATATTGTCTATCAATGATGAGAAAAATACCGGCGCAGGCTTGCCGTTGGCCGGGGATTTCACTTTTAATGAACACCTGAAAACCCCTTTAAAAGGCACCTATTTTATCAAAGCCTCTTATACTGATAAAGGAGGATCCAAAATCGGGCCATTGAGTGCGGGTGAAACCCTGGTATTAAGAAGTCCCGATATACCAGCCAAAAATTTTGATGGTAATTCAGAGTCTATGGTCGTGGAAATTCCCGGAACCAAGACCGAAGTAGTGGTTTTCTTTCATGAATCCTATATTCATTTCGACAACATCGATCTTACGTCGGTGAAAAGTATTACCCTTATGGCTGGAAAAAACGATGATGTTGTAGGAGGAGAAATTGAGGTGAGAGCAGATGGGCCAGACGGAAAGTTGATAGGAAAAGCCGAGGTAATGGAAAACAAGCCTCTTTTTCCAGTGGTTATCGATCTTGGCGAAGCCAATGCCGGCATCCACAACCTATACTTTGTCGGCAAAAATGATCAAAGTAATGGCGTCCCGCTTTTTGGTGTAGTAAACATCATTTTTGATCTCTAAATGTAATCACTGACAGGAGCCATTTTCAGGAGCTCCTGTCATAAAATGCTTGTCGAATAATGGAAATGGGTAAAATGGCCTTTTGAGGTCAGACGTTGGCATTTTGCCTGTGGTAAATATTCAAGGCGAAGTGTTAATTATTTTGTTCTCTTTTTCCTTTTGTAATATCTTTTTTTCCCCCCTTTACCCCCACTCTTACGATTGGGATTATATGCCGGCCCTTCTCCTATACTTGCCGGTAGTTTTACCTTCCTGATTTCGTGGCCAATGAGATTTTCAATCCTTTTAAACTTATATTGCTCACTTTCATTGATAAATGTGAAGGCAACACCGGTAGTTTCCGCTCTGGCGGTTCGTCCGATTCTATGGATATAATCCTCTGCATCAGGCGGCACGTCGTAGTTGATGATAAGGCTGATATTTTCTATGTCAATACCCCTGGACAAAATATCGGTAGCCACCAATATCTGCAATTCCCGGTTTCTAAACCGTCGTAAAACGTCCTCTCTTTCTTCCTGTTCCAGATCAGAATGAATTTCCTCTGATTTAAATTTGAGCTTTTTCAGGCTTTTGTTAATACGTTTTACATTGAGCTTTGTAGAACAGAATATAATAATACTGGGCAATGGCTTTGCCGAAATCAGATGACTAACCAGGTCTAATTTTTGCGTATCATATACGGAAAAGGCGGCGTGGAACAAGCCCTCTGCCGGCTTGGAAATAGCGATATCGATGCGAAAAGGATCTTGCAGGATCTTTTCGGCCAGTTGCCGGATTTTAGGTGGCATCGTGGCTGAAAACAATAAAGTTTGCCTTTTTTCAGGAAGCTGCCGAACAATCTTCATCAAATCGTCAAAAAAGCCCATGTCGAGCATTCTATCAGCCTCATCCAGGATCAGGTGTCGCAGGTCGCCAAAATTGACATACCCGAGGTTAAGGTGGGTAATAATTCTTCCCGGTGTGGCAATAATGATGTCGGCACCTTCTGTCAAAGCCACCTTTTCCCGGTTAAAAGTATTGCCATCTCCACCACCGTATACTGCCAGGGAGCTAATTGGCGTGAAGTATGAAAACCCCTGTAGTTGCTGATCGATCTGAACAGCCAACTCGCGGGTAGGAACTATAATGAGCGTGCTAATATTGTCCCCGGAACTTTTGATAATATCATCCATAACCGGCAGCAAAAACGCAGCGGTTTTTCCTGTACCTGTTTGGGCGCAGGCTATCAGATCTTTTCCGTCAATGATGGCCGGAATGGCCTGCTCTTGAATTGGGGTTGGCTTTTTAAACCCCATGGCTGACAACCCTTCTACCAGTTGCTTACTAAAATTAAAATCTTTAAAATCCAATGTTTGTCTTATTACTTTTTACAAATAAACTAAATATTGCCCGTTACAACACCTAATTTCTTTCCTAAATTTTCAAATGTAATTAATTTCGATTCACCCGCAAGCTCACCATCCATTTCAACCCCTACCGGGCTATCGGCGGAGATAGTTACTTTTGGTGCGTTTAGGGTTTCAACTTCTTTTTCCCCGATAAAACTACCATCAAAAAGCCTAAAAAAGTTCCTGATTACCTTCAGCCGGTTGATTTTTTTTATCACCGTCAGCGATAACAGCCCATCGTCATACCTGGCATGAGGTACAATCATCATACCTCCGCCATTGTATCGGCAAATACCAATATTAATGGCAAACGCCGATATCTTTTTTTTGTTTAACATATCATCGGTAGTCATAGTCACAGGCGTCGCCTGATAACCGATTAAAGACACCACCAACGCCAGCAGGTAATTGTATTTTGTCTGGAACAATTTCGCGGATATCAATTTCGTGTTTTTTACAACGGAGGCATTAAAACCAATCCCCGCAATATTAAGATAGTAATAACGGCTCAGGCCTCCATGCTCAGTGGCCATACTAACCTTGCCAATATCCTGCAATACGACCCTGTTTTTTTTAATGTGATTAATAGCCTTCCGGTAGCTATTGCTGATATCATGAGATCTGGTCCAGTCATTACCGGTGCCCACAGGGATACAGGCCACCGTTATATCCTGGCTATCAACGTTTTCTTCATTTTGAAATATACCGTTGACCATCTCGTTAAGCGTACCATCTCCGCCAACGCCCAATAGCTTTCGACACCCCTTATTTACTGCATTTTTAGCTAATAAAATAGTATGCTGCGCATATTCCGAAAAGCAAAAATTAAATTCAATTTTTTGAATAATTAATTCCTTTTTAATCCTGGGCCATATATTTTTGCCCTTGCCTCCTGCAGCGGTAGGGTTTACTATTACAAACCAGGCCTTCGTTTTTAAACTTTTTGTATTATATTGGGGGTCGGACAAACTAAAGGAATTAAAAACCGCCAAAATACTATTTTTTATTAACAATTCAACAGACAGGTTAACTAAAAGATAGTTGTACATAATAAACTAGGGAAGGACGGGCCAGGAGTTTAAAACTTAATTAATGTCGAGAATAATAATTATTTCTAACCGGTTGCCGGTTTCAATTACTGAAAATGAAGGTGACATCGATTTGAAACCTAGCGCAGGAGGTCTGGCTACAGGTTTGAAATCCCTGAACTCGGATAAGGAAATAATCTGGTTGGGCTGGCCGGGTATTATTACCAATGACATTGCATTACAGGAAAAAATTACCGGCAAATTAAAAGACCTGAAAATGTATCCGGTCTTTTTGTCGCAGGATAAGTACGACAAGTATTACCAGGGTTTTAGCAACGAAACATTGTGGCCGTTGTTTCATTATTTTCAGCAGTATACCATGTATATGACCAGCTACTGGCTGGCCTACAAGGAAGTCAACATGATATTTGCAGAAAAGCTATTTAAAATCGCCAGGCCAGATGACATATTTTGGGTACAGGATTATCATTTAATGCTCATCCCAAAACTTATCCGAGAAGAATACCGCAAAGCCTCCATTGGGTTCTTTTTGCATATTCCTTTTCCATCTTATGAACTTTTCAGAACGTTACCCTGGCGTAGTGAGATCCTGGAGGGTGTATTGGGAGCTGACCTGGTGGGATTTCATACCTACGACTATGTCCGGCACTTTCTTAGTGCGGCAAGCAGAATACTGGACCTGAGCCATCATTTTCTTGGCCGCATTATGCTTAATGACAGAATTGTGGATGTGGATAGTTTACCGATGGGTATTGACTATGATAAATTCGCTGAGGCTGTTAATGATGCAGAAACTCAAAAAGAAATAGAGCGCTACAAAAAAACCATCCGCAAAGGAGAAAAGGTGGTATTGGCCATCGACAGGCTGGATTATTCCAAGGCCCTCCCAAAGCGCCTGAAGGCTTTTGACCGCTTCCTGGAATGGTATCCCGAATACAAACGGAAACTTACGCTGGTGATCATTTTGGTGCCGTCGCGATCTACCGTTCCCCAGTATCAGAGCCTGAAGGATGAAATAGACCTGGAGGTCGGTAAAATCAACGGAAAATGGGGCACATCAAACTGGACCCCTATTCACTATTATTATCGATCATTCCGGTTTTCCAGATTAATTGCCTGGTATCACATTTCACCGATCGCATTGGTAACACCCTATCGCGATGGCATGAATCTGGTTTCCAAAGAATATATTGCCACCAAGACAGATGGCAAAGGTGTACTGATATTGAGTGAAATGGCCGGCTCCGCTAAAGAACTTACGAGTGCATTGCAGGTCAACCCAAACAGTACAGCCAGCATTGTAGAAGCCTTGCATAAGGCCATTAATATGCCGGAGGAAGAGCAAAAAACACGTAATAAAAGGATGCAGAAAATCATCCGGCGCAACAATATAAATAGTTGGGCTAATAGTTTCTTAACAAGATTACAAGAATTGAGAAAGCAATCAGACAAACTCCTTGAAAAGCAATTCGACGAAGATACGGAGGATCGGCTTTTAAATGACTATAAAAAATCTACCAAAAGGTTAATTTTTCTGGACTATGACGGCACCCTGGTGGGATTCAAAAATGATCCTATGAAGGCCCGCCCCTCAGAGGAATTGCTGGCAGATTTGCAAAAACTGTGCGATGATGAGAGAAATAAGGTGGTCATCATTAGCGGCCGCGACAAAAATACCCTCGGCTCGTGGTTTGATCATTTACCTTTACACCTGATTGCCGAACACGGTGCCTGGCAAAAAGACATTAATGGCGATTGGTGTAAGATGAACGACCTTAGAGATAACTGGAAATCCGGTATTCGAGAATTTCTGGAAAGAATCGTTGACAGAACACCGGGATCATTTATTGAGGAAAAAAGTTATTCAATAGCATGGCATTACAGAAAGCTTGATCCGGGTTTGGCAGAGATCCGTAAGCATGAATTAATGGAAAAGCTTAATCTGAGAATCTCGGGAACCAATCTGCAACTCATGGAAGGCAATAAGGTCCTGGAGGTAAAAGACAATAAGGTAAACAAAGGATTGGCTGCCAAAACATGGCTTGATAAAGATGATTGGAGCTTTATCATGGCTGTTGGCGACGACTACACGGACGAAGACACTTTCAAGGCACTACCCGGGGACGCCTATACTTTAAAGGTAGGCTTCACCACCACTTCAGCGAGGTATAACATTGACACTGTAAAGAACGTACAGGCACTTATATCAAAAATGACCACCTTGTAGGCCCAATAGGGTTAAGGGTATTTTCTATTTAGCAGATGGACCCCGGCGGTCTGAAACCCGTGGTATCGGGAATGAGGTTTAAATACCATTCACGAAATTGGGCAAATCCAGTTTTCTTGAAATCCTGGCAGCGGCGTTCATGACACCCACGTGACTGTAGGTTTGAGGGAAATTACCCCATTGGCTACCTGATTTTGCATGGACGTCCTCGCTCAGCAGGCCGAGGTGATTAGCATAGTTAAGCAGCGTGCGGAAGGTCTTCTGCGCTTCATCTACTCGGTTTACACAAGCCAGGGCCTCTACGTACCAAAATGAACACACCAAAAATGTATTCTCCGGCGCGCCAAAGTCATCTTCATGTTTGTATCGGAAAAATAACCCTTCAGGTGTTTTAAGTTCTTTCTCTAACTTTTTAAGATGGAGCGCCGCCTTCTCGGATCTGGGATCCAGATAGTTCATGGTAATAAGCTGCAGCAGGCTCGCATCCATATTTTTTGTGCCAATGGCCTGCGTATAAGCTTTTAATTCCGGATCGTAGCATTTTTCAATTTGCTTGCTGGCTTGCTCTTTTAGCTGCACTGCCTTCTCAAGCATTTTCGGGTCGTTAATTCTCTTGGCTATTTTCTCCGCAGCACCGGCACCGGCCCAGTGAAATAAAAAGGTATAGCAGTGTTTTTGACTTTTATTTCTGAATTCCCACAACCCCGCATCCGGTTCATCCATCGTTTTGTCTATGGCATCTAAAAGATTGTATATCAGCTGAGTACTTTTAACATTTCCCTCATAGATATATCTTTCATCGGCGTAAATTGGCAGCAAAGAAACCAAAATCTGGCCATAAACGTCATTCTGTATATGCTCTTTTGCCTGGTTACCTACCCTTACCGGCTGGTTACCCAGATAACCCTTCAGGGGAATTATTTCCTCTACAAAATCCTCATCTCCCATCAGTGTATATACCGGGTTGTACCGGTCGGTTTTAGACTTGGACAGATTTTCAATATAGGTTGAATAAACCCTTATCTCTTCGAAGTGTCCGATTTGGTTTAACGCTTTCAGCGTATAAAACGAATCCCGCATCCAGCAATAGCGGTAATCCCAGTTTCTGCCGGACTGGTCATGTTCCGGCAGGCTGGTAGTTGCCGAAGCGATAATAGCGCCCGTATCTTCAAACTGGTGTATTTTCAAGGTCAGGGCGGACCGTATTACTTCCTCCTGATAGAAGTTCTCAATGGTACATAATTGCACCCAGTGCTGCCAGTAAGAAATCGTTTTTCTCAAAAAGTCTTCTGCGGTAGTTTCAATGGGTCCTTCCAACGGCACACCCCACGTCAATATCAAATATTTGGCGCCATTAAGTACGAAGGATTTTTCCTCCATAATGTAATTCAGGGAAATATTTGTAGAAAGCCTTACCGGTTTATCCATACCAATATATCTCAAATGGCTGCTCCCATAGTCTACTTCCGGGATCACATTGCCATAATCACCTACCGGTTTACACGATATTTTTACATTCGGTGTGCCATCTAGTGGCTCAAGCTTGCGAATTAGCATCAGGGGTTTGTAATTCCGCTCATATTGCTCAAAGCGCGGCGCAAAATCCGTCACCTTGAAGGCCCCGTTGGCCGATGTAAATTCCGTGCACAGGACATTGGTATTTTTCACATAGTACTGATTAGACTCATACTTTTCATCGCTGCAGGAAATAGAAAAATGCCCGCCTTTTTCCTCATCAAGCAAACTGCCAAAAATAAAGCTACTATCAAATTTGGGCCAGCAAAGCCACCTGATTACAGCGTTTTTATCTATCAATCCATTGTAGGAACAATTACCAATTATTCCCAGGTCGTACGTGTGTCTTTGCATTCGATAAAACTTTTAAAGGAAATCTACTTAAATGTGGGTTCAGATACTCAGAAACGTTTAGGTCGCGAATTAACAAATTTAATCGGACTAAATCAACACCCCCATTACAAGTATATCGTCGGTTTGTTCTCTTTCGCCTTTCCAATACCTGAATTTTCTATCCAATATTTCGCGTTGTTTCTCCATATCATCGCCCTGTATTTCGCATATCAGATCCTTAAAGCGGCCCGGAAGGAATTTTTTGTTGTTTTCACCCCCGAACTGATCTGCATAGCCATCGGTAAAAACATAGAAAGTATCATTTTTGTTTAAATAAATTTCATGTTCCTTGTAATCCCTGTCTTTCGCATAAAATGTACCTCCCACAGAATGTGAGTCCCCTTTGATCATATGGAGATGATTATCTCTGAAATAATACAATGGCCTTTTGGCTCCGGCAAAGGATAGCTTCATGCTGCCCTTGTCAAACCTGCCAATCGCCACATCCATACCTTCATTGTTATTTCCCTGGTAATTCTCCTGATTAAGGGTATGCAACACCCGGTAATTCAGCTCCGTCAAAATTTCTGACGGGTACAATATCCTTTTCTCATTAACAATCTCATTTAACAACGAATTACCCATCACGGTGATCAGGGCTCCCGGCACGCCATGACCGGTACAATCTACCACCGCAAAAATCAGGTAATCCTCCTCGTCTGCAATCCAAAAAAAGTCACCGTTAATTACATCCCTGGCTTTGTAGTAAATAAAGGAATTGGTGAAAAATTTATTTAAAATCTTCGGATCGGGCAAAAAAGACTCCTGGATAGATTTTGCATAGGCGATACTATCCATGATATCGATGTTTTTTGACAGTATTTCATTGTTTTTTAATTCGAGGTCCTTGTTAGCCTTGATCTTAAATTGATTTCTTTTGTACAAGACAAATATCAATGTTCCAAACAGAAAAAGGCAGGAAATCAAAAGATAGGCTACCAGCCTCGTTTGAGAGCGGCGCAGATCTTGTATTTCCGACTCTTTTTTAATGAGGTTAACTTCGCTCTCCTTCTTCTTGATCTTGTAATCCGCTTCAATCTCATTGATCTTCTGAAGCTTTTCCTCATTAAACAATGAATCTTTCAGGTACTCGTAGCGCTTATAGAATGCCAGTGATTTTCCGTAATCACTCATGGCATCATATACCTTGGAAAGCCCCAGATAACTTTCACGAAGTCTCAATCGCGCCTTTATTTTTTCGGCCAACGCAATGGCTCTGAGATAAAATTCTTCTGCCTCGGTAGATTTCCCTTTACCCAGATAAGCGGCTGCCATGTTGTTTAAAAGATGGGCTTTATCATAATCGTTTTCTACCGTGGCGCCAAGATTCCAGGATTCTTTAAAATAGATCAATGCGGAATCATAAAGGCCTCTTTTCAGAAAATTCTGCCCTAAATTATTTAAGGAAATAAAGATCCCGTCGACGTATTGCCTTTTTCGGTCAATATTCAAAGCCTTGGTATAGCTGTCGAAGCCTTTTTCATATTCTCCCAGTTCGTCGTAAATCAATCCAATGTTGCTCAAGGTATTGACAATAGCTTCCTGGTTGCCCATCTGCTCTTTTATCACCAAAGATTTACCATAATATTCCAGGGCCTTTTCCAGCTGACCGTTTTCTCCATAGACAATGCCAATATTGTTTAAGGTGATCGCCTGGTTGAAACTATCTCCCTGTTCTTCTGCAATACGGAGCACATCAAAAAAATACTCCAGCGTCCGACTGTAACTGCCTATATTGAAAAAAATTCTGGCCAGGTTTTCAAGAGCAACGGCTTCTTTGGCTTTATTTTTAGATTTTTTGGCCATGTCCAGGAATTCCTGCCCCAATTCCAGTGACAGCTCCGGATTTTTGATCCGCTGTTCCCGCGATCTGGCATACAACGAAGCCATTTTAATACTGTCATACTCATAAACCACCTGGTTAGTCTGAGCCCCAACCTCTCCTATAATTCCGGTAATAATGATAAAAAAGCCTACACTAGCCCTCATATTGAATCAAAAACAATGGTGATTTAAAATGACCGATTTAAGATAGTGTTTATAATTTTCACCTCCAAAATATGACCTGAAATTTCCGGGAAATTGCTCAATGTCATTACCTGAGCAAAGTTATGAGATATTTAGTTATCTTCACCCAGTAATATATGGGGGGTGATTCTAATATAATTTCTATTGAATCAAGGTGTAAGTATCAAAATCCGTGATATCCTAAAAGATAAACAATTCATTGACCAACATACATCAAGGCAAACTTAAAGTCAGAGAACCATGGCTATGAGATCAATATCGTTAATTTTTGTCGTTTTACTTTTGCCGTACTGCAAGGTAAAAGACAGTCCATCTACTGGTGGAGACCAGATTGAAAAGCCAAACTTTATCATCATCCTGACCGACGATCAAGGATATAATGACCTGGGATGCTATGGTTCACCACTGATCAAAACACCAAATATAGATCAGATGGCAAAAGAAGGTATACGTTTTACCAATTTTTATGCCCAGCCAATATGTGGACCATCAAGAACAGCTTTTATGACAGGGTGCTATCCGTTGAGAGTAGCAGAAATAGGGAATGTAAAAAGAATGCATCCTATGGTTCATCCCAAAGAAGTGCTGCTACCCGAAGTATTGAAAGAAGCCGGGTATACCAGTGGTTGTATTGGAAAATGGGATTTAAACGGGCATGGGCAGGGTTTTCAGAGAGATGACATCTACCCCAGAGCCATGGGATTTAACTATTGGTTTGGCCTGCCTTCGAGTAATGATGGTGGGGTCAGAGATGTCTATCGAAATGAAGAACTGGTCAATGAAAAAATCACAGTCGATACACTTACTCAACTTTATACATCTGAAGCCCTTCAGTTCATAGAAAGAGAAAAAAACGGTCCTTTTTTCCTGTACATCGCCCATACCATGCCGCATACCAAACTGGGAGCAAGCCAAAAGTTCAGAGGTAAATCGAACTTTGGCCTATATGGAGATGTAATAGAAGAGCTCGATTGGAGTGTGGGACAGATCAGGCAAAAACTCATCGAATTGGATCTTGACAGCAATACAATACTGGTGTTTACCTCTGATAATGGTCCCTGGCGAGCCAGGGGAACACATGGAGGGTCCGCTTTTCCCTTTCGTTCAGGTAAAGCCACTACATGGGAAGGAGGAGTACGGGTACCATGCATCGTATGGGGAGGTAAATATACCAAATCGGGTATAGTCAACGATAGGGTGGTCACATCCATGGATTGGTTGCCTACCTTCGCCAAATTGGGTGGGGCAAAGCTACCGGAAGGAATAACAATCGATGGAAAAGATATTACCTCTTTGATCGTTCAAGGTGCGGAGGAAGAGGTATTGGAGCAAACGTACTACTATTATATCGAGACCCACCTGCAGGCTGTGCGTCAGGATGAATGGAAGCTGGTATTACCCAGACCTCAAGCGGCAATAGGAATGACAAACAGCAAAAAGTCAGTATACAGGCGGGAAGATATGGAAGCGGTAAAAGACCTGGAATTATATAACCTCAAATCTGACCCGTCTGAACGCAGAGATGTAGCTGCTTTTAATCCGGATATTGTCCAAAAAATGTTAAAGCTGGTGGCAAAGGCACGAGCGGATATCGGTGATTACAATGTGATAGGTGAAGGAGCCCGGTTTTATGATCAGGGAGAAAAAAGACCGGATGTTAAGCTATGGAAAGAAATAAGTATGGATAGCATTAGAAAAAGTCAAAAGATACATCCGTTTTATGATGATGGTGGTAGAATACTGTAAGTTTTAAGAAAACCTTAAGAGGTCACACCTACTCAAATTGATGAAATGATCCGGCCATGACAAAGGTCGTTCAACACCACTGCTCCTTTTACATTTAAACTCAAAAGTGAGCACATGGATTCCTTCCATCTATTGAATAGTTCTGGTCCCAACATTTTTTTGTTTTTTTTATTATTTTGCATAGATGGAAGTACATAGAAGAACATTTATTCAAAAAGCTGGAATCATAGCCGCATCCAGCGTATTTGCACCGCAGGCGTTAGTATCAGCCACTAAACGCAAGAAAACTAAGTTGGGTGTTGCCCTGGTAGGACTGGGGTATTACAGTACGGATATACTGGCCCCTGCGCTTCAATCAACAACAAACTGTGAACTTAAAGGAATTGTAACAGGCAGTCCTGAGAAGATTCCGGTTTGGCAGGAGAAATATGGGATTAAGGACAAAAACGTATACAATTATCAAAACTATAATGAAATAGCCAATAACCCTGAAATTGATGTTATCTATGTTGTGCTGCCACCTTCTATGCACGCTGAGTATACCATTCGGGGAGCAAACGCCGGCAAACATATTTTTTGTGAAAAACCTATGGCCCCTTCTGTGGCCGACTGTGAAGCCATGATCAAAGCCTGTAAGGACAACAAAGTTAAATTGGCTATAGGCTACAGATGTCAACATGATCCAAATATCCAGGCCTATGCAAAGGTCGGCAAGGAGCGGCCATTTGGTAAGGTGAAAATGATTACCTCGGCAGCAGGATATTTTGATGGCAGAACCAATCATTGGAAACAAAGTAAAAGCATGGGCGGGGGTGTCATGGGTGATATGGGTGTTTATGCGCTGCAAGGAGCCAGATTGGCAACGGGCGAAGAACCTGTTTCAGTTACAGCACAGGCCTCTACCACCAGGCCTGAAGTGTATCATGAAGTTGAAGAAACCATGATGTTTCAATTGGAATTTCCAAGCGGGGCCCGGGCAGCATGTCACACCAGCTTTGGCATTCGAATGAATTATCTGCAGGTCAACTACGAAAAAGGCTGGCTCAAAATGGAACCGCACTCCTCCTACCGGAATAACAAGGGCAGCATGTCCGACGGCACGGAAATTAATTTTCCAATAGCAAACCAGCAAGCCAGGCAAATGGATGAAGATTCCGCTTCAATCATGAACAATGAGCCAATGATCGTCCCGGGTGATGAGGGATTAAGAGATATCCGCGTGGTAGAGGCCATCTATAAGTCAGCGGCAGGCAATTGTGAAATTAAACTGTGATGTGGAAGTTTCGGTGTGTTATGGGAAAAGGTATGTAAATATTCTCGCCGGATCTTAAAAACTTGAGAGAGGCTACCAACCTACCAACTAAAATAGAGCGAGCGATAATTAGACCTATGTTTATCGCGCTATAGCTATTTTCAATCGCTTTAAGTTTAATTCCTACGACGGCTTTCCGCAAAAGGAAATAGCAGCTCTTGTAAGCTCCGAGGATCAAAATTTAACAGGCCATTCATTGAAAATTTTTCTTTTCAGGTTAAAAGATTTTAAGCCATTCAATTAATCACTACATTCGCCGTTTTAATGGAGAAGTGCTTACAATTATTTAATGAGATTCAAACAAAAAAATTATATATCGTTATATTTAGTAGTGATAATTTTTGGGTTGTCATGTATGACTACCGGCTGCTCCAGCGGACGCCGTTCGGCTTCAGCCAAGATCACAAAACCCAAAAACAGAAACAGGTTTTACAACCCTAAAAAAGATCGCTGGAAAAAAAGGACCAAGAGAGTCAGAGTAAAACATTAGCTGGTTTTCTTTTTGTTATGGACGTAAATAAATATTACCAAAAAGCCACGCAATTATTTGAAAATCAGGATTATGCCAATTCAATATCCTGGCTTGACAAGGCGTTAGCGGCAGATCCCGATCACCTTCCATCCTTACACACCCGGGCCCTGGCAAGGGCCAAATTACCAGATTATGCAGGGGCAATGCAAGACTTTCAAAAAGCCTTACTCCTCGCGCCTGACAACGCCGTTATATTAAGTGACCGGGCGCTGGTTTATCATTTTATGGGAGAACCGGATAAATCCATGGCCGATTTTGACAAGGCCGTAGCATTGGAGCCCGATAATGGTTATCGATATGCCAGCCGGGCCTTTATCAAAGACCGTATCGGCGATTTACAGGGCGCGCTGGAAGATTATGACAAAGCCATTGCCCTGGATCCGGAAGATGCGATTTCTATTAACAACAGGGGAATGGTAGAGGAAAAAATGGGTTATACCGATCAGGCCAAAAAATCTTTTAAAAGGGCCGATGAACTGGCCTCGATACTGGATAACAATGATATCGTTTATGCTTCCGACAGGAAAGCTAAAAACACCTACACCCCTACTCCGCCTCCGGCTTCCCCATCACCTGACCATAAAAAAAAGGGAGGCGTCTCAATTCAAAGATACCTGACAACGTTAAAGGAAATTTTCACTCAGAAAAAAGAGTTTCACGCCTTTATTGGTTTTTGTAAAAGCTTCTTTAAACGTTAATCCCCAGCTATTGATCAGACCATTGGTTTCGGTTATAATGCCGGTAAGAAATGCCGCAGATACTGTAAAAACAGCCATTGATAGCGTTATCAATCAAACCTTCCGGCACTTTGAGTTCATCATTGTCAATGACGGGTCAACGGATCACACAGCTCATATATTGAACACCTACGCGGATCAAAGGATCACCATTATACACCAGGATCATTTGGGCATAGCGAGATCTTTGAATGAGGCCATCAAACGCAGCCGGTGTCAATTCATCGCCAGAATGGATGCAGACGACGTCGCTTCCCCTGACCGGCTGGTGCTACAATACCAATTCCTGCAGGAACATCCTGAAATTGACGTCGTCAGTTCATTGGTGAAATTTTCCGGAGATACCCAAAAGCAAAAGGGATATTTTCTTCATTGCCAATGGATCAACTCGCTACTATCGCCACAGGAAATTTATATCAACCGTTTTGTGGATTCTCCTATTGCCCATCCAACGGTAATGTTTAGAAAGGAAGTAATGGATAAATACGGCTATTACGACGAATCAGAACTGCCGGAGGACTATGAACTTTGGCTTAGGCTCATGCATGAGGGAGTGAAGTTTTCCAAAATAGACCGGGAATTACTTACCTGGACCGACAGGGCCGACCGGCTGTCCAGGATACACAGCAACTACGGGAAAGAGGCTTTCTATAAAATCAAGAGCAAATACATCATAAGCTGGATCAAAAAAAGATTTCCCGATAAACCTCCCAAAATATGGATATGGGGTTGGGGAAAATCAGTGTTTCAAAAGTCTGCCGAATTAAATGATCATCTGCCAATCAGTGGTTACATCGATGTTTCCACACCGCCCGACCCGCCACAAAAGAGGAAGGTCATTCATTATTCGGACATTCCGCCACCGGGAAATGTATTGATATTAAGTTATGTTGGAGACAGGGTCGGGAAATCCAGAATCTGTCAATACCTTCTTGCAAATGGATACAAGGCCGGTATTGACTTTTATATGATGGCCTGAAATTTTAATATTCTACCATTTCGAACCGGCAATAACCATGGAACGATTGTATTTCCCTCCCGGATTTATCATTAAAACCTCCGCAATTGTTTAACTTTACCCGTTCCATTTTTTTAATATGCTACATCTTAATTAATTATTAGTCCTGAATAACCTATGAATATTACCTATCGTTGGCTTGCAATCTATGCCCTTTTTTTATGTTTTCCCCCGGTCGTCTTCAGCCAAAATGCTACCACTTTAAAAATAGAGGAAATCATGCAGGGACAATCATGGGTTGGGCACTCCCCCTCTAATCTGCGGTGGTCTGATGACAGTAAAACCTTATACTTTGACTGGAATCCTGAAAATTTATCAGGTGATTCCCTGTATTATATAAAACCCGGGGAATTGACGCCACAAAAGGTATCACCGGCCGTCAGAAGATCCCTTCCTTCCTTTTCAGGAAAGATCAATGAAAAGGGAAATTTAAAAATATATGAAAAAGACGGCGATCTGTTTCTGCTGGAAATACCGACAAGTGACATCAAACAATTAACCAATTCAATTCAAAGAGAATTCAATCCTGCCTTCCTGAGTGACGATAGCCGTATTATATATCAAATTGGCAGTAATTTGCATACATGGGATTTAAAAAACGGACAAATCAAGCAGTTGACAAATTTTAAAAAGGGCTATGCCAGCAAAAAAGACAAACCAATGTTGTCGAAATCAGATCAATGGCTGAAGCAGGATCAACTGAATCACTTTGAAGTACTGAAGTCAAGAAAGGAAAAAAGGGAGGCCAGGGAAAAAATACGTAAGCAGCATAAACCTGAGAAACCCAAAGCGATTTACCACGGAAACAAATCCATCAGCGCTTTGCAATTAAGCCCTGATGAAAAATTTGTGACCTTCAGACTAACTGAAGCGCTTAAAGGCGCTAAATCAACCATTGTACCCAACTATGTCACCGAAGGCGGTTATACAGAAGACATCAAGGCCAGATCAAAGGTTGGTGGTAATCATACCACCTACAAAATGGGCATTCTCGATTTGGAAAGCGATAGCTGCTATTACCTGAACATGGAAGGCATCCCCGGCATATATGACATTCCCGCGTACCTGAGAACTAATAAAAAGAAAGTTTCCACTTCCGCAAAAATGCGAGAGGTTGTTGCGCTCGGGCCCCTTTGGTCTGAAAATGGGCAGGAGGCCATCATCGTTGTACGCGCTTTGGATAACAAGGACCGGTGGATCATGTCACTGGATGTACGTAGCGGCGAGCCCCGTTTACTGGACCGCCAGCAGGATGATGCCTGGATCGGAGGTCCGGGAATCGGATCGTGGAATTTTTCAATGGGAAGGATTGGATGGATGCCGGATAATGAGTCCATCTGGTATGTATCCGAGGAAAGTGGCTATGCACACCTATGTATGGTAAATACAAAATCCGGAAAAAAGAAAACGCTTACCAAAGGGAAATTTGAAATATATAATCCAAAAATTTCCAGGGATAAACAGTATTTCTATTTCGGCAGTAACGAGGTGCATCCGGGTGAGCGACATTACTACAAAGTCAGTATTCACGGCGGGAAGCCGATAAAATTAACCGGTCTCGCAGGGAGAAATGATGTGATCTTATCACCTGATGAAAAACAAATGGCCATTCTCCATTCTTACACCAATCAGCCGTGGGAATTGTATCTGGCGGAAAACAAAGCCGATAATCAACCGAAAAGAATTACCTATTCCCAGGCCGAAAGTTTTAAGGCTTACCCCTGGCGGGATCCGGAAATTGTGACTTTCAAAGCCTCCGATGGTGCAAAAGTAAATGCCAGACTCTACAGACCTTCCCAGCCACAACCGGACGGTCCGGCGGTAATATTTGTCCATGGCGCCGGTTATTTACAGAACGCTCATAAATGGTGGAGTTCCTACTACAGGGAATTTATGTTCCACAACTACCTCGCAGATCATGGCTATACGGTGCTCGATATTGATTACCGGGGTAGCGCAGGCTACGGGCGCGACTGGCGAACCGGTATTTATCGTTACATGGGCGGAAAAGATTTGGAAGATCAGGTAGATGGCGCCAGGTTTTTGACCGAAAAGTACAACGTATCTCCAGAGAGAATTGGTATCTATGGCGGTTCTTACGGCGGATTTATTACCCTGATGGCTATGTTTACCAGGCCGGGCACTTTCAAAGCAGGCGCCGCATTGAGATCGGTTACTGACTGGGCGCATTACAATCATCCCTATACTGCCAACATCCTGAATACGCCGGAGTTGGATAGCATGGCCTACATCAAAAGCTCTCCTATTTATTACGCCGAGGGGTTACAGGATGCTTTATTGATTTGCCATGGAATGGTAGACACCAACGTGCACTTTCAGGATGTCGTCAGGCTGGCGCAACGCCTGATAGAGCTGGGTAAAGAAAACTGGGAGTTTGCCGTGTACCCGGTTGAAAACCACGGATTTGTAGAACCAAGCAGTTGGACAGACGAATACAAAAGGATCTTTCAGCTGTTTGAAAGAAATCTGAAATAAAAGTTTATAATAGCGGTAAAAATTATGGCTAACCATTTTAAAATATGAAAAACATCCTCCCGTTATCAGTTATTTTACTACTCATTTTTGCTTCCTGTGATCAAACAGCACCTTTACAAGTACAAGTTCAGAAATCAGGTTTGGTGGTTGATAGCGCCATGGTCGTTTCCGCACATCCACTGGCATCGGAAATAGGCGCCAAAATATTAAAGCAAGGCGGGAATGCGGTAGATGCAGCTATTGCGGTCCAGTTTGCCCTGGCGGTAGTATATCCGGCAGCCGGAAATATTGGTGGCGGAGGTTTTATGGTTATCAGGGAAAGTTACGGGAAGACGGCAACATTGGATTTCAGGGAAAAAGCACCTGCGGGCTCAGACAGGGATATGTACCTGGACGAAAACCAGGAAGTGATTGAAAACCTTAGTCTCAGAGGTCACCTGGCAGCGGGAGTTCCCGGCTCGGTAGCCGGCATGGCTGAGGCTTACGAAAAGTTCGGCACGTTGCCCTGGGAAAAATTGCTCGATCCGGCTATTGATCTGGCCGAAAAAGGCTTTCAGCTAACGGCCAGGGAAGCGGGAGCATTGAATGGAAATCAGGAGGCATTCAGAAAATACAATACCATTGTTCCGGAGTTTGTCATGAATGAAAAAGGGTGGCAGGAAGGAGACATCATCAAATACAAGGATTTAGCCGCTACGCTACAGCTGATTAAAACCAAAGGAAAAGACGGCTTTTACAAAGGTATTACAGCCAAAAACATTGTTGAGGAAATGAGGCGAGGCAATGGCATTATCAGTCTGGAAGATTTGGAAAATTACCAGGCAACGTGGCGAATCCCTTTAATCGGCCAATACAAGGGATACAGGATAATTACCATGCCTCCCCCCTCCAGTGGCGGCGTGGCCTTATTGCAACTATTAAAAAGTATAGAACCATACGCCATTGGCGAAATGGGATACGGCACTGCCGCCAGCATCCACCTGATGACAGAGGCGGAAAGAAGAGTATACGCAGATCGCGCCACCCATTTAGGCGACCCGGATTTTTGGGATGTACCCGTGGATCAATTAATTGACGCCGACTATAACGCAAAGAGAATGGCCGATTATCACCCCGACAGCGCCACCTTAAGTGCCGATATATCAGCGGGTCAGGCAGCCCTGGTGGAAAGCACCGAAACCACCCACTTTTCCATTGTTGACAAATACGGCAATGCAGTGGCGGTTACCACTACTTTGAATGGTGGGTTTGGCAGTAAGGTATTTGTAGCCGGCTCAGGCTTTCTGCTCAATAACGAGATGGATGACTTCAGCATCAAGCCCGGTGTTCCCAACTATTACGGATTAATTGGTGGGGAAGCCAATGCCATAGCGCCAGGCAAGAGAATGCTTAGTTCCATGACACCTACCATCGTGGAAAAGGACGGGAAACTGTTAATGCTGGCAGGTACACCCGGTGGCTCAACCATTATCACTTCGGTCTTTCAAACGATCCTCAACGTGATAGAATACGGTATGAATATGGAACAGGCAGTGAACGCCAAACGTGTTCATCACCAATGGAAACCCGATACACTGTTTATCGAAACAAATGCTTTGGACAGCCTGACAATACTTACCCTTAAATCGATGGGGCATCAAATCAGTGATCGGGGCAGAATCGGAAGGGTGGATGCCATATTAGTCCGAAAAGACAACAGGCTGGAGGCAGGAGCAGATGAAAGAGGTGATGATACCGCTGCCGGATTTTAGGCTGACACCGGTAATCATCACTCCTGTTACATGTTGAGAATTAATTTCTTGTTTTTGTAATCTATGACCGCATTGTTCCTGATTAAAAAATCAGCGCCGACAATGCCAAGTACGTGAATGTTTCTTTTTGAAAAGTATTCATGCAAGGGTTCGAAATTGCTACCATAAAACCTGGATTTTTTAAGTTTGATATACTCGTAGGTCAGGCGTACACCCGAGGTGGGCAATAAGGAATTTATTCCTGCCAGACTATTAATCTCTCCACTGCCAAAGGTATTAAAGCAAACAAAATCGTATTTGGCAGCTTGCTTTTTATCCACTAAAGAAACACTGGCTCCCGTATCAACAATAAATTTGGCAGGTTGATTATTAACGGTCAGGCTTATAAAAATAATATTTGACCGGATTGTTAAAGGGATCTCATGATAAACCGAGGTTTGTCCGAAAGCCAGGTTGACTGACAATGCCAAATTTAAGGCAAGCATAAAATGTATATTCTTTTTCATGTCCTATTTTGTTTTGAGGTAAATTTTATTGTCTTTCACGCCTTAGCTAATTCGTGTCATTTATATTATTTAATTTGTCATATATATATGTTGTCTTGAAATATCCCCGGGAATTTTAAATCATTTAATCCAATTTAACGCTAGAATTTTTCACACGTTCTATTAATTAGATGAATTTATTTTGTTATATTCATGAATAAATTTAATAGTAAAATGGAGATACGTCACTTAAAACTGGTGAAAGAGGTCGCAGAAAAAGGAAGTCTGACCAAGGCCATGGACAGCCTTTTCCTGTCTCAATCCGCCTTGAGCCACCAATTGAAGGAAATTGAAAACCAGTTGGGGGCGCCGCTGTTTCATAGAATTAACAAAAAACTGGTACTTACCGGCGCCGGTAAAATTGTTTTGTCATCTGCTGAAAAAATATTGGATGAGTTGGAACAGACGGAGATATCGGTGAAAAAATATATGACCGGTAATGTGGGTTCATTGCGTGTGGCGACCGAGTGTTATACCTGTTATCATTGGCTGCCCTCACTTATGACAGATTTCAACAAAGAATTCCCAAAGGTTGAAATTGAAATATTCCCACAATATACAACAACGCCGGTGCAACAAATATTAGATGGTAAGCTTGACGTAGCCATTGTCAGCGGTGATGTAGACACCCCTAACATCAAGTCGGCACCACTTTTTACCGACGAGTTGATCGCGCTGATTCCCAGTAACCATCACTGGACCAAAAAGAAATATGTCAATCCCTCCGACTTTGCAGACGAAACGGTTATCATACATTCCTATCCTTTGGAATCTGTTACCTTGTTCAGTGAGGTTTTGATACCTGCCGGTGTTCAGCCCAAAAAAGTAATTCCAATCCAGATCACTGAGGCCATTGTAGAAATGGTAAAAGCCGGCCTGGGCGTAAAAGTCATTGCCAAGTGGATCATAGAGCCGCACCTTCGTGACAAGCGATTATCTTATGTACCTGTCACTCGCAAGGGCTTGTTTCGTACCTGGTACATTATTACGCTTGATAAGCCGGATGCCCCCCAGTATTTACATAATTTTACCCAACACCTCAGGTGCAACATTGCCGGCAAATGTGCCACTTCGACTCAGGAAATGTTGTGATATAACTATTTGTGCGTTCACACGCCAGGCAAACTAAAATCCATCTCCCAGCCACTGCTTAAACGCGGCGGATTTTTCGCTACTGACGATGAGGGGTTCTTCCGTTTCCGGAATCGTTTCGACCAATAACTTGCCTCTATGATAACGATGCGTCTTTTTTATGGCGTCAAACTGTATGATAAATTGCCGGTTGGCGCGGTAAAAGGCCTGGGGGTCCAGTTGCTGTATAAGCTCGTCAAGAGAGGCGTCCATTAAATATTTTCTACCTTGTCTGTTCACCAGGTGCACTACCCCATGCCTGGTTTGAAAATAAGCGATGTCGCCGGTTTCGATAGAAATCATGGCATCGCCGATTTTCACTAAAAACCTGGTTTTAAAATGCCTGTCATCCAACCGGATATTTTTAATAAGCTCGTTGAGGTTGGCATTTGCAGAGTCGCTGAAAATACTTTTCATGGCATTGTACTTTTTCAGACTAAGCGCCAGTTCTTCTTTTTTAATCGGCTTTAACAGGTAATCTATGCTGTTTACTTTAAAGGCTCTCAGCATATATTCATCAAAAGCTGTGGTAAATATAACAGGATAGTTGATTTTGACCTGATCGAAAATTTCAAAACTCAGGCCATCACTTAGCTGGATATCCATAAATACCAGATCCGGAGCCTGATGATTCTGAAACCATTTTACACTTTCCGAGACCGTGTCGATAACATCTATGATGTCAACACCGGGATTAACCTCTTCCAAAACCGTTTGCAGGCGTCGGAAGGCAGGGGCTTCGTCTTCAATAATTAATACTTTCATGCGCTTTTGCATCAGAGAAGTCTTCTTCCTTCATTAATTTAATTAAAGGGATTGCCACCATGAAATTCCTGGTGGTGGTAATGACATCAATTTCTCTTTTCCCCAGATACTCATAACGTTTTCGAATATTGGCCAATCCGGTTTTGGTAGATTTTTTAACCGAATTTTTTAACATCAGGTTATTTTTTACTACCACAGACTGTCCGTTTTCAACATAAATATCAATATTCAATGGGTGGGCGCGTGAAATTACATTGTGCTTAATGGCGTTTTCCACCAACATTTGTATGGTGAGCGGGGCAATATACAATCGCCGGTATTGGCTGGCAATCGAGATATTGGCATGCAAGTTATCGGGGTAACGCATCTGCAGTAAAAACATGTAATCTTTCACGAATGCCAATTCCTCATCTAAAGGCACCAGTTCTTTGTCTTTATTTTGCAGAATATACCGGTATACATCAGACAGTTTTTGCGTAAATTCAATGGCTACTTCGTGGTTTTCAGCAATCAATGCCGTTAATGTATTAAGACTGTTAAACAGAAAGTGAGGGCTCATCTGGTTTTGTAATACTTCGAACTGCATCCTGATTTGCTGCGTCTTCAGCGCCTCGTTGATCCGGATCGTGCCCTGCCAGTTTTCAAAGAAGTAAACCGCTTCATATACCGATCCTACCAGGAACGCAGCGGCAAAGTTAATGCCGGCAAATCTAAAATAGGTGTCAATATTGGCAAAATCACTAATGGTCGCTAACCCCAATATTAACCTTACCGGTACACCTCCGAATATCAGAAAGGTGGAAAGTGATAATATCGTTATCAGCAATCGCTTTGGTGTTTGCCTTATCTCCGGGAACCGCTTCCGGAAATAGATAAATATAAAAAAGGCGACATTCCAGTAGTAGGCTGCAAAAACGATTGAAATCAATGCCTTTTCCCAGAACGTAAGGTCGTGATTATCATGTTTGGCAAAAATGGTGATGAGTATTCCCAAAATCGGAATACCAAGCCATCTGACGTATATCTCCTTAATTTTAAACATAATGGATCTCCTGAATGCTAAAATAATCAATTCCACCTGGAAGAGCACGAGGATGTAACTTAAAACCGGGATTTCCTAAGTTAAAACCTTTAATTTCTATATTGAAATGGCTAAAGGTCACCGTATTTTCTCAATAACCGCTTGAACCAGCTATAATAAGGCTTAACATTCAAAATTTCCGGGCTCACCGTGATTGTCCTTCCACAAGAAGGTATCATGGGCATAATTTGAGAAAAAATCAAATTATTACAAACTATGGTCCATCTAAAATTATTAAGCTTTTTACTGGCGATCTTCATTTTAACAGGTTATGAAGCCGCCGGCCAGACGCAGGTTATAAAAGGAAAGATACTTGACGCCAAGGCTGCCTACCCATTGATTGGGGTGACCGTTACCCTCGCCAATTCGGATCCCGTCATAGGAGGTGTCACCGACAGCAATGGAAATTTCCGGCTGGAAAATGTTCCAATTGGACGGCAAATGTTTGTCGTACAATATGTAGGATATAAATCAATCACACTACCCAACGTTTTAGTTACAACGGGAAAAGAAGTGGTACTTGCCGTAAACATGGAAGAGTCAGTGGAGCAGTTGGATGAAATTGTAGTAACGGCCGGATCGGATAAGGATTTGCCCAACAATGAACTGGCGAAGGTCAGTGCCCGTACATTTAGTCTGGAGGAGGTGACAAGGTTTTCCGGGGGCAGAAATGATGTGGCCAGACTGGCTACTTCCTTTGCCGGGGTGAGCGCTCCCGATGATAGCCGAAACGATATCGTGGTGCGCGGTAACTCTCCTATCGGACTGCTATGGCGAATCGAAGGCATTCCCATTGCTACTACCAACCACTTCGCTACCTTAGGCACTACGGGTGGACCGGTAAATGCCCTCAACACCAACTTATTGAGAACATCCGATTTTTTGACAGGGGCCTTCCCCGCTGAATATGGTAATGCCAATGCAGCCGTATTCGACGTAAATTTCCGGAATGGTAACGCTGACAAACACGAGTTTACAGCGCAAATGGCCGCCTTCAGCGGGCTGGAATTCATGGCAGAGGGGCCTATAAACAAAAAGAAAGAAGCCTCTTATCTCGCTTCCTACCGCTATGGGATCGCCAGTCTGGCAGCTACCGGAACTTCAGCCACGCCTTTTTACCAGGACTTTTCCTTCAAGGTCAATTTTGGCGAGGGCAAGCTGGGTAGGTTTCAGCTATTTGGCCTAGGAGGTATCAGCAGTATAGATTTTCTGGGGGAAGACATTGACGAAGACGACCTTTTCGCCAACCCCAATGAAGATGCTTTTGTAGACAATGAGCTGGGCTTGTTTGGCATAAGTCACCTGCTAAGACTAAATAAGACCACCTTTCTGAAATCATCCGTCGGATTTTCCACCAATAGTAATCAATACCAGCAGGATAACCTCATTACCAACGAAAATGGTGAGGTGGTGAATAAATACAGGGCCACCAACGCCGACAACACGGAAAACCGGTATACCTTCAGCACCACATTGAACAAAAAATTCAATGCCAGATGGAGCCTGAGGAGCGGGTTGCTGATGGAGCAATATGACGTTAATTTTAAAACCACTGACCGCGATAACCGGGTTAATATTCCAGACCAAAATGGCGACGGAATACCCGATTACTTTAATACGGTAAGGAATGTAGATGACCAGTATATCCTGACGCAACTCTACAGTCAGGCAGAATACAAATTTAGTGATGTTTTAGATGCTACATTTGGGATTCATACCCAATATCTCGATCTGACTGAAGACACTTCCTTTGAGCCTCGCCTGGCATTAAGCTGGCAATTTAAGCCAAATCAGCGGTTCAGCGTAGCCTATGGCCATCATCAGCAGGTGGTACCGGCACCCGTGTTTTTCTTCGAGGAGACAGCGCCCGATGGTTCTTCAATGCGTACAAATGACGATCTTGGTTTTATGAAAAGTGATCATTTCATAGTCGGGTATGACCGCAATATTGGCAATGACTGGAGGTTGAAAGCTGAAGCCTATTATCAAAACCTGTATGATATACCGGTTGAGTCAACCCCGAGTAGCTACTCTGTCATCAATGAGGGGTCGGACTTTATTTTCGAAGAAAAACAAAACCTGGTCAACGAAGGAACCGGATTTAACTATGGCCTTGAGCTTACAGTCGAAAAGTTTTTCAGCAAAGGTTATTATTTACTCATGACCACTTCGCTGTATGAGTCAAAATATGAAGGCAGTGACGGTATAGAAAGAAATACAGCCTTCAATAATAATCTTGTCTATAATCTATTATTTGGCAAGGAATGGAAATTTGGGCCCGGTAAACGAAATGCCTGGACCTTTGACACCAAATTGACCACTTCCGGAGGAACGCCGTTTACGCCGGTTGATTTGGAAGCCACCAGGCAAAATGCTGGCAGAGAGGTGAGAATGGACAACATCGCTTTCAGCGAGAGGTATGACAGCTATTTCCGTTGGGATGTGAAGTTCGGCGTTCGTTTGAACAGCGCGCGGAAAAATGTATCTCACCAGTTTTTTATTGATTTGCAAAATGTAACCAACCGTGAGAATGAATTTGTAAGGCGCTATAATGAGGTAACTGATGAGGTCAATATTGTGGATCAGATAGGTTTTTTCCCGGACATCATGTACCGCATTCAATTCTAAGTGTATTAGATAAAACAGGTATGGAAGTTTTCCATGGCAACGATAGGAAGGCTTCAATCAAAAGGTTGGGGTGGTCGACAAAGATCGCCTCAGCCTAATGATAGGCACTGTCATTCCATCTGAGCTCATTTTTGAAATGATATAAATCGGTATTACCATCTATTTTCACAAATTCAATTCCGGCCATATCAGAAAAATCTTCAAGATATTCAGCGGCGAGATTCTGGCTATAGCAGGTATGGTGTGCTCCTCCGGCTAAAATCCAGGCGGTAGCAGCTGATTTTAAATCCGGAAGTGGTTTCCATATCACCCTCGCCACCGGCAGTTCGGGCAAATCCTTTTCCGGAGAAATGGCTACCACCTCGTTAACCAGCAACCTAAACCTGTTGCCCAGGTCTATCACAGAAGCATTTAAAGCAGGGCCTGCTTCCACATCAAATACCAGTCTCACCGGATCTTCCTTTCCCCCAATTCCCAGGGGGTGTATTTCACACGAGGGCTTTCCCCTGGCAATGGAAGCGCAGATTTCCAACATATGCGAACCCAGTACATGCATGTTCTCCGGATCAAAGTGATAAGTATAATCTTCCATGAACGAATTTCCCCCTGGCAAGCCATGGCCCATCACCTTCATCGCTCGCACCAGGGCAGCTGTTTTCCAGTCGCCTTCTGCGCCGAAACCATACCCTTCGGCCATCAGTCGCTGTACCGGCAAGCCGGGCAATTGTTTCAGACCATGTAAATTTTCAAAAGTATCCGTAAATCCTTTAAATTCACCGTCTTCCAAAAATATACGTAAGCCCAGCTCGATCCTGGCACAATCCCTCAAGGCCTGATGCCGTGGCCCCTGAGCGGCAATGGATGATGCCATGGTGTACAACTCCTCGTATTCTTTCACCAGCTGGTCGATAGCATTTTCATCCACATCGTTGACCATATCTACCAAATCCCCTACTCCATAACCATTTACTGCATAGCCAAATTTGATCTCAGCTTCTACTTTGTCACCATCGGTCACCGCTACCTGGCGCATGTTATCACCTATTCTGGCAAATTTAGCACCTTGCCAGTCATGCCATCCACATGCCGCCCGTGCCCAGATCGCCACTTTATCGGTTACCTCCGGATCTTGCCAATGCCCTACCACAACTTTTCTTTTAATTTTCATTCTTGACATCATATACCCAAACTCACGGCCACCGTGGGCAGATTGGTGAAGATTCATGTAATCCATGTTAATAGCAGACCATGGGATATCACGGTTAAATTGCGTGTGCAAATGCAATAGTGGTTTTTGCAGTACTTTAAGCCCTGAGATCCACATTTTCGCCGGGGAGAATGTGTGCATCCATGCTATCATTCCTATGCAGGCCTTACTGGCATTGGCTTCGAGGCAAATATGATAAATCGCTTCTCGTGTGGTCAGGACCGGTTTGAATACTATCTGTATGGGAATCTTCCGGTTATCATTCAACGAGCCGGCTACTTTTTCGGCGTGTTTCGCCACCTGCGCCAGTGTGTCTTCGCCATACAGGTGCTGACTGCCTGTGATAAACCAAACTTCAAAGCTTTTTAAATCAATCATAGTTCTTTTTTAGTTCAAAAGATTTGATGGGCCCTTTCAAAATTCAGGGGTCAATTTACTTTTGGCCATAGTAAGCGCCATCCCCATGCTTTCTTTGAAAATGTTTTTTGACAAGGCTTTCTTTCAATCGCGGTGCCTCTTCATTGATCCCTTTGGTGATAGCCGCCATTTTAGCGATTTCCTCTAAAACGGCACTGTTATACACTGCCTTTTCACCGGTTTTTCCCCATGTAAAAGGAGCATGGCCACCTACTAAAATCATCTCGACCTCACGATAAGAAAGGTTTTTATCTTTGAGAGCGTTAATAATCTGATAACCGGTACCCACCTCATAATCGTCCTTAATCAATTGATCATCCATCACCGGCGCGCAGGGAATATCAAAGGCAAGGTGGTCGGCATGTGTGGTGCCCAGAATGGGAATGTCGCATTGTGCCTGGGCCCAGGCAGTGGCATAGGTGGAATGGGCATGGACGATGCCACCTATAGCATCCCACCGGCTATATAATACTGCGTGTGTCTTTGTGTCGGAGGAAGGTCTTAATTTGCCTTCTACTACCTTATTTTCAAAATCGACCACGACCATATCCTCAGCATTCAATGCTCCATAGGGAACACCACTTGGCTTAATAGCAAATACCTGTCTTTGGCGGTCCACCACACTGGCATTACCAAATGTAAAAATAACCAGCCCCAATTCCGGCAATTGCATATTGCACTCATAGGCCTCTTGTTTTAGTGACTTATAGTTACTCATCGGCAGTTACAGGATAGGTGGCTGTGTTTCGGTTTTCGTTTTCAATAAATTTCCCCAGTGTTTTATATCGCTGATACAAGGTATTGTACTTTTCCACATTTTCGGATTGTGGCTGATAGGTTTGTTCAAACCCCGCACCCATTTGCTCTTTGGCGACTTCAACATCAGGGTGTATACCGGCGATGGTAGCGGCAAACATGGCAGCACCAAGCGCACAGGTCTGCTCTGACCTGGCGACCTTGATGGGCTTATTGAGTACATCCGCCATGGTTTGCATGATAAAAGAAGACTTTTTGGCCACGCCGCCCAGGGCAATGATTCCTTCGATAGGGACTCCTTCCATCACAAACCGTTCGACAATTTCTTTGGCACCAAAACAGGTTGCTTCCACCAATGCCCTGAATATAGCCACGGCATCAGTTCCAAGGTTAAGCCCTATGAGCGCCCCTTTAAGACGCTGATCCGCATCAGGAGTTCTTCGCCCATTCAACCAATCTACGGCCACCGGTCCCGAGGTTTGCACAGGTAATTTAGTCGCCTCCCGGGACAATACCGGGATCATTTGGTTCATAGCGTCACGAAGTAACTGCTGTTTTTGCGCCGGATCCAGCCAGTCTATCTCATTTACGACATGGTCAAGCGGCCAGCCCAGTAGTCTGGCAAACCAGGCATAAATATCGCCAAAAGCCGATTGTCCCGCTTCCATGCCCAGTGTACCTGGAATAATCGAGCCATCTACCTGACCACATATGCCACGGATAAGCTTATCACCGATCTCTTCGCTGGGGGCAATAAGCATATCACATGTGGAGGTGCCCATTACCTTGCTAAGGTGATAATTCTCAATTTGTCCGCCTACAGCCCCCATATGCGCATCAAATGCCCCTATCCCGATGACTACGTCGGGGGGAAGGCCCAATTTTGAAGCCCATTCCCGGGATATGGTACCCGCCGCCTGGTCGCTGGTATAAGTTTCGTCGTATAACCTCAATCGCAGTCCGTCCAGCAGCGGATCCAGGGCATGTAAAAAGTCTTCCGCCGGCAAACCGTCGAATTCAGCATGCCACATGGCTTTGTGCCCTGCCGCACATCTGCTTCTTTTCAACTTACTTACCTCGGTTTGCCCGGTCAGCAAATAAGGGATCCAGTCACAATGCTCCACCCAGCTATAGGCATTTTCCCTCACCGCTGGATCAACCCGTAAAACATGTAAAATCTTAGCCCAAAACCATTCGGAAGAATAGATACCTCCTACAAATTTTGTATAATCGGTATTCCAAACACGCGCCAACCGGTTGATTTCCTCCGCCTCTTTTACGGCTGTGTGGTCCTTCCATAAAACAAACATAGCGTTGGGATTTTCTTCAAAGCCGGGTAACAAGGCCAGGGGAATACCTTCTTTGTTAACCGCTACTGGCGTTGAGCCTGTAGTATCTACGGAAAGGCCAGCAATATTGTCCACATCTTCGGGATCAAGCTTGTTCAAAGCCGCTTTGACCGCCTTTTCCAAACCTTCAATATAATCTAAGGGGTGTTGTCTGAATTGATTTTTTACAGGGTCACAAAAAGCACCCGCAGCCCAACGGTTGTAATCGGAAACAGCAGTAGCCAGTTCCTTGCCATTTCCGGCATTAACCACCATCACACGAACCGAGTCCGTACCAAAATCAACGCCAATCACCAGATTTTTCATAGGATCAAAGTTATTATTTCACCAATTAAATGCAATTGCCCGATAGTCCTTTTAGCGACTCAACGCAGTCAAATAACGCTTAAAATTACACCTGGTTCAAATACATAAGTTACGAAAATAATGGTTGTCCATACGCCGTCCATCCTGCTGTATCACGCACGGTGATGAAATCATTTGAAACAACTTTTTATGATCATTTCATAACGTGTTCCTGCGGCCCTTGTCCCGATGGCTTTTGGTATTCGCTTGATAACACCCATTTATCAAACTCAAAGCCATCTTCTCTCATCGAAAATGAAACTGTATGATGGCCAGGCTTTTTGATGTCAAGAAATATTTTGCCGGCCTCACCGCAGTGATTTTCCTGTGTTCGCTGTTTGCTTTCCCAGGTCCATTCATTTTTTCCTTCACACCACTGCATTCTTTGCCCGCTTTCCACCCAGACACCATCCAGTCCCACATGCAGACCATTGTCCTCTGTTCCCGTTGAAAACCCTCGTACCCAGACGAAGTACTTTCCAGGCTGATGTATATAAACTTTATAGTTCAGAATTCCGATTTTCCCCGGTTCATTTGAGAAATTGGTCCCGGGAATGAGTGGATCATCGTGTGTAACCCTTGAATCCGGTAATAATTCAAGATAAGCGCCTCCGCTTGCGTCCTCCAGGTGCGCGGGATCCGGGTCGGGTGTGGGTAACGCTTTACTGTTCCCATTAACCAATGCCCATTTTCTGATGGCCGTTTGCTGCTGGCTTGAAAAGTGTTCAGCCTCTACCGCCAGTATACCATCTTTCTCTTCAAAGACACGTACCTCCTGTATCTGTCCGGAAAGCGTTTGACAATTGGGTTGGCTACTTAACCGGGAAGAGGCAAAATGCTCATGTTTAAATTGATTTCCATCACGCCAGTTCATTGCTATGATTAGCAATACTGCAACACCAATGCCTGCTATTTTTATTGTTTCCATAACTTGTAAAATATACTTCGGATAACTTGTTTATGTGTAAAATTTCAATCGGCGCCTCATTTTCCCACGGAAAAACGGTAAATCGTAGAGGAAGTATATTCTTCACCCGGATTCAATACCACAGTCGGAAAATCCGGCTTGTTGGGAGAATCGGGGAAATGCTGGGTTTCCATGCAAACAGCAGAACGATATTGGTAAGACACACCTCCTTTTCCTGTAAGGGATCCGTCCAAAAAGTTTCCACTATAAAACTGCATCCCCGGCTCCGTGGTAATGACCTCCATCAACCTGCCACTCGAAGGCTCAAATAAGGAAGCCACATTTTGCAGCTGGCCGGAATTTTCGTTAAAAACCCAACAATGATCATATCCACCACCATACTTCATCTGGGTATCCGCCACTTCAATGCTGTCGCCAATAGGCCTGAACGTATTAAAATCAAAAGCGGTACCCGCCACTTCCCGAAACTCACCGGTAGGGATCAGTGTGCTATCTACGGGTAAAAAGTAGCGGGATACAATTTTCAATTTATGCCCCAGAATTGTTTGTGTGGGATCTCCCGTTAAATTGAAATAAGAATGGTGGGTAAGATTAACAATCGTGGGCTTGTCAGTAGTAGCGCGATAATCAATTTTGATCCGATTGGTCTCATCAATTGCATAGATCATTTCAACTTCCAAATTTCCCGGGTATCCCTCGTCCCCATCTGCGCTTCGGTGGGTTAATACAAGTTTTACAACCTTCTCCTCTTTGACCAGGTTAGCGTCCCATATCACCTTGTCGAAGCCTACCAGCCCCCCATGAAGGTGGTTCCCGATATTATTTTTTGCCAGCGTATAAGTTTCTCCATTCAGGTTAAACTGTCCCGCGGCTATGCGATTGGCATAGCGACCTATGACCGAACCGAAGTAGGGGCTTTTTTCCAGGTAATCCTGCAGGTTATCATATCCAAGCACCACATCACCGGCTTTCCCTGTCTGATCCGGCACTGTTAAAGAAGTGATGATACCGCCATAATTGGTGATTTTAACAGTCATTCCCCGCTGATTGGAAATGGTGTAAAGCATCACCTGCTGCCCGTCTACCTCGCCAAACGGCGCTTCCTTAACCGATATAGCACTGGTGGATTCCTGTTTGTTTGGCGTAGAGCAGAAGGCAAAAATTAACGGGATCAAGGGTAAAAAAATATTTAGTTTAAGTCTCTTCATAGGTTTGTAAATTTCTTTAAGTTCAAAATCTACACAAAAAAATGGCAATAACATAAAATCAAAACCGGCAGTAATCATTTCCAATTCATTTTACAATCAGGAACTTTGCCATAGTAAACATTAAATTGATTACTTTCGGGGTGGGAATCAAGGAATCTATACATGCAACTAAATGCTACCAAGTACCTCCCTTGCCAATAAAAATGGCTTTGACTAACGATAATATTTTTTAATTATGATACGAAATGCTTTCATTGTTTTGGGCGTCATCTTTATAATGTCTTGCCGTGATCAGGACGCCAGCTTTCAAATTTCAAGCGAGGATGAACGCCTGTTTGCAGCCGCTCTGAAAAATGCTGAACTAGCCAACAGTGGGTTTATCCGGTGCGAAAATTATGTCAATGCGTGGCTCGGACATAGCGATCCGGTATCAGGTCTAATCCCGAGAAATATTGATCAAAGCAAGGATTTTTGGAATGCAAAAGATGCCGCCGCCGATAATTATCCATTTATGGTGCTCACTACTTTTTTTGTGGACCAGGATCTGTTTGATGGAAAAATGATTGAAATGCTCAACACCGAAAAAAGCATTACCTCCAGGGTCAGGTCATTGCCCGATACCTATTCCTTTTCCAAAAAAGGATTTCTTAACGATGACATTAAAATGGGGCCGATTATATTCGGCACCTCGGAATATGTTAAAGACGGGTTATTGCCACTCACCGAATGGCTTGGCCAAAGCCCGTGGTCTGACCGCATGATTGAGATGCTGCATGATTTAAGCGCCGAGGTGGGTGTGGCGAGTGAGGTAAATCAGAAAGGCTTCGGGAAGGCTTCAAAAGAGGAGGTAAACGGGGAATTGTTACAGGTTTTGTCCAGAATTTACTGGATGACAGGTGAAGAAAAATTCCTGGACTGGGCCTTAAAAATCGGAGATCACTACCTGTTGGAAGGCCATCACCCTACCGGGGAACTGGAGTACCTCCGGCTCCGCGACCATGGCTGTGAACTTGTTTCAGGACTCTGTGAGTTATACGTTACCGTCAATTACGCCAAACCCGATAAAAAGAGCGCCTACCAACAGCCCCTGCACGATATGCTGGACCGGATACTCGAAGTGGGCAGAAATGAGGACGGGTTGTTTTACGATGGCATCAATCCACAAACCGGCGAAATTGTGCACGACCGAATCGCCGATACCTGGGGATATACTTTAAATGGCTATTATTCTGTTTACCTAGTGGACAAAAAACCCGAATACCTGGAGGCGATTTTAAAGCTATTTTCAAATCTTCATAAATACACAAACCACGACTGGGAAAACAACTCCGCTGACGGGTATGCTGACGCCATTGAAAGCGCCTTGAACCTGTACAACCGCGTTCCTGCCCCTGAAGTTGCTGACTGGATCGATAGCGAAATGCAGGTCCTGTGGGGAATGCAAAAGGCAGATGGGATCATAGAGGGTTGGCATGGAGACGGCAACTTTGCCCGGACTACCATCATGTACAATCTATGGAAAAGTAAAGGATTATATGTAAAACCCTGGCGTGAGGACCTGCTGCTGGGAAGCGAGCAAAAAGGAGATTCTCTGCTCATCTTTTTAAAATCTGCCGAACCCTGGACCGGCAAACTCTATTTTGATAAGCAACGCCACAAGGAAAATATGAAATTGCCGATTAACTGGCCCCGTATCAATCAATTTCCGGAATGGTTTACCGTTGAGCCGGGCAATACATACCATGTCGTTGACCTGGAAAACCGATCTGTCGAAATGCAAGATGGGAACGACATGATCAAAGGAATCGACCTCACCATTACCAGTAGGAAAGAAATAATCGTTTATTAAAGTTGATAATCTTCCCCTGACATTGCTTTCGGTAACATGCGAGGGCCATATAAGCCCGGTAGCAACCGGGCCTTAGCAGGACATTGTACAAGTACAAGACATTTTAAAATAAGCCTGAAATTTTCTTCATACTACTTAAAATGTAAACGGACGACGACTACTTTCACGACTTTACATTTATCAGATTGTTACTATCATAGCGAATGCACTCACCGAATTAAACATCCGTTTCATCGATTTTCAAACGTTTGTGGAGTCGTAATTTTATAAATTACCATTGTAATACAGACAATTTTAACACGAGGTCAAAGACGTAAAAAAGATCCTGGTGAACAACAGCTAAACTTTTAAAAGTTATCTCAGGAAAAAACAGCTTACATGTCGCAGATACTCAATTTACTACCGGGTTCTCATGAAACATAAGATGACCATAACCGAAAAGCTAGCCTGCATTGAAGAAGTTAAAAATAACATATTAAACGCATTTCGCGATAGTGCGGAAGAGCTGACAGGCGTATTGGAAGATGTTGAAAGGAAACTGGTCAAGTATGACAAGCTGGTGGAAATGACCACAAAAAAAAGTATCGAAGGGGCCTTTGTAGCCTATCTTGCCATGTCACTGGCCGGCAAGGTTTCCCATCAAAACGATGCCCTCGATCTGATTTCAATTTTGTCGCCAAAAAAACCAAACGACACGTTCCTGAAGATACTTAAATAAAAGCTTCATATCGCTTTCATTTATCCGCAAAAGCCAACATATTCTACGGATTGTTTTATTTTATAGAGGCATTGCTATTTATGTGGAAAAAAAAACCTCCAGGTATGCAACTTTTAACAAACAATCCATAACTTACCAATGTTTTGTATCTGAAGTTAACTAGCAAAACAAAGCAGTCACCTTCCTTATTGATAGTACCATCTAAAACCCAGGTGGAAAAGAAAAATTGTTGTTAGATTTCCCGACAATTATCAACTTCCGGGCCCAACTGGCAGCAAGTATTAAAAAAAACGGATCAACCAAAACGAAATATAATTAGCTGATTATGAATTACATGCATAAAAGCATTGATTTAGTTATGCTGGTGGATAAAAACCCTGAAGCAAATTACATCAACCGCAGGCTAATAGAAATTAGTAAATTTGCCAGGCAGGTAATCACCAAACCCTCAGGCAGTAAAGCCCTTGAATATCTCGAAAAGAATCAGGAACACCGGCCGCTTTTACCGGATATAATATTCCTTGACATCAGCACCCCTCCTATTTCTGCCTTCGAATTTTTGGATCACCTTGGTCAACGCGCTGTATACCTGAAGAATAAGTGCCACGTTCTGGTGTTATCAAATTCTCTAAAAACCTATGAGATTGACAGCATCCTCAAAAAGAGATTTGTGGTCGGTTGCATAGCGAAACCGCTGCTGGTGGAAAAGCTAAATATCCTGAAATCTTCTTATTTTAAGGTTTCAAATAGAACACAAAGAATTAATTAGTGTTATATTTGGTACTATAGTACTAACAATTGTATTGTTTCTACCAGGTTTTTTTCAATAAAAGTATTTGATTGTATTATAAACCACGGGGTCTCCTGTATTTATACCAGCTGATTTAAAGAGGGTGTATTGAGTTCGTGGAATAACTTTCAAACTTTTCCACTATGACATTATTTAAGTATTCCCGGTCGAGCCGATTACCAAATATAGCCCTTTTACTAGGTGCGCTGGTAGTGGTTTTAAGCTGTGGAATAGGATATGTGTCCTTTGTTTCGAGCCGGAACATTATTCTGAAAAATGTTTTTGACAGCAATATACAATTAGCCCGGATGTTAGGCGCCAACCTGGATTGGTCGGGAAATACTTACGAACAAACCCAACTGCTCGAGGGATTACAAGGCATTTGGAAAAATCATCAAAAGTCATATAAAAACAGTTATTTGTGTGTTATCGGGCACGACGGCAAGTTATTGCTTAATACGCTTTACCCGAAGACAGTCGGCAACTATGTGGGAGACATATCGATTCCCGTCGAATCTCCTGGCGGAGCAAAAAATGTCACAGAACTTATTCAAGTCAAACAAGATTGGGTAGGAGAAATCGTCAACCATTCCGGTCACAAACAACTTGCAGCCTATGCGTACAACCAAAAATTTGATGGGCTCATTGCCATTCATGTAATCTCCGATTTGCTCAGCACCGAGATTATTGAGGCTGTATTACCCTGGTCAGTAGGTTTAGGCTTAATTTCAGTGGTTTTATTACCGCTTTCACTGGGTTTGATCTATAGTTCTTTTAAGACATCTGAGGCCAAATACCAGGACCTGTATGAAAATGCCCCTGATATGTTTATTTCTATGAATGTAGCCACCCGGCAAATCATAGAGTGTAATCAAACGTTGGCCAGGGCTGTAGGCTTTGGGAAAAAGGAACTCATCGGCAAAAACATTTTCGATATTTATGATCCTGGTTGTTTTGATAAAGTAAAACAGGCACTTCAATCTTTGGTTGAAACGGGGGAAGTAAAAAATGCCGAGCTTCAGCTAAGGAAAAAGGACGGTGGTAAAATTGATGTAAGCCTTAACGTATCTGCAGTAAGAGATAGTAAGGGGAAGGTGATCTACAGCCGGTCAATTCTGAGGGATATCGGCAAGCGGAAAAGAGCGGAAGAAATTGTCAAAAGCCATGCGGAAATAGTGGAAAACATCCAGACGGGCCTCATGGTTTATAAACTGGAAAAACCGGATGACGATAGCAGTTTGCGGTTAACCAGCATCAATCCCATGGCTGCAAAACTGCTGAATGCCAATCCCAGGGAATGGGTTGGTCGCACAATGGAAGAAAACTTTCCCAATGCCAGAAAGAAAGGAAGTCTGCGGATTTTGGCCGAGGTAGTACGCTCAGGGATATCCCAGGAGGTAGAGGATTTTGAATATGGCGACGATAGAGTCGTAGAAAGGGTTTGGAGATTCAAAGCCTTTCCACTGCATGAAAACAGTGTTGGTGTAGCCTTTGAAGATGTTACGGAAAGAATAATGGCTGCCGCAAAAGTGCGCGAAAATGAAGAAAAATACAGAACCTTAACAGAAAGTGCGCTGGATGGATTGATTTTTTATGATCTGGATTTGCAAAGGGCTACTTCCGCCAACAAAAAGCTGCTGGAAATGTTTCAGGTCAGCAAGGAGGAATTTCTGAAGTCTCCCCATAAAAGGTTCTTACCGGAATATCAATCTGACGGCCGCAAATCGCTCGATGCCGTTGAGGAATATACCAGGCGGGCAATGGCTGGTGAAAGGGTGCAATTTGAATGGGAAAATAAGAAGGGGGATGGCACCATTTTTAATACTGAGATTACCCTTTTCCCGTTTTTCAGTCAAAATCGTCACTATCTCATTGTGCTGGTCAAAGACATCAGCATTCGAAAAAAGAGTGAGCTGGCCCTCATAGAATCCGAAGCCAGGTATAGAATGCTGGTGGAAAGTCTTACCTCCATGATCCATATTACTGACGAAAATGGCCAGATATTATATCTCAACCCAGCCGTTAAATCACTTACAGGCTACACCCAGAAGGATTTACAGGAAGCGGATTACGGCAACGTACACAATGAAGATCGTACCCGCGTGAAAAATTTTGTGGCTGACTTCATTAAAAGCAAAAAGAATTATTCCGGGAAAATTGAAAACAGGTTCATCAACAAAAAAGGCGAATTGCGCTGGCATACCACCAACATATCCAAAATTCAATATCAGGGCGAATCGGTGATGCAATTTGTTATCCACGACATTACTGAAATAAAGAAAAGTGAGGAGGCTGTCAGAAAGCTAAATAGCGAACTTGAGCGAAGGGTAACAGAGCGGACACAACAGCTACAGCAACTAAACGACGAACTCATTGTCATCAATCACAGGCTGGCTGAAACGCAGGACATTGCCAAACTCGGCAGTTGGGAATTTGAGGTCAAAACAAAAAAATTAACATGGTCTGACCAGTCCTTTAAAATAGCCGGACTCGATCCGGAGCAAGGTGTGCCGTCATTTGAAAAATACCTAAAACTGGTACATCCGGAAGATTTACCGGAATTGCTGGAAAAGATTGAAATGGCCACCACCCAGGGCAAGAGCTACAGTATAGAATTCAGGCATGTTTGCCCGGATGGAAAGCTAAAATATGTTTACGGGAAAGGACAACCAACTTATGAAGATGGTAAAGTAGTCAAGCTGCTGGGTACCGTACTGGATATCACGGAGGCTAAGCTGGCGCAAAAAGAGTTGACTGACAAAACTAAAACACTGGAAACCTACAGCGCCAACCTTAATCAATTGCACAGGATTAATACGGCAAATTATCAGGGAATTGAAGCGCTTTTTGATGATTATCTGAAAGCGGGTTGTAACCTGTTTGATCTCGACACGGGCATTATCAGCAGCATTGACGGCGATACCTATAAAATACAGGCGCTCAAAACAGATATAGATAGTCTTGAAATAGGCATGACTTTCCCGTTGAAAGACACCTATTGCCGCACAGTCATTAAAGACAAGAAGACGATCTCATACCACGAGGTAGGAAGCGAAAAGTCTATGCAAGGCCATCCCGCCTATGAAAATTTAAAACTGGAAAGTTACCTGGGCACGCCTATTGTGGTCAACAACCAAATCTATGGTACCTTAAATTTCTCCTCTAAAAATAAAAAAGTCACCGCTTTTGAGGACTACAAAATAGAGATTTTGGAATTGATGTCTCAAAGTCTGGGAAGCTTCCTATCCGCGCATGAGGCTGATTTGATCAAGGAGGAAGCACAACAGGCGCTGCAGGAAAGTGAGCGACGATTCCGAAAACTGACGGAAATTGCACCCGTAGGCATTTATTTAACCGATGCACCCGGCGAGAACTGCGAATATGTCAACCGCCGCTGGCAGGAAATTACGGGAAGCTCCGTCAAAGAAGCCTTAAGTGGGGATTGGATTAACTCAGTTCACCCGGATGACTGGGACCCGCTATTCTCCGAATGGGAGCGCTCACTTCGCAAAAATGTACCATTTCACCTGGAATACCGCTTTAAAATGCCTGATGGTAAGATTAACTGGGTGACTGGCATGTCTATTCCTATCAGGGATGCCTCCGGTAGGATCACCCAGCACCTGGGAACTATTACCGATATTACTGATCGAAAATTGTCGGAGGAGAAGATATCTGCCCTGAACCTGGAACTCCAACAGCAGATTGCCGAGCTAAAGATAACTAAGAAGGAACTTGAGTCTTTTACCTATTCCGTTTCGCACGACCTGCGGGCGCCATTAAGAGCAATTGCCGGATATTCCAAAATGCTCCAGGAGGATTTTGGAGATATATTAAGTGGGGAGGCACATGAAAATTTTGAGGCAGTTATTAGCAATACCGTTCGCATGGGTAAACTAATCGATGACCTGCTTGCCTACTCAAGACTTGGCGCTAAAAAGCTTAGATTTACCAAAATTGATATCAAGGCGCTCTCATCTGAAATATTTAAAGAACTAAGTCAATTTGAGCCGGACCGTAAACTAAAAATCAAAATAGGGCAACTTCCACCTGTCGTCGCAGATGATACGCTGATCAGACAGGTCGTCAGCAACCTTCTTTCAAATGCTATTAAATTTACCAGTACCAGGGACGAAGCGCTTATTGAGGTTGGGTGTGAAAAAATAGATGGTGTCAATACATACTTTGTCAAGGATAATGGCGTTGGATTTAATATGAAATACGCTGATAAATTATTTGGCGTTTTTCAAAGGTTACACAGTATGGAAGAATTTGAAGGAACCGGCGTTGGATTGGCTATTGTGCAAAATATTATCCAAAGGCACGGTGGTAAAATATGGGCACATTCCATCGTAGATGCCGGAACTACATTTTATTTTACTATATTAACAGAACAATTCACCGCCTATGAGCCACAAACAAATTGAGGTGCTATTGGTTGAAGATAATCCTTACGACGCCAAGTTAACTAAAAGAGCGCTGAAAAAAGTTGATATAGACAAACATCTCTTTACAGTTAAAGACGGTGAGGAAGCATTGGATTTTATTTTTTGCGAGCATCATTACGCAGACAGGAAAAATGAAAATCCCCTTAAATTGATTTTGCTGGACCTAAAACTTCCCAAGGTAACCGGCCTGGAGGTATTGGAAAAAATCAAATCTGACAGGCGTAGCAGGGCTATTCCCGTAGTTGTACTCACCTCTTCGGACCAGGACAAGGACATCATGAAAAGTTACAGTCTGGGCGCCAACAGCTATATCGTAAAGCCAGTGGAGCTGAAAGACTTTATTTACACCGTTGAAAAAATCGGGATTTATTTTTTGGAGCTAAATAAAACACTCACCTGAACCAGATCGGTCTCAAAAAAGGTCATAGCGTCTTTATTCTTTGCATCAAAGGTTTTCGGTAAGAATTGCTTATCGGAATGATCTTATTGGCAACCTGCAAATTTGTCTGGTCGATATTCTCAATTTTGTCTATTCTTACAATAAATGACCTATGAATTCGTACAAATTCGGAAGCAGGCAGCTTATCTTCCATGGATTTAAGCGTAGAAAGTACGGTATACATTTTTTTGGTGGTATGTATTTTCACAAAATCGCCGTAGGCTTCCAGCCATTGAATTTCATTTAAGAAAATATTCAACAACAGCGTACCTTCCTTAATAAAAATACTCTTGTTGCTATAGCCGATTTCATCAAGGTTTTGCAATTTTTTCCTTGCCCTGCCTGCTGCCTTCAAAAAACGCTGGTAGTTGACTACCGGTTTCACAAGGTAATCGGTAACCTCATAATCAAAAGCTTCCTGTACGTAATCCTTTTTGCTGCTAACAATAATAATCTGTGGCTTTCCATCCAAAACCTCTATCAATTCCAATCCGCTCATCTCCGGCATCTCTATATCCAGAAAGATCAGGTCTATCTCTTTTCCGGATAATTGGTTAGCCGCCTCAATCGAGTTATCATAAAGATTGACAAGCGTCAAAAAATCCGTATTCTTGATATGTTCTTCCAGCAGCCTCAGGGCCATGGGGTCATCGTCAATTACAATGCAGCGTAACTTTTCCAAAGTTCAATTTCCGAGTTTAAACAATTTGCCGATACCATAAGGTTCAATAGACCTTACAGATATTATAATATACTATTAATCAATATACAAAGAATATATACTTTAAGTATCTCTTTACATAGCTTTTATTCCTCTCCCACCGCTGTCCTTTAAAATATAGACTAATAAACTGCTGAATTCAATTCATCCAGTTTAACCTTTAATTCCACCCTTGACTGGTTGACTAATTTCTCCATTCTATGGATTAACGAGGCCAATTCCGCTCTTGTTAATTGCGCTGATTGCTTACCCAGAATAATGTTAAGGTAAGCTGTCAGTTCGGGGATACCTACAGTAGATACCGAATTTAAAAATTTATGGGCATTGGATTTAAGGGCTGCTATATCGTCCTGGGTATAATTCAATTGCATGTTTCTAATCGCTTCCTTAGAAATTTTGAGATAAATTTCTATTAATTCCTTCATCAACTCAATATTGTTTCCTGCCGCCTCCTCTAAAGGGGCGAAATTACATATTTCTCCTGGTATTTGAGTAAGCTTTTTGAGCCTTTTTTCGGCGGGTCTTCTGCTATCAAAACGCTTACCTCCGACCTGGTTTAAAATTTTCTCCTTAAGCGTCTGAGGTTTAAATGGTTTGGAAATGTAATCATTCATGCCGAGGGCAAAACATTTCTCTTTTTCTTTCTCAAATGCATGGGCGGTCATGGCTATGATCGGTATATCGGATAACGGGCCCGCCATTGATCTTATGCGTTTGGCAGTCTCGAAACCATTCATCTCGGGCATACGAATATCCAGCAGGATCAGGTCAAAGTCATTATTCTCCATGCTTTCCAGGGCCAATTTGCCATTGGGAACCACCTGCACATCCATCTTCCAGGTTTCCAGATGTTTCTTTGCCAAAACCTGGATCAATGCGTTGTCCTCAGCCAACAATACTTTTTTACCAACCAACAAGGTTTCATCCGCAAAACTCGGTAGTTCCACCTCCTCTTTCTTCTTTTTATCGGGCACCAAACCGAAAACAAGTTCGAAAGTAAAAGTAGTACCTTTATCCACTTCGCTTTCAACCTGTATGTCCCCGTTCAGCAATTCAATTAAGCGCTTGACGATTGTCAGCCCTAGTCCCGTACCACCGTATTCCTCTGTTTGATCATCATTAACCTGTGTAAAACTTTCAAAAATTTCAGTCAATTTATCCTGCGGAATACCAATACCTGTATCCATAATTTTAAAGGATAACAGCACATCGTCCTCCTCAATTTTTTCACAGGTAATGGTGACACCTACCGATCCCTGTTTGGTGAATTTCAAAGCATTTCCAATCAGATTTAACAATATCTGATGAAGTCTCACCGAGTCACCCATAATTTGACCGGGCACTTTTTCGTCGATATCAAAAAACAGGTTAAGATCCTTTGATTTTGCCTGTGGCTTTAAAACCTTTTTCAGGGAGTCCATTAGCTCCATCAGATCAAATGAGGCATTTTTAATTGTCAGCTTTCCTGCCTCAATCTTGCTAAAATCCAATATATCGTTGATAATGACCAGCAGATTTTCACTGGCCAGTTTTATAGAGTTCACATATTCGTATTGATCTCCAATCAATTTCTGATCCAGCAACAGGTCGGTAAATCCCATGATCGCGCTAATGGGCGTCCTAATCTCGTGACTCACATTGGCCAGGAATATATCTTTTACTTTGGCTGTTTTTTCCGCCTCTAATTTTGCCTCAATCAATTGTTCAATAATTCGTATCCGCTGGGTGGCATTCTTCACAATACCGTGCACACCCACAACGCCTTTGTCACTTTTTACAATAGGGGTGCAATCAATATCAAAAATAAATTCATCGATTTGCACGGTATTCTTGACCTTGTTTCCGGCCAGCGCAGATTTAATTATCTCAATAAAAGAAAAATTGTCTTTGTAGACTTCAAAAATTGACTTCCCGATAACCTGCTGATTTTGGGCGCCTAAAAAATTTCCGGCCTCCCCTTCCAACAGGTCAAAAATGCCCATTTTATCTATTTGAAAAAGAATAATTGGCGAACTTTCAATAATGGTTTTGAGATTAATCTCAAGGATTTCCAGATCGTCCTGGGCCTTTTGCTTTTCAGCAGAAAGTTTGCGATAACGCAAGGTACTGCGGATAATCTGGACTATGCCGTCTACAGTCACCAATGATTTGGGAATGTAGTCGTCTGCCCCTGCCTTGACCATAGCCATAGCCAATGCTTCATCCTCCTGGGAGGTAATAATAATAACCGGGTCTGTAATCCTTTTTTGTCTTATTTTTTTCAACAATTCAAGGCCATCCTCTCCCGGCAATTTGTAATCTAGGAATATAATGTCATAGCGATTTTCCAAAAGGTTTTTTAACCCGTCCTCCGCATTGCTTTCTGTTTCTAACGTGGCGTTCAGCCCGGAGTATTTAATAGACCTGGCAAAGTTTTTCCTATCGAAGAGTTCGTCTTCAATTAATAAAATTTTGATTAGTTCACTCATAGCTAAACCTTTTATTAAGATTAGCAACTTCAATAGTTATCCAGCCGGTTGAAATAATGGTAATTAATTCAAAATTTGAAAATTTCAATTTATTAATCAAGTTAAGCAATTTTTATTATTTCTGTTATGTTTAATCTGCTTTCTTTGCAATTTACGATTAAACCTTTTTTTGCTTAATATTGTTTGGCCGATCCGAAAAGTTTGGCTTTTAACCGTTAAATTAATACATCTAGAGAATTTCTTTACAATACATCTTTGCTATGAAAATCGAATTAGGACGGGTGGTGATATTAGTCAAAAATTATGATCTGGCACTTGATTTTTATCAAAAAGCCCTGGGCTGCCATATTATTTTCGATCAAACTACACCTGAAGGAAAACGTTATGTGCATGTTGGGTTTAAAAAGAAGGATACCACCGGACTTTGGTTTCTAAAGGCTGAAACAGAAGAGGAGCTAAAGCAGGTTGGCCGCCAAACTCTGGGACAGCCAATTATTGTCCTGTATACCAATGATCTTAAAAAGGTGTATCAACGGTTGAGAGACAACCATGTTAAAATAAGTAAACAGCCCGTAGTCAGCCCTGGTTACAAATTTCTTCATTTCCTGGATTTATACGGTAATGAAATAATAATGGTAGAGATGAACTAGCCGGTTTACCGGGGCGATCATATACATTACCCCACCTTTATCTGCTACTTTAATACTTCATCATATAAGCCGCATACATTGGTTATATCGAAACTTACCGGGTTTTAAAGCGTTTATCTAAACAAGGGACTTGTTATCAAACAAAATGACATTTCGTGACGATAATGAGTGCAAGAAAAAACGGCCATCACCTCCCGGGGAAAACTGCTCCGGCAGTAATTTGCTATCTCTTTCTGACGACTTTCTTCATAATCATTCCTATAACCTCATCCAGGGCACAGACCAGTAGCGTTACACCCGGTGACACGCTTTCTTTTTATCAGCATAAAATCTCTTTTTTGGCGGGGCTTAGCTTGAAAAACAGGAATCCCTCCCAGGAATATGGGTTAAACTATAGTTATCAAATTACCCGGACACTGGCCCCTACCGCCCAATGGGCATGGCGCACGAAAATTAATGAACATTATTATGTCATTGGGGCTTACATAAAACCCACAAAGACATTTGAGTTTTTAATTGCCATCGGACAAAGATTTACCCGTGGTGAAGATAGTGATCTTGTGCGCATTGGGTTAAAATATGACCTAAAAGCAGGACCATTCTATATTTCTCCCATGGCAAACCTGGACGTGCTGGGTTCACGGCGATTTTTTGATCAGATCCAGGGACAGAAGGTGATCCATGCAGGACTACTGCTCGGAAAACATTTGGGACGAAAAAGTAAATAACACAACTAACCATTAGTTTAAATAAATCAATCACATATCAGGTAATCAATTAGTTATAGGTGTTGATCTTATTAAAAGGATATTTTTATTAGTTTTGCCGGATCCCAATAAATCGCCCCATTCTTTTTCGGCTCGTAAATGTGTACAGTATCCTTTTTCCTGTCCAATAATAGTTTGAAAGTAGGGCATTTAATACTAAATTAAGTAGGAATAACTGTGAAAATGAAATACTACCTTTTTTTGATCCTTATTATTTTTTTGGCATTGCCCTATGCTCACAATGCCCAGCCCGGCACGTCAGATACCAGGGTAATTTTATTGGGAAACACCGGAGACATCATTGATATAAACCAGTATTTTACCCGTTTTGAAAATTACTGGTCTAAGCAAAATGATTCGTTACATATTATTTTAAACGGAGATTTATTTCCGCTAGGCGCCAATGACGGGGATGTGGAAAGCCGGATTTCCAGGATCCTTCAAATGCTGGATAATCATCCGTCCTGGCAGGTAGTGTTAAATCAGGGAGAAATAGAGTGGAGCAATTCATCCAAAGGTGGATGGGATAGGTTGCGACATTTATCTGACCTCGTCGAGAAATTTCAACATCCCAGGTTACACACCTTTTTAAATCAAGGCTGCCCCGGACCATGGCTACTGGAAGCTTCCGCCTCTTTAAACCTGATAATCATCAACTCCCAATGGTGGAACCACCCCTGGGAAGTTCCGCTACCTTCCATGAGCATTTGTAAAATAGCCGATGAAGGTATCTTTCTGGACGAATTGAGGGATATGCTGGAAGAGACCATTAATAAAAACACGATGATCCTTTCACACCTGCCTCTGGAATCTCATGGTAAGTTTGGAGGATATCATTCGTTTAAAGACTACTTTTTGCCATTTCCGCTGGTCGGCAGCGCCAATGTGGGTTTTCATCAAAACATTGGTTCCGACCAGGATATATGCAACGAGGAATTTAAACAGATTAACGCCGAAATCGGAGATCTTTTAAGAGAACACAGTTCAGTGGTATTTGCTTCCGGTCACGATCGATCAATGGAGATTTTTCGGGAATACGACAATTTTTATATTAACAGCGGCGCCCCGGTTAAGTCCGAGAAAGTGGGGAAAAGTTATAAAACCATATCCAGAAGTCAACACCCCGGTGCGACAGAGGTTTTGTATAAGTCAGATGGCAGCGTCAACTATCAAATGCACACCACCGGTAAAAACGGAGAATTTTCGCCATCTCATACGGGCCAGATCATGGGGCCTCCCTGCGAAAAAAACGAGCAACATAGTGTGGTCAATACAGCTTATTCGCCGTGTTTTCAGGTAATTGCCCCATCAGACCAAATGGCCGGGGACTATGCAACGCCCGCTCTGGTGATGGCAGGGCAAGAATATAAGGCAGGTAAATCAAAGGAGTTTTGGCTGGGGAGACATTGGCGTAGGTCCTGGACGCAACCGGTCACCATACCATACCTTAACCTCGATACTGCTTTTAAGGGTTTGACGATCTACAAGAAAGGTGGCGGCAGGCAAACGACCTCTTTGAAAATGAAAGCTAATGATGGAAAGGAATATGTTTTTAGATCGGTGAACAAAAATCCTGAGAAATCGATCAACTATGCGTACAGAGGGACGCTGATTTCAGAGGTGTTGCGTGATCAAACCACTACCCAGCACCCTTTTGGGGCCTTACCTGCGGACTATTTATTGAATAAGCTGGATATTTTGCACGCCCACCCTAAACTATACATTTTGCCTCCCGACAATAAGTTAGGCTCCTTTAAAAAGGAATACAAAAATCTTTTCGGTATGCTTGAAGACAGGCCAACCGACAATGTTGCCGATGATAAAATATTTGCGGAAGCCGATGATATTACTAAAAGCTATCGCATGTTCGGAAAGCTGTACGATGACCCTGATAGTTATGTTGACACCAAGGAATTTGCCCGTGCCCGTGTTTTTGACATATTAGTTGGAGATTGGGGAAAACATGAAGACAACTGGAAGTGGGCGGAATATGATTTTAAAGGTGGAAAACGATTTCGTCCTATTCCCCGTGACCGGGACCATGTTTTTTCGCAATGGGATGGTGTACTGCCCTGGCTGGCTGACAGAGAATGGGCCAAACCGTCTGGAGAAAACTTTGACCATCAGATAAAAGGATTAAGAAGTCTCATGTGGCAGGCAAGGCACCTCGACAGACTGCTGGCTAATGAGCTCACTAAGGAAGACTGGATCAAGGCAGCCCAATTCATCCAGGAAAACATCACGGAATCGGCTATTGAAAAAGCTGTTAGAACCATGCCGTCGGAAATCTACGATCCCGATGGGATGGAAATTGAAAGAAAGTTAAAATCAAGACTTAAAGATCTGGCGAACTATGCGGAACAATATTATTTAATACTGGCCAGGGTTGTCAATGTGGTAGGTTCCAACAAAGCTGAACATTTTTTAGCAGAGCGACTTCCGGATGGCAAAGTCAGGGTAATAGTTAGGAATATTGGGGATAAAACCAACCTCCTTCCGGGAAAAAAGACATTTTATCAACGGACCTTTGATCCGTCTGAGACGAAGGAGATCCGCTTGTTTGGGCTTTCCAAAAGGGATGTATTTATCGTACAGGGAGATGTAGAGAAGTCAATCAAAATCAGGCTGATCGGAGGCCCTGGAAATGATGTGTATGAAGATAATTCAACGGTAAAAAATCCTGGCAAACGCACCATTATTTATGAAAACGACACCAAACCTATTATAAAAGAAGGAACAGAAACAAAAATGGCAAGGCCCAAAGAGTTAGAATATTACTTTTTTGACCGAACCGAATTTACCTATAACACCTATTTCCCAACCGTCGTTATCTCTCAAAATCCATTTTCAGGTCTGATATTTCGGGCCGGTGTTCAGTTCACCCGCCAGGCCTATGGTAAACCCGACTACAGTACCATACACAATCTGTCTGCAGCCATCACCACACAAAGTAATTATGAACTGGCATACAGCGCCAGGAGAAGATACATGCTGGGAACCTGGGACGGTATATTTGCCGGGTTGATTTCCAGGCCTCTGAATTACAACTTTTTTCATGGCGTCGGGAATGAAACGGAAAATGATAAAAGCCTGGATAGGGATTTTTATAGAACCCAATACAACACCATTAGCCTGCGAGCAGGGTTGAGTCATGAGTTTTGGGAAAAAAGTATGTTTGCCCTGACTGCCAATTACGAAAACAATGATGGCATCGAGCGGAATGATAATATTTTGGGTGATCTGCCCGACCAGTTTGGCAACCAAAAGCTAAACATGTATTACCTGGATGCCGAACTGTCGCTGGATTTCCGGGATGGGTTTGCTTTACCGGAAAAAGGTTTTCGTTTTGTCGCCAAGCAGGAAGTAGGCACTATCGATGAATCTTCTGACGATTTTTTCAGCAGAACCGAGCTGCTTGCAGAGCAATATTTAACCAATTTCTGGAAAAACCCGCTTACACTAGGTGTAAAAGCCGGCGGCGATCACAGCTCCGGGGAATTGCCATTTTATAAACTGTTTACACTTGGACAAACCAATGACCTAAAAGGATTCAACAGCAACCGCTTCAGCGGCGAATCGCGGGCCTTTCTCAATACTGAGTTGCGCCTGCAACTGTGGGAAACGGAAAATGTTTTCATACCCGCAAAAGTAGGAATAAGAGGCTTTTTTGATATCGGAAGAGTATGGGCAGACAGTGATCCTTCTGGCGCCGACCGCTGGCATCAGGGATATGGCGGTGGTATTTATGTTGTTCCGTTCAACGAAAGGATCGCATTAAACCTTACTTTTGGCAGCTCCGAAGAGGAATCTTTTTTATTCATGTTTTCCCTGGGCAGTCTTTTCAGATAAATGATGGAACGCCTGACGACAAGCAAATTTTTAGATTTATAATCTATTTTCTACCAGGTCCGTTATCGGAAGGCTGGCTCATCGACAGTGTAAGCAGCCCAAGCATAATGTAAACAGTCCCAATTACATACTTCTGTATTCGCTGATAGCAGGCATTATTCTTCATCCAGCTACCAAGTCTGCCGGATATTAACACATACAGCATATCGCTCAATATGGCGGTTGCGATAAATAACAGGCCCAGAAAAATAATCTGAGAGGTGACCCCTCCCTTCTCCAAACTCACAAATTGTGGCAAAAAGGCAAAGAAAAAAATGGCAGTTTTGGGATTGAGGACATTGACCAAAACTCCCTCGTAAAATATTTTTGAAAGCTGCCTTTTTTTACCGGGTGATTGCTTCTTATTAAATGAGTTTTTTCCGGTCAGTTTCTTTATTCCCAGATAAATCAGATAAATAGCGCCCAGGTATTTGACAATGGTGAAGGCTGTAGCAGAAGCCACCAATATTGCTGAAATGCCAATGCCTGCAAACAGCACGTGGGTTAATCCCCCGACACCAATACCCAAAACAGATACAATTCCCGCCTTATAGCCATGTTCAATACTTTTTGTCATAATGTATAAAACAGCCGGACCTGGCATCACAATTAACAAGGTGGCTACGGTTAAAAATAACATGATGTTGCCGGGCTCTGGAAGTATTATCATTTTCTAAAGTTTGTTTTTGATTCTATAAATAAATATAAAGAATTGTCCCTAATTATTTCAACCCATGAACCCTCAACGCCCGCCATAAAGTGTCACAAGGGTCGGGTTATGAAAATCGAATCTTTTTCTGGATTTATTAATAATGGAAGCTTAAGCATACTCCCTGATGATTGTTGAGACCAGAGCTATTCATTCAAAATCATATCACAGGCCTTTTCCGCGATCATGATCACGGGCCCATTGGTATTGCCGGTAATAATCGTGGGCATAACAGAGGCATCTGCTACCCGTAGCCCCTGTATCCCGTGTACACGCAAAGCCGTATCTACCACAGCCATTTCATCTTTGCCCATTTTACAGGTGCCCACAGGGTGATAAATTGTTTCAAGAGAATTCCTGATATGATCGACAATAGCCTCATCGGTGGCTGTATCAGGCGGACAAATGATCTCTTTGCGAAAGGCATCAAATGCATTTTGATTGATAAGTTCCAGTGCCTTTTTTACGCCTTTGACCATAGTCTGTAAGTCTTCGGGGTGTTGCAGAAAGTTCGGTTGAATAAGTGGGCTGTCCAGGGGGTTATCTGATTTAAGGGTGAGGAATCCCCGGCTTTTGGGGTTGACAAGGCTGGGGATAATGGTAAAGCCGTCATTGACAGGGAAAGTCTTAAAATCATACAGATCATAATCATATCCTTTCCCGGGGTGCATGGGTGAAAACTGGAACTGGAAATTGGGGCTGTCACGCGGGTCGTCGAGATTCATAAAAGCCACCGCTTCCAGAATGCTGGTAGTCAACGGCCCATTCTTACCGAAGGAATAACGCAGCAGGTTTTTTATCTGGTTGATCGGTTTTATGCCGTGATTGATCCCATTTTCGTCAAAAGACAGAGCACTGACCGAACACAGCAGGTGATCCTGCAGGTTCTTCCCTACCCCCGGCAGGTGTTTAATGGCTTGTATTTGATGTTTCAACAATTCATCCGGGTCCCCAATACCGGATAACATCAATAATTGCGGGGACTTAAAACTGCCTGCCGCAAGTATAACCTCCTTCTTGACATGCAGTTGGCCGGTTTTATTTTTTCCACGAAGATATTCTACACCCATAGCCCTGTCATTTTCTATCAAAACCCTGGTGACCTGGGTATGGGGCATTACCGTCAAATTTGCCCTTCCAAGCACGGGTTTCAAAAAAGCAGCGGCGCTGCTGTGTCTTTTTTCATTCTTGATAGTAAACTGAAAAAGGCCTATACCATTTTGGGATTCCCCGTTATAATCGGGGTTGTAGGGTAAGCCCAACTCCTGACCCGCCTCCACAAAAGCCTTGGCAAAAGGCGTGATGAACTTGTTGGCAAAAGTGACATTGAGTTCGCCATTTTTTCCATGATACCCCCTGTCTACCAGGTAGTATTGTTCATGGTGTTCGGATTTAATGAAATATGGTAATACATCTTTATACGCCCAGCCTTTATTTCCCAACTTTGCCCAATGGTCATAATCTTTCTTGTTGCCGCGAACGTATGCCATGGCGTTGATAGCGCTGCTACCCCCCAGCGTCTTACCCCGGGGGAGGTACATTCTCCGGTTATTCACATGAGGCTGTGGTTCTGTCCAAAATCCCCAATCATATTTCTTTTTGAAAAGTTTTCCATAAGCGCCGGGAATATGTATTAACGGATCCTTATCAGGTCCGCCAGCCTCAATAAGCAAAACGCTGTTGCCAGGGTCCTGCGATAAGCGATTAGCCAATACGCAACCGGCAGAACCTGCCCCTACTATGATATAATCAAATGTTTTCATCAATCAATTCAGGCATAACTATTCTTTGCCAAAGCTTCCGGTAATTATTTTAAGGTAAACTTACCGGCCAAATATAACGAACAAACTAAATGGGAATCATTGAATGTGATATTTTTTACCATTATTCATCGAATAATTTTTGTCGGGGCCGGTTTGGTAATAAGCCTGCATCTTGATGGTAAGCACTTAACGGGTTAGCAAAAACCGGAACGCCGTCCCGTTCAATTGGATCGGGATGCCTCAATTCAGGAGAGTCCGCCATACCAAAAAATTCAGACTTCCTTTCCTATGTTCACAAATGCCAAATAATGCTTTAATACCGCCTCCGGGGCTTCCATTTGGGGATAGTGCCCAATGTGATTAAGGGTAATCACATCGGCATAGGGTATTACGTCGGCAAACCTGTTTGCCATTTGTCTGCCGGAAATCGTATCGGCGAGGCCCACCAGTAATCTGATCGGCACATCTGTTTTTTGCAATGCGCCAAGCCAGCGCTTCTTGTAAGTAACACGCTCCTCCGCATAGCCAACAAGCCGGTGAAATGTATTCATCCCGCCGTTAAATGTAAGCAGTTCCCAAAACTCGTCGATTTCATCTTCAGAAGGCAGTGTGTTTTTCCCTGAAAGGTTCTCAAAATCTCTACGCAATTCCCTTCGCCCGGTAAAAGGAGATAAAAGCCTGCCTAACGGGCCGGTTATCAACTTCTGAATGCGTAATGGGTGATGTATGTCGGGAAACAAACCGCCGTTTAAAAAACAGGCCGATTGAATTACCAGGCCTTTTTCCGCTCTGTTTTTTCTTTCCAGATACCTGGCCAGTAATTCCTGTGTCACGGAATTTCCATAATCGTGGGCCATCACATGAGCATGCTTAACGCCTAAATCCTGAAGAATAGTCTCAAACAGGTTGGCCTGATCACGAATAGAATATCTGTATTTCAACGGCTTGTCAGAAAAACCAAATCCAACCATATCAAGGGTAATCAACCGGAACCTTTTTTTTAATTCCGGCCATAACTTGTGCCAGGCCCAGGAACAGGTGGGAAAGCCGTGGATCAAGACCAAAACCTCTCCGGACCCTTCATCGATATAGAAGATATTCTGTTTCTTATATTTGTAATACCAACCTTTATTTCTCCAGATCTTTAGTGCCATTCACTTAGTATTTTTCCGCTACAAACTTGAATAAACACAGCGCCATCGCGACCAGGGAATCCTTGTAAACCTGCCTATCCTTCAAATAAATTGTCTTACCGGATCTTCCGCAATAGGTAGAGGAGCATTTAGGGCACCGGTTTTTTGCAGTTTTCATACGATTTGGGTTGAGCCAGTTTGTTCTTAAAATAGCCTGTTGTCTATACCTTTCCTTATTAAGTCCTTTCCACTATTTATTATCAAAATCACAGCATCGAGTGCGATCTCTCTCGTAGTTTTAAGTGGCTGGTTGATTATGTTAGTTGTCCAAGAGGTACAAATTAGTAAGCTTAAGTTAATTTTGCAAATATTAAAAGCCTGTGTACCGACATTTATTACTGAACGGTTAGTGACCCCATTTTAAAATGGCGGCTCTCTATAAATCAGCCGATCTCCTCTGCAATAACAGTGATCATTTTTAAGATAGTTTTTACCAATTAATCTACCTACGTAAGAAAAGCTTTATTGGTTAATTTGATCTCGCCTCAAGGTTTCCTTTTTTCACAATGAAGACCGAATTTTTTAAACTCACTATGAAAAACATTTCAAAAAAAAAGTGGTCATTGACCATAATTCTCACAATAACCGGCTATTTTGGAAGCCTTGTTCATGTACAAGCCCAGGATAAAATTCAATACAGCTTTGACCTGGGATTCACAATTTCTTATTTTGATCAAAAAAATGCACCTTATGCAGCGCCTGAGTTGGTAGATGAATTTGAAAAATCCAGCAGGACAAGTTTCGAAATGGGTGGCAATGCGGCTTATGCTTTAAGCAATGCACTATCTCTTTCTACAGGGTTAAGATATACAGAAAGAGGGGGCGCCTATAAAACTAAAAATCCCGACTTTGTTTACGTAAACCAGATTACGGGTAACCAGGTAGACGATGCCTACAATTACCTACGATATCGCCTGGTGTATTTAGAAATTCCCGTTTTGGTAAAACTCGATGTATTTGATGTCTTTAACATCGACGCCAACGACTCAAAACTCAGGATTTATGGAGGAATGTCGGGTATGCTTAATATCGGTTCCAAGCTTCGTTATAATATTTTCGAAGGCTCTTCCGACGCCGATGAAAAATGGGAGGCCGATAAATTAGATGGCGCCGAAAGCCTGGTATTGAGCTGGACCGGTGGTGTGGAGTGGAATGGTGGCCCACTTATTTTTTATGCCCGCTACTCAAAAAGCCTGGGAGATATCTATGATATTGCCGAGCCTGGTTTTGAAAACTTTGATGTCGAGATGACCACCATAAGCTTCGGCATGGGTTTAAACCTGAACTAGCCTCTCCAGGATATTTTTAAACAAACCATTAAATGTTTCAACTCACATACACCCACATGAAAAAGGTAGTATTTTGGCTTATCAGCCTATTTTTCATTTTTTCCCTGTCACTACCGGGAAAGGCGGACACCCTGAAAAATTTGCCCGCCGGCAATAAGGGACTTTTCACCATTCAGTTCTCCTGGGATACGGACTCTTACCCCAAAGACTATCGGGTAGGCATTAATTATGCAGCGGCCTCAAAGTCAAAAGTATTTAAAGGTAAACCACAACAGGTGATGGTCAACAAGAACCTCAACTCGGCACTGGTGCTGGAAGAAGGAACGTACCGGATAAGTTCTATTGATTTGCATTCGATCAGTCTGAACGGAAAAAAAATCTCTATCAAATTCGAAAGGACATTTACCATCAAGGCCGGACAAGCGGTGAACGGTGGGTTGGTTTTCATCACCAAAGAACCCACATCCAACAATGTCTATCTTCTTTCCATTGATAATCATCAGGATGCGCTGTGGTATGTAAAGCAGTATCATGAAGAATACCTGTCAAGTGAAGGGCTTAACGCCGCCTGGAAGTTCCTTGACGCTCACCAGATAGATAAGCTGGTGGAAAGTTATGAGAAGTTAATTGTTTCCAGAGCCAAGGCCAGACCAAAAAGTTCGGTGAAGTACCTGTATAGTGTGCTGGGAATTATGCTCGAATTGGAAAAGGAAAAAGACGGTACCATAAAGGGTTATAAAAGCATCAAAACAGGTACCTATCAACAGATCGTTAAATCAGTTGTTTTAAAAGATAAAATCTTATGCCTTTTAGGACAGGGGCAATACCTCTACGGTACCAGCCAGGGGCTTTCTGCCATACCTATGCCCGAAGACCTGGAGAGCGAACCCAGACTTTACCTGATAGCTGTGGATAAATTCCTGGTTTTCGATAAAAACCTGAATATTTACACATCTATCGGCGAAAAAATATCCTGGCAGAAACAGGATGAATTCAGACGCAGCGATAATCAATTTCACGGTCCCTACCTGAGTTATGGCCCCAAAGAAATGTACATCTATACCACTGGTACAGGAAAGGAAAGGAGATTACTGCATTCCCCCTATGATCAGATAGCTTTTAAAGCAATGCCTATGTCAGATGACATCAAAAAAATACCTAACCTGATAGCTACCGGCAAAAAAATAATTATCGGTCCCAAAACCACCAACCTGGTCAAGAAAGGCTCTTTAATTTATATCAAAGAGTCCGATAGCGACGAATGGCATTTGGTACAGGCCCCAAGAGGGGACTGCAACCGGCTGTATGTGGATAAAAACGACGATAACAGATTTGACGTGACTTGTGGCTCCTTTTCTAAAAAATGGAAGTATCAAAGCCTCGACGGAGGAGAAACCTGGAATGAGGTTGAATAAGGAAGGCTTGCCAGGAGGCCATTGTCATGATCGAAGACGGTTTTTCCTTTCTATAACTTTTTATGATCAATAATATGTAAGTAATCACTTACAACCTGGTTAGATTTTTTATAGTCGATATTTAGATTTGATAAAACGCAGCATATCTCCCTGTTCTTCACTTCCAGTCTCTTCCTTAGCCATGAGAGAAAACAAGCCGCCAATGATCAATAGAAAAAAAGCGGTCTCTTCACTGGGACGTTCGTATCTTAACTCCCGGAAGGCATCGTGAATGACAGGGGTTAATTTTGATGTCAGGTCACTTTCTCTGTATTTCGCGGCAAATTCAGGGTTTTGATATTTCAGGGAATGATGTAATTGCCAGAATTCCTTTTGTTTCCCAATCAGGTATTTAGGCAATTCCAATGCCACCGATAACACTTCCCTGGGATCCTGTATCTTGGTTACTTGCAAAACAAAAGACTCCGCATCTTTCAATCCTATCTCAACAATAGCATCCAGCAATCCCTGCTTATTGGTAAAGTGTCGAAAAATCAAGCCCTCTGAAACACCGGCAGCCTGGGCTATTTTGTTGGTTGAGGTATTGATATAACCATTCTCAGCAAATAGTTTTAACGCCTGATTGATTATATTTTCTTTTTTTTCGGTCATCACCTAAAAAGTGAGTAAGCAATCACTTAATAATACGAAAGCTCGTAGAAATGGTTAGGATACTTTTAAAAATTAAATGAAGCAATGCATTGTATCAGATGAACAAACGTAAAACCACACATAGGCCCGATGTATAATAATGATACAATTTGATGTATAAAAACCATACAGTTTCTCTGACCTATAATGCTAATCCAATTTTATAAAACTGATTATCAACTATTTACAACTATGGTATTCTATTTGTCCTATTATTGTTATCTTATTTAACCCACTATCAAGCCATCATGATCCGTAGTTATATTTATACTAGCTTAAGACATTTACTCAAAAACAGACTATATACACTTATCAATGTATTTGGCCTTACCCTGGGAATCACATGTGCCTTGCTGATTTTTCTTATTACCCGCTTCGAGTTAAGTTTTGACTGCTATCATCGCGATACAGAGCGGATTTACAGAGTAGTCGAGAAGGAGAATGAATACGGTAATATTAAATTTAATCAGGGTATGCCCTATGTATTACCAAGGCACCTTGCCAAGGATTTTGATGAAATCGAGTATTCGGCCCTTACAGATGGCATGGGAGAAGCAACTGTAAAAATATTTACAGGTGGAAAATCAAAATTATTTAAAGAACCCAAATCCGCTTTTGTCAATCCAGATTTCCTTCGGATTTTTCACCTTGACTGGATCGCCGGCACACCTGAGGAAGCATTGAAAAACGAAAATTCGGTGGTAATTTCTCGTTCAACTGCCAGAAAATATTTTAATGCACTTAATCCGGTGGGTCAAACTTTCCAGCTTACCAGCCTTGGTATTATTTATGATTTAACTGTTACCGGCTTGATAGAGGATGTGTCTGCCAACTCTGACTTTCCATTTGATATATTAATCCATTATAATGGGGAGGGAGAAAACAAGCGCGGTTGGGAAAGCTGGGGTTCTACTTCTGGAATGGTCCACTGCTATATCAAGCTGAACCCCGGGGTTGTGGGGAAAGATTTCGAGCAAAAGATCACCAGGTATCTAACCACCTACAGAGATGATCATGAAGTAGAGCACATAGAATTAAAACTACAACCCCTTAAAGACCTGCATTACGACAAGCGTTTTAGCAATTACGGAGGCAAGGTAATTTCAAAATCCTCCATCCTGTCACTGACGCTAATAGGTTTTTTTCTTCTGATCACTGCTTGCATTAATTTTATCAACTTAAACACGGTCCTGGTTACAAAAAGAGCCAGTGAGGTAGGTATACGAAAAATTCTTGGCGTAAAAAGGATATATCTGTTGTGGCACTTATTAGGCGAGACTGCTTTTATCACCCTTTTGTCGATAATCGCCGCACTTGGTTTATCGGAATTATTGATTTTTAAGGTGAACCAGGTTTTCGGGTATCAGCTGACATTCTCTTTGCTCAGCGACCCTCATCTGTGGATATTTCTTTCCGTCATATTTGTTATGGTAAGCTTGTTAGCGGGCCTGTACCCCGCCTTTATGCTTTCCAGGTTTAAACCGATTAATGCCTTAAAAAATCATTATAGCAACATGAGTTATGGTAAAGGCATAGGCCTGAGAAGAGGGCTGGTGGTTTTGCAATTGGTCATTTCACAACTGCTGGTGATATGTGTCCTTGTCGTATATGCTCAAATGAAGTATTTCCGGCATGCCCCGATGGGTTTTGAGAAAGCAGCTGTTTTGGAATTCCGTATTCCCGAAACGGATAAGATTCCTCAGCTAAGCCGACAATTGGAGACGCTTCCCGAAATTGCCAATTTCTGTTACTCTAATACCGGTACCGCTTTTAACGATGTCTGGGGTGGAGATTTTACGTACAGAAATAAGGAAGAAGTAATTAAACGACATGCCCAGGTTAAATTCGTAGATACCAGTTTTATAGCCACTTATGGTATCGACCTACTCGCCGGGAAAAATATCGGGGAAGCAGATTCGGTTAATAGTTTTTTAGTAAATGAATCATTCGTAAAGGCGATGGGGATTCAGGACATCGAAGATGCTATCGGCGAGGAAGTAACGATCTGGAGCAGAAAAGCGGCGATTTCAGGCGTACTGGAGGACTTTAACACGGAATCATTTCACACCGGGATCAAACCGGTAATCATGGGCTACGATGCGGAAGATTTCAATTTATCCGCCTTAAAACTGATCGGCAGTGAGCATAGCCATACAATAGCTAAAGTGGAAGAAATCTGGAAATCCATATTCCCGGACTACGTTTTTGAATATGGCTATTTGGATGATAAACTCGACAATCACTATAAGCAAGAGAAAAGAATAGCCAATTTATTTCAGATAGCTACCATGGTCGCGATCATTATCGGATGCATTGGCTTATTCGGACTGGTATCTTTTCTTGCCAGTCAAAGAGCCAAGGAGATGGGTATCAGAAAAGTGCTTGGCGCATCGAGCGCGCAGATCCTGCTAATTTTTGTTCGTGAGTTTATACTATTGATATCCATTGCCTTTTTGGTAGCCTTACCAATATCCTGGTACTACATGGAGCAATGGCTTCAAAACTTTGCTTACAGAATTTCGCTGACACCCTGGATTTTCTGTATAGGTGTGGCCATTACCCTGATTATTACGCTGGCTACGGTTGGTTACAAATCATTGTTGATCGCTATAACCAATCCGGTAAATTCTCTGCGAAATGAATAGCTGGTTGCTTCGTCACTGTTTCAATCCGACATAGGATGGTTACGAAACCGGACATATTCTAATATTTGAAATTATTAACAATCACCTGGTTATCAATATATTATATCGAGTGGCATTCAATTTGATATATAGTTGACAGCTTTTGAATTGTTTCTACTATAACCGGTGGTCAGGTAAACCCTATCATATCTGTACCTCCGCTTTAACCAGGGTTGTTCACATTTTATAACCAAATTTACTACCATGAAGGAAACGGTCGAAAAGGATAAGCTGCTAAGGTTCTTTTCGGGGAATTATACCGATAACGACAGGTCTTATGTCGAGGGTGTATTTTGTGATGACCGGCGGCAGGAAGCGCTTAAATCTTTTCTTTTATGGCAATGGAACACTTTGGAAGATTTTACAACCGACCAGCACAAGTATCTCGATCACGTGATTTATAAGATACTTTATAAATGGCATTAAAAAGCGGACAATAATCAATTACCCGTTTCAACCAAATACTTGTCATCCAGTTTATCCCACTCATTAAACGAACCGTCGTATAATTGCACATCATGGCCAAAGGCTTTGGCAATGGTATACAATACAGTCGCTCTCAGGCCGACATGGCAATAGGTGATTACTTTTTGCGGGTCCTTCACCCCGGCCTGCGTAAAGTATCGTTTTAAGTCTTCTTTTCCTTTCAAAAACTTATTTTCATCTACCAGATCTGTCCAGGTTATATTTGTCGCATTGCTAATATGCCCCGATCGCCGGTAACGGCCATCTTTTTCTCCACTGTAATAATCAGGTTTTCTGGCATCAATGATGCAGGTAGAAGGTTGGCCGGACAGGTCCAGCACGTCCTCTTTTTGTACCAGCAAGTTTTTATTTGGTTGCAGGTTGAGTTTTCCTAAAGGTGTCGGTATAACCTTCGCTACCGCCGTGGTAACAGGAAGTTCTTTCGCCAGCCAGCCGGGTAGTCCGCCGTCAAGAATATAGGTATTATCTCCGAGTCCCAGGTAATCCAGGGTAAAATATAGCCGGAAGGCGGGAGCAAACAATTCTCCTCCGTAATACAGCACGTTAACAGTTTCGTTAGTGATCCCTTTAGCGCGAAGCGTCGCTTCCAGTTTTTCGGTGTCAGGCAATTCCCAATACAGGTCTCCCCTGGCTTCCGCATATTCGTCCGGGACAATAAGTTGTGCATTTTTCAGATGCCCCTTGGTATAATTATCGGGCCCGGCCACGTGAAGCAACACCAGATTTTTATCATCCTGATGCTGTTGCAGCCAGTTTTGGTCAACAAATATCCTGTCAAACTGATCCTGGGCAATAAGCGCCTGTGTTAACGCGAGAAATAAAAGTGTAAGAAGGCTTTTCATGGCTGTTGGGTTATTTTGGTTCTGAGTTATAAAGGATGCCAAATTGACCTTTTATCCGGGCCAATAAACAACCTAAATTTAGTTAAGTCTCAGGACAATCATTGAAAGTTTCACCAACAAATTAGCCTTCAGGTTATTTTTTCATTACCACATCATTATCGCCGTTTCCCCTGCCCTGTCTTTATAGTAAAGTCTGATCCTTAACACGTATTTGCGGCCGCTGTAAAGCTTAATCCGGAAAGAGGCGTTGTAGTCTTCTCCGCTGTCGTCATCTCCTGTTCTATACCGTAATTCGCCGTTGACATCTTCAAAAAGCACCATCACGGTATCTGAGATACCAAATGTTCTGATATCATATTTTCGCGTGCTTTTCGGTACAATGAGAAAATTCCTTTGTTGCCCTTCTGCAATTTCCAGGGCCACGGAATTGAAAGGTACCAATTCGGTATAATCCGTTTTCTTTAACGGAGGATAAATATTTTTCACCCATGCCTTATCCCTCGCCGAAAGTCCGGGCCTGGGTTGAAGCCCATTTTTAAATTTTTCCGGCGCTATGATTAAACCGGGACCAAATGGGTAATGCATAATAGAATCCGGATCCCAGTTAGATCCCTGCACAAGATCCGGATCGATCTTCCGGATGATATTGTGAATGGTGGTTTCTTTGGACCAGTTGTTGGGTGGTTTTGCCAGTGAATCAATTACTGCCTGCTCATCCCAAACAATGCCTGCATTGGGATTCTGATGTTCATGAGGAAAACCCAACGTATGGCCAATTTCATGCAGCGCGGTATCGAGTTCTCCCGGACGGGTCAGATCCCAGCCAAAGTTCATAGTGCGTTTGTTGCGACCAATGCCCAGGATATCCCGGCCAACATAGGACCAGGCCCCGTCGCCTCGCATAAATCCAATTCTTATTTCCGCATCATCCCGACTGTTGACCTCTTTAAACTCCAGGCCGATACCTACTTTCTTCCAGAGGTCAAAAGCCTGCCGCACGATATCCTTTTCACGCTGGTTTCCTGTCCATTTGACAAACTTTGTTGAACCATCGCTAAAAAACACCTCTTCGCCATCTGTGGATTTATCAAAAAAGTAATAATGTAAAATAGTGCCGTTGGTCCATTTTTTATCTGACCTTAGTATCAGGTTGGCACGATGTGGGTTTACAGAGGGAGGAAATTGCCTCACCGGTACTACCGGCATGGAGCAATAATCAAATTTATCGCTTTTTTTAGTCGCTGGTTTATTGCGGCTAGCACGCCTGCCGGAGGTTGCAGTTTTAGCCGTGGTTGTTTTTGTGGTTGCCATAATAAAATTCATTTAATTTATTAACCTGTATAATGGGGGTTTTCAGGCTAAATGTCAATAGCCTAAAATTGGTATTTTAACAAGAAACGAATGATACAAAATTATATTACAGCCGCTGTAATTTGGCTAGTATAAACTGCTTTTCCAGCTCATTCTGGACTTTTTTTAAGGCCTGAGCATATGATTCCCGAGCCTTGGGCCGGTCATTCAGTTGCTCATATAACCCACCTACAAAGACTTTTATAATGTGATTATCGGGCAATTGCCGCTCATGTTGGCCTACCAGCGCCAATGTCGCTTCGGGGGAATTAATCTGACCGAATGCAATTATTCTGTTAAGCAGGTAAACAGGATTGCGACTATTGGCTATTAGCAAATCATAGAGACCCAGGATAGCTTCCCAATTGGTTTCTTTAAAACTTTTCGCAGTGGCATGGTAGCTGGCTATGGCCGCCTCAAGATGGTAGCGGCTCAAACGCTCCTCCTGCACCGCCCGGCCCAGGTAGATGTTTCCCTGTAAAATGAATTTCTGATTCCATTGACTTCTATCCTGGTGCTCCAGGGTAAGCAGTCGGTTATCTTCGTCCAGGCGTGTGTGAAATCTCGATGCCTGGTAATACATCAGTGCCAGCAAAGCATTGGTTTCGGTTGTGTTGAAATGCTGATTGGAGGCAATCAACTCGGCCAGTTTAATGGCATCCCAGCACAGGTCCTTGTTTACCAACTGATCGCCGCTTGAAAGTTTGTACCCTTCGTTGAATTGCAGGTATATGACTTTCAGCACATTTGATAATCTGGGCTTCAGTTCCTCGGTTCCGGGTATGGAAAAGTCCTTGACCTTGCTTCTAAATTTTTGTTTGGCCCGGGTCAGGGCCTTGGCGATGGCTTCCGGTTTTTTCAGCAATGCCCTTGAAATCTGTTCATTTCCAAAACCACAAAGAAACTTTAAACTTAACATCAGCTGATCCACCGCTTTGATATCGGGATGACAGCAGGCAAAAATCATGCGTAGCTGACTGTCGACAATTTCGCTTTCAGCCGGCATCTCCCAATCGACATCCTGTTTGATCTGTGCTTCCGACAAATCTTTTTTTAGCCGGGTGTCTGCCTTTTTAAGCTGATCAAGCAAATGATTTTTTGTTACCAACATAATCCAGGCCGACGGATTATCAGGTTTTTTAGCAGGCCATAGCTTGAGGGCTTTAAAAAATGCTTCCTGTACGGCATCTTCTATTAAATCGATATGTTGACCGCCAAATTTTTTCACCAAAACGGCAATGAGGCGCGTATACTCTTTCTTAAAAACAATATCGATTTTGTATTCCATACGGTGTAAATATAAAAAAAACCCAATCACAAAGATTGAGTTTTTTTTATCAGGTAATAAAGCCAATTACTGATAGCTCATGGGTGCTTTGCCCAGGTATTTCCGCAATATGCCTATTTGACCAATGTGGTAGGCTTCATGATGCATTAAAAACCCCAGAAAGCCCTCCAGGGTATCGTCGCCAATCGGTGTTTTGGCAGGACTTTGCCCGGACAATGCGGCAGGCGTTAACCTGCCCAAACCCTGGCTTATTTTGTCGGATATCTCATTCCACCGCTTCCGGATCAGCTCCAATGGCGGGTAATTTTTACTTTCATCAATACCATTGCCATGGCCAAAAAATTCATCCAGGCTGGTATCTTCCGGCAACCCACCGAATTGGCTCAACCCCTGCCGTGTAGTCAACAAATGTCCGGCCAGCCATTTGATGTGATTTACTGTCTGGCTAGCCCTTTCGTTTGATTCGACATCATTAATACCTTCCAACACATTGTTATACAACCTGGTTTGTAAGTCGAATTGCGCTTTTATAGTGCTCATTCCTTTAAACTTTACAAACCTGATTACATATCCATATTCATAATCTCCCGCACTTCCGTACTACCGTTATGTTCATAAATCGGACATTCTTTGCTCATCTGCACAGCTTCCTCCAGGGATTCCGCGTTAATGATCAAATATCCGCCTACTACTTCCGCGCCTTCGGCGAAGGGGCCGTCGTGAATAACTTCTCCCCCCTTTTCCACTACTTTTCCCGGCTTAGCCAGTGGCAGGCCATCTACCAGCTTGCCTTTTTGTGCCAGATCCTGCATCCAAACACCCCATTTTTGCATGTGTGCTTGTGTTTCTTCCGGTGAAGCGTTGGCCCAGTTTTCATCACCGCCTCGGAATAAATAAAGATACTTTGCCATTTTTCTAAGTTTTTTATGATTAAAATTTGATTTATCAACCTAGTAACGATTTCGCCTCTTTATAATGGACAAAAGTTTATAAATAAAAACAAAGATTGCGCTTTCCTGGCAAAATCGGGGCTTCCGTCATTGTTACCAGCCCTATTCTGAATGTTTAATCCAAATCAGTCCACGACAGTGAAGATATCTTCCACACCGCATCCACTTTGATGAATTGGATGAGTTTCATGCCTTTTTTCTCGAAACAATCCCCGTTTAATTTTCCGGACTTTTCATAAAAACAAAATCGCTGTGCAATTTTTTCAAGTACTTCTGTCTTATTGAAAATTTCTCTTTCGCTAAACATCGAAATGGTGCCATCAGTCAATAATTTTTCCCGCGACGCCATAAAGGTTTTTAAATCAAAAACCACCGGGGGATCTTCGGAATTGTTGACAATGATACCTCCAGGAATAAACAACTGCGTTAATTCCCGCACCCGGGGTTCTTTTCCATCTTTATTATTAAACAAATCAAAAAAATCCGTGGTCAGGCTATCAATTTCCGCCTTGTCGCTGGTACAGTTGCTTTGAGAGAAAAACATGACCTGATCGTTTTCAGGCCATTTGAGCACTTTTTCAAACCGAAGTCCAATCTTATTCAACAGCTTCATAGAAGCAATATTGTTGATGTCGGCAATAGCTACTATCCGATCCAATCCCAAGACCCGGTTGCCATGTTTTAAAGTAGCTGCCGCGATTTCGTATCCATAACCAAAGCTTAGGTATTCAGGCAGTAAGGCAAAGCCAATATCAACATCATCCAGTATATCCCTTTTTATCAATCCACATATTCCAATCGGTATTTGCCTGTCTTTTAGTAAGACCAACCATAAGCCAAAGCCATTTTCCCGGTAACTTTTGATTGGGCCTTCTTTTAAATATTTCCGGGCATCTGCTATCGTTCTGACATTTTTATCGCCAATGAATTTTAAATACTGTGGCGTGTTCAGCAACGTCAATATAAATTCAGAATCGTCAATGCTAATCTCCTGGAGCATCAGTCTCTCCGTTTCCAATATTACTTTTATACCCATCTGTTTTTGGAACTTACAAATCTCCCGGTTTTCTTTTAAATAGAAATTTAAGCAAAGTTTTTACAAAATGAATAGAAAGTTTTGGGATCTTCCTTTGAGTAACGCTTATAATACAACAATAGCGAGCCTTTACAGACCCGCTATTGTTGCTATTGGATATACTGCTTTAGACTTGAACAGTTTTATCAATCAATTTCTACTGAGAAGTACCCGAGTTTATTTGCTTCAATGGCTTGTTCACCGTTATAGTAAAAGCCTTTTATTCTGGCAGGTGATCCGCCACTTGTCAACTCTCCTTCGAAAGTGATAAAGGTTGTGCCACCATTGAAACTTACAACTGCGTTAATGGTACTTTCATCTCTTGTCCAGGTACCTACTCCGTTTAATCCAACATTTACGATAGCAGTGCCATCAGCTTTGAAATCAATTGACATATCGTTGGTCAATACGGTTGAGTTTGGATCCGCATTCAGTCCTCCTTCAAAATTTCCCATGAATTCATTTTCCACTTCAATTTCAACGGTCGCCTGACCTCTCGAATTGGTGGCAACGGCAGTCACTTTGTAAGTGCCTGGTTGCAGGTATTCACTCCAATGAACAGTTCCATTATCACTGTTGATGAAAAGGCCATGCTGTCCGCCAGATAATGATATGTTTCCTACTTCGCCATTCCAATTTAAAGTAGGAAGGCCGCTGTTACCTGAAGCCCGGAATGTGGTGTTAAAACTGGTTTCACTGTAAGAAAGTGATGGTCCAACCGGAGCTGGTTCTTCGTCTTTGTCTGAACATGAAGCGAATACGATGCTTGCTAATAATAATACTAATTTTAAGGTTTTCATGACGCTATAATTTTTTTATTTAATTTTTTCGAATTATTTAAACCTTGGTACACCACGTCATGCAAAACCTAACCGGGTAGTGAAAAAAAAATAATATTTTTTAAAGGGTTGATTGAAACAGGCAGCGCAGAATCATGCCATTAACTGCCTCTAAGCCTTATTTCAGCCTGTTTTTGGCAAATTTTGTTGGATAGATTATTTAATAAAAAAAATCCTGCCCGCCAATATTTATGGCTGACAGGCACATCCCTTTATTAGGAATTGTCCTCCACCCACTGCCGCAACTGATGACAGTGTCCGGAAAAAATTGATTACATCAGGATATCGTTCACCGGTTCCAGTTTTTCCGGGAGCTCGGTTTCATCCAGCATTTCACGCAGATCAATTTCAATCGTGCGGCTCAATGCTGTAATGGGAATATCATTGGGGCTTCCCTCAAAAGGGTTCTCACTGGCATCTCCTATTCTTTCCATGGTATGAAACACCCAGGAAACAAGGGTACTGAAAGGCACTGTCAGCCAAACAAAATGAGCGCCCATTTCTGCGAACTCAGATATCATGCCTAAGGGAAGCAAGACTATAAACAACCACACAAAGTACCGATTCACGGTCGCATACTGCCTGGGGTATGGGAAATTTTTTATTCTTTCATTTTTGCCTTGCTGGGTATAAAAGTTGACGAGCATATTTTCCATTTCCATGTGGCGAAAATCCTCGATAAGTCCTTTGAATTTCAAATCCTTTAAATGTTTGGATTGCAAGCTCACCAGGTGGGCTGCAGGGTTGGATTTCCCCATAATATAGTCCTTCTCTTTTTGAATCAAATAAGCGCTGATATCATCTTCCAGCTTGCTTAGGGTTTCGGCAACGGGAAATCTTTTCCTGTATTCAGCATCGGATTTAACCTCGTGGTTTTCCCAGGCCCTCCTTGTTCTCAGCTGATGCCTCAGCGCTGTTAACCAGGCAATATGTCTGTAAATCAACTGTCTTTTTATCTGATACAATTCTGTCTCGGGAATTGCTTCCACAGCGTGTTCGTTGGTTACAAAATCCATGACCATGATGCCCCAGGAGCGACTGGAATTCACAATAGCCCCCCATATTTTCCTGGCTTCCCATTGCCGTTCGTAAGAAGCATTATTTTTAAAACCTATCAAAAACGCCACCGCCGTACCTACCAGCGCCATGGGTAGCCAGGGTATTGAAAGCCAGTGAATTTCCAATAGCTCGTACAAAAGCACTGGAATGATCGAGATCACCAGAAACTTGTAAATATATCTTCTGGTCCAAATGAGAACTTGCTTCAGGGTGTAGTTTCTACCGGCATGCATTTTTTCAGTTTTTTTTAAAAGGTTTTACTTTAAATCTTCATGGTAGCTATTTAAAAACAGCGATCAGTCGGCCGGCTTGTTTATTGTACCGGACTCATGGTTTTATTGGAAATAGTACCTATACCAATCGGCCAGCCCATTCTTTCGTTTCCTCTTGTAAAAGTTGAGTAAACCCCTACCAGGTTTGGTCTTTAAACGTATTCGAACAAGCCAACAGTCTTTGACCTCCCAATCGCATTTTTTTCTTTTTCCCGTATTTTCCAAACCGTGCCGGCCAACGGCCAACTTTCGCTATCAACTTAATGAGCCCCGCGGAATCCAACTATTGCAACAGGTTACAAAAGAAAAAACAAGGGTTGCAAATATTTGATTTTTGCATTTGAAGATAAATGATTCCTTTCAATTCAACCCTATTTTATCCTGAAAATCTTTATCTCAAAATGGCCATAGGATATCAAATTCCCCGAGGCCTCCTTTGACAAATTCACCATCACATATTTTGATAAGTCAAAAAAACCAGCCATTTTCAAATTGGGTTTATAAAAAGTTAATGTATCCTTAATGTTATTTTTTTTCTCTGGCAGGCATTTGTACTTAGCTTCGCTAATGCATGTTAATCATACTGTTTTATGGATAAAAGAAATAGTATAAATGACCACGAGTTGTTCGCTGCGATTAAACAGGGGAGCAAAAGTGCGTTGGCCTGTTTATTTGACAGGTATTACCATAGACTTTGTGATTTTGCATTCCTCTATGTAAAGAGCACAGATCTCGCCCAGGAAGTCATTTCCAATGTATTTTTTAACCTATGGATGAAAAAAGATGATTTGAACATCGATAAAAATCCAAAGTCCTATCTGTTTATATGTGCCCGCAATCAATGTATCAATTTTTTAAAGAAGGAGCACTTATACAATATAGAGCCGTTGATGACGCTGGAAAATGCCGGTAAAGTAAATCAAACAGAATCAGACCTGTATTATAAGGAATTATTGGACACTGTTGAAGGTCTTATCAACAAAATGCCCAGTCAGATGCAAATTGTTTTCAGGCTAAACAAATTTGAAGGCCTCAAATACAAGGAAATCGCCCAAATACTTTCCATCTCCCCAAATACCGTTCAAAACCACATGGTAAAGGCCAATAAATACATCACCAAAAAGTTTTTACAGGTAAGCCGGCAAAACACCACTTTATTAATACTGGCGGCCGCTTTCTTCAACCTCTAACTACCCACCACCTGTCTCCTATCGGTATTTTTAATTTTTTTTCTCTGTTGGAGTAGTAGATTTCATACAGTCTTTTTGTCTTCCTGCTGAAAAACATTTAAAAATGAATGATGAACAAATCTGGATATTAACCACCAAATATCTATCGAAGGAAGCGACCGAGGAAGAAATAGATCAATTGATGAAATTACTGGAGCAGGATGAGGACGCCGCTTCTTTATTTCACAAAATGAACCTGATGTGGAATCACCCAAAAAAGTGGTCCGGTCTTCACCCCTACGATCCGATACAGGATAAACGGCGATTGTTTGCCAGAATAAGGGCAGCTGAAGAAAAATCTATTCCCCTGGTTAAACATCGCCCTTCAGTGGTTTCGAGATACCTGTTCAAAGGACTGGCCGCAGCCATTGTGTTAATAGCGGTTTGCACAATTGTCTTCTTTCAGCAGCCATCCAGCGACACCTCCTCCCCTGAAATCGTCTGGGAATTGCAGGCCAACCCCAAGGGAAAACGGACTATACAAACACTTGCAGACGGTACCGTGGTTCATCTAAATGCCAACAGCCGCTTCAAATATGCTAAAGTCTTCAGTGGTGATACCCGGGAAGTATTTCTGGAAGGGGAAGCTTACTTTGACGTAGCCAGTAACCCGGAGAAGCCATTTATTGTCCGCACCACCGAAATAGCCACAAGGGTTTTAGGGACATCCTTTAATGTCCGTGCCTATCGTGATGAGCCGGACATCAAAGTTTCTTTGTTGGAAGGGAAAGTTGAAATTTCCAATTCCCAATCGCCTGCGGTTCCCAAACACTTTCTCAGCCCCGACCAACAATACATTTTTAACAGGGAAGACACTACCATTAACATCAACACTACCGCCAATCTGGGAAAGGCTATTGCCTGGAAAGAAAACCGTCTGATTATCGATGGCGAATCATTGGAAGAAGCGGTAAAGAAGCTTGAAACCTGGTATGGGGTAAGCATTGAAATCGCCAATCCCGCCATTGAGGGCTGTCAATGGATAGCCACCTTTGAAAATGAACCGCTCGCTACTGTTTTGAAGGTACTAAAATACGCCCTGGACGTATCGCACGAGTACCAGGGAGACAAAATCATTCTGAATGGAAAAGGATGTTGATAAATCGTAAAACTTAACCCCTATGCCTATGAGCTGAAATCTCAATACAATGATACAAAAAGAAGTGCCGAAAAGGCACTTCAACAGTTAGTTCTAACCATTGTGGCCAGCCTGTGCGTCACCACAGGCAGCCACCGGTCAAATCTTGTTTAAAATGTAGTTAAACTGTTTAAACACTTAAATTTATGAAAAAAAATCTTATTAATCTTTTGATTAAAATGTCAAGAAATTTATTACTGGGAATTTTACTTCAGATCCTGTTTGTATCCCTGGTATTTAGCGCTGATTTTGCCAATGCACAAAAGCTGAATGCTATTTACCTGAGTATCGATGCAGGAGATATTACGTTGCAGCAATCCTTCAAAATCATTGAAGATCGAACGGAATTCAGGTTTTCCTTCAATACCAAAAAGGTTCCCGTCAAAAGGAAAGTAAATATTGATACCAACAATGAAAGTCTGGAGCATATTCTTTTAAAACTTTCCAGACAAGCAAAAATTAAATTCACCAGAATTAATCAACAGATCGTCGTCAGCAAATACGAAAAGGAGCAAACACATATTCAGGAAATCAGTGGATTATATAACATTGACGTCCGCGGAAAAATAGTTGATGCGGAATCCGGCGAAGCAATACCGGGTGCCAATGTGCTGATAAAAGGGACCAGTACAGGCACTGTCACTGACTTGGAAGGTAATTTTGCACTTCAGGTACCGGATGGCAATGCAATCCTGATCGTCAGCTATGTGGGATTTATGACTGAGGAAATAACCGTAGGCGGTCAGACTTTCTTTGAGATAAACCTGGTCCCCGATTTAGACCGGCTGGAAGAAATTGTTGTGGTAGGATATGGTAACTCAAAAAAGAAGGACCTTACAGGAGCCGTTGAGCAGGTTGAAGCTATCAAGGATATTACCAGCCGGCCTATCAACAATGCCCAGCAGATTTTGCAGGGTAATGTGGCCGGTGTCACAGTAGTAAATGATGGTGGAGATCCCACACGATCTCCTGTCGTGCGTGTCCGAGGCATCGGTACGTTATCTAATGAGGAGCCGCTATACGTAGTAGATGGAGTTCCGGGTGCACCGTTACCAAACCCTATAGATATCGAGTCCATATCTGTGCTCAAAGATGCTTCCGCAGCAGCTATATACGGTGTCAGGGCTGCCGCAGGGGTTATCATGGTGACCACTAAAAAAGGAGAATCCGGAAAGCCCAAAGTAGCGGTTAATACTTATTATGGCTTTCAGGAAGCCTGGAAAACGCTTGATGCCCTGAACGCGCGGGAATATGCGGAGGTCATGAACCTTGCCTTTGATAACGCCGGGTTTGCCCAGGATGATTCGCGTAGAGACTACATTAATGAGACTATAAATCCCTACGGTTTTGAAAGCCGCACCAATTGGGTAGATGAAATATTCCAAAAAGGCAGTATGCAGAATTATGATGTTTCGGTTAGCGGTGGCAATGACAATGGCGTGTTTCTGGCTTCATTGGGATACAGGAAAATCGAAGGGACTTTGGTTAATACTGAAGCCGAAAGGTACTCGCTCAGACTAAACAGTAACTTTAATCTTAACGAGAAAATCTCGGTAGGAGAAAATTTCTCGTTATTCTTCACAGATGGTAATTATGGTGTGAATACCAATTCCGGTTACACCGGTGCTATTATCTCTGCGATCTACTACCCGCCAAGCGCCCAGGTATGGGAGGATCAGGCCAATAACCTCTACGGTGGGGTAACCCCTCGCGATAACCTGACCTACGCCGGATCTTATGGTGATTTGATCAACCCCGTGGCCTACCTGCATCGCTTGGATAACAGGAGACCTACTACCACCTTATCGGGAAACATCTTTGCCGACTATGAAATTATTGAAGGTTTAAAGTACCGGCTGAATGTCGGCCTGACAAGAGCCAGCACATCGGCAAAAAATTTCACCTCTAAAATTACCGAGCCGGGAAAAATATTTGATTTCAACGAATTGACACAATCCGATGAAATTTCAAATTCCTGGGTAGTTGAAAATACTATCAACTTTGAGCGATTTATTGGTACCGATCACTATATCAGTATCCTGGGAGGATATACTGTACAGGAAAACCGGTTTGAGTTCTTTCGTATGAGTGCCCGGGGGTTTGAAGATGAAAGCGAGGAAAGCAGATTCTTTCCGAATGCCAACGGTCCTTATGGCGTTCCCAGTGGCGGCAGAACCGAGAACAGGCTGATATCATTGTTAGGAAGATTCAATTACAGTTTCAAAGACAAATATCTTTTCAGCGGTATCGTCAGAAGGGATGGCACCTCCAAATTAGCCAAAGACAATCGTTATGGGGTTTTTCCATCGGTGTCAGCGGCATGGAAGATCTCCAGTGAAAGCTTTATGCAAGATATCAACTTTATCAATGCCCTGAAGCTTAGAGCCAGCTGGGGAGAAATTGGCAACCTGGGTGCTTTGGGAGATTATGCCACCTCGGTAAACCTTACCAGAACCAGAGCCCTCCTGGGTGATCCCGCGTCCTACGATTACTATGGTTTTGCCATCAACGGAATTGCCAACCCCAACCTGAAATGGGAGACCACCACGCAAACCGATATCGGCATAGATGCCCGTTTTTTAGACGAAAAAATTAGCTTTAGCGCCGATTACTTTATAAAAAAGACCGAAGACATGCTGCTTAAAATCCCTTTAAGCGGTACCGCAGGTGTTGGGAATGCTCCTTTTGAGAATGCGGGATCGGTAAGAAATAAAGGTTTCGAGTTGACGCTGGGGTATCACGAGAACAAAGGAGCATTCAGCTACGACGTCTCAGCCAATATATCCACCATCAAAAACGAAGTACTAAGTCTTGGCGACAATTATGATAATATACCTCACAGTAATTCGGTAAGGGGAATCCTGACACCTTTAAGAACAGAAGAAGGACATGCGTTATACTCTTTTTATGTATTTGAAACCGATGGTATTTTCCAAAGTGAAGAAGAGGTGAATGCACACCGGGGATCTGATGGAAGCTTGATCCAACCCCAGGCCCAGCCCGGAGATCTCAAGTTTATCGATCAGAATGGAGACGGAAGACTAAACGAAGAAGATAGAGTCTTCAAAGGAGATGCATTCCCCGATTTTACCTATGGGGTGAATGCCCGTTTTGAATACAAGGGGTTTGACTTAAGCCTTTTCTTTCAAGGCGTAGAAAATGTCAAAGTCTTTAACGGACTAAAATTCAGCACCTTAAAACCAACACAGGGATATAACATGCTCGCTGACATCCAGGATGCCTGGTCTCCGGCAAATCCCGGTTCGGATATTCCCAGAATATCGCTGAACGACGACAATAATAATTTTGGGACCGTATCGGATTGGTATCTTGAAGATGCTTCCTATCTAAGGTTGAAAAACCTCACCCTGGGTTATTCATTGCCTCAGCCGCTGATCAGTAAAATCGGGGTTAGTAACATAAGACTTTATCTTACCGCTACCAACCTTTTCACCATCACTGATTATACAGGACTGGACCCTGAGGTAATTGTCGGAAACGGAATAGATGTCGGCAGGTTTCCGCAATCGCGTAGTTTTATCGGCGGATTAAACCTTCAGTTTTAAAACACTCCTTTCATACTTAAAAAAATTAAAATTTGAAACCAATGAAAAAAATAATAGTCACCTTGTTTGGTTTGCTGCTGGTTGTTTTTAGCGGTTGCGATGACGACTTTTTGGAATTGTCACCTTACGGCGAGCCGTCCTCTTCCAATTTCTGGAAATCAGAAGCGGATATCAGAGCTGCGGTTAATTCAATGTATGAGCCCCTGACCTGGGATGATATGTATGGAAGAGGATTTTTTTGGTATATCAATGTCAGCGATGACATGGTTACCGGGAGAGTAAAAGCAGACCCCGACAAAATGAAAAATTTTATTTGTACCGGCAACGAAGGCTATACGAGAAACATCTGGGGTAATAAATTCAAAATCATCAAAAGAGCGAATGATATTATTATCAATGTTCCCGGGATGGAAAATGTGGGCCAGGAACTCAAAGACCGGGCCATGGGCGAGGCCTATTTCTTCTCCGGTCTTATGTACCTGGATCTTGCTTATCGGTACGGCGATGCCAGGGCGGGTATTCCTATAATTGACCGGGAAAATCCCCTGGAGTTCAACATCCCACGCACTGCCAATGTTTCGGAAAATTACGAATATATTGTAAGTGAATTTGAAAAAGCCGCTCAATTACTCCCTGTATTCAGCAGTTATGATACCCAGGACCGGGGCAGGGCACATAAAAGCGCTGCTAATGCTTTTATGGCGAAAACCTACCTGTACTGGGCACAATACGACGCCTCAAAATATGCAAAAGCAGTAGAGGCCGCTGACCGGGTTATTAACCCGGGTGAACATCAACTTATCAATACCGGTAATCCCGCCGAGGATTTCAGAGCTGTTTTTTCTGCTGCCAACAATTGGAGTCAGGAATACATCTGGTCTGTGGTATCCAATACGGAAACCGGCAGCATTTTGCCAGGTGTCATGTTTGAAAACAAAGGATGGGGCAAATACAATGGTTGGGGATATTATCAACCTACTAAAGAGTTATTTGACGAATACGACGAGTCGGATGCCAGAAGAGATGTCACCATTTTTAAAGAGGGAACTGTCTTTAAATACATGGGAGAAGATTTCTCCTGGTATCAAACCTCCAATAATGTTACCGGCTATATGTTTGGTAAATATACCGAACCCTTTGAAGATGCAAGCCGGCTCAATCCCAATGGCGATAAGCCCACTTGCGATTTGAACGTACCGCTGATGCGTTATGCTGAGGTATTACTGATTAAAGCCGAAGCACTCATTGCCGATGGAAAAAATGGCGACACTCCCTTAAATGAGTTGCGTAACCGGGCAGGACTTCCTTCGTTAACCGGCGCCACCATGACTGATCTGAAGCGTGAAAGAAGATGCGAGCTGGCAGGTGAATGGAGTGACAGGCATTTTGACCTGGTACGATGGGGAGATGCGGATGCCGCTTATGCCCAACCGCTGCATAGCCACGATAATAGCGAAGCCTGGCCGGCGCGCCCCCAGTTTGATCCGGCGGTTCACCACGTATGGCCCCTTCCTCCGCATGAAATTGAAGCCAGCAACGGTGTCCTTGTACAAAATGCGGGCTGGTAAACCGCTTGCTCATTGTAAACTGACGCCACTGTCACTGGCTCTAAATACCAACACCAAAGTAAAAAAGGCTGGAAATATCCAGCCTTTTTCATTAAAGTACTTTTCTTAATTAATTGCTTGCCAATAATTCGATATCCAGTTTTATGTCATCTGAAATAACCATTTCTTTCACCGGATGATCAAAGGCAACGTCATAGTTCTTGCGATTAAAAGTCAGTGTTCCTGTCATTTTTACGGCGTCACCTTCTTTGCTGACGCTAACGTTTTCAACAGTTTCTTCACCGCTTTTTCCTCTGATTGTTAAAGTTCCCTTTGCAGTAGCGCCACTCACCTCATTAATGGTGAAAGTAGCCGTCGGGTTTTCCTCTACTGCAAAAAAATCATTTGAAGACAAATGCCCCACCAACTTCTCCGGGGTTTTTCCTTCATCCGGATTGAAGTTTTCATCGGTAGGCACAATGGAAGACATGTCAACAACAAAGGTGCCGCCGGTAATAGCGTCATCGCTAACTGTTACAGTGCCTTCTGAGAACTTCACAGTACCTTCATGGGCATATACGCCCAACATTTCTCCTTTCCAGGCTACCTTGCTCTTTTCAAGATCAATAGTCGCGTTGGCGAGATTGATTTTTTCCTCTACCGCCTCTGTTGCTTCATCTGCCGCCTCACTTGCAGCAGTGTCCGATTTAGTGCCGGAGGTGCATGCTGTAAACATTACAGATAGGCTTAAAAAGAACAGGACCATTAAAGAATTTAAATTTTTCATGGTTTTGAATTAATTAGTTTTATAAATAAAATTAAAAAAGTCGTTGCTGATTAACTTTAAAGAAACTTAGCTGATATTTTTTTTGGTTGCAAATATTTAATGCTTAAATATTTTATTGTTACCAATCAGGGACATTCGTTTGATAGCTGTTTACCTTTTTTGAACAAATTATTTACGATATTATTCAATTCAGGTCGCCTGTTTATACTCAGTATAACACTAAAAGCGCTTAATTATTATAAATCACCAGGCCTTTAAGCACCGGCCTCCTGAAGACATTTCCGCTGCAAAGCCTGTTTTTTTATTTATTTCTTTCAAATTAAATATTTTTTTTTCAATCTGAAAGGTTTTAGTGAGTAATGATGTTTTGAGAATTGAATAACTAAACCTAGATTAGTCGGTTTAAGTTAACACATCCCGACTAATGGCATTCAAAATCAACAGTAAGCAGATTGGACTTTTCGCGGGTCCGCTGGCCTTTCTAATGATCTTATGGTTTTTTCATCCACAAGATCTAAATGACGAGGCCAGGGCCATACTCGCCGCCACATTATGGATCGCTATTTGGTGGATTACGGAGGCCATCCCCATTGCCGTGACGTCACTCCTTCCTATCATCCTGTTTCCTTTGACGGGAGGTTTGGATATAAAAAGCACTGCCTCCTCATTTGGCCATAAATATGTATTTCTTTATGCCGGTGGTTTTATTATAGCTATTGCCATGGAAAGGTGGCATTTACACAAGCGTATTGCCCTTAACATTATCAAAGCGATCGGCACCAACAGCTCCTACATCATCCTTGGGTTTATGGTGGCTACTGCATTTTTATCCATGTGGATCTCAAATACGGCTACCTCCGTAATGATGTTACCTATTGGTATGGCTATCATCGCACAGCTGGACGCCAACCCTCAAACCAGCAAAGGAGACGCCCTGCTTTTTGGTAAAGCCCTGATGTTGGCTATCGCCTATAGCGCATCTATCGGAGGTATCGCCACCCTGGTGGGCACACCGCCAAACCTGGTACTGGCCGGCGTCGTAAGCGAAATATACCATGTTGAGATCACCTTTTCCAGATGGATGGCTTTTGGTCTTCCTATCTCTTTGTCCTTACTGGTGATCTGTTGGCAATACCTGGTAAAAATAGCCTTTAAACTTGGTCATACAAAGTTCCCCGGAGGGAAACAGGAGATTGCGCAACAACTGGCTGCCCTGGGTAAAATTACTTTTGAAGAGAAACTGGTGTTAGCGGTTTTTGGTTTCACAGCATTTGCCTGGATAAGCCGTTCCTTTTTTCTCAGCAAGCTCATTCCTGGCATTGACGATACTATCATAGCCATTACCGGCGCTATTATTTTATTCCTGTTACCTTCCAAAGCCCGGAAAGATGGCATCCTCACGTGGGACGAAGCCGTGAAACTACCATGGGGCATTTTATTACTGTTCGGTGGAGGACTGGCGCTGGCCGAAGGGTTCAAAACTACCGGTCTGGCTGTATGGATTGCCAGCCAGATGACGTTGCTGGAAGGTATTGCGGTTATATTGGTATTGTTAATTCTGATCGCTGCCGTTAACTTCCTCACCGAAATCACTTCAAACCTGGCTACTACCTCCATGCTCCTGCCTATACTGGCACCCATGGCGCTGTCGATGAATGTACACCCTTATACCCTGTTGGTAGCAGCCACCGTAGCAGCTTCCTGTGCCTTTATGCTTCCGGTAGCCACACCGCCAAATGCCGTAGTGTTTGGTTCCGGTTATTTGCGAATCCCGGATATGGTGAAGGCAGGAATTTGGATGAATATACTGTCTATTTTATTGATTACGTTAATCGTTTATATCCTGCTACCTGTTATTTGGGGGTTTGATCTGAACACTTATCCTACGGAATTTCTCAAGGCTATTCAGCAACAGTCAAACTAGACCGATACGATAACCACCGGTTTTTATCCACCGTCAAATTCTGCGAAATACCTTTGCCACAAACTATTGCCTCATGTACTTACATCATCATTATTTCCGTGTGCGGAAGCGCGTTAACCCAGCGCATGCAACAGTTTTTCTGCCTGTTCCTTCCGATAGTGGTGTTTATCGTTTAAGATCGTTTTGAGAATAGCTTTTGATTTCCCCTTCTGCCCTGCTTTTAAATTTAGCAGGGCTTCATACCACAAAGCTTGCTGGCTGAAAGCCGGATCTTCCCTGGCCAATTTGAAATTGGTTTCGGCCCGATCAAATTGATTGAGTTCCATCTGCGAAATGGCTAAGTACAATGCGATACCTTTTTGCTCCGGCGCCGCCTCCAGGTAAAGCTCTAAATTGCTGGCGGCGGCTTCAAAATTTTTGTTGTTATAAGCATCTATACCTGCCAGCAGGAATTTTTCCCCGGGACTACCGTTCACAGAATCTCCCCGTTTGGTAAGCATATCGGGATATTGCTGGTAATATTGGGTGTAAAGCGTTTCGGAAGAAATCGTCCTGCTGCTGTAAAAGTAAATGCCTGCCGCTAAAAGTAGTGCCACAGCGGCAGCTATGCGAATATATTTTTTAAAGTCAATGATTTTACCGCGTGATGCCGGCTGTCCGGTGTCTGGGGTTTCCCTTAAATAGTCCTGCTCCCATTCCAACACTTCGGCCTTAAATGCATCCAGACCTGCGCCCTCTAAACCATTTTCAAGATTTTTATAGTCCCTCACTTCGCCCGCCAAATCCGGGTCTTTTGCTATCTTTTCCTCAAATTGTGCTAACTCCTCCTGCGAAAGGTCACCCTGCAGGTATTTTTGAATTTCCAGATCTCTGTCGTTTGTACCCATAGTAATATTCGTTAACTCAAAGAATAAAGACCATCTAACCTACCCTCTTCCAATAAAGCGCGTAACTGTTTCAGGCAAATAAACTTCCTTTTAGCCGCAATCTGCTCTGATTTGTAACCCATTTCCACCGCTATAGCATCCATCGAATAATGCTTAAAATAAAACAGTTCCAGCGCGGTTTTGCAAGGTTCTCCAATCTTTTCCAATAACTGTTTCACGGTCTCTTTCATATCAGATTGCTCATATTGGTCAAGAATACTGTTATCTACCTCATCCACATTGATCATCAAATCATCGGGCTCTGCCAGTCTTTTACTGGATTTAAAATGATCGTAAATCTGATTTTTACCAATAGCAAATAAATATGTTTTAATACTGCTATTTAAAATGGTTAATTTTTCATTTTTGATATTGTAATACAGGGCGATAAAGGTGCGCTGATAGATCTCGCCGATGGCATCTTCATCTATATTGTATCTTTTGACTACCCAATGCCCGAACTCCTGCCGGTATTGTTGATACAGTTGCTGCAGAAATTTACGATCACCACTTTTAATGATGCGCAATACATCATTAGAATCTTTAATTCGTTCGCCAACCATGAATTACTATACTTTAAATAATTTTTAAATTACAATTTTTTAGTAATAATTCCTGCGAATAAATTAAATCTAAGTTTTACATCATTTTCTGTTTAATAGCTTCAAAATAAATTTTATTACCGGCAAAACATTTTTTTTTGTGCTGTGACCGGATAAATAATCCCATTACCCGGGATCTGACCATAAGGTTTCCCGATCCGCCTAAAGGCTCAGTCATCAATCCGGTAGCTGAGGTCTCAGTCAGCCGACACACCGATGAATGCTCCGGTTTTTGTCATTCAGTACAAAACTCAACTGATCTACCTCTGTTAAAAACCTGTCATGCCCATAGGTGGAGTCAATCTCAATATATTGTGCTCCACGTATATGCATGGCCAATAATCTTTGTTCCTCGAGTGGAAATAACACATCGGAGGCGATGCCGATAATAGTTACCCGGGCCTTGATCTTCCTTAGCGCCTCGCTTATGCCACCTCTGCCCCGCCCCACATGATGAGAATCCATTGCTTTTGACAGATGCCAATAGGAATAAGCATTAAACCTGTCCGCCAGTTTATCTCCCTGATATCGCTGGTAACAGGATGCTTTGTAATCGTCAAGCTTTTCACGATCACTTTCCCGCTGGCTACTTGCGTAGCACTCGTAGCTCCTGTAAGAAAGCATTGCCATGGCTCTGGCAGCCTTTAAACCATTAATGCCGGCTTTAGGGTAATTCAGTTTCCAGGTTGGGTCAAGTGCTATAGCCATACGTTGAGATTCATTAAAGGCAATACCCCACGGAGAATGTTGGGCATTAGTAGCCACCAGGACTAATCGCTCAATGCTGTCGGGCTCCATAATCGCCCATTCCAGGGCCTGTTGACCACCCATCGAGGCACCGATCAAGGTATTTATGCTATTGATTTTTAAATGTGATCTCAGCAAGCCAAAAGCTTTTACCATATCCCTGATGGTGATGTGTGGAAATTTGTGAAAATATACTTCCCCTGTATGCAAATTAGGAGATAAGGGCCCTGTGGATCCATAACATCCTCCCAGTACATTGGCGCAAATAATGAAATACCTTTGAGGGTCGTAAAGTTTCTCCACCAAACCGTGCCACCATTCACTGAAATTGGCGCTGGCAGTGAGCGGGTGACAAACCCAAATAACATTATCACCGGCCCGGTTGAGGTTTCCCCTGGTCACATATTCCAGTTCAAATCCTCCCAGCGTCCCACCATTTTCCAGTTCAAAATTTGGTTTATAAGTAAATGTATGTGTTTTCATGGTTTATTCTGTAAAAGGGAAGGGCGTGATCTCAACGGGTCGGTTGGTTGAGGTCAACCCGAATCAACCCAGCCCTGCCTTCGTCATTAGATGGTCATCTCAGATTGTGTGTCAAACACTTTATTAAATGCCTGTCGAAAATCAGCTTTGATATCATCGATATGCTCAATCCCTACTGAAACCCTTAACTCTGCAGGTTTTACCCCTGATGCCAGTTGCTCCGTTTCGGACAATTGCTGATGGGTAGTGGCCGAAGGTTGAATAATTAAAGTTTTGGCATCACCAACATTGGCAAGGTGGCTCACTAATTCCAGTGAATCCACCACCTTTTTAGCGCTTTCCACATCACCTTCAATTTCAAAAGTCAATACGCCTCCAAAACCTCTCTTCAGGTACTTATTCGCCAACGCGTAATAGGGGCTTGAGGGTAATCCCGGGTAATTCACTTTTTTCACCATAGGTTGTGCTTCCAGCCAGGTAGCCAGGCTCAGGGCATTATCGACAATTCGTTCCATACGCAACGACAGTGTTTCCAGCCCCTGAATAAGCAGAAAGGCATTAAAAGGACTTAAAGCCGGACCAAAATCCCTCAGGCCTTCTACCCTGGCACGAATGGCAAAAGCTATATTGCCAAAAGGACCCTCGCTGCCGAAAACTTCCCAAAAATTCATCCCGTGATATCCTTCCGAAGGATCTGTAAACATTGGGAATTTCCCGTTGGCCCAGTTAAAATTTCCACCGTCTACAATAACCCCTCCTATGCTATTTCCGTGCCCGCCAATCCATTTTGTAGCAGAAGAGACCACTATATTGGCTCCGTGCCTGAGTGGTTGGAATAAAAACCCTGCCGCTCCGAATGTATTGTCCACCACCAAAGGGATGTCATGTTTTTGAGCTATGGCGGCAATTGCCTCAAAGTCAGGAATATTGAATTCCGGGTTGCCAATGGTCTCCAGGTAAATGGCTTTAGTCTTTTCGTCGATCAGGCGTTCAAATGTTTCCGGCTCGTCATTTTCGGTAAATTTCACCTTGATACCAAGCCGTTTGAAAGACACTTTAAACTGGTTATATGACCCACCATACAAATGACTGGTACTAACAAAATTATCGCCACTTTGCAAGATATTGCTCAAAGCGATAAACTGAGCAGCCTGGCCGGAGGCTACAGCCAGTGCCATTGCCCCACCTTCCAGGGCTGCTACCCGCTTTTCAAATATATCTGTAGTGGGATTCATGATCCTGGTGTAAATATTGCCAAATTCCTTCAGGGCAAACAGGTTGGCTCCATGCTCTGAGTTCTTAAAGGTGTAAGAGGTAGTTTGGAAGATAGGAACGGCGCGCGATCTTGAATGCTCATCCACCTCATGGCCTGCGTGTAATTGTAATGTTTCAAATTTTAATGAATCTGTCATAATTATTTGTCCTTTAATAATTTTTAAAAACTGCGACTTATAATTGAAGTCACCTTTAATAGTTTCTCAGTATTAATTATTACCAGGTGGAAGAAAAAAATTGGTGAGACTAAAAAATATAGCATTTTTGTCCCGGCCAGTCACCGATCCGGAGACACTGCCTGTTTACAATTTTTAAACCATGCGGTAAAATGTTATATTGACTGGCTAATCGGGCAGCTTTGAAGCCCGGCGAAAGGGCATAAGACAATGACAATCCATTACACCTTACCAAGCGTCAATTATTGTTCGATCAACCACCGGGTGCAGGCTAAAAAGGAGAATCAGACATTATTGGAAATCTCCATTGCCAACAAAATTCCTCACTTACATGAATGTGGCGGCCATGGCCAGTGCACGACCTGCAGGGTAAGGGTCATTGATGGATTGCACAACCTGAATCCACCCACAAAGCTGGAGGAGGAAATGAGCAGCAGCCGGCATTGGGATCCAAGCATCCGGTTAGGGTGTCAGGCAAGGCCTCATGGCGATGTCACCCTTCAAAGATTAATCTGGACAGGCGCCAATGTCAGCAATTTGCAGCTGGAAACGCTCAATGCAGGTGCCGGTGAAGAAAAGGCACTGGCCATATTATTCTGCGACCTTCGAAACTTCACAAGAATTGCCAATCAACACCCAACTTTTGATGTAGCCCACATGCTCAACAGGCTATTTACTTTTTTAGGCGATCCGATCCTGATAAACAACGGTGTCATTTATCAATATGCCGGCGACGAGATCATTGGTATTTTTGGTGTTGGCGGTGGTGATGGTTATAAAAACTGTACCGACGCCATCAGGGCAGGGCTAGGCATGCAATTTGCGATAGAGCGGCTTAACAAAATCGAAATGAAAGATTTCGATACCGAATTCAAAATCGGAATAGGCATTCATTTTGGGAGGGTTTTTGTGGGGCATATCGGGCATCATGAACACAAGCAGTTTGCCGTTGTGGGAGATCCCATGAATGTGGCTAGCCGCATTCAGGGCCAAAACAAAACATTGGATACCGGTATATTGGTATCGGAGTTTGTGCTGGAAAACCTGCCTGAAGACTTTCTCAAGGTTGGATTAAAACTAATGGTGAATTTAAAGGGCAAGGACAACATCATCCCGGTTTATGAAATACTTGGATTTACACAACCGGATATCCAGTTGGAAGTACAGGCGACACTGGATATACTACTGAAAAATGAAACACAATTTGCAGCGCGTTTTTATGACAAGGTTTTTACCCACCACCCCGAGCTCAAAAAGTTGTTTAAAAACGACATGATCGAGCAGGGGCGTCTCCTGACACATATGCTTGGAGGCATCGTTTACAGCCTTAGCAGGCCGGAGTATCTGAAACTGGGACTAAAATCACTGGGACGGCAGCATGAACAATACGGCGTAAAAAAGGAGCACTATCCCCTGGTGCGGGTTTTGTTATTGGAAACTATTAGCGAAGAATTGGGCGAAGCCTGCACTCCACGGGTAAAAGACGCCTGGGAAAATGCTATTGACATGATCATGGCGGGAATGATTGATCACTGATTGCCTTGCCCTGTCTGTCCCCAGCCAAAATTAATTACTGCTTCTCGATTAATTCGGCTTGCTCAATGATGAAGTTTAAATGATTGACATCCTCCGTATTGAGTTTGAGAATGCCGGTCACTGACAATAATTGATCGGGAAGAAATTCCTGTCCCGGTTTCTTAAAGTAAATTTCTGCGACTGATTCCGGTCCGGCATTGCCACAAAAAAAACACTGGGCATAAGGGTAGCGCGATAAAATAACGGCGCCATCTTCCAAATCAAAGGGGACATAATAACCGGTTAACTCAATTTTTTTGCCTTCCTTTAATAATACCTCCTCACCAAAATTTGGCAATAACTGGTAATCATCAATGGACGCATCATATTGGGATTCAAAAGTGACACCCTCAAAAGACTCCCATCCTACCGAGCCAAAGGTTTGAGCGCGAGCCTCACTGGTTATCATACAAACACAACAAACTACCACGATTGTCAGAACTCTGTAGCTTAGGCGGTCAGGTATCATATCTTATCACTTATTAACCGATTTTATATCAACGGATTTTTATTTTCTAACGTGAATAAATTTAAGATGTTTGAAAGTGTAGAACACTGGGTTGCCGGGCACCGGGAGGCCAATACTCATTTTAACAATGATCCACTATTGATGAAAATCAGATTGTGGAAAAATAATTTTAATATTTAATGTATTGTGAAACAATAACCCAGTAACAACTTGTTTGGTGTTGCCTGGGTTTGCTTGTGCATTCATACAGGTATTTCTGACCTTTAATGTACCGGTTTCAACGGCTAAAGACCATTTCACAGCGCTCTTGTAAACTGAAAATTATCCATATACACCGCCATCCGGTTTTTAGCGTTTTATATTTATAACAAGTCAAATAAAAAATTTCCATTTCACGGGGGCATATCAAGTTCTGTACCCTCTGGTTAGTAAATCGCCGGTTTATTCGTAATTTGGCTTAATACAAACATATGGCATATCAGGATTTTAAGGTAGGTGATTTTTTAAAAGATGATTTTTTCATTGATTGGGTAAGAAATGAGAGCTTTGAAGCGGATCAATTCTGGAAAAATTGGATGCAAGAACACCCTGACAAGGTAAAAACCCTATTGGCAGCAAAACAGATAGCCCTTTCCATTAACTACAAAAGTGCCGAAAAGCTAACGGATGAAGAGTTTGCGCAGATCCTCACCGGCGCCGTAAAGGAAACTACACCCTACGCCAGACGCCGTCGATCGGTCAAACAACACCATTGGGTCAGGCAAATAGCTGCCTCAGTCCTCCTCTTGTTAACCATCAGCATGGTATACTGGCTTCAGCATAGCTATCAGGCAAAGACGCAGGAAACTGCTGAATTCATCGAAAAGAAGAATCCAAAGGGCCAAAAAACTACCTTTAAGCTAAGTGATGGTACGAGCATCATCCTTAACGCCAAGAGCGTTGTCAAATTTCCGGAAGCATTTTCCAACGAGGAAAGAGTGGTTTACCTGCAAGGGGACGCATTTTTTGAAGTAGCCGGCGATCAACAGCGCCCCTTTAAGGTAGTCACAGGCCGTGTGATCACCAGGGTGTCAGGAACCTCATTTTATGTCAAAAACGACCCCATGCGGCGTGAAGTACAGATAGCACTGGTACACGGTAAAGTTTTGGTGACCGACGATAAAGGATATTCAACGGTATTGCAACCAGGTGAGATGGTAACATACAGCCCGGGTGATATTGAGAAAGCTGCCTTTGATTATGACCAAATGATTGGATGGGTACACAACAAACTGGTTTTTCACAACGCTAGTTCCCAGGAAGTTATGAATAGACTTGAAAACTGGTATGGTGTAGATTTTATAGCAGATGAACCGATATTTGACGGCCGTTATAGTGGCACTTTTGAAAATGAAGCGCTCAAAAACGTACTGGACAGCATCAATTTCACTTCAAACTTTCAATACAGGATCGACGATAAAAAGGTAACTATTAAACGCGCTAAACCCTGAACCAGGAAATAAATCTTCAACTATACCTTTATCCATCCCTTTTGCGTCATTGCGATGAACGAGTGAGCGAGTGAAGAAGCAATCCCATGGCTTGTAGGCTACTATGACGCCTGGGGGTGCGGGAGGCTGGCAAGGTTTGGTTTTTTATCGCTGAGGGATTCCTTCACAACCTACCCGCAAGGCCAGCGCTTTGTTCGGAATGACGTAGTGGGTAAGTGAGGGTTTGAGTTGGGAGGTGTTTGTCTTTCTTTGTATGACTATTTACTATATCTTTATTCATCCCTTTTGCGTCATTGCGATGAGCGAGTGAAGAAGCAATCCCATGGCTTGTTCCACCCCGCCTGGCTCGCAGGCTACCATGACGCCTAGGGTGCGGGGTCTGGCAAGGTTTGGTTTTTTATCGCTGAGGGATTCCTTCACAACCTACCCACAAGGCCAGCGCTTTGTTCGGAATGACGTAGTGGGTAAGTGAGGGTTTGAGTTGGGAGGTGTTTGTCTTTCTTTGCATGACTATTTACTATATCTTTATTCATCACTTTTGCGTCATTGCGATGAACGAGTGAGCGAGTGAAGAAGCAATCCCATGGCTTGTTCCACCCCGCCTGGCTCGCAGGCTACCATGACGTCTAGGGTGCGGGGTCTGGCAAGGTTTGGTTTTTTATCGCTGAGGGATTCCTTCACAACCTACCCACAAGGCCAGCGCTTTGTTCGGAATGACGTAGTGGGTAAGTGAGGGTTTGAGTTGGGAGGTGTTTGTCTTTCTTTGCATGACTATTTACTATATCTTTATTCATCACTTTTGCGTCATTGCGATGAACGAGTGAGCGAGTGAAGAAGCAATCCCATGGCTTGTTCCACCCCGCCTGGCTCGCAGACTACCATGACCCCTAGGGTGCGGGGGTCTGGCAAGGTTTGGTTTTTTATCGCTGAGGGATTCCTTCACAACCTACCCGCAAGGCCAGCGCTTTGTTCGGAATGACGTAGCGGGTAAGTGAGTGTAGGATGTGAGGGTTTGAGTTGGAAAGTGCTTGTCTTTCTTTGCATAACTATTTACTATACCTTTATTCATCGCTTTTGCGTCATTGCGATGAACGAGTGAGCGAGTGAAGAAGCAATCCTTTGGCTTGTAGGCTACTATGACGCCTGGGGGTGCGGGGTCTGGCAAGGTTTGGTTTTTTATCGCTGAGGGATTCCTTCACAACCTACCCGCAAGGCCAGCACTTTGTTCGGAATGACGTGTGGAGGTGGTTTTGGGAACTTTTGATAAAAATTGATATGATGAACAAATTTTGGGGAATGATGGTCTTTATAGGAGTAATCGTGGCACAGGTAGATGCACAGCCTGTAAAAAAACTCCGGGTAATGACCTATAACATATTAAATGGATTTGATTATGGCAAAGATTCTGTACGGGAGCAACTTACGGCTGATTTTATAGCGTCTCACCATCCCGATGTTGTTGCACTACAGGAGCTTTGTGGATTTACGGAAGCCAAATTAAAAGCATTTGCAAAAAAATGGGGCCATAGTTATGTGGCCATCTTAAAGGAAGAGGGATATCCGGTAGGGTTGACATCGAGTGAACCCATTGTTGTGAAAAAGAAGCAAACCCAGGATTTATGGCATGGCATGCTTCACGGTTCAACCCACGGTGTTGATTTTCTGGTTGTTCATCTCAGTCCTGCCGATCATGAATTCAGGCGCAGGGAAGCACGATGGATTACCTCCTATATGAACCAATTTCTGACGGATCAAAATAACTATATCTTGTTAGGCGATTTCAACGCCCACTCCCCTTTTGATAGTTATCTGGACAAAACCCGGCCTATGCTGTTGAAGCGATACCAAAACAATGATGCCAAAAGCAAAAACAAGAACCTGGATGATAACCGGTTCGACTACAGCGTAATTTCCGAATTCCTTTCACATCCCTTAATTGATGTGTGCGAACAAATGGTAAACCCGGAAGCCTTGTTTAGTTTTCCAACGCCCATTTTGATTGGAAAATGGCGGAAGAAAGGAGAAATTGTGCCAACGAGAGAACGTATTGATTATATATTGGTGAGTCCGACGATGGCCTCATTCTGCACAGACGCAAAAATTATTAATTCGGGAATAGTTGACCAACTATCAGATCATTTTCCAATAATTGCTAATTTTGAAAATTGATAAAAGAAATTCTGATATTAAAACACAAAGGAATAATAACGTGACCAACAAATCCCGCCTTATAACCCTTATTTTTTGCATTTTCATATCCTTCAAAATCCTGGCCCAGGAATCAAAAGTTGCCATACCCCGGACCACGAGTGAAAAAAGCTGGACCCTGGTTATTTTGCCAGACCCCCAATCTTACGTAAAGTTTGAACGCAATCAGGGCATTTTTGATATTATGACGGCCTGGATAGCAGAAAATATTGACCCTTTGAAAATAGAAATGGTCTTATGTACAGGTGATCTCGTGGAACAAAACAACATACTGAAAGGCGACAGCATTAATGGAAACCAAAGCAGCATCAATCAATGGCGTGCTATAGACAGGTCAGTTTCAAGGCTGGACCACAGGGCCCGGTATATTTTGGCGGCAGGTAATCATGATTTTGGATACAAAAACATCGAAAACCGGCACACACAATACGATGATTATATTACTGTTGATCGCAATCCGCTCAACGAAAAAATGTTGAGGGAATACCATAAAAATCAACAGGGAATGCCGACTTTGGCCAATGCTTTATTTGAATGGGTAGATCCGGGAGGAATACCCTATTTATTCCTTAATCTGGAATTCGCTCCCAGGGATGATGCCCTTACGTGGGCTTTTCAGGCTATTAATCAATCAAAATATAAAGACCACCGGGTCGTCGTACTTACCCATTCCTACATGAATGCCAAAAATGAAAGAATTGAAAAGGAGAACTACCCGATCAACAATGGAAACTATGGACAAGCGATTTGGAATAAACTCGTTAAACCTTCCCAAAACATCGTGATGGTTATAGCCGGGCACATTGGAAATCCCGATGATCCAAAAGGACACATAGCCTTCAAACAGGATAAAAGAGCAGATGGAGGAATAGTTACTCAAATGGTTTTTAATGCCCAGGCACTCGGCGGTGGCTGGCATGGCAATGGTGGAGACGGCTGGCTTAGATATCTGGAATTTATGCCTGATGGCTTGACGGTTAAGGTCAAAACATTTTCACCTTTTTTTTTCATATCACCATCAACACGGCACCTGGCGTGGAGAACTTCAGCGTATGATGAGTTTGAATTTAAGTTGAAATAATAGGCTCAGGAATTATTCACCTTTATTAGGCTGTTCTGCTTTCTTATATTTCGAAACAATAAGTTGTTAAAATACCAGCTTACCCTGGTGTACCCTTTTATCCAGGTTTAATGCCTTTCTTTTATCTCCTACCCTAACATTAACAATATTGACCTGATCGTCATATAACTCTGTTAGTAGTTTAGTGTAAATTTCAATCGTTTCAATGTGGGTTACTCCGGTTATTTTGAAGCGGCAAAGGGTCGTTTCCGTGATACCGGACCCCTCCCAACTCAGATCGCTGAAAATCATTTTCGCCGGTGTGTCGTTCAAGGTTATTTTCGTCCTTTCCAATACATAATCCGATACCATCTTTCTTGTGTTTCTGCTGCTTTCGGAATCAACCGATAAGGTGGCGATGGCATTTTTCTTTTTCACGGCGTCTTCCAGATCATTCGTGAATACTTTACAGATCACATTCAATTCCTGCCTGTCAGGGTCAAAATTTACGGAGTAAACGCTAACGTAAAAAGCATGAGCCTGTGATATGGTATAACACATCACGATGCCAAGTAGTACAATCCAAAACTTCAGGTGACCATTAAAAACCATTTTGATCAATTAGATATACCAACGCTGCCAAAGAGGCCGTTCCCAACTCCAATTCCCGGGGATGTACATGCTCAAAAACATCATTGGCGGAATGATGATAGTCGAACATCCGTTGTCCCTCTGTTAACAGGCCGATAGTAGGAGTGCCTTGCACATCATACAGGGGGCGAATATCTGCTCCACCACCACCCTTGTTAATAAAGGCAATGGTGTTCGGATTAAAATAAGGGAGCCATGACCGTACCTTTTCCAGCTGCTCGTCGGAAGCCGTAACACCAAAGCCGCGAGGGCTAAAACCACCGGCGTCGCTTTCGATGGCTACCAGGTGGTTCTCTTTCTCATCTCTGGCATTTTCCGCATATTTTATACCCCCTTTAAGGCCATTTTCTTCATTCATAAACATCACTGCCCTGATGGTTCGTTTGGGTTTAATACCAAGTTTTTTAAATAGCCTCAACACACCCAGGGCATGTACACACCCCGCGCCATCGTCGTGGGCCCCTTCGCCAACATCCCAGGAATCCAGGTGCCCGCCTATGGTAATAATTTCCTGCGGAAACTCGGTGCCCTTTAAGACACCGACCACATTGTGTGAGGGGGCGTCGGAATATATCCGGCTGTTGATTTTCATGTGCAATGTAACCGAACCGGTTTTGAGCCTGTCGCTTAATAGCACTGCGGATTGAACGCCAAGCGCCGCATGTGGGATGCTATCTACACCTGATTTATAACTCATAGTACCGTATGAGGGACATCATCAAATGCAGAGGAAAGTGACCTGATGACAGAAGCAACAGCGCCGTAGGAAGCCGCTTCCACAGCACCCTGGGTTCTTTGCCGTACGGTAGCGCCGTAAGATGCCATTTGTGTAATATTCCTTTGATCAAATTGCTGGTTAAAAAAAACGATTTTTCCCTGTATGCTTTCTCGCCCCAATGCTTCCAACTCGTCAATTGATTGCACCTCAATTACTTCTGCTGTAATGCCCCCGGCTGGTGTTGGCACGGAGCCGCCGATTGCAAGAAATGACAAGGGCTCTTTTTTCCCGTTCTCAAGAATGATATGGGCTTCCTCTTCCTCCCCTCTTTCCCAATGTGGTACCATAACTTCCTGCAGGTATACCTCATCAAAGCCTTCGTCTTCCATTTTTTGCTTTGCCCAGGCTACGGCGGCTTCTGCCCCCTTCGATCCACTTAATCTCGGACCGACATCCTTGCACAGTTCTTCCAGCATCCGGTAACAGGCTCTCTCACTTAGCGCTTCATCAAAAAAGGATTTAACAGTGGTTGCTACCTGTGGGTCAATCGGGCTTTGGGGTACCGGTACCGCCTGTTCGGCTTCTTGAGGCTTTTGAATGCAGTTGGTGGTGAAAAAAACCAAAAATACAGCATACTTAAAAATAGAGTGAATTTTGATGGGATTCATGTGGATGTTGTTGTTTAAATTACCAAAATTTGTTTTCAATCATTGATAGCAGCGACATACCCGCCGCCGCACCGGAGATAAATAAATTCCATTCCCGGGGTTTAAATTTTAAAAGTGTCAATGCCAGATAGGCCAGCAAAAATATGCCCAGCACTACCAGGAGCTGTCCCAATTCTATACCCAGATTAAAGGCCAGCAGCGGTTGGAATATGCTGCCAAATTCTCCTATCAGTGCCTTGAAATAATTTGAAAAATCCATTCCATGAATAAAACCAAAAAAAAGCGCCATAAAATAGTTCCTTCGGATTTTCGGACTTCTTACGTTTGGTGGAGGGGAAAACACATTGTTTATAGCGGTTAAAAAAATCGTAACCGGTATTAGAAACTTGATGATATCAGAGGGGATGGTTAACACATCAAAAGTGGCCAGCGACAAAGTAACAGAATGACCGATGGTAAAAGCTGTAACCAGGATTAATACATGGCGCCATTGTCCTACCGTATATACCGCACACAACGCAACCAAAAACATAATATGGTCATAACCTGCCAAATTTGAAATGTGTTCAAAGCCCAGTTTTAAGTAAAAATGAAAAGGTAGCATGTTAGTATGTTAAGGTGTGAACAGGTGACTTTTTATTGAGCATGAGGCTTCTTGGTTCTCCATTAATGTGGGCATATACCAAATTTGATTGATCAAAGAACAGATCCGTAAAAACATCGTCCCGAATTTCCAACCGCCGGATTTGGTCAACCTGTTCAAACTGAAAAAATAACCATAAGGCCGTGTTGTCACCGTCGCCGCTTAGCTTTTTGTGTTTAATTTTCAAGGGTAGCTTTTTTCCATTTATTTTAAGATAAAAATATTTATTCAGGTAGTCTAACAATAGCGTTTCTGCCTTTGCGTGTTCATTGGGTTGACAAAATCGCAGTTCTTCACTGTAAGGGTCAAAAACCAATGCCTCATTGACATCTGTCAGAAACAGCTTCAGGTTAACTTTTAATAATTTTTGATCCGGGGTATACTCAATTTCGCATAGCGATAATCTCAGGGGGTGGGCAAAGGCAAATATATTGGCCCACAAGATACCGGCCAGGTAAATGGGAAATATTTTTCTAGTTAGCCGCAATTTCACCCGATTCAATTTTTTTCGCCGCAACCTCCACTTCCCTGAGCACCCGCATAATATTACCGCCCCAGATCTTTTTAATTTCCTCTTCAGTATATCCCCTTTCCACCAGCTCAATGGTGATATTCTTCACTTCGCTTACATCAAATATGCCATCAATACCGCCGCCGCCATCAAAATCACATCCGATGCCCACGTGATCGATACCCGCTACTTTCACTATGTGGTCGATGTGGTCTGCCGCGTGTTTCACATTGGCGGATGGGGCAGGGTATTTTTCGTGGACAGCACGAAGGGCCTCCCGCGCTTCCGCTTTTTCTTCATCAGTTAATTCAGAGACATTGGGGTATTTTTCACGAACTGCTTCAACCGCAGCCAGCTTCTCGGGGTTTTCAGGAATATCCATCAGGTAACTGGTCAGCATAGTAAGTTGTACCACCCCACCGTTTTCAGCCATTAGCTTTAACATTTCATCCGTCATATTTCTTGGACTATTTGTCACCGCTCTGGCGTTGGAATGGGAAGCAATGATCGGTGCCTGCGATAATTTTATGGCATCGTAGAAAACACTGTCGTTACCATGAGAAATATCCACCATAATACCCAGGCGATTCATTTCCCGAACCACCTTCATTCCCAACTCGCTAAGCCCTCCGTGTTCGGGTCCGTCCTGATCAGTTGCGGAGTCGGCCAGATCATTATTGGAGGAATGCACCAGGGTAATATAACGCACCCCCCTCTCAAAGTAACGCTCAACATTTGACAGGTCGCCTCCAATAGGATAGCCATTCTCTATGCCAATATAAACCGCTCTTTTTCCCTCCTTTTCCAGTCTATAAGCATCCTCAGCGGTAAGGGCCAGCCCTACCAGGTCGCTGTACTTTTCGGTTGAGGCGATGATTGAATCGATCATTTGCATGCATAATTTTTTGGCATCCACATGGCCCTCGTTATCCCTGACACCCTGGGCAACAAAGGCCGCAAAGAAAATTCCGTCCAACCCACCTTCAATCATGCGGGGGTAATCGACCTTGGAACCCGTCTCATTGGGATCATGGCGCTCCCCCATGTCAAAACCCGGTTGTATCATTCTCAGCGGCGTATCTGCGTGGGTATCTATCGTCAGCACCCGATCGTGAATGGCCATCGCTTTCGCTATCATCTCATCGCGGTCAACGCCGGCTGTAGCATCATTTGATTCTTCTGTCCCTGTACCTGAAGTGCAGGAAAAGAAAGTTGTTAAAATTGCTAAAAAGAGAATTATGTTAATGTTATATTTCTTGCTACAGTTAAACATGATCGGTTGACAGTTTGGTGATAAATGTAAATAATGAGACATCCAGTTCTACAGTGCTATGAAGATAGTCAAAAAGGGTAAATAAAATAAATTTGAGTGTGGAGTTTGAGTGTGGGTGTGAGTTATGAGAGGGTGCGCGGATGGTTAGGAGGCGGCAAGGGTTTTGGAGATGTTGATATTGAGGGACTTAATCACCGGTATCAAAGCAGACAGGAAGCCTATGGTGATGATAATAAGCAATAAATAGGCATCTGACGGAGACCATGATAACCCTGAGGACGGCAGATTTAAGCCTTGCGGAAAAAAACCGACGACAACAAGGAAACCCAATTTGCTTAATGCGATGCCTCCCGCGAAGCCAAGGAGGCTGGTGAGCAATCCTTCGAGTAATACTGTTGTTGCCAATTGCCTTCTCGAAGCGCCATAGGAGCGCATCAATGCCAGTTCTGGCTGTCTTTCCTTTAAACTATTCAATAAACTGATAAAAACGCTTATGCCCGCCACTATCATAATAACTACGGCCACGCCGTTGATGGTGTTAATGCCGAAACCCATCAGGTTGGTGAGCCTTTTTAGTTCGTAAGAAGGGACGGCAGCCTGCATGTTTGTCTGGGTATTGACCCATCGGGGTAGCTGGATAACGCCCATAGGACTCCTGAATTTTACCAGCATGGCTGTAATCTCCAGGTCTACAGATTGGTGATCTGTATCATCTTCATTGTCCTCATGCGCTTCCGGGGTGGTATGATTGTGAACATCCCAGACACTTTCCAGGTTGGTTAAAATAAGTTGATCCAATACGGTATTGGAGGTTTCAAAAATACCGGCGACCCTGTAAGGCTGATCATCATGGGTTTCCCCGCCGGCTACGAGCCCGTGGGATCCCGAAAACTCATCGCCAATTTTCAGGTTCAGATCGGCAGCCACGCCGGCGCCAAGGTTTACCTCAAAACGCCCTTTCCTCAGTATGCCGGTTTTCAATCGGGCATTGTATAGTTTACCAAAGGTAGTATCAGTACCTACAATTCTATACCCATTGTAGCTATCACCGTAAGACAACGGAATGGCATATTTTACAAGACGGTTTTTTTTAAGTTTTTCCGCCTCGACCAGCTTGATGTTACCGGTCGGCGCATCAATATGAAATACCGCTGATAATATTAGCTGTAAAGGGCTTCCCTTAGCCCCAACGACCATATCGATGCCTTTGATATTCTTGCCCATATGACCTTCAAAATCTCGTTTTACGTGCAGGACAAAAGTTATCAGCCCCACCCCCAGCATGATTAAAATTAAACTTAACAAAGTCGCCAAAGGCCTGGCCCACAGATTTTTCCAGGTTAGTTTAAACAAGTTCATAGCTGTAGCTGGTTTTCAAATTGCGTTTTCAATCGCTGATCATGGGTGATCACCACAAGGTTGGCTCCGGTTGCGGAGGCCTGGGATTTTAAAAGCGTTGTCACGTTATGGCAGTTTTTATCATCGAGGCTGGAAGTTGGCTCGTCTGCCAAAATTATTTTTGGATCATTGATAATAGCCATGGCGATGGAAGCACGTTGCTGCTCTCCCTGGCTAAGCTGATAGGCCTTCTTTCGGCCTTTGTCTTTTATCCCCAGTCGGTCCAATACCTGCTTTATTCTGTTTTGATCTGATTTTCTACCGGCCAGGTATTGCAATAAGAGCAAGTTCTCAATGAGTGATAACGATTTTACAAAATAAGGCTTTTGAAACACGAAGCCAACGTTATTGCCGCGAAAATGATCCAGCTCGTGGGTACCAAGTTGGGTTATATCGGTATTGTTAATGAGTACATTCCCGGTTTTTGCCACCAGCAATCCCGCCAATAAGTGCAAAAGTGTGGTCTTTCCGATTCCGGATTCTCCGAGTATAACGAGGTTTTCAGCATCTGCAAGGTGTATATCCGGAAACCTGAATTCCGTATGAGCGTCATAGGTGAACGATAATCCTGTGGTTTGAATCATAAATGCAATTAAGACAAAATTGATGGTCCGGTTAATTAGCTCCTACAAATTTGGCGCTGAAAATTTTGTAAAAGTAGTGGAAAAATAGCAGAAAAAGGCCCATTCTCCTGCTAAACCTTTTAATTAATCAGTATAAAAAAACCCCGGCATATTGCCGGGGTTAGATTATTACAAACCCATAGTTTGTAACTTTCGCTACTTAAACAAAAAGCATCAAAAGAGATTATTGACCGTTAATCAAATAGCGATCATCTGATCGGCCGGCATCGGTCAACCTGCCAGCCTTTCGCACATCGCCGGTTATTTCAGGACTGCGTTTATGACTGTAACTGCCTCTGCAATAAAATAACATACAGTTTTCCATTTTAACTCGCTCAACATGTTCTGACATACTGATGCTAATTTTACAGTTGACAATAGTCTGTACAAATCCCGAATATTAACCAGCTCCAACCACACTAACAAGCTGATCATTGGGTCTACCTGAGCATGCGACACCTCCCACATCATCCAAACCCACATACGCACTTTCATCCCCACTTACTTCCCTGCCAATTGACCAGCATAACCTATTTCTTGGAGACAGTTGATCTTCTCAATCCATCCTTCACCAAGGGTCGCCGCAACACCTTTGACAAAAATCACTGCTATCTCCTGAATAGGAATATAAAAAATCAATTAACACTTCATCACTATCGCCTTTTATACAAGTGTCTTTAATAAAAACTACAAAGAACGTTTTGTTATCTATATTTATTATCCGGCTGATAACGGGTGGTTCTGCAACGCTTCATACGGTATTTTCTTCATGCAAGACGTATCGTCAGCTACCGGTCTGAAGCGGCTTTCACGCTATCAATCATTATCTTTATCGTCGTCGTATTCATCATCGTCATCATCGTGCAGCCCAAAAATGAATCCGAAGCCAAATTCAATCTCATCGTACTCTTCACTAATATCTATGACCGCACTTTCGCCGTCATGTGTAATTTCCACCAGGTAATCACACGCGCCATCGCCATAATCGATTACGACGGTATAATTTTGTATAGAGTCATTGTTAATCTCCACCGTTTCAACACCTCGAACTGGTGCGTAAATCTCTTCCTTAATACAAGCCAACGTAAGGGCAAGATCTTCGTTAATGGTAGCCTTATAGCTTTCTCCATTGGAAGACGAAAGGTTGGTGAAACCGCTGATAACAATTTCTTCGCCATCAAAACTGCTGGTCATATCGGCCAGTAAGGTGTAAGACACGTCATCCCACGATACCTTCAGATCTTCCTTCCAGGTAACTACAAAGCTTTCAGCTTCCAGTGAAGACATCGCAAAACTGGCTGATCTGGAGCCGTCAAGGGTGACATCGTTAAAAGAAAAATTCTCATAAACAGTCTCCTGTGTCAAAGAATCATTAGCAAACGTATAGGTTTCTGTCAATTTTCCCTTAATAAAGTCGCCATCTTCTTCACAGCCTTCCTCACCATAATCAATAACTATTTTAAAACTGCCGGCAGAAATTGATATATCCACCTCTGCGCAGGATTCAAACCATACAGAGTCAGTAAATGCTCTTGCATTTTCCAGATTGGTGACTCCTTTTCGAATGGCCCTGCCATTGAAGCCATTTCCATCTGCGAAAGGGATAACACCGGAACCCATATTTCTGGCAGCCTGTAAATTCGCATTAACACCAATATAACCTTTTACCGCTTTCTCAGATTGCTGTACACTGGCAAAGGTGTTATTGCTGTCGGCCGGGACGTCATCTTCGTCACATCCACTTATTAAAATCATAAAAACTCCAAAAATCAAAAAGTATGTTAAGTAGCTAAATACATTGTTGACTGACGGTTGTTTTTTCATGTTGTTAGAATGTTAAATTGTTTAGTTATTAAATGTTTTGGTCTTTGGTAATTGATACATCCAATACTTTAATTACCCTCAACCCGATGATAATAAATTTAAAATTTAAAATATCCACAACTAAAAAAAGCAGCTCTCAGAAGCAGCTATTTTTTAACAAAAAATGCAGATTTACAGGCTATAAAGGCAGTTTTTGCAATCAAAAACAAGGTGAAACACCGGACTATTTTCAGGCGGAATGCCAACCTATCTAAAAGCTCAGAGAAACACTTATTATTGGAAAAATTAATGTCTCTTTCAGGGATAAAGTCGTCACGGAAGATTATGAATAAACCAAAATTTAATCTATTTTCAACAGCAAAACATTTCCGACTAAAATGAAGCTGATCAGAAGGATTCTTTTAACTTTATTCATTTTTATACTTTTAGTATCCCTTATTGCAGGCGTTTTTTTTCGTAGAGAAGCCCGGCGACTTTATTATGTGATTACCCTCTTTGACCAGGACAAAATATCCCAAAATTTCAGGGGAATGGTAGATATATTTCCTACGAGTAAAGTCAAAAAACCCAATAGGCCTTACAGGTTTCCCTATGCCACATCGCGTATTCACCTGCCGGCCTATTTTTCTCATGAGGACTCAACGATTAACACGCAGAACTTTCTGGATTATACTTTAACTGACGGTCTGCTTATTATTCATCATGACACAATTGTTTTCGAGCGATACAGCAACGGCTTTAGCGAAACTGATCATCATATCTCCTGGTCCATGTCAAAGTCATTTATTTCGGCCTTGTTTGGTATTGCCATCAGTGAAGGCAAAATTCAAAGCATCGAGCAAGCAGTCACAGAATACCTTCCGGAGTTAAAAGGAACCGGCTATGAGGGTGTCAGGATCAAAGATGTTTTACAAATGTCTACCGGTGTGGGATTTAATGAAGACTACGGAGATTTTAATTCGGATATCAATCGCATGGGCCGCTATCTGGCCCTGGGGATGTCTATGGATGATTTTGCGGCTTCCTTAAAAAGAGAAAGAACACCGGGTACTTATAATCATTACGTTAGTATCAACACGCATGTATTGGGTATGATTCTCAAAAAAGTGACCGGGCAATCTATTGCGCAATACATGGAGGACAAGCTGTGGCAAAAAATAGGCGCCGAGTCCGATGCCTACTGGATTGTTGATGACACAGGGATGGAATTTGTTCTCGGCGGTCTCAATCTCACCATGAGAGATTATGCCAAAATTGGACAGCTATACCTCGATAGCGGCCGGTGGCAGGGACAGCAAATAGTTCCGGAAAGTTGGGTGCTGGCCTCTATCACACCGGATGCACCACACCTGATCCCGGGTAGTCCCAATTCCAACCGACCCGCGGGATATGGATATCAATGGTGGATACCTGAGGGAGGTGACGACGAGTTTCTGGCGCAGGGTATCTATAATCAGTTCATTTACATAGATCCCGATAAGGAACTGGTACTGGTAAAGCTTTCCTCCAACTACCGGTTCAAAAAAGAGAAAATAAGCTCCAGGAATATCACCCTGTCGTTTTTCAGAACTATTGTCGAAGGTTTAAATTAGGAAGGGTAAACCGGCGTTTCAGCATCATCTGGCCAGTACTGGAAAAGTCAGGAAAAAGATAAGAAAGGACATTGCTGTTGGCAGCTACCGGTTCAAATGGCAGGATGCCGGATGGCAATTGTGTTATGCCGGCTATTTGTTTCTATAAACTTCAAATACCATTCCTGGCTTTCCATAATCAGATATGCCCTCCGCTACCATCTGAATGGGTGTATCTTTAGGGAGGTAAAATGAGACGGTAGCCTGTCCGTTTTTATCAGTTGCAATTAAGGGTAGCCAATAAATCAAAGGCGGATGGTCGACGTTGCTTTTGGCAGCAGCATCAACTTCGTATTTGGGTTGGTAAAAAGTCTTAACAGGTTCAAATCCTTTCTCCTGAATATAAACGGCATGCCTGTCAGGTAATTTTGACCGGCCATTGGCTTCGCCCTTTTTGGTATGGATGATAATAACACCATTTCTTCCCTGGGCCCCATAGGCGGCGGCGTTAAAATGTCTTAGCACCTCTACTTTCTCGACATCCCCCGGTTGCACCCAGGTGATTAAATCGTTGATCACAGCGTCTGAATTGTTATTACCCCCTAACAAGCCTGCGTTGGCATTACGCCTGCCGGCTGCCGGGTTGGACGCAGTGTTTACCGGCTGCCCGGCCGTACGGGAATTAAGCTCTAATCCGTTAACAACGATCAACGGCGTTCCTCGTCCATTAATGCTGATCCTGCTATTGACGCCATAGCCAAATATGCGAACACCGGATACGTTTTGTTCTATCATTTGCAGAATATTGGTATACAAGCCATCGGTTTTTTCAGGCCGCACGACCACTGCATTGGGAGAGTCCAAATCCCGTCCGCCAAGGCGGCCGGCCTCGATAGTCACTTCTTCCAATACATAATCCGCATCAACGGTTCCGCCTTGCTGTTGTCTGACAAGCTCGTTGGCCAGTATCTTTTTAATTTTTTTATCCGCTGAAACAGGGCTGCCTGAAAATCTAACAAAAGGCCGCTTTTCCTGCTCCCAAACCACATTGGCTGGTATTACTTTGCCATCTTCATTGATTACCTTGAATATCAGGTCATCGTGTACATTAAATGACAAACCTTTGATATTAAATATGCCAAACTGGTCAGTTTTGGAAATAACCGAAAAGTTGGATTTTTCATTAATACTCAACAGTATAACCTCACTTTCCACCATGGGTTTATTGGTCAAAGGATCTGTGACGACACCTTTCAGGCTAATCCCTTTCTCCGGTCCCCAGTGATTATCCAATGCCCCTTTTTTCAATACATCCAGCCATCGAAATTTTCTCCAGCCATGGGTCATCATAATCAGATCGAGGGAGTAGTTCTTGGTTCTGTTCATATCACCAAAAAAATAGCCTGGCGTCTCTATAAAACCCTTCAGGTCGGATTCCAATAACAACTGGCTCAAAATGTGTCCGTCATTTTCATCGCGTTGAACTTGTTCTGCGTCGGTGACAGCCAGCGAAATACCGGCCGGCACGGGACGTCCTTCCTGGTCCTGGGTAAGAATGTTCAGTTTTACCAGGTCCTGCTTTTCCAAAGGTGTTTTTTCAACCTGAAAATCAATATTAAACTCCGACTCGCGATTAATAAATACCACCCTTTCCGCCCGAGGTTTTTTTTCTATGTCAAAAAGGGTAAGCGTAAAGACGCCTGAAGGCAATTGGTTTTTAGGAATCTCCAAGCTAACCATACCGCTTTCCATACTATATTTTTGGCGGAAATAGACGTTATTTCTGGATTGGCCTATCAAATAGACGGGTGCATTCTCCAGGCCTTCACTAACCTGGATCCTCACTTTAATACTTTTTTGATTACTATTTCTTACCATCAGCGTATACCCCTCATCAAGCGCTGCCGGCAGATCAAAGGTCATCTCGCTGTCATTCAATTGGGCACGGTATCGATGGCCTTTTTCCGGCTTAAAATAAAACAACCCCATGCCTTTGTAGGTACTTTTGAAAAAAGCCTTCACTTCGCCGGTTTCATCAACGACAGATCCCTCTACGTCTCTCCCTTTCCCATCGGTACCAATTCCTTTGTAGGCCATCTGAATTGGAATTCCATTAACGGCGTGGCCCCCTTCCGGGAAAAACTGCAGATCAATTTTATCCCGATCCGCCAATTTCGGTAGTTTAGCATCTCCCAGAAGCTCTTCTTTGACGTTATAAATATTTATTTTCTTGTTAAAATAAAAATCTCTTTCATCATTTCGCATCCACTGCGTGTAGGCTCTTATAAAGCAGGTTCCGCTGTTTACGTCATTAGGAATTAATAATTGTCCGGTACCCCGCCCGCCTAATAGCTTAACCTTTTGGGATTCCACAATTTTTCCCTGAGGATCAATAAGTTCAACATGGAGCACCCTACTCATGCTTTTGAGGTATAGTCCGTTGGCATCCACGACATAAGCGGAAAACCACATGCCCTCTCCGGCAGCATAATAAGGTTTATCTAACTGCAGGTAAACCTTTTCGACCGGGCTGTTGTATTGATAGCTTTTTACCTTCAGCAGCAGGTCTTTCAAAAAAATCTCATTCCCTATTTCAGACTCACTCAGAGCAATTTGTTCCTTGCTATTCAAATAAATGGTGCCAAATGCCTCATCCTTTTCAAAAGAATTAATGACCGTATCTTCAATGGGTGTTCTTTTGACAACGGGATTGTCCTGCCAGAATTTAGGATTATACCCTACCAGGTCCAGAATATCGCGATCGTTATTTCTGTATTTCAGCCTGCCGCCCAATTTTTTGTTTTTCCGCAAGGGTTTGTAGTACTCATAAAAAGTGAGAAATGATTGAGAATGAACCGGGTACCTGAATATGCCATCGATGTAATAATCAAATTGCTGGTTCATTTTCACATAATCCAGCAGCAAATTACCCAGTGAATCCCTTTTAAATGCGGTCTCATATTTAATAACCAGGTTTTCGAGGTCGCCTTTCTTTTCAGTAAACTTAATGATGGGCAAATCATCATTCGTAAAACTACCGTCTATTTTTAATACATCATGTGTATTTATATCAATGTATAAATCACCGGAAAAGCATGGCTTTACAATTCCCTTCTTTGGAACAAAGGAGACAATGCCTATTTTGCTGCCGTCAACCTCAATGATGTCGGTCAGGTAAATATCAAAAATACTGTGGTTTTCATCTGACAATGGCAAGTAAAGATCATTCGTCTCCGGGTGCATGGTCGGAAAAATCCTGGAAAGCAGCGTAAAATTCCGGTTTAGCAATTGTTCATCGTGTTGGGCATATCTTCCCTCCTGCACTTCCCAATCCAGGATACCATTGCTACTGAACCTTACATCATAGAATATCTCCATTAGTTCTACGTAGGCACTGTCATTTTTAGATTTTTGCCGGTAAAAGGCTTTACCATAATGTGAAGTAACAGAAGTTCTCCTGGTTTTGTCCAGCGCTTTTTTCACCAGATCATGGGCAAACCGGTCCATCTTTTTCTCCTTGACAACAATTTCTTCCAAAACTGTCGAGGCCGGCTCCAGTGCAAGGACCACCTCCCCGGGTCCGGTGACCTGAATGCTTTTTTGTTTGTAGGCGATGTTGGATACAATCAACATAACCGGTAAGGAATCGATCTTAAAAAGAAACTCCCCATCCTCATTGCTAAAAGTTCCTTTGTTAATGGGTCGGATGAGAATATTACAAAAAGGGATGGGCTCGCTGGTAGACTCATCAATAATTTTTCCGGTAAGGATAATTTCCTGCCCTTGCACGTTGAGCATCATTAACCATATAACAGGAATTATTACTAAAAAACTCCGAATCAATTTATCCAACATGGGTTTGTTGCTGCATTTTTAACCTCCCAACGTAAAATAATAAATTTTTGAAAGAAAAAAGGTTAATTAGCCATTTTTATCGGGAAAACAGGCCCTTCATGCGATCGGCCCTACAATACCTGCCGGTATAATGTATATGCCTTTGAGGCTATCGCGGGTCGCCCTGCAATCAGGGGAAGGGACATCCGGTTTAGTTCATTGCAAAAAAAAGCACTGAAGTTCCCTACAGTGCCATAGTCAGGTTTGTTGTTTGTTATTAATTAAGGGATCTTGTATTCGTTGATTCAAATATCTTATCAGCCGATTTGGCAATGAAACCATCAAATAGATTTCCTTTGGCATCGGTGTATCTTTTGGCGAATTCATAGTAGCAGGATGGGATCTCATAGGTTCCCTCCGCAAATGTTATCCACTTGTTATCTGCCATAATACTGGATTGTTCCAGCAATTGTGCCGGGCTTCCTTTTATCTCTCCGCCTGTCTGGTTCAATGTGAATCCGTTTTGCTTGAGAAAACCATTCATTTTCTGTAAGCTGTCAAGGCTTTTTAACTGTCCTACATCAACCGTAAAGTGATTCACACAAAAACCGTATACGTACAACCAGGCGGCATATTCCGACTCTTTCAGCAAGTTCAGATAGGTCTTGTAAGAAATGGTTCCCCATGTTCGCCCGGAATAAATGAAGGCGCCGGTAGATAACAGGCCGAGTGGAATCTGGTGAAAGCAGATAGTCAACTGATCCAGCAGCTGTTGCGAAAAATCCTGAAGTATCAGCTCGGATACAAATATTTTTGGTCCCTTTTTATCTTCTCGTTCAAAGTGCCTGGCCTTAAGTCGCTTTTCCGGAAAATCATAGTCACCTTTAGCATCATAACCCAAACCTCCAAGCACCTCTGCTATGCGATCCAGGGAGACCGATGGTAAATTGACAGTTCTCAGGGCAATATGATCATTGATGACCACCTCTCCTTTTTCGGCCAGCAACTGGTGAATACGACCGGCTGACGGTGTGTTTTTCTGATATTCCTCCCACAAGAAGCCTAATAAATACTCGTGATCCATTTGATTAAAGTTTGCATTTAAGATTTCATGGCGCTGATCGTGGAATTCCTATTTATACTTTCGCTAATTTTTGAATTAAACACCTATTGACATTCTCAGACTTAATTCGTGTTGCTAATTAAATTAATTTAACCCTATCTATCATAATTTTTATCACGAAAATTATATTTATGAGCATTTTAGTGTCAAACTATAAAAATTAATTATACATTTGATGTAATTTGACTTATTAGCAAAAATTTTATCCGCTTATGGAAAAAATTGACACCATTGACAAAACAATTATCAAAAAACTGCTCACCAACGCCCGGATAGCTTACTCGCAACTGGCCAAGGAAATTGGTGTTTCCAACACCCTGGTACACAAAAAAGTAAATCGGTTGAGGCAGCTTGGCATTCTAAAGTCTCCTACGTTTATCCTGGATGCTCAAAAACTGGGGTTTTTAACAGAAGCCTACACGACCATCAAATTAGACGAACCTAAACATGTAAAGACGGTCATTAAGGAGTTGGAAAAAATACCGGAGGTAATCAGTTGTTCTAACATTACAGGGGAGTATACCCTGATCATTCGCATTTTTGCCAGGGATAACAATAAATTACGGGAAGTGTTATACAATAAAATTCACTTAATATCCGGGGTGATTAGTACCGATACCGTTATATCATTTGAAACCTCCTTCGAAAAGCAGGTGCCGATTGAATAGGGGCTATAAAAAGAACGGCAACAGACCTGTAGATTGGCCGTTGCCGTCGCTGTTCACTCAACGTTGTCTTCAACAATTTTCAACTGATTTCTTTAGCCATTCTGGTAATAGAATCGCTCCTTGACAATCTGATCTCCCTCCCACTGCTGCACCGATACCTGTTCCATATTTACCCGATTGCCGTCTTTGAAAGTCACGTCCATGGCAGTCTCTAAAAACACCACACCATTGGCTTCATCCGAGCCTATTTTTTTTACCTCCAGCCCGTGAAATTCCTGCACTGAATTTAGAAATTGCTCTTCGTATGCTCTGCATGCGGCTTTTCCTTCGCGAGTCCCCGAGGGTTCCGACATGACCACGTTGTCGGCATAGTATTGGTCGAAGGCACCTAAGATATTTCCTTGTTGAATTTGATTGTAAATGTCCTGAGCTTTCTCTTTGTAAGTCATGGTTTTGATTTTAAATGTTTAAACATATATGTATATACATTATTTAATCAAAAAGGTTGTAGAAATTCACATTTATTTTAAAATTCAAAACAAAGAGTTACTAAACGCCTTTATCTTTCAGAAAGACCTGCAACAAAAACTTGCCCCCCCAAAAAAAACCGATCGTATAGATCAGGCTTTATAAATCATTTTCACTCTGGTAAAACCGATACCTCTACCAACCGCACAGGACCATAGGACCTGCTCTAGTAGTGTAGTTTAAACTCATAGCCGTCAGGCTAAGGGGAATAGACTGTGGAACCACTGATGGTTTTTGTTTCTGTTAATCAGAAACTTGAGTTTCCATAATTCATTTTTTTTTATGCCAACTTTTTATGTTGGCTTTCGATTAGTTTTGTTAGTATAATATAGGTAATAACTGCCTCATTATCAATAGGTAGCTGATGTTTTGGAGAGGTGGTTTGATGATTAAGCTCTTTAGTAGGAAAAGATATTCAAAAGTGAGATAGAGGAAAGGTGTCCCTTTCTTATTTCTACAAAATGTATTTTTGCCAGCGTGTTTTTCACCAATTCCAGAAAGGTGTTTATACTTTTCTTTTTGTATAAACAGTCTCGTTCAATAGGGTTCAAAGCCTTCATGGTTTTGAAACACTTGTAGATACTCAAAACCTTGTTTTTTCCATAACCTATCCGGGTAGCAAGGTTATTAATTATTGACCAGTTAAGCACTATCCAAAGCAATTGGGCATAGATGATGGTTAGTACTCTGTGTGCTTTTACTTCTTTGATTTTGTGTATTTTGCATACCTGCTTCCAGGCTTTGAAGATAAGCTCAATTTGCCATCTAAGCCTATAGGCTTGCTGTAATTGGTTACTGGGAATTTGTGACTCAGTGGTGTTAGTAACAAAAACATTTAGTTCAAGGGCATCCCAAACCTGCTTGTCTACCTTTGCCTTTCCTCTCCTTTTGGTTTTGGTGTGTTGCCTTTTTTGTCGTTTTAATAATTGGTCTTTTGCAACTAAACAAAACACTACCCTGCACGGAAAATATTTTCTGGATCCCAGATATAATGTTTCACTATGATACCTTTTGCCAGAGCGCTTCAAATATCGAATAACTTCTGTAAAGGAAATTTTGATTAATTCATTGTCAACTTTTCTATAAACAGCCGTTTGGGTTTTCAAACGATTAATGAAAAATGCGTTTTTAGCGGAAACCTGCTTTAAAAATGGCACACTGATATATCCCAAGTCACGAATTATTAAATCACCTGCATTAATATTATGCACAGAATTACGAGCATCCATCTGATCGTTTATTCGCTTCGAATGCAGACTAAAGTCAACTATATGGTGGTTTTTCAGGTCGTATTCAAATTGAATATTCATACCTGCCTTCGAAGAGGTACCCGTATTCCCCGGGTATTGTTCAGCTAAGCTGTCAGGTAATTGAAAAGAGGTAGAGTCTTTGATTTTAACGCTTTTAAAGCCCTTGAAAATAGATCTGGTTTCACTTTTTTGAGAAAAATGAATGAGCGATTGTTCAAACAGGCGTTTAGTGAAATCTACAGACACGCCATTAAACCTTTCGTCTAAAGATTGCTTTTGAATAGCTAAGCTATGCTGTAAATTCAAGTCATGGCACAAATCAGTCAAACTCAATTCTTTTTGAGATTTGAATTGATACATCAAAGTGTCTAAAAACATCCAAGGTTTAAGTTTTGAGTTGCGTTTCACAAAGCCTGTATCTCGCGCAATTTGCTCAAGGTGTTGCTTTGAAAAAAAATTACCTATCTTCCTGCCAAAAGAACGAGAACTAAAATTAAATTCTTCTGTAATTTAATCCCTGAAATCCTTAGCCTGACGGCTATGAGTTTAAACTACACCCAGTACTATCCTTTTTTATTTTGTATTCTACGCCCAGGTGGGGGTTAATTTATTCCAACACCTATCCCAATTGTTTTTCACCTATCATTGATATATTTTTGTATTTAATCGTATTTTTAAGGAATAAACGTTACCTATTCGTATGGATTTTGCCAATAACATTGCTAACCTCAGAAAAGAAAAAGGCCTCTCTAGAGATCAGTTAGGTAAACTCGTGGGTACTTCAGGAGCAATTATTGGACGATATGAGCGAGGCGACATGAAGCCTTCTATAGAGATCGCTACTAAAATTGCTAATGCTTTGGAAGTTTCCCTGGATTATCTGGTAGGAGCATCATCGGTGCTGATAAAAGATAAAAAAATGGCCTACCGGTTGGAACTGCTTCAAAAGCTCGGACAGGAACAAAGAGACAAAATCCTGTATGTATTGGATACCCTGCTCAAAGATGCCCAAACCAATGATGTGCAACAAAAATTAGCACAATAAAAAAAGCCCGACATTAATGCCAGGCTTTCTTAATCATTTTCATTGTAGTAAAACGATACCGTTACAAATAGCAGGAGTTAATTGCCTTTTTCAGGGGCCTTTTCATCTAAAATGACACTATCTTTTCCTTTTAAATGGAGAATCTTTCCTGATAAGTTTTCTTGTAGAATCTTAACAGCAGTCAAAGAATCTATCCCTTTATTAATAAGTGCATCAAAAAGAATGGGGTTTACATAATCATCCTTGATTTCATTCTTTTTAGTTAATGTTCCGTGCTCATAATATTCAAGAGAAAGGACTTTCCCTGTTGCAGACCAAATTATCGATTCTCCATGTAATTTTCCTAAATAATATTCCTTTTCTTCTTCTTTCTGGCCATTTTCCCACCACGAGAATTGCTTCCCATGTCTTTTTCCATGATGGTAATTCCATTCAGTACTTTTTACACCATTGGAGAACCAAAGATAATATTTGCCATGTAAATTGCCAGATTGATCAAAATATGCTTTTTCTTTAATTTTTCCATCAGAATAAAAATCTTCTCTTACCTGTAGCGAATCAGATACCTTTGTCATTATTTGATTTGTATCATTCGCTTGTTGTGAGTTACAACTGCATATAGGTATGTAAAACATAAATACAAAACTGTAAACTAAAATCATTAGCTTTTTCATAATATTATATTTCAAAATTAAATCTTTTTAAAGCTTTCTACTCTCTTATTTTGATTCGTTCATTTTCTTTAAATTGTTCATTTTTAAAATCCTTTTCAGTTTTATTTATTTGCTTATTTATAGGCTTCAAAAATTTATTTGCTTTTTTAACAGCATTTAGTCCCTTGTTAGTGCTTCTAGCATTCGTTACTGATTTTTGAAGTGCACCAGATGTTCCTGATATATCAATAGAATTTGATATTGTGGTCTTACTCTCCTCATTTATAATAGCCAATCCAACGTCTGGGCTATTACTTTCCACTGGAGTTACTATTTGATTGATTGTTTCAACAGTCTGTTCCACAGAACCAACCTCTGTGCCACTGTTTGTTAATGTAACTATAGTTATGGTATTAATCGTAGTAAGATTCACTTTGTTAGGATCTCCATCTACTGCGGTTGCTGTAATTAACTGCTCCCCCTGAGCTATTTGAGTAACCCCCTTATTCAAACTAGTAATTGCATCGATGAAGCCCCCCCCAAGCCTTTGCGCATTATTGGCCTTTGAGGTTGTTCCTATTGCACTTGATGATATAAATAACGTTTGACCTTGGACACTTTTTGCGCTTAATTTGGACAAGTTTAAACTCCCTCTTTGAGAGGTAGATTGAATATTGAAATTAGATATTAAGTGTTTTGCTCCTAACACCCCATCGCCAGGACCTTCGCCATTCTCATCTATAAATCTTATTGGACTGTTTGCAGCATAAACATAGGGGGATTGAATATGGAATTCTTCGGACTTTACATCAATAGTCATAAATCTGCTAATACTTGCATCATACATCCTGGCCCCATAGTCGTGCCAGTTTAAATCTAACTCAGGCTGCAACTCCTTACCATTGTACTTATATCTTTGATCAACTGCACTCTCCCTCTGATAGCTATTCTGCTGAATAGCCAGCCCGAAAGGATAATAGTCATCGGCTGAGATAATCTGTGATTTGGTATGGGTAATTTTAAAATCATCAAAGAACGTTTCTACTATCTGCCCGCTTTCGTTGGACAGGTAGATGTAAATATAACCAGGTTTTTCGATAGTTACACTTTTTGACATTAATTCATGTGCAACATTTGGATCTATTACCGCGTTGGCTGTTCCCTGCATTTGGGCAAAGTCGCCGCCTAAGAAGTTGTAATCGTTATCAAACAGCAGGTAATTCAAAAATACCTGGTAGCCACTGGCCGCCTTGGTATTGGTAAAAGCAGTGTACAATGGCAGTGACATCAAACCGTTGATGGCATTGTAGGCCTGCAACCCGTCTCCTGTACTGGTAGCCGATACCCCAAAGGCTTCGGCAATGGTGGCTAATATGCCTCCGAGCCCGGGACCGCCACCAGGACCATCCAGGTACTTGGCATACACTTCCATGTCTATCACATCACCCGGCACCACGGCCAATGATTTAGCCAGACCAATCACCTCTCCCTGCACGCCACTTAAACGCTGTGATCTTGTCGCGCCTGTGACCACTGAATCCGGTGTGTTATTATATATGTTGGCATTGTTGATCACAGCATCACCGTAATTTTGAAAATCCAGCGCTTCGCTTGCCTGCAGGCTGGTTTCAAAGGTAGCTTTGTATGCTTCCGGGGTCTCCTGCTTCGTTGTAAAAGTAACCCGCACATTGCCCAAATGATCGGTCAGGTTATACTCATAATTATAAGTTGTACTTGCTGCCAATCCATCCTCAGTGGTTGCTCTGCCTTCCGGGGTCATTACAAAGTCCCTACTGGTAGTTTCTCCAGCGGCCTCAAACTCATTGATGGTATATTGTACACCACTCATATAGTCGGTAACGGTTTTTACAATCGTGCCATCGATATCTTCTCTCACTTCTTTTCTCAATTTGGTACCCGCCGCATCATAGGTGTATAAAATCTCATTGCCACCGGTAAAAAGGATCCTTTGAGGCAGGTTAAGAATATTATACTCAATGGTATCAATTTGTTTGTTGGCATCACCAGCCAAATTACCATTCGCATCATAGTCATAGTCTATGGTGCCTGTAGACCCATCATCAAAACCTTCCTCATTGGTCGAAGCATCACCTACGGCCTTCAGTCGGTTTGATACGCCATTATCTTCATAGTCATAGGCCAGATCATCCATCACATAGGTGCCACTGACATTTCGAGCCTGCCGTTTCAGACTCTCGATGTTGCCATTGTGGTCATACTGAATATTGCCCACACTAAATCCTGCATGCGATGTGTTCCAGGCACCGGGACCTGTCGCCTTAACATGGCTGGCACTTTTTATCCGGTTCACCGGATCATACACATAGGTGTATCCCTGCTCCTGCTGCGAATTATAGGTTTGCCAGGTAATCGCTGAGATATTGCCGTTATGGTAGGTGTCAGATTTGTATTCCAGATTAGGATTGGATATCACTAATGGCAAGGTAGATGCCCCTGCTGTATTACTATAACTGGAGCTGCCATTAGCATCGATGGCCTTCACCCGGTAGAAATAGGTAGTTTCTGCCAGTAAGCTGTTATCCTGGTAACTGGTCACATTTGCTCCCAGGGTTACCACCTCCGCAAAGCCCGAGTTACTGGACAAAGAACGCTCCAGCACATACCCCGTTTCAATCGAGGTGTTATCCACCCAGCTGATATCGATCTGAGTGGCCGATACAGGGGTCAATGACAATGATGTCGGAGGATTGATGCCGGTAACAGCCGTTATCTCATTGCTGTACAGGGAATAATTGGTGCCGTTCACCGCTCTTATGCGGTAATCATAACTTGTCTCAGGAGTCAGGTTATTATCCGAATAGGTGATTGCATCAGCCGCCGTGGTATGCACCAACGCATAGGTCCCACCAGAGGTCAGTTTTCTGTCTATCTCGTACCCCGCTTCATTTTGCGCGACATCCTCCCAGGATAAATCCACCTGGTAAGACAAATGAGGCTGGCCGGCGAGTGTGGTTGGCTCCTCCAAATAGGTAGTCGCATTGACCACATTGCTATAGCCAGAGTTACCCGTAGAGTTGGTAGCCACTACCCTGTAATACACTGTTTGCCCTGCGGGTAGGCCGGCATGTTCATAACTGTTGGTAGCTGAGGGCAGACTTACCAGTGTCTGGTAATTCACACCACCATCGGTGGAAACTTCTATGAGGTAATTGCCTTCATTGGTAGCGTTCTCTGTCCAGCTCAGATTGATCTGGGATTTGGAGATCACACTGGCTGCCAAACCTGTAGGAGCTGCCGGTACGGCGGCGGTGCTCATGTAACGGTCCTTGTCGGCATTATAATTTTGTAATACCTCTGCATCGGTAAGGGTTTTGTCATACACCTGCAGGATCTCAAAATCACCATGGCCGCCGGAAAGTATCATGGCCTCAAAATCGGTATCCACCGCACCCTGGGCTGTAGGACCGTTCAGTAGGCTGCCATTTTTATACAACCTGCCAGTACCATTATCATAGGTATACACCATGTACACCCAATTGCCTAACTCATAAATATTGTATGGCCCAAAGCGGTTATTGAGTACACCTGTCACCATCCGGGTGCCACCTTCATTAAAGGCATAGTATACTCCCACCAGGTTGGCGGCATTCACAGAACTGACGTTGTTGTAAGCATAACCCTGCGCATCAGGACGCATCCAGAAGCCCACTGAGAAATTGGTGATGCCGGACAAAAACCCTGGTAACGGCGCTTCAAATCCCTGGTCGGTAAAATGCAGGCGGCCGTTTTCCTTGGCCACACCTGCATCCAATACCGCATCATTACCCTGCCCGCTGAGATCAAACCAGTTCACACCGCTACCATCATAACTCATGGTAAGCGTAGCATCCAGGTACAGCTTCATGCTATCCACTACCACGGAAAAATCAGGCATAGAAGTGGTGGTACTGTTTGCTGTATTGCTGACAGGGGAACTGCCAATCCAATTCAATGCCTTGATGCGGTAATAATAGGTGGTGTTAGGATCCAGTCCGCTGTCCTCATAGGAGGTCGTGTTAAAGGGAAGTGTGGCCAGCAAGCTGAAATTTGTGCCATCCAAAGATCTTTCTACCTGGTATTCATCCTCCTGGGTAGCCACATCGTTCCAGCTCAGGGCAATCCTGTTATAAGATTGTACACCCGCGCTGAGACCGGTGGGTGCTGCCGGCACTACCGTGGCAGCTGACAAGGTTTTGGCGCTGATGACATTACTATAGGCAGAGCTTCCTATGCTGTTTTCAGCTTTCACCCGGTAATAAAAGACCTGGTTGGCGTTGAGGTTGCTGTGCGCATAGTTATTCACATTAACAATCACCTCATCCAACACAGCGAATGGACCGGTTTCAACGGTGGCCAGCTCTACTACGTATTTGTCTTCATTGTCAGCATTATCCGTCCAGGTGATCTTGATCTCATTTTGGGTGGTCTGATTCACTGCCAACGCAGTAGGTGCAGGTGGCGCCTCGGTAGGTACAAAATACCGGTTTTTGTGGATTTCGTAATTTTGAAATACTTCTGCACCGTTCAGGGTTTTGGAATATACCTGCAGCACATCGAAATCACCGTAACCCTGCTTCAAGGCGATCCCTTCAAAATCGAGGGTTACAGGGTCTTGCGCCTTGGGACTATCGTTAAATTCCACCCCGTTTTTGTACATACGAGCGGTGCCGTTATCATAGGTGAACACAAAATAAGCCCATTCATTCAAGACATAAGTACTGTAACCATCAAACATGTTGGTATTTGTCACCCCTGTCAGGTACCTGAAATTCACAGCGTCATTGCGGCTGAAAAATGACCCGTACCCGAATTCAGAGCTGGTGGCCTGCACGCTGTTATAACGATACCCGGCGGCAGTGGGGCGCATCCAGAAACCAATAGAGAAATTGGTAGTTCCGGTGGTAAGCGCCGGCAATGGCGCTTCAAAGCCCTGGTCGGAGAATTGCAGATGACCACCCACGGCTGTCACCCCGTCATCCAGCATGGCATGATTATTTTTTCCACTGATGTCGCTTAAAGCTTTGCCACTGCCGGCACCATTGTAGCTCGATGTATTGCCTGCATCCAGGTATAGTTCCAGCGCATCAGAGACAATGTTGATGGTCGGCAGGTTATCAGTAGCAGTAGCCTGTGTATTGGATGCCACAGAACTGCCAGCCGAATTGACAGCTACTACTCTGTAAGTATAAGTGGTGGCTGCATTCAAACCCTGGTCTTCGTAGGCGGTAGTGCCTGCCGGCAGGTACTTGGCAGGAGCAAAATTAACCCCGTCTGTAGACCTTTCCACCATGTAATAGATCTCATCGGTAGCTACATCAGTCCAGCTCAGGGCGATCTGGCTGATGGACAAGGTGGTCGCTGTCAGGCCTGTCGGTGTAGCCGGCACGCCCGTAGCCGTATTACCGTAGCCGATGAAGTAATTATGTAAAATCTCATCGGGGGTTAATGCCTTGCCATAAACCTGGGCAGCATTGAATTTGCCTATTGAATATCTCAGCATAAATTTAGCCCAGGCTGAGGTCATTGCTCCGATGTCTTTGGCATAGACAAACTCACCGTTTTTATAAAGCGAAGCGATATTGTTATTGTAGGTATACACAAAATATTGATCCTGGTTATTGGCAAGCAGGCCGGCTGGCAGATCTGTTCTGGCGATTCTTTCAGGATCAGTATCACCAATGCCCACATGTATAGAGCCCGGATAACCGCTAGGCACACTAAAGTTAAAGGCACCGAAACCGTTACTGCTTCTTACATTGCTAGGCTTAGAATTATCAGAAGGATTGATCCAAAAACCAACGCTAAACGCCTGATTCTGGGCAATGGCGATATCCTCATCGGTGATCACCTGTGTGCCTGAATAGGTGAAGCTCAAATCGGTGCCATTAAAAGAATGATTAGAGAGGGTGGCGTCATTGGAATTGGGGCTTAGATCAAACCAGGTTGCCCCTGAGCCCGGATAGCTGCCCGTATTTCTGGCATCCAGGTGCAATAGTAACTGGTCGGTTACTACCCCTGGGTTAGCCAGCGAAGATGCGCTTACCGAGGTGGTGAAGTTAGAGCTACCCAGGTGGTTGTTGGCCCGCAGGCGGTAATAGTAACTGGTTCCTGCCTGGACGGTATTATCCCGGAAGGATAACAGGTTACCTGCCGGTGTTGCTACTGCGGTGAAATTAGTATTATCGACAGATCTTTCAAGCGTATAATCATCTACGATCTGGGTATTGGCATCCCAGGCCAATTCAACATAACTGTAAGAGGTACGATCCGCCACTAATCCCGTAGGATCTGCCGGAGGGGCGGTAGCTACACAGTTAGTAGCAGCACTACCTGTGCCGGTGGGTGTCGCGCCGGTATCTGAAATATATAATTTATCAATCTTGGCACCGACCTCCCTCAGGGCGATGTCGAAGGTATGGCTGCCTGCCGCTAAGTTGAAAGTGACCGCTGTACCCGAATTGTCAGAATCGTGTACATCATCCCATTGCCAGCTACCCGAGGGAATGCTGTTCCATTTGATCCAGCTGCCACCATCCATGCGCACCCAGAACGAGTCATCGTTGGCGGAGCTGGTCAATGCCCGGCCCCAGATTTTAAAATTGCCCGTATTAACAATGTTAAAGGTAAAACTTAAATGGTCATCTGCGCTGGAGGGCGGTGTGCTGAGCTGGCTGGTGCCACTGGCAACGACCATGTAGTTGTTATTGGAAGCATCCCCATCATTGACCATCGTCCAGTTCGCGCCGCGTGTGTCACATTCGGCTTCCAGCCACAATTCCTCTGCCAATGGCGCAGTTGTTGTTGACTTGCTATCTGACGCCTTATCTTTGGTAAAATCCTCTTTTACCCATATAGTTTCATCTAAAGAAGCGGTAAGCGTACCTGGATCCACATTTAAGAAGACCGCTTCTGTGATGTATTGTGTTAACGGATCATCTGCCGGAGCGTTGGCAGCTACAAGCTCCTGTTCATCAACAATTACAGGAGATGAGTCGGCTTTACCGGAAGTCCTGGCCGGCGATGGTTTCAGATAACGGAAACCCATCCCCGGTTTTTTATCAGAAGAGATTTTAGCTTTGATATGTTTGGGGTTGATCAGCTTGTAATCCACGCCGAATTTATTGTTCCAGTTCAGTGGCTGAGTATTCACCGGTGTAAATATATCCGGTTTTTGATAAGAAATAATCGGCTTAACAGTTATCCCATTGAGCATCTGCTGAAAATATTGGGTAGGCATATTCAACGGGTCCTGCCAGCTGTCTGCCATAATATAGCTAAGCCCTGGCACCTCTTCGTTGTAGTATAGATTCATGCCGAAGTAATCCGGACCGGAGGCATTGGGATCAGGGGTGGACAAATTGCTGTTATTGATCTGTGTCAGCCATCCTCGGATGTTGTAGCGATAATCTACCGATTGTTTATACACCGGATTAGCCATATCGGTTGCATGCAGGTTTTTTTCTACCAGCTCGCTGATTTCATTGTAGTTGTTAGCTGTCAATAATACAGAATCCTGGCTACCTATGCGATGATAAGTATTGAGCAAACGGCTTGCGTGATCATAAGTAAAACTTTGATGGACCACAAGATCCTCAAAATTACCTTCTCCGCGACGATGGGTTTGCCTTGTGCGTAATACCCTGCCAGAAAAATCATATTCCGTGGTAACCCTGTCAAAACCACCAGTATAGTTGTCGGTGATGGTTTGTATCACCCGGTAGCGGTCATCGTAATAGGTGACGGTGTTCAGGTATTTGTTCTCCCCTAAAACTTTGGTGCGGGAGCCTGTTACCTGGCCTTTTAATTGGGTAAAGGCATCATCATTTAATAAGTCTAGTTCAGCTTCAAATTCATAATTAACCGCCGCCCCCCCTAAAACAGCATCTACACGGAAATCATAATTGTCATAGTAGGTAACGGTTAGTATTTCATGGCTACCGAGACTTAACGCCGGATAACTTCTGTCTGTATAGCCCCAGGTATCGGTCGCGCTGAATGACTCGTAGCGGTGGTTTGGGTCAATGGACAGATTGGTCGTATAATAACTATCAAGCGCAGCTTCCACACCATCGCGGTAGGCCATCCGGTCTGATCCCCAGGTATTGGTCAGCACCATCGTTCCGGTCATCACCGGCCGGTTCAGGAGATCATATTTGGTAAAACTCCATTCGCTTCTGTCAAACTGGTTACCATCCTGGGTAAATACCAGCCGGTCAAACTGATCATAGACCATGTAAACGGGTGCTGCCCCGGGTACTTTTTTGAAGATCATGCGTTGACGTTCATCGTAGCGGTACTGGAAGGCCAGGTTTTTCAGAATAGGATCGTCCAGGTTAAGCGGTTCAAAATCCCCGTGATTGAGCACGTCAATGGCTTTGGGCGGGAATACAAAACGCAGGTTGTTAAAGTCATCATAGACATAGTAAGTGCGCAACCACTCCACCCCATTCACATCCCTAAGATTTTCCACTTCCTTTAAGATCGTCCTGCCAAGTTTGTCTATATACTCATTAGTCTGTGAACCCTCTTCATCAGTAGTGGTATTCAGGGTCAATTCCCCCGGATCATAATAACCTGTGGTTTCAGGTAATAAAGTGACCGCATCAATATCCCATTGTCTGACCACACTATCCTGGTTAACCAAATAACCAAACTTGATGGTATTCCCATTTTCATCATTGGCATTGGGCTGCCAGGGCCCGCCGGGAGCGCCCTGCTCAGCAACCCGGTTCAAGGGGGAGGGCTCGAATTTTTTAAGGGCAAAGGCCGCTGTGTCATTGGCAATATCTCCGACGTTTTGATAGAAAAGATATTGTTCGCTGTCGGTATAACCAGTTGCGCCGTTCAGCGCATTAGTCTTAAAGCCACCGTTGCTTGGATCAGTAGTCTTCAAGACGTAGGGTAAGTAATCATAGGCCTGCCTGCCAAAGGCATCGTATACTACAGGCGTTACTATGTCATTTTTATCCGGCGAGCCCTGCACAACTACTGACTGTATGCCGCGGCCGAGGCCATCGAAGTATTGGACGGATTTGTTAATATCATTTGCTGAAAAATTATCCAGGGCAGTATCATCAACAACGCCTTCTTTTATTATCGTCCTTGCCACGATATAATTAAGCGCTTGCTCGGGAATTGAAGCCGGTGGTGCCTCATCTTCTGAGTAGGTTCTTTCATACGCTCCCAGATCCACCGAGTTAGTCCCGATGGTTGCAAAATCCTCAAATCTAGGCAATCCGGCTGCATCAGTCGTAACACTTCCGGGTACCTCGGCATCAATACCTTTGTCTATGGCGGGAGATCCAGCTTTCAAACGAAGATCGCCATAATCGGGTACCAGGTCATTGTAATCCCATACCCAGGTACCGCCATTTGGATTAAAGGTGGCGCTGTATAGCTTTTTTTCAACATTGTCATAATAAGTAGAAGACAGATCCGTGTCCGGCATTTGTGGGAAAATTTCATAACCATTTCCCCTTGTATATAATTTTTCTTCACCAGTGGTAAGATCGATTGTAAAAAGTCCCCCACGTTCACATGATACGACAATAAGATTCTGATCGGTTATTTTATTGACCATATTGATTTGATTGTGAATCAGAGGTGAGTTGTCTTTATTATAAACTTTGCTAGACTGGTTATTTATATCCCACACGAATAATCCCTGATCATAGGTAGCGATGTAAAATTTGTTTTGGTTGTTATCAATATAAATATGTGTGATTTTGTTTGAGGGTAATGGTGGATTACCGGCATCTAAATTTATTCCACTTGTCATGTTTAACGTGCCGGTGGCATCATCATCCCTGTCCCACCACCACAGGCCATGATTACCGGAAAAATACAGCCTGTTTTCAACCTGGTCTAAATATAGCTTTTGGCCTGCAAAGTAATGGGTGCCAGGATCCGGAACGGCAATAGGGCTTGATGTGGTGGTAAACCAATTTTTTGTACCATTTACCAGATCCAATTCCATGATGCCATAAAAAGAAAAACTGGCATTATATTTTACAACAGCATATAGCAGGTTATTTACCTGATCGACAATCACATCTTGCGCACTTACCTGATTGTAAGTCCCTGGAACATCATCTAATGGGTTAATTTCGCCAGAAACTCCTGTGCTTCGATCAATCCAAAACAAATTATCTCGTGTGGTTGGAAAATAGATACGGTTGGTATGATCACTTATACTATTTTCCAGTCTGGTAATTTCAGTAAACCACATATCATCATAAATTGTGGATAGCGGCCGCCCATTTACTAAGGTGTCCATATCAATCATTTGGACACGAAAACCATTGGTATATATTTTGTTATTGGCCACATCCTTGTAGGTATAAAAATGTCTTTTATTAGGTTGGATATCTCCCTCAGCATATAGTTGGTTCTCCAGGTATTTCTTTGTACTAATCGTAGGAATAATACTGGTCCTGGGATAAACTCCGACGAAGCTGGGTTCGGTTTCAAACATTGGGTCCGCATCAATATTATTGTCAGAAGCCGCACCATAACCGCCCTGAATGAGATTGTTTTGAATAACCGGGTTTCCGGAAATTATATTCAGTTGATTGACTGTGAGGTTTTCACTGAAGTTACCGGTGAAATTTTTCCAAAAAATATTATTCTTCAAAACAGGGGACCCCAAACTTGATGTGATCGCATAATTCTTATTCAATGTAAAGGAGCAGTTCTTTATTTGAATACTGCTGTTAACCATCCAAATGGCTCCACCTAAAGAGGCCGCCGCATTGCCGGAAAACACACAGCCGGCAATAACATGATTCATTTGACCCGATACATTCGTTATGCCGATAGCACCGGCTTTGTTTGACCAGTTGCCGAGGAACTGGCAATTGGTAATGGTGGTTGAAAGTGTGTTGTTATCGTTGTTGTCAAATATTGCTCCCCCACAAATCGATGCAAAATTTTCAAAGAAAGTACAGTTGCTAATGGTTGGTGAGGAGACCTGGGCTTGATTATTGATATATAACCCGCCGCCGGAATTTCCAAATGTATTGTCATCAGCATAACCGTGTTTGATAATAAAACCATCAATAATCGCAGTGGCATCTACCCCGGTAGCCTTCAGTACATTCAGCGTGTTATCGGTATGGTCAAATCTAACCCCTATATCTCCCGAAAGTACCGTCCGGTTGACAATCCAATCTCTATCCGACAACAGTGTTTCTCCACCAACAAAGCCACCATACATCGCCACGTTTGAATGCATGTCGAAAGAAATGGTGCGATCCAGACTATCCGTAGGTCTGTATTCACCTCTGGCCACCCAGATTTCTACCGGTGTCCCTGCCGCTGCAGCTTGAGCAATCGCATCTTGTAAATCATTATAGGCATCAGTCCAGCTGGCACCGCTATTGGCGCCGGTCGCGGAGATATCTACATAGATTTGAGCCTGACTTTGGTTAATCGTCGTGAGTGCACTGAATAACCACAATACGGCGACATAAATTAACTTGATTTTAATTCGTTTCATCATCAAAAAGTTTTTGATCGGTGTTAAATAATTTCTGTCCATTTTATTGTGCCCCTCCCTGGCTATCGCTGTGGTAGTGATATTCGTAATGTTGCAAAATGTTGCCCTCGTGGTCCTTGATGAGTTTCAGGCGATTAAGCTCGTCGTATTCGTAAAAAGTGGTGATCCCGTTGGGGTCGGTTTGGGAGGTCATGCCAATGAGGGGGTCGTAGGTAAAGGTGGTGATCTGGGCTTCTCCCAATGAATTTCTAAGGGCATTATTAAAATCACGCCACGTATTTATTTTACTATCACTAGTAAACCCTTTGACCGCATCCAGTAAATTATCGAGATCAGCTAATCCATTTATATAAGCCGGTAAACTATTGATAGCGCTCGCCACATTGTTTTCAAGGGATTGCTTATCTGATCCAATGGCCTGGGCGATAGGAAGAGTGCGATCATAACCCCAGAGGTAAGATGTTTGTAAGTCATTTTCCTTTTGAGTGGATGCAATATTTCCATCACCATCATAAGAAAGAAAAGATTCCACTTTTTCATTAGTACCGCTCGGGTAGATTTCTACTGACTGGGGAGCAATAATTGGCTGGCCTTGTTTAGTTGCCACCACTGCATAATTATTAACCGTTCGGGATATTTGATTTGCATTGCGAAACACCTTTTGTTCTATTATCTGGCTATGCATATGTTGATAAGCAGGATCGCCCTCGTCCCACATTGAAGCTGGGGCACCTGAATTCGGATCAGCCGGGTAGATATTCTCGGTTATTAACAACTCAGCGTTGCTGCCTTTTGTAGTTATTTTCTTTGTTTGATAGTGTACGGGAGTAGATTCATAATCATAGGTAGTGACCGTACTTACAGATTTGTCAGGATCATCCTGAGCATATATTTTTTCAGTTGTGGACAACAACCTTATCCATTCTGAGTGGATCGCAGGATAGAAATAAAGCTCAAATCCGTTGAAATCCAGACTTCCCAAAAATTTCCTTTTTCTTATAGCATAAAATATTTCACTATTATGATCATTAAGATGAGTTTCCGGACGTCTCAATGAACTGATAGGTACATTTTGGTAATGGTTTGTTATTTCTCTTATTTCCTGAAAGTTCCCGTTTACATATTTGTAATCTGTTTGAACTTTCAACAATCCATTGCTATTGATAGTTATGTTGGGAATACCGGGAGGTCTGGCTCCAGCATAATTATATGTTACGACAGCATCGTTTTCATATTCAAATACGCTTTTTCCATTGATCCCATATTCTCCGATGCCTGATTTTCCATATAAAACGCTGACCTGATCATAGCTAACTGTCCCCCCTCCTGATGTCCCGTTCAAAGGGATATAGCTATTGGCCATCCTTATAAACACAATACATTCACTTGGCGGAGAAGACAATTTGTCTACCTCATGCCTTTCATGAATAGGATTAGACATTAATCTTCCATAGGATTTCATTTCGTCAATACCATCTCCATCAACATCTTCCCAATAGTTGTAAACAAACTTCCTGACAATGTCGTTGGATGCATTCACACCATCGTGATCAATTATTTCCTGGATTCTTAAACCACCTGCTATCGACATTATGGGGTCTACCGGAGTTATTTCATCATTCCAGGAATATGTGGCACTCATGCCATCGAAATTGCCTATATTATCTATATGGCCCTTCCAATAATAAACCCCCGGAGCAAGGTCGTAGATATAAGTGCGTTGACAAACACTTTGACTGGATAACCTACATGTAGTTGTTGCATCCCCATCCGTAAAATCCACATCGGTAAGTGGAACAGCGTTTGTGGCTGCTTCATCATAAAATAACTGAAAATATATTTGTCCTGCTGAGGCCTGGACGGCACTACATCCTTCATCATTATCAGGAGGAGTAGGTGGGTTAAAACAGCGGAAAATGGCATCAACGGTTAATCTTACTTTATCACCGTTATTTGTATATCCCTTGGAAATATCTAAAGCTTCGATGACAGTTTGTCCAATGACGCCATTGAGGGATTCTGATCTCGGTCGTAATATAGGGCTATTGATCTCTCCCGACATATCATTTATATCGGAATTAGCCTTATCATAATCGTGAGATTCATACTTAAATTCAGTTTTACCATTTGTAGGGTATATTATTTCCTTTAAAGAGAAAGCCTGTGTAAAATCCGGGTTTGCATTTCTGTCTGCGCCATCAAATTCATCGTATACGGGGCCTAACCCATAGTTCCAAAACCCCGCAAAAGATGGAATCAAAGACTGATTATTGGTAGCACCATTATAATACCCCCAGGAGTCTCTGGCAAAAGAGGCCTTACTCGGTAATGTAAAGTTGCCACCCTCGTAATAAAAAAATTGGTAAGGAGGTTTGGCTATGTTTTCTGATTTTTCGGTAATTGACTCAAGTTTTAGCCGGTGGGATAAATATTTTTGATCGTCTACATTAAAAGTATAGTCTATATCTGCATCTCCCACAAAATAGTCGTAGGAAAAAGCAAACTCCTTAAAAGGAGTGCTTAGGGGATCACCGTTTTGATCCTTCTTAAAAACCTTAATGTTATTCAACTTTTTTCCCCCCTTTATATCCAAGCGCTGATCATTAAAATCAAAAACAACTCTACCGTTTCTAGCATCAATATTCAAAAGTGTAACATTGGTATAACTTCGTTGTATAGGAGTAGAGAAACCGCTAAATATATTAGGACAACCACTCTCTACAAAGTGCGATTTTTGCTCCGTTACCTCCCCTATCGTAACCATGTTATGCATAGTTTCTTTTTCATAATTGAATACAATTGTTTCATAGGTTGGAGAGATAATCTTGGTTAAATACCACGCAGTTATTATTGGTGTACTAAGTTGGTCTTGAGTGGTTTCATAGATCTCAAACAGATATTTTGTACCATCCGAGGTTCTAATTTCCCAACTTTGATTTGTATCAATATAGACAATGTCAACTTTATCTTTACTTTGAATTATAGGTTCCTTGTTTCTTTTCAAAATGTACTTCCCACTACCTCCCGGAAAACTAAAGGTATATTGATCAGGTTCAAAATCATATTCGGAATTCCTATTAAAGGGGCCTTGTTCCGTACACTCAAATTCAGGAAATGTTGAACAACCAAGGATAAAAGAAGACTCGCCAAGACCAAGTGTTGGTAGATTAGTAATATCGGCTAATTCACTGCTATTATGGTATCCACCACTATTGTTAGTAAAGTCATCCCGTCCCATTACCGTTCTACTAATTACCCCTCCAGCGTTCAATGCCCATCCCAATCCAACCCAGCTGGCTTCTTCATTTACTTTAATACCCGAAGCATGATAACTAACCGATATTGGCACATTTATATCTCTGGATTGGGCTTGATATAATGGTATGTTTATATTTGGTATGCCTGTATAATTACTTACAGGGATATCACCGTATTTGGTAAATGCTGCTACTGCCGGAGATGGCGGAATAATTTTCGGCACTTCCTGGGCCATTGCATTCATTGCCATTAGTGCCAGTATAAAAAATAATTTGATTTTCATAAGACTCATAATTTCAAGATTTTGATAGGCAGAATTCCTAATAGCAATGCTATTTGCCTGGTTCCACAATTTTGGTTTTCTGATCTTTGGGGTTTTGTATCAACTCCCCTGAATACAGATAAGCTGTATGCGTGTTATCGGCGTACTCCACCACAATCAGCTTATCCTGCTTATGAATGGTAATTCTGCTATAAGCTTTGTTTTTGGGTACAAAATAGACCACACCCCGCTCGGTTTTGTCATAGGCGGCCATTACTGAAAAGCTGTTCTGCTTGTCGCCGGCAATGTTAAAATCAAACTTACCTTTATCACGTGAGATGGTTACCTGCTGGTTTTGGGTCTGCAGTTCTCCGTTGAACTCGGTGATCATCCTTTGCTCAGTGCTGGTCGTACTCCAGGCACTGTTGGCCAGGAGGTTTTTAGTTTTGATAGCGCTCCAGGCACTAGGTTTTATCTTGCTTTTTTCCTTTACTTTTTGGGCTTTCACATAGCTTGTACATAGCCACATGAATGTCAATAATAAGATGGTCCTTTTCATATTGTTGTGGTTTATTTTCTGTGCTATTTTTTAAGTTTCATTACTAAATCCAGACACTAACGGTCAGAATATAATTTTTCTGTTCTTCTATGGGGCCTCCCATGAAGTTGATAGCGTATGGCGGTTATCGGCTGCCATATGGGCACACCTCTCCTGTTCAGGAAAAGTCGTATCCTGCGGCAAGCCCATGTCAAATCAGCTATCGGTTGATTTTTGACACAGCTTCGCCAAGGCACTTTTCAATCCCTTACCGGGAAATTGAAAAATGCATCACCCTTTACGTCGTGTTGATAGGGATAAGGAGTCACTACCGGCTTTAGATATGATCACAACCACTGCCGCGGTCGACTTACACCGCTCTGGTAGTTAGATTTCGCTATCCCAATCCTGGTTAAATTTGTTTTTTCATAGGCTTTTAATTTCGCTTCTCTTAATATGTGAATTTATTGTTTGTGTGTCACTGTGATTGAAATTATTATTGTTGCTTATTTGTTTCTTTCTTTTTTTGCTTTCCGGATCCCATCAGCTCAAATCCAAACCGCAGGTTCCAGGGCTTGTTATAATGGCTTTGTTCATCGTATAAAAAATTATATAATACCATGACACTCCCTTTAATCTTATTTCTTATCTGATAACTTTTGCCCAATCCCAACAATGCCCCGTCACGCCAGGTATTATCACGGTTATCTGTCTGTATGTTTTTTTTTGATAAATCCGTCCCGTTTAATCTTTCATATTCCCCATGGACATAGAATCCTTTGTAAACATCGTGCTCCGCGTATCCCCTGTAACCAAATACTTCTTTTTCATCCGACAGCAAAAACTTTTCTTTCTCATCAAATGTAGTACGATAAGTTCCGCCCAGGCCAATTCTGAGCATTTTTGTCCATCGATACCCTACCATAGGTGATATATCCAAGGACACCAGGTCTCCAGGATGTAGCTGGAAGTTACCGCCCAGGACTAACCTTTCTCCTAGCGGCTTCCCCTTCATTTCATTTTCTTTTTTAAGCTTGCCCCCATTCAGCGTGCCAAACTTGCCCATCTTTTGTTTCAGCTTAGTCAGCTTACTTTGAGCCGCCAGCAGTTTCTCCTGCTGTCCGGCAAAATGGTCCTTGGCCATGGTTTTGGCCTTTTGCACGGCCTTTTCCTTTACATACCCCTCCTCTCCCAGTTGACTCATTTGTTCCTGGTAAGGGCTGAAAGCGGCCTTTTTATTTTCGAAAGCCTTCACCTCTTCAAGATCCCGGGCTTTTTGTTCCAATACCTCCGGGCCATTATTTACCTGCCCCTGATAGGCCTGTACTTTCCCCATATATTCCTGCCATTGTTGTTGGCCAAGGTTTAGCTTATCCATATTGATACTTTGACCCAGTTGTTCAAACTCTTTGTTAAAGGTGGATTTCCAGGTCTCTGCCTGGCTTTTGACCAGAGACAGTTGCTCTTTCTCATGAAGGGTGCCTTTTAGCTTGGAGAGTTTTTTATGAAGATTATTAGTAAATTCCGGTGAAACTTTTTCCTGTCTCAGCTGGTTGGTCAACTGGTCCAGGTTCCCAACCTGGCCTGCTGCACCTTTCAACTTTCCTGTCTTGTCTACCAATTTTTCCTGTACGGCCAGATGATTTGATTTTCGCCACAGACTGTCGAGCTTAGGGCTCAATTTGCCTTTGGAACGTAACTGCTCTATTTTGCCTTGTAAAGCCTGATGAATGGAGTCTTGCAGATGGGATGCCTTGTTTTCCAAGCGGGTTAGCCTGGTGGCAGCTTCTTTTTGTGCCGATTCCATGCGGTTTAACAAGCTATCACTTTTCGACTTAAGTGCCATTACCTTTTTTACCTGATCCGGGGTAAGGCTATCTGTGTTTAATTGATAGTTGGTGAGCCGGGTTTCCAAGTATTGTAGGCTATCCATTGATTTTTTAAGCCGACTATAGACAGACGCTGACTTGGGATCAGGAAGGCTGTCCAAAGAAAGGTAGGATTTTTTGTCAGTGATTTCTGCTTTGTGCGCTGCCACCTGCCAGGCAAATAACTGCCCGGAGTATAGCAAGCCAAAAATCATTGGCAAAATCAGCGTTAGTCGAAATATAGGTTTCCCGTTTTCCAAAATAAATAATTTTTAACAGCATTGGTACTTTGCACAAAGCAAAGCCGTAAATGCCGGGGCTAAAATAAAAATTAATTGCTGTTGAAAGAGCGAAGCAATTCTTATTGCAAACAAACATCTTTCATAAGTCAGCTAACAGCATAACTCATGGTCTTACATTCTCTATGGGGGCGTTACGACGGTTGACAAGATCTGCCAAAATGCAAAGCGCCAATGTGGAAAGAGAAATTGGCATTTTTGCACGATTGAGATATACAAAGCTAAGCGGAAGAATAATACCATGCAAGCCTTTTAAATTAAAAAAATATCAAAATTTTCGACATTTTTTATACAAGACTGAATTACAGTAAGTTATACAGCAAGTTAAAATGTCAATAAAAAATCACTAAAAATAGAATTAACTCGAATTGTTCAAATAACTTGGGATAAATTTCGAATGTTTCGGCTGCAATATTTGATAAAGTCGATTTGCTTTTAAGCAGATGTAAAGTTGTATTTACACTCGGATCATTGTTTTGTTCGCCGAGAAACTGTTTGAACGGTAGGTTATATAGAGATCCCCCGGCACAAGATCACAGAGCCCTACCTGCTCTCATGCGTTTAGGCAAAGAGCGGCAATGCAAGCCCTGGGGTTGCTTCGGAACCATCGCTTCCGGCCTTCCCTTTCCTCGCAATGACTCAGGAGCATGGTAAAGTGTTAACCAACCGGTCCTGCTCACACTTATAGTTCAATGGTGGCAGCAAAAACAAGGCGAACGTCTCCGCCAACTTTTACAGCTGTGGGGATGCCGTCTTCAATTTTAACGGTAACGTGGGCAAACCCACTCCGGTTGATGTCTTCCCCCTGCCTGGAAACAAACTGAAAGCACCGGTTATTATGTTTGATCAATTGATATTTGACCAGGTAGGCGCCCAAATGACCATTTCCGCTTCCGGCAACAGGGTCCTCGTTGACTCCGATAGCAGGAGAAAAGGTCCTCGCATAGGTGGTGGTGATATCATTTTGTTTGTCAAGGGTAAAAACGTGAAATCCATTGCAATTGAATTGAACACTGACATCAACCAACTGACCAAAATCCGGTGTTAAATTATTAAGGAGATTCTTGTCTTTCAAGGGAATGAGAATCTTTGGGTCCTCCGAATCGACCACTTGTACCGGTGTTCTGATCAGGTCCTTGGGGGTCAGGTTCAAAGCGTTCAACAAATGGTTTTTCCCGCTTCCGGAGAGTACACTTTTGAATTTAGGTAAGGATTGGGTCATAAAGACTCTTTTGTTTTTACCATCTCCCAACAATTCCACCGGGAGGATTCCGTGAGGAAGCTTAAGGTTAATTAAACGCTTCTTAAAGCCACGCTGCCTGGCCCATACATAACACGCCGCCAATGTAGCGTGCCCGCACCCGGATACCTCTACATTAGGTGTGAAATATCTGATCCTGATATCGTGACTGTCATCCTGTGGTTTAAGAACAAAAGCTGTTTCCGGGTTATTAACCTCCCTCGCAATCGATTGCATTTCTGCCGATGTAAGGGCATCAGCATTGAGCACTACGCCTGCGGGGTTTCCCTTAAACAAAGCAATGGTAAAAACGTCTACCTGATAAAAATCTACTCTCATACTTTTTGGTATTTGGTGTTAATAGTTATTGTAAGGATGACAAATGATAGTTAATTGCTTTGTTTGGTTTTGTTAATCATACGGATCTTTTGGGGAAATTGACTTTATTAAAGTCGTGATTTTCGAACTCACCTTTCATTTTCCCCCAAAACAGGTATTAAAATGGGGATCCGGTTTGGGCTTTCAAACCGCTTTAATGACGCTTTGTCCACACCCAAGGCATGATAAATGGTATCGTCAAAATTGTCGGGTGCAACGCCTGGCGGGCGGGTGGTGAAAAGTGGATTTAAAAAATACCTAAACATTGATCTATTTGATAACAAAAATTATGTTACAAATAAAATCAAAAAACCGTCACCATAAAAATGAATATTTTTCATGGCTATCATTTAAATTATTAATGATTACCTGCCTTGCTTTTAAGATTTCTATCGGTTGACTGATTAATATCGAATCAGCAATATGATACTTAACTGATGGTCAGCCTATTTTCACCTTTTGTGATACCACGTTCAGGACGCCTCCACCTCATAATGGCCCGGATTTCGGATCTTCTGGCCACCACTCAAAAACCCCATCGTCCGTATTTGTGCGTATGCCTCGCAGGGATGGCTAATGCGGATGCAATGGTTTGGCATTTGCAATGCCAGGAGGCACTTTTGGGGCGGTTGCTTGCAAACCAGGGCTAGTGTTTTATTTGAAATAATCGAATCACTAAAATTGACGATGACCCCCTACATTATTACAAGTTATATGATATATACGATGAGTTTAGGTGTTTATCCTACAAAAAGCACGATTGCAGGTGATTATTGTGCTTCCCTGACTTTCATCTTATAGGTATCCACAATGTTACCATCAATAACCAGGCTATAAAAATAAATTCCAGGCGTCAATCCATGATCTTTAATAAGCAGCTTGTGCTTTCCCTCCTGTAGGTAATCCCAGAACATTTTTTGGTTTCCCTTTTCGTCTACTACAAACAATGAAATACGACGCCCGGTTTCTTTGGGTACAAAATACTTGATGATGGTATATTTAGTAAATGGATTTGGCCGGTTTCTGAACAGTTTTGGCCTTTCATTGTCGTCTTCTTTTTCACTGTCCAGGGCCGAATCAGAGGGCATTAAATTTTTAAGGAACTTCAACTCTTCCTGCAATTGCTTTATCTCTCTTTGAATGTTGCTGTTTGAATTCTCTTGTTGCATGAATTAAGTCCTTAACCTCCAATAATACCAGTGTAAATAACGGAATTATACGCCTAAGGGTAAAAATAATCATACTATTTTACTTAAAATGTAGGGTATCCGACAATTAATCCACCCATGGCAACGATCCACCGCCAAATTTCCTAACTACTCCTTGCGCTTGCCTGATCCGGGCCGGTGTTTTGTCTTTTGGCCAAGAGACCAGCGGTCGACCCCGCTCCACTATCTGTTGAACTTAAATAGGCCAATAGCTAAATTTCTCCAACACCAGCTGATGTACAATTTTTTGGTCGCCCGGGTTAACGGTAATGGTCTGTTTAAATGGAATCATCAAATCGTCAATTTTTTTATAATCACTGAAGGTATTGGTGCCATGCGCTGAGGGAAATTGAGCCCTGATGGTATATTCCACCATTTCTATCAGGTAGCTTTCTTTGTTTACATAAAATATATACTGGTCATAGTCCTTTTGAGGTGAAAGTTTATTCCAGGTGCCCAACACCACCAAATACGCCTGGCCGCTGATCTGCTGTTCTTTCAGGAACTTTCTTATGGGAATGTTTTTGATCCAGTAGCCAATTTGCATGAAATATTGATAGGTTGGCAGGTAAAAGCTAGTCGACTTATGTTTTCTAAATTCCTTTTTTTTATTCCTATGTAAAAACGGCTGTCCATTTTCCAATCCCCAAAGTTCCCCGCGGTCCTTCCCATCCAAAAATTCAATCTCACCGCTGTATAAATCATAGTTGGTAAAAGTGTGCTTAATCAGCTGAGCGTGCGATGGCCAGGGGTGAAATAACCATCTCATCAAGTCGGAAGGCCAGTAATCGCGATAAATCGCTTCCACCTTTGTATCTTCCAACTGGTCCCACCCATGGGCTATTACCGCCTTTTCCATAATCTGATGGCCCCGTTGGTCGTCGGAAATTTCATCAGACTGACGCAAAACCTCCGGCCTTAAATCATAAAGGGTACAGTTAGTCAGCGCCAGTAATAATAGCCACAAAAACGGCGATAACACGTCAGACAAGGTGTGGTACACAAGCTTTTTATTAATTTTTGCAGTCATCCAGGTTTTTATTCATTTGACACATAAAACAATAAGCAAATATGATCAGATTCGCGATCGAACGGCTTATCATCAGGCGTCATTGTATTACCAAAAGACGACTTGGAAAATGAAAAATTTATGACTGCTGGCTTTGATATTTAATTGGCGTCAGACCTGTCCAACGCTTAAAGGACCTGTTGAACGCACTGACCTCGTTGTAGCCCAAAATGTAAGATACTTCCTTGATGGGATAAATTTTCTGTTTTAAGTATTGTTTCGCCAGTTCTTGTCTGACATCATCCTGCAAATCGTGAAATGTGGTGTTCTCGGCTTTCAATCTTCGCTGCAGGGTCCTGACGCTCATGTTTAAGGTGGCTGCAACATCTGTAACCCTGGGTGGATGAATGTAGGACTGATTGATAATAGTTTGCCTGACCTTCTCTGAGAATTTGTTAGTTTCCTCATATTTATCTTTCAGCCCCTGGGCGTGTCTTACCAGCGCACGCATCAGCTCGTAATCTGCGGTAATAATTCTTTCGTCAAGCAACTGGTTATCAAATGAAATACTGGCTTTTGGCTGCCTATAAAATAGCGCCGTATCAAAAACCCGGTTATATTCGCGATCATCTGCAGGCCTGGACCAGGGCAAATAAATCGCGATAGGCCTTACCTTTCCCAGGGTTAGCGCATTGTACTCCACCATGCTAAACACCAGCGCAGTGTCGACGTTTTGTTTAACTGCCTCTCTATAATGTAGCCAGCAATGTTCATCTATTTCGAAAACAATGGAAAAATCCGTATCACCGTTTACCACCCTCAGCGTAAAGGCGTCGCTGATCAGGTTTACAAATTCGCAGGTGTGCAGGACCGCTTCTTCAATGGTGGCACTGGTTTGAATTAACTGTCCCACGATTCCCAACGATGCCAACCCACCTTCCTCTCCGATATGCAGTCCCAAATATTCGTCGCCTGTTAACTTAATTGCATTTAACCATAACCGGTTCACTATTGACAATTCAGGTAGCCGGCCGGCCTTCAGGTCATCCAACACCAGTCCTGATAAATCGCAAAGTCGCTGCATATCAACCCCCTGTTTTTGTGCCATTTGCAGCAAGCTCAGAATCCCTTGAATTTTATAGTCCATTTTCTAATTTAAGAAAAGTACCATCAATTACTATTTTCCTGGCGCGAAATGATAAGTTTATGTCACAAAAAGACAACTCCACAGCCATTAAAGGTAATCTTTTAACACAGGTAGATTCGTCTCAAGCACTTCAATTGTATGACACTCATTGAAGGCCGCAAAATCATACAAAGCTTTCTTTAAAGCACCAAGCAGTTGCTCGTTGATTTTAATACGCGGTTCTAGCTGTAGGTTTTTGACTATCAACACATCACTTTTACGGTCTGCCTTGGGGTCAAGTCTGCCTATAAAATTGGTGCCCCACAAAATCGGCAGGGCAAAATAGCCGTAAACCCTTTTGTGCTCGGGCAGGTAAATTTCGGTCTGGTAGTTAAAATCAAAAAAGTATTGTAGCCTTTTTCTTTGGATAATGGCATTGTCAAAAGGGGAAAGAAAGTATATAGATTTGCTTACCCGCTTTGGCAGTTGTTCTAAGTTATTTTTCGTAGTGAAAAACGTTTTTTTGGTATCTGCCCCTACCCTCACCGACTGTACCACCCCCTCCTCTTCAAGTTCCGGCAAATATTTCAGGATCAACGTTTTAATCCAGTTACGCAAATAATGGACCTCACCTAAGGCAACCAATCCCTGTGCCTTGATCGCCGTCAACAGGTAGTAGGTTGCCTGTTCTTTTTCAGAGGGCATAGAGGTGTCAATGTCAGCGGGTAAAACCCTTTCCGGCAAATCATAGCGACGCTGAAAGTTATCTCTGGCACTGACTAATAACTTACCTTCCATAAACAACTCATGCAGCGCCTGTTTTGCCGGTTTCAGATCCCACATAGCACCCGATCGCTTGTCTGTGCTTACAAAATCTCTGGCATAAAGGGACCCTTCATTGACAATTCGGTCATATACATAGTTTTTCATTTTGGGGTCTACGCGATACCAATGACGACCGGACTCGCTTACATACTTCATCGTATACAAACAAAAACGATAATGTGCCATCGGTAAAAACGCCACCGCATGGCTCCAGTATTCCAATACTTTCCGATCTTTGGCCATCAGGTCATACAACATCCTGGTACGATAATTGCCAACCCGGTTCCAAAGGGTATGATGGTGCGCTCTTTGAATAACCGAAATGGCGTCAATTTGTACATACCCCAACTGTTCCAGCGCTTTTACGGCTCCTGACTTTCCCCGTCCGAAAGGCTTGTTTTTTACCAGCCCCTGGCCTGCCAGGATTAATTTTCTGGCTTCGGAAAGATTGATTTCTATGGATTTCAAACCAGGAGACGAATTACAAATGGTGGACAAACAAAAATTCTCATAAAACTGCGAAAATTAATAGATCTCAAAAAATTTCAGGGTTACGTTTATAATCAGACATTCATTACACTGCATGCATAATAAAATTATTTATATTATATTTATGTTACAAATAAACAAATTTCCCAAAGCCCATGGAAAGATATGCGGAGGTATTAAACTATGCGATCCCATTCTTTTTGTTATTGCTATTAATTGAGGGCATGGCCGCCTGGGTGATGGGAAAAAAGGTTATCCGCAGTATGGACACGCTTTCCAGCTTAAGCTCAGGCCTTACCAACGCCATCAAAGATGTCTTGGGACTTACGTTTGTAATTGTTTCTTATGGATGGATGGTCGAGCGGATAGCGTTCGTTCACATTGAGGCAGACTGGATGGTATACCTGCTGGCCTTCATAGGGATTGATTTTGCCGGATACTGGAATCACCGGCTGGCCCATAAGGTTAACTACTTCTGGAATCATCACATCATTCACCACAGCAGTGAAGAGTTCAACCTGGCCTGCGCTTTGCGCCAATCCATATCCAACTTTTTTACCATCTTTGCGTTTTTGATGATTCCAACGGCCTTGTTGGGTATTCCGGCGGAAGTGATTGCCGTTTTGGCTCCGTTGCATCTATTTGCGCAATATTGGTATCACACGCGACTTATTGGCAAAATGGGTTTTCTGGAAAAAATCATTGTTACGCCCTCTCATCACCGGGTACATCATGCGATTAATGATATCTACCTGGACAAGAATCTCTCCCAGGTTTTTATTGTCTGGGATAAGCTTTTCGGAACTTTTCAGGAGGAGTTAAAGGAGGTCCCACCGGTTTACGGTGTGAAAAGGCCCAGTCGCTCCTGGAATCCTATCGTTATCAACTTTTATCACTTATGGCAGTTAATCAAAGATGCCTGGCATACCAACTCCCTTAGTGCTAAATTAAAAATATGGTTTATGCCCACGGGATGGCGCCCCGACGATGTTCGCCAAAGGTATCCGCTCCAAAGCATACAGGACGTATTCACCTATGAAAAATACAACCCCAGGTCTTCCAAATGGCTGCACATTTGGTCCTGGATTCAATTCCTTTTCACCTTTGCATTGATGATGTATCTGTTTAACAATTTCGCAGCCATAGGTTTCCCTAATGTTTTGATTTATGGGTTGTTTCTGATCTTTTGTATCTTTTCTTACTGCACCTTAATGGACCGCAGTCATCATGCATGGTGGGTGGCTTTGATGAAAGCCGTACTGGCGTTGTTTTTAATTTTTTATCAGGGTGATTGGTTTTTGTTAGATACGGTTGTGAACAGCGGTAGCCTCATTGTTGCCATCTATTTTGTGCTGGACTTTGTTATTTCAACAGGCTTTGTGCGATACGAATTTCTATCCGCCAGATTTCCAGGCTTCACCGCCTTGCCTCATCACAAATAACGCACCGGCCTGTCAGGACGTATAAGGTGAATTCCGGGCAGCCAGGCTTTGTGCCAGGATGACAACCGGGAAGGAATTAAGAAGAAAATCCGGTAATTTTAAGGCAACAATCGTGTTGTATCCTTCATTGCTATCCTAAGCTTAGCCAGCCGTCGTGTCAATTCTTCTCTTTTTTCGGCATGGGCAGGATCGTCAAACAGGTTTTTCATCTCATCCGGATCATTTTCCAAATCATACATTTCCCAGGCGTCGATGTCATTATAAAAGTGGATCAATTTGTATCGCTCAGTTCTGATACCGTAATGTCTTTTGACATTGTGCCAGCCATGCGGATATTCATAATAGTGATAATATATTTCATCCCGCCAGTCTTTACTGGTCCCTTCAAGCACGGGTTTTAATGAGCGGCCCTGCATGTCATCGGGCACTGCTATACCGGCTATTTCCAACAATGTTGGCGCAAAATCAATATTTTGGGCTAATACGTCCGTAGCACTATTTGCAGTAATTAAACCGGGCAATCGCATAACCAAAGGGATACTTAGGGAAGGTTCATACATAAACCGCTTATCATACCAACCGTGTTCGCCCAGAAAGAAACCCTGGTCGGAAGTATAAATGATGAGTGTATTATCCAACAACTTTTTTTCCTCCAGGTAATCCAGCAAGCGGCCAATGTTCTCATCCACTGAAACAATCGTTTTAAGATAATCGGAGATATAGCGTTGATACATCCATTCTTCCAATTCCTTTCCTTTGGGGTTGTCGCGGTAGAAAGCTTCTGATATGGGTTTATAATAAGCATCCCACGCCTCCTTTTGCGAGGGTGTCAATCGTTTATAAATGTTTTCCCAATTGGTTTTCGCATCAAAGCCCGCCTGTCCTCCGGAGCCCGGCTCTTCTGCGGGATGTAGCTTCATGTCCATGGAATAAAACATGTTTTTAATCTCCATGTCCTGTTCTCCGGCCGCTGCGGAACGGTTGTCATATTTGTCGTAAAAAGTTTCAGGTAATGGGTAACGGGTGGTATCGCCGGGTGTCAAATGCTTTGTATCCGGCATCCAGCCCCTGTGTGGCGCCTTTTGATGCATCAAAACGCAAAAAGGCTGTTCACTGTTCGTTTGTTTGTCAATGGTTTCAATGGTCAGGTCGGTAATGATGTCCGTAGTATAGCCCTCCCTTCTGAGCGTATCTCCCATTTCAACCATATCAGGGTTATAATAGTTACCCTGATTGATCAGGATGTTCCAGTAATCAAACCCCTGAGGTACACTCCGCAGGTGCCACTTACCGATCATGGAGGTATAGTAACCATTTTGCTGCAGGTGTTTAATCACTGTGGGCTGGTCTCCATCAAACTTATCCCGGTTATCTCTGAATCCATTTATATGGCTAAACTTTCCTGTCAACATCACCGCACGGCTGGGACCACACAAGGCATTAGTCACAAAGGCATTGTTAAATACCATTCCTTCCTTTCCTATCCTGTCGATATTGGGTGTTTGTATCAGCTTGCTTCCGTACAGACTTACGGCGCTTTTGGCATGATCATCTGTCATGATAAAAATAATATTAGGCTTCTTTTTTGCCGGTGAGGATTCAACAGCTTTATTCTCCTTTCCACCGGAACATCCAAAAATCAATAGCAGGCAAAGGATAAACGGTAGAGATAATTTTTTATGGCAGGTCATAGGAATATGGGTTTCTTAGCTAAATAACCAATGCTACTATAAACAAACTTAGCACATATGCTCGATTTTCAAAAAAAGGAATTAAAAAACTGCCTTTTCCCATTCGATAATGGCCTGGAAAAGACCTGCCTGATTAAGGTAAGGAAGCCAAAAGCCATTTATATTGATGAATTTTTTGCGATTAAACTCACTTTATATTGAAAACAAGCAAAATATTCTTTATTTTAGTCTTATGAAACCTAAAGAACTTATCCGCACCTCTCTGTCCCATGAGAGCTTTACTATCAGTAAGCATCGACTTTCGCGGTTCCTCAATGTCTGGCATTATCATCAGGAGCTGGAATTGATTTATATCAAAAAAAGTACCGGCACCAAATTTATCGGGGATTCCATCGAGCGGTTTTCAGCAGGGGATCTCGTCCTGGTGGGATCGTGTCTCCCACACCTGTGGCTCAACGACAAAATATATTTCGAGAGAAAGGATTTGGTCGCGGAGGCCTGGGTCATTCACTTTCATCCGCACTGTTTTGGGGAAAGATTTTTTAATATTCCGGAAATGCACAAAATCTTCAAGGTCATGGAAGATGCAAAAGTTGGCATACGAGTGAATGGCACGAATAAGGAAAAAATAATTGAGCGAATGGAAAAAATATTTTCTGAAAGTGACTTTGACAAAGTCATGTCCCTGCTCCAAATTATAAAATTAATTGAGGCGGAACCTAACAAGACCTCCCTATCGAGTCACTCTTTTATCAACGCCTATACGAAAAACTCCAGTACCAAGCTGGACAAGGTTTACGAATTTGTGCTGAACAATTTCAAGCAGGAGATAAACCTCAACCAGACCGCAGAGCTGGTACATATGAATCCGTCAGCCTTTAGCAGGTATTTTAAGCAAACCACCAACAAAACCTTTGTTCAATTTCTGAATGAAGTCCGAATTGGCTATGCCTGTAAAATACTGCTCGACGAAGACGATAAAAACGTTTCGGAGATTGCGTTTGAATGTGGTTACAACAACCTTTCTAATTTCAATAAGCAATTCAAGCTGATTACCGGAAAAACGCCCAGAGCCTACCTGACCTCGCACCGGCAGGCTGACCTTATGGAGCATAGTTAAAGTATGCTTCACTCAGTAAGAAATATTGTATTGGTTAGTGCGCTTTGGGCACCGATGACAAGTGATTGTTCAATATCGGCGGTCTTGGAGGGGCCGGCGATAAAAACGCCAAATCCCTCGTCATAAGAAGCAAGCAAGGTATAGGCCTCGTGCATATGTTGTACAATTTGCTGTTTGTTCAGCAGTATCGCCAAATTCCGGGTGATGAAGGGAAGCACCCTATGTACAAGGTTTGTCTCCGGAATCCATACCGCCCCGTTTTCAGCCACCCCAAATGCACCTTTTACCACCAGCAGGTCCAGGTCCTCAAGATCGCGCGGATCCTGGATTTCGCCGATGTCTACGGTGCCTTTCAGCCATTCTTCAGCCAAAGAACAAACCCTTTCCGCACCAGGATAGCAGGTGTGAAGTTGTACATTAAAATTCTCTTTGTCAGAAGGGTGTATAACTTTTGAAGCTCCCAGTTCGGCATTGCCAATAAATGCTTGCACCAGATCAAGGTCTTCGTTAAAATGCTCCAGGCTGATTTCCGGCAAAGCAGCGACACCTGGCTTATTGCGTTTAATGGCCTCCAGTATCTTGCTACGACTCATGCTTTCGGTTTTTTTTGTACCATTCACTAAAACTGTTGGTCGCCGCTTTTGGCAATTCTCTTTGCCTTCCCCAGATGTTAAACCGGTTGTATATCACAAAGCGCGGAAATATTTTTAAAAATAAATTTCCAAGCCTGGTGGTAAAAGCAAATAGCTTTGGCCTGGGAAATATCCATCCGGTAAACTTCATGGCCATTCTTTTGATAAAAGGGCCACCCGATTCCTTCATTATAATCTGTCTCCATTTAAAAAGCTGCCGGTGTATATCAATTTTTACAGGGCAAACATCTGAGCAGGAACCACAAAGCGTGGAAGCAAAAGGCAGGGAGCTATATTTTTTAAGATCAGTACCCGGCGATAATATCGAGCCAATGGGCCCCGGTACTGTGGCATCGTAACTGTGGCCACCACTTCTCCGGTAAATCGGACAGGTATTCATACAAGCACCGCACCTGATGCAGTGCAGCGATCGACGAAAGTCGGGGCGTGCCAGCTGTACGCTTCTCCCATTGTCAACCAGGACAATGTGTAATTCCTTTCCGGGTGCCGGGCGCTGAAAATGTGAAGAGTAGGTAGTAATTGCCTGCCCTGTCGCACTGCGCGCCAAAAGCCTTAAAAATACTCCCAAGTGCGCTCTTTTAGGGATAAGCTTTTCAATACCCATACAGGCAATATGAACAGGTGCCAGGTGTACGCCCATATCCGCATTGCCTTCGTTGGTACAAACCACAAACCCGCCCGTTTCCGCGATACCAAAATTCACGCCTGTAATAGCCAGATCAGCCTGCAAAAACTTCTCTCGTAAGTGTTTTCTGGCCTCCCGGGTTAAATAAACCTCGTCTCCTCCGGATATTTTAGTACCCAGATGTTGATGAAGCAATTCGTCTATTTGTTCTTTCTTTTTATGGATAGCAGGCATCACGATGTGACTTGGCGTTTCACCGGCCAGCTGGACAATTCTTTCTCCCAGATCCGTGTCGATTATTTCAATTCCTTTTTCCTCCAGGAAAGCATTCAAATGACACTCTTCCGTAAGCATCGACTTACTTTTTACAATTTTCCTTGCCTGGTGCTTGTTGATTATCTGGTAAACGATCTCATTGTGTTCGCTGGCATTCCGGGCCCAATGCACCTGGATGTTGTTCTTTAAGGCATTTTCTTCAAACTCGATCAGGTAGTCATCGAGATTGGCCATGACGTTGGTCTTGATGCCGGAGGCCAATGTTCTCAGCTGTTCCCAACCCTTTATCCTGTTTGCGGCCCGGTCACGCTTTTGCCTGACATGCCACAGGGACTGGTCGTGCCAATTGACATAGGCCTCATCTGCATTAAATTTCTTTGCTGCTTCTGCGTGTCCTTTCATCCTTTATTGTTTACCGAATTTAAAATCAGCGCTATGTGCTTCACACTAAGCGGTAACTTTTCCCTTTTAACGATTCCTTCCAAATGCATCAGACATGAGGCATCGGTTGCCGTAATCACCTGGACACCATTTTCCAGGTGGTCGCGAATTCGATCCCGGCCCATTTTGACAGATATTGTCTCCTCCGATACGGCAAATGTACCCCCAAACCCACAACACTCATCTCTCCTGGCCAATTTGACCAGTTGCAGCCCTTCTACTTTTTTTAAGAGTTGCTCCAAAACGGAGAACTCTTCCCCGACCAGCTCCGAAGATTTTCCCAGTCGCAGGCCTCGCTGTCCATGGCAACTTTGGTGTAAGCCTACTTTATGGGGGAAGGATGCTCCAAGGTCATCTTTTTTGAGAACATTCACTAAAAAATCACACAATTCAAAGGTGTTGTTTCGTACTCTTAGCACCTCCTCATGCTGGTCTAAAATATCAAAATGCTTTTTAACATGGTAGGCACAGCTACCGGAGGGGGCGACGATGTAGTCAAAATCCTGAAAGTTCTTCACAAACAACCGGTAGGTTTCTATGGCGTCATGTTCATAGCCGGAATTGGCCATAGGTTGTCCACAACACGTCTGATCAACGGGATAAGTGACCTCGAGCCCCAGGCTCTCCAGCAATTCCAACGTGGCTATCCCAATTTCGGGATAGAACTGATTCACGTAACACGGTATAAAGAGGCCTACTTTCATAGTCTTTTAATATCTTTTTTTAACCACCACCGGTTCTTCTGTATCGAACTTTCACCGTTCCCCACCTATTTGTTTACCCATTCAAGCCGGCCAATGCTCTATCGAGATGTACATAGCCACCATCCACATAAATCTGCTGCCCGGTAATATGCAGTGCCTGTTCCGATACGAGGTAGGCGGCCATGGAAGCAATTTCTTCTTTAGTGGTCATTCGTTGGCCCAAGGGAATATTTTTGGTGATACTGTCAATTTTCTTTTGGGGGTCAGGAAAAGTATTCACCCATTTTTCATACAATGGCGTCATTACCTCGGCCGGCAAAATAGCATTTACCCTGATGCCATAAGGAAGCAACTCTACCGCCCATTCGCGTGTCAGTGCCAGCTGTGCTCCCTTGGCCGAAGCGTATCCCGACGTATTTCCCTGCCCGGTAACGGCTGTTTTTGAACTTATATTAAGAATGGCACCTTTACTTTCCTTTAGCGAAGGCAGGCAATAATGGGCCATATTATAGTAATGGTACAGGTTTTTTTTCAGGGATGCACAAAAGGCCTCGGGGTTACCTGATTCCAGACCTACCCCGTCGTTAATGCCAGCGTTATTAATCAATCCGTCAATGCGCTGATATTTTTTTAATGTCTCTTCTACTACCCGCTTGCAATTCTCTACAACCGACAACTCGGCGGTGATGGCATGGGCTTCTCCCCCACCTTCTTTGATGTCATTCATCAACTGTTGCCCCTCATCTACTGATCTGCCGGCTATAATCGGAATCGCTCCTTCATCGGCCAGGCAGCGGACAATTCCGGCTCCTATACCTTTTGCGCCACCGGTTACGATTATTACTTTTCCTTTGATTTTTAAGTCCATGGATCTATTCTGTAAAATCGAATAATTACATAAAGTTTTTGGCGATTTCTCTAATGAAAAGCCCGTTCTGAAATGGTGGTGGGCTATATCGATTATAAATCACTATTCCCCAAAGGCCTTAACATGTTGTTTGGCTGTGCCTACCTGGTCAATTCCCAGTTCCACCACATCCCCGGATTTTAAAAATCTGGGAGGCTCCAGCCCAAGCCCCACACCCGAAGGCGTGCCTGTCGAGATCACATCTCCGGGCAGTAAGCTCATGAAACGGCTAATGTAACTTATCAGCTCGGGGATGTTAAATATCAAATCGGAAGTATTGCTGGATTGGACAGTCTCTTCGTTTAGCTTCAGCCATAAATCAAGATTGTGAGGATCGGCCACCTCATCCCTGGTAACCAGCTCGGGGCCGATCGGTGCAAATGTATCCGCACTTTTTCCTTTGACCCACTGTCCGCCCATTTCCAGTTGAAAAGCTCTTTCACTTACATCGTTATGCAGCATGTAGCCAGCGACGTAATCCATGGCTTCTGATGCTTCGACGTAGGTTGCCTTTTTGCCTATCACGACCGCAAGTTCTACTTCCCAATCCGTTTTTTCACTATTTTTCGGAATGACAATGTCATCATAAGGCCCGGTAATGGAAGAGGTAGCTTTAAAAAAAAGTACCGGCTCTTTAGGAACCTCCATCCCGCTTTCTTTGGCGTGCAGGGCATAGTTCAAGCCTACACATACAATTTTGGAAGGATTTTTAAGCGGAGGCCCCAATCTACTGCCAGGTTCGATGACCGTGCAGCTTTCCTTATTTTCATTATACCAGGACCGTAACTTTTCAATGCCCTGCCCCTCAAAAAAAGACTGGTCATAATCCTGGCCAAAACCGCTAACATCCAACAATGTTCCGTCAGCCAACATTAACCCGGGTTTTTCCGCTCCAGGCTCGCCGTATCTAATTAATTTCATCTGTTTATAATTTATTTTTAAGGTCCCATGGAACCTGGCATATTATTATCATTCCCTTGCACCTCCGCGACACGTGGCGTGTCGATTACGTTATGCCCGGTTTCATGTATTATTATTTAACTGTTTAACTTAATGTAGCCACCATCAATCGGATAGTCGGTACCTGTAATAAAACCCGCCTTGTCAGAGCAAAGAAACAAGGCCAGGTCTGCAATTTCTTCAGGGGTTCCCATTCTGCCTATCGGCTGACTTTTTGATAGTTTTTGAAACATTTCTTCTTCTTTTCCCGGGTAATTTTTAGCAATAAACCCGTCTACAAAGGGCGTATGAACCCTGCCCGGGGATATGCTGTTGCAGCGGATATTGTCGCCAATATAGTCCTTAGCCACAGAATAAGTCATTGTCAGCACAGCTCCTTTAGTCATTGAGTACGCAAACCGGTCTGCAATGCCTACGGAAGATGCGACGGAGGCCATATTGAGTATAACACCACCCCCGCTGTTTTTCATATGTGATATACAGGCAAACATACAGTTGTATACCCCCTTTACATTCACGCTATACAGATTATCCAGCGCTTCTTCGCTGGTTTTTTCCAGGTTGCCTACATGGGCAATCCCGGCGTTGTTAACCAGAATATCGATGGCTTGCTCAGCCGCAATCTTATCAATTACCTGCTTTACCTCCTCGTGGCTGGCCACGTTGCACTGATGGGCCGATGCCTTTCCCCCGTTCCCCTGAATTTCCTCGACAGTTTGATGGGCATGCTCATGGTTAAGTTCCAGTATGTGTACATGGGCATCATTGACAGCAAAATTCAAGGCAATGGCTCTACCGATGCCACTGGCTCCTCCGGTTATGATGGCCGCTTTATCTTTCAGGTTATAACCAGCCATAGACGTATATTGATGTTATCAGGGTAATGGCAAAGATACTATTACATTTTACCGCGTAGATACCGGTGATCCATTGATGAGACAACCCGACGTTACTTTTCCCGGCTTTTCCGGAAACGAGAGCGGGCAACATCCGATGAAGCGTGGAGGTTTGTTTTTTCATTGGCCTAAAAGTTATCATTTTTCCAGACTTTTCCCAAAGGAAAACTATAGTCATTTAAAGAATCAGACTTCATGGTAATGCTGTAGCCCGGCTGTTGTGGCGGCATATAGTTGCCGTTTTTTATATGGACAGGATCCGTAAAATGTTCGTGCAAATGGTCGACATATTCAATCAAACGACCATTCATATCTGCGCTAACGGCAATATAGTCAAACATGGACAGGTGTTGAACATATTCGCACAAGCCAACGCCGCCTGCATGAGGGCATACGGGAATATCAAATTTGGCTGCCATCAGCAGGATGGCTAAAATCTCATTCACGCCACCTACCCGGCAACTATCTATCTGGCAAACATCCACTGCCCCGGCCTGCAGGAGTTGTTTAAATACTACTCTATTCTGGCAATGTTCGCCTGTAGCTACTTTAATAGGAGCAATAGCTTTGGCTACTGCGGCGTGTCCTAAAATATCATCCGGACTGGTTGGCTCTTCTATCCACCATGGATTAAATGTCGCCAGTCTTTTCATATTTTCAATAGCTTCATGCACCTCCCACTTCTGGTTGGCATCCATCATTAGTTTAAGATCGTCACCGATTTCCTGCCTGATAATTTGGGCTCTTTTCATATCGTCTTCAATATCGGCGCCTACCTTCATTTTCAGGTGTTGCCAGCCGGCATCGACCGCCTCGCGGCACAGCCGTCTGATTTCATCATCGGAATATCCCAGCCATCCCGCAGAAGTAGTATAAGCCGGATATCCATGTTGCAATAATTGTTTGACACGGTCGGCTTTGGTAGCCTCGCGTTTTTCCAACATTTCAATGGCTTCCCCGGGTGTCAGCACATCCGTGATATAAGTAAAGTCAATACAGGAAACCAGCTCCTCGGGGCTCATATCTGTCAGCAGTTTCCACAGAGGCTTGTTCTCGACCTTAGCATAAAGGTCCCAGACGGCATTAACCAGCGCCCCGGTCGCCAGGTGTATTACACCTTTTTCGGGCCCGAGCCACCTCAGCTGACTGTCGCCGGTTATCATTCGCCAGAAACCTGCCATATCGGCGGTAAATGACTCCAGGGATTTCCCCTTTACCAGGTAGGAAAGTGCGTGAATGGCCTCCACGCAAAGTTGGTTTCCGCGACCTATGGTAAAAGTCAACCCATGGCCTTCAAGGCCATCCGGATGGTCAGTTTTCAATATGACGTAGGCTGCCGAATAATCGGGATCGGGATTCATGGAGTCAGATCCATGCAAATAATTACTAGTTGGGAAGCGTATATCTTTTACTTCAATTTCGGTGATTGTAACAGGCATTTTCCACGGTTTTAGCTGTGATGGCTATTTTATTAAAATTTAAATACAGTGGCCTTATGTTGTACAGGACACTGCATTTAAACAATCATCTTAAAACCAAAATTAAGTGCTGCTCGAGGATCTATCTACCAAATATTTCACTGACTATGATACTTTTTTAACTATCTTATCCGGCATTGGGAATAGAGGAATTCTCACCTCCCGGATTACCTGTGATTCAGGGCTAAAACATTCCCAGACTTCTTTTTTTAGTGGCATATCCGGGACAAAAAGCAAAACATGCCTCACCTAAAGCCCAATGCTTTCTTCAGGTAGTATACCATCTCTTTCAATATCATTCACCGAATCAATTACTCAGCTTAATGGCTGTGGCCGGCTTTTTCTTCCAATCCGGAAGATAAAAAATAAACACCATCAACGACTATGCGCCCCTTCCACTCACCCGGCTCCTTTATTTTTACATCTACCCAATCGTCACTTTTAATGCCGGTTGTCACCTCAAGTTTTTGAAATTCCACGTTGTCCTGACTTTCCCCTACTTTGATAAATATGTATTCCTTGCCTTCCTGGGAAACCAAAGCCGCCTGGGGCAAGGCGTCGATGGCTGTGCTTTCTACCAGGATATCGGCTTCTACATAGATTCCGGGAATAAACTCAACGCGCTCATCTTTTAAATGCCCGTGTACATTGACGGTACGCTGGTCGCCCTCAAAAGCTTTACCTACCAGATAAATTTCCCCTTCATAGATTTCATTGTTAATACTGGGAAGTCTCAACTGTATGGCCTGTCCTTCTTTTACCTTCAAGACATCTTTTTCAAAAACATTAAGTTCAACATGCAGGTGATCTGTATCAATAATCTCCATAAGGATCTCCTCGGGTTGCATATACTTTCCAATGACCATATTTACCTGTGTCACCGACCCGGCGATCGGTGCGCGAATCGCCACGGAGGAAGTGTAATTTCCCGCAATGATCCTGTTGATATCAAACCCCATCATTAACAGTTCTCCTTTCAGCCCTTTAAACTGCGCATGGGCCGCGTTGTAATCGGCTTCAGCCTTCATTAGATTCTTCTTCGAAGCAATATTTTCTCCTGCCAGAATCTTTTTCCGGTCGTATTCGGATTTCAGATATTCCAATTGCCCTTTTACCTCCATGAAGCGCTGTTGTAACTTCATGTATTCAGGGTTTTGAAGGATGGCAATAACCTGGCCTTTTTTTACAACATCGCCCACCAGCAAGGAGGTTTTCTTAACATAGCCGGGATAAAATGTACTTACCTGCGCCTTATTTTGAGGGGGTGCGTCGAAGTAGCCGTTGGCCCTTACTTTCTCAAATACTTCTTTCCGTTCTATCGATCCCAAAACAATTCCCGCCTCCTCAGCCTGCTCTTTACTTATTGCAACCACCTTTTCATGTGGATGATCGGTTGCCTGCCCATGATCCTGGTCAACCGTTTCTTCTCCCGTTCCGCAACCCGTGGCGATACCCAGGATGATAGGGAAAATGATCAGATAGTTTATGATCGCAAATGCGTTATTTATTAACGTTTTCATTTTGTTCGTATTAAAGATGTGTCAGGTATTGAATTTCCAGTACTGTATGATTGTATTGATTTAAGCTTTCCAAATAGCCCAGGTTGATTTGCCTGGCACTCTCCAGGCTCTGTATGTATTGCAAATAATCTGTTTCACCGCTCAAATAGCTCTTCTCTGCCATCTTGATGATCTCATCTGCCATTTGCAGGCCCTGCGACTCGTAATAGACAATGGCTTTTTCGTGTTTTTGCAAGAGGGCGTTTAGCTGTTGATAATGGGACCTGGTGCCAATCCGGTTGTTTTCCAACGCTTTTTCGCTAATTGTCTTTTCAATGTGAGCAGCCTGAATTTTACCTCTTTGTGCCCCGGAGAGTATCGGTATGCCAATGCCAAACTGGTAACCATTAAAATTCATGGAATTGTCTCCCCGGCTCCTGCCTATGAAGTACTCGGCTTGCAGGTCGGGCAGCATTTGACTTTTTTCCACCCTGATCCCTAGTGCTGCCAGGTCTGAAAGCCCCTGGTAAAATTGGGTACCTGGATTGTTTTTCAACTGATCCTGTATAGGGTATGATTCAAATTTGATTTTGGCAAGCGGGGTAAACGGAATCTCAAACGCATCTTCCACCTGCAACAATTCGCGCAATTGCTGGTAACTAAAATCAACGTCAGCCCTGGTCTGTTGTCGTTGCTTATTTAATTCCAGGTACCTGGCGTCGGCGGTAATTTTCTCCAGGTAGTTGGTCTCACCCAATTCATAACGACGGGCTGCGGCCCTGGCAAAGTTGCTGTACAGGCTATCCAGGTAATTAAGTTCCTGCAAGCGGTTAAGCTGATACGATACCTGGTGATAGGCCTGGGAGACCTGCTTTTTTAACAAGCGTTCGTTAATCACATGATTGAGCTTTTGCAGCGTGGTCTTTTGTTGTTGCCATTTTTTTCTGGCTGCATATACTGTAGGAAATTTTATGCTTTGACTAATGCCATATACGTTCACCGCATTTCCGTTTTCAGTAATGTTGTTTTCATCAAAACTGTGATAAACCGATGTTTTTGGGATATCAAATGCTGTTTTTTCCAACTTTTGCTGTTGTTCAATTCTCATTTGCGAGGCTTGAAATCCTTTATTGTTCTTAATGGCCAGATCAATAGCATTATCCAAATTGATTTTGGTGCTTTGTGCATAGGCCGGTGTTCCCGCAACCAAACCTGCCAAAAGCAAAACCATCATGCCAGCCCGGCCGGGGTTTATGTTCCTTGTCCTCTCTTTTTTCATGTCATGGGCTTCTTCTTTTGTAAAAATGGTATAAATGACCGGTAGAACCACCAGTGTCAATATTGTAGCTGTAAACAACCCGCCCACAACTACTGTGGCTAAAGGTCTTTGCACCTCTGCGCCAGCCGATGTGGAAAAGGCCATAGGAAAAAATCCCAGCGCAGCGGCTGAAGCTGTTAGCAGAACGGGTCTGAGTCTCATTTGTGTTCCTTGCAAAACACGTTCTCCAATGTCCTTTACCCCTTTTTCTTTTAACTCATTGAAAAACTCTATCAATACTATGCCATTCAATACCGCAATGCCGAATAATGCAATAAAACCGACACCAGCGGAAATACTAAACGGAAGTCCTCTGATCCAAAGCAGCAATATCCCGCCAATAGCCGCCAGGGGTATGGCAGAATACACCATCAGAGCCTGCCGGAAAGAATGAAAAGTAAAATACAGCATGATAAAAATGAGTACCAACGCAATGGGCACAGCTACTTTCAGCCGCGCTTTGGCATTTTGTAAATTTTCAAACTGGCCACCGTAAGTAATGTAATAACCTGACGGCAGGTCCAGCTGAGAAGATAAAATATCCTGGATTTCGTTGACCAATGACTCTACATCGCGATTGCGAACATTAATACCAATGACGATCCGCCTTTTAGCATCATCGCGGGATATTTTAGCCGGACCGGTACTATATTCGACCGTAGCGACTTCTCTTAGTGGAATTTGCCCACCGCCTGACAGGTCCACATAAAGGTTTTGCAGATTGGTGATATCCTTTCTAAATGCCTCGCCCAAACGCACCACGAGGTCAAATCGTTTTTCACCTTCCACCATAATGCCTGCCGACTCGCCAGCAAATGCCATTCTTACTATTCTATTCAGCGCCTTAATATTCAATCCATATTGCGCTATTTTATCCCGGTTGTACTTAACCGCCATTTGCGGAAGGCCGACGGTCTTTTCTACGTTTATATCCGCGGCGCCCTGTACATCATGGATCAAGTCATTTACCCGGCTGCCCAGGTCGAATAACTTATCCAGGTCCTCCCCATAAATTTTGATCGCAACATCCGAGCGCACGCCGGTAATCAATTCATTGAAGCGCATTTCGATGGGTTGGGTAAATTCAAAATCCAGGCCTGGAATTATTGACATGGCCGCCTTCATTTTATTAGCCAATTCTTCCCTGGTACGGGCACTGGACCATTCATTTTTTGGTTTTAGTTTGATAATGACATCGGCCTCTTCCATGGACATGGGGTCGGTAGGTACTTCTGCCGCCCCGATCCTGGTAACCACCTGCTCAACCTCCGGGAATTTGTCAATCAAAATATTTTCCAGTCTTGTCATTATTTCCACCGTCTTCGCCAGGGAGGTACCGGTCTTTAAAACCGGTTGCACCACAAAATCCCCCTCATTTAAGGTAGGGATAAACTCTCCGCCCATTCTCAAAAATATAAAGCCACTTCCCAGGAGCAGCGTTATCGCCAATGTCAGCACAGCTCTTTTGCTCCTTAATGCCAGGTGGATTATAGGTTTATAAACGTTTTGCAGCGCCTTCATCAGTTTATCAGAGATATTTGCGCCTTTGCCGGAGTTGGGTTTACATATGACGGAGGCCAGCACGGGCACATAAGTCAAACTTAAGATCATAGCTCCCAACAGTGCAAAACCAAAGGACCAGGCCATGGGCCTGAACATCTTACCTTCGATCCCGGACAGGGACAAAATAGGAATAAATACAATGAGAATAATAACCTGCCCGAAAATTGCAGGCTGCATCATTTTCCTGGTTCCCTCCATGGTAATGCGGTCTTTTTCCCTGCTTAATTCATTCCCTTTTAGTCCCAGCAGTGCACCGGCATGCTGGTTGGTTTTGAAAACGATATATTCAATAATAATGACGGCTCCGTCGATGATAATGCCAAAGTCAATGGCTCCGAGGCTCATCAGGTTGGCTGAAATTCCAAACAAATTCATCATGGAAATACCAAAAAGCAATGATAAAGGGATTATCGACGCCACGATCAGTCCGGAACGAAAATTTCCCAATAACAGCACTACTACAAAAATCACAATTAGTGCCCCAAGGATCAGGTTTTCCGCCACTGTAAACGTCGTTTTGTCGATTAATTCCGTACGTTCAAGAAAGGCATTAATTACCAGGCCTTCAGGCAACAACTCCTGAACTTCGGCCACTCTCTTTTTAACATTTTTAATCACCTCACTGGAGTTGGCATCTCTCAACATCATGACCTGCCCCATCACCTTTTCTCCCTTTCCATTGCCTGTAATGGCGCCAAAACGATTGGCGCTACCGCAGGTAACTTCTCCTATATCCCGGATAAGCACGGGCACGCCGTCGTTGGACCTGACGACAATTTTTTCAATATCTTCCAGCGATTTCACCATCCCTTCTCCTCTCACAAAATAGCTTTCCGTCGCCTTCTCGATATATCCGCCACCTGTGACATCATTGTTGTTTTCCAGCGCTTCAAAAACTTCTGAAATGGTGATGTCAATAGCCTTGAGCCTTTCCGGGTCCACCGCCACTTCATATTGTTTCAAAAATCCGCCCCAGGTGTTGACCTCTACTACCCCCGGAATTCCCGAAAGCTGTCTTTTGACAATCCAATCCTGTATAGTGCGCAAATCCATGGTTGAATATTCACTTTCGTAGCCAGGTTTTACATCCAGTATGTATTGATAAATTTCGCCTAGGCCGGTGGTAATCGGCCCCATTTCAGGCTTTCCAAATTCCGGGGGGATTTTTTCGGAGGCCGATGTTAATTTTTCCGAGATTAGCTGACGGGGCAGAAAAGTTCCCATATCGTCTTCAAAAACTACGGTCACAACCGACAATCCAAATTTTGAAATGGATCTGATTTCCACAACACCCGGTAAATTGGCCATTTCCAATTCGACAGGATAGGTAATAAATTGTTCAATATCCTGGGTTGATAAATTACGCGATGTGGTAATGACCTGTACCTGGTTGTTAGTAATATCAGGGACCGCGCCAATGGGGATTTGTGTAACAGAGTAAACACCCCATCCAATCCAGGCTAATATAAATAGGATCACAATCAGCTTATTTCTGATGCTGAACCCTACAATAGCATCAATCATAATTGTATTTTTTGATAAGAAGAATCGCAGAAAGGACTATAAACTTTCTTCTGATTCACAGTTGAAAAATGGTGATAAAACTGACCCTTTGCACCGGGTCGAAATGTTAGACCGGCTTACACCAATCTAAATGACGGGAGGTCCCCGTCGCGAATGGATGGAAAGGAGAAAAGGATTGGATAAACTACTGGTTTGAGGATAAGAATAATAGTTTGGTTTCCTTTCGACAAGTAATTTTAAATCAAATGCTACAATTGATAAGATGAGCATCGCGGCCATCCAGGCCACCTGAGAGCTGGCGGGCTTTAGGTTCTCCAAATGGTCATTTCCAAGATCCAAATGAAACGCTGAAGCCAGCAGTCCTAATAAATTATTTTCCTGGTGAGAGCAATGTTTTTGAATAATTTTTTCACCGTCACCAGTATGGTGTGAATGAGGCACCAGGGAATGGGCCAACAATAGCACCGTAGCTGAAAATAAAAATATGTAACTTACTTTTTTTAACATTGAAGTTATGTAAGTGCCTGTTAGAGCCGGCATTTATTTCTGCTTACGTTTTAAGATTAAATTTGTTTTTTGATTTCGGGCTAATTTAATTTCAAATGTAAAAGATTAATACAAAAAACATGGTTTAAGTGAAACAATTTCATTGCTTTATAAAGTTATATAATCACGTAGAGCCCTCTGATCAATACCCTGTGACGATGACAAAATTTATAGCCGTCCTCATCTCATTCATAGTTATCCAACCGGCAGTTTGGGGACAACAGGATAGTGTGCGGAAAGGCAATCCCAGGGATCCGCTCTATATCGGGATCAAATACCATTATGGGTCTATCATTGCCCACAGTAGTGACGTAAAATCCATTTCCACCAGTACACCCTGGGGATGGGGTGCAGAGATCAGCCAACTTAAAATAAAGGACAAGTCATGGCAAAATTGTAATTGCTATAGCAAGGTAGGGCTCTCATTTTCCTATACTAATTTTGGCAATGCCGCGGTTTTGGGTAATGCTTACAGCCTGATCTTTTTTTTCGAGCCACTGTTAAGCTACCGGAAAAGGCTGCATTTTACCTTAAGATCAGGTATAGGTATTGCTTATTTGAATAAGATTTTTGATGAAATAGAAAATCCCACCAATTTATTTTACAGCACCTCTATTAGCTTTCCGCTATTGCTAAACCTGGGCATCAACTATAAAATAAATCCTCAGTGGAATGCAAACCTGTCTGTTTTTTACAATCACATTTCCAATGGCGGCATGCGACAGCCCAACAAAGGTATTAACTACCCAACCCTTGCTTTAGGCCTGGATTACATTTTGTTTCACACCCCCTTGCCGGTTAGAAGTAAAGCAAAAAACCAAACCAAATTCCCCTGGCAATACTATGCAGGGGTATTTGGTACCACGCGCTCTGTGAGTGATACACTTAACGACGAAGGAAACAGAAAGCTAACCATAGGGCTGAATGGAGGGGTTATTAAACGGCTGGGAAAAATTTATGCTGTTAACCTGGGGGCGGAGGCGTCATATGATGCTTCACATAAAGAAAAAAGAAAGCTTTCAGGGGGAAATTATAAAACCTATATCTTTTCTCTTATGGCCGGAAATAATTTACTGTTTGGAAGGTATCAATTCAGCCAGCAGTTTGGTTTTTACCTGGCCCGACCAGCTCCCGGTAACCCACCTGTATTTCAACGATATGCCCTGGATTATCAGCTGTACAAGTCATTAAAAATTGGCATTTCCCTGAAGGCCCACGGTCATGTGGCCCAGAATATTGATGTTAGAATGGGTATGATCTTTTAAACAAATCAGCATGCCTCATTTCTCTTGGGTTTAAGGAAAACTGTGCAGTTTAAAATCAAACCCGGACTGCCGATCATCATAAATATCACATTGGCCAAAAGCTCATCAGCACCTCGGTCAACACGAGAATTATTACCGGTCCAGCCAGCCCTGCAACCAGTCCGATGAAACGGAAATCGGACTGTTTCAGGAAACCCGATGAATAAGCGATCGCATTCGGCGGTGTGGAAATGGGAAGAAATAAGGCGGTGGAAGCGGATAATCCAATGACCACTGCTACCATCAATACCTGATCGGGTAAGAATGAGGCACCAACGGGGATAAGCACACTGGCAGCGGCAGTGTTGCTCATAATATTGGAAAGTGTAGCTGTCAACAGGCCAAGAATAATCAGCATCACATATATATTGTCAAAAACAGGGATCTTTCCAACCAGGAAATCTGCCAGTCCTGAGTCGCTGATAACAATGCCTAAAGTCAACCCACCGGCCACCAAAATAAGCGTATCCCAGGGAACCAGCCTGAGGTCTTCGGCCAAAACAACGCCACTAACTGTTAAAATCAATATGGGCAGGAAAGACACCAGGGCAACAGGAATATTATGCAACGGAGAAGTAAGCCATAAACCAATAGTCACCGCAAAAGTAATGACCACTACCCTTCTGCTGGCGACGGTATTTCTGTTTGGGTAGGCATGATGATCGCCATGGTCGCTTAATTCAATGCTTTGGTATTTCGTACGGTAAAAGCTTTTCAGCAACAACCAGATTAAAAAAATCAATATCATCGCCACCGGCATCCCCACCATCATCCACTCCAGGAAGCCAAAGTTCACACCTTTGTTTTGTATCACGCCCAGAGCAATAGCGTTGGGTGGGCTACCGATAACCGTTCCCATTCCGCCTACTGTAGCGGCCGCTGCCACCCCCAGGAACAGGGCTTTCACAAAGGGATCGTTTTTATCCAGGTCATTGACAATAGGGATCAGGATCGTCACCATCATGGCGGTGGTGGCTGTATTGGACATAAACATGCTCAGCAAACCGGTTACCAGCATACACCCCAATAAAATGGTGTATGGGTTGGTACCAAATCGTTGTAGGACATACCTGGAAAACTTTCTGTCAAACTGCGTAATCTGGGCACCCATAGCCAGAAAGAATCCACCCAGCAATATCCAGATAATGGGGCTGGACCAGGTGCTGATATATTTTTGCCAGTCCCTGGAAATCACACTAAACTGTATATCATCCAAAAAGTAGATGGAAAATCCAATAATCAATATACTCACGGCAAAGGGCGGGATCGCTTCCGTGATCCACAGGCCGGCGGCAAATAGCAAAAGAAATAGCGCATGATTTGCCTGCACCGAGATCTCGTCACTGCCAAAAAGGTTGGCAAGCAATAAAGATATCAGGAATACAATTAATAAAAGGGGGATTTTCTTGGGAAAGGGCCACCGCTTTCTTATATATAATCTAATCGCTGCAAACCTGGAATCAGCCATAAAACACAAAAGTTAATTGAATGATAAAGAATCTCAAAGATTCTCATATTTGCCAGCACCGGACATTACGAAATTATTAACTATGCTACCACGCCATTCAAAGGTCCAGTTCTTATCTATAGCGCCGGAGAAATCACCTGCCCCCTTTCCATTTCCCCACCATTGATTTTAGTAGCCGAATACATCGGGCAGCCATAGACTCAATGCCGGCCAGTAAGATACAATCATCAAGGCGATCAGCATGGCAACAAACAACGGCAACAATGGCTTGATCACTTTTTCAATAGTGGTCTTAGCGATGCCTACCCCGACAAACAATACGGAACCCACCGGAGGGGTACAAAGGCCGATACACAAGTTCAGTACCATGACAATACCGAAGTGGACCGGATCCATGCCAAATTTTGTTACTACCGGTAAGAAAATAGGGGTAAAAATCAATACGGCAGGCGTCATATCCATAAAGACACCTACAAAGAGTAAAATCATATTGATAATCAACAGGATCACCACCTTGTTGTCGCTAAAGCTAAGCAGGGCGTTGCTTACATCCTGCGGTATATTTTCGTAAGACATCACCCAGGACATGCTCATAGAGGTACCGATGAGCAACATCACCACAGCGGTAGTTTCGGCTGAATGTAACAATATGCCTGGCAGATCCTTCCAGGTGATTTCCTTGTAAGCAAAGGCCAGAATCAGTGTATACAAAACGGCGACCGCGGAGGCTTCTGTTGCCGTGAAAATTCCGCCAACGATACCACCCATCACCAAAACAAGCAGTAAAAGGCTGGGAATGGCATCGATAAAGTGTTTGAAGACATCTTTGAGCTTACTTCTTTCACCGACCGGAAAACCCTTTTTCTTAGCCCAGACAGCGGCGACAATCATGAGAAATAATCCGGTTAGAATTCCCGGTAAATAACCCGCCAGAAACAGGGCGGCGATAGAGGCGCCCCCACTTGCCAGGGAGTATACAATCAACGTATTACTGGGAGGGATTACCAGGCCGGTAGTCGCCGAGGTAATATTCACAGCGGCGCCAAATTCCTTGGAGTAACCTTCTTTCTCCATCCTTGGCCCAAGTATTCCGCCCATGGCCGATGCTGCCGCCATAGCGGATCCGGAAATAGCACCCATAAACATAGCGGCGATCACATTAATATGTGCCAGCCCTCCCGGTAAAGAGCCCACCATCGTTTTGGCGAAGTTAATCAGGCGATGTGCAATCCCGCCCCGGTTCATCAATTGCCCCGACAGGATAAAAAACGGAATGGCCAACAAGGCGAAACTATCCAGCCCTGTTGCAATTCTTTGCGCCACGGTGGTAAAGGAAGGCATTGTGGGAATACTGACAAGCATGGTGAACAGGGAGGCCGTGCCAATACTCCAGGCTACGGGAACGCCCAGAATCAACAATGCCAGGAAGCTTATTACGAGTACTAATACAGGGATATATTCTAACATTATTTTACGTTTAGCAGATCGGAAATTTTATAATAGACCACCAACAGGCCGCTGATAGGTATAATGGTATAGACACCACCTAATGGTATTTGCAACGCCGGGGAATTTTGTTCCAAAAGCAAGGTTATATATACCAGGCGGGCTCCGCCGAGCACCAGTACGGTAACGGCAAACAGGATAACAATCAAGTTAACAAAAACCGATAACCTCGCCTGGGCCCGGGGTGTTAAACGCGAAGGCACAAGGTCAATGGCAATGTGCATCCTTTTGCCTGAGACGTAGGCGGCACCTAGGATGCCAATCCAAATCAGCAGGTAACGGGCCAATTCGTCGGTGAATGAACTTGGTTCTCCTACCACATAGCGGGTAAACACCTGCCATAGTACGTTGACGACCATAACGGCCATTAAAACAGCCAGTACCATGCCCAGGACTTTGTCGATCTTCTCCCTTAATTTCATAGATTTTTTGTTATTCTGTTTCTTGAATGCGTTGAATAAGTCTTGCGATCTCCGGATTTTCCTTATAAGAGTCTATCAATGTTGCTACCTCTTTTTCAAAAGTGCTTTTATCGGGGGTAATAATTTCAACACCGGCCTTTTTCACTGCCTCAAGCGCCTCCTGCTCTGACTCATCCCAGAGTTTTCTTTGATAAACGGCCGATTCATCCACTGCTTCCTGCAGCCACTCCTGCTGTTGCGGGGTCAGCCGGTCCCAGATATGCGTTCCAATTAATACCACATCCGGTAAGGTTGTGTGCTCATCCAGGGTATAATATTTACAAACTTCATAGTGACGTGATAAATAAAAGCTTGGCGGATTGTTTTCCGCACCATCTACCACCCCCTGCTGCAAGGCAGTATACAACTCCCCCCACGAAATAGGGGTGGGCGACCCGCCGAGACTTCTCACCATACCCATGGCTGTAACACTTTCCATTACCCTTATCTTAAGCCCTGAAAGATCTTCGGGCGTGTGAACAGGCCGCTCCTTGGTATAGAAACTGCGACTGCCGGCATCGTAGAAAGTCAGGCCACGTAACCAATAGGACTCTCCCTGTAGCAACAGTTCCCTGCCAATTTCACCATCCATTATCTTGTAAGCATGCTCTTTGTTCCTGAAGATGAATGGAAGGCCAAAAACCTTCATATTGGGTGCAAAGTTTTCCATTACCCCGGCAGAGACTTTGGTCATACCCAAACTGCCTATCTGCAACAACTCCAGCAGTTGCCTTTCATTGCCTAATTGCTGGTTGGGATAAATTTCTATATTCATTTCACCACCGGATTTTTCCTCCAGTCGTTCCCCCAAAAACACCATGGCTTTGTGCACCGAGTGATCGACGTTCAAGCCGTGTCCTAATTTTATGGTTTTAACCTTTCCAATTTCCCCGCAACCGGTAAACAGCAGGATTGACAACAGGAGAAGGCCTGAAAGCTTGCTCATAGTATTTAGTTTTTGGATTTTATGCTTGCAATAAGTTGGATGGTAAATTGTACCTTTTCCTTTAAGGCATCAAAGTCATTATTCTTCAACACCTCTTTGCTGATCAATTTGGATCCCATGCCGACGCAAGTGACCCCGGCCTCAAACCACGCTGTAAGGTTTTCCTCGGTAGGAGACACGCCCCCTGTAGGCATGATGCTGGTCCATGGGCATGGTCCTTTGATTGCCTTGACAAAACCCGGTCCCAGCTGACCACCGGGAAAAATCTTGACAACCTCTGCGCCCAGCTCTTCAGCGCTGGCTATTTCTGTCAATGACATACAACCTGGCGACCACAATATCTTCTTTCGGTTGCAGGCCAGGGCAATATCTTCGCGAAGGACGGGTGTAACTACAAAATTGGCGCCGAGCTGCATGTACAGAGAAGCCGCTCCTGCATCAGTAACCGAACCCACGCCCATAATCATTTCGGGCAACTCCTCGGCGGCGTATTTGTTAAGGGCGGCAAAGACCTCGTGTGCATAGTCCCCGCGATTGGTGAATTCCAAAAGCCTGGCCCCACCATCATAACAAGCCTTTAATACTTTTTTACCCAATTCAACATCCGGGTGGTAAAACAAAGGTACCAACCCGGTAGACGCCATTACACTTGCAACTTCGATTCTCGTAAATCTTGACATGTTTCGTTTTTCGTTTTTAGTTTTCGGTTCTTAGTTTTCGCTTTTTGGGTTCTTGTCGTCTAGTTCCGGTGTTTGTTTTTTAGTTTTGGATTCCGGGTTTTGGCGGTATCATCAACCGGCCTGATAATTGCCAGGCTCTCAAGTCCTCAAACCTCATTACCCTATCCATATACAAAAGCTACAATTAAGAACTGAGAATCAAAAACCTGGAACCCAAAACTGTTGGTTTCTCTACCGCGCTACCCTACCGGAGGCATCGCCGCTCATTAGTTTCTCCACCTCATCGATGGTTACCTGATTGGCATCTCCATAAATAGTATGTTTTAGGCACGACGCCGCTACGGCATAATTCAGTGCCTTTTGATCATCATCGGGATAGTGGATCAAACCGTAAATCAATCCTCCCATAAAAGAATCGCCACCCCCCACGCGGTCTACGATATGGGTGATCTGATAGGTCGGAGCTTCGAGAAATTCTTTTCCATTGTACAATACCCCTGACCATGAATTATGCGATGCATTGATAGAACCTCTTAGCGTGGTGATCACCTTTTTCGCTTTTGGAAAACGCTCCATCAGCTGGACGCAAACAGACCGGTAGGCCTGGGCATCCATTGTATCTCCCTGTGTGACATCCACGGAGTCGGGATGAATATCAAAATGTTTTTCCGCATCTTCTTCATTCCCCAAAATTACGTCGCAACCCGCAACCAGATCAGGCATTATCTCTCCTGGTTCTTTGCCGTATTTCCATAATTTTTTCCGGTAGTTTAAATCCGTTGAAACGATGATGCCCAGCTGGTTAGCCGCCTGCACAGCCTCAAGACATACATCGGCAGCCCCCTGTGAAATGGCCGGCGTGATGCCGGTCCAGTGAAACCACTGTGCGTCCTTAAAAACTTCCTCCCAGTCAATCATCCCTTTTTTGATGGTGCTCATAGAAGAATAGGCACGGTCATACACCACCTTGCTACCCCTGGAAACAGCACCTATCTCCAAAAAGTAAATGCCCAGGCGATCGCCGCCATATATCATATGATCAACGCCCACACCCCGCTTTCGCATTTCCATCATGGCACATTTACCGATATCATTATCCGGGATTCTTGTGACGAAATCAACGGGAACACCATAATTGGCCAGGGAAACAGCCACATTGGACTCCCCTCCCCCGTAAATTGCATCAAAAGCATTGGTTTGGGAAAACCTTAAAAAGCCAGGAGGCGTCAGGCGAAGCATTATCTCGCCGAAAGTAACAACTTTTTTCATCTGTTTGTAATTTGTTTTTATTGGTCAGATAAAACCTTTAATGTCTGCTATAATAATTCTTTGCGCCTCCTCTAACCGCGTTCTTATAAAGCTTTCTTCGGTCTCTCACGCTAAAGCTTCAGCGTAGACACATGGTGAAGGATTAGCCACGCACGGTATGAGTTCAATAATTACAGCAGGCAAATTGGTTTCATCATCTGGTTCAAAATTTAAAAATCAAAATATTGCTTGGCATTATGGTAGCAGATGTTGGAAACAATTTCACCGAGCCACTTGGTATCATTTGGCAATTCTCCATTTTCAACATCGTTTCCAATCAAATTGCATAATATTCTTCTGAAATATTCATGGCGGGGAAAAGACAGGAAGCTTCTGGAATCTGTAAGCATGCCTACAAAACAACTAAGTAAACCTAAATTTGACAAGGCATTTAGCTGCTTTTCCATACCATCCTTGGTATCGAGAAACCACCACGCAGCCCCAAACTGTATTTTTCCACGGATGGAGCCGTCGTTGAAATTTCCAACCATCGTCGCCATTACCTCATTGTCTCTTGGGTTCAGGTTATAAAGTATGGTTTTTGCCAGTTTGTTACCGGCATCCAAACGGTCCAAAAATTTGGCCAACGACCGGGCCTGGTCAAAGTCACCAATAGAATCCACACCTGCATCTCCACCAAGAGACCGCAGTTGGCGCGAGCTAACATTACGCAAAGCACCCAGGTGAAACTGTTGCACCCAGCCTTTGTCATAATACATCTGGCCTAGATGATACAGTATTGCTGATTTGTACTCCAAGGCCTTTGATGGCTCAATTTGACCTGAGGACAGGGCCGTTTTTAAAGTCGCATCTACAGATTTTTCAGTAAAATCTTCCGAGTAAATATGTTCCAACCCATGATCGGAGAGACGAGCGCCTTGTTCATGAAAAAAGTCCACGCGTTTTTGCAGTGCCTCCAGCAAATCATCCAACCCGTTGATTCCGGTTTGGGAAGCCTCCGACAGTTTTTGAATATACTCATTAAAATCATTGACATTTTCAATTCCCAGAACCCTATCGGGGCGGAAGGCGGGAAACATACTAAAATGTTCTGCATTAACCTGCCGGTGAAAACACAAATTGTCTATAGGGTCATCTGTGGTACACACCGTTTCAACATTCATCTTTTTTAAAAGCGCGTTGGTGCTGTACCCGGAGGTTTGTAATTGCCCGGAACAATTATTATAGACATCACTGGCGGTTTGTGGGGTTAGCAAAGTGTCAATGCCGAAGTAATTCTTCAGTTCCAGGTGTGTCCAGTGGAAAAGGGGATTTCGAATGGTATTCGGAACCGTAGCCGCCCACTTTTCAAATTTCTCAAAATCATCTTTATTACCGGTAATGTATTGTTCGTCTACACCGAAAGTTCGCATGGCTCTCCACTTATAATGATCTCCATTAAGCCATATTTCCGTTAAATTATCAAATGATTTGTCTTCTGCAATTTCCTGTGGTGACAGGTGACAATGGTAGTCGATGATCGGCAATTTTCTGGCGTAGTCATGGTAAAGTATCTCCGCCGTCTTGGTTTGCAAGAGAAAATTGTCATCTAAAAAGTTTTTCATAAGTTTAAAATAAAGTTCTTTCTATTCCCACTTCCAGGCCCCGTAATTCTGCCAGGCCCCTCAATCTGCCGATCCCTGAATAGCCAGGATTGCCATCTCTATTTAAATCCTGCAGCATCTTATGACCGTGATCAGGTCTCATGGGAATAGCCCAGTCCGCCGTACCAGCTTTTTTTCTCTTAAACGCCTCTTCCAGTAAAGCACGCATGACCTGGTACATATCCACGTTTCCTTCCAAATGGTTAGCTTCAAAGAAACTTCCCGAATCATCGCGCTGCGTGCTGCGCAAATGTACAAAATGAATACGATCCCCCCACCTTTTTATCATCCCCGACAAATCATTGTCTTCCCTAGCACCAAAGGAACCAGTGCAAAAGGTTACTCCATTAGCCCGATGCTCAACGCATCGCAAAAGGTCAGCGACATCCCTTTCTGTGCTGACAACTCTAGGTAAGCCAAATATGGAAAAGGGGGGATCGTCCGGATGGATACCTAAATTGACCCCCACAGAGGCAGCCACCGGAATTATTTCTTCTAAAAAAAGGATTAAATGGTTTTTTAGTTTTTCTGCATCAATATGGTCATAGGCCTGACAGGCATTTCTGAAGTCCGACAGGTCATAACCTTCTTCAGATCCCGGCAGTCCAGCCAAAATTGTCTTCTTCAGTTTCAGCCGGTCTTCTTCAGCTAAAGCTTCATAGTATGACTTCGCCTCCGCAACGAGTTCAGGCGTATAACTCTCCTCCGCACCGGGTCTTTGCAACATGAAGACATCAAAAGCTGCCAGCGCTGTCCAGTCAAATCGAAGCGCCAGGGAACCATCGGGCATCGGATATTCCAGGTCCGTACGGGTCCAGTCCAGTACGGGCATAAAATTGTAGCAAACGACCCTGATATCACATTGAGCAAGATTCGCTAACGTCTGCTTATAATTTTCTATATAAATTTGAAAGTCGCCGGTTCTGGTTTTGATATGCTCATGTATGGGAACACTTTCAACAACGGTCCACTGTAAGCCGTTTTGTTCGATCATCTGTTGCCGCTCTTTGATCGCTTCAACGGGCCAAACAGCGCCATTGGGTATTTGATGTAAAGCCGTAACCACGCCTGTTGCTCCCGCCTGTCTGATATCAGACAGGCTGACCGGATCGTCCGGTCCAAACCACCGCCATGTTTGTTGTAGTGCCAAATCTTCTCTTTTTGTTATTTTTATTAATATATTAAACGCCGCTAAAGGCGCTGAAACCACCATCAACCGGAACCACCACTCCTGTCACGAAACGCGACGCCTCACTAATAAGCCATCTGACGGTACCCACTAACTCTTCGGCCACCCCAAATCGATTCATGGGTGTATGGCTGATAATAGACTCGCCGCGAGCCGTTACCTCACCGTTTTCCTGCATCAATAGTGTTTTATTTTGTTCTGTCAGAAAAAACCCCGGCGCTATCGCATTCACCCTGATGCCTTCGCCGAATTTTTGAGCCATTTCTACTGCCAGCCAACGCGTAAAGTTATCAATCGCAGCTTTCGAAGCCGCATAGCCAATTACCCTTGTCAGTGGTCTTTGAGCCGCCATGGATGATATGTTTACCACTACCCCTCTGTTATTTTCAATCATGCTTTTTACGAACACCTGGCTCGGTAAAATGGTACCCAACTGATTCAATTCCATTACTTTATTCAAGTCGTCAGCGGAGAGATCCAGAAAGGTTTGATCAGGCATGATGGTAGCGCCCGGCATATTGCCGCCGGCCGCATTAATTAACACGTCAACCCTCCCCCATTCTCCAATAATCCGATCATAGGCCAGTTCCAATTCATTTATTTGCAATACGTTAGCCTTTAATGGCAGCGCCTGCCCTCCGGAGGCCCTTATCTCTTCAGCCCTGCTGCAAGCGATAGCCTCTCTTCTTCCTAAAATTCCAACTCTGGCGCCGGCCTGAGCCAATCCTTTGACAATGGCATGACCTAACACTCCCGTTCCCCCGGTTACTACTACCACCTTATCGGTGATATCAAACAAATCAGCGTTCATAGGCAATCATTCGTTGCAATTATAGACGTTAAGAAGCTAAACTACCCCTACAATGAAATTTGCAGAGCGGGAAGGTCTAATTTTAGTGGTTAGTACCGTAATCAAAAAATCTTTATCTCAATTGGCAACCTGTAAATAATATCCGGCTAAACAATTAAAATCAAATTTCCCTGCATATCATTTACGAATATATTCATTGTATTAAAAATATCATAACAATCTTTTTTTGGGAACGATCCCGGGATAAATTTTATTAAAAAAAGTATAGCTGAAAGCCGTCTCACTGTAGTATTGAATCAATGAGTGCCGTTGTTTCTTCTGTCTCCGGCATTCATGATGCCCTGATATCAGGGTTTTGGAATCCGGACTTCGAGGCTATTGTTATCAGGTCACAGGGGTTCCAGATCTGCCAGCGTGGTGGGTATCAGTTCAGAAACCGTTGGGTGGATATGCACTGCGTTTTGAATAGTCGTATAAGGCATGTCCGCATACATAATATCCAGCAGCGAATGAATAATTTCATCCCCTTCAATGCCAAGTATCGTGGCGCCAAGAATTTTCTTGGTATCGCCGTCCACCAGTATTTTCATGAAGCCATTGGTTTCACCTTTCTCGCGGGCCCGGGCTATCCGCTGCATGGGCCGGGTCGCCATCAATACATTTTTGCCGGATTGACGGGCTTCGGCTTCGGTGAGGCCTATACGTGCCAGGGCGGGGTCGATATACAACGCATAGCAGGTAATGCGATCTGACACTTTACGAGGATTGTGATCAAGTATATTGGCAGCTACAATTTCAAAATCGTTGTACGCAGTATGGGTAAAAGCGCCTTTCCCATTTACATCACCCAAAGCCCAAACTCCCGGAACATTGGTTTGCAGTTTATCATCAACTTTTATAAACCCTTTTTCATCCACCTCGATACCTGCTAAATTCAGTCCCAGGTCATCGGTATTGGGTTTTCGGCCGGTGGCTATTAACAGGTGGGAACCTTTAATCTCTTTATCGCCAGCGGTGCAATCGACATTCACCAAAATTTTTCCTTCCTCCTGCCTGGCCCCCAGACACGTTGCCTTAAGCCGAAACCTGATGCCCTCTGCCTCCAGTATTTTTTGAACTTCTGCGGATACATCCGGATCCTCCCGTCTCAACAGGCTGTCTCCTCGTTCTACAATAGTAACCTCGCTGCCAAAGCGGCGATACATTTGTCCAAACTCCAGTCCAATGTAGCTCCCACCTACAATAATAAGATGCTCCGGCAAAAAGTCCACGTCCATGATGCTGGCATTGGTAAAATAGGATACTCCCTCGAAACCGGGCGGCACTGACGCCCTGCCTCCCACATTGATAAAAATCCTTTCTGATTTCAATAAAGTTTCTCCCACCTGCAAAGTATAGGGTTCCACAAAGCGGGCATGGCCCTCGTAAACTGTCAGGTTCTCCGTATGCTTCAACCAGTTTTCCACCCCTTCGTTGGATTGCCGCACAATAGCATCTTTTCGCGCTTTGACGGTTTTCATATCCACCGTCACCGGCCCATTGACATGAACGCCAAAATCTTCGGATCTTCTGGCTATAAAGGCTGTCCTGGCGCTCGCTACCAGCGCTTTGGTGGGTGTACAACCCGTATTGACACAAGTACCGCCAAACTTGTCCCGCTCGACAATCGCGGTCTGCATGCCGCTGGCCGCCAGCCTGGCAGCTAGTGATGGCCCCGCCTGGCCGGTTCCTATGATGATCGCATCAAATTCCTTCATGACATTGGCTTTTAGTGGTGACGTTTAAGATATGGAAATTAAGTTTGACAAAATTTCCCATATAAACTAATGATTGCCAGATAAATCTTTATCTTTCACCATCTTCCGGCCGGCCGGCAATTCCGGTACTTGTAATACCATGAGGTTTATTTGTTTAGCTTTTCTTCAAAATTACGGAAGCAGACCAGGTCCTTCCCGGTCAGTTGCCCCAGCACTTCCTCCATGGCACGCTCCCACAAGGGAAGTACCCGTGTGATCTTTTGATTTCCTTTTTTAGTCAGCGAGATGACGGGCCGGTTGATAACACCCTGTTTTAGAATGAAGCCCTGATCAATCAATCTGGTAAGACTCCTGCTCAGAGAAGATCGCTCGAGGTTTAAAATCCTGGCAATTTCCGTTTGCTCGGTTTTACCCGTTTTGAACAATGCCATCAAAATGCTTAGTTGGTTTTCCGTAAGACCGGTACCTTCCAAATGTTTGCGGTAAACATTATCTACTTTGCGGGAGAGGCCGCGCAGCCTCATGCCCATGCATTCGTTTAGTTTATATTTCACCCAGAGATTAACGTTTTAATAGCTGGTGTTGTTGCATATACAACACCAGCTATTAAAAAATCAATACTTATAAAGAGGTCAGAGCTAATTAATCACAGCAGTTTTCGTGTTTTCGCTTAAATCGCATGTCATTTCCATCGTTTTCCAAACAACAGGTTGGTTGCATTTTCTACGATCGGGTAACCTATTAAAATTTTTTACGTTGTATATACAACATGAAAACATCCGACTTTATACATCTGACCTACTTCCTCCTACTTTCGGGTTGCGTTCTTCACAATAGCAGCGATGATATTACCACGCTACCGTCACACATGGAAGTATTACCAAGAACGACCCAAACCGGGTTAGCCACCTCACTCGCACCGGCAATTTATTTTGACGATTTCGGCAATACGAAAGAGGATCGAAGTTTCCATGCGGAAATTGCCTTTTATGAAGTAGTACTTTCCTACGGCCCTATAAATGATCCCAGGCCTATATTTTTGCTGGCCAACGCCTACATCATTTCCAGTCAGCAAACGTATGGTATCTCCTATTTCGAAAAACTACTGGCACAATATGGCCACAAAATGAGTCCCGAAGTTAAAGCAACCTATTTGTCCGCCTATGCCCTTTTACGAGCGACGTATGCCGAACAAGTCTCTCCACTAAGGCAGCTGTCCTGGATGTGGGACACTTTTGACATTTTGGAAGAATCGGCAAGACTTGCCGAAAACAATCCTTTGGTTCACTGGTCAGCAGGCATCATTTATGCGCAGGTCCCCTGGTTCTTTGGCAAGCGCGAAGAGGCTCTTGAAGAATTGCTGTGGCTCGCTGAGCGTCCGGAACTGGAACCCAACCCCGGATTTTACCGTGAGGTTTACCATTACCTGTCCAGGCTATACGCCGATAAAGGAGTGGTAGAACTGTCTGACAAATATCTTCAAATGAGTGGTTATGACGTCTATGAGCCCTCAACTTTGTTTATGGGTTGGTTTGCAACCACCAGGGCCAATGGACTCCTTTTTTCTCCCTCACCCTGGATTGAAGAAATCGTTCCGGGTCGCGTTTTTGCGGTCCGCGGATTTGGGTTTTCGGATTTGCACTTTGTTGTTACCGAAAATGGCAGGGAACTGATATCAATTGACGCCGGTACGCAACCTTATAGCATGGAAAAAGGTTATCAATTCTTAAAAAAACATTATCCGGATTTACCCGAATTGACTACCGTATTTATCACGCATGCTCACTGGGATCATATTGGAGGATATACTTATTTAAAATCTTTAAATCCCGGGATTACTTTCTATGGACGTGGCAATTACAGCAATACTGTAAAGCGCGTTCTTCGGAATCACCCCTATCAACAGTTCAGGGGCGCTGACTTCAAAGAGGAATGGGTAAGCCGGTACCAGCCTGATAGTGCTATAAATGAACTTACCGAGATAACGGTCGGAGCCACTACTTTTGAGCTTATTCCTGTAACAGGCGGTGAGACCGAAGACGCGATGCTTATATATTTACCTCAATTAAAGGTACTTTTCATGGGGGACGCGCTTATGCCGTTTTACGGAGAACCCTGGGTAGAAGAGGGATTTATTCCGGAAACGCTGGACATGATGGACGAGGCATTACTCAGACAACCCAAACACCTGTTACATGGTCACCTCGGGATTACGATTCTTTACGGTTCACCCGATCAATTGAAAGCTTATCGAAGCACCTATGCATGGCTTACCAATGAAGCGCAAAAGCATTTGCACAACGGCTACTCCGCCAAAGATATCATCCGGCTCAATTTAATCCCTCCCGGCTTACAGGATCATCCTGAAATCTTCTTTGGTTATCTTTCCTCCCGCGACCATATCGTATCCCGCCTCGCCGACCGCCATGTGGGAATATGGAGAGAAGAGATAACCGGTCAGGCCCCGGAAGGCCTTGACGTGATTACCTCGGTTGAATATGGACGACTCCTCGATCGCTACTTTGGCTTATCGGTAAATGAAGTTGAAAACGGGCTACAAAAAATGCTAAACAACGGCGATAATGAACTGGCCTTACAAATGGCCGTCGCCGCCGAAGCCCGCTATCAAAACAACCGTGGAATTACTGCATTGAAATTGAAAGCTGCAGATCGATTGCGAAGCGCTGCTCAGTTTTTCGATCCCTTCAAATTTGTTACCTATACCGAATTAATCGGGAAAGAGCATCTCCCCATTAACGCGGAACCCAAGTGATCCATCGATCACTTGCTAATGGTATTTATTTCGCGATCAGCAATGGCTTGGCCCCTACCTGGTGGCCATAAAACGTGTGAAGCCATTACCGTTGTGACAAACGCCAGAAAGACTACGAAGCTTTTCTACTTTTCAATCACAAAATACCGGACTCACGCTGCGGTAGCAGGTTAACAAATACATCCTTAAACGTATCCTTGTTTTGCACATAGATAGCGTACTTAATTGTTTTCGCTCCAAATTTCCTTTTAGGTTGAGAGGCGGTAATACCCAAATTAATTTTTAGTCTTAGTTCCTTAGCTCTCCTGATCGTCTGCCAAAGAATCTGGGTATAGACATTATGCTCATTTAAATAGTCGTAATCTATACCTGTTACCAAAAAACTGTATAAACGATCCGTTTTATAGCTCAAGGCGATGCCAACCGCTTTGCGCTCTTTTCTGTTGTCAAATTCAGATTTTAATTTAAGCTCCAGCAGTTCCCATTTCGGATGATTTATCACATTTTCAAAAAACTTTTCGTGCAGTGTAAAACCAATAATTTCATAACTTCTGTCACTTACATTCATATAAAGCCTTCGATAATGTTCACATTCTTCAGCCGTGGCAGATTCAACGATGCGCACCTCAAAGCGGTCTTCAAAGGCAAAGGCGCGTTTGCGAATATAATTCCTTCTGTCATGTGTACTTTTGCTATTTCGTCCCTTTAATTGTTCGATAAATTCCTGTTTTGTATTCCAGTCAAAATGATCTATGTGGTGTCCATCCGGAATGTTTACTCTTTTGAGCCCCAGATCTACCAAAAAAGATTTCATGAATTCATCTTCCGCGTCAAAATCTCTCAGGCTCAACACGGGGATATTTTTTTGTTCTCTCAAAGCCTGTACCGCTTCCAGCATGGCCACAAAAGCCGTTTGCCAGTCCGGCAACGTCTTGTTAATATAAATGTGCTCGCCTACGGAAAGCAGGCATCCCATCGTTAGTGTTTTAGATGACAGGAAATAGGGGTCATGCATTTGTCGACGCATTTTCTCCAGGTGACGGGAGGTTTCTGCCGGGGCAAACATATCATCTTTAGCGAGGGCTTCTGTAAAAAAAGTAGCGATAATCGGTTCGCCACTTTTATTTCTTATCAAAAAATAATGAAACTCCCAATTGTGTTCTTCTTTTTCGTTGCCTGAAAATGCCTCCTCAAAAAATAACAGTTGTTCCCAATTGTTGGCGCCGAGCCTCCCTACCAGTTCATCCCAAAGCTGTCTTGGCACATTGCGTATAGAGGATTCATATTGTATCTCATGATTCTTAGCCTTTACAATGTTGGTGGGTATTCCTTTGATCAGGCGGTCGAATTTTTTTACCCGTCCGAAACCACGGATCAGGTCCTGGGCGCTTCGCCCCATTTCCTGAAAGGTTCTGGGATAATGATGTGCTATTCGGCTCACCAGGTATTCAATATGCTCTTTCTGATGATGAGCGGTGATGGTAAAACGAACACCGGCACTTTGATCCGGGACCGCCGGGAATATACCGGCATTTACATAGCAGCCATCATTGTGCAGGTGGCTTACCATTTGTATGGTGGTATTGACCAGGCCTACGCCTATATAAAAAATGGGGGCTAGCGGATTGGAAAGAACCGGCAGATGATGTTCTTCCAGCAATTGATGGCAATAACACAATTTTTCGCGTAAACTTTCCTGAAGGATGACTATTTCATTTGAAAGGTGGATTTTTGCGGATGCTATTCCGGCGCCAATGACGGGGATCTGGTGCCCTCCTGAAAAGATGTAAGCCCCGGCACAATTCTTCACTTTCAGGCAAAGCTCCTCATCCGAAAACAGGAAAACCCCTCCTCCGGCTGCAAAAGCCTTGTTGAGTGATGTCGCCATCACCATTTTTCTATGATGCTTTACCTGATCATAGATAACCCCTGCCCCGTTTTTTCCGGCAATGCTCATCCCGTGCGCATCATCGGCGTAAAGATAGAGTTTCTGATACTTATCGAGGAGGTTAATAATATCGTGCATTGGCGCGAAATCTCCGTACATGGAATACACGCCATCGATCATGAACCAGATACGACGAAATTTATTGTATAATAACTTAAGCCTTTCCTCCAAAATATCAAGTCGATTATGACGAATAGGTTCTACATGAACGCCACTGATCATCATTTTCTTGGCTGCATCCTGGACACTGGCATGTACCTGCTGATCAAGAATGATGGCATCTCCGGATTCTACCACCACAGGGATCACCGCATGATGCCCCAAAGAGACACTGGTAAAAGTTACGATTGATACGCCAAAGATTTGTTGCAATAGCTCTTCCCACTCCTGGTAGGCGGTACACCGAAGGTAGGTGCGGGACGAAGAAAACTGCACCCCATACCTGTCGATATAATTTTTCGCGGCGGCTTTAAGCCTGGGGTCCAGTTCCAGCCCTAAATAGGAGCAACTCCCAAAATTGATATAGTTTTTGTTGTTAATCCGTATTTCACGCCCGTTGTAGGCTTCGTCCTGCGTAACTAAATGCAGTACCTTTTTTGCCCGGCCACGATTAATATAATCATTAACCATGTCATTGGCGTTGGAAATATTGGTTTTTCTCATATCTGGTAATTTTTATTGGAACAAGTATTTTTCACCTACATAGCAAGGCTAAACAGAAAAGGTATCGGACAATGCAATCATTGCCGGTCTTTTCATAAGCTTATTTCGGAATGAGTCATGGATCGGGGAAGGCATGAAATACCTTCCCTCCCTGCCCTATTCCCCCTGACTTTTTTCAGCAACTGAATTAAAGGCCTCTTAGCCTTTTAAAACGGTTACTAATGATTGAGCACAGTCCTTCCCCGGAATCTTCTTAAGATTCGTTTTGTACCTGACATTTAACTGGTTCACTAGAAACCAGCGTTTAATTTTAATGCTTGTATTACCTACTTTTAACCTCCAAAACAAAGTTATTCATCAAAATTTCCCCTATTAGCGGCCGGGGGCTTCTCAGGGATCCTCGGTTAAAAATAAAGTTGAACCAAATATAAGCAACAAGATCGGTATTTACCTAGCGGTGATAATATTCTTATCAGGCTTCAAATTTATGAATGTTTGTTTTACTTTTACGTAAGGAAGCACTAACCCCAAGTTTACAAACGATCATGGAGAAATCTGAAAGACTGCATTATTTGGAAAACGAATATGTAGAACTATGGATTGAGGACGGTGTTATCTATGAGGTATTTAAGCCTGGTACGGTCATGAATCTGGAAGCGGGCAAAAAAGTAGTGGCTGACAGGCTGAAGATCTCCAACCGCACCGTGATGCCGCTCTTCGTTGACATGCGACAACTTATCAGTATCAATCAGGAAACACGCCGGTTTATGGCCTCCAAAGATGCCGTGCATTATTTAAGCGCAGGAGCCTTCCTGGTAAAGGGTATGTTGACGCGATTGGCCTTTAATACTTTTCTGATAATTGCTGCACCACGTATTCCTACCAAGGGGTTCACAGACAAGGAAAAAGCTTTAACCTGGCTAAAATATGTCAAAAATGTAAATTAGCTGGCGGCGTCTGCGACTACTGTTAAAATTTGACCCCAAGCGCTCGTTAAGCACATTTTTGACCTGGGGTTCTATGACAATTGACCCGGTTGAATGAGGGCTGATTTAACCCGGTATTCGAATAAATTGGATTTGATGTGTTATAATAACAAAAAGATCAAATAGCTTGTATTGTTTTAAAGCCTATGTATATATTTACTGGAAATTTTTGGATTAGTGAACAAAATGTTCATTAATTGATTTCTCTTTTTAAAGCTTTTGGTTGCAATAGACAATAGGATAGTGAGCAAAATTTTCATTTCGGAAGAACTAAAAGAATATATCGTTGCTCTTGATGAAGGAGAATTCAAGCAATTGGAAACGAATTTACTTCAGGAGGGTTGTCGGGATCCCCTGATTGTGTGGAAAAAGAAGGATGGCACCCAATGGCTGGTAGATGGACACAACCGATTGCAAATATGCCAGAAACACAACCTGCCTTACAAAGTGGAATTGCGCACTTTCAAAAATATAAGAGAAGTCCGGATGTGGATGATCAACAACCAGTTGGGCAGAAGAAATCTAAACGCTTTTCAAATCAGTTATTATCGTGGACTAAAATATGAAAGTCTAAAGAAAAGCTGGGGAGGCAAGGAATATACGCAGGCGAGTTACCAAAAAGATATCTCGAGCACAAAAGACAAGAAAACATCCGATCTACTGGCAGAAGAATTTAAAGTGGGCAGAATGACCATTCACCGGGATGCTAAATTCGCCAAAGGACTTGATTTGATCGGCAAAAAAAACCCTGCGCTGAAAAATAGTATTCTGGCAGGGAAAACCAAAATAAAAAAATCGTCCATTCTATTGTTTTCTGATATCGACGAAAACACTTTTAAGACCATTAAAAACGAAGCTGATCTCAGTAACAAGGCCAACATCCTTAAAAAACTAACCGACAACGAGAGTGAACTGGATGACGAAAAACTGAAGAAAATAGATCTTGCGCGCCAGGAATTAAGTGAAAGAGATCAACTGTTTGAAGATCGGAATGAACGGATTCAAAGAACAAAGGGAATGATCCTGTCGGCCATCAATCAGGCTATTGAGAAAAAAAACGACCAATCTTTGAATGAGTTAAAAGAACTGATTACCAAGCTGGAAAATTTATTGCTTCCGGATGCCTGAGCTAAGAATCCCCGAAGCCGGACCGTTTTATTAATCTCCGGTCAGATAGGAATCTTCCTCCACTACTTCCTTATCATTTAATATCTGATAGAAATCTCCCAGCCCAAGTGGCAACAACTCTCTTAACCTGATCACTTCTCCATCTTCGCCCGTGTGTTGAAGCCACAGGTCAGATTTGGCAAAATAGCCTTCAATATGGTATGTCTTCTGGCCGATCTGCCAAATATCTCCTTTATTAAATTTCACTCCCAACGCCTCAAATTCCGATAAGAGATGTGCTAATTGATCATCCAGAGCAAAATCCACCTCATAATCAAGGGCTGTGGCCTTTTGATTACGCAGCTGCTCATAAGCCGCCCTGAAGATACCATCATCGCCAAATAATTTTATTTCAAACTGCCGTAAGACCCATTCCCGATCAAATATTAGCTTTTTACGGTGGATGGAATTGTAATTTTCCCGATGCATCTTCATAAATAACTCCTGAATTTCAGAAGCGTCACAAACAGTTAGCTGATCAAATCCGAATATAAGTTTATTGATAAATTTGGACACAGCAATGTACCGGGGATGATACTGCTGCCGTCCCGACTCATGGTAAAATTGAGAATTTGCGAGAATTTCATCTACAAATTCATCAATGAGCAGTTCTACTTTCTCTCTCATTATTCTGGTGGGTTTATATACTAAATATAATATAATAATCGCACAATTGCTAAAGCGAGTTTTCCGCTCGCAATAATTTTCGCAAAATTAGTGTATTTTTTACTTTTTAATATTTTTGAAACAAATTATTTATGCGTCTGCACAAATTAAATAACAAGCTACCAGAAAACCTGGCCGTAACGGGGTTACAACCCTTGATCACCCGCCAAATAATTAAAATGTAAAACCTTTTCAGCTTTTCCGCCGGTGGTGTGATAGAAGTCTACAGCCTGTTGGTCATCCTGGTCCGCAGCTACAAATATTTCATTTATTTTGGCCGTGTCGCAATAGTCTTTCAGGGCGGAAAGCAGTTGTTTTCCCAGCCCCATTCTTTGAAGTTCGGGCTGTACCGCTATATCATAAATGAAAATCTCTGATATTTCCGAATAGTACTTCCGCAGCTCATAAGCGGTCAGCCCCCCCACAACATTGTCGTCGACTTTAACCACCAGGGCAATGAAATCCTCTCTTTCCAGTAACCGCCTCAAATATGGCGCTCCCGGGATGGTATTTGCCTCATGCTCAAACACTTCCATGAACAATACAATTAACTGTTGAAAGTCTGTCAAATCATGTTTGGTCAACTGCTTTATTTCAATATTTTGGCTGGTCATTTCTTTTCTGTTTGGTCGTTATTCATATTCGGGCCTCAACACAAATAGCATCAGGTATTAAGTATACTCGGTTGTTTAAAATGTTTCAGGAAGGCATTTTTTTACCTTCCACGATCTCTTTCAAATTTGTAAGTATGGTTTTCCAAATGCTTTCCGCACGCTCTTTTGCTTCTTGTGTACTTTGGTTGTCTTCCGTTAAAACAATTAAACCCTCCGGACCTTTAGCGACCAGATCTATGGTAATCAAGTTGTAATTTTCGGGCATATCGGGCAGGCCGGATAAATCATTGTAACGGGTATACTGGAGTTTTTTTTCCGCAATCAATTTAGTAATAATACCCTTTTCTTCATAGTGATTTCCCTGCCATTCTCCCCGCCAGTTTATCGGACTACCCTCCTCCCACCTTGAGATGACATTGGTTCCAAACATATATGCTTTAACCGTTTCCGGGTTAGTCAACGCTTCCCATATTTTGTCAACAGGCGCAGTGACCTCCACCTCCACTTTTGCAATGTATTGTTTCATAATTTTGACATTAACTTTTATCCATCCGCAGCCCCTGATTATCCAGGCTAAAATTTATGCTAACCTTCGCATGTTTTTTTTAATGCCTGTTCTAATAATACGCGGAATTTTTTGAGCTCGCCTATTCTTTTATCAATCTCTTCCAGCTTATTGGCGATCAGTTTGTTTTTTTCCTTTTTATCAAGCTGGCCACTCTCAAGGGAATCAATGATGTGCTTACACTCTTTCAAACTAAATCCAAGGCTTTGGGAATATTTGATCAAATCAATCCGGTCAATATTCTTTTCACCGTATTCTTTATAGCTATTTTTTTTGTAGGGTTGCGTAATATCAACCAACAGTCCCATTCTTTCATAGAGCCTGATGGTATCTCTTGAAATACCGGTCTTGCTGACAACTTCTTTAATTTTCATAACTATAGACCATAGTCCATGGTTTTAAATATACAAATAATTTACAAAAGCGGCACTTTTTTCCCACATGTTTTATTATTTAACATGTTACCTTAGGAAAGCCGGTTGCTTCCTTAAAGTGATCCTGTCAAAATCTTTGTTTAACCATTAAAAATATCTAACATTACGGGCAATAACTTACCAAAAATGAAAAAATATATACTACCCTATGGCCTGTCGACCACTTTATGGTTTATCTTGGCCATAGCGCCAATTGCTGCTCCCCTACATGCGCAAGTTGGTGTTGGTACACAGCCGCCTGCAGGTGCCAGGATACTTTTTGACGGCACAAAACAATCACTGCACACACATTGGACCTATTGGGAGGGTCCCCGGTTGGCGGCAAGCTTACCGATAAAATGGCCTTTGGTAAAAGATCCCGTTGACGATGGTATGGTTATAAACAGCAACGACCCCGCCGCCGCTGGCGGCAAATATGGTGCGGCTGATATTGTGACCAAACAGAAATTCCGTGATTTCAGGCTCCACGTAGAGTTGCTGATCGCTAACAAAGGTGGCAACAGCGGTGTTTATCTTCAAAACCGTTATGAGATTCAGGTATTGGATGGAGATTCTTCCAAACATGGCATGGGCGCCGTTATCAACGAAACACCTTCACCCTATCACGCTTACAAAGGCCTTGGCCAATGGAACGCCTATGACCTCGTATTCCGTGCCGCCCGTTTCAAAAATGGCCGCAGGACCGAAAAAGCCATGGTCACGCTCTATTTCAATGGTATTAAAGTACACCACAACCAAACCATCAACCAGGTATGGGGAGGCCGCAACTCCGGGATCGATGGCGGAAATAACGGTGGCAAAGGCATCACCGATACACCAGGCGGATTAAAATTACAGGCCGAAGGCCACAACGTACTTTACCGAAATATCTGGATCAAAGAACTGGACCTAAAAACGGCAGACACAGATTTTTAAGTTAAAGTGATACCTGATCCGTATATATGAGATAAATTCCTCATGGGTAGTTAATAACTGTGCCATGTTTTCCAGGTTTTAAAGATAAAGGAGTAATTCTTACTTTATGACAAGATCATCACAGCGAAAATTTCAGAGCAACTCCACGTCAAAAAAATAAACAACAAAAAAATCACCAGTGACATGTTACGTCACCGGGGTCTCCTACCTTTACCATCTGTTGTGATTACTTTTCTCAAGTTAATCTAATTTTTTCAACCGCAAATATTAACCTATTATGAAACATATCGGCGCAATTTTTCTTATCCTATCTATTTGTTTCCAAGTCTTTCCGCAGCAGTGGGATGAGTTAGGCGATAACAAAACAACAGGGAGATTAGGACTTGGCCTCATCAATCCCATCGGAAGATTACACATCCTGCAAAGTGGCACAAATTGGCACGATGGTATAAGACTTGCATTATCCACTCATCATTGGGACATCCTTACGGAAGCTAACGGACAACGGTTAATAATTGCCGGAGATCAAAATACCAATAATGGCATTGCCTTGCAAAATGGAAATTTTGGTATCAGCACCGTGGCACCATTGACCAAATTACATATAACACAAAATGGCGGAAATTGGGATGATGGCATCAGGATCGGCTTGTTGAGTCATAGTTGGGATATTGTCAGCGATGCCAACGGAGAAAGGCTGGTCATTTCCAGGGACCAAAACACTGCCCAGGGCTTGTCTATATATAATGGAAAAGTTGGTATTGGAATGGCCAATCCGGACTACAAGTTAGATGTATTTGGAACAGTGCACGCCAAGGAGGTCAAGGTTGACCTTAACTTCCCTCCCCAGGACATTGTCTTTGAGAGCGACTACAACTTGCCAACACTACAAGAAGTAAAGAAGTTCATCACTAAAAATAAGCACCTTCCGGAAATTCCATCAGGTGCGGAAATGGAAGAAAATGGTATCGATCTCAGCGTTATGAATATGAAGCTCTTAAAAAAGATTGAAGAATTGACGCTTTATCAAATTGAACTACTCGAAAAAGTAGAGGCTTACGGCCAGGAAATGGAACACGTGAAAAAAGAACTGCAAAAGCTGTCAAAATAAAAACGTAGAAAAAGGCCGTCACGAACAGCACGGAATCCACGATCGGTTGGTTTTAAAACGACCCCCAGGACCAGGGCGACAGGTCGGTGTATCTGTCGGAGGCCTGGCCGGGGAGATGGTATCAGATAAACGTTTTATTGCCACCCACATTTAACATATTGAGAATATCCCAAAGATGCTGCCCCCTAAAATAAGTTTACAACTGACTCTGAGATTTAACCCAAGAACTATTAATCTATCGTCAAAAGCGGTACCTCGGTATGTAAAGTCAATAGCTTGGTTAACCTTCCCTCCGACGGCTTGCTTTTCTTAGCATGATTTCTCGGAAGAATGGCGAGCATATCAATGGATTTTTCTTTCACATAATCTGAAATACCCTGCTCGATATCCGTATTTTTCGGGAAAGCATACTGGTAGTCCAGCGTTTCAAAGTAGTATTCCAAAGTACGCTGGTTTGCATCCTCTACCATGGTATCACTGTTTTCATCGCTGATTGTTAGAATATGTATGGCCGCATCAAACGTTCTGGCGATATCATGAAGTACCCCCAGCGCAAATGAATCGTCGATACTATTTCTTCCCAAAGCCAACGCAATGTTCTTAATAGCAAACGTTTTGGTATTTTCCGGTATCACCAAGACAGGGCAATCGGCTTTGAGGACCAGCTCAGCGGTATTGGTGATGGCGGTTTCATCTTTCTCCTCTGCTCCTTTTGTACCCATGATGATGAGATCTGACGCATATTCAGATCTCGCACTAAGTATCGCATCGCTGAGCGATCCTGATTTGACCGCATAATTTCCCGATGATCCCGAACGCTGGCGAAAGTCAATCGTTAATTGCTTAAGTCTTTCTTCCAGCAATTTTTGGGCTTCGGATTTTGTTTCTAAATCGGCGACGTGTAATAACGTACTTTGAATGCTATCGTCTTCCTTTACGAAGTTAATGGTGTAATCTATGGCACTGTCTGAAACTGCTGAGAAATTAAGCGGTATCAGAATTTTTTTAATGATGTTCACTATGCAATTTTTTTTAAAATGAATAATTCTACCAGGAGGCAGGCTCACGTAATTTCCCCTGAACTTAACGCTACCGGTCAAGAAAAAAAATGACCAAAATCATCCTGCATAGTGTAATTAAAATCAAATCACCGACCTGTTCTTTAACTGATTGATAGTGTGCACATTATTGGTGGAATTTTGCCCCTGGTCTGGAAGGTGTACGGCTGGATCCGGTGGAAACCTCAATAATAATTTGCCAGATACTTTTTCAATTATTACAATCGTTGGTATCGCATTCATCACCCCCGGTCAGAAATACCGTATCAAGACATCGGTAAAATTTTGCGGTTATGTTAAATTTCACCACGATATCCATTCCCATCTTCTCAGAAGGCGACGCGGATGCCGTTATTAAATATCCAAATTTATCCTTAAAAGGGTCGTCATTACACGGGTCCAGTATGGTAGCCATGTTGGCATTCAACGTATTAACGCCTATATCAATCAGATTATTAACGACCTGCTTTCCTTCTTCTCCATTTATGTCAATTTCCAGCGCGTCTTCTTCATCACCGAACAGTCGGAAGCTTCCGCCATCAAAGTCTTTAACAAAACCCCTGACGTTTATGCCTTTGGCCGTATTTTCCTGGGTAACCTTCCAGCCGATCTCCATGCTTTCAATATTTATACGCTTTATTTGATCCTCTGGCCCCAAATCCAATGCATCAAATAAATCCTGCCTCGTCATCAAATCCGAAACGTTCAGAAATTGTGCTTCGGCCGAATAAGTTGTGGTAACCTTGATATCAGATTGAAACTCAAACCGCTGTTTCTCACAGCTAAACAGCGGGAATAGCAAGATGACAAGAAAATATTTAATTGAGTTATTCATAATATTTTGTTTAAATGCTACATTCTTCACCTCCCGCACCAAGTGCGGTTTCAACGCACTCCTCGTAGGTGATTGTAGCGACAAATTCAATACCTATTAACGCCCTAAGTATTGTGCTTTCCCCTGCATCACCTTTGATTTCAATTTCAAATGATCCATCATCAAGATCCATCAGATAATCGTTAATCTTGCGTTTTAATTTTGAAACACCCTTGTCTATCAATTTTTGGGCACTGACTTTTCCAAGTATCGGTAGGTTTCTTTCCTCAAATGGAACAGAGATTCCATATGATGACCTATCCAACAACGGCTCAGCAATGCCGGATTCCCTAATAAGTGCTGATAGTGCAACTGCTTCTGCCTCATTTCCTCCTTCGAAATCAGGTTCCAAGATCACCACCAGCGTCTTGATATCCACTTTGGTGATGGTCGCATCATCCGGTATATCCAGTTCGTTTAAAATATCCTGTTCAGTGATTGTCCCGGATTTTGTGAAAGGGCCGGTTTCATCTACTACAAATATCCTGGCATAGTCAACGTCAACGACAAATTCAAACCTGCGTTTTTCACAGCCGCTCAATGAGATTTGCAGAATAATGAATAGTATAACCCAATAGGTTGTTGTGTTAATTCCAAATGTCTTCATGATTTTCCGGTTTAATTAAAATTGAAAGCCCAGCCCTGCAGCAAACACGGTTTGATCGGCTAAATTAATGTTGGTGTTGAGTCTTATCACGCCCAGTCTAAGGGTCAGCCCGGCGGTAAATCGTACCGAATTGGAACCTTCCAGGTCGAAGGCAATCGTTTCCATGGTTTCTCCGTCATCATATTCATAGGAGATATCCAGCGAGGCATCCTCAAAGCTCAAACCTCCGAAAAAAGTAACAACCCCCACATCTTTGCTCGCCTGAATGCCTATAAGGCTGGACTTAGCCTCTATTATATCACCGATATCGAATTTTTCCTGAAAATATCCAACGGCGATATCTACCGGGGCACGGTTAAAGTACTGACTTATACTATGTCTGATTCCCCACCCAAAAACATTTAATTTCCCAAAATTATCGCCTAAATCAATGGCGATATATCTGAAAGTAGCCTCTGTTCCCAGCACATTGCCAATATGTAATTGCGGAATAGCCAACGGTAAGATATTTAAGTCGAAACCGCCCGGAAAGTTGTAGGTAGTGCCTGCTTCGCCCTCGACTGCGGTCCCCTCAACGGCCCCAAAAATGGTAGGCGCATCGGCGGTGGTTTCCGGACTAAACAACCCTTCGGTTGTTGCAGTAAATGTCTTTTGATTGTCTGCAATAAGCGCTGTGGTAGTGACTACACCAATGTAAAGCTGAAACCCGGAGTCAATTTTTGCGGAATGATAAAGCCCGCTATTCATATTTGCGCCAAAGGCGTCTGCCAGCGGCTGCATAAAGCCCTTTCCATTTTCACCCGTATAACTCCCCACAAAGTCTTCCAGGTCTTGTGCTGTGACATTAATAGTTGCCAACAACATGGCTGTCACAAGCAGTAAATGTCTAATATGTTTTTTTGTATTCACCACTCGTGGTGACGATGCAATGCCAGGATCTGAAAACCTGGGAATGCCTGATCCGATTAATATTTTCATTCGCTTAAAATTTTATATTACACTGAAACTGTATCAAAAAAATCGGGTCATGTTTTGGTGTCGTATTATTGATTAAGCCACGCCTGTTTAAATTCAGCCTCTTCTTTCTTTTTCCCGGAATGGCAGGCTCGGGCACGCCGAAAAAAATCATCATTTCACCTGATAAAATGCTTTTAGTGCCCATGTTGGGTTTAAGATTTTTATAAAATTACCGCTAATAAGAAAGGGGGGAAATACCTAATTTTAGGTATTCGCTTTTTTTGAAAGGAATAGGTTGTTAGTTGTTTGCAAGGTTTTCCATGACATACTTTACCAGGCCGGTATTGCTTTTGATTCCCAATTTTTGGTGAATATTCTTGCGATGGGTGTCAACGGTAAATTTGCTTATTTTAAGGTTGTTGGCAATTTGTTGGGAGCTTTTCCCGTGGGCTACCAGTATGATAATTTCGCGCTCCCTCTTAGTCAGGGTATATTGCTCCCGATGCTGCATGGTCTTTAACCACTCTTCGATTTTCCCCGAAAGTGATTTGCTGTAATAATGCTCTTTGCTCATTACCGCGTTGATCGCTGCGATGAGTTCCTGCTTCCCTGTGTTTTTTATGATATATCCGAAAGCTCCGGCCTCCAGCATTTCTATCACGTCCTCCTCCTGATCAAACATGCTTAATGCTAAAATCGGAATTTCGGGAAAGTGCTTGGTCAGGTACCTCGTGGCAGCAACACCATCCATTACCGGCATTCTGATATCCATCAGAATGACATCCGGTTTTTGATTTTCTACAGCTTTAATGACCTGTACCCCATTGTTTGCTTCACCAATTACAGCAATACCTATTTCTCCCTCTATGATCGATTTGATGCCATCAATGAACATCTGATGGTCATCGGCTAAAAGTATGTTTATCATGTTACAGGTACGTTTATTATTACTGTTGCTCCATTTCCGGGCGAGGAGTCTATATTCATTTGCCCATTTAACTTATCCAGGCGATTTTGGATATTTGTCAATCCCATCCCATAAGGAGTTTTCTCCGGTTGGAAGCCTTTGCCATTATCTTCGACTACAATGTTCAACGCATCGTCATGCTGCGTGATTTGAACAATGGCTTCGGACGCATCGGAATATTTTACCACGTTGGACAAAAGCTCCTGAATGCTTCGGAAGATGGCAATTTCCATGGAATTTTCCAACCGCTCGCTCAATCCAACCTCAATCACCTCGATCTGAAGTTTTTTGGCATCAGATATTTTATTGGCCGTTGCCCTTACCGCAGGGACCAGTCCTTTGTTCATCAAGACGCCCGCACTTTTATTATGTGCTATTTTTCTTACTTGCTGATAGGTTTCATCCAGTAGTTTTTCAGCCTTGGTAAGATGACTTTGAAATACCTCAACGCTTTGTCCATGATCCAGGCTATCGATATACAGTTTTAAGGTGGATAGTGAACTTCCCAGACTGTCATGCAGCTCTTCGGCTATTTTTTTGCGCTCTGTTTCCTGTCCCTTCAACATGGCATCAATACCGGTAATTTCCTGTTCCTTCAGCAGCTGTTCTATTTGTTGCTTCTTTAGTTCTTCACTTTGTTGTGCAATTACCTTTTTCTTTCGAAAATTTTTCATCACTAAAAGTGCTACCAATATAGTCGCCGCCAGCAGTCCTAAAACACCGTACAGTATGTATTGGCTACTGCGCTTCTGGGCAGCCAGCTCAATAATCTCTTTTTCCTTTTTCTCTGTTTCATATTTGGTTATAAGCTCATCCATTACCTGCTGCTTTTCAATTGAAAATACGCTATCCCTGTAATGCCCGGTTAGTTCAAAAAAAATGGCTGCGCTATCTTTTTTATTCATCCCCATATAGGCTTTGGTCAGGTTGCTGTAAATGGCCGGTAACTCTTCCCCCCTGGCCATTTGCAGTCCCTTTTTGAGATAGTAAATAGCTTGTTCCAGCTGATTCAGCGCAATGTAGCTTTGTCCCAAATTATTGTAGGTAGGAACCAGGTTAGCACCGGCACCCAGGTGCTGCTTGGCGGCTATTGACTTTTCGTAATAAGTAACGGCCTGATGGGGGTCATTTTTTTCAAAATAAAGCTGCCCCAAATTATTATAAGCAATACCCAAACCATAGTAATGGTTAAGTTCCAGGCCAAGTCGCTCAGCTTCAAGGTTATAGGCAATAGCCTTTGCAGTATCATTCAGTTTTAAGTATTGTCCGGCTAAACTTGGAAGGGTAACGATGGCATATTTTTTTAATTCATTTTTTCTAAAAATTTCGAGTGCCTGCTCGTTGTATTTGACGGCTTTTGGAAAATCTGCCATGGCGGCAAATACGCCGGCCATGTTGTTGTAACATATGGCGATGTTAACCTGGTCATTTTCCTTTTCGAAAAAATCCACACTTTCCAAAAATGTCGACAATGCCTGTTCATAGTCCTTCAGCCTGACCAATACAGCGCCTACCCGGTTATTGATGCGGGCCGCATCTTTGTTGAGACTAACGTTTTCTTTATAAACCTTTGCTTTTTGGAAACTTTCCAGGGCACTGTCGAGCGTGTTGGCAGCAAAAAAAAGCCGGCCCTTTTGATCCCAAATATCAGCTAGAACCCCATCCTCGTCAGACAACTTTGCAGCCTCATTGGCATAATGGAGTGATTTTTTCAAATCCACCGAAATGGATAATTGCGAAAGCTGTAAATAAATTCCCGCTTTAACGCGGTCATTATTTTCCTGGCTTACCAGGTTCAGGAGGCTATCAATTTTCGGCTGCTGGCCATAGCATGGAAAGCGTAAAAGACAGGATAAAGTGACGATTACCAACGCGCGATGTGAAAATAAATACATAACCGGGAATTTGATCTGAATAATTTAGGTATTATTTCCTTGAGAAAATAATTTAATGCTTAATTCAAATGAAGGTTTTAATTATTTGTTGCATCCTCGCTGCACTACTTAGATTGCCACCTACACCATGATACGAAGCTATAATTTATTAATTATGAGGTAAATACCTAAAGTTCGGTATTTCCATTTCAGAAAATCAAATAGTATTCAAAAATTAAGATTTGGCATTGTGTTGTTTAATGGTTAAGTGGTAGTTATTTCTACCTGATTCAAGCCAAAAGCCGGTATTTTCCAATAGCAATGTTTTTTAGGGACAACAGGAACTTATTGAAATAAATTTGTAGGGGCAATAGCCAAAACGATAGTCATTACTCTGTAAACCTGCTTTCATATTATTTTTAATCCCCAAACATTGATTTTTTTTATGAGACTGATCATCACTTTTACAATCATCACTTTTTTATGGTCATTAACTTCCTGTTCTAATCAAACTCCCGAAACCAAAAAGATACCAAAGACAAAGGGCAAATCACTGGCGGAGCTGCAACATGATTTTGTCAACACCCGATTTCAGGCTTACTTCCATTACAACATGTGCACGTTTAAGAACCTGAATGAAGAAGAGCATCAGGGTCGTTCTCGCGGTACGGAGCCCCCTTCCATGTTCGCTCCCACTGGCCTGGACGTAAAACAATGGGTCGAGGTCTGTAAGTTGGCTAAAATGGAAGGTGGCTGGCTGACCACCAAACATCACGGCGGGTTTTGCCTTTGGGACAGTGAATTTACCGACTATGACGTGGCTTCCTCCGGCGACACCACTGATATCGTCCGGGAGTTCACCACAGCGTTCAGGAATGCCGGTTTAAAGGTGGGACTTTATTATTCCATGCTCGATTATCACCACGATATCAACAATGGTGTGACTTCCGGCAATGATGTTCAATTTATCAAAAACCAGATCACCGAGTTGCTGACCAACTATGGAAAAATTGATTATATGAACTTTGACGGATGGAGCACCTGGCCGACTACACCCAGTTTTGACGACATTAACTACGGCGAAATATTAGCGCTGGTCAAAAAGTTGCAGCCCGAGTGCCTGATAATTTCACATACCTACGAGTCAAACCTTTCCCACGCGGAGGTGCCTTTTGCCGACGCGGCCGGTCGTGACTATCCCTATCACCCGGATTACCTTCGGCCAACGGCAGCTTCCGATTTTTTGCAGATCGGTTGGTGGTGGGATGATAATAACAATATGCGTGTGCGCAAAAGTGTAGATTATTTATTGGGGAAGCTGGATAGCTACAACTCTCATAACTCGGTATACATACTTAACATCTCCCCCAACCCGGCGGGCCGTATCGATCAGGACGCTATCGACAGGCTTGAAGAACTCGCAAAGGTATGGGAGAAACCAGCCGATTTGCCGCTGGGTGATAATTGGGGATATCAATACAAAGTAGCAGAAAACCTGGCCTTTATGAAACCATGCGTTCAGTCAAGCACACATGCCTTCATTCGCGACAAACGCGCATACCCGAGGGCCGAAATTGCCGTTGACGGAGTCACCGAAGGCAACACCATGATGGAGCAAACTTCCTGGACACTGGAGGAGGAGAAGCCATGGTGGAGAGTGGATTTGCAAGACACCTATACGGTCCGCGAAATCACCATTTATAACCGTACCGATGAAGGCACAAAGCAGTTGAGTAACTTTACCATATCATTGCTGGACGCCGCCGGCAATGTGGTCTGGAGTGCTTTACAACAGCAGGCGCCCAACCCTTCTGTTACCATACCCATTCCAAATGTGGATGGCCGTTTTGTGAAAATCGGGTTAAACGGAAAAGGCTCGCTGACACTGGCTGAGGTAATTGTTAAAGGAAAATAATAAGCATTATAGCTGTATATGAAGCCCCCGTTTTAAAGGGTTTGTATTAAAATTGACGAAATAAGATGAAAAAGACAATAATTGGCATGGTGTGCTTCCTGTTGCTGGGACAATGTACACCGCGTCAACAACCGGAAGGGAATGACAACATCCAAAAATCAAAGCAACCAAACATTGTATTTATCCTGGCAGATGACCTGGGGTTTGCCGATCTGAGCTTCACCGGTAGTGACCTGTACCGCACACCTAACATCGATCAACTGGCCAGGGAAAGCATGTATTTTACCCATGCCCATTCTTCCCACGCGACCTGCCAACCCAGCCGTATTTCCCTTATAACCGGAAAAACACCGACCAGATTAAAGGCGGTGAGTCACGGAAGTTTAGGAGGCGTTACGGGCCCGGGAATAGAGATGCCGGCAGAAGAGGTTACGATTGGCAATGCTTTGCAGGAGGGCGGCTATACAACCGCCCACATCGGAAAATGGCACATCGGAACCGGCGACAATGGTCCGGAAAACAGGGGCTTCGATGTAGATATCGCTTCCAATGATTTTTGTTGTCCCGGAAGCTACTTTTATCCTTTTAAAAGCGATACCCATAAAAATGAGAAAGATGCCAGGGCAGCCGTCCCCGACCTGGAGGCCTATTCTTCCGGAGAGCATCTCACAGAGGCCCTGTCTACGGAGGCCGCTAAATTTATCAGTCAACAGAAAGATAGCAAAAAGCCGTTCTTTTTAAACTTATGGTACTATGCCGTACACACGCCGCTTCAGGCCAAAGATGAAAAAGTAAAGAAATATAAGGATTTAATCACCCCGGAACACAAGCACCGCAATGCCACCTATGCGGCATTGGTGGAACACTTCGATGAAGGGGTCGGTCGGGTACTGAAGGCGCTGGATGATAATAACCTCTCTGAAAATACAATTGTCATATTTATGAGCGATAACGGAGGAGCGCTTTATTCAAATATTACCAAGAACTATCCCCTCCGTGGAGGGAAAGGCATGTTTTATGAAGGAGGAACACGGGTTCCCATGTTTGTCCGCTGGCCGGGAGTCGTCAAGCCTGGCACTGTTAGTAATGAGCGGGTCGCCGGCTGGGATATTTACCCCACCCTCCTTTCCATAGCAGGTGTGAAGGGCGATGCCAACCACAATAAGAACCTGGATGGCGTAGATCTTAGTCCGCTTTTCAAAAACGCTAATGCCAAACTGCCCGACAGGTCTTTTAACTGGTTAAAATTCTTATCGCTGATCCACTATGGTAATACCACTGAAAGAACCTGGCCCGGCGGTTGTATCATAAAAGACGATTGGAAGCTCATAGAGTACTTTAACATGCCCAACGCACCCAACAGGCATCACTTTCGGCTATTCAATCTCAGGGAAGATCCTTCGGAGGAAAACGATTTGGCCGCAAATGAACCTGAAAAAGTGGAGGAACTAAAACAAGCTATGTACCAATGGCGAAAAGACGTTGATGCTCCTGAATTTGATATGGAAAAACTTTACGGTCAGGTAGGACAATGACCGCTATCTTTTAAAAGCGGGTAATCTCCGCGAAGGAGCAGCGGTACCAACGGCGGTATTTTTCCTCATTTTCTGTTTTCATGGAAGGTATTAAAAGCTTAGAAAATTAAGTACCCGGTCTGTCATACGGTCGATCCGGACAACGGCAATGAAAAGTAAACTTTTTTATCATAAAAAATATATTAACTTCCCCCTGAAATCAACATTAAAAAAATGTGTAAGACATTCCACTTATTCCCGGCCTTATTGTTTATCATTACTATATTTTCATCCTGCGAAAAAAAACCAGCCGTTGAGAAACCAAATATCCTGTTTATTATGTCCGACGATCATACCACACAGGCATTCGGCGCCTATGGTAGTCGTTTGGCGCGGCTTAACCCTACACCTGTCATTGATAGACTGGCCGAAGAAGGCATCTTGTTCGAAAATGCTTTCTGCACGAATTCTATCTGCACACCTTCACGGGCCAGCATTATGACCGGTCAGTATGGACAGGTGAATGGTGTGTATGACCTGGGTGGGAAGTTAAAACCTGAAAATCAATACCTCGCACATGAAATTAAAAAACTTGGCTATGAAACGGCTATGGTTGGCAAGTGGCACCTGAAATATGCGCCGGAAGCTTTTGATTATTATAATGTACTTCCCGGCCAGGGAAATTATTTCAACCCCACACTTTATGGTCGGGAAGGCGATAAAAAGGAAGAAATCAAATTTGAGGAAGGTTTGGTCCGCGAGGTAAACGCAACACAATATGAAGGGCATTCTTCAGATATAATCACCGATATCTCACTGGACTGGCTCATGAACAAGCGCGATAAATCAAAACCATTTTTCCTGATGCATCACTTTAAAGCCCCGCATGATTTCTTCGAATTTGCGCCCCGGTACAAGGACTATCTCGAGGATGTTGAAATCCCTGAACCCGCCAATATGTGGTACAATGGTAACAATGGATCAGTGGGAACAAGGGGAGAAAACAATTCACTCACAGACACTATCGGCTCCTCTATAGGTCACAGAAACATTATCCGAAACATGGGCATGCACATGGAAATAGATCCGGCCATTCCCGATCCCGAATATAAAAGACTGGCCTACCAGGAATACTTAAAGCGATATTTGAGATGTGTAAAGGGGGTAGATGATAATGTTAAGCGTATTTTTGATTACCTTGAAAAAGAAGGAATCATGGACAACACCATTATCATTTACACGGGTGACCAGGGTTTTATGTTAGGGGAGCATGATTACATTGATAAAAGGTGGATGTATGAAGAGTCGATGCGTATGCCGTTTTTAGTGCGGTATCCAAAAATGATCAAGCATGGCATCCGGACCGATGCCATTGTAAATAACACTGACTTTGCCCCTACCATGATCGAACTGGCCGGGGGGACCGTACCCGATTATATGCAGGGATCAAGCTTCAAAGAAATATTAGCAACCGGCAGCGAACCCGAAGGGTGGCAACAGGAAACTTATTACCGCTATTGGATGCATATGGCGCATAAGCACAACAATCCGGCCCATTTTGGTATCAGAACCAAAGATTATAAACTTATTTTCTACTATGGCCGGGATTATAAGAACCGCAACACCGACGCTCAGCAATGGGCACATAACCCCGCCTCCATGTCGGATTTTGAGACACCGCCGGCGTGGGAATTTTACGATTTAAAAAACGACCCTGAAGAAATGGATAACCGGTATGACGACGATAAATATGCACCTATCATTGCAGATTTAAAGTCCAGGCTAAAGCAGCTCAGAGCGCATGTCAAGGAAAATGACGCTGATTTCCCTGAAATTCAAAAAGTGGTGAATGCCCATTGGGATAAGTGATAAACACCTCCGGCAGCAATCAACCGGTATCGGTCCGGATTAAGAAGTTTTGCAGCTTTTAAAGTACCGCCTTTTGGAACCGGGGCTTCATCGGATCTCATCGCAAAGGCCGGATATCTTAATTCAATCTTGTTAATATTGAATGAACGAAATTACACACATTCCACCATCCCCGTTAAATCAGTTTATTGATATCATGTGGGTGGGAAGGGCCAGGGAGCTTAATTTGCAATCTGAAGATCACGCCCCCCTTTTTACCGAATTAATTTTCAATTATGGCGAGCGGTTTCTGGTGGAGGGGCAGAACGTATTCAACAACATCCATAAATACTGCCGTTATACGATTTCGGGATTAAAAACCGCCCCTTTTCAGACATCAGTATCGGGAAAGTACTGTACCGTTGGCTTAATTTTAAAGCCTTTCTGTTATGGTATACTCCTCAATAAAATCGGGACTCATACGATGGTCACGGTTTCGAATGTTTTATTTGATTATTTGATAGAAGCACCCATACCCAATTTTAAAATGGTCGAACACCATTTATTGCAACTATTTCAAGGGGCCGGAATAGATCAAGACCTGCAAAAATTTGAAAACCATGTTTCAGCCACATTCCTGCAAAAAGGTGCTTTAAAAAATTTTAACCTGTCTTTGCCGATCTCACAAAAGAGTTTCATCCGGAAATTCAAAAAAAACTATATGCTTACCCCGGGAGAGTTTGTTAAACTAAAACAAGTAAACCATGCCGTTCAGTTACTTAAAAAAGCCGGCACGGAAAACCTTACCCACATTGGTCTGGACGCAGGATTTTACGATCAGGCACATTTCATCAGGGTTTTCAAGCAATTTTGTGGTGTAACACCAGGACAATTCCGAAAAGTAAATGTGAATCACTAGGGGTTAATTCTGTACAATTTTATCTGTTAGCCTTAGGTGTTCTTTGCATAAACAAATTTAAATCTATGCGAATACTACAATACTTATTATCACAGCGAAATAACCAGGCTGATTGGTCACTGTTAATTATCAGAGTTACGCTCGGGGCTCTCATGGCTCATCATGGTCTGGGCAAACTCCTTAACTTTGAACAATATTCTACCCAGTTTCCGGACCCGATAGGTCTCGGGCCTTTCCTGTCGCTCACTTTGGTGGTGATTGCAGAGTTTTTCGGAGGAATAGCAGTCATACTCGGTCTCTTTACACGTTTTTTTCTGTTTTTAATGATCATCACCATGGCGGTGGCCCTTTTCATTGTTCATGCCAATGACCCGTTTAACACCAAAGAATTAGCCACCGTCTTTTTGCTTATTGCCTCGGGATTATTTATTTCAGGAGCCGGAAAGTATGCCATTGATTCCCAGATTTTAAAGGTAATAAAAAAATGAAATGGCTTGTGCTGCTTTTGCTGACGGCGCTGTCGACAGCTTGTGCGCCGCGGCTGGTTTCCACACTGCCCGCCCAATCAACCCTGGGGCAGGGAATCGCACGATGAATCGTTTAATGTGATAGTAGTCGCCGGTGGTAATGTTGATATTGTGAGCAATGTACCGAGTGGTACTGCTCAGCATGTGGGCTTTTTATCAGTCATAGGGCTTTTTGCCTCACTTCCATTTTTATTTTTATAAGCGAGCGGTGGTAGGCTTGATCTCCCTTTCCGGGGTTAACAAGATCTAAGACAAGGCCTTATCTTTTTGGGTTTTAGCATAGGCGACAATACCTATCAATATCACAAAAGCTGTTACGACATAAATAAATTTCGGAATCGGCAACGGGTCTCCCGCGGCGTAGGAATGGAGGCCTGATAAATAATAATTTACACCAAATGAAGTCATCACAATGGAGGCAAACGCAAATACACTGGCGAGATTCAGCGTGTAGGCATTGCGCAATGCCGGAATGAATCTGAGGTGTAAAACGGCAGCATAGACAATAATACTGATCAATGCCCAGGTTTCTTTGGGGTCCCACGCCCAATAGCGCCCCCAGGATTCATTAGCCCAGATTCCTCCCAGAAATGTACCTACCGCCAATAAAAACAAACCGATAGTCATTGATATTTCATTAATGTAAGTCAGTTCTTTGATGCGGAATGTGATCTCAGCCGATCTCTTACCACTTTCAAAAATCATTAATATCAAGGCGGTCAGCCCTAATAAAGCGGACAACGCCAAGGGAGCATAGCTGCTGACAATCGTAGCGACGTGTATTTTTAACCAATAGGACTTTAATACAGGCATTAAGTTGGTAATTTCCGGACTCAGCCAATCCAGGTAACTGACGAAAAGCAAAGTGCCTGAAAACAGCGTTGCCAGCGGTAATGCAAAGTCGGATTTGCCATGGGTTAAAAACCCGCAAAGCAGCAACATCCAGCTTACAAAAACAATCATTTCATAGCCATTACTCCAGGGCGCATGCTGGGAGACATACCATCTTAAAATAATGTTTAAACCGAAGGTAATAAATGCAATGAGCGATAATATCACACCAACATTAAGGCTATAAAGCAACCATTTCCTGTTAGAAAATATCCTGGCAACCGCGATGACCAGCAACAGAAAGCCGAGTGTCCAAAAAGCCTGAAAAAGCCAGAAATTCAGGTTTAGGCGGTTGTACAACAACTCTGCTTCAACCCTTGTCTCACCCGGGATGATGTCCTTTGCCAATACATCCTGGTATAATTTTATATAGTTTAATTTACTTTCTGCTTCGGCCCAGTCATCGGTGGCGCGACCGCGTGTTATATCTTCAAAATAAATAGGTAGAATATTTTGAGCAAATTTTGCATCTTCTTCCGGGAAATCGTTAAAGTCATGGGAATGGCTGTACCAGGTTTTAGTATTGTCATCTCTTTTTGGAAAAATCTTCAGATAATGGCCTGAGAAGATATTGAACAAAATATTGAAACGCTCATCAACCAACAGCATTTCCTTATCAAATTCATTTCGTTCGGCTGGCTTTTTGGCATTGGCAAGTTCCACCTGCTCCTGCAACAAATAATTTCCATCGTTGTCCAGAAGCATGTTAAAGCTCACTAATCCCTGCCGGGTAGCCTTCATACCTTCAAATAACTTCCCTCCTTTCTTTTGGTTTATTTTTATGAGGGGAATATTTTGCCATGTCCCGGGGTCGGCGTGTATGGCCAAAAACGTTTGATTGGCATCGAGGGTGATCGCCTCATACTTAAAATACGGTTTTCTGGATATCTTCCTCAAAAACTCCGAGGCCAGGGTATTTAATGGTTTTATCCGGCCATCAAGATCCTGGACCATCAACCGGCCAAAATTGGCAGCATGTTTCAAATCAATCCGTTGATTCGCTATTTTTTCTGCCAGGTGTTCCTGCAATCCATCGTTGGCTTTGACCGGAAAAGCTAAAATCGTCCATAACAGCAAAAGCGCAACCACCGATTTGTTCAATCTCAATTTCTTTAATTCTTTGTTAATCAAAACAAACCGGGAGCCTTTTCCAAACAGCGTCCAAAACATGCCCAAACCCATCAACAGATAGCCCAGGTAGCTTACCCAGGTACCCCACCGGTCATGATTGACCGAAAGCACGGTGCCTTTTTCATCTGAGTCATAAGACGCCTGGAAAAACCTGTAGCCTCCATAATCGAGTACATTATTCATAAAAATGCGATAAGGAATTTCCACTCCCTGGTTGAAGATGGTAACTTCGCTGGCATACGACGACGGGCTGCTGGAACCTGGATAGCGAATGAGCTCAAAATCGTTAAGTCCCAATGAGAAAGGAACCTTTATTGGAACAGAACCGTAGGAAAGCGTTATATCCAGGTCCTGCATCTTCACGGATTGTCCTGGTGCCAGAAAGCCTTTTCTATATAGCAGGCTTACATTCTTGCTGATACCACCCACTGTAAGATTGACGACCAGTACATCGTCTTTGAGGTCGTCATTATCCCGGGGATTTTCGCCTGACGACTTGAGCGCAATGCTCCCATTTCGATGATACGAGAGCGGCACAAATGAAAAATCTCCCGAACGGTACAATGTTCTTAGATCCAGATGGTAAGCGCTGTCAACGCCAATTCTCCCGGCTTCCTGCGAAGTCATCTTAAAAAAATCCATTAGGTGAGGAGATCTGATTTTTAGCTGGTCACCATCCGTTACGATATTTATAGCGTCAGCATCCTTTCCATTCAATGCGATTTTATGCTGGTGTCTTCCAATTTTTTGCACCTCTCCGTGTTTTAAAAAGATGGTTTGCCGCCCGCTGCCGGAAGCTACAACCAACTCCAGTATAGGCATACCATTGTCGTTGTCATCAACGATTTCAGGCACTGCATCAGGTATAAACTCGCTGAATGCAATGGTTATGGGCTTACCTTCAAAAGACGTTTCCAGCTTAAAACGATTTTTTCTGAGTGGTGAAAAGTTAAGTTCCTTTTTCAGGTGTATGCCTTTCGTCCCCTTTCGAATATGGGCCTGAACAAAATTTCGGTCGGAAATAATCGTATTGGACTGCGCACCTTCCCTGATCCGCATAACCCCGCCGAAGGCTGTGTAACGGGTTATGCCGGCGCCAATCAAAATGACAATAAAGGCTATGTGAAAAAGCAGAATTGATATTTTCTCCTTCCGCCACAACCTGTATTTATAAATATTTCCAAGAAAACAAAACCCCAGCAAGATCATGACCAGCTCAAACCACCAGGAACGATAAACAAGCACCCATGCCGTATCCGTACCAAAATCATTTTCTATAAAGGTGGCTATAGCCATGGAACCGGCAAAAGTGAGTAATAACAAAATGGCAAGGGAAGGCGAAAAAAACCAGCGGGCTATTTTACTCATTTGCTAATATGAAAAATTTGCAATAATGCGTTTCAAAAAAGGGATGGCTAATTGCCTCTGGCGCTCACAGTTTTAACCTCCATTTTATCCTGGCGTTTTTTGGCGTCTTCCAGCCATTTGGGAACCAGCGTTTTCTTGAACTCACGTTTTTCTTCTTCCAGTTTTTCCATATCCCAGCCTACAAATTTCTGAGCTTTTTCTTTGGTATCAATATCCGGCATAGGCACCGGTTTATTAAATCCAAGATCCGCCAGTATTCTCGCAAGCTTGACACGGGCCTCCTGCGCAATATGAAGTCCTCCTCCTATGACCCGGCCAATTTCTACCGGGGAATGAAAAGACGCACCGTGAGAGGCGGCAGCATAATCCCAGCGCCATTGTGCGTGCCTGATGTCGGTCAACACTTCTTGCATTTGGGATTCTGTGGCTCCCAGATCCCAGGCCTTTTTAGCTTCAATATGGGCCTTTACCAGCAATTCCTCCAGCTTAAGCCTGTTTTCCGTCGCCTTCATCTGGCGGCTGTAAACATTCTGGATCAGCTGGTCTTTTTCCTGGCGGTGACAGACCTGGCAGGAGTTCGCTACATTATTTAACGGCGATTGCAGGTGGTGATCTGTAAACTTCTGGCCACCTTCGCTCTTATAAGGCATATGACAATCGGCACAGGAAACGCCCCGGTCGGCATGTACGCCGGTGCTATAAACTTCATAACCCGGATGCTGCGCTTTCAGCATGGGCGCCTTACTCAAAGGGTGCGTCCAGTCCGCAAATTCTATGTTGTCATAGTATTCCTCCATATTTTCTACAGTCATGCCGTTCTTCCATGGAAACACGAGATAAGGCGTTCCCTCCTTTCCCGGGAGCTTCTTGTTAAAATAATACTCAACATGACATTGCGCACAAACCAGTGACCTCATTTCCTGGTGTGTAGCCTTGTTGATGTCCTTACCCATAGATTCAAACGCTTCTATGAGCGCCGGACGTGTTACCTTTAGTTTCATAGTTTTCGGGTCGTGGCAATCGGCACAGCCGATTGGGTTAACGACTTCCGAACCTTTGTCAGCCCATTTGCCACTGTAAAATTCGGCTATACCAATTTCATTCATAAGCCTGGGCACATCCGGACTTTTACAGGCCCAGCAGGTGGATGGCATGGGGCCGTCACCCGCCCCCTTTGGCGCACCGGTTCTAAGCGTATTATGCAAATCTTCAATGGCGTAATAATGTCCACGGGCCTGATTATAGTCTTTGGAAAAACCATATCCGGCAAAAAGAATCACTAAATGAGGGTCTTCCTCCAGCAAATCCCTCATTACGGCACCACCCTGGTAAGAGGCGAAGGAGGTGTCTGACGTTTGAAGGAACGACTGGTATTGCTTGGGGAAGTTCTCTCCCCAAACCTCGTTACGGGGCTCATTTTCTCCAATATCTACGCTTGGTGTATAGGCAAACCGCGCCTCATTTTTTCTACTGATTATATTGGAGGCAAGGAGTCCGAGTAAAAAAACCACCACTGCAGTAATGACAAATAAAACCCAGTTTTTCATGATTATTTATTTTTTCGTTGATTATCCATTACACTTTTTAACCAGCCGGGTATCACATCCTTTTCCTGCCGTGAAGGCGAAGGAGCGATGTTATATTCCGTTGTTGATAAGCCATGTATCCGGCCGTGAGGAACCTCTCTGTGGCAAGTCCAACATTGCCTGGTGGTCCTGTTTTCCGAATGCCCTTCCAGCCAGTCATTGTACCTGGCCTCGGTGACTTGTTGTACATGGCAGCGAATACAATTATTTTGTACTACCTCCTGCGAAGCTTCCCGCATTTTAATGACCTCCGGCTCCTGATGAGTAGTAAAAATATAAGAATGATAAAGACCATCTTTGGCCTTGAAGTAATACCCTTCCAACGCATTATCCTGCGGCACATGACAATCATTGCAGGACGCCCATTCCCGGTGGGAACTGTGCATCCAGCTGTTGTATTCCGGTGTCATCACATGACAATTAATGCATGCCTCGGGATTATCTGACAGGTAGGAAGTTACTTCGCCCAGTCTCATTAAAAAGAAACCTAGTCCCACCATAGCGCCAACGAGTATGGCGACCGGTGTTCTCCATTTCGGAGGGGGATATATTCTTTTTATGAGGCTATTCAATTGGTCATTTGTTGGCTTAGTTCAAGAAATATTTTCAATCCTCCCCTTAAAGTTTTCCTCCGATACCGGTGGACAAAAGGAAGAGATTTTTCGTTTTTCAATCAGACTGCGATGAAAGAAGTTTCTTAAACAAATAAAGTAAAAACCCCTTTCAAGCTCAAGTCATTTCTTAGAATTATTTCGTCTTTTCGAATGCCCGAATCTCGGCCTCCCGTCACCGTGAAACAATGACTTTCGTCAGGTTATTAAAGAAAATTTAAGTCCTTTGGTTTTTGGGGGGTTACAGCTTCATTTTACAATGTATTGCCGAGGTTTATGCTGTCTTCGGTTTACAATTCATTCAAAATGGCAGGTATTACTTCCTGGAAAAAAACATTGTTGTAATGCTGACCGCTACAATTGGTAAGCACGCTGATGGTCACATTATTTTGAGGGTTAAAAAAAACAAATGACTGATACCTGAGTGTGCCGCCCGAATGCCCTATGTACATATCATCCTCAAACTTCAGCTTCATAAGCCCGTGGCCATATTCATGAAGACTGCCTGCGCCAATGGGTATGGTCATATCATCCATCGAAACCCAATCTTCCAGCACAGTTAATGAATTGGAAGAAAGCATCGTTTTTTCAATAAACAACTTTCTGAGAAAGCTATTCATATCATTTGTATTCGCATAAGCCCCACCGTCAAACCCATAATGCTCATTCCAACCGGAAACGTTCATGGAAGCATTGGCGCTTTGCGCAAAATATGACTCAAGTCCGGTCTTTGTCGCATTAAGGATAATATTTAGTCCCTGAGCTGCATAAAAATCATTAAATGACTGATCAAAGGTTTTGCCATCTACCGATTCGATTATTTTCTGCAACAACAGGTAATTGGAATTACTGTAATTAAACGAACCCATCCGGGCTGAGGCAGGATTGATATATTGAAGCTTTTCTTCAAATGTCCTTGGTGCATTTCCCGCAACCACCGCACTTCCCCAATCTCCATGTTTGGTATAGTCGGCAATCCCGCTGGTGTGGTTTAAAAGGTTTTTAACGGTAACATTTTCAACCCCATCGATGAAATCTATCTGTTCCGGTGCGATGTATTCGGTTATTTTATCACTTAGAGAAAGTTCTCCCATCTCAATTTTCCTGATCACCAAAGTAGCAGCCAGCAGCTTGGTAGTACTGCCAATACCAAATGTTGTTTGAGGAGTTACCTGTTCATTGTGATAAGAAAAAGTCAAAACATCTTCCTGCGTTTGAACGGTCACCTCCAATGAGGGAAGGTTACCGGATTTAGCAATTTTGGTGACCTGCTTTTCAATACGCCTTAATCCATCATCAGTGGCCGTTTCATCGTCACTACAGGAAGTAAATGCCAGCAAAAAGGACAATAATAAGCTCAAATTCATCTTCATCTTTCTATTAAATACAAACACCGGGTACGGTTAGCTTCGTCATCTGCTTTTTAACACTTGCTAAAGTATGAGATTGTAACCCTACTTTCAAACGATCACTTAGGGATGGATCATATTTTATATCAACGGTCTGTTTGCGGTTTTGGGCGCCTTTCCCGTTACCTATGCCAGAGACTGGAATTCCTTTGTCAACGTGATCATTTTTCAAGCCTGCACCCCACCACTACAACAGACCGTGAAGACACCGTGTATTGGCTTTCCTTAATTGGTTCCGCTTCGTTAATCGGGCAAAAATCTGATGGATGGTCCAACGAAGTATCTATGATCCGTGACCAGGTTTCTGCTTTTTCCGATCCTATAGCTGGCAGCTGAAAATCCATCGGATGCCAGTAGGCATTGATCATTACATGGAGTTGGCAGGGGTAATGAGCATTTTCCAGGGTATAGGCCAATGTGTGTGAATGATACGCCGGATCCGGGCTTTGCAATTTGACACCATGCCAGACTACTGTCGAATGGTTATTGTTATGATCAAAATATCCCCGGTGGCTCCAAAAATGATTTTCCTGAAAAAAAGGTTGTGAAAGATTAAATCTGATAAGTTTTTGCACAAAAGCCAGTAGCTTGTGCTCTCGTTTTACCAGATCCCAGTCAAACCAACTAATTTCATTGTCCTGATTATAGGCGTTGTTGTTTCCCGATTGGGTACGCCTTACTTCGTCGCCCATAACTATCATTGGTGTACCTTGTGATAACATCAAAATGGTCAAAAAATTCTTGATCTGCCGCAGGCGCAATGATTCGATCTCTTCATCATCTGTGGAGCCTTCCTCACCATGATTCCAGCTAAAGTTATCGTTTGCCCCATCCCGATTATCCTCACCATTGGCCTGATTATGCTTTTGGTTATAAGAAACCAGGTCATTGAGGGTAAACCCGTCATGGCTGGTAATAAAGTTAATACTACGGTTGGGATTTCGGATCAGGGCTTCTTTGAATAAGTCAGGGCTTCCGGCAATACTTGCCGCCATCGACCTTACGGTGCCTTCGTCTCCTTTGATAAATTTGCGTACTTCATCTCTATACCTGCCATTCCACTCCGCCCATTTATGGCCTACAAAAGAGCCTAACTGGTACAGCCCACGGGCATCCCACGCCTCTGCAATGATTTTTGTAGATGCCAAAACCGGATCCGACTCTATATCCCAAAGTATTGGCGGGTTTTCCAGCGGCCTTCCCTTTTCGTCTCTGGAGAGCACCGACGCCAGATCAAACCGAAACCCGTCCACATGCATTTCTGAAACCCAATAACGCAGACAATCCATGATCATACGACGTACAATCGAGTGGTTGGTATTTAGGGTATTTCCAGTACCGCTAAAATCAGCATAATAATGTCTGTCGTCTTCTAAAGTATAATAAGCGCGGTTTTCAAAACCTTTGAAGCATAGTATCGGCCCCTGGTGATTGCCTTCTGCAGTATGGTTGAAGACCACATCTAAAATCACCTCAATCCCGGCTTTATGGAAGGCCTTTACCATATCCTTAAATTCTGTTACTATTTCTAAGGGATCATCACTTACACCATATTCGTGATGTGGGGCAAAAAATGCGATGGGACTATACCCCCAATAATTAGCTTTCGATTTATCCTGGAGATCCTGAGGGTCGAATTGTTGGATCGGCATCAATTCTACGGAAGTGATCCCAAGGTTTAATAAATATGGGATCTTTTCGGTGAGCCCTTTAAAAGTCCCCTTTAGCCGGGAGGAAAGGCCAGAGTTTGGGTGCCTGGTAAAACCGGCAACATGCATTTCATAGATGACTGACTTGGCAAAGGGAAGATTTAACGGCCGGTCTCCCTCCCAATCATAGGCCGCAGGGTTTACCACCACACTTTTCATAGCCCATTCACTATTGTCACCGGGTTTGGTAGCTGGCGCACGACTGTACTTTTTTCCTACACCAACTGCCTTGGTGTAAGGATCCAGTAACAATTTTTCACCGTCAAAGCGATGACCCCGTGAAGGATTGGAAGGACCGTGTACACGATAGCCATACAGCTGTCCGGGCAATAAGTCCGCAACAAAAGCATGCCAGTAATAGAAGGTTTTATTTATGGCCGGGTCCAACGCTATAACCTTACTGGGCTTGCTATCAGGATCATCAAACAGTACCAGCTCTACCCGGTCAGAATTTTTAGAGAAAACTGAAAAGTTTACACCTCCCTGGTAAACGGTTGCTCCCAATGGAAAGCTTTGGCCTGGTAAAATGGATTTTTTCATACTTAAAATGAACCGTAGTTAGTTGAAATTCCGGTTATATTAAGTTACAACGAAAATTGCAAAAATTGATTACCATACAATTATCTTTGTCCAAACCCGCATTAAAATGTGACGTCTGTGCTTTGAAAAACAATGGCATAGTACTTGGCAGACAAGTGGTTTATTTTTTTAATCAATACATCTTATTTGGATTGGCAGAACTTGCAGGGATCTGTTGAATAGAATCCCAGTGCTCACATATTTTCCCTTTTTCATCAAACCGAAAAAAGTCCATCGTGACATATTCATCATTTCCGGGCCATGTCTGGTGCGTATGCAGGGCTACCAAATCGCCTTCAGCGATGCATCGTATAAATTCAATTGATTTATCCGGATACTCCCTTTGCATCCTTTCAAAGTAATCGATAAATCCCTGTGTGCCATCTGCAACATCGGGGTTGTGCTGAATATATTCTTTGCCCACAAATTGCGTTATGGCACCCCCGGGATTCCCTTCGTAGGCAGTCTTGTAGAATGCTATGGCATTTCTTTTGTTCTCCTCCAGATTCATATATATAATTTTAAATTGTTGATAATACAAAATTATCCATGGCTGCTAAGCGTCATTGCTGCTTTGAAATAGAACTGACTTCCAACAGTCGACATTATCCTTTTGACCACATTCAGCTGGCTTTCTCAATTTCTTTGATTTTTCCATCTCAGAGGTTTTCAGGCTTACTGTTTAAAGATAATCATTTTCCATGTCGAAGTCGCCCGGGTTTTGTGGCGAATTAAAATGTTGCAGATTATCCGATGATGCATGGGACGTCCTTGGGTTTATCTATAACCTTCCATTTTTCACCTAACGCAAGTGCAGATGTTGCAATGAATTATATAACCCACATTGAGCAATCAGCTAGTAGCCAGCTTATTTCTGACCTTGCTCAGATGCTCCGGACTAATGTTAAGATATGAGGCAATCATATATTGAGGGACCCGCGCCTCAACATGTCCATATTTATTCCTGAATTCCAGGTAGCGCTCTTCCGCCGACTTATTCATTTGATGAAGGGTACGATCTTGTAATGAAATGTAGGCCCGTTGTATTTTAAGACGAAAGAAACTTTCCATAACAGGCACCTCCGCAAACAACCTTTCCAAATCGCTCCGATGAATTTGCCATATGGTAGTAGGTTCCAGTACATCTATATGATATTGACTGGGTGTCTCCGTCAAAAAACTGTGAAGGTCCGCTATCCAGGCGTTTTCAATACCGATCTGTATAGTTATTTCTCGCGCTTGATTATCAATAAAATAAACCCTTACAAGTCCGCTTTCTATAAATTTGAAATGATGAGATATCTTTTTGACCGACGGGATAGCACTATTTTTCCCGAATGATCTTTTATGAAACCGGGTGATTATTTTATCTAAATCCGCATCGTTGATCTCAATGGTTTTCTTCAGGTCTGTGATGAGGTTTTTCATTTAAACATCTTACAGCTTCTTCGTAAATTACCTATTTGTTAAGGCTATAAAATTACGCACAATGTTTAAATATATACCTCTTAGCATACAAAATCGTTTTTAAGCCTTTTCATGTAATTTATGATAGTAGATAAACGAAGCGATCAATATCAATAATAGAACTAAGGGCGTCACAATTTCCTGGGCCGGGTCACCTGTGGAAGCGTGCGCAATGGACGCAGAGATTAAATTAATGGTAAAGCCGGCATAAGCAAATTGTTTTATTCCCTTCGGGACAAATGGCAGTAATAAGGCAAATGCCCCTAAAGCTTTGGCGGTGCCCAGCTCAATTCTAAAGTAATCGGGAAAACCCAGGTGCTCAAACGCGGCCTTTGCTTGTGGCGCTGTGAAATACATGTAGGCGCTAAACAACATCATTAAGGAAAATACACCAGTTGTACTCCAAAAAATAATCTTTTCTTTTTTCATGTGTTTATAATTTATTTTCATTGGTTACATGGAACCTCGCATATTATTGTCATTCCCTTGCGCCTCCGCTAGCACCTCCGCCTTTGGCTGACGAAGTAGCCTACGGCGTACGCAGTCCGCAGAATAGCTTTCTCCGGTCTCTTACGCTTTAGCTTCAGCGACAGCGTGCGGCCGTAGCCTTGCTCCTCCGCTGAAGCTTCGGCGACACGCGGATGGCGAAGGACTTGGCGCTCGCGGAAAGCTGCGGCGACACGCGGTGTATGTCGATTACGTCATGCTCGGTTTCATTTTTTTAAATTGATTTCGATTAAAAATTCTTTATCGGGACTTGCCGATCTTTCACTTAACAAGGCAAAATTAATTAAATTTGCTTTCCATTTTATAGCAGTTACCTTTTGGTAACCAAATTAATGCGCAATGAAAAAGAAAGTTCACAAAGAATGCACGTCGGCACTAATACCGGTAAGGGACACATTAGACGTCATCAGCGGCAAGTGGAAGATCTTAATTCTGATCTCTGTGTGGGAAGGAAACAGCCGGTTTCGGGAAATAGAGAGAAGTATTCCTAAACTCACTTCAAAGGTTTTAGCCAAAGAATTAAAAGATATGGAAGAACATCGCCTGATAAAACGAACCGTCTATGACGACTACCCGGTCAGAATAGAATATACCGCTACCACCTATTCAAAATCACTGGAAAAAGTAATCAAGGAACTACATGATTGGGGTGTCAACCACCGAAAAATGATTTTTGGATGAAATGGTCCTTGAGGAAAATCCCGGATTATTTATCGGCCAGTGGTAAAAAAACAAATCATTAACCTTTATTTCCGGCGACCATCTTAGCCAGGTTGTAGGCTATAAGCAGTAATTCTGCCTCCATACTTCCCTTTCTCACTCCTCAAAGCCTAAGATCTACGATAGCCATTGTTATGCTTGATGGCTGCAAAAGCAGCTACATCGCAGGTCTTATGAAGCGATAATATGCCTCCTTTGGCATACAAAAAGAAAGTGCCCTTTTGAGGCACCTTCTTTATAATAGCCTGTTGACATCCGCGGTGATGAACAAATTCCGCTATCGCAACAAATGGCCATGAATTTTCAGACCGTTCACTTAATTCAGATCCTCTGCTTCATTGGAAATAATACCCAGTTCCATCGCAATATTGGTAAGATCTTCGGGAATCGGATAATAAGTCGGATCGTCTATAGGTATCCGGTTTCTTACTATTTCCCTTGCGTTGTCCCAATATGCCTTCAACCAGGCCCAATTGATCCTATAATCAAAAACAGCGTTGAATTCTTTAATGGTTTTCGCATTGTAACCCGTGAAGTAGTCGGCATAAGCAAATGGCAATAAGTAAGTCATCGGTGCATCGGTCTCCAGAACGGATGTAATTGTTTCTCCCTTGGGAAGCCCAGCTTCACACATATTTTTAAACAACACTGCGAGACTATTGGCCTTTCCCTTATATTCTTTATTCGATTTTTTGATCGCTTTTAAAAATTTCACATCATTCACATGCAACCCATATTTAGAAAAGATCAAAGCAATGATCATTTCATTATGAATAATGTACCTGGCCGGCAAGTCTCTGATCTTGTAGGCCCTGTAGTTTTTCCTGTTCTTTATTGGTTTACCGGGGCCGGCCACTTTTTTAATCCTGTTGTACAACCACGCACTCGCCGGTATATCCTTAGCTTTTCGATCTCTGGTGGTCTCTACCCATAAATCGCCATTGTTCTGAAACCATTTAAACGCTCGCATTTCTTCACCAGGTTCAAATCGTAAACTTACAGTATTGGCGATGGCTTCCTTATAAGCAGAATTCATACTTGGCACAGCCTCCTTAAAATAATGTGTGCCGTCTTTTCCATAATCGTACCATTTTCCGGTCAGTGATGAATAGAAAACATGTGCACGAATATCGGAACGGTCCTGCGTATGCATTAATTCATGTATAAAGGTCGCCGCCGTCCATTCCTTTCCGTAAGCATTCATGTTTTTAGCTCCCAAATGCATGTCGCCAACAAATTGATTGTCATTGGTAACCTCCCCGCCATATGAACTGGCGCAGGGCCAGACGTAACCTTTGTCGTCTGTACACGGGTCAAAGGCTTCCCTGGCAAACTTCCCAATTTTAGCATAATCATTGTAGAGGAAAACTTTCACATTTCCATTTCGAAGTCTTAAAATATCTCTGGTCGCACGTTGCAGATTTTCGTCTCCCCCTTCCTTCGATGATTTTAAAAGTTTCGTTACTAATGTTCTCCCTTGTTTCATTTTGGAATTAGTCCAAAAATCGCTTTTATCGGTTAAGGTTCCTCCATTCACAATTTTATATGAATTTAAAAAAAACATCCGACGAGGTTTATTGGGATTTTGAACATAAAAGAAATACAGATTTGAGGCTATATAATCTCTTATTTTCTTATTGTCGTCTTCGGCTTTCAGCCCTTTTGGCGTCAGGATCATCAACGCCAGCGTGATACTACATATAATTCTTGAAAGTTTCATTTTTACTTTATTTGAGTTTTGATAGTTAGTTAAATGGTATTTCGTCTACCAGGATTTGATTGAATGATGTTTTTTGCCTTCCTGAGGAAATCATTTGGTTACCTCGCATCTGCCATGTCACTTCGTACTCATAAGCAGTCTCTCCATTCGGAAGCAAGAACTCAACGGTGCCGGCTACAGGGTCTTTGGTTGCATTTAGTGTGAGCTCCTTGGCAAACTCTTTGCCGTCAAGCTTATAGAACACTTTAATGTTGATCAGCCTGACGCCGGCGGTCTCAAGGTCGAGCGGGTCAGCTTCCACTGTAACCAGTTTTCTTTGAAAAGGGGGCATGAGGTTAATGGCGCCGGTAGTCGCTTTCTGCAAGGGCGTTTCCATTTTATGACCGCCAAAAAAGCTCCACGAGGTTTTAAATTGATAGTTTAACCATTCATTGCGGCTGTTATCATCTTTCCACCCATATATTAATTTAAAATTGTTCCCTTCTTTATTGAAATTGCTACGATTGATTATCATTTCGTCAGTAGAAATTTCACCGCCCTCATGTTGCTTCGTCATGTAAACTGTTACATAGTTAATAAACTCCCCAAAGTCAGTAGCGTTCATTCCATCAATGGAGGCCAGGATCTCTCTTTGTTTGTACAGGGGATCATCGAGGTTTACCTGGCTAAAGCAAGTTTTGCAGTTTTTTGTGTATTCCCCGAAATTTTCATCAAAACGCATCACAATTTGATCGGTAACAGACTTATTGAGGTCAATCCTGAATTTCCCCCTGTTCCTCGTTTTTTTCATCTGAAAAGAAGCTGCAATGGCCAGTTTTGGCATACTGACCTCCTCCTGCAATCGGGGTGCAAATATTTCAGGTAACTCAATAAGCCCCGGTTTAATATCAGATTTAATATGTTTCACCGCCTTCCCGGGCTTTATTTTATCCTGTTCATTTCGCGGCTTAGGCCTACCTCCTTTTGCATCCTCCTTTTCTTCTGCCACCCCGTCATTTTCCTGGTCACCGGCATTACTGTTTTGTTGCAACTGAAGTTGTGCAGCCCTGGCCCTTTCCAACTCGGCCCTATTCTCACTTCTTATTCTTTGGTTCTCATCTTTTGCTTCTTTTCTGGCAGCAGCTAACATTTTGCTGGCTCTGTCTAACATGCTACCGCCTTGATTTCCCATGGCCGTGAGTTGTTGCAAATTAGGAGTGCCGGTACCCCCAATGGGATCAAACATAATTTGCGTTAACTTGTTATAGGCCGTCGTTATTAATGCCTCCATTTGTTGGTCAGCGCCGTTGTTGGTTATTTTGATAGCGCCGCTCCTTGTCAGGTCGTCAAATGCTGCATTAATATCTGCTGATAAAAATGGCGTGGCAACACCCGTCTTAAATGATTTATGCTCAAATATCTGGTCAAAATCCGCTTCAATAACGGCATTTCTAGGTGCCCTGAATCCCTGTAATTCCATTTCAAATGAAATACTCATGTCCGGCGTAGGTGTTTTAAAAGATTCCCAAAGGATCTCCGCACCTTTTTGCGTCAGTTGGATAGATACTGAGGCCATTTGATTATCTAATACAGGAGCTCTGCCAATGCCAAGTACCTCCTTTGCTAAATCGCCGTCTTTTCCCGCAAAGGAGGATATTAAAGCGATTGTTCCGCCCTTCCACATGACAGGTCCAACAATTTCTCCATTGCCATTTACGCTCCTTAAAGCTTGTTTGGCTTTCTGCAATTCTTCTTCTGTAACATCAAGCGCTATTACAGCATGTACAATTCCGCCGCCTAAAGCTCCGTTATCTCCATTCTTTACATAATTTAAAAAAGAGAATTTTGGCGTACCATCAGGTTGCAAAGCTATTTTAGGTTTATCTGATAAATAATAGTATTTATTTTGATCAGATATATCCGGAAACAAGGTCAAGGTTCCGGCAGAAGTTGGTTGATCCAGCAGGATTTGCTGTGCATTCACAGAAAATCCTATCCATAGAAACAGTACGGCAATTATGCCTAAAAGAACAATTATCTTTTTCATGTGTTTAGAATTTATTTTTAAGGTCAGATGAAACCTCACATATCATAATCATTGCCCTGCGCCTCCGCTAGCACCTCCGCAGAGCAGCTTTGGCGCTCGCGGAAAGCTTTCTCCGGTCTCTTACGCTTTAGCTACAGCGTAGGCGCATGGCGAAGGACTCGGTGACACGCGGTGTGGGCAGATTATATCATGCTCGGTTTCATCGATCTAACATTTTTTTACTTTGATTAAATTAGGATTTGTTACTTTAAATAATTCATTATAAAATTCACATATACAGCCACTTATACCTTTTTCAAGAATTATCAATTGAATTTTGATAAAGCTGCATCTGTCAAAACACTCCCATTTATTGGAGATCATAAATTGTTGTGTCATTTAGGTATTGTTACAATTTGGCTAGCTGATGTTTGGTTATTTGCCTATTAAGTTGTCAAACTTGCTAAGCACTTTGGCTTTTGCCTGTTCCAATAACTTTTGGCCGGCATCTTTAGCTTCGAGTAAGGCACTGGATTTCAGATCCAAAACAGGTTTGTTTGACTCGCCTGATTCTTCTTCGTCTTCAGTAACCCATTGATCCGGAATAACCGCATATATGTAATTGTCATTGGTTTTTGAATCCCATTCGGTCACTAACTTTCCTTCGCGTTTGTGATTAAATATCAGGCGATAAGCATACCCTTCAATTTCTTTGTCAAGAAATAACTTGCCGGTACTCAAAACCTCACCTTTAGCGACAGATATATGCAGATTCTTTTCCTGCTCCTGCCCAAACTTGGCATATCTTATCTGCGCCGTAACACGACTAATACCATGGGTTTTGAGTTCTTCCAGATCGGCTTCCAGCTCAATGGTAAGTGGCTTGACAGGAGGTATTAATGTCACTCCTTCCCATTCTCCCTTTTTCCATTCGCCTTCTTTAGGGAATACCTGTCCTCCTCTAGTACTCCACTGCGTCATGTACTCGTAAAGGTCCGGGTTTTGATCCTCGCCGCGGGCATAGGTAAGTGTGGCTTTGACACCTTTTGTAGACAAGTGATTTTGATCAAGGGTAATACGATCAGAGAAGTCATGTCCACCGCTCCTTCTTTTTCGCACGTTTACTGTCACGTAATTTACTTCTTCTGCAAACATTTCCTTGGCATCCAGGTCCAGAATAAAATTGATATCCCGGTGCTGAAAAAAGGGATCATTAAGATTGACTGAAGAAACACATTTTGGATTATCTCTCACACCGTCATACCAACTGGCGAGATTGCCCGTGATGGCAAACGATTTTTTTATTGCTAACCTGTAATTCAGATTAAACTCCTTTCTGCCACTTTGAATGGACTTCCTTATTTTGGAAACGTTATATTTATAATTTGTTCCATGTTTAATATCAGGCATACTTTCTTTCTCCTGCTCGCTGGGTTTAGAAAGTTTTCGTCCACTTTCCTTGTCTGTAAGCTGGCCTAAAAAATATTCAAAAAACGCTTCCCTGACTTTTGTTACCCTTTCCGAATCCTGCCCCTCTTCAAAGTCCACGGTTATAATTTGGTTGTTTCTTAACTCCTCATAAAAACTGCGCGCTTCATCATAGGTAATATGCTCTTCTTCTTTCTTGCCAAACACCGCATCGACAAACTTTCCAAAATAACCGGTACGGTCTTTCCCATATTTCATTTCCTTGTTGTATTCTGCCGAATCTTTTTGAAGCTGTGTATGAAGTTTATCCCAGTAAATGACTGCTCTCCCCCTGGCTGCCGGATATCTTAGTGTGTAACCAAAACTAAGTTCAACAGATAAGTCCGTAATAGATTTGCTCTTTTCGAAGGTGGAGGCCAATAACTGGGCACCGTATTTATCCAGTCTGGAAGCCACCGCCATTTTCGCACCGGGTATCACCGACGCATTACCTGAGGTGATCAAAGATTCAGTAAATCCTGCATTGCTTTCGTTGACAGTTGCGGATATAATTTTGAATGAGTCCCCCTCGTCCGCCTCAACGTCAACCGGTCCGAGTAGTTTAGCACCCTGATGTTCATTGGTCAGTTTATTTTTCAGCTCTGCCTCCTGCTCAGGGGTCAGCCCCCATTGCATAAGAAAGTGTAACAAAGCGCCACTGACACCACCGTTTTCCTCGCGAGCCTCCGTTATGAATTTGGTGAATAAAAATTCCGGCGTACCATCCGGCCTGAAAGATAATCTCGGATTGACAGGCAAATAGTAATAGTCTTTTGTCTTCTTATCTGACAAACTTGTTGCCTTTCCATAAAGTACCACCTGCGTACCATCTGACAAAACAACAGCCAGGCGATTTTCACTATCCAGTACCTGTCCGTTACTTTGGTAGGCAGCCATTATGGTAGCCATCCAAAGAAAGCATTTTAGCATATAGGTCATATTAAGAATTAGATGTTTCATGATTAAATGATTTATTTTAAGTTGAAGGATTATAATTAGTTGTTATTATGGCTTTGAATGGTGTTTTCAGGTATCTCATCAAGAAATAACAGACCAAAACTGTCTTTCCCGGTTTTCTTTAATTGGCGTCCGTCGCTTTTGATCCAGTTAATGGTATAGTTGTATTCAAACTCATCTCTGGGTGTAATCAGTTGAAATGATTTCTCCGTCAGGTTTTCACCAGGGCGGATCACCTTTTGAAAACTTCGGTTTTGTCCAAAAATTGAATAGTTTACTTTGACAACTATGGCTTTAACATCGACGAGGGTATTCATATCGCCAAGGAGTTGTATGTTCCTTCTTGCAAAGGGAGCAAAAAGATTGATCATGGCTGAATTATGGTCTTTCCAGGGTGTTTCATACGCACCGTATCCTGCTGAAAAGTGCCATTTGGTTTTGATCTTATAGTTTAGCCAATTTGATCTGTTCCTTTCATTTACAGAACCATATATCATCCGCAAACCTTCATTATTCACGATGTCCGACTTCCTGACGACCAATTCTCGCATGGTAGTGTCTCCCGATTGATGAACTTTCTGAAGATTTACTGTAACACTGTTAATCATTTTATCAAATTCCTCTGCCAGATCGCCATCTATTCCTACCCTGACCTCTCTTTGTTGAAAATCAGGATCTTCCAATGAGATAGTCTTGAAATGATTGGTTTTATCACCATAATGTTTATAAAAATTGCCAATATTGAAGGTGATAAAGTGGTGTTTTTTATTAACGGATCTCGTATTGAAATGCATCACAGATTTACCTTCAGACTGAATGTCTTTATATTTAAACCCTGCAAACAAACCAAATCCAGTAGTATTTCTGCTGGCAAGCAAACCGGATGTTGGATCCAAAAGTTGGCTGATGACGCCAGACATCTGTTCTTCCTCCATCATTTTCTCAGGTTTCACAGGATCATAAAGCAGTTGCACAATTCGGTCATATAGTTTGCTGATGAGGCTTTCAGTGTTTGCATCCTGTCCTGTACTGGTTAACTTAATACTATTGTTTCTTACCATCTCAGCAATTTGCACCTCTACGTCGGCGCCCACAAAATAAGCGCTGCCACCGGCACGGTAATGCTGATCCTTTTTTATTGCCGACCAGTCTACCGTCATGTCAGCCTGGAAAGCATCGGTTATCCCTTCAAAAGACATATCAAAAACCAGCGAAATATCAGGCGTGGCCATTTTAAAATTCTCGAGCAGAATTTTGGACTGTTCAGGCGTCAGCTCAAAGGATAGGGGGACCCAGCTTCCCTCAACAACCGGGGCCTTACCTATCGCTAGAATACTCCGTTCTACGGAGTTATTATTCCTGTTCAGGACCGAAGATACCAGTGAATAACGTCCTTCCTTAAATATTATCGGTCCACCCAACCTGAGGGAATTATTGCCTAGCTTTTCTTTTAATGCTTTCTCCGCCTTCGCTATTTTGCTTTTATCCGTTTCATATAAAACGGTGAAATGCAACACGGCGCCTCCGGAGGCTTGTCCAATGCTTGCCTCGTTGGTAGTTGAAGCAGTTGTATTATCAACATATCTGATCATCGAAAACTGCGGTGCACCGTGCTTATCCAGCCCCAACCTGGCGTCATCAGGCAGGTACAGGTAAACGAGGGAATCTTCGAGCGTAGGAAAACACCATAAGTCATTAACTCTGATGCCTCTGTCTATCTGTATTTGCTGGGCCGCAAGATATTGACAACCAAACGGGCAGCCAACCAGAAACCACAACACGGCGCCTAGAAATTTATTATTATACAACCTCATTCTATTTCTCATTGGTGACAAACTCTTCTTTCTTAGGTGGCGTTAGAAACAAGTAAGCGGATGTAAGCTCTTCTAACGGTCTGACTATATTCCCATTTGCGCCATACCAGGTTACACGGTAAGCTACCGGCTCTTTTTCATCATAATAGATAGCTACTTTCTTGCCTGCCTGTTGGTCATCTTTTCGCAATATGGACCTGGTTTGGTATTGCGGTTTATTATTGAGGACAACCGCAAAATCTACAACCACTGTAGCCACATCATTTTCCTCAAAGCGACTTAGATCCGCATCTATTTCCACTATTCTCTTTTCGAAAGGTGGGGTCAGTGCAACGGCCGGATCGTCGCTGGTAATCCATTCCCCATTGACAGGATACTTGATGGTTTGGTTATCTCCATTTAAACTCCATTGGATCTGGTATTCGAATTCAGTCCAGTTTGAATTTGATAATCCCAGCCTTGGGAAACTAACTGATCTAAGGCTTTCCCCGTTTTCAAGGTGTTTAAGGTTTATAATAAAGCTTTTGTTAACATCTTCGTGCCCACTTTCCTTGTCATACACCTTCCTGAAATTGACGGAGGCAAAATTGACTACATCTTTGAATGTTTCAAAGTAATTGCCGTCGACCTGAAAATATACCTCTCTTTTCTCAAAAGCAGGATCATCAAGGTTGACAATTCTAAAATACCTCTCTTCCGAATTCAGTGTGTCAAACAAACCGCCGAGATTGCCTGAGGTGTGAACCGGAACTTTAATGGTGGTGCTCCTGGATAAATCTAATCTGAATGTATTAGTCCTGATATCCATTCTGTTCTTTAGCACATATTGATTGTCCGAATAATAGGTTTGGTTTCCTGAACCTCTGAAAAGCTTATCCAGAAAACCCCTTGATTGTCTGCCTTTGATCTGGCCTTTTGAAATTGCTGCTTCCCGATCTGGTTTCGCTGACCACCCCGATTTAGCATCAAACATTAATTCTGTCAGCTTATCGGTTACTAATCCCAGGATCTTTTCCATATCGCTTGTGTTAATATCCAATCCCTTTGATCTGTCAAATACTTCTACTTTCATATTTCCGGATTGAACCAGGTTATCTACAATACTTCTGAGTTCATCTTTTGTGTATTCCTCCTGGTAATTTTCAATATGACTAAAGTGGCTGTATATCGTTGACATGTCAGCATTGACAATGGCATTGTATCCTTTTACCTCCGCTTCATAATAGGCATGTATAGAAACCGAAATGTCAGATGTCGGACCGGTAAGCGAATTCCATAACAACGTAGCGCCCTCCTGATTTAACATCGCCGCAACAACAGCCTGAGAACCAGGTGTTAATGGCGCAAATCCGCTTGAAACCTGTGATCTGGTCATCGCTTCTTCACCATCCTGATCAGACAATACTGCTGATACAATTTCAAAACTTCCCATCCCTTCTTCCCCATCTTCTATGGTTTGCATAAGTTGAACCGGACCGACGATCCTGGCAGCAGGTAATTCAGCTTGTAATTGTGTCTGTAAGCTGTCCAATTGCGCTTCATCCAAAGTAAATTCCACAATGGCATGAAACAAACCACCATTTGATTTGCCAGCCTGTCCAACGTATTTCAAGCATAGAAACTTATAGCTGCCATCGGCGTTTGTGGCCAACCTGGGGTATTGGGGAATGTAGTAATAGGCATTTGGATCTTCGCTGTCCTGCAGCAGTTGGATCCCATTGATGGTTCTACGCCCTTCATCGTATTTAACAACACCCATTAGGTAATTTGACATGAACAAGCAGGTCAGCAGTGTTATATATTTTGGATATTTATGGTATTTAAGGCTTTTCATTGATTAGCTATTTAATTAGGTTTTGAACTTGTTACATCCACTATCTGGCTCCAGTTCTCTTTAATAATCCAGTCCGAAACACGGATATCTCCGTCCTTTTTGACTTCGGTAATTCTATATTGCAGCGGTTTCCCCATTTTTACAGAGTGCTTGAATCGAATATTCTGTGCATAGATATCCTGGCTTCTTTCCCGGAATATAACTTTGGAGATTACTTCATGCTTGCCAACCCCAACTGCCTTGAATTCAATTTTCTTGGCATGTAAGTCATTCCTCAACTTATTATGAAAATCATAGCAATACACATCAAGCGCTGCATAATCAGGAGGAATGAGCTGATTTATGTCTACCTTTTCAATTAAATCGGGGAATTGATCCGCATTGATCAAAATCTGAAAAGCATCCGCCAGAATCATTTTTGAATCTATTGCCTGGTTGCTACTATCTTCCAAAGACGAAAACCGCTCCCTCATCTCCCTCACCAGGCCAGGGTCACCTTCCACACTTATTGACTGGTCGTCTTTATAAGTCCCACTGGCATAATAAGCATAGTCAAAGCTTAATAAAGACCTCCCATTTTCAAAGGCATGCTGAAATGCCTGGGCGCTATATTTATCCAGGCGCAGGGTGTAGACCCTTTCCTGCCAAATGGCCGATTGATCTTCCGTTTCATTTCCGAAAAACCCACCGGTGAGAACATTATTGTCGGATTCCGCTTCACCTATGGTAGCATATACTAACATCGCCTCTATGTTCTGCAATGGAAGCGCCTTTAACCTGACGACTTCATTATTTGTTGCCAGTTTCCTGGTTATCTCCTCCATTTTTCCAATAGTGGGGTTTTCAAAACTCACTTTGATCTTTATAATACTGTTGAATCTTTGGGCACCCTGGTCTACGGTAGCTTTGGTACCGGTATACCTTATTTGAAGAAATTTGAATGCCGGTTTTCCGTTTTCGCCCGTAACTAGGTTTAATTTTCCAGGAGCATAATAGTAGACTTGCGGATTAACGGCATCCTGATAAATAATGGTACCATCAATGTTTATTTTGCTGTTTAAATCCGGTTGCGCCATCAGGTCCAAGGCCATCATTGGCAACGTTATGGCCAATAAAAGCAAGTGTTTTATGTAATTTCCGATAATCATGACTTAGTATTTTAATTTAGTATAGAGGGGATTATGGCCTGTACATTTTTCACACCGAGGAACACTTCTGATTCTTTCCCTCTCACCCAGTCTGTCGCCTCATGGACAGTACCATCAGGCATGATAAGGGTAAGGTGGTATTCGTAATCAAGTTTTTCTCCGGCGGCTACAAAAAATGGTCCGACCGTAAACGCTTCATCTTTTTCAATCCTTAAAGTCGGGCTCATTTCGATGACCTGAACGCCTTTGGGATCCGCTTGCCTGGATCTCACCTTGATCTGTGCGATTTTGGCTCCCGTTTGCGCGAGGACATCAAAAAGTTCAAAGCTGATTTTTCTGGCGTGTTCTCCGCTGGTGCCCCCCAGAGTCGTGCTGATTGCCATTTTATTACAGGGGTCACAAGGTAAAACTTCGTAATCCAGCCAGATCCTTACTGTCGATTTTGAAGCTTCTAACCATTTTGGCACTTTTTTAGCGTTAAAAAATGCCTTGCCTCCGGCCGATACCACCTGTTGGTTTAAATCCCATGAATAAATAACCGGATCGATCCAACCCTCATCATTTTCTTCCAGTGTCAACAGGTGTAACTTATTCAGGGCTACCGGATACGGAGTGGTATTGATCCAGTGCTTTTTCCGCCACTTTCCTGGCTCCAAAACAAATTTGCCAAAGGTTTGCGGATCATTAATGTTGATGTGAACCGGGATCCGCAGGCTGACAACCGAATCACCTGCGGGCTGCAGGATCATGGCACCATTAATTCCTACATTTTCCATTAGCGCCACTACCATTTCGTCCTTGGTCCTGCTGTCAGTAGACCAGGAAACGTTGATCGGTTTTGTAATGTCCGACGAGGCCTGAACGCTTACTTTTTCTGCAGGAATATTGTATAAATTCTTTAGCTCATCGTTGAAAGAAACCCTGGGAGGTCCGCTAACGGGAAGTATGTTAAGTTTAGGGCCTTCCAAATTGTCATGCCGCGCTACATAGGCCTCTAATAATGATCTGATCAATTTAACTTCTGCTGTATTAATGCCGGCGTTTAACCTTGCATGTATTCGCACTTCACCACTTTCTCCCTGGTCAGAGGCTGTGCCAAAGAGTGTCTTTAAGTCATAACCGGCAGCTCCTTTTGCGTGATTCCACACCAGGTTGTAAGCTACAGGCGCATAATAAAATTGATTACTGGCAGGGTTCTTGTCCCGGAAAATGTTCAAATTAATATTTGAAATATCCGCGAAGTCAAATTCAACATCAGTTTTTATATTCTCCCACAATGACAGCTTAAAGTCGCTTGGGCCCAATGGATCCGTATCGATAATTGTATTCAGCGTATCTGTCACCTGTGTCGAAGAATCTACTTTCGCAGCGACATCCTTCGTTGGTCCCGGCTGCTTTGCCACAAAGTTTGGATTAAGCCTGGCTGCACTTCCGATTGGTTCCATGTCTATTTTTACCACCACATGGCGGTTGCTTAAGACAGGGCCATTTTCGTTGAGGGATTGGTCATTACCAGGCTGCCTGCTCCCGTTGTCAATTCTCCTGCCACCGCTGCTGCCTAGTTGATTATTCGCCAACGGGTGTCCCGACCCGCCGGTCCAGGCTTTATTCAGTTTATAAATGACCTGAGGTGAATTCGGACCAATATGATCAGGCTGTGCCGAAAAAGAGATCTTAACAAATCCTGAACGTAACCTCATTCCCGGCCCGGCGTTTGCCTTTAAATTAAACACTAACTCAACCGGGCTTTCAACTCCCTGCAAATTACCGGCAATACTATTGATCTGCTTTTGTGGCCTCATGTGCTGATCCAGTGTTGAAGCTGTTAGATAAGCATTCTCAAAGCCCGTATATTGCAACACCAGCTTAAGCTGTGATCCACTCTCGTGACGTACAAAAACCCGTTGTATAGTCCCCGATACTTCAGGGAACAAATGTGCCGATGCTAATTCCGGATTGGAAACCAATTTCAGGTCTTTATGTTGCATACCGGGGTAATTTTGTGCATAAACCCCTTGTGCCGCCATCAACAGGATCAGCAAAGTCACACATATACATGTCACCGGTTTTTTTGGATATGTCATGGAATAATTTCTCATGGTTCATTATTTTCTTCCTTGTCCGGTATAGCTGATAGAGAAAAATGACCTTCGGGGTAATGTTGTTTGATTAGAAACCGTGTATCCGGCGCTGATATAAAACTGATTGGTAATAAAGAGGTTTACCTCACCGCTTACTGAAAATAAGGAGTGTGTTGGCATTACGCCACGTTTGGTTTGGTAATACTCATCATAAACTTTTGTATTAAAAATCTGCATAAACGAGCCATAGACCCGAAATGATAAATTTCCCTGAATAAAATTTTTGAGGTCAAATTTCTCGTCCTGGTTTGTTGTCACATCATGTGAAACCAAAGGAATAAGATAGCGGAAATCGATGGTGGACTGAAAGATCGGAATGGTGAATTTAGAATTTAGCTCCCGGTTGCGGGAATCCAGCAATTTTCCTCCGAATCTAAAATCTACCTGCCCTCCTTTAATATCTCTGGTTTCCAGGTTATGGCCACTGCCAAAATATCCTCTCTTGGACATGGCAAAATTGAAGAGGCCACCAAGCTGATTCAAAATATCGGACGCCAACACCTCCAATGAATCCTGCCTTTTGGACGTGATAGCTGGAACGGTATTAAATAGATACAAATCCCAGGAACCTTTGCCGACAAGCCCCTTGAGCTTATAAGTTTTCAGCGTTAGCGATGGAGAGGCTCCGGTAAAACTGGCTGAAGCCTGGTCCATAATGGAAGATCTTGATTCTTCTTCAGGGTCCAGTTCGGTTTCAAACAACTGGCCATGTACGGATGTGCTCAGGCCAAATAACAGTATAGCGCCGCATATTATTTTTTTAAATAAACAGAGGGAATTCATGAGTTAAATATTTTAGAAATTATGATGTCGATTATTCCAGAATTATTTTTCGGACGGCGTTGTTTTCAAGTTCCGTCACGTATAAATTGCCTTTTGTGTCAAGTACCAATCCAAAAGGTTGATTAAGAAGACCTACTTCCGGACCGCCATCAACAAATCCAGGTTGACCATTTCCCGCGTAATCGCTGACAATACCGTCAGTATCGATCTTTCGAATACGGTGTCCATTAAATTCACTAAAGAAAAGATTTCCAGATGTGTCAAAGGCTATACCCATGGGAGAAAGCAATCTGGCTTCTTTCCTGGCTCCATTTAAATGTCCGGGAACGCCAGAGCCTGCATAAGGAGTTAAAACACCGCCCGTAGTCAGTTGGTAAATGATATGATCATCTGCTGAACAAAAATAGATGTTCCCATCAGGACCGAAAGCAAGATCTGACAGGAAGCCAACTCCGGTTGCAATCGTTGAAACAACGCCATCTTTAATTAGCCTTATCTGGCTATTAGAAGCATCAGTAACGGCTAATAATCCTTTGGGGCCATACGCTACTCCAGTGGGAAATTTAAACCTTGCCTTGTCTACTGGCCCATCTGTTTTACCGGAAATACCATCCTTCACCCCTGCTATTGTTGAAGCAGATTGACCGGCAAGCCTGCGAATCAAGTTATTATATGCATCACCAATAATAATACTACCACCTGGATCCATGGCCAGGCCCCACGGTAGGGCAAATTGCGCCTCCGGTCCGGTTCCGTCGTAATTTCCTGAAAGATTGCCTGCCCAGGTGGAAACCAGTCCGGTGGGGGTGATTTTTCTAATTCGATTATTGGCGCGGTCAGAAACAAATACATTACCCTGTTGATCCACAACCACATCAGAAGGAGCTGCGAACTGAGCTTCTTTACCTTGCAAATCAGCTAAACCACTTTCACCGGATCCTGCCAACGTGGTAATAACAATTGTATATTCATAGGTAAATTCAGGGGTGGCAACAGCATGATCATCTACTGTAACACTTAACGGTCCGCTTTCGGCAGCTATCGGGACCTGTACCTCGAGCAATTCTTCTGTCGCACTGATTATTTCGCCCGGATCACCATTGGGAAAGGTTACCAGATTTTCTTCAATGGTTTTGCCAAAAAACCTGCCGCGGATTTTTATCACTTCTCCCCTCCTGGCCGTACTGGGTTCGATGGCCTCTACAGTTACGAGATCATATGAAAATATCGGGCCTTCTGTAGTAAAATCATTAATGGTTACGGTAACCGGGCCATTATCGAGTTTGGAAGGAACAATTACCTGAAGTTGGCTTTCGGCAGCCGCAACTACTTCAGCTACAACTCCTGAAATTCGCACAATATTTTCCGAAGGTACTGTGCTGAAAAAAGAACCATTGATGGTAATAACATCTCCCTTTCTTCCGTGATTGGGAACGATCTCGTCAATTTTAACAAAATCATATTCAAAATTGGTGCGTTCGTTTACTTCTGATGTTAATTCACCTATCGTGATCATTACTGGTCCTGAGCCGGCATTTTCCGGCACCTGAACCACTATATTGGTAGCGGTAGGTGTATTGATTACGGTAGCTTCTTTTCCGTTAATGGTTACTTTATCTACCGAAGGAATAAAATCTTCAAAATTGATACCTGATATACTTATGATCTCGCCACCTCTTCCGTGGTTTGGAGAAATGCTGGTGATCTTTGGACAAGCCGGGCAATCGTCCGGATCGATTTCTTCACAGGCTTGCAGGAACAGTAAAAAGGCAAATGCTAAAAAAAGCTTTACTATGCCTTTTTGGTTTGTTGAGGTTTTCATTGTTAGAGGGTTTTACAATTATTACTTTAAATACTATTTGCTGACGGGATATTTCCGATTTTCAACATTGCAAAACTAGCGCTGACAATGGCGTGGGTGTTATCAAAATAGTTCCAATAGTTCTAAAAATAGTTCCAAAAGATGGTGAAATAATGCAAAAATGGAGGTATTGGGGCTAATACAGGACTATTTAAAAAAATTCAACGCGCCAAACTTAAGCACTTTATTTTTGGTGCATCCGCCAGGAACGTTGTGAATGTCAGGAATAATACATCAGGTGAGAATTGTATCTAACCACTTGCCTTTGGATGAGAAAGCAAGTACTCGGAGGGAGACTCTCCAAAGTAGTCTTTGAAACATTTTCCGAAATAAGAAAGGTTGTTGAAACCAACCATATAGGCGGCATCTGTCACATTACCTCCCTGATGAACAAGGAAGTGGGCAGCCCGTTTTAATCTGAAGTTACGCATAAATTCTCCCGGAGACTGATCAGTGAGTGCTTTACATTTTCGATGAAGTTGTGTTTTACTCATGCCTACTTCCCTTTGCATTTCGGGAACGCCAAAACCAGGATCCGCCATTTTATCTTCCATCATCACCAACAGCGCATCCAAAAACTGTTGATCAACACTATTGATAGTAATTGCTTTTGGTTCAAGTGTGATTTCTTTGCCAAACAGTTCTCTCAGCTGCCTTCTTTGACTAATTAGATTTTTTACTCTTACCACCAATTCATCTATATTAAACGGCTTGGTCAGGTAATCATCAGCCCCGGTCTCCAGGCCCTCCAATTTGGTTTCTACATTAGCGCGAGCGGTAAGTAAGATCACCGGAATATGACTGGTTGGTTTATTGATCTTCAATTCTTTACATAATGCCATACCATCCATTTTTGGCATCATTAAATCAGAAATAACCAGGTCGGGAATATATTCGTTGGCAATGGCCTGACCTTCTTCACCGTTATGAGCTTCGAGAATCCTGAATTCCTTCTTTAAATTATCCTTAATAAAGAACCTGAGGTCATCGTTGTCTTCCACAATTAAAATAAGTGGTATTTCCTGATCCGATGCTTCGTCTGAAGTCACCCCGGCAAGATCTTTATCTTTAATGTCCGGATCGGTAACAAGGTACTCTTCAGTTTCATTTTTAGCTTCATCGGACAATAGAACTTTATCTTTCAATGCAATTTCCTCTTCCGAAAATGAAGCTTTATCAACAGGTATCCATACATGGAATGTGCTGCCTTTGCCTTCTTCACTTTCCAGGATAATTTTCCCGTGGTGCAAATCGACCAGCTCTTTTGTGAGCGCCAAACCTATACCGCTCCCCTCCTGCTCCCTGGTATGTGAATTGTCTACTTGATAAAATCTTTCAAACACCTTATCCTGCAAGCCTGTTGAAATACCTTTTCCGGAATCTTTTACTGCTATTTGCAGCCCCCTGTCTCCAATATCTTCATTCACTTCGAAAGAAGCACTAAATGTTATGCTGCCTTTATCCGGGGTAAATTTAAAAGCATTTGAAAGGAGGTTACTAACAATTTTATCTATAATGTCCGAATCAAAATAACCTTCCTCTTCTTCCGGACAATCAATTTCATAGGTGATTTCTTTTTGCTCTGCCAGGGAAGTAAATGAGTAAGCAATAGTACGAACAAATTGAATGACATTACCGTACTTTGCCTCAAGCACCATATTGCCTGCTTCCAGCTTAGACAGGTCCAGTAGTTGGTTCACTAACCTTAATAACCTTTCGGCATTACGCTCCATTATTTTGACAGTACGAAACTTCAAATTTTCAACGTCTCCGTTATCCGTTTTTGTTGTTGCCAATAACTTTTTAATTGGGGCAAGAATTAAAGTTAACGGTGTTCTGAATTCATGGCTAATGTTTGCAAAAAATCTTGATTTCATAATATCAAGCTCTTTAAGTTGCGTCGCTTGTCGCCTTACTTTCTCTGTCCTTTCTTCGACAATGTTTTCCAATATAATTTTTTCTCTTTTCAGCGAAGCCGAGCGCCATCTGGTAATGAAGGTCATTAACAAAACCAACCCGGCAAAATACATCACGAATGCCCAGGCGGACCGGTGGAAAGGTGGACTTACGGAAAATGAAAATGTTGCGGTATCACTGATTTCCCCAAAGCTATTTTTAGCCCTTACCATAAACTTGTAATTACCTTCCCATAGGTTTGTAAATTCCCTTTTTGTTTCATTTGACCAATTGGACCAATCGCCATCTCCTTCCAATTTTGTTTGATAAACTATTGGTGCTTCACTTTGATAGAAAGGAGCCGCATAAACAACTCTAAGGTCATTCTGATTGGCAGTTAGCTCAAGTGGTCCCTGATTAAAGATGTTGCCGGCAAAATAAACGGAATCGTTCAGATCACCGATCTGTCTTATGATTGTTTGGAATTTACCCAATGACGTTGATTCTCCCTTCAAATTCATACGAACAATTCCATTCATTCCCCCCCACCATATCGAATTATCTTCAGCATAAAACACATCTGCGTGATGAGAATCCCTGTACCGGTCTATCATCTCACCAATCGGATAAAATTGGGTATTAAAAGTATTTGTATCTTCCAAAATTGACTTGACAATGGCAGGTGAATTACCATCCTGGTTAATGATATCTAACCAGATGACGCCATGCTGATCCATGTTTTTTTTAGGTAAAGCCACCTGGCCATCAAGTCCAAGATTAACGTTAAAATAATTTGTTTCAGCAAATGTGTTACTTGCATCATCAAATAGGAAGGTTTTATTAAATTCAGAGCGTATATATAACCTGTTCTCTATTAAGCGTAACCGGTTGTCTCCGACAGGAACCCCATGTTGGCTGGAGTAATGTGTGATGACAGCATTTTCAAGACTTAAAGAGTTATCATCTGCAATTGGCAGTTGAATTCTGAATAGCCCACTTGCTTTTGTAGCAAGCCAGATCTCACCGCGTTTATATTCGACTACTCCTCGTACGGCACTGCTAATTCCCAGTATTTCCCCTGCAAATACCCATTTATCATTTTTGAATTGCAGTCTCGCCAGGCCTTTATCAACGGCCAGCCATATCGTACCGGGATCAAAGGATGATTGGATCAATTCTGCTGCGGTTTCTTTAATGTCAACCAGGTGTTCACTGACGCCATTCTTATATATATAGGTACCATAGGTAGTACCTATAAATAGCAAATCTTTGATGGAAATTGTATTCCAGGTATAATACGGGATGGCTTCTATTTTTTTAAAACGCCATTTACCCTCCTTTTGTATCATTTTATGCAAGCCAACGCTGGTTCCAACAAAAATGGTATCCCGGTGTCTGATTACTGATTGAATAGTCCCGTCTAACCCCAACCTGTGGTCAAATACAGAAAACACTGAATTTAGCTCAACCCTGGCTATACCTCCTTGCGTACCTATCCATAAAGCATTTTGCCTGTCCAGGTAAACATTAAGCACATTGCGGTTCAAAATTCCGGTACTTTCGTCAATAACCTGTCTAAGCTCGCCGTCTTTATTTAATATAATAATCCCACCGCCCAGACTGGATCCAATGATCAGCGTACTATCCGGCCCGCGGATTGCTTTATACAAGCCGGTTGTTTTCAGCAATTCATCGGATGATAGCGACACAGGAACAATAGAATATCCATCATACTTAAAAAACCCATTGTACCGGGTACCCAGTAGAATCTGGTTTTTGCTCAAAGGCAACATCGCCTCTACCCGGAAATCCTTTACTATCGCACCATCAGGTGTCAGTGTAAATTGATCATCTTCTAATGTCTTTAACCCTTTTCCGAGTTCAAAGCCATATGTCTTATTATTGACATGAAATGCCCTGTGTAAGCGATCTTTAAAATCCCAGAATTTAAACTTTCCATGACGCCAAAGAAATAAATAATTATAGGACTGAAAGTATATCCCGTCATTGCTTTCAAATATGGTCCAAACGCGGCCAAAATCCCTCTTTTCCTGTGAAACATGCTCCAACATTGAATTAAATACCAACCGGCCCTTTGCATCGGGCGCCAAATAGCCAAGTTCGCTATTGCCACCAACATAAATAGTTCCATCAGAAGCGGTGAATATTGACCTGACATGGCCCCTGTTGGGTAATGAAATTAACCTCCAGTTAACGCCATCAAACTCCAACACACCTTTTCCATTACCAAAATACATAAGACCTTCTGTAGATTGGGTGATCGCCCAATTTTGCCTGTGGGATTTGTATTCGTAGGGACTATAGTTTTTAATAAATGGATACCCCACTTCATTACCTTCAATTTGTTGTGCCTGATTTTGGTGAAATACAAGCGATAAAATCATCAAAAGGTAAAACCTTTGCCATTTGGTGATAATAGGTAAAATTGAGTTGTTTCCGTAAAAACCGATAAGACCAGGGTTCATAAAAAGAATGCCTTAAACAGGCTACAGCTATTTACAATCACAAATTACGAAAAAAAACGGACCAATGTTCAGAACCAAAAAATCCATTTGATTAATTCAACTGTTTCAAACAGTCCGACAACATTACGTATCATGAAATCGCTCAAACTTACCCTCCCTTTCTATTTTTTGTTTAATTCGCCAACCATCGACATCACGTCAGCAATAAAAATGATTTTTAGATGAAACAGGATTATTTATCAGGCAGTTGTGAAAATAACAAGACTGGTTCCGGCACCGATTCATTTTGTTCCTGGCATCATATTTTCACCTCAAATAGCCAGATTTTCGATCCATTGACTGGCAAGGTCAGGGTCAGCGAAGTAACGCTCCCGCTCTGTACCAAAATGATCTTGATAGATTGTCATTTTTGTTTCGTCGTGATGACAATGGGCCGCTCCCCCACATTTGATCCCCCTGGTGTTTCCATAAATCATTTTTTCTGCTTCATCTTCCAATAGCTCAATATAACCAACGCGCCAATCATATGCCGCCAGTGTCCGGGGGATGACGCTTCTATATTTTTTTTGTACATCCAGGTTAATCGCATTGAAGCCGTTGGTATTAACAAAGACTTTAAATACCGAGTTATTCTCAATCAGGCCTAAGGTATTGCGCAAAGAATTTTCCCACCGTTCTATATCCTTTTCTTCCATATCGCCACTCATCTGGGTGACGAGCAGTTGCTTCTCCGGATACCATCTTGTTACTATAATTTTTATTTCCGCCATGTTGGCTCCTCCTTTTATTGATGATTTAAGTTGTGTCCAAGAATAAAAAACTATCTGTCAAGTCGCTTTACTTTGACGTAAATTTCGACTTGTTAAAAATCAAATAACTTCTTGGTTTGGGTTGGTGAGGGTGGTAAGTGTTAGAGCAGTTTTCAATGCAAATTCCTCGCAACTCACACTTAAGACTGTCTTGTGATTCTACACGGACTCGAACCGTTAACCCACTGCTTAGAAGCAGGACGGTTCATTTTTTCAGATATTGATTATCAGATAGTTAGAAATTGTAAAATATTGACACCATCGATAATCAAAGAACAATTAATTTCTTAATTATGCGCTAATCTACGAATAAAAAATTAAAAACACCCGATAACAAATTTTCAAACTTAACAATAGGGGCAAATTCGGTCATGACTTGACACCAAAAATTTGGGATGCTTTGTCAGTTCATCAAGAGCAAGGCTGGTAGGAATTGCAATAAATCACATTTGTTTTTAGATTTATAGAACTAGAAATGATTATATGAAACAATTGACCAGCGAGGAACAAATTAGACTTCTAACAACTAATATTGAAAAATGGAATGAGTACAGAAGAAAGAAGTCATTTTATAAAATTGATCTTCAGGGGGCAGATCTTCAGGGGGTAGATCTTCGAGATGCAAATCTTGAATGGGTAAATCTTATAGCTGCAAATCTTATAGCTGCAAATCTTATAGATGCAAATCTTACTGGGTCAGATCTTAGAGGGGCAGATCTTAGAGGGTCAGATCTTAGAGGGGCGTTTCTTGGGCAGGCAAATCTTAAGGAGGTGGATCTTCGAATGGCAAATCTGGGAAGAGCAACTCTCGCATGGGCAAATCTCGGATGGGCAGATCTTCGGGACGCAAATCTTGAAGAGGCATATCTTCGAAAGGCAAATCTTCAGAGAGCAGATCTAAGGTTTGCGAACTTAAATCTAGCTGAATTAACCGATGCTTGTTTGTACGGCACAGCTAAATTTGGGTGGGAGATTGAAGGAGTAAAGTGTGACTACATTTACTTTGATAAAGAATTCAAAAACAGAGAACCAAAAGATAGAAATTTTGAACCTGGTGAATTTGAACAACTTTATAAAAGTGTTCCTACAATTGAAGTTTTTATCAGGGAAGGAATGAATATACTTGACCCTGCTATTTTCGCATTAATAGCTGAAAAGAGTAAAGAAACTCATCCACAATTAGGAATTGTATTAAACGAAATTAGGCTTAGAGGTTTACAACCTTCGGTGGTTTTTGAAATAGCAGCAGAGCATTTTGCAAAACCAGCCGAAGAAATGGTCATTAAGGAGCGAAAAGCAATGCTTGAAAATCAAAATTTTTTAGTAGAAACAATTAAATCATTAGCAAATACTATAAAATTAAAAGAGCAAAATACGACTAAGCTCATTGAAAATATGGGATCAAATATTAACATCAGTGGCGGCAACTATTATAATAAATCGCATCACCTTGAAGGAAACAAAGGAAATGTAACAATTGCTGATAAGATAGGTTCAGTCTCTTACAATGAAAATTCTGGGATATCTGAGGAAAAGTTTCAAGAATTAAAGAGCGAATTGGCTAATTTAAAACCAGATATCCTACAGACAATAAAGGAAATTTATGAGCGTTCCACTGAACCTGAAAAAGGAGGAAGTAAAATTGGTGAAATATTAATCGAACAAGGCGTATCCATCTTAAATGGTTTGAGTGGAACTGTTATATTTGAATTAATAAAACTATTTGTATCTCAGTTATAAAAGACGTCAAATCGGATACTCCAAATCTTCATAGATAAACGTTCCAAGCTTTGCAGGCCCGTTAACTGACTCCTTTCCAGTTAATCTGTAACGGTATCAGCCATCAAGAAATCATCAGGATAGGGCTTTACCATTACCAATATTCGCATTCGCTCAACATTATCGCCACCTTTATGGGCAAGTCATTCACCACAAAGGTCTTCCGGAATAATCAAAGGCATTCTTGGCCCCTCAGAATTCGCACGCTTGTTGTGAATTTTAGCCATAAGCTCAATAGGTTGGCACGTGACTATTGTGACGGTTGTTTTGGTGATACCTTCGCTTTTAAAATCTTTCACCGCCCATAGCCCCGCGAAAAGCCTTACTATTTTTTGTCAAAATGTAAAATATATTCCACATAATTTGGTTCGTAATTTTATAATTTGTTAATTATCATTGAAATTAATCTTCACCGGCAGATTTTTTTTCAAGCAGCTAATTATTTTTTAACAACCCAAAATACACATTATGAAATCTTTAAAATTCCAGCATTTTTTCATTTTTCTTATTCTATTTTTTGCAATAAGTTGTCAGGATAACCAAGAAGTTTCGCCTACTGTATCACCAGACTTACAAGAACAATTAGACATTAGACGGTTGGGAATTGACTTAAACAAAACAGTCACCTTTGAGTTGAAGGGTTTAGATCAAGGTCTAATCAAGATTAAGGGAAAACCTTTCGCTAATAACTTTGATCAAATCGAAGCTGCCCCCCCTAATGCCAGATTAAGTTTTAACTATGTAACTACTACCAACCCGCCAGGTATTATAACTGTGATACCTGAAAAAAGTGAAACACATAACTATCTTTCCGCCACTAATGGTAAAACTGTCTTAAACATTGATAATCTGTCAGGTTGGATACTAAAACGTGATTTGAATGGTAATTTCCTGGAAGGGTTTACTCTCGAAAATGGTGTTCAATTAGGTACATTAGAAGATCCTAGTGGATTCCCAATACCTATTACTACCTCAAGCACTGGACCGGGTGAGGAGCCAGATGATCGACTGTTTTGCTATGAATATAATGTCACCGATTATTCGAGAACATGTTGGTACCAGGGCGCATCACTTCTTGGGTGTGATAATTGGAGCGTTACTGGAACATCTACTGAGGAACATTGTTTTACTGAGCCTCAAACCGGTGGTGGAGGTGGATCAGGAGGAGGTTCTGGAGGGCAAATCAACAATTATGAAAGCCATGTGGTTGACTTGGACGTCACCGAAGGAACTACCATTCCGGGAGAAGTGGAAGAGGATGGCATTGATTGTATAAGTTTTGACTTCAGGAATACTTCTTCAAGCTGGCAAGAAGCTGGCATAAAGAATATAAGATTTAGAATTGTTCATGACACCCCTCCTCAAGGGTTTTGGACTAGAAAGTTTGAAATTACCAATGTATTATACTTTGGTTTTCCTTCCTTTGTAAATGATCCTGCTGATAAAGCTGCTCGCGCTGTTCAAAGAGCCATGAATCATGTGTTTCACTTATACAAAAATCAGCCTAACGTGTCACGTTATACTGTAACTAAAAAATTAGTGGACCAAATTAAACATGAAATCAATTCATTAGGAGTGGGAGGACGAGTAGATGGTTATGGCACAGGTTCAGCCACAACAGTCGTCAAATCAGCTTTATATAGGACATTCGGTAACGGAACTTGCAATTAATTTTATGAATGAGACACCCCTGTTTTTAAAATTATTAAAGGCCCACAAATTGTTGTGGGCTATCTTAGTCTCTGGTAACTTTGCTTTAGTTCCCCATTCTTCCGATAGAAAATATAACACCTCTAGAATATTAACTAATCAAAATCTTGGAGATATTTATATTAGTGAAATTTTGATCACAAAGGATTTTGAAAATAGTCCATCATTGAGTGGGGAAAGTAGGGAGCATGAGGGTGAATTACAAAAAAAATATGACTATTGGGCTGCTGGCATTAATCCAAATGACCAAAATTACGAAAAGCTAACAGTTAGTTTTACACTTGATAATCATGAATTTCTTGTTGATCCATACTATTGGTTTGGTAAGGATTGTACTATGATTACTTATGAGTTGGACCCTATTAATAGGGTTTGGAAGGAGGAAATTGATCAAATTATTGTTGAATATCCCGAATTTGATCTTCCAATGCAGATTATTGTAACAGAAACAAAAAATGTAGTGTCCGGTTTATGTCACGTTTCTTTAATGATCCCAAAATCGGGTAATATTGATAGCTTGAGTTTAAGAAGATATTATGAAACCTTAAAAAATTCTGATTTATCCAAAATTAAAATTGAATTTGATGATGATGGTGAAGTGATTAGTATTAAATGGAATAGTAATGAATGAATTACATTATAGACTCTTCAAACAGTAGCGATCCATCCAAAATCGAAATAAATAAGAATAATTAATTATTGTTTTTGGTAGCTGATTGCAATGATTGATCCTAAAATTAAATACAACTTCATGTGCGGATTATTGTTTTGAATGATATGGCTCACATTCCACACTTTTTATCACTCATTAAAGCCCATAAATTACTGTGGGCTATTATGGTTTCAAGTAATATTGATTTAGTACAGAACAGTAACCTATCTTATCAAGAATCTAAAGAAGGAAATTTTAAATCCTTTAATATTAGAGAGTTATGCTTGAGTGATGAAGACTGTTTTCTTCAGACGGTAATTACCTATGACTCAAGCACTCAGTATTTAATGATAAAGTTGATTTCTAGGAAAGAAGATTATTTTAGTAATGTTGAGAAATATTTTGGAAGCGAAAATTTATATGTCGTTTCTAAATCACCAATTCCTTCAAATAATTTGCCAAATAAATCTACTCATTATTATACGATTGAATATCCAGATTTTGAGATTCCTATGACAATTAATGTATCCAATTATGGTACTCTTCCAGATAATGGGAAGCTAACAACAATTAATATGTTTATTCCAAACTCAGGCAAGATTAAGGCTATAAAAGATGTAAACTCAGATTCTCTTATACGTGTAATTCCCATGAATCCCCTTGATCCAAACTATAGAGATAATTAATTCTAAATTCTTACTAAATAGGATAATCCAAATCTTCATAGACAACCTCCTCCAAAGCTTCAGGCTTATTTCCTACGGCCTGTTTGCTAAGTAATTTGCATACAGAGTGGGCTTCCATTTCTTCATCCTCATAAGGTTTGATTAAGTCTTGAATAGCTTTTTTGTCTAATTCATCTTTGATAGGTTTAAGCCAATCGTATTGTAGTTCTTTAGGAAGGATTACCGGCATCCGGCGGGTATTACTGGCTTTGGGATCGTTGTGGATCTTTGCCACTAATTTATTGGCATCTGTGGTAACTATGGAGAATGTATTTTTCTGTATGCCATCAATTACTTTCGATTCCCAAAGCCCGGCCATTGTAAAAGGCTCCCCGCTTTTTACTTTGGTGTGAAATTCGACTCGTTCAAAATCAAAAAAGCTTCTTGGTTTGAGTTGAGGGTGATGGGCGTTAGAGCAGTTGTCTGTGCAAGTTCCTCGCTGTTGCTCGAAACTCACACTCCCGACTGTCTTGTGATTCCACAGGGACTCGAACCCCGAACCTACTGCTTAGAAGGCAGTTGCTCTATCCAGTTGAGCTATGGAACCAACAATTAAGTAATCTGTAAAAACCAGTACTTAACCGTTATGGGCTGCAAATGTAAATAGCAAAAGATTATTTGACAAACGAAAAGTAGAAAAAGTTGAGGAAATAGGTGAGGTAAGGAATTTTACATTGTTTTAAGTAGTTCGGAAGTGTTGCAAACGCAGGCCCAGGGCATCCGCATTGGCCTGTTACGCAAAGCTTTCCTAAAATACGGACGATTAGGCTTTGAGATCACGAGGAGAAGGGGCGTTACAAACGCAGGACCAGGGCATCCGCATTGGCCCTCCACACAGGCCACCCTAAAATGCGGACGAGGGCGATAGGGATAGGGAAGCGTTGCATAAGTTTTATTTTATTCCGTACCTTCGTACCCAGGAGCAAAAATAGGAGCATTATCCTTTAATGAAGTTATCAAAAGTTTTTCCTGCCGTATGAATAACCTTTTTTTGAGCTGTGATTGGGGAACTTCCACCTTGCGATTAAGATTATTAGATGTTAACTCAGATAAAATTCATGGAGAGGTAATCACCGAAAACGGGATCGCCAAAAGTTTTGAGTCATGGGTTGCATTAGAAGAGCAGCCTGATCGCTTTAAGTTCTTTCAAAACTTCCTGGTGCAGGCTATTGCCCGACTCGAATCCGAATGTGGGTTATCCTGCCAGGGCCACGCCCTGATCATATCCGGCATGGCGTCCTCTTCTATTGGCATGACAGAGCTTCCTTATGCAAAATTGCCTTTAATGCTCAACGAACAGGTATTATCCAGGCGTTTTTTTCCTGCCAATGATGCTTTTCCATACGATACTTTATTAATCTCAGGCATCAGCAGCGAGGATGATGTCATGCGGGGCGAAGAAACAGAATTACTTGGTTTGGTAAGCGGAATGCGCTATGAGTTTGAGGAAGGTGTTTATATTTTTCCCGGAACGCATTCAAAACACATTGCCATCAAAAACAAGGAGGTTGTAGGCTTTCATACATTTATGACAGGCGAGTTGTTTAACCTGCTTACCTCCAGGAGTACGCTGCAGGCATCCGTAAAAAAACCTGAAAAATTCAGTAAAGCGTATCAAGACGCCTTTATTGAAGGGGTAAAAATGTCTCAAAAACAAAATTTTTTAACCGGGCTTTTCAAAACGAGGACCAATCAATTGCTAGGCAAGCTGGACGAACATCAGAACTTTCATTTTTTAAGCGGCTTGCTGATCGGTACGGAGTTATCAGATACCATCGATTATAAGAATATCATCATTTGCGCCAGCGCAAAGTTCAGTGAGACTTATCGACTAGGGGCTGAAGTGCTTGGGCTACTACCGCAATGTCATTTTGTGCCTGCCGCCGAAGTGGCGTTATTGGTTTGCGAGGGTCACAAAAAAATTTATCAAAATACGAATTTCAAACATCACGCATGAAAAATCACACATTTGACTGGGAATTATTTTATAGCATCCCCATAATTGGCATCGTCCGTGGGCTTACCCGCGAAAAGCTGGATCACATTCTTCCCGCCTACCATTCGGCCGGTTTTCGAAATATTGAAGTGACCTTAAACACACCCGATGCTGCATCCATCATTCAATGGCTCAACGAAAAGTATGGAGAGCAGATGAATGTCGGGGCCGGCACGGTTTGCTCCCCGGCTGACCTTGAAAAGGCAGTTAATGCCGGTGCTCAATTCATTGTAACTCCCATATTAAACGTTGATGTAATTCACTCCTGCGTGGAGTCCAAAATACCCATTTTCCCGGGAGCCTACTCTCCTACCGAAATTTACCAGGCCTGGGAAGCCGGCGCCTCCATGATCAAGATTTTCCCCGCCAGCCTTGGCGGTGTGGCTTATATCAAACAAATTAAGGGGCCATTAAACAATATAAAACTACTTCCTACCGGCGGCGTTAGCCTGGAAAACTTCAGTGAATTCCTTCAGGCCGGTGCCGAGGGGTTTGGCATCGGCGGTGAGATTTTTGACAAAAAACTGATAGCAGCCAACAAATGGGAGGAACTGGAAGAAAAAATGAGGCATTTCTTTAATAAATACCAGGATTTCGTGTCAGTCTCCTGATCCCAACGGTCTCATTAGCGGTCTTATTTCCGCCCCGGACAAAAGGGACAATTATCAGTGGACTATTTCAATAATTATCATTAGTTTGATTTTTTGTTTGGAATGTAAATTTTCAGGCGCTCAAGTAATCATATAACATGGCAGAAAAGAAAAAGAATTTAAGAAGCCAGGATTGGTTCGGGGGAATGAATAAAAGGGGGTTTATCCATAGATCATGGCTTCGCAATCAGGGCTACCCCACCGACCTGTTCCAAAACCGGCCGGTTATCGGTATCTGCAACACCTGGTCCGAGCTGACACCTTGTAACGGACATTTGCGGGAGTTTGCAGAAATTGTCAAAAAAGGGGTACTTGAAGCCGGTGGTTTTCCCCTTGAATTTCCGGTTACCTCATTAGGCGAGACCCTGATGCGGCCCACAGCGATGTTATTCAGAAATCTGGCAAGCATGGATGTAGAGGAGTCTATCCGGGCAAATCCGCTGGATGGTGTCGTATTATTAACCGGCTGCGATAAAACCACACCCTCCACAGTCATGGGGGCCTGTAGTGTTAACCTGCCCACGATTGTGGTACCCGGAGGGCCAATGCTTAATGGCAAATTCAGAGGCGGAGAGATCGGTTCCGGTACTTTTGTCTGGCAAATAAAAGAAAAGGTTAAGAACGACGATTTCCAGGAAGAAGATCTTTTGGAGGCTGAAATATGTGCTGCCAGAAGCAGCGGGCATTGTATGACCATGGGCACAGCCTCCACGATGGCCTGCATGGTGGAAACGCTGGGATTGACCTTGTCAGGCGCAGCAGCCATTCCAGCAGTGGATGCCCGAAAAAAAGTGCTGGCGCGCATGTCTGGAAGAAGGGTCGTTGAAATGGTCAGAGAGGATCTCAAACTTTCGGATATATTAACCCGCAAAGCTTTCGAAAATGCTATTATTACCAATGCTGCCGTGGGAGGATCAACCAATTTTATCATTCATTTACAAGCTATTGCCGGTCGTATCGGGGTGGATTTAAAGCTTGAGGATTTTGATCATCTCGGTAGCAAAATTCCGTTATTGGTCAACCTGAAGCCTTCCGGCGAGTATCTCATGGAAGATTTTTTCTACGCCGGTGGATTACCGGTTGTATTTAAGGAACTGGAAAAGCATCTCCACCTAGATACCATCACTGCCAATGGAAAAACCCTGGGTGAAAACAACCGGAAAGCTGAATGTTATAACCGAAAAGTAATTGCCAGCATTGACGAACCATTGCTGAAAGAAGGAGGCATTGCGGTTTTAAAAGGCAATTTATGCGAGAACGGCGCGGTCATCAAACCCTCTGCCGCGTCTCCTGAACTCATGCAACACGAAGGGCGGGCTGTGGTCTTTGAAAGTATTGAAGATTATCATCAGCGCATCGATGATCCGGACCTGGATGTCGATGAAAATTCGATCATGGTGCTTAAAGGGGTCGGCCCGCAGGGCTATCCGGGCATGGCAGAGGTCGGCAACATGGACCTCCCCGAAAAGCTGATCAGGAAAGGCGTAAAAGACATGGTGCGCATATCCGATGGGCGGATGAGTGGCACTGCCTATGGTACGGTCGTGCTACACATATCTCCCGAGTCAGCGGCAGGTGGTGTACTCGCTTTGGTACAAAATGGCGACCGGATCCGGTTAGACGTTAAAAATCGCCGGCTGCAATTAGAGGTAGATGATGATGAACTGGCTCATAGAAAAGCCGCCTGGGTCAAGCCCACACCTGCCACCGGGCGAGGCTACGTGAACCTATACATCAACCATGTGCAACAGGCTGACAAAGGTGCTGATCTCGACTTTTTAGTAGGTAACTCCGGCGCAGACGTCACCCGCGACGCCCATTGACGGAAAATAGCAGGCACGTCGGCCAGGATCAATAATCCAGGGTAGAGCGGATCAACATATATTCATTGATATTGTTGAAGTCTATGGCGCCAACCGGCTGGTCATTTTCCAAAACCGGAAAGAAGCTTTTCTTACTGGCCCGTACTTTCCGGTAGAATTGAGAAAGATCTTCATTCAACCTGACTTTTTCAAAATCCTTTGTCATAAAATCCTTCACCGGTGCATGAGTATTTTTTTCTTTCATGGCATTGATGAAATCCGACTGGTACAACACACCCTGCACCGTCTGGTTTTCGCTCACCACAAAATGTATTTCGGTACCGGATAGCACAATATCAACCACCTCTCCAATGGTTTGATCGGGACTCAAAATCGTAATATTGGTCATCATCGCCTCATTTACCTTATGTCCTTTAAGCAAAGCCAAATGTTGTACCATGACATTTTCACTGTGCGCCCCGAAATAAACAAAAATGGCTATGAGGATAAGCAACGGATTGTAGAATAACCCAATAAAAAAGAATAAAACGGCCATCAATTGCCCTAAGGAAGCGGCAATCCTGGTGGCTTGTACCCGGTCCAGGGTCATCGATAACAGGGCCCGCAATATGCGTCCGCCATCCATCGGAAATGCCGGTATGGCATTAAAAACCACCAACACAATATTGGCGAAAAACAGATAAAACACAAAATTCTGAGCTGTCACCTTACCCAATGCCTCCTCCATTTGTTCCGAATTTTCCGACAGAAACTTATTAATAGGAAAGATGAGGTAAAGCAATATAGCAATCGCCACATTCACCGCCGGACCTGCAACGGCTACCAGCAATTCCTGCTTTGGTTTTTCTGGCATCCTTTCCAGGCTGGCCACCCCACCGATTGGGAGCAGGGTTATTTTGCGCGTACTGATACCGAAGCGTTTAGCGGTCAAAGCATGCCCCAGCTCGTGAAGCACCACGCAACCAAAAATCACCAGCACAAAAGCAATGCTCAACATGATGGTCGAACCATCACTACCACGTGAGATTTCAAGAAAAACCACCCAGGCAATCAGAAAGATAAAAGTCCAGTGAATCAGAATTTTTATTCCTGATACACGGCCAAGATTTAAGGTTCCCTTCATTGGATCAAGATTTATGAATTTAAGGTGCTACACCACACCGGCCGGCAGTATACCGACGCTTCAAAATTATTCACCAATATGATATGGAACAATGATTCAAGTCAGGCCGGACCGGCTATTGGCAAAACTCACATTAATTAAATAGCCGTGTGGGCTGACATGGGTAACCTTTCACGCGCCGGTGCAATTAACCGCTATAACACATTCGTAAACTAATCAAAACGATAATGGAATCACATAGCTCAAAATTATCGACAAATAGAATAAGTATCGTGGCATTGATAATCGCAAGCATTCTGATCAATGCCTGTGCAAAGGATGAAGAATTTCCGGTCTGCCAGACATGCCATGATGATATCAATGGTTTTCTGGAAACCTTATCCTACAACCCGGATAATATGCTCAATGTACAGGAGACCGATGGCCTGCCATCAAAACGTACGGTTAAGGAGCAGGCTCCCGGCACAATCTCCTCAGAGAAAGGTATAGTCAAAGTATGTACCCGGACAACCTACAGCCTGGAGCAAAATTTCGAGGAAGTAGCGATATTACGGCCAACTAATGGCATTTTATGGCCCGGCGCTATCGTAATAGGAAATCAATCCCTGATGGATGGGCTTCCCGAACCATTACCCCTGCCTCGAAGTGAAGTTCAATTAAGGCTCGATTTGCCCGGTATCGGGGAAGAGGGCAATATAATAGTCGCAGATCCCAATAACGGCAAAGTGCAGGCCAGGATCGACGAATCACTGAACTGGTGGAATAACAACCAATACCAGGAAGGTTATGTAAATGCATCGAATTCCTCTATTAAAAAGGCTACTTCTTATTCCAGCAAACAACTGTCACTGGATGTTGGATTAAATGTGGAGTGGGCGACTGGCAATTTGGCTTCGGAATTCGGATACAGTACCTCTACCGAAAAATTTGTAGCCATGATGGTTTACAAGCAAGCCTTTTACACCATCACCATGGAAACCCCGCCTTCACCTGCTGCTGTTTTTCATCCTAACGTGACCGTGGAGGAGGTGCAAAACCTGATTGACAGCAACAATCCTCCCGCCTATGTAAGCTCTGTGATCTATGGCAGGCTTATCATGTTCAGATTGGAAACAACCGTAAATGCCACCTCAACGGAACTGGAGTCCGCGCTAAGCTATGCCTCGGGTGTAAAAGTAGATGCTGACGTCGAGGTAAAAGTTAAGGAAATACTGGCAAAGTCAACAATGACGGCTGTCACCATAGGTGGTAATGCTGAAATTGCCTCGGAATCGGTAAGTGCCAAAAATTTTGGTGACCTGGAAAAAATTATCAAAGGGAAAAACGCCGTTTACTCCAAGTCCAATCCCGGTGTGGCTATCGCCTATACGATTCGGTATTTAAAAGATAACAGTTTAGCTAAAATGGGTTATACAACAGATTACACCGCGACCGAATGTATTGAAAGCCTCGCACCTGCGGCCTCTTTTAAATTGGAAAACCAGGGCTGGTACAATGTGCGTTACAGGCATTCCTATACTACCCACTCAGGGGTCAACAAGAGTGGCGGCAGTGGCACTTTGTTATTAGATCAAAATAAGAAATCCAACTATCCGGCAGGAGCCTACAATCTAAAAGTAACGCTTGAATATAGCAATGGTTCTTCCTGGAAGCATTGGAAAGATTATTGGCTAAAACCTGGCGAAAACCGATGTATTAAAACTAGAGGGACACTCTTTGATCGAAAAGTAGGAGGTTGTTAGCTAATGGGTAAAACAAATGTGTGGAACAATTGGCGGGAGCATATCCCGTCAATTGCTTTATTTCAGGATTAAAATTTGACCAACATGCCATCCCAATAAGCCATTACCCCTACTCCATCCGCTTTAGCACCCCTTCCAACCTTATCAATACCGCATTCAAAGAGAAGTATCAAAACAGTTGATTTATTTTCTTAACTTGTTGAAAACAAACCCATAAAAATTCATGAACAAAAACATGTTATTAATGTTTTGTATACTTTCTTTAAGTGTACTGATTAGCTCACCTTTACTGCATGCGCAGGACCAGGCACAATCAACAATCTACGTAGAAGTTGATTATATGAAAGCCAAGCCGGGAGGGGAATACATGTCGTTGGAAAAAGATATTTGGAAAGCATTGCACCAGGAAAGAATTAAAAACGGAGACATTGTGGGTTGGTACCTGTATGGTGTCAAGTTTCCATATGGACAAAACACAAATTACGACTATGTCACCGTCACTGTTTACGATGATATTGCTAAACTGGAAGATCCTTATAAGCAATTTGAAGCAATGGCCAAGAAAGTGTATCCGGAGATGGATATTGCTGAATTAAATGAAAAAACTGCCGCCGCCAGGGACCTCGTCTGGGGGGAAGTGTTAACGATGACTGATGAAGCTATACCCGGACCTTCTGCTGCTCCAGCCCAGTTTATCGCTGTAAATTTTATGGAAGTTGATCAGGGAAAAGAAGCTGCCTATGAAGAAATGGAACGGGAGCTGGTCAAGCCTGTCCATGCTGCCAGAGCCGAAGCCGGTGATATGCAGGATTGGATACTATTGTCGCGTATGGCTCCCTGGGGAGACAAATACGAATACCAATACGTGACCGTAGATTTTTACGGATCCTGGGAGAATATGAGCAAGGACAGTTTCGGGGAAGCCTGGAAAAAAGTGCATCCTGAAAAGGACATGAACACTTTCTATGAGAAAATACTGGAAACAAGAACCTTGAAAAGACAAGAGACCTGGCAATTGCTGGATTATATTACAGAGGGAGACATTGCCGCCAGCGAATAGACTTTAAAATCACTGCCATGAGCTGTTTATTGCCGGTCAAAAGACAGCCCATGGCAGTGAAAACAATTTACCCGCAAACTTCGCCACAGAAATAGCCCATCGCAAAACGTAATTTCAATAAAATGCTGTAATGGCGGCATTTGTTCTGCATACCATAATTTTTAATCTCATTTCAAAGCATTATTACAAACTGCCGGTATTTTGAAGTATAAGTATCCGGCACAGGTATTTTTTATCGCTAACTGAACAAAGCCATCAAATAAAAACCAAGACAATAATTCCCATATTTTCTACGAAATGACACTTTTTTACCTTAAATTGTCTTCCTTTTTCAAAATATTGAAAATTTATGCGTGGTCCCAATATTGAAAAAACGCTTACCGCTAAGGAGACCTTTATATTCAAGGACCTGAAAGGTCCATTTTTTAATCCTATGTGGCATTTCCATCCGGAATTCCAGATATCTTTCATCGTGGAAGGCAAGGGGACCAGATTTGTGGGAGATCACGTGCAAACCTTTGAGGAAGGGGATCTCACTTTAACAGGACCTAATCTTCCTCATCTCTGGAGAAGTGATGAAGCCTATTTTGAAAAGGACAGCAAGCTGCTGACGCATGGCCTGGTCATCTATTTTGATCACGAACTGCTTAGCAGATCGCTGTTGGACAAGGAGGAGTTTTACAAGGTCAACAAGCTGGTAGAAAACTCTGTCAGAGGCATGGAGTTCTACGGTGAAACCCGCAACAAAATACATGAGTTATTTCCACAAATTGCTGTTGAAAAAGGGTTCAGACGCATTATCAGATTATTGGAAATGATCGATATACTCGCTGAAAGTGAGGACTACAACCTGCTGTCCAGCCCAGGTTATCAGAATGTATTCAGAGGGGAAGACGTGGAAAAAATGAGGAAGGTATATGATTATGTAATGACAAATTTCAAGTCTAAAATTGCTTTGGAGGAAATAGCAGAAATGCTAAACATGACCACCACTTCCTTCTGCCGTTATTTCAAGCCACGTGCCAACAAGACCTTTTCACACTTCGTCAATGAAATTCGTATTGGCCACGCACGGAAGTTGCTTTTAGAAGATAATTTTAACATTGCCCAGATTTGTTATGAATGCGGCTTTCTTACACTTTCCAATTTCAACAGGCAGTTCAAGTCCATCACTCATATGAGCCCACATCAATATCGAAAACTGTTCCTAAATATTAAAACCAGCATTTCTTAGGATTTAAAAATCAAGGCACGGCAACCATACTTGTTTGTTCACTTTGCCTGTAACCAATCCTGTCGGCCACAGCTACTAATTTTTCATGCGAATTCAGTGCAAAAGGTTCCACATAAACCTGCCAAACCTTTCCAGGTTCCTGTCCTTCCGTTAATATTTGGTATCCGATAGAAGCTCCTGCAGTCGCACAAGAGATTTCGACCAATTTGCCTTGTTGTGTTAAAACCGGTTTTTCAGTTTCGGGCTGATGACCTCCCGGCCATATTGATTCTATATACGCCTGTTCAGTCATCAGGCCTTTGTCGTCGATTTCAAGCATCCACCTGTCACATTCCTGCCGTAGCTCTTCCAGTTTATCTTTGTAATCAGGATCTTCAGCCAGATTTTTCAACTCGTGAGGATCGCGCTGGGTATCAAATAGCTCCTCAACGTCTTTAGTGGGGCGAAACCACAAAGCTTGTGCTTCATCAAGTCCCCCTGAATCTCTGAGTCTAAGCAGTTCCTGCATTACCGGCATTTGCTCCCGATAGGCCACAGGCAAATAATAGCCCTGCTCCGGCCTGAAATTTTTCAGGTATTTAAAGCGTTTATCCCGAACAGCGCGAATCATATCATAACGCTCATCAAAACGATCTGCAGCGCCGTGTATGTATTGCCTTTTCGTTTTATCCTCGTATTTTCCGGCAAAAGCACGTCCATCCAAATTTGCCGGCGGTTCCAGCCCTGCCAGCGACAACAATGTAGGCTTGAAATCGATAAAACTCACCAGCCGGTCATCAATCTCACCGGCGCTTCGTTTATCAGGGTATCTAATAATAAGAGGCAATTTTATCCCGGAATCATAGAGCAATCGTTTTTGCCTGGGTAATGGCCCTCCATGATCAGCATACCAAAAGATGATGGTGCTGTCAAGCAATCCGTCTTCCTCCAGTTGTTTCAATATTTCACCTACCTGATGGTCCATTTCCATAATGTTGGAATACATTCGGCGAACATCCTTACGTCCCACATCATTGTCGGGTAAATAAGGAGGAACAGGTACTTCAAGGTCTTCGTCTACCCACAGGGAATCTGCTGCTTTTGCCCATATCCGCGACTCATGTGTGACACCAAAATTGAAGATGGCAAAAAATGGCTGTCCGGATTTTCGGTTTCTCCAATGGGCCTTAGAGCTGCTTTCATCCCAGGCGGTAACAGGCTTTCGAAACTGGTAATCTTCTTTCGAATTATTAGTACAATAATACCCCTGCCTTCTTAAATACTCGCTATGCATCTTTATGCCAGCAGGTGGCAGGGCTTCATAAGGGGTGACACCTTCGGGAAGGTATTTTTTGCTACCGCCATTCCTCATGTGATGCGCCCCAATATGGCTTGGATACATCCCTGTCGCAATGGCAGCCCGGCTGGGAGCACAGACACCGGATGGAGAAAATACATTGGTATAACGGATCCCTTCGGCAGCCAGCCAGCTTAAATTTGGTGTTACTACCGTAGAGTCACCAAATGGGGGTAACACCGGACTCAGGTCTTCTGTTACAAGCCAAAGTATGTTGGGTCTTGCCTCATTAATAACCCTTTCCTCCCGATTATTTGTTTCCTGCTGACCACAGCCGATCAACAACATCAACATGATCAGGGCTTTGATGTACTTCATTTTCTTTTTTTTAACAATATATCATTTTTTTTGCCGGTTTTATCAAATTTCGTTTCACTTCAAATTCTATAACAGTTCTTAAATTCAAGATTCCTTGCTGGAATCTATTGAATATTGTGTCAGTCACCAACATTCTGAAGATCCACATATATGATGCTTCGGGTCAACCGGCAGGTGCCCGGTTTCAACAGCAAGAAGGTAGCACAAGATTTTTTCGACCCGAAATCAGGCCCCTATATTTGGAAGTAGCATACGCCCAATAAAGACATAATAGATTGATTTTCAAGCAATAAAAATTGAGAGAAGGGCTGTTTTAGCATGGATTCTTACAAGTTAACGCTACCAGGTGGTTGTGGACTGATACTGGTTATTTTAAAAATTTAGAAACCCACGGCTGCTCCACCGTCAACCGGTAGCAACACACCTGAAACATATGCTGAGGCATCCGATCCCAGGAAGATGGCCGCATTGCCAATATCTTGCGGTTGACCAAATTTATTAAAGGGAATTCGCTTCAGGATTTTACTTTTTCTGGGCAAATCATTGTCCAATGCCTGATGCAGCATCCTGGATTCAATCCACCCGGGGGCAATAGCATTTACCCTGATGCCATTGGTAGCATAATCTGCCAAAAGGCCTCGCATCAATCCAAGCATGGCTGTTTTTGCAGTTGTATAGGCGACCACCCTGTCCAGGGCCATGATGCCTGCCATGGAGCTGATCATAATGATCGAACCAGCGATATTATTGGCAGCCATACGGTCTGCTACTTCCCTGCTTAGGGTAAACGAACTGAGAACGTGTGTTTGTAATACTTCCAAAAACGCTTCGTCGGACGTTTCTGAGGTATGAGCCTTTAAGTGAACACCTGCGTTGTTGACCAAAATTTGAACAGGCCCCTGATCTTTTTCAACGGTCGAAACCAAATCAGGGATTCCTGCTTGCCTGGTGATGTCGTAAACATGGTAGGTAGCATTTTGACCCAGCATCTGGCAAGCCTCCTGTAAATTGGATTCTGTTCTCCCGACAATCACGACTTTGGCTCCAGCGTCGATATAGGATTTTGCTATGCCCAGTCCGATACCAGAGCCCCCTCCTGTAACCAGGGCAACCTTTCCATCCAATTTAAAATCTGCTAATCCCATATTTAATTTTCTTTTTAATGTGGCAACCCTTTTGTGGATTACATGATTCCAAATGTATCAAAGGCCTCCTGCGTGCTCATGCCCTGTTGCAAAGCCTTCAGAACAGTTTTTTCACCCCTGGCTTTCTCAATGGCACCGGAAAAAGCCTCTTTCACAGCGCCATCCGGAATTACAAGTACGCCATCCCTGTCACCGAAAATCACATCACCGGGGTACACCTCGATGTCGCCAAAATCGATCTTACAATCAAAGTCGACAACCTTTCCCCTCGGCCCCTGATCCTGTGCGTAGGCTCCGATACTAAAAGAGGGAAATTGCAGGCGCAGGATTTCATTGGAGTCGCGATGGCATCCGTTCACAACTGCTCCGGCAGCTTTCAGATGCATGGCCCTTGTGCTCATCAATCCTCCCCAGCAGGCATAATCGTAAGAAGCGCCAGTACAAATATAGACTTCATTTTCCTTTAACGAGTCCAGGGCTTTGAACATCAAGCCGAAGGGTTGAGAAATCAAAGGGTCGTGATGACCTTCTAAAGTAATGTCCTTGACATCGCACTCCAGCACCGTTTTGGCCCGACCTATCACCACCATGTCATCGGATACAGGCTTAACCTGTCTGGACACAAACTGATTTTGCAAACCCATCGTATCAAGTATATCGCCAACCAGGGCACAAAATAACTCTTCGCGAGCTATTTGAAATAATTCTTTATCGTTTTTCCAAAGGGACATATTTTTTCAATTAAAATATATAACAGATCAATATCATACAAGCTAACAATATAAACACCAATACTTTATAGTTAGCAAGATCCGGCTATCCTTTTAGCCTTAAAGGAACCCCTGGGTTTTTCCAGATCTTTTTTTGCTTTGTTCGGTATGGATATGTGGTTTCCATAGGCCAAAGACTACCATCACAAAGATTGTAATTAATTGAGATCGTATCATGATGTTTTTTAGCCAAAAACTATGCTCATCTACCCAAAAATTAAGGAGAATGGATGAATTCATGCCTAATAAAGTAAATTCTTCCCGATTATAAAACCTTAAACGGCCCAGCTACCCAATACATCTGACTTTGGCAATAAGGCTCATTTTAATCGATCCTTAAAAAAATGAGGGGCATGCCTCAGTTTGTACTGCTTCCCTCAGTTTACACACCGCTCTTTGCCGGTTGCCTGCCTCTACCCCAAAGGAGTGTCGTGCGTAGGGCCGGTTTTGCAGGCCTTAGTCAAGGGATCACTTCACAACCCACCCGCAAGGCCATCGCGTTGTTAGTGATGACGGGTGAGTAGTCACAATTTTTTAACATTTCAATTAAGCAATGAAGCAATGTGGTTTGGCATAAAAGTTGCAAATTTGTCTCCGGCGATCAACCATTTTAAACCATAATGAATCATCGTCACCAAACCTATTAAACCAAAACTAATCCAAATGACAACCAACCTTAAATTAACCCTTTTCTTTTTCCTGGCTCTTTTGACTTTCAGGCACTCCGCTAATGCGCAGGAAGGGTGGAACCGAACCTCCGACCAGGGAAGCTGGACTTATATACCTAAGGATCTAAAAGCAGGCAAAAAATTCTATTACAAGGCATACCCCGCCCAGCAGGTAGATGGCAACCACATCAATGACTGGCTGTTAACCAATTCCAGGGACCTTCAAAAAATGTTAGGCGAGCCACTGGAACCGTGGAAAGTTAAAACGGACAAAAAAGGAAACCGCAGTATTAGTAATTCATTTTTGGATTCGTCAGGGAAAAAATTTTCGGTTGGCTATCAGGCAGAAGCGTTGAACGACAAGGAGTTTTTTATCATACAAATGGTCACCAGCCAAGACCTGGGGATGATTATTCGTTACGGTATGGCATATAAAAAGGTCAAAGAGAATGCCCGGCAAATCATAAAACCCGGGGTCATCAATGCGGCGGTTTCATCGAAAGTGGTGAAAGAGCCCACTTTTAGTAAAGAGAACACTCCCTCCTACCAGCAAGATAAAGTAACAGTCCATCAGCTGGCTGGCCTCAGATCAAAAGAACGTAGAAAAATTATTGAAGCCGCTATCAGGACCCCGCCGGGCAAAGGTGTCAAATCATCGGCGCTGGAAGCCGTGTGGGTGGACAAGTACATTGACGTTATCATTGGCGGCTTCAGGGTGGATACCTATCTGCTGTTTAAAAATGGTGAGGCTTACAATGGGTGTAAAACGCCGCCTTCGGAATTTAATGTGGCCGTTTCAAAAGAACTTGAAAGTGCCAGCCCCTGGCGAAAGTACTCCAAATGGACTATCTGGAGAAAAAACAAAAACGGAAAATATGAAGTCAAGCGAAACAAAACCGGACAATGGGAAGTACTTGACGGGGTTAGGGGAATGCCAGGCACTATTGGTGAAAAATTAAACAATATCTTCTGGAGTTATAGCGGGAGCAGTTCATTCGGGTCACATAAATCCTCGATTAAGCTAATGCCTGATGGATTGTTTGAACTGTCGTCAAATTCAATCATGGGCGGTGACGGCGGCGGAACAGGGCCCTATACTGCCACCGCCTCAAAAAGTGACAAGCAGGGATCGTCCAGCAGTACTGTTGTCGTGGGATCGCGCGTTGGTGGGGGCAGTTCAACACAAAAAAAGGATGGCAGTAAAAACATGGGAACCTATAAAATCAACGGACATACCATTGAATTTCATCACGATAACGGCATGATCAGGCGTGAGTTATTCCTGTTTGAAAAAGATAAGCACAACATTATTATCGGAGATGAAAGCTACTGGGTAAAAAAGGAGTAATCCAAACAGAAAATACGCAACTCAACTATCCCGTAACCTGTCCGCAACTAGTCCACCACTAGTCCTGGTTTATAACCAGGATTCAATGGCCCTGAGTTTGTAACTCACTTTTATAACATAAAAAATATCTCCAAAAAAGTGCAGCCGGGCATTACAAATGCTAAGCTACGGCATCCGCATTAACCTTATTAACTAGTCCTGGTTTGTAACCAGGATTCAATGGCCCTGAGTTTGTAACTCACTTTTATAACATAAAAAGTACCTCCCAAAAAGCGCTGCCAGGCATTGCAAATGCCAAACCAGGGCATCCGCATTGACCTTACTCACTCCCTAACTAGTCCTGGTTTGTAACCAGGATTCAATGGCCCTGAGTTTGTAACTCACTTTATAACATAAAAAATACCTCCCAAAAAGCGCTGCCAGGCATTGCAAATGCCAAACCAGGGCATCCGCATTGACCTTACTCACTCCCTAACTAGTCCTGGTTTGTAACCAGGATTCAATGGCCCTGAGTTTGTAACTCACTTTATAACATAAAAAATATCTCCAAAAAGCGCTATCGAGCATTGCAAATGCCAAACCAGGGCATCCGCATTGACCTTCCCACTGGGCTTGCCCTTAAATGCGGACGATAATGAGAATGTAGAAAGAAGGACATTCAAATGGCTCCTTATTTTGTTTGGTAACATAAGTTACCTACTCCGGTTTTTGATTGACCTAATTTTGTACCAGCAAATAAAAAAATCATGAAAAGGAATATATATATACTGATAGTTATCTTCCTATGCTTTACAGCTATGCTTCAGGCGCAGCAAACCATAACAGTCACAAAAGCTGAAGTATTAGCCAAAGTTTCGGAAAATAACACTTCCATTAAGATATCTGAACAGGATTACCATCAATCCGTGGCTGACTACAAACAGACCAACGCTACGTTTTTACCAAACATAACCGCGTCTCACTCGGGAATGGCTACCACGAACCCGCTTATGGCTTTTGGAGCAAAGCTCAATCAGCAGGTTTTAATTCAAAACGATTTCAATCCGGATATATTAAATGATCCTTCCAGCATTGAGAATTACGCCACAAAGTTTGAAATCCAACAGCCGCTGATCAATCTCGACGGCCATTACCAGCGCCAGGCTGCCAGGTCTCAGATGATGGCTACAAAATTGCAAACCATACGGACCAGGGACCACCTGTCACTTGAAGTTGAAAAAGCCTACATGCAATTGCAGCTGGCCTACAAGGCCGTGGAAGTGCTGGAAAAGACCCGGGAAGCTACTATGGCTAATAGAAAACTGGCTGCCGATAAATACAAACAGGGCTATTTACAAAAAACAGATCTGCTGACTGTGGAAGTCCGTGTTACCGAAGTGGATAATCAGCTTCAGTATGCCAAAAGCAATGTAAAAAATGCCTCGGACTATCTTTTGGTTTTAATGAATGAACCTACGGAAGCCACCTTATCGCCATCAGATCCATTGGTCTTGATCACCAGTACCGCTCAAAGTGTTCCAACACTACCCATGGGCAGAACCGATATTCAGGCCATGGTACTGGCCAGTGAGGCCTATGGAAAAAAGCACCAGGCGGATAAAATGACTTTTCTGCCACGCCTGAATGCCTTTGGGAGTTATCAGCTTTACGACGATCAGGTTTTCCGGGCTGGAGCCGGAGGATATTTGATCGGAGCGCAGTTAAGCTGGAATCTTTTGGAAGGGACCAAACGTTTTGGTAAAGTCCAAAAGAGTAAAGCGGCCTTTGAAAAATCCAAGTTGCAGTTGGATCAGTATGTATCGCAAAGTCAACTTGAATTGAATAAAGCCGGCAGAATGTTAAAAGATGCTGAGAACAAGTTGAAATTAACGGACCTGGCGCTGGAACAATCTAAAGAGGCCTTGCGAATCAGAACAAACCGATTCAAAGAGGGACTTGAAAAAACATCCGATCTGCTGACTGCTGAAACGCAATATGCCCAAAAACAGCTGGAATACTATCAAACCATTTTTGAACATAACTACGCACAGGCATACCTGGCATTTTTAACGAAAGAATAATTTACCAAAATGAAAAGATATATATACCCTGTAGCCTTTATCACATTATCCTACCTCACAACCGGTTGCGGTGGGAGTGATAAGGCCACTATCGATAATCCGACCCTGATAGCTGTCAAAACCAAAACTGTTTTGTCAGACAAGCCTAACACCTTCATCCCGGTGAGCGGAAAAATCCAGGCTGCGAACAGCGCCAATCTCAGCACCAGGATGATGGGTTTTGTAAATAAGGTCTATGTGAATGTTGGGGACAAAGTTCGCAAAGGGCAATTATTGATGTCTATCAACAATGCAGACCTGCAAGCTAAACGCGCCCAGGTGGAGGCAACTATTATTGAGGCTACAGCAGCCTATAACAATGCTGAAAAAGACTATCGGCGTTTCAAAAACCTGTTGGCCGAAAGCAGCGCTACGCCGAAGGAAATGGATGATGTGACGGCCAATTTTGAAATGGCCAGGGCACGTTTGGAGGCTGCTAACCAAATGAAGAACGAAATCAATGCTCAATTTACCTATGCCAATATTACCGCGCCTTTCGATGGCATTGTAACCAATAGATTTATTGAGCAAGGCGATATGGCCAACCCCGGAATTCCCCTGATGGCCATGGAAGCTCCCGGGAACTTTGAGGTTCATGCTATGGTCCCGGAAAGTGAAATATCAGAGATAGCGCAGGGAGCTCAGGTCGAGGTTATGGTAAAATCCATTAACCAAATGGTCAAAGGAACGGTGACAGAAGTAAGCATTTCTTCAAAAAATACGGGCGGGCTGTTCCTGGTGAAAGCGGCATTAGATAAAACCGCCGTCAATATGCTTTCAGGCATGTTTGCAACGGTTCGATTTCCGGTAAACAAAAAAGCGATGGCATCCGGTACGATTTTAATCCCGGCGGAAGCCATTGTCAGGCAGGGCCAGTTATCCGGGGTTTACACAGTCAGCCAAAGTAATACCGCGGTATTGCGTTGGTTACGGCTGGGAAGAACGTTTGGCGACGAGGTGGAGGTGCTTTCCGGTTTATCAGCAGATGAATCTTATATCATTTCTGCCGAGAGTAAATTATATAACGGCGCCAAAATATCGATTCAATAACCATATTTTAAAATAGATGAAACCGACATGTTTGATATAATTATTAAATGCACAGTGGAGATGCAAGGGAGTGATTATAGCAAATATCAAAGGTTCCATCTGAGCGATGAAAATAAATAACAAAAAGATGAAAGAAGGATTAGCAGGAAAAATTGCCAAAGGTTTTATCAACTCCAAGCTCACGGTGCTTCTGATGATCGTATTCATGGTTATTGGTGTATACAGTTCATTTCTGATTCCGAGAGAAGAGGAACCGCAAATCGATGTGCCGATTGCTGATATTTTTGTGGGTTATCCAGGAGCAAGTCCCACAGAAGTGGAATCGCGGGTTACAAAACCATTGGAAAAAATAATCTCCAATATCAAGGGTGTTGAATATGTCTATTCAACCTCTATGAAAGAACAGGGCATGGTCATTGTTCAGTTTTACGTCGGGGAGGATATAGAGCGTTCGTTTGTGAAGCTTTACAATGAAATCAGCAAACATATGGACCTGATGCCAAGGGGTGTTACTTTTCCCCTGGTAAAAACACGCGCTATTGACGATGTGCCGATATTGGGGTTAACCCTTTGGAGCGAAAACTATGACGATTATCAACTAAAGCAAATTGCGCAGGAGCTTACCCATGAAATAGAGAAAGTAAAAGACGTGGCGATCACCCATCAGATTGGCGGGAGAAACCGGCAGTTGCGCGTTGTTTTGGATAAGGATAAACTGGCGGCAAGCGGATTGGATTTTCTGACTGTTTCGGAAATGATCAAAGCCAGTAACCAGCAATTAAGCGCCGGAAGTTTTAATAGAAATGATACGGAATTCCTGGTAAACACCGGGAAATTTCTTGAAACAGTCGAAGACGTTGAAAACCTCGTGGTTGGTGTTCAACAGCACCAGCCCGTTTATTTGAAACAAATTGCCACCATTCAGGATGGGCCGGAAATACCCAATAACTATGTGTCTTTAGGCTTCGGACAGGGCAGTGAAAAAGCGTCGACTTACAAATCGGAATATCCCGCGGTCACCATTTCCATCGCCAAGCGTAAAGGCGCTGATGCCATGAAAATTGCGGATATAATCATTGATAAAGTAACACATTTAAAAAGCTACCTGATCCCGGATGATGTACATATCGAGGTGACCCGGAACTACGGAGAGACAGCTTCTCATAAAGTATCGGAATTATTGATGCACCTTGTCGGCGCAATCATCGCCGTAACGCTGGTGGTGATGTTGGCCATGGGCTGGCGAGGCGGGCTGGTTGTTTTTTTATCGGTGCCCATTACGTTTGCACTAACGCTTTTGAGCTATTACATGCTTGATTATACCTTGAATCGCATTACACTGTTCGCGCTGGTGTTTGTAACGGGGATCGTAGTGGACGACTCCATCATTATCGCCGAAAATATGCACCGGCACTTTAAGATGGGGAAATTGCCGTTTAAGCAGGCGGCCCTGTACGCGATCAACGAAGTGGGTAATCCGACGATCCTGGCGACATTTACTGTCATCGCCTCGGTGTTGCCCATGGCTTTTGTTTCAGGACTAATGGGCCCTTATATGTCTCCCATGCCAATTGGGGCTTCCATTGCCATGTTGCTGTCGTTGTTTGTGGCCCTGACTATCACCCCATATTTAGGCTATCTGTTTCTTCGGGAAAAAGAGAAAAAATCGCAGGCCAATAAAGTTGAAAAACCGATGGCAGAGACTTTTATATACAAAGTGTATGAAAAACTGGAAAAGCCCCTGATTGAAAATCGCTGGAAACGCTGGTTATTTTTAGGCACAACCTTCCTGCTTTTGATGGGCTCCGTGGTCATGTTCTTTACCAAATCGGTGGCCGTCAAAATGTTGCCTTTCGATAATAAGAATGAGTTTCAGGTGATTATCGATATGCCGGAAGGCACTACGCTGGAACGCACCGCCGCGGTGACGCAGGAAATAGCACAATACCTTGCTACCAGGCCGGAGGTGGTCAATTACCAAAGCTATGTAGGTACCTCAGCTCCCATTACCTTTAACGGTCTGGTGCGTCATTACGATTTGCGGGGAGGAAGTAATATGGCTGATATTCAGGTAAATATTTTGGATAAGAAAGATAGGGACAGGCAGAGTCATGGCATTGCCAGCGCATTCAGGCCAGGTATTCAGCAAATCGCTAAAAAATATCACGCCAATGTAAAAATGATAGAAGTACCACCAGGGCCACCGGTTTTATCTACGATCGTGGCGGAGATCTACGGCCCGGATTACGATACCCAAATTGACATCGCCAACCAGGTAAAAGCCATGCTAACCAACACCGATGACGTCGTGGATGTCGATTGGATGGTAGAAGCCGATCAAACCGAATATGAGTTTGTTGTTGATAAGGAAAAAGCCATGTTGTATGGCATAGCGCCACAGCAAATTGTTCATACCATGCATATGGCTTTATCAGACAAAGCCATCACCAATTTATATGATCAGAATGCTGCCAGCCAGGTTGGTCTGGTTTTGGCCCTGGACGAAAAAGAGAAATCTTCTATCAAAGACATTGCCCAATTGCGTATAAAATCCCCGCAGGGTAATCTGATCACTGTCGGGGATCTGGCCGCTATTCAAAAAACGACCAGGGCAAAAAGCATTTACCGGAAAAACCAGAAACGTGTCGTTTATGTAACTGCCGATATGGCCGGGAAGCTGGAAAGCCCGGTATATGCCATTCTCGGCATCGACGAAAAATTGAAGCAGATCAAGCTTCCCGCGGGTTACAAGCTGGATGAACTGTATATGGAGCAACCCGAGCTTGAGGACGACTACACGGTCAAATGGGATGGCGAATGGCAAATCACCCTGGAAGTATTCAGCGACCTTGGCATCGCTTTTCTGGGGGTTATTGTTATTATTTATATCCTCATTGTAGGCTGGTTCCAAAATTTCAAAGCACCGATCGTGATGATGGTGGCCATTCCCCTTTCACTGATCGGCATTGTACTGGGTCACTGGTTGCTGGGCGCCTTTTTCACCGCGACCTCTTTTATCGGTATGATCGCATTAGCAGGTATCATGGTGAGGAACTCGGTGTTACTCATAGATTTTATCAACCTCAGACTGGCTGAAGATATCCCGCTAAAGCAAGCCGTCATCGAGGCTGGCGCGGTAAGGACAACACCCATTCTATTAACAGCGGGAACGGTCGTCATCGGCGCATTTGTCATCCTGTTTGATCCAATCTTTCAGGGGTTGGCCATTTCGCTGATGGGAGGATCGATCGTTTCTACCTTCCTGACTTTACTGGTAGTGCCGCTGGTATGGTATTTAATAGAACGCAAAAAACATGGATAACAAGAATTTAATAATAATGGACAACATAAACACACCTTCTATGCCGCGTCATCGCGAACAATGCGTGGGCCCGGTGGGTAGGTTTTGAAGCGATCCCTCGGTTGAAGCCCATGAAACCAGGCCTACGCACAACACTCCTTTGCGAGCCAAGGAAGGCAACCGGCAAAGCACAACGGTGTAAACTGAGGGAGGCGATGCAAGCCAGGGGATTGCTTCTTCGCTCGCGCACTCGCTCATCGCAATGACGGAGGAGGGTGATGTGAGTGGGGTAAATAATTATACAAGGTGAATATCACCCACTCCGCCACATGACGCGTCATCGCGAACAACGGGCTGGCCCTGAGGGCAGGCTGTGAAGCGATCCCTCGGCTAAGGTCTAATAAATCGGGCCTAAGCACAACACTCCTTGGGAGTCGAGGCAGGCGACCGGCAAAGCGCGGTGGTGTAAACTAAGGGAAGCGATGCAAGCCAGGAGATTGCTTCTTCGCTCGCGCACTCGCTCATCGCAATGACGGAGGAGGGTGATGTGAGTGGGGTAAATAATTATACAAGGTGAATATCACCCACTCCGCCACATGACGCGTCATCGCGAACAACGGGCTGGCCCTGAGGGCAGGCTGTGAAGCGATCCCTCGGCTATGGCCTGCTAAGCCGAGCCTGCGTACAACACTCCTTGGGAGTCGAAGCAGGCAACCGGCAAAGCACGGTGGTGTAAACTGAGGAAGGCAATACAAGCCAGGGGATTGCTTCTTCGCTCGCGCACTCGCTCATCGCAATGACGGAGGAGGGTGTGGTGAGTGGGGTAAATAATTATACAAGGTGAATATCACCCACTCCGCCACATGACGCGTCATCGCGAACAACGAGCTGGCCCTGCGGGTGGGTTGTGAAGCGATCCCTCGGCTAAGGTCTACTAATTCGGGCCTAGGCACAACACTCCTTGGGAGTCGAAGCAGGCAACCGGCAAAGCACGGTGGTGTAAACTGAGGAAGGCAATACAAGCCAGGGGATTGCTTCTTCGCTCGCGCACTCGCTCATCGCAATGACGGAGGAGGGTGTGGTGAGTGGGGTAAATAATTATACAAGGTGAATATCACCCACTCCGCCACATGACGCGTCATCACGAACAACGAGCTGGCCCTGCGGGTGGGTTGTGAAGCGATCCCTCGGCTAAGGTCTACTAATTCGGGCCTAGGCACAACACTCCTTGGGAGTCGAAGCAGGCAACCGGCAAAGCACGGTGGTGTAAACTGAGGGAGGTGATGCAAGCCAGGGGATTGCTTCTTCGCTCGCGCACTCGCTCATCGCAATGACGGAGGGAGGGGAACAGCGTGTGTTATAAATAATTGATTTAATACCTAAACCACTTAAATTATGAAAAACAGAATCGTGAGAGGAATAGCAGGAAGCTTTATTTTAATTAGTTTAATACTGGCCATTTACGTCAATCAAAACTGGTGCTGGTTTACCGTCTTTGTCGGTGCCAATTTATTGCAATCATCTTTGACAAAATGGTGTTTGATGGATACTATTCTGGGTAAATTCGGGGTAAAGGATTAAACCCGGTCGGATCTAATGGGCCTGTGTTGACCAGGCGATGCGTGGTCAACGCAGGCCTGGCGGCCCGGGGTTTTCTAATAATTGATTTTTCCTATTTTTATAGTGTTAAATATGGCTTCCAGAATAAATATTTATGTCCAATGAAAAAATGAGTTTTTGGAACTCGATTGTTATTAAATCCGCCTTGCTGTTTACAACCATCATTGTCGTGGCGCTGTTTCTTTTGGGATATCTCATTAACCGGCAGGCGTCCAAGGTTATATCCGATTATAGTCAGGACCAGTTGCTGCATGCATCAAGCCTTGTCAAAAAATCATTTTATTCCATGCTGAATGAAGTGGCCAACGACATCGCCATGATCTCAAAAAGTCCGGCCATTGATGATTATATTAATAATCCCTCCACTGAAAATTATGGTAACCTCGAAAAGTCCTTCCCTATTATTCTAAGTGAAAAACCAAATTATTTTCAAATCAGGTTGTTGGATGTTAATGACCGGGGCAAGGAGATCATTAAATATGAAAAGGTTAATGACCACATTAAAAAGGTATCTTTTGACAAGCTGCAACACAAGGGAGAGAAAAAGTACTACATGGAGGCGATCGCCATGGATGATGAAAGCTTTTATTACTCTGAAATTAGCCTGAATGAGGAGTTTGGAAAAGTCAGCAGGCCTCACACGCCAACGCTCAGAGCCATTGGAAAGGTATTCAACCGGGAAGATCAACTAAAAACATTGCTGGTGATAAATGTTGACGTTTCAGCCTTTTTTGAAGAAGTAAATCAGATCGGAAAGCAAGAGATAGAAAGTCTGATCATAGACGATCGGGGGGAATATAAATATGCCAGCGACAGCACAAAACGTTTTGGAACACAACTTGGTTCCAGCGAGGCGATGACAAACGATTATGACATCATTTTAAAAGACTTTTTATTGCAAACAAGCAGGAACGGTGTGTTTTTAAACCGTCAAAATATACCACACCTGTACCACCTCGAGGAGATGTCCTATTCCGATGGGTTGCATAGTTTATATCTCATCACCACAGCCAGCAAGGAAGCCGTCCTGGCCAATGTAGCCAAGGTCAACCGCGATTCCTTGTTGATGGTCATTATGGTCTGCCTGTTCCTCTTAGCGCTGGTCTACGCATATACAAATTTCTTTTCCAGGAAATTATCAAAAATCACCCTGGCCATCAGCGATTATGAAAAAGGCAAAGTTCCCGGTGATCATCTGACAAAGATCAAAAAACGAAAAGACGAGATCGGATTATTGGCCCGTTCATTCTCAACGATGCGCAAAGAGATCGATTCCCGCGTGGTTGAACTAAAAGAATCGCTGAAAAGGGAGAAAAAGGCCGTCGCCGAAAAGAATGAATTTTTACAAAACATGAGCCACGAGCTCCGTACACCGCTAAATGCTATTTTAGGGTTGACAGGGCTTCTCCACAAAAACAAACCATCATCCGCACAGATACCTATCATCGATTCTTTGCAACGGAGCGCCGGCAATTTAAACGGGTTAATGCACGACATCCTTGATCAGCAAAAATTGATGGAAGGCGCGATTACACTCCATCGGGTGGCAACCAATGTAGATGAACAATTGCAGGCGATTGTTTCAAGCTACCGGTTCGACGCCATAAAAAAAGGACTACAACTTAGTCTGACCGTTTCCAGCGGATTAAAGGGAAAATACTACCTGATCGATCCGCTGAGGTTCAACCAGATCGTGACTAATCTGCTGGTCAATGCCATAAAATATACCGCCAGCGGACAAATTGATATTCAGGCCAGCCTGCATGAAAAAGACAAACGCCAACTGACCATAGATGTACGCGATACCGGCCGCGGTATTGATCCTCAAAACCTGCTCAATATTAAAGAGCGTTTTTTCAGGGTTATGAACGAAAATACCTTAAGAATTGATGGGTTCGGGCTGGGGCTATCCATTGTTAAAAAATTGGTTGACCTTTTCGACGGCGATTTAAGTGTAACGTCGGAATTAGGCAAGGGATCCATCTTTAATTTTTCCATTCCCGTTGAAGCGGCTCCTCAGGATACTTCCCCGGTTTCAGAAGCCGCATTTTCGTACCCAAAACTGCACGCATCTTATAGCATTCTACATATAGAAGATGATATCTCCTCTCAACTGATGGTCAAAAATACATTGCAGCCAATAGGTATCACCGTTGTTCAGACCAATTCCTTCCGGCAGGCTTTGCAACTTTTGGATGACGGTCATTTTCAACTGCTGCTCACTGATTTGATGTTGGATTCGGAGCTGATCACTAAATATGTAAAGCAGGAACTGCCACAATACGATATCCCCATCATCGTCACTTCAGCCTTTGATCCATCAAAACACAAGGATCTGAACGCCGACTATTTCCAAAAACCCATTGACCTGAACCGGTTGGCGGATAAGATAATTTCTGTCATTGGCGGAAATGAATATGATGTTCCTCAATTGACATCTATCTACCAACAATATGATCACAAAAGGGAAAAAATCATCAATTATCTGAAAATTCTGGGCAAAGAGTTTGATCAATACCTGCTGCGGTTCCATAAGGTATCCACATCCGGGGATCAAAAAGAATGGAACGCCATCAGACATAAGATTGTTACCCATATCAACGCCATGCAGCTGACCCGGCTTAAAGAGGCATTGCCTGAAAAGATTGAAGACTTACAACCAGACACGCTGGAGCTATTGCTTAACCAGGTAAAATTTATGTTATGCTATTTCAGAAATGAACTCCGGATCAACGCAGCAGATTGATTTTACGTAGCAGGTCATTTTCAAATGTCGTACTTATCGGGATCTCATGGTTTTTTATTTTAACCTCTGCATTTGAAATGCCATCTATCTGGTCAATATTGACGATGTAGGAACGGTGAATTCTTTGGAAGTTTGCCGGTAATTTCTGCTCTACCTCTTTCATGGTCATGATCGTCATGACTTTTCTATCGGCAAAGACAAATTCAAGATAATTGCCAGCTGATTTGATAAATAAGGTCTCATCGAGTGCCACTTTTGTAAAAGCATTCCCCTCTCTCAAAAAGAGTTGCCCCTTGTGATCAGATCTGTTGGCTATTTTTTGGGAGGCCTTTTGTATTCCTTTAAAAAACCGGCCAAATTCAATGGGTTTCACTAAATAATCTACGATCTGGTCATAATTGTAGGATTCATAGCCAAAGTCCTTGTTGGACGTTATCATAATCACCGCGGTCTCTTTGTCTATTAATGGAAGTATTTGTTTGCCGGTGATATCGGGTAAATCATAATCCAGTAATACCAGGTCAAAATGATATTGACCCATGAGATTCACGGACTCAAAACCTGAATTGGAAACCGTCACCTCTGCAATCGTCTCCACCTTTGAACAAAAATGTTCCAGCAAGTCACAAATCAACGGATCATCGTCAATAATCAGACAACGTTTAAGTTTTATCATTTTCTTTTAAAGTTTCATCATTCGAAACCGCTCATTCATCACTTCTTCCCACCTGGCAGGTATCAACCCCTTAATTTAAGCTTAAAATTACAATAAATGCTATCAGTAATCATCAAAGACCATGGATGCAAAGCATAAAAAAATAGGGTTGGTATTGGTTTCGCTGCTTTTTTTCGGTGCGGTAGGCTTTCAACTGGCCAATGACGGACTGCATATGTTGCAAAGTCCTGGTGCCACGGTACCCGATTATCAGGAAAGTGATTATGGTTTGGGAAGCAGTTATGTCGACAGTTTGAAAACCTATCCCGATCTGAAAAAAGGGGAAAGACAACCATTTAACCTATGGGAATATGCCGGCAGTGGTAAAAGTTCCTTTGGCTCACCTGAGTTGCCTATGACATTCGATGAATGGCTGGCCTTCCATAAGCGACAGAAGCCTACATTGATGGCAGATGTTCGCAAATATATGGACAGCAGGTATGACTTTAGTGGTAAAACTGTGTCCGGAGAATTTATGTCCGGCAACCGAAAGCCCATCATGGCCGGCCCTGTAGCCAGGCTCCCGAAAAATGTGACGTCATTTGAGGAATTAGCGAAGCTGACACCTGAAGAAATCAAGCAGCAAGACCTGTTCCCATACAAACCCCTGGCCCATCCCCTGCAGTCTATCGCTCACATGGTATTTCCCGATAACTGGAATAAAACCCATCCCGAACACCTGCGTATAGATGTGGATCACGATTTTCCGGACACGTATTTGCCGGAATTCCCACCCCCGATGTTCCTTACCACCCATAAGGAATTGGGCGATGTTACAAAAGGAAAAGAAGTAACCCTCAGCAACTACTACGAAATATTCAATGGCCTTATTACTGCCGAACAAATGGAAGGGTTGAAAGAACTCCTGAAACCCACTCCTACCACCTGGTTCAACCATACGCCGCATCGGGTGACGGTGGAGCCAAGTGCCGGTGTATCCTGCTTCTCGTGCCACGTCAATGGCCATACCAACGGCGCCTTTGAGCTGGCGCCTGACTCCAGGCCCAACCTGGCTCGATTGCGCGTGGAGACCCCGACCATGAGAGGAAATTACAACCTCATGCAACTGGCCTCCAAACGATCGGTGAGAAGTATGGATCATTTTGCCGAGATAGAGGAATATTTTGACGGTGACCCCGGCATGCAACAGGCCATTGGCCCACGATCCCAAAAGCGTGAGGTAACCAACCGAATGGGAGATTTTAACGCCATCCTGGACTATCCCCCCGCTCCAAAATTAAACCCGCTTGGAAAACTGATTGCCTCCAAAGCCAGTGACCAGGAGTTGTTGGGTGAAAAAATATTCTTCGGGAAAGGCCAGTGCAGTCAGTGCCACTCCGGACCTGCATTTGTGGATGATTATATGCATGACCTGCAGATAGAGCGGTTTTACAAAGGCAGACCTGAAGGCCCGATAAAAACCTTCCCATTGCGGGGAATCAAAGATTCGCCACCCTACCTGCATGACGGCAGGTTGCCAACCCTGGCAGATGCTGTAGAATTCTTTAACCTCATCCTGGAAACAAAACTCAGCAAGAAAGAAAAACAAGCATTGGAGGCTTATTTGCTGTGCTTGTAAAACCAAAACCCACCTATCATGAGCATTAAAGAACTTTCCAGCACTTTTGATCATAAGGTCCACTACCTATCCCATAAATACGGCATGCGCTATCTGGAATCCTCCATCGGACTGATCTATCTATGGTTTGGTGCCTTAAAATTTTTTCCGGGGCTCAGCCCGGCTGAACAGCTGGCCGGTGATACACTTTCAGCTATTGTCTTCCACACCATCGATCAACAATGGTTGTTATGGGGACTTGCCACGATGGAATTAGTCATTGGTATCTGTCTCCTCTTCAGGTCCAGGTCCAAATTTGCTATCTTTTTAGTGTTCCTGCATATGGCAGGGACCTTGCTGCCACTCTTCATTTTTCCTGACCTGTCATTTAGCAACCCTCCATTTGGATTTAGCATTATTGGCCAGTACATCATGAAAAACCTGGTGATTATTGGTGCTTTGATTATTATTTATTTTGGGAGGCAAAGGTAATTGATCACTCCTTTCTCGACCTCTTCGATAGCGCGCGTTTAACGAAGTGTAACGCGTGCGGGTTTTAAGGCTAATATCCTCTTCTTAGCCTGACAAGTTTCATTGAATAACGAACATGTGTTTCCGTTGCACTCAAACGCACGCTACACACTAGCGCAGGTCCTCCGGTCCTGTGTGGGTTAATACCCAAAGCGTACCAGCAATAGCTTCAGCACATTAGTAGCGGCTCCCTTTTCGCTATCGGTATCTTTCACGAATGGCACAGGACCGGAGGACCTGCCTTTATATTTACCTGCCTGGAAATATTTATATTTATTCACGAATCAAAACAGCAGAGGTGAACTATAGTGACCTGCTAAGATTACGACTTATCTGGCGCATCAGTCCTCTGCTGTCTTATAGATTTGCATTAAATAGAATATTAGGTTTTCAGACCTATTACAAGGCATTAATGAAATCATATAAAGTTATGAAAAAGTATTTAAAAGTTATGGGCATTGATGTGTCTAAGAGTCACCTTGACATTTGTCTTTATTCAGAATCACAACCCACCTTTTTCAGGGTTAAAAATGCAGATCAGGGCTTTCAACAAATCCTTGAATTATTGGGCGAAAAGCAACAAGTACTGGTTTGCTTGGAGCATACTGGTATTTATACTTTTCCAGTTTGTAGTTTTCTGTCCGAGAATAAAATAGCTTACACTTTAATTGCCGCTGCGCAAATTAAAAAATCAATGGGCATCCAACGTGGAAAGAATGACAAGGCAGACGCAAGAACCATAGCCAGATATGGCTTCCTTTTTCAAAATGAGCTATCAGTGACCATATTACCTGAAAAGCTTATCATGAAACTAAAGTTGCTCTTTGGCCATAGGGAGCGGTTGGTAAAGGCTAAAAAAGTGGTTGCTGTGCCTGTCAAAGAAATGAACCAGTTCATTAGCAAAGATTTATACAGCCCCATTCACAGATCCACTGAGCAGGTTATCAACAAAATTCAAAAGCAAATAGATAGCATTGATAAACAAATGATTGATCTGATCAGTGCTGCTCCCAAGCTAAAAGATTGCTTTGAGTTATGTCAATCCGTGCCAGGCATAGGACCTCAAATTGCCATTTATCTGATCATCACTACAAGAGGGTTTAATGCATTTAAAACTGCCAGGCAATTTGCTTGCTATTCTGGGATTGCTCCCTTCGAATATTCATCAGGAAAAACTATCAGGGGTAAAAGCAAAGTGAACCACCTGGCCAACAAAAAAGCTAAGGCTTTGCTCAGTATGGGAGCACTCAATGCTATTCGTCATGATCGAGAGCTTAAAGCTTATTTTGAACGAAAAGTTAAACAGGGCAAAAACAAAATGGCTGTCTTAAATGCGGTAAGAAACAAATTGATCGCACGCGTCTTTGCAACTGTTAACAGAGCTACTCCTTACATACAGGTAGCTAAATATTAATCTTTACAAAATACAGTTAAGTTTTGTTGATTTTATCATAGAATGCGCCAGTTGTGAAGGAGTGAGACATCACTATTTGGTGATGGAGTTTGGACGTTCATTTTCAAATACAATACAAATAAATCTTGTTATGAATTTGAATCAATCGAAACTGGAATAACTTTGTAAGTGGCTGGATTATTTTATCCGCCGAATTAGGGAACAAAACACAAAAATGCCTTGTTTGCAATTCATTAGGCAGCTTTTCACACAATACTATTAAAATGAATAGAAGAAAATTTATTGAGAAAGCAGGCGTTCTGGGAACCGCGACGATTTTACCTTTATCACGTTTTTCTATGGTTAAGCGACATAAATATAAGATGGGTTATCAGCTTTTTTCTATCCGCGATGAAATGGCTAAAGATCCCGTTGCCACACTGAAAGCGCTAAAAGCAATGGGGTATGAAGATTTTGAAACGTATGGATTTGATCACGAAAAAGAAATGTTTTACGGATATAAATCTTCGGAATTCAAGCAAATTCTGGATGATTTGGAATTGTCTGTCAGTAGTGGGCACTATGGTTTTTCCGCTTACCTGGAAAAATCCGAAGATGACCTGAAACGTTTCGTGGATCAATGTATCGTAGGAGCAAAAGCTTTAGATAGTAGCTATATTACCTGGCCGTGGATAGCTCCGGAACAACGGACTATCGACAATTTTAAGTTGATGGCTAAAAAGCTCAACCTGGCCGGAGAACAAATAGTTGATGCGGGGCTTGGATTTGCCTATCACAACCATGGCTTCGAATTCGAGGACCTGGGTGGCGAAAATGGCTTTGACATTGTCATACGTGAAACCGACCCTTCTTTGGTTAAACTACAAATGGATATGTACTGGGTCATGCATTCGTCCAAACATACACCCAAAGAATTGATCAGCAAACAACCTGAGCGGTATGTCATGTGGCATATAAAAGATATGGACAAAGTTACCAGGGATTATACGGAGCTGGGTAATGGTTCCATTGATTACACTGAAATACTTCCCGATCCCAATAAATCTGGTTTGGAGTTCTATTACATTGAACAAGGCGGTAATTTTTCAGATAATTCCATGAAAAGCGCCGCCACCAGCGCCCATTATTTTAAAAAACACCTGCAAAAATATCTGTAATTCTTTTGTCCTGCCGGTGAAGTATAAAAAATCAAACTGGTTGTAAAGGCGCTGTTGCCTGTAATTTTTGTTGATATTAAAGCGCCCCTACACCCAACACCACGACTGGTCCTCGTCTGTGACGAGGATCACATGGTGCTGAGTTTTTAACTCAATCTGTCCAGCTTAATACAGACTTATTGTTATCATCACGTATCCTGGCATTACAAATGCCAAACCATAACATCCGCATTGGCCATTCCCACCTGCCTACCCACAAATGCGGACGAGGAGGTCAAGCTGGATGTAAAGACTTTGTTGCGCGTAATCTTTGTTGATGTCAAAGTGCCCCCCGACTCCCACCACGACAACTGGTCCTCGTCTATGACGAGGATCACATGGTGCTGAGTTTTTAACTCAATCTGTCCAGCTTAATACAGACTTATTGTTATCATCACATATCCCGGCATTACAAATGCCAAACCATAACATCCGCATTGGCCATTCCCACCTGCCTACCCACAAATGCGGACGAGGAGGTCAAGCTGGATGTAAAGACTTTGTTGCGCGTAATCTTTGTTGATATCAAAGTGCCCCCCGACTCCCACCACGACAACTGGTCCTCGTCTATGACGAGGATCACATGGTGCTGAGTTTTTAACTCAATCTGTCCAGCTTAATACAGACTTATTGTTATCATCACATACCCCGGCATTACAAATGCCAAACCATAACATCCGCATTGGCCATTCCCACCCCGCCTACCTACAAATGCGAACAATTGGGTTAGCCGGCATTCAAATGCCTCATCTCAGTTCCAAAATAATAAAAGGGCATAGACAAAGTCATACGCCCGGTTCTATTCTTTTTTATTTTGGATTCTACACCCAGTTCCAGGAAAATAAAAACAAATCCCTAAATTTAAATCATGAACCTTCAACCAACATTAGAAGACAAATTAATCATCATGAGACCACTCCGGGAAGATGATTTTGAACCACTATATGATATCGCAAAAGATCCTTTGATCTGGGAACAACACCCTTGTTACGATAGGTATAAGAAAGATGTCTATACTGAATTTTTCAAAGATTCTTTAAAATCAGGAGGCGCCCTCATTACAATTGATAAGTCCGCCAATAAAATAATCGGAAGCTCCAGGTTCAAACCTGTTAAAAATGTAGAGAGTGCCATGGAAATAGGCTGGTCATTTTTGTCGAGAGACTATTGGGGCGGCAGGTTTAACAAATCGATGAAGAAGCTGATGATCGATTATGCTTTTGAAACAGTAGAGGATATTATTTTCTACATAGGCAACAAAAACATCCGTTCCCAGAAAGCCGTCGAGAAAATCGGTGGGATTAGAATAACGGAATCGAGGCATCAACACTTAATCAAGGACAGTAAAGATGACTGGACCTATCGAATTAACAAAGGGAAGTGGAAAACTTGAAAATAGCCGGAGCAGTAAACAGCAGGTCAGATTCCTATATATAACCTATTTCGTAACACTTTTGAGGGAATTCCGTTTCTAAGCTGATGATCAAAAAACTTCACCCTAATGTATGGCTGCTTACCGTGGCACAGGCATTAATGATGTCCACTGGTTCACTCGTGGTTTTTGTCGGTGCGATTGTAGGCGCTAAATTAGCGCCTGTAGAAAAGCTGGCCACGCTTCCGGTGGCAAGCGCTACAATCGGCACCGCCGTAACAGTGGTCCCGGTTACGCTGCTTATGCAAAAAATTGGAAGAAAAGCGTCTTTTTTAATCATTTCATTTTTCTCTATCCTGGTGGCACTTTTGGCGAGTTATACCGTTTATAACCACCAGTTTTACCTATTTTGTCTGAGCATTTTTCTCCTGGGTACAACGATGGCCTGCGTGATGCAATTCCGGTTTGCCGCCATCGAAAGTGTTTCACCGGAATTAATGCCCAACGCTGCTGCCACCGTTTTGCTAGGTGGCATTGCCGCGGCTTTTATCGGCCCTGAGATGGCACTAAAAGGCAAAGATCTGTTGGGTGTCCCTTTTTCAGGGTCTTTTATCCTATTAAGCATTTTATTCCTCATGGGACTCTTCCTACTCACGGCATTCAGGAATCAGGAATCCATAGAAAATCGTGAAGTATCTGATGCCAGGCCACTTAAAGTGATTGCGAAGCAAGCCGTTTTTTGGGTGGCTATTCTAAGCGCCGTGATAGGATATGTAGTCATGAGCTTTATCATGACTGCCACACCAATAAGTATGCATGTCATGGATGGTCACTCACTAAACCATACCAAATGGGTCATTCAAAGTCATATAGTGGCCATGTTCCTACCTTCTGTTTTCACTTCCTGGATCATCAACCGGCTGGGTATCACCAAAATGATGCTGACGGGATTATTTGCCTATCTTATTTGCATTGCCGTAGCCTGGTCTGGACATGACTTGGGTAATTATTGGGTATCACTGGTCCTGCTGGGGATTGGATGGAATTTCTTATTCATCGGCGGAACTACGCTGTTGCCCCAATCATACCAACCAGCGGAGCGCTTCAAAGTACAGGCAGTCAATGAATTCCTGGTGTTTGGCAGTCAAGCCGTTGCCGCCTTATCCGCAGGCTGGTTTGTATTTGCTGTGGGATGGGAGGGCATGCTGATCGGTACCATCCCCATCATATTGATCCAGATCGTCATTATTTTCCGCTGGCATCTGATGAAAAGGAGTCTGGTTAAATCAAACTGACCTATCAAAGGCTCCAGACACTAACGTTATCGCGCCAATGCCTGCCGACCACAACTGGTCCTCGTCTGTGACTAGGATCACATGTTGCTGAGTTTTTAGCTCAGTCTGTCCGGTTTGAGGCAGGCATATTGCCTCATCACGTATCCTAGCATTACAAATGCAGAGCCATAGCATCCGCATTGGCCATTCGCACCTTGCCTACCCTCAAATGCGGACGATGAGGTTGATTGTGAAGCGATCCCTAAGGGGTACGGCACACACCCGGCAAAGAGTGCAGTGTAGGCTAAGGGAAGCAGTAAGAGCCAGGGGATTGCTTGTTCTCTCGCGCACTCGCTCATCGCAATGACCCGGGGAGAGGAACCACAACTGGTCCTCGTTTGTGACGAGGATCACATGGTGTTGAGTTTTTAACTCAGTCTGTCCGGTTTGAGGCAGGCATATTGCCTCATCACGTATCCTAGCATTACAAATGCAGAGCCATAGCATCCGCATTGGCCATTCACACCTTCCCTACCCTCAAATGCGGACGATGAGGTTATTGATAATATGAGCCGAAATCCACAAAAATATCGCAAGCTCAAATTATATGTTTGAATTTCATAACTTTATAGAATGAAAAAGACACTTAAACTGGAGGAATTTTATGCGCAAAAATTAGATTGGGTCCCGAAAAATCTAAAAACGGAAATAGGGCATTTCAATGTATTTAGAACGGAAGAATTTTCTGGTCCAAATCCTAAACCTATGCCCTACAGCCGAAAGGATTATTATAAAATAAGCCTGATACTGGGGAGAAGTAAAGTACATTATGCCGACAGGGTTGTAGAAATCAACAAAGAAGGTTTACTATTTGCCAGTCCTCAAATTCCGTACAATTGGGAAGAGGTGGACGAACAAATAACGGGATATTTCTGTGTCTTTACGGAAAGTTTCTTTAACCAATTTGGTGACTTAAACAGGTACCCTGTTTTCCAACCGGATGGCCATCCAATCTTTGAGCTAACACCCGAGGATGTCTCGTCATTTACCAAGATTTTTGAGCGCATGTTTGTGGAAATAAATGCTAATTATGCCTATAAATATGATGTTTTGCGAAATCTTGTGTTTGAACTAATCCATTCAGCCATGAAATTGCAACCGGCCAGTCTTTCAGCAAATACTCAACCTAACGCCTCCAAAAGAATATCTTCATTATTTTTGGAACTTTTAGAAAGGCAATTTCCGATTGAAAACGCAAGGCAGCAAATGAAACTACGAACAGCCTCAGCGTTTGCCAACCAATTAAGTATTCATGTGAACCATCTCAACAGGGCCTTAAAAGAAATCGCTGGTAAATCGACTACTACTATCATTGCCGATAGGATTTTGCAGGAAGCCAAAATACTTTTGGCACACAGCAATTGGGAGGTTTCGACAATAGCCCACTGTTTGGGCTTTGAAGAAACTCCTCATTTTTCTAACTTCTTTAAAAGACATACAGCCTATTCTCCTACCCGGTTCAGGAAAGAGGTAATTGTTTGATTTTTGCAACTATCTATTTGAAATCAGTAATGAGCCAGGCGGCATACTAACGACCTTTGTACTATTCAATAACAAAAAATAGTATAAAGATGAATCAACATAAAATAGCTTTAGTAACAGGCGGAAGCAGAGGTTTAGGAAAAGAAATGGCCATAAACCTTGCGAAAAAGGGGTTGAACGTGGTACTCACTTATCACGCCAATAAAACCGCAGCAGAAAAAGTGGTTTCCGAAATTCAAAAGACGGGACAAACAGCATTTGCGCTGCCCCTGGACGTGTCAGATCATTCCCAATACGAACCATTTTTCAATGAAAAACTGAGTCCGGTATTAAAGGAAAAATTCAACACCAGTAAATTCGATTTTCTAATCAATAATGCCGGCACCGGTGTTTACGAACCTTTTGAAACGACCACTTTGGATAATTTTAAAGACATGGTTCACATACATCTAATGGCATCTTATTTCATCACTCAAAATGCTTTAAGCCACCTGAATGACGGTGGTGGAATTATCAATATCTCGTCGGGATTAACCAGGTTTACCTTACCCGGATATTCGGCTTATGCCGCTATGAAAGGAGCAGTTGAAGTACTTTCAAAATATCAGGCCAAAGAACTTGGAGACAGAAAAATACGCGTAAATATCGTTGCTCCCGGTGCTATTGAAACAGATTTTGGTGGCGGCGCCGTAAGAGACAATAAGGATTTAAATAGTTATATCGCCTCCACAACAGCCCTGGGAAGGGTCGGCTTACCTACAGACATTGGCCCTGTGGTTGCCTTTCTTTGTACTGATGATGCCAACTGGATTAACGGACAACGCCTTGAAGTATCCGGGGGTGTTAATTTATAAAACTTCTAACTGGGTGTGGAATGCTCTCACAGCCAACAGGTTAAAGAGTGTAGGCTACACCCAGCTGGGTTTTGCCGCGAAGATCATGTCGGGGAGATAGATGGCTTCCAGAGGTATTGTTTCGCCACAATCTATTGCGGACTTACAGCAATTCAAATAAATAAAACCGAAGATCATCTGTCGACGATCAATTTTTTTTGCGGATAAAACTTTTTAATCTTTCAATTCATCCAAGTATTGGACATTGGTTAAATTATGTATGGTGATCCCCTCCTATCATCACCTTGCGGCACACAGAGACTGTTTGATTGAGTTCTTATATAAGAAATATTGATGAAAACGGTTTTACGATTATTAGCCGATTTTATTTAAAGAAAAATAACTGATTCAGGGCAGATGAAAATAAAACAGGTTTTTACATTAATGACAATAGTTGCATTCGGTGCGTGTAACCCATCTGGTTCAGATTTACTTATTAAGGTTAATACAAAGCTTCAAAACCTCGAAAGTATTACATACACCAGTACTTTTAAGCAAAAGGACACCGAAATGCCGACAGCAAATTGGGAATCTGTAGGAACCATGGCATTTGACTTTTCTGCAAACAATGCCCTTGGGTGCAAAATCAGGGCCGTCAGAGAGGGCGAGGTAGGCTTTGATAAAATTTACAAAGATGATACACTGTTTGACATAAGGTCTGAATCTCAAACTTTAGTAAAGTTTACGGATTCTGATAATAATTGGCTTTACGGTAACCTGGCACTTTATTCTTCTTTTTATGAATTGAAAGAACTGCTACCGGTGATTATAAATGACTCAGCTACTGACGTTATACGAGTAACAGACACTGTACTTAATGGTATGGAGGGCTATCAAATCCAAATACAAACCGGAAGACCCATTCTGGCTGGTAAACTGGTTGATGAACAAAAGGAGAGCCGGTATAATCTCACGGTTAGAAAAAATGACTATTTGCCTATTGAATGGGAGTTTGTCAGAGACAACGGTTATTCTAAGACAACCTATTCAAATTTGGTCACCTCTGCGCTTCCTGATTCTCTTTGGGAGACCGGTGACATAGAAAAAAGATATTTGGTTCTTTCTGGTGAAGAATATCGATTAAGGGCGAGAAATATGTTGAGCAACCAGGTAGGTAAACAGTTTCCATTTTGGAAACTCCCATCTCTTACCGGTGACACTTTGTCGAGTGGACATTTTAGGCACAAGTTAACCCTTTATGAGTTCTTTTTTGTCGGTTGTGGAGGCTCCATCCAGGCCAAACCGGTTATAGATGAATTGCATGGCCAATACCAAAAACAAGGGCTGCAGATATTAAATATTGAAATACACAATAATAAAAAAGATGAGGTCCAATCATTCATCACCAGGTATCACCTGAATCATCTTACCTGCTACCAGGGTAAAGAATTGGCATCTCAACTGGGAATTTATGGCTGTCCTACGTTTGTTCTGGTAAATAAATCCGGAAAAATTGTCCACGCTGCATTTGGTAATGTAATAGTGTTGGAGGATTTAATCAATGACCAATTGAATAATTGAACCACTAGCCACAGTAATCAAATTATAAAACCAGTATTGTAGCCCATCATTAGCTAAAATGTAGGATCGCATTAATATGGGGTGGCCCCGTTCGCCCTCATTTTCTTTGCACCCATTTACGCATTGTGGTTAGTCCAACTAATTATAGCACACTTTTTAAACAAAATTAATTATTAAACGGTTTCGTTTAATTGAATATAATTTAATAGCTTTGTTTTATTAAACGAAACCGTCTAATAATGCCTAAAATTATTGCTCAAAAAAAGGATTGGATCAACCTGGGGCACAAGCTATTCTCAGAGCAGGGTCACGCGGGAATTGTAGTTGAAAAACTAGCTAAAAAACTGAAGTGCAACAAATCGAGCTTCTACTGGCATTTTAAAACAAAAAAAGACTTTATCCAGGCGTTGATTGATCATTGGGTTTTTATCGAAACAGAACAAATTATCAACCTCACCAACCTTGAAAAATCCGCAAAAGAGAAGTTTGATACATTAGTAGCCCTTGCCTACAAAAAAATGCCACACCAGGATTTTATCTTCTTCTTGACCAGATATGCTCAAAACGATAAGAAGACCAAAGCCATCCTGGATAAAATTGAAAAGCAAAGGATTGAATATGTATCCACATTGTTAATAGACATAGGCTACTCCCGGCAGGAAGCGGAAATAAAATCCGGAATCTTTTACAAACACCTGATTGGCTATCATGAAATGATCCGATACAAAAAACAAGATAAAGACTATCTTCATGAGGTGAAACAAGAACTCAACCAATTCATTAAATATTGACCATGAAACTGAATGAGGCTGGCAACAGCAATCGAAAAATTATTTTGTGGCTACTCTTTGGCTTTTTATCTACGAATGTAAATGCTCAAAAAATGAAAGTATATAAAATTGAAATTAAGATCAATACCTCGAAAGAAGCGGTGTGGAATGAAATAACAAACTTCAAAAATTATCCAAAATGGAATAGTATCCTGGAAATGGAGGAAAATGACAGTTTAATAGTCGGAGAGAAATTTTCTGTCACCATTAATAAACCCAAAGGTAAAAAATCAAAATTTAAAGCGACCACCTTAAGTAAAGAAGACTACCAATCCTTTTCTGCTCAACAAAAAATTATTGGCGAGTGGTTTTTCTCGGCCATACATCATTTTACCGTTCGGGAAATAGATCCAACACAGGTTTTATTTATTCAGAAATGGGAGTTAAAAGGAATAATTTCATCCTTATTCAGAAAACAAATATTCGAGGAATTGGAAAGTTTCAACCAAATGAATATTGAACTTAAAGACAGGTTACAGCAGAAACAATATCATTGAGACAAAACGGGGCATCCGCATTCGCTGATCCCACCGGGCTTACCCGCAAATGCGGACGATCAGGAACACAGGTAATCATTGTAGAAACGTACATTACACAAAATGATGGATTACTTCAAAACATTGCCACTATTTGACATTCTTACAACTGAAGACCTGCTGAATGCGAGCGAATACTTCAAAGTAGAAAAATTAAACGCGGATGAAATTATTCTTAAGGCTGGCAGGAGGTGTAAAAATCTTTATTTTATTTTTAGTGGATTAGTTTTTTCTTATACAAGTGATGAAAACGAACAAATATTATGGTATGAATTTGAAGGAAATTCATTCACGGACATTCATAGTTTCTACACAAAAAAACCAAGTGATAATTATATTAAAGCAGGGGAAAACCAGACTGTCCTGCTAAGCATCAGCTACGAGAACCTTACTGAACTCTTTATGACTTCTCATAAATGGGCTATTTGGTGCACGCGCTTTAAACAAAATGAGCTGGTCAGATTGACAAGTTATTACGAAGGATTGCGGATTAAGGATGCCAGTCAAAGATATTTTGAACTGGTAGAAGCACATCCTAAAATATTACAGCGAATATCATTAGGACACATAGCTTCTTATTTAGGCATTAGTCAGGTAAGTCTGAGTCGCATCAGGGCGGGTATTCAGAAAAAATAACCAGAAGCCTATTATTTAACAATTGTAAAAAGATATCATTTACACCCGTTGTAATTTTGTAGTGTTCAATTTAGAAATCTGAAAAAATTAAATGCTATGAGGGTGCTTAAAAGAAAAATTAAAATTCCAAAATTTTTACACGAAGTTCATGGACATGAATCCAGCCTGGAGGAGCTTATTTTCAACTATATCACAGTCCTTTTTGTTACGGGCATCTTAGTAATCATGGCGAAAGATTTGAGTTTGTCAACATTCAAATTGGTTATTTGTGTTTTACTAGCCGTAGACCTATCAGGAGGTGTTGTGTCCAACTTCATGGAAGGTACCAATAGATACTACGCAGAGAGTTCTAAAAGGCGGTATATATTTATTTCCCTGCACATTATTCAGCCTTTATTGATGTATTGGATTTTTCCTGATGAAGGCATAAATATCGTGCTGATGACCCTCTATACACTATCAACGATGCTTATCGTTAATGGTATTAAAAAACAGGAGAGTCAAAGATTTTTTGCGGCAGTTTTTATGATGTCTGGTATTGCTTTAGCATTTGCATTGAATATAACATATAGTGTCTTATTACTAATGCTGGTTATGTTCACCATTAAATTGATCCTCTCATTTGCGGTGAGATGGCGGTGAAGAACAAACTGTCACCAGGTATCAAACCAGGGTGTATAGAATTCTACAACCAGTTGGGCCATTTAGCACAAATCATATTAAACTGAAACTGCTCATGAACTGTAACAAGGATCACATGGCGCCGGGTTTTTTACTCAGTCCATCCGTTTTGATACATGTATATCGTTTCACTACGCACCCTGGCATTGCAAATGCCAGATCAGGACATTTTTTTCGTAGTCCTTTTTTTCTTATTAAGCAATACTGCCATTAACGCTGCGATTGGGCCAGCGGTGGCAATAATTGTGAGTGCATTCCCATAGCCCAGTTCTCTGTCTTTCGCCATTTTTGCAATTGCGATGATAATAGGGATAAATACTAAAGTTATAAGGAATAATAATATGAATTCAGTCATGATTTCATCTCAAATGGGTTATATTTAATATACTAAAAAATTTGGACCTTTGAAAATCAAAAACCTGTTTTATACTGTCATACCTTTCGGAAAAGCACCACCAGGCTCACATACAAATGCGGACGATGAGGGTTTTACAAGGAAACAAAGAATTTACCGCAAGGATCACAGATAAAATTCAATAATGCCAATTATTGAACTCACAACGCAAATAAATGCTCCCCTGGAAAGGTGCTTCGATCTGTCAAGAAGCATAGATTTGCACAAGATCTCTACAGAACATACTAACGAAGAAGCGATTGAGGGGGTAACAGCTGGCTTAATCGGTTTGAACGAATATGTTACATGGAGAGCCAGGCACTTTGGAATTACGCAAAGGCTTACCACCAGAATAACAGAATTTGAAAGGCCCACTTACTTTGTTGATGAAATGGAAAAAGGAGCTTTTAAACGGTTTAGACATGAACACATTTTTGAAACTCACGATTCAGGAACAAAAATGACTGATAAGTTTGATTACAATGCACCATTTGGTGTATTGGGAAAACTTGCTGACTTTCTGGTACTGGAAAAATACATGACAACTCTTTTAGAAAAAAGAAACAACGTCATCAAAGATTTTGCGGAAACTGATAAATGGAAAAAACTTCTGAGCAAATAAAACTGGTGTAGTAATACAACGGTATCACCCGGCATTACAAATGCCAAACCATAGCATCCGCATTGGCCATACCCACCTGCTCACCTGCAAATGCGGACGATCAGATGATCATGGGATTCAAAACTTTTGGATTTCTTTTTTGTTGTAGAAGATGAATTGGAGAAAGTTATTTCAACAAAAAAGTCCAAAAAATAAGGTTCCCGACCGACATACTGGAAATTGAAAACAGGATCCATCATATTAATCCTGTAAAATACGCTGCAACCAGAAATTTCAAGAATGGTGCCTTGACGTACCTGAGTCCTTATATTTCCAGGGGGGTTATATCTACAAGGCAGGTATTTGATCACGTTCAATCATTGGGATTGCCATGGCAGAAAACGGAAAAATTGATACAGGAGCTCGCCTGGAGAGACTATTGGCAGCAGGTATGGGGCGCCGTGGGAGATCATATAGCCGTCGATCTAAAAAATAAACAACTGCCGGTCGCCCACCACGAGGTTCCGGAGGCTGTTGTCAATATGACTACCGGAATAGAAGCGGTCGACAAAGCTATTGAGGAATTTTACAAAACCGGATACATGCACAATCACATGCGTATGTATGTGGCTTCCATCTGTTGTAATGTCGCCCGGGCTCATTGGCTCCAGCCTGCGAGGTGGATGTACAGTCATTTGCTGGATGGTGACCTGGCCAGCAATTATTTAAGCTGGCAATGGGTAGCCGGCACATTTTCCAGAAAGAAATACTATGCTAATCAGCAAAACATTAATAAATATTTTAACACCGATCAGGCAAACACCTTTTTGGATATTGATTATCACAAGTTTGAAGGTATGCCCATCCCCGAGGCGCTCAAAAAAAGTATTCCTTTTAACACAAAGTCTCTGTTGCCCAAAAGTGACCTGTTGACTTTAGAAAAAAACAAAACTACGCTAGTCTATAATTATTACAACCTGGATGCCTATTGGCATAAAGCAAAAGATGTGCAACGTGTGTTTTTACTGGAGCCTTCTTTTTTTGGTAAAAACCCTGTTAGTCAAAAATGTATAGATTTTGCTGTTGATTTGTCAAAAAATATTGATGATATTAAGATTTATGTCGGAGAGTTCAGTGATCTGGCTCAGCAGGTAAAAAAAGAATATCTGGTGTACAAGGAACACCCCACCAATCAGCATTATGAAGGACATGAGGAACCGAGAGACTGGATGTTTGCTGTCAGAGGGTACTTTCCCTCCTTTTTTGCGTTTTGGAAAAGGTGCAAAAAAACACTTAAGCTATGAAAGAAAGGCGCATTATCTTTTGGGTTAAGGGGATCCTGTTAACACTCACGTTACTGAAAAAGCTGATAACCAATACAACCACGCCTGTGTTACAACTCTCAACGAACGATCCTGGCTATCCCGTCCAAGTGCATAAACAAAAAGCATGAAAAAAGCAGTTAACATCATATTTCCCCATCAGCTTTTTGCACATGGTCCGTTAATCGCAAATGGGTATGAAGTATACCTGATAGAAGAATATTTGTTTTTCAGGCAGTATCGCTTTCACAAGCAAAAGCTGGCCTTCCACCGCGCATCTATGCGCACCTATCAAGCTTACCTGGAAGACAAGGGGCTTAAAGTGAACTACATAGGAGCCGGCAATCCATTGTCTGACATTCGATCGTTGATAGGGGATTTGGAAAATCGTGGGGTCTCGGCGATAAACGTCATCGATCCGGTTGACAACTGGCTTGAAAAAAGAATACGTAAAGCAGCCTTAAAAATTGAACTGAATGTATTCGAAAGCCCACTTTTTCTCAATACCAATGAAGATAATTCAAGCTTTTTCAGACCCGAAAAGGCCTTTTTCTTTCAAACTACTTTCTACAAACAACAACGTAAAAAGTTCAATATTCTATTGAATAAAGACAACACCCCGGTTGGAGGGAAATGGACGTACGATAGCGAGAACAGGAAAAAATACCCCAAGGGAAAAACACCTCCAGGTATCCATTTCCCAAAATCCTCTCCTATTTGGGAAGAGGCAGTTAGCTATGTGCAAAACAATTTTAATGAAAACCCGGGGCGACTGTCTTCAAGCCCTATATACCCTATAAGCCATGCAACTGCCCGGGAATGGTTTGAGCAGTTCTTAAATTTTCGCTTCTGTGACTTCGGCACCTATGAAGATGCCATTGTGATGAATGAATTAATTTTAAATCATAGCGTACTTTCCCCTTTGCTCAATGTGGGACTGCTGCTACCGGAAAATGTGTTGGAACAAAGTTTAACCTTTGCCGAATCGGCGAAGATACCCCTTAACGCCACCGAAGGGTTTGTCAGGCAAATTATCGGCTGGCGCGAATTTGTAAGAGGGATATACACATGTAAAGGGAGCCAATCCCGGACGCAAAACTTTTGGAAGTTTGACCGAAAGATCCCTTTAAGTTTTTACGATGGCACGACAGGTATTGATCCCATTGACGAAACGATTAAAAAAGTACTTGATACAGGGTATTGTCATCACATCGAGCGGCTGATGGTATTGGGGAATTTTATGCTACTCTGCGAATTCGATCCGGATGAAGTTTACAGGTGGTTTATGGAATTGTTCATTGATGCATATGACTGGGTAATGGTACCCAATGTCTACGGTATGAGTCAATTTGCCGATGGCGGATGTTTTGCTACAAAGTCCTATATAAGTGGGTCCAATTACCTGAGGAAAATGAGCAACTATCCGGGGGGTGAGTGGCAGCAGGTTTGGGATGGTTTATTCTGGCGGTTTATTCATCGTCACCAGGATTTCTTCCAAAAAAACCCCAGAACTTCAATGCTCTTTCACTCTTTTCACCGCATGTCGCCGGAGAAAAGAAAAATGCATTTGGAAAACGCAGAAAAATTTATCGATACTATGGAAACACATTCTGGCAGTGCAAATGCCAAACCAGGGTATCCGCATTAGCTGACCCCACCGGCTTACCCACAAATGCGGACAATATGGTGTTGTAGGGTCCGGATATTGAAGGAAAAGTGTGATGATAGCTTGTTTTGGAATATATCTAAAAAATGTAAATCTTGTGAAATGGAAGGGATTTATTTTGAAATGGCCACCGTTGAAGGAGAGACAATAGATACATTGGCACGTCCGGTAGAAAATAGTACCCATTTCCGCTGTGCTTAAATGTGTGCTGTCAGCAGGCGCACAACTACACAAACGAAGTCAAGTAAACCGCAGTATGAGTTATAATGAAAATTTAGTCAATAAGGTCAGAGAAGCTTTGGTAGGCTTTCCAAAAAAAATAGAAGAAAAAAAGATGTTTCAGGGACTAACCTTTATGGTAGATGAAAAAATGTGCATAGGAATCAGAGATGATGAAATTATGTGTCGAATCGATCCTGAAATCTATGAATCTGTTCTTGAGAAAATAGGCTGCCGGCCTATGATACATGGTAAGCGAACTATTAAAGGCTATGTCTTTGTCAGTGAAGAAGGTTATAGAAGAAAAGAAGATTTTGACTTTTGGATTAAATGCTGCCTTGCGTTTAACAAAAAAGTGAAGGCCTCAAAGAAAAAAAAGTAGCCCCCATTAGGCCTAGGTTAAAAAGCTTAACCCTTGAGATAGCATTGTCTATACTTGTTGGATGCATTCAAAAATACTGACAATATTGTGGTTTACTTACAGTTGCTCAACAATATTAAAAACTCATTGTCGACCGTGCTACTAACTACGACATCTGCCCGGCCATCTTGATTGAGATCGTCAACGTCCATACCAAAGGGTTGCCGTCCAACCGATACCGGAGAATAAGTTGCTTCGGATAAGCCCTGTTTGCTCCCTAAAAGAATGGTAATACTATGATCTTTTTGATTGAGTAGTACTATATCTTGCCAGGTATCAGCATTTACATCTCCTACACCTATATTCACAGGGAAACGTCCATGAAATGAATAAGTATCTGTACCTGCTTTGAAACCTCCATCCTCGTTTCCCATCAGGATTGTTAATCCATCGATGGCAGTACTATCGTGACCGCTGGTATGAGGAATAAGCAGGTCGATCAAATCGTCTTTGTTGATATCATTCATCGCCAGTGCATAAACATGGCCGGCAACTGAAATTGGTGAATAGGGCGCAGGTGTAAAATCTCCGCTACCATCTCCAAGCATGATATTTACAGATTTCCCACCTTGTGAAGATATTGCGATATCAGGCTTTTGATCATAATTGATATCCCTAACCAGGAACCTTGGGATGGTCATAATCGGTCCTACTATAAACAATGAGCCAGGTGTGATAAACCCTTTTTTTGGGTCTCCAAACAATATTTCCATTTTATCATCTTCCCAACTATCTAACACCAGGTCCAAAAGTCCGTCTGTATTAAAATCTCCACTGGCAATTCCATGTACATGCGGTTTGCTTTGTACTGAAAAAGGCGAGCCTGATTTCGGTTTGAATCTCCCTTTGCCATCACCTTCTAAAATGGTGATATAATCTACTTCATGGTTGGCAAGGGCCAAATCCAGGTCTTTGTCATTATTAAAATCACCAACCGAAATATCCTGAGGCACATTTCCGGCAAAAAAAGGTGATCCGTCAGCCTCACTAAAATTTCCGGCTCCATCATTTAGCAATACAGATAAGTTATTACTTTTAATATTAGCCACAATCAGATCTGGATAGCGATCATGGTTGAGATCGGCAATTTTGATGCTTTCAGGTCCATTTCCTGCCTGGTATTTTGCTATTGAAAAGCAATGTTTTGACTCTTTTTGGGAATAGCAACTAGAAAATAAAACAAGCCCAAAGCCAAGCAAAAGGAAACGATTATTGGGAAATTTCACAACAAGCATTTGATTGATACCATTTAAACGAATATACAAATATTTCGGCTCACAAAGTCTGATTTTGCCAGAATACCCAGGAAGATCCCTACGCTATATAAAGTTCTTTCATCATCTAAATATCTTGTATCTTTGAATTATAGCGCCTGACTGTCGCCTACTTTTGCGTTGTCGGGTATCTGGAAAAGAAATGAAAAAATGTCTATATACAAGAAACTAGCACGGGTAGGTCCGAAATTTATACGAAAGCATAAATTACTCAAATACGGGTTTAATCTTTCCCCAATGTACCGAAGAAGTACGGCGAAAATTATAAACGTCTCCGAAGATTTATTAAACATCAGCATTAAAGTCCCGATTAGCTATAAAAACAGAAACTATGTTAACTCCATATTCGGTGGTAGCATGTTTTCAGCCGTGGATCCCATACCTATGGTCCAATTGATCAATTTAATTGGTGATGACTATGTGGTTTGGGATAAATCCGCTGAAATCTTTTTTAAGAAACCTGCAAAAGAGAGTTTGTATGCCGATTTCAATTATACTTTGGAGGAATTGGAACAGATAAGGCAGCGGGTTGAACATGAGCGTGAGATAGAAATTGTAAAAACCACTTTGCTGACCAATCAAGCCCGGTCAAACGTTTACTGCGAGGTAAATAAAACCATTTATATCGCCGACAAATCTTTTTATAAAGGAAAAATCAAAAATCGGGAAAAGCCAAAATAATATACTATGGCAATTGGAGCATTAACATGAGTAATATGGTTGGAAGTGGTTTCATCTCACTTTAATTATGATTTTTAACTTTGTACTTGTTTTACTTCAATTTCACAATCCAGAAATCTGAGAAACCCTTATTCCCTCCTACTTCACCATCCGAAGATCTTGAAGCTCCGGCTACAATATACCCCAGGTCCAGGGTTTGTTGGACAGCCGAGGCACTCTCGAATAACGAGCCCCCTAAATTAGCTTCCCAAATAAGGTCTCCTGAATTATCCAGTTTTACAACCCAGTAGTCGTGATCGCCGTTATTACCATTCACGTTCCAATCCCCGGACTCTGACTGACCTACCGTAATAAAACCACCATCATGGGTTTGTTGAATAGCGAAGGCCACATCGTAATGGGATCCCCCTAAGTTGGTTTCCCACATCAGCGCTCCGGAAGCATCCAACTTTACAATCCAATAATCCCGGGAGCCAAAGTTATGCCCTACATCACCATCGGAGGACAGGGAGTAACCGCCAAGAATGTAACCTTTATCAACAGTCTGTTGAATGACAGAACAAAAATCATTACCTGAGCCACCAAAGCCGGTTTCCCAGATTATATTGCCGAAAGTACCCAGTTTTACAATCCAGTAATCACTAAGCCCCTTATTGCCACTTACATCACCATCTGAGGATCTGGAAGCTCCGGCTACAATATATTCCCCGTCCATAGTCTGTAGAATGGAAGTGGCTTGATCGTGATCTGTCCCTCCCAGATTGGTTTCCCAGACCAGGCTTCCAGCAACATCCAGTTTTACGACCCAAAAGTCGATGCCACCGTGATTACCTCCGACATCTCCATCTGAGGATGCCGAATAACCAGTTACAATATAACCTTCATCATCGGTTTGTTGAACAGAAGCAGCCCGATCATCACCTGATCCTCCCAGACTGGTTTCCCAGACCAGGGAACCACTAGCATTTAATTTGACAATCCAACAGTCAACACCGCCATGGTTATTTTTTACATCACCATCAGTGGAACTGGAATGGCCAGCCACTATGTAACCGCCATCCGTTGTATTTTGAATGGAACTGGTAATATCGGCCCCTGATCCTCCTAAGTTGGTTTCCCAAATAAGATTACCATTATTGTCCAGCCTGATGATCCAGAAGTCGGAACCACCATAGTTTTCACCAACATCGCCATCACTTGAAGAGGAATGTCCTGCCACAATATATCCTCCGTCCTCTGTTTGTTTGATAGCCCGAACAAAGTCGCTATTGGATCCGCCAAAAGAGCGTTTCCATTCGATGGTAATTTCCGAGGTATTAAAGGAGAATACACTTTCAGAAAGCCCATCTTTACTATCAGTAGCCACTACTTTACCTGCATAACTGCTTTCAGCCTCAAGACCCTGTAATTTGATTTTGGTCTCGCTGAGATTTGTTTGTACTTTTTCACCATTCAGCCAAACCGTATAGGTTACCCTATCCCCATCCGGGTCCGTGGCCTCATTCCATTCAAGATCAGCCATCGTACCAAAAACTTCGGAAACGATTACATCAAAGCTTTCAGGACTTTCATTCATGTTGACAATCGTACCCTCATCATCCTTTTTACAGCTGAGACAAAGCCATAATACAATAAGAAATAAAAATGATAATTTGAATGATTTCATTTTTGCAAGAATTTGAAAACGATTTAGGTTTTTACTGTAGTTTTATAACCCAATAGTCCTGCATACCATTATTTTCACCAACATCACCATCTGTGGAAAGCGTATTTCCGACTGCAACATAAGCGCCATCATTGGTCTGTTGGACAGAAAAGGCAACATCACTATCAGACCCTCCCAAACTGATTTCCCAAACCAAACTACCGGCGGCATCCAGTTTTGTAATCCAATAGTCTCCAATACCTTTATTGTCAGAAACATCACCATCGGCGGAACGGCTAAAACCAGCTACAATATAGCCACCATCCGAAGTCTGTCGAACACAATTAGCTACCTCTGATTCTGATCCTCCCAGATTGGTTTCCCATATCAAATTTCCAACGGCATCCAGCTTTACGATCCAATAGTCAAGGTTACCATTATTATGTCCAACATCTCCATCTGAGGAATTTGAGTAACCGGCCGCTATATATCCACCATCCATAGTTTCCTGAATCGAATTAGCAACATCAAATCCGGACCCTCCCAAATTTTTTTCCCATGTCAGGTCTCCGCTGGCATCCAGCTTCAGGATCCAGAAATCCCATTCACCATAATTTTGAGCTACATCTCCATCGGAAGAACTTGAGTAGCCCGCCACTACATATCCGCCATCCGATGTTTCTTGAATCGAATTAGCCGCATCAATTCCGGACCCTCCTAAATTTTTTTCCCATAACAAATCCCCTGAACCATCCAGTTTTATAATCCAGCAGTCCTCCTCACCTTTATTTCCATTGACATCACCGTCCGAGGAATAGGAGGAACCAGCAGCCACGTATCCACCATCTGTCGTCTCCTGAACAGCCTGGGCACTCTCATCATCAGATCCTCCTAAATTGGTTTCCCATACCATACTTCCGGCTATATCTAATTTTACAATCCAATAATCCTGCTGTCCGTTGTTCCCTCCAACATCACCGTCGGAAGAATTTATACGGCCGGCCACAATATATCCTCCGTCCCCTGTTTGTTGAACAGAACTGGCTATATCACCGTCAGACCCTCCCAAATTAGTCTCCCAAACAAGACTACCGGAGGCATCTAACTTTAAGATCCAATAATCCCAATTCCCTATATTACCGCCAACATCACCGTCGGAAGAGCGAGAATAACCAGCCACAATGTACCCCCCATCATCGGTTTGCCGGATGGATCGGGCAATCTCGGAAAGCGACCCTCCAAATAACATTTTCCATTCAACCGCAATTTCTATAGTATTGAAGGCAAACACACTTTCAGAAAAACCTCCTTTTCCATCAGAAGCCATCACTTTGCCCGCGTAACTGCTTTCAGCATTAAGTCCTTGTAAGGTTGTTTTTGTCTCACTCAAGCCGGTTTGTATTTCTTCTCCATTGAGCCACACGGCATAGGTTACGCTATCACCATTAGGATCAGAGGCCATATCCCACTCCAGGCTGGCCATCGTTCCAAGCACCCGACTAACGGTTACCGTAAAGTTTCCGGGGCTTTCATTTATGATAGCATTTGAGCTATCATCGTCATTTTTACAACTGACCCATGATAATTGCGCGAATATCAGTAATAATAATGCCTGATGTAGTTTCATTTTACTATGTCTTTAAATGAATAATCGGTTTTAAATTAACTTTATAACCCGGAGATTGATAAAGTCCTTATTAACACCCACTTTTCCATCTGATGACATTAGCTGACCTGTCTTAACAAAACACCCATCCGCAGTTTGCCTTACCTATCGACCTGTTTCACTTTCGTTACCTCCCTGCGACCCTACCCACAATAAGTAACCGGAAAGGCATCGCCCCTTTCATTTTCCTGGGTATTGGGAGACTCTTACCCTCTTTCTACTGTAATTTTACGATCCAGAAATCCTGGCCACCTTTGTTGCCTCCTACATCTCCGTCGTCGGATCTTGCGCTTCCTGCCAAAATATAAGCACCATCAGCGGTTTGCCTAACGGACCAGGCATTTTCTCTGGCTGATCCTCCCAGGTTATTTTCCCATAATAGTCCGCCCTCACCGTTTAATTTTACTACCCAAAAATCCCAATTCCCCTGATTGCTCTCCACATCGCCATCCATGGACGAGGAGCGTCCAATAACTACATATCCTCCTTCTGCCGTCTGCTGAATGGAACGGGCAATATCAGTCTCTGACCCACCAAGATTTGCTTCCCAAACCAGGTTTCCACTGCCATTAAGTTTAACAATCCAGTAATCTGATAATCCATGATTATTTTTAACATCTCCATCCGAAGAGGAAGCGCTTCCAGCCACAATAAATGCATCATCAGAAGTCTGCTGGATTTCGTAAGCATTTTCAGATCCTGAACCACCCAGATTGGTCTCCCATACCAAATTCCCGTCTTTGTCCAACTTCACAATCCAGTAATCAGAATCTCCATTATTATTTCCAACATCGCCATCAGAGGACAAGGAACTTCCGGCCACCACAAAACCTCCGTCTACAGTTTGCTGAACCGAACGCGCAATATCTTCGCCGGAGCCGCCTAAGTTAGTTTCCCATACCATACTTCCATTGGCATCGAGCTTCACAATCCAATAATCAGAATCTCCATTGTTATTTCCGACGTCGCCGTCGGATGAAAAGGAATTCCCGGACACTATATAACCACCGTCGGTTGTCTGCCGGACAGATTGGGCAACGTCAGCATCGGATCCCCCAAGGCTGGTTTCCCAAACCAAACTTCCCGACTGATCCAACTTTACAATCCAGTAATCCTCACCCCCATTGTTTTCACTAACATCGCCATCGGAAGAGACTGCGTGACCTGCCACAATAAAGCCACCATCGCTAGTCTGTTGGATATCATTGGACCTTTCTTCATCGGATCCTCCAAAGTTAGTTTCCCAGAGCAAGTTTCCATTCTCATCTAATCTGGTAATCCAAAAATCGGTGTCACCCTCATTATCGCCTACATCGCCATCCACGGAAGCCGAATGACCTGTTGCTATATATCCTCCGTCATCGGTTTGTTTTACAGAGCGGGCTACATCATTAGCGCTGCCCCCTAAAAATCTTTTCCAGCCAACGGTAAATTCTTCCGTGCTAAAAGCAAAGGCACTTTCTGAAATCCCTCCTTTGCCATCTGAAGCGGCTACCTTACCAGTGTAACCGGTCTCGGCCTCCAGTTGCTCAAAAAGAAACCCAGAGTCATTAAAACCAGCTTGTATTTCTTCATCGTTAAGCCAAATCGTGTAAGTTATACTGTCGTCATCAGGATCGGTCACATCACCCCAATCCAATTGAGCCAAACTGCTTGTTACCTGGATAACGGTAATCTCAAAACCATCCGGCTTTTGGTTAGATAACACCGGATCGCCATCATCATCACTCTTGCAGCTCAATACCAGAGAAAGTATAACCCCCATCGTTAATAGTTGATATATACATTTCATTTTTTAGCGTATTTTAGTTTTACTACTTTCAAATGAACATGATTTTGCCGTCACAAAATTAACCCAGTCTTATCGTTAATTTTGGAGGAATTAGTGGTACCTCGGTTTGAGTTGACCCTGTCATCATTTGACTTGATATCATCCGGTTGAAAACTTTTACAACGCCTGATTACTAAAGCTCAGCAGTATTGATAATTTTTCTCCGTTCCAGTCATTGTTTACAGCAAAAATTCATAAGATTACGTTGTAAATTGTGAAAAACGGAATTGTTTAGGCATTGATGGGGCACCACTATTTGAAGCTTAAAATAAAAGCTAAACCAGGTTTGGCACGATACTTTTACACTGTCAGACATCAATTGCCACCACTCAAATTAAAATATTCAACAACATGGAAAAAATGAAGGCAGTTATCTGCACCAAATATGGGCCTCCTGAGGTCCTGCAACTCCGGGAGGTGGATAAACCTATTCCAAAAGACAATGAGGTCCTGATAAAAATACACGCAACAGCGGTAACCGCCAGTGATTGCGTGATCAGGGGACTTCAAATGCCCGGGGCACCCGGGTTTCTTAAAAAACACCTCATGCGACTGATGGTGAGGTTATTTATGGGGTTCAGCAAACCAAGAAATGCTATCATTGGACTGGTGTTGTCCGGAGAGATTGAGTCTGTTGGCAAGAATATAGCACAATTTTCAAAAGGTGACGAGGTATATGGATTTACTCCTTCAGGGTTTGGCAATTATGCGGAGTACAAGTGCATGTCTGATAAAGCCGCCAGAAGAGGGCAACTTGCCCTAAAACCGGCCAACATAAGTCATGAGGAAGCCGCAGCAATAACCTATGGAGGTGTTTTAGCCATATATTTTATGAGAGACATGAACATCCGCCGCGGACATAAAGTGCTCATCTATGGAGCTTCGGGAGCAATAGGAACCATTGCGGTACAACTCGCCAGGCATCTCGGGGCAGAAGTTACAGGGGTGTGCAGTCAAACAAATATAGCATTAGTAAAATCTCTGGGAGCTGATAAGGTAATTGATTATACCAGGGAGAATTCAACCGAAAAATTGGAGTTATATGATTTTATTCTCGATGCCGTTGGAAAAAACAAAAGTTCAAAACTAAAAATACAATGCAAAAAAGCGCTTCATAAGGATGGAAAATACGTGTCGGTCGATGACGGACTTCATAAGTTAGGCGCTGAAGATCTTACGCAACTTAATAAAGTAATTGAAGCGGGACATGTCAGCGCGGTCATAGACAGCCGCTATTCATTGGAACAAATTGTCGAAGCGCACAGATACGTAGATAAAGGGCACAAAAAAGGAAATGTAGTAATCCAGGTATGATATTCAAAAAATAAGAATAATGAACTTACACAGGCTTAGTGGCCACAACTTTACCAAAAAATGACGTATACCATCATCGGAGCAGGCATCGGCGGCTTGACAACCGCCCTGGCTCTTGAAAAAAAGGGGGTGAATTATAAAATATTTGAAAAAGCACCTGAACTAAACGAAGTGGGTGCCGGTATCTGGCTGGCGCCTAATGCTTTACAGGTTTTGGAAACGCTTGGCATACTCGATGAAATACAATCGAACGGTAACGCCATCAACCGGATCACTTTAGGTAAACCCGACCTAACACCTTTATCCGATAACCTGCAGGATGATATACAACGCAGATTCGGGCATACGACCATCGCTATCCACCGGGCCCAACTTCAGAAAATATTATTTGCACATATTCCAGCCGCTAAAATAAAGCTGGGTAAAGCATTTGCCGGCCATCAAAAACTCACCAACAACAAGCTCACTGTAAAATTCGATGATGACACTACCTGTGAAACCGATTATTTGATCGGAGCAGATGGCATACATTCGAAGGTAAGAGCCCAACTGTTTCCAACCAGCAAAACCCGCTATTCCGGGCAAACATGCTGGAGAGGCATTGCTGATTACAAACTAACTGATGATTTTCAGCACAGAGGTTTAGAGCTTTGGGGAGATCAAATTCGTTTTGGTATATCGGCCGTGGGTGTTGACCGGGTATATTGGTTTGCCGTAGCATTGGACCAAGCCAATCAAAGCGATGATCAGTCTTTGGTGAAAGATAAGTTATCAAACCTTTTTGCCGGCTTTCATCCATTGGTAAAACGACTTTTGTATGCCACCGAATCGGCTAAAATCATACGGAGTGATATTAGCGACCTGCAACCGCTTCAAAACTGGTTTAAGGATAATATTTGCCTCATCGGCGATGCCGCACACGCCACCACACCAAACATGGGACAAGGGGGAGCCCAGGCTATTGAGGATGCTTACTATTTGAGCCATTTAATAGAGCAACACCCAAATGAAAATGTTTTTCCAAGATTTCAACAAAAACGACAAAAAAAAGTAAACACAATTGTGCGGCAATCCTGGACCACCGGTAAAATGGCACATTGGAAGTATGGTAAATGGTGGCGGGATTTATTGCTGAAAAATATCCCCAAAAGCGTTTTGCAAAAGAAAATGGTTGAGCTTTATCAAATCAATTAAAACTGGTTTTATAAATCACGGACTCAGTGAAAATAAAACTATTTCATATATTTAGAAGGAGAAAAACCGTGCACAACCAAGTGTAAAAATACCCTGAAATACATCTTACCCTAAACGTTACATGGAAACCACACCATCATTTATGAAAAACATTGGACGCATCATTCTTACTTTTGCAATATTAATCTCTTGTCAAAAAAACCATACCACAGATGGCTACTTAGTCGACGGAGTTGCCAGGAATATACCCGATAGTACCACCATTTTAATGTACGTTGACACCAATACGATTCTTGATTCGACCATGATAATTAATGAGAAATTTCAATTTAAAGGAAAAGTTGAAAGACCAACAAGGGTTATGTTGATGATAGAAAGCACGAGGGATCGTAGAATGTTCTGGCTGGAAAATCATAAAATCGATATTACAGGTGACAAAGGCAATCTGATCAATAGTGAAATAGCTGGCTCCAAAACGCAAAAGGAGGCAGAGTTGCTTTTAAGTCGTAAAGACTCAATTTTCAAAGAAATGAATAGGATCGAGGAAATGGTAACCGATAACAACCGGGATTCCCTTTTTGTTATTTATAATCAAATGATAGATGAAGAAGTAGAAATCAATAAAAATTTCATCGAAGATTATCCTGACTCTTATGAAAGCATCACAATTTTAACCAATTCCAAAGAAAAGTTGGGTTCGGTAGAAACCGGTAGGTTGCTTTCCCTGATGAATAAAGAATTACAAGCAACCGATGAGGGAAAATCAATAACACATTTTATTGAATTAAACAAAAGCCCACAAGTCGGCGAAAAATATGTTGACTTTGAGCAGCCAAATATTAATGGTCAGCCAATTCGATTTTCTGAAATTAAAGGAAGGTATACGCTACTGGAATTTTGGTCATCCTACTGTGGTCCCTGCCGGGCCGAAAACCCGGAATTGGTCAAGGAATATGAGCGATACAAAGATAAAGGTTTTGTGATTTTTGGTGTTTCACTAGACGCAAAAAAGGAAAATTGGATAAAAGCAATTGAAAAAGACGGACTAACCTGGGAAAATGTGAGTGATTTAAAAGGTTATGATAATGAAGCCGCTATGATTTATGGGGTTCGCGACTTACCTGATAATTTTCTAATTGATGAAAACGGATTAATCATTGCCAGGTATATAAGAGGCGATAATTTAAAAAAGAAACTTAAGGAGTTGTTTGAAGAAAAAGCAAGCTTATAACAATTTTGATTGGACGCATTTAATGGAGATAACAAGTGCGACTTCTGCCCGGTAAGCCTTTATTGTTTGACTGGCGATGTATTATAAGTTCATTGGAAACTAAAAAAACTTGGTGGCAAGCATTCAGTATCCAACCTGTTCATATTTTTTTATTTGGGATAAACGTTTGAATGTATAAGGATGGCTTAAGAATTTTTCACTGAACCAAACCCAAAAACTGTCGTCTGAATTGGCATCTTCAATGTATCTGTCAACATTTATTTTGGAATGAATTTCTTTACCAGTGGCCAGGATCAGAATACCCTCAACTGAGCCTTGTTTTGAAAAGTGGTGACCGATTCTATCACAGGTATACTCACATGCCCTTGAATGAGCCTGTTTAAGGAACGGTATTAACGACGATGGAGCCAGCCATGTTTCCTTATTCAGGTGACGCCTTTTCAAGTGCCCCAGTTCATGCCCCACTATAAATTTAAGGATCTCAAAATCTCCTTTCAAAGCGGTTTCTATCACTTCCGAAAACAACATCAGGTATTTTTTTCTGGCTAGTTTGGTTACAAAAGCATTGAAGTGCCCCGATGATACGTATACCTCAGGTATTTCCGCTAACCCGATCTCTTTAGCCTGATTTTTAACAATTTGGAATATCTCCGGGTATTGCTGTTCATTAATTTTGACAGCACCGCCCTTCATTATACCAATGAAAAAACCCTGGCCGACTCTTCTGAGAAGTGCCAGCAATAAAATAATCGCCGCTATTGAGAGCACCACCATCACCCCGGCCATGACAGAAGTAAGAAATGAACTGACCACAAATGCTAAAACAGCCAGATAAAAACAGACACTAAAAAAAACTCTGATATTATAATACTTTGACTCATTTGAGTGAATGCTAAATTTGTTTGAATTATTAAAGGCATTGCTATCGGATGTACGTCGCTCTGAAATCGAGTGATTGACCGATTTTTCTTTTTCACCAATTTTGGTTTGATACCATTCCTCAATTTCCTGGTTTGGAAAATAGAGTTGAACGAGGTACTCCAGGAATCTTTTTCTATCCGCTTCACCAATAAGTTCCAGCGTTGCACCATTACCTTCCTGCACAACCGTGAACCTGGTATCACTCTCAAGAAGCTCTTCATGAAATGAAACCCCGCCCTTGCTTTGCCTGGTGTCAACCGCTGTGTATAATTCGTAGAGGTTTTGAAAGTCACCTAGTAAATTGTTAAACAAAACCCATTTTTTATAGTCTTTTTCAATATTCTTATGTGCATTCATTATTCCCAATGTTATAAATACTCCTATCCATGTTGGCGATAAATATAATCAATTAATATCATCTGACAACGGTCGTTCCGGATCCTGATAGCAGGCAGGCAACAATAATTACCGGTGATCCAATATTAGTAGTTTTCAAAAACCGATCAAGTACTGGGATTGAGCTTACCAGCGGATGTATTCAGACCTCTGGCCAGTCCGATTTGAGGGTTATTGGCCCATATTGACCCCAGAGTCAGGCAAAGGTAAATCCCGAAACAAACCCAGCAAGCTACGGCATAGGTGCCAAACTGACTTAAAGAACCACTAAATAACAAAGGCCCCAAAGCGCTACCAAAAACGACCATCATCATCGCCTGTCCGGAAATTGCCCCTAAATGCTTTCGCCCGAAATAACGCGGCCAAACCAACGTGTTGACAACACTGTATAAACCTGTAAAGATGCCCATACCGGTTACAATAAGGTAATAGGCATAATCGGTTTGCCCCAACAATACAATACCGACAATAGCCACACAGGACCCTATCCCCTTGACATATAAAAGATACTTCAAAGGAACGTAATCGCTGATATTACTGCTGATCAATGTTACAAAAACGGCGATGACCGCAGCCGGTTGAAATATGGTTATGGCATCCGCCTCAGTAAGTCCTGCCTCTTCGAAAATGGAGAGCACGTTAAAGGTAAATCCGGTTATGAATAATCCCTGCATCGCCAGCATTAATGCAAAGATCCAAAAAGCATATTGCTTCATAGCTTCCGCCTGTTCAAAATCCTTTACAAACGGAAACAGGTTTCGCTTATCTTTTTTTGCTTTCAGGACGGCGCCGTCTGGTATCAAGCCACTGTCTTCCGGCCGGTTGCGAAAAAAAACAAAAGCAAACAAGGGAAAAACAATTCCGACAATTCCGGCCATGACTACCCAGGCTCCCGACCATTTAAAATTTTCAATCATAACATATAGCAGCACCGGAGATGAAGAAAAACTCAGCGAAATCGCTACATTGGCAAATCCTATAGCAAATCCCCGCCGCTTATCAAACCACTGTACCATCATATTTCGCGAGGCGATAGTGAGGACGCCCTGTCCGAAAAACCTCAATAATAAAAATGCGAATACCATGATCAAAATTACCCCGGTTTCCCACTCTCTTGTGATAAATGGCGCTAACGCATCATCCACCTGGCTAAAAAAAACAAGCACCAGGCCCAGGCCCAAGCCGGCAATAATAACGACGGGACGAACACCGATACGGTCGTATAACTTCCCGGCCCAGGGTAGCATAAACGAACTTCCGATAGTTCCAAACATGTAGGCAAGGCTAAGCTGATCACGGTTGATGTGCAAGACATTGATCAGTGAATCCGTAAACACGGAAACGCCGATGGTTTGTCCGGGTATTGACATCACAAAACCCACCACGCCCCAGATAAGAATCATCCATCCATAAAAGAACGGCCATTTTTCAGGAGAAAAAGGAATATTTGCCCAATTATTTTTCATAAAGGCGCAAATGTAAACAACCTACGTGGGAAATTGATAAGGGGAAAGGATTTCTTTAGGGTATGGTTAAAATTCCACAACAATTAACCGGTAAAGTTTCAATCAGCGGATATTTTCTCCATTAGCGCGTTTAACTGAGTCTGATGCCTACGATTTTTAGGGGTAACTGGCACGAGCAAGAAGGCTTGCATGAGCTGGTAATTTCTCTTGACAATTAGAATTTAACTAACAAACTAAAACGAAGCCTGGCAAGGCGAAAAGAGTCTTGTTGAACACATAAATGCAAAAGCTCAACTAAGACGCCCTATAAAAGAACCTGATTGATAGCGACGGTAAAAAATCATCCAATATTTGATATGAGGACCCACCGGTGAAGCCATCCTTTCTCTCAGTCTTTTCCGACAATCTTATGGTCACACCTGCTTCCAGGCCCAAACCCAGTTGTTTGCTGAAAAAATAATTCCTACCTACTCTTAAATTTGTATACCAATTCTTAAATATCCTTGATGCTGTTTCCTCCCGGTAGTAGGTAAATCCTAAGCGTACCTGACTTCGTTTGCTTTCCGCATTGGTAGCCATCCTTCCAAACGGTATTCCAACATCTCCTGTAAATGTTCTTAAACTTTCTTCATGGGCAGGTAAAAAACCATAGGAAAACCCTCCTATCACCTTTGAGGATGTCATTCGCGCTGAGAAGTTGAAGGTCTCCGGAAGTGCCATTCCGGTAGAAAGTTCTATACCTTGTGACCAAACCAATAAGGCGTTTGGCAACAGCAAGATGTAGATAAAAAATAGTCTCATTTTTCCAATAGCTAAAAAATACGTTAATTCAATCTACTATTTTGCCGGTAAATAAGCAATAATTTTACCCTTAGATGCAAGGGGCTCGGTAGGCATAAAGTATTCCGGTAAAGGCTAGAAATTCTGGCAACTCCTCTGTTTCGTCCTTACAGGACTTGGCGTTTATTTGTGGCTTATGGCATTACCGGCGTTTGGTCCCTCCGGAACTCGACAAGATCATCTAACTTTCTTTGCGGTATGTTTTTGACCATTTTGCCAGAAATCTAATCCTATAATTTGTTGTTGGTCATATATTAATTTTTGAAATTGACGGGTTGACGCAATACGGGATCTTTATGAAAAAAGCCTTGTTACAGGCAGGACTTCCAGGGTCGTGTGATCTGTTATTTGTCCTCCCAGGCAAATACCCTGTTTTCAATGTGCGGTTTTATTCCCTAAAGCGACTGAACAATTTACCCTACCTATTAGAACAATTCTTTGTGATAGGAGAAATAGATTACATTTAATTTTGCCGGCATAAAGCTATCCTGGATCTAAGGCCTCTTAAAACTTATAAATATGAAGACCACATCGCGAAGATCATTTGTCAGAAAAAGTTTTTTTTCAGGGTTGACCTTGTTCTTCTCCAAAAATCTTGTTCGTGCCAAGTCAATAATTAATAAAATAACGGATCCTTTTAAACCGAACTATGAATCACTTCGCAAATACGAATGCCCTGCCTGGTTCAGAGATGCAAAATTTGGAATATTTCTTCATTACGGGCTCAATACTGTTCCCGGCATGAATGGTCATTACGGGCGATTCATGTATTTACAAAAGAAAGATCCTCAATTTCCACATTGGGCAGAATGGGGCAAAGATGTATATCAACATCACCTCGATACTTATGGCCACCCGTCAGAATTTGGTTATAAAGACTTTGTTCCCCTGTGGAAGGCCGATAAATTTGATGCTGAAAAACTGGGTGCCTATTTTAAATCAATAGGGGCCAGATATGTGGTCCCGGTGGCCGTCCACTCTGATAATTTCGATAATTGGAACTCCAAACATCACCGCTGGAATGCAAAAAATATGGGGCCCAAAATTGATTTTATTGGCGAGTGGAAAAAGGCGTGTGACAAGCTTGGTCTGCGCTTTGGCGTTTCAGAACACATGTCTACACATATAGAACGTTGGTTTCATGGAACCACAGATCTGGAAGGCCCGAAAGCGGGAATTCCATACGATACCGTTAATCCTGATTACGAAGATTTCTATGTACGGAGAGACCCAAAAAACCGAAATAAAGTTCATGCGGGTTTTCGTCAAAACTGGTACAATCGCATGAAGGACCTGCTGGATAGCTATGAACCGGATCTCTTCTACTTCGATGGGTCATTTCCATATAAAGACACGGGAGAGGGAATTAACATTGTCACCCATTTCTATAATTCAAATATGGAAAGAAACAATGGAAAGAATGAAGCCGTAATGTGCATCAAAACCCATGGCAACAAAGAAATTGAAGGAACGTGTGTTGACGATATTGAAAGAGGACAAAGCGATGAGCTAAGAGAAATTCCCTGGCAAACCGATACCACCATTAATCAAGGCTGGTTTTACCTGGGAAAAACTGATACCGTGGTAACCAAAGTCGGAGAAGAAGCCGCCATGCAAGGCTCAAAAGACAAAAAACTATTGGATGGCCCTATGGTGATTCAAAACCTGTGTGATATAGTCAGCAAGAATGGAAATTTATTGTTGAATATTGGTCAGAGGGCAGACGGATCAATACCTGATTTATTTAAAAAGGACCTGGATATAATCGGGCAATGGCTAAAGATTAATGGAGAGGCCATATACGAAACCCGTCCCTGGAAGATTTACGGGGAAGGGCCAACCATTGTAACGGCCGGACATTTCAAAGAGCCATCCAAACCTTTTGTGGTAGAAGATATTCGTTTTACTACAAGAGGAAATTACCTTTATGCCATGGCTATGGGTATACCCGGAAAGCCTGTTAAAATCAAAGCGTTGGGCAAAAATTCAAAACTAATGGATAAGCAAATTGCTAAGATTGAATTGCTGGGCAATAAGCAAAAAATAAATTGGGAACTCACCGCGCAGGCATTGGTTATTGATGTTCCAAAAAAAATAAAATCAAAACACGCAGTGGCGTTTAAAATCACATTGTCCTAAGATGAAAATAAAAATCTTTTTAAGCGCCCTGTTCATTATCTTCTGTGGCAAGATTGGGGCAAAGGAATATCATGTATCAAAGATGGGAAATGATAAGAACGATGGTTCTGTTTCACAACCTCTTCAAACTATTTCGGCGGCTGCAAAACTAGCCAATCCGGGCGATACCATAACCGTTCATGCCGGTGTCTATAGAGAAAGTATTAATCCCCCAAGAGGTGGCACCAGTAACTTAAACAGAATTTTGTACCGTGCAGCTACAGGTGGTAAAGTAATAATTAAGGGATCGGAACCTGTTAAAAACTGGAAACAGGTGGAAGGTTCTGTGTGGAAAGTTGTACTTCCCAACTCATTTTTCGGGAATTATAACCCATATAGCGATCTGATAACCGGCGACTGGTTTAATAGTAAAGGCTTTAAGCATCATACAGGTGAAATCTTTTTAAACGGGAAAGCATTATTTGAAAAAAACACCCTGGAGGATGTCAAGAAATCAGAACCATATCCTGATGCCTTAGATAAAAAAGCGTCAACCTTTACGTGGTTTTGTCGGGTGGATGAAAACAATACAACACTTTGGGGCAATTTTCAAGGTTTTGATCCCAATGAGGAATTGGTAGAGATTAATGTCCGACCAAGTTGTTTCTATCCCGATAAGCCCGGTGTAAATTATATTTCGGTCCGCGGGTTTGTAATGGATCAGGCAGCCACACAATGGGCCGCGCCGACGGCGGAACAAATTGGATTAATCGGAACCCATTGGAGTAAAGGCTGGATTATTGAACATAATGTCATCAGTAACTCAAAATGTGTTGGTGTTACTTTAGGAAAGGAAAGGGCAACCGGCCACAATGTATGGAGTAACAACAAAACCAAAGGCGGTGCTACACATTATAACGAAGTTATTTTCAGGGCACTTGAGATTGGCTGGTCGAAAGAAAAAATCGGATCTCACATTGTTCGTAACAATGTGATTTACGATTGCGGGCAAGCCGGTATTGTAGGAAGCTTAGGGGCAGTTTACAGCAAAATCCATAACAACCACATTTATGACATATGGACCAGGAGAACATTTACCGGCGCCGAAATGGCCGGCATCAAAATACACGCGCCCATTGATATGCTGATTGCTGAAAACCGGATCCATAACACCGGTCGGGGCATTTGGATCGACTGGATGGCACAAGGCACCAGAATTACCAGGAATATATTTTACGATAACACTTCCGATGATCTATTTACCGAAGTGAATCACGGACCAAATATGGTTGACCATAATATTTTTCTATCCGAAACCGCCATAAAAGATTGGTCGGAAGGCAGTGCCTTCGCTCATAATCTCATCGCCGGAAGAATTGTGTATGGCGATATTCCGGGGCGTTATACACCTTATCATTTACCTCATTCAACCAAAGTAGCGGGGTTAAGCAATACTTTAGGCGGCGATAATCGCTTTTTTAATAACATCTTCATCAAACAGGCCTATGATGATAGTAAAGTTCATATGGACCGTATTGATGCTATCTTCTACGGACTTCATGGCTATAAAATTGCTAAATACAAAAATGTAGCTCAAGGAAATGTTTACTATAACGACGCAAAATCAGATCAGGAAGAGCTATATTTCACGGAAATTCCAAATGATAAACCGGTTATCGATCTGGAAGAAAAAGACGGGGCGTTATATCTTCGTATAAAGGTCAAAAAAGTGCCTGATCATGCTAAATGCGCACCGGTAACCACTTCTTTATTAGGCACTACCATCATTTCAGAGGCTATTTACGAAAACACAGACGGGACACCAATAATACTCGATAAAGATTTCCTGGGTAACATCCGGAACAAAAAACATCCGATGCCGGGTCCTTTTGAAACGTTAACAAAGGGAGTGAATACTTATCTGGTTTGGAATAAGTCTGACTAAAACCGGTTGATATGGCTACATAAATACGAGCCACTGATTGCCGGCTATATTTCCTGCCGTCATTGCATGGTCTTACTTTCAGAGAAATGTTCTTGAAATAACAAATAGATGGAATTATGTAAAAACAGCACCTTCCTGAAGCGTCCGCCAGCATTGCAAATGCTAAACCAGAGCATCCCCATTGGGGCCACGCACCAGGCTGGCCCTTAAATGCGGACGATAAGGTTCCAATCTTAAACGCCTTCTTTCGATTGCAAGGAATAAGAGACTTTATCTCCTGAAAACTCGACAAAAACCACCTCCGCTGTACCATTGACATGTTTAAGCGGTTCGCCGGATCGTTCAAGTTTGATACTCCCCGGCGATAAAATCTTAAAATGTACTCCCTTGCCCCTTAGCTCTAAAGAGACATCGGACTGGTGTAAGTCCACCTTAACCTCGTCTTTGCCATCAAAGACCAGCATGGGCCAGTTAATCCGTTTTTTACCGTTAACGCCTTTGAATTCATTGGTAACCGTTATCTTGCCGTCAGTGATCAAGAATGTTTCTATGATCGTTATCTGATCCGGTATACCGGCGGAATCGTCTAATTCGTAGGTTAGACTAAACTTAACTGCGGCAGTGCTTTCCTCTAGAATCTCAACCTTTGGTTTCTCCGGGTAAAGTTCCGCCAGGGCAACCCAGGTGCCGTCAGAAGATTGCCAGGAAGGACCGGTAGCAATGTTTATTCCTTCTCCGCTAAAATATGGTGCCAATCCATTGGAGGGTCCTAATTGCGGGCTGGCGCCTTTTATATGGGCCCGTATGAAACCTGTGGGATTGTATTTTTTATCGCCTTTGGTTTCATATTCCAGGTAGGTGCCGTCAGCGTTGGCGAAAACTTTGTGGAAGGGTTCAAGAATCGGCACGACAAAACCTCCTACGTCGGCCGGTGAAGGGGACTCTGTTATGGTGTCATCTGCGAATTGCCAGGCTTGCGCTAACATGGAGGTTGCCAGCATGTTGTAACAGGTGTGCATAGAATATCTCTCATATCCATGGCGATTTTCAATGGGATAGCGGTTTTTTACAATATAGCCCGACCCATCCACTCTGATCCACCGGCTGATGGCATCGAGCGATAAATGAGCAGCTCTCTTAAAGGCACCGGCTTCCCCGTCTGATCCCCGTTTTGCATAAGCAGCAGCGTAGATCTCAAAAATCACACATTGCTCTGCTTCATTCCAGATATGATGACTACTTCTGTAGCCCGTTGGAAGTTCGCCAAAAGGAGATTGCATAAACATTGACATCCAGGCACCTTTCCATAACTGATCTCTTAGCGCTTCTAACTGTTTTCCGCCATATCCCAGTTGCAACATGCCTGACAGGTAATGCCTTGCAAAAAGGTCGTAGGGCAAGGGATTGCCGTGCTCGTCATACATGCCCAATGACGTAAAATTGGCGAGTTGTAAGCCTAACATTTTCTCCACATAGTCAAAAGAGGTAAATCCATTGGCTGCTCTGAGAAATTCGCCGGCACTATGCACCAGTACCCAGTTATTCCCTTCCGCTTTATTGTATGTTCTATATAGTTTCGCAATATCGACAGATCGGAGCATCGTATCCCAGGATCTCAGTCGTTCTTCGCTGGCAAATGGCTTGTAAAGTTTATAAGCAAACATAACAGGCCAGGTATAAAAATCACCGTGGTCCCCATTCACAGTGGCATTGACCATGTCCTTCAAGGCGATATCCATGGCTTTCATGCCGCTTTGAGCCAGTTCGGTGTCTTTATTAATATACGACGAGGCCAGCAACGCTGCCACGCTATGGGCAAAGCAGGGTGTGGTATAGTACTTTTCCGTTTGCTCGACAGGATCTATAATGCGACCACTGCTATCCTGGTATTTTAGCATGGCGCGCACCTGTCCGTCAATCACCTTCAGGTAATCAATCTTTTTATAGCCAGTGCCTTCGAAATTATTTACCTGGCGTTGATTACTTAAAAACCCATTGATCTTCTGCGAAAGCGGATGGGATTGGCTTTGAACCTGGCTGTCCTTTAACACATGTGACGGTATCAATACCGGGTCTTTGGTCATAGCCGCGGCAATATCCTTATGGGAAGATCTATAGGAACGGTCGCAACCGAATATACTTATCAACAGCATAAGTACTATGTAGCTATTTACTTTTTTCATTTCAGGCATTTGTAATTCATACAATGATTCGAAGTTTCCAATCCTGTCAACTCCCCGGTTGCCAGGCTATTGCGCCAGAGGTTTAATTTCCCTGATAAAGATCCTTAGGATAGCCCAATTCGCCAGATAAACTGTTGACGCCACCAAAAAAATCAGGAAATAACTTCCTGTGGCATCCAGTAATACCCCAACAAAAGAGGCTGACAGGGCGCCCCCGATAGCGCCTGTAAATCCGCTAAGGCCCATCATAGAACCGACGGCATTCTTGGGGTAAATATCGGAAACAATGGTAAAGATATTGGAGGCCCACCCCTGGTGTCCTGCCGCAGCCAGCGCGATCAAAGCAACGGCCACCCATAAATTGGCTACCTGGGAGACCAGCATGACCGGCAGAATTAATAAGGCACATATCAGAATGGTCGTCTTGCGGGCATAATCAACGCCCTTTCCCGTCTTGATAAAATTTGACGACATCCATCCTCCGCCTATGCCGCCGATACTTGAAACAGCATAGATAACAATCAACGGCAAAACCACCTCCTTGATATTGATCCCATGTGTCTTGCTCAAAAATCGGGTATCCAGAAAAGGAAAAACCACCAAACCCAATCAGAAATAAAACGTGTGCTACAAATAGCTACCGTTTGCTTGTATTTGAGCAGATCTATCCATTTCATTGGTTTCTCCTCATTCTTTTCAGTGGTATCGTGTGTGATATACCGTAATTCATCCGATGAAATCTTCGGGTGTTTCTCGGGAACCTGGTAGTAAGACAGCCAAAAAACTACCCAGATAAAACCCAGCGCACCTGTAATGATAAAAGCCCATTGCCAGCCAAATGAAATGGTTATCCAAGTAACCATTATCGGTGCCAGTATAGCTCCGACTGTAGAGCCGGAATTAAACAACCCGGCAGCCAGGGCGCGTTCCTTTTTAGGAAACCATTCCGCAACGCCTTTTACTGCCGCAGGAAAGTTGGCAGATTCACCAATGCCCAGCACAAAGCGAACAGCGGCGAAACTAAAAACACTACGCGCCGCGGCATGGGCCATGCCGGCAATACTCCAAACGACAATCGCCCAAAAATAGCCAATACGCGTGCCGTATTTATCAATAAACCGGCCGGTAGTTACCAAACCGATGGCATAGGCAATTTGAAAAGCGGTTACAATGTAACCATAATCCGTCTCATCCCAATTCAGGTCGTCTGCGATAAAAGGTTTTAGAATACCTATTACCTGCCGGTCTATATAATTGATGGTAGTGGCAAAAAATATCAGCGCTAAAATCTGCCACCTGGTCTTGCCTTTTGGTTTCATATTCATTGGTTTTGTTTGGCACCGTATCTTTAATTATACTTTTTTTTGAAATAGCCAAATATGCAGGATATCGGGCATGACTATCTCAGTTCGGTACTTTCTATTTTATCCATATCGGTAAAATCCAGGTTTTCACCAGCCATCCCCCAGACAAAGCTGTAGTTGGAGGTTCCGGCAGCACAGTGAATAGACCATGGAGGCGATATAACCGCCTGGTGATTGGCCATCCAAATATGGCGTGTTTCTTCCGGGTCACCCATAAAATGACCAATCGCCTGATCTTTTGCCAGATCTACGTACAAATAAACTTCCATCCTGCGATTGTGTACGTGTGGTGGCATGGTATTCCAAACACTGCCGGTTTTCAGCTGGGTAATTCCCATCTGCAGCTGGCATGTGCGGACATTGGCCGCTACAATATACTGTATAATTTGCCGTTCGTTGGCATCCTCCGGTTTTCCCAAATCCAGCATGATGGTTTCCTCCAACCCTATTTTTGTTGTGGGAAAAGGCTGATGTGCCGGCGCCGAGTTAATATAAAACCAGGCGGGGTCTTCGGCAGATTCGCTGCTAAAGGCAATGGAGGTAGTGCCCATGCCAATATACAGGCCCTCCCTGTTATGTAACTGGTAATCTTTACCCTCCACCGTCACCGTGCCGGTACCTCCAATGTTGATGATGCCAACCTCCCTCCTGTCACAGAAGTGCTTGCTTTTTAAGGGATCAATAGTTTCCAGCGACAACGGTTTACCTACCGGTACAGCGCCACCAGCAATGAACCGGTCATACATAGAATAAGTAAGCAATATTCTATTTGCCTCAAATACCTTCTCTATTAAAAAATGCTTTCTCAGTTGGTCGGTATCATATCTTTTTACATCATCTGGATTAGATGCATACCTTTCTTCAAAATAAATTTCCGTCATCTTATTACTTAGAATTGTTCAGGTTCATTTTATACATTTCACTAGCTGCCAACAAAAATGTACCTGATACATATTCGTGGGAGTCATCTTTTGATAATTGCACAGGCCTGTCCCCTACCTTCTGGCCCCATTGCAGTTTGCCTTCAGCACTGATCTCGTCGGTCACAGATTTCCATGCTTTTTTAACCACCGGAAGATATTCATCTACGGGCAAAATACCATTGTTGATACCATAGGCCAACCCATAGATGAAAAAACTTGTTCCACTGGTTTCCTTAAAGGGGGCATATTCGGGATCTGCCAGATTGGGATACCAAAACCCCTCTTCTGACTGACAATCTTTTAAGGCTTTGGCCATGCTGGCCAGTACCTGCTCATAACGCCGGTAACTTGCGTGTTCCATTGGCAGGTACTCCAGGATGCGCGCTATTCCGGCAAATGCCCATCCGTTTCCCCTCGACCAGATTACTTTTTTTCCGGCAGCGGTGACTTGTTCATTTCCCTTCCACTTGGGATCGTTTTTGCGTTCCTCCAGCCCTTCCGGGAAAAAACGCTTATCTCGATAGAATAAATTTTCATCGGTATCATATAACTTTCCATAGATATCCCAAAAGCATGTCTCCATCCATTGCAGGTATTTGTCATCTCCTGTGATGGCGTATAGCATCGCTAACGTCGGAGGGCCGGTAAACAAGCCATCTACATAGCGCCTTCCACCTTCAAAGTACCACTCCCTTGGGTTAGATACCGGATTCCTTATGGCCGGGTCCTCCAGGTGTTTGATGATGAATTTTATCTTCTTTTTTTCCTTCTTCACCATATAAGATTGTAACATCGTTTGCCCTACTGTAAGCAAATTTACCCCACTGGCATCGTGTACCGGAGGTAAAGCGGGCAACCTCCAGTTTAAAGACTCACAGAGATCATTACTCTGTTTTAAATACCCTTCGTATCCAGTCGCCAAATAGCAGGCCATTACTCCCGTATAATAGGTTCCGCGTATCCAGTTATCATCATATTCCCGCCATGGATGGTTTAGTTGATAGGTGTTCACTTTATCCATGAGCATTTTGATATGCGTTCTTTCAAATATGGATTGTGCTCGCAGGTTCTGGCCAACAAACAGAATCATAAAAATTAACAAAACCGCTTTTTTCATGTGTTTATAATTTATTTTCATTGGTCACATGGAACCTCACATATTATAATCATTCCTTTGCGCCTCCGCTAAAGCTTCGGCGACACGCGGAGTGTGTCGATTAAGCCATGTTCGGTTTCATCTGTGATTTATATGTTTTTGTAATTAACTATTTTAATGCTTATTAATACCGGGTATTTTATCAATTGGTGTAACCCGGATTTTGCTCCAAAATTTCCAGTGTATTTCTTTCTATCTCACTAAATGGAATGGGGAATAAATTATTAAAAGGCTGAATGGTAAGACCTGAGAATGGATTTCCTGTGACCGTTCGATCATATAGCAGGTCCAGCCTGCTTAAAGTCATTCTCCTGTTTTCTTCATAATTCAGTTCCCGCATTCTTTCATCTAATATATAGTCTATATCAACATCGCTGGGGTCGACAGGTATGGCCTGTGCCCTGTTCCTTAGTGCGTTGATGTCGGCGGCGGCGGCGATGGTATTTCCCTGCGCCAGATAAGCTTCCGCTCTCAACAAATATGTCTCAGCAACTCTTATCAGATACCAGTCGGTCAGTGTCGAACCGGAGGTATTCGCCATGCGGCCCGTTTCGGTATCCGCTAAAACTTCAGCCGGATGGTCATTCTTGGTTGTTATCTTAGTCACGTTGGGATAAAAATCCCGTAAAGTATCCTGCTCGGATAACCCATCGAACCAGGACTGTGGAAAATCACTTATGTTTTGACCAAAAAAAGCGGACCCGGGATTATCAGATACCCAATCTCTCTGAATATTTCGTTCGTGATTTCTGAGATCGATGTCCCAATTTCCTCCTCCCCAAATGGTATGGGTAAAATAGGGAGTTGGCCGGATAAAACCAACAGGTCTGCCGCCATTTCCCGAGGTGGGACCAAAAAATATTTTCTCGCCATCGGGATCATTCAAAAACCAGTACAGACAGCCATAAAACCTTTCATATCTGAAATCCGGTCCACGGCCGGAGATGATATCGGTTCCACCGGGAACGTTAAACTCTTCCTGCAACACCAAAATACCCTCAGTATTCCCTGAGCTTCTGTTTTGGTTAAATCGCTGGAATAAATCCCAATACGGATCGCCGTCATCTCCTGCCCTTCTGCCAAAACGCGAAGTCATCAGGCCTATCTCCGGATCATCAATCACCGAAGAGGCAGCGGAAATGGCCTTGTCTAATTCCCCGGTGGTGATATATAACTCCGCCAATATGTGACGGGCGGCTGCATTATTTAATCGACCATCAGCAGCCACTTCACTGACACCGGGTAAATTGGCTGCGGCAAATTCCAGATCCTGAATTGCCTGACCTACTGTTTCTTCCAGGGTAGACCTGACAAAATCCCTTCTGGGAGAGGAGATCTCCTCCAAAACGATGGGCACCCCTCCATACAAATTGGCCAGGGACCTGTAGGCGTAGCCGCGAAAAAATCTGGCCTCCGCGAGGTGAAGATCCTTTGTTTCCTGGGAAGCATACTCTATGTCGTCAATTCTGCTCAATATGACATTTGCGTTGAAAATCATAGAATAGTACTCTCTCCAAAAATATATAGCCACGCCGGAAGAAGGAATAAGTCCGACTCTATAATCTCCCAGCCTACTTGTTGCAGGGCTTCTGGCAGACATACACAAATCTGTTCCCGAGTGCATCAACACATTATTTACGCCATCATTAAGCTCCCTTAGCAAAGCATAGTTGGGAACCAGCGCCGCTTCAATATCCGTAGGTGAAACATAGGAAATCTCAGGGCTCAGAAAGTCAAGTGGTCTTTCTATCAAATTATCTTCATCACATGCGCCTAATAATATCAGCAAACAAGCGATTAATATATATTTATGTAATCTCATAGCGAATTAAATTAAAAGGTTAAGTTAACACCCATAGCATAGCTTCTCATGATCGGTGCGGCGCCGACATTAAAACCGGCATTTATTTCCGGATCGGTTCCCTCCCAGTCTGTCCAGGTATGCAAATTTTTACCCGATATAAACACTCTGAGGTTATCAATGAAAATCTTGTCAAGGAGATTTGCCGGTAAGCTGTAAGCAAGCCTTATATCCTGCAATCTTATGAAGCTTCTATCTTTGTAAATAGGGCGCTGTATCGGGTCATCATATAAGACCCCGGGATGTGGGGCATTTGGTGTGGCTGGGGACCAGGCATTAAATTCCCTGACAATATTGTAAGTACTGGCATTATCGTGACGCCAGGTGGACTCACTGACAGTAGGTGTATTTGCCCCCAAATAGGCATTTTTACCTCCCTGAATAGAATTGAGGAACACACTAAATGTGAAGTTTTTGTAGTTTAGTTCATTATAAATACTAAACCTGTATGCCGGTTCCGAGCGGCCGATAATCCGGCGATCTCCGTCGGCTGATATAACACCATCACTATTCAAATCTTCAAATATGCGGTTCCCCGGATTGTAACCACCTGGTATCTCGTCACCCAGTTGGTATAATTCACCGGTATCCACATAGTCATAGATTGATTCTATCGGCTCACCTATGAAAAGGCTGTTGGCCACTAAATCGTCCTCAGCGCCATCATTGTCATCATCCCTACCCAGGATGCTAACGATTTTATTGTTGTTTTTAGAAAAATTTACGGTTGACTTCCACAGCAACCCATTTTTCTCAATGTTAACAGAGGTCAGTGAAATTTCCAAACCATTATTAGCCACCTCCCCGAGGTTGGTCGGGATGGTTTCAAAACCGGTAACCTGAGGTATATTCACATTGAAAAGTATATCCTCTGTAGTCGTCTTATAATAATTAATGCTACCGCTAAGCTTATTTTTCAAAACAACAAAATCCAATCCCAGATTTAGTCCGGTAGTCGTTTCCCAGGTTAAGTCATTATTGGCAAGGGACGATATATTTTGCCCGTAAGCCGAAGCTCCACCATCTCCGAATACATAATCAAAATCGGCCCTTACCCTGGCCAGGGTCTGATACCTGTCAACGGTGCGATTACCTGTTTGTCCGTAGGAAACCCTGACTTTCAAATTATCTACCCATGGCAAAGCATTGGCTACAAAGTCCTCATTGCTGGCTGTCCAGGCAAAAGCTGCCGATGGGAACACGCCAAATTTGTTATTGGAGCCAAACCCGGAGAAACCATCTCTCCTGGTCGTTATGGTCAACTGGTATTTGTCGTTGTATTTATAATTGACCCTTCCCATCTGGTAAATACTAAGCTCATCCCACGCACCGGATTCGACCAATTGTTGGTCCAGATCGCCTGACTCCAAACTGTTGAAACCAAGCGCTTTGTTTAAAAAGGTACTGGAAGAGGCCCTGGTCTCCTCATTCTGTCTATCTTCAAAACCGTATAACAGGGTTACATCCAGACTGTGCCTGTCGTTAAATACCCTTTGATACATCAACAAGTTATCCAGGGTCCTGTCCAAGGTCAAGGCATTGTACTTGGAAGCGGAGCCTTGAAAATTATTACCATTCTTATCAAATCTATAATCTCTGCGGGTTCGGTAGTTTATACCGTGGTTAATACGATAGGATAACCCTTCTATGGGCAACTCAAAACGGAGATAAAAATTACCGAACAGGTTTAAACGCTTATCCTCCTGGTCAATTTCCGTACGCAACAAAGGATTACGGTCAATGCCAATGGGATCTGTATTCAGGGATCCGTCTTCCTTGAATGGAGCGATCAGCGGAGAATAAAGAACACCCAACCTTAAATTGGCCGGTATGCCGGAATAATCTCCGGTTGACACAAATGTCTGAATTCCGGCTGTCAGCCAGTCTGTCAATCCATTTTCAAAATTTGCCCTTAAATTTAATCTGTTGTATTGGTCGTTAAGCACATAGCCTTTTTGATCGGTGTATCCCACAGATAAAAAATAAGAGGTTTCATTGGCGTTTCCTGAAATACTGACGTTGGTGTTCTGCGTGTGAGCGCTTTGAGTTACAAGATCCAGCCAATCGGTCTCTGTGCCATTATTGAATCCGTCAATCATGGACTGATATGGGAACCTGGTAGATGGATCAAAATCAGGATTAGGTTGCGTATAATCCGGTGCAAGGAAGGCATCTTCGTAGAAAATCTTACTGTAATGGTCAAGAAATCCCTGCCTGCCTAAAGGCGTTAACCTGTTGGACGGTTCATCTATTGAGTAATACGTTGAAAAATTTATGACCGGCTTTCTATTGGTTTTTCCCGTTTTGGAGGTGATGAGTACCACGCCATTGGCAGCCTGCGATCCGTAAATAGCCTGTGAGCTGGCATCTTTTAAAACATCAATTGAAGCAATGTCATTGGGGTTTATATCGGCCAGGCTACCCCGGTAAATCACACCATCCAGTACAATCAATGGGTCCACCGGTTGATTGGCAGTCAGGTTACCATTTTCATCACGTCGCTCGGCAAAAGTATTCCTTCCCCTTACCCGTATCTGAGGGTTGGCCCCGGCTGAGGTCACAGCGCCAACATTCAGGCCCGCCACCGAACCTTGCAGTGACTGAAGAATGTTTACGTTGGGCTGATCCTGGAATGCCTCAAGATTGGCGCTTGCCACAGCACCCGTCAGGTCTGATTTTTTCTGTGAACCATAGCCTATTACCACTACCTCATTGAGTTGAGATATGTCGGCCTGGAGATTCACATCAATTCGACTTTGGGCATTTACTACTATTTCCTGATTTATATATCCAAGAAAGCTAAAGACCAGGATGTCGTCTTCGTCAACGTTTATGGCATAATTACCATCCAAATCAGTAATGACCCCGGTAGTTGTACCTTTAATAAGTATGGAAACCCCTGGTAAAGGTGCATCGTTTTCATCTTTTACAGTGCCTGAAACTGTTCTTTCTGTAGATTGGAAAACCAGCAGTTCTCCCGATACGGATTCCGTAAATCCAAAAGATACCGTCACGGTGCACAGGAGCCATGCCAGCGTCAACAACAAACTCCTTGCTTTGCGATGTGAATAGTTAGTAAAATCTTTTTTCATAAGGTAAGTTTTAGTACGTTTAGTAAATAAGAGGATAGAGCCATATCCTACAGAAAAGGCTATTTCTCCGGCTCAAGCCGGCATTTCCAAATAAGCAATGCGGGAAAGACTCTATCTATTAATCTATATAAGCTAAAACAAACTTACAGGTTGAAATCTTTCGAAAATGTATAGATTTTGATATTTTCTATATAAATATTATCATTTAACCCTTTTTCCACCCATTAAATGATAATATTCGCATAGTATTAGTTAAAAATCTAACTTTCTGGTTTTTTAACTTTTTCCCATAAAAAGAAAATAACGGTCAGCCTTTAAAATTATATGGTGCATCAGTTGGAGGAAAAATATGCTTCGTGTCACTGTTCCATTTTGAAAACGTGAAAAACGGTGTGGTTATAAGTCTTCGCCAAGCAACTTCAGTAGCTAAAAGGTCTGACGGATTCTAGTGATGCACAATCGCATTTGTTTTGCGATATTGATGGGGTGTTATTCCTTTTACCCTTTTGAATATCTGAGAAAAAGCAGAAGGGTTATTAAATCCCGATTCATAAGCTATTTGCGTGATTCCAAAGTCACTTTCCAAAAGCATTTTACAAGCGAATTCCACGCGAATATTATAGAGGAATTCATTGTAGCTTTGCTTTACTGTATTTTTAAAATAACGGCAAAAAGCGCTTTTTGATAAATTCGCCACATCGGCAATTTCTGCCAGGGTTACATTTTCCTTAAAGTTCAACATGGTATGCTGAATAATTCTGTTCATTCGATCCTTCTCCTTGGGGTTAGAGGATTTATGGTGATCAAAATCTGATAAAACGCTGATATCCTCGGATTTTGATATCAAACTCAAGATCTGAATAAGAGAAGCTATCTGTTCCATCGGTGATTGTTCCAGCATTTTGAACAATATCTTGCTGATAGCTTTATTGGTGGCGCCTTTGATTCTAAGACCGCCTGAAGCTTCTTCCAGCACTTTGATGATCGGATACACATCCGGAATTCTTAAAAAATCCTTTCCTGCAAAATCGGGGTAAAACTTTACTACAATAGCCCTGGTCCATTGCTTACAATCCTCCTCATAAAAAGTATCGTCACTCATCCACACATGGGGGAGCTCTTCGCCAACCAGCACCATATCTCCTTCCTTATAGGATTTGATACTACTCCCCACATACCTTGTTCCATACCCTTCAATGATGTGGGCCAATTCTAATTCCTTGTGATAATGAAGTGGATTAGGAAAGTATTTGCACTCATATAGCCAAGCCGAAATTCCGGAGCTTGACGGACGGTTAGACGATAAAAATTTGGGTTTGGGCATTGTATGAATTTTATCATAAAACAAACAATTATATAGTTTTTTGCAAATATTTGCAAAAAAATGGATAATATCCGACTATTTTGGTTGGAGCAGCTTCCTTTCTTTTAAGGTATAAATTAAAAATTCCTATGAGACGTTATCATTTGGCTTTGCCTATACTATCTTACTTTGTTGTTCAAATGGTTGGCTGCAGTCCAACCAATACAACTTACACCATCCATGCCACCAACAGCGGGGATTTTGAGCGGAAGGCAGAAACCATTGAAATTCCCTTGGAAACGTTTGATGATTTTTTCCAGGAACAATATCACAATTTGGTAATAGAGGATGACGGCGGCAAAAACATCCTTTTCCAACTGATAGATATGAACCGGGATTCCGTGTTCGACCGCCTGATTTTTCAAGCAGATTTCGAGCCTGGGCAAACCAAAACACTCAGATTGTCCAGTAATAAAAACAGAGCTGTAAGAGCCGCGGATTCCATACGCACATTTTGCAGAATTGTTCCCGAAAGAATGGACGACTTTGCCTGGGAAAACGATAAAGTAGCTTTTAGAAGTTATGGACCAAAATGCCAGGAACTCTTTCAGGCCGGGGACCCTGCGGGATTGATTTCCAGCGGTATTGATTGCTGGACAAAGCGGGTTGCCTATCCAATTATCGATAAATGGTACCTAGAAGATAAAAACGGAAAATCATACCACGAAGATCATGGAGAAGGCCTCGATGCTTATCATGTGGGCACAACAAGGGGTTGTGGAGGTACTGCCCTGGTACAGGCAAACCAATATATTTTGAGCCAAAATTTTGTTAACTGGAAAGTATTGGCCAACGGACCGATCAGGAGTGTATTTGAACTTGAATATGCTCCCATTGTGGTTGGCAATACTGTCGTAGCTGAAAAAAAAAGGATCACACTTGATCTTGGCGCCCATTTATACCATTGCCAGGTATCTTACGCCGCCCGAAACTCATTGGATACAGCCGCCGTGGGCATTGCCCTGCACCAGGCACAGGGCAAGATCGCTTCAAATCCGGACGAAGGCTGGATATCGTATTGGGAGCCTTTGGGTGACTCCCATCTGGGGACCGCCATATTGGCTGAACCCAATTCAATAACAAACCTGGTGGCCAGCGACTCGCTGTACCAAGATGAAAGCCGCAACAATATATGGGTGCATATAAAGGCCGAAAAGCAGGGCTTTGATTATTGGGCCGGCTTCGGTTGGCAAAAAAGCGGAGACTTTCGTTCTGCCAGGGACTGGGAAAATTACCTAAAAATGGAATCTCTTAAAAAGCAGAACCCCATACAAGTGAAAACTTTCAAAGACTAAATTTTATGTGGAAATCAGATGAATCATATTCAGTGGTTTAATCTTTCCACTATCATGGATGAAAAAAACTTAACGCCGGTTTTAATACAATCTTCATCAACCGCAAAATTAGGTGAATGTGGATCAGCAATCACTCCGCGCTCAAAATCCGAACCCCCTAAGAGAAAGTAAACACCCGGAATAGTGTTTTGAAAATAGGCAAAATCGTCACCGACATCACCCGGTACTGTGCCATAAAGTGGTATTACTTTCGAGGCACCATAAATATCAGAGATGATTTTGCTTGTTTTTTGGGTCAATAATTCATCATTCATGACGGTTGCTTTTTTATAGCCGTACGCTACTGAAATCAGGTCATCGGCATAGTCGGATTCTGTCAGCTTTTTTCTTAAAGAAACCAGAAATGAATCGAGTTGTTCTTTGTTGCTGGAATTTACAGCAGTACTTATAAGTAGCTCATCTTCTGTTTCTTTTATCACAAAATCGGCGGGGATTGTAAGGTAACTTTTATAAATGGTTTTGGGGCTGCTTAAACCTAATTCCGGATCGCCCAAGTTGGCCAAATTCCAAAACGGGCTGTCGGGCTCGACATTTTGAAAGCTGCCAATTAGTTCTTTGGTGAAATCTATTTTGGACGCATTGTCTTTTGAAGCCCTAAAAGAAACTTTTACGTGGTTTGTATGAGAAAACGGGTTTTTCGATCTTATGGCGATAAATCCCGCAGGAAAAGCAGTCACATGAAGGGCATACATCTCTTCAGGTTTCATCCAATCCAACAAACCATCATCAATCATTGCCCTTGCTCCCTGATAGTTTTCTTCGGCAGGTTGAAAAAGAAAATAAATAGTACCTTTTATGTTTTCTTTTTGACCGGCCAGCACATTGGCTATCCCCAATCCTATGGTAGTATGTACATCGTGCCCGCAAATATGCCTCACTCCTTCCGTTTTTGATTTAAAGTCTACCACATCCGGTATGTCAGAAGGCATGGCATCAATATCTGCCCTCCAGGCAATTTGTTTGCCCTGCTCATCTCCCCTTAATATACCGACGACACCGTAGCCGCCGATGTTTGTTTTCACTTCCAGGCCCAATGATAACAGGTATGTTTCTATTTTTTTTGAAGTTCTTTTTTCCTGTCCTGACAATTCGGGATATACGTGAAAATCCCTCCGGACTTTTACCAGGCTATCGAAGACTTCGTCGACCCGCTGTTGCAGGACTTTGTGTATTGATGATTCACCGGAGGAGTTTTGAGCAAAACCAACTAATCCCCAAAAAAGGATTTGAGCGGTTAATGCCAATTTCTTCCATCTGTTTTTTAGGTTCATTTGTAAAATGTTTAAGAGCTCTTGTCAAATTTATTTGGGTGATTCAATATTGTGAACTATAGTCGGACTAAAAACTGTTGCCAGCCAGCAAGACACCTATGATTTTTAGCCATGGTTATCTCCCTTTCTTTATGGTTTAATATGGCCGGAATGAACTGATCGTATTTATTTTTAACAGGGGTTTTAAAATCGACCTTTAAAGGTATCTTCATTTTCTAATATACCAAACTGCCATAACAATTGTGCCCCCCCAACCAATAATTACCAACGCGTTCAATAGCGTGTCGTGTGCAATTAGGTTGAAATATTCACTGAGTATCCAGGTTTTCAGCGGTTTCAGAACTCCCAAAATCACCAGAAATGGTAGGGATACAAAATGAATAACCAATATAGCCCTACTGGCAAGGGTGTCCGGTGGTTGAAAATTCAAATTGTTTTGTTCGTACGCGGCCTCCAGTTTTCTAACGTGAGGCAAATAAAACAAAATGCCATCTATAAACATAAAAAAGAAAACGGAAAACATAAGGAAAAAATAACCGGAAGCAAAGTTTTGGTTTCTGAGAATTGTCAGGTTTATACCACTCAGCAAAACCATAATTGCCGATGGTGCCGGTAGTATTTCGGATATACTGCGATGGAGTTTAGCATACCTGACCCTGTTTGCGGGTTTGTGGAACCAGAGAAGCACTTGTCCAATCAGCAAAAATGAAAGTAACAGACTGAAGCCAAACCAATGAAACCACCTGGATACAAAATAGGTGCTGTGATAACCTTCTAACCAGTAAAAACCAAGATGCACCACAAAAAAAGTGATGATCAGCAAGGGCATGATTATTTTCAAATAGCTGGAAAACATCTCCGGACTCCTTTTAGGAGACTGATTTGCTTTGATAGCAACTCCCCAAAACAGGGCAACAACCGGAATTATGGATAAATAGAACAATTTTCCTACAGTATGTTATGGTGGATTAAAAGTGCTATTGAATAGCCCCCTGCCCCGGAAAGCCCACTGGCTATGGCACCGGCCAAATTGCCGCCAAACCTTTCTCCAATTAAATAGGTAACGGCAAAAAAAGTTCCGTGAAATATAGCGTTGGCCAAGCCAATTAACAGCAAGGAAATCTTTGGATCATTCGAATATTCAAGACCGGCCATAACAAATGCGAATAACAAAAAAGAAATGCCACCTACTATGAATCCCCTCAGGCCAATTCTTTTATAATATCCTTTCCACTTCATCCTTACACCCAGCGCCACTCCAAGCCCTAATCCTCCCCAAATAAATGCTGCCGCAAACAAAAGAAAACTTTCCTTATTAAAAGCTGCTGAAAATAAGCTATAAGTAAATAAAGTCAAAGGAATTAACAAGCCCGATAACAATCCGATCAAAATACCTTTTATAATATGGCCCTCTGCTTTTGAAGAGTTAAAAGCCATGAGATAACTCGTCAATGCAATAGATATGGCTGTGATACAAAATATCAACGCAGGAGGAAAGTGGCTGCTGGCAATACCACCTAAAATTGCTTCAGAATTTGATAGCTGGTCAATGGTTTGCCAAACAGATGTATAACCTCCCAAATCAGAAATCAACAAGCCGGATACAATCCCCAGGGAGCTACCAATAAATACCCCTCCTGCCGCGCTGCCTAAAAGGTTTACCGAGGAACCACAGATCCAATTTCCCGCCAGGCAAACCAAAAACACCAACGTACAGGCAAACCCTATGACGCCAATTGGAATACCCAATATCCATAAACAAAAAAATGTGATCGCACAACTCACCAAAGGCCAGACCAGGAAGGCAATTATCAGGTTTTCAGCAAAACCGGATAACCATCCCATGGCCATATAATAATTTAGTCTTGTTTCATCGTAACCGGATATGGCCTCTTTAACATATAACCGCTCATTATCCTGAAAAGCTAAAATCAGCATCCTGTAACTTTCCTTGAAGAGCTCCAGTAGAAACCCTGCTCCATATTTCATACTTCTAAGCATTTCTTTACGATTGACACAACGGTGTTGAAACGAGACTCACTGATGCTATACTCACTCCCTCTGGCACCCCCTATGATTAAGATCTTATTGGAAATCCAACGCAATGACACAAAGCCATTTTCCAGATGTACATATTTGCTAACTGTTTTTATATTCTCGACAAAAGTAGCATTGCTGAATGGCTTTTCTTCCGCTTTTACAATATCTCTGATGAAATCGATTTGGTTTTTGCTATTGTGGATCTGAAAAACCGAAGAAATAGCAGGGTCAATAATTTCCTTGTAAAACTTCAAGTCATCCTCAAATAGAATCCCGACAAAATGAAGGCCATCCATAAAAATATTATTTTCCAGCCCTTCCAGCAGGTTATCCACATATGGTTTGCGTTCAAAGTCGGGTTGAATGTAGGTATAGTGTTCCGGCCCTGCGCAAATTTCGTTTTCAGGCACCATCTTTTCAAACAGATAAATACACAGGTACTGCAACATTTGTTTCTTTGGCCTGATCACTGGTCTTTTAAAATCGCCCTCCCTATTGACAAAAAAGTTATCACGTATCCACATTTGTCCCGGTATAAATTTTGCCCCAAGCTCGTTCAGCTTCTGTCCTTCTGTCAGAAAATCGGCTAGTCCCTTCTCTAATTTTTCTTTCTCGGGGAGAAAGTCAAATAACCTGTTGGCAAGTTCCTCTGCCAATCCATTTTGTTGTCCTAGCTCAAATTTTGCAGATTTTTCCGGATCGCCTGATAGCTTTTTTTCAATAGCCTTTTTCAAACGATTTCTGAATGTTCTGCTTACATTATCGTAGTTACCTTTATCTAACGCCAGAATATTTTTAACAAGTCTTATTTTATCAGACTCCGAAAGCACTGCAAAGTTATTTTATTTTTTCTGTAGTGAAACCGTTCACATTTTAATGTAACTTACGTTGACCAAATTACCTAATTAAAACAATAAATTTATTTCAGGTTCCCCGCGGGAGGCTTCAAACCAAACTTGACCACAAAGTCCTCATCTTCTAAAACCTGATCAGTCCTGCCAAAGCAGAATCTTTTCGATTTTTCGCCGCCAGGAAACCCAAACTAAAATTTTAAGTTTTGAAACCAATGTAATTTACATCGGGCTCATTTTGAAGTAAACCCTGCTCTTTGCTTTTTAAGTTTAGGTAAAAATTTTACTATGAGATACTCCCCCTTTTTAACCTTTTGTCTACTATCCATATTCACCAACCACGTAGCATCGCAGGATATGCCTTTGCAAGCTTCGGTAGAAGCCGTAAGCGCGCGTTGGATCAATAAAAACCCATATGCACAATCCCGCCTGCCATCTGTCTTTCCGCAGCATGCGTCTATAACATCAATTTCCGGTAACCTGAATTCTGCGCCCTCTTTGGTGAGCGACGCTGAAGCCTTTGAAGGTCAAAATGGTACTGAGCCAGGAATCCAGGTCTGTGCTACCGGACCCGGCTCCACTTATATCGCCTTTGCCACTGATTTGAAACATAAAATCTATACTGTCACGGACGATAATTACAAACCGGTGTCTCGCATAGGACGCACATTGGGGTCTTTTAGCCCGCAAGATGTTACCTATAAAAAATACTTTCACACCATTTCAGGCTTTCCAAACTATGCAGCCGATACCTCGGGGCAAAAATTAAAGATCATCAAGAAAGGAAGGTTCATTTATGATAACCAACCACCACAAAAGATTTGGTCAGGTCTGAATTATTCCGAGGCATACAACGCCGTACTGCAGAAGTATCCTGAAGCCTATTTGGAATCCAAAAAAGCCAGGTACAATGCCTACGGAATGATGGTAGGATTGTCAGTAGTTACCATTTTATCGGCTATAGAGCTGGCAAAGACTATTGACGATGCAAATAAAGTGAATTCAGGCATGTTGGTGGATGGCGGGTTTAAAGTTGGTGATCTCGTGCCACTATTAATCGCTTCCGGCTTTACCCTTTATTTCACTATAAAAACAAAAAAGCATTCCAAAAAGGCGGTCGCAATTGTCAACCAGGGGTATTGATAACTTTAAATGGTAAGCACATGAAAAAGAAAAACTACATCATTGTTCTCCTGCTGCATTTTACTTCCATATTATCTCTTGCCCAGGATCCCCCTAACCTATCCCCGATCGATATGGCAATGGAAAAGGCTATCGTGAATGATAACTGGGAAATGGTATTTGAGAAATTGTCACCTTTTTTAAACAAGTCAAAAGATAATTGCCATGTCAATGCTGTCGCTCGTTTCATCTATGGGCATTCCGCGCTAATCATAGGAAAAAATAGTTTTTCAACAGATCAGTTTTATTGTAAAAGTGATTCAACAGACTCAGCATCATTGTCCGAATGGCTTGGTTATACCAGGCAGCTTGCAGCAAAATACGATAAGGTCTCGTCGGTCAGATATTTACTCGCCGACGCATACGCCAGGCTGGGTTCATTCGAAAACGCGAAAAGTGAATTGGATACGTCCTTAAGCATTGATAAAAATCACGTTGCCAGTCTCAACGCAAGGGCGGTAATCAATTGGCTGCTATTTGAAAATAGTGAGCCAAGGCATGAGGATTACAAAATAGCCGCACTCAATGACATTAACAGCGCTATGAAACTCAACCCCAATTTCGCTGACCTTCATGCCAACAAAGCCATATTTATGATGCGAAGCACCGGAGAAATGAACCTGCCAAGAAGTGAATTAAAAAAGGCTTTGGCAATTGATCCAACTTATTGGCTGGCGATGAATAGCTACGCCTTTTCATTTGGCGTGGAAGGAGCCATGAACAAGTTTAGCGATATCCAGGACAAGATCATGGAAAATGAACCTGACACGCCATTTTCCTCAGACTTTGCAAATAATCCCAGCGGTTTAACTTCAGGGGCGAGAGGTGTAGAGCTTAGCGCGGGTATGAAAAATGGTCTACCACAATTCGGAATAAAATTAGATCTATCAAAATACAATTCCGGTTTTCTGAGAGGAGGCATTTTCACCTATTTGGCCGAAGGAGAAAATCTTGTTCTTCATTCGGATCAAAAGCCAATAATGATTGCCACCTGGTTTAATTATAATTATCCAAACAAACTCATTGTTCGCGCTAAAAACTAAAAGAGGCCGATTGGCTTTCTGCATTTTTTGGAGATGATTTAACCTGCTACTGTGAAAACTAAAAGCGGCATATTCATTTTAATATTATCCTTATTTCTTTTAATCCGCCCCCATTCCACGGCGGCGGTGACAAATGATGATACCCCAACATTGGTCTGCTTCTCGCTAAACGCGGCCAAATACCAAATTATTTCAGGGAAAAGAGACAGGCTGATTGATTCCGTCGCATTTATTTCTGACCTGTGGGCTATTGCCTATGATGAAGTATCACAAGACATTATCATTATCGGTGAGCGAAATAAAAACCGGCCGTCTTTGTTTTTTGACGATCTGATTCTCGCCTTAAAAAATGTCGAGAAAGTGTCATCTGAAGATAACCCCGGTGTTAGTATTGAACCATTTGATAAAAACAAATATAGCCCATATCAAAATGTGGTTTATTACGGTGGCATTGAAAATACCCATTTTGGGTCGATCTACCTAAAATCCGACCTGTTACTCAAACGCCTGTCACTGGGATATGATGTCACAGGTATTTCCGGACTGCCATCCGAGTGGGACTTAATAGTCGATAATCAAAAAGCCGGTAGGTTGTTGGCACCGTGGCACGAAGGACTCAACAGGTCTTATTTTTATCCTTTTAAAGTCAGAATTATCAATAAATCCAATTGCGCTGCATTACTATCCTTAAAAATAGATGTATTGACAGATAGTAAAGAGCGCCCAAAATTCCCATCGGGTTCCTTAAGTTTTGATTATGCCAGCATTGGTAAAATTCTCGATAAATACCCGGGTTCGGGAGCAGCCATTTATGCGAAATTATTTACTGAAAACTTTGAAGAAATTGCGCAGCGCCATAAGGTACTCTTTGAATTAAGAAATTTAATGGGGGCTTCAGGGTTGTTTGCCTCCTTATTAAAGACTGTAGATTATCCGGGATTAAAATATTGGGAAGAGGAGTTTGTAGTATCAGATTTTAATACGGACCAAAAAGTAGAGACCATTTCCCGAAGTATCGGTGGGGTAAAACTGGGAACTTCAATATCGGGCAAGATAACAACAGAAATTACTGAGGTAAATGATGTATGGTCGGAACTTGTGCTCACCAAAGACCCTAAATACTTGCACCAGGCTGCTATAGCCTCACGAACCGGCTCCGATTTCTTATCATGGCAAATACCCTTGGGTTATGGTTTCCCTAGGGAATGGCCGGATACATTGTTACATACATTTGAGACAGGCGAAAAAAAATTCATGCTTGCCAAAGGTTCCGGATCCAACCACAATGCTGCTGTCGACAGGGAGATCAGGAAGGATTATGCTACCCCTGTGGAAGTCTCGCCTGGCTGGGAAACGCCTAATGATGGCAACAATTTATTGGAAATATATTCAAATCTTATTTTTTCCTATGGCGGGTTTGAAACCTATAGCCCTTCAAGAAAATATCCTATCAGGGGCACAGATATATCTTTAGGAAGATTCTCGATATATAACTCAACCATTACTGCCGGAGCAGTAATTGGCTTTGAATACGTACACAAAAACAAAATCAGCATCGGGGCTGCTATTCCATTTACTTACAAATTGTTTATTGAAGACAGGCCGGTAACCCAGTTCTTATTAGGCATTAGTGACAATATTATAGCGCTGGCCGGCGGCTTTGAAAATCCTATTATAACAAACGAAATTTCACTCTACAACGGCATCGCTGCCGGAAGAAGAAAATATCCCTCTGTTAGCTTGAGAAACACGCTGGAACTTCCCTTAAGTGCAGAGTTTTTTAATGTGCAGCTCACAGCCAAACACCTAAAGGACGAAGTGGATTTTGTTTTCAGCCCGAACGAATTAATCTCAACACATTCCATTAATAGTATAACACCTATCAGTAACAGTTTTTCACTCGCTTTAAGAGCCAGTTATTTGCGGAATTGGGATGATGACATTAATCGGAATTTCATGGATTTTTCAACGTCATTAAGGTATTTGATGGAACGCTCTCTTGGCATCTATCTGATCCTGAATTATGGCATAAATTACAGGCACATACCTTCATTGCATTCCAGTGTTGTTGAGAAATCCTGGCAAAATCAGGGGCACAGACTTGATCTGTCTGTTGCCTTTCCAAAAAAGAGCGATTTTAATACCATATCATTTGGTTATTATTTTCCGCAGGGCACGGAACATGGCGGTCAGATCATTATCAATTTTGATTTCAGCGGAAACAGAATTTTTAATAAAAGAAAATGGTATTAGCACTATTTAAATACCATGGCTTAAGACATCAAATGTTATGAAACCAGTTCGGTTCAAAAAATGAAAGTCAACCTGATGATAGAATTAATGACTCGGGATAAATCAATACTTACCAATTAAACAACTTTAATTATGAAAACTAAAAGGACTATTTTAATCACTTTGGCTATGGCTGTCTTGCTATTATTCAATTCACACGATGCATTTTGCAGGTGGCCGTCGCAATCGGCAGTAGACTCTGGCTCATCGGACAATACAGCTTTATTTGTTGTTACCGGGGTTGTGCTTACGGGAGCCATTGTTTACCTGATTGCCAAAAAGAAGAAGGCAAAAGGAAATGCTTCAAACATTTTTCAAAACGACTTTAACCAGACATCTTCCATGTCATTTTACAGCAAAATGAAAAGCGCCAGCGATCAATCTCCGGTTGAGCTTTTTGCAGGTAATAGCCAGTTGAATAACCAGTTTGACTACGGTAATTTTAGCAGGTTTTCAGTTGGATTGCGATTTAAGTTTGGAAAAAGTAATCCCAATTGATGGGCCATGACTGCAAAAGTGCCTGACATAATTTTTAGCTCAGACAGCATTATTTCCAGGCCAAACGTCGCATAAAAAAGAGTTAAGAATAAAATTCTTAACTCTTTAATAATCTAATAGCAATAATAGCGTATTATCAATGGCATTAGCCACCGGTTTATTCAATTATTAAATGCCTTGGATCTATTTTGTTAAGACAATCCTTACAATAGTTCTTACTCATCTTATTAAAGTTATATCCGTCGACCATTAGACAAGCGTCATTTCCACAGTGCCACATGCCAAGTAAATGGCCAAATTCATGTTTTGCTACCTTTGCCAAATTTGCTACAAAATCTTTATCATTTTCAGACTCGTTCTTAATTCTAAAAGTAGAAACAGTTGCGGTTCCTAATGAATCATTTGCCAATCCACGAATAAGATAATATGGTGACAAGAATCTTTTCCCAATTGTCAGCGCGTGGTCGGTAATACCTATTATCAGGCCGCCTTTGTCTTTATTGAATTCATTTAATCGCCTGTTTACTGCCGCTGCATTTAATACGTCAAAATTATATACCTGATCTTCTTTAGAACTTTTTGACGTTAATTCCGGACTAATTTCAAGGGAAAAGGAATTGATGACCTTACAATTGTAAAAACGTTGTAATGAATCCTTAATAATCTCTAAATGCTGGGTGTCTGTGTCCCCAAGTGTTACAATAGACAAATTGATGGTTTGAGCGGTGGTATTAGGAAGAAATATCCGGTAGATAATTATAAATGCCAATAAAATTCTATAAGTCATATTCGCATCAATTGGTTGTTAATGAAACAGGCTTCTTTGTACAAGTTAGCATAAAACCTTTTTAATAAATATGATCAACAACTGTTTTAAAAAATCACACCGGTGGAATACTTCTCCTGACACAGGGGGCAGTGAAAGATCTGTGCAGAACCATGTAATAGTGGTCAGATACTTTTTATAAGCTTTTTAAAGCACCATTAAAAGCTAAGCGCTTCCTTAACCCCATTTTCGCACCAGATAATTTTATCTTGTACATTCCTTTTGATCATTTTATAGTGTTTACTTTGCAGCCCTTTATCTGATTGTTTATGGTGCAGGTGATATTGAACAGCCGCAAATTTCAGCTCTCTTTTTTTAATACCTGTATTCACCATACGCGACATGAGTTCAGTATCATCATGCCCCCACCCTGCGATATCGTTATGATAACCGTTTACCGCCAAAAAATCTTTTTTCCAATAGGCTAAATTACAACCCAGAATGTTCCAGGGATTGCTGTCTGTTTTGTCGAAATAATTCCGCAGTGGTAAAAACCTAATCAAGTTGTGGGCGCCCTCGGCACCGCGCAAGACATAAAACGGGTTGAATTTTACTTTTTTGCGCTTCAATAGTTTATTGGTTACCTCTTCAGATAGTTTTGCCCGGCGTCCACAAACAAAAAAATCGGGTCTTGCCCAATTCAGGTGATCCTTAATAAAATGCTTGTGCAGAATTACATCATGGTCGATTTGTATAATGTAATCGCCTTCTGCCGCATGCACCGCTTTATTCGCGGCAATGGTTTTATGGTAGCCCGTATCGGGTTGCCACTGGTGCACCACCGGACAAGGGATCTTTTTTTTCAAACGATCGATCACTTCTTTTGTACGTTCATCTGAACCGTCGTCGGCAATCCGTATTTCATCGGGAACGGTGCTTTGTCTTATCAAACTCAATAGCTGAAGCTCCAGGGCTTCGGCCCAGTTGTATGTTGAAATAAGAAGTGTGACTTTTGGAGAATTACTTTTTTTATTTTGCACGGTGTGTTGTTTTAACTGCTTTTTTGGGTTTTTAATCCCCTTCTAAAAAATCAGCAATGATTTCAAGCAAATAATTATTCGTGTGTCTTTATCATTTTTAGCCGTTTCAATTGGCTTATTTTACGAAACTAACAAATGTTGATAAAATTTTCCAAATAGCCATGCCTTTCTTTTGGCATCTTTTTGCTTTCGCACCATCACTTATTGCAGGATTATTTTGTTACAATATGATATATTTTTTTGTTGACTGTAGTTTTTATTTTGGAGGAAGGGTCATTACATAATCGTAGCTTTCGTTTAAATATTTTGCAACATTATCTAAATCCTCCAGCATTCTTTCCGGGATCAGGACATAGCCATGCATGATGGAGTTGTAGGATTTGTATATGGTAGTGTCAAACGCCTCGATATATTTTTTTTGAACTTCTTTTGAAAACCGAATGCCAATTTCTCCGGCTTTATTAAAAAGTGAAAACATATGGCCGTTAGCAGAAGTATATGGCATGGTCTTCCCTTTTCTTTCAAACCTGTCACATCTGGCAACAAGCTCATCGTATATCTTAAGTTTTTCCTCCCACATAGTTTATTGGCTTTGTTATGTGTATTTAATTCATTTTAGGTTAGTAGTATTTTTCAAATAAAAAGCAGCTATTAATTCAGCGAGTTCTTTCCCTTTCTCTTCCTGAATAAAATGTTTTGCTTTTAATATCGTATGATTCTGACCTTGAGCTCCCGGCACAAGTTTTTGAAAAGCCTTTTCAGCACCTATCATAATATCATCCTCATCTCCAAAAATCGTCAAAAACGGTTTATGCCATTGTCTTAACTTTTCCCACGCCCGACGGTTTTTAACAGATTCAGGATCATCGTGGTCAATAGGTACCAATGTTGGAAAAACCCTGGCCCCGGCTTTGTATTCTTCGGAGGGGAAAGGTGCGTTGTATGCAGCAATGACCTCTTCGGATAGTGGCTCAATGGTGCCCATGTCTATGACCTTACCAATGTTAAAACCCGGTGAATGCTGCGAATATTCTCTCCACTTTAAAAAACCTGGAGGCATCGGCCTATTGCCGGTAGGCAAGGTAGTATTGGAAGCGATGACCATTGAAAACCGATCTTCCATTTCGGTGATTAATCGTAAACCGGTCAACCCACCCCAGTCCTGACAGAAAAGTATGATCTCTTTAAAATCCAGTTTCTGTATGAAAACGGTCAACCAGTCCATATGCTTTTGGTAGGTATAACTTGATCTGTCGATAGGTTTATCCGATTTCCCGAACCCAATGAGATCCGGAGCTATGACCCGAAAATCATTTTCCAAAAGAATCGGGATCATTTTGCGATAAAGATATGACCAGCTCGGTTCGCCATGTAGCAGCAGGACTGTAGGGTCCTTTTTGTTGCCTTCATCCAAATAATGAAGCTTTAGGCCTTCTTCCACTCCAAGATAGTTACCTAAAAAATTGTAATCAGGTAAGTTTTCGAATCTGCTTTCGGGGGTACTTACTATTTTGTTCATAGCTACTGTCTGTTACCGCCAACAACTCGCTAAACATCACAATGTGGTGAATATATTTATTTTAAAAACCTTAATCTAAGAGATTTTTAATAAAATTCATATTCGTAAAACCCGTATAATCTAGTCGGCAGATTTTTCCTTCAGTTGGTTATAAACATTTTTCATCACGGCTGTTTTAGCCGGATCATCGGCCACGGAAGAAGTTGTAAACATCATCACGCCGCTGGATTTGCCTGCCAACCCTCCCTTCAGAACAACTTCAAATTCCTCACTGGAAATGATACCCGGGTCATTGTATGCCTGAACAATAGGCCACACTTTTGGATAAGAATTCTGGCTGATATTTAGCCGGTTGCTAAACCAGTTAATATTCTCTTCTACCCAATTGGGGGCTCTTTCCATTCTCCCATGGTATACCATAGGAGAAAATATATCGATCGTTTCTTTTAACAGGTCATAGTCAAGTCCCAGTATCCGATATCTCGCCTCATTAAATTCCTGGTCATTCCATGGACAATGATAAAGCCCAAGAAGCGCCTCCGGTTTGATTTCCTTTACAATGTTTTTTATTTCATAGGTCCAATCATAAATCACCTTGCATCGCCAGCTACGCCATGATTTATCATGGTTATTCAGTATCCACAGGGCTTTCTCTGAGGTGATGCCATCGGGTATTTCGATCCCAGACGCTTTTGAAAAGTCAGCAAGACAATGATCGCAAAAACAGGTTTCAGGCAGGATAGGCTCCGGTTCTTCAAACTGTGCATGCCAATGTACATAGTCCATCCAGACACCATCGAGGTCATACTCCAACAGTAAATCCCGTAGCTGGTCAAAACGGTACTGCCTGAAGCCGGGTTCGGTCGGGCAAACCCCCATAAACCAGGAAGCTGCCTGCACTTTTTCACCTTTCTCATTGATGGCCCAGGCTTCAGGGTGCTTTTCCACATAATTTTTGCCATTCAAGGTGGCAAATTCGGCATATAGCAATAACCCCTCAGATTTGGCCCTGTTAACCATCTCATGATTGATTGATCCGCTGTGAACAAATATAGCATTGACCCCAAGGCCACGGAGATCGAATCCTTTATCCCAAAAAGGCTTGGGGTTGCCATAAACACCCCTGATCTTAGTAGTTTCAGCAGCTTTTTGCTGGCAGGATATCAATAATATCGGCCATACGATAGTGTAAAGTAGAATGTAGAGGGAACGGTATTTTATGTTTAAAATCATGTCAGTTTTCGTTTCATACATAACAATTAGCTAAACACTACTATGTAGTGAATGCTTGTTGGGAAAGAAATAGTACTATCTCTTTCCCAAATTGTTAAATAAATAGGGGAAACAAAAACAAACTTAAAATAAACTACTCCCCGGAATATCGTTTTTGATATGCTCTCCAGGTGTTCAGTGATTTGGTTAAGGCTATTTCACAGTCTTGTTTGATGTTGTAACACTGCAAACCGAAAAGTCCGTTGTAGTTGTTATCTTTTAGCAGTTTAACGATGGCATAGGTGTCAAACGTGCCTTCTCCGAGTGGCTGGATCAACTGGTCCCAGCCCATATCTTTAGTGTTGCCGGTGTCGGCGCCGTTAATGGAAACCATGTATAAATAAGGTAAAGCGTCCAGTATTTTTTCTTTCCAGCCTTCTGCGCCTTCGACCTTCAAAAAATGGCACGTATTAAACACTACACCAACATTTTTGCGATTGACCAGTTTGGCAAGTCTTACGGAATGTGACGATGTTTCGCAATAGTTATTTACATGGGGATAAATGGCTAGTTTCACCTTATAACGGGCGGCATAATCTGCCAGTGCTCTTATGCCTTTTGCTACAAGCTGATCCCCATTCGCTTTGTCATTCATATGATCTTTTGCTGTGAGTACTAATGTCACCAGCAAATCCCTGCCTTTCGAATCCCTGATAGCGACTTTCAATCCTTCCTTATAACTGACTTCTCCGTTCGGTCCAATACTAAATCCCCAATACATTTCAGGCATTTTCACCCCAACTTTATCGAGGGTTTTCCTTCTTTCAAAATAGTCTTCACTAACATGGCCACCAAGTCCGTCAAAACCTATTTTTTTAATAAGTGCTGCCTGATCATCAAAGTTTTGGGGGGCATTTGGAAGTGTGCGGATCCCGTTGTTAAAACAGTAAAAAACATTGTTCAGCTGCTTTTTTTCAGCAGGCATCAAACAGGCAATAAATAGTCCCGACAGGGCAATTAGGAATACCTTGTACATAGTTATAAGTTTATTATTTCAATTCAAATTGTTGATATTTATTGATCCAGTCGACGACATCCCTATCGATCCACTTTTCCCGGAAAGGACGTGTCAACATCGAGTTTGCAGCATTGTCACCCACGAATTGCCCGCTTTTCTGATCCCATGTCAGTTTCGATCCCAGCGTAATTGAAATCAATCCCATCATGGTGAGTAAGTAAACATTGTAACCCACTTCCAACGGCTCAAGGGTGGGTTTTCCTGTTTCAATTCCCTTCAAAAAGTCAGCTTTGTCCGAAAGCGTATCTTTATAGGAAATATCATTTTTGCCGGGTTCAAATTTGAGAATTGAATCATCACTGGCGGTTAATTTGTTGGGGTATTGAATCCTGATCCAGCCATCTTTACCGATAAACTTGACAAATGGCACATCAATTTTGTATGTCAGTTTTAAACCGTCGGCATACTCATAATTCAGGTCAAAGGCTGATATCGTATGCCAAATTCCCTTGTCAAAAGTTCCTGTTCCTTCAACTGTTACCGGGTGCTCGTACTCTTTTTTCATACCCCAAAGGGCGATATCATTTAAGTGCGCTCCCCAGTTGGTAATCATGCCATTGCAATAATCTGAAATTCGCAACCATCCCGGACGGGAATCTATTGTACCCGGCTCGTGCACACGCTGCATGGTATAGGGCGCCGGAAATGCCGGGCCGAGCCACATGTCATAATTCAACTCCTTCGGAACAGGCATATTCTGCTGCGGACCAAGAGCACTGCCGTTCAACTCACCGGGCACCCCCACCTCCACCGCTACCAGATCGCCGATTACATTGTTATGGACCAGTTCCACCGCACGGTTGATTTTGCGTATCGACCGGAATTCACTGTCCAATCTGCCTGTTACTTCTTTTTCTTTTACCGCTTCAACCACTGCCTTGGCATGCATTGGGGCCACACTAAAAGCCTTTTCCATGCAAACATGTTTTCCGGCAAGCGCCGCTGCAATCGTCGCCGGAGCATGCCAGTGATCGGTTGTTGAGATCATAACGGCGTCTATATCTTTATCGGCTATGAGATTGCGATAATCATCATATTCTTTCACACCGTCATAACGCTTACTATCTTTAGCATAGGTTTTGTTGATTAATTTTGTAGCTAAATTCATGCGCCAGGAATCCACGTCGTTTGTGGCTATCACACGACAATTATCCAGTTTAAGAAACCCGTTTTTTAAATTTACATGAACCGCCTGCCGACCTGTTCCAATCATTCCCACATTGATTTGATTGCTGGGAGCCGTTTTTCCAAAAACACTGGATGGGACAATGGTGGGTGCTACCAGCGCTCCGGTGGCCATTGCCGATGATTTTTTAATAAAATCTCTTCGCGTACTATTTTTATTTGTCTTCATCTGAATTTTTAGTTGCTCGTTAGCGCAGTTCTTCCTGAAATATTATTATGTACCATAAACTTCCTGCCATTTATATACCCCTCCCTCTCGCATCGCTCGATTCCCCAGGTGCACAGCTATTGAAGAATATTTGCCATCAGCCACCGGAATGGGGGAAGGCTTATTGTCAACAATGCATTGCGCAAACTCCTTATAGCCCATCAACGTATCCAGTACATACCCATCTACCCATTGGCTATAATAATCTCTTACAGGATTTTCCATGGCGAGTTTTCTTTCTTCGATTTTTCCAATAAGTTTATATGAGGCGCCACTTAAGGCATCAACTTGTTCTCGCAATTTCTTATCTTGTTTCAGCTCCGGTATGATTATCCCGCCACCCAATGATAGCTGAATGGTGGCGTTTCTGCCATAAATTGAGACTTTGTATCCCTCTTTTACATTGGATAGTATTGAATTGCAGGTAATCGCCAAATCATTGCCGTAATCCAGCACTGCGTGAATATTATCAAAAGTATTTCTACCATCCTTCCAGTAACTGATCTTCCCTATTCCGCAAGCACTCTTTGGAGGCCCCGAACTCAAAATCCATTGGGCAGCATCCAGATTGTGCGAAACGATTTCACCCAAAAGATCACCTGAGAATTCCGTATTCATTCTCCAGTTCAATAGCCTTTCCCTTGAAATTTGTTCGCCCGTTGGAAAATAGATGATCTTATTTGGATCCTTGATGTCTTTTCTCCAGCTACTTCTCCTATTCCACGTACAGTCGGCATGAATAACCTCGCCAATCGTACCTTTTGACACAAGATCTTTGGCTATCTGATAGGCAGGATTGTTTCTGGCCTCATAAGATACTTTGAAAAGTTTGCCTGACTGTTTTACCAGGCGTTCGAGTTCCACTGCTTCTTCAATGGTATAGGTCATCATCTTTTCACATACCACATGTTTGTCTGCCAGCAAAGCAGCCTTACAAACCGGGAAATGCCATTTAAGCGGCGTAGCTACAATGACCAAATCCACTTCTTTTTGAATAACCATTTCCCTATAGTCACGGAAATGTTTGACCTGGTAGGGCAATTGGTTTGAAGCGCGATCCATATGCTCAGGTATTACATCGCAAAACGCTACAATGTTATATTCACTCAAATGCTTTAGCCCTCGCAAAACCTGATCTACCCCACGTTGTCCGCAACCTACCAGGCCAACATTGATTTTGTCATTGGCATTGACCGGCTTTGGCATAAATCTCTTATGCTTGCATGCCGCAAACCCAAAGGCTATGGCAGCTCCACCTATTGCCGATAATTTTATGAAATTTCTCCTCTCGCTATTCATTTGCTCCATTTAAAGCTTTATTGAATATTTAATTTTCCGTTGTCAGGATGATCGTTTGTTCAGTTCGCGCTTGAAATTAACCAGTTTCTTTCATAAATATTAAGTTAATTAACGGTTTCATTTACCGTTAATAAAGGTGTTTTTATGCGTTAAAACATGGATAATTTGAATTCGGGGTGGTAGGACTCATGCAGCTATTTAGCCTGGGTTCCCATTTTCTATTTGATGTTTATTTGAATAATGCGTGTTTTAATGGTCACTATTTTTTGTGATAGCCTGTTTAGCCTTTTGGATGATAAATTGTGTTAAGGGGTTATCTTCACGTTCCAATTTATGGACTATCTGGTAATGGTTGAGTTGCTCATATTCATAGTATTCTATGGGAGCCTTGGTTTTGTTTTTGGTATACAAGCTTCTGGACTGGTCAATAAAAAAAGCCGTTTCAGCGGAACCTACACTTAGCAAGGTGGGACATTCTAAAACAGATAGATCCTTATTCGAAACACTGAAGGTATCAACATCATTTTCATTCAAATTTAAGACTTCATTCAAATAACTATTTTTAATAGCGTTTAAATCGAATATACCACTTAAACTACAAATTGCCCGAATGCATGGTCTTAGGCTTTCATTCATTAAATATGTCATCAAGGCCAAATGCCCACCGGCTGAATGACCGGAAAGGACTATTGCATTGGGATTGCCGTTATATTGAGAAGCTTTTTCCTGAATCCAATTTACGGCGCTCTTTACATCATCCAGCACCATTTCCATGTTAACCACTGGAATAAGTCTGTAATTCACAATGCAGACGGTGAAATTGTTCTTTACAAAAGGCGCTGCCACAAAACTGTAGCTTTTTTTATCCAACGCACGCCAGTACCCTCCATGTATAAATATCAGTATTGGGGAATCGCGGACATTCGAGGGGAAAATGTCAAGCGTTTGCAGCGCAGCTTTTCCATAGTTTTGATCTAAATAATTGATATAGTCGTTTTTAACCCTAATGGATTCATCCTCATTAATGTCCAAGAATTTTTGGTAATCCGGATGGCGTAGTCGAAGGTTTAATTCGTTATCGGGAGTTATCATAAAAAATAAAAGAGTGTAGAGGATCTCAAGTCCAGTGATGTGTTTTTATTTTGCATTTCACGCCCAGACGGGAATTGGCAGTTTCACTTCATAAATCATCTGATTTTTTTGTTAAACTCGACTTCCAATCACTGATTGGAAATTTGTCAATAATCCTTTTGTTTTTGCCTATTACATAGGCAGTTCTGGAGCAATATGCCTGTCTATATTTGTCATACATGTCTTTATTAAACTCATTTTCCATATCAACATGTATTCCATCAAGCCCCTCCTCAATGTGGGAATCAAGCCGTACGATATGAATTTTATGGCCGTAGGCTTCTTTTATATCGAAGAAAGCTTTGGTGGACAATTTGTCACCACCACAGCCACACGAATTCGCAACTATAGTGACTTTGTCATTTAGTTGAGCGCTATTGATAATTTTTCCATTGACGGAGATACATTCAAAATCAGGAGCGATCATTCCCAATTGTGTTCCTGTCTTCTTATCAAAGTCATTCTCTTTGATCAGGGTAATATATTCTCCATATGTACTAATATCCTGAAAGCGATAATATTGATTGTTAAGTTTTAGGAATTCATTCTTTTTTAATAAGTCCACTTTAAGTAATGTATCCATTATCGCTTCATTAATAGACAAAAGGGCGATTTCGGGAGCATAACCATAGGTAAACGTAGTGACAGCGACGGGATCAACAACCCCGACCTTAAATTGATCCTCATCTATGTTAAATTTAGCTGTTAAATGCTCATATCGCCCATAAAGTATTCTTTCATTATGGGTTCCTATTCTAATCCACGATGAATCTCTAATGATCTCATCGCCGCTGGAAATTAAGAATTCACATTTTATCGATTCATCCCAGGAGCCCCATTTAATTTTTTTGTAAACCCGAACAGAATCGTCCGTAAGGTCATTGTTGTTATTTTGATCTACAATAAATACTTTCTCTGTCCCCTTTATTCCCTCAATAATATCTACATAATGTAAATTCTCAGCTTTGAAATCCACAACGATCTGTGCTCGTTTAACCTCTTTTAGTTTTTTTGGAATAACGACAGGATACGGGAATGCTTCTGTTGTATCCTTGAAATTCAACGCTCCTGCTCCCAAAGGGAATAAACCTACTCCCTCTTGTTTTTTAGTTCTGATTATCAGGGTATCATTTGCTGCTGAAAATTGATTTAATCCTCCCGTAATATTTCCACATCCCTGAAGTACCAGAAAAACCAAAAGGATTTTGTAATCTAATTTCATCATAATTCAGTTTGAGTCACCTAAGCACCATGGTTTATAAATTTTAATCTACCATACGTTTATATTAAAAGCAAACATATTGCTGGATTGGTACGGCTGATTTTTTTATTATCTCAACTTCTTTGGTACAAACCTTTATGTAGGTCGCATTTTTAGATTCCCAAATAATTCCTTCCATTTTCTCAATGGATCACAAAGTCGCGTTTAAAACGCGTTTTAATGCATTTTAGTGTTGCCCGTTTTGTTTCTCGCCTTCATTCTTAACAGGTTTCTCCAATCGATACCTGATGAATCGTTCATTTCCAATCTCTAATTCTTTATCCTCCTTGAATCCAAGACGTAACAAGCCCTTAATTCGCTTCCTGGTAGGTGGGAACAAGACGATAATTGAATTTAATCCCATTTCACCAAAGGCTCTACTTATTATCTCTTTATATAAGACTTTGCCGATACCCCAGTAATTTGGATGCAGCACCAATGCCAGGTCCGCTTCTCCGTTCTCAGGTTGTAATCCACCCCAACCGGCAAACTGATCATTTATGACAAATGCCCACGGGCCGTAACCGTGTTCTATCCAAAGTTGTTCTTTGGCAGCAATAAACTTATCACAATCGTCTTCACTGAAGTTGCCTCTCAATAAAGGCATTTGCCGTCTTACCAACTGATTATTCATCAATTCAATAATTTCCGATTTTTTAACCTCAGTCAGTCGCTTAAATTCAATGTTCATTTTTTATATTACTACTAACACCTGGTATAAGATCTCATTATACTTAACGTCCATTTTGTTCAAATACAAAGGAAAGAAATCATTTTTTGATTGAATTTGCTTTGTAAAAATCTAAATTAAAATCCACGTAAAAAAGATTGAAATATTCCTGCTGATCATCTATTTCCGGATGACGACTGCTGGTAAAAATCAAATACTCGTCGTCTACTGTAACATATGGGCTTCCATCATACCCAAATGAGTTTATATCTTTACCCAGATTAATGGGGCTGGACCAACCTTCCTCTAATCTAAAAGAAATATAAAGATCGCTTTCACCAAAATTATCGGTTCTATCAAATCCAGCAAATATGATGAAGCGTTCCTTCTTATCAACAAAGACATCTCCTTCAAATTTGTCAGTATTAATTGGGTAAGGCAGTCTTTCAGGTTTCATATATTTACCGTTCTCAAATTCCGCCCGGTAAATATCCGGGTTTGAATTTTTGGCACTATGATGAAAATAAATAGTATTATTTTCTGTCATAGTGGGGAAGCCAAAATTTCCTATGGAATCCATTTCCAGTTCAACAACCTCAGGCTTTCCCCATTTACTACCCATTCGGTTAAATTTCCAGATTTTGCTATTCTGTGTTTGTCCATAAGGACGGTTGCTTACCAACAGTATAGTATTACCGTCGGCAGAAAAACTGGCGTCCGAATAAGAATATATGGTGTCATTCTCAATGGGAACAAGTTGAGAAAAAGATTGATTTTCAAATGTTTGTGTGACAACAGTTCCAGGTTTTCCCCTGGCAGTAATGGTATAGACTATGTGTTTTCCATCATTACTAAAAGACGACCCAAAATGGACTTTTCCTCTTTGAGTTACAATTCCCGGGAAAAATAACCTGGGGACGTCTGTCTTTTCAAGCAGGTATGTGAATTCCGGAGTTATAGAAGTCTGCTGTGAACAAGAACTGATCAGCAGAAGGATCATAATTGAAGTAAAAGTCTTGTACATATTTATAATACTTTATTTGACGTTATTGGGCGCTCTGATTTATTATTACTGCCAACATGTGGCTATACGAAATCAGTTCCGTGCATTTTCAAATTGCGGAGACCTAATCTAAGAGATTTCACTTAATAGTCAAAATGCTACTATCACGGGCAGAGACAATGAATTACCGCCAATATCAAACGGATTAAAACCAGGTTTAAAGACAAGTAATTGATCAGGGTTAGCTACCACCCAATCGGATATCGATCGAACTTTTTGATGACGGATTTGAAAAGTTTGGATAAACCTTAGAATGCGCCCAGGCATTTCCTTTTTCTACAGATCACCACGGCTGAGCGGATAGGTGCTATTTTGTCTCTTAGAAACTTTACTTCTTAGCAGGATTATAACATTATGTATTTAAAGTCCGTTGTTCTGAATATAGATCAAGATTTTAAGGCTTTGGTTTTTGTAATATGTCATAAATTAAGTAGAAGACGTAATGATATTATCTGGTATAAAAAAAGCAATTGTAGTACTGATTCTTTTGTCGTTTGTTGATGCTTATGGTCAGGGTACTCGCATAAAAATTACCAATTCTAACTATAAAAATTCTCTTCCAAAATGGTCTCCGGTAGAAGACCTAATTCTGTTCGTTTCAAATATGGAAGGAAAAAAATCTATTTATACTATAAATTCTAAAGGTGAAAACATAAAAAGACTGACCAGCCTGAATCATGAAGACTCTTTTGCTGCATGGTCGCCAGATGGAAAACAAATCGCTTATTCATCGATGAGAGATAATCAATACCAGATATTTATTTACGACCTTAGGAGCCGCACACAACGACAACTAACATCTCCAGAGTTTTCTGCTACTTCAGAGTTTTCTGCCTGGGGTCCGGAGTGGTCGCACGATGGAAAAAGGATAACTTATTCCGCTAAACTGAGCGGAAGGAATGTTCGTGAAATTTTTATTATTGACGTTGATGGAAAAAATAACAGAAGGCTAACCCATAATAAAAAGATCAATATTATCCCGGTATTTTCAGCTGATGACAAGAGAATATTTTATCAATCAACAGCAGGTTCTAATAATGCAGGCAAACCAGATATTTATTCCTATCATTTACCCACTTCAAAAATTGAGCGAATAACATATTCTAATACAGGAGGCGGGATAGACCCGTTCATTTATGCTCCCAATAAGAAACTTGCTTTTTTTACAGCGGGATCCGGAGCTCCAAATGGGAGCGGGACGTATTGGATTGATTTAGATACCAAGAAAATGACTAAATTTGATGTTAAGGCTAAATCTCCCGGACATCCAACCTGGAGTCATGATGGTAAATATGTAACCGTAAGTGATAGAAGCACTAAAGAGATTTATATTTATGATATCGAAAGTGCCAAATCAATTAAGGTTACCGACAAATTAAAAATTACAGGGAATTAAAGAATTTGAAATATTACTGAATGAATACGTTTGCTTTTTTAAAACGACATTAAATAAACTATTTTTTGTGTGGTTGATTTTTAACTTGTGAACAACCTATACGTATTAGCAACCAGCGTTCAGAATATTTTTGAGTTTTTTGACTGCATTGCTTAAAAGCGACTCCCATGCATCACACGCTAATCGGCGTCTACTTTCACATCCTTAAACATGAACTGATTGTCACTGATTCTCAAGGCTTTGCCACTGGCAGTGGTCACATTTCTGAGAATAACTTCCCTGGTTCTGACATAGGGAAACTTCTCCCGATAGGAATTGTCGGTCATTTGTGGGTTGAAATTTGTGAAAATAGCGGGCCCCTGGTAATCCTCCGGATGATTGGAGTCGTCGATATGAAGATTTTCAATGGTAATCCGCTCCGGCATATAACACGTGTAGCCGAAATCATGCTGACCGGAATAAGACCCACTTATCAGAGCGGCGCTGGTTGGCCTGCCACCTGCGGGTACGAAAATGCAGTCGCGGATAACGAAATCCCCCTGCCACGTACTGCCATAGTCGGAGCGCAGGTTGATGAGGCTCCTTCCACGAATGGTGGTGTTCTCCACGGTTAAGGTCCCGGCACCGATGGCATTGATTCCCATGTGTCCCAGGGTCGAGTTGCGGATGGTGGCATTGGCAACTCCCTTGTGGGCATCGAACCGGGAAAAGGTACAGTTGTCATAAAGAAGATTCTTGCAGTAATTAGAACCCAGGATTCCCCAATACCTGCGGTCATTGATGTCATTTGTCTGTTTGCAATTTATGAATGATACATTAAGGGCACGGTTGACCGAAATATCGTAGGAGCCCATGGAAACAGGCTTCCCCGCCGAGCCAATGGTACGGTATGTTTTGTGTCCGGTTAGCACGGTGTTCTTAACTGTTACGTAAGAGCAATCGCGAATATTAATGAAGCCGCCATAAGGCGCACCGTGGTCTCCCTCGCCCTTAACGCGGTGTTCCAGCCCATTGATAAGAACATTGGAGCGTCTGATCGCGATGTTCCGGCTATAATAGGTGTACTTCGCTTCAGCTTTATTAGCAATGGTGGTAAAACGTCCTCCGGTGATGTTCAGCGGCTTTTCATCAATAGGAAGAGCAGTAATATCCATGATTTGGTCGAAATCCCAGATGATCGGAGCGTCCATATCCACCTTGCCGTTTTTATCAACAACAAAGATATCTGTCTGCGAAGATCCATTGTTTTGATTCAACCCAAACCGTATGTAATGCTTTACCTCGGAATTGGTGACGGCGATCAGACAGGGTCCGGGCAAGGAGACGTCGATTTTTTCCTGATTCCTCTTAAGCGAAGATATCCCCTCAAGTTTAAGCGGCCGCAGGCCGGAACTGACCATGAAAACAGAGGCATTGCGGTTTTGCACTTCGGTATCGTCAATGATGAAGGCCGCCGTGCCGAAATCGGTGTCGGTCCGGATTTCCGCTGTGCGCTCCTTTCCTCCAATGTAGTATGTGGCCCCCTCGTCGGCTTTCACCAAAAGGCCATGCTGATTGGCAAATGCATGGGCAGCGGCGATGGCGTCTATATCATCAGCTTTGCCGTCGCCCCTGGCACCAAAGTCCCTATAACGGACTAATCCATTGGCTTGAAATTTACGGATGTCCTGTGGAGATACATTTAGATGTAATTCCCCATTTTCATTTGTGCTTACCTGGGTTTTTCCCTTTTTGGATGTTATCACTATATTTTCAAGCGGGCCTTTGGTTTGCCCACGCGTCGCCATTACGCAGGTTAATGAGAGGAAGAGTAAGAGCCTGTATTTGATCATGCGTCTATTTAATAGTAATCAATTTCAGAAGAAATCAATAATATTGTTGTATAGTAGGTTTACGAGTAAAGCTCAACACAAACTGGCAATTTTCATGCATAAACGCAAAAAAACATTCAATTAGATTGTAAGATTCTTTCAGGTTCGTAAGATAGGCTTTCATTTTCTATTTAATGCTCATTAAATAACCCGGATCACAGATCCTGCGTATCAGCTTTAAAAAATAAAAAGACGTAGAGGATTCTACGACCAGTTACTTCCTTTTTATAGAACACTACCGACCAGGAGGATTAGAAAGCATTATCCTAACCACAAGCACATAGTCACACCATAGTTTAAATTTATTAATAGCGGCGAGTTTTCCAAATGACGCCAAAGTTTCGTAACCGGTAAAACCCCGTTCATTCAAATGTATTGTTGCTGCAGGTTTAGTCTCCATAAATTGCCAGTCTTATTTGCCTATATTCGCCTAGGTCGTTACCAAACACAAAAAGATATGCATTCTTGCTCCCATAAAGCCATTGTATCCCACCTCTATAGTTTTCGGGATTATTTTCAGATCCAAGTTCAATATCTGTTGGTTCACCGAGTTTAGAGGTTAAACTAGCAACAAGTTGGTCAAACTTTGCTTTGAAAATTTTAAACTTCTTGTTCCTCTCCTTATTGGTTAGGAAACTTTTGTTTTTAGAATAGTCCCACTGATATAGAACCACTCTAACAGTGTTTTTCGAATCGAGGAAATACTCAGTTTCCAGAGTTAACCCTTTGTTTTCCTTGAGTTTGTACGTTTTCGGAGTTTGAAGTTTATAGTTATTTTTGTTGGGATAAATACCTGTCCCGATACTTATTAAATGATCCGGTGTTATGTCTTCTGATGTCCGTTCAATTTCCTCAACATCATCTAAGGTAAGTTGGTCAAATGAAGGGTACAACAATGAGGTTTTAGTTAAGCTACAGGAGCTTACTATGATTATTATGACTAATAGTTGCAGGTTCCTCATATATGTGCTAATAATATAATGTTTTATCACCTGTTTACTTAAATCCTCTGCTCCGGTGCTATTCGGAACAATATTGATTTAATTTAGCGAAAATTTATTCTTGTAAAAATAAAGTTATAATAATCGCTGGTTACTGAATTACATTCATGATAATCCAGTAAGATCGGGTGTATATTTTAGGGGCAGGACTATAAATACTCAAATACCTGTCAATATCAGTGCAGATATGGACTGGTGGAAATAATGTTTGTGGGTTGATTAGGTGTTAAAAGCTTTGGTTAGCGTCAGATCCGCATAGGACCAAGGGACCTGCGCTAGTAAGCCATGATTTAATATACCCTGCAGTAAACCGGCATTTATACTTACAGTTCAAAATCTGTTCCGTATTTAATGCCTATTTCCTTAATATTGCCAATATCCCGGTCGAGTTCGACAAACATATTTTCAATTCCTGCCGGGGCGAAGGTAATAATTAGTTCTGCATCTTCATTTGAATCATTTTTCCAGGTATGTTTTTCACCTTTTTCAATGTTCAAAAACTCACCCGGTTTTAGCTCAATCTCTTTTCCATTTATAGCAAACTTCAATTTTCCACTTGTCAGGAAAAAACTTTCGTCTTCTTTGGAATGTGAGTGAAGCGGGGGGCCGGAATCCCCAGCCGGTATTACGGTTTTACTCAGGAAATATTTGCCATTTGTTTCAGCTCCTGTGGCAATGAAATTCAGCCCAAAGTAATTTCTGTTTATTTCGTTTTTCTTCACGGTTCATTTTTGTTTGTGTGCAACAATTTGCAATTCACCGAGATGTCATGTATCGCTATTTAAAAACTTTCATCCAGCGGATTTTTAATAATATTCATATTTGTATTGGCTGCATCCCCTGGCGCTTTCTACTTGATATCCATTGAAACGACCCGGATCTTGCACATCCGCCTTATAAAATAATGGAGCCCAACGTACCGGTTGTGAGTTGTAGGTTAATATTGAACTCTTTTCATAAGTTTGGATGATGATACTTTATTCCTTTTGAGATCATATTTGAAATCATAGAAAAACGTAAAGAGTCTTTTACTCTCATTGCGCCCCATCAATTGTAATTCTAACTTCTTATTGCTAAAAATAAACTCGTTTTTAGCGTTTTTCCTTCGCGTTGTTGCCATAACTACAATTTCATCATAATAGGCGCTTGAATCATTTTGGATTTGAAGGATTAAAGGATTTGTTTTAGCCCATTCCTTTACTTTATTATATTTTTCGCCTTCCAACATGCTTAGTCTTTTGGTGTAAACGGTAGCTTCCTCATCTTTAAAATCCTGTCCAAAAGCCAGGCATGTACCGCAAGCCAAAAATGCCACAGTTAAAAGCGTTTTAATATTCATTACCGGTAGCTTATCTATTACTCACAATGCCCAGATATAGCAAGTGCCTCTGAACTTATTTAATATCTACTAAAGTATCGGTTTTGGACATTAGTATCAAGTGACTAAGTAGAGGCATATGCTATGTGGTTTGTTAGCAACGAATTAATAGTAATAGTTAATTCAAACTTTATTTATCCAATGGTAAATATCTTTCTTTTATTATGTTGAAATGATGGATTTGATGCGCCGTTATTGTCAATCCAATGGTGTACAAAGGCATTTCATACTCAAAAAACACACAATTTGTTTCAAGAATTTTTTTATTAAATGATTCAAACATCATTATTGTTGATTGGCGTACAATTCGAAGTTCATTTATCAACTGTTCAATTGACAGTTCATCTGCATTTGAATTTTTGCCCATTATTTCCTGATCATGTGCATCCGGGATGGTTCCTTCTCCACGAGCAAAAATTATTGCTCTGAAACACCAAATTCTTTCCCAGTCTATTAAATGTTGTAATATTTTGTTTACAGTCCATTTATCAACGTCGTATACTTTCAAGCCAATTCTATTCAATTGAGCAATGTCTAATTCATTAATTCGATTCAGACTTATTTGTAATGCTTTATTAAGTTCTATGTCTCCGTTCAATTTCAAAACGTATTCTAAAAATTCCGGGTTCTTTTTAACTTCTTGATTTTTCATGAATAATTATATTTTGTACTTAATTGATGTAAGATTCGTATGTGATCGCAGGTCTAAATCCCGCTAATTCAGAGCTAGTCATCCGTACCGCTAAAGCATATGAATAACTAAGCTGAAAAACCTCAACAGCCAGTGTCAGTGCTGATAAACCAACACACGAAAAATTGATTAAATGAAAATTGGTTCGGAAGAATATCCGAACAAAGAATTATTAGCCTTAGGGTTTAATGGCTAATTATTAAGCTACTATAAATTTCAGAATAACTCTCAAAGTATAAATCATTTATTGCACTGTAAATATATGCAATTTTGAGCAACCACGCCATGAATGAAACCAAATTCGCTACTTTTTTTTAATCACAGCATTTTATTGGATTAGTTCGCTTCCTTAATTGATGTCAATCAGCTTATTGATTGAATGATGGTCTTCAATTGTTGCTAATAACTCGCTATACACCACAATGTAGTGTATATTTTTATTTTAAAAACTTTAATAAAACGGATTTTAGTAATATTCCTATTTGTGTGGGAAACGTATAAGTAGTGCTCAGCAGTCCTGATGGGCTTACGCTTGGTTTAAAAAGTTCTTTGTTATTTCCGGTCAATGGTCAATATCAAACGGCTTTAGACGAGGTTTGATAGAAAGCAATCGAACAGTCTTTTTGTTGAAAACTGCAAAGCAAAGCTTTAACGCAAAGCACTTCATATCAGATGGTCAACATCATGATATGAGGAGGTCAGCTTCATAATTTTGGGTGGTCATTATGCATGAATATGCAATGATATGATAAATATGGCCTGTATCTGTATAAACCCCTAATGTACAATGCACTCGCATTGAAACTGAAATTTGATAACGTACACATGAAATAAAATTTATAACTTAATGATTTCCAGATTATTAAGAGGACAGGCTTAGCCTGTTTTTGGGTGCCATCATTCTCTAACCAATCTCACGCTTGACGTTTTTTGCATAGGTTTTGGCGTTTTTCGCACAGCTGTTTGGGCCTTCCTGTCCTACCTTTAAATGTTTGCAATACAAAAATTCAATTAGCTAAAATCTAACCTATTGAAATTATGGAATGTCCATAAGCTGGACCATACTAATTAGATTGAATATAGTAGGTATCAAAATTGATTTTTGATGTTGAATCGGTTTTAAAACATTCTATTCTATCATTGAAATAAACGTCAATAGAGATGAAGCAAAATAACTTATCCAAGTTAATCTGTTGTATGCAATAAGCACAGAATCCGTTTAGGATTAAAATCATTTTACGAGAAAAACCAAAAACCAAAACACCAAAACATGAAACGAGTAAAATTATCCATTATTGGAATTGGTTGCAGATTTCCAGGCAATTCCAATACCCCCGAACAATTTTGGGATTTATTAAAATCAGGAACTGATGCTATTATCGATGTTCCCAAAAACAGATGGGATAACAGGCGTTTTTTTAGCCAGAATAAGAACAGACAAGGCAAGACGCTCTCATCACAGTTTGGTTTTTTAACCTTAGATGTTACAGAATTTGACCCGTTATTTTTTGGGATCAGCCCTTTAGAGGCTGCAACATTGGATCCGCAACAAAGGTTATTACTTCAAACCACCTGGGAGGCGTTTGAAGATGCAGGAATACCTGAATCAAAATTCAGAGGAAGCGATACAGGTGTTTTTATAGGAGGTTTTACACTGGACAATAAACTGATACAGTTTGGTGATAAAAACCGAAATCAAATTAAATCCCCGATAGCTACCAGCTCTACAATGGCAATGTTGTCTAATCGGATTTCATATACATTAGACTTAAGAGGGCCTAGTATTTCTATAGATACGGCCTGTTCTTCTTCTTTGGTAGGAATCCATTATGCCTGTCAAAGCATCTGGTCCGGTGAGTCCAAAATGGCAATTGCAGGTGGGGCAAACCTGATGCTCAAACCGGAGTACCCCATCGTCATGAGTAAGGGACAATTTTTGTCCAGTCATTCCAGATGTAAAACATTCGATGCGGATGCTCAGGGATATGTCAGAGGAGAAGGTGTCGGAGTAGTGCTAATCAAACCATTGGAAGAAGCATTAGCGGATAATGATATTATTTATGCAATCATCCATCAGACAGGAAGCAATCAGGATGGTAAAACTGAAGGAATTACTGTACCAAACGGAGATTCCCAAAAGCAGCTTTTGAGAAAAGTTATTGATCAGTCCGAGGTTGACCCAAATGCTATTTGCTACATAGAAGCACATGGGACAGGTACCCCAACCGGAGATCCGATAGAATTTTCTGCTTTGGATACCGTAATAAAAGAAAAGGTTACCAAAGAGGATCAGGTGACTGTCGGTTCAGTGAAAACAAACATAGGTCACCTCGAGGCGGCCTCTGGTGTGGCTGGTTTTATGAAGGCTGCTTTGGTTTTAAAGAATAACCAAACGGTACCAAATCTTCATTTTAAAAACCCAAATCCACAAATTGACTTTGACAATGCGAAACTAAAGGTGTCTACTGATTTAAGAAAATTATCTGACCTGCAGGAAAGATACGGTTTGGTTAATTCATTCGGGTATGGAGGAACTAATGCCAATGTGTTATTGTCGAATACAACTATTGAGCAAAAGACATTGCCACCAGGAGTGAAAAAGTCCCACATTTGCATTTTACCATTATCAGCTAAAAGTGATTATTCGTTGAGGGCATATGCCGGAAAAATAGCATCACATATTACTGAGGATAATTACGCAGACACACTATATTCTTTGCTCAACAGAAGATCCCAACTAAATACAAGGGCTGTATTTGTAGCTAATTCGATGGATGAACTCAAGTGCCAGTTGGATGAATTTGCCCAGGGAAATAGTGTAAAAGGTGTGCAAACCCATACTGCTTCAGCTGAATTTTCTCCTAAACTTTTTGTTTTCACAGGAATGGGACCTCAATGGTTTGCAATGGGTCGTGAGTTGTATCATTCCAGTGAACTGTTCAAACAAAAATGGCACGAATATGATGAAGTGTTCCGAGCTATTGCAGGCTGGAGTATGGTTGAAGAACTACTAAAGGAAGAAGAAGATTCAAGAATCAAGGAAACCCAGTTTGCACAGCCGGCCAATTTCTTTTTACAGGCAGCATTAACTGAACTTTGGGCTTCCTTTGGCATTACACCTGATGCCGTGGTGGGCCATTCAGTAGGGGAAGTGACGGCAGCATATATATGCGGGGCACTAACATTAAAAGATGGCTTGACCGTAAGTTATCATAGAAGCAGGATCCAACAAAAAGCCGCCGGTCGGGGAACGATGCTGGCAATAGGGCTTCCTGAAATTCAAGTAAATCAGTACATAGAAAATTACGACGATGTTTCTATTGCTGCAATAAACAGTCCAGGCACCGTTACAGTAGCAGGGGAAACCAAGAGCCTTCAACAGATAAGTGACCAGCTAACGGAGTTGAATATTTTCAATAAAATGTTAGAGGTAGATGTCGCTTATCACTCTTGCCAAATGGACACACTAAAAGAAGAGTTATTGGAGTCCCTGGCTGCCATTTCTCCCCAACCGTCAAAAATTCCGATTTATTCCACGGTGACAGCCAGAGAAATAAAGGGGACTTCATTTGGCAATACGTATTGGTGGAACAACGTACGACAACCCGTGAGATTTGCAGATACCATCATCCAGACGCTTTCGCATAGATACGACACTATGCTTGAGGTGGGGCCCCATCCGGTATTAAGGCATTCTATCAATGAATGTGTGGATCTTCTAAACAAAAAGGTCAACCTTCTTTTTTCATTGAGAAGAAAAGAGGATGAAGAGCAACACATTTTTGATAACCTTGCTCATTTTTATGCGATTGGATACTCAATAGACTGGTCAAAATTCTTTACTGGTGGCAACTACATAAAACTACCATTGTATGAATGGGAAAACCAAAGCTACTACTCGGAAAGTAACTCCTCCCGGGAAGATAGGCTAGGATTGGAAGGTCATCCATTCTTAAACCAAACGTACCCTTATCACCTTCCTTCCTTTGAGATGGAAGTAAATGAGCAGTTTTTACCCTATCTGCAGGATCACATTGTTTCCGGTGCGGTAGTACTTCCCGGTGCAGCTTATGTAGAAGCGATGCTGGCCATGCATCAAAAAATGAATGGTACGGCGCCATGTACCTTAAAAGATGTCCGATTTAGTAATGTGTTGATATTCAATAACAATGAGGTTCAATATTTGAATACCACATTTAATCCTTCAAGCTCCATGTGCGAAATATTTTCCCATAACGGTGAAAGTAAGTCATGGACTCAGCATGCATCGGCAAAAGTGATTGATTGTATCGATAACAACAATGATAAAACACCTTTTTCATCTACGCTCCAAGCTTTTGAAAAAGAGAAGAGCATCGAAGGAATCTATGATCAACTGGATGCCATTGGTTTGAAATACGGTCCTGTATTCAGAGGTATTCAAGAGATCAAATGTAAAGGTGATACAGAACTGCTGGTAAAGGTAAAACCGCATAAATCAATAGTCACTAATCACGAATATTTACTGCATCCAAGTATTTTGGACGCTTGTTTTCAAAGTGTCATCGCCGCACTTAATGGACAAGAGGTCGCTCCGGGCGCATTCATACCGACAAAAATCAATTTTGTGCATTTTCACGCCACGCCGAAATTAAATGAATATATCTATTGCCATGCTGAGATTATAGAGACAGCGTATGAATACCTTATTGCCAATATGACATTGATCGGTGAAGATGGTACAGTCATAGCGCAACTGGAGGGGCTTAACTGCAAGGCCATTGAGAGTAATGCTCAAAGTGAGCAGCGTGACCTTAATGAACTGTTTTATGAGTTTAACTGGAAGAACATTCCTTTACCGCAAGGCGAACCTGATTTAGAAAATGAAACGATTTTATTCTTTGGGCCTTTATCTGAAAAATCGAAGTCTTTATTGAGTGGTCTTAAGTTTTATGGAGCTGAGGTCATTTACATGGATCAATTTGATAAGAAACTCATAGAAAAATACAAAAATGTGTTCACTAAATTGATTTATGCGCCCTTGCTAGGTGAAAAGCGGGCACTAAGCTATCAGGCAATTCAGGAAATTACATTTCCGTTACTTCCTGTATTTCAGTCTATAAAAGAAAAAGATTTGGTTCAGTTAGTGATTTTGACCCTGGATGGACACCAGGTATTGGATACGGATGATATCAATATCAACTCCGGAGCACTGCTCGGTTTGAATCATGTGATTGGAAACGAACATACAAATATTTCGCCTTTAACAATAGATGTTGATGAGTACAATTTAGAAAATCCAAAATCAATACTATTACAACTATCCAGAGCAGATGGTGATGAAGATATCGCACTTCGGGGAAGTAAGCGGTTTGTCAGGTCATTAAGCAAGCCCTCAGAACCTAAGGTTCTTAATTTTAGCCGAAAAGCAGCTGCTGATGAACCTTTTCAAATTATAAATAAAAAAGGAAAAGGGATTGAAGGATTCGCTATGGTCGAGAGCAGCATTACTGAGCCATCTGAGGATGAAATTACACTGGAAGTAAAGTCTACTTCATTGAATTTAAAGGATGTCCTGAAAATCAATGGACAGATTTCCCAGGATGCATTGAAAAACAGCTATTTCCAGAATAGCATAGGTATGGAAGTAGTAGGTACGGTCATCAAAAAAGGAAAAAATGTAGCAGACATTAACATAGGGGATGATATTTTAACGCTGGCAAAGCATGGTGGTTTCACCCGGTATCTCACTGCGAAACCCGATTTCTATATTAAAAAAGCCACGACATTATCATTTGATGAAATGAATATTGCTATCCCTTTTATTACAGCATGGCATGCACTGGTTGATAAAGCTGATCTTTCAGAAGGTGAAACCATCTTGATCCATAACGGAACGGGAGGAGTAGGTTTGGCGGCTATTCAGATAGCAAAAAAACTAAACGCCAAAATCATTACTACGACCAGTACGGAAGAGAAGAAAGCCCATCTGAGAGCGGAAGGGGTCGAACATATCCTTTATTCCAGAAACCTGGACTATGTGAAAGATGTAATGGACATTACAGATGGCAAAGGAGTGCATGTTGTATTAAACGCTATTTCCGGAGAGTCTCTTGTGCAATCATTTGAGTTGCTGGCCGACTACGGTCGGTTTATTGAGATCGGTAAAAAGGATATCGTACAGAACAACGGCTTGCCTATGCAGACTTTCAATAGAAACGTGAGCTTTTTCCACATCGATATTGATCAGATGTTCTTGCAAAGGCCGAAAAAAATACGTGAGTTGTTTCATACCCTTTATACCAAGTTTCAGGAGGAAGGCTATAAACCGATACCTGTTACTTCATTTCCGGCAAAGGATATTAAGGAGGCGTTCAGGTTCATGAATAAAAGCAAGCATATTGGCAAGGTGACCCTGAATTTTGAAGAAGGTGAGGTAGAACTAAGTATGCCAAAATCCGGTATCAATTCCGAAGGGGCTTTTCTCATAACCGGGGGCACGGCTGGTTTTGGTTTTGAGATAGCCAAATGGCTCATTGGAAAGGAGGTAAAGAAGGTTGTCCTGTGTTCCCGAAGCGGTGTAAAAGATCAGAAAAAACAAGTATTTATTGATCAGGTCAATCAGGCAGGCACCACGAAGGTTGAAATTTACCAACTGGATATGATTAATGTCGATGAAGTTACAGACCTGATTCATTCCCTGTCTCAAGATACCATTGCGCTTAAAGGAATTTTTCATGGTGCCATGGTATTGGATGACGCCTTCATGAAGGACCTGGATGAAGAACGTTTCTTGCGGGTAATGAACCCCAAAGTGCTAGGGGCTATCAACCTTCATAATGCCTTAGGCTCCTACCCCTTGGACTTTTTCCTTTGTTTTTCATCCATTTCAGCCTTGATCGGCAATGTAGGGCAAGGGAATTATGTAGCGGCCAATGCATTTTTAGACAACTTCTCGCACTGGAGAAATGCGCAAAACCTGGTGTGTACCAGTTTAAATTTAGGTGTACTGGCAGAGGTCGGTGTTGTTTCCCGAAATGAGCATGTAGGTCAGATGATGGATAGCGCCGGGATCAGAGGATTTGATACACAAACAGCGTTGCGCTCGCTTGATTACATTTTAAGTGAAAAGCCTGCTCAGATTTCCTTTTTTGATGTGAACTGGGAAGTATGGAGTTCCATAAACCCCAAATTAGCCAATTCATCTAGGTTTAGGAGCATTGTAGGTCAATTTTCAGATACAGATGCGCTTTCTGAGGAGTTAAAAAGCCTGGTGCAGGAGGTTGAAGGTTGCGATGAAAAAGACAGACCAGGTGTTATCCTTGACAAAACAACCGTAGCGTTTGCAAAAGTGATGAAGATGAACCCTGATTCTATCAACCCAGACGAAGAAATTAATTTGATGGGAGTAGATTCATTGATTTCTGTTGAAGTGGGCAGGGCGATTAAAGCGAGTCTGGGAGTAGACCTTTCGATAATGGAATTATTAAATGGGCCCAGCCTCAAACAGCTAAGCGAGATTATCTTGTCGAGAATTGAGAGTCATTTGATCGGCGTTGTAGAAAACTAATTCTATGAAGCTAATTTGTTTTCCCCTTGCGGGAAGGACAGAGAGAGCATTTGATTTTTAAAAAACACTTTTACCGGAGGACATAAGGCTGGTCCAGCTAAGTGCTCCTGGTAAAAGTGTTCGTTTTAAAGAAAGTCATAGTGCTTCTTTTGATGAGTTAATAGACAAGTATTATGATCAGATGAGGTTTGACGAAACGTATGCGTTGTTCGGTCATTCGATGGGGACATTGATTGTTCATTGCCTTTTGCACAAAATAATAAGTGAAAATCAAAAATTACCTTGTTAAGTCATGGTGTCAGGCAAAGAAGGTCCCTCACTTCATATGGACCGGAAACGGTATAACTTTTCAAATGAAGATTTTGTTCGCTTGCTGGTTCGATTGGGTGGATTATCTACCGATGAGATGATTATGGTTATTATAACAAATGCTTTAGATATTCACACAATTTTGTGTGCAAATAGTGTGTAAACAAAAAGAGAGTCGCACAAATACATTATGCAACTCCCTGGTAATCAAGTCGGGGCGGCAGGATTCGAACCTGCGGCCCCCTGCTCCCAAAGCAGGTGCGCTAACCGGACTGCGCCACGCCCCGAATTAAGCATGAGTGTGGGTGTGAGCATGCATTAATTAGACTTTACTTCGGAAGAGGAATAATAGCATCTTCGATATTTCCTCGTAACCGGAGTAGTACTCATTATAATCACTTCTACTTGATATATTTATATCAAGTAAAAAGTGCAATATGGATGCACACTCAAAAACTGAACTCCTTGCTATTGTGAAGAAATGCTTTTTATCGGCGAATAATAATCCGCTGCTTCCTTCAGCTAAATTTAGCATTACACTCAGTGTTGCTCTTTTCAACTGATCCTTCATATAAGGATCTAAATTCTTTTCTGTGAGAATAAACTTAAAAATCCGTTGATTTTGTGACCTGACTTTGTTTTAAACCCCAGGTTTCTCAAAATCAAACATCAATCCAAGCTTAAAAAATTTACTACCTACCTCACGCTCTCTCCTGCTATTAGCAGGAGGCTCACACTCACTCTCACACTTTTATCTGCGGAGAGGGGGGGATTCGAACCCCCGGTACACTATTACGCGTACGACAGTTTAGCAAACTGCTGGTTTAAGCCACTCACCCACCTCTCCCGGCTTCATATTTTCCGAAAAGTGAATGCAAATATAGTATAACAAATTCGAGATATCCAACGGATATTAAAAATAATTTGATGCAATTCCTTATTGTTTTCCAGATGGTTGAAATCCATCTAAAATAAGGTCAATAGCCTTGTAAGCCACTCCATAGATCATTAAATTTAATAACAATAAAAACAACGAAGTAAAATGCATACGGTCTTCTGACCGGCTTCCCCATTAACAAATTCTTTTTTACCCTTTAGTTTACCGGCCTGGTTAATCTATAGCCCCGTATATGACGGCGGTTATCTTACCATAAACTTCCTGATGGTATCTGGGAATTGCTTGTGACATACCCACAAAGATCAGTTCTTCCTTGGGATCAATAAAGAACTTTGTGCTAAATGCTCCCCCCCATTCAATAGTCCCCGGACTCTTTGCCTCAGTACCTGTTTGTGTGGTAAGGGCAAACCCCAGTGCATGAGAGGTACCAATATTATTATTCCTCCCCTTTCCCTCCTCTTTAAGCTTTTCAAATTGATCGGACATCATGAGCTCCATGGTTTTACGACCTAACAACCGGTGGCGATTATTGATTTTACCGGTCGGATAAATTTGACTTTCATCTCCTTTTATAGCATTAAGCAAAGATTGAAGAAATTTTGTATAGTCAATTGCGGTAGAGGAAAGTCCCCCACCACCCATAAAAGCACTGGCATTCTGAAATTTGGGGTAATTAATGGATACACCAGACACATCTTTGTCTTCATAGGTGACCAACTTCCCCCCATTATAATCATACGGTTGTACCAGTCTATGGTATTTTTCTATAGGTAGATAAAAATGTGTGTCGTCCATTTGCAAGGGTTCAAATATATTTTCTCGGAAATATTCATCCAGTGTTTTGCCCGATACTACCTCTATCACCCTGCCCAGCACATCTATGTTAAAGCCGTACAAATACCGCTCCCCGGGGTGGAAAGCCAACGGTAATGTTGCGATTTTATTGACAATCTGCTCGGTATCTAACGTCGGGTGTGACCGTCCGCTACTACTGGTAAATCCCATTTTAGTATACACCGAATACAAATCCCCATATCGGGGTTTTGCATAAGCCAGGCCGGAAGTATGAGTTAACAAATGGCGAATGGAAATTTTTTTATTGGTCGGAACGGTCCGGCAGGTGGAATCAGCAGGATTAAATTTATCCAAAACTTCAGCATTTTCAAATGCCGGAATATATTTTGATACCGGATCGTCAAGCCCCAGTTTTCCTTGTTCATACAGTTGCATGGCTGCGACCGCGGTTACCGTCTTGGTCATTGAAGCAATTCTGAAAATATCATTCTTTTGATAGGGCATGATCGGTTCAACAGACCGATAACCAATATTTTTATAATATACGATGATACCACGACGTACCACAATAAAAATGCCTCCCGGAAATTTGTTTTCACGTACGTAGTCGGTCAACAATGAATCAATCCGGGCTAATTTGGCGGTTGACATCCTTTCTTTTCTTAAATCCACCCCAGTGGCAGGATGATCGCCGATCCGGTTGTTGAAACAACCGCCACATATCAGACTAATAAGAAAAATCGATCGTATTTGTTTCATCATATAATTAATTTATAAGTTCAGATGTTATGAAAATTCTTGAATTTTCCCTTTCACCCAGCCACTTCAGATTCAGTCCAGATACCATGCTTTTTACATCTTTTTTATAGTCTATTTAATTCATGCCAGGATTATAATAGAACCCTTTATTGCGTTTCACCTTACTAGTTGAGCTACTTATCCGGTCAATCACAATGTCTGCGGCAGGCTCGCCTTCATAGCGATTGTTTTGGATGCTAACATTTTTGCAACGTTCTATTTTGACAACTGGTAAATTGGGCTTAAGCGGTTCAAAAGTCTTCGTACGGATAATGGTATTATTTTCAAATGTCAATCCATCCACTGAAAACGCATAAAGTATACCTCTATCAAAGGTGCTGATTACATTATTGATTATCCTGATATTACTATTATAATAGGACTCCGATGAACCTTGCGACTGCTTGGCCTGAGGATAAATTATGATAGCTGGATATCCGGCACCCACCCGGCAAAGGTCTATGAATTCGTTATCGCTAATCAGCAAATCGGTAATATTTCCCGATTCGTAAAACCAAACCATGTCACCCCAGTTTCTGAAGCCTTGCATAGTGGAATAAAACTTATTGTTACTTACCGCCGATTTTCCGGGAGTCTTTACCAACACACTTCGAGCCCAGTTTTTTCCTATGGAACAACCTGTCATTTCCAATTGTGCCGTCCAGGAAATATTATCCAGACCAAGTCCCGGTGAGATGTCCTTGATGGGTTCCTGCGTTACTATTTCAAAATACGATTCATTAATGTACCTGACCTCTTTTACCACGACATATACCCCTGTAGGAAGCAACGTTTTTTCGTTGATCACGCGCAAAGTATCTCCAGGGTCTGCAAACCTGTAGCCTGCCTGCTGACGGTGCATCATTTTGGCACCCAGGGTGTAGTTGTCTAACACGCTGCTCACCCGGGCATAATTACCATGTATATTTAACCCATCGTCGAGATGGCTTTCAAAAACGCAATTTCTGATGGCAATCTTTCCTTTACAATTGACAAAATGGGTGGCATCGGCCGTGACTGAAACGACTCTGTCAGATCCCGGCGTAGGTATTACCTGAACCTGTTCCAGGGTAATATCCCGGCTTCGCTCGCCAATGATGCCCATACCTGCTGCTGAGAATATTTTCACATTGGAGAATGTGATCATACCGGAACGAGGTATGTAGATCGCCGGAGCGCTGCGATTGACCCGGTATTCCAGGTTTCGCCATTTGGCAATGAAAATCCAACCTAACTCAGGTAAAGGTTCGATGATGTTTTGAACTCTGATCGTATGATCACCGAGATCTTCTAACTGATAGTGATGGGGTCCATTTGTATTCCAATGCCTGGGAGTGATCTTAATAAGGTTGTAGACGGGAAAACCGTTTTCGGGATCAAACCAAAAGTTTTTTGAAATCATATATTCTTTTCCATGGCTGTTAAATAGCACCTCATTTTTTACAACCTTATACGCTGTAGCCTCATTGAATTTAAGATCAAACGTTTTGTTGCCGGCATCTACAGCAACTACTTCTCCTTGTGCATAGAATGGCTTTTCCCAGTCAAATTCAAGATTTTTTATTCGGATGTTCCTGGAGCTTTCTATCACACTTCCCATCATTATACCATGAAGAATGATCTTTGAGCCTTGACCATCTATTTCCAGGTTTTCCTGGTTTAGAATGGGTAATGCAATGCTTTTGACACCATTCTCATTGTTGGTTATGGCATAATACTTTTGAAAGGCCTTTTCCGGATGGCAATGGTAGGTTGCTTTTGGTATGATCAGCCTGGTCGCATTTTCCGACTTGCAGGCTTCCAGCGCCTTGTAAAATGCCAGACTGGCATCCTCATACCGGGAAATATAATCCGAAAAATAGATGGCCTTTTGTGCTATCGCCACCATAGAAGAGCATGATAGCGCCATTAGCACTATTATTTTGTTTAACATATGTCAGTAAAAATTTGGTAATGTCGCCGGGCACCGGCTTTTTCAATTTGTGAAATATGCTGGGTAATTCCATCCGGTCCCTGACCTCGGGAGCCGGACGGAATCTGTTATAGTTTTACTGATATCCCGGATTTTGATTCAATGCCGGATTCAGATCGCGTTCTGATTGCGGAATAGGCAGGTACTCATCCTTGCCGGGTGTCCATGACTGAACGACTGCCGGATTGTTGCTAAACCAAACGCTGTCATTAGATATGATGCCCATTACCTCAAATCCATCGCGATCTTCAAGCCATCCCCAACGCTTAAAATCCCAATACAACCAACCTTCCATTGCGAGCTCCCGCACTCTTTCATCATATATCGCAGTTAAGAGATCATCTGTGCTCGCGAATGAAGTCAAATCGTACAGTGGCAATTGGTCGGAGGCCCTTGATCTGATTTGGTTTAATACGTTAAGAATAGTTTGATCACCAAGCGCCGCACCTTGCATTTGTTGCACCCTGACTTCAGCCCAGTGTAACAAGGCATCCGCGTAGCGGAATACAATAAAATTCAAAGGCGAAGAACCGCTACCAGCCCTGCTTCCGTCTCCCGGAACCACATATTTTCGAGCGTGCAATCCGGTTCTGGAATGGGTATAATTATTCACAAAAGGGTATAAAAAATCTGTCCCGCCAATACCAATGAAGTGGGCGCCTGGCCTGATAATACTAGCATCCATGCGTGGGTCCCGGCCTTCAAAATAATCGTAAATTGCCGTTGGTATTCTGTTATCCTCCTGGGTGTAGACCGGGTTTGGATCTATAACTTCATATTTATCCACTAACCAAAGCCCAGGATTGATCCACGAAAGTCCGTTATTTGATGAAAATCTGCCCGAAAAGGCATCTTCAAAGGTATTTCCCGGTTCTATATCATTATCGGCAATCCCCTGGACATCGAAGATCACCTCGCTGTTATTTTCATTCTCCAGAGCAAATACATCTGAAAAGTTATTTTCCAATTGATAAATACCAAGGTCCAGGATTGCCTGTGCTGAAGATTCTGCTGTATCCCAATCTTCCTCGTACAGGGCCAGTTTTAATCTTAGCATATGAGCAGCTCCCTTGCCTGCCCGCCCATTATCCTTTGGGTTAACCGGAAGCTTTTCGATGGCGATGGCCAGGTCATTTTTTATTTCGGCAATAATCTCTTCTTTAGGGGTGCTGGTTACATTGATGGCCTCCACGCCCGGGACGTCGCTAAAGTATGGAACATCCCCCCATATCATGGTCAGCGCAAATGAGTACATCGCTCTCAGAAATCTTCCCTCTCCTATTACATGGTCCTTTCTGTCTGCATCGGCAAACGGAATATCGTCAATGTGAATCAACAGATCGTTTGTACGGATCAGCCCCCGGTAGTGGGCCCTCCAGGCAAAATTCACAAAAGACTGGCCCGGAACCATACTGCTCGTTGACGCACTTCGCACCTGCGGGTTCCTGCAAGTGCCCATTTGTGTCAACATATCAAATAGTGCCCAACGCTCCCAGGAAAATGCCATTCGATTGTTAGCCGCTCTTAGTGCATCATAACAGGCAGTCAGTCCGGCTTCCGCATCTGTGGCAGTACTCCAAAATGTGGTTTCAGCAATGACATCTATGGGTTGCTCATCAAGTAAATCCTTGCAGGAAAATGACCATATCATCAGGTAGCCTATAATTAAATATTTAATAGTTTTCATTTTTTTATTTTTAGGATTGTACCGGAAGAATTTAGAATGTAACATTCGCACCAAAGACAAATGTCCTGATGTTGGGTATTCTGACATCAAATTGTTGTGGCTGTCGCTCGGGGTCCCAACCCCATTTCCTTACAAATTTTGAGAATGTAAATAAATTATCGACGCTTGCGTAGAGCCTCAACCTACTCATTTTTAATTCATTAAGCAGATTTTCCGGAAAGTTGTATCCAAGTGTCACATTTTTTACCCTTAAATAAGAATTGTCTTCTACAAAGAAGGATGATGGCAAGATGTTTTGCGGATATGCACCTCCGGAAACAATCCGCGGAAGTTCCGAACTGGGATTCTCCGGTGTCCACCGATCAAGCCATACCTCGTGAATCTGTCCTCTGTCATCCTTGTCATTGGGCCAAAAGGCTGCGGAAACACCTGTCCAGGTATCCACATCAAATACCCCTTGTAAAATAATCGAAAGATCGAAGTTCCTGTAGCCAAGTCCAAAATTGGCGCCAAACAGATATTTAGGGATCTGGTTGCCGATGACGGTCCGGTCGGCATCAGTGATCTGGTCGTCGGCGATGCCAGTAAGGTTTCCATCTGCATCCCTGCCATTGATATCCGCAAAGATCAGGTCTCCCGGGGAAGGTGTTACAGGATAAACCGGGTCATTTGTCACCTCATCCTGCGTCTGATAAACCCCAATATTTTGGTATCCAAAAATCGACCAGATGGGTTGCCCCTCCTGCAGCACATAGGATCCGGTTGGCGCTGAATTGATGAAAGGAATGTCGCTTAAATACTTTGTAAGTTCATTGTCTTGTACGGTAAAATTAATCCCGGCATGGTAGGTAAAATCTCCTATATTATTCCGATGCATCAGTTCAACCTCCAACCCTTTATTAACAACGACCGCCAGGTTTTCAAATGGCGCCCTTTTGTCACCCAGGTAATCCGGTATTTCCTGTCTGACCAGAATGCCGTCGGTTTCCCTGTTAAAATAGTCAACAGACATGCTGACTTTACCTTCGAAAAACGAGGCATCTAATCCGAGATTCCAACTGGTGGTAGTTTCCCATTCAATATCCGGATTGGCAATATCGGTTTGAGCAATGCCCAGCGCAACATTCCCCCCAAAGCTATACGTTTCATTGACGGAATAGGTGGCCTGATACGGATACGCATTAATTTGTTGGTTACCCAGTTGCCCCCATGAAACCCTTAATTTGAGTTCATTCAGCAATGTTTTATCTCTTAGGAAACCTTCTTCCGAAATCCTCCAACCTGCGGAAAATGATGGGAAAGTGCCCCAACGCTTGCCTTCCCTAAAGCGCGACGAACCGTCGAGGCGAAGATTAGCTTCAAGGAGATAACGTTCTTTGAAATTGTAATTAAATCTGCCAAAATAAGATAGCAGCGACCACTTTTCAATATTTTGGCTTACACCGGGGTTTTCCAATCCGGCGCTAAGTACTCTTGTACTGTTGCTGGCAAACTCCTGAATAGATCCCTGCGTTTGTTCCCCTCTGAATTTATCCAGTTGGTATCCCGCTAATACTGAAAAATTATGTACATCATTAATTGATTTGGTATACGTAACTGTGACAAAATTGGTGAGTAGGTTGGTGGTATTCTTTCTTGAGAAAGCTGACTCACCCCGGTCTGTCGGTGATCCTGTTTCCGTATTAAAATTCCAAAGCGTGCCGGTCGGTATCAGCCCTATAAACTGATTTCGCGATGAGTTATTATAATTGAGCGCCACCCGGCCATCCAGTCGTAAACCTTCAAAAATATCCCAGGAGGCATATATTTGTCCCTGTGCTCTTTGCCGTCTTTGTTCGTCATCGATGACTGAAGCAAGGGCTACCCAATTATTGATGCTTCCCGCGCCATCGACTTGTGCATCTCCCCATCGGCCGTCCGGCGCCTGGATAGCAGGCACAATAGGCATTTCCTGCATGCCCATGTGTAAAAAGCTACGTTGCTGGTTATTAAAACCGGGAGGACCGTCGACAATCGGTACAATATCAGACCATGCCACAAAAAGGTTAGTACCCACTTTGAGGTTTTTGGTTAATTCATTTTCATTGTTGATCCTGAGGGCAAACCGGTCCATACTGTTATTCAAACCTATGCCATCCTGGTTAAGGTAATTGAAAGACGTCCTGATACGACTTTTTTCACTACCGCCACTCAATGTAAGGGTATGAGAAGTCATAAAAGCGCGGTCGCCTACCAGCACGTCAAACCAATCTGTTTCAGGATATCTTAACGCATCCGTACCTAGCCCCGCCCTGTATTCATCAATGGCAGATTCACTGAAAATAACAGGTTGCCCGCTATTCACCATTCCCTCGTTCTTTAATTCCATCCATAAGACAGGATCGGTAATTAAATCAGGACGCGTAGCCACTTCCTGAAACCCTGCGAAAGCCTGGTAATCTATCTTTAAGCCGGTAGATGCTGTTTTAGTGGTTATTAAAATCACCCCATTGGCAGCCCTGGAACCATAAATTGCAGCTGCTGATGCATCTTTAAGTATCGAAATATTTTCAATGTCAGAAGGTGTGATGTCACTGATAGAAGCGGGCGTGCCATCAACCAAAATCAGGGGATCGGCATTATTTAACGTACCCACTCCCCTCAATCTAATGATAGGATCATCGCCACCGGCAATGCCGCCGGAAACCTGGGTGGTGGATAAACCCGGGGCAAGACCGGCCAGAAGGTCGGTTGTATTGGAGACGGGTCTTTCATCCAGCAAATCTGAAGAAATAGTACTGACGGCCCCGGTTAAATTTGCCTTTTTCTGCTCTCCGTAACCAACCACCACGATTTCTTGCAGCGATGAAATGTCAACATTCATTTTAACATCGATCACAGACCTGGAATTAACCGGGACCTCCATGGCAACGTATCCAACAAAGGAAAATGTAAGAATGGCATCCTCATTGCTTACATTGAGACTGTAGTTGCCTTCAACATCAGTTACGCTTCCATTGGTTGTTCCTTTCTCCAGGACGGTGGCACCGGGAAGCGGCTCGTTAAGTTCTCCCGTTACTTTTCCGGAAACATTAAAACGCTGCCGGTCTTCTGATTTCAATTCATCAACAGGCTTTTCATTTCCATCCCTCGAGTAGATATGAATGTTGCTGTCGACCCTGCGAAATTTAAGTCGCGTTTGCCGGGAAATTTTTTCAAGTATAACACCTAAGGAGTATTTGCCATTTACTGTTACCAACTGACCTACTGTCAGCACCTTAGAATTGTATGAAAAATAGAAATCTGTTTTGCGCTCAATTTTGTCAAGTACCTCCAGAATTGGAGAATCTGAAAATCTGAGATTCAGTTCGATATCGTATATGCTCTTCCCCTGAGCACTGGATTCATTTGCCAAAATTAATGAGGCACTTGCGGTTTGGACCATCATTAAAATGAAAACAAATCTTGTCATCCGTATTAAATTAGAATGTAACTTACTTAATTGTAAATAGTTTTTCATTTAACTTTGAATTGTGTTGAACATACGTTTTGCACAGTCTCTTGGTATTATGCTTGTCCTGTCGCCAAACTGAGTCAAGCGCTTTACGAAGAGATTTATGGGGCTGCTTCAAATGGCGATGTTCAGATAGCTATCTGAGATTTTCACAAAAAAATCTCAGAAAGTTAGGACAACCCATGAGACAGCCTCTTCTTTTCTTATCCCGAATCAAAAAATATACATTCCATTATTTTCTTTGCTTTTTATGAACCAATACAGTTTTGTCCCTGATCTTAAAATCAAAGCCCGATGCATAACTGACACCGTCCAGAATTTTTTCAAGTGATGCATTATTATACCTCCCCGTGTACTTACCTTCCATCAGTGTTCCATCAGTAATTTCAAATTGTACACCATACCACTTTTCCAGCCGATCTATCACCTCCGTTAAAGGGGTATTGTTGAAGAGCAGCAAACCATCTTTCCAGCCTGCTATGGCATCTGCGGAAAATGGGGTAACCAGCAACTGATCATGTTTAAAGTCGAAAACTCCCTGTTGTGCCGGTATCAAAGCGGCCTGGTGCCCGTTATGATCTGAGACTTCTACCCTACCGGTTAGTACCGATATTGCCGTCTCTGATTCATAAGTATAAGAACGGATATTGAATGATGTACCCACTACTTTGGTTGTTGTAAACTTGGTCAGAACAACAAAGGGATGCTTCGGGTCTTTTTTTACATCAAAAAATGCCTCCCCCGACAATTTAACTTCTCTATTGGATGAAAATGGAATAGCATATGTGATTTCACTTTCCGCATTCAGGACTACTTTTGAACCATCGGGTAATTTAAGGGTCAATTTTTGTCCCGATCCGGTTTTTTTTCTGATCACTTCAGAAATGGAATGCTCCGGAGATGTAGACAAAGTATTACCATTATACCATAACGCTGCACCTATTATCAATACAATGGCGGCCGCCACACCACTGATTTTGTAAAACAATTTCCTTCCAATTAAATCATTTGATTCCTTAATGCGGTGACGGTGGTGACTGACCACGTTAGACAAAATTTGATTATAGTCTTCATCCGGCAGGGCAAAGGATTTTTTATACTGGGTAGACAAAACAATTTGCCGCGCCTTTTCCACATCTTCCTTACGTTCTGGATGGGTGAGTAACCATTTTGACCAATAGTGATTTGTCTCCTGGTTGGGGGACAATACCCATTGGACAAAATTTTCGTTCTCCAGTAGATCCAATATCTTAGACGCTTGTTCTGCCATGTTTTTTGCTTGTGGACTTTACATTAGTTAGGCTTCCTATTTTAACAGAGCCAAAAAACGCTAATATGCCCATTGCAAAATCAAAGAATTACAATATTATCATCTTATAAGTCATTTTTTTGGAGAAATGCTATTGATACAACACTTCGGTTAAAAGTATCACAACGCTCAATGAATGATCAGGTGAGTGTGAAGGCATGGTATTTGGTGAATTTCCCCTTATAACGGGAAATGAATAGAGCCTTTTTTCTTATAAGGTAAAAGCAGTCTGGTTAACGAGTTTAATGCCCGGTAGGCAAGCGCCCGGGCTGATTTCACTTTGATATTCATAATATCGGCTATTTCCAGATAGGAAAGTCCTTCATAAAAATAAAGAAGAATAACTTCCTTTTGTTGGGGGGGCAGGGCGTTTAGTTTACCTTCGATAACCTCGTATTCTGATTTCTCCAGGCCCTGGGTAGAAATGGAGATACTGGCGATCATGAAACCAAGCTCTAATCCTTTCTCATTTAAAAGAAACCGTTCCTCCTTCTTCAATCCTTTGACGATTTTCCGCTTCAGGCAAGAGAAAAGGTAAGCCTTGATCGAATGAACATCCGCAAGTTTTTTACGGCGGTCTATTAGCTCATAAAATAATTCCTGCACACAGTCTTTCACAAACTCACTCCTGCTACAAAACTGACTACCGTAATTGTAAAGGAGACCTGCATATTGTTGGTAGATATAGATCAAACTCTGTTCGTCACCCTCCTTGAATCGCTTCCATATGGCACATTCATCTCTTTGCAAATGATATCCGTTATCGAAGTCACTTTTAAAATGTACCGTTTGCTTATGAGCTTCTTTCTTCCTGTTCACCCTTTTTCAGAAGTTTGTTGCCGCCAAAATTTTTAACAAGTCAACGAATTTATTTTAAACCATCCAAAATATTAGAATTAATATACCAAATAATGGATCGGTTTATTAATATATTTTAATTATTTCATCGATTTATTCAACACAACCCCTCATATTAAAATGGCTATATACCTTCAAATTCTTTTGCCGGAGACTTAAATACAGATGGGAGAATAACCCTTCTTCTTCAGCACCTGAAATCATATAAATGCAGCTGCTCATAATACAAAAGAAAATATCTGTATTGTTAGAAAACCGCAAGAAAGCATTAAAACTCTTATACGATACCACATTTCTTTCCAGCAGATTTAACTTTATTTAACAATAAATTTGATGACACCCTTCACCGCTTCCGTGCCCTTTCCTATATTTGTTGTTTAGGAATAGTGTTAAAACTGTGGGGGAATAATTTTTGCGCCCTCTTTAAACTTTAATTTTAAGACTGCTGTAATGGTTTGGTCCAATGCTATCGGATTATTAGAAGTTTTGTTTATAGCCGCCTTTATTATTTTTTACGGCATTTATCTTATCAAGGTAATTAGTGCTGCAAAAAGGTTGAAAAGCCCTTTTTACGCGGTTTTCTATAAGGTGGCCATCAGAACGGTTTTCTTTGTACTTTTAATTGTAGCGCTTTTAGGTCCTTCCTTTGGTGAATCGGTTAAGGAAATCAAAGTGATAGGCAAGGACATTTACTTTGCCGTCGACCTGTCAGGTTCCATGAATGCGCATGATATTCAACCTACCAGGCTGGAAAAAATAAAATTTGAGCTTAAGCATATCGTCGACGAATTTAGCTCCGACAGGGTGGGACTGATCATCTTTTCATCAGAAGCCTTTGTCCAGTGCCCCCTTACCTATGACCAAAGCGCTTTTAGCCTGTTTCTGGAGACCCTGAATACAAACCTGGTGCCTAACGCCGGCACTGACTTTGGATCTCCCCTAAAGATTGCCTTGAAAAAGTTTTCCGAAGAGAGCGAAGACAGTCCGGTTACACAGCCAAAATCGAAGATAATTATCCTGATCAGCGACGGGGAAGACTTTGGAGAAGAAACTGCCGCCATCGCCGAAAAAATAGAAAAGCAGGGCATTAAATTATTTAGTTTGGGCGTTGGTACGGAAAGAGGCAGTAAAATCAGGGTCAGAGGTGGTTTTAAAAGGGACAAATACGGCAAGGAAATTGTCTCTAAATTAAACCCGGCCTCCCTAAAACAGATCGCCAGTATTACCGGTGGAAAATACTTTGAGATCAATGGAACAAGAAATGATGTTTCCCGGTTGATTAATACTATAGATAACATAGAAGGAGAAGTAAGGGATACCAAAAAGATGGATGTTTCTGCCAATAAGTATTTTTACTTTCTGGGCCTGGCATTAATCCTGTTTGTCCTGGATTTCCTTACCCGATTTAAAACTTTAAGAATATGAAATTATATCTTGTTGCTTTCTTATTACTGGCATTAGATCCTATTGGCAACCTGGACAGGGTAGCCAAGCGAAATGCCTTGAAAAAGGAGGCCAGGGAAGCCTTTATGAAGGAAGACTACAAAACCGCCATTGAAAAATACAGCTACCTGCGAGATAGTTTAAATGTGCGTGACGACAATATCTTATTGAACCTTGCCAACGCCCAATTCAAAGTCGCCGATTCTGCCAACGCATTAAATAATTATCAGAAATTAACATCCAGCAAAGACAAAAACGTACAGTCGGTGGCTTACCAGCAACTAGGTGTGATGAACAATAACCCCCAGAAGCAGAAAGAAGCGCTGGATTATTTCAAAAAAGCGCTGAAAGCTAACCCCGGCAACGAAGACGCCAGGTATAATTATGAATTGCTGAAAAAACTGATGAAGGAGCAGGAAAATCAGCAGGACCAGCAAAATAAAGACGACAAGAATAAGGATCAGCAAAATAAGGACGACAAGGAAAAACAGGATCAGGAAAAAGATAAAAAGGATCAACAGGAAAAAGATCAGCAACAAAAAGACCAGGATAAAGGAGACAAACAGGACCAGGAACAAAAAGATCAGCAACAGGATCAGCAGCAAAAAGACCAGGAACAGCAGGAACAAAACCAGGAACAGCAGGATGCCCAGGAAAAAAAGGATAAGGAGCAAAAGGAAGGGCAACAGCAGGAACAAAACGAAGAAAACAAAGATGAAAAGGATGAAGTGCCTCCCTCCACCCAAAAGAAGCTTCAGGAAATGAAAATCAGTCCTGAAAAAGCCAAAATGATCCTTGAGGCCATGAAAAACCAGGAAGTCCAATACATCCAGCAGAACAGGAAGAAAGCCAAAAACCGGACAAAAAATGATAAGCCCGATTGGTAGATTTTAGCTGTAATCACTTACTTTTACAGCGCATATTTTATGATCAACGATAACTCAAAAAAATTCAATAATGAAGGAAGTATATATTGTTGCTGCCGTTAGAACACCTATCGGCAGTTTTGGTGGTGTTTTGTCTGGATTTACAGCCATACAACTGGGAGCCAGCGCCATTAAAGGAGCTTTAGAAAACGCGGGCGTCGAAGGCTCACAGGTTGACGAAGTATTTTTCGGAAACGTTATTTCTGCCAACCTGGGACAGGCACCAGCCCGGCAAGCGGCGATTGCGGCCGGCATCGGTTATAATGTTCCCTGTACCACGGTAAACAAGGTATGCTCTTCGGGTATGAAATCTGTAATGTTTGGCGCCCAGTCCATCATGCTGGGGCAGGGTGATGTCATTGTAGCTGGTGGCATGGAAAGTATGTCCAACATTCCGTTTTATGTTCCCAAGGCCCGGTTTGGCTACAAATACGGCAATGGAGAAATCGTCGACGGCCTTTTAAAGGATGGGCTTTTTGAAGTCTATTACAAGTTTCCGATGGGTAACTGCGCAGACAATACGGCCAAAGAGATGGGCATCACCAGGGAGCAACAGGATGAATATGCCATCAATTCCTATAAAAGAGCGGCAGCAGCCACTGAGGCAGGACATTTTAAGCAAGAGATTGTGCCGATCACTGTGCCCCAGAGGAAGGGTGATCCTTTAGTAATTGCTGAGGATGAAGAATATAAAAACGTTAAGTTTGAAAAAATCCCACAACTGAGGCCTGTATTTAGTGAGGAAGGGACGGTTACCGCGGCCAACGCTTCCACCATCAATGACGGGGCCTCCGCGGTTATTTTAATGAGTAAGGAAAAAGCCGAAGAACTGGGCGTGAAACCGCTCGCACGGATCAGGGGGTTTGCCGATGCGGCGCAGGATCCGATCTGGTTTACAACATCTCCGTCACTGGCCATTCCGAAAGCTATGAAACTGGCAGGAATAGAAGCGAGCGATGTGGACTACTATGAGATCAACGAAGCCTTTTCCGCCGTAGCGCTGGCCAACAATATCAAACTGGGATTGGATGAAAAGAAGGTGAATGTTTTTGGCGGTGCCGTATCCCTGGGTCATCCCCTTGGTGCCTCCGGAGCAAGAATCCTCACAACGCTTCAAAATGTACTGAGTACCAATGATGCCTCAGTAGGGGTCGCCGGCATTTGCAACGGCGGTGGCGGGGCTTCTGCCATGGTCATTGAGAAGCTTTAAAATTTGACTAAAATAAAATAGATGATCAAACGTTTTTCGTAAGATCTATATATTTTTATAGCCTGTAATTTTATTTTGTATTAGCTCCATGATGGTCATGTTGCCACGAAAAATAACGATACTAATTATTATTGTATGTACGCTGGCAAAGACTACTAATGCCTTTTCTCAAACCAGGATCACCACTTATTACCCCCCCTCCTTTACCCAGGTGAAGGAAACTTATTTAATTCTGGGTAATGACAGTAGCCTGGTGGATGGCGAATATATTAAATACTACGAGGATGGAGCAGTGGCGTTGAAAGGAAATTTTACCAGGGGGCAAAAAATCGGACAATTTCTGGAGTATTATCCTAATGGCGTTAAGAAGCGCTTACTGCATTTTGAAAACGGGCTCAAAAATGGAGAGATAACCGTTTGGAATGACACCGGCGATATCATACAGAAGGGGCAATACCTTAACGATACCTTGAACAATACACTTATTGTCTATTATGACCAGGGACAGACTAAAAGCGAAACCAACTTTGTCCGTGGCAAACCGGAAGGTTTAATCCGGCAGTACTACCGGACCGGGAAATTAAAAGAAGAGATCAACTATCAAAACGGAAAGCCGGAAGGTGTTAGTAAAAAATACTATGAAGACGGTCAAATAAAGGTTGAGGCTACTTATAGCAAAGGATTATTGGACGGCTATTTTAAAACCTACTTTCCCAACGGCCAGCTTGAAACGGTTTCAAATCATGCTAACGGACTCAAATCAGGCGCATTTGAAAATTACAATGATAAAGGTATCCTTACGCTGAAAGGGAATTATAAAACCATTATCATCAACAAAAAACCGGTCGGTGTTTTAGATGGTGAAAACCTGGCTTTTTATGATGATGGCAGTAAAAAACATGTTTTTCACTATCGCGAAGGATATCGCGTTGAAATAAACTATACCTACTATTCCAATGGTCAGCTTAAAAACGAAGCCACATACGCTAACGAGGAAAAGGACCGGGTCATTAAAGAATATTATGATAACGGAAATATCAAAAAACTTCAACAATTTGAAAAAGGGGTGGCCACCGGAATGTGGGAGTACTTTTATCAAAATGGCAAAATCAAAACCAGAGAAAATTATCTGCTTGATAAATTAACCGGGATGAGATCGGGCTATGATGAAGAGGGGCAACTGATCAGTGAAGAACCCTATACCAATAATATGATCATAGGCATCGCTAAAACATTTTTCCCGTCAGGTGCCATTAAGAGTGAAACTCCCTATGAGGTAGGTAAAAAATCAGGAAGGCATAAGGCCTACCATGACAACGGACAGGTAGCTGTAGCAGGCAATTATGTCGGTAACAAACAACAAGGCCTTTGGGAATATTATGATGAAGAGGGCCACAAATTCAAAACAATTGAATATCATCGGGGAAAAGCGGTTAGCGAAAAAGTTTTCGAAAAAGAGTAAGGACGGAGCATTGATCAAACCACAGAACGTTTCACAACACTTAGAGAATTTTCCAAGGAAATATTGAAAATATGGCCGGTATTTTTTTTATAAAATGCAATCTTTAAATTTGCAGCATGGCGCAGGAAGCAATTAAAGAAACAAATTATCAGTTTAAGGGTCAAACTGACTTCTACCGGGGAAAAGTTCGGGATGTCTACTTCTTCGATGACAAAATTGCTATGATTGCTACTGATAGAATCTCTGCATTTGATGTAGTGTTGCCCCGCCCTATTCCATACAAGGGACAGATACTAAATCAGGTAGCCACCAAATTTCTTAGAGAAACACAGGATATTGTACCCAATTGGGTAAAATCTTCTCCCGATCCTAATGTTACCATTGGTATTAAATGTGATCCATTTCCCATTGAAATGGTGATAAGGGGCTACCTGGCAGGACATGCGTGGCGTGTTTATCGCTCCGGGAAGAGAGAAATCTGTGGTGTTCAGCTACCGGAGGGATTAAAGGAAAATGACCAGTTGCCAAGCCCTATTATCACGCCAACGACCAAGGCCAAGGAGGGTCATGACGAAGATATTTCGAAAGCAGAAATCCTGGCCAGTGGTTTGGTTTCACCCGATGACTACGAGCAACTTGAAAAATACACATTCCAATTGTTTGAAAGAGGGTCTGAAATTGCCCGGAAGAATGATTTAATTCTGGTTGACACAAAATATGAATTTGGAAAATCCGAAGGTCAGATCTACCTGATCGACGAAATCCATACCCCCGATTCATCCAGGTATTTTTATCTGGATGGTTATGCTGAAAGACAAAAAAAGGGAGAACCTCAGAAACAGCTCTCCAAAGAATTTGTCCGGCAATGGCTGATTAGTAACGGTTTTCAGGGCAAAGATGGACAGCAGGTCCCGGTGATGGACGATGCTTTGGTGACATCTATTTCTGACCGGTATATAGAATTGTTTGAAAGTGTTACAGGAGACAAGTTTGAAAAACAGGAAAACAAAGCAATTCTGAACAGAATAGAAAAAAATATCAATCTGGCCCTAAAATAGTATCCAAGTGAGAAAAGATATTAAGATACTATTTTTGGTTGTTTGAAAAGTTTTTAAATTATGCCTGGCAATTGGCACCCACCCTTGTCGTCGGTATGAATTGTTAGGTATAAAATTAACCCGTACGGATTCCGAATGTTGAATTGCTCATATTCTCAAGAGATATGATTAAATTTAGCCACTGGCTCACTACATGTTGATTTGTCCATTGGTTTATAACAGGCGGGCGACCTTAAAAAAATGTAAGCAGATGCAACATATATGCTTGCTACAGTTATTATTCGCACCTGGATATGATTATAGAAAGCATCGAAAGTTACATCCGACCGATAAAAATTAAAATACACACATGAAACCGAGCATGACGTAATCGATACACACCGCGTGTCGCTGAGTCCTTCGCCAGAGGCTTCGGCCGCCGGAGAAAGCTTTAGCGGAGGCGCAAGGGAATGATTATAATAGGCGAGGTTCTATGTGACCAATGAAGGTAAATTATAAACACATGAAATATTCAATTGAAAAAGAAGAGAAATATTGCCTTTTCGTATTAAATGAGAGTAAACTTGACACCACTGTGGCTCCGGGCGTTAAATCTGAATTTTTAACTATTAACGCTGAGGGTACAAAAAATCTGATCCTTGACCTTTCGGAAGTAAAATATACGGACTCTTCAGGGTTGAGCGCTATTTTAGTCGGCAACAGAATATTTGGCGAAAACGGTGGTGTGTTTATCCTGGCTAATTTAAACGACCATGTTATGAAACTCATTACTATTTCCCAGTTGGATAAAGTATTGAATATTCTTCCCACCGTAGAAGAGGCTGTGGATGCGATTTTTATGCATGAAATTGAAAAAGACCTTAACGAGGAAGCAGATGAGGATCAGCATGCATGAGTTAGGAAATTAAAGTTGAGGATTAGCTTTTGGGATTTGAACTAAAAATACTGGGCGCAAACTCTGCCAAACCTGCATACAACAGAAATCAAACATCACAGCTGTTAACTGTGCAAAATGAGTTGTTTTTAATTGATTGCGGCGAAGGAACGCAGTTACAGCTGGGGCATTACAAAACAAAAATAAGCCGGATAAAGCACATCTTTATAAGCCATTTACACGGCGATCATTTTTTTGGGTTAATAGGCCTGATATCGACGATGCATTTGCAACGGCGTGCTACGGAACTCAATCTCTACGGTCCGCCTGGCCTGGGAGAAATAATCACCATGCAATTGAAGGTATCAGGAACGGTACTTAGCTATCCGCTCCATTTCAATGAAATAAACCCGCAAAAACCATCTTGTGTTTTTGAAAACGACAAAATCACCATACAGACCATTCCCTTAGTTCATCGTATCCCCTGTGTTGGTTTTCTTTTCCGGGAAAAACCCAAACCTCACAGGATCATTAAAGAAAAAATACAAAAGGAATTCTCACTGCTTGATATGGTCGCTTTGAAAAACGGTGAGGACATTAAAGGTGAAAATGGCGATATCATTTATAAAAATGGCGATTTTACGCTGCCGCCAAAAAAGTCAAGGTCCTACGCCTATTGTTCCGACACCAGGTACCATGAAGGTATTGTTGAGCATATCAAAGGTGTCGATCTGCTCTACCACGAAGCTACTTTTTTAAGTGACAGAGAGCAAAGGGCCATGGAAACTTTTCACGCTACCGCCCAACAGGCAGCGCTCATTGCAAAAAAAGCAGAGGTTGGTAAACTACTAATCGGCCACTATTCATCCCGGTACAAGGATATTACCCCCTTCCAAACGGAGGCGCAGCAAGTTTTTAAAAATACAATTTTAGCAATTGAGGGAGAAACCATTTATATTGAAGACTAATCCAAACCCAGGTACCCTTGACGACAAACGCTATTCCAAACAAGAAAAAAAACCATCTATTTGTAATCTTAAGTGGCATTTTTCTCACCAATGCCATTATCGCCGAATTAATAGGATCAAAAATATTTTCACTGGAATCATCACTTGGATACAACCCTGCCAACATTCCTTTATTTGGCGGTTTTGTATTGGATTTTAACCTTACCGCGGGCGTTATCTTATGGCCCATGGTATTCCTTACTACCGATGTCATTAATGAATACTTCGGCAAACAGGGGGTCAGGAAAATAAGCCTGATGACCGTGGGATTTATCGCCTATGGGTTCGTTGTTATCTACCTGGCTACGCTGCTGTCTCCGGCGCAGTTCTGGCTCGACATTCACCAGACAGATGCAAATGGCAACAGTTTCAACATCGACTACGCCTTTTCTAAGGTATTCAGGCAGGGAACAAGGATCATTTTTGCCTCGCTGGTGGCTTTTCTGATAGGTCAATTGTTGGATGTTTTCATTTTCCAGAAATTAAGAAAGATCACAGGCGGCAAAATGATTTGGCTGAGAGCTACGGGTTCTACACTGGTCTCTCAATTGATAGACAGCTATGTTGTTCTTTTCCTGGCGTTCTACTTTTTAGCTCCCCAGGAAACAAAATGGCCGGTGGCCCAGGTTATATCGGTAGGCGTTATCAACTATATCTACAAATTTGTGGTGGCAGTGTTACTTACGCCGCTCATCTATGTCGCTCATTATTTCATAGATAATTACCTGGGAAAAAAAGAGGCTCACTCCATGGCGGACGAGGCGGCCGGCAAAAGTCAGGGATTCTTTTAGTGGATTATCCGGATTCGGGACTATTATTCCAGTTGTATTTGTAAAGTTGGCCTTTCGCTTTCATGAAATAGTTGACATCATCTGATTTACTTCATTTTCATCAATTTGTAGCGCCATTGCTATTTTTCTATAAATGGCAGAGTCTTCTATTAACACGTGTGTGCTAAGCAACATTTTCTTTTTAACCCATGCCAGGGCCTTTACCTTCTTGATCCGGCCACAAACTCTTAAAGTGGCTAAGACATTGTCAAGCAGCCTTTGTGTCTCATCTGCTCTGTAAAAACGAGCCGTATCGGTATCAGCATTGTTTTCAGCTATAATGTCGGTGGCCATACCGGTACTTTTAGGATACATCCCCGCCTCATATTCCGATCTTATAAGATGGTAAAGCAGGGTTAATGCAGCACTATAATTGAGTTTCAAAGGCATTCGTGACAGGGTTAAGATTATAACCGGCCTTCATCAGCAAACTACCGGAGAACATTTTCCAACACCAAATTAATAAATCACCTTGATCACTGATAGCAATCAAGGTGAATTTATTAAACATCCAAACTCCTAATAAAACTAAAATTTTCTGTGACAAACTTAATCTTCCGTAGGTCAAAATCATATGATAGCAGTCAACCGGTAAAGTGATAATGGTCATTAAACCTATTTTCGCAGTGTTTTCCGGCTGTCCTGAAACAAGAAAAAACCATATCAGGCTGTGTTATTAGGGGGATCGTTTTGATCGTAATCTGACAAAAATCAAAGTGTTTGCTGATTCATGTCATTTAATTCATAACCCGGTGATATTACATTTAATCTAATCAACTGGATTTTAAAAACTTGGAAGTGACTATAAACACACGCTCCGCTAAAAATGTGCAAACCAACTTAACAGATTACGACAAGGTCCGTCGTGAATTCTCATGGGATCAGATACAACCGGAATTGAGCGGACTGCCTGAAGGAAGAGGGCTAAACATCGCTTACGAGGCGGTTGACAGACATGCTTTGGGAAAAAATGAAAATCGGACCGCCATTAAATGGCTGGGCAAAACGGGAAAAGTCAAGGATATTACCTACAGGGAGTTAAAAACCAAAACAGATCAATTTGCCAATGTTTTGGAAATGTTGGGAGTAAAGTCCGTGGAACGGGTATTTACCCTATCCGGCAGAATTCCGGAACTGTACATTGCTGCCTTCGGTAGCTGGAAGCATAAGAACATCTTTTGTCCTCTTTTTGCCGCTTATGGTCCGGAACCGATATTACAACGCATGTCACGAGGAAACGCAAAAGTACTTGTAACCACCTCCAATCTATATCAAAGAAAAATATCCCGGATCAAAAGTCAGTTACCTCAACTAAAACACATACTGCTTACCGATGCCGGGGACCATCTGGGAAAAGGCCTGTGGTCGTTACCAAAACTGATGAAAGAAGCTTCGGAGACCTACGTTATCCCCCCTACTCATCCGGAAGATCACGCTATTCTTCATTTCACCTCAGGCACTGCCGGAAAGCCCAAGGGTGCCCTGCACGTCCACAGCGCTGTCTTTACACACTACATGACCGGCAAGTATGTACTTGACTTTCATCCAGGAGATATTTATTGGTGCACCGCAGATCCGGGTTGGGTGACCGGTACCTCCTACGGTGTGATCGCACCGCTCACCCATGGCATTACTTCCATTATCGACGAAACAGATTTTGATGCACAAAGATGGCTTCACGTTTTGGAATCCCACAAAGTGAACATCTGGTACACCTCTCCCACTACCATCCGTATGCTTATGCAAAGCGGGGCAAAGCCACGCGAAGCGTTTGACTTAAGCAAGCTCCGATCAATTCACAGTACCGGGGAACCACTGACACCGGAAGTAATCAAATGGGGGCAAAGTCATTTGGGTTTGCCTATCCACGACAACTGGTGGCAAACCGAAACAGGAGGCATTATGATCGCCAACTATCCATCGGTAAAGATTAAGCCCGGCTCCATGGGATTGCCTATACCGGGTGTTGAAACAGCTATTCTGCAAAGAAATGATCATCAAAAACCGTTGCGGATTGATACACCGGATATTTACGGAGAATTGGCGATCAAGGTAGGTTGGCCTTCGATGTTCCGGGGGTATATTCACGATGAAGCATTTTATAGAAAATGCTTTTTAGAAACGTGGTATTTGACCGGAGACCTTGTGACAAGAGATGAAGAGGGGTATTACTGGTTTGTTGGCAGGGCGGATGATATCATCAAAACAGCGGGACATACAGTAGGCCCTTTTGAGGTGGAGCATGTCATCATGGAACATCCAAAGATCGCTGAAATCGCAGTAATCGGCAAACCGGAACCCATTGCAGGCCAGGTGATAAAGGCCTTTGTATCATTAAAGCAAGGGGTAGTTCCTTCGGAAACCTTAAAAATGGACATTCTAAGATTTGCCAGAAAACGACTTGGTAAGGCCATCGCTCCCAGGGAAATTGCTTTCCTGGATCGTCTACCCAAAACCAAAAGTGGCAAAATTATGCGACGCCTTCTGAAAGCCAGGGAACTGGGACTTCCCGAAGGCGATATTTCAACACTAAAAATTAACTGAAACACAGTGGTGAAAATGCAAAAGGCGAGTTACTTCTCGCCTTTTGCATGGCAAGACGTTATTACCAAGGTGGTAGTAAGTCTGTCCATTGTCCCTGTACTTGGTTGGTGAATACACCAAAAAGTACTTAATAAAGTTACACAAGGTTTTTAAGATTAAAAAATGATATTTGCTTAATTTTCAACGATTTTTTTCTCTATCCTTATTTCAATCCAGGCCTGCCAGGGTTTACCGGCAGGTTTAAAAATAGCACATGAAAAAGACTGATTCCACAGGGGCTGACAGTGGCCCCGGCAATCTGCCTTGCCGCCGGCAGGTTAACGCGACCAATCGCAGTTTTCAATTAGCAGATCCGGGATATACGGCCGGTCATCCGCTTTAACAAAACCGCCAAAAATGTGGATAACTTTGTGCATAAATTGTGCATAACTTTTAGGTTAAAAATTTGGTTGTCAAGTAGTTAAATACGAACTTTAGTTTACTGAGTGAGAGATAAAAGACAGGCTTTAGTTAGCCAGGCTGTATTAACATCAAACTTAGAAATTGTTTAATACTCCGGTATTGAATGAGGGAAAAGGGAGCAATAATTCAGTCAGCAGTTGAAGCTATTTTTCTTCGGAAATAATAGTGGAAATGAAAGTCACAATAACTGTAACTTAGCCCTTGTTAGGCTCCACGGAGTTTAATAAAGTGAAGCGGGGATTCATTATGAAAATAGTGGATGCCCGCTTGCTGTTTTACGGCTATCACCAAAAAGGAATGTGGTAGTATGGCAAATCCATCCTTCCCGGTGATCCTCAGCTTAAAAAATCTTTCATCCGCCAGTGACCTTCCCGGGGGACTATTCCTTTCTATTTAAGTTTACATTTTTATAACTTGTTTTTAAAGCTTTCCATAAAGCCTCGTCCCGCCCATAAATGTCTTCCCTGAAATGAACTAATCCCAATTTATCTACCCAGGCAGTCCAGTATAAGATATGAACCGGCATGGGTTTGGGTAAATCAACTCGTTTATTAATTGAATCCTGGGTTTGCGTAAAAGCCCTGAGACGATCGATATGCCAGTTTGGATCATCTCTTAACAGGTAATCTGCTAATTCAAAAGGTCTATGAACTCTTATACAACCGTGACTGAAGGTTCTTACACTTTCTTCAAACAAGGATTTAGCCGGCGTATCATGAATAAAAACGAGATAATCGTTTGGAAAGATAACTTTTATCAGACCCAGGGAATTGGCAGGCCCCGGGTCCTGCCGAAATTGATAAAGCCTGTCATCATCTGTCACCTGCTCCCAATTAATAGAATCAAAGGGTATCTCACATTCATCCTTATCCAAAACCCGAATTTGATGCCGCCTTAAAAATTCCTCCGGAACGGGTAATGATAGTATTTCATTTTTGACAATCGACCTGGGAACGAACCAATAAGGGTTGAGGATCAAATGCGTAATTTCTGCCGTAAAAACAGGCGTGCGATGAAAGGGAGTTCCTACGACCACTTTGCTCTTGAACATTATGGCGTCCTTTTTTACTATTTTCAAAGTAAAATCCGCAATATTGACAATCAAATATTCCTCGCCAAGATCCAATGGTAACCAGCGCCACCTTTCCAGGTTAATTTCCAGGCTTTTGATTCTTTCTTTAAAACTGGTATGCAACGCTTTCAATGTCAGGGAATCGAGCAACCCATTGTTTTTTAACCCATGCCTTTGCTGAAATTGTTTTAGGCCTGCAATCAATTCATACCGCCATTCCGATCCGGTAGCCGGAAGATCTCCAGTAGCCTTTAAGATCATTTTTAAATGTCTTATGTAAATCTGCTGACTGTCTGCCACCGGTAATCGCCCATTAAAAGGCAACCCTGCATTAAGGCCAACCATATCAAGTCTTTTGTAAAATGCCAGTGCATCTTTTAAGCCCTTGTAGGTCTTATTCCTTGGCGTAAGTCTTTTCAAACTTTCTTCTATTAATTCATCGTCTATCGCATTGGTCAGGTAATCAGCGAAGTCGATGCTCACTTCTTTGCATGCAGCATGCCAATCAGGATCAACATTCTCCGGACATACTTTGCCATAATACAAATCATTGGCATAAGTGAGGTAGGCATCCGACAATAATAGCTCAAAATTAACCAGTAGATCTAAATCCGGTTTTGATTTTTTTTTATTGCTCAAAAGTGAATTTAAATAGGCATATGTTTTAGACAGATATTCGGAATGATAGTCCCCTGGTTCAAGCCCTTCAGCATCTGCCTTGTGAACGGCCTCAAGGACAAGATCGGTCAGTGGCTTATTCAATCCTTGTGGGTTGATCCAGGCAGCGTCAAATTTTCTGTCATAATAAAACCTGGCAAAGGCATTCGTTGAACGCACCTGTCTCCCATTTATATCGGAAACCCGGAATTGTTCCATCCATTTGATCCTGGCCTCAATAGCCTCTTGCAGTTTAACCGGATCAATCGGAGCCGGTTTTTCCTCACAGGAACTCATTGGCCCTAAATTAAAGGCAACGAAGACATAAAAAATCCAACGCATCAATAAACTATCAAGCCTTGTCATACTGGTAACAACGGTTTTTCCTAAAGACTCTGCTCATTAAAAACATACCAATTACACTTTTAACTTAGTACTACTACCGGGAATTTAAGATGACAGAAGTCATGCGCACCTATGACGTAAGACAATAAATTAATCAGCCGACTTTGATAGTTTTAGTTAAAAAATTTATCCGTCAGGCGGATTGTTTATATACTACTGAAATGTCAAAAGTGACGGACTTATCAGGACCAATAATGCGGTATTTGACCGAAACCGGAGAAATATCCCGTTTCGCCGGCCGGTTTTTCAAGGAAGTCTTCAAGCCTCCGTATGAGTTCAGGGAACTCCTCAGGCAGGCCTATGAAATAGGCTGGAATTCCCTGCCTTTGGTTGGCCTTACCGGCTTTATCATGGGGTTGGTATTAACGCTTCAGACGCGCCCTACCCTGGTAGAATTTGGCGCGGAATCGTGGATGCCTTCAATGGTCGGCATTGCCATTATCCGTGAAATCGGACCGGTCATTACCGCTTTGATCTGTGCGGGCAGAGTAGGTTCAAGTATTGGCGCCGAGCTTGGTTCCATGAAAGTTACCGAGCAGATCGATGCCATGGAGGTCTCCGGTACCAATCCCTTTAAATACCTTGTCATCACCAGGGTGGTTGCCGCCACCTTAATGCTTCCGATACTGGTGATCATGGCAGATGTTATTGCCTTATTCGGATCATTTCTGATTGAGAATTTGAAGGGAGCAGTAAGCTTTGAGCTGTATTTTAACCAGGTTTTTGAATTTCTCAATTTTGGGGATCTCGGCCCTTCAATAGGCAAATCGTTTTTCTTTGGATTTGCTATCGGTCTTGTCGGATGCTTTAAGGGGTATTATTCCAAAAAAGGTACGGAAGGTGTCGGCAAAGCCGCCAACACTGCCGTAGTGGTAGCCTCTGTCCTGGTCTTTATCATTGATTTTATCGCCGTATTAATTGCCGACATCTTTTATGAATTATGATCAAAATGAAGCAAATACCCGATGAAAACGCCTACGCCATGCCGGCAACCCCAAACCCCGATAATACAGTTATCGAGGTGAGTGGTCTGAATAAATCATTTGGAAACAACCGGGTCCTGAAAAATTTCAACCTGAAACTACAAGAGGGAGAAAACCTGGTGGTATTGGGAAAATCGGGGTCCGGCAAATCGGTGTTGATCAAATGTATTGTCGGTCTGATTACCACCGATTCAGGTAACATCAATGTTTTAGGCAATAATATTCCCGATCTGGAACACGACGAACTGGATTGTCTCAGGGCAGATATAGGTTTTTTATTTCAGGGTAGTGCACTTTACGACTCCATGACGGTAAGGGAAAACCTGGAATTTCCCCTGCGCAGACATGTTGAAAAATTTGGGGAGCACCTGGATAGTCTCCAATTGGTCCGGGAGGCGCTGCATAGTGTAGGCTTGGAACGGGCCATTGATTTAATGCCGGCAGCGCTGTCCGGTGGTATGAAAAAGCGCGTAGCATTGGCCAGGGCTTTGATCTTGAAACCCAGGATTATGTTTTACGATGAACCAACGAGTGGCCTGGATCCTATCACTGCCAAGGAAATTTGTTATCTGATTCTCGAGTTACAGCAAAAATTCCGTACCTCCTCGTTGATCATTACCCATGATATGGAATGTGCCAGAATAACTTCCAACCGGGTAGCAATCCTTATCGATGGCGAAAATTATGTTGAAGGCTTGTACGAGGAGTTAGCGAAATCGGCCGACCCCAATATCAAAGCATTTTTCAAATAAATATCATGAAAAACAGCACACAGAAAAACGTTAAGCTAGGCGCATTTGTGACAATGGGTATTACTTTTTTTATCATAGCCATCTATTTGATAGGAAACAAGCAACATATGTTTGGTGCTACTTTTGAACTTAATGCACTTTTTGGCAATGTCAATGGACTACAACCAGGCAACAACGTCCGATTCTCCGGTATCAATGTAGGCACAGTGGAAGCAATTACGATCAGCAATGACTCTACCATCAGAGTACGTATGATCATTAAAACGGAAGTTCAACAATATATCAGGAAGGATGCCATTGCCAGCATTGGCTCCGATGGGCTGATGGGGAATATGCTCGTTAACATCAGTCCGGGCAACGGTGGCAAAACACCGGTGGAAAACCAGGATTACTTACTGTCTTACAGTCGCATTAAAACCGATGATATCTTAAACACGCTAAGCATGACCAATGAAAACGCCGCTTTGCTGGTTTCGGATCTGCTGAAGATAACACAGAATATCAACCAGGGAAAGGGTACTTTCGGAACGCTTTTGATGGATACGGTACTCACGCAAGCGCTTAAACAAACCATTGCCCGGCTTAATACTGCGGCGGGTAATACGGCCCTGGTAGCTGACAATCTGGTAAAAACAACAGAAAAGTTAAACAATGAAAACGAAGGATTGCTGGGCGCGTTGATCAGCGGCCGCCGCTTAACACACAAGCTGGATACGATCATGGATAATTTTTACGTGGCAAGCGATCATTTGACGGCTGCGTCTGCAAAATTAGATACATTTATCAGCCAGCTGGAAGATGGTAATGGGGTAGCAGCTATGGCTGTACGGGATACCGCGTTTGTCAATGATTTAAAACAGACCCTGGCCAATATCAATCAAGGTTCTGCAAGGTTTAATGAAAACATGGAAGCGTTAAAACACAATTTTCTTTTTAGAAAATATTTCAAAAAACAGGCTAGAAATCAATCGAAAAAACTCAGGTAGTTGTCCGGCCGGGCCAATGCCTTTTAGATGCCACCTGCGAGACATGATGATTATCATAATCCCTGCTGATCTCTCTCATTTGATAATCCATTGATTATTAATTATTTAGTTTCCCCAAAAGTACTTATTAAAAAACAACAACTTATTCAAAAGTTAAGTTAAAACAGATAAATTTTCACCAATATGAGTATCAAAAAACAGTTTTTAAAAAGTAAACCTATATGCAAGGTGACTTTAAGTTTACCCAAATCTATCTGTCAAGATGCCAGGCAAGTGAAGGTAGTCGGTGAATTCAATAATTGGGACACCGCGGCAACCTCTATGGAACCTCTAAAAAACGGAACTTTTAAAACCACCCTCAACCTGGAGACCGGCAAGGCTTATCAATTCAGATATTTGATCGACGGAAGTAAATGGGAAAATGATGATTATGCCGACGCTTACGTTCCCAATGAATTTAATACGGTAAATTCAGTGGTAGACCTGATGTGATTTAAATGTAACAACCACCAATTCAATTTTCAAACACTGGTTTTTAAAATGTAAATTCCATAAACCTTAATGTAACAGCCGGAAACGGCCGGGAACTGAACATTCAGATAAAATAAATCTGTTGCCATCGAAGGTAAAGGCAAACTAAATTCCTGAAAACCGTATTATTAAGGAATGGAATTTACAATCAAAAACCCCACGCGGGGCTTATTGGTTTTTATAATGGCCCTGACCACCGGCAATCTACTGGGGCAAACAGGCGGGAAGTTGATTTACCGGCAATCGGATTTCGACAACAAAATAGATAGTTTGAGATCCGCTTCCCGCAATTTGGTTTTGCCCACAGGAGACCAATTGGAGATGGCCACCTACCTGGCCGTCTCACATTATCCTGAACTGGCAGGTCACAAAATTAAAATCAAGTACAAAAAAAATGTGCAATACCCTATTACCGCCAGTTGGTCATTCTGGAACATTTTTAAACTTAGAAAACATCATACTTATGTTTTATTGTTAAGCCAGGATGCCTTTGTCAAGCGATTAGATCTCAACGGTAAAATTGGGGTTATAGGTCATGAAATGGCACATTTCGCTTATTACAGAAAACTGTCAAGTCTTGGCATGGGCTGGTGGGGGATTAAATATTCAATCTCTAAAAAGTTTCGTTTTCAATTTGAAAAAGATGCGGACCGTGCCACTATCGATCACGGATTGGGATGGCAACTGCTCGACATTTCATTTTATATGAACAAAGCAGAGGTCAAAGCATATATGGAACAGCGCGGTTACCTGGAAAGTGTTTCGGATCGATAAAAAGCCGGGTTTTATAGTGCGGTCTCCGGCTATTTACTATTTTCAGTTTGAACAATCAGTGGTTTTCGGGTCAATCTATGGTAAAAAGGCTGCTTTCTCACCCATCTGTTAAAAACAGCGACCTCCCGATGAGACAGGTAGGACAGGCATTTTTTGTATTCTTTATTTAAAAGCGTTGCATCAAAACTCATTTTTTCCAAAATTATTTTACAATAGGAAAGCATATATATGATTGTTTAAATCGAAACCGTTCATTCCATAAAAAGACCTATCGCCTTCTTTTTTATGATCACGTTAAAAAGGCCGGGGCTGCTCTTTAAAGATAATCCTGCAAACTTTCATTAGACGTTTATTAAATTTCATTCTTTACGGTTGTATAGAATGATAATAACTGAACACCACCATCAGGTCTTCACGCTGTGAAATATCCAGTTGTCTTTCCGCTATAAAGTCCGAAACCGTATCGGCTTTTTCTTTCATATATCGCAGTAACTCCTTCCTGGATCCGGAAAAACCTCTCACTACCCCGTCTTCAGCCATGATGTAATACTTGTCTGCCAGGGCCTGAAAATACTCCTCGTCTTCAGCCACCAGAATTTCATACTCTCTGTTTAACAATGAGATCCTGCCATGATAAAGCAATTCAAAAAAACATTGACGGACATATCCATTGAGTCCTTCGAAAGGAAGTGAATGAAAACTTTTCGGAACTTCCATGGTATGATCGAAAACCACGAAGCCATCTACTTTCCGGGGGCTTAAGGTGATTACTTGTTCTTCCTTTTTAAGCAGCACCAGATCATAATCCAAACAGTACCTGATGCTTCCCTCCACAACTTTTCCCCCCGCCATACGGACACTTCCTTTGTACCATTCAGAACAGTCAGCATAAGAAATAGATCCGCCCAGTATCATACTAACTGATAAAATAAGCGTTTTCATAAACCACTTGGATTTTGGCTTTTTTCATTTTACTCATGTTGATCTTACAAGCCACCCTGCGCCAATATTACCGAAAGAGCACCTGCCCTTCATTAAGGTCATAATAGGCTCCAGTTATTTTTATTTCGCCGCTATCCTCCATCTGCTTCAGGATGGGGCTCTTTTCTCTGATATCGTTAACCGTTTTATCAGTATTGTTCTTTACGACCAACTCTACAAATTCCGGATTTACCGAAGATTTCTTTCCCTCGTAGTCAGTAATACTTTCAATAGCGGGTTGTATCTTGGAGGTCATCGTGGTAATGTTTCCTAAATCTATACCGTCGATCGCCGACAAAATGGTCTCACAGTGCTCATGCCCAAGCACCAAAACCAGTTTGGCGCCAGCTACCTTGCAGGCATATTCCATGCTTCCCAAAATATCCTCACTCAAGACATTTCCACCTACCCTTGCTACAAAGATATCTCCGATTCCCCGGTCAAAGACATCTTCCACCGGTATTCTGGAGTCAATGCAGGTGAGCACTATGGCCTTGGGAAATTGCCCGTAGACGGCTTCGCGAATTTGTTTTGAATGATTTCTGGCTGTTAGATTATTGCGCATGAAGCGCTCATTGCCAGCTTTTAGCTCTGTTATTATTTTCTCTGGTGTCAAATGACTTCGCTCCTCGGGAGAAAGTACTTTTTCAACCAATGGAACAATTTTTTCATTTAGTATCTTGTCTTCTTCAAGATATGTTGTATTGCCGGTTCCTGCTTCACAGGCCACAAAAAGGAGTGCCGTGAGCACCAGATAGCCCGGTTTTAAATTTTTAGTTGGCATAGGCTTATAGTTTTTGTTAAATCAAGATTTTTTTCAATACCCCAAAGGTGGGCTAACACGATTCATTGTGTGCTATACAGGGTAAGCTTCACTATTGTTCCCCGGCACAAGTTTAAATCCGCCCGCTCTGATTATATCGGAGTACGATTATTTGTTTCATTGAATTGTGATTTTTTTTTAAACGCCAGTTCCAGTTTCCCGTCAAGGTCGTACACATAAGATCGTCGAGTGTTTGAATAGCGGATAGGTGCCCCGAAAACTCTTTTCATCGTATCCAGGTATTCGTACAAGGTGCTGGCGGATATACCCAACCTAAAAGCAAGCTCCCGGGGCGTACCTGTCGCCCTGAGTCTGACCAGGCGATCGATCCTCCTCAACCTGCTTATAATGTTTTCAATTAGTTGTACCATGTCGTTTTATTTAGTGGAAGGAATCTTATTGCGCAAAGGCATCAAATCACACAATAAAATAGCATAACTTTATTTATTGATAGTAATACTATTATATACGAGATCCTTGCTATTTTGTTGCGTTTTTAATCCCCTGAACGGCATAAATTAACAGGCGTCAAAATGAAGATAGCCAGGATCTGGCCAGGTAGGAAGGGGTAACCGGTTATTAAACCACAAATTAATCACATGCCGACAGGTTACTTCAGCCCCGGAGCAGGAGTGAGTAATGGTACTGATTAATGCAGGATGTTTTAGAGATTCCGTCTGTAAGTATCTCGCAGGAATAATGAAATACCCGGCAAATTCGGGGTTCTATTTATTCATAGTTCGGATCAATCCCTCCTGAGCAACCGAGGCAACCAATATGCCCTGCTGGTTAAATATTTTCCCACTGGTAAACCCTCTTGAATTGGAAGCGCTGGGGCTATCGATGGCATACAACAGCCAATCATCCATATCAAAATCGCGATGGAACCACATCGCATGGTCAAGGCTTGCCAGAAATATTTTATTGATATCGATTTGTTCCCGGTGGGGAAGCAGGGCCGTTCCCAGTAGGTTGTAATCCGAAGCGTAAGCCAGGGCTGCCTGATGAAGTCTTTTGTCTTTGGGTAATGTTCCTTTCCCTTTGAACCACACGTGTTGAAATGGTGATATATTTTTCGCCTCCAGTGGTCTAAAGTTATCCGCTCTTCTGAATTCGATAGGCCTCGATCTTGTTAACCGCCGGTAAATCTCCGGAGCTTCCTCTTTAAAAGTATTGGCTATTTTTTCCTCCGAGACACTTTCTTCCGGTGGTAATACTTCAGGCATGGGTATTTGATGGTCAAAGCTTTCCTGGATCAGCTGAAAGGAGGCAGACATATTAAAAATAGCCCGGCCATTTTGAATAGCTACTATCCTTCTTGTGGTAAAGCTACCACCGTCTCTTATTCTATCGACATGATAAATAATAGGTTTACTAATGTCGCCGGTCAGGATAAAATACCCATGCAGGGAGTGAACATACCGGTCTTCCGGTACCGTCTGATAAGCAGCATACAGCGATTGCGCCAGTACCTGCCCGCCAAAAACCCTGTTCCAGGGGGCCTGATAGTTTTGTCCTCTGAATATATTCTCCTCGATTTTTTCGAGGTTTAAAAGATCAATTAGCTCATCAATATTCTGCATCTGTTTCTGTTTTATTTCAGCAAAAAAATCAGGCGTCCGGCCGCCGGTTCAATTTTAATAAAAAGTAACGGGCAAATTCCATTTTTGGGAAAAAAGTTTAAATATTGGAAAAATTGATCGACCTGTCTCTGACATCCGGTACGGCACATTAAGGACTCCGAAATTTTAATAATTTAATAGTCAAACACTTAAAAATAATTTAAGCGCCATTCCAAAAATAAACCAAAACCGGAACAGATATTGATTTACTGTAGCCAATAACGTTTTGTTTTGTTCAGCAAAATGTTGTTTGGTGAAATAAATTAAAATGTGATCCAAAAGTCTTATAATCACGGTGAGGCTATTTATGGATGGTCCTTCCAATTACTTGGAAGGACTTTGTTTTTATAGGGAGACAGTTAATTTTTCTTTTTTATCCATGCATATAACTCAAGGATGAGTGGTACTTGTTCCGGGTAATCTGACCATAGCAAAGCCTGGAACCAGCCAGAAAGTCAGGTTTTATTTGAATATATAATTTCCGGCAAAACCTTACCTACCATTATAAACGTTGCTAAGTTGACAATAAAATAAGGTTGAAATTAACAAACTTTGACTCAATTCAAGTTTTGTAAAATTTCATGCATCACCTATTACGGTTTCTTGTTGGAAAAGGAGGAGGTAGATAGGGTGAAATCAAGGACTTATGTAATCGGTATGAAAAGAAGTTTCTACATTCAATGTCAATACATATTATTTGTCAGCCTGTTTTTCTTTGGTTTAATTCCAGAATCAACCGCCCAATCCCATATCTCTAAAGATGAGTATACTGGTCTTTGGAGCAATGCTGACAGTTGGAATAGCGCCGTCCCGCCGACGGTCTCAAATTCTTCCGCTATTGACATTCATATCAGGGGATATATCACCAGTTTAAACTCGCTTAGCTACACCGGTAATGGCGCTATGATTACCGTTACTGCAAACGACACTTTGGTTGTAGATGCCAATATGGAACTAAAAAATGGTTCTACTGTATCCATCGAGGCTGGAGCTTTGTTAGTCGTCAGAGGTGACTTCACTACTAAAAATAACCTGGATCTTTCCACATCCGGAACTTTGGTAGTAACCGGAGAGTTTGAAATTGGCAATAGTGGTGAAATCAACAATAGTGGTAATATCTATTTATATGACCCTTCCCCTACAACGGGTAACTCCACCCTGTCAGGGCGTCCTCTCGAAGATAAGTCAGACCTGGAAAACAATGATCCAGACTTATTTAATTTTGTAGAAAACAATGGAACACTCCCTGTAGATCTGGTTAAGTTTGAGGCTTTTCCGGACGACCAAATCGTTAAGTTGGCATGGGTAACAGCCTCTGAAATTAATAATGACAAATTTGAAATTTATCGCAATGCTGATGGAAAGAACTTTAATCTGATTGGAGAAAAAAAAGGTAACGGAACTACCAATGAGATGCAAAACTATAGCTATACCGACGATGCTCCGATTAACGGGCAGACCTATTATCAATTAAAACAAATCGATTTCGACGGGCAGTTTGAATATTCTCCGATCGTATCGGTAAAAATACAATTGTTAAATGCCACATTTGAAGCATTACCTACAGTAATAACACGGGAAGATTTAAGCCTTTACACGCGTAATTTAGGTGAGGGTGAAGCCAAAGTAACTATTGTATCCCTAAATGGGCAAACCATGTTTAATCAACAATTTATGCTGGAATTGGGCCGCAGGCAAAAATTGGAGTTGCGAGGTACTCATACACTCAAAGCCGGTATCTACATCGTTACCTTGTTTACCGGTGAAAATAAATATAAGAAAAAAATCATCGTTAACACCTAATCAATTTTACCTCAACAATCAGAATACATCCCAAATACCTAAGAGATAATCTGGTTAAGGATAGTCCTTTCAGATATTGATATTAATCTCTTCCTTTTTACCGGCTTGTACCAATTGCAGTCCGGTAAGTTTTTCCAGCTCTTTTCCTTCTCTATCCTTGATGATTACTGTATAAGAACCTGTCGTGAAGACTTTGGGCTGAAAATCATTGCCTTTAATTCTCAAAGTATAAACCACCTCACCGGTAGCCTCATTTATTACCTGAACAACCGGCTTGTCTACACCGTCGATTTTCAGGACAGGCAGGTGACCTACAGGTTTTTTTCCGTAGTTATCCATAATATCAATGGTCTTAGGCCATCCGGGATATTGTCCTCCTGTAGCAGGATTTTCGGGATCCGCAAACCTTGGCCAGCATTCCATTGTAAAAGTTTGCGCTGATTTATTCAGTTTTAATATTCCGTAGCCCGCCATTTTATCGTGTAGCTCCGCCGGTTCTACCCCCATCGACTTACCGGGGTTGGTGCTGGCATACACGGTAATGTGATTACCAAAACCATCCAGGTAAGATCCTGTATTATCAGGCATACCCGGCAACCGGTTTAGTCCGGGGCCATCGGGTTTCCATGATCTGGGATAAAAATTGGCTATGGACGGGACGCAGAATGACCAACCCGCATCATCAAAATCATCAATGCCATGATGTACAATAGTTGCCAGGTGCTGGTCACCTGCCAGCATAAAGGCAAAACCTTTACGGAATGCGGCCAGTGCTTTGTTTCTACCGGTTTGTGGCCACCCGTTGGAATCCAGGTCCATGTATAACCTTACTTGATTTGGCCCGTGATGGGTAGCTAAGTTGCCAAATATAGTTTGAGAAAGTGCCACCTTCATATCGGTATACCTCCAATCATCCGCCCAGTTATTCAAAAACGCCAATTGTCGCTCACCCAATAAAGTCGCCTCAGGCAAATCAACAGCTTTTGGATCATAATCCGGATCAATGACATGATCGGCCCGGTTTGATTTAGTGGGTGGCACCAGGCCATTGGGGCCTGATTTAAACTTCCTATCTTCCAGAATGGCAAAACTTATATTGCCAAAATTCATGTCGGTGTGATAAACCCCTATTCCCTGTTCAATGGGTGTAGGGTCATATGGATCCGGAAGGTGACTCACCTGGGTTCTTTCCACCATTTTAACAAAATCCGAGGGATGCACATAGCCCCCTTTATCATCCTTGTCGATAGGTCTTCCGCCGGCTCCCCAGATATTTCCCTGGTAAACGTCGTGATCGTCGGGAATGGTGACCGTCAAAATGTCTTTGGTCAAATCCGAAAAGGCCCAACACCACAAATACCATTTATATAGATAATCCAGTTTGATATTTTTAATATCCGGGCTGGTAGGACTTCCCCCCTCATAAACCTGGTCTCCGCTGAAAAACAAAACATCGGGATTGTGTTTTTTAACATTTTCTACCAGATCCAGGTGCGGGAACCACATCAGTTCCTGCCATGGATAGGGCGAAACCTGTGGGTTCCTACGCTTTCCGTCAAGGGAATTTCCTATATTGTGATTGCCGGTAAAGCCAGCCACAACAATCGTTTCTTTATCAACAGGATTCTTTTTGATTATTCCCTCCCAGTAATCCGGCGCAGCGTCTTCTGTAGCTACATACTTAATGCGGTAAGGCATATCTTTGTCATCCGCCCAGTTTTCTACCCTGAAAGGTGCGGTAAAGCCGGGTACAATTACTGAAGCATTTGTCACCTCTTTCCATTGATCCCCCTCCTTGATTTCCAAATAACACGTTTGAGATTCTCCCTGGCCAATGGGTAACAGCTGTGCTGTAATTTTCAGGATTTGATCGTCTATGGTATATTGAGAAGTAATGATGGGGCCAAGTTTGCGCCTGGGATAATGAGTTACTGCCTTGCCGTCGAGCACTAATTCTGAAAACCAGAAGGAGCCCCCGTTTTCTCCCTTGCCGGGGTGAGAAACCAGGGCAATATTGCCTTTAAGCTGATCGGCTGTCAGTCCATCCAGGGCTATACTGAGTAATGCATTGCCTTTTTCGGTATCCAGCACAGAAAAATTTATTTTTATGCCATCCGCTGTTGCTTCTTTTTCTACTATCAGGCTAATCTTCCCCGGAATTTTTTCCACTTTATCAGATTGCTTCAGAATTTCTCCATTCGAAAAATCGGTGATGATTAACTGTCCCTCCTGCGTAAATCCTAAAAACAAACCTGCCCCTTTCCCATGGCTGTGATGAATCAGGCTTGCGGCTCTATAATCCAGTTGTCCACCTGCGCCAATTAACAGACCACAGGCAGCATCGGGGTTGGTTTGTCCGGTTTCATTAATCCCTGCATTTATAGAAATACGAAAGTCTTCAAGGCCATTTTCAATTCTATGCGTCAGCAAATGCACCGTTCTCATCGGTTTTTTTTCTGAAGACTCACTGCAAACCAGCTTCTCATCCAGGATTTGCCAATCCTGCAACCTATTGGCCCAAAAATTTGCGCCGGCCCATGTTCTGTCGCCTACATTTTTCCAGTTGTAAGTAGCTTGTTGTTTTGAATTTTCCTGACATCCCGACGTTGCCAACACCATCAGCAGGAATAGCATTCCCAGTTTAGCATTAATATTCCTCATTATTTTTCTTTTATTTGAAGATTTTTTCGTTTCACCCAGCTTTTAATTAGTTGGATTATATGCCGGATTTAATTCATCCGGTACCGGCGCGTTTACCTTCTCACGCCATTGTTCCAGCAAATTAAGCAATTCTTTTGTTTTTTGAGGCCTTTCCTTTACCAGGTTATTTCTTTCACCCAAATCATCTTTCAGATTGTATAGTTCCACGGCGCCATCTTCAAAATATTGATGCAACTTCCAATCTCCCTGCCGTACTGCCGATCCTGGCCTCGTCCGGAATAATGGGTCCCTGCCATCATCTTTTTCCTGATTATAAGCCTGTAAATAGATTGGAAAGTGCCAAAACAACGGTCTTTGTGACGGTTTTTGGCCTTGCAGCAAGGGCATCAAACTGATGCCGTCAACCAACTTTCCTTTGAGGTCAATCTGTAACATTTCCCGGAATGTCGGAAAAAAATCCAGGTTCACTATTGGGTAATCAGACCGGGAACCTGCCGTCACTTTTCCCGGCCATTTAACGATGTAGGGGACCCGGATGCCTCCTTCATAGTAACTCCCTTTCCCTGCTCTCAAGGGGAGCTGATTAGAAATCGCCCGAATACCACCATTATCAGACGTGAAAATCACCACCGTGTTATCGGCAAGGCCCAATGTTTCCAAGCCTGTTAATATTCTCCCTACGTTATCATCCACGGTTTCTACCATAGCGGCATAAACCGGGTTGGATTGCCCGCCTGCACTTTTTTTATTTTTGTACCTGTCAATTAATTCCTGTTTACCAAGAAGTGGCGTATGGACCGCATAATAGGGCAGATACAGGAAAAAGGGATTTTTTTGGTTCCGGGACATAAATTCCAGAGCCTCATCCGTCAGGCGGTCGGTTAGGTGTTCACCATCCGGGCCATCTTCTATATGATCAACATTATAAGGGCTGAAATAGCCATTTTTTCCGGGATTACCACGATGGGAACCTCCTATATTTACGTCAAAGCCCTGTGTCATCGGGTCGTCTCCCAAATGCCATTTACCAAAGGTGCCGGTCGTATATCCGGCCATCTTAAACATCTCGGCCATGGTAAGGATGCTATCGGGCAATACCTCATTATTGGGTGTAGGAATTATTTTCCGATCGCTGGCTTTGCCTCTTTCCGAACTCGCCACGGTGTAAATACCATGTCTTGGCGTATTTTGTCCGCTCATTAAACACGCCCTACTGGGCGCACAGTTAGCGGCGCCGGCATATGCTTGTGTAAATACCATTCCCTCCTTTGCCAACCTATCTATGTTAGGTGTTTCATAGTAGCTACTGCCCTGAAAACCCGCATCCATCCAACCGAGGTCATCCACGTTAATAAATATGACGTTGGGCTTATTATTGGTTGGCGATGATTGTTCACAGGAAGCAAAAAGGCACAGTATTATTAAAACTGATAATGCTATGTAACTACGCATCAGTATATTCCATCGGGATGTGACCATATCAAAATGATTTGTTTTCTACGACAGGATCCGACCCATTCCATTCCGGGTTAGGCATGAGTGGTTTCGGGTCATTTTCCTGTAACCAGGTTTGTAGTAATGCCTCAAGCTCATCTTGTACCGCCTGATTGGTGCCGGCAATATTCTGACCTTCTCCTATATCTTCAGATAAATTGTAGAGTTCCTTTGCTCCTGTTTCCAGATCATATATTAACTTGTAATCACCAAGTCTGATGGCGCTTCCTGGATTACCACCCTGATTGGCGTAATGTGGGTAATGCCAATAGATTGGCCTTTGGGCTAATGTTTCTGACGATTGCCCAAGCAGGTTTTGCCCGTCGATTTCAGTATTGGCGGCATTAATCCCAACATATTTTAATACAGTAGGAAAAATATCAGCTCCCGTAACAGGTGCGGAATTGGTAATTCCCCGATTTGCACTTTTGGGATCTCTGATAATAAATGGTACCCTGATACCACCCTCATACAGCCAGCCCTTCCCCGCACGTAGTGGTTTATTGGATGTTGAACTGCCTTCAGACGTGGATAATCCCCCGTTATCTGAGGTAAATACAATCAGTGTGTTGTCATACAGCCCTTGATCTTTAAGGCATGCTATTACCTTGCCAATGTTCTGGTCCAGGCTTTCTATCATGGCGGCGTAAACAGGATTGGATTGAATGGTTCGTTCCTTGTAACCATTACTCACTGAAGCATATTCTATCCATGGTTCATCGTCGCTGAATTCGGTAAGTGTATCCAATCCCAGTAAATACTTTTTATTGATGTATTTTTCAATTAATTTCTCCTTGGATTGCAAAGGTGTATGCACAAGGTAATATGAAAGGCAAATGAAGAGTGGTTGCTCTTTGTTTCTTTCGATCGCCTGAATGGTTTCAGCGGTTAATCGATCCGGCAGGTATTCACCGTCGGGACCATCGGAGAGCCTTGGATTTCCGTAGGGAGAAAAATACCCTCTAAAACCTTTTTTTCTATTCCTCAACGGGGCCCCTCTGCTCCAGCCTCCAATGTTTATATCATATCCTTGCTTTTCCGGCCAGTATTGTTCTTCTTCGCCTAAATGCCATTTACCGGCAAAAATGGTCTTGTACCCTGTTTGTCCAAGCGCTTCGGCCAGTGTCGTTTCTTCCGCATCCAGCTGAAACTTTGTATCCGGAACTATCCATCGATCATTAGGTGTCGGGCCTCTGAAAAACTTCCGGCCTTTAATCCAGTCGGTCACACCGGTTTTTAATGCATATTTACCGGTTTGAAAACTGGCTCTTGAAGGTGAGCATACAGGGCAGTTGGCATACCCGTTGGTAAACAGTATCCCATCGGCGGCCAATTGATCAAGATTGGGCGTTTCATAAAAGGTACTACCATAGGCGCCGAGATCGGCCCAGCCCAGGTCATCTGCGATAATAAAAAGTACGTTGGGTGGCTTTTCGTCTTTTTGCTGGCAGGATGTCGCCAGCAGAATGGCCAGTAATAGCAAAGCCGTTCTATGCAATTTATCAGTGGGCATTGGACACATCATCTGTTTCTTCAAGTAGGACTTTCTCCCAATACTGCAAATATTCTTCATCGCTAATGTCGGGGGTTAAGCCGATGCTTTCCATGTTTCTTTTGAATCTTCCCTGCATCAACTCTTCTGCCGCTTTGATGGCACGTGGGTCTTCGGGATACTTCCCAAGGTCGTAAGTGGGCAGCCACTCATCCATATGTTGCCTTAAGCTGGTTAATTGCTCTACATAGCTGGCATCCCCGGCAAGGTTGTTGATTTCATCAGGGTCATTTTTCAAATCGTATAATTCCTCTGCCGGTCGGGATTCTGCCATGAAGCGACTTTGTACTTCATTTAGCGCCCCTTTTCTATGCAACACCTGCATAAGGGTCAACACTGGGTACCTGAATTTCTTATAGGCATTAAACTGGGTATAAGGTCTTTCCGGATAAAAATTCCGGATGTATTTGAAATCAGTTGTTCTAATGGCCCGGATGCGATCGACGGTTTCATCTCTTCTGTCCCTCATTGTTGCCAGAAATGCTCTCTCCGGCAGATCACCCAGGAAATCCTGCCCTTGCATATGGGGGGGAATTGTTATTCCTGCCAAAGCCAGGCTGGTGGCGGCAATATCTATATTACTGATCAGCTGCTGTGAAACACTATTAGCCCCCGTACCGGAAGGGTGACGGACGATCAGCGGCGTATTAGTTCCCGGGTCATATAAAAATTGTTTTCCTCTCATATGGGGTCTTCCCTGGTCTCCAAAGAAAAACACAATGGTATTCTCAGCCAACCCCTCCGCCTCCAGTTTTTTTAGAATTTTACCCACTTCAATATCCACAAGCTGAATTGTTTCCAGGTACATAGCCCAATCTTTCCTGGTAATGGGGTGATCCACATAATATGGAGGCAGCTGTACACTTTCAGGATCGACCGGGTTTAGGGTATCTTTAAGAAAGGGCCGGTGAGGAATAAAAATTTGAATTTGCGAGAAAAAGGGTTGTCCGTTTTTTCGTTGGTTCCAGTGAGTTCCATCATACAGGCTATCAAAATGATGCGTAAAATTATAATCGGTTTTACCTTTTTTATTTTCTGCCTGGTAGGCTCCGTTAGTCACAAAATAGCCAGCCTCCCTGAAATATTCTGTGATAGGTTGTACCGGGTCGGGCAGGGCATGTTTAAACGGCGTACGGTGTTGGTGACAATCGATACTAACCGGATACATACCTGTGATTAATCCCGATCTGCTCGGAGAGCAAACCGCTGTGGTAGTGTGTAAATTTTCATACCTCACCCCTTCCCTGGCCAATTGATCAAGGTGAGGGGTATGAACGGCTTTCGTTCCATAGCAACCAATGTCTGCACCCAGGTCATCGGCCACTATCCATAAAATATTCGGCGGCGAATCGGCCGCCTGAGGTTTATCCTGCTGGTTGGTTGCGGGTTGACACCCACCTATAGCCAAGATGGCAATGAAAGCAAGTAGTTTCAATTTCATAATATGTGTGTTATTTTGTGCGTAAAATCCTTTTATGAGGAACAAGAGGAAAGGCTGCATGAGGGTCTCTGGCCCCTTCCATTATTGAAGTCATCTCCTGAACAATTTCCGGTTTTTCAGCAGCCAAATCATGTTCTTCGGCAATATCGTCTACCAGATTGTATAATTCCATATTTTTATCAAAAAATTTCACAGCTTTCCACGCGCCTTTTCTGATCGCCTGTATAGGTCCCTGTCTTTCATTGAACTCCCAATACAGATAAGGGTGTTGTTGTTGCCTGTGAGTTTCACCTGTTAACGCAGGAAGATAGGAAATGCCATCAACAGCATCAGGTGGTCTTACCTGGGCAATGTCGCATGCCGTGGGTAAAAAATCCCAAAACGCAGCTATGTGATCAGTTTTTGAGCCCGGTTTAATACGATCGGGCCAATAGGCAATAAAAGGTACCCTGATCCCACCCTCATACAAATCTCTTTTTTTCCCCCTGAACGGACCGTTACTATTAAAAAATTCCTTGTCAAATTCATGACCGTTGTCGCTGGTAAAGATCACCAGGGTATGCTTGTCAATTCCTAACTCCGCCAACCGTTTCTGCAGAATGCCCACATCTTTATCCATCCTGCTCACCATGCCAGCGTAGGTGACATGGCCTTCTTCATCATGATAATAATGCCCACTTTTTAACGCTCTTTTTTCCCATGAAAGATTTTGATACGGACGTTTTGCCTCTTCCGGAACGGTGAGTTCATAATGGGGAATTGTGAAATTCAGATATAAAAAAAAAGGTTTATGGCGATTTTTCTCAATGAATTCCAGGCTTTTCGCGGCAATGAGATCATGGGAATAGGATCCCTGTTTTTCTCTGGTATTGTTTCCCGTTAAGGCAAACTGCCGGTTGTTTTCCCATAAGGAATCCGGATAGTAATGGTGTGCTTTGCCATGTTTACGATAGCCGAAAAAATAATCGAAACCCTGATTTAGCGGCATACTCTCAAGGCCTGCCTCGGCTAATCCCCATTTTCCGATAATGCCGGTGGTATACCCGGCTTGCTTCAGCACCTCTGCCACGGTAATGTCCTCTGCACTTAGATCGACGGGTTTTCCGGTTGATGTCCATCGTGGATTTCCCCTGACAGTACAATGCCCCTGGTGTTTTCCGGTCATCAGACTGGCCCTGGAAGGCATACAAACCGTTGAACCCGCATAGTGTTGGGTAAACACCAAACCTCCGGAAGCCATTTTATCGAGGTTAGGAGTTTGTATCTTTTTTTGTCCGTAACATCCCAAATCGCCATATCCAAGATCATCGGCCATGATATAGATAATGTTAGGCTTCGTATTTCCAGTGTCTGCCTTCGCGTTATCTGCCGGGGGGTTGGAAGGTGAGCACCCCGTCGCGAGTAATATCCACCACAAACTTGCTGCTATCAGGGTTGGTACGGCCTTGGGATCGATACTGGCCTTAGCCCGGCTCATTGATTTTTGACGGTTATTTTTTAGAAGAACCTGGCTTACTTTTCTGGGCATCGTAGGTTTTACTCTTAAATTTGAATATTTCGGACTCTGTTCTGGCCTGGGCCATCAGGTTTGATAATTCATTGACCTTTTCAGGATATGTCCCGGCCAAATCACTTTGTTCGGAGGGATCTTCTGACAAATTATATAGCTCAAACTGGCCAACCGGCTGCCGGTTAACATTGTATTGGACCAATTTCCAATCGTCTTTCCTCAGCGCCAATCTCCCGCCACGTTCATGAAATTCCCAATATAAGTAGTCGTGTTTATCCTGTCGATCCTGTTGATTCATTAAGGCGGGCAAAAAAGAAATCCCATCTATATTTTCAGGGGGTGTCAAGCCGGTAATTTCCGCGCAGGTTGGCAAAACATCCCAAAACGATGAAATATGTTCCGACTCCGTTCCCGGTTGAATTTTATCGGGCCACATGGCCAGCATAGGCACGCGGATCCCGCCTTCATACAAATCTCTTTTATAGCCTTTCAGTGGGCCATTGCTATCAAAGTAATCGGGGTCAGCCCCTCCCTCCTTATGAGGTCCATTGTCGGAGGTAAAAATAATAAGGGTATTTTTTTCTATGCCCAGGGACTGCACTTTGGCAATAACCTCGCCGACCATGTTATCGAGGTGAGCCACCATCGCAGCAAAAGCTGCATGGCTTTCCGGTTGGGATCCGTAAGGACCGTTTTTAAAATTTTCTCCGCTATCTACACCTTCGTAAGATTTTTCGGGCAAAAACTTTCCTCTGAATTTTTGCATATACTCCTCAGGCGCTGCCAGTTCGGCGTGGGGTTGCACTGCCGCGTAGAAAAGAAAGAAGGTGGTATCTTTATTATTTTCAATAAAATCCAAAACCTGTCCTTGAATCAAATCCGGCGCGTAACTCCCTTTTGCACTCCCTTCATTGGCTGCTAACATTATTTTTTCCTGATTATGCCAAAGATGCCAGGGATAATAATTATGGGCAATTCGCTGGCAATTATATCCGTAAAATTCATCAAATCCCTGCTGGTTAGGATCTCCCTCTGAACCGGGGTAGCCCAGCCCCCATTTGCCAAAAACACCGTTTATATAACCCGCCCCTTTAAGCATTTCGGCCAGCGTGTAAGTATCGGCCGGCATTGGCCACTGGCCTTCAGGTTTCCACTCCTTATTTCCCCTTATAGGTGTGTGCCCGGTATGCAGGCCGGTCATGAGCGCTGACCTGGAAGGAGCACAGACTGTGGAACCGGAATAATGGTTGGTAAATTTAATGCCTAGCTCAGCTATTTTATCGATGTTAGGTGTTTGGAATTTATTTTGACCAAAACAGCTTAAATCGCCATAACCCAGGTCATCGGCCAGAATATATATGATATTGGGGTTTGAGGATGGCGGTGGCTGCGTATCTGGGGAATTTTGCCTGTTGTTTTGCGAACATCCTCCCAGGATAACGGCACAGGTTATAGTTATTAAGAAGGTAGTGTATTGGGGGTTAATTTTCATCTGCGGTGAAGTTTAAAAAGGATAAACGTAGTTTTCAACAGCTAATTAATTAAAATTATTAACGATTTCTAATTATTGGGTAAAGAAAAAGCCTTGCGGCTATTTCCTTACCCAGTTTAAAAAATAACATAGCTGTTATCGATATCCATTGTTGGTTGGGTCCGTCTCAAGCAAAGCCGGATTCAATTCTATTTCCTCAGCGGGAATGGGCAACAACACATGATGTGACTGAATATTGATGTTGGCGTCATGTCTCGGATAGACGGTATTCTGCACGGTTTCAACCAATAATCCCCACCTGATCAGGTCATACCTGCGATCATCTTCACCGGCAAGTTCCCATTTTCTTTCATCGATCAGCGCGGTTCTAAATTCATCTTGTGAAAGTGTCGCCAGGGGTTGATCCGGTTCGTAGGCCCTTTCCCTCACCTGATTGATATATTGATAAGCGTTTGCCGGACCGTTCAATTCGTTTTCCGCCTCTGCGGCTATTAAGTAAGCGTCCGCCAAACGATAAATTACGCGCCATTCACCGTGATTTCCCCTTGGTGAATTGACAAAATCAAGATTCCACAATTTAGGCATGTAAAAGAATTTGAGCTCAAAACCCAGATATTCGTTAATACAGCTTAAGGGCTTTCGAAGGTCATCGTCCGGGAAGTTCTCATAAACGGCTGGTAAAGGTACTGCTAAACCAAAACCGTTAAATTCTTCTCCGCGATCAGCCAACGCGTTCCTAAGCGCATTTCTTTGTCCTGAGTCCTTTGGTTCGTCCCTTAATCTCGGGTTAAATGAATCCGTACGATTGGTACTTTCAACATCTTTCAGATAATCCAATCCCCAAATAACTTCATCATTGTATAAATTATTAATATCAAATACTTCATCAAAGGTATCCATCAGTCTATGGGGAGAATTATTGATAATATCGACACAGGCATCCCTGGCACCTGCCCAATCCTCTTCCCAAAGTAAATATTTTGCCCTTAACATTTTGGCGGCCCATACAGTTACTCTACCTAAATCACCGGGAGCACTATGTGCGCCTGGCAAAAGATTTTCCGATTCCACCCTTTGAAGGTCACTGATCATCGCAGCTCTGATTGTTTTCAGATCAGTTCTTCCCAAAGCCGCTACTTCTCCCAGTGCTAAATTTTCTGTATAAAAAGGCACATCCCCCCACAACACAGTAAGGTGGTAATAAGCAAACGCTCTCATAAAAAGGCTCTCGCCAATAACCTGGTTGCGAATAGCGCCAGACAGGTTATCATTGTCCTGAACATTGACAATTACAGCATTGGCATCGCCCACCACCCGAAAAAGTTCTCTCCAGACGGTATAAGCATTGGCATAGTTGGTTTCGGTCAAGGTATAATTAGTAATGGCCGCATTGCCCCCAAAAACACGGCTTGGAGCAATTACATCCGCGCCGAAATAAGTAAAATTGGCAATGCCCTGCCATTGACCATATAAACTATTACTTTGAAAAGTATTGTACAAACCATTAGCGGCCTGGATGGCTTCTATATCAGAATTATAAAAATTGTTTGGAGAAATGATGCCACGTACGTCTTCCTCCAGAAATCCATCACAACCGGCAAAGCCGACCAACAATAATAATATGATTAACTTTTTCATTTTCTTTCAAGATTTACGTTTAGAAATTGGCTCTTAACCCTACAGTAAATGTTCTGGCATTGGGGTATTCCGCCCTGGCGATACCCCGCACAGTGGAATTGGTTCCCAGCCTGTTAACTTCCGGGTCGTAACCTCTGAAATCCGATAACAAGAAAACATTACTTCCCAACCCGTAAACAGTCAAGGATTTGATCGTACTCTTGTTTTTCAGGGGGACATTGTAGGACAACCTGATATTTTTTAATCTTAGGTGCGATCCGTCCTCAATGAGTTCGGAATTTGAACGGATATCCGATATGCTCACCATACTTCCGGCTCTTGGAATATCAGAGTTTGGGTTTTCCGGTGTCCACCGGTTCACCAGGTCGGCATACATATTGGCGGTACTTCTTCCAAAAAAACCTCTTTGCGCATATTCATTATAAATCTCGTTACCGTAAGTTCCCTGAAAATATACTTCCAAAGTAAAATCTTTATAACTCACGACATTGTTGATACCACCGTAAAAATCGGGTTCAGGATTGCCCAGAATTTCATGATCGTCATTGTTGATGACGCCATCGCCATTGGTGTCATTAAATCTAGGCCCTCCAACTACCTGCCTGATCCCCAAATTGCCATCTGCATCAATTTCATCCTGGCTTTTATAGGTACCCAGGTATTTTACACCGGTGTAAACGCCAATAGGTTCACCTACAATTAATTTGGATCCGGGACCACCTTGTTCCAGGTTATACCGTACAATTTCATCAACACCTCCAAGGTCAAGCACTTTGCTTCTATTACCGGCAATGGTCAAAGTTGTTTCCCACCTGAAATTGCCTTTGTCTACATTAAGACTGTTGATCATTAACTCCAGCCCCTGGTTTTGAACCGAACCTACATTCTCCAGTTTTGTTGAAAAACCTGTAGCCCGGGCTATTTGCCGCTCCAATAACAGGTCCGTGGTCTTTTTATAGTAATAATCCATTTCAAGATTCAGGCGGCCCTCAAAAAATCCCATTTCCAGCCCAACATCAAATTGGTTGGTGGTTTCCCAGGTTAATTCAGGGTTTTCAGGTCTTCCGCGGAAAATAGCTACTGTTTGAATATCATTAAAAATCAGGCCTGCACTGTTGAGCACGGCCAGGGTGCGATAAGGCGCGATGGATTCCTTGCCGGCGCTACCATAACTGGCCCGCAACTTCAAATTATCAAATACTCCCAAATCCTTAATGAACGGCTCATCGATCAGACGCCAGGCAAAGGCGGCCGAGGGGAAAAATGAATAGGCATTATTCGACCCGGCATAAACCGAAGCACCATCTACCCGCGCGGCGGCAGTAAACAAATACTTACCTTTAAAGGTGTAATTCACCCTTCCCAACCAGGAGACAATTTGCGTAGCGCCGGAAAAACCGGACTCGATATCAAATGTCAATGGATCGCCCAGTCCGATCGCGTCAAAACCCAGGGCATCTAAGGTAAGTCCGTCAGTTTCCGCTGCGAAGGTTTCATTTCGTTCCATTTGCCAGGTAAAACCAGCTACGGCATCAATTTTATGATTTTCGGAAAATTCTGTGGAGTAGGAAACTGTATTTTCCTGTAATATATCATAAAAATAACCATTGGTAATTCTGCCTCGCCCCCCCTGTTGGGCAGCTGCGCGGGTAGGCAAATTACCCGAATCAAATATATTTCGCTTAGACCAGTTCAATCGCGGTCCGATGCTCGACTTGATCACCAGGCCTTCAATGGGTTCATACTCAAAGTAGGCGGTCGACAATATGTTGGTTTGGTTGGTGAAATTTGTTCTTAACTGAAGGTCAGCTTCCGGGTTTCTCAACACACCGCCTGTCACCGGGTTCAAAGCGTTAAAGGTGCCGTCCTCATTGTAAATAGGAAAGGCCGTCAGGACTTCCCTCATACCCCATAAGGTCACAAGGCTGTGGTCAGTTTTGGTAAAAGAAGTATTCAATCGTAATCCGAACCTTAGTTTTTCAGAAATGTTAAGATCCATATTCGTTCGTAAATTGTACCGTCTGATACCTGACTCTCTTATGACGCCGCGTTGGTCAAATACATTTGCAGATACGTAATAATTCAATTTTTCGGTTCTGCCTGCAAAAGAAAGGTCTACATTATTGATAGTTCCGGTTTCAGTAATTTGATCCTGCCAATCTACGTTGCCAATTTCAGAAGGGTCAGTAAATGGATCAGCTTCTCCACTGAAAGCGGCTAGCTCGCTGCCATATGCAGCCCGGGCCGGGCCATCGAGGTAGTCAATTTTTCTTGCCAGTTCCTGAACCCCTGTGTAAGCGTTCAGCGAGATCTCCGGCTTTCCTGTAGGCACTTTTGTCCCCGACTTTGTGGTGACAAGTATTACCCCGTTAGCCCCTCTGGTACCATAAATTGAGATCGCTGTTGCGTCCTTTAGTACCTCTAATGACTCAATGTCGTTAACATTAATATTGTTCAGGTTAAAACCTGTACCAACGATAAATCCATCAATGACATATAATGGTTCGTTATCGGCATTGATGGAATTGCCACCCCTTATCCTGATGGAAGACCTGGCACCCGGAGCACCATTATTGGCGGTTACCAATACGCCGGGAGCCCTTCCCTGAATAATCTGATCAATTCTCGAGGCCGGCAGGTTGTTTACATCTTCCGCATCAATAGAAGATACCGACCCGGTGAGGTCCTTTTTCTGTACTGAACCGTAGCCAATTACCACTACCTCGGAAAGTGTGGAGATATCCGGAAGGAGACTAACGTCGATTACCGATCTTCCGTTAATCTCTACCTCTTCTGAGAGATATCCTACAAAAGAGAAGATGATAGTGGTAGCATCTTCTGCTACATTTAAGGTATAGTCACCATTACTATCGGAAATAGTACCGAGTCCGGTTCCTTTTACTACGATATTTACGCCGGGCAATGGTTCGTTGTATTCATCGGTTACCTTTCCTGAGATAGTTTTTTCCAGGACCTCTACCAGTAAATTATCCCCAGCACTTTTTTTGGCTGTTTGTGTAACACTGATTGTATTATTTACTCTGTAAAACTTTAAGTCTGCTTGCCTGGCTATACTCAGTAACAATGCTTCCAATGTGCCATGTTGGATATTTGCATTAATCTTCTTACGCTCGTTTAGCTTTTCTTTACTATAGGTAAATATAAAGCCTGTTTTATGCTCAATAGCGCTTAGCGCCTTTCTTACAGTGATGTTGTTTAAACTAATACTAATTGGGATTTCCTCAAGACTTTTTATCTGAGCCATTCCCGCATTGGCCAAAAGTGTACTTAGGCTTAGGTTTAGCATTAGGATAACATAAAAAGTATGTTTAAGTACCATCCAAATAATAGGTATGATTTTAGATTTCATATATTTGTAATGTTTACACAGTTAAACTTTTATTATTTAGCCTGTTCATTATGCTTTTCATTTGGAGATGGAAATTTGATATAATGAGTCAGGCTCCCAGCTATCGGGGTTCATACGCCCCGATAGTTCTTTTTAGTTGAGTTTTAGATCATAGGCATATCAATTTGATTTAAACATTATATTAACTTTCTTTTTATTGATTTTGTAATCAAAGTTGAGCGCAAAGCCGAGGGTTTTCAGGACAAATTTCAGGCTTTTGTTATGGAATTTTCCGGAGCAAGTCAGTGAACGTTGTGTATAATTGCTCAGACTAATGCTGACGCCATACCATCTTTCGAGATATTCCACGGCTTCCTGAAAGTCGGTGTCCTCAAAATAAATTGTTCGGTTTTTCCAAAATAGTGTCTTTTCTATGTCCAGGTTGTTTCTTACCATCTTCTGGCTGCCTCTTTTCAAGATTACACCTTCCCCGGGGATGAGTGTCATACTGCTTTGATTTGCTGTATCACTGACGATTACCTTACCCGTTACCAATGCCACTTTAATTTGTGGCTCGTTTTTGTAGGCTTGAATGTTAAAAGAGGTCCCTAATGCCGTTGTGGTAAGGTTTTGAGTAACCACCGTAAAAGGGTGCAAAGAATCTTTTACCACCTCAAAAAAAGCCTCCCCCTCCAAATACAGCTCTCGCCGGTCACCCTTAAAGCCCGCTATATATTGCAGGCTGCTCTCGGCATTCAGGTAGACCATAGAACCATCCGGAAGACGTAGCTCGGATTTTTGACCCGACGGATTGGATTTGATGACCACATTTGCCTCGGACTCAATAACGGCCTCGGAATTGAGTTTTAGCAAATTAACAGCCACCATGAGAAGCGCAATGCCGGCAGCAAGTGATATATATATTCTCAGGCGCTTTGGTTTGGAGGTACCGTGGCGATTGCCTTCGTATTGGTATAGCGGCTGAACTTTTCTGTTACTGGCTGATTTCTTTTCCTTATCGAAGGCGAGATTACTCTGCTCGATTTTCTCCCAAACTTTCTTTTTATGCTTTTCACGGGATACTTTTTTCCCCGAACCTACCATCAGTACAATTTCCCTGGCCTGGTTGGTAATTACCTCTTTCTCGGGGTTTTGCAGTAACCATTTCTCCCAGAAGTAATTGATTTCAGGGCTTGGATTCAACACCCATTCCCTGAACTTATCATCATTGACAAAATGATCGACATCAAAATTTTTATATCTCAAACCTGTTGCCTTTTTTCTTTATAGGGACAGTTAGTAATGAAACCTCATCACTCTACGACATTTTTTTTTCGGGAGCTATTTTTTAACGGGAAGCAGATGGCATTATCAGACTTTATCGGAAAGTTCTGTATCCACTTCGGTCAAACTGTAATAGGGTTGCAGTTGCCAGCTGGCAAATAAATAATTGAATGGGACCTACGCAGATGACTTATGTCTACCCGGGAATCTGGGGCGGGTTTGCCGGGTCTCTCAAAGTATCTTTTAATCGTCCAATACCTTTGGAAATATGATTGTAAACAGCCTCCAGGCTAATATTCATTACGGAAGCCACCTCAGCACCATCAAGGTTGTGATAAAACCTCAGGTAGATCGCTTCTTTTTGCCTACTGGTCAATTCTTTTAGGGCCTGCTTTAAACTTTCGTGATGTGCCGCTTTCATCTGTTTGCTAATTAGCTTTTCTTCGCAGCTATTTTCTAACAAATACTCATCAAAATAGGCGCCATCAGTCGGGTAGGTATATCTTCTTTCCTTTTTTATTTTTCGAAATATGACTCTTCTGATCGCTGACAAAAGATAACCTTTGAGGGATTTCGGCTCGCCAAGATTTTCTTTACTTTTCCACAAATCGGTAAATAAATCGTGAATGGCATCCTCGATTAAATCTGCGTTATCAATAATTTTCTCGCCATAATCAAACAGGTCGTCAAAATGATTCTCGTAAATTTCTGCGTAGGCCTCTTTGTTCCCCATTTGAAACGCCTTCCATAGATTTTGATCTGAAATACCATTTTCGACCGGACTTTCACACTTTTTTGTATGTATTACCTTTAAAGACAAATCACATTGCAGTTAACAATCCAAGATTTTTTTCAGATGGCCCTACCCGTCTTTGAACCGGCATTTGTTATTTTTTCGTAGATATGGCTCAATGGGGATGGTGCATATTATGGAAATTATTGAAAAAACACAACTTTTCTGATACAAGATGGATACAGCAACCCATCAAAATTCATTGCGGGGTACTTTGAAGTTATTGATTCAGATCACCAATAAGGCATGAGGATCTTTGTCATCTTCAGACGCCGGGAGAACCAACTAACTGCCTTCCGGGGCTTCAATAACGCATCTAAAACCCACATGGGGCAAGCCGGTATCCAGCGACCCTGGCATTCTGGCAGACACCCTGTAGCTGGCGCAATAGACATCGTTACATAAAAAAGACCCACCACGATGAACTTTTTTGGGGGCGTATGGGTCATTGGGATCAAAACTAGTGTCGGGTCCTACCGGATTTTTTTGGGTGCCTTCCCGGGCTGCTATTTTATAATAATCATGATGATACCAATCGCTGCACCACTCCCAAACATTACCTGCCATATCATAGAGTCCATAGCCATTAGGGGCAAATGACTTTACAGGGGCTGTGGCGTAAAAACCGTCTTTCTCCGTATTAATGTGTGGAAATTCTCCTTGCCAGGAATTGGCTTTTGACATAGCCCGATCGATGTGCTCATCACCCCAGGGGTAGACCTTATTGGTTAATCCTCCTCTCGCTGCCCATTCCCACTCGGCTTCGGTTGGTAACCTTTTTCCTGCCCACTTGCAATACGCCTGCACATCATACCAACTAACATGCACGACAGGATGATTCTCCTTACCTTCTATAGTGCTTCCAGGCCCTTCCGGGTTGCGCCAGTTTACATCTTTCTTCCAGGCCCACCACTGAATGTAGTAGTTTAAATCCACGGCATGATCCGGTGGGTTGAAAACCATAGACCCGGCCTGCAATAAACTGTCATGCGGTTTGGGGGTACCCGGCGGCAGTTGAGATTTGATCTCTTCCCAGACAGGTTTTGTTTCTGCTGTTGTCACATAGCCGGTGGCATCTACAAAAGCTTTAAACTGGGCATTGGTCACCTCGGTAGCATCTATCCAAAACCCGTTAACTGAGACCTGATGTTTGGGAAACTCATCGTCACGTGCCATATCCGAATCCGCCCCCATCATATAGGTCCCCCCTGCAATCCAAACCATCCCTTTCAAAGAATCCCCTTCCGGACGTTTGGCATTTTCAAAATCGGGAATGTCTTCAGCAACTTTTGTTGTTAACCGGTCTTTGGGTGCAGCAGGGGGACAATACGTTATAGAATCAGGCTGACGCTCATTATTTTCGGCCTGTGTTTGTTTTCCACATCGCATCAAGAGACTGCATAGCGCGATCATCAACCCATAAAAGATGGCTAATCTGGTATGACCTGCCCCCTGGCGCAAAAATGTATTTAATCTGGTAGTGCTCATTATCAATAGTCAAAACGTAAATCTAATATATTTCGACTTATTAAGCGACTTTAAGCTTTTAGAACTTTATTGCATTTGATATGAAATTTATTGAAATCAAAGGTGACAACTATTTCCGGACCATAGAATTAAAACCGGATTGAAAAAAATCTCCTAAAATTCATTTAATTATTTTAATTTTTTTAGTCTCTAACGGTTTCGATATTAATTTTCTATTTATCAACACTTTATATTTGGCTAGTTAAAGCTACCATATAAAAAAAACGACCTTCCACAGGGCAAAAAATATACCTGCAACCATAAAATATTAACATATTCCGGTTACCTATTTCAGCCGTACGGTATATACTAACACACATTCTTTCCATAGCTGGTTGTTACACAAGACCGCTCTTAACTCCCGTTTTGAGCGGTTTCTTGTTTTACAAGCACTTTTATCAAATAAAATTCCGGCCTGTAACAATTTTTTAACATATTAAAATAATGCAAGTTGCCGTTTTCATTCACTTCTTAAAACGTTAATTGGATTTGTCATTGCCGCCTTTATAGTATTGAAGCCAATCGTCAGAAAGGCTATGCTTAAAGCTGCACTTCCGGCGACAAAAAATATCCACCAATCAATCTCAATGCGGTACACGTAGTATTGAAGCCATAGCTCAATGATATACCAACTGACCGGCGCACCAATCGCCCCTCCGAGAAGTACCAACCTCAGGAAATCTTTTGATAGCAATACCACAATACCTGCTACGGACGCCCCCAACGTTTTCCGGATTCCTACCTCTTTCATTCGGTTTCCGATGACAATCACAGATAAGGCAAACAAACCCAAACAGGCAATAAGAAAAGCAAGCCCTGCAAAAACGATGTTAAACATTTGAAAGTTGTTATCGGCTTTGTATTGCGCGTAATAATGTGCTTCCTGGTAAAAGTATTCAAAGACCGTAAGCGGAAAGGTCGATTTATATGCCTCACCTATCTGTGCAATGTCTTTGTAGTAGTTAGGATGAATCATTTTTATGGAAAAATATCCATCTTCCAAACCTTCATTTCGGGTGAAGCCAAAGACTTGCGGAACGATTGGGTGATGTAAAGAAAGGTGGTGATAATTTTGTACTACACCCACGATGACATTTTTCTCTTCCCAGAAAGTTAAATTTTCATCAAGGATCTCCTCTGGGTTTTGGTATCCCATTAGATGCATGGCGGCCTCATTGATGATTACCTTGCGATTTCCCTTATACCCTGCGTCCGGTATTTTACCAGCCAGCAATGGCAGTTTGTAAACCTCAAAAAAAGAAGGTGTTACTACCATCCAATGAAACGACAAAAACCCCTCCATACCATCAACTTTAGCACGATGAATGATTTCCAGACTATTTCCGGGAATATTCCGCGACATGGCGACCGCTGCTACCGTTGGCAGCTGTTTAAGTTTATTTCTGAATTCAATATGGGCCTGGTCTAAATTTCGATTCCTGGAAGTACCCAGGGGACCTTTGACTATCAGCATATCGGCAAGATCTATTCCCGGATCTTGCCGATGAAGAAATCGGATTTGCTGGAAAATAGCGATGTTAGCGGCCAGTAAACCTATAATAACCGCAAATTGGACGATAACCAGCCATTTTCGGCTATTTAAGTCAAAAACGGAAAAAGAAAAAGTCTTTTTAAATAATTGAATTGGATGGGTCGAAGATATAAATGTGGCAGACAGGAAGGCCGCAGAAAGTGTGCCCGTCACTATAAAAACCAGTGTAATTGTAAACGGACTGACAGCCACGTCCCCGAATAAATGTATTTCACCAAAAGCTATGGAAAAAACATCTGCTATGATGGGTTTTAAAACCGCGGCTATGGCGAAGCCTCCTGACAGACTTAAGATTACATCAATCATGTTCTCGATAAGCAGCTGCCCCATGAGCTGTTTACGGCTTGCTCCGACAATTTTTCGAATGCCTATGGCTTTGGAGCGGTCCATTGCGGATGCCATTGATATATTGAAGTAGTTAATCCAGGCCAATATCAACACAGTAATGGCTATACTCAATAAAACCCAGAGGTTTCTGCCATTTGCATTGTCATTAAGCTCATCTGGCAGGTTTGAATACAAGTGGATCTTTGATAAGGGGTGTAATGAAAATGTGTCCCTGATGGGAGCGTCAATTTTGCGGGAGCGTACCAAATCCGTCAATCGGCCGGCTAAACCGGCCGGATCCATATTGGGATGCAAAAGCACGTAGGTATAGGTGTATAAATGTCGGAAATGATCATCGCCATATACACCTTCTCCAACCATTCCTGTTCCATTCCATGTCGAATAGGAGGTCAGAATACCAATGCTCAGATGTGATTGTGTGGGAGTTTCGGCCAAAACCCCGGTAATTTTCATAGGCATCCGGCTTTCCATGGTAATTTCCTGACCTATCGGGTCTGCATTGCCAAATAACTTCTTTGCCACCTTTTCTGAAAGAATTACAGAATTTGGTTCTAAAAGTGCGGTCTTTGGATCTCCTTTTTTCAGCTTAAAAGAAAACAGCTCGAATACCGATGGTTCCGCGAAAAAGAAGTCCTGCTCCCTTACAGCCTTATCTTTATGCTGAAACACAATATCGTTACCTATCCACTTTGCCAGTCGAACCTGCTTTTCGACACCGGAAAGGTTGGTTTCCATCAGCGGGCCGACTCCTGAATAAGTCATGGCGCTGGACTTAACCAATACTCCCGCTTTATATTGATTGGTGTGAACGCGAAATATATTTTTTCCATGACGATGAAATTGATCATAACGCCAGTGAAAATCTATATATGCCAGCATTAAAACAACTGCGCTGATACTTATAGCAAGCCCTCCAATTTTAAGGAGGCCCATGACCGGCTGATGTTTTAGCTGCCGAAAAGCTATTTTGATCGTGTTTTTAAGCATTGTAAAACTATAGTGACTTAGGGAAACTGTCGGTTTTTCGTTTAAAATCATCCATTTTGTATAGCGTGCCACCGGGAATATTAAATTTCCGATTGACAATAAATATTGGGAATAAACATAGCTAATGGCTGTATCTGAAAGCGTTAAGGAATGTAAAAAAGTGTAAAATCCATGTAAAAGTTAAGGTTAGGTAATCGTAAAACCCTATTTTTAATCTATGAAACTACAGTTGTTGACCATTTTCATTGTTAGCTCGGCATTTTTGGTAGGAATTGCGTCGGTAAACCATAACAGCCTGGAAAAAATAGAAGATGACGAGGTACTGCTGGTTATGCGGGAAATCGCGCATAAAATACTTCTGTCGGCAGGAGATTCTACCTCCAGGGTATTGCCGGTAAAGAGAACGCAGCGCCACACCTTCCTGTTACAATTTGAAAACAGGTTTAGTTTTATCCCCGATACTATGGTGAAAATAATTTGCAACCACCTGAGGTATTCAGGCCTGCCCAGGCAACATACCATCAACGTTATTGACAAGGCAAATAATGAAATAGTTTACGGGTATAAGATAGCCAGAAATGAAGATCAAAGTATCATTCCATGTGAGGGAAGAAAGCAGCCAATAGCAGCTTATGAAGTTATAATAGCTTTTCAAGGCGCTCATGTCCTGGCCACTTATCTTAATAACCACTTTGGTCTGGTACCGATCGCTCTGATAATCTTTTTATCCTTTATCGGTTTACGATACGTCAGAAAAGGTAAAAAGAGAAATACAGGCCAAAATATGGCTTTCATAGCGATTGGAAACTACACTTTCTATCCCGACCGTCAATTGCTGGCCCTGGGTGATAAAAACGTAAAGCTCACCGCTAAAGAATCAAAGTTGCTACAGGTTTTTGCTAAAAGTCAGGACAAAATACTCGACCGGGAAATACTATTGAAAGAGGTTTGGGAAGATGAAGGCGTCATTGTGGGCAGAAGCCTGGATGTTTTTGTATCAAAATTGCGTGGAAAATTATCTAAGGATCCTTCACTGTGCATCACAAACATTCATGGAAAAGGTTATAAATTAGAAACAAACTGTCAAGGAGGCCCTGGCTCTAAATTATAAAAATCGGGGGACAATTTGCCGTTTTGTGTCAATTCCGACTGAAAAGAAGCGTCAATTCAAATTACCAGTTATTGTATAAACCAGTTTGTTTTTGTTGCTCCCTTCTGAACAAAATTCTAAGAGAAAATATCAGAAAACCGATACTGAAGGTAGAAATTAGCATAATAGCTAATAAAACGTTTAAAATTTTCATCGTTCAGGTAAATAATATTACGGGTATAGAAAATTGTATAGCTTATGAACTTCGGGAGGCGAAGTCACGGAGATGAAAAAGCTACTACTGTTGTCTCGGTACAGAACCTATGGCTAGGAAACCGGGCTATTCTTTAAACAACCTGTCAATATAGTTGCATATTACATAACCAATTCCTCCTGAAACAATGAAGGCACCAAGAACTAAAGCAGATAAAGTTCCAATCATAATAGTAAACGTTTAAGCTGACAATTTCTGAAAATTTTTACAAAGTTAAAGGCACAAAAAGTAACATCTATTGCCGATGTAACTTTAACAGACAATTAATTAACAAGATACACACTTCCCAATTAAACGGCTGTCGACGCTTACCAAACTTATATATTAAACGTTACATTTACAAATATAAACTTTAAAATATTACATAATATAGGTATAAAAAACAAATTATTCTTCGAATAATTCAATTGTTCGATATATTTCAAAAGTCGAGACTTCCGATCTTTTCGGAGATTGTAAAACTTTAAAAAAAAGGCATTGGTAATTTCCGGATGCGATAGTGTAAGAATTCAATGCGGAACATAAGTATTCGATAATTTTTTACCTCATCGAAATACTATTGACGGATCTATCCGGCTATTTTATGGGTTTTGCACAAAAAACCCGATCAAAAACAGCTTTCTGACCGGGTTTTAATTTTTTGTTATAATCGACGTAGCTATTTAACTTTATCTACGATCGCTTTGAATGCTTCCGGATGATTCATGGCCAAATCGGCCAATACTTTCCTGTTTAATTCAATATTTGCCTTTTTGAGATTGCCAATAAATTGGGAATAAGACATACCGTGTTCCCTGGTACCGGCATTGATTCTTTGAATCCACAATTTTCTAAAATCCCTCTTTTTTGCTTTTCTATCGCGGTAAGCATAAGTCCAACCTTTTTCTACCGCATTTTTGGCTACTGTCCATACATTACTTCTTCTTCCCCAATAACCTTTGGCGAATTTCAGTATTCTTTTTCTTCTGGTTCTTGATGCTACTGCATTTACTGACCGTGGCATAATTTTTAATTTTTTGACCGTTGGCGCTTAAATTGCTTTTTAAGACTTAAAGCCAAAGGTCTGGTGAAAAATAAAACCTATTTAAAATTTTAAAATAGAATCAGATATTTAACATATCCTTCACTCTACCCTCATCCGCTTTGTGAACTAAGGTAGCATGTGTTAAGTTTCGCTTTTGTTTGGTTTCTTTTTTGGTAAGAATATGACTTTTAAAAGCGTGTTTTCTTTTAATTTTGCCTGTTCCTGTCAATTTAAACCTTTTCTTAGCTCCTGATTTAGTCTTTACTTTAGGCATTTTGTTCTCTAATTAATTTATAATCTACTAGTATCTTAGCTACTCTTTGTTTTGGGGGAAAGAAATAGAAACATTCTCTTTCCTTCCAGTTTTGGCATTTGGTCTACCCTGGCATGATCTTCAAGCGCCTGTGCAAACTTAAGAAGCAGTATTTCACCTCGTTCTTTAAATACGATGGTTCTACCCACAAAGTGAACATAAGCCTTTACCTTGGCTCCGTCTTTTAAAAAATTAACAGCGTGCTTAACCTTAAAATTGAAATCATGCTCTTCGGTATTAGGGCCAAACCTTATTTCCTTGACTACCGTTTTATGAGCCTTGGACTTAATTTCTTTCTGTTTTTTCTTTTGCTCGTACTTGAATTTTGAGTAATCTATAATTTTACAAACAGGCGGTACTGCCTTTGCTGAGATTTCTACTAAATCGAGTCCTTCATCCTTAGCTAGTTGAATGGCGTCCTCTATGGAATAAACCCCGCTTTCAATATTTTCTCCAACCACTCTTACCTCCGTCGCTGTAATCCTTTGATTCACTTTGTAAGGCTCTTCAACCCTTCCTCTTGGTTGGAACCTCCTTCTTTGTTTACTAATTTTTACCTCCTTTTTTAGTTGAAAATTTTGAACCGCAAATATCGTTAATATTTTGAATAAACAAAAAACCAACTTTGTTTTAATTTCTAAATTTTGTAACCTACAACTCCATCAGGTTTCATCACCCGTCGTGTTTTGGGTAAGCTGGTGGACCTGCTCATTAAAAAAAGCTACAAATTCCTTTAAGAAAAAGCTTCCCTTGTCACCTTCTCCATGTTTTCTAACCGAAACTTTATTTTGCTCTTCTTCCTTCTCCCCCACTATTAACATAAATGGAATTTTCTTAATTTCAGCATCTCTGATTTTTCTTCCGATTTTTTCATCCCTGTGGTCAATAAAACCTCTTATATCCTGCTCCTCGAGTTCTTCATAAACTTTTTGCGCATAATCAGCATATTTTTCAGAAATAGGTAGCACGGCTATTTGCTCGGGAGAAAGCCAGAGTGGAAAATTCCCGCCGCAATGCTCTATCAGTACCGCCACAAACCTCTCCATGGAACCAAAGGGCGCCCGGTGTATCATGACAGGCCTATGTTTCTGGTTATCAGCACCAATATACTCCAGCTCAAATCTTTCCGGCAGCTGATAGTCCACCTGAATAGTTCCTAATTGCCAGCTTCTTCCCAGGGCATCTTTTACCATAAAGTCCAGTTTCGGGCCGTAAAATGCTGCTTCACCTAATTCGGTAATAGTAGTCATTTCTTTTTCAGCCGCGGCTTCCTGGATATCCTTTTCGGCCTGATTCCAGGCCTCGTCATCGCCAATATACTTTGATTTATTCTCAGGATCTCTTAGTGAAATCTGTGTGGTAAAATCTTCAAATCCCAATGATCTAAATACATACAACACCAGGTCAATCACTTTCTTAAACTCTTCCTTTACCTGATCAGGTCGGCAAAATATATGTGCATCATCTTGTGTAAAACCTCTTACCCTCGTCAAACCATGTAATTCTCCACTCTGCTCATAGCGATAGACTGTTCCGAATTCCGCCATCCGCAGCGGTAATTCCTTATAGGACCTGGGCCGGACTTTGTAAATCTCGCAATGGTGAGGACAATTCATCGGCTTCAAAAGAAATTCCTCATTTTCATTAGGTGTATGTATTGGCTGGAAAGAATCCTCGCCGTACTTTTCATAATGACCGGAAGTCACATAAAGTTCTTTGCCGCCTATATGTGGTGTAACAACCGGTTCATATCCGGCCTTACGCTGTGCCTTTTTCAAAAACATCTCCAGGCGATCACGCAAAACCGCACCTTTTGGAAGCCATAGTGGCAGGCCCATGCCAACCTTTTCTGAAAATGCAAATAGTTCCAGTTCCTTACCCAGTTTCCGGTGATCTCTTTTCTTGGCTTCTTCTACGAGGTGAAGATATTCTTTTAATTCCTTCTGTTTTGGAAATGTGATCCCATAAATCCGGGTAAGCTGCTTGTTTTTTTCATCGCCACGCCAGTACGCGCCAGCCACGTTGGTTAATTTAATTGCTTTTATAAAACCGGTATTGGGAATATGTGGCCCCCGGCACAAATCGGTGAAGTTTCCCTGTCTGTAGAAGGTAATGGTACCATCATCCAGGTCCTCAATCAGCTCTATTTTATATTCATCTCCTTTTTCTTTGAAATAATCAAGGGCATTCTGCTTACTTACACTTTCTCTCAGGTATTCATTCTTTTCCCTTGCTAATTCCAGCATCTTTTCCTCAATCTCCTGTAGCTTGTCACCATTGAAATCCATTTCCCCAAAATCCACGTCATAATAAAACCCCTGTTCAATGGCGGGGCCGATACCAAACTTGACGCCAGGATATAAAGATTCCAATGCCTCTGCCAAAAGGTGGGCTGAGGAATGCCAAAAGGTACTTTTTCCATCCTTATCATTCCACGTGAGCAATTGTACCGCAGCATCTGCCGTAATTTCCCTTGACAGATCCCATACCTCCCCATTGACTTTAGCGGCCAACACATTTCTGGCCAGCCCTTCACTAATGCTCATGGCAATATCCATAGCAGTGACACCTTTGGCGTAATCTCTGATCGACCCATCGGGTAAAGTAATATTTACCTTATCAATATCTACTTGATCCATTTAATTTTATTCCGGTTTTATTCTCTTTGGTGTTAAAATTTCAATTTGTTGATTCTCCTGTCTTTCCCGTTCTAATCTTCTCAGGTAGGACTGTCTTCGATTTAACTGGATCAACGCTACCTGTGCTGGTTCATAAGTGGAATCTACTGCCAATATTTCTTCAAATTTCTCGCGGGCCTGCCTGAAATACTGCCGCCTTCCCAATATTCTTCCTTGCATCAACATGGCCCCCAGCAGATTTTCACGGATGCCCAACGCCTTCTCCGCGTAAAAAGAGGCGGAGTCATTGCGGTAATGGTCAAAATGCAATTCACTCATTTTAACCATCGACCGGGCCGCCAGGCTATCTTGTCTGATGATAGAAAGATAAATTATCTTTGCGCTGTCATCCTGTTTTTTAAGTCGGTACAATATACCCTGATCAAACCAAATCCTTAAATTATCCGGATTAAGCTTTCGGTTTTTAGTCAGGTATAACTGAGCGCTGTCAAGGCTTTTTTTCCCGAGATACAATTTAGTGAGTTGATCATAGGTAGCGCTGTGTAGCGAGTCATGACCGATACTTAAAAGTAAGACTTTGACAGCTGCCGCCGTATCTTTCCTGGCCAGTAATATGGCACCGCGTTGATAATAATTTAAACCGCTTTTATCGGTCAACAGCGATTTTGAATTATATTCCATGGCCTTTGCCAATTTACTCTCCGTGAGGTAAAGACCGGCCAATAGATGGTAAAGGTCCGGAGAGTCAATGCCCATTTTTTCAGCTTTATGAGCCGCTTCCAGCCCCTCACTGATTTCATTGTTTTGAAACTGGTTTTGCGCCAGGAAAAAATAATAGTCAGCCTTACTCTTATCCAGGCTAATTGCCTTTTCAATGTTGATCCTGGCACTTTTGTAGTTTTTCAAATGGTTAAGTAATTTGGCCTTCTTGTAATAGGCCTCCGCATTGAAAGGAGAGTTTTCAATTGATTGGTTAATGGCTTCAATACTTAACTTATAAAAATTCTCATCAATCCGCGGCCTATCCGGCATTTTACTTTGAGAATAGTCGGCATCGCACCCAAAAAGGGCGGCTATCAACACCACAAAAAAGTAAACCGATAACTGAGATATTTTCATATTACCATGCGATAAATTGCAAAATTATACCATTAATTGAAGGTATCAAAAAAATTATACATTTCAATAAAGCTTTTAGCTGTGAATGGGAGGTTGAGCCCCTTAATTGATCTTTTTTATGAGGAATGCATTAAAGCGCTTATCGGAATGTTTTGCATGTTCCTTAGGCAAATTTCCACCTAGCTCCGCCAGTTCTGTTAAATTCATTGGTAAATGTATCGGCTTTCCCTGATAAACACCTTCATAAATAACTTTATGAATATTTTCTATATCTCTGACCTCAAATTTTTCACCATTGTCAAGAAATTTCCCTATCTCAACCGGGAAGTAGTCGAGAGACTTAAAATTATAAACATAGACAAGCGCCCTGTCGGGATTATATTTATTCTGATACAAAAAGGCTTTTGAGGCCGGAGCTTCGGTAGTTACCTCGTTAAAATTATTTTTCCATTTGCTTTGATCGAGCGGCACATACCTGGTACCTTTTACGGTAAGCTCCTGAATGCCAACACGTAACGACCCGGAACGATCAACAAGGTGTATTTTATTACTCTTAAATGGCCATTCCCAGGTATTATCCGTCTCATCCCGGCCCTGAATAGCGGTCAGCAACAAATCAGAGGCCACCATAAAATTATCGTCAAAGTGATTCATATCTGCCAGATAGTAAAGGTTGATTTTACTTTCTATTAAATAATTTTGTGTTATACTGACGTTTTTGGATATAATTGGATAATTGGCCCCATAACCGACCTGCAAACTCACTTTATACAGGTGATTGTTGATAAACTTCAGGCCGGTCACGGGTTGATAGCCTCCGAGGATGAAACCCCTTCCGATCGCCCTGCTTTGATTAAAGCCTATTAAATTATAGGCGAGATTGTTTTCAAAGTGAAAGTACTCAATATTTCCTTTTTGGGTATAGGAATGAAATCCTTCGCTGCCGGTGCCCCAAACCACATTTAAGGCCAGTTTCTTATAAGTACTTTGCCCGGCCTTGTTCTGAACATAATACCCGTGTCCATGCCCTTTATTTTTCCTGGAAGACCCGAGGTCATTCCAGCCAATATTGTACGCCAGGCACCCGTAAATCTCCCCTTCAAGGGCCGGGGACCAGGTTGAAAAACCAATGAGTACATCGTGAGCTACACAGTTGATTACTTTTCCCCCTTTACCAAACAAATGCACACCATCGGAATAGTGGAATTCTTCACCATTATTTTTGATCCTGTTAAACGCTTCTTTTTCATAAATTTCAAAGTCTACAAACCAGGAATAATCGCCTTTAATCTGTAAAATTTTTCTCGAATTATCTCTTTTTTTCTTAATGCCTACCAGGTCTGCCCCGAGCCAGTTTTCAGACTTAATAATCACAGGACGGTTTTCCTCACCGTATATTCTCGTAATCCAGTGATTTGGATATACCCCGTCCATTACAAGAAATACATCACCGGCATGATTCCTGGGTCTTTCGAAATAGTCAAATGGTAAAGGACTTTCCTCGGTCCCCTTATTAATCAGCAACCCCTCTTCACTGACATAGTAGGTTTTTGCCATAAGTTGCCAGTTGGATAAAAGTAAAAGTATTAATAGTCGACAGGACATATACAGGTTAATTTGGGTACGTTAACAACAAAAAAGTCTACCCATGGGCAGACTTTTAATTTAGGCTTTATACTGCTATTATTTTATATCATCAAGTATGGCAATCGCCTCATTGATGTAAACATCTTTTTCCAAATTTTGTTTCCATCGCTCCATCTTTTCTTTTGTCACTTCATCTGCATTTATTCGGGAGACATCTGCTTTCAAAAATGACACCTGCATATCATCCAGTTTCTGCAACATATCATCATATTTGCGGGATTCCTCGTTTAGCTTGGAAATCTTTGCCTGATATTTTTCAATAGACAATGGGTATTTGGTATCCTCCTGCTGGATTTTGTACCTTTTGGCATTTTCATCAATCAGTTTAAAAATTTCATTTTTCCGGATTCTCGCAGCGCTTTTCTGCTGAATACTTCCCAGTTGCGTCGTTACGGAATTTCCCCACTGATCATACTGCAAAGGACCAATTTCATCCCATGGAATAGGAAATTCCTGGTCTTTTTCTCCCACATTCAGATAGGACCATGTATCGGGAAGAATCACATCGGGGGTAACTCCCTTTAACTGGGTAGCCCCGCCATCTATTCTATAAAATTTTTGTAACGTCAGCTTCAAAGCTCCCAGGGGTTTGATTTCGTTGTAAGCCTCCGAAACAAAACCATCCAGATCAAAGGCTCGTTGTACGGTTCCCTTGCCAAAGGTAGTCGGGCTTCCACCTACAATTACCGCTCTTCCGTAATCCTGCATGGCTGCCGCCAGAATTTCAGAGGCCGAAGCGCTGTAAGTGTTTACCATAACAACAAGCGGTCCGTTATAATAAATGTTTTCGTCAGTATCGGAATACACCCTGGGCTTGCCAACTTTGGCTTTTACCTGTACAATCGGACCTTCCTTGATAAATAAGCCGGCCATTTCAACAACATCCTGCAGGGAGCCGCCACCGTTATTTCTCAGGTCCAGAATAATTCCCTCTACGCCTTCTGCTTTGAGCTTTGCTATCTCATTTTTTACATCATCGCTACAATCCCTGCCGCCATTGCCGGTAAAATCGGCATAAAACTTAGGCAAGTTTATGTAGCCCTGATTATTTATTACGGCTGATTTTGCATAGGTTTCTTCCAGCACCACAATATCTCTTATAATTGGTATGGTAATAATATTTCCATCTACCTGTTGCACGGTCAACCGCACCTCTGTTCCTTTTTTACCTCTGATATATTTTACTGCGTGATCCGCCCGCATATCGGTTACATCAATCGGCTCCTCGGATCCCTGACCTACTTTTAGAATCTTATCCCCCGCTTTTAGCTTCCCTTGTCTCCAGCAGGCGCTTCCCGGTACAATTTCCGCAACCACGATGTATCCACCCTTGCTGGACAATCGGGCACCTATACCTTCGAGCTGGCCCGACATGGCTATATCAAAGTTTTCCTTATCCTCCGGCGGAAAATAAGCAGTGTGCGGATCATAAATAGTAGTAATGGAATTGAGGTAAATCGATAGCCAGTCACTCTCATCAATCTTCGCCATGCCATTCTGTTGCTCTTTTTGGCTTTTTCTGACACTTTCCCTCGCTTTTTTCTCCAATTCTTCAAAAGGTGTCCTTTTAAAACTTTTATCGGCCTTCGCTTTTTCATCCTCTTTGGAGATAAGATCTTCCAGTATAAACAGGGTACGATATTTTAAAAATTTACGCCATACTTCTTTTACAGCTTCCTCGCTGTCTGCATAGCTTCTTTTGGTATCATCAAATTCAATATGCTCATCCTTTGAAAAATCAAATGGCTTACTTAAAATCTCGTCTGAATAAGCGCCAGCCTCTTTGATCCTCTTGCTCATCAATTTTTCAGATAGTTTGAAAAATTCATACGTGCCTTTATTGATCTGTTCATCAATCTCCGTCTTGAAAGCGCCAAGCTTTTCAATGTCCTTGCTGGTAAGATATTTTTTACTACCATCAATTTGCTGCAAATAGTGATTAAAAACCTTAGTCGAAAAGTCATTATCAATGATCTGTGATTGATAATGTCCCTGATTAAGACTTTGCATAATCAGCTTGAGCAATACCTCATTCTTATCTAATACCTTATCTTTTGGCCTGTAAGAGCTAAACAGCACAAAAAATGCGAAGGCAGGAATAATTACATTTAATTTAAATCTCATTTTCCACTTATTCGTTTCAATTAATTAACGTAGCGCTTGAGCAACTGTTTTATAATGTTGAAAATTAGTTAATACCAGCTATAATTAAAAACCCAAATCAGGTTAACAATTGTACTGGTAAGTTTAGTAGTTATTTTAGATCATTATCAAAGTTTTAGCTTAATGGATTTATTATAGTCGATCGGCACATTTTTGTTAATACCAAATTTAGAGACTGTCAAAATTCCATTAAATTTCAGATCAACTCTTTTTCCATTAAGGATATTTACAAGGTCCGCTAAAATATTCTTTCTAAACGCTTTTGCCGGTACCTCAACAGTAAAAGGTATTTCAAATTCCTGTCCGGCGGTCACGCGCGTTTTTGCGGTGTTATTTATTGTCGCGATGTTTTTTTCCTTGTAAATAACCCCAACACTGATCTTTTTCACTTTGTAGTTTATTTTATTGGGGTTTTGAAACAACGCCCTGCCTTTTAAGGTAATGAAATCCCTGTCAACATTATGCACCTTCAATTCGCTGATTTTATCGAATTGTGGTTTCGGATACTTATCACATCCCGCCAATATCAGCAGTAAAAACAGTCCCAAAAGATATGGCTGCCTAAGCATTGTGTTTGTCTTGATCATGAACATTTATAATGATTCATAACAATTAAAATTTAGCATAAAATGTGCCAATATAGTAGCTTTAAAAAATCCACAGCTTACATTTCAATGATTTTATGATTAATTGCCATGTAAGCTTTTGCAAAAAAGAACAAAATATTTGATCAAATAAAGGCCTGTCCGTTATTTTAGCAGCGTTTTTTTTGTGATCTTTTAAAGATTTCAATCATTTTACTTCTCAATAGCTTGAAACTAATTTTCAAAATAAATCTTGTAATTGCCTTCTTCACAATAATTGCTTATGTGGCAGCTTATATTTCCCCTCAATATTTTTGGTATCTGGGTTTTATGGCATACGGTATACCTGTCTTCATAATTTTAAACTTTATTTTCCTGTTTTTCTGGATCGCAAAAGGCAATATACGACTGTTGTTATCTCTCATCACGATTATTGCCGGGTTGAAACACATTCAAGCCAGCTATTCCCTTACCCTGAATACCACTCAGACAAAAAAACACTTTTCCGTCATGAGTTACAATGTAAATTGTTTCAACCCACACCCCAGAAAGGGTTCAAAAGACAAAGCATTCTTTAAAGCTATTACGGACGATCTGGAAAAAGTGAGTCCTGACATACTATGCATTCAGGAATATTGCAGCTATCCCACCATTAAATCATTTGATACACAAGCAAAACTATTGGGTTCCACCTACCGGCATCTGTTTTACAAAAGCAGGAGTGATGAAAATAAATTTACCACCGCAGGTGTTGCCATCTTCAGCAAATACCCGCTGACGGGCTCCGGAACTGTCAGGAATGGCAAAGAAGAAGTTATTGCTATCTATACCGACCTGCTGGTTCTGTCGGATACAATCAGGGTATATAATACACACTTGTTTTCAATGGGACTTGTTGATGAGAAGGTAACCGGCGAAGAAGTGTCTTTGTTAAAAATGTTTATCAAAAAGATGAAAAAAGGGTTTGAGGTGAAGTCCGAAGAAGCCGGCTTTTTAAAGGATCACCTGCTGGCAAGCCCTTATAAAACCATTCTGACCGGGGATTTTAATGAAACCCCTTATAGCTACATTTATAAATCTTTCAACCAACACCTGAACAATTCCTTTGAAGTCGCAGGCAATGGATTTGGGATCACATACAATGGCAAAATTCCCTTTTTGAGAATTGATCATCAATATGCCGATAAAAAAATCAGGGTGTTAAATCACCAGGTGTTAAAACAGATGAATCTTACTGATCATTTTCCTGTGATGGTTGACTATACATTGGAATAAAATTAGTATTTTCATGTGTTTATAATTTACTTTCATTGGTCACATGGAACCTCGCATATTAATTATCGTTCCCTTGCGCCTCCGCGACACGCGGTGTGTGACGATTACGTCATGCTCGGTTTCATAACATCGTAACATTAACAAAATCCTTTCAAAATGAAAATTAACTACAAGCACTATCTGGTAATCACCCTGACGTTATTTTTTGTTTCGGGGTGTGCCTCACTTAAAAACAAGTACAGCCCGGCCGGCGCATGGAATTATGTTGTAAAAGACACACCGGCAGGTGATGGAAAAGGGGTAATGAACATCGCAGATGGCGATGATGGTTTTACCGGCAACCTGGTGACCGACAACTATGGAGAAGGCAACCTGGAAAACTTAAAAATTGTCGATAATCAGTTGACAGCCAGCGTATACCTATCAGGAATTGGTATTTCAATAGACATCAAAGGTCTTTTTGAAGGAGAAACTTTTACCGGATCTGTGGCGGCCAATGGCGACGAATTTGTCATGACCGCTGCCAGAGTCACAGGGCTCTAAGCTGGTTATTCCGGGAATGCTTCCCGATTAATTCCCGGAATGACTTTCAACGCATTTTTGTAATAAAGCTTCTTAAGCACCTCCTCGGGCAAATCCAGTCCATACATCTTCCAGTAGGCATGATATTTTTTATAGTATGGAAAGTATTCATCTGCCGTTTCCAAAACTCTAAAGTAAGTCGGGTATTCCTCCGGGTTCCAATAATCTTTTCCAAACATAACCCGATCCTGATATTTAATAAACCAGGCCCTGGCATTTCTCGGTTGCCGGCCAAGTTCGGCAATTACGGCACCAATCTCGGTATACATATTTGGTAGTTCCTCCATAAGCTTTCCAAGGCTTGCCAGGTCATTGCCATACCAACCCAGGTGGGCGTTAATAAACTTGGTACCGGGATGCCTTCGGAAGATGTCGTGCTGCTCGCTGATAATCGTTTTCCAGGGAGCCGGATCATTTGGGCTTCGCTTTCTTCTGGGTTTCAATTTCAATTCCAGCCACCGCTCATTGTTCTGATCATGCGCCTCCCAAAACTGTCTTGGGTCTGCCGCATGAATTAATACCGGTATGCCCAGCTCTCCACACTTTTGCCAGACAGGGTCCAGTCTTGGATCGTTGATTTTTATTCTGTTGCCATGACTATCTTTGTTAAACATCCCTTGACTTTTGTAAATCTTAAGCCCCTTTGCCCCCATTTCTACATCGGATGCCAGCTGGTTGACCGTTTTGGTTGTCCAGTCTTCATCATCAATATTTTTTAAATCGATATTGGTAAATATCACGAACCGCCCGGGGTAATGGTCTTTGACATTCTTCATCGCCTCCTCAAAGAAAGCATCATTGCCATATCCTCTGCCACTTAAGTTAACCATAACCGCCATATTCAGCTTATCCATTTCAGCTACCAGCAATGATAAATCCTGGGAGTTCATCTGCCATTGGTGATTATGGACATCAATGAATGGAAACATCGCTTTTTTTGTGGGGTGCTCAGGCACCACCAGTGATGAAGGTGGGTTATAGCTTTCAAAATCCATATTGTTCCCGTTTTGACCAAGACCAAGCAAGGGTAACAATAAAAAAGTGGCTGTAAGTGCGGAAAAATTTTTCATGTTGTAATATGAACGGTTCAACTTAATTATAACACTAATTTTACGTATGAAACCGGATTTTGATACATTGTAAAGGTAATTTGAAATATGTCATGCCGATAGTATTGTCGACATAGCTTTTTGGCCTGATTTAATCGTTAAATGTCTGTCTAAGACAAAAAAAGGCGTTTTATCGGAATACGCTGCCCATATTCTCAAAATGGTTTTTATACAATTTCTTCAATCCTACATAAAAATAATTACATTTTCAAACCATATATTACCCAAATTTCTTTCGATAAAAAATCAGTTCCGTCCTCCATTGCAATTGAAGTACATTGCATAGTATAAAACTCGCCCATACTATATCGATTTCAACCTGCTATTAATCAATGCTTTAAGAGCAGGTTGAGCAGATAAAACAATTTCTAATTCTAATTAATTAAATACTATGCTAGGAATGCTATTTATACAAGCATCTATCATTTTGCTTGTAAGCGTGGTTGTTATTATGATCCGAAATCACTTTAGAAAAGCACAAGTTCACAAACGGGTCGTCAACCAAATCAAGGAGGAAAACAGGATCTGGGGGGAAATTTTGAAGCAAAAAGATATTAACAAGGCTTAATTATTTTATTAGGTCCTGACTGATCTTTCCGACGGTACGCCGTAAGACATTGTATGGTGTACACTGACCGTATTGTGCCAGTTATTTGGCACAAACAGGGATTTTTTTGCCCCTACCATACAATTGATTTTCAGAATTTATAAATTTGATGGTTATGTATACCATCATTGATATAGAGACCACAGGCGGCAATTCTAAATCCGATAAAATCACGGAAATCGCCATTTACCAGCATGATGGCACAAAAATCATTAACGAATATTCCACACTTATCAACCCGGAGCGGCGCATACCCTTTTACATAACAGAGCTGACCGGGATTGACGATGACATGGTCGCGGACGCACCCAAATTTTTTGAAGTCGCCAAAGACATCGTAAACCTCACCAATGATGCCGTATTTGTAGCACACAACGTCGGCTTTGATTATAATTTCATCAGGTCTGAATTTAAAAGCCTTGGATATGACTTTAACCGTCCAAAGTTGTGTACTGTCAAATTGAGTAGACTCCTGATACCGGGAAGAACCTCTTACAGCCTGGGAAAGCTGTGCAAGGATCTGAATATCAACATTAGCCATAGACACCGGGCTTCAGGCGATGCACTGGCGACGGTAACACTGTTTGAAATGTTGTTAGCCAAAGACCAGCATAACATTATTGCCGGAGGTGGGAAGGCTAAACACTTACCAGCCCACCTGAATTCTAACCTCTCCCCCGACATTATTGATGCATTACCAGACAAAACCGGCGTATATTATTTTTTTAACGGGCATCACGAATTGATTTATGTCGGCAAAAGTAAAAATATCAAGTCCAGGATCCGGGCGCATCTCAACAATTTTGATAACCTCAAGGCCATAGAGCTGCGAAATGAAATTGCTTCTATTGAATATGAATTAACCGGTAGTGAGCTAATTTCCATGTTACTGGAATCTGTTGAAATAAAACGTCATAAACCTTATTTTAACCGGGCACAGTTAAAGTCAGGATATAATTATGGCATTTTTACCGAGTTGCTGATAGATGGCTTTATCCATTTTAAAGCGGGGAAAATATCGGGAAAGAACCATCCTATCGCCGTTTTCACCTCTCAAAATCAGGCAAAGGGATTTTTAAACCATATGGTAGAAGAATTTGACCTGTGCCCGAAACTAACAGGCCTGGATTACACCAACGGCCCCTGTATAAGGCATCTGATGCAACATTGCGATGGCCATTGCAGGGAAAAGGACCGACAGGAGGATTACAACGACAGGGCCATGACCGTCGTCAAGTCTATGGAATACGATCACGCTAACTTTCTGATAATCGACCGTGGACGACATGAAAATGAAATATCTGTGGTACAAATTGAAAAGGGCAAGTACTGCGGCTATGGCTACACTGAAGAAGAGGCGTCTATGGACAATATTGAAATATTAAAAAATTGTATTGACAGGCAGGAAGATAATCGGGAAGTACAACAAATAATCAGAAGCTTCCTGAAGAAAAATACAGTAGAAAAAGTAATACCTTATTAAGCTTTGCGAAGGAGATAGACCAGGCCAACCAATAACAATATAAACAAAAAGAATTTGGAGCCAAAAATACCGGCAAACACACCACCTACAGCACCAAATATACCAACAAAAACACCTATCAGGGCACCAAACACCGAACTAAACACACTAAATATACCGCCTACTATTGACCCGGCCACAGACAGCACCACCGACAAAACCGGGATAATACAAAAGGCTAAAACAACTACAGCTAAAATTCTGATGGAAGATGAGGACATTTCAATTAACATTTTATTTATTTAAAGATAATAAAATATTGCTGATTTGAATAAGGAAATCCTAAAATTAGCCTTACCCAATATAATAAGCAATTTATCGGTGCCACTGTTGAGCATTGTCGATGTAGCGCTAATGGGCCATCTTGAATCAGCCCACTTCATCCTGGCTGTTGGTTTTGGCACGAGCCTGTTTAACTTTCTTTACTGGGGGTTTGGCTTTCTGAGAATGGGAACTACCGGACTAACCGCCCAGGCTTATGGAAATAGAAATGCATCTGAGACTTCCTATCTTTTTTTCCGGGCTTCACTTATTGCCGTTACTATTGGGTTAATATTGATCCTTTGTCGATCCTATTTGCTACAGCTGGGATTACCACTGTTTGACACATCACCTGAGGTAGAGGCCTCACTGGTAACTTATTATAACATCAGGATTTACGCTGCGCCCGCCACGCTGATGGGATATGTAATTATTGGTTGGTTTCTGGGAATGCAGGATGCCAAGACACCTATGATCTTAACCATCCTTGTCAACACGGTTAATATTTCAGGCAGTTTTTATTTTGTCAAATACGCAGGTATGGAAGCGGATGGTGTTGCACTGGGAACGGTCCTGGCCCAATACACCGGCTTGATTTTCGGAGGCTTATGGTTGCTTTGGAAGCATCAATCGGTGAAGGCTCATTTTCACTGGGACAAAATCATTCACTGGCCTGCCATTAAATCCTTTTTGCAAATTAACCTCGATATCATCATCCGTACATTATGTCTAATTTTTACCCTTACCTATTTTAAAATCCAATCCGGAAACATTGGTGTTACCGTAGGAGCCGCCAACATTGTCCTGCTGGAATTCTTTACGATCGCCGCGTATGGCATCGACGGATTTGCATTCGCTGCTGAGTCCATTACCGGAAAATATTTCGGCGCCGGAAAATATAATAAATTGAAGATCACTATTAAATTATGTTTTGTGTGGGGCATAGGGATCGGCTTACTGTTTACCGGTATCTTTTATGCTTTCGGAACCGATATTTTGCGGATGATGACAAACCAGGAGCCGGTATACTTGTTGGCCAAAGACTACCTGGTTTGGATGGTTTTTTCTCCTGTCTTAATGGTCATTCCATTTATTTGGGATGGTGTTTATATTGGACTTACAGCATCAAAGGCGATGAGAAATTCGATGCTGATTGCCACCGTTTTATGTTATCTGCCAGCCCAGTTTATTCTCATGAACTACTACCATAACCACGGATTATGGCTGGCCCTGATGATTTTCTTTCTGGCCAGGGGAATCGCCCAAACCATATTGTCAAAATCGTTAATTCCTTCGAAATAAGATTCTTTTATTATGAAATAAAGAAATTGATTTTTAACTTTAATTAAATTAATACAATTATTTGATTATCAGTGATATATATAATTTTAATACAAATTTTGTATATTCACTGTTCTTCCAGTTTCTCCGCGTTGCTGTCAAGCTTCAATAACAATCGGTTTAAGAAGTGGAAGCAAGCGGTTATCAGGGTTGAATCAGGCACGTTGTACTGGCCGGCTTACAAGCTTTTTAAAGTTTCCTAATAGCATGTTCATGGCACTCGCCAAGGCCAGGTAACATGACTCCGGGATAGCGATGTAATAGACAAATGGTACGCTCCAATTCCGGCAGGCGGTGATCCTTCTGCCACCGCGTTACCCTACCCCTACCTTTTGGAGAGAATGAAGGTCGACTAGATAACAGGTGCGGCCATAAGGGTGATCATCTCCCCTAAAACCACTTACACAATCCTCTCTTACTGATTTGGCTAAATTTGGATTTTACCAACTTCATCACTGCGTGTAAATACCTGCGATTAATAACCGTATATCGGATCAAACTTTACTTTTTCTGTACCACTAACAGTTTAACCTCGCCGCATTATCCGCCTGTCACAGACCTCTCTGACCCGCCTTCTACCCCTTGTGTCAGCTTACTTTTATGCCCATCATCAATGTAAAATTTAAGTAAGGAACTTATGTCACCCACTGGATTTTAATACCAAAATTCCGGGAAATAGCTGCCTTATATGTTTTCCCAATTTCATCCATTTTGTCCCATTCTGGGAATAAAAAAAAATGATTATTGATGAAAACCCACCTTTAAAAGTCCTGAGCGCCTTTTCAAAATTCTGGTATTCACTTTGAGTGAAAAGATACGACCAAATAACAGACATCATGATGCCATACACTTTAAGCTTTCAATCTATGACAACCCCTTCTACGGACGGCTACAAGGCGTTGCCGGAGATTCTTCCCGAACCAAAAAATGCACAGGGTCATAGAAAAAGCAAAGGTCAGCTAAGTCCGCTTTCCCCGGCACAAAGAAGGTTATGGTATCTCTGCCAATATCAAAACGTTGGGGGTAGCTATAATCTCATCCAGCAATACGAGCTTACAGGAGCGCTGGAAGTTTCAAATCTGGAAAACAGTGTTAAGGCAATCATTCAACGGCATCCGGCATTAAGAACTACTTTTAGAGAAATTGGCAACGAAGTTTTCAGAGAAATTCACGAAAGTATTCCCTTTAAAATCACTTTCCACAATTTAAGTCAAACTTCCCAGGAAGGGTTAGCTCAGAAAATCGAGGAGTTATCATTGGTGGAAGCCAGTCACGTATTTGATTTGAAGCGTGGCCCCCTGCTGGTTGTAAAGGTTGTATGGTTGGGTGGGCAGAAATACAGGTTGTTGCTTAACATGCATCATATCATATCGGATGGCTGGTCTTTTGAAATCTTTAAAAAGGAACTGGCGCTTGGTTATAATGCGCGAATTAACGGGCAGACCGTCTCGCTACCGGCGCTGCAGGATATAACTGTTCACGATACTAGTGATCACAACAACTGGGAAAAACAGATTGCTTATTGGCAGCAACAATTTAAAAATGTTCCCCAGTTACTGGAGCTGCCAACCAACAAGGTCAGGCCATCAACACAAACCTTTAACGGTAAACGAATTACTTTTTCGATTGACCGGCAAACACATGCTAATTTTACAAGCGTTTGCCGAAAAGATGATTGCTCCGACTACATTGGCTTTCTAAGCGCCTTTAAAATCCTGTTAAGCAGATATGCGGGCAAGGAGGACATTGTTGTTGGTTCCCCCTTTTCAGGAAGGCATAGGGACGAAAGCAAAAAAGAACACATTGATGTCTTTGTCAGAACTATCCCATTAAGGACTACCATTGAAGGTCACCTCAATTTTTGCGATACACTAAAAGCGACCTGCACTACAATTTCCGAAGCTTTTAAAAACCAGGATATTCCTTTTGACAAATTGGTGGAAGCCATTAACCCGGAAAGGAATCCAAGCTTCAGTCCTATATTCCAGGTAATGTTCGCCTATCAAAACTACAAAAAAGAGTCCTTTGTTATGGATAATCTTACGATCACAAAAGTAGAAAAGGCGGTGACACATGCAAAATTTGACCTAACGCTTGAGATCACAGAGGAGCAGGATGGACAACTTAACTGCGCCTTCGATTATAACGTAGATATTTACGATGATGAAATGATCCGACGACTGGTCGATCACTATCAGATACTTGTCAAAAGACTGGCGGAGAACAGAGAACTGCCGGTCAAAGATATACCTCTCCTCACCGACAAAGAGCATGAAGAGATGGTGTTTGGCTGGAATGAAACCTCCAAACCTTATCCAAAGAACAAATGTTTTCATCAGCTGTTTGAGGAGCAGGTCGAAAAAACACCCAACGCCATAGCCCTTAGTTTTGGAAAAAAATCTATGACCTATGATGCATTGAACAGAAAAGCCAATAAGCTGGCTCACCTGTTAATCAGCATGGGTATTGAAAAAGAAGATTTTGTTGGAATCCAGCTTGACAGGTCTTTTGAAATGGTCGTAAGCGTGTTGGCAGTACTTAAATCCGGAGGTGCTTATGTCGCCATCGACCCGGAATATCCGGTACAGCGCAAAGAATATATGCTCCACGACGCTGCTATTAAATTTTTATTGAGTACAGCCAATCACTGCTCAAACCTTACAAAAATTAACCTGAATACAATTCTGGTCGATCAGGATAGTGGCGGACTAATTGCAAGCGAGAGCGACAAAAATCCTGACAGGCAAATTTCCACCAATGACCTCGCTTACATGATCTACACTTCCGGCTCCACCGGACAGCCTAAGGGGGTACTGATAGAGCACAAGGGATTGCCCAATCTAATTATTGATCACATCAGAAAGTACGAATTAAAGCAGGGCCATTGCGTATTACAATTTGCCTCGCTTAGTTTTGACGCCTCCATATGTGAAATAGGAATGGCTTTGCTTTCCGGAGCAACATTGTGTATCGCCCAAAAGGATCAAATCTTGCCGGGACCGGATCTTATAAGGCTATTAAATCAAAAGAAGATATCACACGTAACCCTGCCTCCTTCCGCATTGAGTATACTTCCCAAAGCAAAGCTTCCTCATTTAAAGGTCATCACAGTAACTGGTGAGGCCTGTCCCGAAATGTTGGTGGACAAATGGTCGGCTGGGAGAAAGTTCTTTAACGGCTATGGTCCCAGTGAAGCTACCATTGGTGCCACCATTTCAGAATTTAAGAAAGGCACAAAAAAAACTGCTATAGGAAGGCCATTTGCAAATTATAAAGTCTATCTGCTGGATGACAATCTGAAGCCGGCGCCTGTGGGAGTCCCCGGAGAGATTTATATAGGCGGTATTGGATTGGCCAGGGGCTATTACAACAATGAAGAAGCCACCAACAAAAAATTCATTGATAACCCATTTACCAATAATGAAGAAAAAATGTACAAAACCGGCGATATTGGGCGATATCTTTCCAACGGCGATATTGATTTTGTAGGCCGGACCGACAATTTGGTCAAGTTGAGGGGCATGAGGATAGAATTAGGTGAAATTGAAACGGCTATTAATGATATTCCTGATGTAAACCAGTGCAAAGTAGTCTTAAGCGACGAGGGCCCCGCAATGCAAAAAATAATTGCCTATTATACCGTTGATAGTAAGGGAGTGGCAAAAGAACAATTAAAACTGCAGGCAGAAGATAAATTGCCTAAGCATATGGTTCCAGCTATTTTTTGCAAGATAGATCAGTTTCCCAAGTCGCCCAATGGTAAAATCGACATTAAAGCTTTACCCAAAGTTGACCTGTCCATTGAAAATGCAGACAAAAAGGTAGTAGCTCCCAGAAATGATATTGAGAAATCCATCATGGAAATCTGGGTTGAAACCCTCAATATCCAACAGCTAAGCATTCATGACAACTTTTTCGATCTTGGAGGACATTCGTTATTAGCGGTGCATATGGTTACCCAAATCGAAAAACAGATGGGTGTAAACATAGCCGTATCTGCTCTTATGAAGTTTCCCACTATTGCCAGGTTGAGTAATTGGATCATACAGGAACAGCGAGATACGGATGAAAAGGATACGATTGTACCCATCAGAGAGGAAGGCAATCAAACGCCATTGTTTCTGCTGCATACGCCAAGCGGGAATGTACTAAGCTATTATCAGTTGGTCTCTCAGCTGCCGGCCGACTACCCGGTTTACGGTGTGCAGATCGATGAACTTGGCAGCGACGGGAAGCCGTATTACTCTCTTAAAGATATGGCAGAATATTATGCCAGGAAAATACGAAAGTTCAAACCCCAGGGTCCATACCGTCTCGGCGGATATTGTTTCGGCGGGTTGCTGGCTTATGAGGTTTCACGAGAACTACAGTCACAGGGACAGAAAGTAGATATCGTCTTTTTGATAGGCAGCCAGTTCCCAGCAAATGATCTTCCTAAAATTATCATTGGAGAAAATGAGACGATCTCTGTTCTGGAAGCCACTGGTTACAGCCATAAGATAAAACCTGCCAAAAGCTTTTTAGGATCATTGAGATCTAAGGCGTTTTATTCAAAAAAGCGATTTTTGAAATATAGCTGGCTTAAAGCCTTCCAGCTTTATAAAGCTAAAAATTGGATTCTTCCATCTCAATTAATGGATTATAAGCTTATTCATCATGAAATGATCAGAGGCCATCATCCTCAATCCTTTCACGGCAATGTCATATTAATTCAGCCCGACGGCAAATCTCACAAAGCACATATGAAAAGTCTTGAGTCCTGGCAAAACCTGGTAACCGGTAAAGTGTACGATTACAGGGTTCCAGGTAAGCAGGCTGAACTTCTCAAAGAACCCATGGTTGATGAGCTGGCTTTGCTAATGGGAAAGTTGCTTGTGTCACATGATACTGCAAAGTTTTCGGTAGATCCCCGATCTTAAACAGGGCCTCAAAACCTTGAGGCCGAATAATCAGGCAGGATTTGCTTTACCGCACAATATTTAACATCTTAACTTTCTTAAGTATTAAGATGTTAAATTTATGAATGTGGTATTTAAAACTAAAGTTGTGGCCAGAATCGCAATGGTCCTTTTGATATTAAGTGGTCTTTCCGAAAGCAGTCAGCTAAAAGCACAGGAAATAGGGGTTTCGGCTTCATTTTTCATTCCTAAAAACGGTTACTTCTCAGCCCCTATCAGCCCGATATCTTTCCGCGGTTTTGGTATTAATATCACTGACTATCTTTCGATAGAAACCGGCGTAACTCTTTACCGGATGTCGGGATTGAATGTAAAGTCATTGCCATTTGAAAGCAAAAAACCGTTGATCGGTCCCACTTTTACCCTTTTGGTACCATTGGAGCTGGTGCTGGAGTTTGGCAACGACGACCACGTTTTTAGAATAAAGGGCGGTGGTTTTACCTTTTTTAATTTTGACCAAAAAATCAATGAGGGAAATCTTGATCGCGCGCTTATTCCCTATACCGGCTGGCAGGTGGCAAATTCAGATTTTGAAGCAGACAATAATATAGGGTTTGGTATTCATTTTGGTGGCGAATATATATTTTATCTGAAAAATAATTTCGGCATTTCCATGGGCGGTTACTATTACATCGGCCAGGCTGAAGTAAACCTCTCCGGAACCATTACTGGCGGAGACGAAACGGGTATTAATACCATGGAGACCTCCTTTCCCGGCTCAGAGGTAGATTTTACCGGGTTTGAGATATCGTTAGGGATCCTGTTTTCGACCAATTAAATGATCTTTTTTTCAAAGTGGTAATTATTGCATAATTCGATTTCTTTCTTTAATCTCACAATTATTATCGTTCTGATCTAAAATTCATCTATGTTATTAAGAAATAAAATCTCCTTTGCCTTAATCATTATCTCTTTAATATGCCTTTACCCCGGACTAACAAACCCTATACTGACGCTGGAAATCGGTGCTGAGCTACCCCTGATCGGTAAAATGACCTTTTATGAAAGAACACAAAATATAGTGGAAACCATCGAGACCCTATTCCAGGAAAAAAATGAAATTGTAGCCATATTAATTCTTTTCTTCAGCATTATAGTGCCGTTACTTAAAGCCGTTATCTTACTGATTGTGTTATTCTTTAAGCAAATCAAAAACAGACTTAAACTTTACCGGTTTGTCTACGCTATCGGCAAATGGTCCATGGCGGATGTATTTGTGGTGGGCGTATTTTTAGCTTACCTGGCGACCAAGTCCAATGAGGGTATCCATGCTGAATTGGAAAGCGGTTTTTACTACTTCACAGCCTACTGCCTGATTTCACTGGCGTCTATTCAGGTAATGAGTTTAAAAGAGCAAGCACCAAACCTGGGTTAGCAGCCTGTTTTACCACCGGCAGCAACGATTATTTAGCGAATTGATTTATATCGGGGCTAAAATAATTTATTCCTTTAAGTATCTTATGATCTGAGGCCCTGTAGATAACATATTTTCCATTCACCTTTTCAAGCACTGTTTCGACGCCTTGCTTTTGATATTTGAGCACTGAAGCTTCTGCGTCCTCCTTACTGGCACAGGCTTTACTCATATTGGACCGGTGTACTTCATCAAAGGCCTCATCAAACCTGTCTTGCAATCCATATTCCAACGTTGACCCGTTCAGCACCACCTGTAAATCGCACAAGGCATCCAGCGCTTCTCCTGTATCTGTCACTTCCGGCTTCTCCTCAAAGGCTGCTACCTTATTTTTCATCATTTCATTAAAAATTTTGGCAGCCCCTGAAGCTTCCGCCAACTCACTCAATTCTTCCAGTATTAAAGTCAACCTAAGCCTGACGCGATCTTCATCCGGGATTTGCGGATTGTTCAATACGGGAGCACCAAAGGTCTTGTGAAATTCACTTACACTTTCTAACGTTTTATTCATTTTGAAAAGCAGTTATAATGGCAAAAAAATTTTGATCTGCAGGTAAACCTAAACCTGCTGCCAAAACTAATAAAGCTATGCCAATTTTTAAATAAGCGGCATTATTTTATTACATAATCAACCATGCCCCGTGGACTACCTGTCAATACGCGTTAAGGCTTTGGCCTCCTGGTTAACGTTGACGCTGACGGCGGTATGGTCATGCCCACTGACATCTGTGGATAACTTGTGGACAAGTGCTTTAAACAAGGGGATAACCATGTGATTTCACAAGTTTTTATGTCTATTCATTGTGGGAAATTTGTGTAAAAAAAAAGGTATAAAAATTCGGAATCTATTTGTATCATAACTACCTTTCCTATGCAAACAACAATATATATTTGATTTTTAGAGGCTTACGCCGAAAGGAAAATCCTCGAAAAATCCACCACCTGTCAAAAAGTTTGAGCACTACTTAGGTTTTACCTAGGTTGATAGATGAGAAAAAATTTATGTTGGGCCTTTGTAGCTTTATGAAACTACGGTTTTGTAAAGTTGGGCGGGAAATTTTCAACTAGGAGATTTCCCGCTTTTTTATGCACTCTCTGAAGCGGGTATCAGTCTAACCACATATTTTTAACTGATTATTTAAAAATCATATTTTTTTTTACCATATTCGAAATTAGTTTTATTAGACATTAAACCTGTTTTCCCCATTATTATATATAATGATTTGTCATTTTGTCCAGACCAAAAACCGGCAAACTTATTTTTCAATTCATCTAAACTCTAAATTATGGCACAAAGAGGCGGTTTTTCCAGCCGATTAGGATTTGTACTAGCAGCAGCAGGGTCAGCTGTAGGACTTGGAAATATTTGGAAATTTCCTTTTGAAGTTGGCCAGGGCGGAGGGGCGGCATTTGTAGCTATGTACGTTTTATTTTGTTTCATTCTGGCCTTCCCTGTTATGGTAACTGAAATTGCTATCGGAAGAAAAACCCAATTAAACGCGGCAGGTGCTTACACAGCGTTAGGTTTTAAAAAATGGCGTATTGTTGGCATTTTGGGGATCGCATGCGGCACACTAATCCTTTCTTATTATAACGTAGTTGCCGGTTGGGCCTTTGGCTACTTTGTTGAAATTATTACGGGAAACTTTGACATTGGCAGTCAATTTGGCGCTTTCACAAAGGATGTGGTAACAGTTGGGGGTTATGCCACCGTATTTATGCTTACGACAACTTTTATTGTTTCCAGAGGTGTTTCAGGGGGAATTGAGAAAGCGGCTAAAATTTTAATGCCTTCTCTTATTGCTATGATACTGGGACTGGTAATTTATGCCATGACCTTGCCCAACGCTATGAAGGGAGTCGAATTTTACCTGGTGCCGGATTTTTCAAAAATCAACCTGGCGGTCATCCGCAGTGCTCTGGGACAGGCTTTTTTCTCTCTTTCACTTGGAATGGGTGCCATCATCACTTATGGCAGCTATGTAAACAGAAACGAAAACATCGTTGCCTCCGCCGCCTTTATCACGCTGGCAGACGTCGGTATTGCATTCCTCGCCGGTTTGATGTTATTCCCTTTCGTATTTTCCCAGGGACTGGATACTAACGGCGGCCCTGGCCTTATCTTCATCACTTTGCCGGGTGTATTCGAAAGTCTGGGCGGAAATCTGGGTGTAATTATAGGAGGTGCCTTTTTCCTGTTGCTGTCCTTTGCCGCGCTCACAAGTACAATATCATTATTGGAAGTTCCTGTTTCCTTTGTGGTAGATGAATATAAAATTCAAAGGAAAAAAGCAGTTTGGATCATCGCATTGATTATTTTTGTCATTGGTCTCCCCTCTTTAATGGCCAATGGATATTCGGAAACACTGACTAAATTTATCACCTACGTGGGCGCCGACTCTCCTACCGACTTTATGACCTTCATTGGTCATATAGCCAACGATACATTTTTACCGCTTGGAGGAATTCTAATAACAATTTTTGCGGCTTATGTATGGAAAAAAGAAAACCTGAACAAAGAGCTGGAGGCCGGCTATCCAAACTTCAAAGGAAGTTTCGCTGAAAAATATGTCGATCTGGGCGTCCGAATAATATGCCCGCTAATACTAAGTATTCTTCTGGTAATGAGTGTGTTAGAAACCTTTTTCGGGGTTACATTGTTTTAAAACATGATCTTTATATGCTTTGCTTTGGATTCATTTAAGCTTTCGTTTTTTTGAAACTTTTTGAGTTAAAAGCTTACATGTACAATTATTTTAACCAAGAATAGCTGGTGGCAAACCCGAATAACCTTAAATTGCCAAATATTTAAATAACGACCACTATATCATGTTAAATAAATACACTTATCTGGTTATACTGCTGATACCATTGCTAATTTTAGATGGTTGTTCGTCTGGCAAAAAATCATTGCAAAGAGGAAACTATTATGACGCCGTCATGAAAGCGGTGAACAGATTGAGGAGTAAGCCCAACCAAAAAAAGGCTCAGGAAACATTAAGAAACAGTTATCCTTTATCAGTCGATTGGTTTCTGGATCAATCTTCCAATTTAATGGCTTCCAATGATCCCAAGAAATGGAGAAATGTGGTTTACAACTATGAAAAGATAAATCAAATGTATGAGGCCATCCGCAGGTCTCCGGGAGCATTAAATGTAATTCCAAATCCCAGGAGTTACTTCAGCGAGTTGGTAGAGTCAAAAAACAAAGCAGCTGAAGAGAGCTATGGCGCGGGTTTGGTAGCCTTCAACAGCAATACAAGAGAGGGTGCGAAGCAGGCCTATTTTGATTTTATGGAAGCCGATCGTTTTGTGCCCGGCTTTAAAGATACGCAGGAAAGGATCCGGGAGGCAAAGTATTTTGCCACTTTAAAGGTAGTTGTCAATCAAATACCGGTGCCTTCGTTGCGGTACAAGGTTACCGCTGACTTTTTTCTGGAAAAAGTACAGGAATTCCTGAATTCCTATAATACTAATGAGTTTGTGAGATATTACTCTCCCAAAGAGGCCCAGGTAGAAAACCTGCAACATCCCGATCAGGTGATGAAAATCCAGTTTCAGGACTATATGGTAGGACAAACCCACGTGAAAGAAACGGTTGAAACCCTGGTAAAAGATGGTGTAAAAGTAGGAGAACTCGAAGTTGCCAAAGATAGCGTAGTAGACGTATTTGGAGAGGTTAAAGCAAAATTGACTACCTACCGCAAAGAGGTAATATCCTCTGGTGTATTAAATATGCTGGTAGTCAATGCAGCAAACGAAGAAATATTATTCAGTGAGAACTTTGCCAGTGAATTCGTCTGGTTTTCGGAATGGGCAAATTTCAATGGTGACGAAAGAGCACTTAGCAAGGATCAGCTGGCACTTTGCCACGAAAAGGAGGTTCCTCCTCCCCTTCCACAGGATCTGTTTATCGCCTTTACAGGACCTCTTTATGACCAATTGACACAAAGAATAAGATCATTCTATAGCAGATATTAGCGGCTTTATCGAATTGTAGGAGGTATTGCAATCCTATTTGATAAAACTATTCAAAATATAAACTATTTGATTAAATTTGCAGCCTGTAAACAGGCTGCATTTTTAATTTAATATCATGGATATCAAAGGAAAGTTATTGGAGGTTTTTGATACACAGAACGTTACAAATACCTTCCGCAAAAGGGAATTTATCTTGGAATACGCTGAAAACCCGCAATACCCGGAGTTACTAAAATTTGAACTTATTCAGGAAAAATGTGATCTTCTGGATGGCTTCACCGCGGGACAGGAGATAAATGTATTTTTTAACCTGAAAGGGAGAAAATGGACCGACCCGAAAGGAGAAGTTAAATATTTTAACAGCCTGCAAGCCTGGCGGCTACAGCAGGCGGAAGAAGCGCAAGCTACCGGGGCACCACAAGAGGCTTCGTCCGACACCCTGTCCGAGCCGGAATGGCTGAGTGATGACGAAGGAGACAATGAAAAACTACCATTTTAAGAGATAATAACTAGTATTCATATGAAAAAAGGAGAAATCCATACCGATAAAGGTATCATGAAAGTAGAGTTTTATGAAAACGACGCTCCGAAAACCGTCGAGAATTTTGTTTCTCTATCGAAAAAGGGTTTTTATGATGGGCTGACTTTTCACCGTGTAATTCCAAATTTTGTTATCCAGGGAGGATGCCCTGATGGTACCGGTGCCGGAGGGCCAGGTTACCAGATCGATTGCGAATTGGATGGCGACAACCAGTTCCACGACAGAGGTGTTTTATCCATGGCCCATGCGGGAAGGAATACCGGCGGCTCGCAATTTTTTATTTGCCACGGCCGGGAAAATACACAACACCTTGACAGAAACCATACTTGTTTCGGAAAGGTGGTTGACGGCCTTGAAGTGATCGACGAAATCCGGCAGGGCGACAAAATCAACAAGGTAGTCATCGCTGACTAGCACCTGCCGATCAAAAAAAATAAGGCTGACCTTTTAGGTTAGCCTTTTGTGTTTAATAGCTCATCGTCAGGAACTTACCTTTCTCACCTTGCTAAATCTGGCCGCCTGATAAACACCGACAATTGCGCCACACAAATGAGACTCCCACGAGACATTGGGATGAGATGGCAACACCCCGTAAAATATTCCATTATAGATGGCAAAAATAAGCAACGAAACCAGCAGCGATCTCAGATCTCCCCTAAAGAGTCCAAAAAATATCAGGAAAGCAGCCAACCCATAAATCAGTCCGCTGGCACCGATATGATAGGAAGACCGTGCAAAAAGCCAGACGAGAATGCCGGTCAAAAAATAACACTGTAAAAATACCTTTTGCGCAATCCGGTCAAAAAGAAAGTATAAGGTCGTTCCCAAAAACAGCATGGGAAATGTGTTGGAAATGATATGCCCCAGATTACCGTGAATTAACGGGGCTGTCAGAATACCGATCAACCCGGTGAGGGTTCTGGGATAAATACCAAAGAAACCTAAATCAATTTGCAGGAAAAACTCAACACTAAACACCGCCCACATTATGAAAATAAAACGGGTTGGCACAACAAAACTCTTATCAATCGAACCACTCATAGAGGAACATTTTAAATAAAGAAAGACTTAAAGTACACTTCAACGGTTCAGGACCAAAATCAAAAATACTATCAAAATCCGAATAATAGCACATCGCCTATGTAAGATTAAAAACAATGTGCCAATTAAATAGATACAAAGTACCCCAATTTGTTTCAATAGAGGAATATTATCTTAGTATAATGCAAATAATACCTGATGCGAGCGGTCGTAAGATTTCAGGAAAGATTACGGGCCGCCATAGTGCTTTTGATTTATTTTAATGCCCAAAATATATTATGTTTATATAATAGAAAACCCCCTATATTTTTTTTATTCAGCGATTTTAATTGATAACGCAACACATCAAAGAAAAACCATTATGTACACTGAAGAGCCGGTAAAAATATTTGCTGTTGAGGATGATCCAACTTATGTTAAATTTCTTAGATATGTCCTAGAACTCAATCCTGACAATGAATTGAGATTTTTTTCTAGTGGCAAGGAATGCATAGAACATTTACACGAGAAACCAACCATAATTACCCTGGATTATACGCTACCCGATATATCCGGAGAAGAGGTGTTAAAAAAAATCAAAAATTATGACTCAAGCCTGCCGGTAATCATTATTTCAGGACAAGAGGAAGTCAGGACCGCGGTACAATTATTAAAACTAGGCGCTTACGATTACATCATAAAGGATGAAGATACCAAAGACAAATTAATCAACTCCATCAACAACGCAAGGAAAAATGTCTCCCTGGTAAATGAAATTGCTTATTTGAAAAAAGAGATTTCAGAAAAGTACGAGTTCGGAAAAAGTATCATTGGAAATAGCAAGTCCATAAAAAAAGTTTTTTCCCTGCTGGAAAAGGCTGTCAAGACCAACATTACCGTATCCATCACAGGTGAAACCGGAACCGGTAAAGAACTGGTAGCCAAGGCGATCCATTATAATTCTGAAAAAAAGAAAAATCCTTTTATCGCTGTAAATATCGCCGCCATTCCCAACGAACTTATTGAAAGTGAGTTGTTTGGGCATGAAAAAGGGGCTTTTACAGGTGCCATGGCCAGAAGATTGGGAAAATTTGAAGAAGCCCAGGGCGGCACCATATTCCTCGACGAAATTGGTGAAATGGATCTAAACCTCCAGTCCAAGCTATTGAGAGTGCTTCAGGAAAAGGAAATTACAAGAATCGGTGGCAATAGCGTCATTAAAGTGGATGCGCGTGTTATAGTAGCTACCCACCGCAACCTGACGGAAGAGGTCAAGAACGGCAAATTCAGGGAGGATTTATATTACAGGTTATTGGGATTACCGGTTAATCTGCCGGCGCTTCGGGATCGGGACAATGACATTGTAATAATCGCCCGCTATCTGTTAGATCAATTCTGTAACGAAAATCAGCTGGGAAAAATATCTATCAGCAAATCCGCCCAGGAAAAACTACTAAAGTATCCATGGCCCGGAAATGTGAGAGAATTAAAGTCTGTGATCGAGCTCGCCGCGGTCTTAACCAGCGGAGATGAAATTACAGAAGCTGAAATAAATTTCAACAGCGTGGTAAAAGAGAATAACTTCGCCTATGAGGATTTAACCCTGAAAGAGTACAACCACCGTATTATACAGCATTTTCTTGAAAAATATGACAATAATGTCATCAAGGTAGCCAACAAGCTAGACATTGGAAAGTCGACTATTTACCGATATCTCAAGGAAAAGGAAGTGGAAATTGTCAGATAATCAAAATAAGTTTTAATGAATCCAGGTAATACCTCCATTGACGTATTTGAGAAATTAAACTACGTCAATAGGAATTTTTCAAGAGCAAAGACGGAAAAAGATCTTGAAGATCTGATGGTTGAGTCATTTGGACTTTTTATCGATTCGTCTTTTGAAGTGATTTTTTGGGCGATTGAGAGTGAGGAAAAAACGCTGATACCGCAATTATATGGTGGCTTAACAGAAGCCGAAAAAGGCAAAATATCTGCTGGCGCCACACCTGAATTTCTGTATAAAACCCTGTCACAAAAAAGGAGTTCAATTTTTGTAAACTGCCTGGACGAAAAGCATACGGCAATCCTGAAAGATACATGTTTCTACAAAAGTGGGAATTTGTTGGTTATCCCGGCCTATTTTGGCGACGCTATCGTATCTATAATTACGATTTTCATCGATCGTGAAGAAGGTTTTGATAAGGAAGAAGAAAGTATTCTGACCCTGATAGCCAATTCTCTGACTTCGACTTTTGAAGGGTTAAGTGTTCATAAAAGGCAGTATAATAAACTGGAAGATTATATTAGCCATGAGGCATTTAACAAATCTGTTGTCGAATACGGCTCTGATATTATCATCATTTTAGATCCCAAAGGAGTTATCCTTTATCATAATCCTTCCTCAAAGGAGACACTGGGATACAACCCAGGTTTTTTGGTTGGAAAAAACTTCTTTGATTTCGTTCATCCCAAAAGTCTTACACATTTCAAGGATGGGTTTGATAAAAGTATCCGGGAGGAGAAGGTTCAAAAGCTGGAATATCAATTCCTTTGTGCCAACGGTAAATATCGGTACCTCGAATCGAATAGTATAAACCTAATGGATAAAGAAGGGGTTGAAGGATTGATTTTGGATTGTCGTGATATTACTGAAAAAATCCAAACCAATCACGAGCTTAAAAAACAACAACAATTCATTCAGCAGGTGATAGATACCGATCCCAACCTGATCTATGTGAAAGATGAAGACGGCACATTTCAGCTGATAAACCAGGCAGTGGCAGATTTGCATGGTTCTACCAAAGAAAATGTCATAGAAATTTTAAATGCAAAGGCCAAGGCGAAGCCGGAAGAATTATACAACGAATCTAAAGAAGATACCGAGGCTATATTAAGGGGAGAAGAAATAATCGTTGAAGAGTCATTTACTTTACCTGATAAAGAAATCCGGTGGTTTCAAACCACCAAAAAAGCGCTGCCTGCAGACGAAGGTACTATCCAGATGCTGAGTATATCGGTAGACATCACGCAACGAAAAAAAGATGCCGAGGAGTTGCTAAGTGTACAAAAAGCCAAGGAACAGTTCTTGGCTAACATGAGTCATGAGATACGAACACCAATTAATGGCATCGCCGGTCTGATCAATCTACTGGCAGAGACCAACCCAACACTTGATCAGAAGAAATACTTAAACGGCATCCAGAGTTCCGCTGAAAACCTGAAGGTGATTATCAATGACATCCTGGATATTTCAAAAATAGAATCAGGAAAGCTCAATTTTGAAAAAATAGGTTTCATTTCCGAAAATCAAATTGCCTCTGTTATAGAAACCTTTAAGTACAGAACTGATGAAAAAGGGCTTCAATTATCCTATCACATTGCCCCTGAGGCAAAAATAGTGTTGTTGGGAGATCCGGTAAGGTTAAACCAGATCTTAATGAATCTCATCGGTAATGCGGTAAAATTTACCTACGCGGGATACATTAAAGTCAGCGCGCAGGTTGAAAAAATCAGTAAGGACAAAGTCATCATGAAGTTTGAGGTTGCCGATTCAGGTATCGGCATCCCCGCCGATAAAATCAAATCCATTTTTGATAGTTTCCGGCAAGCAGATGAAAGTGTGACAAGAAGATTTGGTGGCACTGGTCTCGGCCTGGCTATTTGCAAGCAATTGGTTGAATTGCAAGGTGGATCTATCCAGGTACAAAGTGTAGAAAGAGAAGGTACTGTCTTCTCCTTCACCATTCCGTATGATAAAGCCAATGACAAGGATTTGCAGAAGCTGGATCCTAACAATGATACCAAATTAAAAATTAAGGAATTAGGTTCATTTGACACCTTATCCATTTTACTGGTGGAAGACAATGACATCAATCAAATGTATTCCTCTAACATTTTAAAGAAATGGAATTGTAAAGTGGATATCGCTGCCAACGGATACATCGCCCTGGAAAAAATCAGAAAAAATGACTACGATCTGATCCTGATGGACATTCAAATGCCGGTAATGGATGGTTTTGAAACTACGAGAAATATCAGAACCAACTTTACGGCTCCTAAAGCCGATATACCAATTATCGCTCTCACCGCTAACGCCATTAAAGGAGATAATGTGAAATGTCTGGAAGTCGGTATGGATGATTATCTGCCTAAACCGTTCGTACCAGAGGAATTATTTAATAAGATTATCAAGCTTACCAACATTAAACCAAAAGATAATCTGCAGGAAACAGGCAAAAGTGATCAAAAACCAATTGTTCCCAAAGCCAGCCAAAGACGAAAGACAGTGGTAGACCTGTCCTATTTAAAAGATATCAGCGATAGCGACGAAGAATTTATCAAGGACATGATTTTATCCTTCATGGAAAACAGTCCGATCATGATCCAGCAAATTAAAAAAGCGGCCAGCGAGGAAAAGTGGGAAGAGGTTGGAAACATTGCCCATAGAATCAAGCCTTCCATCGTTTTTATGGGGATGAACTCAATAAAAGATGTGGTTGAAACCATCGAATCCAACGGATTAAAGAATAAAAATGTCGATCAGATACCCGAACTGATCGCAAAACTTGAAATCACGTGCCAACATGCTTACGAAGAGTTAAAGCATGAAGAAGTATTGGTTTGATCAATCACGGAACCGCACTATTATAATTTAATAACACGCTCTTGGGCGTAGCTATCACCCTTTCCACTGATGGGGGCCATTATTTGCACAGGTTGAAACAACTGCACCAGGATTGTTTTTATTCATTGGATAAAAGCAGAAACCCAACCCCTTTTATCGCATTATAGGCACAAAAATACCTTTGAACTTCACCATATTTAGAAAAAAATTCCCATCATGGGATAAAGAACTTACTGAAATTATTAAAAATGGCCGTTTTTTCCACGAAAACGGCCATTTTTAATTTAGGCATAAATTATGGTTTAGTGATAGTAAAAACACTAAGCAATAATGAGAAAGCCGACCATTTTTCTAATCGACTCAGATCTTATAGATATCAGCATCTTAGTTTTAAAAATTGAAAGAAAGTTTAATTGCAACATCTACACTTTCTTTGATATTGAAGAGGTAATGATCTATAACGATATGACTCCCGACATTTTCATTATAGATGAAAAAACATATATCAAGAAAAAGGAGATCATTAATCAAATAATGACAAGTCTGAATCAAAGAAATTCGGGAGCTGAGACAAAATTTGTGGTTTATGGCGATAAAGGACTGGTTGACATTCATCAGCAAATGCCAACAAGCGGAGAAGAAGTTAATATTGTTCCTTTAGATATGGGATACAGCAGCATTCAGCTTAGCCTTAACAGAATTATCGGATAAATAAAGTATAAGGGACCGAAATATAGAAATTGCATATGTTACAGGTAGTTGATGGAGCCGGAGCTTTCCGGCTCTTTTTTTATGGTAATCCATATTGTTTTCAACCAAAGAAATAAGGAAGGTCCCTTGTACCAACACTAACTATACCTGCAACCACCTTTCCTTCATTACTATAAAGTAACAGAAACAACTTACCCTGTCACCCAATACTGAGTTAATTGAATCATGTGATCTCTGGCATTATTAATTGGTAAAAACGCAAGCCTTTCAATCAACACGACTTGATCTGAAAGGATGTAAAAAAGGGCTGGCCGGCGGCGGCTATAAAATAAGTGGTATCCCACCGAAGTGCCTTAAAATTGCCTGGAATGTTCCTATTGTACTATTAGTATTTTACGCCTGATTATCTCGTTATCACCGGCCTCCAAAATGATATAATACATGCCACTCGTCAAGGTATCAGTAGCGATGTCTATTCCTTTTTCATGTCGCTCAATACTGCCGTTTTTAATGGTTACACCACGCAAATCTGTTAGCTTCCAGGTATATTTATTTTGCAAGGATTTGCTCAACGCCAAAGTGACGTGATCTGACGCTGGCTGCGGATAGACAATCAGGTCTTCAAAAGTACCATTACCATCGTCAATGCCTGTAACCGTCACATTTTGTTTGTCAGGCGCTTTGATGTAGGCCGCCTGATAGACTCTTTTAGTATTCTTATTTTGCACAAACACAATAACAGCCAGCTTGGTTGGATCATAAGCTCTCTGAACGGTCCAGGATTCACTAACGGTTTCAGCGTCATTTACATTCCATGTTCGGTTAATTGTATTTCCCGAAGCGTCTGGCAGGAGTTTTTTCATGACATTGTAATAAGTGATACCGGCAGGAATTCCGTTAACTCCGGAAACCTCCGTTTCAATAATGGCCGTATGAACCACCAATTCTTCGTTGAAACCTGGTGGGATGGCCGGAGTGGCTGTAATAATGGCATTAATATCGAGCTGGGAGTTACCGGCGGCAGGTAAAGTCAAATTGATATCGAACAACGGTGTTTCCAGTGAAAGTTTGTCAATTGAATCCTGAAGCACTGCCGTGTTACTGGCATTCAACAATGTAAATATATGCTCACCATTAAATACGGAATTGGGAGGTTCAGATAAGCCATAAAACAATCTTCTGGCGCTGGGATCCGGCTTGTTTTCCTGATTGAATAAATCAAAGCCAGGAAAGCTGGTGTGGTAATTAATATTAAATACCTCGTTGCCGTTTTGACTCACCAGGTTGGTTACCTGATCATTTGACAACCCACTTTCGGCTTGTGAATTATTGGTAAAGTGTTCCAATAAAATTACCTTAGACCGCTCTCCAATGTAAAAATCATCGAAGGCAAAGCCGTTTAATCCCGAGATACTGGGATCATTTAAATCCGCGCCGAATGTAATTCTAAAACGTACGGAGCTATTTCCCCTGAAACGGTCCAGCGAATGTTTTACCTCTATCCAACCCGCTTCTTTTCCAGACCAGCCTAAGTCCCCGATATTAACATTTCCAGGGCTGCTGGGACTGCCAATAATAGCAGAGGTATTATACCACTCAACACTCCCAATGCCGCTATCGTCTCCAAGCACGGTCCAGGTATCTCCTCCATCCGTAGAACACTCCACAATAACACCGCTTTTTTGCTGCTCCGTATGCGACCATACTTTAAAGGCAATCATGGGCTTTACCATCGTACTGAAATCAAAACATGGTGTGTTTACCCAAGAACGCTCTCCGGTGTTGTAAGAACCTGTCAGATTTGTCACCCAAGCATAGCTACCACTAGCTGCGGAATTAATAACCATGGAACCACCCGGAACACCCCACTCCCACGAACTATTTGATCCTTCAGCAACCCAACCGGCTGCACCGCCTTCAAAATCTTCCGAATACGGATAATCATTCACACCAATAGAAGGAAGGATAAATACTTGTTCCGTAATAGACCTCATACATCCTATTCCTGTAGTTACTGTCAAGGTAACATCGTAGGTACCCGGGCCTGAAAATACATGAGTCGGATTTTGCTGCGCTGAAGTATTATTAGCCCCGGTGGCGGGATCACCAAAATCCCACGAATAACTTGAAATTGTGCCGCTGGAAAAGAAGGTATTGTCTGTAAACCGGGTTACATCCCCATAACATATCCGGTCCCAGCTAAATTTTGTAATAGGAAAAGCACCTATTTCCAGATCCGCGCTTTTAGATGAGCGACACCCAAAATTTGATTCAACCGTCAAAGTAATGGTATATGTTCCTGGCGCAGCATATAAATGGTTGGGGTTTTGCGAATTATCTATAGGCGAATTATCGCCAAAATCCCATTCCCAGGCCACAATATTGCTGGGATTAGGGATGGAAGACATGTCATTGAAGGCAACAACTTCGCCATCACAACTATTTAATACAGTAAAGTCTGCTACCGGAAGGTCCCTAACGTTTACTACAACATCAGTGAAGTTTGTAGCATTATTTTCATCTGTGAAAGTATATCTGATAACATGCGTACCGACACCCGCCAACGAAGGCCTGAAAAATTCATTGTTCACCACTCCCGGTCCGCTAAATACACCGAAGGTAGTTACATTGTTTGCTACAGGATCACCAATCAGTTGAAAATCAGGGTCGTCGAAGCAAAAATCAGTGGCCCCTAAACCGGGTATACCTACATCCGGCAGTGGATTCACAACAACCATTTGTGGCGCCGACGAATTTGAGCATAAGGTGATCGGATCTGTATAATCATATCTTATCATATGGGTGCCGACACCGGCTTCAAAAGGGCTGAAGCTAAGCCCGCTCACAATTCCAGGCCCAACAAACGTTCCTCCGGTAGGCGATCCGAATAATGGAACCGTTGGTTCGTTTACGGCGTATTCTGGGTTCAAACCGCCAAAAGACAATACCGGTAACGCATTAATTGTTAAGGCAATGGACGACTGAACAGCCACACAGGGACCTGATGGATCATCAGTTGTTAATGTCAAAGTTATTGTGCTTCCAACTTGCGAAACATCGGGAATAAACGTTGCATTCAAATCATTATTATTTGGAGAGAAAGTACCTAAGCCATCACTTGATGTCCATGTTGCTATGGTTGCCGCACCTCCTATTGTTCCGTTTAACAGTGCATTTTCTCCCTCGCAAATTGCTAAGTCAACACCGGCGGAAACTGATGGAAGGGGATTAACGGTAACTGTAACGTCCAGGGGACTGCCACTACAGGCAAATGCAGATGGCGTAACCGTATAGGTTACAGAGCCGGCAACAGCGCTTGAGTTAACCAGTGCCTGGCTTATCAGGGAGCCACTACCATCGCTCGCTCCGGTAATGGCACCGGTTATATTCGATACTACCCAGTCAAAGGAGGTATTACTTACCCCATTGGGGTTGGTAATGGCAATATTACTAAGTTCACCGCTACAAATAGTTTGATCAGAAGCTGCCACATCTGGTGTAGGGCGAACAAATGCTATATAATTAACAGGTATCCCCAGACAACCAAGATAAGATGGTGTTATGGTATAAATTACTGTTGCCAGGCTATTGCCGTTATTAATTGGCGTATCATTGATAGTTCCTGACCCGGATGCTGTGACACTGGCACCATCAATAGTCCCTGTGATGGAAGAGGTCCATGAAAAAGTAGTACCCACTACCGATGAGGTGGGTGTAAAGTTTAATGTTGAACCGCTACAATGTGTCTGAATTAATTCTAACGGGGTGTTGGTGATCACTGGCACCGGATCTACAGTTACAGTAACTGTACTTGTCGGTCCGTTGCAACTATTGGCATTTGGCGTTATCTCATAGGTCACCGAACCACTATTAACGCCGTCGGTGCTTGTTAACGCTTGTGCAATCAATGCACCTGAACCGGCACTGGCTCCGCTGACATTGGTATTGCTTAATATGGTCCAACTAAAGGTTGTGCCAACAACACCGGTAGGATCAGTGATTGAAATGTTCGTGGTATTGCCACTGCAAATGGTCTCGTCTGCTGCCAGCGCTGTTGGTTCTGGCATTACCGTCACTACCACATCTATTGAGGTACTTGCGCAATTGAACGGCGCTGCATTGGTCGCAACGATAGTATAAGTGGCCGTACCGGGGGAGTTTCCGGTATTGGTCAGTATTTCGGAAATGACAGGCCCACCAATATCAGTTGATAGCTCTTGCCCTGAATTTGTCGGTCCTGATACCCCTGAATAAACAACGGTCCAGTCATAGGTGATTAGACCGCTAACACCTACAAGCTCCGATAAAGAAATGTTGGTAGAAGTATTGTGGCAAATTGTTTGGGTGCCCGGACTGACGGCGGCTATCGGAATTTGACTAAATTCTATGTTTACATCGTCTGTGCTATTGGGACAAACCCCGTTGGATGTTGTCCACCTTAAAATGTAATTAAAGCCGTAGGACCCGGTGAAATTTGTTGAAGGACTGTTAATGTCAGAAATAACACCCAAGCCGTCGGTATTTATAAAACTCCATTGACCAACCCCAATAGCTGGAATGTTAGCATTAAGTAAAGTGCTGTTACCACATATGTATTGGTCAGCACCCGCAATGGCGGTCGTCGGGTTCTGATCAAAGGTCACTGTCATATCTGCACTGCTGGGAGTACAGGTGCCATTGCTCACTGTCCAGCGTAACACATAGCTATTGCCTGCTACGCCATTGAACACTGTATTAAACAAGGCATTATTCACAAAACTGCCACCTGCACCACTCACTATACTCCATGCACCCGTGCCTACACCGGCACTCACATCATTACCTGTCAAAGTCGTCGAGGTAACACCGCACAAAGTCTGATCTCCTCCTGTTGTCGCGGGTGTAGGATCTGCCTCTAAATTAATCGTCACATCATTGGTACTCGGACTACAGACGCCATTACTGATTGTCCAGCGGAGCACGTAGCTAACACCGGCTGTACCTGTAAACCCACTCGTGGCACTGTTTACATCAGTGATTGCTCCAAAGCCATCGGTATTACCACCAGGGGCAAAACTCCATTGGCCGGTGCCGATAGTCGGTACATTTCCTGCCAGGCTTGTTCCCGTCCCACATAAAGTCTGATCAGGGCCAGCATTAGCGGTCGTCGGGTTCTGATCAAAGGTCACTGTCATATCTGCACTGCTGGGAGTACAAGTGCCATTGCTCACTGTCCAGCGTAACACATAGCTGTTGCCTGCTACGCCATTGAATACTGTATTAAATAAGGCATTATTCACAAAACTTCCGCCTGCACCACTCACAATGCTCCAGGCACCAGTCCCTACACCGGCACTCACATCATTACCTGTCAAAGTCGTTGAAGTAACACCACACAAGGTCTGGTCCCCTCCTGTTGTGGCCGTTGTCGGATTGGCCTCTAAATTAATCGTTACATCATTGGTACTCGGACTACAGATACCATTGCTGATCGTCCATCTTAATATGTAGCTGACACCGGCTGTCCCTGTAAATCCACTTGTTGCACTGTTTACATCAGTGATCGCCCCAAAGCCGTCGGTATTGCCGCCAGGGGCAAAACTCCATTGGCCAGTGCCGATAGTTGGTACATTTCCTGCCAGGCTTGTTCCCGTGCCACATAAAGTCTGATCAGGGCCAGCATTAGCGGTCGTTGGGTTCTGATCAAAGGTTACTGTCATATCTGCACTACTGGGAGTACAGGTGCCATTGCTTACTGTCCAGCGTAACACATAGCTATTGCCTGCTACGCCATTGAACACTGTATTAAATAAGGCATTATTGACAAAACTTCCACCTGCACCACTCACAATGCTCCAGGCACCAGTGCCTACACCGGCACTCACATCATTACCTGTCAAAGTCGTCGAGGTAACACCGCACAAAGTCTGATTCCCTCCGGTTGTGGCTGGGGTCGGATCGGCCTCTAAGTTAATCGTCACATCATTGGTGCTTGGGCTACAGACACCATTACTGATGGTCCATCTTAATATATAGCTAACACCGGCTGTCCCTGTAAACCCACTCGTGGCACTGTTTATATCGGTGATTGCTCCAAAACCGTCGGTATTGCCACCAGGAGCAAAACTCCATTGGCCGGTACCTATCACAGGAGTGTTACCAGCCAGGTTTGTTCCCGTGCCACATAAAGTCTGATCAGGGCCAGCATTAGCGGTCGTTGGGTTCTGATCAAAGGTCACTGTCATATCTGCACTGCTGGGAGTACAAGTGCCATTGCTCACTGTCCAACGTAATACATAGCTATTGCCTGCTACACCATTGAATACTGTATTAAATAAGGCATTATTCACAAAACTGCCACCTGCACCACTCACAATACTCCAGGCACCTGTCCCCACACCGGCACTCACATCATTACCTGTCAAAGTTGTTGAAGTAACACCACACAAAGTCTGGTCTCCTCCCGTTGTGGCTGTTGTCGGATTGGCCTCTAAATTAATCGTTACATCATTGGTGCTCGGACTACAGACGCCATTGCTGATCGTCCATCTTAATATATAACTAACACCGGCTGTGCCTGTAAAGCCACTCGTGGCACTGTTTATATCGGTGATTGCTCCAAAACCATCGGTATTACCACCAGGAGCAAAACTCCATTGGCCGGTACCTATCACAGGAGTGTTACCAGCCAGGCTTGTTCCCGTGCCACATAAAGTCTGATCAGGGCCTGCATTAGCGGTCGTTGGGTTCTGATCAAAGGTTACTGTCATATCTGCACTGCTGGGAGTACAAGTGCCATTGCTCACTGTCCAGCGTAATACATAGCTATTGCCTGCTACACCATTGAATACTGTATTAAATAAGGCATTATTCACAAAACTTCCACCTGCACCACTCACTATACTCCAGGCACCAGTCCCTACACCGGCACTCACATCATTACCTGTCAAAGTCGTTGAAGTAACACTGCACAAAGTCTGATTCCCTCCCGTTGTGGCTGGGGTCGGATTGGCCTCTAAATTAATCGTTACATCATTGGTGCTTGGGGTACAGACACCATTGCTGATCGTCCAGCGGAGCACGTAGCTAACACCGGCTGTGCCTGTAAAACCGCTAGTGGCACTATTTACATCAGTGATTGCCCCAAAGCCGTCGGTATTACCACCAGGGGCAAAGCTCCATTGGCCGGTGCCTATCACAGGAGTGTTACCAGCCAGGCTTGTTCCCGTGCCACATAAAGTCTGATCAGGGCCTGCATTAGCGGTCGTTGGGTTCTGATCAAAGGTTACTGTCATATCTGCACTGCTGGGAGTACAAGTGCCATTGCTCACTGTCCAGCGTAATACATAGCTATTGCCTGCTACGCCATTGAATACTGTATTAAATAAGGCATTATTGACAAAACTTCCACCTGCACCACTCACTATACTCCAGGCACCTGTCCCTACGCCAGCACTCACATCATTACCTGTCAAAGTCGTTGAAGTAACACCACACAAAGTCTGGTCCCCTCCTGTTGTGGCTGGGGTCGGATTTGCCTCTAAGTTGATCGTTACATCATTGGTGCTTGGACTACAGACACCATTGCTGATTGTCCATCTTAATATGTAGCTGACACCGGCTGTCCCTGTAAAGCCACTCGTGGCACTGTTTACATCGGTGATTGCCCCAAAGCCATCGGTATTACCACCAGGAGCAAAACTCCATTGGCCGGTACCTATCACAGGAGTGTTACCAGCCAGGCTTGTTCCCGTGCCACATAAAGTCTGATCAGGGCCTGCATTAGCGGTCGTTGGGTTCTGATCAAAGGTCACTGTCATATCTGCACTGCTGGGAGTACAAGTACCATTGCTCACTGTCCAACGTAATACATAGCTATTGCCTGCTACACCATTGAATACTGTATTAAACAAGGCATTATTCACAAAACTGCCACCTGCACCACTTACAATACTCCAGGCACCAGTCCCTACACCGGCACTCACATCATTACCTGTCAAAGTCGTTGAAGTAACACCACACAAGGTCTGATCTCCGCCGGTTGTAGCCGTTGTCGGATTGGCCTCTAGGTTAATCGTCACATCATTGGTGCTCGGACTACAGACGCCATTGCTGATCGTCCATCTTAATATATAACTAACACCGGCTGTCCCTGTAAAGCCACTTGTGGCACTGTTTATATCGGTGATTGCCCCAAAGCCATCGGTATTACCACCAGGAGCAAAACTCCATTGGCCGGTACCTATCACAGGAGTGTTACCAGCCAGGCTTGTTCCTGTGCCACATAAAGTCTGATCAGGGCCTGCATTAGCGGTCGTTGGGTTCTGATCAAAGGTTACTGTCATATCTGCACTGCTGGGAGTACAAGTGCCATTGCTCACTGTCCAGCGTAATACATAGCTATTGCCTGCTACGCCATTGAATACTGTATTAAATAAGGCATTATTGACAAAACTTCCACCTGCACCACTCACTATACTCCAGGCACCTGTCCCTACGCCAGCACTCACATCATTACCTGTCAAAGTCGTTGAAGTAACACCACACAAAGTCTGGTCCCCTCCTGTTGTGGCTGGGGTCGGATTTGCCTCTAAGTTGATCGTTACATCATTGGTGCTTGGACTACAGACACCATTGCTGATTGTCCATCTTAATATATAACTAACACCGGCTGTCCCTGTAAAGCCACTCGTGGCACTGTTTACATCGGTGATTGCCCCAAAGCCATCGGTATTACCACCAGGGGCAAAACTCCATTGGCCGGTACCTATCACAGGAGTGTTACCAGCCAGGCTTGTTCCCGTGCCACATAAAGTCTGATCAGGGCCAGCATTAGCGGTCGTTGGGTTCTGATCAAAGGTCACTGTCATATCTGCACTACTGGGAGTACAAGTACCATTGCTCACTGTCCAGCGTAACACATAGCTGTTGCCTGCTACACCATTGAACACTGTATTAAACAAGGCATTATTCACAAAACTGCCACCTGCACCACTTACAATACTCCAGGCACCAGTCCCTACACCGGCACTCACATCATTACCTGTCAAAGTCGTTGAAGTAACACCACACAAGGTCTGATCTCCGCCGGTTGTAGCCGTTGTCGGATTGGCCTCTAGGTTAATCGTCACATCATTGGTGCTCGGACTACAGACGCCATTGCTGATCGTCCATCTTAATATATAACTAACACCGGCTGTCCCTGTAAAGCCACTTGTGGCACTGTTTATATCGGTGATTGCCCCAAAGCCATCGGTATTACCACCAGGAGCAAAACTCCATTGGCCGGTGCCGATAGTCGGTACATTTCCTGCCAGGCTTGTTCCCGTCCCACATAAAGTCTGATCAGGGCCAGCATTAGTGGTCGTCGGGTTCTGATCAAAGGTCACTGTCATATCTGCACTGCTGGGAGTACAAGTGCCATTGCTCACTGTCCAGCGTAACACATAGCTGTTGCCTGCTACGCCATTGAATACTGTATTAAATAAGGCATTATTCACAAAACTTCCGCCTGCACCACTCACAATGCTCCAGGCACCAGTCCCTACGCCGGCACTCACATCATTACCTGTCAAAGTCGTTGAAGTAACACCACACAAGGTCTGGTCCCCTCCTGTTGTGGCCGTTGTCGGATTGGCCTCTAAATTAATCGTTACATCATTGGTACTCGGACTACAGATACCATTGCTGATCGTCCATCTTAATATGTAGCTGACACCGGCTGTCCCTGTAAATCCACTTGTTGCACTGTTTACATCAGTGATCGCCCCAAAGCCGTCGGTATTGCCGCCAGGGGCAAAACTCCATTGGCCAGTGCCGATAGTTGGTACATTTCCTGCCAGGCTTGTTCCCGTGCCACATAAAGTCTGATCAGGGCCAGCATTAGCGGTCGTTGGGTTCTGATCAAAGGTTACTGTCATATCTGCACTACTGGGAGTACAGGTGCCATTGCTTACTGTCCAGCGTAACACATAGCTATTGCCTGCTACGCCATTGAACACTGTATTAAATAAGGCATTATTGACAAAACTTCCACCTGCACCACTCACAATGCTCCAGGCACCAGTGCCTACACCGGCACTCACATCATTACCTGTCAAAGTCGTCGAGGTAACACCGCACAAAGTCTGATTCCCTCCGGTTGTGGCTGGGGTCGGATCGGCCTCTAAGTTAATCGTCACATCATTGGTGCTTGGGCTACAGACACCATTACTGATGGTCCATCTTAATATATAGCTAACACCGGCTGTCCCTGTAAACCCACTCGTGGCACTGTTTATATCGGTGATTGCTCCAAAACCGTCGGTATTGCCACCAGGAGCAAAACTCCATTGGCCGGTACCTATCACAGGAGTGTTACCAGCCAGGTTTGTTCCCGTGCCACATAAAGTCTGATCAGGGCCAGCATTAGCGGTCGTTGGGTTCTGATCAAAGGTCACTGTCATATCTGCACTGCTGGGAGTACAAGTGCCATTGCTCACTGTCCAGCGTAACACATAGCTGTTGCCTGCTACGCCATTGAATACTGTATTAAATAAGGCATTATTCACAAAACTTCCGCCTGCACCACTCACAATGCTCCAGGCACCAGTCCCTACGCCGGCACTCACATCATTACCTGTCAAAGTCGTTGAAGTAACACCACACAAGGTCTGGTCCCCTCCCGTTGTGGCCGTTGTCGGATTGGCCTCTAAATTAATCGTTACATCATTGGTACTCGGACTACAGACGCCATTGCTGATCGTCCATCTTAATATGTAGCTGACACCGGCTGTCCCTGTAAATCCACTTGTTGCACTGTTTACATCAGTGATCGCCCCAAAGCCGTCGGTATTGCCGCCAGGGGCAAAACTCCATTGGCCAGTGCCGATAGTTGGTACATTTCCTGCCAGGCTTGTTCCCGTGCCACATAAAGTCTGATCAGGGCCAGCATTAGCGGTCGTTGGGTTCTGATCAAAGGTTACTGTCATATCTGCACTACTGGGAGTACAGGTGCCATTGCTTACTGTCCAGCGTAACACATAGCTATTGCCTGCTACGCCATTGAACACTGTATTAAATAAGGCATTATTGACAAAACTTCCACCTGCACCACTCACAATGCTCCAGGCACCAGTGCCTACACCGGCACTCACATCATTACCTGTCAAAGTCGTTGAAGTAACACCACACAAAGTCTGATTCCCTCCGGTTGTGGCTGGGGTCGGATCGGCCTCTAAGTTAATCGTCACATCATTGGTGCTTGGGCTACAGACACCATTACTGATGGTCCATCTTAATATATAGCTAACACCGGCTGTCCCTGTAAACCCACTCGTGGCACTGTTTATATCGGTGATTGCTCCAAAACCGTCGGTATTGCCACCAGGAGCAAAACTCCATTGGCCGGTACCTATCACAGGAGTGTTACCAGCCAGGTTTGTTCCCGTGCCACATAAAGTCTGATCAGGGCCAGCATTAGCGGTCGTTGGGTTCTGATCAAAGGTCACTGTCATATCTGCACTGCTGGGAGTACAAGTGCCATTGCTCACTGTCCAACGTAATACATAGCTATTGCCTGCTACACCATTGAATACTGTATTAAATAAGGCATTATTCACAAAACTGCCACCTGCACCACTCACAATACTCCAGGCACCTGTCCCTACACCGGCACTCACATCATTACCTGTCAAAGTTGTTGAAGTAACACCACACAAAGTCTGGTCTCCTCCCGTTGTGGCTGTTGTCGGATTGGCCTCTAAATTAATCGTTACATCATTGGTGCTCGGACTACAGACGCCATTGCTGATCGTCCATCTTAATATATAACTAACACCGGCTGTGCCTGTAAAGCCACTCGTGGCACTGTTTACATCGGTGATTGCTCCAAAACCATCGGTATTACCACCAGGAGCAAAACTCCATTGGCCGGTACCTATCACAGGAGTGTTACCAGCCAGGCTTGTTCCCGTGCCACATAAAGTCTGATCAGGGCCTGCATTAGCGGTCGTTGGGTTCTGATCAAAGGTTACTGTCATATCTGCACTGCTGGGAGTACAAGTGCCATTGCTCACTGTCCAGCGTAATACATAGCTATTGCCTGCTACGCCATTGAATACTGTATTAAATAAGGCATTATTGACAAAACTTCCACCTGCACCACTCACTATACTCCAGGCACCTGTCCCTACGCCAGCACTCACATCATTACCTGTCAAAGTCGTTGAAGTAACACCACACAAAGTCTGGTCCCCTCCTGTTGTGGCTGGGGTCGGATTTGCCTCTAAGTTGATCGTTACATCATTGGTGCTTGGACTACAGACACCATTGCTGATTGTCCATCTTAATATATAACTAACACCGGCTGTCCCTGTAAAGCCACTCGTGGCACTGTTTACATCGGTGATTGCCCCAAAGCCATCGGTATTACCACCAGGGGCAAAACTCCATTGGCCGGTACCTATCACAGGAGTGTTACCAGCCAGGCTTGTTCCCGTGCCACATAAAGTCTGATCAGGGCCAGCATTAGCGGTCGTTGGGTTCTGATCAAAGGTCACTGTCATATCTGCACTACTGGGAGTACAAGTACCATTGCTCACTGTCCAGCGTAACACATAGCTGTTGCCTGCTACACCATTGAACACTGTATTAAACAAGGCATTATTCACAAAACTGCCACCTGCACCACTTACAATACTCCAGGCACCAGTCCCTACACCGGCACTCACATCATTACCTGTCAAAGTCGTTGAAGTAACACCACACAAGGTCTGATCTCCGCCGGTTGTAGCCGTTGTCGGATTGGCCTCTAGGTTAATCGTCACATCATTGGTGCTCGGACTACAGACGCCATTGCTGATCGTCCATCTTAATATATAACTAACACCGGCTGTCCCTGTAAAGCCACTTGTGGCACTGTTTATATCGGTGATTGCCCCAAAGCCATCGGTATTACCACCAGGAGCAAAACTCCATTGGCCGGTACCTATCACAGGAGTGTTACCAGCCAGGCTTGTTCCTGTGCCACATAAAGTCTGATCAGGACCGGCATTGGCAGTCGTCGGGTTCTGATCAAAGGTCACTGTCATATCTGCACTGCTGGGAGTACAAGTACCATTGCTCACTGTCCAGCGTAACACATAGCTGTTGCCTGCTACGCCATTGAATACTGTATTAAATAAGGCATTATTCACAAAACTGCCACCTGCACCACTCACTATACTCCAGGCACCAGTGCCTACACCGGCACTCACATCATTACCCGTCAAAGTCGTTGAAGTAACACCACACAAGGTCTGGTCTCCTCCCGTTGTGGCTGTTGTCGGATTGGCCTCTAAGTTAATCGTCACATCATTGGTGCTCGGACTACAGACGCCGTTACTGATCGTCCATCTTAATATATAGCTAACACCGGCTGTCCCTGTAAATCCACTTGTTGCACTGTTTACATCAGTGATCGCTCCAAAGCCGTCGGTATTGCCACCAGGGGCAAAACTCCATTGGCCGGTGCCGATAGTCGGTACATTTCCTGCCAGGCTTGTTCCCGTCCCACATAAAGTCTGATCAGGGCCAGCATTAGTGGTCGTCGGGTTCTGATCAAAGGTCACTGTCATATCTGCACTGCTGGGAGTACAAGTGCCATTGCTCACTGTCCAGCGTAACACATAGCTGTTGCCTGCTACGCCATTGAATACTGTATTAAATAAGGCATTATTCACAAAACTTCCGCCTGCACCACTCACTATACTCCAGGCACCAGTGCCTACACCGGCACTCACATCATTACCCGTCAAAGTCGTCGAAGTAACACCACACAAAGTCTGATTCCCTCCTGTTGTGGCTGTTGTTGGCGTTTCATCAATCTGAAAAGTCATGTTATCCGAGTCACTACAGGTTCCATTTGTAATGGTCCATTGCAATGTATATGTCTGTCCCGGAGTCCCGATAAAGGTTGTTCCTGCCTGCGTTGCATCCACAAAGCTACCCATGCCGTCTCCTGCAGTTTCAGTCCATAATCCAGTACCCACTACCGGTGTATTGCCACCAAGTGCACTGGAAGTTACACCACAAAGCGTGATATTGGAACCTGCATTGGCAGTAGTAACATTTTGATCCATCGTTATGGTCACATCATCCTGATCTACACAGGCTCCATTGGTAGCCGACCACCTCAAAACATAGGTATTTCCCTGCACACCATTGAACACAGTGTTAGGTAAAGCGTTATTCACAAAGCTGCCTCCTGCTCCACTCACAATGCTCCAGGCCCCACTTCCCATACTAATAGAATTTCCTGCAAGTGTGGTACTATTTCCGCATAATTGCTGGTCTGGCCCCGCATTGGCGAGGGTCACATCCTGTGACCCGACCACGAGGTGATCGTTACTGTCTCCAACATTATTGCCTGTTTGATTAGATGTTCCTCCCGTCCTTCTAAAATTTCCTGAGCCGCTGTTTGTAACGGCCCTCACCTCAAGTCCGGATATGGTTATTTGATCGGGCGTAGTTTGTGTATTGTCATGATCGAATTGAATGGTTAAACCCGTGGCGGTTACCACCATGGAAACATTTGACAAACCATTACCGGCTGTAACGGTTACCGTACCAACTCCGGGATTGAATTCAAAATCTGCGACATCAGGACCTACTATATAGGTGAAACCCGTACCGTTATCCACAATATCATTGAAAGCAGTTTCACTAATAACTATATTGCTAACAGCTTTAAAATCACCATCTACACATAAATCATTGATATCAGTAGCCTTGGTAACCGTCACCTGCCCATGTAAAAGAATAGGTAAAAAGTTAAAAACTACCCACAGAACAGCTATTTGCGACAGCTTTATAACTCTCAAAGGCGTTTTATTGACGGTTGATATGTATTCTAAATCCTGATTATTGAACATATTTAGCAAATCATAACCACTGAATATGTGGAGTTATGCTTAGCATTGCCCCTTTTGTATTTTTGGATGCCTTGAAATAAAGTAATAGGAATATTCAGGGAAAGCTTAGCCAAGAAGGGATGAAAAATAAGAAGTGTAATATTTATTTAAATATTGTAGTCAAAATCTTTTAGGCAAAAAAAGTTATAGCAGGCGGACAGTTTTCGCCTAAATTTCAGCATGCTGATCGTTTAAGGCTAAAACCGATGGTAAGCACTTGTTATCTTATCAAAAAACCTTGTTTATCTGTTTTAATCAGGTTCAGCACCCTGTTATTGGTGGTTTCAAAAAAGGTGGAAGTCGCTATCAAAACAAACCCATCTTCTGTCGGTATAACGGCTTTGCCTTCATCCACGCCCTGACCTCCAAAAACTCTGGGTGACACTTCCCATTCTGACAAAATATCCCCTGAAAAATCGGTTCTTACAAGATAAATATCCGAATTATCCGATGTGCTTGTAAATGATGTGGTTGATCCAACAATTATGAATCCTTCGTCATCCGTTTGTGCCATCGACATTCCCTGGTCATTCTCAGCCCCTCCAAATGTTTTGGTCGAAAAATCATCCAGGAACTGGTCAATTTGAATCATTATAATGTTCTCGCCTCCCGACGAACCATTCATCTGAGAACTTGACGTTCCCAGGATGGCATAACCAAAGCTTGTTCGGCAAATTTTATTACCAAAATCGTCATTCAGTCCGCCATAAAAACGATTCCCTATGTTATCGCCATTCGCATTGATTTTATAGGCAAAGATATTTTTACCATCCTGTTGATCGTTTTCCCTGGCGTTTTCGGTTGTTCCTACTACAATGTAATTGTCATTGTCAATCTGCACCACGGAATTTCCTACTTCCTCCGAGTCTTCAAATCCCCGGGTTCGCTGCCATTCCATAATGCCGTTCGCATCGGTTTTAACCAGATAAAAATCAACAGGCCCAGTTTCTGTTCTGTCCGGATTGGAGGTAGACCCTACCAGAATATATCCTCCGTCCAATGTCTTTTGCACTTCATTACCGTGCTCATCGCTATCCAGGGTATTATTGCCAAAGGTATATTCAAACATGACCTCTCCACCGGCGTTAACCTTCAGAAAGTACATGTCCATGCTGTTATTGGTATTTTGATAATCTCCAAGTATGGCATAACCACCGTCATCCGTCATTTGAATTGATTTTCCCTCATCATCGTTGGGTCCTCCATAGGTATTTGACCAAATTTCATTTCCAAATCTGTCCACTTTAATCAGGTAGATGTCAGAACCACCATTGCCAAATGAGGTAGTAGAGCCCAATAAAATATATCCACCATCAGGTGTTTGCTTGACATCAGCCCCTTTTTGATCCCGGAGTCCACCGTAAAATTTAACAAATGATTTGGATTGTTCCAGGTCAACAGTGGCATCGTCATCGCAAGACAAACAGGACAGGCAAACGCCGGCCAGAATGCTAAGCAACTTTAATTTATATGATCGAAATTTCATCTGTAACATCTTCGTTTCAGTGCTTTTTCTTCAATTTTTTGGGTTTGTAAAACGGCTTTATATATCCAATTGACAGCGCTACACTATTAATTCTAAAATTGTCATCGATATAGCCATATCTAAATAAAAGCTCACTGTCGGCGTCCAATGGTGCCCTGTCATTTCTCAAATTGGTAAGACCTACATAGTATCTCACATTAAACAACAAATAGTCAACACCAATATTATACTTGAAACCAGCACCAGCCAGTATGGAATAATGATACTTATCCCTTATTTTCGATTTCAATAATTTGATAGGCGGGCCATCGACTGATCGCTGTGGTGTTTCGATATCGGCCGGATCAATATTCCATCTTGTGATATTAAGGTTTGAGCCAAGAAGGTAGCTAAAAGATGCCCCCGCATACACAAAAGGTTGAATCTTTTCCTTGGTTATACCATATTTTAAGGTAATTGGAAAATCCATCCAAATCTGGCTTTCCGCCGCGTCAATTATTGAAAAATTATAACCAAGCGGTTGTTCAACATCTGTATAAAATGTCGTTTTCAGGGAATCAACCTGCTTAAATCGCCGGTTGATCATATTAATTTCTGCACTTAGTTCCAGGTTTTGCCAAACTCTGAAATTTATACCAAGTCCGATTTGATATCCGGTTTTAGTTGAATTTCGCTGATAAGATAATGGTACATTACCTGAACCGTTAATGCTCAGGGTATTGACAATTGTATTGTTTACACCTCCGTGAATCCCAATGGAAAAATAGGATCTGGTTCTAAAACCGTTATATAAGTAAACGAACTCCGGCGGATCGATCGGTGAAACCTTAAATTGAGGATTGGATTTCAAAAGCTCCAATAGATAAGTTTCCGCTTTAGCGATATCGTCCAGAAACAGATAGGTCAGTACCAGCAATTTATAGCTTCGTTCTTTTTGTGGTTTGTTAAATCCATTTTTTAAACACTCGGCAAGAATTTGCGGAACCTCTCTCAATTGTCCATTTTCATAACTATTTTCGGCTTTATCCAGGGTTCTGGCACATTCTTGTGCCACGATAGCGGAATTTACGAACAGACATAACATCAGCCACAATGCCACGATTTTCGGTTTATGGTAATATGTGCAATTATTACTTTTCATTTTTAAAGTCGCTTAATTCACTATTCCCCATAGGTAAATCAGGGCAGGTATGATTGTATTCGATATCCACATCTACATACTCGTACCACTCTTCAGCACTTAAATTTCTTTTCAGTTCCTGGCAAAATTGGTTGGCCAACGCTTGGGGGTTGGTCGGAAAAACCCTTATCAGGCTATTGACGGAGCCAGTAACCAGGTATTCACCATCGGGTGAGAATGTCAAACTCCATACCCAATCATCGTGATCCCGTAAGATGATTGGTTGCTGGTTTAGCTGATTCATGAACCATATTCTGGCCTCGCCGTCAAAACTGACAGCCGCCAGCATTTGATCATTGGGGCCGAAGGCAAGATCATTGACCTGCGCTCCAAATCCCGGAAGATTCGCTTTAATTCTTTTCCCTCTCACATCCCAGATTTTTACGAGACCTCCCTTTTCCCCCACAGCCAGTGCACTACCATCATGGTTAAAGGCCAAGGATTGAATAGGTGTTTTATCCCTGGTTAATTCATAAATGCTTTCCTCATATCTCCTGGTTTTATCTAAAAATACCAACTTACCGTCTTCGCGCGCCAGCGCGATGGTTTTACCATCGGGACTGATAGCTATGCGGTTAATCCTGGTATCAACTTTTATGATCTCTGTTTTATTTTTTAAGTCGCAAAAATACAGGGTACTGTCCGCTCCGGCAGAAATGAATCCACTGTTGTCGGGCATATAAGCAATATCCCAGATTCGATTGTCATGAATATTGAGTTTCGTTGGCTTTTTCTTAAGGTTCTCAAGGTCAAAAATCTCAATAAATGTCGCATTGTGGCCGCTTAGGAGCCATTTTTGATCCGGACTAATGGCTAGCACTCTGTTTGAAAGATCATTCCTTCCATTATCGGCGACCTGGGTAAACCGCCTGTCCTCTTCTGCAAAATTCCATAATAGTGTCTTTCCATCCCCGCTGGTGGTAAATAACTTTTTACCATCTTTTGTGAAAGCCATGGATCTTACCGAACCATTATGACCAATTAAACGATTAACAGAATCTCCTTTTAGCGCCTTGTACGCGTAATAAAGACCGTCATAAATATCATAATCGTAATGATTGCCCTGATATTTTTCATTGAAGTCATATGCCTGCAAGGCCAGCAACCCTTTTAGCTGAACTTCCTCTTCCTGGAGAGATTTTACAGCCATTGTTCTGGCCACTGACAATAGTCTCAGGCGGTAGGCCTCCTTTTGCTTGTTGTCTGCAATATTTCTTTGGCGATTGGCTTCATCTCTTTGTTGTGTAGCCTCATCTTCTTTTCCTTCTGCGTAAATTCTGGCTTTTACAGCATCAATCCTTCTTTCCTCCGCAAGCTGCGCCTGATCCTTAGCCAGACGGGCGTTAAACAGGGCATTTTTCTCTGCTTTCTTTGCCACATTCCTTTGGTCTTCCGCCATTTTACGGGCAACAATAGCGTCTTTTTTTAATTGTTCTTCCTGCTGACGCAAGTTTATAGCTACGTTTTTCTGGGTCTCCGCTTCAATTTTTTCTTTTTCAGCAAGTTTTCTCTGTTTTTCCGCTTCCAATTGCTGGCTGAATCCATAAACCATCAGGAGAATGGAAAAAATGGCGATGATACCGAAGATAAGTGATAGAATCCTAGTTCTTCTAAGCCTTCTTCTCTGCTGTGCCTCCTTATTCTTCACCTCTGTTTCGTAGGCCTGGTGGCTTGACCGTAAAAATACAGTGGCCCTTTCGAAAGCCGGGTCAAACCTTTGCGCCCAAACCAGGGTTGGCTTGTATTTTTGTTGCCAGTTAAGGGCCAGTTGCAAATCCGGGGGGCGCCATAGGGTTGTTAATCCCTGCTGATACTTGCCGGCTGCATCGGAGAGTCGCAGGTACATATCAATGGCCTCACCTTCCTCAGCCACCCACTGATGAGACCTCCCCCAAATCCTAATTAAACTTTCATGTGAAACATCAATGATTGAATCAGAATTCAGCGGGACATCCTGTGGTGGCATTAACAGCGAATTACCGGACTTTCGGAACTTCTCAATCACATTGATAAGGCTTTCTTCTGACACATTGGCTATAGCCGCAATCAAATCCAGCCGGCTTGGCTTTCTAACGCCACTGCCATCAATCCCTTTTTCTGTAATCGTTTTAAAAAGTGTTTCACATATCTTTTTTTCACCGTCGGACAGCTCGTCGTAAATCTCATTAGCATGTTGTGATAATGCGAGCTTTATACTACCAATGGCCTCGTAATGCTTAATATCTATGGGCTCATCAAGAGACTTATGTTCCGTCCAATGAGCCCATGTCCGCATTAATGCATGCTGGATGATAGGCAATTGATCCGGATCATCCTCCACGTCATTCAATAATTCCTGCACCAGTCTGGGAGAAATTTTCCCTCCTCCTACCGCTACAGGCGCCTCAATGGCCTGACGCCTTTGATCCCTGGACATTTGCGGAATTAAATAATGACTTTTGTTAATTTTTTTGGTCAGATAAGGATATTGAGCAAAACTTCCGGAATAATCCGATCGAATTGTGATAGCGATATAAATGGGCAGTTCCGTTTGATTAATAGCCTCGGCCAGCAGGTTAATATAGGCGGTGGTCTCATTGATGTCATCATAGGCATTATCTCCAATTTGAAACCTGAACAACTCTTCAAATTGGTCTACTAACAAAAATATGTTTTTACCTGACAGGTATCCGGATTGCTCAATCAGATCGACCAGTCCCAATGAGCTACTCCTGAGTATTGTGGACGCAAAGATCTCCTGAAATGTTTTATCTTCACTTTCGATCTGGTGATAGTGTTTATCGACTGAAAGTACGGACTTGGCTAAATTTTCAATGGGACTGGTACCCGGTGTAGTAATTATCACCTCCCAATCCTGGCTGTTTTCAGAATAAAGTCCGCTATATAGCTTAGGTATTACCCCACAATTCATAAGCGACGATTTGCCGCTTCCTGAGGAGCCCAGGATGGCCACAAACCGATTTTGCATTAACTTAAAGACAACTTCATCGCTTTGTCCTTCCCGGCCAAAAAACAGATGGCTTTCTTCAACCTCAAAGGGCCTTAACCCCGGAAACGGATTGGAAATGACCTTAACCGCCTCTTCCTGATTATTGACAAGTCCTATGCCGTTATTATTCATTTTCCGTTATAAAATTTTTTAAAAAAGGTTCCATAACCTTGTCGGTTATATGGCCTTCATGGTTGATAATGATCGTGCCATTATTTATCTGAAGATTGATGTCCTGCTGGTATTCAGGCGCCAGATATACAGCCTTCGCTTTAATAGGCCTTATTCGACCAAATCCATGAATTTTATCAATATCCTTTAATTTTGTTGTCAACCAGTTTTTATTCGCGTTATTGGCAATTACCATGCAGGCATCGCAGAAAATCAAATTATTTTTATGCAAATCTTCCAGCTCAAAAAAGTCGCCGTCAAATACCGGCACGAGCACTTCGAAACCGTGGTCTGTTAAAAATTGCCTCATTGTTTCCGAAGTATCATAATCCTTTCGGTCATATATCAGATAGATACTTTTTCTCTTACCTGACTTCAAATGGTTTTTCTTTACGGGTAATACCTCATCCCGGGTTCTCTTCCCGATAGAGGACCGGATAAATGCTTTCAATTCTTCTATGGGAGATTGTAGCAATTCCGATTCCTGTTTGGACTCAATATCTCTTTTGATATTATCAGTGAATCTTTTTTGGCGCTCGCCCACAACCTGGGCTTCGGGATTGATCCAGATGATCCTGTAAAATTTATCTTTGACCTTGGCACTATTGACTTTGGCACTTTGTTCTTCTGCCAACTTGTTTTGTAAGTCTGTTACAGATTTATTGTCGGTAAAAACCTCCCCATAATCTTCACCAATAAGGTGAATAGAGGTCACAGATTCTGCCAGGTACTGGCTAATTACTTTTGGCGCTTTTGTCGGGTCTCTCGGTATCAGGTGGTTGGGAACAATCTTATATCCGTGTCTTTTCAGGTCCCTTTTAATTTCGTCCCTGATGTCAACTAAGTCTGGTGTGGTTTCGGCCAAATATATTGTTTTTGACTTCTCAACACTGGGTTGAGCATATTTTTCAAACCGTGCCAGCTTACTTTGAATATCATTTGCGAGATCCAGTATTTTAAGCCATAATGTTCTCACGGATTTGGAATGTCCGTAACTGCCTTGTTTTTCCTGAATCATCTTTTCTCTCAATCGAACGCTGGAGAAATCATACCCCTGATGACCTTTGACCAAATCGGGAAACATTTCCCGTGGCAAATTGGATGCTATAATAGGGAGCAGTCTTTCGGCGAATGGCAGTGCATTTTGCTCATCTACCTGATTTTCAGCATAAACTTGTAAAATTTGGTCGGAAACATTACTTTCTAAAAAAGGGTCATCGATAAGCAAAATTACCAGCTTGGCTTTATTCAATTGTTCCTGAATATTTCCAGCGGATAGATCAATACCTGGAATAGTATATTTTACATGCGTTATTTTTTCCAGTGTAAACGAAAGGCACTGGACAAAATTCTCCTTCCAAATACCGTTATTTTCGATATTCACATCTCCTCCATGATTATAAACAAGTGCTATCTCATGCTCAAACTGCATCCCGTTCATTTAATTGTAATTGATGACACTGAATTAGTGCAACGCATTTTCTCCCATTTTAAATTTAGATAAAGACCTTGTATAAATTTGTAAGATTATGATTAGATCATTACAAATGCAATTTTTAAATTGTTTGTCAGATTATGTGTACAAGATCTGTATTCTCCGTCTTTAATTTCTTGCGTAAACTGTCTTCTATTTCAGGCAAAACATGCTCATAAGCCCGGTATTTGGCGGGTATTAAATCATATAACGTTTCCCTGTCTATACTATATAAAATACAATCGGATTCTGCGATAATCTGGGATTTGTCAGCATTATTTTCGTACATTAATAAATCTCCGATTATCTCCGACTCATTGAATTCTTCTGTTGTATCGCTGCTTCCCTCCTGCCTTGCCTGCCCCTTGACCAGAATATACAGCGCGCTATCCTTGACATTTCCATAGTCATAGATAATGCTATTTTTCAGGACCTTTATTTCGTTCATTTTCATGGCAATATCATATAGAACCATGGTGGGCAAGCGAGAAAAAATCCTGATTTTCTTTAGAAATTGTACCTTGTGAAATTTGGTTGATTTGATGAAAATTATTCCCGTATTATGGGGGATAATTACCTCATCCAATTCCTTTTTAATCTTCTCAGGTATTCTTTGGGTATGTTTTTCATAAGCTCCCGGATCGATTAGGTAAATGGCCCAGGCGGCCATTTCTCTGATGAGGCTATCGTGGTTAAATAAGTTAGCAATCAGATCGTCACTTACCTCCGCTTCATCCAAAAGCCCCAGGTTATAAATGGCGCATGTCTTGGTCCAAAGATTTACAAAATTATAATCTCTGTTAATAATTTGAAGTAGTAATTGCTGTGGTGTGTAACTCTCTCTCGGATAATATTCCTGCAATCTTCTTATGGCTTCCTCAGTAGAGATATCGTCAAGTACCGGTACAAGTATATTTTTTATATCTTCGGACACAAAAACGTCCAGCAATTCAATAGCAAATGTCACCCCATCGATGGTTCCGCTATTAATATTTTCTCTCACCAACTGAATAGATTGCTTGTCGTAGATTAGTGACAGCAGCAAATACAAATGATCATAATTAGCCTCATTTTCCTCCTTTAAGGAGTCTTTTAACAAATTCCAGTTTGTTCCGTCAGGCAGTTCATTGATGGCGGCCATATTCCAGACAATGTAGCCAATGTATCTGCTGATATAATTTTTTATCTTCACCACCTCTACATCTTCAGCTCTAAAATTGCAGGCACCCAGTGAGCGCAATGCCTGAGAGACCACCTTTTTGTTGGGGTAATCAATTTTTTTCCATAAATATTTAATCGCTTTTTCACCGCCGATCCTGCCATATATCCTGACAATCTGCACCAGCGTATTCACTTGTTGATCGGTTTTGTAGAAGGCATTCTCCAGCGCTTTCAAAACAGGCGGGCCGATATCTACTATTGCGGCGAAAGCGGCTCCACTGTATGGTGGTATAGACAAATTCTCAATCAGATATGGCCAAAGGTCCGGATTATTCTGTTTGCTTGCACTTATCATTGCGGTGCCTCTTACTTTGGAGTCAACATCACTTAGGAGTTCAATCAAAAAGTGCCTGTAATCCTCTGAATCGTATTTTTTCAAAAACCTGGCGGCAAATTCCCGGTCAATAGGGTTTTCCGATTTCACCAAAATAAAAAATTGAAACTGGCTCAAATTCATTTTGTCGGATTCCTGTATTTGCGCAGCTACCTCCGACGCCAGCTTCTTGACTTCCTCGGAGTTCTCACGGCGCATCAAATCCGATAACTCATTGCCGGCCTGAATGGATTTGTTTTTTCCGATTTTTCTCAAGGCATACTCTCTCACCAGCGCCGATTGATGTCCCAATGAACTCAACAATTTGGATTCGAATAATATTGGCTCAATTATTTCCAACACTTTCAAGGCAAAAATTGCGACATAAGGGTCTGTACTATCTACCTGTCTTTCCAGCATATTAGCTATACTGTCATTGCCCTCTGTGGTGGAATTAATCAATTCCTTTTGCGCTTTAAGTTTTTGTTTTAGACTATTTCTATACTGATTATATAGTTTATAAACAATGTAGATCATGCCTATCAAAATAAACACCAGCAGAAATGAATAGTGGATCAGTTCGATATAAGTAAAATAACTTAATCCCAAAATTACCAGTAACGCACCGGCCACGATATTGCCGAATTGATTGATAACGCCTTCCACCTTGGCCTGTATATCGAACCTTACCTTTAAATCGAGTGAAAGAAAAAATAATTTAAAAGCTGGATTCTCCAGGGCATCTCTTACCGAGGTGGCAAATAATTTACTCAGAGAGATACACAGGAAGAAATATATAAATGTGCTTTCGGCACCCTGGGTATAACCAAAAATACTACCGGTAATAATGGCTGCAAAGGTAAATACCATCAGTATCGTAGGCAATACCAATAATGACACCTTCAACCCGTAATTCATAATAATTCTGTCGTTAACAAAAGTTTGGATCAGAAAGCTCAGAATCATGATTCCCCCGTTAAAAACACTAAGAAATGTTAATCTCAGCTGTTCGTCCGGGAATTGCATTGGCGTAACCTGGAGAAAGGAGTAGTCCACAAATTTATAGACTATTACAGATACCGTTATAAAGACTGACAGCAGTATTACATATTTATCTTTTAATATTTTCCCAAACCTCGTTTCGGCTACCTCTTCTTTACTTTTCTTTTTTACAATGTTAAGGTTGTATACGCTGACAATTTTGGCTAAAAAAACAATGGCGCCAAGTACACTGGCAGCACTTATAAATATCAAATTAAGGGAATTGTCAATTACCTGTAGTTTTGAAAGCAAAGAGATCGTTATGAAGGCCAGGATAGTTCCAGTGAGCTGGCCGGTATCTATGCCGCCAATGATACGCTTAGACTGCCTCAAATCAAATAATCTACCAAAAACTCCCCAGAAACTCAGTAAGACCAAGGCAGTAAGCGGTCCCATCATGACAAAAAGCAGGTAGATCAGATTCTGATGAAAGTAAACTTTAAAGGAAAAAAGTATAGCTGCCAGAAAAAGAAAAATACCCAGGTAGATACTTAATATTAAGGTTGAGAATTTTATCCTATTCTGAAAATACGCAAACAAAAAAGTGGAAATCACACCCAGAAAACCCTGCATAAGAAACGCCTCATCCAGTCTTTCCTTGAACGACGCTACTCCGGTAAATAAGGTCTCTGCCGAGAGCTGATAAGTCGCAATAAATATGCCCATGAAAAACCCATGGGCCAGAAGGAGCGTAACTATTCTTTCCTCACCGGGTTTCGTTCCGATAATTTTCAGCAACTTTTTAAACATCCTTTATCCTCAGCGAAATTGAGAGATTTTATAACCAGAAAATAATTATAAAATTATTCAAATTTCGAGGAACAGGGGCTACATGGTAAGGAAACCTTAGTTTTTAAAATTTTAAGATAATATGACAACAAAAATTTACCTATTAATTACTTAATCATTTCCCAACGGGGAATACGGAATTCTTTCATCAATAGATATAGTCATGTAATCCGGGCAATAAAATATTGTTGGTTTCTCCAAAAAACCGGCGAATAACGGTCTTAATATACCATTTATTTCTGTCTGTTAAATCAATTGGATCCTGTGGAATCGGCTTTTACGGTATTTTGATTTCTGTAGGCTTCATTGAGTCCCGCAATTACTACCTGTGTAATATCGAGGCTGTCATGCGCATATAATACACCACTATTTCGGGTGTAGGATAATACAATTTCCATTTTATTGGCGATTCCGTATTCTTTTAAGTAGGAAGATACTTTATCGTATAACTCATTATTGATCTCAGACTCTTTTTTTAACAGATTTTGCGCCAGATTTTCTCTGTACTGCAATAAGTTTTGTTGTTTTTTGTAAAGATCTTCTTCGATGGCACGGGCTTGATTAATGGTCATGTTTCCCCTGGTTCTTTGGAAATCATTAACCTGCTTCTCAATTCCTCTGGCGCGAGTTTCCAGGTCTGTTTCAGACTTGCTGCGTTCTTCCTTTAACTCTTCGGATTTTTCCTGAAAAAAATCAAAATTTGAAATTAAACTGTCTGAGTTTACGTAGGCTATTTTAAGTTTGCTTTTATCAAAAGTGGCGCTGGATTCCTCACCGGCTGTCTCCGGTGTTTCGTTGTTGGATGAAAAATGCAAAAAATACAATGCCGCTACGGCAACCAACAAAACAATATTTAATATTAAGGAAAGGTTTTTCACAATAATTAAGTTTAAATTTATTAATTAGTGCGTAAATATAATCAAAGAATGATTATTTACACGTTCAATTCCTAATTCGTTTTTTGGGCTCAACGCCATCGCTTTATTGGAGTCCAAGTGTTTCTACTCCTTGCTCAAAAACTATATCAACAGGAATCCCCACCGCCGAGAGTCTTTCCAAATCCTTTTGTAATTCAGGCTTCACGAATCCCAATTCGTTAACCAACAAATCTACTCCCTGGTAGTCTCCATCTCCCTGGAGTGTCAATATTTTTTCAGACAGAGCATTCATGGCCTCCTGCATTTTGTCAAAGTCAACACGATATGTCCCTGTATTTTCGTTCCGGGCAAAGGCGCCCATTTCCTTAAAATAATTGAACCTGATCATATTGGCTTTTCCATGAGAACTTGATGCGCCAAACCTTACCGATCTAAAAATACCCGCTAAAAAAGTGGTGTAAAAACTCATCAATTCTTCCTTGATCTCACCCTTTTTGTGTAAAGCGGTTATCATATATAATCCCAGAATATCAGCTTTTCCCTCTTCCAATGCGGAGGCATGTTCTTTCAGTGCTTCTCTTACCGTACCGTTTCCGGTAATGGTGTTTTTTATTCCTAATCCGTGAGCGACCTCGTGGAACATCGTATTTGAGAAAAAGGCATCAAAGGTTATCAATTTGCGTTGCTCCTCATCAATTAATTCCTCCGCAATAGGCACCAGTATTTTGTCAAACTTTGCCCTCATGGCATTTTTTAACTGCGACCTTCTGGTACCTTTTTCCAGTTGTACTGTTTCATCATTAGGCAGATTAACAGCGATGGTTTTACTTCCGGCGTTACAATCGCCGCTGTAATAAATCACATCAAATGCCGCCAGCTGAGATTCACTACCGGGCACTTCGAGTTTATATTTATCAGGTACCGGCAAGCCCTCCTGAAGCTCCGGCAAAAATGTCGCATATTTTGACAGCCTTTGGCTCCACTCCAGATCTTTGATCAATACATATGTTTCATGCGCCGCTTTATATCCATAAAGCTGGTCCTCATATGTTTCTATCGGCCCGGTGATTATATCAATCATATTGGATTTCATATCCATCCAGGCCATATCGCTTTCATAATAATTATCATTTAACAGCGCATCAGCTCTCAAGTTTAAATATTTCTTAAAGTGCTCATCTTCTGCCAGCAGCGCCGCTTCCTTCAGCAATCTGACCGCTTTTTTAACCTCTACAGCAAATGCGACATGGTAAGGCACCGTAACCAGCTTTCCGTCGTTATCCCGGCGAATTAAAGTATACAAAGATTTTTTTTCAGGAAGATCACTGTTTTCAAATTCTTCCCTGGTCATATCTTGTGGATAAAACGCCGCTCCCGGAGGTTTGGGACCTACTCCTTCTACAAAAGGCTGATTGTCATTTAATCTGTCCCAGGGGCCGTAATTAATTTTGGCAAATCTTTTGGTTCGGGCATCATTGATCTTCAAGATTAAATCCGTCTTATCGCCATAGGCCTCTTTCCAGAATATTTCGTCCATCACTTCTCCCACCTTTATCAGCAAGGGGATCATTTTCTTTTGGTTTTCTGATAAGTGGCTTAAATCAGTCGTCAACTTTACCGTCACGTATTTATCCAGATTAGCTTGCATTAATGAATCTTTGGGCGTTAGTGCCTCTTTTTCCTGTGATTGATCATTTTGTTCAACATGGCATGAAAATAATATGATGCAACAGAGGAAAGAGGATATCCAGGTTAGTTTTAACATAGCTACAGTTGTTTTCGAGCCATCAATTTATAAATTTTTTTTAACATTAAAATTTTTCCCGATCAGATGGCCACCTCTTTCCACCTACCTTTTTTAAATATAAATATGCTTATCACGGCCAGTAAGGAAATCGAAAAAGCAATGGTGATAAAGACGCCATCAGGGCCCATATTTAACATTACCGCCAATAGGTAGGCCATGGGCAATTGCAACAACCAATAACAAAAAAAGTTTATGATCGTTGGGGTCCGTGTATCGCCGGCTCCGTTGAATGCCTGATTGATCACCATGCCATAGGCAAAGAAAACGTAGCCAATACATATATAGGTAAGGCTGGCCTTGCCGTACCTGACCACCTCAGGGATAGAGGTAAAGATCTTCACGAAGTCTTCGGCCCAGTAAATTAACACCACCGATAGTAAGGCCAGAAAAATCATATTATAAAAAGCACATTTCCACACAGAGCTTTCAGCTCTGGCGGCTTGTTGCGCCCCCAGGTTTTGCCCTACAAGGGTCGCCGCTGCATTAGCCAGACCCCAGGATGGTAAAATGGTAAACATGATAATCCGGAAGCTAATGGTGTAACCCGCCAATGCTTCGTTACCAAATACGGCTATAATACGCACTAAAAAAATCCAGCTTGCCGTACCAATTAAAAATTGCCCCATACCTCCCAACGAAATATTGAAAATATTTTTCAATAATGACGGCTTAATAACATAGTTAAGACCAGTGAGGTCAATAATTGATTTTCTGCCAACAAGGGAATATAACTGATATAGAACACCTGCACCACGGCCAATAGTTGTAGCAATTGCTGCCCCTTCTACGCCAAATGCCGGTATCGGGCCAAATCCAAAAATGAAAATCGGATCGAGTACCAGGTTCAGGCCATTAGCCAGCCATAAAGATCTCATAGCCAGTGAAGCATCGCCGGCTCCGCGATAGACACCATTGATGAGGAATAATAACATAATGGTTATATTTCCTCCCAGCAGAATTTTGGTATAACCACTCCCTTCCCGGATAAGTTCTTCGGAGCCCCCCATGAGGCGAAGGATATCCTCGGCCAGAAATGCACCTAACCCACCAAAAAAAATCGCGACGGCCGAAGCCAAAAACACGGCATGAAAAGCAGCATCGCTGGCGGCTTTTATATTTTTTTCACCAACTCGCCTGGCTACCATGGCGGTAGTGGCCATACTTAAACCAATAGCTATGGCATAGATCAACATAATCACCGACTCGGTAAGTCCGACAGTCGCCACCGCGTTGACACTGACTTTGCTTACAAAAAAGACATCCACCACCGCAAATAGGGACTCCATGATCATTTCCAGAATCATGGGGATGGATAGCATAAAAATGGCTTTATTAATACTTCCTGCGGTAAAGTTTTTCTCCTTACCCTGAACGGCAATTAAAAAGTTTTTAAAAAACTTAGTTAAGAATATTGTTATTGAATTGAAATGCATTGAAAATACTGTTTTGAATGAAAAACTATTTAGCCAGGGGATGGCTAAAAAAACCGATAGGGATAATCCCTAGACGTTAAAAATTTCAAACAGTATGGTCATGATTTCTAGATTTCTAAAATTATTGGCACAAAGATGTAAATTAAAGGATCAATTTCAAAACGCTGTGAAGAATTTATATAAAACTTTTCTGGAATGCCCTTTCGTGGATGTTATTGAAAGTCTTTCCTGGAAAGAAATTCACTTCGGTTAATGGTTTCAAACTCAAGGCAGAATAATGCTCCCTGGCCAAGCTCGCTTTCGCACCAAACCGACCCGTTCATTGCTTCGGTATATTTTTTTACAATCGATAATCCTAATCCGGAAGATTGTTCGTTGCCGGTGGGTCTGGCGCTTAATTTTTGAAACTTGTTGAAAAGCATTTTTTGATCTTCGGCACTGATACCGGGGCCTTCATCTTTGACGCCGAGGCAAACCTTGTCGTCGATCTTTTTCACAATTACTTCTATCTTTTTGCCCGGCTCGGTAAATTTGATGGCGTTGGACAACAAGTTTTCAATAATCTGTGTCAAAAAACTTCTGTCCAGCTTCACCAGACACGAGTCTTCCGTGATGCGCCTAACCACATTAATATTCTTAAATTCGGCGTCATTCTTGAAATTCTTCACAATCTCGTCTGTCACGTCCCTTATATCAAATACCTGATAGCTAAGATTAAATTCACCGGATTCTATGGCATTGATATCAAGAATTTTAGATATCATTTCCCTCATTCTTTTGGCGGACCTCGAGATGTACGAAAAGTTCTCCCACTGTTTAGGACTCAGGTTTTCATCGGACAATTCAATGATTTGTATTAAAGCAATGATTTGATTCAACGGGCTTTTCAGGTCATGGGCGGCAATGCCGATCAGGTAGTCCTTTTCCTTATTCATTTCTTCCAGCTGATCGCTTTTCAGCAAGATCTGCTCCGTTTGTTTTTTAATATCCAATTTTGCCTTTTTCAAGGATGCCGATCTCAAATAGCCAAGATAGGAATAGACGATACTAAATAAACTGATAGCAATGGTACTGACAATATCAATAGTGGATGAAGAAACAATTTCAATATTGAAACCATTAAAAATCCCCATAAGGAGAAGGCCAAGAATGATAAAAATGAAGCTGACCAGCACCCTTTTAAATCCTTGCAGCGCGGCATGACTCGATACGATCATTGCCCCGAACACGCTGCTGGGTATAAACGCAAATTGCACAAGATTAATGAATCCACCCAGCAATATTGCGTCCAGTGTCAAGTTGAAATATTCAACATTGCGATTATTACCTGAAATTTTATAAATGGCAAAACCAATATGAGGATAAACAGCAGCCAGGGAAATAAAACCGATCAGCAGTGGTGTCAACTGTAAAAAGCCGCCATGGTAGATTATTAAAATGGATATTCCAAAATAATAACCCATTATTCTGAATGGATAAGTGATTTTGCCCAAACGGACTGAATTCTTATTAGGAATTTCGACCATCAAAAATAATCAACTAGTTATGGTTCAAAGTGTTACAAATTGAGAATTTCACAACATGCAAGTAAATACATACCAATAGTGGTGAAAACCCTTTCCATTTGTTAACTATTAATGCTAAAGACTACTTATTGTAACCCTGCAATTTAATTTTTTAGTCAAACTGGTAGTATTAATTAATAAAACGAAAGCCGATATTATATGTTTTTCCTAACCCATCATTTTTTGCAGTGAAAAAATCTGTAGCCAGTAGCTCAATATTCAGTCTTGGCGTAAATTGATATTTGAGACCGATCCCTGCCTGTGAAAACCAGGCCGACCTGGTTAAACTCCCTTCAGCCCCGTCAAAACGTGGGGAATGCTGGATAAAACCGTAGAAGGTAGTTTTTTGGCTTGGAAAGTAACTAAGAAAAAGACTCACCGGCGTACGCACAAAAGTGGCATCTTTTCGAAACCGGAATATTAAGTCCCCCTCCGCAAAAATCTGAAATTGATTTATTGTTTTATCGAAGAAAAACTGGTTCCACCAGGTTAGCCGGTCGTGGGCAAGGAATCTCGGTGATTCAAGGTTGTTGGCCCCGGGAAACAATAGGGTGCTTTGAACAGAAAAAGTGGGTACTTTGGCTATCGGGTTAACTTTTATTCTGGGTCCGAATGATCCTACAGCTGTTCTGCTAAATGGCGCGTTATTGCCCCCGTTGATAGGTTTGTATTTTACGCTATTCAAGTAGACATCAAAACCAACATTGACCCTGGAGGATTTGGAAATTCCGTAAGTAAATTGAAATATCCCGGTATAGAAAGTTTGACGTTCATCCAGGTTTACCTTTTCACCATTACTGTCAATGGCGGTTTGCGTATAAATGTTATTAAAATTCTTAATTTCAATTTGCTCTTTTTTCAATAACACAGACGGCGTAAAAACAATAATATTTGCAACGTTCTCCTCCAAATCAGCGACTTGTGGAACATTTTTTATGGTGTTTAAAGACCAATCATAAGGGTAGTAACCAACTTTAAAGTTTGGATCTATTGTTTCGTTTCTGTATCGGTTGATGTAGCTCAATACGTTTTCTTCTTCGCGAATAAAGTCTTTTTTATACCACTTAAAGATTTCAGAGATCAATACCTTCTTCTTCTTTTTGTCCACCCTTATAAAGACGGCATCATTTAAGGTAAGGCTTGTCTGTTGATTCAATTGTTGATCCAGGTTTGAGGGACGATAGGCAAATTTGCCTATTCTGGGGCATCCCATTGCCGCGCAAATCAACGCAAAATGAATGCGCGGATCCGCCTTTTTTCCGCGTAACTTATCATTTTCAAGATCATCCAGGGTAAGTAATTCTCCCGCGATCTTAAGTTTTTTACCATTGAAAAAACCAGGAATATCCTGCGGCGATGCTACCGGATAATTGCGCATGATTTCGCGGATAACCAGGAGGTTGTAGGCATTGATGTAAAATGCCTTTCGTTCATCAGCAGACAATTTAAGCAGATCAAAGTTTCCAATTTCAGCGGATAGTCTTTCCAATGCCCCCGGCTGGTCATGCAATTTTTCGTAGTCAAACAACCCGTCATGAACATATGCTTTCAAGAATGCGTCTACCTCAGCGAAAAACATCTCCGGCTGCTGGGCAAAGGCCGGGTGCAATATAAACATTAAAAGTGCAGCATATGTTAACCTTCTCATATTCAATAGGTTTTGACCAAATCCTAGCCTGATTAGCCATAAGCGTTCTCAGGCTGGTGGTCGGCGAATCGGTATCCGTACAACCAAGCTTCTCCCTTTGACAAAACGATAGCCGGACGAGGCGAACACCGAATAACAGTTGTAAAGCTGATTTATTAATAAAATAATTATTAAATCAACCCCGGATAAATTATTTTTATAGAACAATAGTATGAAAAACAAGGTTTCCAATCCTATTTATGACAACCATGGTCGCCCGATTACTTACGTGCGATTATCAGTTACTGACCGGTGTAATCTGCGTTGTTTTTATTGTATGCCCGAAAAAGGTATGAAATTTCTGCCAAAAAAGGAACTACTCAGTTACGAAGAGATGGAAAGGTTGTTAAGTATCCTTGCTGAATTGGGTATCGTTAAGGTAAGAATTACCGGAGGGGAACCATTTGTGAGAAAAGATCTCGCTTCATTTCTTTCCAATATCCGTGAGATAACTGGTATTGAAGAATTGCATATTACCACCAATGGCGTGCTTACCAAGCCATATGTGGAAAAGCTTTCACAGTTAGGCATTACATCCGTGAATTTAAGCCTGGATACCATTGACCGCCAACGTTTTAAAATGTTAACCAGAAGAGATGAATTCAACCAGGTAATGGAAACATTTCATTCCTTGCTTGATCACAACATTCGCACAAAAATCAATGCAGTGGTTATTGAAGGTAAAAATGAACAGGACATCATCCCTTTGGCAGAATTAGCAAGAAATTACCCGGTTTCCGTCAGGTTTATTGAAGAGATGCCTTTTAATGGTTCAGGTGCCAACCATCAGTCCTTGCAGTGGGACCACCATAAAATACTGCACACTTTAAAAACCCGGTTTCCGGAGATAGAAAAAATTGCCGATAAGCCACATGCTACCGCCATGCATTATAAAGTACCTGGATTTAAGGGAAACCTGGGTATTATTGCGGCCTATTCACGCACTTTCTGTGGTAGCTGTAACCGGATAAGGATTACTTCACAGGGGGTGCTTCAAACTTGCCTTTATGATGAAGGAACGTTGAATATAAAGGATTTTATCAGGACCGGAGCCAGTGATGAGGCTATTAAAGATTTGTTTATAGGTGCCTTCAGGCAAAGGGCAAAAGACGGGTTTGAAGCTGAAAAAAAAGGACCTGCTTCGGCTGTTAATAAATCCATGTCAATCATTGGTGGGTAAGGTCAGGTACCCAAGAAAATCGAACCAAATTGATCATTGTTCTACAGCCGGGATCAGGCCATCAACCCTCTTGCAAAAATAGCACTTTAGGAGGTGCATGGTGTAACAAATTAACCCACTATTTAAGGCTTCACCTCCCCCAAAATTAGGGAGAAAAATATAGGGTGCATTATCTATCAAAAAAGGCTAACATTACATTATACAATTAATACTTGATATAATACTTTTTTATAAAAAAAAATTTATTAAATTATAATTTCAGCCAAAACACTTGAGTTGAAGGTACAAAAAACAGGAACTATCATCGCAGGAATAATATTTTGACCATTTCTTGAATTAATACGGCAAAAAGTTGCCAACGAAAGAGGTATCTGTTTTTCTTGTTTTAGTAGGTGCTTTGTAAGAAATACGTAATATTTAGGAGTAGTTTATCTTATTACCAGTTAAAATTTTATATTAGATTTAAAATACTTTGAATTTTAGATACAATCAAATTATTATAACGGGGGTGATTCTTCATAAAAGATTTATGATTCGGAGCCACATTTTGGGATCAAAAATTGAATCAAATCGCGAAATGAACATTAGATTTTATTGTTGATTTATGTCAAAGGGGATTTACAATTAATGAAAAAAAATCAGATACATCGAATTTTTCAAATATTCATTATTCTCCTTTTGTCAGGTGCAACAGTTGTCGCACAAACCCGTGAAATTGACAGTTTAAAATCAGTATATCAAACCAAGAAATTAACCGGCCAGGAAAAAGCCGATCTATCGATTAAATTGGGTAAAAAATTCTTTTACCATGACCTTGATTCTGCGGCAATTTACGGAGAGGTAGCGCTTAAACTATCCAGAGAAATAGACTACATGAAGGGAATTGCGGAAAGCAGTTTTTTACTGGGAAGGTATTACAATGCTACCAACAAGCCACAAACCGCCATCGCCCATTTGAAATCCGCCGAAAACCTCTTTATTCATCTCAATGCCTATGACAGGCTCGGAAGTTTATACAACAACCTCGGAATCATGTACAAGGCTGACGGAAATTTCAGGGAAGCGCTTAACTACTACAAGCAATCCCTGAATTATTATGTCAAAGCCAATCACAAGTATGGGGAAAGCGCCGCGCAGATCAACATTGGTATTATCTATTACCGTACGGGCAACTATGCGAAGGCTACGGAGTTCTATATCAGCGCTATCAAGAGTAAAGAAGAAATTGGGGATAAGCACGGCATTGCCTTGACAAATGCCAACCTTGGCAACCTTTTCAGGGATCAGAACGAAAACCAAAAATCCCTGGAATACTTTCTTAAAGCAAAAACGATTTTTGAAACTATTTCCGCGCCCTTAGATCTGGCGAAAATACACAATGGATTAGGCAGCATCTATCAGGCGCTTGATAGAAATGAAGAGGCACTCGAGAGTTATCAGCAGGCTCTAAAATATTTTCAAAGTGTCAACAATAAATTGGAAATAGCGCATGGGTTAAGCAATATCGGAAAATTGTATTTCGAGGCCAACCAACTAGACACAGCCTACGCCAGTCAGAAAAAAGCATTGATCAACTACCAGGAAATCGGAAATCGCGATGGGGAGGCCCTGGCGCTGTGCTATCTTGGGCTGATAAATATAAAACGAAACAATCTTCAGAAAGCGAGGGAAAACCTTTTGGGGAGCCTGGACATTGCAACCGACATAGGTGACAAGCAAACGATGCTGAGTTGCTATAACGGGCTGTATGAGTACTATAAGGTTACCGACAATTTGAAAGAAAGTCACGAATATTTTGTTAGATATTCTTTTCTAAAGGATGAAATTTTCAATATTGAAAAAACCCGCCAAATTGCATCTCTGGAGAAACAATTCAACATTGAAAAACAGCAAAAGGAAAATGCGGTCCTAAGGGAAAATCAAAAGGCCAACCAGGCGATAATTGCCAAACAGAACTTTGAAAAGAAAGTATTGATTGCAGCCATTGTTTTGTTCTTTCTTTTTACCGTTTATTATTATCGGGTCTATCAGCAAAAGAAGAAAACCAACGAACTGCTTTCCTCTCAAAATGAGGAAATCAATAAAAAGCAGGCACAGATCATCAGCATTAACGAGAGCTTAACCAGCTCGCAGAAACAGCTTCATCAGGCAAACCGCGAATTACAGAGACTGAATACAGGCCTGGAGAGTACTGTCAAAGACCGAACGGCCGCCCTGGAAGAGATCAACCAGGAACTGGATACTTTCCTCTATCAGTCTTCCCACGCGTTAAGAAGGCCCGTTGTTAGCGTAATGGGCCTGACCCAATTGGCCAGAATGGAACGCACCAAGCTGGGTGTGACGCAACTATACGATAAAATAGAAGACACCCTGGTCAGAATGGATTTGATGCTTAAAAAGTTGGTCATGGCCAGTGAAATTAATTTCATAGATGTGGCACAGGAGCGGATCAACTTTAAAGAAATCATCAATAAAATCAAAGTACAGCTTGTTGAGAAACTGAATATTGACATGCCGCTATTCAGTTTTGAAATTGCCCCTGACCTCAATTACTTCGCTGATAAAAGACTTATTACCGTGGTCTTTCAAAACCTCATTGAAAACGCCATGCTTTACCACAATGACGGTTCTAAGCGTCAACCATCTATTCATGTAAATGTGGTAAAAAACGATCAGGAGATCCACATTAGAATTCATGATAATGGCATTGGAATTTCCGAAAAGGTCATCTCGCACGTCTTTAATATGTTTACGGTCGGCAATGACCGGGCCCAGGGTTACGGCCTGGGATTGTACCTGGTGAAAAAGGCTGTTGAAAAATTAAACGGCACCATTAAAGTGACCAGTAAAAAAGAAGAGTTTACCACCTTTGACATTGAATTACCGCAGCAGGAAAACGTTGATACCATTGATAATGAGCTGCAAAAAATCAAAATTGATCTGGGCTGACAGCTCGCCTGAATTCCCTTCCCGATCACTTTTCTATCTACTAAAATGTACCATCTCCCCAAGGTTAATCAGCCGACAACCATTGAATTGCTTCGCCTGAGCATCTCATCAACCTTACATTTACCACACCAATTAAGCCCCTGATCCTTTGAGGTAGTGTCACCTCATTTTTCTTAGAATAATTATAGTTTTCAAGCAAATTCGATTTTTGGGTCATTTTGGGTGATTTTAAAAACAAAAATTATTGTAACAACCTAACAATCAATTAATTGATATTCAAGAGAGGCGAAAGCCTATTATTTTTCTCACCGAAATACCGAGCTTAAAGTACAATTTAACAACGTTGTTAAGATTCTTTAAAAAAGTATCTTTTTCTTACATCCGTTCGATGTTAAGTTTGGATCAACAATTATTTCAATTATTTCAAATTTTAATTCCAAATCATTATGAAAAAGCTACTAACTATCTTATTCAGCGCCTCTGTTTTGTTTTTCACTGCTGCTTGTGAAGATGCCGGTGAAGAAATTTTTCAAGAACAAGATGAATTAGTTGTAGAAGATTCAGAAGCAAGAATGCTTACTGATTATGAACAAACCACAGACTAAAATCTTAGTCTTAAATTATTTCTAACAAATTTTTTCAAGCATGAAAAAGAGATTATACATAGTTGCATCGATATTTTTGGTCACTTTACTCTCATTTCAAACTCTCAAGAGTTCCACCCAGTCTTCGTCACAAACCGTTATGGTAGAAATAGATGAAGATTTAACAGCAATAGATTACAAGAGTGAAGATAACTTCAAGGATTTTGACGCATATACGGATTGATAATTAGCTGATTATATTAATCAGCATAAAACGCGCATACTAACCCTAAAAGAGTATAGCATTTAAGATCGCTAAATGTGATCTGATCGGTATATGAAATTTCAGCATTGATGTTTACTGTGTCATCTCTGATGCCAGACAAACGCAAAAAAATATGGGGATCATTTTTTTCTTGATCCCCTTCTGCTAATTATCAAAATGACAATGACATTTAATTACAAGGTGCAATTTTAGCTTTGCCCGGCCAATATGCAATGAAATTATTTCGGCTAATCTTTTTGTAAACATCCGGCTTCCTAGCGCTCGACAAAACTACAGCACGCACCTGCATTCAATGTATACTAAAACTTGTAAACAGAAGGACTACCAGCCTGGTTTATACCAAGAAACAATATTATTTAATACATACCGGTTACTAAAGAAATGAGTAGTGGATCTCCTTATTTGCATCGTGCACCAACGCTATAAAGCAGAATCATAATGAGTAAATGAATAATAACTTATAAGGTTCTGTTCAAAGAACAACTCCTTTAAAATTAGATTATTTCGATATTTAGTTGTTAAAATACCTCCATAGCCCTGTGATATTAAATGTAAGATTTTGTCAATTTTCTTGATTTTTGAGTAAAAAACCACTCAATTTTACCATAAAGGCATGTAAATCATGTAATCTTCAAATAGTGCAATTAAAAAAATTAAATTTAGATTATTTTAAGATACAATTGTCTTTATAGGCCAAAATCAAGCTTTAAATATCACTCAAAAAATTCCTATTGGCAACAATGAATGCAAGAAAAGCTATATATTAACGGTTAAACGCCTTTAAACGCATATTTCGGCACCACTTTAAACATATGTAATATATGGCACCTTGCATTATTTCTGATAAATGGTAATTTTTTAAGGATGCTTTGATGGGTACTAACTTGGTTTTCAGCTAGCTAAGACGCATCATCCGGATCAATAGTCATCAAATCCGATGCGGATTTCGATAAATATTATAAATTAGCGTCATGAAGGATTTACAGGAAAACCGGTTTTCTCACCTTGACAAACAAGGAAATCCAAATATGGTTGATGTCAGCGACAAATCGACCAGTAAAAGAACTGCTACCGCCCGGGCCATTGTAGTGCTGACAAATGAGATTCTGGCGCAGTTTGAAAAAGATGAAATTCAAACAAAAAAGGGACCGGTATTTCAAACGGCTATTCTGGCTGGTATCATGGCGGCAAAAAAAACTGGCGACCTTATCCCACTTTGTCATCCCTTACCGCTGGAAAATTGCCATGTCACCATCCGGTTAAATAAGGACAATGAGGTCGAAATAAGCGCTACCACTACGATTACCCATAAGACCGGCGTCGAAATGGAGGCATTAACCGCAGTTAGCGTAGCAGCTTTGACGATCTATGACATGTGTAAAGCTTTATCACACCATATTGTAATAAAAAATATCCGGTTGATTGAGAAGACCGGCGGAAAAAAAGACTTCAAATATAAATGACAACACCTTAGGGATGGGCGGCTACCCACACCTCTCCGTCCTCAAACACTTCTTTTTTCCAGATTGGCACGGTTTCCTTTAAAGTATCTATGACAAACCTACACGCCGCAAAAGCCTCGGATCGGTGCGGCGTTGATACGGCTATCACCACAGGTAACTCTCCAAGGTCTAATGCGCCTACCCTATGAACAATGGACAATTTACAAACCGGCCATTTTTCCCTTGCATTTTGGGCAATTTTCTCCATTTCCGAAATCGCCATTTTTTCGTAGGCTTCAAATATCAGCTTCACCACCTTTTTCTTACCAGTTTTATTGCGTACCGAGCCAATAAATACATCCACAGCCCCGGCCCCGTCATCGTAAACAGAACGTATAACCTCATCAACCTGTATCGGATCTTTAGTAAGCTTTATCATATGATCACCCTCCGCTCACCGGCGGAATAATTATAATTTCTTCTTTGTCACTTAGTTGGTAGCTATCATCGACATACTCGGTATTTACTGCAAAGCTGATGGATTTAAGCCGGCCCATTTCTGGATAACCGTCAATTAAGCGTTTCTTTAAAACACCGACAGAAGCCCCTTCATCCAGCTCCAATTTTAATTTTGAGTCACCAACTATATCCCTGGCAATACCAAACATTATGACCTGTAATTCCATGACAATTCTCTTTAATAATTAAAGATAAGCCAATTCAGCAAGAAGATGCAGCTTCACCTTAAAAATTACTTTAAAACACTAAAACCTGATCAGATATAGCGGATACAAGGCCAGTCTCCCAAGTCTACTGACCCACGTGGAGTGGGTGGTCTGCCTTTTCAGTTTTTGACAATGGTAAATTCTACCCTTCTGTTAAGTTTTCTGGTATCCTCACTTGCATTGCTGGCGATAGGCCTGGTTCCTCCAAAACCTTTACCGGAAATTCTAAAATTCCTGATCCCTTTTTCTACCATATATGCCTTCACAACATCCACTCTCTTCTGGGATAACTCCAGGTTTAATTTACCACTTCCCTGGTTATCGGTGTGTCCTCTTAATTCAATGCTAATATTAGGGTTTTCCTGCATCATTTTAATGACACTGTTTAGCTCGTTGTAAGAGTCCTCCAACAGGTTTGAGGTGCCTCTTTCAAAAAGTACGTTTTTTAAATTAACAGTTGTACCTACCTCAAGCGGTGTCAGCAAATAATACTTTTGTACTGAAGGGGCGTTGGTTTGAGAAACGGTAATTCTTTCTTCCGTACTCATATAACCTTCGGCAGAAACAGTCAGGTGATAGGAATAGCCTTCTTTTAAGTTAACCTGATAGGTTCCCGAAGAATCGTTGGAGTAAGTACTTTCAACCTGATCTCCACCATCAATTTGCCGGTAAGATAACAACGCTCTTACCGGTTGCTTCAGATCATTGGCATTAACTACTTTTCCGAGTATGGCGATAACCCTGTCCGTCTTTTGCACATTAATATTTGGAAGCGCTGGCTCCTGCGCAGTAGCATTTATGGAGTCAATGTTATCAAGCAATTCAAGGTCGATCAAATTATCGGGCTTTTTGATCTCCTCGGTTATTCTGTGTCTTTGAATATCACCAAAACCCTCACTGTTCTGCGTAGAAATATAATAAGCATAATCGCCTTCCGGCAGGTGATAGGAAAGTTCAACCCCTTTTGTGTTCACTGATTTACCAAGATTGGTAGGCTTGGTCCAGTTTTTCCAACTATTATCAAGTCTACGGGAAATGAAGATATCACGACTTCCGTAACCGCCGTGCCCATTGCTGGCAAAGAATAATGTAATGTTATCTTTTCCCAGGTAAGGTGTCATTTCCTGAAACTCCGTATTAATCAGCCCTCCCAGGTTTGTGGGTTGGGACCAGGAATTATCCCTGTTCCGAAAGCTCACGTAAATGTCCTCCGCTCCTTTGGTATCATAGGATTCAATAGACAGCAGCATAACCCTTCCATCTTCGGATATTCGCATACTGGGGTTATCGGACTTATTATAATAGTAAGCAATCGTTAGTTTTTCAGGGAAGGTCCATTGGCCGGCAATAAGCTTTGACACGGAAACACCCTGAGTTTTGGTAGCCCCGCCATCCCGGCTGTAATGGTTTTGCAGGTACATCAGTTTTCCATCTTTCGAAAAACCTATGATGGCGTTGTAATTTTTGTTATTGATCGGGCCTTTTAATCGCTCGGCTTTCTCCCAGTTTCCCGCCGCTCCTAATCTTGAAAACCATATATCTCCCTTGTCTTTTTTGCCCCCACTATTTTCCGGGTGATTTTTACGGGTGAAATATAATATTTTGCCATCCACACTCAGTATGGGGTTTTGCTCGTCATAGCTTGAATTAATGTTCGTTCCCAGCGAATTTTTCCGATGGATAGAATCATTTTGCATAGGATGACCCAGCACATTCAACGTTAGCAACGCACAAAACATCCCGGCATTTACCGTTAATCCTAACCTTTTCATAGAATAATAATCTTGGTCAAATTTATAAAAACAATGTACTGTTTAGCAAATCGGACCTACAGTAATTTTAACTTATTTCAATTTTGATGATATATTTATAAGATTTCATGGTATATATCAATAATATTGCCATTTACTAAAATCAGGGCCAATGACGTCATTTAATCCGTATTTTATTGTTAAACACATTGTCTGTAACAGTTTTATTTTTATTACCGTTGCCTTAATTTCTCCCAACACATTCGGGATAAATTGTGATGGTATTTACCAAAAACGCAAGAAAGCTACTTTTCTGATTTCGGATAGTTTGAAAAATGATTCAGCCAATCAAATTATCCGGAAATTGCTCCTCGAAAATAACCAAATAATCCGGGAAATATTAAGCCTGCAAGGTGAATTAGCGGAATTGGAGGAAGCGATCAGGTTACAGGAAATTTACGAGTCCATCCAAACCCAGCAGACCATCAATGAAAGTACGGAAAACCTCAAACGGTCCATTAAGAAACGAACTTACTTCTCTCTGGGAATCGGCCTGATTTCTTCTTCCTTATTATTTATTGGTGATGGTGATGGCAATAGCAACGACAACATTCGCTATGGAGGCGCCATTCTTTCCTTGAGTATTCCCATTATTACCATTATTTCTATGAAAAGGCAACTCAATACGCTGGTTCCAAACGTGGAAATTGATTATTCTATGCTGCAAAGTGGCACTTATCCTCACAATCAGGCATCCAGGGATTATTTCAGAAATTATGTAAAAGCAGAATTATTTGCACTGAAAGATGGCCTCCAAGGTCTCGGCAAAATAAATGTGACTTCTCTGAATAAATTAAACACTGACAATGATCTCAGTTATCTGCCGATGGTCGCCGATAGTACCAACAGTATCATCCGGGATCTGGAAAATTATTATGTATTTCAAATTCGAAAGTTTAACAATGTCATTAGGAACGATTACATTACGGCACCGCTCGGTGGCGTATCAACTGAGAAATTACAACAGATCACAAGGGTTATTCAAGATAAATTAGAATATCTGGAACAACAAAAACCAACTTTATCATCAAACCAAAGGTATATCGATCAGCTCTTTAAAAATAACACTGAAGGATCCAAATGAGGTTGGAGAAATTTAAATGTAGCTTATCTTTCCCTTACTGACATACTTGTTCCCGTCCATGTAAAACCTCCATGGCAGAAATGCATCGGTTCCCGCGTAGGCAACACCAATTCTCGGCGTCGATTTTATTTTATCAAGTGTCACTTCGATTCCTCTGTCCTCTATCCAGATATTTTTACCTGTAAAAAGCTTCCGGCCATATTGGCTCAGATCAATTCCCATGGCCTTCGAAAGCGAGCCAGGACCTGAAGTTAAGGTGTGCGTTAATTTTGGCTTTTCCCTTCTTTGCAACATGACATTCAGGCCTTCCAAAGGTTCCAGCGCCCTTACCAATACTGCATCGGCAAAATTGTCGACATTTGTGACCACATTGAACAAATGATGAATACCATAGCAAAGATACACATAAGCGACACCCCCTTCATTATACATAATACTGGTGCGTTTAGTCCTGCCGCTTCTGGCATGGCAGGCGTTATCCAGGCGACCGCTGTAGGCTTCTGTTTCCACGATCATACCCGCCGTTATTTCCCCGTTTATGTCAGTCACCAGGACCTTTCCCAAAAGCTGTTTAGCCACTGCTACCACGTCCTGTTGAAGAAAAAAATCAGCTCTAAGAATTTGACTCAAAATTTTTAATTATCAATAAATAGCCACTACTCACAACGATTTAGCTTATTTTCGTATAATACAATAATAAACTTATTTTACAACACTAATCAAAACCTATATAATAATGAAAAAAATACTTACTATTTTCATCCTGGCCCTGTTTGGCAGTTTCCTTGTCCATTTTTCGGAGGCCCAGATCAGCACACCTTCTCCAAGTCCAACCAGCAAAGTTGAACAAAAAGTTGGCCTGACCGATGTTACAATCAACTACTCCAGACCGGGGGTAAAAGGACGAAAAGTTTTCGTAGATGTAGAAGAATACGGAAAAATGTGGAGAACCGGCGCCAATAGCGCAACAACGCTTGCATTTAGCGATGATGTAAAATTGGAAGGCAAAGTGGTACCCGCCGGAAAATATGCTTTATATACTATACCCGGCCAGGAGGAATGGACTGTCATGGTTTATAAAGACGTAAGTCTTGGCGGTAATGTAGGAGCCTATGATGCATCAAAGGAGTTAACCAGATTTACGGTTAAATCAGTCAACAATCCAGTACACGTAGAGTCTTTCACCATTGACGTTGGCGACTTAAAAAATGAAAGCGCTACTATTCGTCTGATGTGGAGTGATATTATCGTGCCTATTAAGATGACAGTTGATACTGAAAGCAAGGTAATGGCAAGTATCGATAGATTTGCCAAAAACCCTAATGCTTCGTTGGTCAATCAATATGCGTCAGCGGCCAACTACTATTTTGCCAATGATAAAGATTTAAATAAGGCCCTGGAGTGGATAACCAAGGCAGTTGAGTTTAGCCCTAATGCTTTTTGGCACGTACAAACCAAAGCACGTATTCAGGCTAAAATGAAAGATTATAAAGGCGCCATTGCCACTGCCAACAAATCACTGGAAATTGCCAAGGCAGCTAAAAATGACTTCGGATATATCAAATCAAATCAGGGATATATTGAACAGTGGTCTAAACTGCAATAACCTCCTTGAACCTTAAGATTTTTGGAAAGTCCCCGTATTTCGGGGACTTTTTAGTTTCTCATTACCTTACCAGGATACCGCCTGATTCCAGCCTTAGGCACATAGATTCCTGTCGCTATGATTTCTTATACTGACGGCAACCAGCCATAGGCTTAGATCTCTTTTTTAGCCAGATAAAAATCAATCATTTCATAGTCCTCACGGCTGATCCTTTCCTCCACTTCCACAAGCGTTTTGGGTGGTGGGACAATCGCCTTGTCACCTTCTCTCCAATTAACCGGAAGCGCACACTTGCAGCTGTCAGCGGTTTGGAGGGCCACAAGAACCCGCTTTATTTCCTCCATATTTCTACCTATGTTGAGAGGATAGTAAAGAATTAACCTTATAATGCCCGCCGGATCAATAAAAAACACCGCACGTACCGCGGCAGTTTCGCTTTCGTCGGGATGTAGCATGCCATATAGCTGTGCCACCTTCATATCCAGGTCAGCAATGATTGGAAAGTCCATGTAAACGCCCAGGTTTTTTTTGACGTTTTGAACCCAGGCTAAATGTGAGTGCACACTGTCGATACTTAACCCCAAAAGCCTGGTGTTATGTTTGGCAAAAAATTCTTTCTCCAGGGCAAACTGGGAAAGTTCCGTGGTACAAACCGGTGTAAAATCAGCGGGATGTGAAAACATAACTATCCAGCTATCTTTATTGTAAGCTGAAAATTTAATTGTACCGGTGGTAGTCATCGCTTCAAAATCCGGCGCCTTTTCTCCAATCCTTGGCATAGCGCCATAAAATTTTCCTTCATCTTCCATAGTAAGAGCCTTTCTAAATGGTTATCTTTTTCTCTTTAGTTACAGTTCGAAGTTAATTCCTGCATTACTTAATGTTGATGAGGAACATCAACCGGTAAAGTGATTTTAATCAAACATTCAGGGAAAGCTCGCCGCGGGCTTTAACAGTAATCCGAAACCTTGGAAAAGTGTAACACAGGTGACCATTGTGCTACAGCTTCATAGTGAAGTTTGGCGATATAGCAGACTATTTGGAGGTGGATGGGCAGACATAGTCTGTTCTTGGCAAATCTGTGTCCTCGATCGCCTTATAGCCTCCGGCAACGTCTACCAACTTATCATATCCTCTTGACTTTAATATTGATGAAAAGATCATGGACCGGTAGCCACCTGCACAGTAAATATGGTATTCTTTGTCCTTGTCAATAAGGTTTAATTGCTCGTTAATATAATCCAGCGGTAAATTAGTAGCCTCTTCGACATGTTCCGCCGAAAACTCGGGAGGTTTTCGCACGTCCAGAACGGCCAATTTATTTTTCTTGTACTTAGCAGCAAAGTCTTCAGCTGGAATAGAAGTAATGGAATCTGTAGTTTTCCCGGCTTGCTTCCAGGCGTCTATGCCACCTTTCAAATACCCAAGCGTATTATCATAACCAACTCTGGAGAGTCGAATGACCACTTCTTCTTCTCTATTGGGAGGAGCAACAAAAATAACAGGCTGTTGCAAATCGGGAATTAACGCGCCAACCCAGGGGGCAAAGCTCCCATCCAACCCGATAAAAATGGCATTGGGAATATGTTCTGTGGCAAATTCCTGTGGAGACCTGGTGTCCAGAACCAGAGCGCCCTCATGATTGGCGAGGGATTCAAACATATCAGCATCCAGTGCAACATTACCTTTTTCCAAAATATCGTCCAGACTTTTCGCACCTCCCTTGTTCATGGCTACATTGGAAGCAAAGTATTGTGGCGGGGGCAGCAAACCGTCAGTTACCTCTTCGATAAATTCCTCCTTGGTCATATCAGTCCTGAGGGCGTAATTGCTTTTTTTCTGATTTCCCAAAAGGTCAGTCGTTTCCTTACTCATATTTTTCCCGCAAGCCGACCCTGCGCCGTGGGCCGGGTAGACAATAACATTGTCGGGCAATACCATGATCTTATTCCTAAGGCTATCATACAACATGCCTGCAAGCCCTTCTTGCGTGAGCCGGCCATTCTGCGCCAGGTCGGGGCGGCCAACGTCCCCAATGAAAAGCGTATCTCCACTGAAAATGGCATAGGGTTTATCCTGTTCATCTATTAGCAGGTAAGTGGTACTTTCCAGCGTATGACCTGGTGTGTGAAGCGCTTTTATTTTTATTTTCCCCAGGTTAAAAACCTCGCCATCTGAGGCCTCATAAATATCATATTCTGTCTTTGCGCCAGGTCCGTAAACTATGGTAGCGCCTGTCTTTGCCGCCAGATCCACATGACCTGAAACAAAATCTGCATGGAAATGAGTCTCAAAAATAAATTTAATATCAGCCCCTTCTTTTTTAGCTTTGGTTATATAGGTATGCGTTTCTCTTAACGGATCAATGATGGCTGCTTCTCCATCGCTTTCAATGTAGTAGGCTCCCTGAGCCAGGCATCCTGTATAAATTTGTTCGATTTTCATTTCTTTGCTTTAATCTGTATGCTTTGTAAAACTAAATCTAATCTGGCGCTTTAGCCTATTTTTTGATATCGCATTCACACCTTTTGTTGAATCCAATACCGTCGGTTCTATGGTCTTAGTAAATTATTTTTCAAATTGGTAAACCACGACGAGGGCTTTAAACATCGTATTCGCAGTTGACATTTGCTTCCGGTCTTTCCCAGAAAATATGAAAAAGACGCTTCTTGCCATTGTCATTATCAAGTTGTAGGTAAATTTTGTTCGCGGTTACCTCTTTCGTTAGCAAAGAGACGATCCTTCCCACAGTGTGCGAAAAACCACCATCATCATCAAATCAAGTCCAAGCCTTCAAATGCTGTGTTTTATAAACCAGGACTTGATACCGACGTATGAGGGGTACCTGAACATTTGTTTTTAAAAATATTGAAAAGATTTTTATTTGCAAAGTTTCTTTAAGGAGGTTGGAAAATCACTTTTACAGACAAAAACTGTTTGAATTAATAGATTTAAAGCCAAAAGTGATGGTATCTATCAGCGGTAGCAGTTAATTCGCGACTTTAAGCTGCGCCTCCGCTCTGATTTCTCCACGCCCTGTTTTATCCCAAATCCTGGCTTTCCAGGTATAAGTCTCCCCTCTTCTTAAAGGATCGCCAATGACGAGGGAGAAATGAACTTTTTCCGTAGCAGCAGGGTCTACGCCGGTTTGATCGTAGTCAGAGAATAAATCGGTGTATTCAAGCATTACATTACCTTGAGAATCACTGATAACCATAGATCCTCCAATAAAAACTTTACCATCTTTCTGCGAAAGACCTTTAAGGTTAAAGAAGTTAAGCTTTATTTTTTCCAAATAGCTTACCTGATTACTTTGTAAAGCCCCTTCCTGGTTTGTCATGAAAATACTACCTACCTTTAGACCTTTAGGCGTAACATTGATGCCTACTTTGTCTTCTGTCTCCGAAACCTTAAATTCCAGTTTTGTGCTGACCTCACCTTTGCCGATCTTGTCCCATACCTTTACAGTCCAAAGATAAGTTTCGCCAGGAGACATAGGAGTGCCCACCGTAAGCGCAAGATATAAATCCCGGGCCGCGACCCGGTCAAGACCGCCCTCATCGGGAAATAGGTCAGCGTAATCCAGCATAACATTACCTTTTCGATCAAGTACCTGCATTGAGCACCCAATAAATACCTTATCATCTTTTACAGCATAACCGCCAACCCCGCTAAGATTAAGATTTACTTTGGTTTGAAACTGAAGTTGATTGGAACTGAATCGCTGGCCAAACGAAGAAAGATAGGCTTCTTCAATAACAAGGCCCTTGGACTCAATTTTCAGATGGGGATCAGATTTCTTTTCTGAATCCACAGAAAAGACCAGTTGGTTGATAAAGCAAAGTAAAATGACAGTCAAAAAAAACTTTTTCATTTTGATAACCGATTAAAATGACCCTAATAACCAGGATCAAAGTATCAAGCAATTCCCTGATTCAATAACCATTATATCTTCAAAACTTACGTTTGTGGCTTTGAACGAGCTTTAAAAGATCCCGACGTTTTAATTTCGGCAGTTCAGGTAAGCTGTTTAAAACCCGATTCAAAAATTCTCTTATTTTTTAAAACCAAAATAATCTTATATCGTTATAATATTCTAACATTGTTAGATTTTTATAAAAGTGTTATCAAAAAAAGATCAAAGAAGGGAAAAAACGCGGGAAGCCATTAAACAGGCAGCGATAAAAGTCGCTGCAGAAGAAGGTTGGAATAACGTGACAATCCGCAAAATTGCTGATGAAGTTTTATATACCCCTCCGATTGTTTATGAATTTTTCGAAGGCAAAGATGACTTATACCGTCACCTGGTTATCGATGGCTTCGAAAAACTGAAATCATCGACTTTTGCTGCCATAGAACCGCTTGGCGACCCGGGTGATAAACTGGTGAAAATGGCAGAAGTGCGATTAGACTTCGCTACTAAAAACCAGACGCTTCATCACATGATGTTTGACGCGGAAAATCCCCAATGGCAAAAAGAAGAACTCGTGAAGTCAATGCATTCGCTGAAGACGCTTGTACAGGATCTTTTAACCGAAATCTCGGGATCCCCTGAAAATGCCGAAGCGTATTTTCTTAATTTGATCTGTCTCATTAAGGGGTATACCTATTTCAATAACCAGCTGATACGCAATCCGAAAATGAGGAAAAAATTCTTAAACAAGCACGAAGACATGAAAATATTATTTCTGGGTGCAATCAAACGATTTATAAAGAGTATAAAGTCTTAAAAATGAATAAAAGAAAATTGATCATTAGTCTCACAGGCGTTGTATTACTGGTTGGTGGTATAGCCATTTCCAGAATGCTGGCGGGATCAGGGGGCTCAAAGGATACAAATGCTCCCGCCGACATTGGCATCCCGGTCAGCACTGAAATTGTCAACAACGGTCCGGTAAAAGCAACCCTGGCTATTACCGGCAGGGTTATTTCAGCAGAAAAAGTTGAGCTATATGCCGAAGTGTCAGGCATAGCCACTTACGGCGCAAGGCCTTTTAAATCAGGCACCAAATTCTCTCGTGGAGACATCCTTTTAAGGATCGATGACCGTGAATTTAAAAGAGCGCTGGCTTCCAGCAAAAGCCAATTCATGAATACCATTTCTAAAGTTTTGCCTGATCTCAAGCTGGATTATCCCGATTATTACCAGTCATGGAAACAATACCTGCTTGCGTTCAAAGTAGACCAACCCATCAAAAAGCTTCCGGAATCTGACAATGAACAACTTAAATTATTTCTGACCGGAAGAGATATTTTTTCGGGCTACTATAACATTTTGGAGGCAGAGGCCAGGCTTAGCAAATACAGTATCCGCGCACCTTTTAACGGATCGCTTACCGAATCATTTGTAAATCGCGGCGCTTTGATAAGAACCGGCCAACAGTTGGGAGAATTTATTAAATCCGGGCAGTTTGAACTAGAAGCATCCGTCATGCATGATCACCTGAAATTTCTACGTAAAGGTCAAATCATTACTTTATCTGCCATTAATGCTTCAAAAACATACGAGGCCAAATTGATCAGGATCAACGATAAGATCGACCCGGGCTCACAGCTTGTAAAAATCTATTTTCAGCTTAATGATCCAGCTCTTAAAAGCGGACTTTATCTGGAAGGGAAAATTGGCGCTACCACCATCAGCAATGCGGTTAAACTGCCAATTCAAGCGATCGTAGATGAAAGTCATGTGTTTATTATCAAAGATGACAAGGCGGTCAAGTCCATGGTTTCGATCATGGACCAATCTACCGACAGTGTAGTAATAGCGGGCCTGAAAAATGGTGACAAAGTGATTATAGATAAGAAAAACAGCGCTTTTGAAGGAAGCAGTGTTGTTGAAACGAACTAAGTATGAAGGGAGTAATCAAATTCTTTATTAAAAATGAGCTGCTTGTCAACCTGGGGTTGGTGCTGATCATCATTCTGGGCGTTATGATGGCGCTGCGAATGAATTCTTCCTTTTTTCCATCTGTCGATGAGAAATTCATCAACATCGAAGCCATTTATCCGGGAGCATCTCCCCAGGAAGTGGAAGAGGGCATTGTACTTAAAATTGAAGACAATTTAAAAGGTGTCAGTGGTATTGACAGGGTGACCTCAACTTCCTCGGAAAATACCGCCCAAATAATCGTCGAATTAAATTCAGGTGAAAATGCGGATTTGGTCTTACAGGATGTAAAAAATGCGGTAGATCAGATCAGCAATTTTCCGGAAGACATGGAACAGCTGGTAGTGTACATTCAGGAGAATCTCAATTTTACCGCCATGGTGGCCATCGTCGGGGATGTACCTTTAGCTTCTCTCAAGGAAAGAACAGAAATATTCGAGGATGGCTTGAGGGCATTGCCGGACATATCCAAGATTCAAATCCAGGGATATACAGAGGAAGAAATTGAGATAGCCCTGGAGGAAAGTAAATTGCGGGCTTACGATCTCACCTTTGAAGATGTCGCCATGGCGGTGAGAAATGAAAACGTCCAATTGACCGGCGGCACGATTAAAGGTGTCAATGAGGTCATCATCCGTACAGACCTGAAACAGTATAATGCTGATCAATTAAAGAATATTGTCATTAAAACGCTGGCCGATGGCAATACCATTCAAATTAAGGATGTGGCCACCATCAAAGAAGATTGGTCTGAAAATACTGACAAGGCTTATTATAATGGCAGAAGAGCCGTCCTTGTCCGCGTCAACACATTGAACGAAGAGAATATCCTGGATGCCGCTGCGTCCATCAGAGGCTATGTTGACGAGTTCAACGAGGAAAATACGGTAGTACAAGCCATTTTGGTAGATGACGGAACCAAGGTTTTAATTGAACGGATTAATCTGTTAACCGAAAACGGGATTATCGGAGCAATTCTGGTGTTTATCCTGCTCGCCTTATTCCTTCGCATAAGGTTGGCTTTTTGGGTGGCGGTAGGTATTCCTATTTCCTTTCTTGGCATGTTCATATTGGCCAATTTATATGGTATTACCATTAACGTTTTGTCGCTTTTCGGAATGATCCTGGTTATTGGTATTCTGGTAGACGACGGCATTGTGGTCGGCGAAAATGTCTTTCAGCATTATGAAAGGGGGGCATCAAAATTCAAGGCGGTTGTCAACGGTACTATGGAGGTTATTCCTTCCATATTATCAGCCATTACCACCACGTGTGTTGCTTTTGGTTTCTTCTTTTTTATTGACGGGCAATTGGGTGAATTCTTTTCTGATGTTGCTTTTGTTGTGATTGCGGCCATTGGTTTTTCCCTTTTGGAAGTGTTACTCTTTTTGCCGGCTCATTTAGCCCATATCAAGGATCTTTCCGACGATGTTAAGCCCAATAAAATTAAAGAAAACATCGAAGCGCTCCTCATCAAATTCAGAGATATTGCCTTTAAACCAATCCTGGTCTTTGTACTTAAATATAAGGTATTCAGTTTTCTGGCCGTCTTTGCCATCTTAATTATAACTTTCGGAGCCATTGGCGGCGGCGTGATTAAAACCACTTTTTTTCCAAACATCGAAGCCACGCGGGTGCAGGTATCCCTTGAGTTCCCCTCAGGTACCACAGAATCAATTACGGAAAAAACCATGCTGGAAATTGAACAAGCCGCTATGGACCTGGAAAAGCAATATGAAAATGAACTCGGCCAGGAGATTATCAAAGACCGGGAGATTATTCTGGGCCCCGGAAGCAACAAAGGGCTAGCCACTTTTTACCTGGCGTCCTCTGAGGAGCGGGACCTTCGCAGCTTTCAGATTGCCAACGACTTAAGAGATGCGGTAGGCCCGATTCCCGGTGTCGAACAATTGAGTTTTGAAACCTCCACCCCATTTGGCAAACCACTCGATGTATCTTTCGCAGGAGAAAATTTTGAACGGATCAGAAGTGCCGTCAAGGACTTTAAGGCGGAGGTGATTAAAACCAATATGGTGAAAGACATTGTAACCAACGACCGGGCGGATCAGCCGGAAGTAAATGTAAACCTTAATGAAACCGGAAGAGCCCTTGGGCTAACCCCCCGCTATGTGATCCAGCAGATTAGAAATGGCTTTTTTGGCTTTGAAGCACAACGGTTGCAACGGGGAAATGACGAGGTAAAAGTCTGGGTACGTTACGACCTGGAAAACCGGGACAGTATTGAAGAGCTTAAAGATATGCGCATCAAAACGCCTGATGGCAATTTGGTGCCTGTAGGAATGGTAGCCGATATTGTGCCGGTCAAAGGCCTTATTTCACTTAACCATTTGGATGGCAAAAAACAAATCACTGTACAGGGTGAACTGGCATCTTTTGACGTTTCTTCCACTGAAATGATCAACAAGGTTACCAGCGACGTAATTCCCGTCATAGCGGCTCGCTATCCGGACATTAAAATCTCTTTGGAAGGGCAGCAAAGAACTACAGGAAAATTAGCCAGTTCCATCAAACTGGTCGGGCCAATCACGTTACTGATCATGATCTCGCTGTTGATTATTACGTTCCGGTCTGTAAGCCAGGCAGTTGCATTGTTAATGATCGTGCCATTTGGCATCATCGGAGCCGGTTGGGGACATTTTATACACGACCAGGCCTTTAGTCTTTTATCATTCCTTGGGTTCATAGCCCTGATCGGTGTCATCATCAATGATGGCCTGGTTTACGTCAACACTTTCAACAGGAATTTACAACGAGGGATGGCCTATGATGACGCTTTGATGGAAACGGCACTTTCACGTTTCAGGCCTATTTTCCTAACCACCATCACCACTTCTGCCGGCCTGGCGCCACTTATATTGGAAAAAAGTTTTCAGGCGCAGTTTCTCATCCCGATGGCTATTACCATTGCCTATGGATTGCTTGTAGGATCTTTCATTTTGATCTTGATTCTGCCGATAACCATGTCGATGTTTAACCGCGCTAAAGTATATCTCAGCTGGTTGTGGGAAGGCCACAAGCCCGCTATTGAAGAGGTTGAAAAAGCCGTGATTCGAAAACGAAATGAAAAAGAATATGAAAGTATTTAAATATATTTCAGGACTCCTGATTTTCCTTACCTTAAGCGGTACGCTTTACGGGCAGAACCAGCCGGCCATGGGCATTGAGGAAGTCATCGTCCTGGCACTTGAGAAAAATTTTGACATTAAAATTGCTAAAAATAACACGGTCATTAGTAAAAACAATGCAGAGCCGGGTAACGCGGGATACCTGCCTACTGTATCACTTTCGGCCGGTTATAATTATTCATCCAACAGCACTAAAACCGAATTTGCAGATCCCGGTCAGCCTGCTATTGACGCCAGCGGGGCTGTCACTGAGAATTTAAATGCGGATTTAAAAGTAAGTTATAATATATTTAGTGGTGGCAGCCGGAACTTTACTTATCAGCAATTGAAAAACCAAAGTTATCAAAGTCAGTTGGAAGAAAGGCAAAACATTGAGCAAGTAGTTTTGGAGGTAATCAATAGGTTTTTGGAAGCAGTAAGCCTTTATGATGCTTTCAATATTAGCCAGGAATCTATGCAGATATCGCTGGACCGGTTTGAGCGGGCCAAAGAAAACTATGCGGCAGGCAATTTCAGCAGACTTGAATTACTCAATGCGGAAGTCGACCTGAGAAATGATAGCAGTAATCTTATCCAATCCAAACTATCGTACCAAAAATCACTTAAAACACTTAACAACACCATTGGGATCAGACCTGACTCCGCTTACAACATTAACGGTGATTTTGATTATCAGGAACAGCTTACAGCGGGTGCATTAATAGATAAAGCGCTAGCGCAAAATACAGACTATTTGGTTTCCCGCACTTCATTGATCAATAATGAGTTGGACTTAAAAATAAACAGAGGATCGCTATATCCTTCCCTGGATTTTTCAGGTGGCTATGGCTTTGGAAAAACTTCTTACGATGCAAATTTTCTCAGTTCCTCCGAAAACCTTGGATGGAATGCTGGTATAACACTATCATTTAATGTCTTTGACGGTGGCCGGGTAAAACGCGCCATGCAAAACAGTCAGATCCGAATTGAATCGCAGCAAATAGCCATCGAAAAGACTGAGAACACCATAAAAACAAATATTTTAAATACTTACGATGATTTCGTCACTAACCTCGAATTGCTGGCATTAACCCAACGAAACCTGGAATCATCTACCGTTAACTACGAAAGAAGCCAGGAGGCTTTTGGCACCGGACAAGTTACGGGTCTCGAGTTGCGGGAGGCACAGCTCAACCTCATCAACGCAAAGTATGATTTAAGCCTGCAACGCATTCAAACCAAACTCTCAGAAGTTAGTCTGTATTTTTATAGCGGAGGGCTGGTGGAATAGGTTTTGGCTTGACCTGGTTTGAAAATTGAGTTACAAACTCAGGGCCAGGGAATCCTTGTTGCAAACAAGGACTATTTTAATTTTTTCTAAGAAAATTCCCAAGTGATAAATCTTTACTAGTGTAGTAGTTTTTGAACTCTGGCCCTTAAAACCGGCAATAATTCGGCTTCAAACCAGGGATTTTTCCTAAGCCATATATTATTTCTGGGTGATGGGTGCGGCAATGGCATTATCCCGGGACCATACTCGTTGTATGATTTTACTGTCTCAGTAAGCGTATTTTTGATACGATCTTTTAGATAATACTGCTGCGCGTATTGCCCGATCAAAACTACCAGATCAACCTTTTCCAACTTATCGAAAATCTGCCCGTGCCACTGCGGCGCGCATTCCGGTCGGGGAGGTAAATCGCCTGACTTGCCTTTCCCCGGATAACAAAAGCCCATGGGTATAAATGCCAGCTTGTCCGGGTTATAAAATGTTTCATCATCCACATTTAGCCAGGCTCTGAGCCGATTACCGCTGGGATCATCCCATGGTATACCCGTTTCATGCACTTTCTTTCCCGGTGCCTGGCCGACGATGGCAATGCCGGCACCTTCATCAAACTGGAATACCGGGTTCGGCCCCAAAGGAAGATGATCGATACAAATTTGGCAGGCCTTTATTTCTTGTTTAAATTTTTCCAAAATCCGTTAAGTATAATCTATGAAAGTTAACGGGTTAGTCCATATTTGGTTAACATATGCTTTGGTAAGTCTTTAACCTATCGCTTGATCTTAAACCCAATCGGTTCCCTTGGTTTGGACCGTTCACCAACTAATTGTTTTAAGACCTGAAAAATTTGTTTGATATTTCGATCATGATTTATCCCTTTTCTTTCCAGTTGTTCAATCTTTAATAAAATATCTTTTTGTGTAACAATCATCTCTCGCATTTTGGTAAATATCCTGATTATTTGAATGCTGACATTGTTGGCTCTTTCACTACTTAATACATTGGCCAGCATCAATATACCATGCTCTGTGAATACCGTTGGCAAGACTCTGCTTTTATTGGAGATATTTGCGGTCGCAAAATGCGACCGCAAATCATCTGTTTCTTGTTTTGATAACTGAAACATAAAATCCTGCGGAAATTTATTGATGTTTCTTTTTACCTGTTCTCCAAGTCGCTTATTTTCAACACCATAGAGATCGGCTAAATCTCTGTCCAACATTACTTTTTGTCCCCTAATAAGGTAAATTTTTTGCACTATCGTTCGCTCTTGTATCACCGTTATTCGTTAAAGTTTTTAATTGAGTTCCAAAAGGATCGCAACATTAATTCAAAAAGATGGGGGAGATTGGGTAGGCTAGCGAGAATCATAAAACTAATTATTTTTCACCAAGTTTCAAACGAAAACAGATTCGACCGATATTTTTTGAGATAACCACCGCCAACCCCAACCCAAAATTCCTATATTTGAAACCATGAACGTCCGCCTCACAAAAGAGCAAAAGATCAAGATCCTTAATTCTGAGGATGTGTACAAGGTAATGCAACAGGTCTTGTTACGCGAGAACAAAATCCGTAGAAGCCAGGAGCACTTCTGGGTTGTTGGACTGGATACACCTAATAAAATCCTTTTTGTTGAATTGATCAGCCTCGGCGCCTCCAATTCTATGCAAGTAGATCCCAAAGAGATTTTTCGAATGGCCATCTACAAGATGGCTGTAAGCATGATCCTGATTCACAATCACCCAAGCGGAGAGCTTAGCCCATCGGAGGCGGATAAGGACATGACAGATCGTTTAATAAAGTCCGGCGAACTGCTAGGCATTCAGGTGATAGACCATCTGATTATTTCAGAAAAGCACTATCTGAGTTTTGATCGCGAAGGCCTCATGGAAGAATTAAGAAGCAGTGACAAATACAAATTGTAAGCCGTAGTATTTGGTTGCCCTTGCACCCTTAGTTGCTTGGAACTTAAAAAATCAACTATTAAAAAGTTTTAATTTTTGTCCGATACGATCTTATACCTTATACTTAAAGCGTTAGAACATGTAAAAATCAAATTTCTAAGAATTTGTGCTAAAAATTAGCTTCAAAACCGAATTCTATGCATTTTGTATCAATATATGTCAAACGTATTTGTAAAAAGAGCCATGAGGCTTACCATCAGCCTTGCAATGAGTTGCCTACTGTCACTGCAAGGCTTATCGGTTTTTAGCCAATCAACTGAAATTCAGACTGATACCTTGTTGGCTGATCAATACCTGGCCAAAGCGCGCGCTTCATTTGCCAAGGCCAGGTATAATGAGGCGATTTCCGACTTCCAAAAAGCTGCCCCGATTTATCGTCGAACTGGATTATGGACAAAAAATATTACTTGTCTGGATTTAATGGCAGATTGCTATCGCCGCACCGGTGAATTCGAAAAGGCATTAGAAGTTGGCATAGAAGCCTTGGAAACTGTGCAAAAAAAATTGGGCACCAATACGCTGAATGAAGCAAAAGTACTTAACACGGTTGGCATCATCCATGATTATAAGGGAGACTATAAAAAGGCGTTAGCATATCACCAAAGATCCATACAAATCAAAGAGCAGCATTTGGGGAAATACCACGTTGACTTAGCAGGTTCTTACAACAACCTGGGGGTCATTTATTTCTACCTGGGAGATTATGAACAAGCCCTCAATGCATACAATCAGGTAGTGACTATTCAACAGGCCGCACCAGCCGAGAGCGTCACCAGTCTGGGCAGAACCTACAACAATATCGGCATGATTCATACCCTGAACGGAGACTATTCGCTAGCCCTGCAATACTTTGAGAAGGCTTTGCCGATGATATTGGAAGAGCTGGGTGAAGACCATCCAGGGGTCGCATCACCCTATAATAGCATTGGGGTTACCTATTATTACAAAAAGGATTTTGAGCAGGCGCTTCACTACCAGAACGAAGCCCTGAAGCTCAAAAGAAAACATTTTGATGAGACCCATCCCTCCATGGTACTTTCTTATAACAACCTCGGATTAATTTATGGAAACATGGGTGACCATGCTTTGGCTTTGGATAATTTCAAAAAATCTTTAGCTATTCAAAAGCGCACACTGGGCGAAATACATGCTAATATTTCCATGACTTTCCGATTTATTGGAGAAGTGCATTTTAATGCCCATCAATATGACAAAGCTTTACAGGCCTATGAAAATGCACTGTCACTTAGAGAGCAGATTTTTGGAGAAAAACATCCCGAGGTGGCGGAGTCTTATAACGATGTAGCAAAAATTAACCTTTTAAGGGGGAATACCGAGGCGGCCCTTGAAAACAGTCAAAAAGCTGTGGTAGCCAATGTAATTGACTTTCAGGACCTTTCTCCTGACAGCACTCCTCCCTTACGAAATTATTTAAAGCAAAATTTTTTATTGACGTCACTAAAGCTGAAAGCCCAGGCTTTTGAAAAAAAATTCAGGACCAACAACAACATTGGGTATCTGAAAAAATCTCTTTCCACTTTCAAACAATGTGACACCTTAATAGGTCAAATAAGTAAAGACCGTCTCCAGTATAAGGATAAACTCGCTTTCGGAAACACCAGTACAAAGGTTTATGAAATGGCGGTGGCTGTTTGCATTGCCCTGTATGAAATAGATCGGGACAGGCGGTTTCTGGATCAAGCCTATCACTTTACTGAAAAGAGCAAAGCGGGCGTATTGCGACAGGCACTCTCCGATCACGCAGCCAAGAGCTTTGGCCTGGTGCCGGATAGTTTGTTAGCCTTTGAAAAACAGTTAAAAGTGGACCGGGGTTACTATCAAACTAAAATAAGAAGCCACAAAACCAAGGAACAAAACAGTAAACCCGAAGAGATTAAAACCTGGGAAAGTAAGCTTTTCGACTTGAATCGATCTTACGATTCAATGGTATTGTCATTAGAAAAAAACTATCCCGAATACCACCAGCTGAAATATAAAAATGATATTGTCGACATCTCCGCGATAACAGGCTTACTGGATAATCAACATGAAGCATTGATAGAGTACTTTTTATCAGACAGCGTGCTATACGTATTTACTGTCACGCAAAATGATTATCATGTCGCTACTGCGCCGCTAACCCAAAATTTTGATACGCTAATTCAGGAACTTCGAAGCAGCATTTCTGTCAGGGGTGGTTCCAACAAAAAGGCGAAAACATCCGACTTTGCTACCACTGCCCATCGGCTGTATCAGCAATTATTCAGTCCGATATCATCTGTTTTGTCAGATAAAATCCATAAGATTACCATCATACCTCATGGCAACTTATCGTTGATTCCCTTTGAACTGCTTTTATCCAACCAATCAAGCTCCAAGGTTACTAATTACCGTGAGTTGCCGTATTTACTAAAGGATTATCAAATAAGTTATGCCTACTCAGGCACCTTATGGTCAAAAAAACATCAAAGAAAAAAACAATGGGAGCATCAATTTGCCGGTTACGCCCCCTCCTATCAGACTTCATTGCTTGCCAAATCAAAGGCCCTGGAAACGTATGGAAATTACCGGGATGAAATAGGTAATTTAGCGCATACAAACGAAGAGGTCCATAATGCCGCAGCATTTTTTCCTGGCCCGACCTTCACCGGCGAAATCGCTACCGAATCCTTATTCAAAAAAGAAGGTGGCAAACATCAGATTTTACATCTGGCTATGCACGCTATCGTGGACGAGGAAAATCCTCTACAATCAAAATTAATATTCACGCAAAACGAGGACTCACTGGAAGATGGGTTCCTTTATGCCTACGAGCTGTTTGACATGGAACTGGGCGCAGAGCTCGCTGTGCTTAGCGCCTGCAATACGGGCTACGGGAAGCTGGCCAAAGGCGAAGGTGTTATGAGCCTGGGACGGGCCTTTGCCTATGCCGGATGCCCAAGTATTGTCATGAGTCTTTGGCCTGCGCAGGATCAGGCTACAGCCAATATTATGGCATATTTTTATGAAGGCCTCTCCGCTGGCTATTCCAAAGACAAAGCCCTGCGTGAGGCGAAACTTAAATACCTGAAAAATGCGGAAGATCTTTTTGCTCATCCTTTTTACTGGGCCGGGTTTGTAATGCAGGGAGATGTGCAGCCTCTTGTCTTAAGTAAAACCTTTGGGTATTGGTGGGTCTTAACAGGCTTGCTGCTGGTATTAGGTATAATAGGTATACGGCAATTAAAGCTTAAATCTACCGTTCACCACTAGCCTGTCGCTTTTAAAACTCCTCTCCTGAATCCCAAACTGCGACCATGTTCAATAATTCATGCTCTTTGGCGGCTGAAGAAAGATATAAGGCCATGTTACTCGCATTATCTTCGCAAATACAATCCAGCAACAAATCCAGGCGATCATCACCATCCAGGTCTCCACTCCACACCAGGCGTGGCCCGGTGCCAAAAAAATATTTATCCTCAACAATCAATTGTTTTTTCCCTCCGCCTTTCAACCAGATACCATATTGACCTGCGGCGGCTTCATTATCACTTAAATTGGGAAATTCTGTGCCATAAGGCGATAACTGATACTTTTCGGTTCCTTTAAACAAAAAATCCACATTTTGTTCAGGGACCAATACGTTATAGGCGTAATACTTACCTACTACCGGACCGGGTTTTAAAGTCTTTCCTCCCGCAATCAAAAAAATGGGTTTATTGGCATTTTCTACGGACACTTTTTTCGCTACTTTCTCACCCAGGGCTTCGACATAGGGATCATTAACTTCTTCAACATTCACTTTTACTTTTTCAAGCCGCAACCCTTTGTCATAGTTAAACAGCCCATACCAGTCCATCGATAAGTCAATATTCACATGACTTCCACGCCAGGTTCCGGTTTTAATAATTTGTATCTTGTTATCCTCAGCGCATTGGGCCATAACGAGCAGTGGAGAGATCAGTAGCAGAATATTTAAATAGATCCTCATAGGTTAATCATCAAATATCATTGTAACAAAGCTTTTAAAACATTTGAATAGTTAAAATGATTTTAGTCATGTAAAAAGAAGTGAACAAGTTTTCCTATCGAATAAACGCCGATAAACTGCTGCCCACGACATTTGTGGCCAGGCGCTTTTCTCACCAAAAAGACACCAGGGGAATTTAACCAGGAGTATAAACATAAGTCACTGCAAAAACTGATTTTCGTCATTGAGTTAAGGGTGTGTTTTGGGTTTATTGGTGAAAAACAGAATTTATTATGGGTGAACATCTGGTTAAGGGTACCAACAAGCAGGAATTACATCAATTTATCAACGCACTCTTAGAAGACATCAAGGTGCTGGAAGTGATGATTGAAAAGGGATTGATCGAATCGAATGTGTCGCGTATAGGGGTGGAACAGGAGTTATCGTTAATTAACCAGTATTATCAACCAGCTAATAAAGCCATGCAAATTCTGGCAAAGATAAACCAGGACCGTTTTAAAACCGAGCTGGCGACCTTTAACCTGGAGATTAACTTACCACCGATATTGTTTACAGGCGACTGTCTCTCTCAATATGAAAAATTACTTTGTGACGACATCCATAAAATCCGCAATACCGGCAGGGAATTTGGTGCAGATCCGGTAATTACAGGGATACTACCTTCCATCAGAAAAAGTGATTTGTCAAAAGATAACCTCAGCCCGGTTGGCCGTTACCATTTATTAAACCAATCACTTTCCGCACTTCGCGGTGAACCCTATCAAGTCCGAATTGAGGGAACCGACCAGCTAATCACCAAACACGATAACCATATGCTTGAAAGCTGCAACAACAGTTTTCAAATTCACCTACAGCTTCCACCCGATGAATTTGTAAGTTATTATAACTGGGCACAGGCCATTTCTGCACCTGTATTGGCAGCAGCCACCAATTCGCCATTGCTGTTTGGAAAAAGACTTTGGAGAGAAACCAGAATCGCCCTGTTCGAACAATCAGTCGACACAAGAAAACCGGGTTATGAGCCCAATCAAAGCAGCCCGCGCGTTTACTTTGGGCGGGAATGGTTAAAGGACACTGTTACAGAGCTTTTTCGGGATGATGTGGCCAGGCATCGCGTCATTTTGCAAAGTGATCTTATAGATTCTTCTCCAGAAAAGCTTGAGGCAGGTCTGATCCCGGATTTAAGTGCCCTCGTAGTACACAATGGTACAATATATCGATGGAACAGAGCCTGTTATGGAAAGACCGATGGTAAACCGCACCTCCGAATAGAAAACCGGTACCTGCCGGCAGGACCCACAGTGGTTGATGAAATTGCCAACGCCGCCTTTTGGCTCGGGTTAATGAATGGGATTACAGATCGATACAAAAATGTCAAAGACATCATGGATTTTGACCACGCCAGAGCTAATTTTATAACCGCTGCCCGACTGGGTCTCGAAGCAAAGTTCAATTGGATGGATAAGGGAATAATCAGCGCCAAAGATCTTATTCTTAAAGAATTACTGCCAATTGCCGAAAAAGGACTTAAAAAAGCGCACCTGGAAAAAAGTGACATCAACCGTTACCTGGGAATTCTCAAAAGCCGGGTCAAAAATGGGAAAACCGGATCACAGTGGCTGCTGGATTCCTATAATCGCGCAAAAGATGAAGTAACCAGCGACGCCGCTATTTTAGCCATTACCGCTTCTATGGTTAAAAATCAAAAAATGGCAATGCCCGTACATACGTGGCCAGGCGCCGACCAGTCGGTAGCTGAGAGCTATGCCGGCAGTTACAGAGAGGTAGGGCAAATTATGTCCAAAGATGTATATGGCGTGAAAGTCACCGATATCATTGACCTTGCGGCCAATATCATGGACTGGAAAAACATCAGACACATCCCGGTAGAAGATGAAGACGGGAATTTGGCAGGCCTGGTTACCTCAGGGATGTTTTTAAAATTTCTGGCCCGCTCTTATGGCAAATTGCAAAAAATGATACCAGTTAGCGAAATTATGATCAAATCCCCTATAACCGTCACTCCTGAAACATCTACCGGAACCGCAGTAGAGATTATGTTGACCAATAAGATCGGATGCCTGCCTGTTGTACGCGGGAAAAAGCTGGTAGGCATTGTTACAGAAAATGATTTCGTAAAAATAAGTCAGAAATTATTTGACCCATTTAAAGACCTCACATGATATCAAATATAAATTCACAAGCAACATCCCAATCAACATCTTTCGAACGAAAAATAGGCTTTTACTCAGGTAATAAGACGGGCCCAACACTTGTCGCTTTTAGTGGTATGCATGGCAATGAACCCTCCGGTGTATTAGCGCTACAAAAGGTTTTTCAGCAAATCCACGAGCACCAACCAGACTTTGAAGGAAAGTTTTTCGGTATCGCCTGTAACCTTGGGGCCTTATCTTTAAATAAGCGATTTATCAATGCCGATCTAAACAGAATATGGACATCCGAGAACCTTAAGGAAATCTCAGATCAATCCAATGCCAATTTAAGCAGTCCCGAGCAATTTGAGCAATTTGAAATATACCATCTGATACAGGATATTATGGCAGAGGCCAGCGGGCCTTTATTTTTTGTTGATCTTCATACTACCTCCTCCGAAAGCCAGCCTTTCATTTCTATCAATGATACACTTAGAAACAGAGCGTTGGGACTAAGATATCCTCTGCCAATTATCCTTGGCGTGGAAGAATACCTGGGCGGAACTATTCTGAATTACATTAACGACCTGGGGCATATTGCCATAGGATTTGAGGGGGGGCAACACGATGCACCGTCGTCCATTGAAAATCACGAAGCGTTTATTTGGACTACATTAATTAACATCGGCTGCATTTCCCGCTTTGGAATTCCAAATGGCTATATTTATGAGGAACGGCTGGCAAAAACCACTACCGACGGGCAAAAAATCTTTGAAGTAAGGTATAAATACACCATTGGTCCGGAGGAACAATTTGTTATGAAACCTCACTATGTAAACTTCCAATCCATCAAAAAAAACGAGTTGTTGGCCAGTAATCAGGCGGGAAACATTTATGCTTCTGAAAAAGGTAAAATATTCATGCCCCTTTACCAGGGACAGGGAGATGACGGGTATTTTATTATCAGGAAAATTCATTGGTTTTGGCTGAAAGTTTCCATCATCTTAAGAAAAACCTCTTTTCACAAAATCTTACCCTTCCTGCCCGGTATTAACAGACACCAGGACCTGTATCATGTACTGGAAGTAAACAAAAATATTGCCAGATGGTATGTCACAGAAGTTTTTCACCTGCTTGGTTTTCGCAGAAAGGAATTGAAAGACAAACATATCCTTTTTATCAAAAGAAAGTATGATTTTAAAGGCCCGGATATCGAAAATTTTAAAGGTCCGGCATGATGCCTAATTTATCCTCTTTACCTTGTTGAGCCCATACAAAAATGGCCATAGCGCAAATTATCGGGCGTCCCACATGATAATGGAGTAATTTCCCCAAGCTTATGACTTCACCTTCCAAAGATCTTTCAAAGGCGTGGGCAAAACGCTGATAATGTCTTTGATCTCACCGGCAGATACATGCGCACTTAATACTTTAAAAACAGCCATGACCGCATTGATGCCATCTTTGGCAGTCATCAAATCATGTCTTCCCATAGGATGATCCTGGTGTCGTACAGCCGCAACAAAGTCGTGGACATTCCTGGCACGGCCTTCACTCTTGGAAATATTCCATTGCTCTACATATATTCCTTTAATGGCCATGGGAAGCTGCGCCAATAATTGAAAAGACTCTTCAATAGATAATTGATTCCTCAAAGCCCGCAGTACCGCCCTCAATATCCGGAAGGCTGTTTCCTTATCCTCGGGTATGCCCAGCTCCGCTGCCAGTTCATTAACCATTTGATTCCCTTTTTGCGCGTATTTATTAAATATATCTGCCATGTTCTATGTTTTTTAGGTTTAAATAACATTAATTCGGATAATTATAAAATGATTAACATCACAGCAACAGATGATTAAAGGTGGCATTTTCATCCTGGCCGGGTATACCACTCTCGATGGGAAATGCGGTAACCAGCCGAAGCTAAAGGGTCTGCTTTGTTCAGATCAGATAGGTGGGTTTATAATTCAATTATCCCAATGCATTGATAACACTAAACAGAACCAGTAACAGCAATAGAAAAAATAATACGATGACAACCTTTTTCTTTTTCATATCAGAGACTGCTTTCATCAAACTATCCAGGTAAAACACCGGCTTTTACGTCACTCAATTAACCGGAATTAAGCCTCCTAAGCAATGATTTCCGTTAACGCCATAAATGATACTGATCATGAACCAGTTGCACACAAATCAAAAAGTGCAGACCGTGCCAGGAATAAATTTGAGCTATATTTCTCCTATGTACAAAGCCATCAACTTCAGATACTTGTCTGCCGCTGCCAGATATTTTTGGCGGTGATCGTCAGCCACATTCTGAATGGCGCGCAGCGCGTTTACCTTGGCCCTGACATTGGCACGATAAGCCTTAAAATAGACGAATAGCTTCTCTTCCTGCTCATTTCTAATTGCAGGTAGATCTTTAAGGTAGTGATTTAGCAATAGCCGGCTGAAATCGTGATGGTCGTTTGCCTCCAAATCCATACAGCAAAAGGCCACCTCATTCAAAACATCCATTTGCCTGAATCCGTCATCAAATTCAATACAGTCAAATATGATCGGGTCATCGTATAAGAAAATGTTTTTGGCGTGCAGATCACCGTGGACGTCCCTTTGAAATCCCTCCTGAATCCTCGTATTGATCAAACGCTGGTGCTGGCGTAAAAAACGGGTAGATTTTTCCATAGCCATTTCAATGGTAAAACCGCTGTTGGCGCCAAGGTGATCTACAAGAAATTGTTGCACACCGGCTATATCTGCAAATTTTCTATCAAAAGCTCGCCAGAAGAAGGTGTCCATAATAATGTCTGATTTGAGGTGGAAACCAGCTATCTTCCTGGCCAGGACAATGATTTGGTGAGCGGATATTCGCTTTGTTTTAAGAAGATGGATCATTAACTTCTGTTCATCCAGCTTCTTCATTTTGACAGCGTAGTCGACTATTTCTCCTTCACCGGAATCCAAATGATAATCACCATCTCTTTGGTATATCGGCACTACTGCCAGATAAACATCACTTGTAATTCGCCGGTTGAGCACTAATTCCTTATAGCAATAGTATCGTCGTTTTTCCACAGTAGTATAATCGAGAAACGAATAAGACATTGGTTTCTTAATCTTATAGACATGGGAATCGGTAAGAATAACCCATGATATGTGGGTCTCGATCAGCGAAATATCCCCATATGCTTCTTTGCGCATGGAAGCGATCAGCATGTCAATCTTCTTTTTGTTCATGGCAAATCAGGCAATATCCTGTTGTTAAGAGTAGAAATTTATAGCCATTGCCACGGCCTTTAGTTGATATCAATCAATACCGGTCATGATTATAATCATAGCGTCTGTTTTAATTCTAAGGTATTTTTAATCTAACAACAAACGGTATGGTAGTTCTTGTTTTTTTGCTAAGTCTGATCGCATTGCTTTTTGCCTGGATATTATGGACGCCCCTGGTATTTCGCCTCGACACGAATCAACCTTCGGGCCTGCTTTATGTGGGGCTGAGAGGGCTATTAACTTACCGCATTTATATAGAAAATGACAGGATACTGAGTTATGCCAGTATTCTCTTTTTTAAGTCAGAAAAGGAATTGTTTACAGGTGGTACAAAGAAGGCTGAGGTTAAAAAAAAAACAAAAAACAAAAAAAGACCGGCACTTTCAGGTTGCTTAAAAACCTGATTTGGCCGGTTTTAAGATCCTTTGAACTAAAAACGTTTGTGTTAGACATCGATACTGACAATTATATTTTGAATGCACAGCTGGTGCCGGTTTTCTTCTGGCTAAGCAGTGAAAACATCCGGCTATCAGTGAACTATGAAGGCAGAGGGAGGATGTACGTGTTAATTAATAATCGACTTATCAGGATTATACCAATAGCCCTGAGGTATTTTCTATTAAAATAAATTTTGGAACCAAACACAGAAAAAAATGGACTTGAAATTTGATGAATTGCTGGAAAAAATCACCTCGTTTATACAAACGGAGGCTAAGACCGAAACGGTGGTTGGAAATCCCTTTAAATTGGGAGGTTTTGAATGCGTGCCTGTCATACGTGTTGGCATAGGCTTTGGCAGTGGCGGCGGCGGTGGAGATGCTCCTAAAACCGGTAAAGGAGAAGGTGCTGGTGCCGGTGCAGGAATGGGTATAGAACCAATAGGCTTCCTGGTAACAAAGGGAGATGAGATATCATTTCTATCAGCCAGCAAAAGCAAAGGTTTATCTGCCGCTTTCGAAAAAGTACCGGATTTTCTTGAAAAATTTCTGGACAAAGGAAAAAGCAAAGAAAAAGCTTCGGCATAAATGACTAATCTAAAACAGGTCAATTTTTGACTATATCTAGAAAATTGGCCTGCTTTCAATCTAATTGCTATTCATCCCACCTCGCATAAACCCCATAGGTTTTCTTAAAATCTCCCGGAATTCTTATATTGTAAAAAGCTTAAGGTTTTTGTCGGAAAGCTGTATGTAACGGTTATCCACTTTGTTCATGCCCAGGCCAACGCAGATATGAAAGCAAAAAAACTAACCTTTATGTATCTGGTCAGCTATCTGGCCATAGGTGGGATAGGTTTTACTTTTTTCCCGTCGCCAACTTTGAAACTTTTTTTCTCAAATGGTGAATATGGAGACATCATGCCTAGAATCGCCGGTATGTTCATGATGGCGTTAAGTTTTTTGATCTTCAAAATATTAAAAAATGAGGATTGGAAATATTATGTTTCAACCATCTACATCCGAAGTATTATCGTCTTGTTTCTATGCTGGATCTATTATAAATCCAATGATCCTATGTTCCTGGTACTCAGTGCAGTGGTACTCATCGGGTTGATCCCTTCAATTATAGTGCACCTGGGAAACAAAGAATAGCTGTCCGATGTATCAGCTTAAAATACAGCCTGGAAATACATTCTCAGCAGGGTTGTCTTCGAACTTAAAAGTGAGACGGCGCGTTGATAAGAATTACAATACCCAGGCTGAAAAATTTTATAGAAATCAGCCTGGCAATGAATACTATTTTTTCCAATGTGAAAATTTTATTCCCCTATTAACAGAACCAATTGCGCCATGAAATTTTCCAAAGAAAAAATAGTCAAATCCTTCAGGTGGCTTGTGATTTTTCTGTCCATTTTATGTTGTTATAGTTATGTTGTCTTTCGCCTTGGCAAGGGCAACCTGCATTTAGGAGTTCTGGGCAAATCTCTTGTCACTTTTGCCACCTTTCCAACAACCGTAAAACAAGTGCTGATTGGCGATGAAATCAGGGGGATCCCCCCCAATTATGTCAAAAGGGACCCTTCTTTTGAGGAAATCAATAATTTAACCTACAATTTATATGGTCTCAATTCATTTTGGAATATTGACCTGAAAAGGTGGGAGGTCAGGTTATTCAATTTTAAAAACGACGCTGTGCTGCACACGTGGCATGTGGAAAAAGAAAAGTTGGATTTTAGCACAACCAGTAGGTTATTCCCAAATGCTGAATTACGCAATAGCCTTCTTGCGGAAAACAAATCTTTAATCACCAGCAATGATGAAACCGCCAATTTGATGAAAATTGACGCTAATTCTAATGTCGTCTGGAGCAATCATGAAATGATTTTTCACCACTCCTTGAATTTTGACGCCGACAGCAACATCTGGGTATGTACAAGAGATCTGCCCCGAAAGACCAGGAAGCGATCTACGGGTATCAAAAACCTGGATGGAAGAATTTTCTCATTCATGGAGAATTACATCACAAAAGTCGATCAAAAAACCGGGCTTATATTATTTAACAAGGGAGTTTCACAGATCCTGATCGAAAATGGTTATTCAGGGTTTGTTTATGGGTTCAGCAGCCCCAAAAAGTACCCTAATGATCCTATTCATCTCAATGATATTGAACCGGTGCTGGAAGACGCCAAATATTGGAAAAAGGGGGATGTTTTTGTCAGCATGCGACACCGTTCACTGGTGATGTTGTACAGACCTTCCACCAACGAGATAATACGACTCATTTACGGACCCTTTTTGAATCAGCATGATGTGGATATCATCTCCGATGACGAAATTTCCATATTTAACAATAACTATATGCTGGAAGGTTTCGAAAAACCCGGAGCCACATTTGACGGTAATATAAGGTCATTGACCGCTTCAGAAATTCTTATCTATCATTTTGGTGACTCAACGTTCAGGCCCCACCTGAATGGTTTTCTCGAAGAGGAACGGGTCAAAACCTATACCCAGGGTTTGTATGAAATTTTGAGTAATGGCGATACATTTGTAGAGGCACAAAATTTCGGAAAACTATATTTGCTCAATGAAACCGGGTTTATAATGAAAAAAGAATTTCAGACCTCAAAAAAGAATTACATCCATAGACCAACCTGGATACGGATCTACGAAACCTTGGATTTTTAATTTTTTTCCACGATTACATGTCATCTTGTACAGACATAGGATTGGGGGTAAAAAGTTTTATATGTTCTTATACTGATTACACTACCCGATTCAAAAAATATTCCACAAAATTAGGGATATGGCAAAAGGCAGGCAACACATTGAAAAACCCGGCCTGATGGCATCTGGAAAACTGAAGACGTCGGAATACACGGTGATTGTGCAAAAGAAACATTAACAAGTCAGGATTTCGATAAGATGGTAAAAGTTATTACTTTTATGAAATGATTACTCAAAACGCTGTCTTCAGGACTTTGAGTCAATCTGGTGCAGCCTTCGACCGCACCCAAAGACTCCCCAAATGAATCTTACTCATTTTCCGGATTATTGCTTTCTGCAATACCGGTTGGCCTTTACGGTAGATTGAAGCATATAGCAAGCAAATGATGAAATTTATCAAACAAAACATTTTAAAGTTTTTCAGGGTAATGGTCATTTTGTTGTTTCTCCTCAGCTGTCTGGGTTATGTATTTTTCCGCCTGGGCAGAGGAGACCTGCAACTGGGTCCATTAACCAAACCATTGGTTATTTTTGCTACCTTTCCAACTAAGGTAAAACAGGTACTCACCAGTAATGAAATTTCCGGGATACCCCCTACCTATGTCAAAAAAGACTCTTTGTTTGTTGAATTCAATAATTTGACTTACGATTTATACGGACTCAATGCCTACTGGAACATTGACTTAAAAAGGTGGGATGTCGTTTTGTTTAATTTCAAAAATGATGCAATACTGCACCAATGGTTTGTTGAGAAAGAAGGGTTGGATTTTACAAATACCATCATGCAGTTTCAGAACTCCAGGTTGTTCAACTCCCTTCTGGCAGAAGACAAGTCACTGATTACCAGCAACAACCTTACACCAAATCTTATGAAGCTGGATTCTAATTCCAATGTTATCTGGGTTAACCATGAAAGGATTTTCCATCACTCGCTAAACTTTGACGCAGAAAAAAATATTTGGGCGTGTACCAGCGACTTTCCCAACAAAACAATGAAACGCTCATCAGGCATTAAAAACCTCAATGGCAAGGCTATTTCATTTGAAGAAAATTACATCACTAAAATTGATGGAAATACGGGTGAGTTATTGTTTAACAAAGGTGTCTCTGAAATTTTGATCGAGAATAATTACAAAAATTTTGTGTACGGATTCAGCAATCCAAGAATCGACCCGGACGATGATCCTATTCATCTCAACGATATCGAGCCCGTGCTGGAAGACACAAAATACTGGAAAAAGGGGGATGTCTTTCTCAGTATGAGACATCGATCGCTAGTAATGTTATACAGACCATCAACAAATAAAATCGTGCGGCTCATTTACGGACCGTTCATTAATCAGCACGACGTTGATATCATCTCCGATGAGGAAATTTCCATATTTAATAATAACTATATGGTAGATGGAGAGGAGGAAACGACCAAAGAATTTGACGGCGAAATTGATGCCCTGACCTCTTCGGAAATTGTGATTTACAACTTTCGGGATTCTACTTTCAGGACGCATTTAAATCAATATTTCATCGAAGAAGAAATTAAAACCTACTCACAGGGGTTACATAAAATATTAAGCAATGGCGATGTGTATGTGGAGGCCGAGAATTTTGGAAAATTGTATTTAATTAATGACAAAGGCATCATTATGAAAAAAGGACTTCAGACGCCTAAAGAAGGCTACTTGCACAGACCCAACTGGATTAGGATATTTGAAGAATTAAATTTTTAATGTTTTATGATTGATTTGCTATTATACATTGGTCCCGGCTTGGGGCTCGGAACTATCATTATCGTCTTAATAATTTTATTTATTGTTTTCATCAGCTTCGGGTCAATTATTTGGATTTCGTTAAAAAACTTCTTCAAGAAAATGACCAGAAAAGTTAAAAAGTGATTTACCTCTCTATAATTTTTCTCTCTTCTGTCATCCTTTCTACAGGACTTATCCTTTCCAGGAAATCTTTTTTTAATCTGGCTGAAAACACCCTGAGTTTATTAAACACCTTGTTGGACGCAAATGAGGATGAGTTCGCCAAGCAAAAGGCGTTGATAAGCGGCTTAGCCAAATTAATGTTATCTCTCTTTAAATTTGTCCTTTGCATAGGTCTAACCGCAGCGCTGGCACTACTTCCGACATTAGTTTTCATAGGTTTTGATACTTCCGCATTTAAAGATTTGGATTTCAGTTCTGTAGAGTTTTACGCAGCGCTGGTTGCCGGGAGTGCGGCGCCGTTTGTGATTTTTTCACGCCAAAAACCAAAAGGTGATTATTCAGAATGGTCGGTCTTATTACACAAGATTATATTAGATAATTATAATATCTCCAAATATTTGTTTTCCATAGAAAAGGGTTTTTACAGACGCAAAACCAGGGAATTAAAAAATGATTTTTGGATTATCTCCGGCTTAGCGCGATCGGGCACCACGGCGCTGACAACCTTGCTATTTCGCTCAGATAAATTTCATTCGTTATCCTACGCCAATGTTCCTTTTCTCCTGACACCCAACCTTTGGCGACTTTTTTACAGACCTTCCAATACCAGGTTAAAAGAGAGGTCACACGGAGATAAGGTAATGTTCGGCCACAACACGGTAGAGGCCCTGGAAGAGTTTTTTTTTAAAGCCTTTCTCCGTGATAGTTTCGTAAAAAAAGGCACTTTGATAGCTCATGACATCGATGATGATACCTACCGGAACTATCTCATTTATCAAAACCTGCTTAAACCCTCCTCGAAGCCAAATTCTACCTATATCGCCAAAAACAACAACTTTTTGCTTAGATATCAGTCCATCCGCAAATTTAATCCGGATTTTAAAATTTTTTTTCTCTTCCGGGATCCGGTAAACCATGCCCATTCACTTTTGAAACAACATCGGCGATTCTCAAAATTTCACAAAGAGGATCCGTTTACACTGGAATATATGAATTGGCTGGGACACCACGAGTTTGGTTTAAACCTCAAATCATTTACATTCCCCTCTTCGATAGCCACCTATAACCATCCTCCGGAATCTATTAATTATTGGTTAACCGGTTGGATTAACTACTACTCCCGTATTTTGGAAGTTATGCACGATGAAAATGTATTTTTAATCCAATACAACGATTTCCTTCAAGCGCCGGAAAAGCTTATTGCCTCACTAAGTGCTATCACTAATTTAAAAATCAATATTGATCAGATAGCACCATTCAAAAACACCAACCGCTATTCCGGGGAGGTCGACATCCGGCTGCGGGACCAGTCAATGGCGATTTTCAATCAGTTAATGGCTCATAAAATAGTAGTGTGAAAGGTGCTTATCTGCCATCGATTATTGCGCCAGATGCAACATGGCTATCGCCAGCATTTCATCGATATTATTAGCCGTAGACTTAAGGATCAAATGCCGCTTTGTCATTGGTTCGAAGATCTCCTTTACTTTCATATGCACCATATAATCCGCCTCGCTATCCTGGCGGTGCTTGCTTATCCGTTCCTGTATCAACATATCTTCTGCCACTACTTCAATAAAAAATATGTCTGCTTTCATCGACCCGGCTATCTCAATAAATGCCCGTCTCAATTCCTCCTTGTAAAACGTCCCATCCAAAACAACATGATTATCCTTTTCCAATAATTGCGCTGTCATATCAAGCATCTTGCGGTATACCGCCATTTTTTCTTCATCATCATAAGTGCGCTCCTTCATCAATTCAAAGCGCACTTTATCACTACTTATGTAGGCAGCTTTTATTTTTTCTGCCAGGCGCGATGCGAAATAACTTTTACCCGTTCCGGGTAATCCAAAAATCACGACGACCATTCTATATTGAGTTTTATAACAGATCCTGGGATCTAAAATGAATCAAATAAACTTTACTATTGGTTTTAGGTATCATAGTTGTATCTCATCCTTTCATCTAAAAGCGCTACTGTTCCATCAACTTATACATAACAAACAGGAAATAGAAGACCAGCAAAGCTGCGGATTCCTTTTTCTGTAAGCCCTTTCGACGCATAAAAAAAAGCAATACCAAAAACGATAAAACAAATAATATACTTACCTCCACGTAAACCAGTTTTTGATTTACTACCAGCGGACTGATAGCCGCACCAACACCCACCGGCATCAAAGCGTCAAAGATATTGCTACCAATCAGGTTGCCTACGGAGAGTCCGGCTGCTTTTTTCATGATGGCACCGACAGATAGCGCCAACTCCGGCAAACTGGAGCCCGGGCCAATAATAATTATTGCCACCAACGACTGTTTTACCTGCCACCGCTCCGCCAATGCCAACGCGTTATCAACTACCAGGCCGGAAGTGGCAATGACGATGACAATACCTCCCAACAAAAGCAATAAACTATACCCAATGGCTCCCTTTACGCTTTTTCTAATCTTGGCATTTACTTTCTCCCGATGTAACAGACTAAAATAGTAAATAAGGTATACCAGCATCAAGGTTACTCCTTCAGTCCTTGACACTGTACCATCCATGGCAGTTAAAAAAAGCAAAATAACCGATCCGATTAATACAATACCATCCTGTTTAATTTGCTTTTTGGTGAGCGACAAGTAGCCAAACCATCCAGCCACACCCAACACAAGTCCCAACTGGCTCAAACAACTGCCTAACGCATTACCAAATATTACACCGGAGGTATAGACTCCTTCGAGCTGCTGGATAGAGCCATTGATGGAAATAACCATTTCAGGCAAATCAGTGCCAACGGCCAGAATCGTCAATCCAATAAAGACCTGGGAAAATTGATAGTAATCCGCAATAGTCAGCGCTGATTTAATAATTATTTCCGTTCCAAGCCATAAGCCCAGCAATCCGATCAACAACAAAAATAATTCAAACATAGCCAAAAGAAGATGTTTAATTATTTTTGTAAACTTAGTGCCAGCGATACCCAATGAAAATGATTGCGGTCATGCAAGCCGATGATTTCATGCCAAATTTCATCGTCTTTGGCTGGGTTCACCGACTATTCCTTTGTTCCTTTTTGACCATTTGCTGTCTTATATTCCGTGGGTGTCATGCCATATTGTTTTTGAAAGCTCTTCCTAAAATGTTTCAGGTCATTAAAACCCGAACTATAGGCAGCATCTGAAATATTGTATTTCCCGGTTTGCAGCATTTGGGCAGCTCTTTTTAACCTAACGGAGCGAATAAACTGCGTAATAGAATAGCCTGTAAGGGCCTTCAGTTTCCGGTATAAGGTGGGCTGGCTCATACCCATTGCTTCAAGCATATCCTGCATCGTAAAAGCGGGATTGTTTATGTTTTGTTCAACTATTTTCACAGCACCCCTGAGAAATTCCTCTTCTCCATCTCCACCCGGTATTTCAGAAGGTTGTAGTATTACTTGCTTTTTAAAATATTGCATCAGTTTCGACCTGTTTTTCAACAGGCCATTCACCTTGGCTTTTAGTATCTCAGGATTAAATGGTTTGCCAATATAGTCATCGGCACCAGTTTTTATGCCCGTCACCTGACTTTCAGTAGCTGTTTTAGCCGTTAATAAAATAATAGGAATATGAGATGTTTTCACATCATTCTTAACGCGGCGACAAAATTCGATGCCATCCATTTCCGGCATCATAATATCACTGATAATGACATCGGGAATTAAACGACTAACTTTATCAAGCCCCTCATTTCCATCCTTTGCCTCTACCACATCAAAATCTTTATCAAACAGCGTTTTCAAGTAGTATCTCAAATCCAGATTATCTTCCACCAACATCATGACATTGGTGTCCGAATGGATGTCACTTTGCCCAGTGATTTCCGGGTTATGGTCGACGTCATGCAAATAATCCCGGTCTTCGTTGCGATCGGAACCAGTCTTTTCGTCCGGATCTTCCACTACCTGACAATTATCGAGTTGACGAAACCAGTTGTTATCAGCGGGTAACCGCACAATGAATTTGCTCCCTTTTCCCAATACACTTTCGACTTGAATGGTGCCACCGTGCAACGTTATTAACCGCTTTACCAATGCTAATCCGACACCTGATCCGGTATTGTTGTCAATACTGTCTTTACCCTGGTAAAATCGATCAAAAATCCGGTTGATATCGCCCGGAGCAATCCCCTTGCCACTATCTGCTACCACAATTTCAAAATATTCGCCCTGATCAACAGGAGCTTTCAGGGTAACCGTAACCTTTTCCTTTTCGGGGGAAAACTTAATGGCATTTGACAAGAGGTTGTAACAGATCGTTTCTACCTTTTCCCTGTCAAAGTAAAGGTGAAAAGCGGGAACGTTATGAAGGAAGCTAAATATTAGTTTCTTTTCATTGGCGAGATCATCAAATGAGGCAAAGACCTCCTTACAAAATTCAATAATATCATATCTACCGATCTTTAAAACCATGTTTTCGGTTTCAACTTTCCGAAACTCCAGGAGTTGATTTACCAACTTTAACAATCTGTTTACGCTTCTTGACATCAACCTGTATTTGTCTTTCGCAAAATTGCTGGAGTTCTCCAAAGACATCAGGTCCTGGAGAGGCCCTTTTATCAACGTAAGCGGTGTCCTCAGCTCATGGGAGATATTGGTAAAAAACCTTAACTTCAGATCGTTGAGTTCGAGCTCCTTTTCTCGTTGAAATTTTATCAGCTTTAACCTGTTACGAAGGTTGTTTTGCAAAATGATCGTGCGTAACATAAAAAATATTATAAGCAATACCACGGCGAAATATGAGGCATAGGCCCACCAGGTTTTCCAGGGCGCAGGTATGATGTCAAGCTTCATACTTATTCCCTGCTTATTCCAGTAGCCATCCCCGTTCGCAGCGTTTACTTTTATCTCATATTCGCCACTGGAAAGGTTATTGATAGCTATTGACCGTTGCGTTCCTATATTTATCCAGTCATCGTGGTAACCTTCTATTTTATACTTGTAAAGAAGATTATTATTGGCTACAAAATCAAAAGAGGAAAATTCCAGGGTAATCTCGCGAATTTTATGATTTAAAGATAACGCATCTATATAATTGATAGCCTGTGGTAATAGCATTGCTCCAAAATAGGTTTCCCCTACCTTTACCTCCTGGTTTCCGTTTACATATAGATTAGTAAAAGCGAGCTGAGGTTTTTGAAGATTGTCGATGATACTATCGGGATGAAAATAGGAAACACCTTTATGACCACCGAAGTATAACCAACCCTCCGCATCCTTGAATACACAATCGTGAGAAAACAAGGAGTTCTTTAAGCCATCCGAGCGGTCATAATTTCTGACATCGCCACTGTCCGCGGTAACCTGGCTTATCCCGCCATTGGTGGAAACCCATATTTTGCCATTATCATCGCCAACAATACTTTTTATAATATTACTGGTTAGGCCTTGTTTAAATTTATGAGCTTTAATGGACCGGGTGCCTTGTTCAAAAGTCACTTCGATGAGTCCATCAGGGGTTCCAATCCATAAATTATCCTGTTCATCAAAATAAATTGCACTAATAATATGGTTCTTAAAATATACCATTTGATCCGCCTCAACAAGATCACCTGACAATTTCTTTTCGAGGGCTGGACCCAATCTATAGAGTCCTCCAAACGTACCTACCCATAAAAAACCGGATCTATCCTCCGCAATTGAGGTAATCCTGCTATGACCCAAATCGTTGGGTTCGACAGCTTCAAACCGATATTTAATAAATCCTTTCAAATTCCCGTTTTCCCCTTTTTCAACCCGCATCAACCCATCCCGTTGCGTACCGATCCAAATATTCTTACCAGAATCTTCAAAGACCCTGGTTATCTTTCTTCCCTTTATTCCAAATTGTCCGGCATCCGGAAGAAAATGCAACAATCCCCGGCAGGATGCCGGCTCGTCTCCTTTGCAAAAAAATAACCCATGATCCAGGTCGCCTATCCAGAAGTTATGTTCGCTGTCTTTAAGAACAGCGGAAATATTGTTTGCGGCATGATAAAAATTATTTAAAATGGAGGAATACCTGGTAATGGTATAATCCAGCTTTGAGCGAAAGGTTACCTTATTAAGCCCCCCGTTATTTAATCCTATCCAGGCCTGGTTACCGGACTTGAATATGGAAAGAACGTGCTCACTGCTTAAACTATTCTGATTAAATGGATCAAAAGAAAGATGGTGGAATTTTTTTCTTTTTTTGTCCATTTTATTGACGCCTCCTCCATTGGTGCCCACCCATAACATGCCCATGTTATCCTCATATATTGACAAAACAATGTCATGAGACAGGCTATTTGAGGAAAAGTAGTCCTTTCTAAAACCCTGGAATTGATCTGTTTCAGGCAAGTATTTTTTCAACCCTCCACCCCAGGTGCCTATCCATAAATCGTCATCTCTGTCAAAATATAGCGAAAAAATCGCATCGGCGCTCAGGCCTTTATCCTTATCACTTTTATAATTAACAAACGCATAATTACCTTTTCTTAACTGACGAAACGGTGCTCTGAAAAGGCCTTTTGTCCAGGTACCAAACCAGAGGTATTCCTCATTCCTGTCCGCAACAATTGCTCTGACACCCAGTTTGTTAATGATATTCTCAAATTGCCCGCTTTCGGGATCAAACCTGAATAATCCCGTATTTTCGGTGGCCAGCCAAAAAATCCCTTCCTGATCAATGTAAAAACTGTTTACTTCAATACCCGGAAGATACCTGTCAAAGGCATAGGAATTGCCAACATGATCCCATACTAATTTATTTAAGCCGTTTGACCTGCTGGCAAACCATAAATTGCCCTCATGATCCTGACTAATGAACACAATCCTGTTACCACTTATACTTTTTTGATTGTCATCATCGTGTTGTAAATGAAGAAAAGTTTGATTTTTAGGATCAAACCTGCTTACGCCATCCGATTTAGTTCCTATCCAGATAAAGCCATTATTGTCGAGAAACAAAGACTCAATCAAATTACCTCTAAGGGAAGAAAGACTATCTTTTTGGGGGGCAAATGTCTTAAAGCCATAGCCGTCGTATCTATAAAGTCCTGACCTCGTTCCAAACCAGATAAACCCCTGGTGATCCTGGATAATGGCGGTCACTTCCCCATGGGGTAAACCCTCCTCGGTTGTCAGATAATCAAATTGTGCATATCCATTTTTACAGCAAATTAAAAGTAAAATAAAAAATAGCCTTAATTTCATTTTAATCAGGGTTCTATAAAATCAGAACCAACATGTTTTGGTCATTCTAATTCAATTTAATAATCTAACCATTAATTTGTAAGCTGATCCAATAAATTCTTCTGCTAAAAAAATTAGCATAAGTGGTTTTACCCCCAAAGGTTGTTGATTCTTATAGGGTAAAAGAAATGGCCTGGCATGCAGATTGGTCCAGCGATAACCACAGGGACCGGCGGCTAAATAGGTTGGAGGTCTTCAAAGCCATGGCGGGATGGCTTCATAACCCGTTCGGCGCATCATGCGATCACGGTTGGTTTGGGAAGGTGGGGTACAGTGGTTAGATATGGTTGATGTTAGGGGAATGATATAAGTGTTGTGAAATCCGGTCTGACTGGAACATTTCGCCATGTCAACTGTCGGATATTTCATTAAATTAACCTGCCAAAGGTTTAGCCCCCTGACAGATTAATTTTTCAGTAGGCAGGTAAGCCGCCATTGCTTTACTTTATAAGTATCGCTCTGCTTGTGGCTTGAAAAGTACCTGCCTTTATCTTTATAAAATAAATACTATTTGGCATCGCTTTGCCCTCATTACTGTCTCCCCTCCAGTCATAGGTGTAGACACCCGGCTTATGCGCAACCCCCGGGATAAGCGTATGAACAATCTGGCCTAACGAATTGTAAATGGACATATGCACAATTTCATCGTTTGGCAAAGAAAAATGGATCGTGGTCTTGTCACTAAAAGGATTCGGATAACTTGCAAAGAGTTTATATCCCTTCAGGTTTCCTGAAACATGCCCTTTCTCATCAGTGGAAGGTCCTTTTGAACGCCTTGCGTTATCGTCGTCATCATCATCGTCGTCGTCATCATCATCATTTTCATTGGCCACGATTTCGGCTATTACCAGCTTCCACCTTGTCCATATACCGGTAGCAGCGCTGCTGGTTACTTCGATGTAAGGGTTACTACTGCTTGTGGATATGATCCTTATTTTTTTATCAATTTCGCGATTCACAATATGCGCATAACCATCTCCCGTATCTTGCAGTTTCCATTGCGTCCAATTGTCTTGCACAGAAGCTGGCTTTTGCTGCATGCGTGCACCGACATCACCGCTGGAGGGACGAAAATACTTCCCGGTTTCTCTATTCTTAAAGTGGAAATAGCCGCTGTCTGTTTCAATCACCTCCCAATGCACCCAATGGGTTGTATCGCTCGCAACGGTATGAATCATTTCTGCGTCGTCGTTTGCATTTTGTGGCCTTAGCTGCAGGTCATTCGTTTTGTTTACTACCTTATAAAATTTGGTACTACCGGGTGTTGCTACCGTAGCCGTTGTTTGGTCAGTATGTATTTCTCCCTGGTTGTCGGTAACAATCAGGGTCACCGTGTATATACCTACCTCCGAATAAGCATGGGAAGGGTTGGCTAAATCACTGGTATTTCCATCACCAAAATTCCAGAAATATGAAACGATGGTACCATCAGGGTCACTGGACCCCTCGCTGCTGAAATGGATTGCTCCCTCATTGTCGTCATCATCATCGTCGTCGTCATCATCATCGTCATCATCATCGTCGTCATCATCATCGTCGTCATCATCGTCATCATCGTCATCATCGTCATCATCGTCGTCGTCGTCGTCGTCGTCATCGTCATCATCGTCGTCGTCTGCCAATGCGTCACTAGTGTACGGACCATTTGCATTGGCGACGGGAGGACACGGGACGCCACCAGGCAGCTGGTAAACGCGCACATAGTCTACAAGGTATTGGGTTGGAAACTGTGTGCCGGAAGGGTCACCGCCATTGCTTCCGATTGCCAGGTTAAGTATAAGGTAATGTGGCTGCTTGAAAGGATTTTGTCCGGGGCATTTGGCGGTTCCATTTATTGTTTTGCTTAGGTCAACGGTATTTAGCAAAATGTCGTCGACATAGATAGTCATACGATTTTTATCCCAGTCAAGGGTCCAGACATGAAAACTATCTACCCAGTTGGGATCAAAACTATCCACTGGCTTGCTAGATGCATCCCACACGCCCTTCCATCTGGTGTTGCTGCCCCAGGCATAATTGGCGAGGATCTTACCGCCATAATTCTCCATAATATCGACCTCACCACTCGAGGGCCATTCACATTGCGTGCCCAGAGTCCAGATAGCCGGCCACGTACCCTTCAGGTTGGTAATCTTAGCCCTCACCTCAAACCTTCCATATTCCCAGAAATGCTTTCTGTTTGTACTCACACTAGCTGAGGTATAGTTGACAAATTCTCTTGATTTCTTCCAGTCGGTAGAAGTTGAGTCATACCATGGATTTGGGAAAGTTTCCCTTCTGGCTTCAATGACAAGGTTCCCGCCATCCTGAAAAGCATTATCCTGTTGATACCACTGCAACTCTCGATTTCTCTTAAAGCCATATTCAAAATTCCAGTCATCTTCATTCAATGGCCCCTGGCCATTAAATTCTTCCGACCACACAAGTTCGTATTGCGATTCCGAGTGGAAAACTACCTCCAGGTTGTCGGCATAGCCTGTGCCTCCGCCACCCTGAGGCTTGTACACATAAATTCTGGCATGTGTATTGGCAGGTCCTGTTGTGAATTTAAAAGAGATCCGGGTATAGCCGGTATTGGTAATCGACCTGTTTTTTTCATTGCCACCATGTTCTTTGACGCCAATATTGACCGGGGAACCGTTAGAAGATTTTGCCCAACCTGATATCTGATAGGTGGTGTTGGGTGTTAAGCCGGTTATCACCTGGTTTGCACCACTGTTGTCAACGGCGCTGACAGCATAACTCCCGGAATGCGCATTAGACTGCACCCGGGAGGCTCCCCCCCAAATGGTCCATCCTGTGGATCCGTTTTCAAAGTCGGCATTGACCACCAGATTGGTCTGTGCCTGTACACTGAGCGTCACCAGCACCGGCAAAATCAAAGGCAATGCGTATCTGATCTTGTGGTTATACCTTGAAATAAATGATTGTAATGTTAGCTTCATATTAACTGATTTTTTCATTATGGTTAATAGTTTTATGGTGTGTCAGGCAAATGTTGTCATATTCCCAATCAGTTTCGGGGTGATATTATTCAAATTTGAGGTTATTTTATTCAGGAAGGCGCAGGGCTGGTATGATTAAAATCCTGAAGGCATTTTTAATTTTTTTTAAAGACCTTGATATAACCAAAGCTTAACGGACGGGCCTGCATTTATGAAAGTGGGGCCCACGGATACAAATGCCATTGCGTGTTATGGTATAATCATTTCACAGTCTTCGGGATCAGAGCATTTTGCTTTTAACATTGATCACGATCATTTTTATACCTGATCTACCTCATTGAATAACATTCCTAAAATCAATAAAATCACAAAAAAGTTATCAAAACCAGATGGCATTAAGATGAAAACAGGAAAATATCCAGCCGAACTATTAAGGGGAAATCCGCATGAAAACGACAGTATTTGCATCTCTATTATCGTTCCCTTACACAAGCAGCTACCTGATCGGAATCAGAATAAGCTCATGATTAAAAATGCCATAAAGGAAGCAAAATCCATGCTGAGGGCTAAATACCAAAACAATCTCATCAATGGGTTAATTAATGACCTGGATCAACTACCAGACCGGGAAATATTTGCTACGGGGTCTGATGGCGTTGGGATATTTGTGAGTAAAAATATCAGTAAAGTGGTTCACTTCCCATTTGAGGTAACAAAAAAAGTCATCGTCGATTACAGTTTTGAGATAAGGGATCTGATCTTTGCCGAAAGTCAGTCGCAGGAATATTTTGTATTGGTGCTGGACAATAACAAAACCAGGCTGTTTAAAGCCAGTGGGGCGGACATGGAAGAAATTATCAACGGCTCATTTCCATTATCCTATGAGGAGCAATTCCAATTCCCTGACAGACAAAAACCGGGCGTAAGCAGTAGCTTTGGAAAAGAGGAATCGACGATACAGGAAGAGCGACAAAAGGGCTTTTACCGGCACCTGGATAAATTGCTGGCACCTTATTTTAAAAATAATACCCTCCCAATAGTCCTATTGGGAATTGCTGATCAGCAGACCCTTTTTAGAAAAGTAACACAATATGAGGAGGGGATCGTCGCCAGTTTGAATGGTAACTTCGCCTATTTCAACAGTAGCGAAATTGCTAAAAAGGTCTGGCCAGAGATGACTTTGCAAATGCAACATAAAGATAATGAAATCATTGCCAGACTGGAGAAATTGAGACTTGCCAATAAGATCGTTATTGGAGTAATTCCTGTTTGGGAGGCAGCGAATAGCAAGGGTAACCAAATGCTGGTGGTGGAAAAGGACTACCATCAAACCGCTTACCTCAACGAAAGTTCCGGGACTTTATCTCTTGACACCCAGCAAGGTGAAGGTTGGGATAAGGTAGCAGACCTGGTAGATGACATCATCGAATTAGTAATTTCTAATAAAGGTAAGATAACTTTTGTGGATAACGGAAAGCTGGAAAAATTTGAGAAAATTGCTTTGATGTATTCATAAAAACCTGGCTGGTGACACTGTCAGGTCTTTATCACTGAAGAGCGGATTTTCGCGCTCAGTTTTGTAGGAACCTGATTATCGCGGGAATTTTTCAAATATCCTGGCGACAGTTGCATTTAGCTTTTCTTCCACCCTGGTGGGCTTTTCATCCAAAACCGCCGAAGCAGTTCCTTGCCACACCACTTGATCAATTTTCGGATCTACCATGTGAATGACCAAAGTACCAACTTTGTAATTATACGTGCTGACCTCATAATCCCGCCAGTAGCGATAAAACCCGTCCGCATGTTTGGTGATATTCTGTTTTGATTCTACTACTATATGAAAGTCCAGTAGCAAATCAGGTTTATTTTCATCCGGCCGGTATCCGATTTTTGCCAATTCATTTTTCACAGCCAGCTTAATTCGCTTCCGATTTAAAGAGTTATCGTACATGGGGTATTTGCTGTGACCATCATCTTCCATAGGGCCCCAATGAAATGTTTTATATTGGGCGAAATTGACTATTTTGTCGCTATCTGTGGTGATGGTTACACGCGGCGAACAGCCTAAAAGAAAAACGGACAATGTTAGCAGGGAAACAGTAGGAAACTTCATAGCTTAATCAAAAACGTTTCACAAATTTAAAACTGCCTTCCCACCCATCCCATGACATGCATCAGCACTGGCATTGATAATCATCACGACACTATTTCCGGCAGTTTTTAATTTTGTCTTAATTATTGATTTTAATCATTTTCTACCCTGATTACCATCATTGAAACCATTTTAAAAGGCTTTTAAGTTTGTATTAAAATATTTTCAAACCAAATTATAGGAGGAAACATAAAATGACAAACCTAGTAAGAAGTTCAAGACTGTTCCCCAATTTCCCAAAGCTTTTCACAGATTTTTTTGATTCTGAAGAAGAAATCGGAAACGGCTGGTTGTCCAAAGTTCCTGCGGCCAACGTTCAAGAAAGTGACAATGAATTTACGGTTGAGCTAGCTGCCCCGGGTTTAGAAAAAAAAGACTTTCAAATTAATGTTGAGAACGGTAATCTTGCGATTAGTTGTGAGAAAAAAGATGAATCTGAGGTAAAGGAAAAAGGCTATACCCGGAAAGAATTCAACTATAATTCATTTTACCGTTCTTTCGTGCTTCCTGAATCAGTAGACCAGGAGAATATCAAAGCCAATTATAAAGAAGGCGTGCTGAAACTGTCCTTACCTAAAAAAGAGGAGGCCAGGAAGACCCCTAAAAAACAAATAGAAATAAAGTAAAATTCCCTTAAAATTAATTATGAATTAAGGCGGATTAACTCCGCCTTTTCAAATTTTGTTCCTATGCATGATGCTAAAATATTAGTCCCCACCGATTTTTCACTTTGCGCCAAAAACGCGTTAAACTTTGCTATAATGATAGCCAAAAAGTTAAATGCAAAATTAATACTAATGCACGCCTACCAGGTTCCACTATCTACTATGGACCCGGCGGCAGGCGCTTATTTTTCAGTATCCGTTTCCGGTATCGAAGATAATATCAAAAGTGAATTTGAGCTATTTAAAGAAACCATGCCCGAATTACAGGATATAGATTACCAAATACTTGTGGAGCAGGATCTGACAAAAAGCGCCATTCTCAGTACCTGTAAATCGCATGGGTGTAACATGGTTATCATGGGTACTCATGGTGCCAGGGGGCTGGATGAAATATTGATTGGCAGTAATACTTACTCGGTGATGAAGGAGTCCGCTGTTCCCGTGCTGGCCATCCCCCACAATGCAGGGATCAACAAAATAAAGAGAATTGTGTTTGCCGGAGACTATAAAAGCATTGAAGACAAGAATGTGCTTCAAACGCTTATCCAGCTTAGCAAGGCCTTTAACGCTGAAATTAATGTATTGCACATTGACGAGGACAAAGACGCCAGCCTGTCATCAAAGGAAATTGGCGAAGCTAAAAAGTTCGAGCAGTATTTTAAGAATATCAAACACAGTTATCACTTTATTCACACGCAAAATCCCGAAGAGGGTATCGAGGACTATGCTGAAAGCAACGATGTTGACCTCATCGCCCTCATCCCTCGTAAACACAGCTTCCTGGACAGCTTATCCAAGAAAAGCATCTCGAAAAAATTGGCTTTTCACAGCAAGGTTCCACTGCTGGCTTTGAAATAAGGTGATGGATACCGGCAGTTAACCTGCCATGGCGCTACGTTTAACGCACGTTGATTAAACAGCGGAGGGATTGTGCCATTCCACCAAAAACAGGGCTGAGATGGTTGCGTTGCTCATCAACGCAACCAAAACGATTAGCTGATTGTAATCTTTTTCTTTTCAACCTTTGTTTTACCATCAGTCAAAAATGGAAGCTTGATTTTGAGCAATCCCGCTTCAAATTGAGCTTTGATATTTTCTTTATCTATTTCAGGTCCCAGCTGAAAAGACCGTTTTCTTTCGAAAGCAACCGGCCCGTCAACAAAGGCTTTATACTCGTCTATCATTCGCCGCATGTTGGCGGTAATAGTCAGCATATCCTGGTGCAGCTCAATCTGAATTTCCTCTTTTTCAAATCCTGGAAGGCCTATTTCAATTTCATATTGTTCATTACCATTTTTGATGGCCATATCATGTGGGGCCATCCAGCTTTCATCAAAGGGACTTCTGCCCAGAAAGCGTCCCGGGTTGAAAAAAGTGGCGTATCTGTCTCCAATTCTGTGAAATCCGGAATGTTTTAATTTATCGTGACGCATGATATAATTGTTTAAAATTTATAATTGTTAATAGCGATCACCTATCTGCCTAATCTCTGACAGCCAGGCGGGCATTTTTCAAAATCACTTTTAAACTCTCCAGGTAATCCGCTAACGCTTCATCATCCACCGCAGGGTTTTTGCCGGAAGGAATAGTAGAAGGATCCTCATTTAATAGCTTATATAGCTCAGGAAAGTCAGTCTCAAGACAGACGGTGATTTCATTTATCTCTTTTGAAATGGATCGATGCGTATCCATGGAACGGTTAGTTTTTGGATTCCAGTGAATCGATCCGCTTTTCCAGCGCATCTATCCGGTCGACTTTACTCAAGTTCATTTTTGATAAAAATCTGTCCAATGCCTTATGCAAGCCATCGTCAAATTCTCCTTTTATCTCTGTTGATCTTTCGGCAATATCCTGTACAAACAATTTGCCTTTTTCATTGACGTTTTTTGATTCGGATGAAAGTTTATGAGCTATTTCATCCACTTTAGATTTTGCCAAATCCCGATTTTCAAGTATTTCGGCCTTTAGCTCCTCCAGCCACAACAAAGCTTCCTGCTTTTTCACATGGCCATGGTGGGCCAGGCTATCGGAAATCTCCTGAAATTTTTGTTTGGCCTCTGCCTGTAATTCAGCAGGTTTTTCAATTAAAGCATGTATAAACCCCGTTACCTCTTCTTTTGCCATGGCACTTTTTTCAGCTATTTGTTTGGCCATGTTATCCACTTTTTCATGCAGATCTTCTGTTGTCTCCCTGGATTTATTGATAAGATCATCGATAACGGCTTCACCCTGTTTTCTGGCATCTTCGTTGTTTTGCAAAAAATGCCCCGCCATTTCTTTGATCTTATTCAGTCCCTGTACACTTAATCCAGTTCCCACGTACAGCATTTCTTTAATTAAACTCTTTTCTTCCATGTCTTTTTCTATAAAATTAACGACACTAAACCCTTTTTTCCAATGATTTCAATCACCGGTAATTATGATCTTTTTCAGTTTCCCAGGGTTTTACGGGTACGTGAGGTTATCTGTGAGGTTGGGTTAGGTTATTTTCTGAGATCCTCATTAGTGCCCAGCAGGATGGAAAATGGTTTGAGGGCATCGACCTTGTCTGCAATTAACTTAAAAATAGCGGTGAAAGGCATAAATAGAATCATCCCCGAGGCGCCCCAGATAATGGCTCCCAACATGATTACCGTAATAGTGGCCAGGGCGTTTATCTTTAGTTTAAAGCTTACAGCCAGTGGAAATATAATGTTTGCCTCTAAAATTTGAACTACCACAAAAATCGCAACAATACCCAATGGATACCAGATAGAATCATAGGTAAGCCACGCAATGCTCATTGGCAACAGCGCACCAATGGTAATACCAACATAAGGTATAAAAGTAAGAATCGAGGCAATGAATCCGAAGAAGACAGGATTTGGAATACCCAAAATTGCCAGCCCTATGCTATTTAATATGCCTACTACCAGGTAAACAATCGTCATTCCTTTTATAAAATTATAGTAAGCAATAATGGACTCCTGGATTAGATTGATAATTTCCTGGCGGTTTTCAGCCCCTGGAAACAGCTGATACAAAAACGCCATCAGTAAATTCCGGTAATATAGTATCAAAGCTGTATAAAAGGGGACAAGGAAAAATAGTATGGCAGAAACAGAGGTATTGTAAACCGTCCTGGGTAATAGCCGGATGACACTTTGGGAGGCATTGGTAAATAGTGTATTTAACCAGCGCTTCCTTTCCTCAACAGGTACGTTAAAAAAATCACCGACATCCCTGAAGGCATCATTTAGCAGCCATATGATCTTGTCATACAAGTCCGGCCATTGCCTGGTAAACAACGAAAATTGTCTCACCATCAAGCCGACAATCAACAGTGACAGGATAAAAAACAAAACCAGGCTGATAACGATCGCCATAACCCTGGAGAAACGGCGGTTTTCAAGCCAGCGGCATATTGGATATAAAACAAAACTAATGAGTAGCCCGAAACTGAGGGGAATTAACAATGACTGCCCGAAATAAAGTATCAGAATAAGTATTATACAATATTGTAAAAAATTGAGAAGCGGCAATTTTGATATGGACAGACTGGCTTTCATCAATAAAATTTATTGTTTACCGAATAAAGCAGATAGTACCATACAATTTCAATGACGTACATTACTTCCCGGGCTGACAAAGGTCATGTACCAAAAAGGAAATATCGGCCTTAAATTAAGAAATTCAAGCTGAGAAAGAAGAAAGAAACTTATCCGGCGTAATGGTTAATGACTAGGGGAAAATATCCATTGGCAGGTAGATGACATTGCACTTAGATGTTCAAAATTAATCAATTGGTATAAAAACAAGGCTTAAGGGATAGACATTCAAATTCATAAAATAAAGAAGAAAGGAAACAGTCACCGATTTTTGCATCATTTCTTGCTTCAACCAAAGGTTTTGACATTTCACATACTAAAATCAACCACCCGCAGAATTTTTTAGGTAGTTATACCTAATTGGATTAATTTGTTATTGTGGGATCTTTTGTATTTTCTCTTAAATAATAGAATGGTCCAAAAATGGTTGTGTCGGTAGAATGTGAATTGGTACTTAGCGTTAAATATGGTCAGCTGCGGTTATTGGTGATCATGATATGACGAGTAGAAAAATCAAATCAAAATTTTTATCCCTTCCGGGATAAAACGGTATTGATACCAATCCCAAAAGGCGAAGAATAGCCGGAGGATTTCAATACTGCCTTAACAAACTAACCCTTCTTTTGTTAGGACAACTTGTTATGAAGATTTTATTATTTATTCTGATTATTTTCAGTATTTCTTATATACCTTTTAAAGGGTTGGCGCAGACAACCGGGCTAATAGTAGATCCGGCATCGGTATCAGGAGCGGCCGTGCTGGACCCGAACGGTGACGGTTATATTTCAGCAGATAACAGTGGGTTTAGTGTTGATGATAACGCTGAAAGTGAACTTCCCTATCGACCCTTGACTGTCCCTGCGATAGAACCAACAAGTGACATTGCAACAGGACCCGATTGTGGCTTTACAGATTTCTCCGATGACGGCACGGGCTATCCGGCCGCTTCATATGTAGATGCCTCCAATAATTGGTTATTTCGTTTCAGGCTTGGAGGTTTTGCAACTAATTCCAAGGGTTACAGCATTTTAATTGATACAGACAACAAGTTTGGAAATTTAGGTGCCGATGCAGATCCTAACTATGTAAGCGGTAATCCGGGTTTCGAAATTGAAATTGAACTGGTAACTAATTTTGGTGTTAGGCTTAACGACATAGATGGTGCCATCACACCCAGCTTACAAACTGAATTGTCCGATACCGACTATTCACAAAAGGCAATTGCCCAATCCTTGGCTTGTTCGGATTTTGACTACTTCTATGATTTTTATATTCCATTCTCCACTATCACATCTTTTTTTCCCTCTATTACCGCCTCCACACCCATGCGATTTGTCGCCAATACCGTTAGTAGCACCCAAAGTGGCATAGAGGGAAACGTTTCAGATGTAGGAGGGATCGACGACGAGGCCTATGGCGGTAACATCGAAAGAATGTGGGAAGTAATTATTGACGCCCAAGTGCCGGTAGCTCCGGAAGATATTAACAGCGGCTTTCCACCGATAAGAAGCGATGCACCGGTGGTTACCGACCCTATAAATAGTGGTGTCACCAGCGTAAGCGGTACTTCCGGCGAGGCGGATGGCACAACCATTGAAGTATTTAAAAATGGAGGCTCTGTGGGGACAACTACTGTAACTGCCGGCATATGGACACTTTCAGGCCTTACCGCATTGGTGGAAAATGACGTAATCACTGCTACTGCCACCGCTAGTGGCGAATCGGTTTCTCTCAGTTCTGACCAGGTAATAGTTGGCGCCAATTGTAGTACAGCGCCAACTATTACCTGCTCGTCCAGGAAGGCGGTGGAAATTACAAATGCTGCGACTTTACCTGTTGGGACCGTAATTCGTGTTTACAATCCAGATGACATTTCATATCCAGGTACCATCAATTCATTAACAGTGACCACTGCCGCCACCGACTTTGTTGTTGTCTGTGATGCTGGAGGCTCTTCTTGTACATCTGGCCCCAACTGCCAACCCGCCGGGTCGTATTGGGTCACGGTGCAAGTCTCCGGAGAATGTGAATCCATACCTTCGGCACCGGTTTGTGCGGGAGGCGGTGTGTCTCCCAGTGCAACGCCAGCAATTACAACAAGCCCCATAGAGCCAACAACAACCGCTGTCTCGGGTACTTCATCAAGCGGATTTGAAATTTTTCTCTACATCGATGGAGCCCTTACCAATACTACCACCGCCGACGGTTCCGGCAATTGGAGTTTTGGAAGCCTGAATTTGGAGTTAGGCCAATCGGTTGACATCAGGGCATTGGAAACGGGAGAGTGTATGTCAGCTGCGGCAAGCAGTACGGTCACGGAACAAACCACCACTCCAAACATTCAAGGATCCATTGCCAATGGCGCAACCACGGTATCGGGAACAAGCACTGAAGAGGCCGGTACGGTAATAGGAGTGTTTGTGGATGCCGCTTCAGCCGGGACCGTAACCGTAGATGGCAATGGCAATTGGGTTATAACCGGATTATCGCTTAGCACCGGAGAAGTGATCAACGCCACTGCCCTTGCCACAGGCAAATCCGTCAGTGACCTCTCTCTATCCATCACAGTTCAGGGCAACAGCCTCGCCCCTGCTATTACCGGCTCTTATGTAGAGGGTGAAACATCCGTTTCCGGCACCTCTCCTTCTGCTAATGGAACAGTTATTACAGTCTACATAGACGGTGTATCACTTGGGTCAACCACCGTCTCAACAGGAACCTGGACATTAACTGGTTTAAGTGCAACCAATTTTGATCTGTACGCCGGAGGCGCCCTCACTGCTACAGCCGCAGAGACAGGTATGGCGGAAAGCAGTGAATCAACATCTGTAACCGTTGGGTGTAGTACGCCAGCGCTTAATAAATCGGTCAATGTTCTAACTACTGAAATATGCGAAAGTACCACGGCACAGGTACAAATAGTGAGCTCTGAATCCGCAGTGATCTACACTTTGAAAGATAATGGCAATACCACGGCACGTAGTTCCTCACTGGTCGGTACGGGGGGCAATATTACTTTTGATTCATTTTCGTTGACAAGCACCGAAACATTACAAATTGAAGCTCAGAAAATTTCGGATCTATCCTGTTCCGGGCTTAATAGCAATACGGCACCAATTACCGTTCATCCTAATCCATTGGACGACCGATCTGTCAGTAGTACCGAGACAAGTATTGATACAGGTAATTCCACCACCGTTGAGGTAGCTAGTTCAGAACTTGGTGTCAGTTATCAGCTTAGAAATGATGCCGATGATTCAGCTGTAGGAAGTCCGGTGGCAGGAACAGGAGGTAACATATTGCTGCCAACAGGTAACCTGACCAATCCTACCACTTTTAACGTTCTGGCCACAGATAGCGATCCTATTACCTGCTCCGTAGAGCAGGTCCAAACGGCAACAGTGACTATTAATCCACTACCTGTTTCTTTGATAAGTTTTGAAGCTGAAGTTAATGAATCGGAAAATATTGTTGAACTAAAATGGACCACGGCATCTGAAGTTAACAATAACTTTTTCACCTTGGAACGAAGCTGGGATGCCAGGAAGTTCGATGAAATTGCTCGTATTGACGGAAATGGAAATAGCAATGAGCCAAAGAGTTATACAGTTGCCGATAAGAATCCATTTCCAGGAAAGTCGTATTACAGGCTTAAACAGACAGACTTCGACGGCGTTTTTGAATATTTTAAAGTGGTTTCTGCTGATCTGCCCGTAAAATATAGTAGTATTGTAGTCTTCCCAAATCCATTTTCCTCTTTTACCAGCATTCGCATAAACAATCCGGCTTTACCTAACACAAAGATTCAGGTCAGCCTTCTGGATACATTTGGCAAAGAAATCCGTCGGGTAGCAGGACGGGTTGAGGTAATCATCCAACGTAAGGGCCTGCCACAGGGTATATATTTTTATAAGGTTTATGCCGGTTCGCAAATTTTAAAGGTGGGCAGGTTAATGCTGCGTGATAATTAGATGGTCGGAATTCCGGTAAATTTAGTTACAGTACTTTTTTTAGTTAGATATAGCCTTATAGTATTGTCTTTACCTCAGTAATAAAATTTTCCCATACCTCATTGAGTCTCATACTCTTCTGTTTCAATTAAAACCTCTCCATTGCCACAATTACAGACCACCTCCACTTTGAAGGTTCCACGATCATCGCTATGAAAAAATTTCACTTCCGCCTCTCCCTGCCCGTTGGTATTTACAGATGGATTCCAGTAGATCAACGGTTGGAATATTGGTGTATTTTGTTCAGAATCGACAGTCATAGCCGGAATGGATGGAAAATTTGCCGCCGGCAATCCTCCGTGGACGTAAAAGACATTTGATTGCGGTGGGTTGTCTTTATGATAATTTCCATCCCTCGTGTAAATGGCGACTACACCACTGGTATTTCCAAACTGGTCGAATTGCCGGTTAAGATTTCTGTAAAAGTAAAACAAATCAATGCGCCCAATTGATTTCATATCAAGACTAACCGCCTCTACCGGGTCATCCACGACACGACCATCGATTAGGAATCTTGGTACCCCGGGGTAAAACGGCTTATTGTCCGGATTAACCATTCTAATTTGGTAACTGCTATCTTTTCTTCTTTTAATTTTCAAAGGTGTTACCACCTGAATAAAAAATTCTTCCATACTTTCAAATGGTTCATACTGGTTCATGTCCAATGACCGGTCGGGCACCCACTTATTCTCAGGGGGCTGTATGCCCGGCAGGCTTTGAAAGGCTAGTTGATCAAACAGCTGGTTAATCTTCTTGCGTTTTCTACTCATTTTCAGATAACGCAAAACCTCCCTGGTATAAGTCAATGTTATTTCAGGTATACTTTCCGGTAAACTGACAGCCTGATCCAAAGTAGTAAAAATATCATTGGTGAGGTATCCTACCAGCTGCATTTGGCGCTTGCCATTAAAATAAGGCAGATCAATCTCAAAAGTGCCGTCATCATAAGACTCAAAAGGTATCATCAACCCCTCCTCACCCATTACCGCCGCCAAATAATCACTTTCATATACTTGCTTGTTAGTGGCCTGCTTCACCACGCCTCTGACGGCAATTTGGTTGTCAACAAGAAAAGATTGTGTCACACCAGGCCCTTTGGAAAAGTTTGAAATATTTTTTGGGTGGCCGTCGATCAAGTCCTTGTCGGTCACGGAAATAGACAAATTACCCTGTATGGCATGGCCCTGGGGATCCGCTACCTTTATCTTTAATGATACTGCCTCGCGAGGGCGATAAGTTGATTTATTCGTTGAGATATTGATGCTGGTATTGGATTTTGAAATCACCACTTCGTTTGCAGGGACCGTGCTGGCCTCAAAATCTATTAATGTGGTATCCATGGGATGCAAATCATTATAAATAGCCACCGGATGATAAACCAGCGTCAACGGATGGTTTCCATCTTCATTAAATACAGTAACTGTTAAAAAGTATATATCGGGCTTGAAATCGTATGGAATGAGATAATAACCCCAGCCATTTTTGTGTTTATCAATTGAGACATGTTGCGTATGTAAAATTTCTTTTTGTTGACTTATCAGATCTACGCGGGCCAGGGATCTTCGGTATTGCAGCCTGTCCGGCAGGTAAACTTTAAACCAGATCACCTCACCCACTACATAAAACGGCTTGTCAGTATGGACGGTACATTGAGTGCTTCCGTCATTATCATTGGCCGCCATTTGATGGCTCCTGGCTTTGGAGGCATTAATATTAAGTGTAACCACCAAAATCAATAGTGGCCTGACGCTAATTTTTAGTATCGTGCTAATTTTATTTATCATCACCATTAATCTTCCCAATAGGGTGGTTTTTCCAGCGTGCTGTTAGGAACCAGCAAACAGTTAAGACATAGCGCAAGTAATTCCGGGTCCGCATTATTACAATTATTGAATATAACAACATCCTCTATGTCTCTTCTTTGTACAAAAAAACGAACATCATCCACAGCAGTGGCATAAAAGTAGCCAAGTACCTCCTCGCCAGGTTCGTCGGGATTTACAATATTTCCGTCAATTCTTCCGGGAGGTACTTCAAACAAGCTGCCGGAACGATTGACCAGCGCTTCGACTTTTTCCCAAAATGCATATGCCGCGGGGGTCAATGACTGCTGGAAAAGGTGAAAACAATAAGTAATGAGAAACTTATTATCCAGGTCTTTCACCAGCAATTCTTTGGTCAGCTCTTTTCTGGTGCCATCACCTCCGCTAAAAATTACAATTCTGTTCAGGTCGATATTGTCAGGCACATAACATTGCTTTACCGGCTTGAGTGGGACCGACGGATCGCCAATTTCGCTAAAAACATATTCACCGGTAAAATTCCATTTTAGATAGTGGCGTTTACCGTCATCGGGAATCCGGGTATCGACCGAAAACCGGATAAAGTCTTCTTCCGAAATAACATTATTAGCACCCAACACCTCTTGTTTAATGGTTTCAAAGCTCACCTGGTCAATGGGTGGTACAGGCAACAACACTTCAGCCACTGACCGGTAGGTTTTTCCATTCGCAAGGGTAGCTTCCATATGATAAGCCTTGCCAATCTCTCCCCGGAAGTTCTGGTCATTGGTTTGGTAAATACCCGGATCAACTTCGCTCATGCCGGAAGACTCACCGGTACTGGCAACAATTCGTACCTGCGCTCCTGTAACCGGATCGGGAATAGCCAGCTGATCCTCAGAAAAATCGCCACTTCGTTTAATGGTAATCGTATAAGGGCCGGGTTGATTATTAATACTTCCTTCGATGACCAGCAGATCTACCATGCCTTCCGTCTCCAGGGGTATTTTATCAATACAGCCTGTGAGCCAACACAGCAACAATAGCTGTATAAAAAACCGGTGATCATATAATTTCAACTGCATTTCATCTTAATTCAAAGTTGTAAGTAATGGCCGGAAACGCGCTGCCCAATACCGATAATCGATTGGCAATCAAATTGCCCAGGCCCGGTTGGGTATAAAACACCGCAAAGGCATTTTTTCTTCCCAGCAGGTTATAAACCGACAATGTCCAGCTGCTTTTCCACTTTCTGCCTTTCCTGAATCCGGGGCTTAATGTATAGGCGATATCCAGGCGATGATAATCCGGTATTCTCAAAGCATTTCTTTCAGAATAGATAGGTATATTTTGGACATTGCCGACCCCAAATTTTCCGATGGGCGCGGTGGTTGGCCTACCTGTATTATAATTAAAGTTGACTGCAACCTTATGTCGTTTATTTATTTCAAAATTGGTAACGAGGGTAAGATCATGGGGCTTATCAAAATTTGAACGATACCAATTACCATTACTTATTGTAAATTCCGGTGATTCGCCATTTACGCGTCGCTTGCTTCTCGCATAGGTGTAAGCCAGCCAACCGTTCACCACACCTCTTCTTTTACGAATGCTTAACTCTGCGCCATAGGCTTTACCTATGCCGGCTAACAGCTCTGTTTCCAGAAGATCATTGGCCAGTAAATCCGAAAAATCCCGGTATTCCACCAACCGGTCTGTTTCCCGGTAATATAATTCTATAGAGGTTTCCCATTGGTTGTTTTTGAAATTCCTGAATAGCCCGACTGAAAAGTTATCAGCTTTCTGGGGTGCTATGAAATTGTTGCTGAACTGCCATATATCAATAGGTGTGGTGGCATCTGAGTTAGAGATTTGATGCAAGAACTGTGCTGTACGGCTATAACCAAGTTTTAATGATGTCTGGGTATTTAACATGAGTTTTGCCGAAACCCTTGGTTCCAATCTCTCATAACCTTCAATAACCTCTCCATCTCCGATATTTTCCGTGCCGGTAAGTGTCGTTTCCTCAGGACGGCTATTGTCTACATACCTGTTGATCGTGCCAGGCCCAACATTTTCAAACCTGGTAAACCTAAGACCGGCGGAGATCGCTATATTGGCACCCAGGTCCCACTCCCCGTTTGCAAAGGCCACGAACTCTCTGGCAAACGCCGTTGGCAGTTCCCTCTCTGCCGTCAGGGAAGCATCGCCAATAGGGGTAATTTTGCCCGGGTCCAGTTCATATTTGATATAAGTACCCCCAAAGTCCAGATTTAAATGCTCACTTACGGCATACCTGAATTGTTCCTTAAACTTATAATAGCTAATGCTGTTATCCAGACGGAACGACTCGCTGGACTCGGGGTCGATCAAAGCGCTTTGGTACTGGCTATATACGGCTGAAAATGACGATATTAAACGAGGGTTCAGTACATTGCGAACATTAATCTGTACGCCATCGGTTTGATAATCGTAGCCAAATTCATCCGCAAAAGTAAGCTCATCGCGACTGGTATATCCCGAAATCGTCAGTTTAGCCTTATCGCTAAAATTGTGCGATAACCTGGCATTTAAATCGTAAAAGGATACCTCACTATTTTGAACATCGGGAACATTAATAAGATTTAGCAACCAATCGGAGTAGGTAATCCGCCCTCCCAGAATAAATGATGTTTTCTCCTTTTTTATCGGTGTTTCCAGCGATATTCTGCTTGATACTACGCCCAGCCCGCCTTTTATTTTAAATTTTTGATAACTGCCATCCCGCATACCCACGTCCAGCACAGAGGATAGCCTGCCTCCAAATTGGGCCGGCATCGTGCCTTTAAAAAGCGTAACTCCCTTTATCAGATCCGGGTTGAAGGTGGAAAAAAAACCCAGCGCATGAGAAGGGTTAAAGATAAAAGCTTCGTCCTGCAAAATCAGATTTTCGCCTACGCTCCCTCCCCGAACGTTAAAACCACTTGCACCTTCCCCGACTGTGCTTACACCGGGTAAAAATAACAGGCTTTTAATGACATCCGCCTCTCCGAGGAAAGTAGGCAATCCCTTGATGGATTTGGCACTTAGCTCCTCAACACCCATCAAAACAGCAATTACGTTTTGATCCGGCGCCCTTGACTCCACTACCACCTCTTCTAAGGTAATGGCCTCCTTCTCCATCTCCAAATCCAGTTGATCTTGGCTGAACACCGTGAGTCTTGCCCGGAGTTCATCATACCCGACGTAATTGATTGTCAAATCGTATCTTCCAACATCGAGGTTGATTGCATAATGCCCATTGATGTCGGTACTCACCCCTCTACCCAAATCGGAGAAAAACAAGGTGGCGCCCACAATCGGTTTTCCCGTTTCGCTATCTCTTATTTTACCCGCGACTCTTACAGTATTCTCCTCATTCATTTGTTTGACATCCCCTACGGTAATATCCTTAACCCCACCGTATATACCTTGTGTGGCAATGGATTGGCGCTGTTCGAGAAGTTGGTAAAAATCCGATGAATAACGCTGCTGTAAAAGCCGTTTTTCTGCAATAATTATTGCATAATTTCTGTAACCTAAATAACCAAGTTCGGTGTGATCTAACAACCGGTTTAAAACTTCATCGAGGGTATTGCCCTCAAACTGCCAATCTCCCGTGATTATCGTGCTATCTGCAGGTAAATAGTAAATCTGCCGGTCAAAATAAGTTTCAAGCTCTTGCAAAATATCGGTGAGCTGCTTATCCTGGTAGCTTTTAGTGATGATCTTAACATTACTTTCCTGGGCCACAACAGCAAATGCCTTCAACAGGCATAAGATCAAAAAGAGTCGTTTCCCGAATGTAAAAATCAGCATTTAATCCATTGATTATTCGTTAAACATCGAAATTGACAAAAATTAAAAAAAATGCATATTACATTTCTCCCAATTTAGCTTGGCTGACGTAACTAAAAAGAAAAATAAGTGTGCCAGTTGTGTATTAAAGATAGTTATTTAGATACTGTATTGAAAACCTTCCAGGCGTCTAAAGATCCTGCTACACCGGCCGGACCTTAGCGCCAATAGGTGTCTGGCAAAACAGTCCATGCTGCTTGATACCCACCACAGGGTTTTAAATCACAAAAGGAATGATAGCGCTTGCCTACGTGCTTAGTATCTGCTCAATTTTTTCAGTTTCCTGGGTAGAAAATGCCAGGTTATCCAGTGAATTAACATTATCCAATAACTGTTTTTCGCTGCTTACGCCCATCAGAACAGATGTAACGCGCTGATCTTTGAGCAACCAGGCAATGGCCATTTGTGCGAGACTTTGCCCTCTCGATGCTGCCAATTCATTCAGTGCCTTTACTTTTTCCAATTTCTCAGAAGTGATGCTGTCTTTTTGCAGGTACCCGGACTCCTTTGCCGCTCTTGAATCTTCGGGGATTCCCTTCAGGTATTTGTTGGTCAGCAGCCCCTGTTGTAACGGTGAAAACACAATGCAGCCGGTGCCGCTACGTTCTAATTCTTCTAATAATCCTCCTTCTATCCAGCGGTCAAACATGCTGTAGTTTGGTTGATGAATAAAACAAGGTGTGCCCAATTCTTTCAGCACGTTGACAGCCTCTGCGGTTTGATCTTTGTCATACATTGAGATGCCGACGTACAATGCCTTCCCTTGTCTCACGATAAGGTCCAGGGCTCCCATGGTTTCTTCCACCGGCGTTTCCGGGTCCGGTCGATGATGGTAAAATATATCTACATACTCCAGTCCCATCCTTTTCAGGCTTTGGTCCAAACTGGCCACAAGGTATTTCTTGGATCCAAAATTGCCATAGGGCCCGGGCCACATATCCCATCCCGCTTTGGAAGAAATAATCATCTCATCTCTGTAGGACTTAAAGTCTTTTTTTAGTATCCGTCCAAAATTTTCCTCCGCCGATCCGTACACCGGTCCGTAATTATTAGCGAGGTCAAAATGTGTTATGCCAAGATCAAATGCTTTTCTTACAATTCCCCTGCCATTTTCAAAGTTGTCGATCGAGCCAAAGTTATGCCAAAGACCCAACGAGATGGCCGGTAATAATATACCACTTCTGCCACAGCGACGATACTGCATTGAATCATATCTTTTAACATCGGCTTTGTAATTTTCCATTTGACTGCTATTTTATAAAAAGATGATCTGTTTAAATTTAATTGATAATCAGGTTTAATACTAACACACCTATTAGTCCCATAACGGAAACGGTAGTTTCCATCACGGTCCAGGTGGACAAAGTCTCCTTAATACTTAAGTTAAAATATTCTTTAAAAAGCCAGAAGCCGCTATCATTCACATGCGACAATACAAGGCTGCCCGAGCCAACTGCCAGTACCATAAGTTCCGGCGAAACATCCAGGCTTTCTACTAATGGCATGGCAATACCGGCGGATGTTAGTCCGGCCACTGTTGCAGACCCCACACAGACTCTGATCACCGCGGCGATCAGCCAGGCCAAAAAAAGTGGTGACATGTTGGATTCTTTCATCAATCCGGCAATGTAATCACTTACACCGCTTTCGATAAGCACCTGCTTAAAAGCGCCTGCGCCGGCGATGATCAGTAACACCATCGTGATGCCCGAAACGCCTTTTGTTATTGAATTCATCAAATCACCCATTTTGTGCCCATTTCTGATTCCCAGAAAGTATATGGCAGCTAAAACAGCGATTAACATGGCGATGGAAGGGTTTCCGACCACATTGGCAAAGACAAGTATCGCGTGATCCCCTTTAAACCATAAATTGGCTAATGCCGAAAAGCCTATCAAAATTACCGGCGATAATGCCACTACCAGACTAACACCTAAGGAAGGTGTTTTCTGACCGGCTACATTTTCGGTTCCTATAAACTCTTTTAAGGGTTGGGGATTATACTTTTTAAAGTAACCCGACAACAAGGGCCCGGCCACCAGGATAGCGGGTATCGCCACGATAATTCCATAAATCAAAGTGGTGCCCATATCGGCCTGAAACATATCTACGATGGCCGTTGGAGCCGGATGAGGTGGTAGATATCCATGTGTTACAGACAAAGAAGCGAGCATTGGAATACCCACGTATAACAATGGTAATTTTGTACTGGCTGCCATGGTAAATACCAGCGGAACAAGGATCACAAAACCCACTGAATAAAACATCGGAATGCCCACTATGAATCCTGTTACCATCAGGGCGAACTGAATGTTCTTAATACCAAAGGCATCAACCAGCCCTGTTGTAATCCGGTAAGCCGCCCCGCTATCCGCTACCAACTTACCCAGCATTGCCCCAAATCCCAAAATGATAATCAGGGAACTCATAATATTACCAATGCCACTTTTGATGGCATCAACGGTGGCAATAACAGGAAGCCCCTCACTTACGCCAACCAGCAGGGAAACAATGACAAAGGCAATGAAAGCATTCAGTTTAAACACCACAATCAATATCAGCAGGAGAAGGATACCCAGGAGAACGATAATTAGTGGCATAAAATATTGTTGAAGGAAAAACTGAAAATTTGGCTAAAAAAGCATCAATAATTCAATTTTCAAAATAAAGTATCAAAAAGTTGTGAACTTAGTTTCCTTTATTCCGGCCAAATTTATTGAATCTCCTCACAGCATCATTACATAAAAAAATATCGCAAAGAGCAATGCAAATCAGCCAATCGGTTGATTTGGCTGATTTGCATGCTCGGTTAAACTGGTAATAACACCGACGATCACGGCGCCACCGAATGAAAAAGTTGTAGGGGTACCGGCTATTGAAAATCCTGGTGGTCGTAAATGTCAGGTTTAAACTGCTGTCTCACCTATTCTCCTTCTTTTATTCTTTTGGACTCCTCCTCCATGCCGGTTTTGCGTTTTCTAGAGGCTTTCACCTGCCGATTACCCAATTGGTAGGTAAATCCCAGCCTCAATCTCCTGGAATCAAATCCGCCGTTACCATCGACTCTTAACCCGCCATAATCACTATATCCCGACCATTTCTGTGATTTGAAAATATCGCTCACACCGACTCTCAACTGTGCCCGGTCCTGCCATATCGACTTCTTTACGCCCAAATCCAGGCTCCACATACTCTCCGTAACAAAAGTGCCGCCCCAGATCCCGGGGGAGTTATACCAGCCGGAAAGTTCCAGCTTAATACCTTTAGGCAGTATAAAATTATTTTGTAAATAGATATTGTAGGCCGTAGCATCCAGGTCAATCTCCACACCTTCGAAATTGGCATCATAAGTAACGTGGTATAAATTAAAGTTACCAAATGCACTCCACCATTTGGCAACATCAAAAGGATAACTGACATTAATACTTATGTTGGTTGCATCAGCTATATTCCGTTGTTCCAGCAAACTTCCCAAAGTACCGGTAGTATCGGTGACCTGGGCAAAAAAGTCATTGGTGATGCTGTAAGCCAGCGTGGTGTTTAGTTTGTATTTATGGGTATGTGTCACCTGTACACTATGCGTATACTGAGGGTTTAAAAATGGGTTTCCCCTGGAAAAGGTCAGCTCATCGAGTTTGAATTCAAAGGGATTCAGGTCCTGATAGCTCGGCCGGTCAATCCGACGGCTGTAATTGAAGCTAAACTTGTTGGACTGATCCAATTGATAAGTAAGCCCTCCACTTGGAAATAAATCTGTGTAAGACCGCTTAACCCGATCGTTTTCATTTTCCTGTGTGCTTTCCAACCTGCCATCCGATTCGGTATGCTCTACCCTCAATCCGGCATTAACAGAAAATTTGTCACTTAATTTCCTGAAATAACTGGTGTAGGCCGCGCTTACTTTTTCCTTATAGCTAAAGGCGTTACTCCTTGTTAAATCCCTGATGCGTTCTTCCGCTATCATGTTAAAAAAGTCAAAATCATTTTCAGTATTGACATTAGAATATTTAAAGCCGGCAGAAAGCCTGCCTTTTGCCAGGTTAGTCTCGTAATCGCCTTTGAGCGTTTTGATATCAATCCTGGTTAACTGATCATTTGCAAAGTTTCTTTCCAATTGAACAACCTCCCCGCTAGGGTCAAAATATTGATTGGGTTGATATACGTTACCATCATTCCAAAAATAACCGTAATCGGCATCCAGGTTAAAGCTATTCCCTTTTTCACCTTTGTACTGATAGTTGAAGTTCAGATTAACATTGTCAGTTTCAAAATTACGGAGGTTGTTCGCCTGGAGAATTTCGGCTACCTCTCCTGTTTGTAAATCTCCAATAGGTGTTGATGATACGTTATTGATGCTTCGATCGGTAATGCTTCCATTAGCCACAATACCGATGGTATGTTTTTTATTGATAAAATAATCGACTCCACCCCTGAAATTATGGCCGCTATTATCATTGGTTATAGTGCCTATTTGATTGAGAAAATTACCGTTCAATTGTTTATTAAGCCGAACAAACTGCTCTCCTTCGTTATCGTACCAGGAATAATTACCAAAAAAATTAGTGGTTTTATTACGGTAATTAAAGTTCAGCGCTGTTTGATAATTTTCCCTTATGCCGGTACTGTAGTTTCCGGATAAGGTAGCGTTCATTCCAAGGTTTTTATCTCTTTTTAGCTTGATATCAATGATCCCTGCATTGCCCTCTGCGTCATATTTGGCGGAGGGATTGGTGATAATCTCGATAGATTCAATCTGATCCGATTGCATACTTCGCAGCATGGCTACCAGATCTTCCCCCCGCAGTGGCGAAGGTTTGCCATCGATGTAGATACGAACACCATTTTTCCCCTGCAAGATGATATTATCATTATTGTCGATAACCACCCCTGGTGCCTTTCTCAATAGTTCCATACCGTCATTTCCCGAGGCGTTAACACTGCTTGCCACATTAAAAACGGTCTTATTTGGTTGTACATCAACCAATGGTTTCGATGCCGTAACCTGTACGCCTTCCAGTTCCTTCACATCGGCCTGAACGGTAATGTCGGGTACTTCCAGGTGCTGCCCGGATTTCAGTCCCATCGGTTCGGTCAAATAGGCCCGATACTGTAAATCGCGAACACCGACCCTATAGGAGCCGGCATCCAGGCCGGCAAAGTGATAGTAACCATCTTCCTTGGTGACATCGGCCTTGACAAGAATAGAATCCTTATCCAATAAAATAACTGTAGCAAAAGGAACGATCTCCCCCTCTGACGTGAGCAGTTTCCCTTTGATACTTGCGTTTTGTGATTGTGCAAGGCCAGATACCACAGCAAATGACATGATAAGGCCAAAAAGTAAGTTTTTTTTCATTTTATCTTGAGTTTTCAACTACATTTATCAACGACTGTGCCGGATAGCTGCCAGATTTATTTGATGGCCATATAATAATTTAAGCGGCACTATTTTCATTTAAACCCGGTTTGCCCAGCTGGCAGACTGTTCATTTATGAACGCTACGTACAATTATGTGATCGTTAATTATCAACAAACACAACAAAGGGCATGAATTTTGAAACTAGCTTATTCGGTAAATCAGGGATTGAGAATATGGTAAGAATAAAGATTTTTCTGTTCACGTGTATGCAGCTTGCAGTGACCTCCGGCATAACGGCTCAACAGGCCAGGCAAGCGATTGATTTCACTGAATACCAGAAGTGGCAAAAATTCGACCCGCTGGACTGGGAAGACTTTAAAGGGTCAAAACCAAGCGAATATCAGGGTGATGCCGGCTCAGTTGTCAAAATAAAAGCCACCCCATTTATTGTAAAGAAAAAAATTCAATACAACGTATATGCGCTTTTTAATAAACAAAAATCATGGGCACAAAAGCGGTCCCCGAAACTTTTAAAACACGAGCAATTACATTTCGATATAGCAGAATTATATGCCCGAAAAATCCGAAAGAAAATTGCCCTTCTTTCCAATGCAGGAGAAGATGACTTAAAGGTTTACAATCGTGAAATAGAAACACTAATGCAGGAAAGTAATGATTTTGATCGCCTTTATGACACCGAGACACTTCATGGGGCTTTGCTTCAGCAACAGCTGGCATGGGAAGAAAAGGTGAGCAAATCTCTCCTCGACCTGGAAGGTTTTACAGAGAAAAAAAATATTATCAGAAGAAAATAATGTGCCTTCGCGTATTTTATCAAACCATCCTTAATCGCTAAACCTATTTTAAAGGCACTTGGCAGAAAATAAACTTCCATTCAGCGAAAAAATTATATTTTATATTGATTTCCTCTTATGTTTGGAATGATGTTAATGGCATTTTTGCAGGAAGGACTTTTTTGATTTGATTGCTATTACCATTCCAGTGGCTTCCCTATAAAAATGAATTGCATCAGGTCATCACTAATCATATTGCTGGTTTTTAAATTGCTGTCCGCCAGCGCTCTGGCTGATACTACATACGTTTCCCAGCCGGGTATTATCAATTTAAATTCCTTGCAGTTGGCCAAAACAAAAAAAATTCCCCTGGAAGGATCCTGGGAGTTTTACTGGAAACAGCTGCTGACACCGGAAGATTTTAGAAAACCGCACGCACTCCCTCCTAAAACCTTTGCCAATGTTCCGGAATTGTGGCAGGATATGACCACAGATGATAATGATTTGAGCAATATCGGCTACGCAACTTATAGAATACGTGTTATTACACCGCCTGTTAGAAATTTACTGGGGATCAAATTCCCACAATTCTACTCCAGCTCCAAAATATGGATTGATAGTTTGCTTGTTTCTACGTGCGGCAAGGTGGGCGACTCCGAAAATAACACCATCCACAAAAGGATAAGTGAGACCATATTCTTTAAACCTAACGAAAGCGGAATTACCGAAATCATCATTCAGATTGCCAATTTTTACCATAAAAACGGTGGCATCAATGACCCACCGGTGATTGGCCACCTGAATGTCATGCTGAATGAAAGAAAAATGACTGTTATTGCCGAAACAGTACTTTCGTCCAGCTTAATTTGCATGGGGCTGGCATTTCTATTTCTATATGGCCATTGGCGAAAAGACATCGCCGTGCTGTATTTTGCATTGTTCTGCCTTTTTTGGGCTTACCGGGGCATCAGCCAAAACTACGCCCCGCTGGTAGACGTACTTCCCTTTTTAGATTGGGCACGCAATGCGAAACTGGAATATATAGCTATGTATCTGGGCTCATTGGCCGGGAGCCTGTATTTCAATAAAATTTATGCCAAAAACTCCCTCCCGAAATACAGCACCATTATTTCCTGGGCTATCGTCGCTTTTATCGTAGTCACCCTGTTTTCTCCCAATACCGTATTTACCAATTATCTGATCCCATTCTTCGGGTTGATGTTATTGAATTTAATTTACATCATAGCTATCGTGGTAAAGTCAATAATAGCCAAAAACTCCTCCTCCGTTTACGCTATTACCGGCATTTTTCTTGGGGTAATTGTTTTTACCCTTCACATGTTTGTATTTTACAACCAAAGGGATAGCCTTCTCATATACATTTATCTTGGCTATCTGGGTTTTTTCTTTCTTAGTGCTACTTTACTGGCCGTCAGGTTTTCACATGGTTTTTTCAAACTTGAACAATTACAATTGCAAACACATGAGCAAAAGGAGGAGTTGAAAACCCAGGCAGACCAACTGACAGCCGTGAACGACCAAATTGTACGTCAACAACGACTATTGAAAGAAAAAAACCAGGAAATTATTTCCATTAATCAGAACCTTGAAAATATTGTACACGAGAGAACTTCCAAACTGGAAAAGACACACCAGGAATTGGATACCTTTTTATATCGCGCCTCACACGACCTAAGACGTCCGATAAGCAGTATCCTGGGCATTGATCAACTGGCCCGATTGACAGTCAAAGAGTCAGGAAGCCTTCAACTCTTTGAGATGATCAATAAAATCGTAAAAAGAATGGATGTGATGTTAAAAAAGTTTATTTGCATCAGCGAGATCTACAATCACAAATTGCAATTCTCCGACATCACAATGACCACCCTGGAAGAGACTATCAGACGTCGCGTTAACTATTATGCAAAAAAACATAAAATAATAAATTACCGTCTGAAACTTCAAGGGTCAAAATCCATTCATTCCGATTACTTCATTATTGATACAATCCTGACACACTTAATTGAAAACTCGTTTATGTTTGCCAATAAAAGCGATAAGGAGGAGCTGGTAATCGACATTAATTTTCTTGACACAGGAGGTCTTCAGCAGCTTTTTTACAGTGACAATGGGCCAGGAATCGGCAAAGACCAATTAAAAAACGTTTTTGATATGTATTTCATTGGCAACCTAAAATCAGGAGGGCACGGTTTGGGGTTGTATGTAGTCAAAAAAGCGGCAGAGCTATTGGGTGAAGAGATAGTGGTAGAAAGCGATAACAAAAAAGGCACCGCTTTTCACATGATTTTAAACAAAAAGGATTAAAAGTCTGTGACTTCCTGTGGCCACTATTCTGTAGAGGTCTTGATAAGTACTTTTAGCCACTCAGTCCATCATTAATGCCGGAATTATTCCTATTTTTGCTCCCTAAATTCTAAGCGTAAATATGGCGGGTTTTCAGCGTTTTATTTGGTTTTTGGCAAACCTCTGTTTTTTCCATCTAAGTGCAGCACAAACACTTCCCGCCACAACCGCTACAACACAACATAGCGACAGCCTAACCCCGATCTACACCCTATACCTCGTAGGTGATGCCGGAAAGTACTTTAAAAATGGAAAAAATCCGGTTTTGAGCCTTTTGTCAAAACAGCTGGCTACCGAAAACAAAGAAAGCGGTGCTATCTTTTTAGGGGATAATATTTACCCCAAGGGGCTTCCTGATAAGGGTCAGGCTTCACGGAGTGAAGCGGAAACCATCATATCCCGCCAATTGGAAGTAGTCAAATCATATCCGGGTAATACTTTTGTGATTCCCGGCAATCACGATTGGAAAAAGGGGAAAAGAGCTGGTTGGAAATATATTAACAACCAGGAAAAGTTTGTGGAGGCCCTGATGGATAGTACTGACGTGTTTTTTCCCAGCAACGGGTGCCCGGGGCCTGTAGAGATCAACCTGAATGGGGAAATTACGCTGATTATTCTGGACACGCAATGGATCCTGCATCCCTGGGAAAAGCCAAAGGAAGATGAAGATTGCGGCATTACTTCCAATGCTGATATTATGATACAAATTGATGATATCATACGAAGAAATAAGGGCAAAAAAATCATTTTCGCCGCTCATCACCCGCTCTACAGTTACGGCATCCACGGAGGAATCAGCGATATCAACAATCATCTGTTCCCATTGACAGCCTTAAACAAATCGCTATACATCCCACTGCCGGTTATCGGCTCAATTTTTCCACTCTACAGGAAATGGATAGGGAATATCCAGGACATTAGCCATCCAAAATACAAGGCTATGAAAGCGGTCCTTACTAAACTTTTCACCAGGCATCCCAACCTGATTTTTGTTTCAGGCCATGAACATTCCATGCAGTACATATTTAAGGATCGGGTACATTATATTGTTAGCGGCTCCGGTTCCAAATCCACGCATGTAAAGAAAAAGGGCTACGCCCAGTTTGCGGATAGCGACCTGGGCTTTGCTAAATTACTATTTTACAAATCAGGGCATACGCAACTTGAAATATGGCAAATAGACGAGCAGGGCAAAGAAAACAAAAGCTTTGAAAAACACCTGTTTACTGAAAAATATAATCCCCCTGCCGTTGAAGACTTCAGCGGCATCAGTTTTTCGGACAGCATCGTTGCCGCGAATGCCAGCAACCAATATGACACCAAAAAACCGGGTTTATTTGGCCAAAACTACAGGAACGCATGGCGCACCAAAATAGCGGTGCCGGTATTTGACATCGGCAATGAAAAAGGCGGGCTGATTCCGATAAAAAGAGGTGGTGGCCAACAAACAAAATCCCTAAGACTACAAGCTTTGGATGGTAAACAATATGTTTTAAGATCCATTGAAAAATATACTGAAAAAGTGGTGCCGGAAGCATTGAGGGGCACCATTGCGGCTGATATTGTCCAGGATCAAATATCGGCCTCCCATCCCTACGGAGCCCTGGTGATACCGCCGCTGGCCGAGGCTGCAGGCATTTATCATACGAATCCTCAAGCCGTATTCATGCCCAATGATCCCAGACTTGGAAAATACAGTGAGTTGTTTGCCAATGGGCTTTTCCTTTTCGAAGAACGTCCACACGATGATCAGTCCGACAGCCCCAATTTTGGCAACTCAAAAAAAATCTATAGCACCCACAAGATGCTAGATCAGCTTTATAAGGATAACAACAATTATGTAGATCAATTGTGGACCCTTAAATCGCGATTATTCGATATGCTGATTGGCGATTGGGACCGGCATGACGACCAATGGAGATGGGCAAGTTTTGAAGAAGGTAAGAGAAAGTATTTCCGGCCTATTCCCCGGGACCGGGACCAGGCATTTTTTGTAAACCAGGGGCTATTCATGGGATTTGCAAAAAGGAAGTGGGCCCTGCCTAAATTTCAGGGATTTGGTTATGACTACAAATACATACCGGGGTTTAACTTTAACGCACGTTATTTTGATCGCGATTTCCTGACGGAGCCGTCCCAGGAGGATTGGATAAAAATAGCTGATACACTACAAAATAAACTTACCGACAGCGTCATTGAAAATGCGGTCCGCATATGGCCCCAGCCGATTTATGATTTAAATGGAAAAGAGATTGTTGCCAAGCTGAAATCTCAAAGAGACAATCTAAAGGATTATGCCAAAAGACAATACCTTTTTTTGGCCCGTACTGTAAGTGTACGGGGTAGTAACAAAAATGAATACTTCAGGGTGGAACGCCTGAACGATGAGGAGACCCGGGTACGGATGTATAAAAAAACACGCAAAGACAGTATGGCCGAAAAGCTGTATGACAGGATTTTTAAAACCGATGAAACCAAAGAAATAAGGTTATACGGACTGGCGGGAAAAGACTTGTTTAGGATAGAAGGACGGGTACGCCAGGGCCCGATCGTCCGAATCATAGGAGGTGAAAATAAAGATAAAATAATCGATATTTCCCATGTAAAAGGTGCCGCCAGAAAAAACAAAATATATGATAACCTGGCAGGAAACACGCTTGAAGCCGGTCCTGAAACCCGGGATTTCAGAAGTGATGACCCTGAAATCAATACCTATGACAGAAAGGAATTTAAGTATGATAAATTGACACCCCTGATCTACACGAATATTAACCGCGATGATGCCTTATTTTTTGGTGGTGGCCTTGTATTCACCAAGCATGGATTCCGGAAGTATCCTTATAAAAGCAACCATTTTATTTTGGGAAGCTTTGCATTTGCAACCAATTCCTTTGACATTAAATATCATGCAACTTTTATGGAGTTGCTGGGTAAATGGAATCTGAAGTTTAATGCCGACTTGTTCTCACCTAACTATACTGACAATTTCTTCGGTTTTGGCAATGAAACCACTTTTAATAAAGATGCCGATGAATCCTTCAACATTGAAAACGCCATCGACTATTACCGCGTAGAATACAACTTTTTAAACAATGAAATCCTGCTTAATAAAAGTGTTGGGGAATTTGCGGCTTTAAATTTAGGCATTCACTGGCAAATGATTAAAGTCGAGTCAGACTATGGCGGGGAAGACCGACTGTTTTTGGAAACATCCAATAACGATGTGGACGAAAACTTTTTTAATTGGAAAAGCTTTCAGGGAGGTGTTTTTAACTTTTCGCTTGATATGCGGGACAACAAAAAACTACCTACAAGAGGTATTAACCTGAATGCAGATATCAGAGCCTATGCGGGACTAAACGAGCGCTCGAATAACTATGCTACGGCCGAAGCCGATTTTTCACTGTTTTTTAGTTTTAGATTACCGGCAACGGTAACACTCGCTATCCGCGCGGGCGGTGGGCATACCTTTGGAGATTATGAATTTTACCAGGCACAGCAATTAGGTGGTTTACAAACTTTAAGGGGTTACCGTAAAAACCGGTTTTTGGGTGATTCCCGGTTTTACAACAATACGGAATTGAGAATGAAAATTACTACCATCAAAAACCCTATTGTGCCTATTACCTTTGGTTTTAATGTATTTAATGATATAGGGCGGGTTTGGCTTGACGGCGAAGACTCGGATAAATGGCACAATGGCTTTGGCGGCGGACTCTGGTTTGCGCCTGTAAACGCTGCCGTCCTTGCTGTCGACGTAGCCAGATCAAAAGAGGAAACGGGTTTTTACCTGAGATTAGGCTATTTGTTCTAGTACGTTATACAAAATGCTCCGGCTGGTTTTAGCTGATATTAGCATCGGGAAATGGCAGCCGGGAAATATTAATTAATGAAAATCTAACTGACACCATTTATGACCGAGGTTTTAACAGAATTATACGGACTGGCAGATTTTGAATCCAAAAAAATGGAGGGGTATGAAAGTGAGAATTATAGAATTAAGGCAGGAGATCTCAGCTATGTTCTAAAGATTTATCAACATGAGCCAGGCCTGCCGGAATTGTTGCAGGCAGAAAGCCTTATCCTCCAGGAGCTGGCAACGCTGGACGCCGACGCCTTTCCGGTGCCGATACCAAACCGGAGCGGAGCATATCTAAGCCTTGATGAGGATAAAACGCGTATCTATAGACTGCTTTCTTTTGTCGAAGGCACTTTTTTTGCCGACGCTCATCATACCACAGCACTCTTTCATTCCCTGGGTCATTTTATGGCGACACTGGATAAGCAACTGCTAAATTTCCGACATCCCGCCCTGGAAGCCCGTCAGATCGTTTGGGATCTTCAGTATTTTCTGCACAATGAAATACTGGTACAGCATATTGAAGATGAAAGCAAAGCCAAAATTGTCAAATATTTCTTCCTGCAGTATAAGGAGCACGTATTGCCGGAGCTTCCCCACCTAAGAAAATCCGCTATCCACAATGATGGCAACGAATGGAACCTTTTAACCAAAAACGATAAAATATCCGGAATTATCGATTTTGGCGACATGGCCTATACTCCGATAATCCACGAGCTGGCCATCGCCGTCACCTACGGGATCATGGGAAAGGAGGATCCTTTGTCCTGGGCCTTGCCCATATTACAAGGTTATCATCGTATCCTGCCATTGCAGGAAAAAGAGATTGACCTTCTCTACTATTTAATTGCCGCCAGGCTGTGCACCAGTGTTTGTAATTCCGCCAAAAACAAAAAATTACACCCTGAAAATGATTACATCACCATCAGTGAGCAACCAGCCTGGGATCTTTTGCACTACTGGCTGACAATTAATCCCACCCATGCGACAACAAGCTTCAAAAAAGCGCTGGGCATGCCCGTGAAAGCCCTCAAAACCATTGAAGAGGTACTTGGCCACCGGCATCGAAATATTAGCAAGAGCCTGTCTCTAAGCTATCACGAGCCGATTTATATGCAAAGCGCCGCCTTTCAATATATGTACGACCGGTATGGCAACACCTATCTGGATGCTTATAACAACATACCGCACGTAGGCCATCAACATCCCGAAGTTGTAGCTGCCGCACAACGTCAAATGGCCAGATTGAATACAAACACGCGGTATATTTATGATTTGCTGGGCGACTATGCTGAAAAAATATTAACTAGGTTTCCTGCAACACTTAGTAAGGTTTTCTTTGTTAACTCGGGAAGTGCAGCCAGTGATCTGGCCATCAGGTTAGCCACTAATTACACCAAAAAAAGGCAGGTAATGGTTATGGAGCACGGCTACCATGGAAATACGAGAATGGGTATCGAAATCAGCCATTACAAATACAGTCATAAGGGCGGTAACGGCCAGGCATCTCATATTCTGAAAGCTCCCCTGCCAGACGCGTACCGCCTTTCAGAACCGGATGACGGGACAATAGGCCAACATTATGCACAATTGGCCACGCAGCAACTCCAGGATACCGACATAGCTGCTTTTATCGCTGAACCCATTGTTGGCTGCGGAGGCCAGGTGCCTTTGCCAAAAGACTATTTGAAAAATATCTACCCTGTTGTGAGGTCCAAAGGCGGCGTTTGCATCAGCGACGAGGTGCAGGTGGGATTTGGCAGATTAGGAGAATACTTCTGGGGGTACGAGATGCAGGAGGTAGTGCCCGACATTGTCGTCCTGGGGAAACCCATGGGCAACGGTCATCCGCTGGCCGCCGTGGTGACAACAGCCGAAATCGCGCAGGCCTTTGATAATGGTATGGAGTTTTTCAGCTCCTTTGGAGGAAACCCCGTGAGCTGTGCGATAGGTATGGCCGTATTGGAAGTCATTGAAAAAGAAAGGCTTCAGGAAAATGCCGCGACGGTTGGAAATTATTTTACCGATCAGCTAACCGCTCTGCAAGATCAGTTTACTAACATTGGAGATGTACGTGGCTCCGGTTTGTTTTTAGGGGTGGAAATCGTAAAAGATGCCACGGGTAAAGAGCACGACACTTTGCTGGCTGATCAATTGAAAAACGAATTAAAAAACAGAAAAATACTGGTAAGCACAGACGGGCCATACGACAATGTTATTAAAATGAAGCCACCCTTGTGTTTTAATAAAAACAATGTAGATCAGGTAATCAGCGAGCTGGTGTCGATATTAAGTGCTTCACAAGTTTAATGTCGGCAAACTGCCATATGAAAAGATAACCGGTATGGGCAACACTCCAGGAAAATCAACAGCTACGCTAGCGGCACAATCATCACTGGTATCCTGGACTTTTTGATGATTTCAAAAGAGGTGGTGGGATTCAAGACCCGGTAAAGTAAGCCATGCTCCCGGTAGCCCACCATGAGCAGATCACATTTTAATTTGACAGACTCCTCGATAATCATGTCAATCGTGGCACCGTAAATCAACAGGCCTTCTGCTTCGATGCCTTTTGCCTTGAGTTGATCGGCCAGTTGCTGAAGCGTTTTGTGCTCATTCCTCAGTTCATCTGCACGGAAATCCCGGATATACTGAGGCCCTATTTCATAGCCGACAAAGTCCGGATCGGGTGCCGCTACGTGTAACAGCCAGACTTTAGCTTCAAACTTTTCCGCCAGTTCATGGGCCTTGTTAATGAGAAAATCAGTGTTTTCTTCAAAATCTACGGTCAGCAAAATATTTTTCATAAAAATTGTTAAATGGAAGATGTAAAAATACAGCAAAAACTGGTATACAATATTAATCAAATTCACCTGAAAGCCGACCTGATTCGTGATAAAAAGAGGCTATCCGAAACGCTAACAAGCCCTGCCGATCCCTTCAGCGTTTATGTATATTTCAGGCAAATTCCACTTATTCCAAATTCCTGGATTGGCCACTCAGAATTTTCCATCCCTCCGCGCGTTTGATGGCAGTTCCCGTTTCAATCATATGTACCTGGTTGACCTGACCGGCCGTATCAACAATGGTTCCTTTGACGATACCTGTGTAGTTGGCAATTTCTTCACTTAGCGGATGAACTTCCAGGCTGCTCCAGTAAAACGCAACGGATTGCAGACCCTGATCGTGGATCAGCAGGGTTTTGTAAACCGAATCATAATAAATCACAGTCTGATAACCCGGTGGCACCCAAAAAAAATCGGGGGAATTATCCAGATACCTGAATTCGGCGGTCAGCCCTTCCTTTTTAATATCGCTGAAATAGTTGTGTAACATGGCTGTTACCTCTTTCAACACTTTTTCCTTTTTAGCTTTATCCCACCTGGGAGTTTCTGCCTGCTGACAACCGGCAATGGCCAATGCCAGCACCCATATTAACAACAATTTATGCATGATCTTTCTATTTATAGCTGAAAACATATTCACATATTCCGATCGGAAACGAAAGTACATTATAGGAAATTTCAGTAAATTTTATTTCTTCATTATTGAGAATTTTTTGTGGACCTGTTTTAATCCTTCCCACATCCAAGAGGTATTATTCCATAAAGATTGGGGCCAGCTGTGTTATTCCATGACTGGCCTTCCATCCTCTTGCTTAATGTCAGGATTTATTTAAATTGAGTAAAAATTCAGATCCTCAAATAAAACGTTCACCTAAACCAAAAGACCCGATATCCCTATGAAAAGAATAGCGCCCCTCGCCATCCTGTTAACTTGCCTTATAACTACCGGCTACAGCCAATCAACTAACGATCAATTATCCGACGGTCATGCTACCGAGGCAGGCATGTCTCCGGATATTCTGGCACAAGTCGACCCATTCATTAGTAGCTATGTCAACAAAAACCAAATGCCCGGGGGCGTATTTCTTGTTGCCAGAAAGGGAAAAATCGTCTATTACAAAAATTTTGGATACCGAACTACCAAACGGAAAAAACCTTACGCTTTCGACGATATATTCCGTATTGCTTCTATGACCAAAGCCATCACGACGGTATCCATTCTTCAATTATTTGAACAGGGAAAACTGGGTCTGGACGATCCGATCAGCCGTCATCTCCCGGCCTTTAAAGAAACTGGAGTTTTAGATACTTTTAATGAAGCCGACTCAGGCTATACAACTGTTCCTGCCAACAATCCTATTACTATAAGGCATTTGCTCACGCATACTTCCGGTATTGTATATGGTGGTTTTTATGGGGGAAAAGTGCAAGCTGTTTATGCAAAACATAATATGGTTAACGTGGGTTTATCACATGATAGTTGGACCACCGAAGCTTTTATCGATCATCTCGCCAAGGTACCCCTCGCCTTCCAACCTGGTGAAAAATACGCCTATGGATTGAACATGGATGTGTTGGGAAGAATTATTGAAGTAGTCTCCGGTCAATCATTAAGCGACTATTTCACGGAGCATATTTTTACGCCTTTGGAAATGATTGACACCTATTTTTATTTACCCAGGAAAAAACAAAAGCGGCTTTGCCCTGTCTACACTTATAACCAGGAAGACAAAATGGTTATGGCTGATGAGGTACCCAATGGTGACTTCCTGGAATATCCTAAAGCTACCAAAAGGGACCATTTTGCCGGTGGCGGTGGTTTGTCTTCGACCGCCATGGATTATGCCAGATTCATTTTCGCCCTCGTAAACAATGGTAAGTACAAGGATAAAAGGATATTGGGAAGAAAAACCATCGAAATGATGACCTCCGATCAGCTAATTGCTCTGAACAAAAATGGCAAAGGATTTAGCAAAACTCCAGGAAAAACCTATGGGCTCGGATTTGCATTACTGACAGAACAGGGGAATGGCACCTCCCCAAAATCACCAGGAACCTATGAATGGGGTGGCTACTTTAATACAAAATTCTTTATAGACCCAAAGGAAGAACTCATATTTGTTGGCATGACGCAAATAGTACCCTTTCCACACCAGGAATTCTGGGATAGGCTGTATGCTATTATTTATGCTTCCATTGATGACTAATCATCGACCCACCCAAATCCGGGAATCGGGATCTAATCCCGGCTCAAGTCTTTTTGAAGTTCCTGAGCTTGCTGGTGGAAGAGGTGTTTTTCTTCATTGATCAAAACCTGCAATTGTTGACTGGCCATATCCCGATTGTTTTGTTTGAGGTAGGTCAAAGCCAGGTACCATTGGGACAACTCTACATATAAGCCGGCAGGCTGGGTGTTCAGCTGTCTGAAGTTATTTTCAGCGGCTTCAACATCGCCGGCAGCCAGGTGCGCGATGCCAAGATAACAACGGGCACCGGGATCATCAAATGCTTTTAAATAGTCCTGAAACAATGGAATGGCGGTGCTATATTCTTGCCGGTTGTAAGCGGCCATGGCTTCATTCAGTCGTACTTTATTGTCGTTATTTTCGGATCTCTCAGAAATCAGATCATCATATGGATGGAAATAGGCAGCAAACAAATCCTTATTGGACCGGTGGCCTTCTCCCCGGTTAGCCAACCACACAATTCCGCTGATAATTAATAAGACAAATACCGCCGCCAAGGCGAAATACTGCTTTTTTTTATTTTGTGCGTGGGTTGGACCAGGATCAAAGTCTTCAGGCACATTTTTATCCTCCCAGGACTTTACCTTTTTGACAAAATCCTGCTGGGCCATGTGTTTCACTTCCTGTATAATCAATGAATAGTCCTCTACTTTTTCGGCAAAAGCAGCATCACGCACGATTTTAGATTCCATATCCGCCAGGGCCTCGCCTGTCAGCTCACCCTTGAGATAGGATTCAATTGCCTCGATTTCTTTCTCGTCTTCATTCATCTTACAATGACAATTTTGTTGTTGTCAACCGTTCTCTGACCAGCTTTAAACATTGACATTTTTTCTTTTTTGCCACAGACTCATTTTTATAACCAATGCTATTGGCAATAGCTTCCATGGAAAAATTTTTAAAGTAATGCATCCACAAAATGGACCGGCATGGTTCTTTCAACTGGTCAAGGATCTTTCTAACCAACTGCCGTTTATGATTTTCATCCTGGCGCTCCTGAAAGTAATCGTTCGTGATCTCGACCTCAGGAATGCTTTCCAGGGAATCAAAGTTTGCCATTTTGTCCCGATAGTGTTTACGGATCAGGTTTTTACCAATACCGTACAGATAAGTATTTAAGCTGCTATTCAAGTCATCGGCTTTACCGTCTTTTACATTAAAGTATAAAATGGTAAACGATTTCTGATAAATATCCAAAACCTGATCCTTGGTTAGCCGGTGATTTTTATAACACCATTTCAAAAAACCATCGCGATATTCATGATACAATCGCCTCAGCATCTTCTCATCACCCAGCTTGATTTGGGCCAATAGCTCTTTTGTATCTATACTACGGTGTGGTTCTTTCATTAGTGCCTTTGGGAACAAAAAGATTACTGCAAAATAAAATTTTCTTGCCTCATTTTTAAAGAAAACACTATAATCTTGAAATTGTATTGGCCCTGGCCGGATTGATTTACCATCACCTCATCCCTCAAAATTTTTGCATCGGCCGTGCTCCCCGCACTTTTGCAAATTCAGGATCTGCACTTGATTTTCAGGATAGAATGACTAGCGCCATCTAACGCCATTTTTCCAGGTCCAACGTGGTTTGAGCGCACCCTGGTTATATAATATTTCCTGGAAATGTGCGCAGCTAAAGCCAACAAAGTCCCCCAGCATGCCAGGTTCCAGGCTTCCGCGATCCGTGAGTTTTAATGCCCTCGCCGCCCGCGTTGTAACAGCCGCTAACACCTCCGCGGCACTTAGCTTCTCGTAAGCTCCCAACACGGCTGCCTGCATCAGCAGATCTCCCATGGGCGCTGAGCCGGGGTTCCAGTCCGAAGCAATGGCCAAACTGCCGCCTGCATCTAATATTTTCCTGGCTGGGGTAAAGCCCATTCCCAATCCCAGACTGGCGCCTGGCAGTGCGATGGCGACGGTGTCGCTTTGGGCTAACAGATCTATTTCATCTTTTTCACTTGCTTCCAGGTGGTCCGCAGAAATGGCTCCCACTTCAACCGCCAACCGGCTACCACCGGCGGTAAACTGATCAGCATGCACCGTTATGTCAAACCCGGCCTGTTTTGCTGCCAAAAGGTAATCTTTGGCAGGCTGATAACTAAAGGCGGTCTCTTCCACAAATATATCTATTCGATCAGTGAGCTTATCTTTCTTTAATATGGGAAAAAGTTCCCGGACCAGGTATTTCAGATAAGCCTGGTGGTCACCATCAAAGTCTTTCGGCAAGGTATGGGCCGCCAAACAGGTAGGGATCAGGTCCACTTGCAGCGCCTGATCTGCCTTTTTAATGATCTTCAGCATTTTGACTTCAGCTTCCACGCTAAGTCCATAACCGCTTTTCACTTCTATCGTGGTAATTCCTTTCCGAATATGGTCATTTGCCCTGGAAGTTAGCCCCTCTGCCAATTCCTGCTCGCTGGCATTACGGGTTTGCTGCACACTTCGCCATATCCCGCCCCCGGCCCGGGCAATTTCCAGGTAAGACTTACCGGCATTTCTCATGGCATAATCATCTGCACGTGAACCCCCATAGCAAATATGGGTATGTGCGTCAATAAATCCCGGCATGCCGACTACGGCACCTTGCAATTCTTCGATATCCACATCCCTTATCTTCCAGTCTTCTACCAAATCATCAAATACCCCAACTGCCTCAATTTTATTTCCCCGCAACAATATACCGGCATTGTTAATAACAGGTATTTTTTCATCATTTAAAGGACCTTTTTGAGGCAGACGCGCAAAGGTCAGGAGTTGTTTGAACGGGCCAACTAATTTGGTTTTAAACGCATTCATATCCCAAGGTAGTTAAAATACTGCATACAATAGCGACGCATGGAAGCGCTATTTTCTTTAATATACTTCAAAAAGCTTATCAAACCCGGAGGTCAGGTTCGGGTCTTTGTTATCTTCGGCTTTAAGTGCTTCTTTAATAATAGCACCGCTTTGTATCAATTGATGCGCCACCTGAATGTCATCCGCAAATAGCCGGTCTCTTTCCGCATGTGGGATATCTGCTCTTACCAGGCTGTGAACAGCTTCTATGACCCGCGTAGACCTGAGCGGGCGCCTGAAATCCAAGGCCTGGCAGGCGGTCAACAACTCGATGGCCAGTATTTTTTCAAGATTGCCAATGACTTTCAATGCTTTCCTTCCTCCTATTGCACCCATGCTCACATGATCCTCCTGCCCCAGGGAGGTGGGGATACTATCGGCGCTGGCTGGGAAACACAGTCCCTTGTTCTCACTCGCCAGTGCCGCGGTGGTATATTGCAGGATCATAAATCCCGAGTGTAATCCCGTATCTTTCATGAGTAACTTTGGCAGTCCGGCAACGTTGCCTTCCAGTGACAGGTACACCCTGCGGTCCGATATATTGCCCAGCTCAGCTGCTGCCAGACAAACATAATCCAAGGGTAAGGCCAGGGGTTGCCCGTGAAAGTTTCCTCCGCTAATAGCCAGGTTTTGATCAATAATAACCGGGTTATCGGTAACGGAATTTAACTCAGTTTCCAATAATTCCTTGAGGTGCAACCATGCGTTTCGGGAAGCGCCATGTACCTGGGGGATACAGCGCAGTGAGTACGGATCCTGAACCCTTTCGCAATCTTTATGCGAAGCGACAATCGCTGAGCCTGCCAACATTTTCCGGATTCGCGCAGCCACATGTTGTGTCCCCGCGTAGGGCCTCACCAAATGCAACGCTTCAGAAAAGGGTTGGGAAGAGCCCAAAAGCCCTTCAATCATCATAGCCGCGATTACGTCAGCCTGGCTCAGGCATTGATGCATTTGTGCAATCACCCTGACAGCAAACGCTGCAATAAACTGCGTGCCGTTGATCAATGCCAACCCCTCTTTTGGCGCCAGCGACAACGGTTCCAGGCCAACTTTTTTTAACATACTATCGGCGGTCATATCCTGTCCCTGGTAATTTACCCTACCCAAACCAATCAACGGCAAAAAAAGGTGGGATAGCGGAGCCAGGTCGCCGGAAGCACCAACAGAACCCTGTTCAGGCACCCTGGGAATAACATTATTGTCGATATGCCAGGTTATACGGTCCAGTGTTGATTTCCTGATGCCTGAATACCCCTGGGCCAGGGCATGTACTTTTAAGATCAACATCAATTTGGCCACTTCATCTGAAATATAGGCACCGACACCAACACTGTGGCTTTTTAATATATTTGATTGCAGTTCACGCGTATTTTCTGCAGATATTTTTGTAGTGCACAGTGGTCCGAACCCAGAGTTAATACCATAGACTACGGTTTCTCCTCCGGCTATTTCACCAACAATTTTCTCACTCCGTCTCACCTTCTGTGTCGTCGCCTCATTTAAATATCCGGTAACCTTACCGTCGCAAATTTCCAACGCTTTTCCCGCGGTCAAATGGTCTTGTCCGTAAGCAAACCGTTGATGATCATGATCAGCTTCCATAATTTGTTAATGACGAGTTTTTAAGACAAAAATATTTTTTAGTTTTAATAACTAAAAATACTTTTTAAGTCATTAATTGATAATTATGAGTAATCAATTTGAACTAAGGCATTTGAAATACTTTTTAATGGTAGCCACTGAGGCCCACTTTAGAAAGGCTTCCGAAAAGCTGTTTATTACACAGCCGGGTCTAAGTCGTCAGATCAGGCAGTTGGAGATGAGGCTTGGGGTAACGTTGTTTGACAGAAACAACAGAAAAGTCAGGTTGACCCCTGCCGGGAAATATTTGCAGCGTGAGGCGGAGAACATTTTTAATCAGATCGACCTCGTACAGAGAAATGCCCGATTGATCAGCAAAGGGGATCTGGGAGAATTGCGCATTGGCTTTGTCGGTTCAGCGGTGCAGCAGGTGATTCCCTCCATACTGGTCAAATTGCATGAAAAATATCCCGATATACATACCAGTCTGGAAGAGATGCCCAATACGCTGCAATTGGAAGCTTTAGACCAGGAACAACTGGATGTAGGCTTTGTCAGGTTAAAGCAATTACCTTCCGGAATGGAGCGTAAGACTGTTCTGAAGGAAGGTTTTTCGGTGGTATTACCGAAAAATCATCGGCTGAATGCGGCTACATTCAAAAATGTAGGACAATTGTCAGGTGAACAATTTATACTTTTCAGAAGTGACTACAGCACGGACTACTATGACAAGGTAACAAGTATTTGTAAAGATCAGGGATTTATGCCTAAAGTCTCTCACCGTACCGTCCATGCCAGCACTATCTTTAGATTGGTGGAAAACGGATTAGGTATTTCAATTATTCCGAGTTCCTTAATCCAAGGCTACAATATGCAGGTAAAAGCCCTGGCAATAAAGGGCATTCCGCAAAAAGCTGTCTTATCGATGATATGGAAAAAAGGCAGTACTAACCCGGTACTGCAAAACTTTTTAGGGATTGTCAATGCATAAGCCGGTGGGACAGGTATGGAAATTATCCTAAATCGTTTTATTGACTTTTTCAATTGTAATATGTAATATCCAAAAGCGCCTGAAGCTTAAATTTTACCATGTTAATAACCCCTAAATTTTTCATTGCTTTATGGATCATCTATCCATTATCCTGCCTTTTTAATGACGGGCATAAAGAACATTGTCTTACCCGAAATCAGGGAGATAACCGCTATGCCAGCTATTCAAGGGATGGAAGTCGTATTATCTTTGAGTCGAACCGGGATGGCAATTGGGAAATCTACGCAATGGACAAAAATGGTTTAAACCAAACCAGGCTGACTCACAATAACGCAGAGGACAGAAGACCCTCCTGGCACCCAGATGGCTCCAAAATAATTTACGAAAGCATTACCGGCGCGCAGGTAAAGTTGTTACAAATGGATCTCAAAACTTTGGAAACCAGAGAGATACCTTTACCAGAGGGGTTTGCTGAACCTTTGTTTGCAAAATTTTCACCCAAGGCTGAATTTATAGCATTTTCAGCGCAGGATAGCGCACAACAATATCATATTTTTCTAATGGACCAGACTACCTTCAATATAAGGTCTGTGATTTCATCGGCCTATAAATTACACTATCCCAATTGGTCGCCGGATGGCCGGGAACTAGTGATATTTTCCAGAATGGATACAAAAAACGCCGACGATGAAATATATAAATATCACCTGGGCAGCCAACAATTGACAAGGCTCACTTTCTGGCCAAAACATAATTTCTGTCCGGCGTGGTCAATGGACGGAAAAAAAATTGCCTATGTTACCTCTATGGAAGAATCCAGACCAGAAATCTACATGATGGATGCCTCCGGTAAAAACCAGCAGCGGGTAACCCACAATGAAGATGGAGACACTTTACCCTGTTGGACTCCCGATGGCCATTCCTTGTTATTTACAGGTTATCGACAGGGTAATTTCCAGATCTGCCGGTTAAAACTGGCGCAGTAATTTATGACGCCGGATGTAGCAGGAAGCCCGTCAAAGATTCAGCTCAATTCCTACCGGGCAATGATCCGACCCCATATATTCGGGTAAAATAAAACTGTTGGACAAGTGTTTTTCGAGTCGTTCACTGATTAAAAAATAATCTATACGCCACCCCACATTATTGGCGCGGGCGTTCATGCGAAAACTCCAATAGCTGTAGGCGACCTCTTCGGGATGTTGATGCCGGAAGGTATCAATAAAGCCGCCGGAAAGAAAATTTGTAAACCCATCTATTTCCACCTGGGTATAACCTGCCGTTTTGTTATAATTTGATTTCGGATTTTTCAAATCCATCGCCTGATGTGCCACATTAAAATCTCCACAGGCAACCACCGGCTTTTTCTGATCCAGTTGCTGCAAATACTTCAGAAAATCCTGATCCCATTGCGAGCGGTAGTCCAGACGTACTAGTTCTCTTCCGGAGTTGGGCACATAGACATTCACCAGGTAAAACTTGTCATATTCTGTCGTCACAATTCTCCCTTCGTTATCGTGTTCCGCTATCCCCATATCGTATGTTACCTTCAAAGGCTCGGTTTGGGAAATTGTAGCAGTACCGGAATATCCTTTTCTTTCAGCATGATTGGCGTATAATGGCAGATTATCAGGCAAAGCCAATGTCTCCTCCACCTGTGGCACCTGTGCCTTGGTTTCCTGAAGGCATAATACATCGGCATTTAAGGAGGACCGGGATTCTTCAAAGCCCTTTTTTGCAATGGCTCTTATGCCATTTACATTCCAGGAAATAATTTTCATTTACTCAGATTTAATAGAAACTGTGACCACTGTTGGGTTTTAGCACGGGAATCGTTACGGATATAGATTTTCGGTAAATCGCCGCACTTACCACCTTCAGCGTCGCCAGTCTTTTAAGAAAGGTTGCTGGTATTTTTTTTCAGGCAGCCATGCTAAAACCCGTCGGGGACAAAAATATATTTTTATTTTTTACTACCCAACCATTTTGCGGGTAAACCATCATGGGCGACGCAGTTTGGTCAATAAAGGGATAGGATGAAAGGCTTGAGGCGGCCTGGGGTGCCGCTGGTAGGAATTGCCAAAACCACGATGGCGGCAATTACCACCTTAGCCTACGAAACGATCCACGGTCATTTCAAATGCGTGGATGGGTTTGGGTAACGTTTCTTTTGTGTTAAAAAGGTCAATGTCGCGAATCAGTTCTCTTGCCTGGGAGTCTGTCACAAAAGCAAAGCTCATAATAGAAAAAACAGGATGCAAATCAGCTTCTTCATATCCGTCCGTTGCCAGCGCCATTTCATGATAAACCGGCCGGAAACCGTTAATATTCAACTCGCTGAATACCGTCACCTTTCTGCGAATGAAAAGCCGGCGTAAAGTAGTCTTGTGGTTTTCGGTACTTAAAATAGCAATTAATTTCATCAGTTTATAATTTATTTTTAAGGTCAGATGGAACCGCGCATATTATAATCATTGCCCAGTGTGTCGATTAAGTCATGCTTGGTTTCATGTGTTTATAATTTATTTTCATTGGTCACATGGAACCTCGCATATTCGTTATCATTCCCTTGTGCCTCCGCTAAAGCTACGGCGACACGCGGTGTGTGTCGATTACGTCATGCTCGGTTTCATAATACTCCTTTTTATCAGAATATTAACAAATCCGCTACGAAAAATGAATGATCTTAGTCATAAGGCCCGTTGATTTAAACCATTGCCATTCTGCCGGGTTCTGCCGAACTTAGCTCATTCCCGATATGATTGTGTTCTATTAAATTGTTGGTTGATAGTGGTCGTTTTCCTTTGAAAATGAATTCTTTAGTTGTATTTTTAATAAGCAGTGCGACTGCTTTTCTTATCCAGCATAAAACCAAAATACCAACCGCAATGATCCGAAATTTAAGTAAATCCGAAATTGAGAAAGTACTTAGTAGCCATTATGTAGGTCGCATGGGATGTTGCGATAACAATACACCGCATGTAATTCCTATTACTTATTATTACGACAAAAAGACCAAAAGCATTATTAGCCACACCAGGGAAGGCATGAAAAGCAAAATATTCCGAAATAACCCAACGGTTTGCCTTGAAGTGGAAGAATTTGAGAACTTGTGCAACTGGAAAAGTGTCGTGGTTTACGGAAAGGTGGAAGAGCTTAAAGGTGTTACCGCCCGCAATGCCCTGCACATCTTTGTTGAGAATCTAAAAAAGATCATCAGAAAAGTTGACAATATGCTTGTGTCAAAAGTATCTGATATTTCACATTCTACCCATCCTAATAACAATGCGATTATTTACCGCATCAAGCCTACCAAAATTTCCGGCAAATTTGAGCACGAACCGGAGGAGTTGGTGCCAGCCTGATGCTGGACGAGCCTCTTAAACGCAACATTGTCATTAAGCGCCGATAATACCGGCGTTCAGGAATTATTTTTTTTATAGGCGAAATAATTTAAATTGCCCTCCTGGCAATCCTTGAAGACCACATTTGAAGAATAAGCAAACGGAAGTGTTATTACCCTGCATTTATTTGTCGTGATATGATAAAAATACTCATGTTTGGCTGGGAATATCCTCCCAATATCACGGGAGGCTTGGGGACAGCATGTTATGAGCTTTCCAAGGCATTAAGCGGACAAGGCATTGGGGTTAATTTTGTAATGCCCCGATCCGTTGATGGCAATGGTCTTCACGCTTCTGATCAAAACATTATTAAAACCGCAAAAAAAAGTAAGGAAAATTTGCTGCACGCTTTAAGCAAATTACATTACCTGCTAAGTATTCCTTCAAAGCTATCCCCTTATGCACCACAACCTGATTTACCAACTTCAGAGCAAGAACAAGCGTTAAGCGACCAGTTGCAAAATGAGTTAGATCACTTTACCACACTGTCATTAGGCGCTATCAAAGGATTGGATTATGACCTTATACACGCTCATGACTGGCCCACGTACAGCGCCGCACTACAGGCGCAAAAGGTAAGCCATAAACCTTTGGTCTTACACGTTCATTCCACTGAGGTTGACCGCCGTGGCAGCCACATGAACCGGCTCATCTTCGAGTTGGAAAAAGCCGGTTTTGCCATGGCCGACAGTATCATCGCTGTTAGCAATTATACAAAAAACATCCTCGTGAAACATTATGAGGTCGACCCGGAAAAAATTGAGGTGATCTATCACGGCGTTCCCTCGGGATTTGACGACTGCGAAAAGGCCCATGACCTTCCTGAATTCAATGAAAAGATCATCACATTCTGTGGGCGCATAACCTGGCAAAAAGGGCCTTCCTACTTTGTGAATGCCGCCTTCAAGCTGGCAGAGGAAAATGATCAAACAAGATTTATCATGGCTGGGGATGGCGACTTAAGGAAAGAAATGATCGAACTTACCGCTGATCTCGGGCTGAGCAGACGGTTTCACTTCCCCGGTTTTTTAACCCGCAAAGAGGTGAAAAGCCTTTGGCAAATAAGCGATCTTTTAGTGATGCCTTCGGTATCGGAACCTTTTGGGCTTACAGCCCTTGAGGCTATGGCATCGGGCGTTCCCGTGATCGTCAGCCGACAATCCGGCATTTCAGAATTATTTCCGCATATTTCAAAAGCAGATTACTGGGAAACCCATACCCTTGCGACATTAATGCACCAATTGATCAATGATCCACAAATGGTTGCTCAACAAAAAGAGAAAAATCAGGCGCAGTTGGCAAAGCTGTCATGGTCAAGGTCCGCAGAGCAGATTATCAAGCTTTATCATTCCCTCAAACCAACCCTATAAAATGAAACATATTTGTCTTTATTTTCAGGTACATCAACCTTTTCGCCTAAGGCAAATCTCTTTTTTTAACATCACCAATAAGGTGCCCTATTTCGATGAAGCATCCAACAAACGGATCCTCCTGAAAGTAGCTAAAAATTGCTACCTGCCTACCAATAAATTGTTCCTGGAACTACTCAGGCAATATCCTTCCCTGAAACTGGCCTTCAGCATTTCAGGAACAGCGATAGACCAATTCAAAAAATATGCCCCACAGGTCATCGAGAGTTTTCAGGCATTGCTGGAAACGGGTTCCGTAGAACTATTATCTGAAACCAATAGCCATTCCCTGGCTTGTGTTAAAGGCAAGGCATTTTTCGTCAACGAGGTTGCTGCTCACCGGCAAAAGATGCAGGAGATTTTTGCTTACGAACCAAAAGTCTTCAGAAATACAGAATTGATCTACTCCAATAAAGTCGGATCCTGGGTAAAAGGTTTGGGTTATGAGGCTATATTGACCGAGGGTGCCGACAAGGTGTTAAATGGCCGAAGCCCCAATCAGTTGTATCACCATTCGACAGAAAGCAACCTCAAAATACTACTTAAAAATTACCGGCTAAGCGATGACATCGCTTTTCGATTCTCCAACAGGGCCTGGACGCCCTGGCCATTAACTGCTGAAAAATTTGCTAACTGGATACATCAATTGCCCGACAGTGAGGAGATTATCAACTTATTTATGGATTATGAAACTTTTGGTGAACACCAGTGGAAAAGCACGGGCATTTTTGAATTTCTGGAAGATCTTCCCGGAAGTATCTTAAAAAACGAAGATCACACCTTTATAACACCCGCTGAAGCCGTTGCCAAACTCAATCCCAGGGATAGCTTCAGCGCGCTCACACCTATCTCCTGGGCAGATGAGGAAAGAGATTTGAGTGCCTGGCTGGGAAATAATATGCAACTGGAGGCATTTGACTTTTTATATGCATTGGCTAAAAAAGTAAGCAGAGTAGATAATGTCGAAATATCACGAACGTGGGACTATCTTCAAACCTCAGATCACTTCTACTATATGTCCACTAAAACCCTCGATGATGGCGCTGTCCATGCCCATTTCAGCCCCTACAACTCCCCCCACCAGGCCTTTACCAACTACATGCATGTCCTGATGAACTTTGAATACCAATTGGATAAACTATTAAGGAGGTAATGACCCGTTGAGACCATACATGGTTTTAGCCTCCGACACCTTGTGATTTATTGGCAATGGGTTACCAACCGGCGTTTTTTACATAAAAGTCACTTGGGATTAACAACAAGATTCCCGGCAATTTTAGTTGTTAGCGACTACAGTTGCCGATCATTAAGATTCATATGTGTAATAACCAAAATAAGGATCAGAAATCATGTTCGATTTTTTTCAATTTGAGGCGTGGGTACAAGATATACAGATATTGTGGATCGTTATAGGCTTCCTTATCTTCGCTCAGATCATTTCAATCATAAACCAGTTATCACTGGCCCGGAAAAACCGAAAATTTGCCAATCAAATCCGGGAAATGAGAAAGCATATTCAGTTTTTATCTGTACAAGGATCCCGTGAGCAGGCCGTGATGGGTTTATCTAAAAATGCCTGATGCGGTATAAAAATATTTTCAAAAATGATTGTATGGCACCCTGTATGCCTCCCACCAAAGTGTATACACCTATCGCTGAGAATCCGGCGAGGCAGGTCAATCCCCAACATGCTGCCGTTAGTGCAACGGAATAAGGTCAATAGCGAAAATTACGCAAATACAACACCAAAAAATCATATCAGCCATCTTAATCACAATGATTTTTTAGCAGGTTTTCGGTAGATTCGGTTAATTTATTAGTTTTATTAACAAAATAAAGCCAGACTGTTGCTTTGTGCCGGTAATATTAAAATACCCTGTAATGCCGTACACATTCATACACTATGTTAATTTCCTGATTGTTTACCTATTGTTGATCACCGGTATCCTGATTTTTAAAAGTCAGCATCACCTTTCTACCAAAATCTCCAGTGGTTTATTTCTTGTTTGCACTATCCTGTATGTCAGCATTGGGGCGATCCAACAGGAACAAATAAAGCTGTTGTTGCTATTCGGTCCGTTTTTAGTACCTTACTCTTTTTGGGTATTGGCCAGAAGCATATTTAACGATAAGCCCATAAAATGGATAAACATAACGATTTACGGCGTCATCGTCCTGGTGGCCAACTACGTTGTTTTCTTTCTGCTGAAAACCGAATCTCAGGAACCTAATAATTTCCTGCCGCTGGTTTCCCGTAGCATTTCATTATTGTTTGTAGTGCTGGCCATTTATGAATCACAAAAACAGCGGACCCACGACCTGGTGAACCAAAGAAGAAGAATTCGTACCATATTCACCTATGCGGTCAGCATTATTGTCTTACTCACCCTGCTGGCAGAATTAGGCCTTCAACCTACTGATCAGACATATCCGCAATTATTTCAGCGGCTGGTCATATTATTTTTTAGTACCTATTTTCTTGTGGCCAACACTTCCTGGAATGAATCATTTCTCGGCAAACAAAAGTCCAGGCAACCCTTCATAAACGATGAATTAGCCGGCACCATTCAATCCGAAGTGATCACAAAGCAATTGTACCGGCAGGAAGCACTAACGATCAGCCAGCTGGCCCGGCAAATAGGTGAACAGGAATACAAAGTAAGACTCGCTATCAACCAGCAATTGGGATACCGTAATTTTACGGATTTTGTGAATTCCTTCCGGATCAAAGAGGCCAGGGAAATCCTTGCAGATCCACAAAAACAGGCACTAAACATTCAGGAAGTAGCTTATAAGGTCGGCTTCAATTCTATCGGACCATTCAACCGGGCTTTTAAGGCAGCTACAGGCACCACACCAAGCGGATATAGAAAGCAAGCCGGAACCGGATAAATCGGTAAAAAACTTACTTCTGCATCAAAGTGATGGCCGATTTCAAAATCGGCCATGGTCTTTCAAAATCGATTCACGCCCAAGCCAATAAAAACTTTTATTTGTGGGATCATCAATTAATTGGATATGTCGTTAATGGAAACATTCAAAAATATCGTTATAATCGATTTCATGCGGTATTTTATTCCGGCAAGCATTGGTTTTTTGTTGTTTTGGGTCCTATTTAAAAAAAGGCTGCAACATCGCTTTATTCAAAAAACAAGGCCAAAAATAGCCAGGTTATGGGCGGAATTCAAATATTCCATGAGTACTGTACTCATTTTTGCCAGCGTGGGACTAGGCGTAGTCACCGCAAAAAAATATGGCATTTTTCATATTTATGATTCTATAGCAACATTTGGATGGATATACTTTTTTGCCAGTCTTTTTTTTATGATTTTATTTCATGACTTCTATTTTTACTGGACGCACCGGTGGATGCATCATCCCAAAATTTTCAGACATGTTCACCTTGTTCACCATTTAAGCACCAATCCTTCTCCCTGGGCTGCTTATTCATTTCATCCTATTGAGGCATTTATTCAAGCTTTGGTACTCCCGATCTTACTTTTTATCCTGCCGCTGCATCATTTGGCCATATTCATTTTTTTAATTTATATGATCACAAGAAATGTCTGGGGACATCTGGGTTATGAGCTGTTACCTAAAAAATTCATCGACTTTAAATGGCTTAACTGGCACACTACCACCACCCATCATAGTATGCACCATCAATATTCCTCTTGTAATTTCGGTTTGTATTTTACCTGGTGGGATAACTGGATGAAAACAACGCATAAAAAATACAAAGAATCATTTGAAGAAGTTACGGCTCGTCCTAAAAAAGAAGCAGACAAATGATAAACATGGTATCAGATTCAGCAGATTGGTATTAATTGAAGGAAAAACATGGAGAGTTCCAATAGCCGGAAAAAATTGAAACCCGCATCACAGGGATACCTATGGAAATTTATTGAATCGCAGTTCCACAAAATTGTTCACGATTGAACAACTTTCCGTTTTTTAAGTGTTGATTTGCATCACCCCATAATAAAGCCACCTTGTTTACAGTTATTATTCACAGAAAGTTCCACGCTATTTAAACTGTGTTATGTATATGAAAACCACCGAAAAGTACGCTGACAAGGTGAAGCAAATTGCTATGTCAAATACTTCGACCTCCGAAACGCAAGAAACGCAAGAAACGCAAGATAACGAAACTTCGTCTCCCGCCCCTTACCCCAGGGATATCGTATTGATGCGCATCCGCCATATTCTAAAATCGGCGCAGGACGTTGTCTCATCGTAATTAAATTTTTGTAGTATGAAAGATCTGCAAAATTACACCACCGTCCTCCGGGACGTAGGACTGGACAGCACACCGGAAAGAGACGAATCGGGTTTATACCATTGGTCTGACGGGCAGCTTGAAATACTTACGCAAAAAGAATTCAACGACCTGCGTATCAACCAGGGAAAAATTGACAGGACAGAGGCATCACTCAAGGCATTGTCAGAGGAAATACTGGCCTTTGAGGCACCTACCCATGCTTTGGAGCAGGAAGGCAACGGGCTGCTCGGCGGCAATGATGATGAGATCAGGGACCAGCAGGCACAGCTCGACCAATTCAAGGCTTCTTTAGCACAACTCGACAAGGATATGCTCGTTCGCGGTCATATTCCACCAGATGAAGCGCCCTCATCTGAAGCACCTGTTACTCCTCCTAAAAAGCACAATAAGGTTACAGGCAGGGAAATTTTGGGATTCTTGCTGATATGGGTGATTGGGGAAGTATTTATGACTTATGTGCAATGGCAAAGCCTGCGGGATGGCAGAGGCATTGAAGACCTGATTGTTCGCAGTATTTCACTGGGAGTAGTGCTCTTCCTGATCCATTTGGTAGGCAGATTTTTTAAACGAGACAGGCGGCCGGTCCATATGGTCTTCCTGGGGTTTAGCTTCCTGATGTTATTCACGATGCTTTTAGGGCCGCTGTTATTGAATGAAGCATACCCTCCCGTCGAAGGAAACGCCGACGTGGCCGCACAGTGGTCCTTGCAGGAGGAGACATTGACGACACCGGCAGAGGTGGTCTCACCCTATCCTTTTTGGGTCAATTTTTATCGAAAAAACGACATGTTACCAGGTATTTTCGTGTTTTTGTTTTTTGTCATCATGCAAACTTTCCCTAAAAGCAAACCTAAAGAAATCGAACCTGCACCCCCTTTGTCACCGCCCGAATCAGGTAAAAACCAGATCGAGGAAAGGCGACAATACTACCAGCAACAAATAAAACGTACTGAAAATCAGTTAAAGGAGCTAAAAGAAATTCAGGACAGCGCCATAGCGCCTAACACCAAACAACTACACAGCATCCTGGACGAGCTCCAAGCCAAACAATCGGAAGTAATGGCATTAAAACGGGAAAAGGATCACCTGTTAATGGAAAACGACCACTTACTGCGAAAATTGGAAATGCACTTAAAGCGCTATCAGACTGAATACCTTAATGTGTTGAAAAATGATCCTGTAAAAGCGCTGGTAATTCAGCCTGTCTGGCCCACTATGCAGGACCTTAAAACCTATTTTAACTTATCATAAAGATAACCAACCATGCGACTCCTAAATCTTTCTATAGCTTTAGCCTTCTCAATAATGCTTGCCGGGTGCAACGCATTGACAGAATGTGAAAACGTCAAGCCGCGCGAAGCCATTCTTTTGATAGATGTCACCGACAAGCAGCTATTTGATGATATTGAAGCAGACCTCAATGCCAACCTTCCTACTTTTATGGCCAAAACCGGGCTGGGTGAAATTGCTCCCTGTGAAAGTTTCACCCTCACACTGGTACCCATCAGTGCCAGGGAAGGATTGCAGGCGACATCCGAAACCATTGCTATTAAGCGTAAAGGACAAAGTTATCAGGCCGAAAGACAGCAGGCCAATCCGGCACCCCTAGTGAAGTTGTTGAAGGCGCAACTGGCCGCTTTCAAGGCCCTCACCGACGATGAGGCTATTACTTCCGGAAGTAGTATTGCCAATGTAATGGTGAAGGCGCTAACACACGCCAATCTCGAAGCCGAAACGACGCTTATCATCTTTTCAGATATGATTGAAAACAATCAATATCTTAACATGTATCGCAACATCCCTCCCGCTGAAAATCTGGCCGAAGTGGTTCCGCAATTGATTGATCCGCTGGTGCTGGAGGAATTTCAGGTTCGTCAGAGAGAGGGGTTAGATGCCAATATTATCATTGTATGCAAGGATAGTCCCAACGTAAAAGTGAACGCAAGGCAACGGGAAGTAAAGAGCTTTTGGGCCGGACTACTGGCTGAGATGAGGCTGCGCAATGTACAATTCATGGATAACCTTACCAATATAAACTAAACCTGCCAATGGTATTGGTCATAGCGATTGCCGGCTGGCTGTTACTGCTGGCGGCATTGTGTTTTATCCTGCGCGATTTCTCGCAGTTTATTTTTCGCAAAACCTTTTCGCGGCAGCATCAGGGTGATTTTGTGGATCTTGGAGAGCATACAACCACCTGGTTTGGCGTACTGGTCATTGCCATTGCCGGCTTTCTTTTTTATAAGGTTGGCACGGCACTGCTGGCCTACCTGCTGTCGGGAGATCTGATTTCCTTCTTCCGCATGATGCGGGGGGTATTTACTGTCAACAGTTCGGTACAAAGTCCATTTACACCGGGGCATCTTGCTACCGGCATGTTAGGCCAACCCATATTGCAGCTGGCAACATGTTATGTCATCTATCGCGGCTTGAGGTCATTTATGATTTGGGTGAATACGAAGTATGGCAAACCCACCTACAATGAAGGGGATGTATTGTACTTTGGATTCTTTGCCACCTTGCTGTTTATGGCCCTGGAAATCCTTTCATACAGCCAGCATATGCCAAGGGTTTCAGGTATCGTTCATCTGGTTTACCTATCAATGGCTAAACTCGGTTTGGTCTGTTACTTTGTCGCCGTTTCACACCTGCACCTTTTGCGCAATAAACACTATCGTGACTCCCTGCCTCAATACATTCGTCTGGGACGTGTGATGAGAATAATTGCCTTCCAACCTTTACTCATCATTATGGTGACATTAGGCATTGGAATGGCACTAAACATCCCGCTATACCTGGGCACGCAATTTTTGGAAAACAACTGGTTAGTCATAGGCTTTGCGTTACTATCCTGTTATCTTTTTTACAAAGTGATCCGCAGTTTCATCGCCAGGGGTTATAATTATTTTGGCGCCATCATGTTCTTCGATGCAGACAGCCCATTGGCGCAGTCCATGCAAAACCATAGGTCTCGACTCCCATCGCAAAAGAATTTATACATTTTATTGGGAGCGATGACGCTGTTACTACTGTTAATGAAACCCAAATTATTGTTTTTTCTGGCATTTTTTGCGATTGCAGCCGCGATTGTATTCGGATTTTTACATGTTATTGCCTATTGCCTGGGGCTGACGTTTTCCATTGTATTAGCCTTTTTTCGTCAACAGGCACTTCCTGCGATCACCAGGGCAACCATGATGACTTATCTCCGAACCACTGCCCAGGGATTGGGAAGGGCGATAGCACCTACCGGTGTATTAGCCATGGGTATATTTGTCTTGTTCAGCATTTTCCCCAAAAAATATGATTATGCAGCCGATGAAAACTATGTCAACACGGTAGTGGATACCAATCACTACCCATTACTGATTGGTGGTTATGACGGCAATATTTGTACACCGGCAGGTCCTGCGGATTTGCCTGATTTCCTGGTGAGGTGTCTGCAAATGCAGGAAGACCGCGACTTTGACCGCCAACAAAGCTGGCTGCCAAAATGGTCAAACTGGCATGGCATATCGCTTGCCTCTTTGTATCGCATGGCCACAGGTACGGGTGGAGGTTCTAATCTCAACATGCAACTCATTAAAAACGAGGCTTTTCCGGGAGGTTTCCCACAAGACTTTCAACGCAAATATACTGAGATGCTTTCCTCTTACCAGTTATCACTGCAACTTTCTCCCACAGAAATTGTTACGCAATACTTCAATAAAGTGGGTATGATCGGCGGTAACGGTCAGCAGGGCGTTATCATGGCAGGGCTTACCGCCTTTAAGCGGCCGCTACAGGAGCTAAACCAACTTGAAATGATGTACCTGGTAGCTTCCTTAAAGCGCAGCTCGAGGCTTAAAACTAAACAAGGTTATGTCGACTATGAGGAGGCGGCAGACTATGCCATTGAAATCAAGCAGGCCCTGATCGCGCAGGCCACCGCCTGGGAACGACAGGGGCTGATTGAAACCCAGGAATTAAACCAGCTCAAAAACCAGGATCTCCGGTTCAGAGATCTGGCGTTGCTGGCCAATATACCTACCACCACCAAAGAGTTTTTAAAGAAGCAATTACCCAAAGAAAAGCATACCGGATACACCTATGTGACTACACTCAACCATAAAAACCAGATGCGAATGACCAAAGCCATCCGGCGCTTTAACCGTTATTTTCGGCAAAGCCAAAAAAAATCCGGCTATGACCTGTATTCTGCAGCTTTGGTAGTAGAAGTATCTACCGGCAATATATTGGGGCATCACGGTGGCCAGGGGGTTACTGATCTTACCACCTTCGCAGGAGGCAATCCCATGGGTAGTGTCATCAAACCTTTTATCTTGTTGGAATTGCTGGAAAACAATATGGCTACCGGCGAGTTGCGACTTTACGATGGCAAGATTAAGGGAAAGTTTACGCCGAACAACTACAGTCGCCGGTATTCCAATCGCATGATTGGCATCAACGATATCATTAGCAAGTCTTTAAATGCCCCTATGGTCAATGTTCGCCAGATCACGGCACCGTTGCCTTTGTACCGCCAGTTGGAAAAAAAGTTCACCAGCCTTGGTATCAGCGAAGATACGTTTTTACAGCTCGAGGACCCTGAAAAATCATCGGAACACGAGGTTAATTATCCGCTGGGATCGCGCAATATGACCCTCTTTGACATTGCCCAGGCCTATCAACCCCTTTTCAACAATGGGCTGTACCGTGAACTTCGGGTATTTAAAAGCGTCTATGATCCCTACCATATAACAGCGCGTGAAGTTCATCACCGGCAAAAGCCAGTGTATGCTGCTAATAATATTCGCATTATGCAGGAGGCATTGCACCATACAATGCTCAAAGGCGGCACAGGAACACATATAAAACACCTGCTGCCGGAAACGCCCAGGTTTTATGCAAAGACCGGCACCTCCGATAAAGCGATCCACGGGTATACTATCTTATGCGACGGCCGGCTGCTTATTGTATCTTATGTCACTTATGGAAAAGTGACCGGGGAACATCTGGAATTGAATGACACACCTCCGATTCCATTTGAGTCAGGGGTTAGAAGTGCGGGAGTTCTGGGAGCCTATATTTACAGGGAATGGGATCATGATAACAAACAGGGATCACGCATTGCCTCCAGATAACCACCATTTGTTTTACAAAAATTACCTGGATTTACAGGCTGGTAATCTGCATTATCGGCCATCGCTTATCAATGTGAAACCACTCGGTACACCCATCAGAAAATTCACCGCTCCCCGGCGGTTTTGCAGCTTTCGAAAAGATGTAGACATTTAATTATTTTGATTATCTTTAAGCGATTTGTTGCATCCATCAGCTGATTAAATACCGGACTTGACAATTGATGAAAGTGATAGCGTAATTAGTAAAACTTTTTTATGTAGTTGTGTCGGGCCGGTTCGATAATTAGATCAGTTTACTGCGTCATTTATAAAACATGAAGCTTCTTAACTCCTATTCCCTATAAATTTTCCACTCATGAGAAAATCCCAGGCGGCATTGATCGCCCTAATGATAGTCTTCACCTATGGCATCAACGTCAAAATATTGGCACAGCGCCAGTCCAGGCCGAATTTTATTTTTATCCTGACAGACGATCAGTCTTATGGCTATATGGGCTGTGAAGGCAACACCATTGTAAAAACGCCCAACCTTGATAAACTGGCAACGGAGGGGATCCATTTCACCAACGCCCACGTCACCAGCGCAATTTGTACGCCTAGCAGGATATCTATTCTGTTAAGCCAGTTCGAACGAAAACACGGAGTCAATTTTAACTCAGGAACCAGCGTTGCACCGGAAGCGTGGACGCAATCCTATCCCGTAGTAATGAGAAATGCCGGCTACTACACCGGTTATATCGGTAAAAATCATGCGCCTATAGGCTCCGGAGGTTATGAAAGCGATTTGATGAAAAAATCCTTCGACTTTTTCTATGCCGGTCACGGGCACCTTACCTTTTATCCTAAGGACAGGCATGAAATTTTCAAAAACGCCAAAGCCGATACCCAGGTGGAAATTATCGGAGAGGGTGTGGATGAGTTTCTCGGATCCAATGAGCAGCGGCTGGAAGGTGCCTTGGGTTTCCTGGAGCATCGTCCAAAAGACAAGCCTTTTTGCTTATCCGTGTGCCTGAACCTTCCTCATGGATCCAGCACCGGCACGATGGCCATGAGGGATTCGGATCCGGAGATCTACAAAACGCTTTACCGGGATCTTAAAATCCCCATGCCACAAAACTATATCGCCAAGGCGGATATCAAACAACCCAAGCTGCCGGCTTCCCTACTTAAAACCGAAAACCGACAAGGGAGTTATAACTGGGTTGATACACCGGAAACCGTCAGAGAAAGATTAATACGGCAATATCAGGCCATGACGGGTATTGACCGGTTGATCGGTAATCTACAAAACAAGTTAAAGGCATTAAATATTGACAAGAACACGATTATAATCTTCACTTCCGATCACGGGTTGTTTAGCGGACAATACGGTCTGGGAGGAAAAGCCCTGTGCTATGAGGTTGTGACTCGGGTTCCCATGATCATTTACAATCCTATGAAAGCCGCCAAACCAAAAAGCAGGAAGGTGGATGAGCTGGTGCAAAGCATCGACATCGCACCTACTATGTTGTCACTGGCAGGAATTGAGATTCCCGGGGCTTTCCAGGGAAAAGATCTATCGCCCATTTTAAATGGCACTTCAGGGTCGGTCAGAGATTTTTTATTTACTGAAAACCTGTGGTCTACCCAATTTGGCAACCCGCGCTGCGAAGCTGTTCAGGACAAGGAATGGAAATATATCAGGTACTACAAAAACGATAACTTTCCCGCCCAAAAGAAAATTGAGGTGGCGCGGCAAATGGGCATCCCCACCGGCAAAATGCTGTATGCCGTACATGATCCGGATATTGCCCTGTACCGACATTTTGCTGAATCATCGGTGCAGGGAGAGGCGCCTGTTTATGAAGAACTATTTAATCTGGCTGAAGACCCGTGGGAACAAACAAATTTAATTGCCGATAAACGATATGCACGTCAACTTGAAAAATTAAGAAATGCATGGAAAAAGGAAATAGCCGTGGCCAGGGGCACGCAACCACCAAAGGTTTTACGCTATACTGTAGACAGTAAATATGAAGCAGGAAAAGCGGGGAAACCCAAATAAGGAACTCGTGCCTTCCTCAAATTAACTCACCCCTTCCGCCCAAACTGTTCCGGTTAAGCTGTCTATTTCCGCAAGGGCACCTTCCCAAGGGAAGGAGTTTTGCCAAATGAATTAATCTGAAAAAACAATATTTCAATCCACAAATCAAATCCCCTCCTGGGAGGCGTCAGGGGTGGGTGGATTGTGGAGATATCCCTTAGTGATGAACTGCCTAGCCCCAGACGTCAACTTACCCCTTCCGCCCAAAAATGTTCCGGCTAAGCTACATATTCCCGCAAGGGCACCTTCCCCGGGGAAGGAGTTTTTCCAAATGGAACTAATGTGAAAAAATAATATTTCCATCCCCAAATCAAATCCCCTCAAATAGTGAACTTCGTCTTTTATTCTGATCGCAGACTTTTAACCGGACTTGCCATGGCCGCCTTAATACTTTGGTAACTCACTGTTATAATAGAAATAGCAATGGCAAGGGCCGCGGCCAATGCAAATATCCACCAACTAATTTCAATGCGGTAAGAAAAGTCTTCCAGCCATTTATTCATAGCATACCAGCCCAGTGGTATGGAAATGAAAACGGCTATCACCACAAGCCTCAGAAAATCAGTGGAAAGTTTGTAGGTGATCTGGCTCACGCTGGCGCCCAATACTTTTCTGATACCTATTTCCTTGACACGTTTATCGGCGTTAAAGGCCGCCAGACCAAATAAACCCAGGCAGGCAATGAATAGGGATAATATTGTAAATGTTATGAAAATATAGCCTAATCTCTGTTCGGCCTGATAGGTACTTTCAAAGGATTCATCCAGAAAATAATAATTAAATGGTTGGTGCGGCGCCACCTGCTCCCATTTCTTTCTTATCTGTTTGACGGCGTTTGAGAAATCTTCGGTTTGAAGTTTCACCATCATTCTATTAGCACCACCCCCCAACACCAAACTCAATGCTCCAATGTCATTCCTAAGCGATTCGAAATGAAAATTTTTAACGACACCTATCACCTTCATAAATTTCATATGCTCTTTATCCTGGCGGTGAAAATCGCGGGTCAGCTGTAACCCTATGGCTTCCCTGGGTTGTACCCCCAACATAGCCACAGCGGATTCGTTCAAAATCACACCGCTTGAATCCGTGTAAAATTCCTCACTGAAGTTCCGGCCTGCCACAATTTCCAGATCTAAAGTGGGTATGTAGTCGTGGTCAATTTCCCAATGGCCAACTATAAAAGCATTTTCGGCTTTAAAAGATCCCTTTAAAAAGAAAGTAGTACCGGAGCGATCAGATGGTGTCGGCAAAAAACTGCTTAATGACACGTTCCTCACATCCCCCAAATCAAGTAGTTGCTGCTTGAAAGATTTCATTTGATTTCCCACGGCGTAAACATCATCGATAACCAGTATCTGGTCCTTCTTAAAGCCTAATTCTTTGCTTTGAATATATCTTAACTGTTGAAATACCACCAGGGTACTGACTATCAAAAATACTGAAATAGCAAATTGAAAGACCACCAGATAATTTCTAATACCTCCACCTCCGGGGCTACTCCCATCGCTGCCTTTTAGCACTTTAACCGGCGTAAACTGCGACATGAAAAAAGCGGGATAACTGCCGGAAAAAAGACCTAAAATAATAGCAGCAGCCACAATTACCAGCCAGAAAATGGGACTGTAAAATGGCATTTCAAGGTTTTTTCCGGTAAGCTCATTGAAAAACGGCATGACCAAATAAGCTATTAAGACAGCCATGAGGAAAGATAGCCATGAAATTAAAGACGACTCCGTCAGGAATTGCCTGATCAGCCCATATCTGCCGGCTCCCAATGTTTTGCGAACACCCACTTCCCTGGCTCTTTTGAGCGCGCAGGCTGTGGATAAATTCATAAAATTAACAATGGCCAGCAGGACTAAAAAGAAACCGATTAACGCGAGAATATAAACATCTTCGATATCACTATTTGGACTAAACTCATCCTGCCGGTCTCTTGAATAAAGATGAATATCCTCCAAAGCAATGCTCCCAAATTTCATAAAATTACCTGTTTTCTTATCATCGGCTTTTGCACTTTCAATGGTTAAGCCGGGCACAAAAGTCATCGCCCAGGGAATTAAATAATTTTCATTCACACCCTTTAAAAATTTCTGAAAATCCTCAATTTGAGCTGTGCGTGCAAGTTTAACGAACGTGGGAAAGTTAAAGTTATTCCAGGCGTCACTATGCGCATTCTCAAAGCTTTCCAGTGAGATAAAAACACTATGATCCCTGAGAAAAGAGTTCTTTGGAAAATCGTTTATCACGCCGGTCACGGTGTAATGGTGGGTATTGTTTAGCAATAGACTTTGCCCCAGAGCCTCGTTCAATTTGAAATGCTTTTCTGCAGCCGACCTGGTCAAAATCAAGGTGTTTGGCTCCTTCAGCGCGGTTTTCTTATCGCCAACTAGCAGTTCCAACCCAAACATGTCAAAGAAAGTGGAGTCCACGCCGACAACCTGGTTTTCCTTTACATTTTCATCGCCATCAGTTTTTCTCAGCAAGGTGCGATTTACTACCCTGAAACGGGTAACCGTTTCGACATGGGGGCAATCCTGTCTGATTACACCAGCCAAAGGACCGGAAACGGCGGCATAATAATTGGTTTCACCACTATTCCTCATATCGATGTTTACCCGGTAAATGCGATCAGAGTCGGCAAACATTTTATCAAAGCTCAACTCATCATAGATAAACAAGGCAATCAGCAGCCCTCCCGACATACCAACTGCAAGCCCGGTCATATTCAGGAATGTAAAAAAAGGCTGGCTTTTCAGGTTTCTCCAGGCAAGTTTTATATGGTTTTTAAACATGATGTTATTATTAAAAAATCTTCTCCCAGATTTTTGTCTTAATGCAAAGGGCCTGCATGTATCGAGTACATCAAGCACAAAATGTAAATCGGCGCTAAATTTTCCTGACTTCTTTCTCCTTTGGGAATAGAGTTCATACAGATCGCCCTGAAGTGTTTCCAGCACCTCCTCAGCACAAAACCAGCGGAGAAACCTGTCGGCAAACCGTGGTGGATGTTGACGTCGTTTATGATTCATCCCAACTCAGATTTAATCCCTGAATATTTTTTGAAAATTCGAGGCGAAGTTTACTGGTTTCAATTAATACATCCCGCCCTTTGGCTGTAAGTGTATAATATTTCTTTCGCCTCCCCCCTCTTTCAGAGGTGGCACCGCCTTCAGTGGATATCAGACACCCTTTATCTTCCAACCGGTAAAGGGCTGAATGCAATGCACCAATGCTGGGGTTTTTACCTGTCTTTTCGGCTAACAATTCCTTGATCGATACACCGTAAGCATTCTCCATCAATGAACCAACAGCCAGCAATACTAATTCTTCAAAAGCTCCGATTTTCATCCGTTGAGTTTATTATATTCCTAAAAACAAAACAAATATAATTATTTATTTCCTATTTGCAAATATAATAGTTACCACGAAGGCCAAATAACCTAATGGATGAATGAAAGATACAGTAAAAATAGTTTTAAAATATCACAAGCAGCGTCATTTAAAATCCAGACTCATCATTGCATATTTTGTATTTTATCGTTAAAAAGTAATGGAATTTTAACTGATTAAAACAAAATATTAACCAGTGCCCCTGCCATACTTGTTTAATTGCAAACAATTAGGAATATTTATTAAATATTAGTAAATCAAATATTGCACCTAGAAGGTTTTTAACCCAACTCAAATAACCTATTACCATGGAAGAACGAAAAACAAAACAAGCAACTTCATCCCGCAGGTCATTTATTAAAAAGGGAGCAATAGCTTCCTCCTTTTTCATAGTGCCCAGGTTTACACTTGGAGGAGCGGGGTATACGCCACCCAGTGACCGGCTGAATCTGGCAGCCATCGGGGCCGGCGGGAAAGGCTCCAGTGATATTCGTAATGCTTCCGTAAAAGGCCGGGAAAATGTAGTCGCGCTTTGTGACGTGGACTTTTCCGGCAGCGCCAAAAGATCGGTTGAAGCGTTTCCCAAAGCCAAATTATTCAATGACTACCGGGAGATGTTGGACAAGGAAAAAGGCATCGATGCGGTAACTATTTCTACCCCTGACCATGTCCATGGCCCTGCCGCTAAATTCGCTATGGACAGGGGTGTTCACGTGTATGTACAAAAACCGCTGACCCACAATATCCGGGAAGCCAGAATGTTGACCAAGCTGGCCAGGAAAAATAAAATAGTCAGCCAGATGGGTAATCAGGGAGGGTCAAATCCCCTGCTCAACATGGTTCAAAAATGGGTAGACTCCGGAGATCTTGGTAAAATATCAAAAGTCCAGGTATGGACCAACCGGCCTGTCTGGCCCCAGGGCATTGCCATGCCCAAACCTGACGCGAGCCTGAAACCAAAAGACCTGCACTGGGATTTATGGTTGGGTCCGGCTCCGGCAATACCATATACACCAAATCTGCACCCTTTCAATTGGAGAGGATGGTGGGATTATGGTACCGGCGCACTAGGAGACGTAGGGTGCCATCTGATTGATATACCTTTCCGAACATTGGGACTGAAATATCCTACCGATGCGGAATGTAGTGTAAGTTCTATCTATTCACAAATGTGGACAGCTGACTACTATCCCGAAGGATGTCCCCCATCTTCTTTTATCACCCTGCATTTTGGGGCTACTGAAAAAAGCAAATCACCCATTGAGATGACATGGAGCGATGGTGGTATCAGACCTGCCCATCCCGACATCATTCCAGCTGACCACGACATTGGCGGAGATCAAAGTAAAAATGGCGTATTGATCATCGGTGAAAAAGGAATTATCTCCACCAATATCAATGATAGCTCTCCCATCATGCCCAAACTCTACATGAATGACGGATCAACGGATTTTGGTCCTGAAGTAGAAGACAATAAAGAACCGGAATACGGACACCAGCGCAAATGGGTAGATGCCTGTAAGGCAGGTTTCAATAGCAAAGAGCACAAGGCGCTAACTTCTTCCTTTGACTATGCCGGTCCTATGACAGAAACAGTTTTGATGGGTAATCTGGCCATCCGCAGTTTCATGTTGAGAAAAGAAAACAGCAAAGGAAAAATGGAATTTTATGGCCGTAAAAAATTGCTGTGGGATGGCGAAAACATGAAAATCACCAATCTTGAAGCAGCCAACCAGTTTGTTGGAAGAACCTATCGAAAGGGCTGGGAGGTGTAGTTAAAGTAATCCTGGCTCCAGTTTTCAACTTATGCTACGTAAAGCCTGATAAGGGAAACTGAAATAGCGCTACCCGCTACATTGAGATTCGTGGGGATATAGTATATTTTTGATCATTTTTTCCCGTTCAACCGTCTAAAGCTTGTAACAAAACTGCAATGACATGAACAGGAAATTCTTAATGATCAAAACTATATACCTCCTCTCTTTTTACAGTGCCTTTGCCCAGCAGGGTACGCTTACCGGCAGTGAAAGAGCCAACGCCGTTTCCTATTTGGAAGAAACAAAAGCATCACTTTTAATATCTTTGGAAGGCCTGACTAAGGATCAATGGCATTTTAAGCCTGCGCCTGAAAGTTGGTCCATAGCAGATGTCTGCGAACATCTTATATTGGTTGAAAAAAAGTTTTTTGATACCGTTGTCAATAACATCGCAAAGTCGGAAAGAGAAACCGGCCAACGCTCAAAATACCGGGATGACGAATTCATGCATCACATTAAAAACCGTGACCGGAAGGTCAAAACCACCCCGGAATTTGAGCCCGCCGGGAAGTTTCAAAGCAAAAGTGAATTCATTAAGGCTTACAAGAAAATGAGAAAAAAAACGATCGACTATATTAAAACTACCAGAGACGATCTGAGATATCAGCTAGCCACCTTTTCACCCAATTTAGGAGATATTGACGCCTATCAATGGTTTCTTTTCATCACCGCTCATAATGATCGTCACACCGCACAAATAGCAGCAATAAAGAAGGAATTTCATTAACCAAAGTAATATGGCCTCAAACAAAATCAATCTTGCAAAAAATGGCGACATCAATGCTTTTCATGAGCTGTATGTGGATTTTCAGCCTCAGTTAAAGTCCTACCTTTATCGCCTGCTGGTGGATCGCAACGAGGTGGAGGATATCGCCCATGATACCTTTCTGAAGGCGTTTGACAATGTTGCCGGTTTTGATGAAAAAGCTTCCCTGAAAAGCTGGGTATTTCGTATCGCCACCAATCTGGCCTACGATCGCCTGCGAAACAGGGGACGGTGGTCGTCAGATGTCATGGATAAGGCAAAAGAACATGCACACGGCAATGAGTACATTCTTGTAAAAATGCAAAGTACCAGCCAGCACTCAAAATTTGACATCCGGGAACATATTGATTTTTGCTTTACCTGCCTGTCAAAAGTACTTCCACTGGATCAACAGATAGCGGTAATATTAAAAGATATCTATGCCTTCAAAGTCAAAGAAATAGCCACTATCATGGACTTAACAATCCCTAAAGTAAAGCATGTGCTCAGGTTTGGCAGACAAGCCATGACCGATATTTTTGATAGTAAATGTGCGTTGATCAACAAAAAAGGAGCATGTCACCAATGTTCTGAGCTAAACGCGGCTTTAAACCCCAAACAAAAACAGCAGGAATTATTTATTAAGGACAAATTGATCCCAAAGGACACTGACAAACGAAAACTATACAAACTTAGAAAAGCCCTGATCAGACCCATTAATCCTTTAAATATTGAGGGCGCTGAGCTGCATGATATTTTTATGCAGATAAACCGGAAGGTAGAGGGAGAAATAAATCAAATCAACTTTAATACAAACAACTAATGATAGCATAAGATGGAAAAACTTCACCTGATAAAAAGAGAAATCAAAAACGTAACGGAATGGACCCGGAGGGTAGTTGGCGATGTTGACAATAAGCTGTGGAATGAAATACCCGCCACTATTGGCACAAACATCCATTGGATCATGGGACACATTGTCTGGGACAAATATTTTCATGGAATCGTCTCCGTATTTGAGCCTGAAAAAAGCTTTTTTGAGAAAACCAATATTCTGACCTATCAGCGTTTCTATGAAAAGGGAACTTTGCCGGAGAATGTGTTATCTCACAAAGCCGATTTTAATCAGCTTTCGAAAACACTTAGGTTGGTCGATGAGGAAATACATAAAGGACTTAGCGAACTATCAGACAGTTGTCTGGAAGAGGCCACTTTGGTCCATAACCCAATAGGAAACACTAAGTACGATGCCTTAATGTGGTGCATCAAACATCAAATGTGGCACATTGGGCAAATCGCTATGATAAGAAGGATACTTTCTTAGTAGCCCCTGATCAATATTGATGGCTACCAACACTTCTTTATAAAAACACCTTATTTGGATTAATCGAACAATTCATTGTCTCCAAGCTGAGAATCCAGTCGCCGGCATTATAAACCAGCCATGAATGAGGAAAGTTCTTTGGGCTAATCCCTTGTACATATTCTTCATGATCCATATCGGTAACTGCCTGGTAAATAGCACCCGATAGATGATGACGAAATCATTAAGATTTGTATTTTTACCAGTGAAATCGGGCGTGCCGGCTGCTTTACGCCTTAAGACGACACTGGCTAAGCACTGAAAACGCGCTATGGCATTTTTTCAAGAGGGTTCAATTAGGCCAAATTCTATTATACGACCATATTTTTTGCTGTACAATGAAAATTTTGATTACCATTGTCAAAGTGCTTGCGAAGGCAGCAGATCTTAACCTTAATACAACGCGCTGTTGCTTTATCGCAATGGTCTTTCTGAGTTTCTCGTGTCAGTTTGAAAACAAGATCGATAAATCTCCAAACCGGATTAAACTGGAGCAGTACCGTTCAAAATTTAACCAACATTTTGAAAAGGACCCGGATAGTGCTCAATACTATTTAGAACTGCGCAAAGCACTGGCCGATGAAAGTAAAAATCCTGAAATTCAATGGGACGTTGCTTTCGATTTTAGCCGGCACTACTTCATAGTAGGCGATTATACTGAGGCTATTGACCAAAGTCTGGAAGCCAAACGCCTGGCTGAAAAAATGGTTGACAGCCTAAAATTAGCCAAGGTGTTAAATGTGCTGGGCAATGTACAGCAAAAGCTCGGAAATTATACCCAGGCGCTGGATTATTTTTATCAGTCTATAAACATAAGAAAGCTCACTGGCAACCATAGCAGTACAAGTATCCCCCTCACCAACATCGGGTTGATCTATAAGGACATTAAGGAATACGACAAGGCGGAAAAAGCCTTTGCGGAATGCCTGGAAATTGACAAACAGTCAAAAGATACTTTTGGACTGGCACTTGACTACAATCATTTGGGTATCGTTTTAAAAAAGGCCGGAAAATATGATGAAGCCAGAAAAAGTTTTTTCCAGTCTCTTTCACTGTCCGAAAAAATTCAGGATACTTTTCAAAAAGCTTTTGTTTTAAACAACCTTGGACTGGTTGAAGCGGAGTTAAACAATTTCCGGAAGTCTATTAAATATTTGGAAGAATCTTTAGCCATCAAACGGGCGCTAAAGACAAAACAAGAAATTGCGACTACCTTGAATTATCTGGCCGAGGTTTACTTGAAAAATGGCGACTTTGCCAGATCACAGCAATTATGCGAGGAAGCGCTCAACATTAGCCATCAAATAGGTTCAAAAGATCAGGCTGGTATGGCATTTCAGATTTTATCGGGGGTATCGGAAGCCAATGGCGATCCCGGAAAAGCCCTTGGGTATTTTAAAAGCTTCAAACATTACGAGGACAGCCTGCTGAATGAAACCAAGGCCCGGCAAATCATCGAAATGGAGACCATTTATGAAAGTGATAAAAAAGAGAAAAAAATCGCACAGCTCACTATTGCCAGACAAAAGGATCAATTGAGACGTAATCGCTATGTCACCGGGTTAATGATCACACTTTTCATCGCTGTTTTTTTTGCAGTGAGATTTCGCTATCGTATTAAGAAGAACAGGGAAAAATCCGAAGCTAAAATTAAGTCCTTTGAGTTGGCTTTAGACAATTTTATGCAACGCATTCTGGAAAAGAACCAACGCATTGAAGAATTGAACCAGGATTTGGAAAGAGCCAGGGATGAAATTTCCAATGCCTGTCCTTCCTATACAAAAACCATCGACAATTTGATGCAGTCCACCATCCTGACTGACGAAGACTGGATGCGCTTCAAAAAACTTTTCCTACAGGCCCATCCGGGTTTTTTCAATAATCTAAGAGAAAAATTTGCAGATATCACCGAAACCGAGGAAAGGCTCATTGCATTGACCAGGTTAAATCTGACAACAAAAGAGATTGCGGCGATGTTGGGGATCTCGGGAAAAAGTGTTAACAAATCCCGCTACCGGCTGAGAAAAAAACTTGGTATTGCTACGGGTGAAATCGAATTACTGGCTGCAGAATTTTAACGCAACCGCTTTTATACAAATGTGTTCCACGATACAAGTATCCTGGCAATTCTCCCTGGCCTGTCAACCAACCATTAGTTCCCTAAATATTCTATTTCACAGGTTGTCGGGTAGCAGTTAATCTTTTTGAACCCCGGATAGCGCTGACTGTCATGAAAGAAGGCTCTCTTTAATTGTCTATCGTTTTGTCCACATCCATTAAGTTGCATTTCTAAGGTTTTTTAACACTTTTAGGATCATATTGAAATATAGTTTCAAGATATGTACGATTTGGAAATATCGTCTAAAATGTTGTGCAACAGCATTTATTTTCTATTGCGTTTATAAAACATTTGTTAGCATGGGTAATGTATGTTATTTTTTTCTCCTGGTAAATCTGGTTTTCTCCAATGCTGCAGTCACTCCCATTGATAATAAAATGGACAGTTTGTTACCAGGTCCCATGACGGCAAAGGCTCACAAAGTGTGGAGGAGTGCGACCAATAATCATAACAGCACCAATAATAGTGGCAATGTATACCTGTCATCAAGCGGTGATGACCATATCCAGGCTACCCATCATGTTGTATCAGATTATCAAAAGGACAAAAGGGACGAGCTTATTACAAGTCCGCCATCAACCGAGAATACCAGCAAAAGTTTTCAATTAGACCGGTACACGTGGGCGCTGATCGGCATATTTATTCTTGGAGGCCTGGCTATTACCTGGCTCAATTACTGCCTGAAAAAATCAAACAGAATTCAACAACTCGAAAATCAGTTAACAAGGGAAAAAATTCTTTCCTGCGAAAGAGAATTAATGCGGTTTACGCATAAAGTTGTTGAAAAAGCCAATCGTATTGAATTTCTGAATAAGGAACTCGAAAAAGTAAGGAAAAAGGTCAGTCAGGAAGGTCCCCCTCCTATCAATCATCTGGACAGGCTGATGCATGCTACCATCCTCACCGAGAAGGAATGGAAGGAATTTAAGGTATTGTTTGAAACTGTTTATCCAGGTTTCTTTTGTAATCTACGCGCCAGGTATGCAGACTTATCCACTTCAGAGATACGACTGGCCGGACTTATTAAACTCAACCTTACCAGTAAAGAGATCTCCAATATGTTGGGCATTTCCCACGAAAGTGTCAATAAATCCCGTTATCGGCTTAGAAAAAAATTAAACCTCTCCAAGGAAGAGAACCTGAAAGAGCATTTTGAAGGGCTTTGATACTTTAGAATTTGTAATAAATAATGCTGACAATGCTTGTCGTTTATCAAAACACCGCATTCTCTTTGGCTTCTGAGATATACAACTCATCAACATTCTTACCGGGTCCCTTGGATAATTCGCTGTATCGTTCTATCCTCCTTAAAAAAGCATCACTATAACCTTTGTCGATGATTTTCTCGAGGCTTTCCAGAGCCTCTTCCAGCCCTTCGTACTCCCCATAGGTATATCGGTGAAAGCCGTCTTTTCCATCGTGCTTAACAACACCTTCCAGGTCCTGAAGGAAACTTTTGTGCACGGTCACCGGGTTCAGCAGGGCCAATATCTGGACAACATAAACCTTCGTTGGCTCCGGCTTCTCAGTTGTAATAGTATCATTAGGTATCACCTCCGGTTCCGGTGGTAGTGTCGGCTGAGGCGCTCTGATCGAAAAGTAATACAAATCATCATCGCCAATACCACCGGCGCGATTGGATGAAAAATATCCCCAATTTCCCTCTTGGTGTAGAACAAAAGCAAAATCGTCCCTTTTTGAATTGATCGGGGCTCCGAGGTTTTCGACGGATTGCTGCGAGGTGAGGTTGGCCCTGTAAATATCCAGCCCTCCCAGTCCGCTTTGTCCGTCGGAAGAAAAATAAAGTAAACTGTCACCACTGATGAAAGGGAACATTTCATTACCCTCTGTATTGATTTTGTCACCCAGGTTTTTTGGGGTTCCCCAACCTCCATTTAAATTTTCGCTGACATAAAGATCAGTACCACCAATGCCTCCCGGCCTGTTGGATGAAAAATAGAGCAACTTCCCATCCCCGCTTACGGCGGCATGCCCCACAGAATATTTTTCTTCGCCAAACGATAAAAGCCTTGGCTTATCCCAGTCCCCTTTTTTATTTTTTTGCGTTTCAAAAAGTTGAAAACTGACCAGTTTATGGTCTTTTTCTTTCACCTTCGCTTCAGCATTATTGCGGGTAAAGATCATTTTTTCACCGCCGGCATAAATTACAGCCGGCCCTTCGTGATACTTTGTATTCACATTTTTTCCAAGCTTGGTGATGGCTCCCAGATTACCTTCCTCATCGTATTTACTTTGATACAAGTCCAGGTAGGCGCTGTTGGTACGGTTATATCGTTTTTTGGGAGCCACTTCCTCTCTGGTAGAGGCAAAGACAATTCCATCTTCGAGAAAAGACACGCCGAAATCTGAGTAGGAAGAGTTAATATTCAAAAGTTCCACCTCATAGATATCTTTATTTTCGTAATAGCTGGAAAGGTTGGCTATGGCCGCCAGCTTACTTTTTGAACGGCTGTCATCCGGGGAATGCTGTGCGTGAAGTCTGTACCATTCAGAGGCTTCATCATGCTTACCGTTGCTCATGAGCACTTCGGCATAGGCGTACTGATCCTCAACCGGAAGTTGCTTGGAAGCCGCCTTTCTGTACCACGCTTCAGCGGACTGTAAATCACCGACATTTCTATAAGAGGATGCAATCCTCAATTTCACAAATTGGTCCTTATCAGCTAACTTAATCTGTTCATATAACGCAATGGCTTTATGGTAATCCATATTGGCATACAATGCCTCGGCCTGAGCAAGTTTCCGTTTTTCCTTTTCCTGATTGTGCTGTTGCGCCTTCAACACAGGCTGACAGCAAAAAAGAACGATTATAAATACTGTATTAAATACTTTCATCGACACACCATTTAGGTCTAAAAATATCTGGGTGATAATACCCTCTCCGGTACCTTTTTCGACACCCGGTAATTCAACATTATTTCTCCCGATCCCGAACTTACATTGCCCAATTCAGAGTTGATAAAATCAAAGGCAAACCCCAGTCTCAGCTGGCGATTTAACTGAATCTCCAGCAGGGCATTTAAGGAATTAAGATTCCGGAATGACGCCCCTAGCCATACCAATTCCCTAATTAACAAATTGGCATTTAAGTCAATATTAAGAGGAGCGCCTTCTACGGACTTGATCAATATATGTGGCTTGAGTTTCAGCGTTGGATTCAAATCAATCAAATAGCCGCTCGTCAGAAAATAATGACGAGCCTGCTTTGCAACCAATACAGCATCCCTGTTATCAAAAGAGTTTTGTATCAACATTGGTATTGAAAAACCGGCGTAAAACCTTTTTGAACTATAATAGATGCCTGTTCCAAAATTTGGAAGAAGTGAAGAAATGTTTTCATCAAAGCTGGGGTCGACAACACCTGGAGGCAGGGCCAGTGCGGTTAATTCCTGGCTGTGATGCGTCAGTCCTCCCTGTAGCCCCAGGGCTAAATGTCCATTTTTTACCGGTATTTTGTAAGCATAAGATGCATAAAAATTCATCACCTCGGTTACAGCTATCTTTTCTTTTTCTACGGTCAGGCCAACGCCAATTTTTTTCTGTGGCCCCAGCGGCAGATGACCGGAAAACATTTGGTTGGCAGGGCCTCCGTCAAAACCCAGCCATTGTTCCCGCGCCAGCAGGGTGAGGTTAAGCGTCTCATCGCTTCCGGCGTAGGCAGGATTCAAGGCCAAACCGTTAAACATATATTGTGTAAACATCACCTGCTGTTGACATAAACCAATTTCAGCCAAACTACAGAGGAGTACCGTAACCAAGAAATTCCGTAAAAATCTTCTTTTCATACAAGCCAAATTTTATCTTTTCAACACTACATACCCTTTCATCACCGGCTGGGAATCACCCAATCTGATGATATAAAAATAAGTGCCATCAGGCGCTGTGCTACCTCCAAGTGTATTTCCTTCGGTGGTTTGTCCTCGCCAGGAATGGGTCTGATTATTATATCCTACCTGTTGAAAAATCAGGTCTCCCCAAATATTAAATACCTTAATCACACTATTGGGATACTGCTCAATACCGGTTATTTCCCAGTGATCCAGGATCCGGTCACCATTCGGTGAAAGGGCTTGTGATATAAAAATTCCCTCCGGTTCAGGTTCAGGTTCAGGCTCTGGCGGAGGAGGAGGTGGTGGTGGTGGTGGCGGATTTGCAACTGTTGTAACCATTATTACAACTTCATCACAAAGCTGATCCGGGCGATTGTCACATATAGTTACCCTGAAATACTCGGCACCGGTAAAATTAGTTGCTGCCGAGTAGGTCAGGCAGGTGTCTGCAGAATTCAAGCCTCCGGCGGTTCCTCCATCCGATAATGTTCCAACTGAAGAGATAAACAGGCTGTCTATGTCTACATCTGAGGCCGTCAGACAAATATTCAATAATGAATCCGGGGCGATGGTAAAGAATAATGAATCTACCCCAATCCCGGCATCATCTTGAATTACCGGCGGATTGTTGGGAAAAGCACACCATGTAAAATTTCCGATTCCAATTCCTTGTTCGGAAGGATCAGCCGGAGCTGCCAGGGTACTGGTAAAAATAATCTGCACAGAATCGAGCGGCACGAAATAACAGACAGACAAATTGCCTTCGGTTCCACTTAAATCATCCACATTGGCATTTCCAAAAAAACTGTTGTTGCCCCCGGCATTCACAGCCGTGCCCATCGTCAAACTTCCGCTATTTAAATCAATAATGTTGCCATCCCGGTAGCCATTAATAACCACGGAATCCGCGAAGACACCCGGATCTGAATCAATATCAAGTATATCCAGGCAGAATTGATCCACGCTACGGTTAAATGAAATAGTAGTGGCGATAGCTTGCGTATTTGTTGAAGGATCTTGTTTCCATACCATAGAATTCACATGCTGAAAATCATTCCCGGTGGCAAGCCCCACCTGGATATTGTCGGGATCATCTAACCGAAAACCGGAGATCAGCCCTTTTTCAATAAATCTCTGATTGTTAGCCGCTTGCATTAGCGGCCGACTATTCCAGTTAAGTGTATCTTTACGGCCGCATTGTACTTGCACTAACACCATGGCCGTGTCTCTTTCGGGGGTAGTATTACAAAAAACGGCAGTATCTGATAAAACATATTTTACTGTGTCTACGCCATAAAATCCGGGATCTGGCGTGTATGTGATGCTGCTGTCATTATCAATCAATACAGCACTTCCAGATAGCGGATAGCCGGGAAGCAAATCACCAACAAGCGGTCTTTCGCTGAAACTGGCGTCATTATTTTGAATATTGATATCCTGAGAGGTATCCTCCACAGTATTTCCCAGGTCATTTACTGCTTCCGGGGTAAAGTCGGTTATCTGAACGTCCTCACCGCCATTGTTTCCGTTAGGGCTGTAGTCGTAAACCATTGGTGCTGAGGAGTCTTCTTCATCAAACCGCCATAACCCCAGCAAACCGGCTTCATCACCGCTCAACATAGTACAACTGTTGTTAACAATTTCAGCAGGAGTTCGCACACCATCCCAAATGCGAAGCTCACTCATAAAACCCTCAAAAAAATTTGGCCCCGCAACAGCTACCCCTCCAATAACCAGCACACCTCCCGGACTGGCATTTGGATCGACAATTCCGAAGGCAGTAGTACCACCTGCATCTTCAGTAGCCAATACACCATTGATATAGATTGAAACATTAGTAGTCGGTGTAACGGGACCTGCCGTATTCTCAAATGACAATGCCAGGTGATACCATTCCCTTTCATTCAGGGTATTGGTAGTCAGCTTGGTTGTATTTCCAGAAAAAGACCGAAATTCCAACTGTCCGCTATTTAAAATCCGGAGCGTATAGGCTTCAACCGGCGTTGGTGCATTTGTATACCTGGTTACCAGATGAGCTTCATTAGCTATCAGAGGTAATCGCTTAATTCTAATCCAAAGCTCCATGGTATACGACTGATCCACAAATTGCAGCTCATCACAATTTCTAAGTGTTATTGAGTCGTTGGGACCGACCCCATTGAATTGCATAAACTTGCCAAAATCATCCCCCGGAACACTGGCATCTATCAGCGAGGCAGGACCTTCTCCCGAGGCATTGATCGCCGTTAGGTGATAAAAGTAAGTGACCCCATTTTCCACATCATTATCCTGGTATTGCGGCGTCGGTGTTGCCGGAACCGTCGCTATACTGGCAAAATTGATCTTATCCAGCGAGCGATATACGGTATAGGTGGTCACATTCTCTGCACCAGGGTTTGCTGACCAGATCAATTCATTTTGTCCATCATGTCTTAAAATGTAAAAATTATCCGGAGCAGTAGGAACCTGGGCCTCTGCTGTATTGAACACCATCCAACCAAGCACGATCAGGAGCACCCGCCAAGGCGGGGCTCCTGAAATTTCTTTATTTAGCATTGCAATACATTTCATATCTATACTTATTTATCGTATCATAATTTTTTCTTCTATTATCCTTTTTCCATATATAAGTCTGCAGAGGTACAAGCCTGTGGTAAGATTATCTGCACTCAAATCAATCTCATAATACTTGTTGGCTTCTACGCTGCCGGAAAACAGGGGTACTGTCAGCACACCGTAGGTCGAATATATTTCAATCTTCACCACTGCTGACTCCGGTATCATGAAGGAGACAGTCGCCGTATTCCGAAAAGGATTGGGATAAATTCCAAGACTTGCTTTTTCAGGTATTTCAATGATACCTACCGAAGCCACTTCTTCAGATGAGACATCCGGTCCCGAAGCAACCCTGCCAAAGGCAACCGCTGAAGAGGTAGTTACCACCCCTCCACTGGTATTTTGAAGCTCAATAGTACAGCCTTCGGAACAACCGTTTATTGGATTAGTTATAGTAATCGAAAATTCTGCGATAGATCCTATCGGTCCGGGGCTAAAACCAATGGAGGGTGTTCCCTGGCCGCTTGTAATTGCCCAATCCGTATTGTTCACAGTCCAGCTGTAGGCGCCATTTGGTATGGCACCTGCATTGAGTACATTGCCTGTGGCAAGTGAAATATCACAGGGCGGGGCTATCGCATTATCAGTAACTGAAATTGTTTTTGAATTACCACAGCCATTCGCCGGATCGGTCACCATAACCGTAAAGTCACCCACTATAAAGCTAAATGGCACTGTCAGGTTCTGCACCTGGGTATCCGGGAAAAATCCGGCATATATTGGAGGCACCGTCCATGCGTATTGTGCATTAGGCGCTGTGGAACTGGCATTGAGTACCAATCCAGTTGATGCGGTGTTGCAAGTATGTTGAGCATCTTCGGCAGTAATATCCGGGGCTGTTTTATTTTCTATCACTGTCACCTGGGCGGTTGAAGTACAACCATTCGATGGATCAGTCACAGTCAAGGTGTAATCGCCAGCTATGCTCACTGTTGGATTCTGATCTGCCGAAGTAAAAGTACCAGGACCGGTCCACGAGTAACTCACACCAGCGGTCGTCGATGAACCTTGCAGCATCACACTGCTTACTGAACAAGTGATCTCACCACTCACACCAGCAGTAGCACCGGGAGCCGTCTTATTTTCTATCACTGTCACTTGGGCGGTTGAAGTACAGCCATTCGATGGATCGGTCACTGTTAAGGTGTAATCACCTGCTATGCTCACTGTTGGATCCTGATCTGCCGAAGTAAAGGTTCCAGGGCCGGTCCAGCTATAAGTAACTCCCGCTGTTCCGGAAGAACCTTGCAGCGTCACATCGCTCACTGAACATGTAATATTACCACTCACACCGGCAGTTGCGCCTGGAGCCGTTTTATTTTCTATCACAGTCACCTGCGCTGTAGAAGTACAACCATTCGAAGGATCAGTCACTGTCAAGGTGTAATCGCCGGCTATGCTCACTGTTGGATTCTGATCTGCTGATGTAAAAGTACCAGGACCGGTCCAGCTATAGGTAACGCCAGCTGTTCCCGAAGAACCTTGCAATGTCACGCTGCTCACCGAGCAAGTGATATCACCACTCACACCAGCAGTTGCGCCGGGTGTCGTTTTGTTTTCTATCACGGTCACCTGAGCTGTAGAAGTACAACCATTCGAAGGATCTGTCACCGTCAAGGTGTAATCGCCGGCTATGCTCACTGTTGGATCCTGATCTGCCGAAGTAAAAGTACCAGGGCCAGTCCAGCTATAGCTAACGCCAGCGGTCGTTGATGAACCTTGCAATGTCACGCTGCTCACTGAGCAAGTGATCTCACCACTCACACCAGCAGTAGCATCAGGAGCGGTTTTGTTTTCTATCACCGTCACCTGCGCTGTAGAAGTACAGCCATTCGAAGGATCAGTCACTGTCAAGGTGTAATCGCCAGCTATGCTCACTGTTGGATTCTGATCTGCCGAAGTAAAGGTTCCAGGGCCGGTCCAACTATAAGTAACTCCCGCTGTTCCGGAAGAACCTTGCAGCGTTACATCGCTCACTGAACATGTAATATCACCACTCACTCCGGCAGTTGCGCCTGGAGCCGTTTTATTTTCTATCACGGTCACCTGCGCGGTTGAAGTACAGCCATTCGAAGGATCAGTCACCGTCAAAGTGTAATCACCTGCCACAGCCACCGTTGGGTTTTGCTCTGCGGACGTAAAAGTTCCAGGACCGGTCCAGCTATAGGTAACGCCAGCGGTTCCGGAAGAACCTTGCAGGGTCACACTACTCACCGAACAAGTAATCTCGCCACTCACACCAGCAGTAGCATCAGGAGCGGTTTTGTTTTCTATCACCGTCACCTGCGCTGTAGAAGTACAGCCATTCGAAGGATCAGTCACTGTCAAGGTGTAATCGCCAGCTATGCTCACTGTTGGATTCTGATCTGCCGAAGTAAAAGTACCAGGACCGGTCCACGAGTAACTCACACCAGCGGTCGTTGATGAACCTTGCAATGTCACGCTGCTCACTGAGCAAGTGATCTCACCACTCACACCAGCAGTAGCTCCGGGAGCGGTTTTATTTTCTATTACAGTTACCGGCGCAGTAGAAGTACAACCATTCGAAGGATCAGTTACCGTCAAAGTATAATCCCCTGCTACAGTAGCTGTTGGATTCTGGTCTGCTGACGTAAAAGTACCCGGGCCAGTCCATGAGTAACTAACACCAGCAGTCGTCGATGAACCTTGCAATATCACACTACTTACGGAGCAGGTAATCTCACCACTCACACCAGCAGTAGCACCGGGAGCCGTTTTATTTTCTATCACTGTCACCTGAGCTGTTGAAGTACAACCATTCGAAGGATCAGTAACCGTCAAAGTGTAATCGCCTGCTACGGTTGCTGTTGGATTCTGCTCTGCTGACGTAAAAGTACCCGGGCCAGTCCATGAGTAACTAACACCGACTGTTCCGGAAGAACCTTGCAAGGTCACACTGCCCACAGAACAAGTAATTTCTCCACTTACACCGGCAGTGGCGCCAGGAGCCGTTTTATTTTCTATCACCGTCACCTGCGCTGTAGAAGTACAGCCATTCGAAAGATCAGTCACTGTCAAAGTATAATCACCAGCTACAGTTACCGCCGGGTTTTGATCAGCCGAAGTAAAAGTACCAGGGCCGGTCCAGCTATAGGTAACGCCAGCGGTTGTTGAAGAACCTTGTAATGTCACGCTGCTCACTGAGCAAGTGATATCACCACTCACTCCGGCAGTAGCACCAGGAGCGGTTTTGTTTTCTATCACCGTCACCTGCGCTGTAGAAGTACAGCTATTCGAAGGATCAGTCACTGTCAAGGTGTAATCGCCAGCTATGCTCACTGTTGGATTCTGATCTGCTGAAGTAAAAGTACCAGGACCGGTCCACGAGTAACTAACACCAGCGGTCGTTGATGAACCTTGCAATATCACATTACCCACTACACAAGTAATTTCACCACTCACGCCAGCAGTTGCATCAGGAGCGGTTTTATTTTCTATTACAGTTACCGGCGCAGTAGAAGTACAGCCATTCGAAGGATCAGTCACTGTCAAAGTATAATCGCCGGCTACGGTTACGATAGGGTTCTGATCTGCCGAAGTAAAGGTTCCAGGGCCGATCCAGCTATAGCTAACACCAGCAGTCGTCGATGAACCTTGCAAGGTCACGCTGCTCACTGAACAAGTAATCTCACCGCTCACATCGGCAGTAGCGCCAGGAGCCGTTTTATTTTCTATCACCGTCACCTGGGCAGTTGAAGTACAGCCATTGGAAGGATCAGTCACTGTCAAAGTATAATCCCCTGCTACAGTAGCTGTTGGATTCTGGTCTGCCGAAGTAAAAGTACCAGGGCCGGTCCAGCTATAGGTTACTCCCGCTGTTCCGGAAGAACCTTGCAATGTCACGCTGCTCACTGAGCAAGTGATCTCACCACTCACACCAGCAGTAGCGCCAGGAACGGTTTTGTTTTCTATCACCGTCACCGGCGCAGTAGAAGTACAGCCATTCGAAGGATCAGTCACTGTCAAAGTATAATCACCAGCTACAGTTACCGTCGGGTTTTGATCAGCCGAAGTAAAAGTACCAGGGCCGGTCCAGCTATAGGTTACTCCCACGGTCCCAGAAGAACCTTGCAATGTCACGCTGCTCACTGAACAAGTAATCCCACCACTCACGCCAGCGGTTGCACTGGGAGCCGTTTTGTTTTCTATCACTGTCACCTGGGCGGTTGAAGTACAGCCATTCGAAGGATCGGTCACTGTCAATGTGTAATCACCAGCTATGCTCACTGTTGGATTCTGCTCTGCCGAAGTAAAAGTACCAGGGCCGGTCCAGCTATAGGTTACTCCCGCTGTTCCGGAAGAACCTTGTAATGTCACGCTGCTCACTGAGCAAGTGATATCACCACTCACTCCGGCAGTAGCACCAGGAGCGGTTTTGTTTTCTATCACCGTCACCTGCGCTGTAGAAGTACAGCTATTCGAAGGATCAGTCACTGTCAAGGTGTAATCGCCAGCTATGCTCACTGTTGGATTCTGATCTGCTGAAGTAAAAGTACCAGGACCGATCCACGAGTAACTCACACCAGCGGTCGTTGATGAACCTTGCAATATCACATTACCCACTACACAAGTAATTTCACCACTCACGCCAGCAGTTGCATCAGGAGCAGTTTTATTTTCTATTACAGTTACCGGCGCAGTAGAAGTACAGCCATTCGAAGGATCAGTCACTGTCAAAGTATAATCGCCGGCTACGGTTACGATAGGGTTCTGATCTGCCGAAGTAAAGGTTCCAGGGCCGATCCAGCTATAGCTAACGCCAGCGGTCATCGATGAACCTTGCAAGGTCACGCTGTTCACTGAGCAAGTGATCTTACCACTCACACCAGCAGTAGCTCCGGGAGCGGTTTTGTTTTCTATCACCGTCACCTGCGCAGTAGAAGTACAACCATTCGAAGGATCAGTCACTGTCAAGGTGTAATCGCCAGCTATGCTCACTGTTGGATTCTGGTCTGCTGACGTAAAAGTACCCGGGCCAGTCCATGAGTAACTAACACCAGCAGTCGTCGATGAACCTTGCAATATCACACTACTTACGGAGCAGGTAATCTCACCACTCACACCAGCAGTAGCACCGGGAGCCGTTTTATTTTCTATCACTGTCACCTGAGCTGTTGAAGTACAACCATTCGAAGGATCAGTAACCGTCAAAGTGTAATCGCCTGCTACGGTTGCTGTTGGATTCTGCTCTGCTGACGTAAAAGTACCCGGGCCAGTCCATGAGTAACTAACACCGACTGTTCCGGAAGAACCTTGCAAGGTCACACTGCCCACAGAACAAGTAATTTCTCCACTTACACCGGCAGTGGCGCCAGGAGCCGTTTTATTTTCTATCACCGTCACCTGCGCTGTAGAAGTACAGCCATTCGAAAGATCAGTCACTGTCAAAGTATAATCACCAGCTACGGTCGCTGTAGGATTCTGGTCTGCTGAAGTAAAAGTGCCTGGACCTGTCCATGAGTAACTAACACCAGCTGCTCCGGAAGAACCTTGCAAGGTCACGCTGCTCACAGAACAAGTAATCTCACCACTCACATCGGCAGTAGCACCAGGAGCCGTCTTATTTTCTATCACTGTCACCTGGGCAGTTGAAGTACAGCCATTCGATGGATCGGTCACTGTCAAAGTATAATCCCCTGCTACAGTAGCTGTTGGATTCTGGTCTGCCGAAGTAAAAGTACCAGGGCCAGTCCAGCTATAGCTAACGCCAGCGGTCGTTGATGAACCTTGCAAGGTCACACTGCCCACAGAACAAGTAATTTCTCCACTTACACCGGCAGTGGCGCCAGGAGCCGTTTTATTTTCTATCACTGTCACCTGAGCTGTTGAAGTACAGCCATTGGAAGGATCAGTTACCGTCAAAGTGTAATCACCAGCTATGCTCACTGTTGGATTCTGGTCTGCCGAAGTAAAAGTACCAGGGCCAGTCCATGAGTAACTAACACCAGCAGTCGTCGATGAACCTTGCAAGGTCACGCTGCTCACAGAACAAGTAATTTCTCCACTTACACCGGCAGTGGCGCCAGGAGCCGTTTTATTTTCTATCACCGTCACCTGAGCTGTTGAAGTACAACCATTCGAAGGATCAGTAACCGTCAAAGTATAATCCCCTGCTACAGTAGCTGTTGGATTCTGGTCTGCCGAAGTAAAAGTACCAGGGCCAGTCCATGAGTAACTAACACCAGCAGTCGTTGATGAACCTTGCAAGGTCACACTGCCCACAGAACAAGTAATTTCTCCACTTACACCGGCAGTGGCGCCAGGAGCCGTTTTATTTTCTATCACCGTCACCTGAGCTGTTGAAGTACAACCATTCGAAGGATCAGTTACCGTCAAAGTATAATCCCCTGCTACAGTAGCTGTTGGATTCTGGTCTGCCGAAGTAAAAGTACCAGGGCCAGTCCATGAGTAACTAACACCAGCAGTCGTCGATGAACCTTGCAAGGTCACACTACTTATGGAGCAGGTAATCTCGCCACTCACTCCAGCAGTTGCACCGGGAGCAGTTTTATTTTCTATCACCGTCACCTGAGCTGTTGAAGTACAGCCATTGGAAGGATCAGTTACCGTCAAAGTGTAATCGCCTGCTACAGTAGTTGTTGGATTCTGCTCTGACGAAGTAAAGGTTCCGGGGCCGATCCAGCTGTAGGTAACTCCGGCTGTTCCCGAAGAGCCTTGCAATGTCACACTATTCACGGTACAAGTAATTTCTCCGCCCACCGCGCCAGTAGCGCCAGGAGCCGTCTTGTTTTCTACCACTGTGACTTGCGCGGTCCCTTCACATCCGGATCCAGGTGCGGTTGCAGTTACGGTGTAATCGCCTGCCGCAGACACCTGTGGGTTCTGCTCCGTAGAAGTAAAACCTCCCGGGCCTGTCCAACTATAAGTCACACCGGCCGTAGGACTGGTAGCCGACAATGTTACTGCAGATACATTGCAGGTTAGCGCACTATTGACAGATGCCGTTACATCCACTGATCCTGAAGCCCCATCTCCCCTGACGACGATATCATCGAAGGCATAATGCTCCTCAAGACCGGTTGTTTTAACCCGCAACACGATCTGGAGCGTGCTCCCCGCAATATTTCCCGTCGACTTGATGGTGGTAAAAGGCAAATCGCCATCAAAGCTTGCTATGCTGGTTTCAGCTCCGCCATCCAGCTTATAAAATACTCTAAAGTAGTCATATTGATCCGAGGAAGGATTACCATCCAATCCTCCAAAACCTTCCCCATTTAAGGAAATGGTGACATTGCCTGCATTGCTAATATCGATTGCCTGGGAGGTCCAGATACCTTCCCCATCCAGGTTAAAAACATAAAACTCCGATGATCTGACTTCAAAAAATGTGTCTCCTGCTCCTCCTACAGGCGCTATGGGTACAATCTGGGTAGACCATGCAGTGGTTCCGTTATCTGTGGTGGTGCCATCGGCAAGGTCAAAGAATTCGGCCCATATCTCCGGGCCTTCATCAGCTGTTACAGCCACAGTTTTTGATGATGAACAACCATTGACAGGGTTTGTAACTGTAACCGTATACTGCCCTACAACGCTTACCGCAGGACTTTGGGCATTGGAAGTAAAACCTCCCGGACCTGTCCAGGCGTACGTAACCCCAGGGGTTGTAGTATTTGCTGTAAGGTTAATGGTGGTTGCATTGCAAGCCAGATTTCCTCCGGAAGCGGAGATGTTCGGTTTAGTGATGTCTTGATTTACAGCCACAGTTGCTGTACCACTACAGCCGGCATCAGTGGTGACTGTAACAGCATAGTAACCGGCATCACTCACCGAAGGTGTAGCTTGCGTCGAACTAAAACCTCCGGGTCCTACCCAGTTAAAACTCGCCCCGACCGGGCTCATATTGGTAGACAGGATCACCTGTGTATTTGCACATGTAAGTTGGCCGCCAGCGGATGCCGTGACATTTAGTCCGGCACTGGTATTGGCTGTAATTTTTACCCTGTCAAAATAGTATCTTTCGCTGTTGGCAGTAGTGACCGCACGCACCACTACTTGTATTGTATTCCCGGTTAACCAGTTGGCGCTCGCTTTAACATTAACGCTTTTTCCAACATGGAAACCATCTTTAAAAGGGATTTCAGCCCCCCCGTCAAGTTTATAAAATACTTTGATATAATCCGCATTTTCCCAGGTTTCTCCGTTATCGATCCCACTGCTTAATTCCACGGTAGCATTTACAGAGGCCTGAGCAGCGATATTAATTATTTCCGATCGCCAGACGCCTTCATCATCATTATTTGATATCTTAATTTTACTGTTTGAAACGGCAAAAGTACCTTTGCTATTTTCAATAGACCATGCGGTTGAACCATTATCTGAAGTCGAACCATTCGCCAACCCTGCAAATTTCTCATACCATAAGGTTTGCGTCTCGTTCGAAGGACCAACGACCTCTACAGCAACAGACTCTGAGCAACCATTGGGTGCCATAGCCGTTACGGTGTAGGTCCCTGCATTGGAAACTACGGGGTTTTGTTGCCCCGATGAAAAACCATTGGGACCTGTCCAACTATAAGTTACCCCCGGCAGCGTCGCATTTGATGTAAGGGTAACACTGCCAACATCACAGGACAAAGTACCTCCCGAAGCCGTAAGCCCAAGGTTTAGACTTTTTGAGAACACACTTACATTGTCAAACGCATAATGTTCCTCCAGCCCCGTGGTTTTAATTCTCAGTACAATCTGGAGTGTGTTTCCAGAAATATTACCTGAAGAGGTGATGGTTGTAAAGGGCAAATCGCCTTCAAAGCTTGCTATACTGGTCTCAGATCCTCCATCCAATTTATAAAATACCCTGAAGTAATCATATTGATTGGAAGAAGGATTATTGTTGAGCCCCCCGAAACCTTCCGCATTCAAGGAAACTGCCACGTCTCCGGCATTGCTGATATCAATTGTTTCAGAGGTCCATATGCCTTCACCATCCAGGTTAAAAACAAAAAATTCCTTAGATCTGACATCAAAGAAAGTTTCCCCTGCCCCTCCTACCGGTTCAATGGGTACTATTTGTGTAGACCATGCCGTAGCACCATTATCATTGGAAGTACCGTCAGCAAGGTCAAAAGATTCGGCCCATATCTCGGGGCCATCAAATGCTGTCACTTCCACAGTTTTGGATGACGAACAGCCGTTTGCCGGGTTATTGACTGTAACCGTATATTGCCCCGCTACACTTACACCGGGATTTTGGGCATCGGAAGTAAATCCTCCCGGCCCTGTCCAACTATACGTGGTGCCGGGAATGGCAGTACTCGCCGAAAGGTTCACGGAGGAAGTCTCGCAGGACAAGTTTCCTCCCGAGGCTACAATTCTGGGTTTACTTGAAAATAGTCTTACATTATCAAAGTAATAAAACTCATTTTCCGCCGAGTTCCTGGCCCTGACTACGATTTGCAAGGTATTTCCATTAAGGGGAAAAGTGGTATTTGCCTCAATAGGATCAAAAAAGTTCTTTTGGGACCCTTTTTGTAAAATTTTTTCGGGTCCGCCGTTTAACTTGTAATACACCCTGATATAGTCGGCATCTTCCAGAGATCCCGAGGCACTTAAATCAACCGTTAGTAAAAGATCAACATATGCTGAAATATTAATAACCTCCGAACGCCAGACCGCTTCTCCATCTGTGTCGTTAAATGAAAAGCGCTTATTTCGCACTTCTACATGATCATCATTATTTAAATTGGTATTGGAAATATCCCTGCTCCATCCGGTGGAGCCATTGTCCTGGGTAGTTCCATTGCCTAAACTGCTAAAGTTCTCCACCCACACATTTGGGGTACAAGTCAGGTCATCGCCGTAAGTATTGGCGGCCACAGCTGATGGGTTGATCAGGAGTATGCACAACATCACACCCGTGATCACATTAGACCAAATTATTCTATTCATTAGATTGAAAGCTGTTTTTGAGTCGATAAAAAAATAAGACTCTATTAAAAAAATAAATTTCACCTGTATGGGGACATAAAAAATCCGCCCAAATTCCAAACGTAGGCAATGATCACCAGACTATCTTACTGTTTTTTCCAAATTCACAATCCTTGTCAGGTTTCGTGATGAATTTGATAATTTCAGAGCTCCAAATCTCCATTTTTGTCAAAAAAGGCAGCACTCAGAGATTAAAATAAAATTCACCCAAATTGCGGCATTCCATCATCAAAAACAGTATGAAATTGGTGATTATCAAATTAAGAATCAGCCAATTGCCAGGTACATGCCGCACCGATCAGTAAAGACAAAAAGTTATCTGATTTTTCAATTCCCCAACGGTTAACAAAATATTGTGTAGCCAAAAATGGAGGCCTGTAAGAAAATAGCATTCCGAAGAGAAATGTGAGGCTTACCGAACAGTCATATTCCATAAATCACTGGCTCGTCAATTACTTAAAAAAGTACAAATGACCATTTATAACGCTTTCCCCCTGTTGCACGGCGGTTCAGGAATTTTGTGGTCATCCATTTCCGCTAGTCTGTGGCTTTTCGCATTAACCCTCCTGGCAAATGAACCGCCGGTTTCCCGGTCATAGCAAAATCTAGCATCCCCAAAAAGTTGTAATAGTATGTCAAATAAGCTAATTTAGAAGTTATTCTTTTATACAATTTCCTATGAAATACAGCCTATATTTTACACTCTGCTTGTTGACATTTTTTGCTTGTCAAAAAACAGAAAAAAACAATCATACCGCTGGTTTTGATTTAGTTGACCAACAACAATCCGGTGTAGATTTCTCCAATAACCTGTATGAGTCAGATACTTTCAATTATTATACTTTTCCATATATATACCTGGGCGGTGGCGTGGCTATTGCCGATATCAATAATGATGGATTACAGGATTTATTTTTTACCGGAAACATGGTGCCAAATAAACTGTATTTGAATAAAGGAAATTTTCAATTTGAAGATATCAGTGAATCGGCTGGTGTCAGCGGCGATAACCGGTGGTATACCGGCGTATCGATGGTTGACATTAACAATGATGGGTGGATGGATATTTATTTAGCTGTTTCAGGCAGGGACCGAAAACCGGTCAATCAGCTTTTGATCAACAATGGTGATAACACTTTTTCCGAGGAGGCAGCGGCATATGGTTTGGCAGATAGCTCCCCCTCGATTCAATCTACCTTTTTTGACTATGACCGCGATGGATACCTGGATGTATTTGTTGCCAACTACCCTCAGTTTGAGGTAAGTCAGGGCAATTATTTTTATCGGCAAATGATGCTGGAAAACAAATTGGAGCATTCGGGACATTTGTATCATAATGAACAGAACGGCACTTTTAAGGATGTTACCGCCGAGGCGCAAGTTCAGAATCTTGGATTGACACTGGGAATAGTGGCCTCGGATTTTAACAATGACGGATGGACGGATCTCTTCCTGTCTAACGATTTCAACGTTCCCGATTTTTTCTATATCAACAATCAGGATAATACTTTCCGCGAGGTAATTAAGGAAAGTACGAACCATACTGCCATGTTTGGAATGGGCATAGATGCCGCCGATTTTAACAATGATGGATTATTGGATATTGCCCAGGTGGATATGACCCCTTCTGATCATAAACGTTCGAAAACCAACATGGCCAGCATGAGTCCCGCCAGCTTTTATCAGGCGGTTAGCTTTGGCTTTCACTACCAATACATGCATAATACCCTACAACTCAATAATGGTGTCAACAGTGATGGATCACCGGTTTTCAGCGATATTTCTCAATTGGCCGGACTCGCCAAAACAGATTGGAGCTGGAGTGCGTTATTTGCAGACCTGGATAACGATGGCCTGAAAGATATCTACATCACTAATGGCATTCTCAGAGATGTCAATAACAATGATGCCAATGTGAGTTTTGATAAAGCTTCTTTTTTTGGCAGCAAACCTGACTATACAAAACTACCCAGCACACCGCTAAGTAATTATGCCTTTCGAAATTCGGAAAATCTAACCTTTCAGACAAAAACCAAGGAGTGGGGATTGGATGACAAGGGTTTCTCAAACGGCGCAGCATATGGAGATCTGGACAACGACGGAGATCTGGACCTGGTTGTTAACAATGTCAACGCCCCGGCCTCCATATATCAGAACCTTTCCTCGAATACGCATCATTATTTAAGAATAAAACTACAGGGACCTAAAAACAATCCTCTCGGACTGGGCACCAAAATTACGATACGACAGCAGGACAAAGTACAATACATCGAACACACACTTACCCGGGGCTTTCAATCATCGGTTGAACCAATAATTCATTTTGGACTTGGAGAAGCCGCCGTTATCGATGAAGTGACAGTCATCTGGCCCGATGGAAAAATGAGCTATTTGCAAGCTGTTCCGGGCGATCAATTACTCGAAATAAATTATGCCAATTCCCAAGAAGCCCAGCTTGCGACAGCTCAGCCATCCGGTAAGCCTTTTCGCCGGATTAAGGATCCGGATATTCCCTTTCGGCATACCGAGGATAAATTCGACGATTTTGCAAATGAGCCGCTCCTACCACATAAAAACTCCAATTTGGGGCCTGGCAGTGCCTCGGGGGATGTAAACGGAGACGGTTTAACTGACCTGTTTATTGGCAACGCGACTAATAGTGTGGCAAGATTGCTTATCCAAACCGGTGACAACCAATACCGTCCAACTCCCGGACCGTGGGAAAAGGATAGTATTTATGAAGACACCGGCTGTATTTTGTATGACCTGGATGCTGATAATGATTTAGATCTATTTGTTGTCAGCGGCGGAAATGACCCAACTAAAAACGGGGAGTTCTACCAGGATAGGCTTTATTATAATGACGGCGGGCAGTTCCAAAAAGCAAATGGGCTACCGGCTATTTCTTCCAGTGGAAAAACTGTGCTACCCCTGGACTTTGATCAGGATGGAGACATGGATTTATTTATAGGAGGCAGGATTATCCCCGGTCATTATCCTTTTGCACCGGAATCAATTATCCTGGAAAATGCGGGAGGAAATAACGCGACACTTTCCTACAAGATATTGGAGGCGGACCGGCTGGGAGCTTTACAAAAGGTCGGTTTGGTTACCGCTGCCAGGTGGGAACACCTGGATGATGATGGTGTAGAAGAACTGATCATCACGGGAGAGTGGATGGGAATTGAGGTTTTCAATTACAGGAAGGGAAAATTTATCAACGTAACAGATAAATTTGAACTGGAAGATATTACCGGCTGGTGGCGGGCACTCACCACCATAGACGTAGATAATGATGGCGATATGGATTTGGTTGCCGGAAACCTTGGGTTGAACTATAAGTATAAGGCCTCTCCAAGCCATCCCTTTTTAATCTACGCCAATGATTTTGACAATAACGGATCGTCGGACATTGTATTGAGTTATGAAAAACAGGGAAAAAAACTGCCACTAAGAGGAAGAGAATGTTCCTCCCAACAGGTTCCTGCTATTGCCCATCGGTTTGAAACTTTTGAATCCTTTGCAGATGCCTCGCTGGAGGAGATTTATGGTGACAATATGCTCGATGATGCCCTCCACTTTCAGGCAAAAATGTTTGAACACGCCTGGTTTGAAAATGTCAATGGAAAATTCACAGTCCACACACTGCCAAATCTTTCTCAGATATCTTCTGTTGAAGCCATCCTGCCATTTGATTACAATGGCGATGAATTCCCCGATCTAATTGTAGCCGGCAATTTGTATGACGCCGAAGTGGAAACTACCCGGAATGATGCGAGCTTCGGGTTAGTGTTGATAGGAAAAGGCAAAGACGGTTTTTCTGCCATACCGGCATCGGAATCCGGCCTGCTCGTAACAGGCGAAGTTAAAAGTATCCATAAAATTAAAACCGGGGAACAGGATGGTGTTTTCATGTTTAGCAGAAATGATGATACCGTGGATTTATGGAGATTTACCAAAAAAGGAGTTGCCTTAGGCAGTGTGGCTCAACAGTAAAAATCCGGTATAAGCTGTGCTAACCAACGGATCACTTGTCATTTTTATATACCGCAAAAAACTGAAGTCGATCATCATTACAGGCTACCAGAACCAGCATATCACCATCGGTTCCTTTTAAGGTACTCACATTTTTTACATCCCACGGTGCCAGGAAGCCGCTGGTGTGTGCAGGTATTGCTGCAAAGTCACGTTTTCCATCACCTTTTAAAAATACACCAACACCGGCATCATTTCTGGCTGTTTCAGCTTCACTGTGATACATATTTCCAGCCATGAGCAAATCCGGCAAGCCATCTCTGTCAAAGTCTTCAATGATTATCCCGTTTGTTGAGGACAGTTGAGCAGCAACCGGTAGTTTGTCAATCCTGAATTCCCCCTGACCCAGGTTTTCAATGTAGATACTGGAGAATGTATGGGCTTTCAGGTGATGGGCCCGGTTGATTTTTTCTTCTCCGTAGACCTGTGCAATATCAGAAGCAGCAAATGCTGAATAACTGGGAAATTTTTCCTTGATAAAAGGCATTTGTTGTGAGGAGCATTGCTTTCCCCGCAGCGGAAAGATTTTATCATCTTCGTGAAAGCCCAGGACAATATCAAACGTTCCATTTTCGTCAAAATCATCGGCGTAAACTTCAAATGGTTCATTGGGTGTTGCTTTGTACTTATAATTCTCACCCAGGTTGCCTATCACAAAATCCAGATCTCCATCCAAATCCAGATCCCCTGATGCCAGACTATACCACCAGCCATGTGTATTATCGAGCGCCTCATGCCGGTAGCGGACAAGCTTACCGGCATCATTTTCAAAGAACGTAACAGGCATCCATTCCCCGACAATCATCAAATCCAAATCGCGATCGGCATCGAAATCAACCCAAAGTGCATCCGTTACCATGCCGACTTTATCAATATCAGGAGCAACATCCAATGTTTTATCTAAAAACCTTCCGTTGTCATTCAATAGAATTTTTGAGAAGGGAGCCAATGGGTATGCGCCGGGATTTATTCTGCCTCCTACAAATAAATCAAGATCACCGTCATTATCAATATCGCCGGCGCTAACCGCCTGGGTACTGACGGGCAGATCCGGAATCACGCCGGCCACTCTTGTAAATCCCCCCAACCCATCATTCCTGTAAAAGCGATCGTGATACATGGGCGAAGCCTTCGGCCATTCATTGCTGCCGCTGGCCACGTACAGGTCCAGATCGCCATCTTTGTCAGCATCAAAAAACAAGGCGCCGGTATCTTCATATTTTTTATCTTTCATCCAGGTGGCGGCAGCTATCAGAACAAAGTCTCCTGTCTCTGATTGGAGGTACAAACCACCGGTATTGTCTCTTGCGCCGCCGATATAAAAATCATCCAGGCCATCGCGATTTACGTCTCCAACGGCAAGCGCCGGCCCCATTTGAGAATATTTATGAGGAATCAAAAGTTCGCGTTTGAAATCATCATAAACCTTTTCCGTGTGAACGTAGTCAATAGCAATTTTATCAGTTTGATTAGTAAAAAGAGGCTTTGCGGTACTTTTCTTGTTTTCAGCGCGGGTGGTGTTGTTTTGATGAATCTCAATTCTATTGTTGGACTCAATATTACTTTGGGTCGTTATGGTACCATCTGCCCACCAAACCTGAATTTCATCAACTTTCGAAAGTGAATCGAGACCAAAATGAATAATTGGCTCGGAAAAAGACTGAAAACCCCTGGTTGGCTGCAGGTATTGGTACTGTATTAAATCACCTGATTTAAGCCTCACCCTGGCGCCGGTAGCCATAGGGTTTTTTCCGGATCCTTTTAATACTACCTGGAGGTAATTTGACTTTTTCTGTCCAGGCCGGTAAAATATATTTTCATAAATCAACGCTTCATCGTCCACGTTATTCAAAACAAGATCAAGATCTCCATCTCCGTCCAGATCCCCATAAGCTGCGCCTGTTGTAAACCCCTCATAATCAACACCCCAGGTATTGGATTGATCTAAGAACCCCATATCCCCGTTGTTTTGAAAACTGTAATTTTTATTCCGGTAAACCGGAAAATGCTCAATAACATCGAGCGACATTAGTGTCGACGCTTTCAAATTCTTTTTTTGGATATCCAGGTAAATATCTTTGTATTGAATATCTCTCCTTATACCGTTGGAAACAAAAAGGTCTTTCCAACCATCATTGTCCATATCCACAAACAAAGGCCCCCAGCTCCAGTCGGTTTCGGCAACATTGCACAATTCAGCCACCTCGCTAAACCGTCCCATGCCTGAATTCAATTGAAGTGTATTGCGCATATACTGGTAATGATACCCTTCTTTTATCATGCGATCAAAACGCTGAATATCCATGCTGGCCATGTTGGCTTTTTTTCGGAAGTTGCTGCTGGCCTGCATATCGCATACCATAATGTCTGTGAAACCGTCGTTGTTAAAATCCGCCGCGTCTGCCCCCATGCTGGAGAAAGATGTGTGGCCCATAACCTCCTGCAACACATCGGTAAAAGTGCCATCACGGTTGTTATGATATAGATAATCCGGTTCAAAAAAATCGTTGGCCACGTAAATATCCGGGTATCCATCGCCATCAAAGTCTGCGATTGCAGCGCTGAGCCCAAAACCGAAGTGATGAATGCCAGCCCGGGTTCCGACTTCTTCAAAAGTACCGTTTCCATTGTTTTGGTACAGCTTGTCCGCCTCGTCTTCCTCTGGTTTTCCCTTTAAACCAAACAGTTCTTCCTGACTGGCGAAAAACCTGGTGGAATGGTTGACCAGGTACATATCCAAATCACCATCCAGGTCATAGTCAAAGAAGTAGGACTGCACGGAATAGCCATTATCATCCAGCCCGTAAGCTTTTGCCTGTTCCTTAAAGCGCCCATTTTGCTGATTGACATACAGCAGATTGTTTCGATAAGCGCCGGTACCAGACCGACAGACATAAATATCTAACCAGCCATCGTGGTTTATGTCAACCAATGAGACACCCGTGGTCCAAAGGTTAGATTTTATGATATTCGACTTCCTGGTAATATCCTCAAACCTTAGATCACCTTTGTTAAGGTATAACCGATCTCCCGACATATTTCCGGTAAAATAAATATCCGGTAAGCCGTCATTATTCAAATCACCTATGGCTACACCTCCCCCATTGTAGAAATAAGGGTATTTAAGGATATTGTTATGTTCTGTTTCCCTTAACTTGTTTACAAAATCGATTCCAGAGTGGTCCTTTGAGACCAATCGATAGGCACCTGGCGGTAAATCATCCTGCTGCGATTTTTTATGGCAAGCCATCAGCGAGAAAAATACCAGGAGGATCCAACCAGTGTATACATTTCTAACGGTTACTTCCAGGCTCATATTAATACAGCGGTTTTATGTCCTGCTATCAGGGATTGTTTTTAAGACATTATAAATTAACCTGAGTTCTGTATAACTGATCTATCGCCAGTAGCTCATTAACTGCATTTGTTAGCGCTATCAAAGCTTTTGTCCTCAAGCCGGACAGGCTCTTACTCTTTTCATTGCCAAAAAAGTAAGCCGAACTCATATCAAATTTAGTTAATAATTTAAAGCGAACGATGCCTGGTATTGCTACCAAGCATCATTCGGGCATTCATTATTATTTATGGAACAATAATTTCTATTCCGGATATTGTGTCAGGTTAGGCATCAGATCCAATTCTGACACAGGTACCGGCCAAAACTCATGGCGGCCTGTTTCATAACCCAGCGGGCCAAGCACTTGTTCGGCTATCCCCCACCTTTGAATATCGAAATATCGTTGACCTTCAAAAAGCAATTCTTTTCTTCTTTCGCTTCTAATGAGATCTCTTAAAAGACCCTGGTTAGTTTCTGTTAGATCCGGCACTTGCGCCCTGGTGCGTATTTGATTGACCGCACCCAGCGCTTCAGTGCTATTGCCTAATTCGTTTTGTGCTTCGGCATAGTTTAACAATACCTCGGCGTAGCGCAGAATAGTAAAGTTGACGTTAAAGCTATTACCGGAAGACATCGGCTGACCTTCGGGGAGCCATTTTCTGCACTGATTATCATGAAAGTATGATGAATTCATATTTCCTGATGGAAATGGTTCCTGAACGCCATCGCCGTCGGTGTCGATCATATCGGTAGGAACCGCTCCAACACGCAGTATACTACCGGACCTTCTTACATCTGCCGGTTCTGCCTGAAATTGTTCATAAGCACCTGGGCTTGGCGAGAACCAGTTGGCCCAACCTATAACCGGGCTCCAATGAATTGACCTGTGATTTTCTGTACTTCCTGACCAAAAACTTGGGGCATTTGAAACAGACTGCATTTCGAATAGCGACTCTGAACTATTTTCCAATTGTCCGCTAAACAATTTATGGAAATCCTCACCGGCGACCAGCTGATATGTATTTTGGTCCATAACGCTCTTGGCGGCGTTGGCTGCTTCAGACCATTTACTCTGGTACAGGTACACCCTGCTTAATAACCCATTGGCTGCTCCTCTTGTAGCTCTACCTACGGGATCACTTGCATCTTCCGGTAAAAACCCGGCGGCATCCATCAGGTCCTGCTCCATTTGTCCATATATGATACTGCGATCAGTTCTGGCCAGTTCATTATATTCCTCCCTTGTCAAAACCTCAGTCGTAAATGGAACATCGCCAAATGTGACTACCAGGTTAAAATAGAAGAGGGCTCTTAAAAATTTTGTTTCACCTTCGATCCTATTTTTAATGGCTTGATCCATCTCTATGTCCGGGAGTCGCTGCAACAATATATTGGCCCGGAAAACCCCTTTGTAAGCGTCAAACCATCGGGCCATGGAAAATCTATTGTTTGGTAAAAACCTAAAATCACTGGCTGCTTTAAAGTGTGGGCCAAAATCTCCGTTATCTCCGGTGAGTTCCAGAATATCATCACTTGGACAATCCCCCAGGACCTCCGCAGCCTCCAGGTATAAACCGCTTGCGCTGACAATATCATACACAGCGGTCAACGCCTGCAAAGCATCACTTTCATTTTTAAAAAAGTTTTCATCCGTCACGCCATTCGTAAAATCTTTCGTAACAAAGTCTTCTCCACAAGAGTTAGCCAATAATATAATTAAAGCTCCAGCAACAGTGGTAGCTAATAGTTTCTTTATATTTTTCATAATATTAATTTTTCACCATTAAAAACTAACATTTACACCAACAGACCAGGTTCTAACCTGAGGATACAGGTCATTATCCACACCGGCAACAGCACTGTTATTTTCGTCAAATCCGACTTCCGGATCGATTCCTGAATAACCGGTTAAAACAAACAGGTTTTGACCTGCCACATATACCCTGGCTGTCGAGACGCCAAGCGGCGATAAAATTCCCTCCGGTAAAGTATAACCTATCTGCAAATTTCTTAACCTCAGGTAGGACCCATCTTCTATGAAGTGATCACTCAAAATCCCGTTTTGATTCGGGTCAGTAGTGATTGCTCTTGGAATGGTATTGCTTGTTCCAGGGCCGCTCCAACCGTTTAATACAGTACTGCTTTTGTTGAAAGTCCTGCCACTTCCTTCGATCAGCGATCTGGTAATATTTAGGATCTTATTTCCCTGTACACCAAAGAATTGAAAGCTCAGGTCAAAATTTTTGTAATTCATATTAGCGCCAAAACCATAGGTGAATTTTGGTATTGGACTGCCGGCGAGTTCCTTGTCGTCATTGTCCACTCTGCCATCACCATTCAGGTCTTTCCACCTGAAGTCGCCTGGTGCGGTATCTACATTTTGAAATGGGGTCGCATCATTTCCGTCAATAGCATTGGCCGCTTCCACCTCGGCCTGCGTTTGGAATATGCCGTCGCCTCTTCGGGTATAAAAAGATCCCAACGGTTCACCGGGTCGAATTAAAATCGTTGATCCGGATCCTGAATAGTTAAAAGCAACAATCTCCTGCAATCCCCCCAGGTCTACCACCTCACTGCTGATGGTTGACAGGTTTGCGTTGAAATCGAAAGTAACATCTCCGGTAACCTTACGATAGCCTGCAGCGAATTCAAATCCTTTGTTTACCAGCTCGCCTACATTCGCAATTGTTTCTTTCAGGCCGGAAACTCCTGGAAGAGGTAGTGTAAGCAACATATCGTTTCTGGTTCTGTTATAATACTCGGCTGAAAACGAAAGCTTGCCATCCAAAAATCCAGCATCAAAACCAAAATTATATTCGGTGGCAGTTTCCCATTGTACACCCGCGTTGGCTAAGTTTTCCAGGGCTGTACCAATAGAGGTTATTCCGTTCTGATTACCAAATGCGTAATTAAACGTAGAATTCAGCGTAGCCAGGTATTTAAAATTACCAATAGCATCTGATCCGACCTGTCCCCAGCCACCTCTTATTTTCAAATCAGTAAATAATCCGTCTTTTACAAAGAATGGCTCCTCAGAAACGCGCCATCCGGCGGTAAATGAGGGAAAAACCCCAAACTTGTTATCAGGTCCAAATTTGGAAGACCCATCCCTTCTGACGGCAAAAGTAAACAGGTATTTGTTGTCGTAATCGTACGTAACCCTGCCAAAAACAGAGGCCAGGGATTCTTCAAAACTTTCACTGTTGGCGGTCAAAATAGAAGCACTGCTCATGATCTCTGTAAATTCGCCAATCTCATACTCAGCCTGCGACTCGAACTTTCTGAACTTCAGTTCCTGGGCAGTAGTACCTCCTGTGATAGAAAAATTATTTTTTCCGATGGAGCCGGTATAGGTAACCGTATTTTCCCACAGCCAAAAGAATGAGTTATCTCTCAACTGATTGACTACTGACCTGCCATCCGAATTGATCAGCCCCTCCTCAAATCTCGGGGTGAAGATATAATTGCTCGTATTCTGGATATCTGCCGAATAAGAAGTTCTGAATTTAAGACCTGGAATGGGAGAATATTCCAAATATACGTTGCCTAACACCCTGTCGCTCGAATTGTCCCTATCTGGTAATTCATAGAATGAAACCTGGTTTCTTCTTCTTTCCAGCCGGGTATCAGTGGGCCCGCCATAGCCGGTAGAAGTTGAAGGGTCAAATACGGGGGTTGTTGGTAGGGCCAGATATAAACTGGTAAAACTTCCATGAATAAAGGTTCTCAGGCCTGCATCATTATCGAACCTGTTGCCTCTGCTATAGAAAAGGCTGTTACCTACCTTAACTTTTTCACTTAGCTGATGATCTGTATTAGCCCGTATTGAGAAACGTCGCTGGAAGGTCTCCAGCATAATACCATCATTGTCAAAATAGTTCATTGACACGTAGTAGTTACTCTTTTCGGACCCTCCGGAAATGGATAATTGATGGTCGGTAATAAAACCATCTCCGATAACTTCATCCAAATAGTTGGTTCCTTCACCCAATGAAGCGGGGTTGGGAAAAGGCTCCGCTTCGCCGGCAGCGGCGAAGGCCGTGTTCATTCGGGTGGCGTATTCGGCGGCATTTAACGGTCTTGTTAAATTATTGACAGCTTTTTGTATGCCGGCATAGGCGCTATACGATACCTGTGGCTTACCCGATTTTCCTCTTTTGGTAGTAATCAGCACAACCCCGTTTGCCGCCCTGGCTCCATAAATGGCCGCCGATGCAGCATCCTTCAGGATATCAATACTTTCTATATCGTTCGGGTTAATGGCTACCAGGGGGTTGAAATTCTCATCATTGCCCGCGCCAATAATGACACCATCAATTACATATAGCGGGTTACTGTTATTGATTGTGCCGGCGCCACGAATTCGAATAGATACACCACCACCTGGCTGGCCGCCATTGGTTGTTACATATACCCCCGGTACTTTTCCCTGTAATGCCGCGTCAAAACTTGAATTTTGAGTCCTGGCAATATCATCTGCGCCAACCGATACAATGGAACCACTCACATTGCTTTTCTTCTGGACACCGTACCCGACTACAACTATTTCCTCCAAGTGCTCGAGGTCCGGAATCATTTGAACGTTGATCACACTTTCATTGCCAATAACTCTTTCCTGTGTTTTGTAGCCCACAAAAGAAAATACCAGGATGCCTCCCACAGGAGCTGTGATGGTGTAGTTACCTTCAGGATCTGTAATGACACCGTTAGTGGTCCCCTTTAGTAATATGCTTACACCCGGAAGCGGTTCGCTATCATCTTCGGAAGTCACCTTACCCGTGATTTTTTCAAGCATCCCTTCACTTGGCAGAATGATATCCTCAATAGCTTTGGTCTTGCTTCCTCTGTTGATGACAAAGATATGATTATTAACGCGCTTAAAGCCTAGCTTGTGATCCCTGGATAACTTTCTAAGGAAATAATTCAGATTATTTTGATTAACGGTCTGTCTAACCTGTATTTGATCGTTTACATTCTCGCTGTTGTAAGTAAAATATAATTCGGTTTGTTCAGTAATGGAAGCAAAAATCTCTTTTAAACTGGCATTTTTATTATCAATGGATATATAGATCTCATTTAGAGGTTTATGCTGGCCATTTAAATCCTTAGAAAACAGAAAGCTGCATAGCATTGTCTGTATCAGGGTTCCGTAAAATACGTATTTCGACATAATAAGGATTTGTTTTGGTAAATTCCATTTCATATTTTTAAATGTTTATGATTCTAATAAATTTTCATGAACGATTCTCCGAATGCTACATGTCACGGCCAAATGATCTGAAAGCATGGAGAAAAACCTTTAGGCCGGATTTCTAATCCGGCTTTTTTGTTAGCCTGTATCTCTTTTTATTTTCATAGTCACGTCGTTATTTAGTAGTTAATTTCTCATTTGTTAGATTTTATAAATGTGTAAATATTTGCTCTAATAGATGCGCACAATATCTCCCTCAATTTTGAAATCGAATTTGGTGGTATAATTCAATCCTTTTAAAACTTCTTCCAGGCTTAGATTCTGAAAGGAGCCTTCAAATCTTCCTTTTACTCCCCCGGTTTCCATGATAAAGGTTACCCCATACCACCGCTCTAAAATCTTTGTTACTTCCTCAAATGAAGCCTTTTCGAAGTGAATGATATTATCTTTCCAGCTGATTACCTTTTCAGGGGTGAACTCAATTTTCTCCATCTCCAGCTTATCCACAATGACCATTTCAGAGGGAAGTAAAACAACTTCACTGTCATTGTCAGTGGACTCTCTTTTTACTTTAACTTTTCCGGTTACTACGGCGACTTCTACTTTTTCATCCTCCTTGTAGGCGCGGATGTTGAATGATGTGCCCAACACAATGGTTTCCAGCTTTTTAGAATGTACAATAAAAGGCCTGTTTTCGTCCCGCTGGACCTCAAAAAAGGCTTCTCCTTCCAAATAAACTTCCCTTCTGTCATGTTTAAAAGACTCTGGATATTTGAGGGTACTGCCCGAATTTATCTTAACGGTAGATCCATCACTAAGCTTGATGGTCAGCTTTTGTCCAAACGGAATGGCCTTATTGAGAAACCTTATATCATTTTTCCCGATCTGATCATTTTTCGCGCCGGTATATTGATTAACATAAAAATACGCGCCTATACCGACAACAATAAAAATGATAGCCGCTACTTTCAGGAAAGGGCGCAATGGTAAAAACGGCTGCCGGTCACTGTAGACAGGTTTCTGCCCCATATGTTTCATATGAAAATTTTCAAGCATTTCTTTTCCGTCGGGCGCCTCTTCCAACTGATTTTCCGGTTTTTCCTTTCCCCAAAGCCTGTCCATGCCATCCTTTATTTCATCTTCAATTTCACCTTTTCTGATTGTTTTTAATATTTCAGATGTTTCTTTTGGAGGTGTATTATTATGAAAATACCTTTTTATTGCTTCAAAAAACATTGCCTTTTTATTTAAAAAAATTAGTCATTAACAAACCCTGCCATTACTGGTTTGACACCCGTGCTTAGCAAGTGTCCTTAATACAAGTACACTTAAGTCCAACACAGGTACATAAATTTTTTGATTTTTTTTATGCGCAAAAAAGACTTTGCGAACAGGAGATATTAAATGACAGATAAAAACAAGGTGTAAAGCGAGTAACCTTTTGATTTTACTTTGTCTCTGATTGTCTTTAAAGCTTTGGTGATCTGATCTTTCACCAATCGCACGGAAATATCCATTTGGGCTGCTATTTCCTGATGGGATAAGCCTCTTTCTCTACTTAATTTGAAGATCTTTTTTTGTCTCGGGGAAAGGTTTTCAATGATCGACAGATAGGCTGTTTTAAGTTCTGAAAAATTGACTTTTTCTTCTGTATAGTTGTGGCTGACTACAATATAGTTTTGCACATATCTAATGTAATCCTTTTGATGGCTTTTCTTTCTTAACTTATTATAAATCATGTTTCTGGCCATCACTTTCAGGTAGGACTCAAATGAGCGGTCGGCCCTGATCTTTTCCTTGTTTTCCCAAACTTTTAGAAAAACCTCATTAACGGTCTCTTCTGCCTCTTCAGCTGATTTTATAAAGCCTAAAGAAAAATAAAAAATTCTTTTGTTGTAGCTTAAAAATAATTGGTTAAAAGCTTTTACATCTCCTTTATTTAATTTTTTAATTATCTCAGACTCTACAGAAATATCTATGTCCTTAAGATTTTCCACGCATAAACCGGGTTAATCTAAAAATGAGCAACAGTTCTGATGCCTTCATTTAAAATAGTTCAAAATTTAAAAAAAATACTTTGAATATAATAATTCTTGGAGGGATTTACGGTTGGTTCGGGGCTGAAAGTTGTTTTCGTCGACTGGCGGATCTATTTAACGGTAAAGCTAAAAATTGTGTGGCTGGAAAATATTTTCAGCCCTTGCAAACAGGAGGTAAACTAATTTAAGGAAATTAAATCATAGGCAACCATCATCAAAATAAATTATTTTAATAGCAGCTAATAAGGGATTTTCCTACTAACCGGACCACCTTAACATTCCATTTAAAAATAAGGCAATCCTCCCTGTCGGCCCTCCGGGTGTCTATAAGGCTCTTTTCGATCGATTGCCTTGCTTTACTTCCGGGACTCATACTTTTTGCCGGCAAGGTTTCGTGTAGCGATAATAGGCAAAACTCATAATTCTAATTTTCAGCGCTTTTACTGATGCATGGTTGCCAGGTTCCTGTCTACATTTGACCTGACATTAGACTTGTAAACCAAGTCTTAAAATGTTGAGGGATTTTGACATTCACAATACCAGCTATTGATCAGGTTTTTAGATAGAGTAGTGTTGTAGTAATTAGCAGGGTCTGGTATAAAATACTTTACCTATTTACCTTTTCAATGGCTTATGGCAACAGTCCCTCATAACTTGTAACCAGCGCATCATTCAACAGGTGAATAAAAAATTAACAAAAACGTTTTCACAAGATTATAAAACCAGCTTAAGGGGGATTGTAGGCTAAAAGCCACAAGGCATCGGTAACAGGAGCATGACCTTTGACGCGGCCTGTCCTTACACCTCCAAAAATTTAAAATATATCACATAACATTAAGCAGAAAGACAAAAATGGTATATATGAATCAAACCGTTGAAAAGGCCAAAAAGGGGCTTAATCAACTGGTTCACTATGAAAGGGTAGAAAATACGGTCTATTTTAAAGGGAAAAAGGAAATAGTGGAGCTAAAGGTGCTTAGCGATGAAATCATCAGAATCAGGCTGGCGCCGAGAGGGTTTTTCCTGGATGACTTTTCATATGCCATCGAAAATTCAAATTTCGATATTACACTGTTCGAAACAGAGGAGTCTGACAACGCCATTTGTGTTAAAACAGCTTCATTGAACTGTTACATCGAAAAAGAAACCATGCGGCTTCGGATTGAAGATAAGTCAGGCCAGGTCATCAATGAAGATGAGAAGGGAGTTCACTGGGAGGAAAATTCCGATCACGGCGGTAACTATGTTTATTGCAGCAAGCGCATCCAGGATGATGAGTGTTTTTATGGACTGGGTGATAAGCCCAGTGATCTGAACCTAAGGGGCAAGCGTTATTCGAACTGGGGCAGTGACACCTATGGATATCAAAAGGACAGAGATCCGTTGTATCGAAATATCCCGTTTTACCTTGGCCTGCACCACGGTGTCGGATATGGCATATTGTTCGACAATACCTTCAAAAGCTACTTCGATTTCGGCAAAGAGGATCCGGATGTTGCGAGTTTTTGGGCAGATGGGGGTGAGTTATGCTATTATTTTATCCATGGCCCTCAATTACTTGAGGTAGTGCAAAAATACAGTGATCTGACCGGGAGGCACAAATTGCCACCCCAATGGGCCCTGGGCTATCACCAGTGCCGGTGGAGTTACTATCCTGAAAGTACCGTAAAAGATCTGGCACATAACTTCCGGGTTAAAAAAATCCCCTGCGACGCCATTTACCTTGACATTGATTATATGGACGGCTATAGGTGCTTTACCTGGAACAAAGATCATTTTCCCGATCCTAAAAGGATGATCTCGGAATTGAAGGAAGATGGCTTTAAGACGGTGGTCATCATTGATCCTGGCATAAAGGTCGATGATAATTATTGGGTATATATAGAGGGTTTGGAAAACGGACATTTTTGTCAGCGCGGTGATGGACCACTAATGGAAGGCTCCGTCTGGCCAGGCAAATGCAATTTCCCGGATTTTACCAATCCCGAAGTAAGAGAATGGTGGGGAAAACTTTTCGAAGAATTTGTAGAAATCGGTGTAGATGGGGTCTGGAACGATATGAATGAGCCCGCTGTCTTTGGCATGGAAACATTTCCCGACGACGTGCGCCATAATTTTGACGGACATCCCTGCACGCATCGAAAAGCACACAACATTTACGGGATGCAAATGGTGAGAAGCACCTATGAAGGTTTGCTCAAACTTCAAAAAACAAAACGTCCCTTTGCCATTACAAGGTCCGGCTATGCAGGGGTTCAGCGCTATTCCGCGGTTTGGACCGGAGATAATGTAGCCACCTGGGAACATCTGCAAATTGCCAATGTGCAATGCCAACGCTTAAGTGTTTCAGGAATTTCATTCGTGGGATCGGATATCGGTGGGTTTACGCAGGATTCGAATGGAGAATTATTTTCACGATGGATACAGTTAGGGGTATTTTCTCCTTTATTCAGAACACATTCAGCAGGAGATACGATGGACCAGGAGCCCTGGTCCTATGGCGAGGAATACGAAGATATCGTACGTAAGTTTATCAACTTAAGATATCAGCTCCTACCCTATATTTACACGGCGTTCTGGCAATGTTCGATCCGTGGAATGCCGATGCTTCGGCCACTTGTTTTCATTGAGCAAAAGCGTAAGGAAACCCATCACCGACAGGATGAATTTTGTTTTGGCGACCATCTGCTGGTCTGCCCTGTTTCAGAGCCAGGTGCACCGGGAAGAAAGCTGTATCTCCCCGAAGGTGGATGGTATTATTATTTTTCAGATAAATATTATCAGGGAGGAGAAGAAGTTTGGATAGATACGCCAATTGATGAAATGCCATTATTTGCTAAAAGCGGAAGTGTAATTCCCCATTTTCCTGTGATGCAATACATCGGAGAGAAAATGGTGGAAACACTAACGCTTCATGTCTATTACAAAAATGGTGAGGAAATCAGTCATCTCTATGAAGATCACGGAGACAATTTTGCCTATGAACAGGGGATTTGCTCCGTTAAATCATTTTCATTGCTGGGCGACGAAAACAGCCTGCACCTGATCCAATACACCCATGGGGACTTTATTCCGTCTTACCGTCATGTAGCGTTGATCTTTCACGGCATAAAAGCTGATAAAATTTCAATATCCCAGGATGGAAAAACACCAAAAAAAGTAACAAAACGAAAAGATAATACCTTCAGCATCAAAGTCATTCGCGATTTTGAAAGCATAAATATTGATTTTGAATAAGTAAACACTAAACATAAATTTTAAAATATCATGATGCAATCGAAAAAAGTCAGCGATGTGACCATCGTTTCATTTAAAGATATGGACCACCTGGATGCGCGCATCGCCTACCGCATTAAGGCAGAACTCAAAGGCTTGATTTCTGAAAATGAGAATAACATTGTCATGAATCTTGCAGGCATCGATTTTATAGACAGCGCCGGGTTTGGTACGATTATCTCAGGCTTGAAAAGCTCTAAAAAATTCGGCGGTGATTTCAAATTGTGTAATGCCTCTCCGACTGTGATGGAGTTGATGGAGTTGATGCAACTGGGTAATGTATTCGAAGTTCACAATGATGAAAATAAGTGTGTGCAGAGTTTCGCCTAAATCTTGCTCACCGGATCGCTCAACTAGCCAAGCTAAGAAATGCTAGCCACCAATAGTTTTAAGGCCGATGTCAATAACCTTGCTGTCTTAATTGACTGGATTGATCAATTTGAAATTGAAAACCTCCCGATTTCAAAAGTCAAGTTAAAATTACTGCTCAACGAGGCATTTGTTAATGCCTGCGAAAATGTAAAAGATACCGCCACCGAGGTCCGGGTAATCATTAAAAGCCTTTCACGCCGGCATGGATTGTCTATTATCGTAACCGACCAGGGGCTTGGGTTTAAAATCGATGGCCTCAGAGGCGGGTTTAAACCGGCGATGATTGGCAAATCATATCTTGTATCTCCACACCCGAATCTCGACTTGTACGCCATACCTGAGAATGTGAATAAAATATCTTTTTCATCTGCCGTAACAAATACCCACCAGGCCGGTCTGCCGGACAGAAGCAGGGGTATTCTGAGTATGGTCAATGTAGCCGACAAAGTGGAATACTTCTACAACCCGGAAACTTTCAACTATCTGAAAATATCACTTTTTAACCCGAAATAATATGAAGGAATCAAAAATATTAGTGGTAGAAGATGATGAATTGATGCTTAAGGCCATAAAACATGTCATATCCAGACAGCATATGGATGTCACTGCCGTAACCAACGGCCGGGAGGCTTTGAAATGCGCCCGGAAGATGATTTTTGATCTTGTCATTTCCGACATCAACATGCCCTTGATGAATGGTCACGATTTTGTGAAGCGGTTCAGACAGTTGCCTGAATACAAGCTAACACCGTTTATTTTTCTAAGCGGCAACAACAATAAGCAGGATTGGGTAAAAGGGCTCTCCGACGGAGCCGATGACTATTTGAAAAAACCTTTTGACCCGCAACTTTTAATTGCCAAGGTAAATGCCAATCTCAAAAGAGTGCAACTACAGCGGCAACAGCTTACCATCACACAAGCTAAAAATCTCGGTGTGGAAAAAGGCCATGTCGTGTTTTGCACTTCCATGAAAAAAAGCTATCAGCTACCGGCGGAAAAAATTAAATCTGAGGTAATCCATGTAACTGACGAACAAAAGCTTTTCACCACTTTGGAGGAAAAAGACACCTGGTTATTGCTAATTGATGAATACGCCGGCTGGCCTTTCAGGTTGATGAACAAAATTAAGAGTATCGCCGAATCGAAGCAGATTCCGCTTTTTGTACTTGTCAGCAAAACCACTACTTCAGAAAAGATAGAGGCATATTTTGAAAGCGGTGCAACCAGGCTTTTGTTTAAGGACCTTTTTGACAATAGCCTGGTACATGAAATTAATGCACAACTGGAAAGAGAAACCGCTATAAAACACAAATATTTGAATGCCATTAATATTGCCGCCCAAAACTCCCCCATCGGTCAGAACAAAGAATACAACAAACAGTTAAATCATTTTTCATTATCATGTTTTCATCAGTCTTATCAAAACATACCGGGCGGCGACTATTATGAGGTATTTCATCTTGGAGAAAACCAAAAGCTGGTTGCCATTGGCGACGTAATGGGTAAAGAGTGGGGTGCCTGGTTCTTCGTGGCTGGTTACCTTGCTTATTTGAGAAGTGTTATCCACTTCATCCTCAATAACAATGGCAATGACAAAATCATCGCCCAGCCAGGCGATATTTTAACCTTGTTGAATAAGGTGGTTTACAAAGACCTGCAACTCACAGAGGCCTTCTCTACCTTCTCGTTATTGTTTATCGACGGAGAAAGCGGCGAGATTGAAATGGCATCGGCAGGCGGCCTGGATCCGATACGCTGGAACCATGCCTCAAAAAAAGTCAGCGAGGTAAAGATTAAAGGTACACTACTGGGACTTGTTGAAGACACACAATATCCCAGTGTAAAACTTAAACTTGGTAAACAGGACGGGCTGATTATTTGCACTGACGGTTACACCGAATCAAAGGGCCAACATAGTGATGACATGATAGGCTTTAATGGCGTTGGCATGACCCTGGAACACATGCAACACCACGAAGAAGTTTCAGCAATATCCTACGACAAGCTTTTCAAAACACAGCATCAGGTAAATAGTTTTTCCGATGACCGAACGCTGGTATTTATTAAAAAACTGAAGTAAAAAAAAGGGTTTTTGATCTATGTAAGGCTTTAGCTTATTGAGCCTAGAGAGGTCGGGGTTGCTGACCTCCTTTAAATTCCTTAACAAGAAAACGCCCACAATTATGATTAAATCTTAAGCTTATGAAACCAACATCAGACAACAATAAATTAAAAAACAATATTCTGAACCTAATCAGTTTACGGTATAAATCACATCCATGGCATGGTATTGATATCGGGATGGACGCGCCGGCAGAAATCAATGTATTTATTGAGATAGTCAGCAGTGATACAGTAAAATACGAAATTGATAAAGTATCGGGATACCTGAAGATTGATCGGCCTCAAAAGTTCTCCAACGTCTGCCCTGCTTTATACGGGTTTATCCCCCGTACCTATTGCGGAGAAATGGTGGCATCATATGCGGGTCAGAAAGCAGGCATCGCCAACCTGAAGGGAGATGGCGATCCATTGGACATCTGCGTACTTACCGAAAAGGATATCCCGAGAGGAGACCTTTTGCTGAAAGCCATTCCAATAGGAGGCCTGCGCATGATTGACCAGGATGAAGCAGATGACAAAATCATTGCCGTTTTAAAAGATGACCTCATGTACGGGCAATATGATGATCTCCTGACATGTCCGCAATCCATTGTAAATCGGTTAAAACACTATTTTCTTACCTATAAAAATGTACCCGGGGAGGAAGCGGTAAAATGCCATATTGCCGGGGTATATGGAAAGGACGAAGCACACCTTGTAATCAATAAAAGCCAGGAGGACTACATCAAGCGATTTGGACATATGGAAGAGATGATTTTTGATGCACTCTTCGACGCCTAGCTTCTGAAATTATTCCGAAGCAAACGATCAAAAAGCACTCAAAAACCTCTCAACCATGTCAGCTAACTGGGTTATTCCCAAGTAACTGTCGCTACAACCAAAACTAAATTTTATATGTATCCACGGTAGACAATACCCGCGCCGACTCACTCGAGGACAGCGACACGCCTCACTTTTTACTTCCAATAAACAGATGAAAGTGGACAAAGGAGGTGACAGATATTATCTGCTGTTGAACCAATGTAAATCGTTTGTAATTACAACACAGCACTTAAGGAAAGGGACCCAATTAGTTTTTAAGTGCTAAAATCTTACCGTTTTCTCCAGCAGAAGTCATTTGTTTAACCTCCAGGTGATAGTCCAGGTATAATTCCAAATCTTTCAGAACATTGGTAAAATATATATATGCCTCATAAGGACTTTCAAACGGGCTGAAATACTGATGAATTTCATTATCAGGCCAATTCTTGGTACTCATATAATAGAAGTGATCAGAGGTTTGTAGCTTTGACCAGCTATGGTTTAATTCCTCGTTATCCAGCGATCTTACTTTTTGTTCAAGATCATATAACCGTTTTAAGGCATCTTGCTGCATTTCATTACCACACCAGGCAGAAATATCCCGCTCTGTATCTGCCCAGGAGCTGGCTGACGGCACATCATATACATCGATCGCATTTTGTTCCCTGATCACCTCTGAGAAGGTCGCTAATATCATATTTTTGCTGTGGGCAACAGACCGCAACAAATTCCCCAGAAATTCGAATATGCCGGATGTTTTAGCCTGATGCTCCCCGAATGTTTCATAATCCATGCACAAGTTGATCACATCACTTTGATTTTCAGGATTTTCCAACCATCTGGAAAACTTTGGAACCGTTAGCGGGTACTCACTCCAGCTGGTGTCTGAAAACCTGAAAGCAATGTCGTCGGAAAGCGAATAATTTCTCAGAAAACAGTTGATATTGGAATCAACAGTGGGTTTATACATATGATTGGGGCTTTTACCTCCCAGGAAATGATCCACACCTTCACACAGTATAGCCTTAAAGCCTAAATCTTCGGCTATCTGAGCAATTGTGTTATCATAAATAAGTTCTGTGTTTCTGAATACCTGCGGTGTTTGACCAAAAACCGATTTTATTTTGGAGCGGTGTTTATCCACCTGGTCTGCAAATTCCCGCAGTGAATAAACGGAAGCCAAAGAGTGATAATAAGTTTCCGCCAAAAACTCTACCTGGCCTGTTTTTGCCAGTCGCTGAAAAGAAGACAATACATCGGGACGATATAGCTCAAACTGTTCTATAGCCATTCCGGAAATAGAAAAATTCAGCTTTATCTGCTCACCTGATTCTTCTATCAATGATTGTAACAGCTCATTGGCAGGCAAATAACACCGGTCGGCAATTTCATTGAGTATTCTCAGATTCTGATGGTCATCATCATAAGATTCGACCTCCCCAATATCAAAAAATGAAATTGGCTTAATTCTAAAAGGTTGGTGAACTTGAAAATACAAGCAAATGGATATCATATTTTAGTGATTGATTAATTGTTGATAAATGCGATGTGTCTTTGAAGCGGCAGCTTGCCAATTTACCATCTCCAGATCCTTTTTGGCGTTGGCTATTAATGTCTTTTTCAAAGCCTTATTGTTTACTATGGCAATGATATAACCGGCAATTTTTTCGATATCCCAATGATCTGCGGTCAGCGCATGGTTGAGCACCTCCCCGACCCCAGATTGTCTGGAAACAATGCAAGGCACATCCTGCTGCGCTGCTTCCAAGGCTGACAATCCAAAAGGTTCGGAAATGGAGGGCATAACATAAACGTCGGTGACTGACAAAAGTCTTTTTACACTTTCTCTGCTTAAAAAACCGGTAAAGTGGATTCTGTTACTGATATTATAGGAAATAGCCTGGTCAATAAGCGCCGTAAATTTATCACCGGTACCGGCTATCACAAAATGAATATCGGGTACTGCGCTGATAACTTTTTTTGCAATTTTTATAAATATTTCAGGTCCTTTTTGAAACGTCAGTCTGCCCAGAAACAAGGCTGTTTTGAAATTTTTCAAACGTTCCAGTCGGATTGGTGTATTATCATTAATGCCATTGTGGACGGTAAATATCTTTTCCTCGCTGATGTGATAGTGTTTTACAATATTGAACTTGGTCCAACCGCTCACCGCGAAGATGGCATCTGCATTTTCCAGCGCCTCTTTTTCTATTTTATAGGTTTCGGTACCCAGCCCGTTTGGATTTCGGTCGGTTTCCAACGAATGAACATGCAACGCTAACGGCTTGCCCGTCCTGGACTTGATGGCCAGACCCGCCGGAAATGTCATCCAGTCATGCGCATGGATAAGGTCAAAGGTTTTATCTTCCGCAAGAAGGCTGGCAGAATGGGCAAAGTGGTCTACACTTTTCATCATATCGTTCCCGTAAAGTTCGAGGTCAACACTGGCATCCACTACAGACTCTTCTTCCCTGATACGGGTTTCTCTTACAGACCAGTCGGTGGAAAAAAAGGAATGGTCCATGTCTTTATAAGGAGATAAATGGGTTTTTATGCTATCGACATGGTAGTGCTTTGTGGCTTTAGGTTCTTCCGTAAATCGCTTAAATTTCAACTGACATTGATCAAGTCCGACCAACTCCATGTTTTTCATCATAAAAGCAGATTTTGATTTCGGAATAATCAATGTAATATCGGCGAGGTCCTGTAACTTGTCGCATAAGCCGTGGCAAGCCACTCCCAGGCCTCCATTTAAGATCGGCGGAAACTCCCAGCCTAACATAAGCACTTTTATTTTGGTTTGATTCCGATCTTTAGGTTTCATTACACATTTGGTAGCTGATTGTTGAATAGTTGATAAGTTGCTTATCATTGAATGTCTACAAATGTATGTAATTAACACTCCTAGATTCAATAGGGTAAAAACCTAATTTGGCTTTTAAGCATTTCACCTAAATACACTATATGGGCCATAAAGCCCATTTTGCCCGCAAATTTCACCCCACGATCTAAGTACCGGTTCATTTAGCATTTCCAGGAAAAGGTATATCCGGTATAAAAAATGTACCAAAACCCTGTTACCACTTCCGGTCGCAGCACTCCGGCAGATGGCCATTCAAAAATTAACAGCGCGGAATTGCCCATCCCATAAAATATTTCGATTCTGAAATAAAAATCGTCTTGTAAATTGAGGGTGTGTAAAATTTGATGTGTACATAGAGTCGTTAATGTAAAATAATACACTTGGAAAAGGAAGTCTTATTAAAGCTAAAAAAAGGGGATCAATCGGCGCTAAAGACTGTTTTTGACCAATATCTAGAGCCGTTGGTCCAGTACGCATTTTCATATATCGGCGATAAAGAGGCAGCCAAAGATGTAGTACAACAATTTTATGTCAGCTTATGGAAAAACCGAAAACATATTGTCCCTGACACTTTCGAGTCTTATTTATTTGTATCTGTCAGAAACAGGTCTGTGAACTACCTGAGAGATAACCGAAAATGGGTTAGCATAGATCAGGCACCCCGGGAAACAGCCTATGATCCCGAACCGGGGCACAGAGAAGAGAGACAGAAGATTATCCAATCGTATTTGCAGTCGGGAATTGCGTCACTACCAAAAAAATGTAAGCATGTCTTTCTGCTCACTAAAGTAGAGGGTCTCACCTACGCAGAGGTGGCGGATGAACTAGGCATTTCGGTCAAAACTGTCGAGCGACAAATGGGCATAGCTTTAAAAAAGCTAAGAGTGTACATGGCCAATTACTCCTTGCCATGAGCCATAACACGATTGCAAAAAAAATCCTAAAAATTGGGGGTAAGCAAAACTACCAGTGTACCTCACAAAAAAGGCAATGATATGAATTGGGAAATATTGGCCAGACATTTAAATAATGAGTTACCGCCCACTGAGACGGCTGAGCTCGAGGAGGCGATCAATAAAAATGAAGCTGACAAAAACATATTCCGGGAAATTATGCAATGGTGGCCGGCACAAATAATAAAAAGCGATGTTCACCTGTCACAGGAAGAAAAACAGGTGGCATGGCAGGCAATTCATGCGGAGATCAATAAAACAACACCCTCCGCGATCCTGCGAAAAAAATGGGTGATCTCAATGGCCGCCTCTCTCGGCCTGTTGTTGATAGCCTACCTCATCTGGCCGTCGAATCAAAGGGTAGTTACTTCCAAAAGCCAAAAATCGGAAATTTCACTGGCGGACGGGTCAACCGTTTTTCTTAACCATTCCAGCGCATTGAAATACCCTGAATTCTTCGGCGACGAGTCCCGCGAAATCAAATTAAAGGGCGAAGCATTTTTTGAGGTTCAAGAAGATCCAGCGCTACCTTTTATCATCCGTACCGGACGCACTGCCATCAGTGTATTGGGAACCTCTTTTAATGTATTTTCCCGGGAGGAACACCACACCATTGAAGTCACCGTCGTTACCGGGAAGGTGCTTTTTAGTCATGAAGACCACCAGGAAATAATTCAGCCAGGAGAAATGGGTGTTTATGACAAGGTTGAGCAACGTCTTTACAAGATACCACAGGAGGATTTCAATGAGTTGGCATGGCACAGCGGAAATCTGGAATTTAAATCAACCACCTTTGGCCAGATTAAAATGATTCTGGAAAAGACCTTCGATATAACCATTGAAATAGCCAATGCTGACTTAAACAAGTGTGTAGTTACCTCTACCATTCATTTTGAGGATCTCGAAGATGTATTGGAGGTACTGTCCCTTACTATGGGGTTTGAATACGAAATAAATAAGGACCTTATTAAAATATCAGGAAATGGGTGTGATTAAATTTTTGCTACGATTAAGCGTAGTAGCCATATTTTTTCTGGCTGACACCACCGTCGCCCAGATATCGGAGCCGGCGATACGATTCAAAAACCACGAAATAACGCTTTCAGAAGCCCTCAAACAGGTATCCGAGCAAACAAACGTAGCGTTCTCCTATTTGGAAAGTCTTTTTCCCGGCGATCGGAAAATCACACTTGATAAAGACGTCTATACATTATCAGAGTTTCTCGACCTGGCCTTCAAGCCCATCGGCGTTGTATGGACCCGGAGAAACAATTTAATTATACTTTCCAGGGAAAATAAGGGTCAAAAAAAAAAGATAACCATAAGCGGGTACCTGACGGACCAGGAATCCGGTGAGAGCCTCATCGGCGCCCATGTGGTAGACACCGACAGGTCCAACGGGATCACTACGAACTCCTATGGCTTTTATAGCCTCACCACCGACAGCTACCCGCAAAAGATCTCTTACTCCTTTATTGGGTATCAGTTGCATGAAAAAGTTTTATATAGCGATAAGGATACTACTATCAATGTAGTACTAAGCCCACAATCCGATTTATTGGATGAAGTTGTCATCAGCGACCAGGTCCCAATTGTTGAAAAAAGCCAAATGAGCAGCCTTACCTTGAAAAGCGAGGAAATTAAGGCTGTGCCGATGCTAATGGGGGAAGCTGATATTCTAAAAACCATTCAACTCTTGCCGGGAATACAATCCGGCGCCGAGGGTACGTCGGGCATTTATGTCCGAGGTGGGGGACCGGATCAGAATCTGATACTGTTAGACGGCGTGCCTGTCTACAATGCCAGCCACCTGTTTGGTTTCTTCTCCGTTTTCAATGCGGACGCTATCCACCAGGTTGACGTTATTAAAGGAGGTTTTCCCGCGCGGTATGGCGGCAGGTTATCGTCGGTTATTGACATCAAAATGAAGGAGGGAAATCTCAATGAATTTCACGGTGAGGGGGCGATTGGAAATGTCGCCACAAAATTTACCATTGAGGGGCCCATTAAAAAAGGAAAAACTTCTTATATGCTTTCCGGCAGGAGAACTTTTATGGACCTGTTCATCGTGCCGTTGGCCAAGCTTTCCAATAGTGAGCGTATTACATCTTACCACTTCGAAGATTTTAACGGGAAGATCAACCATATTTTTTCCAACCGCGATCGAATATTTCTGAGTACTTATCTGGGGCGGGATAAGTTTTTTGAGGAAATAGACCAGACATTTGGTTTTCAGGGCCTAAGAGAAACAACCGAAGAAGAATCGGACATGAGCTGGGGAAATGTGACGACAGCCTTAAGGTGGAATCATGTCTACAATCCAAAATTATTTGGAAATGTGACGGCCACTTACAGCAGGTATGAATTTAATCTTTCCACCTCCGTAGATACCAAAATAGTGTCATCTGGAGAAACAAACAATATTTTCAGAAAAAATGACTACACTTCCAATGTCAGAGACTGGGCGCTAAAACTGGATTTTGATTATTTGCCTTCCGGTAATCACCACATCAGATTTGGTGGCGCCGCTGTTCACCACCTGTTTAAGCCCGGCGCATCAAGGTTTCAGTCGCACCTGGCTACGGATACGACTTTTGGTTCCTCAAAAATGGCTACTCAGGAATTCTATGTCTATGCCGAGGACGAGATCAGGGTTTCAGACAAATTTGGTCTGAATGCCGGGATACACGTTTCCGGCTCTTCCACGGAAAATACATTTTATAGTTCTGTCCAACCCAGGTTTTCTGCTAATTTCCAAATTAATGATTTTCTTTCCATAAAGACCTCTTATGCAAAAATGGCACAGTATATCCACCTGCTGGTAAACTCTGGTGTGGGCCTAAACACGGATCTATGGATCCCTGTTACCGATAGGGTGAAACCCCAGCAGTCCGACCAGATAGCGGCCGGCATTGCTGCAGAGGTGGCCAGGAAGTTTGAAATAACCATAGAGGGTTATTACAAATGGATGACTGACCTGATAGAATACAAGGATGGCGCGGGATTCCTGGACATTGACGATGCGTGGGAGGACAAGATCGAAATTGGGGACGGCATTAGCTACGGCCTTGAATTCCTGTTACAAAAGAAGCTGGGAAAAACCACCGGCTGGTTGGGGTATACGTGGTCAAGGAATACCAGGGATTTTGAAAACCTGAATTTCGGCAAGGAATTTTATTACAGATATGACCGGAGACACGATGTGAGCCTGACTTTAACACACCAATTAAAACCTCACATCGATTTGGGCCTGGTCTGGGTCTACGGCACAGGCTTTCCGGTAACACTGCCTACAGCTACCTATCAACGGTCGGTAGGGCACGTTACCGGGAACCTGAACCGTACTACGCTGATCAAAGATTTCCCTGGCCGAAATGCCACCAGGATCAAAGACTATCACCGGTTGGATATTAGCGTCAGTTTTTCAAAACAAAAAAGATGGGGCCAGCGCAAATGGGTTTTCGGACTTTACAACACCTACGCCCGCCTAAACCCGACTTTCGTGGAATTCAATCCTGACTTTGAAAATAAAAGGGAATTCGTGCAGCTTAGCCTGTTTCCCATTATTCCTTCTCTTAGCTATCAATTTAAATTTTAGATCAAATGAACCGGTTACTACTTTTAATACTTCTGATGATCGCCGCCTGCGAAACACCTTTTGATCCCAGGATCTCGCCCGAAACCAAGGTGGTCGTCAATTCATTTTTTCATCCGGGAAAACCGCTGAAAGTGAATCTTACCAGTAGCAACTACATACTGGAACCCGAACAAATCAACCCTATAAACCAGGCGGTTGTAAAGATTTTTAATGATGAAGGAACACACGAATTACTGCTGGAAGACGGCAGGGGCAATTACGCAAGCACGCTCATTCCGGAAGTTGGAAAAGAATATTTCCTTTCTGTCCAGGCACCTGGCTTTCCCGAGGTAACTTCCATGGGTGCCATCCCCGTTTCTGTACCCATTCAATCATTCACCGTCAATACTCAAATTGCCAGTGTCAACCTGGATGGATTTGGGTATCCGGCTAAACTGACATTTACAGATCCAGGTGCTGTGGAGAATTACTATGGCATAGAAGTAGTCATTCTGCGCCAGGGTACTGGTGACATTTTAGAGGGGACTCCCGGTTTTCTTATCACAGAAGATCCCGATGTTGGCCTCACCGGCAACGTTAACATTCAAATTGGCGATTCCAGTTCTGTAGCGGCAGATCCTATTTTATTTTTTAATGACATCCGGTTTGAGGGCAAGTCTCACACGCTGAACTTTTTTATTGCTCCCATTAATGTGAATCTCTCCAGCCCTGTTGGTTACGAAATCCATGTCGTATTAAAATCTCTCAGCAAAGATTATTATGATTACCTGCAAACGTCAGCCTTTCAAAGAAGAATTGAAGAGGAAAATACCTTTGCCGCTCCTGTGCAGATAGCCAATAACATTCAAAATGGTCTGGGTATCTTTGCCGGCTTTAGCTTCCATACCCTCAAGGCAGATTTACTGGAATGATGACATTATTAAAGATTAGTGAATATTACCCCCTACCGGCAAGCCACTGGGCACGGAAGATGGAACAGTTTTATCAAAGCTATCGTCGTTAAGCGTGTTCAAAAAAGAAATGATGGGGCTCATTTCGCTTACCTTCAAGCTTATTTCACTTACCAGCGGATCCAGTTGTTCTTTTGTCAGGTCCTCATTAATCCTTATACCGGCCGCAATATCTTCGTAAAACTCCAGAACCTCCTCGAGGGAAGATAGTGTGCCGTTATGCATATACGGAAAGGTGAAGCGCAGATTGCGAAGCGTGGGCGTGCGAAAAGCATAAGTGCTGTCTATACCCTTATCGGGATCTGATAGTTTTTCATTGTGCCGGACACCAAGCACATGCTCTTTAAAATCTGAAAACATAGGACCATTATGGCAATTTCCGCAACCTGATTTCTTGAACTGCTCAAAACCTTCCCGCTCCGATATGGAAATAGCGGACTGATCGCCACGCATATACTGATCAAACCTGGAATTATTGGTGAGCAATGTCCGTTCAAATGCGGCAATGGCCTTTCCAATCTTTTGACTGGTAATGATTTCTCCCTGGCCGAATGCCGCTGTGAAACGTTCCTGATATTCCGGAATTTGTTTGAGACGGTTGACGACCTCAGGCAAAATTTCCTCTTTAGAATAATGAAGCCCTTTCATTTCTTCCAGCGACTTTATGGGTTCCAACGCCTGATTTTCCAGACTTTCAACTCTTAGATCCCAAAACATCGGGGCATTTTCCGGGGCATATTGTTTGTTGTTATTGATCCCGTTAAAGGCAGTATTGAGAATGGTTGGAGAATTTCTTTTGGTAAAAGGGATCTTATTCGGGGTTTTAAAAGCCCTGCGGCGACCAAAACCCTGTCCATTTACCCCTATTGATATATCCAGGCTCTCCGCATAGCCACTGGAAGGGTGGTGACAGGTTGCACAGGCCACGTCCCTATTGCCGGAAAGAATGGGATCAAAAAACAGCAACCTGCCAAGCTCAACCTTGGCGGGGTTTGCCTGGTTGTCAGCAGGTTCTTTTATGTTTTTGGGCAGGGCTGAGAATCGGGAAAGACGACGGATGAGCTGCTCCCGCTTTTGAGCCGAACTCAACTCCCGCTCTTTCGGCTTTTCCCGGCAGGCAAATACCAGCATTAAACTAAAAAGTGTAATCGAACCAATTATTCGTAAAGGATTAATCCTCATGTGTGTTATTTTTTACGGCATTTAATATGCGCTTTTCATTCATAACCAAAAGATCTTTTCCAGTCAGCTATTGGATTTAGCATGGCACCCATTGGTTAAGTCAGAGAAGGAAGGAACTTGTTTTCCAAAAAATCAAATTTTCAGCAATATACAATATCCAAATAAATAAATGTATTCCAAAAAAGCGTTTTGGGCATTTTACTGCTTATTTTCCATGTTATTTTTTCTCTGCCAAATTGAAAATTTTGCTCTTTTTATACCTGATTCCTTTTAGTTATCCCTGAAATATTATTTAGTGTTTTATAATTTTTCCGCCTGGGTCAATAAACAAAGGCTATCCTCTGTCGCCTCTACCGAGTGTGTAATGCCCACCGGTATGTCAAACTCATCATATTGCTGAAGCACGGTATTTCCCTTTTCCTCCATATAGGTGACGGTTCCTTCCAATACTGTCAGTTTAGATGGCCATTTAGCTGTATGCGACAACATGATCATATCTTTATTGAACCCAATTACCAATACCCTGAATGCCTTATTGTGATGAAGAGATTTGGCCACCGGGTGCTTTGCCTGCACTAATTCTTCTTTTATCTGTTTTATCACCATGTTTAATTTATGCTTTTAAATTATCTAAAATACGCTTGAGCCCGTGCTATTTTAAGTAGTCCAACAGCCCCAAATACCACTCCCTGGTTAAGAGTGATCGCCACATACCCTGAGATTATTTCCAATAATTATTGGCAGCAGCAACGGTTTGAAAGTTTATGGCAATGACCTGCGAAGCGGCAGTTAAACTGTCGGCATTATTGGCGTATTCAGGCCTTAGTTTTTGTAGTACCTCTTTATCCGGCTGCGTATATTTTACACCTCTGCGCGAAAGCAAAATTGCCAATTCAAATCCCTCCTGCGGGGTAGCTGTTTTCAATGATGGTAACCATATTTCACTCATGTCTTTATTATTTATTTTTTGTTATAAAATTTTCTGTTGCCTCATAGTGCAAGGATTTACGGTTAATATAACTTTTCCCATATATAAAATGAAAGGTCATGGTCACTAAAAGCATTGACTTCAGCACTTCCAGTATTATGTAAAAAAAATGTGTATTGTTTTGAGGTGGCAATCCTCCGTTGATAATCATCGTGGCCCGGGCATCGAGAACAGGCAACAGGTATACTGACTGCGCAGCAAGAATGCCAAAAACCAAGCCAAGCCACAACCAATTTTTTCTGGTGGCGCCGGAAATGATGAAAGACAAAACAATGATCAAAAGCAGTACCCACTCAACTTTATTGAGCGCCGCAAAGATTATTTTTCCAATTCCCAGGCCAATAGCCAATGTGACAGCAGACGCCTGAAATTTTAAAGGCGCCTCCATAAAGCTGATCGCCACGACAAATCCCAGCCATAAGAGAGAAGCCACAAACCGGAGTGGGTAGATATGTTGTTGCCATGCATTGGTCATGATAACAATCCAATACTTTTTTCTTGTAACTTATTGTACTTCAACATAATACAATATTAAGAGACAATCAGGTATTTGCATTATGATCTGAATCATAACACATTAAATTATTAGTGATAAAATTATCTGACCGGTTTTCGCAGTCACACCGCCACAAAGGTTTGATCCCACAGATTGTTGACCTTACCAATTCTGCGGTAAACCTATTAATTGTCAATAATTTAGATACTTATCCGGCTTTAATAGAAGCCTGAAAAGCTTCCGATAATTTGTTTATTATGCGGTTAAAATATAAATTATAAGGCAAGAGCATTTTGGCTGAATGCTTTTGCAGCTGTCATTTTCCTGAAAAGAACTGGCAACAAAAAACGCAGCGTGGAAAATTATAAATTTTAAAATTGATGACAACCGACACAATCAAATTGCGTGTTAATCCTTTTAGCTTTTACGACAAGTTAAATCCTATACTGGTTGATGACATCAAAAACGATTCAAGGTTGTCCGACACATTGCTATGCCATCTCCTATTCCGGATCGGGACAGGCTTTCCTTTCTCTGGCATACCCAAGTTTATGCTGCCATGACGATCTTCAATTCCGATCAAATAGTTTGGGATAGTTTCAGAAAGGGAAACAAAGAGGCTTTTAATCAAATATATTATAACCACATTCGAGCGCTGTATAACTATGGAGCCAAGTTTACCGGTAATACAACATTGGTGGAAGACTGTATCCAGGAGTTGTTTACAGATCTTTGGATCAAGCGAAATAAGCTGGCGACTACCAATCACATTAAGCCCTATTTGTACAAGTCCTTAAAAAGAAGACTTTTAAGGCAGCTGGGCAAAGAAAAGAAAAACCACGAACTGACAGATTATCCGGATTTTTCTATATCCTATTCGCCGGAGGATGAAATGATCAGAAAGCATAATGCCGAGGTGAACAGCAACAAGCTCAACAGCATGTTACAAACACTCACCGCTAAACAAAAGGAAGCCATTTTTTTAAAATATTACGAACTTTTGTCTCACCAGGAAATCGCGGAAATTTTACAGGTAGAAGTAAAATCTGTTTATAAACTACTGGCCAGGGCGCTTGACCGGCTCAAAAATCTGCCTTTTATTTTATTATTAATTCTTCAAAAATTCTCCTGACAGAAAAACTTTTTTAATTTTTTTTAAAAAAATGGGGTAATAATTCCAAGGATTGCATTATGTATATAAAATACAAAGCGAAGAGCCTTTTCGCGGCATGTGCATAACGTGATTTAAATGGAAGAAAAAGAATATTCTCTGACTGATTTGTTACTTAATGAATCGTTTATCCAATGGGTTCACCAAGATAATAGCGAGGCGTGGGAACATTGGGAAAACCCCGGTGTGGAAGGTCTTAAGCAAATTGAAAAAGCGAAATCAATCATCCTGGCACAGCAATTTAAAGAGACCAGTATTTCCGACGAAGAGGTCGATCAGATTAAACTTGCCATAGAGAAAAACATAGCCCTTCGTGAAAAGTCCAGACGGCCACTTCAATTAATTAATTTGAATACATGGATGGGAAGAGCTGCAATGATAACATTATTAATTGCTACCATTTCTCTATTTTATTATACACTTTCCAATGATTCGCAGGAACCGCTGCTCTCCGAATCGACAGGCCCAACCTTTATTGAGAAAAAGGCTGCCAATGGGCAGAAATTAAGCATCAATCTGGGCGATGGCACCATTGTAAAGCTCAATTCAGGTAGTAAGCTAATATTTCCAAAGGTATTTGAAACTGACAAAAGAGAGGTTTTTCTAGAGGGAGAGGCATTTCTTAAAGTTGAAAGAGATGAGAACAGACCGTTCATATTGACCAGTGGAAATATCAAAACCACTGTGCTGGGCACTGCTTTCAACGTGAAAGCCTACAAAATTGACAAGACCGTAGAAGTTGCATTACTATCCGGCAAAGTTTCGCTGCAACCAACCAACGCTGCCAACAACGCCGAGCCGGTAATTTTGAAACCCAATGAGATGTTAATTTATGACAAAGCGCACAAAAGGTCTGAGAAAACCAATTTCGACCCCACCAAGGTCCTGGCTTGGAAAAACAAAATACTCTTGTTTGAAAACGCTGATTTTGAGGAAGTTATTGAAGGAATAGAACGATGGTATGGTGTCACGTTTATCAATTCCTACAAAGGTACCATAGAAAAAGAATATTCGGGGGTTTATGAGAATAAATCGCTGAAGGCGGTGATGGAAGGAGTGAGTTTTGCCTATGGATTTAAGTTCGAAATTAAAGACAAAGTAGTCATTATAAAATAAATCCAACTTAAACAACCCTATTATGAATACCAGTTAGCCCCCAAAAAAGCCAGTCATAATAAAATAACTGGCTCTTATGAGTTAGATGCCATATAGATTAAGTCATTCTTGGTCGATAAGCTAATACTATGTGGCAACCTATTTTGATGAAAAAAAATTTCCACCAACACTCTAAATTATGAAATTAAAAATTTTACAACAAGTAATTGTTATGTCTAAATATGCAATATTTGGAACAATTCTACAGTGTATACTCATTAATTTTATACTTGCTTCGCCGGGCAACGCCCAAAAAATGAGTATTGAAAAAGTCAATCTTTCCATAAATACTGAGAATGCGAGTATTGAACAGGTCTTTGCCGAGGTTGAAAATACAACCATGTTCTCCTTCGCCTTCAACAGAAGTATCTTAAGAAAGAAAAAAGCCTACACCATCAACTTTGACAATGTCACCCTCGCTGATTTGTTAAGGTTTATTTCGAAAAAAGCAGACCTGCGTTTTAAACGGGTAGATGAAACGATTCACGTTTATAAAAAAAACGTATCCCAGGGTGCCTTATCCGAACTTATATCCATAGATGACCAGCAATATGCTATTGTTTCAGGAAAGGTGAAAGATGAAAATGGCGAGCCATTACCCGGTGTCAATGTAGTTGAAAAGGGAACAACCAATGGCACTGTCACTGATCCCGACGGCAATTATCAAATCAGTGTTCAGGAGGGTAGCACGCTGGTTTTCTCTTCCATAGGATATGTTACCCTTGAGCGGCTGGTCAATTCTCAAAGCACCATCAACATAACCCTTATGCAGGACATTACCGCGCTGTCAGAAATAGTGGTTGTGGGCTATGGCACACAGGAAAGAGCCAATGTAACCGGCGCTTTGTCATCTGTTAAAGGAGAAGACATTGCCTCGGTTCCGTCTGTTGGCGTGGATCATGCTTTGCAGGGTCGCGCCGCCGGTGTTACCGTACTGAGCGCCGGTGCACCGGGTTCAAAACCCCTGGTAAGAATACGAGGGCTGGGCACCTTTGGAAATGGCGACCCATTATTTGTAGTGAATGGCGTACCTACCAGCAATATCAACGATATCAATACCAACAACATTGAGTCTGTAGAAGTACTCAAGGATGCCGCCACCGCGGCCATATACGGATCAAGGGGATCCAATGGGGTTATACTAATTACGACCAAAAAGGGGAGTTTTGGCTCCGGCCGGAAACCCAATATTAGCTTCGATGCCTATTACGGCGCTTCACAAATTAATAATACCCTGGACCTGCTCAACCCTGCCCAATATACGGAATACGCCGGCGAATATGATACCGACCCCAGTATTCCGGGCAATCAGCTACCGGCCAGACTAACAGACCCTCAATGGGCTGATTTCTTAACAGACACAGACTGGCAGGACGAAGTTTTTCAAAGCGGCAGAATTCAAAATTACAATATTGGCATTTCCGGTGGCTCCGAAAATTTAAGCTACAGCCTCAATGCAGGTTACTTTGAGCAGGAAGGCATAATCGTTGGCACCGGGTTTGAACGTTATTCCTTTGGGCTCAACAGCAATGTTAAGGTAACTGAAAAATTGGACTTTGCACAAACGCTTTCAGTGGGAATCAGTACCCGCGATAAGGAAAGTGGGACGGGAACTACCGGCCGGACACTTATTGAACACATGATAAAAATCCCCCCCTATTTGCCGGTATTTGATCCAAATGATCCCAACGGCGGCTACAAAGAAACAGACGCTGTTGATTTCCAGGATTCACAAAATCCCGTGCGATTTCAACTGGCCCGCAATGATGTCGATAAGGTCTCCAGTGTTATCGGTACTTTTTACGGCCAATACGAAATCCTGGAAGGCCTTAAATTTAAAAGCCAGATAGGCCTAGACCTTAACTACAATAACAACAATATTCACAGCAAGTCCTTTACCAACGGAGAATTTGTAACACAGAACTTCGCCCAGATCACCAGAACCGACAACCGGTACCTGTCGACCGTATTTACCAACAGCTTAAACTATACAACTGATCTCGCCGGTGGCCATAACCTGGACGTAGTGGTTGTTGCGGAACAGCAAAAGTCTACCACAAATATATTTACCGCCAGGAGTAACAACAGCCTAACCGATGAGATTCCGGAGGTGAGTTTCCCAGGAAATCAGTTATCCAGCACCACCAATAAGTATAGTATCATCTCCTATATTGGAAGGGTAAATTATAACTACCGGGATAAATATCTGCTGGGAGCCTCTATCAGAAGAGACGGTTCTTCCAGGTTTGGAAAAAACAACAAATGGGGCAGCTTTCCATCCGTTTCAGCCGCCTGGAGGATCAGTAATGAAGAATTTATCCCCACTATGAATCTGATCAGCAATTTAAAGCTAAGAGCCAGCTGGGGCAAAGCAGGAAACGACAGGATAGGTGACTACCTGTTTCAGTCGGGACTTTTGTCTACCTTTAACTACGTATTGCAGGATGGCAACATTCTGAATGGTGTAAGTCCGCTTGGCCTGTCTAATCCGGATTTGAAGTGGGAAGAAGTGACGATGACCAATATCGGACTTGATGTGGGCTTGCTGCAGGATCAGGTTACTTTCTCTTTTGAGTATTATAAAAATGAAAATGATGACCTCCTGCTATTTTTGCCTACGCCTGCGTCACTTGGCGTGCCGGCCGGAAATGCTCCCACCAACATTGCCTCAGTTAAAACCCGTGGCTTTGAAGTTAACCTGGGATACAAGGATAACGAGGGCGCTTTAAAGTGGTCAGCTTCTCTGAACCTGGGAACCAGTAAAAATGAGGCAGTATCGCTTGGGCAAGACGTAGTAAGCATTCAAAACGCGCCGTTCGAAGCCGATAATCTGAACAGAATTGTAGTGGGAGAACCGCTGTATCACTTCTATGGATGGCAAACCGATGGCTTATTCCAAAATCAATCTGAAATCGACAATCACGCCATGCAACCGGGCGCGGCGCCCGGAGATATCCGGTTTAAAGACCTGAACAATGATGGCGTCATTGACGCCAGTGATAAAGCCATCATCGGAGATCCTAATCCCGATTTAACTTTCGGTTTAAATTTGAGTGCCGAATACAAAAGATTTGACTTTACAGTATTTTTTAATGGTGTGAGCGGGAATGACATCTACAATACCACAAGATACGATCTGGAAGGTATGACAAGGTTATTTAACTCGGGCACTGCTGTCCTTAATCGATGGACCGGGGAAGGAACTTCCACCACTATCCCAAGAGCAGCCCAGGGCGATCCCAATGGCAATACCCGGGCCTCAGATCGATTCGTGGAGGACGGATCCTTCATCAAAATGCGAAATATCACGCTTGGATATACTTTGCCATCGGAAAAATTAGAATCCCTGGGATTAGGCCAACTGCGTATTTATATCTCAGGACAAAACCTGATCACCATCACCGATTATTCGGGTTACGATCCGGAAATCGGCAGCAGGATACAAACTAACGCCGGTGTATCTGAAATTGGTATTGACAGAGGGTTTTATCCCCAACCAAGAGCTGTAATTGGCGGAATAAAACTGGCATTCTAATGAATATTTAAATTTTAAGTATGATGAAGAATATTAAAATATTAGCAATAATTCTCGTTGGAATGCTTCTGAATCATTCCTGCGATGAAAAAGATATAGAACTATCTAACCCCAATGTGCTTGTGGAAGACAACTTCTTCAAGAGCTCCAAAGATCTGTCCACTTCTGTGAATGCGGTATATACCTATCTGCAGACAGCCGGGCTATACGGACGGTATGCTTATTACATCAATGAAAACCTGGCACGGGAGAATATTGCCCTGGGAAACCTGGAAGCGGACAAGGCTCAAATGATTGCCTACACTTTTGACGCCACCAACCCCGGCTTTACCTCCTATTGGAACGATTGCTACCAGGGAATCGCCCGGGCCAATTTTGTAATCGGCGCGACCGTGGAAAATGTCGGCGAAGCTGAGATCAGGGCACGGAAAGGCGAAGCCAGATTTTTAAGAGCCTTATACTATTTTCTCTTAACCACCAAGTTCGGAGATGTGCCGCTTGTTCTGGAAGTGGCCACCAGTCCGTCAGGTTTTCCTCGGACCCCTCAGAGCGATATTTACAAAGCTATCTTAGAGGACCTGGATGAAGCCACCGCCGCTTTGCCCGATAAGAACGGTCAGGAACTGGGCAGGGCCACCTCGGGTGCTGCTGTAGCACTCAAGGGGAAAGTGCAACTTTACATGAAGGATTATGCCGGCGCCAAGACAACGCTTGAGTCCGTCACGGGTTATAACCTCGTCACCGACTACAATTTAAATTCCATTCGTGCCGGAGAATTCAACGATGAATCCATTTTTGAGGTAGTGTTTGATCAGAATTTCGGACAGGGTGACTCGTGGAATCAAAATGGTCAGGGTGTCGATGAAGTGACTTTCCGGGCCCAGGAATATTCAGGCTGGTTTAACGTCGGGCCCGATCCGGCATTTGTAGCGATGTATGAAGATGGCGACCCCCGCAAGGAATATACTTTCTACGCGCCGGGGCAACGCCTGGGCCAGGAATGTGATCCCTCCCTGGTCAATACACGCACTACCTTCATATGGCAGAAATTTCAAAATATATCACAGGTGTGTGGACCTGAACCCAATTTTTTCAGCGGCATCAACGCCAGGGTAATCAGGTATGCCGATGTTTTATTGATGCTGGCAGAAGTAGAAAATGAGCTGGGCAATGGTACAGCCGCTATCGGTTATCTCAACCAGATCAGAGACAGGGTGAACATGCCAAATTATAATACACCGGAAATGGATGCCGCCGGTTTTCCAGTAGGAAACAAAGCCGAGATTTTTGAGGCTATTGTACACGAAAGAGCAGTGGAACTGGGAGGAGAACAGTCGAGATACGACGACATCAGAAGATGGGGAATCATTGGCGATGTTATCTCCGATTTTGTGCCCGGCAAGCACGAGCTGCTGCCTATACCGCAATCAGAGATTGATTCTAATTCGTCCATCAGTCAGGCTGATCAAAATCCCGGTTATTGACAATTCTTATTTTTCAAAAAGAACCAGGGAAATAGTTTCCCGGAATTATTTCCCTGGTTCTTGCTTTATTGATGCAGTTGCCATGTTTAAATGCCTTAACAGCAAGAAAATTTTAACGAAAAACAATACAAGTCACTATCGCTGTATCATAATGATTCTTTTGGCATTGCCGATTCTGGGTATGATAGCATGTTCTGTGGAAAGAGATGAGGGCAAATCGCTCAGGTTTCAAATGCTGCCGTCATCGATAACCAATATTGATTTTACGAACACATTGACTGAAACCGACACCTTAAATTACTTTAACTATTCCTACATCTACATGGGTGGTGGCATTGCTGTCGGTGATTACAACAATGACAGCCTGCCCGATCTTTACTTTACAGGCAACATGGTCCGCAACAAATTATACCTTAACCGGGGAAATCTTACTTTTGAAGATGTCACCGATAAGTCAAATGTTGGCGGAGATGGACGCTGGATGCTGGGTGCCACCATTTGCGATATCAATTGCGACGGCCTGACAGACATTTACGTGAGTGTATCCGGAAAATCAAGGTTTTGCCGGAACCTACTTTACGTAAATCAGGGTATCGACCAATCCGGTGTGCCGGTATTTAAGGAAATGGCTGAAAATTACGGCATCGATGATCCAGGCCATTCTACGCAAAGTACATTTCTGGACTACGACAACGACGGCGATTTGGACCTGTATGTAGCCAATTATCCCATGACCCCCTTTAAAATTCCTGTGTTCTTCTACGATCAGGCTATGAAAAATGCAACGCCCGAACATTCGGACCATTTATACCGCCGCAATGAAGACGGGTCGTTTACTGACGTTACGGCCGAATCGGGATTGCTTTCCTACGGTTTAGCTTTAAGTGCCACCGTCAGTGATTTTAACGGGGACGGCTATGTGGATATTTACGTTTCCAATGACTTTGCCAGCCCGGATTTATTTTATATCAACAACGGCGATGGCACCTTTACCAACCGGGCTACGGAATTATTGAAGCAAACTTCCTTCTACGGCATGGGCACGGATATTGGCGATTTCAATAACGACGGTCTGCTGGACATCATTCAGGTCGATATGGCACCGGAAGATAACAGGAGAGCGAAGGAGAATATGTCAGCCATGGCGCCCGATCAATTTTATGAAATGGTAGACCGCGGACTGCAACATCAGTATATGTACAATTCGCTGCAACTTAACAATGGCACCACCGGCGCCGTTCTGCCTTTTTTTAGCAATATTTCACGAATGTCCGGTTTGGCCACTACCGACTGGAGCTGGGGAGCGCTTTTTGTAGATATGGACAACGACGGATGGAAAGACGTATTTATCACCAACGGATCAAGAAGAGATATTAACAACATTGATTATTTTAATAAAATAGACAAGTCCAGCTACATAAAGGAAGCTTCAGCCGCTGGTGACCCATTGCAAAAAGTCCGTAATATGCCATCCGAACCTATTGCCAACGGTGTTTTTAAAAACAAAAAAGACCTGACATTTGCAAATCGCACGGATGCCTGGGGATTCTCGCAAAAAGGATTCTCAAATGGGGTAGCCTATGCGGACCTTGATAATGACGGCGACCTGGAAATCATCATAAACAACATAGACAACGAGGCCGGTATTTACAAAAACCTGACCTCAGAAAAAGCCGATAATTACTACCTGCAGATTCAATTAATTGGTACTGATCAAAATCCATTGGGTATCGGAACGAAAATTTCTGTAGAGCTGGAGGGATTCTCCCAGTTTTACGAACATACCCTCTCAAGAGGCTATGTATCTTCTATGGGTCCTGTTATCAACTTTGGAATGGCCCATGAAAAAAAAGCCAAAAAAATAATCGTGCGATGGCCGGATGGCCAGGAACAGGCATTTACGGATTATCCCTCCAACCAAAAGTTAACGGTCTACCATAAAGACAGCAAACCGTCAAAGGTCTCTCCAAAAAAGTCGATAAGCACCTTATTCAGCGAACCACCAGGCGTGGCACCGGATTTTGCGCATCGGGAAAACACCTATGACGACTTTCAATTTGAACCCCTTCTCCCTCATAAAACATCTAATTTTGGGCCGGGAATAGCAGTCGGAGATGTGAATGGAGATGGACTGGAGGATTGTTTCATTGGAAATGCTACCGGTTACGCCGCCAAACTTTTTCTACAACAGCCAGACGAAACATTTAAAGCAGTGACGGATCCCTGGCACCACGATGCCCCTTTTGAAGATATAGATGCCAGTTTTTTCGACGCCGACAATGACGGAGACCTGGACTTGTACGTGGTAAGCGGCGGCAATGAATTTCCCGCCAACGATACACTTTATCAGGATAGACTTTACATAAACGATGGGAAAGCCAATTTTCGAAGGGCCAAAAATGTCCTTCCTGCTTTTCATTCCAGCGGGTCCTGTGTACAGGCTATGGATTACGATCATGACGGCGATATGGATTTGTTTATCGGCGGACGCATTGTACCAAGGCACTATCCTTACCCGGCCGATAGCTACCTGCTCGAAAACATCGGTACCAAAGACAAGCCTGAATTTATGGATGTAACGGACCGGGTGGTGCCGGAATTACAAAATATAGGTTTGGTAACCGCTGCCTTATGGGCAGATATAGACGGAAATCAGTGGGAGGATTTAATCATTACCGGGGAATGGATGCCCGTTATAGCATTTAAAAACGATCGCGGGAAATTTAAAAAAGATACGCTTATCCGGGAAATTGGCTGGTGGTTTGCTATTGACAGTGGTGATTTTGACCAGGACGGGGACCTTGACCTGATAGGCGGTAACCTGGGATTAAACTATAAATATAAGGCCAACCGGATCCATACTTTTGATATTTACGCCGACGATTTTGATAATAATAAAAGGTCAGATATTGTATTAGGGTATTACCAGGGGAAAAAACAATACCCGGTCCGGGGAAGGCAATGTTCCTCTCAGCAAATCCCGGGTATTGCCAGGAAATTTGAAAATTACAGCGCTTTTGCCAGTGCAGAATTGGCTAACATTTATACGGAAAAAGCCCTTTCACAAGCGCTTCATTACAAAGTCACCAATTTTGCCAGCAGTTATTTTGAAAATATGGGTGGTGGAAATTTCAAAACCACCAGCTTGCCCATGCCTGCCCAACTGTCATCGATTAACGATTTCCTGGTTGCAGATTTTGACGCAGATGGTTACCTGGATATAGCCGCGGCCGGCAACTTATATGCCTCAGAACCAGAGACTCCCCGAAATGATGCCGGCACCGGCATTTATTTAAAGGGCAACGGTCAAGGTAGTTTTGCACCTATACCCTCCAAAATCACTGGTTTTTACTTACCCGGCGACGTCAAATCGCTCGCTTTTCTCAAGACTGAAGCCGGACGTTCCATATTGGCAGGTAACAACAATGATAAACTGCAATTGTTACGGATCAACCGGTAACTTCGCATCGCTTTCCTTTTTCAGGCTGATCCGGAAGTGTGTTCGAGCATAACGGTGTTAAATTATCATAAAATTTTGAATTATTACTTTATCAAATAATTAGGATCTAAATTGCCTGTGGTCAGGTTTGTGATTATCTTAGCTACTATGGAAGATAACGCATGGTCCTGGATTCTTCATTTTGTCGGCCGGTTGCATCCGCTAACCGTTCACTTCCCGATTGGCTTGCTTGTTGTTTCACTCTTTCTGGAAATACTTACCATAGGTGGCAAGCGTCCAGGGTTAAGAGAAGGCATCAATTGGATGGTGTATCTGGGAGCGCTGTTTGCGATATTGGCGGCGATGTTGGGATGGCTTTTGCGTACTTTCGATGATTACAGCGGTGAACTGGTTCAGGCACATCAGAATATAGGTATTGCCACGGCCGCCCTGGCTGTCATCACAGCGTTGCTGTTGCGTAATACCCTGAATGGCAAGTTATCAAATTACCTGGTTTACCGGTCTGCACTGGCCACTACCGTAATATTATTGACAATTACAGGACACATGGGCGCCAGTCTTACACACGGTGAGGATTTCCTCACCAGTACCCTTCCTGGCAATAAAAGCAATTATGATAGCGAAAACACCAAAGTGTTGTTAGCAGAATTAAACAACCTGGATACCTTATCGGAAGACCAGCTCGACAATCTTAACCTGGAGGTAAGAGCAATTTTTGCCCATAACTGCTATCAGTGCCACAGCGAAAATAAACAGAAGGGAGAGTTGGTGCTGGAAAACAAAAGAGGGGTATTTAAAGGAGGAGAATCAGGTAAGGTAATTGTTGCAGGCCAACCAGAGGAAAGTGAGATTTACAGGCGCATTTCCCTTGCGCCCGATGAAGATGGTGTGATGCCCAAAAAGGGAAAAGTCTTAAAAGAAAATGAAATAGCCCTTGTCAGGCTATGGATTGAAAAGGGAGCGCACTGGGCCGACAAAGCGCTGAAAGTATTCCCGGAAGCGCCCCTGGCCTTAACAAAACCGGAATTGCCCGAATCAGAAAAAGGAGTACACCCCGTCGATCAATTGATACTGGCTTATTTTGAGGAGCGAGATATTGGATCGTCTGAAACAGTTGACGACAGAACCTTCATCAGGCGCGTATACATGGATATCATCGGTCTCCTTCCCCAGCCGGAGGAGATAGAAAAGTTTGTGAATAACTCGGAAACAGATAAAAGAAGCCGGCTGATAGATAACTTGCTAAGTGACCACCTCAATTACGCCCAGCATTGGTTGAGCTTTTGGAATGACCTCCTGAGAAATGATTATTCAGGCACCGGATTTATTACAGGTGGACGAAGGCAAATCACGGACTGGCTTTACAAATCACTGATAAACAACAAGCCATACGATTTAATGGTAAAGGAACTGGTCAATCCCACCCAGGAATCCGAAGGGTTTATCAAAGGAATTAAATGGCGGGGTGTGGTAAATGCCAGCCAGCGCACGGAATTACAAGCCGCACAAAATATCGGCCAGTCGTTGATGGGTATGAACGTGAAATGTGCCTCCTGCCACAACAGCTTCGTCAGCAACCTTACCCTCGACCAGGCTTATGGATTTGCTTCTGTTTTTGCCGATACCGTCCTGGAATTAAATCGCTGCGACAAACCTATCGGTAAAATGGCCAAAGTGAATTTCCTTTACACCGAATTAGGTTCTGTAGAAGCAGAAACACTGAAAGAGCGCTTGCTAAAACTTTCAGAGGTCATGGTAAAACCTGAAAATGGCAGATTATACAGGACTATCACCAACCGCATTTGGAAACGTCTTATGGGCAGGGGCATTATTGAACCGGTAGACGAAATGGACAATACACCGTGGAATGCCACCTTGCTGGATTGGCTGGCGGCCGATTTTATAGAGTCTGGTCATGATATCAAGCATTTGATTAAAGTTATCATGACATCAAAGGCCTATCAACTGCCTGCCTCAAACTATAAAGATATTAAAGACATCAAATCCGAAAAATACGTATTCAGAGGACCGGTGGTAAGGCGCATGAGTGCCGAGCAGTTTTGTGATGCGGTAAGCCAGATAATTGCCCCGGTATACTATGCGGCTGCCTTTGATCCTACCAGCGAAGGATTGTCTTCGAAAAGAATATGGCACCGGGAAAGAAAGTTTGACCGGGATGTTTTACCCGAGCCTGGGAAGCGATATTTCCGGCATACATTTACACTGCCTCAAAAGACGATTGCGTCGGCACTTGCATTAATTTCTGTAGACCATTCCTATACCCTGTATGTTAATGGCCAACGTGTATCCGAAGGCAATGACTGGAGAAAAACCGACAGGCTGGATGTAAAACGTTTGCTTAACACAGGTGAAAATATCATCGCTTTGGAAGGCACCAACGAAGGAAGTATCCCCAATCCCGCCGGGATTTTATTCGCTCTAAAAGTGGATTACGATGATGGAGATATCACTGTGATACAGTCAGGAGAGGAATGGAAAAGCACTGCCAACCTACCCGACGATGCATGGACGACGTTGGCGTTTGATGATAGAGGCTGGGAAAATGTAAAAAATTATGGCCGTAAACACTGGGATAAGCTGGTTAATTTTAAATTTGATACACAAGGAAACGGATTTGCCAGGGCTTCACTGGTGAGACAACATCCGCTAATGAAAGCCCTCGGCAGACCCAGCAGGGAAAACGTAGCTACCTCAAGAGATGAACAAGCCACGTTATTGCAGGCATTGGAACTCACCAACGGAAACTATTTTAACAAGGTGCTGGAAGATGGGGCTGGCTTATGGCTTGAACAATACGGTGCAAATAGTGACCAAATTGCCGAGACGCTGTACCAAAGGTCATTCGGGCGAAAGCCAACCAGGCAGGAGAGAAAAGTTATACTGGGAGCACTGGGTGAAGCGCCTGATAAAGAAGCTGTGCAAGACCTGTTTTGGGCTACTGTACTGTCACCGGAATTTCAATTTATATACTAGGAGGACCAGATATGGATGATCAAACATTAAATACGCGCAGAGATTTTATAAAAAAAATGGGAGCGGCAAGTCTGGCCTCCATGTCGGTCAGCATTCCTGCCACCAGTTTCTTAGGTGCCTGTTCAACGGCTCCTGTTACCCCTGCCACTGCTGATACAGTCATTTTGCTTTGGATGGCCGGTGGCATGGCTCATACCGAAACCTTTGACCCGAAAGCTTATGCACCCTACGAAAAAGGAATAGAGAGTAAAAGAGTGTTAAGTACATTTCCCAAAGCTCCTACCGTTGTCGACGGACTCGATTTTTCTGAAGGTCTGGAAGCCATCGGCAATGTGATGGACAGGGGAGCCATTATTCGCTCCTACCGGTCCGCGGACCTGGGCCATATATTACACACCCGTCATCAATACCATTGGCATACCTGCTATGAGCCGCCACAGTCCGTGCAGGCACCTCACCTTGGGGCCTGGATTGCCAAAGAGCTGGGACCGTTAAATCCGGTCATTCCTCCGTTTATTGCGATGGGGCAACGATTTACCGTTGGGGAAGCTGAAGAGTTGAAAGCCTTCCATTCGGCCGGATTTTTAGGAAGTGAATACGGTCCTTTTCTAATACCAGATCCTTCCAGCGGACTGGATAGTGTTCGCCCGCCAAAAGGAATGTCCCTTAAAAGGTTTGAAGCCCGCCATAAGCTATATAAAGAGTTGGTTGATAAAAGCGGCGTCATGGAGCGGGGTAGCGATTATCAAAAGGAGTCTTTGATGCGGTCGATGGAGCAATCCTATCGCCTGTTGAATTCGCCGGAAGCACAGATATTCGACTTGACACAGGAATCCAAAGAGGTATATGACACTTACAACACCGGGCGGTTTGGTTTGGGCTGTCTTTTGGCCAAAAGACTGGCGATGAACGGCGGCCGTTTCATCAGTGTTTCCACCGAATATGAACCATTTCTAGGATGGGATACCCACGAAAACGGCCACTTGCGTTTGGTAAAAATGAAAGAACTTATCAACAGGCCCATTGCGCAATTGATCAGGGACCTGGACGAAACGGGCCACCTGGACAGAACGCTGATTATTTTAGCCAGCGAGTTTAGCCGGGATGCCATTATGGAAGGCAGACCCGGTGAAAAAGTAAGAGACCAGGTTAATCAACCCGATAAAATTGAAGATGAAAAATTCTATGGCATGCATCGCCACTTTACCGATGGCAGCTCCGTATTAATATGGGGCGGTGGTATCAAAAAAGGGTTGGTTTATGGTAAAACAGCCGATGAAAGGCCATGTTCATCCATAGAAAAAACGGTGGTAATAGACCAGATACACCAATCGATCTATCATGCCCTCGGCATCCACCCTGAAACGCACTATACCATTGAAGGCAGACCCTTTTATACGACACCCGATGGTCAGAGCCAGCCAATTTTAGATTTATTCGCTTAAAAAAATTATTCAATTATAAAGTATGTTAAAACCCACAAAAACACCATTTATGAAACAACTAATAGCACTGGCATTGCTTGCTGTGATGACCTTCTCCTGTCAAAAGGGATCAAAAACGGAAGCTGAAGCTGAAGCCGGGTCCAAAGCCGAAACTGCTGCTGAAAGTGACACTGAATCTGACTGGATATACCTTTTTGACGGCACCAGTACCAAGGGATGGAGAGCCTACAATGGAGACGCTTTACCACCCGGGTGGGTTGTGAGGAATGGCGAACTTACTTTTGACACGGAACTTGGGCTGGAACAAGATTACAAAGGTGGCACAGATATCATATACGGTCTTGAAGAATTTGATAATTTTGAACTTTACCTGGAATGGAAATTGCCCAAAGGAGGGAACAGCGGTATTTTTTATCACCTGAAAGAAGGTTATAACGGTCCGCCGGAAGTTGCCCCGGAATATCAGCTGATCGATGATGAGAATTATGCGTCAATGCATGACCTGACAGCTTATAACACCAGTCTCGGCTATACCGAAAACCCCTCGGAACTGAAACCCTTACAAATGACCGCGTCTGATTATGCCATGCACCCCGCTGATCCGAATGAAAAAGTACTTCATCCTGTCGGCGAATGGAATTCTTCCAAAATTGTATTTACACCGGAAAAGGTAGAGCACTGGCTTAATGGTAAAAAAGTGTTATCTTTCGTTCCATGGTCTAAAGAATGGTATGAGAAAAAGAACTCCGACAAATGGAAAAACAGTGAAGACTATGGCCGTTTTAAAACGGGGTACATTGGCTTGCAGGATCACTCAAGTCCAATTTGGTTTAAGAATATAAAAATTAGAAAATTATAATCCCTCACCATGAAAATGAACAAACGACAATTTTTAAAAAGTGTTGCGGCACTGTCATCATTAGCACTGCTGCCCTCATCCTCCTGGGCATCTTTAAAAAATGGCCGCTTAAGAACTGCCCATATAGGTGTAGGTGGTATGGGCATGGAGGATCTCAAAGCTATCTCATCGCATCAACTGGTGGACGTCACCGCCTTATGTGATGTTGATGCCAACAACCTGGCCGCTGCGAAAGCGCTGCACCCTAAAGCCAAGGTCTACGCTGACTATCGACAAATGCTGAAGGAGATGGGCGACACCATTGATGCCGTCATTGTATCAACGCCGGATCACACCCATGCGCCAGCCTCTATGAAGGCCATGGAAATGGGTAAGCCAGTGTATTGTCAAAAACCGCTTACGCACCATGTAACCGAGGCAAGAGCCATGCGAAAATTGGCCGAAAAAAAGAACCTGGTTACACAAATGGGCATTCAGGTACATTCATTTTATGATTATAAATTAGGCACTTTATTGATCCAATCCGGAATTATTGGCAAAGTCAGTACGGTAAGAGCCTGGTCGCCTAAAAACTGGGGATATGACGGCGCTGCCCCTGAAGGAAAAGATCCGGTTCCCGAACACCTGGATTGGAACCTCTGGTTGGGCACCTCCAAGGAAAGACCTTACAAGGAAAATGTTTACCATCCCGGAAATTGGCGAAAGTTGCTGGATTATGGTTGTGGAACGCTGGGAGACATGGGCGTACATATTTTTGACACACCTTACAACGCCCTGGCGCTGGATGTTCCATTTACCATTAAAAATAAATGTAGAAAGCCAACCGGTTTCGGTTTCCCGGAAAACAACATCGTCACCTATGAATTTCCGGGAACCAAGTACACGGCAGACACCTTAAAATGGATATGGTATGACGGCGTGGGAGCGCCTGAAAAGCATAAAGATCTAAAACTGCCCAATGACGAAAAACTTCCCGGACAAGGCGCCATGTTCATCGGGGAAAAGGGAAGATTGCTGCTACCTCACTTTATGCAACTTCCAAGGCTGATTGTTGACGGCAAGTATGAGGATATTGACATTTCAAAATTTGATAAATCCAATGAATTGGGGCCGCCTGTCAGAGATTACGATCAGGAAGGGAAAAAACACTATCATCAGTTTGTTGACGCCTGTTTGGGAAAAGATGAGTGCAGCGCGCCTTTCTCTTACGCTTCCAGGCTTACGGAAACAATACTTTTGGGTGTTATTGCAGGCCGTTTCCCAAATAAAACATTGCATTGGGATAGCAAACAAGCCAAATTCTCCGAGGCGGAAGCCAATGAATTTTTAGACTCGGAGTACCGGAAATTTTGATGAACCAGAACGACTATTTACCGGCAACTAACAGGTCAATTGCAGACATGTAAGACTTGCCTGTTTTTGAGATTTGCTTGAGAATTCCTTAGCAAATTTTGAGTTTGGAACCATGTTCAATAGCGTTCAATATTTGGAAGCTATTGAATATGGTGGTCTCAAAGCAGTGACCAATTTGGAAATAAATAGGGGGTAACAAGAATCTGACTATTCCACAACATTTTGGAATTTTGCCTGTTTTTAGCGGCTAAAGATTACGCATACCTACCGCCTCGCTATAATTTTACCATACTTCTCAAAATTACAGGTGATCTCCTATCGTGGGAGGCGCTTCTAATTCCTTTCTTCGTCACAAGCTGGCACCTCCGTCAACGGGGATGATTGCCCCTGTAACGAAGGATGACGCGTCTGAAGCCAGCCAACTTATGGTATTAACTACCTCATCAACTGCACCCAACCTGCCGATTGGATGCATACTTATGGCAGCTTCTCTTTTAGCCATACTATCAAATGCCCGATCTGCCATTGGTGTTTCTATGACCGCAGGGCAAATAACATTGATCCTGATATTTTCCTCAGCATATTCCAGGGCTGCTGACTTTGTGATGCCTACCACCCCAAATTTGGCAGCATGGTATCCTACCCCAGCCCCCCCAGCTTTGATCCCGGCAAGTGAAGAGATATTGATAATAACGCCTTTACCAGCTTTTAACATCACTGGAATTTCGTATTTCATAGATAACCAAACGCCTTTCAGGTTAATGTCAATTACCTGATCCCAGACTGCTTCCCCATAATCCGCCGTTTTCACTCCTGGGGTTCCTTCAAATCCGGCATTATTAATAGCGATATCAATGGCACCATAGGTATTTACGGCAGTGTTTACCATGCGCCGGACATCATCGGCTTTGGTAATATCAGTTTTAATATAGCTTGCCACACCTGCACAAGATTTGATTTCACCCATCAATTCTTTGTTAGCAGAAGCATTCCTCGACGCAAGTACCACGTTGGCACCCCTATTGGCAAAAGAAAGTGCTGTGCCTCTCCCAATTCCTGAGCTGCTACCGGTTATCAGCACCGTTTTATTTTGAAATGTTGACTCCAAGGTTGTTCGTATTATTTGGTTTATTCATCAACTGTCTGCCATAAATACAAGATATTAAGCCGTTATTTGAAAAAGTTTCTTCAAAATCACAGCTCCCTGAGTATGACATTTTTAAATCTGACTTCAGTCGGTGGCCCATCATGCAACTGCAATCCAATGACTCCACTTCTCGCAATGGATTTGTCGGTCTCGACGTAGGCCGCGGTTAGTATATCATTTAACCATACCTTAATATCGGGGCCTTTACAGTAAATTTTAAAATGGTTCCAATCTTCAACTTTTAGGGTTTTTCTAAGACTATCCTGGTTACCCACAATGTTAAATTCATCAAAGTCTCGACGAAACGGATCGTGTAATGATCCCCACCAGATGCTGTCATTTGTCTCTTTTTCATCAAGGTTAATCATCATATCGGCCTCGTATCCAACAAGCACCCCCCCTTCATTGAAATGACACCTAAACCATATTCCCGAATTCGGACGCTCTGCTTCATCTCCTCCGGCGAGCTTAACATCCACATCCAGTTGAAAATCAGTATATTTCTTTTTTGTCGTAATCCATAACATTTCTTCAATCGGTTTTCGCAAGGTACCGCCAACAATAACGGAATCCCGGATGGAAAAAGAGTTGGTGTCGACATTCCATCCGTCAAAACTGTAACCGTTGAATAAGGGAACAACCTTTGCACTGAGCGTAGCTGACGAACCAGTCTGACTTTTAGTCCCCAATTCCGGGGAATGGCCCACATTTTTATTGTTGGATCGATTCTGGCATCCAAAGAGGGCCATGTTAATTAGTGTAACCGCCATCAGGGTGTTAATCTTATAATGTATCCGGGATTTAGTCATATACCATTATTTTTGGTTTAATCGCATTGACAGGCATTGCAAACCATTACCATTGAAAAAAGTATACTGATCAACTTTCTATGATTTATATTTATTCTCTTCGTTTTCCCTTCCAATAACGCATGACATCAGTAGTACCTACCATTTCTTTTTTGTCAGTAATTCCTTCAAAAACCAGTGGCATGAGGGGATCTGGTTTTACATTGGCCGCCCATGCCATAGCCCGAAAAATAATAATCCGAAATTCAGGATCATAGTAGGTAAAAGTATGGTGACCGGTTGTTGTGCCGAAAACCTTACCCTTCCCCAATTCATAAGTCCAGAACACCGGGGATTCCTCCTTTGATAATTCTTCCCTAAACACAGGTCCTTCGCTGTCGCCCTCCGGGCCGGTACGTACTGATCCCAGCACCTTCATCAGATCTTCTTGATACAGATCCCAATAAAACTCGTCATTGATCTTCAGGTTTTCGGGAAAACCCTTGAATATCTCATGCCCATTGTCAATATTTATTTCGTCAAAAATGGCACCCCATTTCGAGGTCTCCTCATGCCAGGCAGCACCGAGGCATTCGGAAAGTTTTCTGCCCTTTGAAGCCGGCCGCATAATTGCCGTTTCATGGAGAGAGACGACACCACCACCTTTTTTAATGTAATTCCAGAAATCTTTGAATTGCTTATTTTTCAGATCAGGCAGATGCAAATACATTACTAAAAGATCGGCGTTATCAAATTGCGCCTTGTCCGGAAAATGAAAAGCCTCTTCAATAATTACGTTGGGCACTGTGTTCAGCAACCCAACCATCAGATTCTTCACCTTTACATAATCGTGGGCTCCGGCAATGTGATCTTTGTCATAACCATAAACCCAAAGTATTCGAAGCTTCTTTTCCAGAGGATCATTCGACCGTGATCCGATTATCCTTTCCAGATCGGCCTTCTTTTTTAACGGTTTGGGTTGCTGATACAAATGCTGGCCCTTACTGTTAAGCGAACTTGCAATGAACAGAAAAAATAGAATTGGACCTGGTATCCGCATATTTCATACTTTAAACTTATATGGTTTCAAAACAAATATTACCTTCTACAGATTATCTTAACCGGACTCCGGCTCCGGCACATTTTTATCTTAAATCCGAAACTTTCAAGTTTCTTTCCAACCAATATGACTCCTCTAAAAATGCATACGAAGTTGGCTCGTATGTACCTACCAGATCAACATTTGCTTTTTCAGGAACCGTTAGACCCATGCCCCAGAATACGCCATTCACCAACATTCGGCGAACACCCTCTGACAGCAGATCGGTGGAAGCCCCAATGGTGGTGGCAAATACTTTGCCAGGCTTACCTCCTTGTAATTGATAGCTCTTTGTCCAGGCAACAGGCATCATTGGATCGTTGAGATTAATTTCTACTTCTTCTCCATTCTCATCGTCAGCTATTCCCATTCCAGCTACTTCATTGTCTGTAGCTCTCATGCCGAACAAAGGATCATTCTCATCATATTCTCCGGCGCGATTGACCACTTGTCCCAGCACCACAGGCTGAGAATCACCTGGTAGTGGCAATCGAACGCCATACACATCGGTAGGACCCCAAATTTTTCCCTCGGCGATACCTTTGAGAATGGGATGATTTTCTTGCCCGGGTACCGGAATACCTCGTGTGCTCTGGTGCCGGTGCTCCCCGTGATGTGAAATCCACTTCTCACCTAAAATAAACCGGCCAAAGCCACCCTTCCATTCATCATTGCCTTTATAAAAATTGCCATAGTGTTTCCAGTTGGACTCAAAATCCGCCTCTTCAAAGCTAAATGCATGCGTAGCGGTTCTAATGCCTAAAATTGGTTTACCGCTTTTCAAATAATCATCTATGTATTGCATTTGTTCATCTGGTAAGGCACGAAACCGGGTGAAAATGATCATCATGTCAGCCGTTTTAAGGCTTTCTAAACCCGGGATATTGTTCAGGTGGTTCGGATTGATGATCCCTGGTTTAGCAGGATCCTGGGCAAAAAGTACCGTACATTTGAAGCCTTGCCGGGTAGAGAGTATTTTTGCCAACTGAGGAAGGGCTTCTTCCGAACGATATTCCTCGTCGCCTGAGATCAATACTATATGGGGCATGTCTCCCTTCCCCTGAAAGGTGAGCCATTGGTTTGTAACATCTGCTCCAGAAGCCCCTGCTTCGGTAACGTCAGTATTGGTTTTTCCTCCGCCACAGCTAAAAAACAAAGTACAAATAAGAGGGAAATAGACCGTTTTCATAGAATTTAGAAATTGTAAGTTGATTAAATATTACATGTTTGGAGAAGGATCTTCGCCCAGGTTATGAATTGTATTCTGAATTATACCCTTCACTTCTTTACCATTTTTGTCCTTTATGTTGTAGGCAATTTCCATTTGCCAAACAGGTTTAATACCCGGAATGCTGATCAAAATAGTCTGTTCATCTGCGGCTAATTTTACGGATGAAATAGTTAGTGGCGCTTCGTTATAGTGTTCAGAGCCATATTCTCTTGAACGTTTCAGATCCCACGTCTTTACGGCAAAATTTGATACCTCCCCAACAGACTTTCGATCCAATTTATCAGAAAACCTGATCTGAATTCCCGATTGGACAGCATTAAGTTCTATGGGTGCATGCACAGGTTTTCCGCTATATTTTATTCTATATAAGGCCCCGGCCTGATACATTTGTTGCGTTCCCCAGGCTGACATTCCACACGCATATAATTGTCCGTCAGCAGGATTGAATCGGCCTCTCATTACGCCTGTTTGGAAAGCCGGGATAGGCAGTTGGAAAACACCACCCTGCATTTGGGCATTCACTCTTTCATGGGGCACAAGTAAAACCGTTCCGTAGCCATAGGACAGATCAAGCAAACTTCCGTTCAAAGGCCCCCATTTATCCGAGTTAATCCAAACAAGTTCGGACGGCGATCGATCAAGTTCAGCATCTACCCAGGCCAATGGCTGAACCATGCCCTGATCCGAACTGTCTTTCGGCGGGTTGTGGGCAAACATATTTCCGTAAAATCCTTTTTTGTCAATCCAGTTTATCCGATTCATGGGATTCCAGTGACCTTCCTGATCCGTAACAATAAAACTTCCGTCGGGGTTGATACAAACACCATTTGAAGCTCTCAATCCAGTCGCCATGATCTCTGATGTTGCCCCGTCTTTGCTCACTTTTATAAGTGTACCGTGCTGCGGCACCAGCCCTTCCCTGGCATGTCTTGCACCTTTAGCGTAATAAAAGTTTCCTTCTTCATCGGTTTGTAAGCCCATGGCAAATTCATGAAAATGATCCGTCACCTGATGATCATTGTTAAAACTTTCATAAAAATCCGTTTCGCCGTCACCATTCAAATCATTCAAACGAACCAATTGATCCCGGCAAGTCACATAAATTCGTTCATCAACTACTTTAACTCCCAGCGGTTGAAATAACCCTGATGCAATTCGTCTCCAGGAAAGTTCTCCTTTGCCTTCTGTCAGTCCTTCTATAATCCAGACATCACCTTCGGTACAACATACCACAGCCTTATTATTATCCGCAAAAAAGTCAATTCCACTCATTCTTAAGCGGCTATTCCATTTATTGGTGGTGGGTGAGGTAAGAAAATCCACTTCAAAGGGCCCTCCGGTCTTACCGGGATTGATACTTGTCGTTAGGACTTCAGGGTAGTGGGGTAATCCGCCGGAAGTATATTGGGTTAATGGGATGGGTTTATCTGAATTTCGGGAATATTCCTCCAAACCATCCGGAGATTCTGCAATTAGAAGCTTTAGAATACGCTCTCCTGTTCCGGAAATTATTAAAAATGTTTGTCCATTTTCCTTTATAAGCCTGGCCCCCTCCCCTTTCAATATCACACCTGCGTTGTCTGATGCAACATGCATTTTCAGTTTTTCAGAGGCATTGGTTATATGAAGGTTACGGGTATATACTGGCCTGCTGTTATATTCTACATCCAACAACTCTAAGATATCAGCTTCCCCGACATGATATGAAATAATCACTTTTTGTTCATGATGGTAGATCCCTTTGAACCGTGCCCAGTTGTGCGGCAGGGGCCCGAATTTCCGGCCATCTCTGGCGGTAAAACGAGGATCATCAAACGAACCGGTTGCCGGATTAGCCCATCCGGGAGCAACCGGATTGCTGAAATGTAAATCCCCGATAGTTCTGGGAGAGATATTATGACGGCCGTTGAAAAGTATTCCGTCCCAATCAATAAACCCTTCACCTGACCAGCCGCCAGCTACCCGCAACAGATCGTGATCAAAAATCATCCAGGATTTTCCTGCCGACACACCACCCTTACCTTCATCAAGTCTTACTGCTATCCCTTTGTAGGCAAAGTTTGCATATGAAAAGTCTTCATCTTTTAACGGTGCCTCACCATCAGACATGTTACGCGGTGGTGTATTTTCATCTGCCAATTCATAGGTATTAATCAGAAAATCACCATAATCCATTTCTGCCCAGGGGCGCTTTTCTACAGGTTCCGGCCCTTCGGATTCACCTTGCGGAAGCTTCTCCAGGTAGTTATCATTTACCGTGAAATATTGGTCCGGGTTTTCTTCTTTAATAAAACTTTCTCTTATGAAATGAATTACGTCATATTTTTCCAGAGGAACCAATTGCAGTTGTGGAGGCATGGTACCATATCCCCTGGTTAGTACCTGATACATTGAGAAAGGATCATTTTTCACCTTAAACTCGTCGCTCCAAAACTTGTGTGCTGTGGGCAAAGAACCATCATGCTCAGGATTACCATGACAATTATAACAGACTGACGTATAAATTTCCATGCCGCGATCAAAGGCATCTTCATCCAATTCCTCTATTAATCCGGCATGGTCGATGTTAGTTTCATAGTCCGGTAATTGCTCGCTGGAAAGTGTAAAAGCTATATCTGAATCAGGTTTTTTATTGGTTTGACATCCGGTTGTCATGCATAAGGCAAGCAGCATTATTCCAGATAGTATTGCCCATGACCGATGGAAAAACGAATTAGAGTATTGTATCAATTTCATGTGTTTACGCTTCATCTACTTGATTCTATTAAGATCATTTAACTATTTCTGTGTTAGTGAGAATGATGTGACAGATGTTCCCTCATACTTTACCCATACAATTAAGTCGATGGAATTAATAGAGTGCCGGAGATCATAACGCAGATCCTTCCCTCTTTCCATCTTTTCACCATTGAGACTGACATCAACCTCGTAGTTACCCCAATTTTCTACGACAAAGGCCGGGTTAACAATTGGTGAATCGTCGCTGCCCTTCAAATTGAAGTTCAATTCCGAAAGTTCCTGACTTAGCTCGATAGTATATGCTCGCTCTTCAGGTGTATAGACGGCCGAATACTTCTTATCATTTAATTCTATGGCAGCAGGATTAGACCAGCTTTTGGCCAATGGGATTAAATCTCCTATTTGCTTATCTGTCAGTCCATTGAGCATCAGTTTTGTCATAGACCTGTCAGTCTCATCATAGGCATCCCAAAACCAATGAGAGATGGAAGCATGTGCTGCCCGGTCTGAGAACTGAGCGTATCTTCCATCCGTGGGGCGGGGAGCGACAGGCCAATGGTTCCACCATGGGAAAACGCTTACGTCCCTTCTGATCTCTCCGTCGTAGGTGTCAATCCTTGGATTATCCTGTGGTCTGATAACAGAAAAAGGGCGGTATCTGGATTTAGTATTAATGATCTGTATGGCAGGATTCTTTGGTGAGGGAGGGAAATGGGGCGGGATCTCATGCTCCCAGGAATACGTCTCTTTTTCACCTTTTATATTGGCCAGGGTGAGTGCTCGATATTCAAGTATATCTTCCGGGGATTGTCCGGGGCCCAAGACCATAATGCTTTCCTGCCATTCATGCTCAGCACGCGGTGCATTGCTCAATAATTTATTTTCCCGAACTCCTACCATATCCGGATAGATGGTATAAGTCTCATTTGTCCAGTCTCCCCAACCGGTTTCCGGATCCTGATAGGCAAATCCCCCAACAACATCCACGAGACCATATCGCCATTGCACCACTACCCGGGCTTCATTGCTTTCCACAATTTTTACAGTGGAGTAATTTGCCTTCTTATCTGACATCGGCTCGCAACTGCCATGATCATTCCAACTCTCGTTGAAAGCGTTATTGAACCAGATGTCATTTTCTGTAACCCAGTTAGGTATGTAACTTGTACCATGCCAAAATACAAACTTGCAGTCGGCTTTGTCAAACTGCACTACTATATCCGCATTTTTATCAATAGCCCATGGGGCATCCCAGCCTTCATAATATTTCAAAGTAGTATTTACTGCCCTGAATACTTTGGGAGACTTAGGGCCAGACGGTAGTTTCCGGACCGGCAATCCGGGCTTTTCCAATACGCCGGCACTTTTGTAAATGGATGAGATTGATTTCCCGCTCAAGGCTGAATTGTGAATTTTTAGCTCATCCAGGATGCCGTCTATATAGGTAAAGGACGCTTCGGTACCTTCCGGACGAATCGTACCGTAGGGCCTTTTTTTAGATCTGCTTTTACCAATCAACATAGAGGTTTCGTCAGGATTAGCGGGACTGAATATCTCTTTTGATTTGATATTATCTATTAGCTGTCCATTTATATAAACCGATAACCCGCTTTCGGCGGCGTAGGAACCGGCCACATGCGTCCAGGTGTTAAGTGGAATTTCGTCGGAAGACATGGCAATTTCATATTTCCCCCTGGTGGCGACTTTCAAAAGTAGCCTTCCCAACCCATCTATTTCCAGACTATACCCGTTAAAATATCCGTCGCCTTCATCCCGGCGATGATCCAATATGGACGCTTCATTTTTGGGATAGGCGCCCAATGCTACCCATGCCTCTATTGTAAAGGCGTTTTCAATTACAGGAATATCATCTTCAAACACCTCTATATGGGCAGTATATCCGTCCAGGAGCACTGCATTGCCTCTTACGCCTTTGACTTTCTTGTAATACTTCCCTTTTAATTCGAATTCGGTATTTTTCACTGATTCTTTCACGTAAGCAAAAACTTCCTGGGGCACATAAGTCTCTCCCCTAACTAATTCAGCATTTTTCCGCTCTTGTCGAATATCCTCAAATTCGAAATAGGTTACCGGACTTTTTTGAGCTAATGAGATTCCGTTGAAGCAAAGGCCTGCTCCAAGCCAGAGCACATAAACTCCTATTTTGTTTAATCCTTTAATTTTCATTGTCGGTTAGTTTTTGATCAAAATATTTCGTCCGGATCGAACTGGCTATCATCTTTTCTGAATATGTCGTGGAACCAAACATCAGGTTCCGGTTGATAGACTGAATCCCTCCTATAATTTTTATTTGTTTTTCCCCTGACCAGTACCTGGTTTATTGCTCCTATATTTTTCTCTCTGAATATGGAAAGTGATCTTGAAAAATCACAATTTCCGGTATCAGTTTTTAACTCAATTGACTTTTTTGTTTTGCAAAGAATGCAATTCAAGATTGAATTGCATTCCACCGAAATAACCTGAACAGGGTCAATTACTGCCAAAGTGGATTTTGATCCAGTGATGCATTGGCGTTGACTTCCTGCAATGGAATAGGGAAGTATTTGTGCTTCTCCTCATCTATATTCGCCGCATCGTCCTGAAAACCGTGTGCGTCGAGTGCTTCTTTGAGTTTGCCCCAACGAATCAGGTCGTAGTAACGCTTCCCTTCAAAAGCAAATTCCATTATTCTTTGGTGCTCTATTTCCGCCATCAACTCATCACCATCTGCAAAAGTCATCACGGTCAGGTTTGCGCGGTTTCTGATTTCATTTACCGCCCCTGCAGCGACTGCCAAATCACCGCCAGACATCACCAAAGCCTCTGCATACATCAAAAGTACGTCGGAATACCGCATGATTCTCTCATTGTTCACTGCCGCATCCGGGTTTTCACAATCCAGGTCAACATTTAAATATTTCCTGAACCAACCATCAAATTCAGCGGGAACTTGAGCACCATCCATCGTGAAACTTCCTCCTGATTGACAGACCAAGCCATCTCCTAATTCTTCAAACGGAACACCAAATAAAGTAAATCCTCCCTGAAAATAAATGGTGTTTAATAACCGTGGATCCAATGCCCCATCTACGGTAGTCTCACGAGACATTTCCTCAAAAAGCCAGGCCGAGGGTCTGAATACAATTTCACCCGCTATTCCGGGAAGGCTGCCATTGAAGGCACGGGGTTGGGTGGCAGCATAAGATCCCGCAAAAATATCGTACTGGGCTTCGTAGATCGACTCAGCATTGTTTTCAGTGGCTGCCAACAGGTTATCAACCCAATTTTCAACCAAAGTAAATTTACCCATGTCAATGATTTCTTTGAATTCATCTGCCGCCCGGGAATAGAAGCTATTGTCGTTCAAATAACCTGCCCGGTAAAGATACAGCTGGCCCAAAAAAGCCGTTGCGACTGCTTTATTAACTCTTCCTACATCCTCTTGCTCTTCAGGCAGACCATCTTTTGCGGCTTGAAGATCGGTAATAGCCTGATCCCACACCTCCTCAACGGTGGCAGCTTTAGGATTATCAAATTGATCCCGCGTTTCTGCCGGTTCCAACACTATTGGTACCTGGCCATAGGTATGCGCCAATCTAAAATACGCTGCGCCGCGGAAAAATTTTGTTTCAGCAATATACCTGGCTCTCAGTCCCTCATCATCAAAAGGAACACTATTGTCGGTCTCTATTTGCTTTAAAATAGTGTTAGCACCAAAAATGACATTAAATGATCCGTCCCAAATGCCATCGGAAACGCCATTGACCGGTGTATTGACGAAAGTGGCATATTGGTTAAAATTGGCGAAATCGGCTGTCGTCAGTACCACATCGTCTCCTCTAAGGTTGGACGGCTCGGAAGCGCCGTCCCATATGGTATTAAAACCATTCCCTTCTCCGGCATATAAAGTGTTAATAGCGAGTTGTACATCTTCGGAAGAAGACCAGAACGTTGCACTGGTGATATTGTTTGGATCCTGCACATCTAAAAAGCTATCGCTACATCCCGATACCATTAAAATTACTAACAGTATAGTTGATGTTTTATATATTGTTTTTATAGATTTCATCACGCTTAGTAGTTTAGAAATTGACACTCAAACCGAATAGTAAAGTTCTGAATTGCGGTGCGGTACCCCGGTCAATCCCGGCGCTGAACCATCCATCACGCCCCTGCTCCGGATCTATGCCATCATACCCGGAAAGGGTGAACAGGTTTTGCCCGCTGATGTAGACCCTTGCTGAGCCGATCCCAACATTGTTGGTAAGTGCCCTGGGAATATTATAACCTACCTGGATTAATGAGGCCTTGACAAAATCCCCCTTCTCCAGATAACGATCCGTGGCAGAATTTGAATTCCAGTTTTCATCAATATCATTAGGGTTGTTCCGGGGAAAATCCGAGTTTGGATTAATTACCGGATCAAACGCATCGAGTAATTTCGGGCTGAAATTGTCATATCCAAAAGGCTGTTCCAGCAAATACTTGGGCCCGTTGTACACGTAAGAACCAAAATTTCCGTAGAAATTTAACGTTAAATCGAAGTTTTTATAAGTTGCATTAATATTCAAACCCGCATTCCATGGTGCAATACCCAAACCGGCAAATACGCGATCACCCTCTGTGGTGATCTGGCCATCGCCATTGGCATCGATGAACCTGATGTCCCCCGGCTGCGCATCGGGCTGGGCGCCATGTGCATCTATTTCCTGTTGCGTTTTGAAAATACCATCGGTTTGGATCAGCCAGAATTCCGACGGAGATCTTCCTCTGAATATTTGAATGATATGTGGTACGTCCCATTCGGGGGCACCCTCTCCAAAAATTAACTCTTCAGGCAATTTTGTTAATGTAGTTTTTACATAAGTCGCATTCAGGCCAATATTGAGATCAACAGGCCCGATAGATTGATGAAAGTTCAATTCAAATTCGACACCTTCATTATCGATTCGACCTTCATTGGTCTGAATACTTCCCCCACCGGCAGATGCCGGTATTACAGCACCGGTAATCAATTGGTCGGTTACCCTGTCAAAATACTCAACAGAACCGGATAAAAGTCCGTTTAAAATTCCGAAATCCAGTCCTATGTTGGTTGTTTTGGACTCTTCCCAGGTTACAAATTGATTGATGGGGCCGGGTGTGATCAAACCATTGGCGACTGATCCGCCGAATGAATATCCTCTGAACGATAAATTAGCCTGCGGAGGAAAAGCATCTGTTGCTTGTCTGCCTAAAACGCCATAACCCGCTCTTAACTTGAATTCATCGATAACATCTTCCAATCCCAGGGAACTCCAAAACTGCTCATTGGAAATTCTCCAGGCCCCTGAAATTCCCGGAAAGTTGCCCCATCTCACGGAAGGATCAAAACTTGAGGAACCATCTCTCCTGAAATTAAATGTCACCATGTACCGATCGTCAAATGAGTAAAATATCTGAGAGATAAAGGAGTTCAATCTGCTTTCCTCCCTGTTTCCGCTCAACTCGGTGAACAATGGATTTGCTCCGGGTCCATCTAATGTTGAGGTTCTGTCGGACAAGAAATCTGCCTTGGCTCCACCAAGACTTTTGTTAATAAATTCCTGTGCAACATATCCGACAAGAGCGTTTACGCTGTGCCTCTTAAAAGCTTTATTGTATGATACAATATTTTCCACCGTCCAGTTGGATTGTGTTGTTTCGCTTTCGTCTATTCTGCGTTGCTGGTTAAAATATTCTTCAGGCTGGCTTACGCTCCTAGTACGGGTTTTTAAAGTAGCCTGTGTTTGGTTGTAAGTACCTCTTAATTTATAAGTCAACGCAGGAATAATTTCATATTCACCAAAAACGCTGACCTGGGCATTATCCTGCCTTATGCTCCGGCTCCAGAATTGTTGATAATCCAACGGATTTCTGATCAGGGCTTCAGGGTTATCCCCCCCACCCCAATAAAACGAACTATTTCTTGGGGGGCTATTTGGATCATTCGCAGGATCCGGATTGGTACCGTAAGGAGAAAAATGTGGGTACATGACCAGGGCTTTGTACATAACAGACCGGCTAAATGCAAAGGGCTCAGGGCTCGTTTTTGATCGTGACAAGGCGATAGATTGACCGATATTGATCTTATCTCCAACAATAAAATCGGTATTGGATCTCACATTTACGCGCTCATAACCAGTACCCAGGGCCACGCCATCCTGATCTTTATAGCCGGCGGATATTCGATAAGATCCATAGTTTCCACCACCTGAAACAGAGATATCATGATTCTGTATGAATGCATCATCATAAACAATGTCGTACCAGTTGTAAGAACTAAATTGACCCGGGTTGGACAAATAATCCAGCGCAGATTGAGGTATTAATTCTCCTCCGCTTAGGTCATCACCGTACATGCTTTGAAGAATCTGCATGTATTCCTGCGTATTTGCCACCTCCTGACCTTTAAACGGTGATTGAATACCAACCGAGGCATTGTAAGAAATTTGGGGAGCTCCCATTTTTCCTCTTTTGGTGCTAATAATTATCACACCATTGGCCGCCCTCGTTCCATAAATGGCCGCCGAGGACGCATCCTTCAAAACCTGGATAGACTCGATATCATCGGGGTTAATGTTTTCCAAACCGGTGGTTTGACGAAGTCCGGCGCGGTCGAAATCACCTACAACATTTTCACCGTCCACAAATTGAAGACCGGAGATTTGTACGCCATCTACAATAACGAGCGGAGGCGACGCTGAGGCGCCATTCGTTGAACTTATGCCACGAATGTTAAAATTGAATGCCGATCCTGGTGACGCGTCAGTGTAATTAATTCGCACACCGGTTACAGTTCCCTGTAACGCCTGTGTGACATCGGCGGTCGTTCGTTTAGACATGTTTTCCACATCCACCGAGGCCACTGAGCCGGTTAAATCTTTTCTCGCCTGCTCCGAATAGCCAACAACAACGATCTCAGCTAAATTTTCGAGGCTCGGCAACATAGTGACATCAATAACAGACCGGCCGGCTATTGCGACTTCCTGTGACTCATAACCAATAAAACTGAAGATCAACGCCTTAGCATTACCGGCTTCTATTGAATATTTTCCGTTGACATTGGTTACAGTACCTTTTGTGGTTCCTTTGATAAGAACATTGACGCCAGGGAGCTGTTCACCGTTTTCGGCGTTAGTAACTGTTCCTGTAACAATGGTCTGACCATAAGTATGGAATGTGAGTGCTAAAATCAGCAGCATAAATACAAGCCACTTAAATCGTAAAAATTCCGTAAAAAGTGTTCCCATAAATTACCAATTTATATGTAAAGATATTTCAAATACTTTCTAATATTACAAAAGTAAGATTTTTATATTAAAAAGCAAGCAATTTCTTCGCAATCTGAGGGGTTACTGGCAATTCATTTTCCAAATCTTTCTTAAACCATATTTTTTATCGTTTGAAACCTATATTATAGCCCTTAATCGACTAATTTCCGTATTAATTTGAATCTTCCTTTGAGAAAGAAACATCTTCGCTATTTGTAAATATCATTAATAAATTTTGCCAAATAATTACTTTCTTATTGTAAGTAAGTTATATAATTCAGATTAAGAAAATCTTTTGGCAAACGTTATGCCCGATGTAAAAAAAGACAATCTATTTAGCCGCTGCTTTAGCCCTGCACAGGCTGGATTATTCTCCAAAGCCTGGTCGGATTACCAATAAACAAGCCGGCTCAAAAGGCCATGTAATCCTGTCTGTATGTTTAAAGTCACAGGAAGGCATAATTTGGCAATGCTATTTACACTATAAAGCTGGTCATTGGATTTGATTTGTTTTTTATTCAGCAGGTATGCTTTTTCTGAAATTGAGGGTAAATTTCTAATCAAACCTCCAACTCACCGCTGTCAAAATGAAGCACTTTGGAGATAATTAAGGAAAAGGCGCCTATTAAAGTTGCGTCATCTTTAAACGATGAAGGGACTAACGGCACCTCGTCTCCTTCCAGCTGGAGTTTGTTCGTGAAGGTATATTCTCTAAGTTTTTTAAAAAATATTTCACCACTTCCGGTTAATCCTCCACTCAATACAATTACTTCCGGATTAAAGAGTTTGATAAGCGCGTCCAATCCAGTACCTAAATACTGCATTGACTCATCGAATATGGCTGTCGCCAGCGCATCGCCTTCCTTGGCGGCGTCGATTACATGTTTGGCTGAAATTTTTTCAGGCATACCATCGGCATGCTTTATTATACTGCTTTTGGCACCCCCGGTTATTCTTACCTTGGCAATCTCAGCGATTCCATAACCAGACGAAAGCGCCTCCAAACAGCCTCTAATGCCATCTTTACCTACATAGTCACTTGTGCGATCTAAAACGATATGTCCGAATTCACCGGTGAACCCCTTACTACCATAAAGTGGTGTGCCATTGATGATTATGCCTGCTCCTATTCCGTAACCCGCATTGACACATATAAAATTTTTACATGTTTTACCGATACCATAAAGGAGTTCTCCCAAAGCCGTTACTCTAGAAACATTATCGTAAAAAACGGGAATATTAATATGTTTTTTTAATTCACTCCTCAAATCTACTTTTCTCCAATTGAAAACAGGTGAATATTCCACAATGCCACTTTGACTATTAATTAATCCGGCAACGGCCAACCCTACACCTAATATCTTATCATCAACAAGCTTAGAGCGATCGATTAATTTTTTTATCAGTTGAGCAACCTGCAGGCTTACCTTTTCGAATCCACTCTTGAGATCCGTTGGTGTTTCAATTTCCGTAATAAATACCCCTTCAAGGTTAGAAATTACACCTCTAATACTGGTTGATCCCAAATCTATTCCAATAACGTAATTGTGACTTCCATCGAATTTTATGAGTTTTGGTGGCCTTCCCCCGGTGGAATCACCTTCCCCGACCATAACAGCCAATTTATCGTTAATCAGGCTATCCACAATCCGGGTAACCGTCGGCGCGCTAAGTTTGGTTTTTTTGACAATATCTGCCCTTGATATCTCACCGGATTCGCGAATTAACCGCAATACCTCAATCTTGTTTAATTTATTGATGTACGAGGCATTTTTTCTTTGATTATCAATTTCAATCATAAAGATGTTCTGGTTAGATCAACAAAATTAACATTCTTTCTAAAAGGATGTAACTTTCTTACATTTAAAAATAAAATAGTGCTGTCCTGCTACTTTTTCAACCCGGTTATTGCCAAAGGGTCAGTAGGAGTCTTTCACTAGTTGTACCATTTCATCATAGGAAGCTACCTTGGGATTATTCTCATAATCAGGAAGTACCATGCTTTGCTTAGCCAGTGTTTCAATTTCATTTTCGGGCACATTAACTTCCCTTAACCGCTGGCAGAGATTTATTTCTTTCAAAAATCCTTCTATCTGCTGATCTGCCATGCTTGCCAGCTCTTCAATACTTGCGCCGTTTAAGCTTTCATTAAAAGTTCTTGAGACAAAGGCATATTGATCTTTAGCATACCTCCAGGTAAACCTGGCACAAGCCGGATAAACAATCGCAAGTGACTGACCATGAGCCACATGAGGATACATCCCTCCGATTGCCATACCCATTCCATGAGGTAAGGTTACACCGGCATTGGCTATACATAAACCGGCTAAAGTATCAGCCCAAGCCATGGCTGACCTTAAAACCACGTCTTTAGGATTTTTTAGAACTTTTGGGAGCGATTTGGCAACAATTCGAACAGCTTCCTTAGACAAAAGCTCCACATAGGGTCCGCGTTTAGGGTGTAAAAGGCTTTCAAACGCATGACAAAACACATCAAATCCGGTTGTAGCCGTAACAAATTCAGGTAAAGTCACCATCAGTTCAGGGTCAATAATTGAAACCCGGGGATATAAGACATTGTTGTACAAGGCCGACTTGTCGCGGTTTTCTGTGTTGGTTACCACGGCAACTTGGGTGACCTGAGAACCTGTACCTGAAGTCGTGCTCACTGCGATAATAGGAAGTGTTTTATCCGTTGGCTGCTTTTTGTAAAAAAGATAATCCCAGCAGGAACCATCATGTGTCGCTTCGACCGCTATGGCTTTTGCAGCATCCATACTTGATCCACCACCTAACCCGACAACCACATCTGCGCCAATTGATCTTGCCATATCGGCCCCTTTTGCTATATCCTCAGTAGTAGGATTTGGCGTAACACCATCAAAATGAGCCACTTTGACACCGGCTTTTTTTAATATTTGTTTTATGCCGGCATATAACGGCTGCAAAACATCAACGCTTGGGGTAGTCACCAACAAGCAGTTCTCTCCAAAGGTCCGTACAATATCACCAGCTTCTTTAATTCTACCAGCTCCAAAGATTATTTGCGTGTCCTGGAAAAAATCGAATTGTTTTATAAACTCATCATTCATCATATACTGCAGCTTTCTGTTACGGTTGAAAATGTTTTTATGGTTATATACCTACGATTACAAGTCAATGATCACTTTCAGGGACCTATCTCCCTGCTCATCTATGTATTTATAAGCGTCCAGGTATTTTTCAAACCGGAAATGTCCTGTGAACAGTGGCTCCGTTTTGATTAATCCGGACTGAATTAACGCTACGGATTCTTCATAATCCTCATGCTTATACATTAGGGTGCCAATCAGGCTTAACTCCCTGTCACCAACCACCGCCATATCCACTTCAGGGCGGTCTCCATACACTGCCACCACGACAACTTTACCTCCTTTATTGACATGTTGAATAGCCAGATCAAGGGTAATTTCAACCCCGGCACATTCAAAAACCACGTCAAACCCTTCATTGGCAAATACCTTCCTGACGGCCTTTCCTAAATCCTCATTGGCAATATTAGCGGTATATCTTATTCCACATTCCTTAGCTTTGTTAAGCCGGAATTCGCTAATGTCTGTAATGAGCACCTTAGCGGCACCGCGGGCCTGCGCAAATTGTGCAACCAAATTCCCAATAGGGCCGGCCCCAAATACCATTACATTTTTTCCTTTTAGGTCACCGGATCTACTGGTAGCGTGGGCTCCAACGGCAGCTGGCTCTATCATGGCACCTTGCTCGTAGGATAATGCATCCGGTAACCTAATTATGCGATCCTCGGGAAGAACAAAATAATCCTGAGCCGTTCCAGGAGCCTGGAAACCCTCAACTTTCAAGTTATTGCAAATATTGTAATCCCCCCTGAGACAAGGTGGGCATTTTCCACATACCTGCTGCGGCCGGGCTGTAGCCTTATCACCTGGTTTAACTTTTTTTACTAATTCACCCACTTCCACCACCTCACCGCTGTATTCATGGCCTTGAATAACCGGGTAGGATGTAAAGGGATGTTTGCCGTGATAGACATGAATATCACTTCCGCAAACACCAATTTTCCGTATCCTAAGTTTTATCTCATGTTTATTCACTTGCCCGGGTTCGGGTACCTCCCCGATCTCTATTTTGCCAGGTTTAGTCATTACGGCCTGTCTCATATTTAGTCCTTATTAATCGTTAGCAATAAATTCGTTATTTAATGCCCCTTTTCGCATCTGTTAACCAAAAATAAAATACAATACCACCATCAGTAGCAACAGGAATCCCGCCAGTAAACGAATATCAAAAATGTTTCTAAGTGGCCCTTCAATAACCGCCCTGGGGTCGACCCATGTTGTTTCCTTAATTTGTCGCTGGTCAGGTGCCACCGTTAATTGGCTCATAACAACAAAGAGCACCATACTAATACAAAATACCCACCAACCCCTCATCAGGAAATGTATGCCTAATCCTTTGGTAATATATTTATATCCGCTAACCGGTTCAAAATCCAGTAAAAACACTGCCACACCCAGCACAAAACCCGATACCAATGTATAAAAGGCGGCTTCTTTTGTCCCTCTTTTATAAAAAACGCCTAGCAGAAAAACTGCGGAGATAGGAGGTGCAATAGCTCCGGCTATATCATTGATAGCCTGAAATATACTACCAAACTTTCCCCCCTGAGTTGACCATAATATTGAAATAACCATTACAACCACAGCGGTGATGCGACCATATTTCACCTGCCGGCTATCTGAAACATTTGGATTAAGTCTTTTAATAATATCCACTGCCACCAACGAAGAACAACCATTTAAAGCCGCCGCAACAGTACTCATTAAGGCCGCCAACAGGGCGGCGGCAAAAATACCTTTTAGACCAATAGGCAACAATTGATTGATCAGCACAGGCAGTGTTTCATTAGGATGATTAATAGCTTCTTCAAACAAAGCGAACGCTAATACTCCGGGTAAGATCAGGATGAAAACCGGTAATATCTTCAGAAGTCCCGCAAACAAAGCACCTCTTTGTGCATCGAGTTGAGTTTTGGCGCCCAGCACTCGCTGAACAATAGTTTGATCAGTACACCAATACCATATACCAAGAACCGGGTACCCCAGGAAAAACGCATACCAGGTATAACCCTCCGAACCACCTATTTCAGAATCTTTGGTATGAAGCATCTCTAATTGACCCGGTTTCAGGGTTGAATTTAATTCAGACCAGTTATTCACTCCCAGGTCCCTTACTGCCAAGACTGCGATTGTCGTAAGAATTGTTGACCCCAGGAGCAGAATAATGGTTTGAACATTTTCGGTAATCACAACAGCTTTAAGCCCTCCAAAAACTGTATAAATAGTCGTCATTAATGAAACTACCAGAATAGAAACGTATACATTTACCCCGAAAAACTTCTGGAAAACAATGGCACCAGCGTAAATGCTTATACCAATATGAATAAATAATGCACCCACAATCCCCATAAAGGCCAGAAATGTTCTTGACCGGGAATCAAATCGTCTCTCCAAAAACTCCGGAAGTGTTGAAATTTTGGTCTTTATATAAAAAGGAGCAAAAACAATCCCCAATAAGATCAAAGTGAAAGTGGCCATCCATTCCCAGTTTCCAGCGACCAGTCCCAATCTGTAACCGTCAGCCGCTAACCCGGTAAGATGGATCGTAGAAATATTCGAGGCAAAAAGTGCCGCCCCTATCGTGGGCCAGGAGAGCCCTCTCCCCGCAAGGAAATAGTTGTCGCTGGTTAATTGCTGTTTTCTGGTAGAAAATATCCCCAGGGCAACGATACCAAACATGTAGATTAGAATTATTGAAAGGTCTATCGATGATATTTCCACAATACTTATTAATATTACTTTATAAAGTTATAATAAATTATTATATTTTCGAGGCAATAATTAAATTATTTACCAAAATACTCATCCAAAGTAGATTATAACAATATTAATTTAGAATATACAATAGTTTCTTAACTTAAGAAATTTTTAAATTTAACTTAATTACAATGTATAAATCTCCTGTTACTGCACTATCTGTCATTTCTACTCTTGTAATATTGCTTGCGCAATGTCATCAAGCTGGCCAATCATCAAAGCATAAAAATGAATTGTCGGAAAAAGACGACAATGTGGTTAAAAGAATTGGCATGGTAATCCGCCTGAGGGAGGATAACATAGCGGCGTACAAAAAGCTTCATGCCTTTGATAACCCCGGAGTGCGGGATCTTCTCTCAAAATATAATATGAGAAATTTCTCAATTTTTCTTCATAAACTGGATGACGGGAAATACTACGAATTTGGTTATTATGAGTACGTAGGCAACGATTTTGAAGGAGACATGGATAAATTAGCCGCCGAACCCAGAAATCAAGCCTGGTTAGAGATTTGCGACCCAATGCAAATTCCGCTTCAGGGATATAACAGTTGGGCTGAAATGGAACAGATCTATTACAACCCCTAATGGTGACTTCGATCACTAAAGGTATGGATGAATTTAAAGCCCAAAATGGGCAAAATAAAGGTTAATGTTATGTGTTCAATTATGCAACCCTGATTTCGAGTCTGTTATTTCCAAAAGTAAAAAGGTCAAGCTTGTGTTTAAATTAAACTTTTGATACCTTTTCAACAAATTTTTAACAGATACCACAAGGGCATGAAGCATCTATTTTTATCCGTTAGCCTATTATTTCTCCTGCTCTTGCAAAGTGGCTGTAAACAGGATAGGGCACCCAACCTAAATCATGCTTCCCTGCCGAAGAAAATAGATTTCAATTTCCATGTGCGCCCGATCTTATCCGACCGTTGTTTCGCCTGTCACGGACCGGATGAGAAAGCAAGAAAGGGTGATTTACGACTCGATTTGGAATCTACGGCTTTTGCTGCCCTTGATAGTTTGGAAGAACGCTATGCCATTGTGCCGGGAAATCCGGAGAAAAGCCGGTTAGTTCATTTGATTACCAGCACAGACCCCCAGGAAATGATGCCCCCTCCCGAATCCAACCTGTCATTGACCGACCGCGAGGTTGAAATACTGAAACGTTGGATTAAGCAGGGAGCAGAATGGAAGGCACATTGGGCATTTAGCCCGCCTGAAAAACCCGACCTGCCGAAAGTGTCAGACTCAAAATGGTTGAGAAATCCCATTGATAACTTTATTTTGGCACGTCTGGAGCAGGAACTGATTGGTCCTTCGGCTGAAGCTTCAAAGGAAAAATTGATCCGTAGATTGTCTTTTGACCTGCGTGGCTTGCCCCCTTCTCTGAAGGAGATAGATGCTTATCTGGCCGACGATTCGCCAAATGCCTATGAGAAAATAGTTGATAATTTTTTGTCACAGAAAACCTTCGGTGAACGCTTGGCGATGGAGTGGCTTGACCTGGCCCGTTACGCTGATTCACATGGCTACCAGGATGATCTTGAACGCAGTATGTGGCCCTGGCGGGATTGGGTTATCGGGGCATTTAATAAAAACATGGCCTACGATCAGTTCGTTTTATGGCAATTAGCCGGAGATCTGCTACCGGATGCCACCTACGAGCAAAAACTGGCAACGGCGTTTAACCGGAATCACAAGATAACGCAAGAGGTAGGTGTCATCGATGAAGAATACCGGGTAACTTATGTGCTGGACCGGGTAAATACTTTTTCCACAGCATTTATGGGTTTAACGGCAGAATGTGCACAATGCCATGACCACAAATATGATCCTATTACGCAAAAGGATTATTATGGATTATTCAGCTTTTTTAATAACGTGCCGGAAAAAGGACGGGTGGATTATGGTGTGGAGGTAGCTAAACCATCGCTTGCCTTGCCCGAAGAAAAGGTGGAAGCGCTACGTAGCTATGTCCGAGGTTTATTTAAGGACCAGCACAAAAAGCTGGGGCAATATGCCGATGAACAATGGACAAAGGGGTTTAATACCAATCAACTGGATCTGGATTCCTCACTGGGGACCACCACAACCCCAACACCTGCAGGCCTGGTTGCCTGGTATCCACTGGATTACATAGAAAATGATCAACTTGATGAAGTAATCGGGGGAAAGTCGGCCCGGACTGTCAATGCGTTAATTCCTGTTACAGGTAAATTTTCCGGGGGACTGGAATTTATGGGCACCAATTACGCCAACCTGGATCCTATTAAGTCATTTGACTTTTTTCGTCCTTTTAGCATTAGTTTTTGGATCAAGTCCCTGGACGGTGGCATTCGGGGTCCGGTACTGGCTTCTCCGGCTACGGAAAAAAATGCCAACTTTGTTTTTCAGGTAACCAATAGCAAGACCATCAGCCTGCATTTTAACAATTTCCGCAACAAGACCAAACTTCAGCTACTAAGTAAGGAAACCCTGCCTGAAAATAAGTGGGTACATATGACTTTGACCCACGACGGTTCGCGCAAAAGCAAGGGTGTCAGGCTTTATATGGATGGCCATTTGATGGATATGTATGTGCAGGGGGATAATTTAAAAGGAGTCATTGCCCCTACCCAACACCTGTACCTGGGGAAAAGTGTCGGAACGAAAGGCTTGATGGCCGCACAACTGGATGAATTAATGCTCTTCAACCGGCCTCTGCCGGAGGAGGAGGTTAACAAGCTGGTTTCCTATAATCCCCTGCCGGCGCTCCTGGGTAAAAAGGAAAAAAGCGAATTGGATTTAAAACGGCTGTTTTATCATCAGCTAACCCATCAAAATCTGGATTATCAGGCATTGACCAGGAGATTGGTGGAGTACAAGATAAGAGAAGGCCGCACGGAAGATATCGTAGTAAAACCAACTATGATCATGGCCGACATGGATACGGTCAGGACTACTTTTATACTGGAAAGAGGACAATACGATGCCCCGGGAGACACGGTGGAAGCCGGCACACCAGGAGCCGTTATGGCGTTTAACGAGGATTATTCTAAAAACAGACTGGGCCTGGCCAAATGGTTGTTTGACCCTCAAAATCCCTTGACGGCCAGAGTGGCAGTGAACCGGTATTGGCAAATGATATTTGGGCGTGGAATTGTCGCCACTCCGGGTGATTTTGGTAGTCAGGGGTCATTGCCATCTCATCCTGCATTGCTGGACTGGCTGGCCGTGGCGTTTCAGGAATCAGGCTGGGATATCAAGGCGCTGCTAAAGACGATGGTAATGTCTGCCACCTACCGGCAAACTGTCCAATCCAACGACCAACTTCATCAACAGGACCCTGAAAACATCTTACTGGCAAGAGGGGCACATATGAGACTATCTGCGGAAATGGTTAGGGATCATGCTTTGGCAGTTAGTGACTTATTGAGTCAGCAGGTCGGAGGCCCCAGCGTAAAACCGTATCAACCACAAGGACTTTGGCTTGAGGTAGCTTCGGGTAATCAAAGCCTGCGCAAGTATATCCAGGATCACAATCATGAGTTATACCGGCGAAGTCTTTACACTTTCTGGAAACGGACCATTCCTCCCCCATCCATGACCATTTTTGACGCACCAAGCCGGGAACAGTGCATTATCAGACGCGAGGCGACCAGTACACCTATGCAGGCCCTGGTTTTATTGAATGATCCTCAATTTACCGAGGCATCGAGGCTGCTGGCTGCGCGAATGTTAAGCGAGGGAGGTGAAACCATAGAAGATCGAATTGAATTTGCTTTCAGGCTCGCTACTTCCCGCGCCCCAAATGCGGCGGAAATACATCTATTAGATAACTTATTTCAGGAGGAACGGACATACTTCGATGCAAATCCGGAAGCCGCTGAAAAACTGCTGAAGGTGGGAGAATATTTAGTGGATTCGAGACTGTCTGCCCCAAACCTGGCAGCTTACACGGTAGTTGCAAATACGATTTTGAACATGACGGAAACCATCATGAAAGGGTAACTGATTAAATCATACAAATAAAACATAGTGAACATGGATAATTTTTCACCATTACAATTGAGTCGACGGGCTTTTTTAGCCAAGGCCAGTTCCGGCGTTGGACTGGCTGCTCTCGGCAGTTTATTGCCTGGTTGCTTAGGACGTACCGATTCTTTGTCCATGTCGCCGTCAACATTGCCTCATCACTTTCCCACCGCCAAGCGGGTGATCTATCTTTTTCAAAGTGGCGGACCGGCACAGATGGAATTATTTGATTATAAACCTTTATTGAAAGAAAGAGAAAACGAAGATCTGCCGGAGTCAGTCAGGATGGGGCAACGACTCACGGGAATGACTGCCAATCAAAAAGCCTTTCCACTTAAAGGGGCAGTGCACGAATTCAAACAATACGGGCAGAGTGGCGCCTGGGTCAGCGACTTGCTACCCCATACCTCCAAAATAGTGGATGATCTGTGTTTTGTAAAATCTTTACATACCGAGGCCATCAACCACGACCCTGCCATGACATTTTTTCAAAGTGGTTCTCAATTGAGTGGAAGGCCTAGCATGGGTGCCTGGTTAAGCTATGGTTTGGGTAGCGATAATAAGAACCTTCCCGCTTTTTGTGTTCTGCTGTCTAAGGGGTCCGGGAGAGTAGCTGCTGCGCAGCCTTTATCCTCGCGTTTATGGGGGACAGGATTTTTGCCTTCCCTGCATCAGGGCGTACAATTCCGTTCCGGCAAAGAACCGGTCCTGTATCTAACAAACCCGGAGGGCGTATCCCATCACGGCCGAAGGAGAGTCCTGGATTATTTGAAAGAATTAAATCAACTATACCATGCGGAGGTACAAAATCCGGAAGTAAAATCCCGAATTGCCCAATACGAAATGGCTTACCGCATGCAAACTTCGGTTCCTGAGGTGATGGACGTATCAGGTGAACCTGACGAAGTATATGACTTATACGGACCCGAATCCCGTATCCCGGGTACCTATGCTGCCAATTGTTTGCTGGCCAGAAGACTTGCGGAACGCGATGTGCGTTTTATTCAATTATATCATCAGGGTTGGGATCACCACAACGATTTACCCGATCACATAGCCAAGCAATGTAAAGACACAGATCAGGCCTCCGCTGCCCTGGTAACCGATTTAAAAAGACGGGGCCTGCTTGATGATACACTTGTCATTTGGGGAGGTGAATTTGGTCGCACCAACTATGCGCAGGGGGATAATTCAGGAACCCGTTATGGAAGAGATCATCACCCCCGCTGTTTTAGTGCATGGATGGCCGGTGGTGGGGTTAAACCCGGGATTAGTTATGGCGAAACAGATGAGTTTGGATATAATGTCGTCAAGGATCCCGTTCATGTTCACGACTTTCAGGCAACTATTCTTCACCTCCTTGGCATTGATCACGAATCGTTGATATTCAAGCATCAAGGAAGGCGGTTTCGACTGACAGATGTACATGGGACTGTAGTAAAAGGAATTCTGGCTTAGATCAGTTACCTCTCCCACCCACATTTGAGGGTAAACGCAACGGGAATAGTCAATATGGACACTCTGCAGAGAACCAGTCCTTCAGCCTGTAATGGTTCACCACATTAAGGATGTTCACCTCCTTTTTGCATGCTTATCGATATAATCCGAAATTTGCGAAGATTCGACGTTAATATAATGAAATCGCTCCGCCCATTTCAGGCCATAGGCCATGCCAACTTCCCTGTCAGAGGGTACCCCCCGTTGACTGACCGAATCAATGTCAAGAACAAAGTGTTTGATATAGTTGCGATTAGCAGTCTCCTCATCCCCTTCCAATAGCGGAAGGTATTTGCTTTCTGATGCCAGCTTTTTCCTTAGCCTTGCCCCGGCTTCTCCTGCCGGGCCTTGTGTCACATTGGCCAGGTTTGCATCAATTTTCTTTTCGATAGTATCACCGATGTCCACGACGCGATTGACAAGCTGGGGACCCCGTGCAAAATAATATCGTTCCCGGACTGAATGCGGGGAGAGGCCTGCCTCAAAGTGCTCCGGGTAATCCCTGCCCCCACCGGCCATCCAACGCGCTGCCTCAACAGCCCTGGCGGTAACATAGTGATCGGGGTTTTCCTCGTAATGTCCCCAGGGATCATAGGTAACAATGGTATCGACTTTTAATAAGCGGAAGAGGAAAATCAGCCTGGCCCTGATTTCCTGAATGCTGACATTGTCCATCCTGTGATTCCGGTAATTGAGATCGTAGACTTTTTTTAACCCCAATGCCTTTGCAACAGCCAGGTTATCACTTTCATTGTTTTTAATAACTTCCCCCACGGTATTTCCCCTGCCGGCATGGTCGTCATTACTGGTTCTGATCATGTACCCGGTATATCCCTCTTTGATGAGTTTGGCGATCGTTCCGGCCGCAAAAATTGAAATATCATCAGAATGAGGCTGGATAGCTGCGAGTACTTTTCCTTTGTGCGGCTTTCCCGGTTGTGGCCGCTCTATGACTACCTCATCGGTCATGTTAACTTTTTGCTGGATAAGAGCGGTATTTGGCACGAGACCAAGGCCAATGCTTTTATTTAGAAAATCCCTTCGTTCCATAAGTTTAAAAGTTTAAACGGTTAACCAAGCCTATCAAAAGGCGCCTCTGAATGCCGGTATTGTATCTCTAAACAGGCGCGCGTTCAGGCTTTCTATAGGAATTTAAGTAGATTATCTTAAAGGTGCAAGCAAGTAATTTAGGGGCCTTATTTGTAATTCAACCTAAGGCAAGAACCAGGCATCATTTTTATAACCACCATCCAACCCACCGATCACCCATAGTTTGCTGTCAAATACCGGGGTAGTATGGTGGACTCTTTTGGAAAACGGTGCTGATGGGGTAGCTTCTGTCCAGGCCACCCCGTCTGCACTATACCAAACATCATTTTTACGGGCGCCGTCATCACCCCCGATTACCCATAGTTTGTTATTAAACACGGCAGTCGCATGACGGAATCTTGCAGAGAATGAGGCGGATGTGGTGACTTCAGTCCATTTTACCCCGTCCTTGCTATACCAAACATCATCTTCATAAGCGCTAGTGCCGACAGTACCCCCGATCACCCAAAGTTTACTGTCAAACACAACGGTGGTATGGCCCCATCTTCTGGAAAATGAAGCCGATGACGTGGCTTCCGTCCAGGTCACCCCGTCCTTGCTATACCAAACATCATTTTTACGGGCGCCGACATCACCCCCGATCACCCATAGTTTGTCATCAAACACTGCGGTGGTATGAAACCGTCTTCCCGAAAACGCAGCGGACGACGTAGCTTCCGTCCAGGTCACCCCGTCCGTACTGTACCAAACGTCATTTTTATAAGGGAAAGTGCCAATATCTCCACCGATTACCCATAGTTTGCCGTCAAACACCACGGTGGTATGACCCAATCTTGCGGAAAATGCTGCTGATGACGTGGCTTGCACCCAGGTCTCCCCGTCTGAACTGTGCCAAACATCATTTTTACGGCTAACGGCATCAATACCACCAATCACCCATAATTTGTCGTCAAACGCCGCCGCAGTATGACTAAACCTTGCTGAAAATGAAGCATTGGACGTAGCGGATAGAAACGTGAAGGTGGTAGCAGGGATTTTGTCGGAATATCCTGATTTTCCTGCGGTATTGTAGGCATGTATCCGATAGATATACTCCGTTCCTATTGATAGATTGTCATCCAGGTAAGAAGTAATATTTGAATTTACAGCCGCAAGCTTGATAAATTCACCCTCGCTTCCGGTGGCACGTTCAATAACAAAACCAAGTTCGTTAGCTGAATTATCCTCCCACCGCAGTTTAATATGTATAGTAGATGGAGTTGCTACAAGGTTGGTTGGGGCAATTGGAGCTACGTCGTCGGTTTTAACTGTCAATGTATCTGAATAACCAGACTCCTGGGATGTGTTATATGTTTTGATCCGATACCTATAGTAAGTATCCGGCGATATTCCTGAATCTTTATAGGTAGTCGAATTTTCTATCAAATCTGCAATTTTAAGAAAGACAATAGATTTATTCGAAGCTCTTTCAAGGATAAAACCCGTTTCATGAGCGTTGTTATCCTGCCAGGTTAAGTTGATTTGATTGGCAGAAATCGAGTCCGCAGTCAGGTCGGTTGGCGCTTTCAAATCGACATTTATGGTGGTATCCGAAGCGATATTGGAGTACTCCGAATTACCTACATTATTGTAAGCCAGTATGCGGTAATGATAAAGGGTATTAGGAGAAAGCCCTTTGTCCTGGTAGGTGGTGCTGTCCTTTGGTAAGTCAACCAGCGCCTCAAACGGATTGGGACCCACGGCCCTCTCAAGTTTAAACCCATTTTCATTATGAGCGTCATCAATCCAGGAAAGATCAATTTGGCTGGAAGAAATGACTTCGAGCTTCAGTTCCAGCGGTTTATTGGGCGCTACAGAAAGGGTTGTGATTTTTAATGTATTGGAATAACCAGATTCTCCCACAGCATTGTAGGCCATTATACGATACTGATACGTGGTCCCAGGGTTAAGTTGGGCATCTGAAAATGTGGTACTTTGTGTCGGTAAATCTTTGATCAACTTGAAATTCAAAGAATCAGCATCTTTTCGTTCCAATCTAAACCCGGTTTCATTAATGGAATTGTCCCGCCATTTGAGATCCGCGCTTGTGGCGGTGACAGCGGCAGCCTCAAGATCAGTAGGAGCTGCCGGAAGGGGCTGCGTATCATCATCATTTTTGCATCCGTGGAAAAACAGAACGGTCAGGCTCATCCAGAGCATTACGTATTGAATAAATTTGTTGGTTTTCATGGTGTTTGTCTTTAAAGTTTGTTCTTCTCATAACTTGTGGCACCATATTTAGAGCAGATATCTTATTGTATTTAAACCAATAGAGGCTATTGGCATGATTCAACCCGTACATTCCTGAATTGAAAGGATATACAACATCCTCCGGCACATTCAGTATCATTGGCTGGGTATGTCTGGCGGCAAAACCCCTCCGGGGTCAGGTCATCCCTTATTTCAAAATCAATTACCGCAGATCCTTCCTCCCAGGATCCGAATGCCGCACTTCCACAAGAGGTAGTGCGCTTCTCATAAAGACAAGTGAAACATGTTAATTCATTGTCATCTGAGCACCTTATCATAAGGAGCATCATTATTGTAAATAAAAGGATTGGGTTTTTCATGATTAATATAATTGTTTTTTTGATCACTAAACCGTCACCTATATACCAATAGGGACTAAAGAATACTTCATCATTGCCACCGGTGGGTTGCGCCAGAAAGCCTGACGCTGCTTTGGCGAAATGCTAATTTCCCTGTTGAAGAGAAATGCTATATTCAGATTGGTGATTTACACACCACAAAGCAAGTCCTATTACCATCATTGTTTTTTCACAATCCTTATTTTTTAATTTGCGTTTCGGCAATAAAACTTTTCTGCTAAGGTAGCCAGGGAACAGGAAAAGGCTTGACAGCCACGTTTCAAATCCTAACAGCCACGTTACAAATGCACACAATTACGGCACGACGGCAAAGTACACCTGGTCCACTTCAAGAAAGTTCTGGATTGACTAACTTTTTTATGAAAGAGACAGAAACAGATAATCAGGCTTTAGCATGGGCATAGAGAAATCGGGAATGATCCTGGCAATATTTTAAGCGATTTCAGCGTTGGGGCTGTTGCTTTCTTTTTTTTAGTTAAGTATTTCCTCAATCCAAACGACGTATCCAGATATTCCTGAAACTTACTAAATCAGAGTGATCCTGCAATAACAATGGTGCCTCCCCGTGTGGGGCGCGGCCTTTCATTTCAACATTGTTCTGGATGAGCACACCATTATGTATCACCGTAACCCTGCCGGCCGAAACTTTGATACTATCCCGGTTAAACCTTGGTGCCACATATATGATGTCATAAGTTTGCCACATACCCGGTTTTCGGCTAGCATTGACCAAAGGAATATGTTGCTTGTAAATTGCCCCTGCCTGACCGTTTGAATAGGTTCGATTATGATAACTGTCCAGAATTTGAACCTCGTACCTCGACTGCAGGTACACTCCGCTATTACCTCTTTTCTGACCTCCTTCCTCCTCCACGACTGCCGGGCTTCTCCATTCAATATGCAACTGGCAATCTCCGAATTTTTGTTTTGTTATTATACTCCCGGTTTTAGGCACTACGGTTAATACACCATTTTCACTTTTCCATTTAACAGGAGATCCGTCGCGCTTTGAGACCCATTGATCCAGGCCCGTACCATCATATAAAATAATAGCATCAGACGGAGGCGTTTTATCATCCATCCCCGTATCGACAATCCTGGGTTCCGGTGCCCATACTTCCTGGTATTTGTTAGGTTTATAACCGGTATTTTGTGCTAAAACATGCTGAATCAGACAGATCAGGAATAAGGTTAAAAGCGTCTTACGGGTCATCATTAGTCATTTCAATTATTCTGTTGATAAAATCATTTTATCTAATGCTAAAACACCAATACCTGGTTTCATTGAGACATGCCGATATCCTCCAATGGCTCTGCCCATTGAATATCTCCATTTTCCACGCTCCAGTCATTGCCAAAATATCCGGCTGCTTTAACCCCGTCAAATCCCTTGCTGAACATCTCAGAGGAAATAATCATCAAATCGGGAAAACCTGTTCCGGAAACAAAGTAACGGTTAGGGTCAACAGACCGGAAACCCGCCATTCCTGTTCCTGAAACCACGCCAACGGAAGCGACAGGGCTGTCTTTTCTCGGACGGATAAAATAAGTTCCCCATTGACTGCCGGTAAGCTTCTTATTGCCAACAGCTATTTCATTTCTTTTCACCTGCACAGGGCTGTCACCTAACAGGACTTTCCAGGCACTATTGGTAGATGCATTACCGTAAATAATCACGGAGCGGTCCTTGTATTTTTCAGGTTTAAATGCCCTGTCGGGAATAATATCGATGGAGCCGTTCCCGCGATAGTAGAAAGTTTCCGCATCAAAGCGAGCCTTGTTAAACGACCATTCATTCTCAGCGCTGGTACCTCTTGTGCCATATACAAATAACATTTCGTGTTGAAATGCGTCCTTGAAATTTCCGTAACGTTTCGGGTTTTTCTGGGTACTATCAGTGGGCTCTTCAATCCGTTTCCAGGTATCTCCCGATTTTCCAAACCATGCTTCCTTTCCTGCCAGCATGACCAGATCTTCAAAAAGTACGTCATCCACTTTTATGGTAAGCGTATCCGTGCCGGTGCAATGAGCAAGATCAAGTTTAAATATATTCAGGTTTTCCGTTTCAACTTCAATTGACCTGTTTTTCAAGACCTTATCGGGCTCCAGCCTTTTCTCTCTTCTCGTCAGGGTAGTCTGCTTTACTTTTACCCCGCAAAATTCAAAAGGCCGGGTTTGTTGGTAAAGGGTAACAAACCTGCTGGTTGAAGATACGCCCGGACTTGCCGTACGAAACTCAAAGTATTTCACATGCCGGTCTTCGGGTATATGGTGTCGCCTGAAGTAGCTGAAAATTGGTTCCTTATCTACGCCAAACCAGTGACCGGCCTCTGGTTCCTCCTGGTAAACAAAATTCGGATGGAACTCAGCCAGGTGTTTTTTCATAAAACGGGCCTGTCCTACAGGTACATTATTATCAGCATCGCCGTGAAGAATGTAAATACCATGATGGAGATAGTTTCTTGACAGTTCCAATGTATTGCTGGAATTGCTTGCCCGAAGCAACATTTTCTGTATGGGTGTAGGTGTTTCCGATGCGCTTTTTCCTCCATAGGAAAAAAACGAATACCACCCGGCCACCGGCGCGATGGCAGCCCACTTGCCAGGGAATATGGCGCCTAACTGCCAGGTGCCATGACCACCCATAGAATGGCCTGTGAGATAGGTATGTTTGGGGTCGGTCTTATACATTCTCTCCGCTATACTTTGTACTTCCATCGCATCCCATCGCCCCCAGTCCTCCCAGTCAAACCCAAATTCCCGGCGGTTGGTAGGAGCTATAACGTGTCCCCAGTCTTTTGATTGGTATGCGCCTGCTTGTCCTATTCCCTTTACACCTGCCCCGTGAACCGACAGGAACATCGCGGGCTTTTTCTCATGCTCCAAATTCCCCTCCCTTACACCAAAATACTGTACGCTTCCATCAATTTTTGAAATAAAGGTCCGCTTATAATTTTTTTGCGGTTGCTTCACATCATAGGTAACGATGGTTTCATCCAGCAAACTATTACCTCTGTACAGTTGTAGCTTTACATCCACGGTACCCTCTTCACTGGCATCATCCACTACTGTATAAGGAATCTTTCTGGTGGTCATCGGAATGATGGAGGCCACTTTTGTCTCGACACGGTGGTCGTTGACCTCTGCGACGATCCGCAATTTTTTTTGTGTATAGGGTGAAGCATTGACAATACGTACGGCAGCTATTTTTTTGTCACGCTCGGTGGTTATCAGGTCAGGGATCGTCATATCCTTTTGGGTAAGGAATACTGATTTTCCCGGAGTAATAAGTTTAATTTTTATTTCTCCACCCCTGGCACCTTTGACGAGTAACGTATTTTTTCCCTTTTGCAGCTTAACCGGATGCATAACCCATCCTTTGTTATAGACATCGCCTCCGCGTGGTTTATTATTAAAGTATATCTCACCATGCCCCGAAATTTCAAGGATTTTCACGCTTGTTTCCGGTGCATTATAGGTCAAATGGAGCCATCCACCTCTTAGCTTACGATCTTTGAAAGTACCTCCTTCCGCCGATGTTATCTTTTCCCAACGCCTCTCACCATCCCCGGCACCCTTTCCCATTTCATCGTGTTCAGCCGGTATTTTAAATTTCCCTGTCACCAACTGATGATATAACTGGTCCGTGAATACCGCTGAGCGATTTCTTCTTCCAGCCGGATCCAGCATTAAACCTTCTTTGAAAGTAATCGGATCCTGGGCCCAGGAGATATCGGAAACTGCCAGTAAAATTCCAAATACAAGGTGAATGAATATATTTTTTCTCATCAAATAATTTTCTTTAATTAAAATGAACAATTGATTTTCTGTAAAACACTATAAGATTTATTGTTAAACTTTTTAATGCCAGTGCTTATCCATAAGTTCCTTCATAACGGGATAGGCTTCATCGGAATCGCCGGCTAACCTCTTTTGTGCCAGCAAAGCTTCTTTCATTTCTTTGATTACCTCGCTATAGGCAGGGTCATCATAGGCATTGCGATTTTCTTTGGGATCTTTTTCAAGGTCAAAAAATTCCCAGGAGGGCTCGGTATTTTCCTTTTTCTCAGCCCCGCGCAGCCCCAAATGCCGGCCATAAAAAAATGCCAGCTTATACCGGTGGTTACGGATACCAAAATGTGCCGGACGACGGGGGGCGTGTGCCCAATACCGGTAATACATGGACGTTCGCCAATCAACAGGTGTATTTCCTGAAAGGTTTTGCCTGAAGCTTCTCCCCTGGCCCGAATGAAAGTTCTCAGCACTGGCATAATCAGCAAATAATGAAGCAAAATCAATGTTTAGAATGATATCATCGATACGTGTACCACCCTTTATTTCTTTGGGGTAGCGGATCACAAATGGCATCCTCAATGATTCTTCGTAGATCATGCGCTTATCAAAGAAACCGTGCTCTCCTAGAAAATAACCCTGGTCTGCCGTATAGATCACCACCGTATTCTCCGCCTGCCCACTTTCTTCCAGGTAGTCCAGTAGACGACCAATGTTATCATCAATAGCTGCTCCACACCTCATAAAATCCTTGATGAATTTTTGGTAAATCTTTTTCCGCGCCTGTATGCTGTCCAGGCCTTCGGTGGAAAAAGGCAACCCGGGATAGCTAGTCCAGAACTTATCCGGGTTTTTAGTGGCGACCATCATGCGTCGGGCCAGTTCGTCCATTTTTTGCCCGACAAAAGTCCTGCCGGTTGTTTCCGGGCCGAAATCATATAAAGATTCGGGTTCGGGTATTTCCTGACCTTCATACAAGCTTTTAAATCTTTCAGGATAATCGAAGGGCTCGTGGGTGGCTTTAAAGTGGGTCATCAGGAAAAAGGGTTTATCCTTATTCGCATTTTTCATCCATTCAATAGAAAAATCAGTGATGACATCCGATGAAAATCCTTGGTATTCCTTTCCGCCCTTATAACCATCCTCCCAATTATCAATCGTCTTTAAGATAGGGTTGTGGTATCTCCCCTGCCCCGGAAGCACCATAAAATGATCAAATCCGGACGGCTGCTTTTTTAAATGCCATTTGCCGATCACTGCTGTCTGATAACCATTTTCGCTCAAAACCTTGGCAATGTTCATACTATCCGGTTGAAAAATATCCGGTAACGTGCGTACACCATTTCGATGACTGTACTGGCCGGTAAGTATGGTGGCCCTGCTGGGCACACAAATGGAATTAGTGCAAAACGCATTATTGAGCGTTGCTCCCTCAGCCGCCAACCGTGCAATGTTCTTATTTTGCACATAATCTTTCAATATCCCTCCGTAAATACCCCAGGCCTGGGAGGTATGATCGTCAGACATGATGAACAAAATATTTGGTTTGGGGGTGGCTTTTGGTTGGCTGCAACGCCAGAGGAAGCCAATGGCCACCAAAATGATCAGGCTTGTAAATTTTGTCATTGTTGTATATTTAATCATTGAATTTTTCATCTGTCATCCATGTTATTGACTCGGGTACCGCAGTATTATTTTTTTGAGGTGTACCGGCATTTGTACGCCCATTTTTGACATATTCTCTCAATCGGGAAACCATGCTGGATACTCTTTCATCGTTTACCCCAATAAGATTATACCGTTCTGACGGGTCTGCATCCAGGTTATATAACTGATACTTCGGCAATCCCTCTATTTCCGCTGCCTCCTTATTGGTGGGGTGAGATAGCCACCCTCCCGATCCGGCGCACATCTCCAGCTTCCACGCTGCCTCCCTCAAAGCCATGGAACCATCCGAAGAAGCATTGATGACGGGCCTGTCAACCATGTCGGCCGCTCCATTGGCAAGCAAAGGATAAAAGCTAAAACTGTCTTCGGCGGTATTATCGGGCAATGCAAAGCCTGTGATGTCTGCAATGGTTGCCATAAAATCACTAAGGCTAACCGGCTGGCTGAATTCTTTTTTGTTTTTCAGGTGCCTGGGAAACGAAAATATAAAAGGCACACGATGCCCGCCTTCAAAAATATCTCCCTTTGCACCCCGAAACCCGGCACTGGAATTATGGCCATTCGACAGCAATACCTCGTAATTGGCAGATCGGGAACTTGAACCATTATCCGAGGCAAATACAATGATCGTGTTATCATACATGTTTTTGTGTTTCAAAGCATTGATTATCTCTCCAACACTCCAGTCTACCTCCAGGCAAAAATCAAGATATGGATTGATACCGCTTTTCCCTTGAAACGCCTCTGAAGGAACGATTGGCGTATGCGGCGCCGTCAGCGGAAAATAAAGAAAGAATGGTTTTTCAGTTGTTTGATTATCGATAAAATCAACGGCCCTCCTGGTAAAGTTTGGCAGCACGTCGTCAAATCTTAAATCCGGCGCCAATGGGCCTGTCCGCCAGAAATCATATTGAGCAATGCTTGTACCTGCCACTGTGCTATCCGGTATGGCTGTAGGCCTGTCGTTTTCAACGTACACGTAAGGAGGAATATCCAGGGAGGCCAGAATGCAATAGGAGTAATCAAATCCTACCGTATTGGGTGACCTGCCAACGGCCTGGGAAAAATCAATTTGTTTGGAATCGTCTTTTCTAAAAACCCAATTCCAGCCCAGGTGCCATTTACCGATCACTCCTGTGTTATAGCCTTGCTTTTGCAGCATGGAGGCCACCGTTTCTCTTTCCGGTCTTATCAATGCGCTATCCCTGGTCCACAATACGCCTCTTGGCACATCAGAACGCCATGGATAACGGCCGGTCAAAATACTGTACCGGGATGGTGTACATACAGCAGAAGTTGAATGAGCATCGGTGAATACGATGCCTGTTTCCGACAGATGGTCAATATTGCGTGTCTGAATTTTTGATTTTGGATTTAAGACCGACACATCCCCATAGCCCATGTCATCGGCCAGTATGTATATTATATTGGGTAGTTGGTCATCGGGGATCTCCTCTTTTTGATCGGCTGGTGAGCACGATACAAACAATAGTAAGCAGCCCATTATCAATGACGGACATGCGAATAACGATGGACACTCGAATAACGATGGACCCGCCATTAATGGCGGGTGTACGGGGTGGGTTTTTAATTGATTCATAGGTTTTCAGTCTAGTGGTTGCTCGATCTGTTCCTCAGGGTTTGTTTGCCAGCCGCAATCCCGCTTGCCGGCTCCTTCTTTTTCAGTGGTACCCAGTTCTTGTTTCATTTCTCCGATTTTGGCTAAAAGGGCATTGACAATATCGGCATTTCCGGCTGCTATATTGTGTTTTTCCCCAATATCATTTGATAAGTCAAACAAAGACAGCTCAATCTTTGATTTTATTCCTTTACGGCCATGAACGTTACCTTCGTCAGATACGATTACCCGGTTATATTCATGGGGCAGGTGTAATTTCCATTTTCCGACTCGTATAGCCTGTAGATTCCATCCTTTATAATAGTAAAAGGCTTCCGTAGGGCTCCTGGCATCTTTTTTCCCCGAAATCAGTTCAACAATGCTATGGCCATCAATTTTATGCGAAGGCAGGGGTGCCCCGGTAATTTCGGCGATGGTAGGGAAAAGATCCATGGTTGAGGCTATCTCCCCGCATATGGAACCCGCCGGGATTGTTTTTGGCCATTTCATCAGACACGGAACACGTTGCCCTCCTTCAAAAGTAGTGGTTTTACCCTCCCTTAGCGGGAAGGCAGAGCCGCCATGATCGCCGAAAATAAGCCAGGGTCCGTTATCGGTGGCAAAAACTACCAATGTATTTTCCTCCAGGCCCAGGTCTGTTAATGTCTTATTAACCTGCCCGACAGACCAGTCAATTTCTTCAATGACATCTCCGTAGATACCCTTTTCAGAATAGCCGCTGAACTTTTCGGAAACATACAATGGGATATGGGGCATTGAATGCGCCAGATAAACAAAGAACGGTTGATCTTTATTTCTTTTTATAAAATCCACCGCATGCTCCGTGTAGACCGTCGTCAGCATAGACTGGTCCTCTTCCATATACCGGTGCACTTTATTTCCACTCATCAATGGCAGCTCCGGGTAAGGTGTTTTCCCCTTTCTTTTACTGGGACGCATATCATTGGAATAAGGTAAACCAAAATACTCATCAAACCCCTGCTGAAGCGGCAAAAACTGGCGGTGATGGCCCAGGTGCCACTTTCCGAAGGCACCGGTTGCATAGCCTTTTTCTTTTAGCATTTCGGCAATGGTCACTTCATCCTGATGCAATCCGGTCTTTGTATTCCGCTGATCCGGATTCCATTCCGTATTTTGCCTTTCCGGAAAAAGCACTCCGGGAATGCCAACACGCTGGGGGTAGCAACCGGTAAGTAAGGCCGCTCTCGACGGAGAACATACGGAAGAGGCCACATAAAAATCAGTGAACTTCATTCCATTAGCTGCCATCGCATCCAAATTCGGCGTACTGAACCCCACAGCTCCGAATGCGCCAACGTCGGCATAGCCCTGGTCGTCGGTAAAAATGATGACAACGTTGGGTGGGGCATCATCTTTGGTAATACAGGATGAAACGATTAAAAATACGATAATCCAGCTGTGCTTCAGCAGGTAAATGTTTTTCATATTTGAATTAAATTTTGATCGACTTTTAAGATGACTTATAAACTGATATTGCTAGTAATCCTTTCCTTCCTCACTGCGCCGGCAGGAGGCAACCCAGTCCAGGAGATCTCTTTTCATATCAGCCACCAGTTTTTTATTGCCGGCAGAGATATCTTTTGTTTCGCTTTTATCATTTATCAGGTCGTACAGTTCAAATGTCTGCCCCTCATCATTGGATATAAGTTTATATTGGTCTGTTACCCATGACATTTTTTTGGGTGCCTGAAAACCAATGGCTTTTTTTCTGTCTGTACGGTTCGATATCAAAATATCCTTCAGGCTGATACCGTCAATTGGCCGGTCACTGTCGGGATAAGTGATGTCCAGAAAATCAGCAATTGTCGGTAGGTAATCGCTGGTAACACATGGTGTATCAATTACCTGCTCCGGCTTAACCATATCAGGCCAGATCACGAAGGCGGGTACTCTTAAACCTCCTTCGTAGAGACTTCTTTTCCGTTCCCGGAAAGGACCTGCCGATCCCGGCGTTCCCCTTTCAGGACCATTGTCACTACAGAACCAAAGCATCGTATTATCGGCCTGTCCCATCTTCTCAAGTTGATCCCAGAGCCGGCCCACCTGTTCATCCATCATGGTAATGGAGGCATATAACAGTTGTTTCTTATAGGAGAGGTCACCATACATATCCCTGTACTTCCTGGTTGCCACTAACGGCAGGTGTGGTGTGTGAAACCAAATGACCGAGAAAAAAGGATGACCGCTGTTAACCGATCTGCGCATGAACGGAATAACTCTGTCCATAATTACCCTTGAGTCATCCCCATCCAGGTTTGTAAGCTCGGGGTGCTCCGGACCAACCCAATAATGGGTGCCAAAAAATTCCGGTTTACGGGCATCGCCTTTGTTTTCTATCGCTGCCCATCCATAACGCTTGGATTCTCCCAGCTCTTCATTAAAACTCGAGGGAAAAACCATAGGATCATATGTCGGCACTTTTGACTCCGTGACAAAGTATTCATCATAGCCGTTGGCTGTGGGAATGGCATAATTTGAATAATCCCGCGGTTTACCCCGGTTGGCATCCCTGATCGTCGCCGTTAAAGTTCCCAAATGCCACTTTCCGAAATGTCCGGTATGATAGTCTTTGGATTTCAATAATTCCGGAAGGGTAATTTCCTGCGGTCTCATATGCCCGCTATTGGCGGTAAGTATACCCATTCGGAACGGATTTCTGCCGGTAAGACAGCTGGCTCTCGTTGGAGAACATACCGGCCCGGCAGAATAAAACCGCGAAAGTGTTATCCCTTTGGCAGCCAGGCGATCGAGGTTAGGTGTCTTCACCTCTTTGTTTCCATTGAAACCGACATCTCCCCACCCAAGATCATCACACATGATCAGGATCACATTAGGTCTTTCCGGACTGGGGTCTGCTTTTTTATTTTGCGGCCAAACCGAGAAGCTACAGGTGATACTTAATATGGTGCACAATATGATTTTCATGGTATGATTATCTTTGTTAGTTTAATTTACTGTTATCCAATTGGCTGACGCTTTATATATAACTCAGGCCTACTCCCGGATTTTTACTTAAGCGTAAAGCTGAAAACTTTTTTTATCGGATTTCCGGTTACAACAACCTTTACTTCTTTTCCTGAAATCTTCCCGGTAACCTCCATCAGGTCGGTGGTATCATGTATTTTGGTACCATTGAGCGCAACAATCACATCTCCTTGTTTGAAGCCTGCCTCGTCAGCCTGAGAGCTCTGCGGCAATTCCACGACAATCACCCCGGTTATTTCTGCGATACCCGCTACTGATTTTTCGGCATTCCCAACCAGGTTTTTCACTGTGGCTCCCAACCAGGGAATCTTTTCATTACTTCTTTCTTCAGGTTCCGAACCACCCATTGATTTTGAGGAACTATAGCTTCTGGTTACCGGCGCGACTTCTTTTACAAACTGAGGTTTATAGACGCCAAAATTATCCATTCTGAAATTCTGGAAGCCAAGTGCGAGCGCAGGTGAGTTTTCCCTGACTCTGAAATCGCCATTGGCCGGATCGATAAACATGGGGTCGGCAACGAGGGAATTTTGGTCATAGCCCCTTTCCTGCCATTGATTGATGGTAATGGGGGTATCCAGGCCGGTGATCATAGGGGTTTCGCCTTCAGCGTAAAACAAATTATAGTTAAATTCCCTGGCATAGGCAGGGTCGGCGTGAATAAACTGAAACGGCTGGTCGCTGACAATAATATTTTTTGCAATAATATCGCCACAATCTTTAAACCAGACATGAAATCCGCCAAAACCGTTTATCACAATATTATTCTCCACTCTTCGATAAAACCCCTCCCTCAATTTGAAACCCATTCCCAGGCATAGGTTGTTATAAAGATGATAGTTGGATGAACCATCGTCCAAATCGATTCCCCACGAATGCCCTCCCGGATGTGCCATTCGGTTATGGCGTATATAGGTGATTTTATAATTATCCAGGAGACTCCTTTCTTTCGCACCACTTTCATCTCCTTTATCTCTGCCGTGATAGGGCGTGAGCCAATACCTGTCCCGGCCCCACGAATTGAACGGACCGTGATCGCCCGATTCTCGGACCGTATTAAAAACATCATTATTTTCGATCACATGGCCACCCCAGGCGCCATCGTTGATACATATGGCTGCCCTGGGTATGTTGTAGATCGTGTTGTGCCTCACGTTAATTTCTTCTGCCATAGACATAAAAACCCCTGCCACCTGTTTTCCAATCAGCCCCAGGTTATGCATAAGATTGTTTTCGACAAGGCAGTTCGCGGGGTAATCGGATGACTTTGGCCCTGGTGTGTGATCCAGTTCATGGTGGGGTACACTGTTCCTATATTCAATAGAGGGCGACCTGACAGCCTCCACACTACCCACAAGACAAACCGCACTTTCTCCAATGTTGTAAAACCTTGAACCAAGCACTTTCCCTTGTCGGTTGTACTTGCTGAAAAAGACCGCATTGCCCCCCAGATCTTCAAAGTTGCAATCCTTTACGGAGCAAGACACCGTTCCCTCGAAAAACACAGCTGACTGGCGGGCAATTGACCAGTCACCTCGCAAAAGGCGCTCGTAAGGTTCCATGAAGACTCTGTTAGTGTGCCTGAAATCCAGTCCATCGAAATGAATATTTTTAACGGGGTTTTCCACACTTCCCACAAGGACAAATAACTGCTTTAGATTGGACGCAACCACTGAAGCCGTTTTAAGATTACTTTTCTTGTCTGGTTTTAAGTACAGGTAATTGCCGGATTTGTCAAAATACCATTCTTCTTCATCGTCAAGCTCTTCAAAAATATTCTCAACAAAAAGGTGTCTCTTATGATAACCTTCCCGGTAAGATACGTTTTTATCCGTACCTCCACGGTTTTCCTGCCATCCGCCGGTAAGGGTGAGTAAGCCATCCTCGCTGGCGGATTCTATGCGGTAATGCTTGCTGCCCCATTTGCCCTGGTGTAAAGCATGCATAAAGCCTCCCTGTGGGTTTTTCCAGGTTTTCACCCGATCAGGTGAAATGGCGTCTTTGGAGGTTCCCCCAAAAAACTGGGCCGTCGTATCATAATTTGGATAGCGGGCCATTCGCTGTAATCTTCCATTGATAAACAACTGATCCAAAGCAGTAATCCCATATTTATTTAAATTTATCCTGGCCCGTACAATACCATTTTTGTAGGGGCGCCATTTCATGGCCAGCTTAACACCGCCGCTGATGGTTACTTTTTCTCCCTCGTAGGCCTTGTACCATATAGGGGCATCTTTGGTCCCGGAATCCTCCGGTGAGAATACGACCGGCTCTGAGAGATAATAGGTTCCCGATCTGAGAAATACTGTAACATGATTGTTATGAGGTTTTATGTTTCTAACGACCTCTTTGGCCCGGACCAAAGTTGCGAAAGGCCTGTCTATAGTTCCCGGATTTTCATCATTGCCCTCCACTGACACATAAAAGGAAACCTGGCAAAATACCTGAACATGTAAAAGCAGCAAAAAAGGAATAATGACCCTGATTTTTATCATATTATTGGCTGTTTTGATTGATATGGCTGACGTGAACATAATAAGCGCCCCAATCGGTTTGATGCGTAGTATCTTTGAAAGTAGTCACTAAGTCGTATGTACCCTTCTTTAAGTCTAGTTCCAAAATAGCCTCGCTGGCACTGATATCAACGGCTACCTCTTTCTTCTTATCTCCAATTTCTATCATGGCACTATTGGCTTCGATCGGCTTTGGTGCCTCTCTGGGATATCTCCGGAGCTCGAATCTGTAATCACCATCACTGGCAACTTCAACCCGCCATTTTCCCTGCCGGTTTTTATTGTCCAGGGCACCTTGTGTCCATGGGGCATCGCCCACATACCAGTCCATGCCATTAAGCCTTATTTCCGGCGCCTCAGCAGCTCCTAAAATATGGGCTGAGATTAATTTCTCCGCCGGCGCGAGGGAATTCCAGAATAACTCGTAAGTCTGGGTGAGGTCTTTTACAATATCAGGATAACTCCCGGCAAGGTCTGTTTTCTGGCCATGGTCGTTTTCGATGTTGTAGAGCTCTTTCCCATCCACCAGCCGCCACTTCTTATATTTTACAGCCGTATTTTCCCATTTCTTTCGGATGCGCGACCGGGGACACTGCACGATAAGCCTGCGTTCATCATCCCATCCGGTGGTTCCCGATAACAAAGGCTTAAGGGATTTTCCATCCAAATTATCAGGCTGTTGCACACCACAGATGTCCAGAATGGTAGGCATTACATCAATCATACCGGCCAGCTTGTCAACATCTCCCGGATTCTTGTCTGTCATGGAAGGGTATTGTATCATACAATACACCTGATGCTTTTCATCAAAAGACAATCCCCTGTTTTGAAACGTTCCGGAACGATGACTGACTGCGCCACGATCGTTTACGCCCTGATCAGATGCCAGAATAACCAGGGTATTCTCCTTCATCCCTGACTTTTCCAAATAATCCAGAAGCTTACCTACATTGTCATCTACATTTTCAATCATAGAGTAAAGTGCCAGATACTCAGAATCCTCTACCCCTCTTTCGAGTAATCTTTTGGTTGTCTCAGGGTGTCTGTTTGTTGGGAAGTGGACCGCCGGTGTTGAAATGAAACAGAAAAACGGTTGTTGCTGCATTTGCTTATTGTCCATGAATTTTATGGCCTCATCAAAAAGCACATCGGTAGAAAACCCTGTTGATTTCACGTATTGGTCATTGTGTTCATAAGTAGCGTTGATATGATTGTTACCATAATAATCTTCCAGTTGGCTTACTCCGCCACCACCGTGAATAAATACTTCCCCAAAACCCCGAAATTTAGGAGCATACGGATAGGTTACCCCAAGGTGCCACTTCCCGAATATGGCCGTGTTGTAACCTTCTCTTTGTAATATATCAGCCACTGTGGTTTCATCTTTGTGTAATATGGAAACACCTCCTATCGTATTGTGCACACCGGCCCTTAATGCGTACCTTCCGGTAAGCAAGGCTGTTCTGCTAGGTGAGCAAAACGGGGGAGCATGAAAATCAGTAAAGTTTACTGCTTTTTCAGCCAGCCGGTCTATCCTTGGTGTCTCTACGATCTGATGGCCATTACGGCTTAACTCAAAATAGCTTTGATTGTCAATAAGCACCAGTACCACATTGGGCCTGTCATTTGGCACCTCGCGGGAGGAACAGGAAAACAGCAACAAGACCATAAAAATATAGACCGCAGATCTCATCCAATCCGGATTCAGACTGGCTTTGCGGAAATTGTTACGATCTGTCAGATTTACCATTTTGTTATCGGACTTTTTTAAGCTTACCATTGAAATTATAAGTCTTTCCTTTTTCTGTTTTAAAATCTATACTCCGGTTTTTATATCTCAGCCTGCACATCGCACCGGCGTTGGACAATACCTGAACACCTTGCAATTCACCACCTTTCCAATCAAATGAAAGTTCAAATCCTCCCCTGGCCCGTACGCCGGAGATACTGCCGTCTGGTAATGCGTCCGGCAAGGCCGGCAATAAGTCAATGGTACCAAGATGACTTTGGACAAGCATTTCTACAATGCCAGCCGCACCTCCGAAGTTACCATCGATCTGGAAGGGTGGGTGGGCATCAAACAAGTTTGGATAAGACCCTCCTCTCAGCTTGCGTTGTGGCTCTTCAGCAGGGCTTAAAAGCATATGGATTAGTTTGTAGGTATGGTTGCCATCTAAAAAGCGGGCCCAAAAATTTATCTTCCAACCCAAACTCCAGCCGGTTCCCTCGTCACCCCTGAAAATAAGCGATTGCCTGGCAGCCCTCATCAGGTCGGGGGTATCGCGCCAATTGATTTCATTTCCCGGATGAACACCCCACAGATGCGAAACATGGCGATGTTTTACCTTAGGATCATCCTTGTCTTCCATCCACTCCTGCAGCTGGCCCAATCTGCCAATCTTGTTGGGCGCTATTTTGGGTAGCATCTCCTTTAGGGTACCGGCAAACTCCCTGTCAATGTTAAGAACTTCGGAAGCTTCAACGCATATCCTGAAAAGGCTGCGGATAAGCTGATGATCCATGGTAGGGCCTGCTACTAATCCCCCTATTTCAGGTGAGTTGGAAGGTGTGCTGATCAGGTATCCGGTTTTAGGATCTTTCACTAAAAAATCCGTAAAAAAGAGAGCGGCTCCTTTTATCAGCGGATATTTCTCAGCCAGAAATTCCTTGTCCTGCGTAAATTTATAATGTTCCCACAGATGTGTACATAACCAGGCCCCACCTGTAACCCATATTCCGTGATTGGATGCATTGATTGGCGCGGCGCCACGCCAAATGTCAGTGTTGTGATGTAACACCCAGCCATCCGCATTGTAATGTTCTTTGGCTACCAAAGCACCACTTTGTGAGCACTCTTCAATTAAATTAAAAAGCGGCTCATGACACTCCTGAAGATTGGTGACTTCAACCGGCCAATAATTCATCTCCGCATTAATGTTGGTGGTCCATTTACTCTGCCATGCCGGGTCAAGGCTATTGTTCCAAATCCCCTGCAAATTGGCTGGCTGGCCTCCTTCTCGGCTTGAGGAAATCATTAGGTAACGCGCATACTGAACATACATTGAAATAAACTGCGGATCGTCAGGGTCCTTCCAAAATTTATAAATCCTTTCATTGGTTGGCAGTGAAGTCCTGTTGTCACCTGCAAAATGAATTTGAAAACGGCCAAAGAGCGACTGGTAGTCTGCAATATGTTTTTCTTTGGCCTGCTCATAATCCAACGTTGCAAACTTTCGCAATGCCCCGCGTATTAGTGGTTGGGTCTTACGGCTTACGTCCTGAAAGTTGACAAAGTTGGTATAAGCCGTCAGGTAAATGGTGGCTGAAGAAGCTCCGGAAACGGCAATATGTTTATATTCAGGTGTTACCACACCGTCGGTAATGACTTTTACTACTGCTTTGCCATTCATGACGCCATCTGATACCCTCACATCCAAAACCTGTTTATCACCATCGGTCAATACCGACTTCAGAAAATGTTGTGAATCCAGCGCGAAGTCAAAATCCAGCGCCCCTGATTTGCTGGCGGAAAGCTTAATGGCTATGAGTTGGTCCGGATAACTGGCAAATACCTCCCGGCGGTAGGTTACGCCCTCCACCTGGTATGATAGTTGACACAAGGCCTGCTCGATGTCCAGCACTCTTTTGTAATTTGAAAAGTTTTGATGACCGGGAAAATTGATAACCAGATCTCCAAATGGCTGGTATGCTTTCTGATGCAATGGCTCACTCATAAATTGTTCACTGGCCAGGTCCTGGGCTTCTTTTTGTTTTCCGTCAAACAGGAGCTGCCTGATTTGATCAAGATACTTCGAGGCATCTTTATTGGCATAATTATGTGGTTGTCCGGTCCACAGCGTCTCCTCATTGAATTGAATCTGTTCCTGTAAAACACCTCCATACACCATCGCCCCCAAACGGCCATTGCCAACCGGTAATGCCTCCAGCCAGTTAGTAGCCGGCGCGTTGTAAAACAGCTGGTTTTCCGATTGCGCCCGCAGTGTCGTCCCGGGGATTACCAAGAGTATTGCCATGAGCAAAAGTGGTATGTTTTTCATCATCTGGATATTCATCGTCATTTAATTAGTTATTTGTTAATCATTTTCAACTTCCCGTTAAGCATATAGGTCTTTCCCATTTGTGTGTCGAAGGCAATACTTTTGTCTTTGTACCTGATATCACACCTTTTTCCGGCTTTCGACAACACGGTTAGCCTTCTCAAGTCGCCGTTTTCCCAGTCAAATGAAAGTTCAAAGCCACCTCTCGCGCATACCCCTGAAATACTACCGGAAGGAAGTGCGTCGGGCAAGGCTGGTAGCAGATCGATCCTGTCCAAATGGCTTTGAATGAGCATTTCTACGATTCCCGCAGCGCCCCCAAAATTCCCATCTATCTGAAATGGGGGATGGGCATCAAACAAGTTAGGATAAGAGCCACCGCCGGTTTTCTTTTGTGGTTCTTCTGCCGGGCTCAACAGGTTGTGGATTAATTTGTAGGCGCGGTTGCCATCGCCAAACCGGGCCCAAAAATTAATTTTCCAGGCCAGGCTCCAGCCGGTGCCACCATCGCCTCGATAAATCAAGGATTGTCTGGCGGCCTTCATCAAGTCAGGTGTTTCTTCCCAGTTGATGTCGCGACCGGGATGCACAGCCCATAGGTGTGAAACATGCCGGTGTTTTTCCTTCGGATCATCTTTATCGGTTAACCATTCCTGGAGTTGCCCGTGCTTTCCTATCTGGTTTGGCGCTATCTTAGGGATCATGGCATTTAGCGTTGCCGTAAAATCTTTGTCGGTATTCAGTACCCCGGCAGCTTTTATACAAATTTTAAAGAGTGATCGAATAATCTGGTGATCCATTGTCGGCCCTGCCACCAACCCGCCGATTTCCGGTGAGTTGGAGGGAGTACTGATCAGCCAGCCGGTTGCCGGATCCCGGACCAGGAATTCGCTATAAAACTGTGCTGCTTTTTTAATTACGGGATATTCCTCCCTCAGAAATTCTTTATCCTGCGTAAATAAATACCTTTCCCACAGGTGATGCGCAACCCATCCTGATCCTCCTACCCAGGGGCCTATAAATGGTAAATTGATCGGCGCGGTACCCCGCCAGATATCTGTATTATGATGCAATACCCAGCCATTGCAGTCGTAATGTTCCCTGGCAGTTAATTCGCCGGTTTGAGCGCATTCATTGACCAGATTAATGAATGGCTCATGACATTCCGAAAGGTTGGTTACCTCAGCCGGCCAGTAATTCATCTCGGCATTGATATTGGTCGTGTATTTGCTTTTCCAGGGCGGATTGATCTGGTTGTTCCAGATACCCTGAAGATTGGCTGGCTGGCCACCCTCGCGGCTCGAAGAAATCATTAAATAGCGCCCAAATTGTACATATAATGATACCAGCGCAGGGTCATTGGGGTCTTTCCAAAATTGATAGATTCGTCGATCGGTGGGTATATCACCCCTGTTATCACCCTTGAATTCAAGCCGGAACCTATTGAACAATGCGTGATAATCTGCCAGATGATCTTTTTTTACCTGCTCATATTTGAGATTGGCGAACTTCTTTAATGCCTGATTGACCATTCCTTTTGGCTCACCACTTACATCCTGATAGCTGACAAAGTTGGTGTGAGCGGCCAGGTAAATTGTAGCGGATGTGGCACCAGTTACGCTTATCTTTTTGTATAAAGGTGTAATTTGTCCATCCGTATGAATTTTAAGGCCGGCTTTTCCGTTTAGTACACTTTCCTCAGACTTTCCGGTAAATCGCTGCGGTTCCCTGTCCGGCTTAACGGTCAGTCGCTGCTGATCATAGTCGGTATTTACCGACTTGTTAAAATGGCTTGACTCCAAATACAGACTGAATTCCAGCGCGCTTGCCTTATCAGCCGTAATTTTCACAACAATAGCCTGATCCGGATGACTTACAAATACCTCCCGGCTATAGTTTATACCTCCCACCTGATAGGATACTTTGCTAATAGCATTTTGAATATCCAGTTCCCTGTAGTAATTGGAATAATCTTCATGGCCGGCAAAATCAATAATAAGGTCACCAAAAGGTTGGTAGGCCATCAGGGACCGTGGCACACTCATAAACTCCTTTGCCATCAAATCCTGCGCTTCCTTTTGTTTATTATCAAATAACAGTTGCCTGATATCATTTAAATATTTGCTGGCTCCCCTGTTGGCGTAGCTTCTTGGCTTTCCGGTCCAGAGGGTCTCTTCATTAAATTGGATATGTTCCTGCGTCACACCACCGTATACCATGGCCCCCAACCTTCCATTACCCATTGGAAGGGCCTCCAGCCAATTTTGGGCAGGTTTATTGTAAAACAGTTTTTGCGCCGGCGGGGAAGCATCGGCCACGCGGATCAAAAATACTGCGATGATGATTGGCAAGGTGTATCTCATACTTTATCAGGGGCTGTTTTTCGCGTCTGCCGTCGGTATTTTAAGATCTTCCCGAATGCTTATTTTTGAAGCACTGGGAAAATCACCACTTACTTCCTGCGTCACCTCACCGGTGACTACCCACTCTGCACCTCTCAGGAGGGTAGTAATAAATCCGGCACATTTAATAGTATTACTATGATTTTTTCCAACATGCCCCATCACCGAGTGAAAAACCCGGCCTTTTCCATATTTTATGGTAAAAAGCACCGGCTCCTGGCGCCCCGTACCACCCCTGGTAGTATCCTGAGCCGCTGTGGCCAGTATTTCCATGCCTTTGGCCGGGCCTCTTAGTCTGTTGTACAGTTCGTCTTTGGTATGTCTCCATTCCTTTGGCAATCCCTTCATAATGGGGTGTTCAAAGTTTCGGGTTATCACTACAAACTCATCTTGTTTTCCATGTGATCCTCCCCTGCCCGGCGTTTTATCCTTAACAAACTTTCCATCCTTCCAGTAGACATATGGGCCGTCTTTTTCGGTGCGTCCGCCCCATCCTCCTAATCCGATCATCCGGTTGTATTCCTTCCACTTGGGAAAAGCGTTATCAGATGCGTGAAACAGCACCAGCCCACCACCTTTTTTGACAAAATCCACAAAGTTCTTTTTGGTGGCCTCAGACCAGGAGTCACCATTGTAGTCCAGGCAGACCAGATCGTATTTCCCGAATTCCGGGCTGAACACCGACATATCCTCATCTTTGGGAGGTGTTATCACAACAGTGGCGTTGAATAGCTCACTATTATCAAAAATAGTTTTGATAATTTTCGAACTTGTCGGCCAGTGATGGTTGTTTTGACCGGTGACTATCAATACTTCATAGGGCTGAGCTTCTGCTTTAAGACCTGCGATCACCGCTGCGAAAACGAGGAGTGCAAAATATTTTTTAGTTATATAGTTCATTCTAAGTGGGTTATAATCTTTATTTATGGGAAATCCAGGTGAATTTTTCCTTCTGTGGTATCTTTCCAATTATCGGTTTTAAATGGGGAAACCGGTAGGTTAATCTCATTGAAAAGATTGGTCACCAGGGCATTAGACCAACCAAATCTCGCGGCCGCAGGCCTCCTGACCTGCCTGGAAGAAATTTCCAACTGGTTTCCATTGACAATTTTTGCCTGGGCTTTGACAAACACCTTGTTTTTCCCGGCGATTGTAAAACCAATAAGTTCTTTGCCTCTCACCTTTAGTGCTTTCGCATGGTCCAGGCTTACGATAATCTTATTGCCTTCAATCCGATGAGATTTGTAAAAAGGGCTGCTGTACGCCCCTTCGATTTTTTTGTAATCATTATGAAGCGCCAAGAGCGCCAGTCTTCTGCCTACTTCCTGTTTTTTGGTGGGATGAATGTCGTTAACATCCCCTATATCGGTAATCACCACCATGCCGGTATTTTCTGCAACATCCAGGGTCTTGAGCTGTGCATCTCTCAATTCAGCCGACGTTACTCCATCGTAGTCGCTATAGTGAAAAGGAGCGATTTGTACATAGTAGAAAGGAAAGTTCCCCTGGTTCCAGGCATTGCGCCAGCTTTTTATCATGGCCGGAAATAAGGTGCGGTATTGGTGGGCCCTTGCCACATTTGATTCCCCCTGGTACCAAATGGCGCCTTTCATGGAATAGGTTTTTATCGGGTGAATCATGCCATTATAGAGGGCAAACGGTATATGCTGATCACCGGGCAGGTTGCGTTTCGGGCGCGTGCTCCAGTCTACGGGTGATCCTTCCGGTTGCTTCGATCGCCATTCGGCCGAAGCCTTCACAAAGTCATAACGGTATTCCTGTAATTTTTGCTCATTGGCATTATACCAATCGACAATGTCCTTATGTTCTTCTTTGCCGGCAGTTTCTTTATCGATCCAGGCCTGGGCGCCGGATCCTCCCCAGGCTGATACGATCAGGCCTATAGGCACATCCAATTCCTGTCGTAATTCCCTGCCAAAAAAGTATGCCAGGGCGCTTTGGTCTGAAATGCTTTCGGGGCTACACAGCTGCCAGTGGGCATTCACGTCGTTTTGGGGTTTCCAGGCGAGTTTCCTGGGAATATGAAAAAAACGAATAGATGGATATGAGGCATTCTTGGTCTCCTCGTAAGAGTTATGCGATCGTTTTATGGACCAGGCCATGTTGGACTGCCCCGAGCAAAGCCATACCTCGCCGATCAATACATTTCCAAGGAATACATTGTTTTTTCCTTTAAAGATTATTTGTTGTGGAACGTGACTGCCGGCAGGTGTCTGTATTTCCGTCTGCCAGTTTCCTTTGCTATCGGCTGTTACGGACTTTTCTTTGCCCCAACTGGCAACAATTATAATATTTTCGCCGGCATCTGCAGTGCCCCAAAGCTTTACCTGGGTATTTTGTTGCAGAACCATATGATCACTGAAGATCGCCGGCAATTTGATATCGGCCTTCGACGCGATGGCAGTGATCAGCAACAATAAAAACAGGGGGCCTATCACTGCTTTAAGAATATTTCTCATAGTTTAAACGGGTTATTTTTAAACGTTATTTTACAATTAACTTAGCTCTCATCGTATAAGAATGGCCGGGGAAAGTACAGACGATCCAATATTCCCCGCGCCGCTTCGGCACTTGAAAATATATCTTTTCAGCTGTCTCAGGCTGAAGGATCCCGGTATGGAAAAGTACCAGATCTGTATCCGGAACATAATTCAGGTCCGGTCCTTTCAAGCCCAGCGCTACCGCCATTTCACCAACTTTGTCGGGCGAATCGGGACCGGGTTGCACAATGACGAGGTTATGCAGCATATCGTCATTGTTGTTAAATGTGATTTCTACCCTGCTGTTGCGTTCTACTTCCAGCTCGGTCACATCAAATTTTAGTCCCGGTTTGGTGCCAACAACTAGTTTTTTATCCGGGCCATCCATCCACGTTACAGGCATTTCGGTTGTTCTCTTGGGCTGCTTCAAATTTTTGCCGGAAGCGGATTGGCCCGCCAGCTGAGGAGATTCCAATACCCCGCCTGGAACTTCATTCAACGTATAATAGCCGGTATCGTGTAACAATGACTCCCCGGCACGGGATTTTACGCCAAAAGCCTTCAACTGATGTATAAAGCCTAATCTCATGCCGTGGATTGTAAGCTTTACACTTAAGCCATCATCTGATACTGCTGCCTTGTGCACCATCGCCTTTTGCTGGTCGACTATCGGACTGCCATAGGTATTATGGTAATGGTAGGTAAAAGTTGCCAGCTTATAGACCGAAGGTTTCCCGGCCATCTCCCTGTTTACCGGCTTCGTAAATTCCAGCATAAAGCCGTCACTCAGTGCTTTTATTGTCTTTATCTCAAAGGGTGTTTTACCGGTCCACACCAGTCTTTGCAGTCCGTATACTTCCTTGCCGGTAGAAGCCCACCCCCGGCTTGTCATCCCTACAAACATGCTGGCATCGCTGCCCCAGATCATTCTTAGAATACCTGACGAAAAGCCTTCACGAAATGGAAAAGCCGCTCCCTGGTAGACGCCATTCACCTTTTCCATAAAAACGCGCATAATCTTACTGTGTCCCTGATCTCCAACCAGCATCTGCCCTTCAAATGGTCCAAATTTGCCGGCATTATTATCAATTAGTATATCCGAGGTGGAAATCCCCAAAATAGTATGGGGAAACCATATAGCCGGTGCCTTGAGCGCCGGTACTTGTTTGGCATATTCATACAAACTAAGGCCCGATTCTTCTTCGATATCCTCTGGCTTCAAACTTAGTGGGGACTTCGGATCATCGGTCCATCGCAGTCCTGCCGGGTTTCCCGCAAAATCTCCTGACTCCAGGTGGGTCATCCTGCCGGAACCAACCCAGTCCCCCTGATTTTCGGTATAAAAAATATCTCCCTGTTCATTAATGCCAAAACCCGCCGGCGACCTCAACCCGGTGGCCACAGGTGTCATGTTACCTTCGGGTGTTATTTTCAACAGCCATCCCCGCCACTTTACAAGGCTGGCACCATGACCAATCCAGCCCAGGTTCAGGGTCACCAGCATGTCGCCATTGTCCATAAATTTAGGGCCATAGGAATAATCGTGGTAGTTTCCGGATAAGGGCCAGGAATATATGGTTTTATACAGGTCCGCCTTACCATCTCCGTTGTTATCCTCCAGTCGCGTGAGCTCACCTCTTTGCGCCAGGTAGAACCCTTTGTCTTTATAACCCAATCCAAGCGCCTCATGCAGGCCGTGAGCAAATTTATGGTATACAGGTCTTGAACCGTAGGGTTTATCTATCAGCCATACCTCACCTCTTCGCGTGGAAACACCTAATTGATCACTATCGGTGAGTGCTAACCCGCCGACTTCCAGGATAACATCCTCCGGAATTGGCACATCCACAATTTTGTAGTATTTGGACTCTTTTGCCTGAATGTCTGCTGTGCGCTGGGCAAAGGTCAACTGGCCCCCACTCCAGAGGCACATTAACAGTAAATACTTTTTGCTTATTTTGTGTATAATTATCATGTTCCAATCCTTTAAATTACCAGGTGATCGTATAATTAATAATTTGACTTCCCTTCGGTATTTTCACTAATAATTCTTCTTTACCCGATACTTGCCTGATGGTTGGTGTCAGGTTTTCATTCGTTGAAAAGTCAACAAAATAATTTTTATCGTCTATAGCATAAATATTACCCGGAAGCGCATCAATGATAACCCCTTCTCCTAATTTGTGCCAGATTTCTTTGTCTGCATCTGTTATAATGATTCGTTCCAATTGCCTTAAACTATCCGATGGAATGAACTTATTGGAAATAACAGATCCATCCAGCGACATAGAAAATGTTGGTGCCCCCTGCCGGTCGAGTTGGTAACCTAATTGTTTATAAGTTACATTTGCCGGGATACTGTCCGGCCAACTGGTCATATCATTTTCCAAAAGGGTAAAATCCGGGCAACCATGAACTGATAGCACGGGCTGTCCGACAGGCGTCCCGAGCTGTTGGCCACCCCGGGCATGCCACATCTTGGTGGCGTCTAAAAAGCCACCGCTCCAGGTTTGAATAAGAGATCCAAAGGCAAGATCTACGGCATAGTTAATACCCTCCGGCGTGGCGACTGAAATACAATGGGTTCTTTTATTGCCCCGGTGTATTAGAAAGCTTCTTTGCAAGACCGTTTCATCTGAAGCTTTGATCACAATAGCTTCCGGTTCATTGCCCTGGCCGGATATGATGGACTGTGGTGCATGAAGCGCCTGTTTAGCGATACCTGGTCCTTCCACCGACAAGGTAAAACCTCTTTGATAAGGCCGGTGCTTGTTGTATATCAATGTGAAAGGTACCGCTCCCTGTGGCAGGGATACGAGTCCAAACCCCGGTTCGGCCATGGTGAAATCTCCATTTAAATCAACAATGGTGTCGTTGTTAATTAATAACATCCCTCCTCCTCTGTGTACTGCAAACTCAAAAAGATAATCGCCTGCGTCGGGAATAACCATTTTTCCATCATATACCAACACCTTTTGTGGGTTTTGACCGGTGGCCATGGTCGATGATATGGAGTCAACACTTATTTCACTTTCCACGGTTAAAGTATCAAAACCCGGTATTGTCTGCGAAGCGCTTTCATAGGTCTTCATCGTCATATCCCTGATGGATACTTTCTTATCTCCGAACAACTTATACTTCATATTTTTAAATGCCACAGGTCCGTGATCCCCTTGAATCATTAATGGGCCCATCGCCTGTTCATCCTCAAAAGCCGCCGAACGGGTTGGGCCTGTTACTTCCTGGTTTTTATGTATAAGTGCGCCATTGAGCCAAACTTCCTCAAACCAGGCGTTTTTCACTTTCTTTCCGGATGCATCGAATTTTGGCGCGTGAAATTTTATTTTAAAGTGCTGCCACAATCCCGGCGCTTTTGCGGCATTGATTTTAGGCGGGTGGCCCTCATAGCCCCTGTTACCTTTTTCTTTGGTGGGGTCCCATCTTTGGTATATACCGCCAATATCGCCATGTTTGGGCTGCTTCTCGCCCCAACTATCCAAAAGCTGTACCTCGTACCTTCCCTGAAAGTATAGTCCGGAGTTGGAATGAATTGGCATCATGACATCCAGTTCCAATTCTATATCTGCATGTTCGAATACCGTAAATAGATTCTCTTTCATTCCTTTTTCAGGCAGGTTGAGGAGTATGCCTGTTCCGGGTGAAGCGACAAATGTTCTTTTTTTATTTAAATCAACATAGGCATCTCCCATGATTTGCCAGTTTTTAGCTACCGGCCGAAAATCCGTCATATCATCTAAATTAACCCTGGTAAAAGGCAGGGACTCCAGTTTTTTTTCCTCCGGCAATGCCTCAGTTTCCGAAGGTACTTCAGCGCATGATATCAAAAGGTATGGTAACCATAGAGAAAAAAGTTTTACAAGTTGCTTCATATGTAAATTTCAGGTTTAAAAATTAATTGGTTTTACAAGGACAAACCAGCTATTCCATCAATTCCGGCATGGTCCAGTAACCATCTCTGTCTTTGTATTTTTCACGTATATCCCTGACCTCCCTGTTGCCCACCAGGGTGGTGTCATTCAGATGACGCACGTAGCTCAAAACACTGGCAATCCAGGCATTGTCATTATTCCCCATCGGTAGCATGACTCCGCTATATTCTTTTCCATCAACAGGCCCGGAGAGTCCATGGAGAAGAATCCGGATCAGCGGGTCTTTGTCTCCGGTCACCCTGGGAGAACCTGCCAGTGGTGGTGCTATCAAAGAATTTTCACCATTTTTTACCCCCTGTAAATCTTTTCCGTGACAAGTGGCACATAACTGTTTGTAAATGTCATAACCTCTTAATACCCTGTTTTTATCGCCTCGCCCCCTGCCGGCTAATTGTTTCTTGAGCAATTGCAATTCGGAATCATCCTTTTTCAAACTTTCACGAACGGAAGTCGCTATGACTTCATGATTTTCAAATTGTTTCAACAGTGTATTCAGCAGTTCTGTGGCTTCAGCGCTGGGACTATACCGTAAAGTCAATGCCAGTTGATTGACAACGTTAATGTCTCCATCTGACAGAAACCTGCCCAATAAGGGTAATATCTCCGGATCTCCTTTCTTCAAAAACTCCTCGCTTAACCTGATGGCCGCCATTCGCACCCTGGCATCGGGGTCGTCATACTTTTTAATCAATAGGGCTTTGTCTATCACACCCAGGCCTTCCAGGGTCCAAAGTGCGTGCACCCGTTGCAATGCATAATCTTTATCTCCAAAAAATTGCGACCAAAACGGCTCGTTATCCAAAGCTATTTCTTTTAGTGCCGGCACAACGGACTGATCTTTTTTCAGGATCATCAACTTTTGGGCGGTATTTCTATACCATCCATTCGGATGTCCCAGGTAATCCAGCAACTCACCGGAGGTCTTGTCCAGCAATTGAGGTGTCTCATCCGGTGCGATTTCATCATGTACGATCCGATAAATTCTTCCTTTACCAATATTTTTGTCCAGTCCTTTACGGACAATCACGGGCCTTATCAGGCTTCCCTCCCTTGTCCAGGCACTTTCCTGAATGATACCCCGGTACATATCGACAATATAAAGACATCCATCAGGTCCTGTCTTTGCCTGTACCGGTCTGAAATTCAAATCAGTAGAGGCTAAAAATTCCCTTTTATCATAGGCGTTGTACAATACCTTTTTGCCATTTTCATTCATCACTTTGGCCCTTCGCACCAATCTACCTACCGGTTCGGGAATAAAAAGATCGCCATAAGCGGTCGGTGGTAATCGATGTCCCCGGAAAATTTCCTGTCCGGCGACACCTGTAAAATGATTAAGGGTTCCCTCCTTTCTCAACCTTCTCTCCGCCCCTCCCTGGACGTCGGGCGTGCCAACTACCGGCCACGGTTCTATAAATCCATCTGCCAGGCGACCTTCCAGGTTTACATGGCCGTATACAGCAGGCTGTTGAAATCCGAAGGCGGGGTTTTCCCCGCCGGCGGTGGAGAAAAACATCGTTCCGGTATCGTCCTGCGTTAAGCCCCACTGTCCCCCAGGGGTATTATCGAGTGTATCCACCTCAATTACACCATCTGTAAACCGGAATCGCAATGGGAGTGTTGTCACGTAAAGCCAATTATCTAAATTCCAAATCAGGCCACTTTGCTGGTGCTCCAGATTGCCGCCCCGGCGATTGGGATTTGAAAAAATGTTTACTTTTTCATCAGCCACACCATCGCCATCGGTGTCCCTGTAGCTCCAAAGGTCGTATGTATAAGTTTCATTAATGATCACCCGGTCATCGAGGGGTAATATCATTCTGGGCAGGACAAGGCTGTCAATAAATACGGTACTTTTGTCCATCTTTCCATCGCCATCTACATCCTCCAATCTTCTGACCTTACTGATGGATTCATCCGTACCATCGCCATCTACATTTTGCATGTAGGTGTTCATCTCCGCTACATACATCCGTCCGTTTCCATCCCAGGCAATTGCCACAGGCTCGTGGATCATTGGTTCACTCGCCACGAGTTCTACCCGGTAGCCCTTTGGGAGGTAAAAAGTCTTCATACTTTCTTCCGGTGAAAGAAAATCTATGGGCGGGTCCCGGACTATTTCAGGCCGGTCATAGATTTCATCCCGGTATTCCTTCTTTCCGCATCCGGCTATTGTAAGGACTGAAAGTATGATAATGCCTATTCGAATCATAAAAAAATATTGGTTTGATTAATCTTAAAATTTACTGTTCACATTTAATTGTTATCCGGCTCACCAGGGTTGAAAAAATGTCTGTTGATCGCGCCCTTTCCTTACTCACTTGTCCCAATATTCATCAATAATGGATTGAATATGGGGATAATTTTCGTCCGTCTCCCTGAATGTGGACCTTAATGATGATAATGTCTTTTTCAAATCTGCTGTAATATCTTCATATCCCTGCTTACCGTATAGATTGTTCATTTCGAAAGGGTCATTGACCAAATCGTAAAGTTCCCAGCCTGGCGGTGTGAAATATTCAAATGGAATTTTTACGCTGAAAGGCACTTTTTCATGGGGCCAGTTACTCTCCTTTTTCCTTTTCATATAATCGCAGCCATAAAAGAATATCAGCTTATATTCCTTCGATCTTACCCCAAAATGAGCGGGATTGGCATGGGCATGTGCCATATGCATCCAGTAACGATAGTAAGTAGCTTTTCGCCAGTCTTTGGGTTCTTTGCCCGTCGATAAAACCTCCCTGAAGCTTTTGCCCTGCATATAATCAGGCACGTTGCCACCACCCAATTCTATAATAGTAGGTGCAAAGTCTGTATTGTTAATAATGGCGTCCGTTCTGGTACCGCCGCTGATCATTTTTGGATATCGCACCAAAAAGGGCATGCGCATGGATTCCTCATACATCCACCGTTTATCGATATAATCGTGTTCACCCAACATGAAGCCCTGATCTCCGGTGTAAATGATGATCGTATTGTCCATTAATCCTTCTTTCTCCAGGTAATCAAACAGGCGTTTTACATTGTCATCCACCCCTTTCACACACCGCAAGTAGCGTTTCAGGTATTCCTGATAAGCCAGATGTGTATATTCCGGATCTGGTATCTGCTGATCAATTTTCATATGTTGCCCCATATTCCGGTTCTGGTTCCGGTGAGAGACCGAGGAACCTATGTGCGGAATCATCGTTCCATTTTCTCCCCTGGTGGCGATCGAACCGTTGTTGCGATTGTAATACAGACTTGCCGGTTCCGGGATTTCCGTGTTTTCAAGATAATTGGCATACCTGGGCGCAAACTCAAACATATCATGGGGTGCCTTAAAATGATGCATCAGGAAAAATGGTTTGGTCCTATCCCGCTCTTTCAGCCATTTCAGCGATTGATCGGTAATTATATCACTGGAATGCCCGGTATATTGATGTCCCGGTATCGTTTCCATTTTTCCCCTTCGCTTGACTTCAACAGTTTCCGAAGATCCTTTTTCATACAGAATGGAATTAAAATAGCTTCCCTGTCCGTGCAGCACATTATAATAATCAAAAGCCTCCGGTGCTTCTTTCAGGTGCCATTTGCCAATTACCGCAGTTTCATAGCCCAGTTTTTTCATTTCATGGGCGAGGTATTGGTTTTCGGCTTTCAGCCTACCGCTCAAATCCAGCACCCCGTTGGCCTGGCTATACTGCCCGGTCATGATGGTGGCCCTGGAAGGTGTGCAGATGGAATTGGTACAGAATGCATTCTCAAACAAAATCCCTTCATGCGCCAGGCGGTCGATGGTAGGCGTAGGGTTTAATTTTGCCAGCCGGCTGCCATATACGCCAAAAGCCTGTGAAGTATGATCATCAGACATGATGTATAGAATGTTGGGCTTTTCCTGTGCCAAAGCGGTCATGGAGGTTATGACCAGTGCTAGTAATACGAAAAAATTTAAGCGACTCATTTATTTATATTCATAAGTTAAATTAAGAGATAATATGTTCCGTTTCTCCATGCCAAAATTCTGCAGCTACGGTCTTTCTAAAATGACCGTTAGATCTCTAGAAGCGCAACTCAGATATGGCAAAAGGTCTTAAATCTCGTTCCTTTTTATGTCAATTGCTTTCTATATTTTGCTAAACACTGACTTTTTCTTGTCATTATTTGACTGTGTTTATGAAATTGAATATTACTGCTGCCTATAAACACGGGCACGCGCTTCCGTTTCACTCATGCGCGCGCCAACTGCCAACTACGCCGGCGACTGGGTTAATCTGTCTCAAAATCAATTAAGGGATACGCGAAGTGTATCACCGACTTCCTTTTGAAGCGTCAAAAGTTTTGTGTACAATTCATTTTTAACCCCGTCATATGCTTTATCATCAATGAGGTTTACCATTTCCTCGGGATCCTTTTCGAGATCAAACAATTGTTGATGACCGTTGTGAGGATATACAATCAGTTTATGTTTATCCGTTCTTACCATTCTTTGAAAGTGCCTGTAATTCCCGAATATGGCATCGTGCACTTTTTCTTCTTTACCTTCCAAAACAGGCTTCAGACTTGGAAAATCTACCGTTTCAGGAATTGCTATGCCTGCTAATTCACAGGTTGTCGGGTAAATACTTTGAAGGTACATCAGGGCATCTTTACGGGCTCCCCGCTCCAGTCCCGGGCCACTGATGATGAAGGGCATGCGTACACTGTGATCATATTGATTTTGTTTGCCAAGTAATCCATGATGCCCTACTGCCAATCCGTGATCGGCGGAAAAAATTATATATGTATTGTCAGCTTTTCCACTTTGTTCAAGTGCTTTCAGAATACGTCCAATCTCATGATCCATGTGGGTAATGATGGCATAATATTCACTTCTATGTACCTGTACCTGATGTTCGGTCCGGGGGAAAGGCGCCAGGTTTTCATCCCTTAGTTTATGATCTCCCTGATCAAATGGGTGTTCAGGCACAAAATTGTCAGGCACTTTAATATTTTCTGAGGGATACATATCCATGTATTTCTTTGGCGACTGGCGCGGATCGTGGGGCGCATTAAAAGATACGTACATGAAAAAGGGGTCATCGGAATTTTTTCCCTGGTTTTGAAGAAAACTAATGGCATTGTCAGCATATAATTCAGAGGTATGCTGCTCAACTCTGTAATCTGGCCCAATGTGCTTATTCCCATTTTCATCATATACGATATCTTTAACTTTAGGCGTCCAATGGCCTGTAAAAATGGGATCCCACGCATTCCAACTGTTATTTTCGGCTGTAGGGCGTCCATAGCCCGGCTTCCATTTGTGTTCTGGATGCATGGTTTCGTACATGCCTTTGCCGATACTTTTGGCATATTTGAAACTCTTTAAGACCGTTGCATCCTTGTTATGCCATTTCCCGGTAAAAAAAGTTTCATACCCCGCCTTGGTAAAAGTCTCTCCCCACAGTTGGTTGTGGTTGACTCCTTCACGCGCTGCAAACATATATTGGCCTGAAATGAGCATGGCCCGACTGGCGATGCACACCGCTCCTCCCCAGGAACCCTGGTTGAAGCAATGGGTAAACACAACGCCTTCCGCTGCCAATCTATCTAAATTGGGGGTTTTCACTTCAGCGTTATTCAGGGAATTAATAGACGCATACGTTTGGTCATCGGCAAACAGGAAGAGGAAATTCGGGCGAGATTCGGTTTTCTCTTCCTTGTGATCTCCGTCGCCACAACCTGCGAGATATATTAAAAACAGGGCTATCAATAAAGTCGGTACTTTCTTCATAAAATTTTTATCTTATTTTTTAGGAATTATTTTAAATCCATAGGCATGCTCATAGGGTTTTTCCTGCGGCATGGTAACGTGCAATCCCATTCCGTCCTGCTCCCATTCGACGGCACCAACCCCCAACATGGTTACCGATTCAATCGGTTTAATGGCCGCGTTGTAAGGTGTAATAAGCTTGAACCTAATTTCCTTTCCAGCACCTGGCCAATCCATTACAAAGGCATAAAGGGTATCTCCTTTGGTAGTATACCGGAAATCTTTGGCAGTATATTGGGATAATCTCGACATCTCTGCCACGCTGTTAATTTTCCCTTCTCCGAATTCAATCCATGGGCGTGTCTCATAAATGCCCTCGCCATTGATTTCAAGCCATTTACCAATCTCTTCAAGTGTTTTCACAGTTTCTTCATCAAAAGTGCCATCTGCCTTGATGGGCACATTCAGCAAAAGATTGCCATTTTTGCTGACAATATCAACTAACTTGTCGATGACCGCATTGGTGGTTTTGTACTTGGCACCTTTTTTATAGCCCCATGGGCCTATAGTGTCATCAGTTTGCCACGGTTCTTCCCGTATCTCCGGTGCTTTTCCCCGCTCATAGTCAAGTGTAGTCAGGCCAGGTACATAATAGCCGGTAAACGGTCGCGGCTTGGTACACATCACCGCTTCCTGCTTGCCGTTGTGCTGGTCCATAGAATGATTGTACAGGTGCGCAATCACCTCCATTCCGGCCTTGCCGTAATCGCCCCTGAAGGGGATGGCGCCGTCAAAATAGAAATGATCGGGGTGGTAGTTGTCAATAAGGTCTTTCATTCTTTTAACCCATAGATCTTTCCATTCCTCCGACGGAAATTCCGGGCCGGCCGATGAGAAGTCATCGTGTTCCCTAAAATAGAAATCATCATATTCAGGATCAATACCATCGTATGGCACGCCGGCATAGGGCCCCTCTTTATCAGCCCCATTAGCTACATTTAACCAACTATAGGCCCTTGCCACGTGCGTTGTTACCCCAAACCTGAGCTCCTGCTTCAGGGTAGCCTCCCTCCACATACCTATCAGATCTTTCTGAGGTCCCATCTCAACGGCATTCCACCGGTGATGCCTGGAATCCCAAAGGTCAAAATTATCGTGATGAACGGCACAGGGAGTAAAGTACCTGGCACCTGCTTTTTTAAACAGGGCCACGGCCTTGTCCGGATCAAACTTCTCCGCTTTCCACAATGGGATGAAGTCTTTATAACCAAATTCCGACGGATGCCCCCAGTTTTTTAAATGATGTTTATAAGATCCGGAACCTTCCTGATACATCCATCGCGGGTACCATTCACCCATTTCCGGCACAGAATAAACACCCCAGTGAACATATATTCCAAACTTTGCATCGTTGAACCACTCCGGGGCCTGATATTTCTCCAATGATGCCACCGTTCCTTTAAAATATTCAGGCTTGTGTGTCGCATCCTTTTGCTCCCGGCTACATCCAAAATGTACCATGAGCAACACTAACGCGATATATGAACCACCATACAAATTCTTCATTTTTTACCCTGTTTTTTCAAATATTCTTCCTCTGTTACCGGCAAACTCTTAGCCCGGCCTTTCTTGCCCCCTCTACTTACCTTATTCAGCGCTTCTGCCGGATGATCATAGTAAGACGTGTCCCATTGCTGATAGATAGGGCTATTGTCTTTTTGGGGCAACCCGTCGACTACAGCCTGAAATTTCTTTTTTGATGCTACAATTTCAGGCTTGTTGGAATCTATAAGATTCATTTGCTCGTCCGGATCATTAAGGAAGTCTATCATTTCATAAATGCGACCTGTGGTATCAACATAAGACTTGTATTTCTCATCCCGGATCACCCGGTCCCGAAATGTATGGGCGCTGGTAATGCGATCGTCGACCAACATGGCAAAACGCCCCCCTAATCCCATGATCCATTCGCGATTGGTGGTTGTTGTTTCCCCAAGTATCAGTGGCGCAAAGGAATGCCCGTCGTAGACGAAGTTCTGATCAATTGCTGCCCCCGCCAAATCGCAAAAAGTTGGCAATAAATCGGTAAAATCGACCAGTGCCTTGGTGACAACCCCTTGTGGCACGGTTCCCGGGCAATTAACAATAAACGGCGCGTTTAATCCATTCTCGGTGAGATGAGCCTTGCCGCCCCGTACGTACCGGCCATTCATTCTGCCAATCTGTCCTACCCCGGTTCCGTTATCCGTAGTCCAGACGATGATCGTGTTTTCTCTGATTTTCAGTTCCTCCAGTGCATTGATCAACTTTTTTAATATAAAATCGGTATAGCGCACCATGGCTTTGTGTTGTTCTTCCCTGGGGGCATTTTTTTCAGTCGGAGTGGTGGTAAGCGGTCCGTGTGGCAAGCACATGGGGTAGTAAATCAACATCGGATTTTCCTTGTTTCTCTGCATAAAATCGATGATGAAGTCAGAAAATATATCTTCGCCAAACTGTCCGTTATAGGTTTTACTACCTTCTTTGGTATGGATATATGGATCCCAATACCGGAGCTGACTGGCTTTGGTACTGGGACCTCCGTTTTCACCTCCTGTCCACATGCAGTATTCATCGAAACCGGCATTGACCATGGCCTCCGGTTCCAATCTAAAATCGTTGATCTGCCACTTTCCGGCAGCGCAGGTAGCATAACCGGCATCTCTGATCATTCTGCCAAAAGACGGATTCATAATCGGGTCGTATCTGCCTCCATGCCCCAGCCGGGGCACGTCGTAGTGGTTTACCCAGCCATGCCGCCAGGGATACTGTCCTGTTAAAAGTGTTACCCTGGTAGGTGTGCATTGTGGCATCGAATAGGCATTTTCGAACTGCATCCCGGTACGGGCCAGCTCGTCGATGTTGGGTGTTTTTATATCTTCCGCTCCATAGGCGCTGATCCATTCCTTGCCCAAATCATCCAACATAATGAATAGGATGTTGGGCTTCTTTTTTACCGGTTGTTTTTTTGCACAACCAAAACAAAAACTGACCAGTGCAACTACTAAGAAGACAGACAGGTAATTATTAAATTTCATTTATTTTTATTCAAAATTCGTAACTAAGATTCATTCTTTAGGTGGATTCTCATACTCCCATCGATAGGTGCCTCTCCAACCCTTACCGATCCGTCCTTTATCACCCAGGTCATCCCTCATAGCTTCGGCCAGCCGTTGCAACTGTTTTACAACCCCCGGATATTGAGCGCTCACATTTGTTGTTTCCCCTATATCCTTTTTTAAATCGTACAATGTAGGTACTTCTATCGCTTCCTGCAACCTGCCATACCAGCCAATATCTTTGGGTTTTTCGGGCCTCGGAAAAACCAATTTAAATCGACCGCTGCGGACGGCATAAAGATTGGTGTATTTATAATAGAAGTAGGCTTCATGAGGACTTTGATCCACTCGTCCGGTCAATAGGGGCATTACGTTTTTTCCATCAATCTTAAGGTTTTGCGGAAGAGGGCCACCGGCCAATTTTGCAAATGTGGGATAAAAGTCCATATTGGTAACTATTTCATCCGAAACTATCCCTGGCTTTATCTTTCCCGGAAATCTGATAATACAGGGGACCCTTGAGCCACCATCCCAACTGGTCATTTTCATCCCCCTGAGTGGAGCGGCCGTACCTGATTGTAATCGCGAGTTACGGGCTTCAGGAACTCTGTTGACCCTGGGCTCAATCCAGGGCCCATTGTCGGAAGTAAAAATTACCATTGTCTTCTGATCAATTTTCAACTGCTTCAATGTTTCCAGAAGACGCCCTAAGTTGAAGTCGATTTCCTCCACACAATCTCCATACAAACCATACTCCGACCTGCCCTCAAACTGCTTTGAAGGATAAAGCGGGGTATGTGGCATATTGTGGGCCAAATAAAGAAAAAACGGATTGTCTTTTTGCTGTGTTATGTACTTGATGGCCTCATCGGTATACCTGGTTGATATCCCGGTTTGGTCGACAGGAAATTCTACAAATTTATCGTCTCTCATCATTACGGCAGGGTTCATATCATTGCTATAGGGTATGCCGTAGTACTGATCAAAACCCTGTGCATTGGGCATTAATCTTGGATTTTTCATGTAAAACTGCTCGAGCCCCTCCTCCAGTTTTTGATCTCCGATAGCCTGGCGCCCGCTACCGGAAAGGTGCCACTTACCTATGGCCATGGTACTATACCCTGCAGATTTGAGCATTTCCGCCATGGTTACTTCCTTATTGTGTAAAATCGGATGGAATTGCCTTTGTTTGTTGATTTTGGCAATGGCAGGTCTCAATGGATAACAACCTGTCATGAGCGAAACCCTGCTGGGCCCACACAATGGCGCACCGACATAAAAACTTGTCAGTTTGATACCTTCGCTTGCCATTCTATCGAGATGTGGCGTTTTAATCAATTTTGAACCAAAACACCCTACATCGTTGTAGCCCAAATCATCTGTGTATATTATGATAAAATTAGGCTGACCAATATTTTCCTCCCGTCCCTGAAATGCCAAGGCATCGGCTACCAAAAACAAGCATATTGACAGCAACAGGTAATCTATTTTTGCTCTTCTCCGCATGGTAAAACTTTGTAAGCCTGGTGTTCTATCTATCATAAGTGGATCAATTCTATCTTAAATAGCTTCCAAAATTTTTTCCGCTACTCGCCCGGCCAGTGCCTTGCTGCCTTCCTTCGTAAAATGGACATTCTTTGGTGGTTGCAGCTCGGCCAACCTCGGTAAAGTGAATGAATAAAGGTTGTTGATCACTATATCGTTCTTCTTCATAATTTTCAACGCCACTTTATTGTACTTTTCAGGTTGATCAGCCCTCCTCAATGGCCCTCCGGGTTTATCGGGGAAGGGTGTGGTGGTTGCAAAAATTAATTTAGCATTGGTAGCCTTGAGTTTTTTTACAATTTTGGTGAGATTTTTTTTATAAGTCTTTAGATCAGCCTGTTGAGGATCTTCGGGTTTCTTGCTATTCTTACCGGTAATGGGATCAACATGTTTAAGGTCATGCAATCCAAAATTAAAATGGATCACATCCCATTTTGTATCACCCAACCAACTGTCAATATGTTGTAACCCATGAGTAGTTCCCTGGCAATTTTCAAAATGACCTTTTGCATTTAACGGTCTTTGTACGTTGGCCTTGCCTTGCAGCAATTCCTGCACAAATTTTGTATAACCCATGGAAATGGAATCACCCAGCAACAGTACATTGGGCAATGGTTTTTTTGACCAGGCCATTAACATATTCGGAAACAGGCTGGCGCCATATCCAATTACTGCTGTTTTTAAAAAGTTTCTTCTTAACATAATAGTATCTATAGTAGGTTTAATAAGTATCCGGTTTATTTTCTTCAATAAAGGCAGTTAACTGCGCTTTTAACGATGCCGCCAGCTTGCGCCTGACGGAAGAGATTTCACGACTCTCTGAAATATCCTTTTTTACATTAAATAATTTTGTCTCATCCGTTTTGATATCCAGTATTAGCTTATAGTCACCTTTTCTGACGGCCGCAGATGGGGTATGCCCTGACACATGTTTCTGCGGATAATACCAGTACATTTCCCTTTTATGAAACAACTTCTGTTTTTGCCGGTCGAGGATATCCAAGCCATCCAGGTGTTGATCTGGTCGCAGCGGCAGACCTGCCAGCGCCAGTAATGTCGGGTAAAAATCATAACCACAAATAGTCAGATCGGATTTAATGCCAGCCTGGATTTTTGCCGGATATTTTATAATGGCAGGCACTCTAATTCCTCCTTCGTACATCCAGCCTTTTCCAAATCGCAGCGGCAGGTTAGCCGTAGGCATTTGAGGGTTGCCGCCTTTGGTTGTGGAAAAACCGCCGTTGTCAGAAGTAAATACGATGATTGTATTTTTTTCCAACCCCAGTCGTTTCAAAGTCTCGGTGATACGCCCCACACTTTCATCCATACTTTGTACATTGGCAGCGTAGACAGGATTGGACTGCCTCGTCCGGGAATAAGCCCTGTCATCGACTTTCATCAACACCTCCCTCGTTGTAAGCTCATTGCCTTTTGGCTCATAGTGTTTCACGTAAGCTTCCTTGCCCTGTAGCGGGGTGTGAACGGCATAATGTGAAAAGTACATAAAAAAAGGCCTTTCCTTATTCTTTTCGATAAAACTAATGGCTTCATCCGTGAGCCTGTCGGTTAAAAACTCCCCGGGTTTACCGCCTTCAAGGCCCAGGACATCACGTTTGGGAATTATTCTCCTTTTTCCACCTATCCAGTCCTGACCGATATCCTTGTAGGGATAAAAATAAGATCCCGGCTGCCCCGCGTGGTTGACACCAACCACCCGGTCAAAACCCTGGCTGCCGGGATCGCGTCCTTCAGTCATACCGAGATGCCATTTGCCTGTGAAATAAGTGATATAACCGTGTTCTTTGAATGCCTCTGCCATGGTCTTTTCCCGCGGAGATAAATCACCCAGTACACCGACATTACCAGTGCGAATAGGCATCTTACCGGAAATAATGCCAGCCCGGCTTGGCCCACATACCGGATGTGGCGCATAGGCCGCCGTAAACAACATACCCTGTGCCGCTAATTGGTCAATGGCCGGCGTTTCATAATACTTGCTCCCGTAACATCCTAAGTCCTTCCAGCCCAGGTCATCGATCAGAAAAAAGACGACGTTAGGCTTCTGTGCCAGCAGGTTACTGAAGATTGGAAAAAAGAGGAGTAGGAAAGTTATTTTAATTTTCATTTACCGTTTGTTAATTTCATTGTATGGTGGCACGAGCGGGATGCTCGCGCCAAGTGGTCTTTGTCATCGGTACTTGCTAAAGATTTATGGTTTCGGCTTCTCCTTTTTGTTTAATGACTATGTGTACAACCAAATCGTCACTTCCCGAAAACAAACAGTCAAAGCGTAAATTGTGCGTGCCTTTTCTTAGCATCGGGGGCTTCCTTCCCATATCGTAGGTTTTGATGAAACGACCTTTTGCATCATAAATCCTCAGGTTTTGCGAACCGTTGCATACGACAGAGGATCCGGCGTCAAGATTATCGGGGAGGTTGAATTTGAAAGAGTGGTCGAATTCCAGATCAGGTTTGGCGATAGCCCCGTTTTTAACTTTTTCTTCACTTTTTATAGTTAATCTGAACTGTAAAGGCTGTTCATCGCTCCTGTTGGCAAATGACCATTCCGAAGCCGTAGGTTCGCCCGGTTGCAATACTTTCTTTTGATGTTCAAAACTATTGGTTCTGAAAGGGTGCAGTATTAAAGTGTTTTGATCTATTTTTTCCAGGTGGAACTCATTGTTTCCATCCTTAAGTCGCTCGCGTTGCTCGTTGGAAAACGCGCCGGTCAAGCGGGCTTCTTCCCAGACTCTGATCAGGCCAAGCAGGTCATCCGTATATGGATTAGCCTCCAGTTCCGGTCGTCGCAATACCATTGCGAAACCTGCATTATAACCTGCCGCCCTGGCCATCATCCATTCGATATCAGCAGGAATAGTAGTGGCGGTGATCATGAACCATCCCAGCATGTTTTTCAAATAATTTCGCTCTAAAAACGGCTGCACTTTAAACCGGCGATCCGCCTGGCTTTCTCTGAACCCGCCATACCAGGGTTCACCCCAGTTAATGAAATGGTTGATATGCCAGTAAAAATGTTTCAACCTGCTGGAACTGTTAACCGTCACGTGGTCCACAGCGTTATACCAGTCCAGTGCGTATTTATCCATGGCATAATCTCCCTGGCCGGTTGCAAAGCACCCCTCATGGCCGTCAAAGCCCATTTGTGTTACACCAGTTGCATTTAATAAGTCTGATATATTCGCAACCATATCTTTCTGCATTTCCCAATTCGGATAATAGGTCCGGTAAGCAAAATCCAGCAGTTTGGCTGCTGATTCCCCCTTTTTGTGCGCCGACGCTTGTGTATTAAAAGCGCCTCGCTGGCAATCATATAAAATGTAGGGTTTTTCTTCACTGACCGTGCCGTAACGAATAAGCTCATCACCGATCCTGACAGTATTCATTTTACTGTTTTTTTGGTTTAATATCATCTGATTATCAGAAATTTCAATATCAAAATCAGTGGCAGTGATATCTTTAGTCAACTGGGCCTTGCCAGTAATGACAAGTCGTTTATCGGGCACCGGGCTAACAAATCTATCATTGGGCGTAATAAAATTGGTCAGCGTGTGTACGCCCATATTCAGCCCTTGTTCTTTGGCTTTTTCCACACATGCCCTTAAGCCTTCCTCCCCGCTGGGGAAAAACTCGGGTTTCAATTCAAAATGGCCCCAGGTCTTAAATGGATCTTCGTGATATAGTGATCTTAATCCTGCTTTTTTGGCATACCCGATCATTTCATCGACGTCTTCCTCTGAAAACGGCGATATCGCATAAGCCCTGTTGGTTTCTTTGGATACTTTTACCCACTCTCCATTTACTATGGGATGTGGTAAACCTTCAGCTGTTTCGATGGCACCAATCGTTTTTAAGGCGTTGGCAGGTTTGCATCCAAACAAGGCAATGGCAGCGCCGGTTACCAGTCCTTCCTGGTTATTTAAGATATCGATCGGCCTGCCGGGAAATTTGTTTTCCCAACCATCCCACTTAGATTTTGTTCTATCCTTGGTCCGGTCTATGGCAAATGCCTGTAAGATAGAACCAAATTCGGTTTCCTCTGCGGCAGTGCCATGGTAGCTGGTTACCCCCCGAATGTTGTCAAGCTTACCGGCTGTGGTTTTTGGATTAAGGGCTTGTATGCCAATAGCAAAATCCTTATTTCTGACCACGCCAACATTTTCTCCAATCGTATCTCTGATAGCCGTTGGATAGGGCCCCCAGAGGATCGCCTCCAGGTGCTTGTCGTTATAAGTGCCGGTGACGGTAAAAGAGATGTGGGTTTCTTTTGTTTCGATTTCCAGTTTAATCTGCACATCACTTTGATTAAAGCTAAGGTTGTAACCGGTTTCATCAATGGCTTCAAATGATGCCGGCATGCACAGGCGGCCATCGGCCACCACGGCTACCAGGGGACCTTTGTGTCCTTCCGGCACAAAATTCTTATTTGATCCGGTCTCCACCAATCCTGTCACAAAGCCGTATTGATCTATTTCAATTTGAAAAGTATCAGTGTTAAATAAGTTTAAATGCTCCTTCTGACACGAAAACAGGGTAAATACAATGGCAACAGCCAACAATTGGATTATTTTATTCATTCGCTTATAGTTCTTCTTCAATTAGATGCAACGCACCAGTTATTATATCTTTCTTAATTATTGAGGTAATCTCCAGGCCTTTTACTTTTTAAACTTCAGGCATTGATTATGAAGACGACTAAGTATCAGATTTACTTATCGTCATGCCAGATTTTTGTCGGATTTACCTGCGACCGTTTAGAAACTTTGGTTTAATGGCAGCTTTTAAAGCTGTTTACATCGCTTATAATTGCTTAAATACAGTTTGCCGTTACGCAATACCCCACCAGACTTTTTGACCTTCCGTAAAACAGGTGGAACCACAGTGGTTCCACCCATCTATATAATAAAAAAATAATCGATTTGCTTTTCAAATCCCCATGCTAAAAGAACGATTCCCAAGGGCCAAAATCCACCGGCTCATTTGCCAGCAAAGGATTTCTATCTATTGCCTGGGCAGGTATCTCGGGGAGATAATAAGTTGCGTCAAATGTTTTGGGCCCTACTTCCCGTTTTTTGGAATCGTCCAGATCTCCCTCCAGAACGCTGGCATCGGGTACTCTGCCGTCGCCAAGCGGAATTCCATAGGCCATGGCTTTATCCCCTCCTCCGGGAAGGGTACCGATAAACACTTCTTCCCCTAGCCTATGACGTCTGAGGTCATAATATCTGAAGGGGCCTTCCAGGGCCAATTCTATCCTTCTTTCAAACAAAATGGCATCCAGGGCGGCATCCGCTGTGGTGGCGACGGCGTCTGGCATACCTACTCTGCCTCGTACCTCATTGACCAGAGACATGGCCAGCGTAACATTCCCGGTATTTCCCAACGCTGCTTCCGCATACAACAAGATTACTTCGGCAAACCGGATAAAATGATATTGGATATCAGCCCGTTTTGAATCGACGCCCCAATCAAATTCCGTATTGTATTTATTGTAATAGTAACCTGTCCTGTTAACATTACGGTTTACATCATCAAGTGTAGTAGTGCCTAACAACGGATGGGGATTCAATATATAGGTATCTTCCAAACTACTACCGCCCCTTCTTGGTAATTCTTCTCCGGCGTGAAGTATGGTAATTTCCAAACGCGGGTCGCGGTTATCCCAGGGGTTGCTCTCATCATAACCGGAACCAGCATCGTGAATATCCATGCCATTGGTCATTTGATAAGCTTCTACCAGCCGGGAGGTTGCCCCAAAGGCTGCTGGCGAATTTCTGTTTACGGCTACGGCAGCTGAACCGGTAGGCAAGGTAAAAAAAGGATAACCATGGGAGGTACCGGTCCCACCATCATCTGCCCCATAAGTTGTCGGGTCATAGTATTTGGTCCAAAGGGATTCTGATGAGCCATTACCTTCCTTAGTAAATAGTCTTTGATAGCCTTCTGCACCTGGTTCCAGGGAGTGGCCACTATTGTTATAAACATCACCCAGCACGGCTTCTGCCCTGGAGTATATAGAAGCTACATCCGGATGCCATCCTATACCATATAGTAAATGCCTGCCTCTTAATGCCTTGGCTGCCCAACTGGTAATACGGCCAACATCCTCACCCGTAAAAGTATCCGGCAAATCATTGGCAACGTCCTCCAACTCTTTATCAATCCACTCAAATACTGAGAGGCGGGTGTTCCTTTCCAAAAAATCCAGGGCTCCAATCGGCTCCAGTACCAACGGCACCGGCCCAAAAAACGTATTCAACCGGTGGTAATAATACGCCCGGTGAAACCTGGCCTCAGCGATGTACCGCCGGTACAAGGCCGGATCCGTAAATGACGCTTCAGCCTGGGGCGCATAATTTAAAAACTCGTTGATCTGCCGGATACGTGTGTAACTGTCATTATATATATTATTGGTTTTACCACCATTACTTATGGTGATTAAATCCGAAGACGAACAACAATCACGAACGCCGTAGGCATCCTCTGACCAGACCGTCATGACATCCAATCCCCTGTTGGGCCAGTTATTGGTTAAACTAAAACCAAACTGCTGGTTATAAATTGTATTCAGGAAGCCCCTGAGGTCTGCCTCAGTTTGAAAAAGTGAGCCTTCCGTAAATGCATCCTGGGGAATCTTATCCAAATAATCATCGCAACTGGTGTGGAACAGTCCCATGATTAACAAAAAGATAGTTATTTTTTTCATTGTTCTGATTTTTTTGTTCTAACTGACCATTAAAAACTAAAGTTGATACCGACGGTAGTAGTGCGCGGTAGCGGATAAGCCACATTAACGGTACTCAACTCAGGATCAAATCCGTATTTGGCCAGGGGAAAATTATTCCAGATGATGAACGGGTTTTCCATTGATACGTATATCCTGACCTTGTTTACGGCCGGGATTATTCCTTCTTTAAAATCATAACTGAGGTTGATGTTTCTGACCCGGATGAAGCTTGATGTAAGAATCGGTAAAGCATTGTAAGTCCAGTTTCCGGCAAAAGGTATCGGAAACAAAGCACCGTCATCGGGATTATCCGGATCGAAAGCCTCTTCCATTACCGCCCTGTAGGTATTTCCTACCCCGCCTGCAAATATCGGCCCTATATTGCCGAGTACTTGCCTGTTGAGGGTACCATCGATAACCGAAGTCAAACTAATGCCCTTGTAGCTTACGCCAAAGGTTCCTCCCACCTTATAGGTGCCTTTTTGCACGTTGGTAAGCTGTGTCCGATCCCAGTTGTCTATTCTTTCATCCGGTGTTCCTTCTCTCAGCCCTGTGTCGGGGTTCCGCTGGCCTATATCGACCAGTTTTGGCGCTCCGATCCACCGTCTGTTTTGGGTACCATTTCCAAAAGAAGTGGCATCTCTGTAAGCCATCAATTCATCGAAATCGGAGATCCACCCATCCATGGTATAACCGAAAGGCGCTCTCAGTGGCCAGCCAACCTCATTGAGGTCCCATGCAATATCGCCTGGTCTCTCCAACCATTCATTCCTTGTATTCGCAGCGTTTAATCTGATGTTATATGCTACTTCTCCAATTTTATTGCGGTGGGTAAGTGTCAGTTCCCATCCCGTATTTTGCGAAGAATAGAGGTTGGCAGGCGCTGTGCCAAACCCGGTTTCCCTTGGTGCCCTCAGGGCAACCAATTGATCAGTACGCTTATTTTGATAATAGTCAGCCACCAATCCCAGCTTTCCCTGCCAAAATTCCAGGTCAATGCCAATATCAATTTTCTGCACAGTTTCCCATATTAAATTGGGGTTACTAATATTGTTAATAAAGAAGCCACTTTCCAGGCCACCAACGGGCCAGGCGTACCCGGGTGTGGTCGATACCCTGGTAAAATAAGGAAGAGAAGGCGTGTTGGGCAGGTTATCAGTACCTGTTTCCCCCCATGACCCTCTTATTTTCAAAAGATCGATGAATCCGAGGTCATCTATAAAAGGCTCGGCGGCAAGGTTCCAGCCGACAGACACGGCAGGGAAAAAACCAAACCGGTTGCCATCGGCAAACTCGGAGGAGCCGTCATGTCTGAAATTGAATTCAACCAGGTATTTTCCTTTAAAGTCATAGTTAACACGTCCGAATAATGACAGATAACTTGAATTGCTGGCAGCCGAGCTATTGGTTAGCGCGTCTCCCTGCTCTCCTACAACCAGCCGTGGTAGCGCATCGGTGGCAAATCCTTGCCTGAAAGCTTCGAAGTATTCACTTTGGAGTTCCTCCGCCTGCCACCCCAACAAAGCCTTAAAATTATGTACATCCTGCAAAGAATATTCATAGTTAAGGATGGATTGTGAGGTAAAATGCGTAGCTCGTGTTTGTCCATTCAGCAACGATCGCTGGTCGGGGTCCGCGCTTTCAGTGGTTTCCAGGTTAAACTCACCGGTTTGACCATCAAAGGTGTATATAGCCCGATCGATGTTGTTGTCCCATTGGCTGATGTTGGTATTCACCACCCTGAAATTCACCTTTTGGTCAAAAGTCAACCCTTTAACAATATTTACCTTACCGTACAATTGCATCTCCAGTACATCCCTTCTGGTCCTGTCATTGGATCCGTTGACAGCACTCATCACTGGATTTCCATAGGCGCCCCCTTCACTTAATACATGCAAACCTGTTCCACCCAACACCTCGTCGGTTACGGGAAAAACCGGTGAAGGACGTACCGCACCCTGCGTTGTGGTCGAATTTACCCTGTTCTGCTCGCTATAGGTGAAGGCCGTATTAGTGCCCAAAGTCAACCAGTCATTCACATCGGTGTCTACTTTTACCCTTAAATTGTAGCGTTCAAAATTGTCATTGGCAAGATTTACACCTTCCTGGTCAAGATAACCCAGGCTGATCATATAGTTGGTATTTTCCGTTCCCCCAAAGGCATCCAGAGAATGTGAAAGCTGAGGGGCCGACTCTCCATATAATATTTCCTGCCAATTCGTATCATAAAATTCCCCGTTACGAGCGCGGTTGATCACATCCTCGCTAAAGATGGGAAACAAGGTAGTAGGTTCATATTCGGGATCATTCCAATTGAGCCTGTACACTTCTTCGTTTACCGCGGCTTTGTTTTTGAACTCCATGTATTCTACCGTATTCAATGTCTCAGGAATGTCTGTAAAGCCCTGTACCGACCCCTGGAAACGATAGTTAAACTGGAGTGGTGTATTTCTTTTACCGCCCTTGGTGGTGATCAGGATAACGCCTTCTGCTGCCCTGATCCCGTAAATTGCAGTAGCCGATGCGTCCTTTAGAATGGTGATCTCTTCGATCTGATTGGGATCAACATCGCTCATGTTAGCTTCAAAACCATCGACCAGTACCAGTGGTGCGGTAAACTCGGGTCTGGATGGGTTGGCATATTCACCCCTTATCGAAATGGTTGGCTGACTCCCGGGCCTTCCACCTGCGGGATTAACGATAACATTGGTCCCGGGGTCTACGCCTGATAAGCCCTGCTGTACCGAAATAATGGGACGGTCTATAAGCAGATCACTTTTTACGGAGGCCACAGAGCCGGTCAATTTGGCTTTCTCCTGCGTACCATAACCTACTACCACAATTTCTTCCAACGCTGTGATATCAGGTGTCAGGGAGAGATCAATGATCGTTTTATTGCCAACCGCTACCTCTTCACTGATATAGCCAATGGAACTAAAAACCAAAACGGCATCAGTGTTGCCCACCTCTAACTTATAGTTTCCGTCAGTATCTGTAACGGTGCCGTTGGTGGTTCCTTTCTCCACCACATTCACACCGGGGAAAGGCGCACTGTTTTCATCGGTTACTTTCCCGGAAATGGTAACGCTGGCAGAAACTTCTTCTGTCAGCAGCGGATTGATCTCGTGCCGGCTTGCCTTATCATTTTTCCGCACGTGAATGGTTTCATCAATCCTTTTGAATTGCAAGGCTGATTGCCTGGCGATGGTTCGCAACAAATCGGCCAGGGACATGCTTGACTTTTTTAAATTTAGCTTTTGATGGTGATCCAGCAGGTTTCGCTTGTAGGAGAATTCAAATACGGTCATCTCTTCAATCTTTTGAAAAGCATTTTCAATACTCTCACCGTCCAATTCGATGGAAACCTGAATATCCTCTAAACTTGTCATCTGGGCTTTGCCAGGCCCCGCAAATATGAGAGAATAAAACAGACATTGAAGAAATATGCCTACAAGTGCGTATTTCGACATAGTTAAAATTTTTTTTAGTAATTTTGCACTCATAATTGTTTTGTTTTTGGTAAATATTTTATCAAGAACATTATCATCCTCATGACCGCTGAGTAAGCATCGCCAAATGTATTCATCAGCGTCATGAGGTTTGATGTTTTATACATCATCTGAAATTTTCGGAATTAACTTGTATTCATAGGTTTATATTTTACAGTTTTATTTGATGACAACAACTTTGTCGTTTATTTCAAATTCAAAATCAAAAACGTAGCTGATCCCTTCCAACACTACCTCTAAAGATTTATTTTTAAAACTTCCTGTGTAATCCCTGTCTTCGTTGATCTTACGTTTTTTGATAAAAGTGACACCATACCATTGCTCCAGTGTTTCCTGGATCTCTTGTATGTTGGCATTTTTGAAGTAGATGGTTTTATCTTTCCAGGCAAAAACCTCCATATAATCGAAATTGCTCTTTTTGGTCTCCCGCGAATTTTTGGAATAAACGGCCATCTCCCTGGGCAATAAAATCACAGAGCCAGACGACAGGTTATTTTTGACTAAATTTCTTTTTTGTACAGACACCTTCCCGCTGGCTACTGCTACCTCGGCGGACTCCTCATGCCCATAAGACCTGATATTAAATTTCGTTCCAAGAACAGTGGTCAGTAAATTATCAGTTTCGATCTCAAATGGCCGAAGGGAATCTTCGGCTACATCGAAATAGGCTTCTCCCTGCAGTCTGACTGTTCTTTTATCAGTGGCAAATACTTTCGGATATTCTATGCTGGAACCTGCATTGAGGTAGATAAAAGTGCCATCACTCAGCGTAATCGCTTTTCTTTGTGCCTCTTCTGTTTTTTTAACTTGCCAGGCCTCTGCTTGCTGGTTAGCCTTATCACCTAGAAAGGTCATAACAGCCACTCCAAACAATAAAGTAATGACGGCAGCAATTCTAACCGCAGGAATCCAGCCAGCACTTCTGCCGGACTTGATCTTAGGGTTTTCAGACTTTAATTTTTGATTGATTTCCTGAAACAGCTGCTCCTTCAATTCCCCTTTGTTTCCCAACAAAGTTTCATCCCAGTCTTCATTGGGTTTCGAACGGTAAGAATGTATGAAATCTTCAATGATTTGGGACTCCTGTTTGGAGCCCGTACCGTTTAGATACCTATCTATTAATAATTGGAATTCTTCCTTGGTCATAGGGCAATTTTACTTATAGGTTGCATAAGTAAGCAGGAACCCTTGCTTCAAAGAATTTTTTTTTAATAAAAAAGGTAAATGAGGAATATGGACACAAATTCACTTAGGTCTTTGTGCAACCGTTTCAGTGCTGACGTGAGGTGGCCTTCTACAGTTTTAATAGAGATTTTGAGCCGGGCGGCGATCTGTTTATTAGTTAAATGTTCAAAACGACTTAATTGAAAGACTTCCTTGCAGCGATCTGGAAGTTTTGACACACTTTTATCAAACGCTTCCTCAACCTCCCGTAACCTGATACGATCTTCGGTATGATTGGCAAAAGTAATCATATTGATTCTACTTAGGTGCTGTTGCCTGATCTTTCCATTGCGGAGATGTTCCAAAACTTTTAATTTGACCGCCTGAAAAAGATAGCCTCCCAAATGGCTGATATTGACATGTTGTCTTCTTTGCCAGATATTGATAAAAACCTCCTGCAAAATATCCTTGGCAGTATCTTTATCATTTAAAATGCTATAGGCAAATCTGAAAAGTTCTTCCCAGTAACGGTTGTAAATTTCGTTATAGGCAAACCGGTTATTTTGCTTAAAAAAATCCAGTAATTCCTGGTCATTCATATGCTTGAAATCTCCGTTTTGCATAGAGTCGTCATCTGAAAATAATTTTTCAAATTAAACAATTCCTGCAACTTTCACAATTAAATCGTTTTCAGACACGGGAAATTGGTTTTTTGTTAATTAACAATTGCATCCGTAAAAATATCCTTAAAATACCTCATATGCAGGAAAATTCACGGTACGACCATCCATCGCAAGGCCAGGAAATAACCAAAACATCAAATTGCCACGGGTCACTAATTTTCAATTGCCCACGGGGAATAACACTCCGCCACCTAGCACCAGCTGATCAATCCCGATGGTATATTTGAACTCGCCATAAGTCTCCACACTCCCGATAGAAAAATTCACGCCACCGCCCAGGTTAAGCCCGATATCGGTTTCATTAAATTCTTCCCCTACCGGGTTATCTATTGAAAAAAAACAAATATTCAAACCAGCTTTGGCATAGGGCTGAATGGTGCCGTTTCCTTCAAAATTGTAATGACCATCGCCATTGATCTCAAATAATCTTTGATCAATGTCAAATCCCAGGTCATTTGGAAAAAAATAGATCAAATTAGGCACTACGTCAATCACATCCGTGACTGGTATAATCCCTCTGAGGCTGATTCCTAAAGTTTCAATGTCCGTCCCAAAAGCTAGCCCTCCTCCCAGTTTAATTTGTGCTTTCGATTCCTGTATCTGGGCAAAAATAAAAATCGCCACAAAGGTAATGTTTAAAAATGCTGACTTTTTCATGGTTGTGGATTTAGCGGTTAGCAGGTGTTGTTAAAATTTAATTTTGAGATATACAATTTAAAAAATTTTATAACAACTACACGCTATTTTGTTCGAAATTATCGAATTGGCAGCGCCGCACGAGCCCTGAAGTCGGATTTTACTATAAATTACTTGGTGGTAATAACAATCACACCATTGCCTCCACTACCTCCGTAAACCGCGGCCGCCGACCCTTTGAGCAATGTCACATCTTTCACGTTTCTAGGATCCAGATTGGTGACCGTTGACGAATCGGTCCTCGAGCCATTAAGAATAATAATGGCGGGTGTACTTTGGTTGCTTATACTTCCGGATAATCCCTCCCTGAAATAGGCATTATTATTTTGCACCACTACCCCGGCTATCCGTCCCCGTATAATATCCCATACCGAGTTGTAAGAGGCAAACTCCCGCTCACGCCTTTCCTTTAACCGTTCAATGGCGGTGGTACGATGAGCCTGGGGAATATATCGAAAGCCATTATTCACCTGCTCTCCGGTCTCGGAAAAGTCATCTGACAATAATTCCATTTCCACATGAATCTCCTTACCGGCATCTTTAACATTTACTTTTTGTGCTACAAAACCGTCTGCCGAAAAACGAAGTTTATCCTTTCCATTCACTTCAATGGAAAATTCTCCATGGCTATTGCTGAGTGTTTCCCGCTTACTTTTGGAGGTGGTAATCTTAATATTTTCCAAAGGAATGTCATTCCAGATCGTCACCTTTCCTTTGACCACTACCGGGTCCGTGGATAAGGCATCACTACCATTGACGGCAATACAAAGGCACAGTTGGATAAAAAGGTATTTAATCGTCATGTTCATTTTATTGAAGGTGAATAGCTTTTAAGTCAACACCTGGCAGCGGCCGGACAAAACCCGGAGGCCCGGTGCCCAAGTCATTGAGAAAAACGGAGCTGTCTGGCAAGTACCATATTAAAATGAGACAGCTCCGTTCGGGAAGTATTGTCGGATTGATTAATCTTTGAAAGTTTCCGGAATGCCTGGATACTCCGGATAGTAATACAGATCGTTTTCCACATAGGGGCTCACGCCATGTTTGCTATCCGGCACCCAAAAAATGGGGGTTGAATAATTATTTTGATCCTGCACCTGGGATAGTTGTTCCGTGTTAAAATCAGCGGGCGCATTAGGGTAGATCAGGCGTTCTACCATGCCATTATCCTCTATCAGGAGGTCACCCTGCTCGCGGAACTTGCCCAGCGTCGGATGTCTGGTACGGCGCAACTCCGCAAACAACTCCAACACTTCATTGATATTAATATCAATATATTTTTGTTGCATTAATACCTCCATCTTAGCCTCGGTATCTGCCGCATCTTCGAAGTCCTGCCCAACCTTGGCTGCCCAGGCTTGAATGACCGCGTCAGAAGGTTTATCGGGGAATGACATTTTATAGAAGTTTACCCCCTTACCGTTGTAATCATCCACATTTGGAATGCTGGCCAAGGCCGGGGAAGTTTGTTCTCCCCAATCGTTGATCCTATACCAGTAATTGATGGAGCTTTCAACCGCGTTTTCTATGTGCTGCCTGGCTGTTGAACCGGTATTGGCCAGGTTTTTCAACGCAGCTTCAGCCAATAGAAGCTGGACTTCGGCTACGGTGAATATTCTGACAGGTTCTACCAGGCTATGAAAGGAAAACGGGTTCCAATGGGCCCAGGCGTCATGATCAAAATGCCGATTTGCGCTGTTATACCGGTCATTGGAGGAATACCAAAAGTTATTGTACCCAAAATCCGCATTATTCCATGCCTGTACACTGTCGGTCATCGCGAGGGCTACGTCAAATTTATAGGAAATCGGAATGTAAAGCCCTTCCCGGTTCGGGATAATCAATGCGGGTAACCTCGGATCGTCTATACCTTCCGTATATACATGGTCGCGATCATCGTCAAGCCAGTATAAAACCTCAGGGCTGGCCCACATATGATAAATCCACCTGGAAATGTTGCCCTTATATCCCGGTCCACCATTGGAGCGGGATATCCAGTCTTCTCCCTGGGGTGTTTCAAGGTCTTCTGTCGGCAAATTCCCATCTGCCAAAATTTCGGTAATGATGGCGCCCGCTTCATTCGGGTACACATCGCTTACTCTTATCGCTGCCCTGAGCCGCCATGCATTAGCCAGTTGGGCCCACTTGTCGGGGTCACCCTTAAACATGATATCATATTGATTAAACAATATTTTCCCTTTTTCAGAAAGATTGGCCACTGCGGATTGAATACCATCGCCATATTCTTTAAACTTGGCCATGGCATCCTGATAAATTTCCCATGGATCATCAAATTTGGGGAAAAATAGTCCCTCCGAACCTTTCAGGGCCTCTGAATAGGGTATGGCATTGTGCACATCCACACTTTTCAGCACACAATTGAGCCAGAATATCCGGGTCATATACGCGTAGACCTTCATGTCTTGTTGCTCCTCTTCACTCATTTCAGCAATCCTCTTTTCCATCAAAGGGAGTTCTTTGAAGTTTTGAAAGCCATAATCGTATAACCGCCCCAATCCCAGCGTAGGAAAGCTGGTCAGGTGGTCGTCATAATTGTTAAATCTTACGGTAGAATTATGCGGGTTAGATGCCAGGTGCGTGCGCATTGGAAAGCCCAGTCCCGGGGCATTAATGTTTCGGTACCAGGAGAAATTCTGATCTTTAAAACTTGCCGTTCTTTGTATCATGTAGGCAAACATACCGGGCACTATTTCCTCACCACTGGGGCTATATACATTGGGATTGTTAAAAAGCTCCTCCAGATCTTCCTGACAACCTATTGTGCTGAATAATGAAAGCACTATGATCAATAAAATGTGTTTTTTCATGACTCAATATTTTTATATTCCGAAAGAAAGCTGAAAACCAAAACTCTGTGTGGACGGTAAAACTGTTTCTCCTCTAAAGGTTTTTGTGCCGGTAGAGGCTTCTGCATCAAAATTTGGCATGGTCTTGTATAAGTAGCCCAGGTTCCTTGCAAACAGGGTAACTGACAAATGCTGCAATCTCAACCTTTGCGCCAGGGTTTGTGGCACGTTATAAGACAAGGTAATCTCCCTGATTTTGATGTAATCATTGTCATACCGGTTGTTAACACCATCCAATATCTGGCCCCCTGTCCAATATACGAAGTTGCTGTAATAATACTCGCCGGCACCTACTATCACATCATTTTCGGTATAAACTGGGTTATTAACATCGGTCAGGTCCTCCTGAACACCCTCGATGATGATACCGTCGTGATATACCAGTCCATCCTGGGCATTGGGCGGCGCAGGCTGATCGTGTTCCCAGGGTATATTCTCCCCGGTTGCGTCGTCGACATAGTAGGCCACACCGCCATGTTCCTCGTTCCGTCCAGGTAGGGATTGGGCGCTGGTTCCGGTACCTTTCAGCACGTAATCGGCAAAGTTGTAGACACTGGCGCCAAAGGAATAATCCAAAAACAATCCCAGGTTGAGTCCCTTATAGCTAAGATTGGTAGAAAAACCTCCAAGGAAATCGGGATAGATATTTCCGGTGAGTATTTCCTCCTGCTCATCCAAATCGTAACTTATTCCATCTGATGCTACAATTGGCCTGCCTGCAAATTGCCCGGATTCAACCGTCCTGGGTCCGATGGCATATATATTCCCCGATCGCTCACCTTCACGTGCCAGTACCTGTACCCCGTGACCGACATTGGTGATCACTTTTTGTGGGAGCCCCGGAAACAATTCAATTATTTTATTATGCTGACTGGCCATCATCAGCGTCATATCGAGCCGAAGGTCTTTGGTTTGGATAGGAACACCATTGAGACTCAGTTCATATCCCCAGTTCTGGACATCCCCGGCGTTAATTTTAATGGAATTGGCAGCAGTCGTAGGGGTCAGCTGTACAGACATGATCTGATCGTATACGTTATTGTTGTAATAAGAAAAATCAATACCCAGACGATTTCCCTGGAAAAATTTCAATTCCGTACCAACCTCAAACTCTCTTTTTCTCTCGGGTTTAATGACCCCGCCGAAAAGTGATGAAGGTCCCTGCACAGGTAAGGCATTGGTGCCTGCCACCAAAGTTCCGGCTTGCAATCCCTGATAAGCAAAATAAGTGCTGGGTGCATCACGCCCTACATCTGCAAAGGACGCTCTCAACTTGCCAAACTGTAAAGCAGGCACTACGTTCCTGGCCATGTTGGTAAAGTTCCAGGTGAAGGCAACACCGGGATAGAAATAGGTATTATTTTCCGGGTCCAGCGTTGAGGTCCAGTCCTGCCGCGCATTCAGCTCCAGCGTATAAATATCATCCCAGGTTAAAGTCGCCAAACCAAGGACGCTGTACAATTTTCTTTCATCGGTGGTGTACCCTCTTACCTGCCCTATTTCACTGGCGCGGTCGGGCCATACATTGGCATCGATATCCACCACCTGGTTGCCCAGATTGTACCAATCAGGATAGGTAAAGCCACTATTTCCAGGGCTGGCCCAAATGCCGGCATATAGTTTATCTCTGAATTGCCTGCTATAGGTTCCTCCTCCCATCACAAATACTTTCAACCTGTCATTAACCAGACTTCTATCAAAATTCATAAAAGCTCTGAATTCGTGGTTCAAGGCTTTTTCTTTTTGCACCCTGTATTCACCGCCCAGTATTTCCGGATCCACGGCCAGGGGCTTTTCCCTGTTTTCAATGTCGGTGTTGGTGAGGTCTATGCTGGCCTGTCCAACAAAATATAGCCAATCCGTAAAGTAGATCGAGGGACGAAGGGAGGCAATCAGGTGAGATTTGTCGTCAATGTACCGGTCATTTTCCCTGCCATAGTATTGTCTGGCCATGGGCATTTCAGGATAAAATTGGGTCAAAATACCATCTACATAGTTTGGGTCATTAAAATCCCGGTAATCATCGGTGTAGAAATACCCGAAATTGGGGTCAAGCGGATTGGTTACCTTATATTGCTCCTTGGCCATGAGTTCTTCGTAGGGCGCATCCCTGTTCAGGCCATTCACCATGCCTACAGCCCATTCACTAATCCGGTTCTGCGTTTTTACACTGTAATAATTCGCGGCGTAATCAAAGCTTACTTTAGGGGAAATGTTCTGCTTACCGGCAAAACTAAAAGTGTTCTTTTTCTGGAAGAAATCCGGAACAATTCCCTGGTAGTCATAATTTGTAAATGAAAATCTCGTATTGCCAAAATCACCACCGTTGCTGATCGCCACGTTGGTACTCATCGTATGGCCATTGTCATAAGCAAACATGTAATTATTAGGGTAAGCCTGGTAGGGTCGCGTAACGCCATCCCAGTACAACAGCTGAACATCCTCATTTCCGGCGAAAGCAGGACCAAAATTTCCGGCCACAGCCCCCTGTACGCGGGTATTTACACCATCTACATCTATGTAATATTCATCGTACTCATTCCATCCCGTGCCAAATTCATTTTGAAAATCTATATAATTTCTGGGCCGCTCGATGGAGTATTGATAATTGACATCTACGCCAAAGCCTTCTTGTTTTTTACCTGATTTCGTGGTAATTAGTACAACACCATTGGCTCCGGCGCTACCATAAAGTACGGAAGCTTTGGCACCTTTTAATATCTCTAAAGACTCAATATCCAGTGCATTGAGGTCATTGATGCCACTACCATAATCTCCTTTTCGTTCCGCAGTGCCACCACCGCCAAAAATTTGGCTCTCGGTGTCGTAAATGGGTACGCCGTCTACTACAAACAAGGGTCTGGTGTTGGCTTCAAATTCGAGGGCGTTTGTTCCTCTGATGTTGATCTCTATTCCTCCCGTGGGGCCTGATACGGATTGCCTGACGTTTACGCCGGCAGCTCTTCCCTGAAGGATGCTAAACGGGTTTACCGGGTTGCCGGCTTTGACCAGATCTTTTCCGTCTATTTTGCTGATGGCATAACCCAGGGACTTTCTGTCCCTTGTGACGCCCATTGCGGTGACAACTACCTCCTCCAGTTGGGTCAGGTCGGGTAATAAAACTACATCGATGACATTCCGCTCAGAAATATCTATCTCCTGGCTTAAGTAACCAATGTACGAGTATACCAGGGTAGTAATACCTTCCGGTACATTTATTCTGTAATTGCCGTCTATGTCGGTTACCGTACCTTTGGTTGTTCCCTTCAAGATGATACTGACACCAGGCAAAGGCACATCGTTCTCATCGGTCACCTTGCCCGTTACCGCGAAATCCTGTTTTATTTCAATTTCCACATCCGAACCAAAAGAAAGTATTTTCTTTCGGTTAATCGTTATCAAATTGTTGACCTGCTTGAATTTCAAATTGGCTTTTTTGGACATTTCCATAAGATAATCGAAAACAGGCCGGTCCGAATTATTGAAATTTAACCTTACTTCGGTATTCAACACATTCTGATCATAGGCAAATTCAAAATACGTATTTTGCTCAATCGCGCGAATTACCTCCGGTAATTGGGCATTTTCAAATGCCAGGCTAACATTTACATTTTTCACGCTTTGATATCGCTGCGCTGTGGACTCAGAGGCTAATACCATTGTGACAAACATCAGTTGAAGGAAAACCCCATACGTCGAGTATTTTGTAAACATGATAAGCTTAAGTAAAATGTTTTTCATACTTTTGTGAATTATATTAAACATGTAGTAAATCTTTTCCTCATTTGATATGGTTCGCTGCTATGATCAAATAAGGAATTGGTTGGTCACCGGCAGTAGACTGTCGGTGATTTTTTTAGCTTGTATTTATATTGCTCATAGTTCTGTGGTTTTATAGTTTAAAAATAAAGCGTCACACTATCCCCGTCTATTTTAAATTGAAAGCCTTCACCAAACCCAATCACCTTGAGTACATTTTCTAAATTAGAATCTGTGAAGTTGGCAGTAAAATCCCAGTCCGGTTTTACTTTTTCATCATAAAAGAATTTGACACCGTACCACCTTTCAAGCTGTGCTATGACAGTATCAAAATCAGCATTTCTGAAAACCATTCTTCCATCTTTCCAGGAGACTTCATCTTGGAGGGAAGTTCTTGCTTTTCTAAATACTTTTTGTGTGGTGTTGTAAACGGCTAATTCTCCTGCGTTAAGCAGTACGGTTAAAGCCTCTTTGTTTACAATACCTACCTTTCCTTCTACCAGCGCTACTTTTATCTTTTTCTCACTGTTGAAGGCATTCACGTTAAAGGAAGTGCCCAGCGCTTTGACTGTTAAATCACCGGCCAATACTTCAAATGTTCTTGCCGGATCCTTTTTCACTTCAAAATAAGCCTCCCCTTTAAGCGCAACAATCCGGTCTTTAGCTGTAAAATGCTCTGAATATTTAATAGAACTTTCGGAGTTAATCCAGACAATGGAAGAGTCGGGTAAGGTAATTCTTAATTTCTGTCCGGCGAGAGTACTCCTTTCAATGATCCTGGAAGTATAGGTGTTGTCGTTTTGGATATAAAATTCATTTCTCACCAATAAGATTGATATAATCACCAACGCCGAAACCGCCGCGGCGATACCCAAATACCTTTTCCATCTGTTTTTTTGCTCAGGTTTATCTTCTCTTAAAACATATTGATTGGTTGCTTTGGCCCAGATCTTATCTGCCAATTGATCCGAATTCGGAACTTTAGGCCTGGCTGACTTTTCTTTCCAAATCAGCTTTAAATGCTCAAATGTCCGCAGATGCTTGTCGGACTCCGCCAACCACTTATTGAGCGCTGTATATTCTTCCTCGGTACCACGCTCTTTCAAAATGGAAATAATGATCTCGTCTATGTCTCTCTCTTTCATATTTTTATGCATTGACTATAAAGACGATAGTAATTGTGAAATACTTAGTCGGTATCAAAAAAATTGTTTTTTGACGAACAGGCATGTTAAACCGGTATGTCTACAGTGCGTTTGCTTTTCCGATTGAAACCTGCTTTGCCTGGTAGCGGATAGCTACAGCGGGGTTGGGACCGGTTTTGAAGCAATAGCATGGCGTATACAGTAACCGTTAGTCTTTATATTGTCTTGTACTCTGGCATTACTCAATAACTGTAAGGTCATAAAGCAAGGGGTCTTGGCACGCCAATGACTCTTTACAGGAAAGGAAGACTACAGACCAAACAATAAAATCAGTGATTTGGCAATTTTCAAATATCCGGGATTATCTGACTTTGACTCTAGATATTGATGCAGGACTTCCCTGATTTCCTTGCCGGCCATGGTGATATGGACGCCGACCGTTCTCACGGATATGTCCATCAGGTCGGCTACCTCTTTGTAGCTGAGATTTTCGTCTTTTACCAATTTATAAACCATTCTCCGCTTGGGTGGGAAATTTTCCACTGTATTAAAGATCAGATCTCTGAGTTCCCTTTCTATGAGTTTTTCATATGGGTCCACATATTCCTTTAAGAAAAAATCATTTTCAGAATCAATAACCACAAACTTGCGTTTTTTCTCCTTTTTAAGATAGTCCAGCGCCTCGTTTCTCACCACGATAAACAGGTAGTTTTCAAAGTTATTAACCTTGCAAATCTCCTTGGCCTTTTTAATCAGCCGTACCATAACATTGGAAACTATATCTTCTGCCTGCTCAAATTGCGGTACAAAAAGCATGGCAAACTGGATCAGATTGCCGTAATACTCATTGAAAAAAAGGGTAAACGCCTCCTTGTCATTGTTTTCGGCAATTCTCTGGAAAATTCGCTTTGGGTGTTCGTGTCGTTTCATGGCGACCATCGAAATGGTTTACTAAATATCAGACACTTTTACGTCAAAATCTCCGGCTATTCAGTGGTTCAAATAGTAACTTGTAAATTCAAATATAGGAATTTTTTCAATATGCCATTTCATATGATCCCGATCTGCCGCCTTAAACCAGGCAAATATGAGCAGGATTTTGCAACTTACATACCGGAAAAAGAGTTACCAGAATAACAGAATAAGAATATGCTGCCCATCAAAAAAAACTATCTTGAACCTTCGGTTTTCAGACCCGAAAACCTGCTAAGAGAAGCAAGAAGGCAGAAAACAATTCCGGACTGCCAGATTCCAGGTGTGTGCGTGCTTGACCCTGACGGAGACATCGTTGACTATCTTATCAGATCTAAAAAAGCCGCTTTGAACAAATGTTGGTCCTGCTACCATACGAAAATGTACGCCTTTGAGCATAATGGTGTGGAACTGGGAATCATTGGCTCGGCGGTCGGTGCTTCTTTTGCTGTTTTGCTGGCAGAGCAAATGTTCGTGTCTGGTTGTGAACTGCTTATCAGCATGACATCTGCCGGTGTGATAAACGCACCGGCTGAAGACATTCGCTTTATCTTAATAAAAGAATCATTGAGAGATGAGGGAACCAGCTTTCATTACCTACCTCCGGATGAAAAAGCCGCCATTAATCCGGCTATACGCCAACGTTTGCAGCCGCTCATGAACAAACCCGGGATGGCCATGGCCGAAGGAAACAGCTGGACGACTGATGCTCCCTATCGCGAAACCAAAACGGCGATAGAATACGCTAAAAACCAGGGTATTACTGCTGTTGAAATGGAAGCATCAGCGCTCTATGCATTTGCAAAGGTACATCAAAAAAACGTGGTCTGCTTTGCCCATCTCACCAATAACATGGCACAGGAAGCGGAAGATTTTGAGAAAGGCATTGAAAACGGGAGTATCGACTCGCTGGAAGTGATTTATCAGACAATCGCATGTCTGATATAAAACAGATCAGCAGTCAAGGCGATATATAATCGCATTGACCACTGACCTGGTCCTAAGATCGATTGGTATGGACTATACTACATTGGGAACAATGTAGGGATATCGATACCTTCTGGAAAGCATCAGATCAGCCTCCTCGTTGTCGATAAAATCTTCATGTTCTCCATTAAATCTTAAAGTAGCACCTACCTTATAGGCGATGTTGGCCAGCAGCGGAAGTGCGGTAGACATATGGCCATCTTCAACGTCACAATTCAGGTCATGACGGCTTCCTGAGCGTACCCCATCAATAAAATTGCCGAAATGTCCCTTACTATCCGGTGCTGTGCGGAATGACTGATCACCGCCAACAGCGGCTCCTTCTGCCATTCCGGAGCCGGCAAAAGGTTCTTTTTCACGTCCTTTGTAGGCTTTCCAGTTACTTCCGTTTACTTCCATCCATCCGTCAGTGCCGTAAAACAGATTGCCGATTTTCACGCCTGCATTGGCTTCGGCATTGGTATATCGTCCCCGTGTTTCAAACTCCAGAATCTTGCCATCGTCATATTCAAATACCGACATCTGCGTATTGGGCGTTTCCTGGGAGCATTCGAACGATGATATGCCAAAGATTCCGCCCATTGACTGGATTTTAACCGGATGCACTTTTTTATTGAGTCCCCAGCGGGCTATGTCAAACTGATGTGGTCCCTGGTTGCCGGTATCGCCGTTTCCGGTATCCCAATGCCAGTGCCAGTTGTAATGTCCTTTCTTTTCATTGTAGGGACGGTAGGTCGCGGGGCCCAGCCAAAGGTCATAGTTTAGTGTTGAAGGCGGCGTGCTGTCTTTGGCAATGCCAAATGAATCACGTGGTTTAAAACACATGCCCCGGGCCATAAATACCTCACCTATCCCGCCGCTATGCAGGAATCCCATGGCTTGCATGACATTGCTTATCGAACGGTTTTGAAATCCTACCTGCACAACTCTATTGTATTTTCTGGCGGCCTCTATCATTTTGCGGCCTTCCCACACATTGTGAGAACTCGGTTTTTCAACATAAACATGCTTACCAGCCTGACAGGCCCATATAGTAGCCAGGGCATGCCAGTGGTTGGGTGTAGCTATGACTACGGCGTCAATCTCCTTGTCCTCGAAAACTTTGCGCATATCAACCTCTGTACCCGGTTTATTCCCCTTTTGGTTTTTAGCGGCCAGTGCAATTCTTTCTTTGAAAAACTGGGTATCCACATCACAAATTGTTTTAACCATGACGCCGTCTCCGTACATTTTGGAAAAACTTTCCAATAAACCTTTGCCTCGTCCTCTGATACCAATTGATCCAAGAATTACCCTGTCATTTGCCCCTAAAATATTCGCATACGATTTTGCGGAAAATGCTGTTGCACCCATAGCAACCCCGGCGGCACCTGCGGCCGTTTTTTTGATAAAACTTCTTCTGTTATTCATGTCTATTTTTTGTTTAGCCCAAATAAATTGCTTTAATTAAATTTATGCACAAGGAAATAAACCTTGCTTATTAATTGCTCGAAAAATCTGCAAACCGGGTATCCAGTGTTTCCTTTTCCAAATTATTGCTGGCCACAATGATCCGGTGCTTAAAGGTTACACTCTCTTTATCCGCCAACTCAAAATTCAATGTTTCCTTTCCATCGCTAAAGACTTTCTGGCCGAGGGGATTAGCAGCAAATAAACCATAACCTCTTGCATGCCAATAAGTAGGATATCCAATATTTGACGGGTGATCAAGAATAACCAGTGAAATCGCTTCTTCGCCTATGGTCGCGGTGAGATTCACCCAATTCGCTCTTTTTCCCCAGCAATCTGTGCCTTCGACGCCTTCACTACTAAGGTATTTTCCTGTCACTCCCGTATTGTCGAGTACCGGTACGCCGGTGGGTATACCATTGGCATCTGTAAAAATGCCGGGCTTGTCCGAAGGATGTTCCAATTCCCGGGTTACCCGGATACCCAGCACCCCTTCCTTGTTATCGTTAAAAAGTACTGTCCCATTTTGTGCTGTAAGTGAGGTAATGCGATCTATTGCATATTCATCATCCGCACCTCTGAAAACAAACTTTGTTTGCTCCTTCAGCAATAATGCGCCATCGGGGGCCAGCCAGTCCATGGCCACTTCCAGCATCGCCTCTTCGTCCCCTTCCTCCATTTGGAGAATTTCCTTATGCACAATGGTGCCGTAACCATCCCGCTTTTCAACGGCAATAGAATCGGAATTATTCCAAAAATCCAGCCCATTGACATCTCCGTAATTAAACCAAACCCCTACATGGTGCGGATGATCTACCCGCTCACCAGCCGAAGGTTCCAAAGGAAATTTCCGCGTTATTTTAGTGCCATTTGGCGTAATCAAAGGGTAAAGTACCGGCTTCTTGATAGTATTTGGATACATATACGATGTAAAAAGATGGCCTTCAATATATACATCGACCTTTTTTTGACCGTCGTCCCTGACAAGCTTTATTCTTTTTTCCATCTTTTCTTCTTTTGCCTGTTGCTTTTCCTCCTTGGGTGCTTTGCATGAGACCAACACAAACACGGGTATTAAAAGCCCGGCTATAAATGAATTAATCATTGGAATTTTATTTGACATATTGATTTTATTATTTTAAAACTAAGAACTCGTTCATTTTACTGGGCAAGACAATTTAACGTTAACCGCTCTCTGGATATTGACGAAGTCAACCAAGGTCTTCCCTTACAAAGGTACCAGGTGTTCTGAAAATCCACGCTATCAAAAAATCAACTCCCGTAAGAAAAAGCTGACACTTCCAACCCCTCACTGCTTGGCTATTTTTGGCGAGAGAACTCCTTCTGTGAAATATAGATGCTGTCGTTTTTACACCACTGTTTTCCCAAACAATCTCATCTGTCATGCAGTGCGGCATCCAGGGTTTTATACATCAGCTAAAAGTAGGTGCCTTAATGCGTTAAATATAAGAAAAAATCCTTCCTATAGTTTTATGGTTTTATCACAAATCGTGACAGTATATTGTCCAAACCCATGAAGCAGTCATGACCATATGCGGCAAAAACCAGGAGGTTAACAGGGCTGGCTGGCATACCGGCTGCCCTCGTACAGTTCTTATCTTCAGCCTTAAAACCGGTTCCGGCACCATCATCGGCACCGGTTTTCCGGCCGATGGCGGTGGGCAAAACCAGTGGTCATTTTTGGGAATAGGTACAAAATATTTAAGTTTACCTGTAATAGTATTTGTCTGAACTATAAGTTTGTGATCGGGATAAAATCAAATTGACAATTGACACGGTATAAAACTACATTGCGCGACCTGGCTTTTGAGCTGGGGGTTTCGCAAAGCACGGTTTCCAGGGCCCTTAACAATGACAAAAGAATTAGTGAGAAGACGAGAAAGGCGGTGCAGGAACTGGCTAAAAAATTAGACTATGCTCCCAATCCTTTTGCGCTGAAACTTCTGAAAAATGAGTCCAACAGCATCGGTCTCATCTTACCGGAGTTTAAACATCACTTTTTTGCCAATGTACTGGAAGGTATTCATCATGTGGTCAGCGACAATGGTTTCCAATTGTTGATTCACACCCATCATGGTGACGCGGAAAAGGAAATTAAATATGTGAAGTTTCTGAATAACCTCATGGTTGATGGAATTATCACCTGCTATTCCAAAGGATCTGACAATTTTGACCATTACAAGGCCATCGTGGAAGAAAGCATACCGCTGGTTTTCATCGACCGGCTATGTGAAGACATCGACGCCACTTCGGTCATCACCGATGATTTTTCCGGGGCCGTAGCGGCCGTGAATTATCTGGTAAGGACCGGCTGCCAGCACATTGCACATTTTAAGGGGCCGGAGAATCTTTCAACCAGTTTCTCCAGGCTTACAGGTTATAAGGAAGGGTTGTTAAAAAATGGTATCAGGCATACGGCCATTCTGGAGTGGGAAGAGGAAAAAGAGCGCTATAGGGAGCACATAACACAATTTCTCAGCACACATAAAATTGATGCTGTTTTTTGCTTCAATGATTATATAGCCTATGAACTGCTACTCATTCTGGAAAAAACCGGAAGAAAGGTACCGGACGATGTGAGCGTTATCGGGTTCTCTAATGAACCAATCTCGGAATATTTTCGTCCCCGCATTTCGACGGTGGCGCAACCCGCGACCCTGATGGGAGAACGGGCTGCTCATATTTTAATCGACACTATTCGCCATCCTGCCAGGGAAAACAGGTTATCGTCCTGCCTCCCTACTGAATTAATAATCCGCGAAACAACAAGACCACTTTAGGCAGACTTCAACCAGTCTGCATGGGTATTTTCCTACTCGCCGAGCTGGAAAATCTTGTCCATTTCAACCCATTTCTGGCCGGGCAGCGAGCCGGGCAGGGCTTGTTGAAATTTCCACATAAGCGTTTCCCATTCCTGCACCTTGGGATTATCCAGATCCATTTGTTTTTTTCTTTCAGGATCAAAATTTTCATCGACCTCCATAATCATAAAAAGGCGGTTTTTGACATTAAATATTTGCATGTCAAGAATTCCTGCCTCCTGAATACTTTTTGTCACCGCTTCCCAGGCATTTCCCTTACCATGGTAATGCTTGTATTCTTCAATTAAGGCAGGGTTATCCTTTAAATCACATGCCATACAAATTCGCTTAGCCATCTTTAGTTATCTGTTTTTTTGGTGAAATGTTGGGATTTATAGCCATAGACACTAATTACCGCCAGGCACAACAGCGGCAAAATAAATGAAAAGTTGACCTCGGGTACACCCAGTATTTGAATATCGTCATAATCAGGTCCTCCTATGTCAAGAAATACACCTTGTAAAACCGGCATCACCGCACCACCAACAATGGCCATTACCAGCCCCGCGGAACCAAGCTTGGCATCGTCTCCAAGACCATCCAGGGCAATTCCGTAAATAGTAGGAAACATCAATGACAAAAAGGCGGACGTTCCCACCAGACAGTATAGTCCGATATTGCCTCCTAAAAAGATGGTACCGGCCAGAGATATCATGCCCCCTATGGCAAACATCATCAACAACCTTGCGCCGCTGTAATATTTGAGTAAAAAGGTAGAAATCACTCTCGACCCAAAGAATATGGAGGTGGCTATAATGTTATAGCTTTGAGCTTCAGCTTTGGTCATTCCCAGGTTTTCACCGTATTGAACTACATAAGTCCAGCACATGATCTGGGCACCGACATAAAACACCTGTGCAACGACACCAAATACATACCGGGAATTTGCGGCAAGTCTCTTAAAAGATCCTTTTATATCAAGGGTATGATCAGTATCGCCTTTGGCGGGCATTTTGAAAAATATAAAGATGACCATCATGGCGGCCACAAACAAACCAAGGATCACATAGGGATCGCGGATGAGCATCAGGTCATGGGTCCGCATCTCTGCCTTTACCGCAGGGTCCAACTCCGAGAAAACAATCGATGTATCTGCTGACTGCAAGTAGGCCAAAACAAAATTAATCGCTGCCAATTGTCCTAACAACGCCCCAATAGGGTTAAATGACTGTGCCAGGTTCAGTCTTCGGGTGGCAGTTGTCTCATCACCCATCGCCAGTATGAATGGGTTGGCGGTAGTTTCCAAAAATGCCAGCCCGAAGGTCAGTACATATAGGGACACCAGGAATAAAGAAAATCGCTCAGTACTTGCTGCCGGATAAAACGTAAGCGCGCCAAAGGCGTACAAGGCGAGGCCCAGAATTATACCAGATTTATAAGAATATTTTTTAATAAACAAGGCTGCGGGAATAGCCATCGTAAAGTACCCTCCGTAAAAGGCAAACTGTACCAGTGACGCTTCCAGGTTGGAAATCTCCATAAGCGTTTTGAAAGCTGATACCATCGGGTTGGTGATGTCATTGGCAAATCCCCAAAGTGCAAATAGTGAGGTTACGAGAATGAAAGGAACAAGATATTCTTTGCTTACAACAGGTGTTTTCATGTGTTTATAATTTATTTTCATTGGTCACATGGAACCTTTGATGCTTACTATAATCATTCCCTGGTGTATTTAATGATGATAGCAAGCATGTCGGTTTCATATTATTAAATAGGGTTAATTTTCAGTCAGTAGTGCCCTGTCCAGGTGTGCATACCCTCCATCCACAAATACATATTGCCCGGTTGTATGAGACGAACGATCCGATATCAGGAAAAGCACCGTATCGGCAATTTCATTCGTCGTAGTCATACGACGACCCAATGGAATTTTACTGGTAATGGCATTTAATTTTTCTTCGGGGTCAGGAAGGGTTTTAAGCCAGTTGTCATAGGCTGGCGTGAAGCATTCGGCAATCATCAACGCATTTACCCGGATGCCATCGTTAATTAAATCCACTGCCCATTCCCTGGTCAGTGCCAAAACACCTCCTTTGGAAGCGGCATATCCCGAAGTACCTCCCTGACCGGTAACAGCCACCTTGGATCCAACATTAAGAATATTGCCCTTGGATTCTTTCAGTTTGGGAAGAGCATATTTAACGGTCAGAAAGTAACTTACCATATTCAACTTAAGGGAATGCATGAATTCTTCCGGGCTTGCGTCCAGGCCAACACCGTCATTGACACCTACGTTATTGATCACCGCATCAATTCTACCATATTTTTCGATCGCGCCGGTGACGGCCTCCTTGATGCTATCGGCAGAAGTCAGGTCCAATTGATAAAATGTAGCATTCGTTCCGGCTTCGTTAAGCTCCCGGGCATATTCGTGCCCCCTGTCGTTTCTGTCCAGAATTACCGGAATAGCACCTTCCTGCGCTAATGCCTTAACAATGGTTTCCCCAATACTTCCCTTACTACCTGCGCCACCTGTGATGAGTATAATCTTATCTTTTAAACCTAAGTCCATGGTTGGTCAATTTTATAACAATTTTCTGTATTTATCTAAATTTCTGAGATTTTAACTCGTGATTTTTTTAGCCTGGCCTGAAATCACTACCCTACTTTGCCATTTATTTCACTGATTCAGGCATCAGGCCGGTCCTTGCTTTTTGTTAAAGACCCTGTATTTGTTTTTATCCCTTACGCACCATTTAGCGGCTTACTCTTCCGGAAGCATCCCCGCTCATCAGCTTTTCGACTTCGTCTATCGTTACCTGGTTGGCATCTCCATAAATGGTGTGCTTCAGGCATGACGCGGCTACAGCATAGTTAAGGGCTTTCTGGTCATCATCCGGGTAATTGATCAATCCGTAAATCAAACCTCCCATAAATGAGTCACCTCCTCCTACTCTGTCGACAATATGCGTAATCTGATAAGTGGGGGCTTTGAGAAACTCATTGCCATTGTACAAGACCCCGGTCCAGGAGTTGTGTGAGGCGCTAATGGATCCACGTAGTGTAGTTATTACCTTCTTCGCCCTGGGAAATCGTTCGATCAATTGGGTGCAAACAGATTTATAGGCTGCTGCGTCCACGCTTTCTCCCTGCGTCACATCCACCTCATCGGGATGAATGCCAAAGTGTTTTTCGGCATCTTCCTCATTTCCAAGGATAATATCACAGCCGGCTACCAGGTCCGGCATTATTTCACCGGGTTCTTTTCCGTATTTCCAAAGCTTCTTCCGGTAGTTAAGGTCCGTGGAAACAGTAATACCTAACTTATTGGCTGTCTGAATGGCCTGCAGGCAGGCATCCGCGGCACCTTGCGAAATGGCAGGCGTAATACCTGTCCAGTGAAACCACTGGGCACCCTCAAATACTTCCTCCCAGTCGATCATATCTTTTTCGATGGTGCACATCGCTGAGTGGGCCCTGTCATAAACTACCTTACTGCCACGGGAAACAGCCCCTGTTTCAAGAAAATATATGCCTAAGCGGTCGCCCCCCCAGACAATATGGTCAACGCCAACCCCGCGCTTCCGCATTTCCATCATGGCGCATTTGCCAATGTCATTGTCGGGAAGACGGGTAGCAAAATCTACAGGAATACCAAAATTCGCTAGTGTAACCGCTACGTTTGATTCTCCTCCTCCGTAAATGGCCTCGAATGAATTGGTCTGTGAAAACCTCAGGAATCCGGGAGGAGCCAGCCGTAACATGATCTCTCCAAATGTAACTACTTTTTTCATGTGTTTATAATTGATTTTCATTGGTCACATGGAACCGCGCATATTATAATCATTGCCTTGCGCCTCCGCTAAAGCTTCAGCGACACGCAGTGTATGTCGATTATATCATGCTCGGTTTCATCGGTTTGTAATTTGTTTTATTGATCCAATGGAACCTTTGCCATTTACAGTAATCATACCTTACGCCTGCACTGACCGCGTTCGCACAAAGCGTGCTCTTGTCTCTTAAGCTATAGCTTTCTCCGGTCTCTTACGCTTTTGCTTCAGCGACAGCGTGTGGTAAAAGCTTCCGGAGAAGGACTAAGCGACGAGCAGTCTGTATTTGATAATTACCGTAAACACGTCGGTTTCATATCATATTTAAAATTCAAAATCTACTGTCGCCTTGATAACACCGCTGTCCGGGTTAAGCCAGTGATCAAAATTTTCAATCATTTCTGTGTACTTCACATTATGCGTGATGAAAGGTTGGACGGGAAAGTGTTTTTTTGACAGTACGTCCATGACATGTTGAAAATCTTCCAGGGTGGCATTCCTGCTACACATCAATGTTGTTTCTTTTGCGTGGATCGCCGGGTGTTGGAAAGTTAATTCGCCTTTAGATAAGCCTACCAGCACAAACCTGCCTCCATGGGCCATATAATCCGGCCCTGACTCCAATGCTCGTTTGTTGCCTGTAGCATCAAATACAACTGCTGCCATATTTCCACCTGTGATTTCAGCTATTGCCTCAGCCGGCGCATTGCTCACGTTGACGATATGGTCAACGGCAAAAGCACTTTTGCTATACTGCAAGCGTTGCTCGTTGATATCCATTGCAATCACCTTTGCCCCTCGGTCCTGGGCCAACTTCATAATCCCTAATCCAATAGGTCCACAACCAATCACAGCAACATATTCATTCTCCCCGACGTCCGCTCTTCGAACGGCGTGGGCGCCTATAGCCAGCGGCTCCACAATGGCAATTTCGTCGTGAGACAGGTCATTGGCCGGAAGCAAGAGGTTTACTGGCACCGCTATTCTTTCCTGCATGCCACCATCGGTGTGAATGCCCAGCACCTTTATATTGGAACAACAATTGGTTTTACCTGACCGACAGGCATAACACTTCCCACAACTTACGTAGGGCATGATCACTACCTTATCCCCGGCTTTGATGCCCTTGTCATTAGGGCCTATTTCAAGCACTTCCGCAGCCAGTTCATGACCTAAAATCCGCGGATAGGTGAAAAATGCCTGGTTGCCGGCGTAAGCATGTAAATCGGTCCCACAGATACCTACTTTTTTCACCTGCAGGAGGGCTTCATTTTCCCGGCGGCTAACTTCAGGTTTATCTTTTAATTCAAACTGCCCGGGTTCGGCACATACAATATATTTCATGGGGATACTTTTAATTCTCGTTAACTTGTTTTCCGGAAGAAAACCTGCCAAAGGTACTAATTGGATTGTGCAAAGGTTTGAAATTTTAATCCCAGTTAACGTTGTACCTACATCCATTCTCCGCAGAAAGACACCTGGATTGGCAAAAAAGGGTTGATGCCTTCATTTACAAAAACATGGTAGAATTGGCAATGCTCTAAACAATCTTTGTTCCCTGGAATTTCCGACATCAGTCCTCAGGCAGCCCTAATCGGTTATTTTATGGTCTACCGGCAACATATTCGAAAGCATTTGCAACATAGTTAAAAGTCAAGAAAAGCGATATCCTGCAATTTTGAGTATCTGAAAACACAACATCTTTTATTCAATTATTTCAACGAACTAAAATTGCATGATTATGAAAACGCTATTTAATGTATTTATATTAATAATTATAGGCTTACTCTTTTCACAATGTGCGGACGATGAACCGGAGCCGATGATCACGCCTCCCCCGGATCCTAATAATCCAGATACGGCAGTGCCAATAGGGGGAGGTGCCAATAACTTATATGCCACTGGCGATACCGTTAGAATAACTGATAACGGTTATGTTTTAAAAGGTACGCTTTTTGGAGAGTCTGATGACACCCGGTATCCTGTGGCAACCGGTGAAATTGATATCACCCTTAATGATAAAGGTGAAATCACTTTTTTTGAAGGAACAGGGAGCTTCGAATTTCCCGATTACTGCATTTTTAAATCCTTGCTTCCGAAAGTGGCAGATGCTGTTCCGGAAGGGATTTTCACCTATAAAACCGGCAAAGAATATAAAGAATCAGGTGATAAATTTGCGGACCTGCCGCTGGAAGACGATACCTATTATGTGTACTACACATTTACCAATCTGTTGGAAAACACCTTTCGGGAATACGAATTTGAAAATTCCAACATCGGTGTAAGTAATTATTTTCTGGATATGTCTGCTCCTTCGATATTGATCTTTGGTGGTTATTTCGAAGTAGCTACTCCAACGGGTCCTGTAAAGTTAGGAAACCGACTGGCTATCGGAATATCGTGTAAAAATACATTTCCCTTTACTCCGCTGACCTACGATGATGATAGTTTAAATGCAGTCATCAATGAAGCAGGAGGGTTTAAAGAATTATCCGGATACTTTTATTTGAAGGGCGAGTTTTCTATCCCGGGATTAAAAGAGTACATCCCTTTGGGCGTTAAGGGACAGATGGTTTTGGAAAATACCTTACTGGAAAGTGATCCCCTTTCATTTTTCAGAGATGGATTCTCAGCATCCTTTAACATGGGTACGGCGGGAGAATTGGTATTAACCCATCATGTACTCAATCTTCTGCCAGTGGATTGGAAGGTTACCTACGGCAGTACTACTTTTCAAATGTTTCAAACGGCTACTGAGGGACAGCTCCCGGAAAGTACCTTTAGGTTTGCCGGTCAATATGATGGAGATGAGCACTTCGAAGCCCTATTAGGCCCCGAAATTACAAAACACATTCTCTCATCGGGTAGCTCGGGTTCGGTATTCTACAATTTTGGCAGCGAAGTTCCCGACTGGGAAATATACTTCACGGGAGCCTATGATATGAATGTCCCCGGTCTGGGTAAACAGAATTTACGTAATGCCGCCTTTCGGATTAATAAAGATTTTGTGCAACTTTCCTCGGGAATTGGCCTGCCGTTTGGCCTGTCTGAAGTAAAGGCTAGCGGGAAGTTTGAGCGCAATGGAGATTTCTTATTAACAGGTAAAATGAATGCCTTCAATGACAACTTTCCGAAAATCCCGGGAGTTGTTTTAGACGGTGATGTTTTAGTTTCATTTTCCAATAATGGAATTAGCCTGGATGGCACAATGAACTTACCTTTTGGCATTGGTGAGAGCGATGTAACCGGAGCGATAACGGCCGGGGGACTTGTTTTGAATGGTGTGGCTAACAGCCAACTTAATCTTGGAAATGGACTGGAATTTCCAATTGCCAACATGAACTTTTCAATGCTGATCAAAGGGACGCGCCCCGGAATAATAAACCTTAATGGTGAAGTGAAATTAAATCCAGTTATTTCGGATGAATTTATAGCCGTTGAAGGCTGGATAAATTCCCAGGGCCTGCTTCTTAGTGGAAAATTTGATACCAACCTTATATTCAACAATGTGACTGTTCCGGCAATTGGTATGAGCTTTACTATAAATAGGGCAACTGTATCTATCCGTGGTGTATTGGATGTTCCTTTTGGATTGGGAAAGGTTGATGTTAACGGTAACCTTTTAAGAGAAAAAGACAATTCAGGATTTCCAGGAATTAAATTAACCGGACAATTCCTAAACAACCCAACCTTGAATCTTAGTAGCATAAACCTACCAACGAGTAACCTTTACTTAAATGCTTCAACGATCGATGGTATTAAATTATCTGGTAATTTACAATTGCCATTAGGCTTGGGCAATGCTATGGCAAGTTTTAATGGGAGTTTGAGCACAGGAGGTATTTCGTTTGACGGAACATTGAAAGACCAGATCTTTGGCGCTTCAGGCGCTAGTGCTGACCTGACTATTAAAACGAGCCCGGAATTGTCCCATTTTATTCTTATTGCCGGTACAATTGGGACACCATTTGGTTTAACGTTAGAAGCAAATGGAGTCGTAAGAAGTAATACCGACTTTTCTTTAATAGGGACTGTAAAGGTTAAAAGAAGTGGAGATGGCGTTAGTTTTGACGGTACATTAGTTACCGAATTTCTACCAAATGGCAGTATTTCCGGGCATATGGTTGCAACGGCATGTTCAACTTTACCTCAGTGGTCAGATTGTGTAACGACTGTGGTAGAACTCGATATGGCATGGTATGGTAGTCCACGCTTAAACATTTGTTATAGTTTCCCTGCCGGAATTGGGAGAATATGTTTATAACGAACCGCACACAGTTAATTACAACTACTTCCCTTAAAATGGCTATTTTAAGGGAAGTTCTTTTATTTATTGCTGAACTAAGAAACGGATTGATTTTTAACCTCACTTGGCGCATAACCATATTGTTCCGTAAAACAGGTGGAAAAATAAGCGGGTGTGCTAAAGCCTACCATATATGCTACCTCGGAAATGTTGTAATCTTCGTTTTTTAATAAACTCATGGCTTTTTCCAGCCTAAAAACACGAATAAAATGACTGGTGGATTTATTGGTCAGCGCTTTGAGCTTTCTGTGGATTTGCGTCCGGCTCATGCCCATTTCCTTACCCAGATCATCCATACTAAACTGCTCCTCATCCAGGTGTTGCGCTATAATTTCTTTTAACCGGGTAATAAATTGATTTTCCTTGTTGGGCAACACTTCCACATCCCTTGTCTCCGCATATTTCAACTGAAGCTGTTGCCGAATGGAAATCAAATTCTTTATTCTGGTCAACAATTCACGTGTATTAAAAGGTTTGGCCAGGTAGTCATCGGCCCCGGTTTCCAATCCTTCAATTTTGTTATCCACCCCGGCCTTAGCAGTGAGTAGTATCACTGGAATATGGCTGGTTCTATTATCCTGTTTTGATTTTTTACAAAACTCAAAGCCATCCATTTCAGGCATCATTACATCACTAATGATCAGGTCAGGTACCTGCTCCGTAGCTACCTCCAATCCAATACGTCCGTTTTCCGCTTCAATGGTTTGATAAGAATTCCCAACGGAGTCCACAATAAATTTACGAACATCGGGATTGTCCTCTACCACCAATACCACCTGCTCCTTCAGCTCATCCCGTCTATTTGGTTTTGTGGCTCCAGATAAATCATTTTGCTGTTCAAGGATTTGCCTGTCTTCCCAGGAATCACCTGGCTCAGTTTTCAAAGATTCTTTCTGTAATTCGCTGCCAGGTTGAACGATAACGTTTTTATGTTGCGTAATTGGCAATAAAATGTCAAACTGAGTACCTGCGCCAGGAGTGCTTAAAACGGATATGGTACCTTCGTGTAACTCCACCAATTCTTTGGTAAGGGCAAGCCCGATGCCGGTTCCCTGTGTCTTTCGTGTAAGGGAATCGTCGACCTGATAAAAACGGTCAAAAATGTAGGGAAGCTGATCTTCTCCAATTCCTATACCTGAATCTTTTACTGAGATCCTGATTTGCTTGCTATTTTCGTCGTTCACAATTTCGTGCAAATCAACCGTTATTTTCCCAAAAGGAGGTGTAAACTTAATGGCATTTACCATCAGGTTATTTAATACAATAGAGAACTTTTCGGGATCGATGGTGGATTCAAGTCTTTTTAATTTTGAATTAAACCGGATCGCGATATCGTTCTCATCTGCCAATGATTCAAAAGACTCGGTGCACACTTTAACAAAATTAATCAGATCTGTTGGAGTAGTATTTAATTTAATCATCCCCGATTCCAGTTTACTTAGATCCAGCAACTGATTAATTAACTGCAATAACCGATCGGCGTTCTTTTTTATTAGTCCAACGTTTTCTTTGGTTTTAGTCTCTTTTGTACGGTTTAATATTTGTTCGGAAGGACCCGAAATAAGTGTAAGCGGCGTTCGGAATTCATGGGCGATGTTGGCAAAAAATCGTGACTTGGCCCGATCCAATTCCTGCAACCTTTCAGCTTCCAGTTGTTCCTTTTCCAAATCTGAAGTCAATTGCAGCTGTCGCTTTTGCTGATTGAGGCGATAGTACCTGAAAATAACAAATCCAAGAACACCCAACAACAGGAAAACCCCTACCGCAATAATTGTCAACTGCTTTTGCTGGCTAATTTCGGCTTGTTGCATTTCCTTAGTCTGACTCAGTAATTTAATCTCCTGCTCTTTTTTGTCGGTCTCGTAGGTGAGCCTCAAATTACTTATTTGTTCAGATTTTTGTTCATTATAAATACTGTCATTATACTTTTTATGTAATTCCAAATATTCATAAGCTTTTAAAAAATCTTTCAAGCCAAAATATGATTGCGCCAATGTACCGGCAGCATCTTTGGCATTTACCAAACTCTTTACTTCCTTTGATAGAGCAAGCGCGCCCTGGCCATGAACGATAGCTTTGTGATAGTTTTTCTTAAGAAGATAAATGTCTGCTATCGCATTTAATTGATAGATCTTACCGGAAGTATTATCTATCTCTTCTCTGATGGCCAGTGCTTTTTGATAATATTCCAGTGCCACATCATATTTTTGCTGAGCCTGATAAACTTCTCCGTATCCATTGTATGTTATAGCAATTTGGTTTTTACTATTATTTTTCTTCTGAATCTCCAGTGCCTTATCCAGATGAAAAATGGCTTTATCATAAAGTTTAAGCCCCCTATAAACTAATCCCATATTGCTAAAAGTTGTGCTTAGATCAATCAGTTGATCAAGTTCCTCGTAAATCCCGACAGCTTGTTCAAAGTATTCCAGGGCCACATCAAATTCACCTTGTCGGACATGCAACATTCCCAGGTTATTAAGACAGGAGCCACGCAAGCTTCTGAGGTTATTTTTTTCTGCGATTTCTATTGCCCGAAAATAAAAATCTGCTGCTTTGTCATAGTTATCCCGCTCATGATAAAATATTGCATAGGTATTATAAAGAAAGGCCAGGTCATCCTGGAGATTATGTTCTGTAGCAATAACTTTTGCCTGGTCATAGTATTCAAGCGATTTCATCGGATCCCCGTAAAATCGATATACTAACCCAATATCCCGAAGTACCTGAAATACCTGAATGTTATTCCGCTGTTCTCTGTACTGGATCAAAGCTTTTTGGTAAAGGTTTAAAGCGGCTTCATAATTACCACTTATATATTCAATTTGACCAAAGAGCACTGTACTTTCGGCCATGCCAGGCTTATGATCAATGCTGGTAGCCAACTGATTAAGTTCATTAATAAATAGTCTTGCACTATCAAGATCCTTGTCCAGGAATTTCCAGCCAATTTTTATCAGCATATTTACCCTGGAAGAATCAGCTATGCCCGGTTCCCTCAATTTTAGTATCAAGCTGTCCGAATCGCTGGCGCCACCGGGAAAACCAAAGCTATTACCGGGATGTGGAAACCAAATTATTAATGGGATTATAAAATATGGTAAATGCCGAATTCTCAAATTCTTGTGATTTTGACAACCCCGTTGGTGTTATACTTTACAAGTTGGACACAACTTATTGGATTTGCAATAAAAAACTGTTCTAAATCGGATAGGTACTGTTCATTATTATACAATTATTAAATTAATAAAACATTAGAAACCGCCACTAAATCCCCCAGAAGCCACTTTTTCCACTTGGCAATATATTTGTTATACCGAAATAGATGTAATCATTCAAAATATTAATCTTACCTGATACATAGCAAAATGAGAAGAAGTGATTTAGGTGAATTTGAAGAGGTGGTGTTGCTTTCGGTGGCCGTACTCACGCCCATGGCGTATAGCGTCGTCATCGCGGAAGAACTCGAACAACAAACCGGCAAGACCATTACAACAGGAGCTGTTCACGCGGCGCTCCAGCGCCTTGAAAAGAAAGGTTTTGTTTCATCCGAAATGGGAGAAGCTACCCGGGAACGTGGCGGCCGTAGAAAACGCCTTTTTAAAGTTACGGTGGCCGGCAGCCGAATGCTTCATACCGTACGGGAAGTAAGAAACAGTTTGTGGGATCGCATCGCTCCCCACTCGTTACCCCAGATTAATGTCAATTAAATGATGTCACCTAAAGCCCAAAAGCCTCCCACCCCTCCTCGTTGGCCGGACAAATTGTTGCAGCGATATTGCGCTCCCCATTTGCTGGAGGAAATAATTGGCGATTTGCATGAAAGGTATCACCTGCGGGTCCAAAGAATAGGCGAAAAGCAGGCAAGAAAAAAATACTGGCGCGAAGCATTGGCCTATATGCGCCCATCTACTTTTAGACGAAAACCATCACCCCACCCTAAAAATCTCCATATCGATATGATCAAGAACTATTTTATCATTGCCTTAAGGAATCTGCTTAAGCAAAAGTTATATGCTTTCATTAACATCGGCGGGCTGGCTGTCGGACTGGCGTGTTTCATACTGATTTTGCTTTTTGTGCAACACGAATTATCATACGATAGTTTTCATGAAAAGAGAAACCAGATCTACCGTGTGACGCAGAAACGGCCTTCTTCCAATGGCTATTATTACTGGGCAGTAACCTCTCCCGCCATGGCCAACACCTTGTTGAAGGAGTTTCCGGAAGTCGTACAATCCACCACCGTGGGCGAGACCAACAACCCTTTATTAAGCCTTGATGACCGACACTACCAGGAGGAGGGGATCATGGCCGACGAACGTTTCTTTGATGTCTTTACCTTCCCGCTACTGCAGGGAAATCCACAAACAGCGCTGAAAGATGCTAACAGCATCGTGCTTACGGAAACCCTGGCGCGTAAGATTTTTGGGGACGAAGATCCGATGGGTCAGATATTGCGCTATCAAAACAAAGAAGGGTTTAAAGTCACCGGCATAATGGCTGACGTGCCCAAAACTTCGCATATTACCTTCCAATACATTCTTCCGGCACAGTCCCATGCCTGGTATAGAAATGGTGTTAACAAGGTTCCATGGTACAATAACGGCTGGTATACGTATGCGGTGTTGACAGCGGGAGCCGACGTTGCCTTGCTGGAAGGGAAGATGAAAGACTATATAGACTTAAATCTGGCTGACTGGCGCCCTGAAGGCCGTATGCAGTTCCTCTTTCAGCCATTGGCAGACATTCATTTACACTCACAGCATCTGGCCACATTTAATTTTGAAAAGGCCGGAGACATGAAATATATATATTTGTTCGCTGCCATCGGCTTTGTCATCCTGCTACTGGCTTGCATCAATTATACGAACCTGGCCGTAGCCAGGTCCATCAAACGGGCACGGGAGGTCGGGATGCGGAAGGTAGTAGGAGCCGCTCGCGGACAACTCATTGGGCAGTTCCTCGGCGAATCGATGCTGATGACCTTTTTGGCACTCCTACTGGCTTTGGGAATCGCCCACCTGTTGTTGCCGTTTTTTGGTCACCTTCTGGAACGGTCACTTCAAATAGACTATTTCGACCATAGCTTTCTGCTGCCGGGTCTGTTGGTACTGATGATACTGGTTGGATTATTATCCGGTATATACCCTGCTTTTTTTATGTCAGTTGTCAAACCTATTCAGGCGCTGGCCGGCAAGCAGGGCGCACGCATCGGCCGTTTAAGGATACAGCGCCTGCTGATCATTGGGCAATATACGATCTCCATCGTGTTGGTAGTCGGCAGTTTTGTGGTTCATGAACAGATGCAGTTTATGCGGCAAAGGGATCTGGGTTATAACCGGGAGCATATTTTGACAGTACACGCCAATGACCAGGCGCTGAGTGAACATTATGCCACCATCCGCGATACATGGTTACGGGACACCCGTGTGCTCACAACCAGTTATTCCAAATTTTTACCAACCGGCGTTGGCAATACCCAGGCCATGTTTGGCTGGGAAGGCAGTAGTGACGGAGAGCGCTTTAGCACCAGTACCACAAGCGTTGATCATGACTTTCTTGATGTTTATGGCATCCAACTTATTGCCGGACGTGGATTTTCAAGAACATTTACTGCCGATACACTTGGCGCCCCTATCGCACTGGTTAACGAGGCCACCGTACAAGGCCTGGGCTGGACGCCCGAGGAAGCCATCGGTCAGCAGTTTGGCTATACTGACGGGCGGGGGCAACGAACCATTATTGGGGTGGTAAAGGATTTTCATTATAACTCACTGCATAAAGCCATCGGGCCATTGGTACTCACCCTCGACAGATTCCCAACAGGTTACATCTCGATGAAGATTACTTCGGAAGATCTGCCTGGTACCATTGCCATGCTTGAGGAAACGGTCGGGCAGTTCTCTCCCTATCCGTTTACCTATCAGTTTCTGGACGACAGTTTTGATCAACTCTACAAAAGGGAAGCACGACTGGGTGAAATGTTTGGGTTTTTTACACTTTTAGCACTTCTGATTGCCTCATCAGGGCTTTTTGGACTTGCGGCTTTTTCATCCGAACAGCGTATCCGGGAGATTGGGATTCGAAAAGTAATGGGCGCCTCGGGAAGTCGTATCGTGAAACTTTTATCAAAGGACTTTTTGAAACTGGTCTTGATAGCATTCCTTATCGCCTCTCCCATTGCCTGGTACGCCATGGATGGATGGCTACAGAACTTTGTCTACAGAATAGAAATGAGCTGGTGGATTTTTGTATTGGCAGGTGCATCTGCCCTGATCATTGCATTGCTCGCTGTAAGCTTTCAGGCCATCAAGGCATCGCTGGTTAATCCGGCAAAATCTCTACGAACAGAATAAACAGTAGCCCATTATGATCTAAGACTTCTATGCCAGTATCTCCTAAAAAACCGTTAGTACCTCCTCCCCAGTGGCCCGACAAGTTGCTTCAGCGATTCTGCGCGCCCCACCTGCTGGAGGAGGTATTGGGTGATTTGCATGAAAGGTATTATTTGCGTGTGCAAAAAATCGGAGAAGCAAAGGCACGAAAAAAATACTGGCGCGAGGTAATGGCCTACATGCGCCTATCAATTGTTAAAGGCCGGTCATCTCATTTTGCCAAACCAATCCTGACTGATATGATAAAAAGTTATTTTACCATTTCTCTGCGAAACCTTATTCGTAACAAGGCTTTCTCCGCTATCAATGTTTTAGGTCTCGCCTTAGGTATGACCTGCTTTCTCATGATTTTTCTATGGGTTAACGATGAGAAAAGCGTTGACAATTTCCACACAGATAGCAAACAACTATACAATATCTATCAGACCGTTCATGCAAATGGCAAAGCAACCGGTAGTTATACTTCGCCGTTGCGACACACAGATAGGCGTCGTCACGTGCTGCTGGAAGATATAACAGAGGCCATCCCTGAAATACAAAACATAACATACTATGCCACTGGCTATGAATTGCCCTGGGGACATCCGGAAACTTTCCAGGTAGGTAAAAAAATCCATAAACTGGAAGGCTCTCGGGCAAGTGCAGATTTTTTTAGTGTCTTCAGCTATCCGGTAATTGCGGGTAATCCAAAGACCGCATTAAAAGATGTCAGCAGTATCGCTATTTCCCGAAAAATGGCGGAGCTGTTTTTTGAAAGCCCCGAAGATGCCATTGGTAAAAGCATCCGCTATGAAAACAGCTTGGATTTCGCTGTTTCGGCAGTTTTTGAAAATGTGTCATCACACAGTTCGCTAAGGTTTGACTATCTGATTAATTGGGAATCTCACATGACAAGGTTGGAATGGGCTTCACATGTTATCCTAACCACTATGAAAATTGCGGAGAACGCAGATATCAGGCATGTGGAAAAGAGTATTAACCGCTTTATCGAGGCTCACCTGGATAAAGAACAACCATTTAAAATTGAACTGGGACTACAACCTTTCCGGGATCTATACCTGGTTTCAAATTTTGTCAATGGCAAACCGCAAGGAGGGCGTATTGAATATGTAAGGATATTCAGTGGGGTAGCCATCTTTATACTTATCATAGCCTGCATCAATTTTATGAACCTCGCCACCGCCCGCTCCGTCAAACGGGCAAAAGAAGTTGGTGTACGAAAGGTAGTTGGTTCCTCGCGCACATACCTGGTTGGGCAATTTTTAGGGGAGTCTATACTGTTATCCTTCCTGGGACTGGTCTTGTCATTAATTTTTATTTATCTTCTGATTCCAGGTTTCAATAATTTTACCGGAAAGCAAATTACTTTGCCCGTTGCCGAACCGTCACTATGGTTTATTTTGATCGGTATGATGTTAGTTACAGGTTTACTGGCCGGCAGCTACCCTGCTCTCTTTCTTTCTTCACTTAAGCCTACTCGCATACTAAAGGGCGTGATGCGTTTTAGCAACCGGGCTATCTGGCTGCGTAAAAGCCTGGCTATTTTTCAGTTAAGCCTTTCTATTCTACTACTTATTGCTACACTGATCGTTTCCAGACAAACAGGTTATATTCGAAATCAGCACCTTGGCTACGACCGGGAAAATTTGATTTACATACGGATAGAAGGCGATCTAAACAAGAAGTATCAGGTATTCAAAGAACAGCTAGCGAAAATGCCCGGTATTGCCATGGTTGATCGAGGTAGTGAAGCGCCCCATGCGATGGGGTTTGTGGTTGATGAGAATGATGGAGTTTCAGAGACTGCAAGTGGAAAAGATGCCATTAACTGGGAAGGCAAGGAAGCTGGTACCTCGGTGGGCTTTAAACCCATTTCTGTTGGGTATGATTTTCTGAAAATAATGAACCTTGAAATAACGGAAGGTAGGGATTTTTCCAGGGCTTATGCCACGGATTCGGTGGCCTTTATGATTAATGAAGCCGCAGTAAAACAAATGAATATCCAGGATCCGATTGGAAAGTGGATATCTGCCTGGGACAAAAAAGGACATATCATCGCCATTCTTAAGGACTATCACACCCACTCCCTCCACGAACCTATAAAACCCCTGATTGTGGACGTCAAGGAAGATCTTTATTTTGGGGTGATTATGGTCCGTACCGAACCCGGTAAAACCCAGGAGGCACTGGCGAGTATTGACAAGGTGTACCGGGAAATCAATCCTAATTATCCGTTTGCTTACCAATTCCTGGATCAGGAATATGAAAAGCTTTACAGAAATGAACAGGTAATAGCCAAACTTTCCAATGTCTTTGCGGGATTGGCCCTTATTATTTCATGCCTGGGCCTGCTTGGACTGGCTATGTATTCAGCGGAACAGCGCCTCAAGGAAATCGGTATTCGCAAAGTGCTTGGGGCCACTGCCGGAGGTATTACCGTGTTATTTTCAAAAGATTTTATACAGTTAATCGGCGTGTCATTCATCATAGCTGCACCAGTAGCCTGGTATATCATGGGTCGCTGGCTAAGCAATTTCGCTCACCGTATAGATCTCACCTGGTGGTTTTTTGCCCTGGCGGGGATGCTGGCTGTATTTGTAACACTGCTCACCGTTAGCTTCCAGGTCTTGAAAACCGCTATGGCTAACCCGGTAAACGCTTTGCGTTCTGAATAACAGTTTTACATTAAAAAATTAATTTAAACCCTGTCCCAATGCCACTTAAACATCGGACTCATTATCCACCACCTCCTGCATGGGCAGATCGATTGCTTCAACGATTCTGCGCCCCTCACCTGCTGGAGGAGGTATTGGGTGATTTGCATGAACGGTATTATCTGCGCGTACAAAAGGTGGGGGTAACAAAAGCAAAAAAAATATACAGGCGCGAGGTAATCGCCTATCTCCGCCTTTCCGTTTTCAAACGTCAACCATCCTCGTATTCCAAACCGATCCCGACTGCCATGATACAAAATTATTTTACCATTGCGATGAGAAACATGATCAAATACAAAGGTTTCTCTTTCATCAATATTGTAGGACTCGCCATAGGCATTGCGTCCTTTATTCTTATTGGTTTGTACATGTATCATGAGCTGAGTTTTGACCGCTATCATAAAAATGCAGACAATATTTATCGCATCGTAGAGGATTTAAGCACAGAAAATGAATTACTTTTCCAGTCCACCAGTTCCCCACCGATGGGACCGGCATTCGCGCGAGAATATCCCGAGGTGGTTGATTTTGTAAGATTCGACCGTCATCGGGTCCTGGTAAGGAAAGGAGATATTAAATTCTATGAAGATCAGTGCTATTTGGCAGATTCCAGCGTTTTCAAAGTCTTTAGCTTTCCTCTGGTCAAAGGAAATCCCCAATTGGCTTTGGTAAAACCGAAGACGGTCGTTTTAACTGAAACGACCGCCAAAAAGTATTTTGGAAAAGAAAGTCCGCTGGGTCAAACCCTGGAAATTGACGGAGACCCTTTTGAGGTCACCGGCATCATGGAAGATGTACCGGGCAACTCACACTTCACCTTTGATTTGCTGGTATCGTTTACTACCTTTTCCTCGGAAAACAAACGCGCCGAGCAGGAAGCCTGGTTCTGGAACGGTTTTCATACCTATCTCCTGCTCCAGGAAGGGGAAGATAAAGTGGCCAGGCTTAGAGCCAATATGCCTGATTTCATAGCCAAGTATATTGGAACAAAAGAGCAGGGGGCTGGGATGTACTATAATGATTTGCCCCTTCAACCCTTAACTGACATCTATCTTGACAAGCCCCGCTCCTGGGAAAACGGGGAAAGAGGAAGTAAAAACAACCTGTATATCCTGTTTATTATTGCACTTTTTATCCTGCTGATCGCATGCTTTAATTACATCAACCTGGCCACAGCAAGGGCTTCCCGCCGGGTACGGGAAGTCGGATTGCGAAAGGTCATGGGCGCAGAGCGGGGATCTTTGATCCGGCAGTTTTTAGGAGAATCTGTTATCGTGAGTTTCATTTCCATGCTTTTAGGGTTGTTTCTTGCGATGATGCTATTGTCATTCTTCAACAGCTTACTGGATACTTCGCTGAGCTTTGCGCTCATCAACCATTGGTATGTATGGACATCGCTATTCGGTTTATCGATCCTTTTGGGTATTTTAGCCGGAGCCTACCCTGCCTTTCTGGTGTCTGGTTTTCACCCATTATCGATCTTCAGAAATTCAGCAGAGACACTGCACGGGAATGTTTGGTTGAGAAAGATAATGGTAACCGGCCAGTTTGCCATTTCCATTACACTCATTGCCGGCACCTTGCTGGTCTTTGATCAATTGTCACTTATTGGCAAACTTAAATTGGGATTTGATAAAGAAAAGACCCTCAAGGTTAACTTTAACGGAAATAATCAGATCAAAAAACATCTGGAATCCATTAAGAATGAGTTACGCAATATTCCCGGCGTCACCGCTGTCTCAGCCGCCTATTCCGTTCCGGGTGAAACAACCACCAACCTGTTTTCCACCTTAGAAACGCCGGAGGGAAAGATGTCTGATACCAACATCAACACTTATATGGTTGACTGTGATTTTATTCCGGGTTATGATATTAAAGTGATCGCCGGAAGAGCTTTTTCCAAGGATTTTCCCGCTGATGACTCAACAGCATTTATCATTAATGAAACTGCCGCCAAGCATTTCGGTTGGACCTCTCCCGAAGCAGCTATAGGCGGGAGGGTCTTGCAGCAAAGAAAAAAAGGAAAAATCATCGGGGTTGTACAAGACTTTCACTATAAATCTCTTCACCACCTGGTAGAGCCTTTATTGATCCACATTAACCGTAACTCGTTTCAGACATTATCCCTTAAGATTGAGTCCAATGATATTCCAGCGGTAGTAGCAAACGTCGAGAAGCAATGGAAAAGCTTAGCCCCGAACCTGCCTTTTGTTTATTCCTTTCTGGACCAGGATTACGAGCGCCTTTATAAGGCGGAAAAGCAGCTGAGCAAAGTGGTAAGTGTCTTCAGCGCGTTGGCAATTTTCGTGGCCTGCCTGGGTTTATTGGGGCTGACCTCCTTCTCCGTAGAAAGACGCTTAAAAGAAATCAGTATCAGAAAAGTGCTGGGTGCCTCCGTAAAAAGCCTGGTGTTATTGCTCTCCAGCGAATTTTTTAAGTTGATTATCGTTGCTTTATTTATTGCCATTCCCACCACGTATTATGTTATAAATCTGTGGCTCGAAAACTTTGCCAGTCGTATTGATATTACTCCGTGGACATTTGTTATAGCCGGGGTGCTGACATTGATAATCGCCTGGTTAGTAATAGGCTACTTATCTGTTAAGGCTGCGCGGTCGAATCCTGTGGATTCATTGCAGAATGAATGATCGTTCCCTGCTATCTAAGTTCGGGGCCCACACGCTGGCTTTAGAACCTGCACACAGGGCCTACCCCTTCTTCGCCATGACGTAAGCAGTTGTGACCTTTCAAACGAAACACCAATTATTAAAGCTTCTTTTTTGAAAGTATTTTGTAACAGATGCCTTCATATGGGCCTTCATAGCCAGCCTCATATAATATCAGGATTTTGTCTTTAGCTAACGCCGCCAAATCAGAATACGCAGCATGCGAATCGTAAATCACAATTTTCTTATGCCAGGTAGCGCCATCATCTTTACTTACCGAGAGCGTCATGTTTATGCGGGATTTTTCATGGGCCGGATTTGTAAATAACAGGAAGTTGCGGCCTTTATAGTCCACAGACAGCATAGCCCCCTGACACCTTGGCTCCGGTAACTGTGGCTCCATTCGTTGCTCCACCCAACTGGCACCGCCATCCTTGCTAATAGCCACCTGCCTCACCTGGGCATCTTTCCGTTGGTAGTTTCGCATATTCAACATCAAATCACCATTGCTCAATTCTACTACTGTACATTCATTTACCTGGTCCGCCGGTGTGGTACCGCCCAGTTGCCAGGTTTTGCCGTGATCATCTGAATAAATCACGTGTGAATAGTACTTTTTCGAATCCCTTTCAATATGGTCGCAGGGAATAACCAGGCGGTTTTTGTAAGCTTTGCTTTTTAATTGAATGCCGTGAACCGGACCGGTGGCATACCAGGTCCAATCGGGTAATTTCACTGCGCTTGAAATGTTAACCGGTGATGTCCAGGTTTCCCCTGCGTCCGTAGATACCAAATGATAAACCTCGCGGCCTGCAATACTGGTACCTGCAATAATCTGAGATTCGTGATCTTTGCCATTGTTCCAGGTAGCCAGAAGGTGAATGGCCCCGGTAACCCGATCTACTACCGGAGATGGATTTCCGCATACATTGGCATCATCGCTCCATATAACCTGCATTTCGCCCCAGGTTTTACCGTTATCAGTAGATTTCTTCATAACAAGGTCAATATCATTTGTATCGGAACAGCTTTCTTTACGGGCTTCACAGAAAGCCAGCACCGCCCCATCATTGGCCACTGCCAATGCGGGGATCCGGTAACAGGCATAGCCATGGTCTCCGCTTTTGAAGAGCCATTTAAGCTTTTCCGGCTCGGTTTCAACATTAAAAACTTCGGTACCATCGCGTGGTGAAGTACTGCTTGCATAGCTGGCATTGAATATCAGCAATAAAAAAATAAGGCAATGTTTCATAACGTTTGAATGCATTAAAGTTGGCTTTTAGATTTGAAAACTAATACTATTGATCATATACCGTCAGACCTTTCGGATTTCTATCCTGGTTGAACAAAAAACTGGCCAGATAGCCAATAATCACACATGACAGCAAACCGGTCAGGGTATAGAGCATTAAATGTATTTTGGTACTATATGACAGCCAGAACTGTATTATCCCACTACTTAGCAAACCTGTAACCGCTCCTTTTCCATTGGCCATTTTAAATAGTAGTCCCAAAAGAAATACACCTCCCAATCCGCCCACAAATAAGCCGAGGTACCTTTGAAACTCATCCCATAAGGAAGTTACCGTTGCAGTGGCCATCCACATTGCTATGGCTGTACCGAGGAGTCCTATGGTGACGGTTGCTATTTTTGCCATAAACAGTAAATCTTTATCATTGGCAGCGGTTCTGAATCTTTTATAGAAATCTGTGGTGAAGGCAGCGGATCCCGAATTCAGGCTACTGCTTAAACTCGACATGGCCGCCGATAAAAGCGCGGCGATAAGCAAGCCGGCCACACCTGCGGGAAGTTGGGAAACAATGTAGAAGGGAAAGATTCCATCATTTGACGGCAGCAATGGATTGGCCTGGTCAGGAAATGATTTATAAAAAACAAAAAGGGCAGTCCCCAGCAGGAAAAACAGTACTGTAGCCGGAAAAGTTAAAACAGCATTGGTGTACAACGTTTTTTTTGAGTCGGTAACACTGGTTGTGGTCAGGTAGCGCTGCACGATCGACTGGTCCGTTCCCTGCGAAATAATATTGGAAGCTATTCCACCAAGTAGAATCGTCCAAAAAGTGGGGGAATGTAAATCCCATTTTAGATTAAAGAGATTAAACTTGTCATTTTCTATGGCAACCGTCATCAATTCATTAAATCCGTCACCAAGGTCTCCGATAATAAAAAACAACGATAGCAAAGCGCCGCCAAGCAATACCACCACCTGAATGACATCGGTCCAGATGACAGCTTCGATACCCCCTGCTGTAGAATAGATAATACTCAATAACCCCAATACCAGGATACAGGCATAAACGTTGATACCTGTCAAAATAGATATGGCTATGGAGGGAAGAAACAAAACAATCGCAATGCGGCCTAACTGAAACAAGATAAAGGAAATACTCCCCATCAATCGTGTCGCCAAATTAAATCGCATCTCCAGGTACTCGTAGGCGCTGGTTATATTCAACCTGGCATAAAAGGGGATAAATAAGCTGGCAATGATCGGCGCCACGACGATGATGGACATGTTAAGCATAAAATAGGACCAGTCAGTAGCAAAGGTCCTGGCCGGAATGGCCATAAAAGTGATCGCACTCAACAAAGTCCCAAAAATACTAATCCCGGCGGCCCACCATGGAATCCGGCCGTTTCCTTTAAAGTAATCACCGGTTGATTTTTGATTTTTTAAAAAGTAAAAACCGATAAGTACCATACCAACGAGGTAAATCAGGATAACTAAATAGTTGGCATAGCCGAAAAACTTTCCCCCTTCCTTAAGCGTCAGTTGATACACTTCAGGGGTCCTGATACCAGGAGAGATCTCCCCTGAAGGAATTATTATTTGATCGTTCCAATAAAATGCCTGGGTGGTAACCGGTAGTTTCATCTCAACCAGGCCTAGTTCGGACCATTGCTCGGTGATCGTGTTGAAAACCAATAGCTCTCTTTTAAAACCCGGGTGATGGATCTGTATAGAATCCCGTTTTGCCAACAATGTTTGTCTTTCCCTATCGGAGATACTGGTATCCTCCAGTTGAAAAGCCAGGGCCTCCTGCTCCAAAAACGATTCGCCATCTGCGTGGCCAGCTGCCAGTATATAATGTGCTCCGGAAGGCACCATTTGTCCGGCCATCATGTTTATTGGCTCATTCTTCACCTTAATATCCGCTATTTTTTCCCATCGTTCAAATGTCGGGATCCACTTGTAGGCGTCACCCAAAACCTGCGTTTGCCGGGATGGTTGTACATTTCTTCCGCCAAATAAAAAAAATGCGTCATGGGCCCCATCAGATTGTGTGATGGCCATCGGCAACATTCTTTCAGGGCCGGGCCATAGCTCAAGCTGACGCCACTTGAAGTCAACGGTTCCTCTTTGGTTAAGATCAAGCGACAAAAAAACTTTTGAGGCGCCATTACCGTCATGGCCACCGGCGATGTATATTGTTTGCCCGATCAGCCCACCAGCCATGTAAGCTAAACCAATAGGGAGATCGGGGAAAGCGGTATGAACAACTTTACGCTTTTCAATATCCCAGCTGAGCAGGAAGACCTCTCTCCTTTTACGGAAGCCATCGTCACCACCAATACATACAATTCCATTTTCCGTAGGTATTGAGACCCCATAAGCCAGTGCATGAGGTAGCTTGCCCGTACCCAAAACCCAGCTGTAATCGCCCTCTGGCGTTTTTTCCAACACATAAATATCATCCCACCAGACCTTTTCACCTCCCTCCCACGGCTTACCCTCGGGAAAATTCGCTCCTCCGGCGACGATCAACACATTATTGTGAATGCCGGAAAAAGCACCTGCCAGACCAGCCTGAAGGCGGTGACCAGGAGGCGGAGGCATCGTCGCTAAACGGCCAACCTCAACCTGTACATAGGGATCTGCCTCTTGCGCAGCTAATGTGATATGGAATAACCCCATTATGATGACAGCCACCGCTATTTTAGGTACCCTTCTCAAAGTTGATCTGCTTTTGATTCCTGTGTATCCAATGCTTTTATTGATGCCCATTTGAAAAAAGTAGTATTTTCGAGCCTGGCCTTAAGTTCAGATGCTTCCGAATCACTTAAGGAACAATGAGGTAATATAGCAGGACCGCAATCATAGCCAATGAACTTCATACAGGATCGTTGAGAAGGAATCAAGGGATATGATATGATAACTTTAATGATATCTATGGCTTCCTGCTGATATTTATTGGCCAGGTCCAGTTTTCCCTCTAAAAAGGCCGCTTTGATTTTATGATATAGGGGCGCCATATAATTATAAGTACTCCCTACCACTGCCTCACCTCCCGCCACCAGACTGTAAAGATACATTTCATCAAAGCCATACAACATCTGGAACCTCGTCCCAAAACGATTGATACATGTCTGGAATTCGTCAAGTTTTTCTGCTGTGTATTTGATTCCTGCCATCGAAGGTAAATGCTCCTCTGCTATTTCAAGCAGCTTTATCACACTGATATCAACTCCGGTTTTGGATGGTATGTGATAATAAAAAAAAGGCAGATCAGGAGCCTTGGCAAGGATGGGATGTAACGTACTCACCAATTGTTGCGCGGTACTTATGTCGAAATAACTCGGCGGGGCGGCTGAAATGGCATCTGCCCCGATGGCTTGTGCATGCATGGCCAAATCACATGCCTCATCGACACTGTTGTGGCCGACATGAACCATGACCTTAAGCTTCCCCGAAGCGGCCTTGATGAATGCCTCGGCCAATTCCTTGCGCTTTTTGGTAGAAAGGGAAACTGCCTCGCCGGTGCTGCCGCAAATAAAAATACCTGCGATCTGATGGGCAACGTAGCGTTCTACCAGTTGCTCAATAACGTCGTGCTTTATGCGATACTTTTCATCCAAAGGGCTAAAAGTAGCCGCCACCAGACCATTTAATCGTGTTAACATCGTCTTTTAATATTATTATGTCATACATAATACAATTTAAATCATTTTTAGTAAGATTTCCAAAAATTGCTCAGAATATAAGTTTATCTATTAAAAAGGTGGCATTCTTCTCCAGTTTACTATATTTGTTATACATAATACATATTTCTGATGATTTAAAGGTCACATGACTACAAAACACAAAAAAGAATTAAGACCCTTAAATACACTATCCCTGGTTGATAAGGTGGAGTTGAGTTTGCGGGAATACATCCTTGAAAACAATTTGAAACCAGGTGATGCTATTCCGAAAGAACTGGATATTGCCAAAAGCCTCGGTGTCAGCAGGACGGTGGTGAGGGAAGCGCTTTTAAGGTTTAGAACATTAGGCCTCATGGACTCCAAAAAACACAAGGGGCTAATCATTACCGAGCCTGACGTAATGAATGGATTCCAAAAGGTTTTACATCCAAATTTATTAGGTGAAGAGGCTTTAAGAGATATCTTTGAACTTCGCCTGATATTGGAGATGGGGATGGCGGAAATGCTCTTTGCACGGAAAACGCCTGAAGCGGTTGATGAACTCGAGGAAATTGCCAGAAAAGGAGACGAGGAAGGGCATGATTCTACCACCTTCAGCCTTGATCAGGAGATCGAATTCCACGGCAAACTTTATCAAATCTCCGGCAACGAAACTTTGCGCAGGTTCCAATCAATACTTTTACAAGTATTTCAGTATATCCATGGAAACGAAATATTTTACAAACACTATGATTACCCTAAAGGTCATGTAACCCACCGAACGCTGTGTGAGATTCTTAAAAACGAGACACCTCAAAAATTCCGGGAAGCGATGCGAGGGCATTTGAAGCCTCATTTTGAAAGCATTTTTGGTAGAGATCTTTTTGAAAATATACTAAAAGCGGATGGCTAGCCCATTAACATCCGGCTCAAAAAAACCTCTCCTGCCACCCGCGCGATGGATTGGTTGGCGGAGGATTGATGCTAACCGGCTTCTTATATCGGCGTTTGTTGTAAACCTGTACTCATCGGCACAAAAAATTCATTGATTTCGCCTTGAAATTTTATAAATTAGGAGATTGTAAAAGCTTCAGCAATTATTGATGAATTATTCCAACGGTTTGTTTCGATTAAGTATATTAATATCCTTCTTTTTACTGATCTCCTGTAAAAACAATAAAAACCATGAATTGACTTCCGGCCAGTCGATACCCGATATTGTCGATTTCAATTATCATGTGAAACCTATTCTCTCCGACCGGTGTTTTGCCTGTCATGGTCCGGACCTTGCCAACCAAAAAGCAGATTTAAGGCTGGATACACCGGAAGGCGCCTTTAAGACAGTGCTGGAATCGGGTGGGCATGCCATTGTTCCCGGCGACCTGCATAACAGCGTGATGTATGAAAAAATCACTTCCACTGACCCCAATTCCATGATGCCCCCGCCGGAAAGCAACCTCAAGCTCTCCGAGTACGAAATTAAAATCATTAAAAAATGGATTGTTCAGGGTGCCGAGTATAAGCCACACTGGGCCTTTACCCAACCTACAGAAATAACCGTTCCGGAAATCAAACAACAGGACTGGGCGACCAATGCCATTGACAACTTCATCGCCGCCAAACTGGAAAATACCGGACTCAAAAATGCAGGGAAAGCCTCCAGGGAAGCATTAATAAGAAGGGTAACCTTCGACCTCACAGGGCTCCCGCCCACACTGGAAGAAATTGATAATTTCCTGGCCGATAATACGTCGGACGCCTATGAAAAGGTAGTAGACCGGCTTTTGGCTTCTTCGCATTATGGGGAAAGGATGGCCAGCGACTGGCTGGATGTGGCGAGATATGCCGACTCACACGGCTACCAGGACGACAGGCCAAGAACTATGTGGCCCTGGCGTGACTGGGTGATTAAGGCCTATAACAGAAACCTCCCTTATAATGACTTTGTCACCTGGCAACTGGCCGGTGACCTGATACCGGATCCCACTTTTGAACAAAAACTGGCGTCGGGGTTTAACCGAAACCATGCCATCACACAGGAAGGCGGGGTCATCGAAGAAGAATACCTGGCCGAGTATGCTGCCGACCGGGTACAAACCTTCGGTACGGCCTTCATCGGCCTTACCTTACAATGCGCCAGGTGCCACGACCATAAATATGATCCTGTTTTGCAAAAGGATTTCTATCAGCTAGTTTCCTTTTTTAACAATATCACCGAGAGGGGCAGAATCGACTACAATAACCAGGCGCCACAGCCAGCCATTAAATATGAGGATGCCGCACTGGAGCATGAAATTACGGAAATTAAAAAGATGTTGGCAGAGGTGGAAACCACGCAAAAGCATTTTAAACCAAAAGTTGAAGAAAATACGCTAAAAAACTGGTTTAACAATCAGGATTGGGAAGTGCTCAAAACGGAAGGTCTTTTGGCCCATTACAAACTTGATTACCGCGAAGCGGGCCTCATGAAGGACGAAGTGAGCAAAGCCCTGCACGGGACCCTGAATTTCAAACTTCCGGCCAGCATTCCATCCCCAACCGCGGCGACAGGCAAATTTGATAAGGCGCTGCAATTCGATGGGAGCAACACACTGACGATTGGCGATGTAGGAGATTTTGAGCATTACGATAAATTTTCACTGGGTGGGTGGATCAATCCTTCCGAATCCCCGAAGCACAATGCCGGCGTATTATCCCGAAGAATCGGCGAGCTAAATAAATCGGGGTATGGGATTTATATCGGAAAAGACAGGACACTAAGCATGCATATTGTGCATTCCCTGAATAAGCTGATTGAGGTCAAAACCATTGCCAAAGTGCCGGTAGGCCAATGGACCAATGTTTTTGCCACCTATGACGGATCAGGCAAGGCGTCCGGCGTCGATCTTTTTATTAATGGAAAAAAACAAAAAGTTCGCATAGTTTCAGACAATCTCGAAAGCCGCAGCATTTTGGTGGGTACCCGGTTCACAGTCGGCCACTGGCTCATGCGGGCCATTGAGCGGAATAATTATGGGGGATTTATAGGCGTCATTGATGAAATTTCACTTTATGACCGGGCATTGAGTCCGCTCGAGGTTCGTTATCTCTATGATCAAAAATCTGTCTATGACAGGCAGGTGGTTTATCAGACTTATTTGAAAAGAGAGCGCGCCGAAATGGCCAAAATTGACAATAAGTTGGATAGCTTGAGATCAATTGATACAAAAATTCCCTACGTGATGATCATGCAGGAGTCGGAGGAGATAAAACCCACGTTTGTTTTAAACCGCGGTGATTACAGTGCCAAAGGAGAACAAGTCGGCCGCGAAACACCGGAAGCCATTCTGAAATTTCCGGAAGACCTGCCAAGAAACAGGCTTGGACTGGCTAAGTGGCTTTTTGATGAAAGAAATCCCTTAACCGGAAGAGTAATCGTCAACAGGTTCTGGCAAATGTTGTTTGGCCGGGGGCTGGTAGCCACACCGGAAGATTTTGGAAACCAGGGAGCCTTGCCCACACACCCGGAGCTCCTCGACTGGCTGGTGCTGGAGTTCAGGCAAACAGGTTGGGACATGAAAAAATTGATCAAACTTATGGTTATGTCCACTACCTATCGACAATCGGCGCATATCGATAAAAAAAGTTTTGCCGTAGATCCCGACAACATTTATCTTTCGAGGGGGCCGTACAAAAAACTAACTGCCGAGATGATCCGCGATCAGGCGCTGGCCTCCAGCGGATTGCTTAATCGTAAAATCGGAGGAAAATGGGTAAAGCCCTATCAGCCGCCCGGTATCTGGAAGGAAATGGCCAACCAAATTGGTGAAAACAGGTACCGCCCCGGCAAAGGAGCTGATTTGTACCGGAGGAGTATTTACACTTACTTTAAGCGAACGATTCCGGTGCCGTCCATGATTACCCTGGACGCTGCGGAACGGGCCATGTGTACGGTAAAAAGACAAGCCACCAGCACGCCTTTGCAGTCGCTTTTATTGCTCAATGATGAGCAGTACATGGAGGGATCCAGGGTATTGGCGGAAAATGTTATTAAAACTTCCAAAGACGATCCGCCTACCTGGGCTACAAAAGCTTTCAAAAGCCTGGTGTCGAGAGACCCTTCAGCCGAGGAGGTTGCGATGCTGATGGAAATATATGACGCCGAGCTAAAACGGTTCCAGGAAGAAACAAATAGCATAGACGATATTCTTCAAATTGGAGATTCCAAAGCAGACCAAAAAATAGATAAGCATAAATTAGCAGCGTTTACGATTGTAATCAGCGCCGTGTTAAACCTGGATGAAACAAAACATTCTTAAAAACTTAGCCCGCCGGGCGTAACAATACTTCAATTTATCATGAGCGATATTTACTCCGACTATCTACATAAAATCAACCGACGGCATTTTCTATCAAAATCCAGTCTTGGCATTGGCAGCCTGGCACTTGGTTCTTTGATGGGATGTAGTACATCCGGCGAGAATTCCGATGGAAATAGCGCGGACAACAAAGCACTCAGCGCCCCCCATTTTCTTCCCAAAGCCAAAAGGGTCATTTACCTGTTTCAAAGCGGAGGCCCTTCTCAAATAGACTTGTTTGACTACAAGCCAACGCTCATGAAAATGCGTGGGCAGGACCTTCCGGATTCTATCAGGAAAGGACAGAGACTAACCGGTATGACATCTGGGCAATCCTCCCTGCCCCTGGCGCCGGCCATATTTGACTTCAAGCAGCATGGCCAAAGCCGCGCCTGGGTAAGTGAGTTGATGCCACATACCGCCAAGATCGTGGATGATCTGTGCTTTATCAAATCTATGCATACAGAAGCCATCAATCACGATCCCGCCATCACCTTTTTCCAAACCGGATCACAACAGGCCGGAAGACCCAGCATAGGCTCCTGGCTCAGCTACGGATTAGGCAGTATGAATGAAAATTTACCCACATTCTGCGTGCTGCTTTCCCGTGGCGCACAGCGTCCCCAACCTATCTATTCGAGACTTTGGGGGAATGGGTTTCTGGCTTCCTTACACCAGGGCGTACAATTCAGGTCAGGTAAAGACCCGGTACTGAACCTTCAAAACCCCGATGGCATTACCTCCTCCTCAAGGAGACAGGTGTTGGATGTGTTGGCTAAAATGAACCAGCTGAGAATGCAGGATTTTGGAGATCCTGATATCCAGTCCCGCATAGCTCAGTATGAAATGGCCTATAAAATGCAAACATCAGTTCCCGAGGCCATGGACCTTTCAGATGAACCGGATGAGGTATTTGAACTATATGGGGAGGATGCCAGAAAACCTGGAACCTATGCCGCTAATTGCCTTTTGGCCAGAAGACTTGCCGAGCGGGACGTAAAATTCGTACAACTGTATCACCTGGGCTGGGATCAACATAGTAGCCTGCCAAGGGAAATCACCTCTCAATGCAAAGACACCGATCAGGCCTCAGCTGCACTGGTGACCGACCTGAAAAGAAGAGGCCTGCTTGACGACACGCTGGTTATCTGGGGTGGCGAGTTTGGCAGAACCAACTACAGTCAGGGAAAATTAACAGCTACTAATTATGGCCGCGACCATCATCCAAGGTGCTTTACCGTATGGCTGGCGGGCGGTGGAGTCAAGCCGGGATTTACCTACGGTGAAACGGATGACTTTAGCTACAATATCATCAAGGATCCCGTACACGTACATGACTTTCAGGCAACCCTGCTGCATCAGCTGGGTGTCGACCACGAACAGCTGACATTCAAACACCAGGGAAGAAGATACCGACTTACCGACGTGCATGGGGAAGTGGTAAAATCCATCATAGCCTAAACTAAATAGCAATTCAGACTAATAAGTTAACTACAATACGATCAAATGAACACTGAAAAAAACAACTCCAGAAGAGAATTTATCAAAGCAGGTGCCATGGCAGGCGCCGCCCTGAGCATTCCTTCTCTTGGTTTTAACATTATCAACAAACCCGTACTTAACGATGAAATAATTGGTCACGGCAAATTCAGATATCGTGTACACAAAGCATGGGGAGATTTAGATCCTGCTACCACACCGGTAAAAAACTGCCATGAAATGGTGATGGACTCAAAGGGTAGGTTGATTATGGTGACGGACGAAACTAAAAATAACATTATCATTTACGATAAATCGGGCAAAATGCTAAGCACGTGGGGAAGTGAATATAAAAGCGGCCATGGTCTTAGCCTTTTTAATGAAGGTGGAGAAGACGTTTTGTTTATCTGTAATCCCGATGGTGAGAATCCGCAGGTGGTGAAAACCACGGTAGATGGCAAAAAGCTTCTGACGCTTCCGGATCCGAGAAAAATCAGTGTTTACGAAGCAAAAGACAGGTATCTGCCCACCGAGACAGCCATTGCTCCCAATGGAGACATCTATGTAGCCGATGGCTATGGATCGCAATGGATATTGCAATTTAATAAGGAGGGGGAATTCGTCAGAAAATTTGGCGGTCCCGGAAACAACGATGATCAGTTCAGCACAGCCCATGGTGTGGCCATCGACGACCGGGATCCGAATAACATTACCCTGTTGTGCACTTCCAGGGCCCACAACTCTTTTAAAAGATTTAGCCTGGATGGAAAATACCTGTCAACGATCTTTCTCCCCGGAGCCTTTGTTTGTCGCGCGGTCATTGATGATGAGAATATTTATAGTGGGGTATGCTGGTCTCGCTTAAAATATTTAAACCAAACCAGCGACTCAGGTTTTGTGACCATTTTAGATAAAGAGAATAAAGTTATCTCCAATCCAGGTGGTACGAAGCCGGTTTATAAAAAAGGAGAGCTGCAACTGATGATTCAGGAGACACCTATCTTTAACCACTGCCATGATGTTTGTATCGACGAAGACAAAAACCTTTACATCTGCCAATGGAATGCCAACAAGACCTACCCTATCAAACTTGAACGTGTCTAGAAGCTAACACTTATCACAAAAAACCTTTATTTGTTTCATGCAGAAAAACCGAAGAACCTTCATAAAGAATGGGGCACTGGCCTCCCTTGCCATGACCGCCGCCCCAGCTGCGGCAAATGGCCTGTCAATCTCAAACCTGTCGATACCTGATGGTCTTACCATCTTATTTCAGGGGGACTCCATTACCGACGCAGGCCGTGCCAGGGATCAGTATTATGCCAACTCGACAAGGGGCCTCGGCATTGGATATACCTACCTGGCGACTTCGCAATTGCTGGCCAATAACCCCAATGGTGACTTCTCCATATACAATCGCGGTGTAAGTGGTAACAAAGTTTATCAACTGGCCAACCGTTGGAAAGATGATACCCTGAACCTCAGGCCGGACGTGCTGAGCATTCTCATTGGTGTGAACGATTTTTGGCATATGGTCAATGGCCGTTACGATGGAACTGTTGAAAGGTACGAAAGCGATTACCGGGATTTGCTGAATCGAACCATAAAGGAAGTTCCCGGTGTAAAGCTGATCATCTGTGAACCTTTCGTGGTATGGGGGGGATCGGCTATTACGGAACGGTGGAAAGCGGAATTCCCGGCATATCAAAAATCAGCCGCAAAAATAGCGGAAGCATTCAAGGCGGCATTTGTACCATTTCAAAAAGTTTTCGATGAGGCATTGAAAAAGGCACCGGCCAAGGTCTGGTGCCCCGACGGGGTTCATCCCTCTCCTGCCGGGGCACATCTGATGGCTAAGGCATGGCTGGAGGCATTCAATAAATTATACTGACTTAAACCATCATTCTTCTCTGTGCGTTTATAAAAGCTTTGAGTGAACATTAACTTGAGAAAAGAAAAAGGAGATAATGGCTGATAGCGCAAATAATTTCATTCAGGTAGCATATTTCAAATCTCCCATTGGTGAGCTTATTTTGGGCGCTTATGAAGAAAAACTATGCCTGTGCGACTGGCGTTATCGCAAGATGAGGGATGCCGTAGATACCAGAATAAAAACAAGGTTAAATGCCACATATGTCCCTGGCTCCTCTGCGGTTATTGAAAAGACGATAGCGCAACTGCAAGAATATTTTCAAGGTGCCCGCTGTGAATTTTCCATTCCCATCCGATTGGCAGGTTCTGATTTTCAAAAACAGGTGTGGCAGGCGCTAATACAGGTACCTTTTGGCAAAACCGAGACCTACCTGGGCCTGTCAAAAAAATTAGGCAATCAAAAAGCAATCAGAGCGGTAGCAGCGGCAAACGGCGCCAATGCCATATCAATTATTATTCCCTGCCACAGGATAATCGGTACGGATGGAAACCTGGTGGGATATGCCGGTGGCTTGCCCGCCAAGAAAAAACTACTAGGCCTGGAAAATCCGCTGCTGGAACGCCAACTGAGTATTTTCTAAGGCATATGAGGCGCTTGCCGGATTACATTTGGGAAGTGAAGTGATCCCAACGAAATTCAATCGCGTGCAAATCATCATTGCGTCCTTATCATTGCCAATACATATCATTAACTAATTCATGTAATTTAATACACAAATTGTCATAACTTTTCCGATGTACATTACCTAATTTCAATCAAGTGTAATGCAAAAATATCACTTTGGCAGATCACATTTTAGGGTAGGAACTGTACGGGAGGTTCGGAAAAATTATATGGATCGTTTTGCTATCAATCAGCTATAACTCCTCTTTCTGCATACTTAATAGTTAATAATTTCCACGTGACCTATTCCAAATCCGCGTACTCATTTCTGTGATCATGTCGATTAAAGTTAAATAATAGGGTTGAATTATTCTGTGATGTTTATGATGTTATTTGACACAATTCGAGGGAATCAGCAATTGGAGTCCTTAAAAGGCATCTCCTCCTTAAAGGGTATCTTCCATCGGTTAAGATTAGTGTTCATACACAACTACACCAAAGCGAGAAAGGCCACCGGCACTATAGTAGGCCTTGTCAATAACGTGGGGGCAAAAGTCCAGGGAAGTAACTTAAGGAGCAACGAGGCTAACCTTTTGGCATTGGTCGAAAATACCGGGGACACCATATGGTCGATAGATAAAAATTTGAGGCTTTTGATCTGCAACACGGCATTTAAAAGGCTTGTGGAAAATCGTAAGGGCCATATACCAAGGCCCGGTGATTTGGTAGCATGCGATTATTTTCCCGAACAAAGCGCCGAGCTGTGGCGGGATTATTACCAAATGGCGCTGGGGGGGAAAAGGTTTTCCACCGAGACTACCGTAAATGACAACGGAATACTAAAAACCTTCGAGCATAGCTTTAATCCTGTTTTAGGCAATCATGGGGAAGTTATTGGCGTCACCGTCTTTGGGCGCGACATTTCCATTAGAAAGACAGTGGAACGGGAGCTGATCTCCGCCAGAAAAAAGGCCGAAGAAGCCAGCAGGGCCAAGGCGGAGTTTTTATCCACCATGTCACATGAAATCAGGACCCCGTTAAATGCAGTCATTGGTATAACACACCTGCTGCAAAATGAGTCCCCTCGCAAAGATCAGAAAGAATACCTTGAAACGTTAAAGTTTTCATCTGAGAATCTTTTGTCACTGATCAATGACGTGTTGGATTATAATAAAATTGTTGAGGGGAAAATTCAAATGGAGGAAATTGACTTTGATTTGAAAGCGCTCGTCATGGGAATAAAACATTCGTTTATTCTAAAGGCAGCAGAAAAAAACGTAAGCTTTGAAGTTACGATTGACAACAATGTGCCTACTTTTCTAAAGGGTGATAAGGTCAGAATTGCCCAGGTGTTAAATAACCTGGTCGGAAATGCCATAAAATTTACAGAAAAAGGGTGCATTACTATCGCGGTAAGTCTCGGCGAAAACACCCAAAAAGCTGCCTGCATCAACTTTTCGATTTCAGATACCGGTATTGGCATTCCGAAAGACAAGCTTGATGATATCTTCGACCGGTTTACACAGGCCAGTTCTGACATATCCAGAAAATTTGGAGGCACAGGATTGGGTTTGGCCATCACGAAACGGTTATTGGAACTACTGGCATCCGAAATCCATGTGGAAAGTGAGTATGGTAAAGGCTCCCGCTTTTATTTTAATTTATGCCTGAAAAAGTGTGAAACGCAAGGGGATGATCCGGTTGAAAACCAACGTTCCAATAATCCGGCCAAAAGAAATCTGCAGGGGTTGCGGGTGCTGCTGGTTGATGATAACGAGGTCAATCAGTTAGTGGCTTCAGAGTTTTTGAAAAGATGGAATGCGCAGCTTACGGTCACCTCCAGTGGTAAAATGGCTATTGAAATTGTCAACCAAAACGAGTTTGACTTAATACTAATGGACTTACAGATGCCGGTAATGGATGGCTATGCCACCTGCAAAGCTATTAAAGAAATGGCGGGCAAAGCCGGTATCCCAATAATTGCGCTAACGGCCAATACCTTGCAGGAAGTACAAAAAAAAGTGCAAAATGCTGGTATGTGTGATATTATTACCAAACCATTCGATCCATACGAATTATATGCTAAACTGTCTCAATACGGCGGTAAACATCCCGAAGTAGCCACGGGAAAAAAGCTACGGCAAGCGGATGGCCTGAATATTACTGATAACATCAAACTGCATGAAATTGTGCAAGGCAATGATCAATTTCTACAATCTATTGTCACCTCCTTTATTGCCGAGTTGACATCCTTTAAGGACAAATATGGAGAGATACTACAAAAAGGAAATTTGAAAAATTTCAAGGCAGTAAAACACAAGATAAGTCCCTCATTGAAATTATTTGAGGCCAAAACTTTGGAAAATCTGGTAAACATTGGTGAGTCACTATTGATAGCTGATACCAAATCCGGTATTAAACTTGGCAACCATGTTCAGGAAGTGCATAACCAAATTGAAAGAATGGTGCTAAAACTACGTTGTGAAGGGCTATTAAACCAAAGTACATATCAGCCTGTTCATCGTAAATTCATTCACAATTAACGATTAACGGCCAATATGCCACCGGGTTTTATTACTTTTTCAAAAACTGGCTAAGGAAATGAGCGAAGATAAAATTAGTTGCATAATAGTCGATGACGACCTGGTATTTCAGGCAATCATTAAGGGATTTATCGAAAAAACAGATTTTCTAAAAATTGAGGGTATTTTTTCCAATGCCATCGACGCGGCAGGCTTTCTGGCCTCCATTCAAATAGACTTAATGTTTCTGGACATAGAAATGCCTGAAATGACAGGTCTGGAACTCCTGAAAACATTGGATAATCCCCCTCAAATAATACTGATTAGCAATCAGGACCAATATGCGCTGGATGCTTTTGAGTTCAACGTTACAGATTACCTTCTCAAACCTATCGATAGCTACTCCAGGTTTCTGAAGGCGGTTTCACGCACCAAAGCCAACATTAACAAAAACCAATCCTTCAAAGCGGCTATAAACCGTCATGTATTTTTAAAAGAAAATGGCAAACTTGTAAAAATTGATCTCGAGTCAGTTCATTATGTACAGGGATATGGGGATTATATAAAATTCATCACCAGTGACGGGATCCACGTTGTTTATGATAACCTGAGAGAGGTTAAGGAAAAATTGCCTCAAATAGACTTCATGCAGGTTCACCGGTCATTTATTGTAAGAATAGACAAAATTGATAGCCTGGATGCCTCCATGCTAAAAATCAATAATCAATTGATACCGATAAGCCGCTCATTTAAAAAGGAAGTGCTGACCCGGATTAAGACCCTCTGACTGCGCATTATCTGATCTTTTCCAAATAATGTTCTATTTTGGTTTTAAGTATAGCCGGATTGATGGGCTTGGGCAAACAGTCATTCATACCCATGGCTCGCAATTCTGCCTTGTTTTCTCGGGTTATGGAAAAAGATATGGCGATAATAGGTATGTTTCTAGTATTTTCATCGGTGTGATTTCTTATCTTTTTGGTCGCGGTAATACCATCCATCACCGGCATATCCAAATCCATCAGGATCAAATCAAATCTTTCGGTATTTATCTTTTTTAGTGCCTCCAACCCGTCAGCCACTATCGTATGGTCATAATTCCAACCTTTCAATAGTTGAGATACTATTATTCTCATGGTGACTGTATCGTCAGCAACAAGTATTTTGGTACCAGGCATCTGTGACATCCGGACTTATTGGTTTATGATCAATTTGAATTCAGTTCTTCTATTTAATTGATGTTTGTCCTCAGGGCAAGGTTTTCCATCCAAACAATCATTGACTAATTGTTTCTCTCCTTTATGGTTGGCCGTTATCCTGGCTGCAACGACCTGATGTTTGGCCAGATATTGTGTTACTGCACGAGACCTCTTTTCGGATAACCTTGCATTGTAGCTATCGTTGGCTCTGCTATCGGTATGTGATGTCAGCACAAGATGTATATTCAGGTATTTATTCATCAAACCAACGATTTTATCCAGTTCTGCCCGCGCCTCCTCTCTGATGCTATATTTGTCCAAATCGTAATAGATATTGTTGATAACAAATAATCCGTTTTGTTTTTTATTACCGGATGAAGTTTCCGCAGGTAAATTTTTTAAAGATGGAATTGCTTCCAGGTTACCCTGACTATCAGCCAAAAAATATTGGACCTTATCACTGTTATTGATCATAACTACCATTTTATCCTGTGTGGACTCTTGGTTTTCGTCTACCAGCGGGACTGCTATCAGGGACATTTTTAACGGCTCGTCTTTGGTCTGTATTAACATTAAATCTGTGGTGTTATCACCTTTAAGCTTTCTGAGCATATACCTGCTTTCCGGTTTGGCTTCAAAGGAAATTAACTGATCGCCAAGTTCAAATGGTATCTCTTTACCGGAATCAACTTCTATCAACCGTAAATCCTCCTGTTTCAAAGCATTCAAGTTTTCCTGAGGAGCTGACTTTTCTGCGTCTTTCACAGCGTAAACCTGATAATCAGGCTCCTCTGAAATTATCTTACCTTTTTCATCCCAGAACTTGGCCGGGAGCTTGACACGTTTCATACCAGGTGGTTTTAGATCAGCCTCAATCGGAATATTTTCCCTGGAAATACTGCTGTTATTGATAATAGCCACAAGGTTGTATGTACGACCTGGAATACCTTTAAACACCAGCTTCCCGTTTTTCCTTTGTGTGAAGAGCTCCTGGCCGGTTTGTTCATCGACGACCATTACCTCATAAGCTATTTTCTCCAGATCTACGCCAGGTTCAACCTCTACATTGGCGCGGTTAATAAAGACTTTATATATATCATCATCTCCCGCTCCTCCAAGTCTTCTTGAAGAAAAATGGCCCATATCTCCCTCGGGGCTGATCACAAGGGCAAAGTCGTCCTGGCTGGAGTTAATGGGAAAGCCCAGGTTGTAAGGGGGGGTGTAACCTTCCTCTACAACTTCCGATTTGAAGATATCCAACCCACCTAAGCCCGGCCATCCGTTCGAGGCATAATACAACGTGCCTTCATCACTTAGGAATGGAAACATTTCGTCCCCTTCCGTGTTAATCTCAGGTCCCAGGTTTTGGGGGGTAGTCCAGGTGTCATCTTCAAAATAAGCAACATACAAATCCGTCTTACCTATTCCACCGGGCATATCTGATGCAAAGTACAGTGTTTTACCATCAGGGCTAACGGCAGGATGTCCTACAGAATACTCATCATTATTGAATGGCAGTGACTGGATATTGGTCCATCCACCTCCGGAAGATTTTTCAGCGCTGAATAATTTCAGCTTATTAATCCCGTCTTCACTTTTTCTTTCCTTTCCCTCGTAATAATTGTTTCGTGTAAAAATAATGTTCTGATCATCATTGTAAAACGTTACAGGTCCTTCGTGAAATTTGGTGTTAACCTTTTTGTGGAATATCCTGGGTTTTGTGGTTTGACCGCCTTCATCAAATTTGCTATAAAAAAGATCCAGGAACGACTGCTCCCGGCGGTTATAGACACTTTTGATTAAACCCTTTGAGGCTCTTTCAGATACAAAAACCAACCCGTTGTCGTGATACATGGGCGCAAAATCTGCCAAAGGAGTATTAATAGCCGTATTTTCGATCTTATAGGCTGCAGAGTCAACATAAAATTTATCAATGTTGCCAAGACCTTCAAACTTGTTTAATCCTCTCCGGTCTTCCTTGACCTCATCCCGAAATTCCTGATACCAAACCTTGGCATTATCGTAGTCTCCGTTACTGGCCAGTGCTTCGGCGTAATAGAGTTTATGAATAGAGGAAACCACCTCGTCATTTTTAATTACCTTGGCATACCACTCTGCAGTATTTTTTGTGTCATTTAACAAACGGTAACACTCTGCTATTTTGAGCTTAATAGCATCACTACTTTTGTTTTCCGGCACATTTTTGTAGGCTTCCATCGCCTGAAGGTAAGAAAAGTGATAAAATAATTTATCGCCTCTCTTCTCGTGATTTGACAAATGTGTGGTAATGTTTTGTGCCAAAACCTGACCTGTTACCATTAACAAAATCAGGAACAAACCCATAACTCTTATCATAATATTAGTTGTTAGCAGTGTTATTTTTAAAAATACCTCGGGGTAACCACCCTGGACCTGGTGAATGTAAACCGGTAATTCAACATGACTTCATGAGAGCCTGAATTGACCCTTCTCAACTCAGATGTAGTGGCAAAATCATAGGCATATCCCAGCTGAAGCTGATCCGTGAGCTGAAGTTGTACCAAGCCGTCAAATGAATCAAAAGAACGCCATGACAAGCCTACCCACAAAACCTCATTGATCAGCAGATTTGCATTTAAATCCACTTCTACAGGCGCTCCTTCCACCATTTTTACCAACATATTCGGCTTAAATTTTAAAGAACTATTCAGATCCAGCACATATCCATATGTCAGGAAATAATGCCTGACCAATTTGGAGTCCGAATCAGCCGCATTCCGGTCAAACCGTCGGTTAATCATTTGGGGAATTGAAAACCCAAGGTAAAACCGGTCTGAATAATAGTAGGCTCCAAATCCGAAATTGAAGTGGGTTTCTCTTATATCTCCGCGCGCAAATTTCGGATCGGTATCTGAAATCTGACTATAACGCGCATTGTAATGTGTAAACCCTGCCTGCAACCCCAGCGATAGTTTACTTTCATTGCTGAATGGGATTTTGTAGGCATAAGCCCCATAAGCGCCATTCTGATCAGTTACCCCAATTTTATCATGCATAAACAAAACGCCTAACCCAAATTTTTGATCTTTGATCGGCGCATGGGCCGACAGCGTTTGCGTACTTGGCGCCCCGTCCAATCCACTCCATTGCTCCCTTAGCAAAGCAGTAATGCTCATCGTTTCGTGTGATCCGGCATAGCCGGGGTTGATCGCCATGCCATTGAACATATACTGCGTAAACATTACCTGCTGTTGTGCATAACAGGGACCAACGCTCATTAAGAGGACCAGACCCAATAACAACTTCGTCATTTTCTTCATTTCACTTTTCATTAACACTCTAAAAATCAGCAATTTATCTTTTAATTATCACGTAGCCACTCAAGGGTTTACTACCATCTCCCAAATCTATTATATAGAAATATGTACCGTCCGGAACCATTTTTCTGCCGACTATATATTTTCCATTCGACTGTCCTCTCCAGGCTTTTTCTTCATTGTTGTACCCTTTGATCGTATAGACCTCATTACCCCACCTATTGAATATTTTGACTTCATTATCGGGGAAATTTTGTATTCCGGTAAGATTCCAATGGTCATTATTACCATCGTTATCAGGAGAAAATCCCTTTGAAAATTCCAAACCACATCCATCCGGATCCAGGTAATCTTCTATACCATCCCGGTCGCAATCATCATTGGCCAGGTTATTATCCTGATCAAAATCTTCATCTCTGGTATCCAGACCATCTCCGTCATCGTCCGCATCCAGGTAATTCGGTATGCCATCGTTGTCGGTGTCATCATCTGTAGGATCACCGTTTTGATTGACATCTTCATCGACGGTTGGAATACCATCATCGTCGTCATCATTGTCCAAATAGTCCGGTATGCCATCTCCGTCGGTATCATCATCCGTATTGTCTCCGTTTTCGTTCACATCCTCGTCGGCAGTCGGGACAGTGTCACCATCATCATCATTGTCCAGGTAATTGGGTGTACCATCACCATCCGAGTCGTCATCGCTCACCTGCTCATTGCCATCGATATCTTCCTCCGGGGTTGGAATGCCATCACCATCGTCGTCCACATCCTGATAATCCGGAGCGCCATCATTATCCGTATCCATTGGCGTGTCGTTCAGACCCGGGCCTCCGTTATCGGGATCAAAGCTATCGTCAATCCCGTCGTTATCCGTGTCGTTGCCTGAGGGAGGTATTCCGGTGCCGCTTTCATCCCAATCCGGGACACCGTCATTGTCAGCATCAGTATCCAGATAATCGGGAATATTATCGCCGTCGGTATCTATGGGATTAAAGTCATCCGGTCCTGACTCCTGATCATCCGAAATGCCATCATTGTCTGAGTCGGGATCTTCAAAATCCGGAATGCCATCCATATCCGAATCCACAGGGTTGCCGGGGTCTGGTCCTTGCTCCACCGTATCGGGGATGCCATCGCCATCAGTATCAAATGGTAAAATCGTAAAAGTGATCATTTGCACCGTTGTGCCACCTTCATCGTCGACCGTTTCTACTTCCACAGAAAAAGTACCTTCACCCAGTGTTAACATATCTGAAACCGTGATCTCCCCGGTGACGGGGTCAATAGTAGCACCCGGCGGCAGGCTACCTTGCACTATAGTGGCGCTGACCAACGGTCCGTCACTGTCGCTAATACTGGCCAATACATCCCCATTATTATAATTGTTAACATTATCGGCTGGTGGAATTACGTGGGCAGCCTCAACATCTTCATTAATCACAATACTTACTGCCTGCGTCGTGGTGCCGCCAGCTGTGTCGGTTGTTGTAATATCTACGGTATAAGTACCGTTAGCTACCTGGGTAGCATCATTCACAGTAATCTCTCCGGTAGTAGCATTCAAACTCATCCATGCTGGCAGTGTGCCTCCGGCAATGACTGCGCTTGTTATTGCACCGTCAGCATCAGCTACACTAGCCAGTTGATCGCCATTGCTATAACTATCTTCATTCTGGGCCGCATTCACCGTGTAAACCGCCTCTGTATCTGCGTTAATTACAATGCTCACTGTTTGGGTGGTAGTGCCGCCATCTGCATCAGTAGTAGTAATATCTACGGTGTAGGTACCATTGGCTACCTGGGTAGCGTCATTTACCGTTATCTCGCCAGTGGTAGCATCAAGGCTCATCCAGCCGGGAAGTGTGCCACTTGCAATTACCGCACCGGTTATTGCACCGTCGGCATCGGCTACGCTGGCGAGTTGGTCACCGTCACTATAACTATCTTCATTCTGAGGGGCATTCACTGTGTAAACCGCCTCTGTATCTGCGTTGATTACAATGCTAACCGTCTGAGTTGTCGTACCGCCATCTGCGTCAGTCGTGGTAATGTCTACTGTGTAAGTTCCATCGGCCACTTGTGTCGCATCATTGACTGTGATCTCTCCGGTTGTAGCATTCAGGCTCATCCAACTTGGTAAGGAACCTGAAGCTATCACAGCATTCGTTATTGCGCCATCTGCATCGGCTACACTGGCCAGCTGATCACCATTACTGTAACTATCTTCATTCTGAGCGGCATTTACTGTGTAAACTGCCTCTGTATCTGCGTTGATTACAATGCTAACTGTCTGAGTTGTCGTACCACCATCTGCGTCAGTCGTGGTAATGTTTGCTGTGTAAGTTCCATCGGCCACTTGTGTCGCATCATTGACTGTAATCTCGCCATTGGTGGCATTCAAACTCATCCAGCCTGGCAAGGAACCTGAGGCTATCACAGCACTGGTTATTGCGCCATCTGCATCAGCTACACTGGCCAGCTGATCACCATTACTGTAACTATCTTCGTTCTGAGCGGCATTCACTGTGTAAATCGCTTCTGTATCTGGATCGATCACAATGCTCACCGTCTGGGTAGTAACACCGCCATCTGCATCGGTGGTGGTAATATCTACTGAGTAGGTGCCATCAGCTACTTGTGTTGCATCATTGACTGTAATCTCGCCGGTTGTGGCATTCAGGCTCATCCATGAGGGCAAAGACCCTGAGGCTATTACTGCGCTTATTATTGCGCCATCTGCATCAGCTACACTGGCCAACTGATCACCATTACTATAACTATCTTCGTTCTGGGCAGCATTCGCCGTGTAAACTGCCTCCGTGTCCGGATCTATTACAATGCTCACCGTTTGCGTGGTAACACCGCCATCCGCATCGGTGGTGGTGATATCTACTGCATAGGTGCCATCAGCTACTTGTGTTGCATCATTTACCGTAATCTCTCCTGTGGTCGCATTCAAACTCATCCAGCCTGGCAAGGAACCTGAGGCTATCACAGCACTGGTTATTGCGCCATCTGCATCAGCTACACTGGCCAACTGATCACCATTACTATAACTATCTTCGTTCTGAGCCGCATTTACTGTGTAAACCGCCTCCGTGTCCGGATCTATTACAATGCTCACCGTTTGCGTGGTAACACCGCCATCCGCATCGGTGGTGGTGATATCTACTGCATAGGTGCCATCAGCTACTTGTGTTGCATCATTGACTGTAATCTCGCCGGTTGTAGCATTCAAACTCATCCATGAGGGCAAAGACCCTGAGGCTATTACTGCACTAGTGATCGCACCATCTGCATCAGCTACACTGGCCAACTGATCACCATTACTATAACTATCTTCATTCTGAGCCGCATTTACTGTGTAAACCGCCTCCGTGTCCGGATCTATTACAATGCTCACCGTTTGCGTGGTAACACCGCCATCCGCATCGGTGGTGGTGATATCTACTGCATAGGTGCCATCAGCTACTTGTGTTGCATCATTGACTGTAATCTCGCCGGTTGTAGCATTCAAACTCATCCATGAGGGCAAAGACCCTGAGGCTATCACAGCACTGGTTATTGCGCCATCTGCATCAGCTACACTGGCCAGTTGATCACCATTACTATAACTATCTTCATTCTGAGCGGCATTCACTGTGTAAACTGCTTCCGTATCAGGGTCTATCACAATGCTCACTGTTTGAGTGGTAGTACCACCATCTGCATCGGTAGTGGTGATATCTACTGAGTAGGTGCCGTCAGCTACCTGGGTTGCATCATTCACTGTAATCTCGCCTGTGGTTGCATTCAGACTCATCCAGCTTGGTAGTGTGCCACTGGCAATGACTGCACTCGTTATCGCGCCATCTGCATCGGCTACGCTAGCCAATTGGTCGCCATTACTATAACTATCTTCGTTCTGGGCGGCATTTACTGTGTACACTGCTTCCGTATCAGGATCGATTACAATGCTCACCGTTTGCGTGGTAACACCGCCATCCGCATCGGTGGTGGTAATATCTACTGCGTAAGTACCATCAGCTACTTGTGTTGCATCATTGACTGTAATCTCGCCGGTTGTAGCATTCAGACTCATCCAAGCCGGCAAAGATCCTGAAGCTATCACCGCACTCGTTATGGCACCATCGGCATCGGCTACTGAAGCCAGTTGATCGCCATTACTATAACTATCTTCGTTCTGGGCCGCATTTACTGTGTACACTGCTTCCGTATCAGGGTCTATCACAATGCTCACTGTTTGAGTGGTAGTACCACCATCTGCATCGGTAGTGGTGATATCTACTGCGTAGGTACCATCAGCTACTTGTGTTGCATCATTGACTGTAATCTCGCCGGTTGTAGCATTCAAACTCATCCATGAGGGCAAAGACCCTGAGGCTATCACAGCACTGGTTATTGCGCCATCTGCATCAGCTACACTGGCCAGTTGATCACCATTACTATAACTATCTTCATTCTGAGCGGCATTCACTGTGTAAACTGCTTCCGTATCAGGGTCTATCACAATGCTCACTGTTTGAGTGGTAGTACCACCATCTGCATCGGTAGTGGTGATATCTACTGAGTAGGTGCCGTCAGCTACCTGGGTTGCATCATTCACTGTAATCTCTCCGGTGGTAGCATCCAGACTCATCCAGCTTGGTAGTGTGCCACTGGCAATGACCGCACTCGTAATGGCACCATCTGCATCGGCCACACTGGCCAGTTGATCACCGTTACTATAACTATCTTCGTTCTGGGCCGCATTCACTGTGTAAACAGCCTCTGTATCAGGGTCTATCACAATGCTCACCGTCTGGGTAGTAACACCGCCATCCGCATCGGTGGTGGTAATATCTACTGCATAAGTACCATCAGCTACTTGCGTCGCATCATTCACTGTAATCTCGCCGGTTGTGGCATTCAGGCTCATCCATGAGGGTAAAGATCCTGAGGCTATCGCAGCACCGGTGATTGCACCATCAGTATCAGCTACACTGGCCAGCTGATCGCCATTACTATAACTATCTTCGTTTTGAGCGGCATTTACTGTGTATACCGCCTCCGTGTCCGGATCGATCACAATGCTCACCGTTTGCGTGGCGACCCCGCCATCCGCATCAGTAGTAGTAATATCTACTGCATAAGTGCCATCAGCTACTTGCGTGGCATCATTGACTGTAATCTCGCCGGTTGTGGCATTCAGGCTCATCCATGAGGGTAAAGATCCTGAGGCTATCGCAGCACCGGTGATTGCACCATCAGTATCAGCTACACTGGCCAGCTGATCGCCATTGCTGTAACTATCTTCATTCTGAGCGGCATTTACTGTGTAAACCGCCTCCGTATCAGGATCTATTACAATGCTCACCGTTTGCGTGGTGACCCCGCCATCCGCATCAGTAGTAGTAATATCTACTGCATAAGTGCCATCAGCTACTTGCGTGGCATCATTGACTGTAATCTCGCCGGTTGTGGCATTCAGGCTCATCCATGAGGGTAAAGATCCTGAGGCTATCGCAGCACCGGTGATTGCACCATCAGTATCAGCTACACTGGCCAGTTGATCACCGTTACTATAACTATCTTCATTCTGAGCGGCATTTACTGTGTAAACCGCCTCCGTATCAGGATCTATTACAATGCTCACCGTCTGGGTGGTAACACCGCCATCCGCATCGGTGGTGGTAATATCTACTGCATAGGTGCCATCAGCCACTTGTGTTGCATCATTTACCGTAATCTCTCCTGTGGTAGCATTCAGGCTCATCCATGAGGGTAAAGATCCTGAGGCTATCGCAGCACTGGTGATTGCACCATCAGTATCAGCTACACTGGCCAGCTGATCGCCATTACTATAACTATCTTCATTCTGAGCGGCATTTACTGTGTAAACCGCCTCCGTGTCCGGATCGATCACAATGCTCACCGTTTGCGTGGTGACCCCGCCATCCGCATCAGTAGTAGTAATATCTACTGCATAAGTGCCATCAGCTACTTGCGTCGCATCATTCACTGTAATCTCGCCGGTTGTGGCATTCAGGCTCATCCATGAGGGTAAAGATCCTGAGGCTATCGCAGCACTGGTGATTGCACCATCAGTATCAGCTACACTGGCCAGCTGATCGCCATTGCTGTAACTATCTTCATTCTGAGCGGCATTTACTGTGTAAACCGCCTCCGTATCAGGATCTATTACAATGCTCACCGTCTGGGTGGTAACACCGCCATCCGCATCGGTGGTGGTAATATCTACTGCATAAGTACCATCAGCTACTTGCGTGGCATCATTGACTGTAATCTCGCCTGTGGTAGCATTCAAACTCATCCATGAGGGCAAAGACCCTGAGGCTATCACCGCACTCGTTATTGCGCCATCGGCATCGGCAACGCTGGCCAACTGATCGCCATTGCTGTAACTATCTTCGTTCTGGGCCGCATTCACTGTATAAACCGCTTCCGTATCAGGATCGATCACAATGCTCACCGTCTGGGTAGTAACACCGCCATCTGCATCGGTGGTGGTAATATCTACTGCGTAAGTACCATCAGCCACTTGTGTTGCATCATTTACCGTAATCTCTCCTGTGGTAGCATTCAGGCTCATCCATGAGGGTAAAGATCCTGACGCTATTACTGCACTAGTGATCGCACCATCTGCATCAGCTACACTGGCCAACTGATCGCCATTGCTATAACTATCTTCATTCTGAGCGGCATTCACTGTGTAAACCGCCTCTGTATCAGGATCGATCACAATACTCACCGTTTGCGTGGTGACACCGCCATCCGCATCGGTGGTAGTAATATCTACTGCATAGGTACCATCAGCAACCTGGGTCGCATCATTTACTGTGATCTCACCGGTAGTGGCATTCAAGCTCATCCATGAGGGCAAAGATCCTGAGGCTATTACTGCGCTTGTTATCGCACCATCAGCATCAGCCACACTGGCCAACTGATCGCCATTGCTGTAACTATCTTCGTTCTGGGCCGCATTTACTGTATAAACTGCTTCTGTGTCCGGATCTATTACAATGCTCACCGTTTGCGTGGTCACACCGCCATCCGCATCGGTGGTGGTGATATCTACTGCATAGGTGCCATCAGCTACCTGGGTCGCATCATTCACTGTAATCTCCCCTGTGGTCGCATTCAAACTCATCCATGAGGGCAAAGACCCTGAGGCTATCACAGCACTCGTTATTGCACCATCTGCATCAGCAACGCTGGCCAACTGATCGCCATTACTATAACTATCTTCATTCTGGGCAGCATTCACCGTGTAAACCGCTTCTGTATCTGGGTCTATCACAATACTCACCGTCTGGGTGGTAACACCGCCATCTGCATCGGTGGTGGTAATATCTACTGCATAGGTGCCATCGGCTACTTGTGTTGCATCATTGACTGTAATCTCGCCTGTGGTAGCATTCAAACTCATCCATGAGGGCAAAGACCCTGAGGCTATCACCGCACTCGTTATTGCGCCATCGGCATCGGCAACGCTGGCCAACTGATCGCCATTGCTGTAACTATCTTCGTTCTGGGCCGCATTCACTGTATAAACCGCTTCCGTATCAGGATCGATCACAATGCTCACCGTCTGGGTAGTAACACCGCCATCTGCATCGGTGGTGGTAATATCTACTGCGTAAGTACCATCAGCCACTTGTGTTGCATCATTTACCGTAATCTCTCCTGTGGTAGCATTCAGGCTCATCCATGAGGGTAAAGATCCTGACGCTATTACTGCACTAGTGATCGCACCATCTGCATCAGCTACACTGGCCAACTGATCGCCATTGCTATAACTATCTTCATTCTGAGCGGCATTCACTGTGTAAACCGCTTCTGTATCTGGATCGATCACAATGCTCACCGTCTGGGTAGTAACACCGCCATCTGCATCGGTGGTGGTAATATCTACTGCATAGGTGCCATCAGCCACTTGTGTTGCATCATTTACCGTAATCTCTCCTGTGGTAGCATTCAGGCTCATCCAGCTTGGCAAAGATCCTGAAGCTATCACAGCGCTGGTGATTGCTCCATCGGTATCAGCTACTGAAGCGAGCTGATCGCCATTACTGTAACTATCCTCATTCTGGCCGGCGTTCACCGTGTAAACCGCTTCTGTATCTGGATCTATTACAATAGTGACAGTTTGTGTGGTAGTGCCACCAACCGCATCGGTGGTCGTAATATCTACTGCATAGGTGCCATCAGCTACTTGCGTCGCATCATTCACTGTAATCTCTCCCGTGGTCGCATTCAAACTCATCCAGCCTGGCAAGGAACCTGACGCTATCACCGCACTCGTTATTGCGCCATCCGCATCAGTTACTGAAGCCAGTTGATCTCCATTACTGTATCTATCTTCATTCTGGGACGCAACCACTGTGTAAACTGACTCGATATCGGGACTGCCAACAACAACAGATGGTTCATCTGCCAACCTGACATTACATCCTCCTCCGGTTATAATTACGTAATAAGAGGTCGTGCTTGTAAGAGGACCGGTTGAGCGAACAAAGGTGGTACCATCGCCTGTAAAAGGTGCTCCAACAGCATTGTCCCCATCATCATATAGCTGATAAGAAAACCCATCGTTGTCCGTATCCACATTTATGTTGGTAGCGCCTCCGACGATTACTGACGGATCATCCGCGGTTACTGAAAGTGTGGCATTGGGCCCACTTGCTGTTACAGAAACCGTATTGGTTAAAGTATTAGAGCAATTTGTAACGTTGTGCGTGGCAACTACTGAAAATACGGCACTGGTAAAAACAGCGCCGGTATTTAAAGTTATGGTGCCCCCGGTTCCGGCCACTACGTTTCCGACTAGCGTGCTTGTACTATTATTTCGAAGTTGATAATTTACATTTAGTTCGGAAGCTGCAACTGTTACGTCCACAGATAAACTGGGACAAATTGTTGTTGATGCTGGAGATACAGTTAATGACGACGATGGCAAAGGGTTTACGGTAAAATCAATGGTATTAGCCAAAAAAGACTCACAGGTTACGCCAGGTGTAATTTTAGATGCTTTAACGCCTACGGTAGTAGTTCCGGCGGGTAAGGTGAAAGTGGTTAACGTTATATCTCCACCATTACCAAGCACAGAATAACCTAAAGAAACCATACCAACCAGGTCATACGGTTCATAAACAATTAAATTTTCAGAATTCTCCAAAGTAAACTGGGCATTTTCAATTACCTCACAAACCTGATCATCACCACCTATATAAGCCAGGTTTTGCGTATTGACAGGTGCCTGACAAGCAACTACACAACCAGTGGACTCGAGACTTTCACTGTTTGTACCGTCATTTAAGGTGGCGGTTATATTTCCTCCGGCATACAGGTCATTTGGATTCACAGTTACAGACCAGGGGCTTGTGGAATTTGTCGTGCCAATCAGATCACCATCTATGTATAAGTTTATGGTAACAGACGAACCTTCACCATGCGTACCGGTTATGGTGTTGGTTATACCTTCTGTATAATTGCCAGGTGATACGGGGCAATCCAGGGAAGGGGTATTGCTTAACCCAGGCACTATACAACTGGAGGAAACTGCACTTACTTCATAACAGGTTCCATTATCCAAAGTGGCGGTTACCTGATCTCCTTGTAATAAGGGAGTAGCTAAAGTGATAGACCAATTGTTATAAGCTCCAAGGATCACCGGGCTGTTGGCATCTTCAAAGCCATTTACGTATACCCTTATGGTACCTCCAGCATCTCCTGTTGCCGATCCGCTAACGTCGGTGTCACCTGGCACGACATTACATGAAATTGCCGGTGTATTTGAGTTTTCTGTAACATTGATTCCTGTGGACGCATTAGAAATACATGTTCCTGATTCAATAGCCTTAGCAGTAATTTCGGTACAATGAGTCAGCGTGAGGGATGAAATTGTCCAAATACCACTTCCATTAGCGACTCCGGTACCTATTTGAACCCCATCTTCATATAATATGATCGATGCATTTGCAGTGGATGTTCCCGAAATTGATGTGGTGCTTGACAAAATCGGGGTAGTTGTAATACTGGGAGTGGCAGAAGTACCGGCAACACCATAACAAAATACAATGGGTGCGGACTCGCAACTACCAGAGACAGTTTGTGTAATAGTATAAACCCCATTCGCGAATGAGCAATTTCCCCCCCCAGTGCAACTTGAACTGTTGGTGTTACATTTCCAATACCACGACCCATCTCCATTTACTACCACTTCTCCGGCCGGGAAACCACCGGAGCCTCCTGATGGGACTAGCAAAACCCCGTTCAGATACAAATTAATAGTAGCCCCGGCAATGCCACTTCCAACCGGCCCGCAAATTCCTTTGTTTGAGGCTGTTATCCCATTATCAATAACAGCACCGGAACAAGTAGCCCCAACCGTAGCACTGTTACAATCAGGCAATGAAATTGATTCCCCAGGTGCGGTGGCGTCAACTTTCACAATATCATTGGCATCCAAAGGTGAGGGCAGCGTATTTGATGTCCAATTTCCTGCTCCGTCTGCTATCACGTTGTCGGTGAAGCGAAGTACCAGGCTTTGATCATAAACATTGATTACAATAGCTGCGTTCGCCTCTGATGTTCCCGATACGGTTGTTGCTCCCTGAGCAATCGGCTCAGTGATTGTAGGGCAGTCGGTTCTGGTGGCAGCAAAACCCGGCCCATCATCATCAAGATCATCGAGCGGTGTAGGCACCTGGCTATCAACTAAATCTTCCCAGCCACAGGTAATGCAATCACCATAGAGATTATCATCGACCCCTCCTATATCAGAAACACTGCCTTCCAATGCACAGGTGTTTGAGGTATTGGTGGTCGATACCATTCTTAGTGTTGTCGATGTTGATATACCGAAATGGCCACTTATTGCTGAAAAAGGAACATAATAGTCGTAAAAGTAATCATCATCCCCACAGCTGGTAATTCCTGATATGGCCTTTTGATGGTTTGTGCCAAGTGAATAGGTATTGGTAACATTGCTACAATCCGAAGCACCATCAATGTCAGCAATAAACACATCGGTTTTCGATCTTAATACTACCGCTATTTCAAAGCCGGGGTTGGCGGCGGTGGAATTTGGATCACTACTGCCAAATAAATTATCTGTATCAATAAAAACGGTATAGCCTTTTGCGTTAGGCCGAAAATCGGATAACCTGAAACGAAAAATCAAATTATTTGAGGCATCTAAGGCTGTGTAAGTTGCATTTCCGGAAGGGTCTACAGACAAGTCCGTAAAACCACAATCCGGCCCCGAGCGCACATCTGAGGTTACTTCACCTGTGCCAATTGAGGGCAAAGGAAACATGGTTATTTCAAACTCGTCTGTATCATCAGCGTCTCCTGAAAACCCAATAGAAGTTAAGGAGATGTAACCATCGCCGTTTGGATCTAAAACGATAGACGAAGACGGTTCAAATATGAATCCTTGAGTCTGTGAAAATGAATTCAGGGAGGTGAAAATTATCAGTAAATTAACAAAAAGTATTTTTCCGGTTTTTCCCATAGTCATGATCTTACATAGTAAATGCCGGTCACTGGAATATCAAGTTTGAAGAGGCTCCGTAAGAATTGAATCCAATCAAATTTTCCCAATTAACCTCAATGATCATTCAATTTTTGTATCAACCTCATCCAACAGCCATTATTGTATTGAAGGAAAATTGCCATTTTCTAATTAAATGAATTCGTCTAAGCTAAATACACCCACTGCCGGTACCATTAGAAACAAATGTTTACAATAAATTACTTATAACCTGGAAAGTAGTAAACTCTCCCTGTTAATTATAGCTGTTATATCATCAACATGTTCAGGGTAGAAAGTGGCTAGAATGATTAGCTAATACGAATTGTTACAGGTGTTAATACTATTACCCATCAGCGTCAAATTAATACAACAACTAGCGAATGTGACCTCATTAAGCAGAATTCACCAAGATTTTTATGTCAAACAACCTGAATTTTCGGTAAAATGAAACAAGTAATGGTTTTGGCACTTAAATTCTGATATGACTAGTGAATTAGGAGAGGTTTCCAAGAGGGAAATTGAAAAGCTTTAACTTGTAGCTACTCAGTCTATGTCACCTCTTCTCCAGGTTTCAAGTTTAAATCCAAACCCAGAGAAGAGGTTTATAAATCAGTCCACCAAAGGCTCCTTATTGATGTCCCAGCATAATCCGATTGCTTTTTAAGAATTTATATATATTGTTTAATCTTTTCTCATACACACAGGAGAATCTGAATTTACCAATTGGTAATTAGGGTGCATATGTCCCGGTGGGTTAACTTTCGCACATATTCACTCTTGCCAGTGAACGGCAATAATAAAAGGGGCTATCCATTTTGTTTTGATAAGAGGTAGAAATACTTCATCTAATCCATAGCGCATTTCCAAAAAATATAAGGTAAGTTTAAGAAGTCACAGGAGTCGGCCAAAACCTAAATTGCCGGCAAAGCATTCAACATTTCATAAACAGAACATGTATCTAATGGCTTTACACTTAATTGATTTTGGGTTGGTCGTACTCATCTGGGTGGTACAATTAATTGTATATCCCGGTTTTAGTTACTACGATGAGCAGCGTTTACGCTCCTGGCATAAAAAATACACTACCTATATCACCGTCATTGTCATGCCGTTGATGATTGGCCAGGTGGCCATGCATCTGATAGACATCATCAAGGCATTTACCCTGATAAAATTGATTGCGGCCATCATGATTTTGATCGTATGGTGCATCACTTTTCTGTATGCCATACCGCTTCACCAGAAAATTGCCAAAGGGAAAGATATTGATACAACCATTTTGTCTCTGCTCCGCATCAACTGGTATAGAACCATACTCTGGACATTAGTTTTTTGCCTACGGTTTATGCCGGTAGGTTGAAAACCGCAAAACCAAACAAAACGACCACTCGCCGGTTACATAGATTAATCAATTAAAAATCAAATGGCACATTATCTGGTAATAGGCGGCTCATCCGGCATTGGGCGTTCATTAGTTGAACAACTCAGTGAGCAGGGACATCATGTGTATAGCACCTTTCATAAGCATGAACGCAAATCCTCCGATACTATTCATTATCAACACCTCGATGTCATGGCAGATACCATAGATCTATCATTTTTGCCGGACCAGCTCGACGGGCTTGTATATTGTCCCGGTAGTATCAACCTGCTTCCATTTTCGAGGATCAAACCTCAAAGCTATGAGGAAGATTTTCAATTGCAGGTCACTGGGGCTGTTAAGGTGCTGCAAAATATATTGCCTAAGCTAAAGAAATCTGAAAGTGCCGGTGTACTGTTTTTTTCAACGGTGGCCGTTCAGACCGGTTTTAACTTTCACAGCCAGGTGGCCGTCTCAAAAGGGGCTATAGAAGGACTTACCAAGGCACTGGCGGCCGAATTTGCACCCAAAATCCGGGTTAACGCGATTGCGCCCTCGATTACCAATACGCCGCTGGCTTCAAGGTTCCTTGGTTCCCAGGAAAAAATTGACGCTAACGCAGAAAGACATCCACTTAAAAAGATCGGAACGCCTGAAGACATTGCCAACCTGGCCTGTTTCCTGCTATCAAAGCAAGCGAATTGGATTACCGGACAAATTTTAACGGTAGATGGGGGTATATCCTCACTGAGGGTATAATATGACAGGTTTCTTAAAGAGGTAAAGTGACCCACGTTGTGCCAACTTATCTAAATACACATTCGGTACTAGCGAAGAACAACACCAGCAAAATATTTCTACTATACAAAAACCAAAAAAATCTCATGCATTGGACAAAAGAAGCTATCAAAGCCCTTGATTTTAAATTCCGATTGAATCTGATTAATTCGATCACCGGCATTAAACCCGCCAATTTAATCGGTACTATTTCCGACTCGGGAATCACCAATCTGGCTATTTTCAGTTCGGTTATTCACCTGGGCAGTGATCCGGCGCTTTTAGGTTTTATAGTGAGACCGACAGGCGAGGTGCCACGCCATACTTATCAAAATATTATTGCCAATGGCCTGTACACCATCAATCATATTCACGAATCTTTTATTAAACGCGCCCACTATACTTCTGCAAAATTTGAAAGTGAGCAATCTGAATTCGATATGTGTAAACTTACCGAAGAGTACCTGGCCGGTTGGAAAGCCCCGTTTGTTAAGGAAAGTAAGCTTAAGATCGCCATGGAGTTTATGGAAAGTATCCCTTTAAAACGCAATAATACCACCATGATAATAGGCCAGGTAGCCCATATTTTCATCGATGACATCGCCATAAATGAAAAAGGAAGAATCGACCTGGCAGCGCTGAATGATGTAGGCCTTTCTGGTTTAAACCGGTATTACAGCCTTGAAGAAATTGAGGAGCATCCCTATGCCCGGGTAAATGAGTTACCGGATTTCTAAAAAAAAACAGCTCTTCTAGGGGCTTCCTCTCATTAATAAGTTATGCCTTAGCCCCTTTGCGCGCTTTGCGTCATGTCTTTGCGATCTTTGCGTGAAAAAGTCAATCTTCATTGCTAGTTCAATCTTACTGGTTTTGTTGATTGATGTGGTAAGGGTTTCACGCAAAGAACGCAGAGGTGATTACGCAAAGTATCGCAAAGCGGGTGTCATTACTTATTAGAGATGGTGTAATTTTGTCGGCCCCATTTTCGCCAACTTCTTACCGGACTTGGCGCAAAAGAAAATCACTCAAAAAATTACAGATTATTCACAATTCTGTGGATTCCACTTTTCAAAACTTTAGTATTAAAATTAATCAGTAAGCCAAGTTTTAATCCCGAAAACCTCAAATATGTCAAGGTCTGAGCAAAATGAACCGGGGCCAGGTTTTCCAAGGATTTAATTTCAATTAAAACTTTTTTTTCAACAATGAGGTCAATTCTGTAACCTACCTTCAGTTTTACGTCTTTATACACAAATGGCATCGGAGCCTGTTGTTCCACGCTAAATCCAATTTGTTCCAATTCAAAAACAAAGGCATTTTCGTAAGCTGACTCCAGTAATCCAGGTCCAATACTTTTATGTATGTCTATCGCCAGGCCAATGATTTTGTAAGAAATTTCATTTTCATTCATTTAGATTATAGCCAATAGGTAAAAAAATTATAGAGATTATTTTCTTAAAAAATAGTGGGGGAAGGATTGTACTAATAAACGAGGTTTATTGACAAAAATCAAGATGATATGGCTTAAATTTCTAAAAAGGGGTTTCACGCAAAGTACGCAGAGGTTTACGCAAAGTGTCGCAAAGCGAGTGTTATTAGTTATGTGAGTGTCATCCAATATCGCCACTTCTATCGGTAAAAAATAACAACACTTCATGGGGCTTAAATATCATTAATAAGGTTTGCCCCAGCCCCTTTGCGCCCTTTGCGTTATGTCTTTGCGATCTTTGCGTGTAAAAGGTCCCACGCAAAGCACGCAGAGGTGATTACGCAAAGTGTCGCAAAGCGAGTGTTATAAGTTATATGAGTGTCGTCCAATATCGCCGCTTCCATCAGTAAAAAACAACAACACTTTTAGGGGCTTTAATACCATTAATAAGGTTTGCCTCAGCCCCTTTGCGCCCTTTGCGTTATGTCTTAGCGGTCTTTGCATGAAAAAGGTCCCACGCAAAGCACGCAGAGGTGATTACGCAAAGTATCGCAAAGCGAGTGTTATTAGCTATATGAGTGTCGTCCAATATCGCTGCTTCCATCGGTAAAAAATAACAATACTTCAGGGGGCTTAAATACCATTAATAAGGTTTGCCCCAGCCCCTTTGCGCCCTTTGCGTCATGTCTTAGCGGTCTTTGCGTGAAAAAGGTCCCACGCAAAGCACGCAGAGGTGATTACGCTAAGTGTCGCAAAGCGAGTGTTATTAGCTATATGAGTGTCATCCAATATCGCCACCACAACCTGATAGGTTATTAATCGATTTATCTTTACTGCTTAATAAACCTGATTAACCTTTTCTCTCTATCTCCTGTCAACATTACAAAGTAAACACCCTGGTGCAAATTAGAGACCTCCAAACGCACCTGAAAATCTGAATTTGCCAAATGCTGGTTAAAGTGTGTCTGTCCGAGCAGATCAATTATCTTTAAGGACTTGTAGCCCATATCCGGTTTAAATAGAATGTTTAAAAAATCTCTCGCCGGATTAGGATACAGTACCTCCCTCAGATTACCTGTACCTATATCCGAAGCCAATCCATTTGTCCTGGAACTAGCACTTGAGTATGGCTCAAGTACCCATTTCTGGTTATTATTACCACTTGCAAACCCCCACAGGTGTACATTGGCGTCGATTGCTCCGAAGTCTCTGTCAGCCGCTGTTGATGTGCAATGCGAAGGTTTTAAAGCATAGAAGCTACCATTTTGCTCTATTTTCCACTTTTGGTGGGCCGCAGAAGCACCGGTCCAGGTAGATACATTCTCCCCATTGCCACATCCTCCATGTGGCACTTCAAGATATCTGCCGGTGCCTTGATTTTGAATGGTATACAAATCATTGCCCAGGTGATTGATGATCCAGCGCTGGTCACTGAAATTACCCGGATTATGCATTCTGGCATTATAATTATCCCATGATGGAGCAATCAGGCGTTGGGAATTCTGGGAGGATTTGATGTGATAAGTGCCATTGGCTACCAGTTGGCCCCCACCGGTTGATACAGGTTTGTACACGCGCACCCAATCAACGAACATTTTATTGATATTATCATTGGCAAGTTCCTCATCAGTGGCGACAATTCCCTGATTTGACCTCCAGTCGTGATCTTCGGTATCTATGATAATGCGCATTGGCCTGTCCAGGCCTTTCCCCTCAGGATCTTCAATACCGCTTTGCGTTAATGTTCTTACCAACACGCCATCCAGATAAAATTCAACATTCCAGGCATCCTTCCAATAAGCACCAAACCTATGGAAATCATTTCTTAATGGCGCATTATCGGGTAAGGTAAAAAACTGTTGGTCATTATAATTGGCAATGATGTCATTAGTGACGGGATCCCGTTCAAAAATATGGTAGTTAGTAGACATCCGCTTTGCAAACCACGCACTTCTATCACTGCCATAGGTCTCGTCAATATCCAATTCATTCCGATCGTCCTCACTCAATAACCAGAAATTGGAAGACAATACCAGGCCGCTGACTTTCATATTAATTTCCATGAAAACCGGATATTGAACGGTAGTTTTAGATGATATTACACCACAAAAGACTTTGTTGGTGCCGGGCTTTCGGGCTGCTTTAATGATCAGATTTCCTCCCGATACTTCTGAATGGTTAGAGGAAAATTCCGTTAATCCAGGGCCATCCCATCCGTTGATATAACTGTCTTGCCAATTACTGGTAAATTGGCTTCCTTTTCCGCTATAGTTAAAATCGTCTGAATAGTTGGATTGCAATTGCCAGGTTTTGCCGCTTCCCGCATTGGCAGGGACTGGTACTCCTGACCAGTCTTGTGCATAGGTACAAAAGGCTATACCTATTAAAAAAATTGATAACAGGTGTATTTTCTTTTCCATTGTGTTTTAGTTTTGGTTAATTAATAGCTATCGTTATCAGCCGTTCGGTCCTTTTCCGAAAAAATTTAGATACAGCTGGTCTCTTATAAATTTAGCTTTTAAGCATTCAAATCGAATGAAATCTGACTTGATTAAAACTTGACACGCGGTGCTATTCTTCGTCATCCCGGGAATGGCATGGCAGAATAAGCCTGGGGATTGCTTCTTCACTCCCCTCACTCGCTCATCGCAATGACGGAGGGATATATGGATGAGGACGTGGGAAAATATTACGTACACCCTCAATCCATTATCAGTCTTTTGATGATTTATACCCTAATCTTACGTTGCGTTTTATTTCCCATATTTCAAGATTTTTAGATACTATATATGCTTAATTTAAGCCCTGATGAAAAACATCTCCAGGTTATTTCGTTTCATAAAGCGGGCATTTAGCAGTCGCAGAAAGCGTTTTTGGATGCATGCTACACTGGGAACAATCTTCATTTTCCTGTTGATTGGCTTTGTAGTACAGATATTCAGCCGTCTTAATTTTCTGGATCCTGTTGGAGACGCCCTGAAAGATATTGAGGTGACCGACCTGGTTTTTTCCAGGCTAAGGGGAGAACCTGCTGCCGATCAGCATATTGTTATTGTTAATATCGCCCGTCTGGACCGGAGAGGTATTGCAGAGCAGTTACGGATCATCAATAAATATGAACCCAGGGTGGTTGGCATAGACGTCCTTTTCGAAGGAGAAAAAAAGGAGGATCCGATGGGTGATGCCGTGCTGGCCGAGGTGTTATCCGAAACCAACAACCTGGTCATGGTCAGTAAGGTGAGCGATTATGATGAGGTCTCCGACGGCTATCAACGCTTAGAAATGTCTCATCCTATGTTTAGCCGCTATGGCGTAACAGGTCATGCCAACCTGACTACGGAAGCACTATCCCAGGAACAATACAAGTCCAGTAGGATGTTTATGACCAAACCTATGGTAAACGGTCAGGAAGAACTGGCATTTGCCATCAAAATAGCGGCATTGTATGATCCGGATGCAGCAAAGGCATTTGTAGACAGGGACAACGATACAGAAATTATAAATTTTAGAGGCAATGCGTTAGGCAGTACCGGCGGTTTTGGCAATAAATTTTATGCATTGGATGTGGCAGATATTTTCAGGGAAAACTTCACCCCGGATCTTATAAAAAACAAAATAGTGTTGATGGGCTTTATGGGTGAAGGCTTCAATGATCTCACCACGGTAGAAGATAAATTTTACACCCCGTTGAATCCTCAATATGCCGGGCGAGCCTTCCCCGATATGTTTGGCGTGGTGATCCATGCCAATATCCTCGCCATGATTCTCAACAGGGATTTTATCGATACCATGCCCGCGTTCATCAGCATTGCGATCAACATTCTGCTTTGTTTCTTTAATGTCGTGCTTTTTTCATGGATTTATTTCAGGTTTCCACTGTGGTACGATGGCGTAACAAAAACACTTCAGCTAATTGAGACATTTTTATTACTCCTGTTGGTTATTTTGTTTTTTCACTGGTTTAACTATGCTTTAAATTTTACTTTGGGAATAGCTTCTATTTTGTTGGCAAGTGATGCTTTGGAAGTGTATCATAGTGTGATAAGAAATGCGCTAACTGACAAGGCCGGCAGGTTATATTTTTTAGAAAAGAAGCGACGCAACCAAAACCTTTAAAGTAATGAAACATTTGAAGACTACCACCGCCGTTTTAATTTTTTCGCTTTTGATAACACCTGCGCTGGCGCAGGATTTTGTCTTTAGGGTACTGGCCAATAATGGTGATAATCAATTAAAAGTCCCGGGACAGGAAGACAGCTGGCGGGCTTTGAAAACAGGGGAAAAGTTAAAAGCCGACGATGAGATAAAGGTTGTTGGAGAAGCTTACCTTGGTTTGATCCACCACAGCGGCAAGACTCTGGAAATCAAAAAAGCCGGCAACTATCGCGCTGAAGAACTAGCTAGTCAGCTGAAGCAAGGAGCCAGCAGCGTGATGGGAAAATATGCTGATTTTTTAATCAGCAAAATAAGCGAAGAGGAAGAAGATGTAGTAAAAGACTACAAAAAGTATCAAAATGCTACAGGAGCTGTTAAAAGAGCGTTGTCTAAGGCGACAGCCCTAAAAGTATTGATGCCGCAAACTTCGACCGTCATGGGGCCTCAGGTAACACTCCGCTGGATCGAAGCAGGCCTCGCCAAACCACCGGTTTACCTGGTCACTTTAAAAAATGAATTCAGTCAAACCATTAAAACCGTAAAAACCCGGGAACCATTTATAACATTGGATTTACGGGAAGATGTATTCAAAAAGCAGGAACTGGTTATATTTGATGTGCAGGTAGTGGGAAAAAAAAGATATAAATCGGACGAATACGGGATCAAAAGAATGGCCGGTGACAATAGTGATCAAATCAAGGAAGAGCTGGCTACTTTCGCCGGAAAGAACGGTAACGACCAGGCCATGAGTCATTTGCTAAAGGCTATGTTCTTTGAAGAAAAAAACCTGCCGCTGGATGCCATCACCGCTTACGAAAAAGCCATTGCCCTGGAACCGGAGGTAGCCGAGTTTAAGTTACTCTACAGCCGGTTTATCACCAGTCAAAAATTTTGATATTATTCGATCATCCGGGTTTTGCCATTATAAAAAGCATACGACTTGTTATTTTGGGATGACTTAGTGTGGCATGGACGGATGGTTTTTGCGCTCGTATCATTATTTACCACTCCTCTATCCACCCCCTCCGTCACGTCATTGCGATGAGTGAGTGCGCAAGCGAGGAAGCAATCCCCTGGCTTGTTCTGCTATGCTTTGCTCGCAGGTAGTCATGGCAAGGTGCTTAGGTAAGAGTTAATGTTTTAGCGCTTAAGGATCCCTTCACAACCAGCACATAGGCCAACGTATTGTTCGGGGTGACGTGGTATAGGTTTTATAAAATCTGGTAAAAATCTCCATTAGCCCACACTAGCTTCAGTTTCTAACTGAAGCTTAAAAACACCTATTGTCCCAATCCAACCATTACAAAGGCTCCCCAGTCCATGGGATTTGGGTACTGGCTTCTTATTTCTTTTTTGGCGGCGACAAATGAAGCCCTTTTATCCCCGGAGTCCAGCCATTTTTCATAAAAATTAGACATCAGCTTTTGGGTGGCATCATCAGAAACTTTGAAAAGGCTCATCACCAGAGACTTTGCGCCGGCCTGTAAAAATGCCCGCTGCAAACCGTATACACCTTCGCCGATTTCAACCGCTCCCAAACCGGTTTCACAGGCACTTAAAACCACCAACTCGGTTTGATCAAGATCCAGGTTCATTGCCTCAAAAGCTGTTAAAATACCGTCTTTCCGGTTGAATTGCGAAGTGGTCTGTTTCAGGATTTCACCGCTATTTGCCAGCAATACACCAGATCTGAGCAATGGATTGCGGGAAGCCTCGTTCCAGGAAACATCCAGGCCTATGCTTTCTTCGGATCCTTCTTCCCCGGCCTCGAAAAAACCATGAGAAGCCACGTGAAAGATCCTGGGGCTTTTAATTTCCTTAACAGCCTTCTCGGTGGCATCCTGGTTTAGGTAATAGTCAAATTTATATCCTTTTTCCTGCAGTACACCCGAAAGATTCTTGACTTCTGCTTCTGCACCGGGCAAGGGCGCAATGAATCTCGTACCTGCTTCTGTAGACGAATAAAACTCAGGATTTCCAAGTATAAAAGCCGTATTATCCAATGGCATGGTCTCCAAAGGCTGATTTTTTCTAAAATGCAGTTCTTTGGTATTTCTTAGTACCACAATATCGGCTTCATCAATGACATAACGATTCTCAGGCGTGGGAATGGTTTCCAGGTTTATTTGATTGTAAACGCCGTCAGGAGATAAATATAAGGTACTGTATTTACCCAAATTGTTTTTGATGGGCTTCCAAAAGTTTTCATAGGAATACCTATCTGTCAGCCTAAACCGCATGGCATTTTTGTAAAAATTAAAATATTTGGTCTCCAACTCCCTCCCATTCTTCAAAAACGCATATTCCGGTGTTCCCCTCACTCCTTTTTTAACCGACAGAAAGGCGTAAATAACCGAGTCGGTGAGTACGTGATCAAAATATCGAAAACGAACCATTTCTACAGCTACTTCATCATTTTGCAATGCATTGCGAATATCTTTCCAGTTAACTTTGGCATTCTCTTTTTTGGTAGCAAACAAGGTTGATTTCTCGCTCAGGTATTTTTCAAGCAATTCAATTTCTTCCTCTAAAGACGCCGGATCAATCTCATTACTTTCAATTTGCTCGGGGCTCATTGACAAAATACTCGCCTGCAGTTCTTTTTTATCCACCCAATCCGCATATTTCATCTTCAATGCCTCATCGTCGCTATTCAGGATCCTTTGTCGTATTTTTATCGATGAATTCAGCAATAAAGACTTAGTTATCAGCGCATTGTCATACATTTTCCCCACCAGGTCGGGGTATTGCAATGCCAGTGTATTGAAATATTCAAAATCATCTTTGATAGTATGCCAGTATTTATGTTTTTGTTTTTCACTTAATGCAGAGAAATAGTTTTTAATATAATGAGTATAGTTGACCAGGGCTTCTTCGATTAAATTTTTAGCCTGGGCACGATTGCCGGACATGTAGTGCACTTTGCTCAGTTTTGAAAGCAACTTGACATAGGCTGGATGCTTTTTGTCAAAAATCTTATCGTAACGCTTCCTGGCAGCTTGATAATGGTCGCGTGCCTGATCATAAAGCTTTTGTTTATAATAGATATCTCCTAATAAAGCGCCGATCACCGCTGCATTCAAATTATGCCTTTTGCCAATTTTATTGGCCCATATTTCATTGGCCTCCAGCAATAAGCTATAAGCTTTTTGGAATTGATCCTGCCGAATATATAAGGCCGCCAGCCGTTGTATAACTTCGGCATATAAAGGATTATCGACACCTAATTTTTGTACTGTTATTTCCTGGGCGGTTTTCAACATTGTTTCTATGTCATCAACATCTTCCTTCAGTAACAACTTGATGGCGGCCAGCTGTGTATAAGTCTTTGCTACATGGATATGAGATTTTCCAAAGTGCTGTTGTTGAATAGCCAGCGCTTTCAGGCTTTGCTCTTTGGCGTTTTCAAGATCCCCTATTTCAGTATAAATACGACTCAGCAGCACTCTGGGAGCTGTCGTTTTGGTAGCATTTTCGTCATAACTTGCTATTGCCAGTTTCAGCGCCGTGCGTACGGTTTTCTCGGCGTCTGTAAATTCTCCTTTTATAAATTGCAGTCTGCCCAGCTCCGTTAACGGGCCAATTAGCTTCCTGTTTTGCTCACCGTATAGTTTGGTTTTATCATCAAGTGAAATTTTTAACAGTCGCTCTGTTTCGGAGTATTTGCCCATCTCAATATACAGGTGCGCTAACTCGTCAATAGTGTTTACCGCGTAGATACCGGAAGAGAGGTTGGACTTTTTCTGAAGCTTTTCGGATCTGTAAATATCAGACTTCGCTTCGTCGTAGTATCCCTGGAGCGCCAGAAGTTTCGCTCGGGTTTCCAGCACTTTTGCATAGTGGATAACGTCTTCCTGCTTTTTGTTTTTCTTCAAAATAGCGATGGCCTGATCGATATTGGTAGAAGCAGCTTTGTAGTCTCCGATTTTTAATTGAAGGTTACTGAAACGATCAAGCGCCATGCCATACCGCACATCATCTTCCTCGAACTTTTCCCTGGTTGATTGTAATGCTTTTTCCAAAGCCTCCGAGGCTTGTTGGTAACTGTCTGCGACTTCATATAATTCGGCCTGGTGATTGATAATGGCCACGTAGTCAGCATGCCCGCTGGCAATCTCTTTTTCCACCACATTGGTAAAACTTTCCTGATAAATGGCGTTTGCTTCACGCAATTCATTCGTAAACTCTATTAAGTGATTGGCCAACGCTAATTTTGCCAGGTGATAGGCCGGTGATTCTTCACCTAAAAGTGCCTTTTGAATGGCCAGTATATCGGTAAGATAGCGCTGCCCCAACTCGTAGTTGCGGTCGACAAGCGCGGTGTGGTACAGAAAGTTTAAGACTTCTATTCGCCTTTCGCTTTCTTCGGGAAAATTGCTCTTGCTACCTATAAGCTTACGGGCACTTTTCTGTAATGACGCAATATTGTCTTCGTCCAGAGGGGTATGCAATTCCACCAATTTATGTACAAAGTGATGAGCACTTTTACGGTTATAGTGCTGACGTGTGCTTTTTTCAAACTGCGGCAAAAGCGTTTTGTACTTACCTTTTTTATGCTGTTCCAAATAAACTTTCAATAGCTGTTCCTGTACGGCAATGACATCCTGGTGATTCTTTTTGCGTTTTTTTACGATAAGGGCATTGGCCTTTTCAAAAAGACGAATACAAGCCTTGTAATGATGTCGCTCGTGCTGCATACGCCCTTTCAAAAGTAGATTGCGACTATAACAAGTCTCGCTTTTTGATAAGTTTTTCCCCATCCAGGCAGAAGCGAGGTTAAGAGCGGAATCCGCTCTGACAAGATCACCTTGTTTCAGATAAGTCTCTCCCAAAAGGTTAAGAAAATCTCCATAGCGCAGCAACAACTTTTTCCGCTCCCGGGAGGAGAGTTTGCGGGTTTTTGTCTGGTTGCTTTTCGCGTCGATGTAAGTCTCCGACTTTTGCCGCGTTTGCTCCAATAAAACTGGTTGCAACGCCTTTATCGCTTGCAGGGCAGCTGTATAAAAGCCTTGTCCTGCATTTATTTCGGCAGCGCGGAGATCAATTTCATGTTCAAGTGCCTGGGGCGGGTTACCGGACGATGATAATAGCTCCCTGGATTTGGTTAAAAGTCTCTCGGCCTTGAGGAAATCACCATTCCGGGCACAGATACTAATGGGCTCCAATAATGCCCGGGCATAGGCCACAGCATCGTCAGCAAAAGATACCTCGGCAATGTTTAGGCCTCTGTCAAGCGCCTGCCTGTATTCTTTGATGTAGCCAGCGGCGGCGTAATACCTGGCTTCTTTAAAATAGGCCAACGCCAGCATTCTGTCTTTATCGCCCAGCTTACGCTCAATTTTTAATTTTAACAGGTTATTGCTTTCCCTGGCCTTTGTATAATTTCCTTTTTCATATTGCTGATCATTCTTAAGAAAACTTTTATGCCACTTTTTTTGGGCTGAAAGTGGCTGGGAAGCTAACAAAAAAAATACGGATCCCAGCAAAAAGTAAAAGCTGTTATGATTTTTGAACATAATGGCACTTTATATGTGTTTAGGCGCCTCAATTTAGAAGGTAGTCATTTAAGAAAATATGCAATATCCGGTAAGATATTACGAGTGTCGTCTACAAGTTTATTTAACCACGGTCATGACATCAATAAAATTTTCAACTCTTTGATAACATGTTTGTGCGGTTGGTCAGGTCCGCTCCTGGAGATTAGATTTTACCATAAAAAACCGAGCTTAATTATTACCGGAGTATTAACCAGGTGTTAAGAAAAAATATATTGTAGCCGTGCAAAAAACCACCAATTCATCACACCGCCTGACCAATTTTCAAAATAAATTGCAAAATCAAGCAAAAAATCGATTTTTCCTTGTTTTAGCGCTTCTTTAAGGCATTGTTAACTTTTCTGTGAAGGCGGTCTGCGCGGCAAAAAAAGCGGACGTTACGACACCAAATAACTGGTTATTACCGGGTTGAAATCATGTTAAAATATAACAGGAATTAAACAGAAAACTAGAAGTATGGTGTATTTAATTCACCGTCATTTGTACTAGAAAACTGTTTTATCTTAACACAAACCTCTAAAATTATGAGATTAAGAATCTTTACGAATCTATTTTTGATTTCGTGCATACTGTATGCTACGGGCCTGTCAGCGCAGGAAACGACGGGGGCATCAGCTACAGTAAAAGGTCGCGTAACCTCCGCCGAAGATGGGGAAGTTATTCCCGGCGTAAGCATCCTGGTTAAGGGTACAACAATAGGTACTGTCACCGATGTTAATGGGCAGTATGTGATCCAGGTACCTGGAGAAGCTCCGGTTTTAATATTTTCAAATGTAGGCTACACCACCGAGGAGGTGATCTTAAACGGAAGAAGTGTAGTCGACCTTGTACTGATCCCAAGTATTCAATATCTGAATGAAATGGTAGTCACCGCACTTGGTATTTCAAGAGAAGAAAGTTCCCTGGGATTCGCAGTAGGTCAGGTAGACGGGGAGGAATTAAACAGAGTTGCCCAGGAAAATGTTATTAACGGCATTGCCGGTAAAGTTCCTGGTGTAACCATCAGTTCAACCGGAGCTGCCGGTTCTTCCGTAAGCATGGTAATTCGGGGAGCCACCTCCCTGAGCGGTGACAATCAGCCATTGTTTGTGGTTGACGGTGTTCCCGTCGTTAACACATTAAATAACGTAACTGAAATCGGGAGCCGGAACCCTGTGGATTACGGCAACGCAATATCTGACCTTAACCCGGAAGATATTGAAAGTGTATCAGTATTAAAGGGGCCAAGCGCCGCTGCTTTGTATGGTTCCAGGGCTGGAAATGGCGTGGTACTAATTACCACAAAATCAGGAAAAAAAGCTAAAAGGCTTACTGTTTCTGTACATTCCAATACGGTATTTGACAAACCGTTCAAATATCTTCCCTTTCATACCCAGTTTGCCACCGGCGTACAGCCGTATACCGAGGACTCAAACCCATATCCGGGTGGACAGCTACTTATTGATGAGGGATCCGCTGCTGGTTCCGGTCCTGAACTGGATATAGGGCAAAGAGCCATTCAGTGGAATAGCCCGCTTGATGAGAATGGCAATCCAATTCCTACCGAGTTGGTTTCCTATGAAGATAATGTGAAAAACTTTGTAAGAACCGGTATCACGACTACCAATGGAATTTCTCTTTCCAATAGCAATGATATGATTGATTATCGGTTAGGTTTTACTAATATGACCAGCAGAGGAATCATTCCGAACTCTGACCTGTTCAGGAATAATATTTCATTGGCTTCATCGACGAAACTTAGTGAAAAAATTGTCTTCAGCAATAACATTAATGTAAACCGAAGCTGGTCTAACAACCGTCCTTCCGGAAACCGGGGTACGAACCCTTTGCAACACGCTTATGCGCTATCACCACACATTGATATTCGGGAGTTAAGAGACTATTGGGTACCTGGTCAGGAAGGGCTTCAGCAAAGATCTCCTGCCATTGGCGATAAGAACAATCCTTACTTTTTGGCTTATGAGATAAACAATAGCTTTCAAAGAGACCGCGTATATGGAAATCTCAAGGCGGATTGGCAAATTACTCCTGAATTTGACTTAATGGTACGATATGCCTTAGACTATTATGATGAAAAACGGGAGACTAAGGGCGCTAATAGCTACACAAGAGAAGGAAATGGTATTTATGGTGTAGTGGATTTAGAAAGATATGAACGCAATGTTGATTTTCTTGCTACTTACAGAAAAAAATACGGCGACTTTGACCTGACCTTATCTGCAGGTGGTAATGCAAGGTACAACAGGGGAACACAGGTACGCAATGCCACCAAGTCAAGAGGCGCCGGACTGGTTGTTCCAGGTGTTTTTACCATTCAGAACATCGCTCCCACAAATCTGGATTTTAGCAACAGTTTTGCCGAACAAGCCGTTCACAGCCTTTACGGCATAGCTAGTCTGGGTTTTAAAGACATGATCTACCTGGATGTCACGGCAAGAAATGACTGGTCAAGTACACTGCCAAAAGAAAACAGGTCGTACTTTTACCCTTCTACGTCATTGAGTGTATTACTGGATCAGGCGTTAGAATTACCTTCAACTGTCGATCTGCTTAAAATTAGAGGTGGATGGGCACAAGTTGGTAATGACACGAATCCTTATTCGCTATTTCCTACACTTCAAAGCACAGGTGCCTGGGGTGATCTTACAAGATTATCGGTGTCGGGAAACCTGTTAACACCCGATTTGAAACCTGAAATTGCCACTTCATGGGAAGTTGGCGCCGACCTGAAAATGTTTGGGAACCGATTGTGGATGGAGGCAACTTATTATGAGGTTGAAAATGAAAACCAGGTACTTGGATTAGGCCTGCCGCCTTCATCGGGATTTGACTCAAAAACAATCAACGCAGGGTTGATCAAAAGCACCGGATGGGAGTTCATGTTAGGTGGCACCCCTATTCAGCAAAACGGCTGGATCTGGAATGTAAGTGCGAATATTTCACGAAACAGAACCAAAATACTGGAATTAAGTGACGGTATTGAGTTTTTCAGACTTTGGAATGATGCCAAAGGTGGTGCGTGGACTTATGTCGGAGATGAAATCGGCGATATTTACGACCGAGAGCTGGTTACCGTTACCGATGAAAGTTCTCCTTATTTTGGTTACCCTCTATTAAATGAAGAAGGATCCTGGCAGGACATCAGAGCAGAAAATACCAGGAACAAAATCGGGAATTTCAACCCGGACTTTCTCCTGGGATTTCAAACTTCTGTAAGCTATAAAAACTTCACCTTAAGCGCTACAGTGGATTGGAGAAAAGGCGGCCAGTTTGTTTCTCAAACTTATCGTTACTCTGAATCTGATCTTAAGACCCAAAGGTTTCTGGATAACCTGATCAATCCTGGAGATTTACAGGGTGATGCACTCAGAGATTGGTTGGTGGCTAATGCAGATACGCATATTAAAGACGGAATAAATATCGTCGGAGGTCCCACCAAGGAATACGGTGGATTTCCTACCAACTTCATTGTTCCTTTGAATGATGGCGTATTTAACCCTGGTGTTATCGCAACCTATGATAATGAGGGCAACATCACAGGATATATCGAAAACCTCGGTGGACCGGGCACCAGAATTCTTCCTTATGCCGATAACTACCCATGGGACTTCACAAAAGCGGCAATGTTTGATGCGGACTTTGTTAAGCTTAGAGAGATATCCCTGAGCTATCAGCTGCCCTCTGAATTTGTCAAAAACATCGGTCTTCAAAATGCCAGTGTGGGTGTTTACAGCCGTAACATCATTTTATGGACCAAAGCCAAAGTGGGCATAGATCCTGAGATGGCCTTTCAACCGGGTCCCGGTGTCAATGGCAGCGGCAGCCAGTTCAAGCAAGGAATTGAAAGGTACAACATTACTCCATGGGTTATCCCTGTGGGATTCAAATTAGGGGTAACATTTTAACGATAACTGAGAAAAACTATGAAAACTATAAAAAACAAGTCGGTCGCAGTTGTGCTTTTACTGCTTACCTTTCTGTTTTCCTGCGAAGACCTGACGGAAACAAATCAAAATCCCAATGGGGTCGATCCTACTACGGTACATCCTAACCTCTTAATTACCACTGTGCTTTCGGAGGCTTCAAAACAAATAGTAAATTATGGGTTTGGAGATATTGCCGGGGTGATGCAGCATACGCAAAAAGATGCCTGGTTTAGCGGGCACAATGATTATGACTGGTCAGACCAAAGTTGGGCAAAATTTTATGAAATCCTGAGGAATAACAACCATATGTATAACCGGTCAGTAGAACTGGGACTTGAGTTTCATCAGGGCGTAGCCCACGTCATGAAAGCGTTGATGTTTGCCCACATTACCGATATCTGGGGCGATGCGCCTTACGTGAATGCACTAAACGGCGACCAGGGAGGCGAGGAAAACCTGCTACCGGCATTTGATAGCCAACAAGCTATATACAATGGTATCCTGGAAGACCTGGAAACTGCCAACACATTATTATCCAAAAGCAAAAGTGAATATGACGAGATATTTGATGATGCGGATGTGATATATGGCGGAGATCCTACCAAATGGCGAAAATTTGCCAATTCCTTGATGTTAAGGTATTACATGAGGATTTCCTCAAAAGATCCTTCTACAGCGACTGCCGGTATTGCAAAAATTTTAGGTAATAGCACGCAATATCCTATCATCACCGACGTGGCAGACGACGCGAATATGGCCTATCCCGGAACGGGAGAAGCTGATGCCTGGCCAGGTAATACTGTCTTCGACGGAACGTCCGGCAGCAACTACCGAAGAAGAAAAATGTGCTCAACCCTGGTTGACGCTATGCAGGCTGTGAATGATCCAAGGTTAGCTGTTTGGGCCAACAGGGTTGAAGTGCCAATCGTAGTTGATGCCGGCCTGCCTGCAGGTACAGATGAGGTTATTGACGGCATCAGAAATATTTCTCCTGACGTTGTAGGAGACAGGTTGGTAGATACCGATCCCGATTATGTAGGTATTCCACCCAGCGTTTCGGCTTTGCCATCAGGACATAACCTGAACCCTACGCCTGGACAGTTATCTTTCAATCCTCATGTCTCTTTTTTAAATGACATATACAAAGAAGCCAGCGGACCATTGCTGCAAGCCAGGCTCATCTCCGCCGCGGAAGTACACTTTATCTTGTCCGAGGCGGCTTTGGAAGGTTTAACGGGAGGTGATGCCCAGACACATTATGAATCCGCCATCATGGCATCTTTGGAAGCCTGGGGTGTGGAAGGTGAATATGACACCTACATAGCCGGTCCGGCAGCATACAATGGAACGCAGGAGCAAATTTTGGAACAAAAATGGATTGCCAGTTGGACTAACGCCGCTGAATCCTGGGCTGATTTCCGCAGAACCGGCCTACCTGCCCTGGTTGCCGGCCCTGCTGCCAAGCGCACTGTATTGCCAGTAAGGTTTTATTACATGACCAAGGAACTTGACATCAATACCACCAATGCCGAGAATGCTGTAAGCCTTTTAGAGGAAACCGCTTACTCACAGGCAGATGGCAAAAACAGCGCCTGGTCAAAAAGCTGGTTACTACAGGGAATGAATAAACCGTGGTAATTTAAGATTAAAACTCTCAGATAACACATCCAAGAGGACCATCCTGACAAGTGATGGTCCTCTTTTTTTGAATAATAGGCAGAGTTCGTAACAACACACCGGATCCTTTTGTCAGAAAGCTCAAAGCCAGGGTAAATGAAAATATCATTCATTGCCTGTTAAAAGGTAGCTCCTGCCCGCTTATAAAATCATCCTTTTACAGGGTATCAAAAATTTTCTCACCCAGTGACATAACATGTCACCCTCAGGCATTATTATTACATTAATAGTAATGGTACCATGACATTTGGTATCCTTCAACCAGAATAAATAATTAAAAGCCTTAACCTTTTATCCCTCGAATATCTAATTTATAAAGCTATGAAAAATTATGCCTTGAGTCTTTTGGTATTAATAGTTAATGCAATTCCGGCTTCTGCACAACAGTGGAGTACTACGGGTAATAATTACACTACAGGAGGCCTGAGTTTAGGCAGCAGTTCTCCATCTTCAGAAAAATTGCGAGTAACTACAACTGGCAGTCAACGGGCAATGGCCTTGTTTGGTGCCAGTGGAAGTGGAATGGCAGGTATACTTTTCGACGCGTCAAATGGTGACTGGGCAGGAAGCGATTACGGGAGTTTATTGCAACAAGACAACTTATCGATTGAATTGAATAATTACGGCACAAACCCTATTTATTTAAGGACAAATCATCAAACCAGGCTTACCGTATCAGGCGCCGGATTAATAGGCATAGGAAAAACAAATCCGAGTTTTGCGCTCGATGTTACCAGAGCAAATCAAAGTGTTGCCAGGTTTGAATCTACCGGTACCAACGCCGGACCGGATGTATTAATTATAGACAAAGACAATGCCAGTGCAAGAGCAACACTTCAGATACAGGGAAATGCCGGAGCTATTGAGTCACTCTTCGTTTCGAGTAGTGGCAATGTTGGAATTGGTAACACCAATCCCATCTCCAAACTCGCTGTTAATGGACAAATCAGGGCGACAGAGGTAAAAGTATTGGCAGATATCACTGTGCCCGATTATGTTTTTGAAAATGATTATAAACTACGAACATTGCAAGAAACCAAGAAATATATCTCAGTAAACAAACACCTTCCGGATATCCCATCTGCTGCTGAAATCGAAGCGAACGGAATTGATCTTGGTGATATGAACATGAGACTTCTTAAGAAAATTGAAGAGCTAACACTTTATCAGATTGAACTATTAGAACGTTTGGAGTCTTTGGAAACAACCAATCGAAAAATGGAAAAAAGGATCCAGCAATTGATGGAGTAAAAGCATTATAGTATATGGCAAAAAAGCAAGGATTGGCATTCTCTTTCAGGGTACGACGGCAAAAAAGGAATTGAAAATTAAATAGCCCACACTCTTCCAATACCGCGTCATCGTAAACAATGCGTTGGCTGGTGGGTTGGTCGTGAAACGATCCCTTAGCGCATGGCTGCTGAACTCTAATAATCCACCGTGCCCTCTGGTACGTCTAAGCAAAGAGTGGCAGTATTAGCCAGGAGATTGCTTCAGAATCCTCGCTTTTGGCCTTCCCATTCCTCAATGACGCCGGGTAGGATAGAGATGTCGTAAATAATCAAATGAATGCCTTACACCCAGCTTCAGCAATGCTCCTTGTGGCGGCTTGGGAAGTACACGCCTATTCCACAAAAACCTGATGATCGTCCATTACGAACATGCGGGTGCTCTTTGTATACTTGCCGCCGTTTGGACCTCTATATTTAAGATCAAGGTAGAAAGCCCTGTATCCCGCTCTGGGAAAGTCCAGTGACGTGTTTATCGTATTGGATTTCCCCTTTTCGACGTGATCAAATGACCAGTGCTCATCTCTAAAATCCCGGTCCCTGGAATCAGTGTACCAAAGAGAAGCGTCCACCAGCTTATCCGGTGTTACGGTTACTTCCAGGGAAGCGCCACTGTCAGTCTGGTTAATTTTCCAATCACATAACGGTCTGTCACCCTTTTTCATAGTATTTCCCCAAAAAGCACTTAACGCTTTTAGCGTCTCGCGCTTGTTACCCAATCCATGACCGGCATTAGGCACATAATGAATAAAATTATCGCCGGGGATATCATCAAAATACTTTTTCACAGCATCGACCGGCCAGTATTCATCGTTGGTACCGATAAATAGCATTTTGGGCATGGTAAGCTGTTTTCTATAGGAGTATGGATCAACCATGGTAGTAATCGCCTTGCCACTTTCCGTGTTGACAGATTGTGGAATTTCCAGTTTTACATAATCTTCTATTTGGATACTATATTCTTTCCATACCTCAATTTGATATTCCAGGCTTGCCGGCATATTAAGCACGTCAATAACCATTGGCGCAATAGCGGCCACACGTTTGTCACTAGCGCCCGTTAACCAGGTAGTCCACCCCCTTTTGGATGCGCCGGAAACAACGAAGGAGCTAATTTTCTGCCTTAACTCTTTTTTAGAAAATTCCTGCACGGCATCCATAGCACGAATTGCGCTTTTGGTCATGGGAAACAATAATGGCCAGGTGTAATCACCATCTTTCTTGAAATTATGCAGCGTATATGAAATCAACTGATCTTCAACCAGCTCACCATACAGCGGTTGATTTGGTGTTTGTTTCAATACAGCCAGTACCGCCTTGTTATCTGTCACCATATCAGTGAGAGCCCAAAGAAATGCATCATTGTTACTTCCCCATCTGGGACTACCATCTTTTACTTTTCCACCGGTAATAAACAATAAAGCATTGTTGTGCTCCACTTTTTCAGGCACCAGCACGATCAGTTGGTGTACCCAAACGATATCGCGCCAGGTCTGTGAAGTTAATAGCAAATTATATCCCTTCACCGTACCCAATTGAAAGCTATCCTTAATTTTCCACTGATAAGATTTATCCTTATTGTTTAAATAACTTTTAAGGGCAGATTCCGGCGTTATTGAAGACTGTGCACAAATCTCTTTTGTACCCAAAAACAGGAGGAGCGTCAGCAAAGATATTTTAGTCATGCTCATGGTAAATATTGTTAAAGTCAAATGATCATCTTATCTGTAAACTAGAACAGAAATAAGTCTTTTGAAAGTTTTTAATCTGCAATTTAAAAGCAAGGTTAAAATACAATATAAAATAGTTGGTTAAGCATAGATATCCGGCCCATAAACCCGGTAACCCTGAAATCGGATGAACATCTTATTATTTTGTAACCGGGCTTAGGATGGCAGTTTATAAACGTGAATCGAAATATAAGAGATCACCAACAACACCATTATCAACCCGGCATAAAGCCAGGGTAACCGCTGGAACTCTTTTCTTTCAGTCACAATGCCCATCTCCTGTTTTCTCAGAAAATACCAGCTGAAAAAGATCACTATCACCATCGGAAAATACCAATGGACCGAGTTACCCATATCTATTGGCATCTTAAAAATTCCTTTGACCAAATACACAAAAAGAAGATAATTCACCAGCAGCAGTGACAATAAAAGCTGGCTTTTCACCTGGGTAGATAGCTTCTTGGCAATCCAAATACGGTATGCTGTAATAGCGAAAATCAGCATCAGTACCAGACCTGTTATTTGTTGGGAAAGCACAAAGTTCCCCGTGCGCGGCAATTCCAGACGTTCAGCCAGTTCCATCATCGATTCCGCATCAAAGGCATTCATATAAACGGTAAACGGAATAACCAGGAAAGCTAAAATCAACGAAGCGCGGTTGTTGAATGACGAGATTTTAATACTGGTGTCCCACCGGCTGGTAGCAATGGCGTAAGACATGGCCACTCCTCCACAAAATCCCAGGGTAAACTCCATCACATTCCACCAGTTAAACGCCGGACCAAGCGCTGCACCTGTTACTTTAATAAAATCTCCAAAAGCAAAACCAAAGCCCGCACCCAAAGCTGAGTAAAGCGCTACCCTCAAAGAATTGCTAAAACCATTTCTTTTAAAATACCAGAATAGTGCCGCAGAAGCCCCCAGGCATGCAGCCCAAAGTTCTGATCGCGGTGGGGTCATGAGCCATTCCAACTGATAAATAATCAATCCCCAGCTTAAATAAGCCCCCGCCACCATTTGCGTAATTAAGGCCGCCCAATCAGGTTTTTTATGCTCCGAAGACTCGAGGCCCAATCCAGTAAAGCCACCCCCAATAAAACCATAGAGCGCACCGATAAGCGCCAGCATGGTGTATCCGTAGGCGCCTGTGCCAAAATCAACGGTATTGGTATACCCAATTACCTTGCCATAGCTCATCATACCGCCTACACCCCACCCTATGGCCGCTAAAAAAGCGATAAGCGGCGCCTTCTGATGCCAGTCCTCGCGATTAAAAATAACAATTACAGCCAACCCTCCGATGCCTCCGGCCCATGCCGCACCCCATTCATGGCCAAAGCTTCCACGAATAGCCCAGGCGAGGCCCAGGGTTAAACCAACAAAAATAGCAGTGTAAAATTTGTTCATAGATTTCATGGTTGATCTCCTTTCATTACCCAGGCTTCATTAAAAACAGCATATTTAATGGTTTCACCCTTTGGGCTTTCTTTTTCACGGGATGTAAAACTATAGACTACATGAATCCGGTCATCATGGCCCTGAATAACAGATGGGTAGGCCCCGGTTGATGCTACCTCCTTATCGCGGACATCCAGCTCCAGGTGACGGATATAGTCCCATGTTGCCCCCTCATTAGTAGAAATCGCTATGGCCAGTGAATGACGCCCATCCTCGGTATCGTTATTGGCAAGCACCCAATGACCGTTAGATAAAGTAACTATATCCGATCCTGCACCGGGATTAGGGATATCCGTATCCTCTACATCACTCCAGGTCTTTCCGTCATCGGAAGAGCTGCTCACCTGTAGCCGGTACGGCGGAGGACCATTGTCTCTCATGAAACTTACCATATCCCCGTTTTTCCGGAATGCGATGGCGGGTTGTATATTTTCGATACCTACCAGGGGATCACTAAACTGCCAGTTTTTACCTCCATCGTCGGTAATGGCCATGATTGAAAACCCAAAGTTATCGGAGTAGAGAGGCAATACAATCCGGCCCTTGTCCGTAATTACAGCTTTATTTTTAGTCTGCCACCCAATCCTGCGCATGAGCGGAAATCCCATTTTTTGGCTGGTCCGGTTTCCAACACTATCATATAAATAACCATTGTACATCATGTCCTCTCCTTTGGCTTTGGACAATCTGTCAGAACGCCACCAATCCCACATTTCCTTTGCTTCCGGGTTAGTGTCTATTAATGACTTGTTTTTAGCCTCATAGGCTTTTAACTGCCTTTCGACAGTGGCTACAAATTTGTCATTGGGTTGAATGCCGCGTTCTGTAGAACTGCCCGGCTTAACGAGTATGATATCCTGCCAATTCCATACCGGGGCACCTGTACCTAAATAATCCTCACTGATCCTGTATTTTGGCAATGAGCTTTCCCACAGGTTAGCGATCACAGGGTACCACACCAACCATAGCCGATCCGCCCCGTCGATAAACAGCACAGGATTAACATCCGGAAAGCCCGGTGTATCTGCCATCAAAAAAGGTTTGCTCCAGGCCGATGCTCCGTGTTTGAGTCTGGCGCCCATTATTACCACATCATCTGCCCAACGTTCACCCGAACCCTGAAACCAGGCCGTCAGCAGGTCGCCGTTTGACAATTCAACAATGGTAGATCCGTGGGTATGGTCTTTTGTCCTGGGAAACAATTCGGTAGTTTCATAAAAAGCTGTTTGCTTATCGGTTGCGGCCTGCTCCGGGAGATCGGCGCAGCCGCAAGTAAAAATTGAAACAAGGATAGTAAACGATATAATTATTTTATTCATCATGACATATTTTGTTCAATTGATCCATGTTCACAGGCAACACATATATCTGAGTATAGGCAGTATCTTCGGTAGGATGCGGCGTTTTGATGTTGTAAGCCAGCATATTGCCATCCGGTGAGACAACCAGGGCGGTTCGCTCCAAAGCATCGTTTGTCAGCCAGATACTGATCCCAAAAGCATCTCCCCGCCCCACATAAGTAGCGGCGATGTCTCCATCAGTAATAGCAAAAACCCAGCTGTTTCCCGGATGCCACCGCACACAGGAAGCATCTGCATTAAAATTGGTCGCTTGCCTGGGTCGCAATTCGGGATTAGGTGCATTGTCGCTTCCGTTTTCAGGAACAACGAATACCTGCCTGATACCAACCGTATCCATTCCGAAATAGGCTATTCGTTTTCCGTTATTAGATCCTCTGACGATACCGCCAGCCCAGGTGTGGTGAGTAATTCTCCTGATAATAATGCCTTCCGGAGGTTCCGGATAGGTAACAGCGTCGCCGGAAACCGCCGTGGTAATGTCAACATCATCCGGAATTTCTGCCGTGAATAGCGCCTGTTCATAATCAATCCCGTTATCTGCCCGGACTTTTCCAATAAAGGCTCTTTTTCTCCCTTCCGCATCTACCCATGAATCATCCCACGCCTTTTCAAGTTCGCCGGGTCCTGATTCACCTTTGGGCACAGGCTTGACCAATACCGCAAATAAATGGCTATATCCTTCAGGGGCGTCCTCATTAGCCACCATAAAACCAATAGTGCGGTCATAATTTTGCAATAAATAGTCATCATAGGTAAATCCTATTTTTTGTCCGTTTCGCGTGTATTCATGCCGGTGTGTACCTCCCCGATGTGCTCCGAAAATAGTTTTTCCACTGGTGTTGATATCTCGCATTTCAAGTCTGGTAAGCTGTCCCATTCCCGCTGCATCAACGGTTACACCCGTACGATTCCTGATAGTATAATGCCCCCGTTCGTTCACCTCTTCCAGAAAAGGACCGTGTATAAAAATAACCTTTTGATCAGTCGGATGCCACGACACCGCTGCCACACCAGGTGCAGCCTGCTCCCCTGTTATCGAGGGTGGTTCCCATAATACTGTTTCAATGCCCGTAGCTACGGCCACTTTCTCTATCGATTTGCAGTTCGCCAGGTTGTTGTTATAAACTGTACCACGGGTATCGTAGCACAGATAACTGCCGTCTGGAGAAAAATTATCATTATTATCCAGGGCATGGTGCTTGGCACTATGGGTGATTTGAGTTTGCGATGACAACAACAGCATTTTTCCTTCTCCGTTAATATTAGATTGACAACCGGCCAGCAAAGTGGCAATTATCCCGGACAAAGCCCATGTTAGTGTTTGTTTGAATGACATATGGTCATGAATGGCAAAATAAGACATTTGATTCAACCGGCCGTTAGCAAGGTAAGCGTTTTTAAGAAATTGAGACAACATTCCTTCTGCACTTATTCAAAGTCCCAAGTCCTTACAAAAGGTGATCCTTCTTTGGTGAGAAGGATCTTCCCCAGTTAACCGGAACCCGCAATCATCGATACCGGTCAACTTTGAAACCTCAGCTGACAGCAGATTTCCGAACCAAATATTCAAATATCAATCGGATGCAAATAAATGACGAAATCCTGGCGATTGCCTCTCCCTTTCCGTTTAATTTGCATTGTTTTTTAACAATCCAAACCGCGCGCTAAGACGGACTAAATAAAAAGTTTTTTCCTGGTCGGCTTATACCTAACGGTGTGTTGTATGAAGGCTATTCACTATCGAAAGCTTTTGCGATAATCGGATGGTGTCTTGTTCATAACCACTTTAAACTGATGATTGAAATTTGCGAGATTATTATACCCGCTTTCAAAACATATAGCCGTTATCTGCTTGTCGGTCTCAGCCAGCAACTTTGCGGCTAATCCGATCCTGACGCTTTTCACATATTGAGAAAAAGTTTTATTGGTCTTTCTTTTAAAATACCTGGAAAATGAGCCCGGGGCCATACAAAGAAGTTCTGCCGCGTCGTTGAGGCTAATGGTATTCTGGATATTTTTAAATACGTATTCATATACTTTGTTTACCCTGTCAATGTCTTTGGAAAAGACTGTTGGATTTCCTGAATTATCCGACAGGTATTCAATATCGTCCGATTTGAGCACCAAATTAAAAATCTGCAGCAGCTCAATATAACTCTCAAGTCCATCAAGTGTTATCAAATTTTCCAATCTTGCTTTTATTTGAGGCAACATTTTCCCTTTGACCCAAATGCCGCTGTTTGCCTGCTTTAAAAGCTCTTTTACCTTTTCGAGTTCAGGCACATTAAAAAATCCTGAATTAATTACATTTTCATAAAAATGTATCACCACACAGGTAGACTCAAGATTTTTGCTCTGATCTCCCAACTCCCAGCAATGTGCCAGGTCTGGACCAATTATTACCAGGTCATTGTCCTCAAAACTTGAGATATTGTTGCCAACAATTCGTCTCCCGGCGCCGGATAGCACGTAGTTCAACTCATAATTTTTGTGGGAGTGCATCCTCGGCGATTGAATACCTTTTTGACCTACTTTTTTAGCTATAAATGAGTGCTTGTGAGGAACTAATATTTTGTCGTATACAAATTCCATATTGTAAGTAATTTAACCCAAAAAATCTCATAATGAAACACCGTCTAACTAATCGGTTAAAATTGCATCATTATAAGTGTAGGATTAAAAGTAATGAAAAAGTTAAAAACTTTCAATTTCCACCACCCCTCTCAGCGTTAATAAATCTTTAATAAATCGAAATACCATCGGAAATTGACGAAAATGCACAAGCGCAAGGACAGTGAAATTTGGTTATTTGTAATCTTTGGGTCTAAATCAGGCTTCTCCGGGTCGGTAAATAATTGATGCCATCCTTCATGAAAATATCAAATTTATTGTCAAAATTAAGTTCCTTAGGGCTATCATTTTTTGCCGTCACGGTCTTTGTTCCCGTTGAAAATGAGCAAATCAAGCAATATATTTTCTCTTATTATCGACAAAATAGTTGTGCAATTACTTAAAGCATTATACCAGGTAGGCGGAGACATGATTGGACTTACTTTTGATGGAAAGGATGCCGCCTATAACGATGGAAACACCTATATTCTTGAAACGCCGGAGGGGCTTATTCTCTTCGATACAGGTTGCGGGGATACGCTGGACCAAATATTCGAAAATATGCGATATTGGCAGCTTAACCCCGAAAACATTCGGTATTGTCTCCTGACACATGCCCATTTTGATCATGCAGGGGGCGGGCATTTACTTGCAAAACAAGGTGTAAAAATTATGGCGAATGCCGAGGTAGCAGATGCAGTAGCCAGTGGTGACGATCGCACTTGCCCGTATCTTTATCACAAAACATTTACACCTTTTCAGGTATCAGAAGTATTTGCCGATAACTGCAAATTCGAACTGTTGGGAATCGAATTTGAAGCAATGCATTTACCGGGACACAGCCAGGGCTGTACAGCATTCTTTTTCAGGCATGAAAACAGGCGGATAGTCGTTAGCGGCGATATTATTGGTACGTTGCTGGATGGCTACCACGGCTGGAGCGGATCCATTGATTTTGACAAGGAAACTTATCTCAAATCTTTGAATAAATTTTCCAAAATAGACACCGATATGATGTTGCCAGGTCACGGAACTGTCTATTTCCATAAGCCACGCCGCCGGGTAGAAGAAGCTTTTAACCAGGCCTTATGTGAATGGCGGTAACAAATATATTATAAACAGAAAAGGAAGATTGCCATGAATAGTAAACAATTATTAGAAAAGATTAAATCGGGTGGAAGGATTTACGGAACAGCCATTGTCTCCAGCGCTACCATGTGGCCAGGGGCTGTGAAAGAGGCAGGTCTGGATTTTGTATTTCTGGATACGGAACATGTAGCCCTCAACCGGGAGTCACTTGCCAATATGTGTCAGGTTTACGCGGCACTGGGGCTTCCGCCGGTCGTAAGGATTCCCTCACCCGATCCATATATCGCCACCACCGCGCTCGATGGAGGAGCTGCCGCCATATTAGCGCCTTACGTTGAATCTGTGGAGCAGGTAAAACAACTCGTTGGTGCCACTAAATACCGCCCTCTTAAAGGAAAAAAACTTCAGCAGGTCCTGGATGATCCCGGCCGGATAGATAAAAATCTTAAAGATTATATAGATCACCGCTGCAGAAATAATCTGTTGTTTATCAATATAGAAAGTGAACCGGCCATTAAAAACCTGTCAGAACTTATCTCCGTGCCAGGTGTCGATGGTGTCATTATCGGACCCCATGACCTGTCATGCTCTTTGTCTTTACCCGAGGCATATACCCACCCGGCCTTTGAAGAGGTAGTTACGGAAGTTATAGATGCCTGTAGGGAAAGAAACCTGGGCATTGGTATCCATTTGTCGGAGGAGCCGGAGCAACAAATCAAGTGGGCTAACAAAGGTGTCAATATCATCATGCACAGTTCGGACATTTCCCTTTTCGGGAAATTGCTCCGGCATGATTTGGAACAAATCAGAGCATCCCTCAACGATGTGAAAGTTTATAAAAAGGATGATTCGGTCATTATATAATTAGAAAAACAGGATGAAACCAAGCATGACATATTCGACAAACAGACAGGAGAATGATAACAATATGCGAGGTTCCATGTGACCAATGAAAATAAATTATAAACACATGAAACAGCTACTAGCCATATTTTTATTGATTGCCCCCTGTGCCTGGGGGCAAATAAGAAGCACTGATGTTTTTGATCAGGAAATTGCCACTGTTTTTACGCTGGAAGACGGGCTGCCAGCGACAGCAGTGACAAGTATTTTCTTAGATGAAAGTGAAAATCCCATTGCCAAAACCAGCCAAGGTTATTATTGGTTGCAAGGGAAAACCTGGACATCATACACCAAGGAAGTGAAAGACCGGACACCTCAAAACATCAAAAGCCTTCCCCAAGGGGCCGGAGCAGTTTTGTCCCAAACCAATTTTGGAAACGTATTGTATGTCGGCACACAAAATGGCCTTTTCATGAAGGAAAAGAAAAGCTGGAAGGAAATTTTTCCATCAGACGCCAATTACAGTTGGAAACTTTCAAATGTTACGATACTGCAGGTCGATGATAAAAACAGGCTTTGGGTCGGGTCCGATCAGGGTGTGGGTCTGCTTGACAATAACCAATGGAAACTTTTCACCGGTGCCGAAGGTTTGCCATATACAAAATTCACCTGCTCTCATGCCGGCCGGCAGGGAGCAATATGGTTAGGCACCGAAAAAGGCGCCATCAGAGCCGACGGTTCCAGGTTTTATTATCGATTTAGCCGGCGATGGCTTCCGGATGACTTCGTCAATGACATTGCCGTACAGAAAGACGGAACTACCTGGATTGCGACCAACAAGGGCGTCAGCAGGATTGGGTTCAAGGAAATGAGCTATGAGGAGAAAGCGTTGCATTTTGTGCAGCAGGTAGAATCCCGGCATAACCGCGAGGGTTTCATATGTCAGAACAAGCTAAATAAACAATATGATATCAATTCCTACCGGCTTGATATCTCTGACAATGACGGCATGTATACTGCCATGTATGGGGCCTCGCAAGCATTTCGTTATGCGGTTACCAAAGAAAAAGAAGCCAAGGAGCTGGCAGTTCGTAGCCTGAAAGCCTGCAAGTGGCTGGTAGACATTACCCACGAGGCTGGATTCCCAGCCAGGGTGATTATTCCCGTGGATTGGGAAGACCCGGTCAATGAAATTTATGATAGTTTGTACAACGTGAATCATCAAAAAAGCGACCCGTTTTGGAAACAGATACTTCCCCGTTTTGTAAAAAGTAAAGATGGCAGGCACTACTGGAAATGTGATACCAGCTCTGATGAGCTTGCCGGGCACTACTTTTTTTATGCGGTGTTTTACGATCTTGTCGCTGAAACTGAAGAGGAAAAGCAACTGGTGAGAACCGTGGTGGCCGACGTAACAGATCACCTGGTAAGAAACGGTTTCCTGCTTCGCGACCACGATGGCAAGCCAACCCGGTGGGGAAATTTTTCACCCGAATTTCTCAACTCAATCTGGGGCTGGGATCAACGCGGCCTGAACGCCATGATGATGCTGTCATTCCTGAATGTCGCCCAACATGTAACCGGCGATGCCAGGTATGCTGAGACATCCAAAATGCTACGGGATCAATATAATTATCATATCCATGCCATGCAATCAAAGGCATTTTTTCCCCCTGAGGATGTGGTGCCATGGGACAACAATCTGTGCCTTATGAGTATGTACGGACTCATTAAATATGAAAAGGATCCGGAATTGTTGATGATGTATCGCGAAAGTGCAGAATTTTCCTGGGAACATATTAGTAAGCAGAATAACGCGTTCTGGAATATCATATACGCCGCTATTCGCGACCGGTTCAACGAGGTGGTAGAGACAGGGGTCTATTCCTCAGGCAAGGTATTTCCCGAAGCAGGCCCTTATGCGCCGTTTACAGCCAATGAATTCAGAGGCTCAGATTATCATTATGATCGTACTATGGCCACTTTGACACAGCTCCCGCTTGATCTGATTGGTTATGAAATGGACAATACCCATCGGCTCGATATCATACACGATCCAACCCCCGGGGCACCTTCTGACAAGGGCTGGCACTACGACGGATTTGCCCTCCCGATCGACGAGCGTGGGCACGTAAGGCAGGATCGCGATGCCTTTGCGCTGCACTACAGCGAAGGAGGAGGATATTCTGAGCAGGAAGGTACTTTTTATTTATTGCCTTATTACATGGCCCTATACCACGGGTATATCAAATAACCGATCCCGACTTCCTCATTAAATTGATATTGTAGCCATGTTTCTCTGAACAGCCAAAAACCTGGGTTTGAATACGCAGCGTGATTGATAATGGCTTAAACAGATGGTTAAAATACAATACGAAATGGGCTTTAAAACATCAGGATGCCTTTTGAAATCGGCGTAACTTTGAATAAATTTAATAATAATCTTTATATTGGATTAGCTTATTAAATGGACATTGAAAAATCCATATCGTCGCTAAAAAAGTGGTTTTCAACCTTAGAGGGATCTATAATAGCCTTTTCCGGAGGTGTAGACTCAGCCTTGGTATTATACCTGTCAAGAATGTTTTTACCAAGGCCTCAAACTATCGGTGTTATATCCAACAGTGAAAGCCTAAAAGCCAAAGATTATCAGGTTGCTGTTGATTTTGCAAAAAAACACGATATTATTCTGAAAACCATCTACACGGAAGAATTAAAAGACAATCAATATAATACCAACCCCGGCAACAGATGCTACTTTTGTAAAACCCACCTCTATTTGGCTTTGGATGAAGTAAAAAAGACCCATGGACAATTTACCATTTTAAATGGCACCAATAAGGATGACCTGGGCGACCACCGACCAGGGCTAAAGGCCGCCGGCGAGCGCGCGGTGAGATCACCCCTGGCAGAATTAGCACTGGGTAAAAAAGAAGTAAGGGCCCTTGCCAGGCATCTGGGATTATCGGTCTGGAATAAACCGGCAAGCCCCTGCCTCAGCTCTCGTATTCCCTATGGCCTGTCGGTGACCGGCAAAAAATTAAGACAGGTGGAAGCAGCTGAAAACCTGTTAAATGACGCTGGTTTTTCCGATGTCCGCGTAAGGCATTATGGATCTTCCTGCAAGATAGAGGTGCCCGCCGGCCAGATACAGCACCTGATGACCTCATCGGATGATTTGATTCCTCAAATCAAAGAAATAGGTTTTGAAGACTGCGTGATCGATACGGAAGGTTTGGTATCGGGTAAGATGAACAGGGTTTTAAAAAAAGGTAATGCCAAATTTTAATATAGATCATGATCGAAATAACCGGCTTGGATTTTCCGAAGTAATCTTCGGCGCCTCAAAATCCGTGGAGGATATCGTAGCTATTTTAGACAACCATATTTCACACAACAAAAATGCATTGGTCACAAAATTGCAGGCTCCAAAACTTGCCATTTTGCAGGAAAAGTTTTCCAAAGGCATCGCAGACACAACCTCCGGTATTTTCATGCTGGAGGAGGTACCGGATAACAATACCCGTGAGGTGGCCATTGTTTCGGCCGGAACTTCCGACATTCACGTGGTCAATGAGGCTTATTATACCCTGAAGTTCATGGGCATAGGGGCTGATAGAATTAATGATGTTGGTGTCGCCGGCATTCACCGTTTAATGAGTCGCTTAGATGAACTTAAGACATTTAAAATCCTGATCATCGTGGCCGGTTTTGAAGGCGCATTACCCTCAGTGGTCGGAGGTCTGTTGCCACAACCAATCATCGCCGTGCCTTCCGACATTGGGTATGGCGTGGCCACCGGCGGCCAGGTTGCCCTGAATGCTATGTTGTCGAGTTGTGCCAATGGTATTACTGTAGTAAACATTAACAATGGTTATGGTGCGGCCGTAGCTGCCACCAGAATTCTAAATCAACTAAAAAGGTAAGATGAGTATTTTGTATGTAGAGGCTTTTTCCGGACTGTCCGGTGATATGTTTTTGGGAGGACTGGCAGGACTGGCCAATGCCTATGATGAATTGGAACAGTTGCCTCAATTACTCCAGCTACCTGATGCCAGGGTTGAAATTCAGGAGGTAGACAAAAACGGGATTGTCTGTAAACATGTGAAGGTAATCGACCTGAATGAAAAAGACGACCACGATCATCATCATCATAAACACGATCATAACCACCATCATCATCCGCACCGACATCTGCGTGAGATCATCAAAATTATTGACCAGGCAGCCATCAGTGAAGGAGCAAAAAAAATAGCAAACGAGATATTCCATATCATCGGGACTTCCGAAAGTAACATTCACAACATTCCACTTGAAAAGATACACTTCCACGAAATAAGTGCCGTAGACTCTCTGGTGGATATCATTGGGTGCGCAGTGTTATTGGATAAACTAAAAATTTCCCAAACATTTTCCACGGCGGTTTGTACCGGGCATGGTTTTGTCAACACCCAGCACGGAAAGCTGCCTGTCCCGGCGCCGGCGACGGCAGATATCCTGCAGGGCATACCAACCTATGCCGGTGATGAGGCCGGAGAACGCACCACTCCTACCGGTGCTGCTATTCTCAAATATCTGAACCCTTCATTTTCAGTGCCTGTACTAACAACAATAAAGAAGGCTTACGGACCGGGCCAAAAAACGTTTATCGCACCAAACGTCGTAAGGCTTTCAATTTGCGAAGTCCAACCGGTCCCGGAAAGCCTTTTTATGCTGGAAACAAACATTGACGATATGTCGGGTGAGTTTTTAGGCATTGACTTTCAAAATAATTTACTTAAACACGGTGCGATAGATTTTTATTTTACCGCTGTGCAAATGAAGAAGGGACGAGCCGGGCAATTGCTTTCCTGCATCGTCGATAACGCGGAATTACAGCGATTGTCTGACTTTATTCTGGAACACACCTCCTCCATTGGTGTCCGCTATTACAAAATTGATCGCCATGTTCTCCAACGGGAAATAAAAGAAATAGATACTCCCTTTGGAAAGGTAAAAGTCAAAACAGTTGTAACACCATCGGGGGCTAAAAGGGCTTCCATAGAATATGAAAATTTGAAATTGCTGAGCGAAAATAACAACCTTTCGATGCAGGCGTTGCACGATAAAATAACCCCATTAATCAATTAATATATGAAAGCTTTAATAACATTACTTATTATTTTATTGCCAATGGGCATCATGGCGCACCACGGCCATGGTCACCAGCACGACCAGGAACATGTCACCATGTATGCGGTCTTTATAATTTTGGGTTTGTTGATCCTCGGACTGACCAAACCAGCCAGAAAATTCATCGCCAACTTAATAAAGCAAAACAAGTAGAAGAAAATGAAGCCTGATCATGTTGTCAGGATTCTCGATGGTATAAAGTCCGTTAAAATCGCCATTTATGGCGATTATTGCCTGGATGCCTATTGGATCATGAACCCGGAAGGGTCGGAAATATCGGTAGAAACCGGAAACCAGGCACAAGCCATTGAGAATCATTATGTTACTTTGGGTGGTGTAGCGAATGTTTTAGCCAACGTCGCCGCACTCAATCCCGCACAAATTATACCCGTTGGGGTTATTGGAAACGATATCTACGGCCGGGAACTTACCAAAAAAATCAGCGATCTGGGTATTGACACTTCGGGGTTTGTCGTGCAGGAAGATTATTTTGACACCTACGTATTTACCAAAAAATATCTGCATGACCAGGAGATTGAGCGCGTCGATTTTGGCATAAAAAACAAGCGCTCACCGGAAACAGACCAGGCGCTTCTATCTAACATTGCCAAGGCTTTGGCAAAATGCGAGGTTCTTATCATCAACCAACAGGTTCCCGGGGCTATCACCAACCCGCAGTTCGTGGAGGAATTAAATGACCTGTTTAAAAAGTATGATGATAAAATAATATTGGTAGACTCCAGACATTACAGCAACCAATTTGAGCATGTGATCTTCAAAAGCAATGACCTGGAAATCGAAGCATTGGATATCGGTAAAAACGGCAGAGCTGCCGGATTATCGCTGGCCGCCATTCAGGCTCACGCTACCAATGTAGCCAATAAAACCCAAAAGCCGGTTTTTGTAACAATGGGGCCAAAAGGAATTTTATCCGTTTCAGAGAGCGGTGTTGAACAGGCCCTGGGCATTCAGTTATTAAAAAGTATTGAAACGGTTGGTGCAGGCGACACTGTTTTAAGCGCGCTTTCATTAGCGTTGGGCGCAGGTTGTTCGGCCAAAGAGGCGGCTGAATTTGCCAACCTGGCCGCGGGGGTTACAGTTCAAAAACTATTGACCACCGGAATCGCCACCCCTGCTGAAATTGTACAGTTGAACGAAGAAGCAAATTACCTCTACCAACCTGAATTAGCCATTTCGCCGCGATTAGCCCGGTATGTGCCTTCGACTGACATAGAAATTTGTTACGAAGACGTGTTGGATAGTCTTGGCCATATAAAGCACGCGGTGTTTGATCACGACGGTACGATCAGCACCCTTCGCGAGGGATGGGAAAAAATTATGGAACCGGTGATGATTCAGGCGATCCTTGGCGATCAGCTCAAAACGGTAACCCAGACCAAATATGAAAACGTACAGCAAAGGGTACGGGAGTTTATTGATTTATCGACAGGTGTACAAACCATTGTACAAATGCAAGGGTTGGTCGAGTTGGTCAACGAGTTTAATTATGTCTCCAAAAATAAGATTGCCGATAAATTCGGGTACAAAGAAATATTCAATACGGCCCTCATGGAGAGGGTGAACGAACGCCTTTCAAAATTTAGCCAGGGCACTTTCTCTGTCAATGATTTTATCGTAAAAGGCGCTACAGATTTTCTGAAGGCCATGAAGGCCAGAGGTATTAAACTCTATCTTGCCAGTGGCACGGATAAACAGGATGTAATCAACGAAGCGGAAGCATTGGGTTATGCCGAAGTATTTGAGGGCAGGATTTATGGGTCTGTAGGAGATATTAGCAAGTACTCCAAAAAGATGGTCATTGATCACATTATCAAAGAAAATAAATTGCAGGGACACGAGTTGGCAGTTTTTGGAGATGGGCCTGTGGAAATACAGGTATGTAGAAACTATGGTGGTATCGCTGTAGGCATCGCCAGTGATGAAATCAGGCGATACGGATTGAATTTTGAAAAACGTACCCGGTTAATAAAATCCGGCGCCCATCTGATCGTACCGGATTTTGCCCAGGGAAACCGGCTGATTAAACTACTTTTTAAAGAAAACTAAAATGGATCCCCACCAGGTTATAGCGCATTTAATTACTAAATACCCTGATTTGGCTTTGCTTAAAGACGACATAGCCAACGCGTGTGAAGCTTTGACCACCAGTTTCCGTCACCAGGGCAAGCTGCTGGTTTGCGGCAACGGAGGCAGTTGTTCGGACGCTGATCACATAGTGGGAGAATTGATGAAGAGCTTTGAAAAAAAACGGCCCCTAAAAAGAGATTTCATCGAAAAGCTCATAGAAACTGCCACGGAGGAGGGAACGTATATCGCCGAAAAACTTGAAAACGCGGTTCCAGCTATTTCCCTAAATGCCCACGCTGCGCTTATTACAGCCATTGCCAATGACATCGACGCCGATCTTATTTTTGCCCAACAAATCGTAGGTTATGGACAAAAGGGGGATGTTTTTCTTGGCATTACAACCTCCGGCAATTCAAAAAATGTCGTTAATGCCGCCATTGCCGCGAAAGCGAAAGGACTTGTTGTCGTGGCCCTTACCGGAAAAACAGGAGGAGCGTTAAAGCAATTCAGCGACATTGCCATCTGCGCACCGGCCAATAATACGGCCGACGTTCAGGAATATCACCTGCCCATTTATCATAGTATTTGTAAATATGTCGAGAACAGCTTTTTTGATTAGGAGCGGTACAAATATTATGTATAAAGAACAAAAAAACACAAGTATTCAGTCTTGATTTCCGCTTAATTTGCATCATACGCTATTGTAATCATTCCACCCTTGAAAGGGTATGATGCGTGTTGGAAATAAACAGAATTTAATGACGCTATCTTTAAAAGGAATTATTCCTCCGGTAATAACGCCCCTGATTAATAATCGTGAACTGGATACGAAAGGGCTAACGCAATTAATTCGACATCTGATCGATGGCGGCGTGCATGGGTTGTTTATACTGGGAACCACCGGGGAAGCGCCGGGGCTTGGCTATAAAATTCGAAAAGAATTAATAAAAAGGGTTTGCGACGAGGTGGATCATCAAATACCGGTACTGGTGGGTGTAACCGATACCTCTTTCGAAAATACGTTAAGTATCGCAGAATATGCCAGGGAACAAGGGGCGGATGCCGCTGTGATAGCGCCACCTTATTACTTTCCTATTTCCGATAGAGAAATGATGGTGTATATTGAGCATTTATCAGATGCTTTGCCCCTACCCTTTGTCATGTATAATATGCCCAGTCACACCAAAATGCACCTTTCGCTTTCAGTGGTCGAACGGTGCAGGGAATTGGGTGCCCTGGGCATAAAAGATAGTTCCGGCGATGCTGCCTATTGCTATTCGCTGATAGATAAATTCAAGGATTATCCGGAGTTTTCCGTTATCACCGGCACTGAGTTATATTTACCGGAAACTGTTTTATATGGTGGCCACGGTGCTATAGCAGGGGGCGCCAATATATTTCCAAAGCTGTTTGTAGCGCTGTACAATGCCGCAGTGAACCACAACCTGGAAACAATTAACACCTTGCGGGAGCAATTGATTAAGATAGAAAACACCATATACAATGTTGACTCAAACCCCTCCCGCTATATCAAAAGTATCAAGTGTGCTGTTTCGGCGTTGGGTATTTGTAGTGATTATGTTGTGCATCCGCACAGAAAGTTTACCGGTCAGCAGCGTCAACAAATAGAAATAGCGGTAAAGACGCTGCTGGATGAATTAAATTAACCGCGAGACCCTGCAATTTGTAAAGATATATGAGCGATTTGAAAAGGTCGATAGTACTTGATAAGGATTGGGGATTATATCCGTCCACCAAGGTGATACATGAGGGGGAACAAATTTCTAACCCCTCTTTTGACGCCTCCTCCTGGCACATTGCCAATGTTCCATCCACTGTTTTAGCTGCTTTGGTGGAAAATGGTGTCTATAAAGATTTGTATTTCGGCACCAACCTGAAGGACGTTGACACGGATCAGTTTAATTCGCCATGGTGGTATAGAAAACACTTTGAATTGCCATTACAAACCGGCGAAACAGTACTTATCGATTTTTCAGGCATAAATTATCGCGCTAATATCTGGCTAAACGGACACCTGCTGGCTCCCGCCGATGAGGTGCTGGGAGCTTTCAGGACATTCACTTTTGATATTACCCGCTTTGTTCAGGCCGGTTCCAACGCCCTGGCCGTCGAAGTATTTCCACCCAGGCCCGGAGATTTTTCAGTTGGCTTTGTCGATTGGAACCAAAGACCTCCCGATAACAATATGGGTATATTCCGGCCTGTGAACGTAAAAATCATTGATGGGGTCTCCATTGCCAACGTCTTTGTTGAATCAGAAATAGATTTTGGACCCGTCACGGAAGCATCTTTGCGCGTTGCGGCACAATTAACCAATCATACCGACAGGCCCATTACCGGCCAGGTAAAATGCTTCATTGGAGATATCAGGGTCGCAAAGGTGATCACCCTTGGCGCACATGAACATCGGGACATTACCCTGGATGCCGGTAATCATCCCGCCTTAAAAATAACAAAACCCAGGTTATGGTGGCCTAACAATTTGGGAGAGCCACATTTATATACGCTGGATTGCCGTTTCGAATATGAAGACAAATGCTCGGATGCAACCACGCACCAATTTGGCATAAGGACCGTGGCAGACTATTTTACAGAAGATGGCCACCGTGGTTTTATGGTGAATGGCAAAAAAATTCTCATTAAAGGAGCCGGATGGACCGACGACCTACTTTTACAGGACACCAGTGAATCACTGGCTGCCCAGGTCAGTTATGTAAAGCACATGAACCTGAATTGTATAAGGCTGGAGGGGTTTTGGGGAAAGGATCAGGCACTTTATGACCTTTGCGATCAACATGGGATACTGGTAATGGTAGGTTGGAGCTGTCATTGGGAACACGAGCAATACCTCGGTAAGCCGGTACACCATCAATACGGTGGTGTTACCGACGAAGACGATATCACCCTGATCGCAGAATCGTGGAAAGACCAGCTATTAATGCTCAGGCATCACCCCTGTATCTTTGTCTGGACGGTGGCCAGCGATTTCCTGCCTCACCCCGAGCTGGAAAAAAAATATATTGCATTGTTTAAACAATATGACAATTCCAGGGCTTACCTTAATTCTACCGGCGGTGTGGGCAGTGAGAAAGCCATCATCACCAACGCTGAATTAATCAGTGAAATCAGCGGGAGTTCAGGGGTCAAAATGCTTGGACCATACGCATATACACCTCCTGTTTACTGGTACACGGACAAATCTCTAGGCGGTGCCTATGGTTTTAACACAGAAACCTGCCCTGGTGCCAACATTCCACCCATGGCCAGTATCAGGAAAATGATTCCCAGCCGTAATTTATGGCCCATCGATGAGGTGTGGGAATACCATTGTGGGCTTAATGATTTTTCCAGGCTGGACAGAATTGAAAAAGCCATTAGCGAACGTTATGGCCAACCGGCCGGAGTAGAAGCATTTGTCAGAAAGGCCCAGGTACTGAATTACGAATTGATGCGTCCTATGTTTGAAGCGTTCCGGGTCAATAAGGCAAAGACCACCGGCATTATCCAGTGGATGCTTAATTCAGCCCTGCCCCAGATGTATTGGCAGTTGTATGACAGCTATTTATTACCCAATGGTGCATTTTATGGCACAAAAAAGGCCTGTCAGCCTATTCAAATCATCTATGACTACGGTTCAAATTCGGTTGTTGCCGTTAACGATACATATCAGGCTGTTAAAAACCTTACCGCCAAAATCAGAGTATTCGATTTACATGCTAACGAGTTGTTTACCGATACCCGCTCCTGCGATCTCGATGCCAACGACGCCTCACCGCTTTTGACGTTGCCCGCCATGGAGATTCCAACAACCACTTACTTTCTCGATTTAAAGTTACTGGATCCGTTGGGCGCAGAGCGATCCGGTAATTTCTATTGGCTTTCGACAAGGCATGACGAACTCGACTATGAAGCCAAATTTGATGACTGGGCCTATTATACACCCAGCAAGGCATACGCAGATTTTAAAGCGTTGAATACCCTGCGACAGATTGAGGTACTGGTTGAACCCGATTTGAAGATAACACCGGAAGAAATATCGCTATCTGTTTTATTAATAAACCCATCAAAAGATATTGCCTTCTTTAATGAGTTATCACTATTGGACACAGTCAACAATGAAACCGTGGTACCTGTATTTTGGGAGGACAACTATGTCAGCATCCTTCCGGAAAACTCCATACGCATCAAAGCTTTAGTGCCAAACACCGATAATTTACACACATCGTTGCGGCTGCAAATTGAGGGCTATAACGTCAGCAAACAGGTAATAGATTTAACGCTACTCAAAACGCAGTAGCTTCAACAATTTATGTATTTAATAAATGATTAACAGACTTAAAAGGAAATGGAAAATTTAGCCATAACAGGGGGTAAACCGATCAGAGATATTCATACAAATCCCTGGCCTGCCTGGCCGGTTTGGGATAAGAATGAGGAAAAAGCACTGATAGAAGTTCTGAATAGCGGTATTTGGTCTTACAACGGCCCAAAGGAAACTATGTTTAATAAGCTATTTGCAGAATTTGTAGGTACCAAATATGCCGTTTCTTCTGTCAATGGAACGGTTACCTTGCAGCTGGCCCTGGAGGCGCTGGAGGTTGGCATCGGCGACGAGGTTATTTTACCCGGCCTCACCTGGCAGGCTACGGCAGCAACGATTTTAGACGTCAACGCAACGCCTGTGATTGTGGATGTTTGTGAAGATACCTGGTGCATCGATCCGGATGCCATAGAAAAGGCCATCACCCCTAAAACCAAAGCCATTGTACCGGTACACCTGTATGGCAGTTTCGCAGATATGGACGCTGTACTGGCCATAGCAAAAAGGCATAATTTATATGTCATTGAAGATTGCGCCCATAAACATGGAGGAGAATGGAATGGGCAAAAGGCCGGCAGTATCGGAGACGTGGGTAGCTTTAGTTTTCAATTATCCAAGCACCTCACAGCCGGTGAAGGCGGAACCCTCACTACCAACAACCCGGCAATTGCAGAGCGACTTGATGCCCTTAGAAATTGTGGCAGACGGCCGGAAAGCAGTGATTATGTGGTAGTTGACAAGGGAGCCGGGATCTATGGAGACGATGGCAATTTTGTACAATCGGGTAATTACCGGATGACGGATTTTCAAGCGGCCATTCTAATCGAAGGATTGAAAAGATTGCCGGAACAAAACCGAAAGAGAGATGAGAATGGCATTTACCTCAACAGCCTGTTGCTTGACCTGCCCGGTGTAATGCCTTTGAGACGTGACCGGCGGGAGACGAAGGAGGCTTATTTTAACTTCGCCTTTCGTTATAATGCTCAGGAATTTGGTGGTCTGCCCATTGAAAAGTTCAGGTCGGCTTTGACAGCTGAATTAGGTATTGAAGTCGATTCAAGTTATGAGCCGCTTAATGAGTGTTCATTATACGTGCCATGGACAAAACCCGCGCGTCATAAGCTGAGTGAGCAATACTGGCAGGATATTAACCCGGCCCGATTCGCGTTGCCGGTATGCCGAAAAATCTACCACGAAGAATCTGTTTGTATGCACCACAAGGTTTTACTTGGCGAAAAGGAGGATATGGAACTGATTGCTACGGCTATCAAAAAAGTGCATGCGCTTGCACATACCTTGTAGCATTTTCAATTGCTGCCTAAAATCAGGAGCAGCGATCCAAAACTTTAAAACAAATGACAAAAATTAATATTGCATTAGTCGGTTCCGGTTCTATCGCTCACAGACATGCCATGGCATTGCGGAAACTGCCCGATGTTGTCCTGAAAGCCGTTATCAGCCGAACCCTGGACAGCGCCCGATCATTCGCGGAAAAGTATAAAATCCCGGAGGCGGGGACAGAAGCCCTAAGCTTGTCGGGAAGAGAGGATATTGATGCCATTCTTATCTGCACACCTAATAAATTTCATGCACCCTACGCCAAAGATTATCTTTTAAATGGCAAAGATGTTTTCCTGGAAAAACCAATGGCTATGAATCCCACCGAAGGCGAAGAATTAATTAAAATCGCCGAACAAACAGGTAAATTGGTGCTGGTAGGCCATATGTGGCGATATGATGAAGAGGTGTTGTTTTTGAAGCGGTTAATTGACGGCGGTTCGTTGGGCAAAATAATCAAAACCAAAGGATACGGCATACACGAAAACTGGGGGCCGGAGGGCTGGTTTACCGATGTACCGCTAGCCGGTGGCGGTGCCCTGGCAGATATGGGAGTACACGCTATCGACACGGTCCGTTTTCTATTGGGAGATCCCCTGCCCATCCAGGTATATGCGAAAATAGGAACCCATTACGGTGATTACGATGTAGACGATTCGGGAATAATCATGATTACATGGAACAATGGAACAACTTCTATGGTGGAAAGTGGTTGGTGGCAACCCCATATGGATGGACCAGAGGCCTCCACCCAGCTTTTTGGCACCAGAGGTTATGCCAGCACATTGCCGACCAGTCTGAAATTTAATGATCAAAACCAGGGTAATGAGATAGTCATTCCCGATTTTGAAAAAAATGAACATTGCGACCAGAAAATATATGATGCGCAGATGGTAGATTTCATTAACTGCATCAAAAACAGGACCCAGCCCAGGTCGGATCTAAAAGTGGGACAGGTAGTACTGCAAATTGTAGAAGCGGCCTACCGATCCTCCAAAGAAAAGCAGGCAATTAATTTATAAAATCAAGGTCAACACTTAGCTAACAATTATTATGAGAGTACGTCATCGGAAAGTAAAAGCATTTTTTTCAGAGACTTTAGGGACCCTAACCGATCTTCATAAACTTACAGATAAAATAAAGAGCAATATTTATAACCCGGTCGGAGAACTGGAGGTTACTGCCTACAACACGCCCGAGCCGGTACCTTTTGAACAACGTACTTCGGGAGATCGCTTATCATTAAAACCGGGGCAGCGGTGGGGACAGCTTTTCGACTGTGCATGGTTTAACTTTAAAGGAAAAATCCCAGCCGAAGCAGTTGGCAAAAACGTAGTGTTATTAATTGACCTCAGCGGGGAGGCCCTGTTAGTAGATGAACAGGGGAAGCCTGCCGGAATCCTGACTACAGGAAGTTCTATTTTTGAAATCTCTCTGGGAGATCCAGGCAAAACGGTGGTCCCGATAACGCAAAACGGGCAGGAAGGTACGCCCATTGATATCTGGGCCGATGCTGGAAACAATGATCTGTTAGGTGCATTTCAAAACAATGGCACTCTTCAATTTGCCAATATAGCGACAAAAAATGAGGCGGTGGAACAGCTTTATTATGATTACGTCGTGCTGTTGGATCTGCTGGACCAATTGGATGAAACATCTGTACGATATCAAAAAATTCTATATGCTCTGCACAAGACCATGATCGAATTGGTTGATTTCTCTGACGAGCGTATATCTAAAGCCAGAGCCCATTTGGCGCCGGAACTGGACCGAAAAAACGGTGACTATGGCTTACAGGTAACTGCCATTGGTCACTCACACATCGACCTCGCCTGGCTTTGGCCTATACGGGAGACCATCAGAAAGGGCGCGCGCACCTTCAGCCATGTCCTTCGCATGATGGAGCAATATCCCGACTATAAATTTGGAGCTACACAGCCGCAGCTTTATCAATGGATGAAAACACATTATCCCGACTTATACAGTAGAATAAAAGAAAAAGTAGCTGAGGGCCAATGGGAATTGCTGGGAGGCATGTGGATCGAGCCGGATTCAAATGCCGTCGGGGGCGAATCCTTCATCCGGCAGTTTTTATATGGGAAAAAATTCTTCAAAGAAGAGTTTGGAGAAAACATCAATAACCTCATTATGCCGGATACTTTTGGCTATTCGGCGCAGATACCACAAATTATGAAGGGTTGCGGCGTGGACTATTTTGTCACCACCAAAATCTCCTGGGATCTTTATAACAAGGTTCCCCACGATACTTTCCTGTGGAAGGGCCTGGATGGCTCGGAAGTACTGGCACACATGCCCCCTGAAGGAACTTACAACAGTTCAGCAGCACCCCGGGCCATCAAAAAAGCCGAACAGCTTTATGAAGATAAAGCAACCACAGAACATCTTTTGTTAATGTACGGTATCGGCGATGGCGGCGGCGGACCCAGCGTTGATCACCATGAATTTCTGAAAAGGGAGGAAAACCTGGCGGGAATAGCTCCTGTGACACAGCGAACGGTCAAAGAGTTTTTAGATGATTTGAACAAAAATCGCCATCTGTATGAATCCTGGGTAGGAGAATTATACCTGGGCTTTCATCAGGGGACCTACACGTCCCAGGCCAAAAACAAATGGTATAACCGCAAGATGGAAATTAACCTGCGCCACGCCGAATTCTTATCTTCCCTGGACCGGGTAATCGGTGGGGCCAACTATCCAAAAGCACAATTGGATGAGTTATGGCAGGAAACGCTGCTTTACCAGTTCCATGATATCCTTCCGGGCTCTTCTATCCAAAGAGTACACAAAGAAAGCCTGGAGCGCTACGAGTCCATGTCGCATGAGGTACATGCGCTACAAACGGCAGCATTGGAACGACTGTCTGATCACATAGCCACCGATGGTATACAAAAGCCTGTAATTGCCTGGAATACGTTGCCATGGCAACGAGATACCTGGATTCAGGTAAAAGACCGCTGGCAACAAGTGCAGGTTCCATCAATGGGTTACACAGTGGTTGACACGGCGATTAATGAGACGGTCGATCAGCCATTTACCTTGTCGGCTTCGATTTTGGAAAATGATGTGCTTAAGATTGAGTTTGATGGTAACGGATTAATAACCTCTATTTATGACAAAGCCTCGGACAAACAATTAATGCCCGATAACCAGGCCAATAATGAATTAGCGGTTTATGCCGACGAAGGCGATGCCTGGGATTTTACGCCAGATTACAAAATGCAAAAGATAGGCAGCTTTGAATTGGAATCCTGCGAAACGCTGGTAGATGGGCCACTAACTGCTGTAATTCAAAAGCGGGTTTTTGGAGATTCATCACTCACACAAAGAATTCAGTTAACCCGTGGATCCAAGCGTATTGATTTCATCACCTTTGTCGATTGGCAGGAAAGAGAGAAAATGTTGCGTTCTTCTTTCACTTTTAATATCCGGGCGACGGAGTCGGTGAGCGAAATTCAGTTCGGACATGTGAAAAGAAAAACCCACACCAATACCTCTTGGGAAGATGCGCAATACGAAATTTCAGCGCATAAATGGATCGATATTTCTCAACCGGACTACGGTATTGCCCTGCTGAACGACAGCAAATACGGACATGATGCCGCTGAGAATTTATTGGACATCAATTTATTGAGAAGCCCCAAATGGCCCGATCCCGAAACCGATAAAGGCCATCATTATTTCACATATGCACTTTTCCCTCACAAAGGAAATCATCTGGAAGGAAGGGTAATCCAGGAGGCCTACGCCCTGAATATGCCGCTAATAATGGCTGAGAGCTCCTCACATCAAGGGAAATTGCCTTCGACCCAATCATTTGTTGCGATAGATGTTGAAAATGTTATTTTGGAAACAACAAAGATTTCGGAAGATGGCAATAGCATTGTATTGCGTTTTTATGAGGCCTATGGCATGTCTTCAAAGGCTACCATCAAGACAGCGTTTGCCATTAAAAATATTGTTGAAACCAATATGCTGGAAGAAAAAATAACTGACCTGGAAGCAACTGATAGTGGCATCATCTTATCATTTTCTCCATTTCAGGTTAAAACAATTTGTCTGGCACTTTCATAATTTTGGCAGCTGGCCGCAAGACCGGATAGCAGACAACAAATAAAATAAGGTATGAAAAAATGGCTCTTGAGAATTTTGGTCGTATTTCTCCTGTTCCTGGCAGGTGTCGCCATATGGGTACTTCGCAACCGGCGTGATCGCCACCCGGATTACCAGGTAGACCTGCATATAAAACCCGGTGATGAACCTGGCAGGTTAACGGTCGGCTTTGGACTGAAAACGATTACGCCAACCATATCGGATACATGGAACGACGTCAATAATGATGCCCGGTACAAGGAAGAAGACGGGGATACTTATAACGATCTTAATAACAACGGCAAGTTCGACCCTGTTTGGATTGCCGGGTTTCACAACCGAAAGCCAGCCAATGGTGTGCACGACGAGGTTTGGGCCAGGGCCATGGTGATAGATGATGGCAACACAAAGCTGGCGTTTGTTGTACTGGATGCAATCGGATTTATGCACGACGATGTGGTAGATATCCGCGAGCTAATTCCGGAAGAATGGGGCATTGATTACACCATTATAGCCTCTACCCATACCCATGAAAGCAATGACCTGATAGGAATCTGGGGACCAGATGAATTTCATAGCGGTGTTAATCCGCAGGAAATGGAACGCCTGAAGCAACAGACTGTCAAGGCCATAGAACAGGCTGTCAGGTCGAGTCGTCCTGCAAAATTATTATTTGCGCAGGACGTCAGCGGCACAGACGAGGCCCTTGTAAAAGACACCAGAAAGCCTATTGTCAAAGCACCCGGTGTATTTGTCATGCACGTGGTGGATGCGGAGACCGATGCAACCCTTGGTACCTTAATCAATTGGGCTAACCACCCGGAGGTCCTTTGGAGTAAAAACCTGTTAATTAGCTCTGATTTCCCCCATTACATAAGAGAAGCCGTTGAAAAAGGCGTCGTTTCCGACACAACGATCCTTAAAGCGGGGTTGGGTGGCACCGCTATTTATTTCAATGGGGCAATCGGCGGCCTGATGGCACCACATCCATCGATAGGCATACCGGATGCCTTCACCGACTCGCTGTACTTTGAGCCTTCCTACGACAAAGCCAAAGCCATTGGCGACCAGATAGGGCTGATGGCCTTAGGCGCTGTGGAAAACCCGGATACTGTAATTGAAAGAGCCAGCATTTCAATCCGGGCCAAAACACTAACCATGAAGCTGGATAATCCCATGTTGCTATTGGCTTCTTCCATTGGATTGCTTAACCGCGGAGGCCCCGGGATCAACTCATTACGTACCGAAGTGGCCGCTTTTACCGTCGGGCCGGCTACTTTTTTGGGTATCCCCGGAGAAATATATCCTGAAATACTACACGGTGGGGTGGAAAGCCCGGCAGGTGGGGATTTTGATATTAAACCCGTCGAAGTACCGGCCATCCAAAACCAGATGCCGGGAAAATACAGATTTTATATTGGCCTTGCCAATGACGAGATTGGTTATATTATCCCAAAAAGTGAATGGGATAACGATTTACCCTACCTGTACCTGGACGAACGGGACACGTATGGCGAAGAAAACTCACTGGGTCCGAATACCGGACCGGTGATCTATCATGAACTTTTGAATGTATTGAATGAACTCGCGCAATAGTAGTTGTGAATTGTAAAACCTGTTTTTTTGCTTTTGATGGCTGGGGATAATAATATTTTCTTTATCTTAAAATCTGTTGGAAGAAGCTGCCAGGCTGCCGACAGTTAAAATTCAATAAGCATTTCGAAGAATACTAGGAGTTTGGACAGACCAACTTATGTTAATTTGTGATATTGCTGCTTTACCCTACCAAATTATATGGAATTACATTGGTTAGACATTACACTTTTGGTGGCCTACATGATGGCCTTACTAGGCATGGGTTATTATTTTTCGCGCAAAAATACCAGTACGGAAGAATACTTCGTGGGAGGCCGCTCCTTTCCCGGCTGGGTTATCGGGTTGAGTATGGTGGGAACCTCCATCAGCTCCGTGACTTTCCTGGCATACCCCGCAGACGGCTTCAAAACAGCCTGGCTAAGATTTTTGCCAAACTTCATGTTGCCGGTAGCCCTTGTATTCGCCGCCTATTTCTTTCTGCCATTCTTTAGAAGGACAAAAATTACCACTGCTTATGAATACCTGGAACAAAGGTTTGGCCCATCAATCCGGGTGTATGGCGCTATTACATTCATCATCACCCAGTTAATCAGGATTAGCATCATTTTGTATTTATTGTCGCTATTAATCCATGAAATTACCGGATTGGATACTATTTACAGTATTTTGATTGGCGGTGTATTTGTTGGAGTCTACACCATTATCGGAGGGATAGATGCGGTAATTTGGACAGATGTCATCCAAACCGTCATGTTGGTCGCAGGGGGCATTATCTGTATTGGCATCATTATCAATGCATTACCTGGTGGGATTAACCAGTTATTGGACATTGCCATCACCAATAACAAATTCGCCTTTGCAGAAGTCACCCAGGGAGAGGTGCAGCCAGTGTCATGGGCATTTACACTGTCAGATAAAACCGGATTAATGATGCTCATTCTAGGCCTTTCGGTGTGGCTTCAGGAATATGGTACCAATCAGAATGTTATACAACGCTACGCTGCCGCCAAAAATATAAAGGAAGCTCGCAAAGCCATGTACGTTGCCATGATTAATGTACCGATCTGGGCATTTTATATGTTTTTAGGAACAGCGCTATACGCATTTTTCCAGGTGTTCCCCACTATTGATGCAACGGAAATGTTGGATGGCACACAGAAGCCGGAGCAAATATTACCGTACTTTATTATCAACTACCTGCCGCATGGCATTACCGGCCTGGTCATTGCCGCCGCTATTGCCGCCGCAATGTCCTCTTTGGATTCGAGTATCAATGCAGTCTCGACGGTAGGGATACATGATATTTACCGAAGACACATGGTAAAAGATGAAGAAGATAAACACTATCTGAAAATGGCCTGGGCCATCGCTACGGTGACCGCCATATTCATGATTGCGGGCGCCATATTACTCGCCAAGGCCGATACTAAAACCATTCAGGACGCTGCTACCATACTTTCCAGCCTTTCCGCCGCAGGGATATTCGGGCTTTATATGTTTGGCTTCTTTACAAGGTATAAAAATGCTTTGGTGGTTTGGGTAGCCATCGGTATCACAATCATTTTCTCTCTATGGACGGTGCTGGACAGTGCAGGTATGCTACCAAAAGCCCTTGGTGTGCCCTTTGATCTGTACTATACGGCTTTTCTGAGTCATGTGCTACTATTTGCCTGCGCCATTGCCGCTGCCTTATTTTTTACAGGCAAAAATAAGCAGGACAAGGATTTAACAAACCTGACGGTTTGGACGCAGGATGATAAACCAATTGAAAACTAATGGCCATATGACAGGAACTTACTTTGACCGGAGCCAATTAAAAATAAAACCTTTGTCCGAGCGGCACAATAAGGTAATGATTGAAAAAGATCATATACCAATCACACACCCTGTAAAAAACACCTCGCCTGATTTTATACATCAGGTGGATGAAGTGGTAACACGTATAAAAGCAGCAAAAGAAAAAGGTGCCTCTATCATGCTAACCATTGGCGCACATACCATTAAAAATGGCATGGCACCAACTTTAATAAAGCTAATGGAGGAGGGGTGGATTACCCATTTGGCCACTAATGGCGCCGGCATTATTCACGATTGGGAATTCGCTTTCCAGGGCCTTAGTAGCGAAGATGTGCGTACCAATGTTGACAAAGGTGAATTCGGCATTTGGGAGGAAACCGGCAGGTTTCTGAACCTGGCACTGGTCGTAGGTGGGTTCGAAGGTAAGGGGTACGGAGAGTCGGTAGGAAGTATGATTGAAAACGAAGGTGTGCAAATTCCGACAGAACAGGAGATCGACGAAATAATTACCAATTATTCCGGTAAAGACCTGGACCGGGTGGCCGCCGCCTTGGACCTGCTGGATACCATCCGGAAGTTTCAGTTGAATGCCGGCTGGCTGTCAATTTCCTTTCCCTTTAAAAAATACTGTGTACAGGCAGCGGCCTATCGCCTGGGGGTTCCCTTTACCGGACACCCCATGATCGGACATGATATTATTTACACCCACCCATTAAATCATGGTGCAGCCATTGGACGTACCTCGTTACGGGATTTCCTGAAATTTGCCCATGGCATAAACAATCTCGAGGGCGGTGTCTATATGTCCGTAGGCTCGGCGGTGATGTCGCCTATGATCTTTGAAAAATCTTTGTCGATGGCTCAGAATGTCCATTTGCAAAACAATGCTCATATCGATAATCATTATATGGTAATCGTTGATTTGGCGGCCAACACATGGGACTGGAACCAGGGAGAGCCGCCTGATACCAACCCGGCATATTACCTAAGATATCTGAAGACATTCAGCCGAATGGGAGGCGTTATGAAATATTTATCGGCCGATAACAGGGACTTCCTGTTGGCTATTTATCAAAAATTAAACAAAAATGTTAGCAGGGATTGACTATTTTATTGTTATCGCATACCTCATCGGAATTCTATTGCTTGGCTATTATTTTAAAAGGTTCAACGATAGCTCTGAAGATTATTTTCTAGGTGGCAGGAGCCTGCCGTTTTGGGCAATAGGCATGTCCATTGTGGTTTCCGACATAGGTGCTTTGGATTTTGTAGGAATATCGGGACAGGCCTATCGATATGGGATCTCCGTCGGTAACTTCGACTGGATAGGTTCCGTACCGGCTATGCTGCTGGCTGCTTTCATTTTTATTCCCTATTTCTGGCGAGGTGGCATGTATACCATTCCGGAGTACCTGGGGCGTCGATATAACAGCACCGTGCGCACCATAGCTTCAGCCACATGGATTATATTCTTTGCGGTAGATCTTGGCGTACTTTTCTGGGCAAGTGCCGTGTTGCTCAATGTTCTGATGGGATGGCCCATATGGATTTCCATCATGGTAACTGCCAGCGTCGTTGGCCTTTACACCTATTTCGGGGGGATTACCGCGGTGGTAATGACCGACGTGGTTCAGATGATTATCATGTTTGTGGGTGGTTTTGCCCTGGTTTTCCTCGGACTGCAGGCCGTTGGAGGTTGGGAGGTTATGGCTGAAAAAATTGTAAATTTAGGCCCTGAGTACGAAAGGCATTTTGATCTGATGCAGCCGTCTGATGCACCTACTCCCTATCCCTGGTCCGGCATATTGTTTGGACTAACATTTGTCATGGCCAACGCCTATATGATTGGTAACCAATCTATTGTCCAGCGCTGCCTTACCGCTAAAAACGAGTGGCATGCCAAGGCAAGTATGATTTTTGCCTCCTCCTTAAAAATGCTGATCCCCGTGCTTGTACTATTTCCAGGCTTAATGGCCATCATTTTACACCCGGGACTGGAAGATGGAGACCAGGCATTGCCAATGATGATCAAAAACGTATTGCCGCCCGGACTGATCGGCCTGATGTTCTCTGCATTCTTTGCAGGACTCATGTCAAGTGTTGACTCTCTCCTGAACTCCACAGCGACACTTTTCACCAAAGATATTTACCAGCCTTACATTAAAAAAGATGCCGAGGATAAACATTATCTTAAGGTTGGAAAAATAACAACACTGGTCTTGTTACTGATAGGCATTGCCACCGCTCCGATAAGTAGCTATTATCCGGGCATTTATGTGGCTATCCAGACATTCCTTTCCTATTTCCAGGGACCCATCTTCGCCATATTGCTGTTGGGTATGTTCTGGAAGCGAACCACCCAGTGGGGCGGACTGGCCGGATTGTCTGTCGGAATCGTCTGTTCATTTATATTGAATACCGTGGAAGGGATATTCACCATTGAGGATCCTTTCCTATACGTTTCCTGGTGGTCTTTTGTGGTCGGGTTTGTGATCACGGTGGCAGTGAGTTTAATGACAAGCAAACACGATGATTCAAAGCTGAAAGGATTGGTATATGGTGCTTAGCGTTTTGAGAAAAATAAATTTTAAGGAAGGTAATTATGTTGAATTTTGATTGGTTATCAGGAGTATCAGCCGAAACGGCCAAAATGATATTTCTTATCTTTTTTGGATTAATCGGTGTATTGGTAGTACTGATTCCGAATGACTATGTATTTGAAGGAGTCCCTCAAAGCGATCGGCGTTGGTGGAACAACTTAAAGCTGTGGGCTATTGGCGTACTCCTCATTCTGTCTTTTATCTACTATATATTTTAAAATGATGGAAACAAAGGAAATAAAAGAAAAGAAAAAATCAGCTCACATGAATATCGCGCTTGGAACATTCGTGTTATTTTTTGGTGTTGTGATTTTAATCGCCATATTCTTTACCGGCACCGCCCAGGGCAAAGTTACTAATGCCGCGGCAGGGCTGGTGCTAACCGCCATCGGTGCGCAAATGATCATAAAATCAAAGAGGACAATTAAAAAGCTAGGATAGATGTTAGATAACAATTATAAATTTCACGGAATTTGGCCGGTATTAAATACCCCATACAAAGAAGATCTTACCATTGACCTGGATCATTACAGGAACATGATCGAATGGTACATCGAAAAAGGTGTCGACGGTATTTATGCCAACTGTCAGTCAAGCGAGATGTTTTTGCTTAATGATGAGGAGCGAATGACGCTGGTATCCGAAGCGGTCAAAGTGGTAGCCGGCAGAGTCCCGGTTGCGGCCACAGGTAATTTTGGAGATACTGTCGAGGAACATATCAAGCAAGCCAAAAAAGTTGAAAGCGCCGGTCCCGACGTCATCATGCTAACAGTCCCTCCTTTCTGCGCCAACGATGATGACTTACGGGCCTACTACATGGAAATGGCAAAATGCATAGAATCTCCGTTAGGCCTGTATGAATGCCCGGTGCCAAGATCCTATCATTTGGGCATTGAGCTCATTGAGCTACTGGCCAAATCGGGCAGGTTTTACATTTACAAAGAAACTTCCTGCGATCTTGAAAAAATCAAAAAGATTTTGAAAGTTACGAGTAATACCTCGCTGTCACTGCTACAGGCTAATATACCATTCATGTTGGAAGCCATCAAGGCAGGAGCACCCGGCTCTATGAATATTGCCGCCAACTGGCTGCCGGACCTGGTCGTCAAGGTAGCCAAAGGGAATCCCGATAATGTTGAAATCCAGGAGCTTAATAAGGTATTATGTTCCATGGAAATGGTACAAAGGTCCATTAATGCTATTGGTATTAAATACCTGCTATCCAAAAGAGGAGTAACGATCAGACCTTTAACACGACATAATCATACCCTGTCCTCAGAAGCGCGTTACAGCCTTGATCAAATGGCCAGTTTGTGGTTTAGAGAAGATGGAAACCTGAAAATATTGAATGGCAAGGAGGGAATGAAAGAACATCTGTTAAATAAGTAGGCCATTAAATACCAGCAACACAGGAAGTCATAAAAGTTTAAAAGTCCAAAAGACATCGACCGGATAAGATTGGGTGCCGGCAGGTTAGCATAATGCTTACCATGCCTTCGGCAAAATTTCCTTTTCTTTTTATGGTAGTTCTGAATAAGCTTATTATATTTACTTTGTTCATACATATGAACAAAGTAAATATATATTGTCAATAACACCGATCGATAATGAATTCCAACCACCATAGATTCTTTTTGCTAATCCTTTTTGCGAGTCTGGTTTCAGAAGGAAAGGCGACTCCCGAAAATATTGCAGGAAAAGCCAAAGTGACTGCTTCGACCTCATTAAGCAGTCAGTTTAAACCGGAATATGTGACTGATGGGATCATAGGAGTTCCCGGCAAGGGTGAATGGGCCTGCCTGGGAGATACAACGGACTGGGGCTATATCCGCTTTCCCTGGATCCGCCTGACCTGGGAAAATCCTCAGATCATTAATCGGATCGTACTTTTTGACAGGGCCTCCTTAAAGGATCATATAGCCGGTGGTAAGCTTTTATTTAGTGATGGCAGCATCTTATGGGTAAACGAAATACCGAATGACGGCTCGGGAAAGGAAATTCGATTTGATCCTAAAACAGTGGAATGGGTAAAGTTTATGGCAACAGATGGAAAAGGAAAAGACCTGGGATTTTCTGAAATTGAGGTTTATCCGGCCCCCGATCAATACAGTGATTTTGTGTCATGGGTCGATCCCTATATCGAAACCAACCGTGGTCGCTATTTCTTTTTTATAACCGGATCAAGGCCATTTGGAATGATCGGCGCCGCACCACTTACCAGAAACAAAAACCAGAACGGAGGCGGTTATAATTACAATGAAAATGAGATATTGGGATTTGAGCAAATTCATACCTGGATGATCGGAGGATTGGAGGTTATGCCCACACCAGCCACCATAGATCCAACCAAAGGCCAACAAGGCTGGAAATCCAAATTTTCCCATAGCGACGAAATCGTCCAACCCGGCTACCACCGCGTTTATCTTCAGGATCATAAAACCTGGGTGGAATTTTCTGCAACGGATCGGGTGAGTATTTATCGGTTCCGATATACGCACGATATGGAAGCAAAGATCCTGACAAACCTCGGAGGTTACGTCGGTAACAGTGTCATGGCAAAAGCCCGGGTCAAAAAAGTGAATGATACCGAATTTGAAGGTGCTTTTAGTTCGGTCAACCGCTATTGGGGAGGTCCGAAAGAGGTGAAAGTTTTTTTTGTGATCCAATTTGACAAGCCCTATAAACAACTCAACGGCTGGCAGGGGAAAAAACAATTAAAGCAAATAAAAGAAGTATCGGGCGACAGCCTGGGCATAGCAGCGATGTACGACGTACAAGCCGGTGATTTATTATCTATGAAAATTGCCATCTCTTATACAAGCGTTGAGAATGCCCGGAGAAATCTACAGGAAGAATGTCCGACATGGGATTTTAACACTGTCAGACTTGAATCCAAAAATACATGGAATGAGTGGTTAGGTAAAATAAAGGTAGAAGGTGGAACCCATGCGCAAAAAATTAAATTTTATACAGACTTATGGCATGTCTTGTTAGGCAGGCAAAAAATCAATGATGTCTCCGGAGATTATCCGGACAGAACTACCGGAACGCGTGATGGCAATTTTACAGCATCAGTTTTTAAGGTCAGGACCCTGCCCAGGGACCGCAACGGCCAGCTGAAATTCAACATGTATAATTCCGATGCATGGTGGCTATCACAGTGGAATTTGAATATCCTCTGGGGACTGGCCTGGCCGGAGGTGATGGATGAAATGTCGGCATCTATGGTGCAATATGCAATTAACGGTGGTTTGTTACCAAGGGGCCCCAGTGGCGGTGGGTATTCTTACATCATGACAGGTTGTCCCGCCACCAACCTCGTGGTAAGCACCTATCAAAAAGGGTTAATGACCAAGATTGACAAGAAAATTGCTTATGAAAAACTGAAACAAAACATGTTGCCGGGAGGCATGCTGGGGAATAGCCGGGATATCCGGTTTTATGCCAGGAATGGTTTTTGGCCCAATAATGCCGGCATTACGGTTGAAGCCGCTTTCCAGGATTATGCGCTTTCTCAAATGGCTTTAGGCCTGAATAAAAAAAGAGATTACAGGTATTTTTTAAAACGATCGGGTGGATGGAAAAAGCTTTTTAATGAAAAACAAGGATTACTTTTTCCAAAAAACGAAGATGGCGAATTTATGCACAATGATCCGTTATCAGGCGCCGGTTGGATCGAGGCCAATGCATGGCAGGCCACCTGGGCAGTTTCACACGACATACAGAGGCTTTCCCGGTTGATGGGAGGTCAGGACAGTCTGTGTGTCAAGTTGGACTATGCTTTTAAACACGCGGAAGGCGACGATTTCGTCTTTGCTTACAATGATGGCTACGTAAGCTATGCCAATCAACCAGGCTGTTCCAATGCCCATGTTTTCAACCACGCAGGACAACCCTGGCTTTCCCAGTATTGGGTACGAAAAGTAAAGGAACAGGCCTATGGCGGCATCACCCCCGACCTTGGCTATGGAGGGCATGATGAAGATCAGGGCCAAATGGGAGGAACAAGTGCATTGATGGCCATTGGGTTGTTTAGTCTGAAAGGAAATGTCTCAGCTGTCCCCTCCTACGATATTACGAGTCCGGTTTTTGATAAAATAACCATTGCACTCGACCCGGTATATTATCCTGGTAAGCAGTTTGTCATCACTACACATCACAATTCAGCCAAAAATATTTACATTCAAAAAGCGTCGCTGAACGGCCAGAAATTAGACCGGTTTTGGTTTAAGCACGAGGTATTCGCCAAAGGAGGCCACCTGGAAATATACCTCGGACCTGAGCCCAATAAAAGCTGGGGAGTAAACAAATAATAGAAAAAGATATGGAATAGTTTTTTTTCTCAGAATTTTTCGACAAATTTGATTTGTCCATATGTTCATACATACTAAACTTATAAATCGATATGCCTTAAAAAGAGGCTTTTCAATGTACTTAACTAAAAAATCTAAACTTAAAGATCTGTTCATATGAAACGAAATGTCTACCCGAAAGGAAAGATAATTCTGCTTGCATTATTATGCTGCTATCAGCACTTACTGGCTGATATTGCGCCCTTTGCCCATTCTGCGGACTTACAGGAAAGACCAATATCCGGGAAGGTGAAATCCATGGAGGGAGAAGAATTGCCAGGGGTGAATGTATTGATCAAAGGCACGACCATCGGCACTGTCACAGATGTCAATGGAGACTATCGGATAACGGTACCTGATGAAAATGCGGTCCTGGTATTTTCCTATGTCGGCTACGTAACAGAGGAAATTGCCGTGGAAAATCAATTGGTCATCGATATTGTGTTGATTCAGACAGTGGAATCGCTTTCAGAGGTAATCGTCATTGGGTACGGAACCGTAAAGAAATCGGATTTGACCGGCGCGGTTTCTTCTGTAAAGTCGGAAGAGTTAAAGGCAATTCCGGTCACCTCGTTTGACCAGGCATTACAAGGCAGGGCCGCGGGGGTGCAGGTAATACAAACAACAGGTGCACCTGGAGGTGAGACTAATATTCGGATCAGGGGAGCAAGCTCTGTGAATGCCAGCAGCGAGCCCCTGTATGTGATCGACGGTATGCTCATCAATAGTGATGGTGGTGAAATGACTATTGGCGGACGAGGACCGCGTATCGGCCCGCTATCTTCCATCAATCCCAGTGAAATTGAATCCATTGAAGTCTTAAAGGATGCTTCTGCTACCGCCATATACGGGTCAAGGGGCGCAAATGGTGTGATCCTGATTACCACTAAAAGGGGCAAAGCAGGGCAAGCCGCCATTAATTTTGAAAGTTATTATGGCTGGCAGGAAGCTGCTAATCAGCTGGATCTGCTAAATGCTGAGCAGTTTGCACAACTCGTCAATGAAGCCAACATCAACGCCGGCAGGAATCCTGCCTATGTTAATCCCGCTACGTTAGGCGAAGGAACCGACTGGCAGGAAGAACTGTTGAGAGTAGCACCCATTGCCAACTATCAGCTTACTTTGTCAGGTGGTACGGAAAAGGTTCGATATGCCCTATCGGGCGGGTATTTCATGCAGGATGGTATTGTTATCGACTCCGATTTTGACCGGTATTCCTTCCGGGCCAATATAGACTCCGATATCAGAGAAAATTTAACCATAGGAACCAGTCTTTCCTATAACAGGTCCTCTTCAAATGGTGTGCTGACGGGCCCGGGACAGATCATTCCCGGTGTAATCACCGGAGCCATGCAATTCAATCCCATTGCCACCGTCTATGATCCCCGCGAAACTTTGGGATATACTTTTGAGCATTTTCTGAAAACGGGCATTGCCAATCCCGTGGCGGAAGCCAGGGAATACGAAGCCGAGACGATAACTACACGGATCCTGGGCAACGTATATGCGGAATATGAAATAATAGAAGGACTGGACTTCCGGACCAGTTTTGGTATAGATGGTTTGAACTCAAAATCAAATACCTTTGGTCCAAATGGGCTAAAAAGAACAGAAAGCAGTCTGGGTGAAGCAAGTGTAGGGACACTTCAGGCATTAACCTGGCTAAATACCAATACCCTTACCTATGACAGGGCATTTGGCGATCACAGTAATTTCAATGCCATGGTGGGTTTTGAAATACAGCAATTCAGGAATGAATCGCTAACCACACTGGTTTTCGACTTTCCCGATCCCCGTTCCGGTTGGCACAATCTGGGTGCTGGTCAAAATCCACAACCTCCCATTAACGGGGAATTGGATTGGAGCCTGATCTCTTATTTGGGCCGGATAAACTATTCCTTGCATGGAAAATATTTGTTCACCCTATCGGGACGGGTAGATGGCGCTTCCAAGTTCGCTAAAGGGAATAAATACGGTTTCTTTCCCTCAGCCGCCTTTGCATGGCAAGTCAGTGACGAGCCTTTTATGAAAGATCTGGGTTTTATCTATGACTTAAAATTAAGAGCCAGCTACGGCCTTACGGGTAATCAGGCTATTGGCCCTTACGGATCCCTGGCGCTTATAACAGATTTCGGAGAGGGTGTCTTTAACAATGGCAGTGGTCCCGCCGAAGTTATTTTCGGAAGAGAACCACTATCTTTTCCCAATGAGGACTTACAGTGGGAGTCTACCCAACAAGCAAATGTAGGTATCGATCTTTCCGTTATGGAGGGAAGAATATCTCTGACGACAGAACTGTATCTCAAAAAGACTTCCGATTTATTGCTCATCACCCCTATTCCATTTACCACTGGTTTTCAAAATACCCTGCTAAACGTCGGAAACGTGGAAAACAAGGGTTTTAGCATTGAGTTGAATTCAATTAATACCAAGGGCGCCGTAAGGTGGAACACCGCTCTTAACTTTTCTGTCAACAGAAATAAAATTACCAATCTGGCAAGGAATGAAGATATAAATCTTGGGTTCGGTGGTAATATTTTGAGAGAAGGTGAACCCATCGGTACCTTTTTTGGCTATGTTTTCGACGGCATCTTTCAAACCGAAGCCGAAACAGAATCAAGTCCTGTTATTGTCGGTCAAAACCCATCGGCCGGAGATCGAAAGTACAGAGACATCAGCGGCCCGAATGGCACGCCGGACGGTGTTATCAATGACCTGGACCGAACCATCATCGGTTCTGCCCAGCCAGACTTCATCTGGGGTCTTAGCAATGAGGTCAGTTATAAGAACTTTACGCTGAATCTATTTTTTCAGGGGTCCCAGGGCAATGACATGGTAAATATGAACCTGCTGAATATTGAAAATGTCAATGGCCAGCAAAACGTGCTGGAAGAAGCCTGGACCAGGCGATGGACACCGGATAATCCCAGCAATGAATATGCGCGGGCGCTGGCTACGGCCAACGATAACATATTCTCTTCCAGGTTTGTGGAAGACGCCTCCTACATCAGGCTGAAAAATGTAATGCTCAGCTATGATTTCCCTTCTCCCATTCTGGAAAAGTTGCGTCTCCAGAATCTGAGGGTTTATGCAAGTGGCACTAATCTTTTAACCATCACAGACTACAGTGGATATGATCCTGAGGGGAACGCTTACGGTGCCACTACAAACATTGTAGGTGTGGATGATGGAAATTACCCTCAGACTAAAACCTATTTACTGGGACTTAACATAGGATTTTAATATCAAATCAGGATAAAAATGAGAAATTTAATAAAATACTTGAGGAGACTTATCCATGGACTTTTGCTCTGTATGGCTATTGTTTCATGCGACGATTTTCTGGAGGAAGATCCTCAGAATACCGTGGCTCAAAACAACTACTATGCTAATGCACAGGATGCCACTTCAGCCGTCAATGCCATCTACGCATATTTAGGATCCTATAACCTCGACTTTACCGGACCATTTCCCGGCAATACGGCAGGCATTTATCACAGTACCTTCTGGGTTACCAGCGGATTGGCCTCTGACAATTTAAAAAACAACCAATTGGGAGCTGTTCAAAACGATCAGTTGGCGACCTTCTCTTACAATGCTGAAAATGCCAATTTACTGGAAATCTGGAGAGTGCATTATAAGGTAATTTACCTGGCCAATATTGCCATTGAAAGAATACCGGGCATCGAGATGGACAATATCTTGAAAAACCGACTGGTCAATGAAGCGAAATTTCTTCGGGGACTGATGTATTTTAACATGGTCAGGATGTTTGGCAATATACCACTTATCATCACCGAAAGCAGTCCATTGAACGTCGATGCTACGCCGGCGGATGAAATTTACACCCAGATAATCTCCGACCTTAGTGACGCCGAGGCCTTGCCCCCGGACGGCAGTATTACGGAAGGAAGAGCTACCAGTGGCGCTGCCAAAGCACTATTGGCCAAAGTATATCTTACGCTCGAAGATTATCAAAAGGCAGGCGAGAAAGCCCTTGAGGTCATCGACTCCAACACCTACGAATTATGGGATAACTTCGCCGACGTGTTCAAACTATCAAGCCGTGGTGGAAAAGAAGCCATATTTTCAGTTGGTTTTGGTGATGCAGGGGGAAACATATCCTTCTGGGAAGTAGGCCAGTTTAACGTAAGACTTTTACCGGTAGAGCTGTCAAATGCCAGGTCACAGGTTAGCAATACACAGGGGTGGCAAACGGCAACACAGGATCTTTACAACGCTTTTGATATTAATGATGAAAGAAGGAATGTCATTTTTATGACCGAATTTCTGGATGATGAGGGCGCAACGGTTCAGCTGGATAAGATCTACATTAAGAAATATTGGGACGAGGCTGCAGACCCTACAGCGGGTGGGTCAGTCAATGATTTTCCAGTCATAAGATATGCGGAAGTGCTGCTGATATATGCGGAAGCCCAGGCGGAACTAGGCAACTTTAGCGTCGCCAACGACTTCCTGAATCTCGTCAGAAACCGGGCGGGGCTGGGCAATGTAAACCTTACCGGGTTGGCGGAATTCAAAGAAGCGGTCCTGGACGAAAGAAGAAAGGAGTTTGTGGCCGAAGGGATCAGGTGGTTTGATCTGGTAAGAACCGAAACATTGGATGAAAAAGTCCATGCCGCAAAGGACAACGAATACACCGTTTCGATTCCTACGCTGGGGCCGGACTATTATGTCTTCCCTATTCCCCAAAGAGAAAGGGATACAAACCCCAACCTACCACAAAATGCAGGATTTTAAATGAGATTAAAGCGTAAAAATAATAATAGAGAAATGAATACTTTTAAAAGATTTTTCAAGTATTGTTTGTTTTCCGGCATATTGCTCCACTTAATGAGTTGTGAATCCGATGTGCAGGGACCGGAAGACTTTTTTGACAGGGACGGTTTTGCCGTTGAACTTTCGGCGGAAAAAACCCTGGGACATGGCCAGTATCGTGCCTCCGCCGAATCAGGTGATGTGGTTTCTGTTGATGTGATAACCACATCACAAGATAATCTGACTACCTTGAAAATTACAAAAACCGTCAACCTCGCAGTAGATGCAACCTTTGGAAATAACGGTTCGCTGGTGGTAGATGCAACAGGCTCCGATTTCACCTACAACTTTTCCTATGCAACTGATACCTCGGACGTAGACCAATTCATCGGTTTTACTTTTGAGGCCACTGATGCCGCGGGAAAAAAGGAAGTAAGCGATCTTACGCTTAATGTTACTTTATCGCCCCGCGACAATCTACCAAGGAGACGTTGGGCGCTTACATCTATTTTGCATGTTAATGAAGGAAACCTGGAAGTGATCAAAGAATGCGAGAAAGACAATTCCATGTTGCTCAATGCCGACAGCACAATTGTGATGGATTATGGCACCGATACAGGGGCGGGAGATTGTCTTTTTGATGGGTTTAAAATCTATGACAAATGGTATCTGACAGCCGATGAAAAACAATTTATCTGGGAATTTCATGGATTGTTCGACCCCAACACAACGGTAGAAACGTATGAGGTCAGAACGCTCACGACAGATGAATTAGGATTGGAATTAGAAGTGGATTTGACGGTGTTTGGCCTGGGAATTGAAACCTTTCTGTATACTTATAAGGCGGTTCCAAGGGAATAAAATTTAAAATATTTAGTCTTGTATGCAGCAGTAGCGTTTGCAAGGCAAATCTTATGTGGGTCGTGGGATTGATACGGTTGATCAATGGTTGTTGGATGGATATCGGACATGATGTTGTGAACGCCTTTTAACTTAATGATCCTCTTCAAATCTTGACGAAGGTGTTTACAAAAATAGATGATCGGTATGAGGTTTGAAAGGGACCTTGGCCATCATTCAAAGGCGAGGTTGCGTTGGCTAACCTTGTTTAATCTGTTGATACCTGCTACGGCCCACTTTTATTAGCAGTTTTTTTGAAAATATAAAATAAAACTTCGATCCGGGTAGCTGTAAGAGGGATTCAAAAAAAACTGAGGTTAATTGAGCGGATCTTGCGCGTTCGATCGTACCGATTATATTTAACTAAAATTGATTGAAAAGCAATGATGAAAAATTGTTTAATAGCAGGTATTATTTATTCGTCTTTATTGTTTTCCTGTGCACAGGAGAAAAGACCTACCGAAGATCCGTCTTTTGCCAAGTCAACCAAAGATTTGAAATTTACTGTAGAAAAAGCCCCTGAATGGACCGCTTTATTCAAGCGATCTTCCGGCTGGTTTGGTGGGGATGGTATTTTTGCTATTCCTTTTTCCGGTGTTGACATGACAAAAGACACATCCGAAGCCGATAGCGTCTTGTTCGTTTTTAGCGATACTATGCTGGGAGAGATCCGGGACGGCGAACTTCAGCCTGGTTATAAAATGGTCAATAACTCTGTGGCTGTTTTGAAAGGAGGTAATCCGGACGATACAAGGATGAAATTTTTAATTGCCGATGAAACACACAATCCTGCCGCTATATTCACCCCTCAGACACCTGCTTCCCAACCAGGTGAATATTACTGGTTAGGTGACGGCTTTGTGAATCAGGAAAGGGAGAACAGCTTATACATTTTTGCCTATCGCATTCAAAACCTAGACAACAACTCACTTTTTCCCTTTAAGGAAGTAGGTAATTCCCTCCTGGTGATTCCACGGGAAAGCCAATTTCCTTTCAAGGAACACTATCAACTGGATATTCCTTTTTTCACTTCATCCGGGGACGACACAACCCACACTTCTTTTGGGGCAGGCGTGTTGGTCAATACCATTGATGCAGGAGTTCCGGGTGGTGATGGCTACATTTACGTGTACGGCGTAAAAGGAGACAGGAAAAAGCTGGTCGCAGCAAGAGTGCAACCCAAGGCTGTGGAAAACTTCGAAACCTGGCAGTTTTGGGATGGGGTGAACTGGTCTCCTGACCCCGATCAAATGGTAGCTGTAAGTGACAGTGTTTCCAACGAACTGAGCGTCGTTCCCCTGGCAAATGGGCAATATGCTTTGATCTATCAATACATCGGTATTTTCCCTGATATTTATATGCAAGTCGGCCCCTCCCCTGTCGGACCTTTCGGGCCACGACAAAAAATATACGATACCCGCGATGACATCACCGACCCAGACCTTTTTACCTATAACGCCAAGGGCCACCCGGCCATCTCCAAACCTGGTGAACTTTTGATAAGCTACAATGTCAACAGCTTTAAGTTTTTCGACATCATTGAGGCAAAACCCTTTTTGTATCGTCCCAGATTTTTAAAAATTGTTTTTGATGATAACGGAGGGCATTAAATTCAATTGTTTTAAGCATCAGCACTTGCTGTTAGTAAAAAGCGTTTCATGAACATTACACAAGCTGACATGACCAATACCATACAGAATTCTAAGTATTTTGTCATTAAAATTTCCATTGTTGCCGCCCTGGGTGGGTTACTCTTCGGCTACGATACCGCTGTGATCGCAGGCGCCATAGGTTTCCTTAAGATCAAATTTGATCTGTCAGCTACCCTGGTAGGGTGGGCTGCGAGCAGCGCTATATGGGGATGTGTACTGGGGGCTATGGGTGCGGGATATGTAAGTGACCGCATCGGAAGAAAAAGAGGATTAATCATAACAGCTGTTTTTTTCGCGATATCCGCTGTCGGTTCGGCCATGGCCAATGATCTGACGACTTTCATTTTAGCCAGGTTTTTAGGCGGATTGGGTGTGGGAGCCGCTTCCATGCTTTCACCCCTGTATATCGCCGAGATAGCACCTGCCGAAAAAAGGGGGCGTTTGGTAACTCTCTATCAACTGGCCATTGTCGTCGGTATCATCCTCATCTATTTTATTAATCTCAGAATAGCCCAGTCGGGTGATGAAGCCTGGAATATTGAAACAGGCTGGCGTTTAATGTTAGGTTCGGAAGTCATTCCCGCATTGGTATTTCTGCTGTTACTGTTCTTTGTTCCTGAGAGTCCGCGCTGGTTGGTAAAGCAAAATGCCGATGAAAAGGCACATTACATCCTTGAAAAAGTCAACGGAAAGTTGGCAGCTAACAAAATTTTAGAGGAGATTAAAATAGCACTATTGCAGGAAAGCGGATCGATCAAAAGCCTTTTTGCCACGCAACTGCGGAAGGCTATGGTGGTGGGGGTTACGCTGGCTCTTTTCTCTCAGATCACAGGTATCAACGCTATTATTTATTATGCGCCGGAAATTTTTAAAAGCATAGGCTTTGGGGCTGAATCAGCTTTTTCCCAAACCGTAATTATAGGAATCGTCAATATGCTCTTTACTTTTGTGGCACTCTGGCTAATTGATAAAACCGGGCGTAAAAACTTATTGCTTTGGGGCATATCCGGTATGATAGTTTGTCTGTTAGGCGCTGGTCTATGTTTTTATTTCAGCATTGACAAAGGCCCCTGGCTTTTAATATTCATCCTCGGCTACATCGCCAGCTTTGCCTCTTCCCTTGGGCCTATTCCCTGGGTGATGATGTCCGAGATCTTTCCCACCAAAACCAGAGGAATTGCTATGTCATTTGCTACTTTGATCCTTTGGTTGGGTGTTTTGGCGGTAACACAACTCACACCTATGCTGATGGAGGGCATTGGAGGCGCCTACACATTCTGGTTGTTCATGATCAACGCGATCTTTCTTTTGATTTTTACCTGGCGAAAGATCCCGGAAACAAAAAACAGGAGTCTGGAAGAAATAGAAAAGATCTGGCAGTCATAAGGATCATTTACAACCAAAATAAAATTTATATAACATGAAACCGAGCATGAAGCAATCGACACATAAGGGAATGATTATAATAATATGTGAGGTTCCATGTGACCAATAAAAATAAATTATAAACAGATGAAAGAAGTGAGCATAGGAATAGATATGGGGGGTACAAGGATCAAGATCGGACTGGTGAACGCCGGCCGGTTACTGGCCAGTAAGATCATCGATGCCTCCTCCAACGTCGGCTTTGAACAAAGGCTTAAAGATCTTCAACAGGAAGTAGATGAGCTGCTGACAAATCATCATTGCACACCTAACGGCATTGGCATTGCTTTTCCCGGCATCGTAGACAGTGATCGTGATAAAATAATCTCAGATTACGTAAAATATCCCGATGCGCAAAAAGTAGACATCCGGAAATGGGCCGGGAACCATTGGGGCATTTCAGCAAAACTGGAAAACGACTCCCGTGCGGCCTTGCTTGGAGAGTGGCAGTACGGAGCCGGAAAAGGATGCGATAACCTGGTACTGATCACCCTGGGTACCGGTGTGGGAACCGCGGTTTTGCTTGATGGAAAGTTACTTCGCGGCAAGCATTATCTCGCAGGAAACCTTGGAGGCCATATGAGTGTGAATATCTATGGTAAGCTTTGTAATTGCGGTAACATCGGCTGCCTGGAAAGTGAAAGTTCTACATGGGCGCTTCAAGATCGGATAATTCAATCCCCTCATTTTCAGGAAAGTAGCCTGGCCAATGAACAGGATCTGGATTTCCACACCATTTTCAAAAAAGCCGAAGAAGGGGATCCGCTGGCCGATCAAATTAAAGAAAGTTGTTTAAAGGCCTGGTCGCTGGGAATCATTAACCTGATCCATGCCTATGATCCTGAAAAAATTGTAATAGGGGGAGGAATTATGAAAAGCAAAGCGGTTATACTCCCCTATGTAAAAAAAATGATAAAAGCACATTCATGGATAAAGACCGGGCAAACTGCCGTGATACCGGCAAAACAGTTGGAATATGCCGGAATTTTAGGCATGGGATATTTACTAACATCTTAACACGCGAAACAGGTTCGAAATGACAATTTCAAATTATGATAAATTTCCTTCGGTCAAGGTAAGCGATCACAGTGAAGATTGTGTGACCGGCTGGGAAAACATTTGTGAGACTATTCGTAATCGAATAGCAGCCATGACAAAGAAAAAAGTGGTAATTGTAATCGATTGCTACCATGGCGTAAACCATACGGAGGTTGAAAAAGCATTCAGAGAAGGCATAGAACACATCGCCTTTTACAATACCATGGAGATATTTAAAACCGGCCAGGAAATCAGTGAAATGGTGCATCCTTTCGTAACAGATGATGAAATTTTCGGTTACTGGACCACACTCCGGATAGGCGATTATTTTGATTCCGGTAAGCTTCAAAACTTCTCACAAAACCTTGAAAATATTGAGGAAGGGGTCATTATAATCTATGGAGCAGGCGCTGCCTGTCTGGCTGAGGGAGACCTGCTTGTTTATTGTGACATGGCACGGTGGGAAATCCAATTGCGGATGAGGCGAAATGAAGTCAGTAACCTTGGGATAAGTAACCGGGAAACCGACTTTTCATTGCAATACAAACACGCCTATTTCGTGGATTGGCGCGTTTTAGATCAGCATAAAACAAGCTATATGACCCGGTGGAATTATGTTGTCGATACCAATCGCGCCGGACAACCTAAGATGATAAAAGGTGCCGACCTGTTGAAAGGGCTGGAAATTGCGGCTCATCGCCCTTTCAGAGTCGTTCCGTTTTTTGATCCCGGACCCTGGGGAGGTCAGTGGTTGAAAAAAGTGGCGGACCTCGACAAAGACACTGTCAATTTTGCCTGGGCGTTTGATTGCGTACCGGAGGAAAATAGCCTGCTTTTGCGGTTTGGGGAAACAAGCTTCGAAATACCCTCTATAAACCTGGTGTTTAATCAGCCGGAAGCATTATTAGGCAAAAAAGTTTATGAAAGATTTGGAGCAGAATTTCCCATCCGTTTTGATCTTCTGGATACTATGGAGGGCGGAAATCTTAGCCTCCAGGTCCATCCTACTGTGAAATATATTAAGGAGAAATTTGGGATGAATTATACCCAGGATGAAAGCTATTACCTGCTGGATGCCAGCGAAAATGCTGTGGTTTACCTGGGGTTAGACGAAAATGTAGATCCCGATGAAATGATCCATGAGCTTGAAGAAGCACAAAAAGGCATGTCGAAGTTTGATGCGGATAAACATGTAAAAAAATGGCCTGTTAAAAAGCACGACCACGTACTGATACCCGCTGGTACAGTGCATTGTTCCGGCAAAGACAGCATTGTATTGGAGATCAGTACCACACCTTATATTTTTACCTTTAAACTATGGGACTGGGGTAGACTTGGCCTGGATGGCAAACCGCGTCCGATTAACATTAAACACGGCCAACATGTTATTCAGTGGGATCGAAAAGGATCCTGGATCCGTGAAAATCTATTGAATAACATTGAAAAAGTAGCGGAAGGAGACGGATGGACAGAAGAAAAAACAGGCCTGCACATGTACCAGTTTTTGGAATCCCGTCGTCATTGGTTTACAAAGCCTGTTTTACACACAACAGACGGTGGGGTAAATGTGATTAACCTCGTTGAAGGAAAAGAAGCTATTGTGGAAAGCCCTGAAGGTCGCTTTGAACCTTTTGTTGTCCACTACGCCGAAACTTTTATCGTCCCCGCGGCAGTGGGTGAATATACGATCAGGCCATACGGCGCTTCAGAAGGCCAGCAATGCGCTACATTAAAGGCCTTTGTACAAATAGGCCGTATTAAAAACGGTCATCATTATTTAGCAGATTAAAACAGAATAACACCATGTTCCATTTTCCCAAAAACAAATTCCCGGGATCTTTTATGACAACTACTGGATTTCTTTCAATAGCCATTATCCTATTGACCATCAACCCGCTTTTGGCAGCCGTAAAGTTGCCGAAGATATTCCAGAGTCACATGGTCTTGCAGCGAAATCAACCGATTGCAGTTTGGGGGTGGGCTTCACCGGGTGAAAAGGTTTCAGTACAGTTAAACGGCGCCTCCAAATCTGTTAAAACCGCCGTCAATGGAAAATGGAAATTGTACCTTCCCGCTATGAAGGCAGGCGGGCCATATACCATGGAAATCAAGGGTAAAAATAAGCTTATACTATCAGATGTACTGATCGGGGATGTCTGGATCTGCGGTGGTCAGTCCAACATGCAGTGGCGTATCGACCAAACAGATTTTAAGGAAAAGGATACGACCATGACCAGCAATACCGAGATAAGATTGTTTACGACCTATATCGAAATGGATTATATGCCACAGGAAGATATAAATGGAACCGGATGGAAAAGTTTAAGCCGGGAAAGCATCAATGAATTCTCCGCAGTAGCTTATCATTTCGGAAAATATCTTCACCGGCAACTCAACATACCTTTAGGGCTTATAAGCGATAACCTGGGAGCTACCAGTATTGAAACCTGGATGAGCAATGAAGCATTGATGCAATTTCCTCAGTTTGCGGGCGAAGTCGGAGACATTGTAAAACGAGGTAAAAGTTTTGAGGAGTTAAAGGCAGATTTTGAAAAGCAAAAGCCCGAATGGTACGGAAAATATTATTATGTAGGAAAAGGAATAGAAGAGCAATGGTTTGACCCGGGAACCGATACAACAGGTTGGAAACCAATAAAACCAGCGGGCAATACCTGGGAACAGGAATCTGAATTAAGGGATTTCGATGGTGCTGTCTGGTTCAGAACTTATTTTGATTTACCGGAAGGTCACTCCGAGGAAACCTTTTTCCTTCAGTTGTTACAAATAGACAACTATGACATCGTCTGGGTTAATGGAGAAAAAGTGGGAGAAAGTTATGGAAAGCATAATCACAGAAACTATCACATACCTACTTCATTGTTGAAACCAAAAGGCAATCTCCTGACGGTACGGGTCTTTGATACCGGAGGCGTTGGCGGCTTTACGACCAGCGCATTCTGGGGAAATCCTATTTTGTGGGGAAATTGGTGGTATAAAAAGGGGCACCCGATAGATCCCGAAAAATTCCGGCAACCGGTCGTTCCCAACGCAACACCGTTTTCCTCTCCGGCCGTCTTATTCAATGCCAACATAGCACCCCTGACACCAATGTCTATAAAGGGAGTTATATGGTATCAGGGGGAGGCAAATGCCCAACGGGCCTATGAATATCGCCAATTATTTCCAGCTTTGATCCGGGATTGGAGAAAACATTGGGGCCAACCCGAATTGCCATTTTTATTTGTACAATTGGCCAATTACAAAGAGGAAGTCTCCAACCCAAAGGAGGATGACTGGGCAGAACTGCGCGAAGCCCAGGCAATGGCATTGACGTTACCTCGTACTGGTATGGCTACAGCCATAGATATTGGTGAAGCCGGAGACATTCATCCGAAAAACAAGCAGGAAGTGGGCAGACGTCTCAGCCTGGTTGCATTGAAAGTAGCTTATGGCCAGGAAGTGGTAGCATCAGGACCTACGTTTAAACAAATGCATATAACAGGCAACAAAGCCATTCTGGAATTTGACCATGCAACCGGCGGTCTGATAACACAGGATAAACACGGCTACATTCGGGGGTTTCAGATGGCTGGAAATGACCGGAAATTTTATTGGGCCAAAGCCGTGATTGATGGACAAAAGGTTATCGTGACCTCAGAAAAGGTAAAGCAGCCGGTAGCTATAAGGTACGCCTGGAGCAGCAATCCTGGTAAACTTGACTTGTATAACAAAGCAGGCCTTCCCGCTGTCTCCTTCCGGACCGATCAATGGAAAGGCGTCACGGCGGGAGCTAAATTTAAAGAAGGTCCACGCTTTTAAGGGCCCTGTAATCTTTATTGTCTAAACCAAATGAAAATACGCTATAGTAGGTTTTAGTATAGTTTTTTAATTTGACGCGGCGCATATATGTTAGAACATAGGCACATAATTTTGCTTTTCAAACCCCAAACCCGTAAATTGGCAGCAGTCATTTGGTGTGGGCGGCCAACAAATTGGCATTGGCAGTATAGGCCAAAAACCCGCTGCAAAAACGCCAAACGGCACCCATAAACTTTGATCTTTAACAGGCTAACTTTTATTTAATAAAAAAATTCTTAGCACAACAGCGATGGTAAATTTATAGATCTACGGCCATGAAAAAGACTTTCCGTGAAGAAGACATTGAATTCCAGATCGATCATAATAGCTCTATACCTTTACATGTTCAGGTGGAAGACCTGATCAGAAAGCTTATTAAAAGCCCCGCTTACCAGAATGGCAAACTTTTGCCAAAAGAAGTAGAACTGGCAAAACGCCTGGGCATTTCCAGAAATACAATCCGGCAGGCTACCAACAAGTTAAAAAATGAGAACCTGCTCGTCCGAAAAAAAGGTGTTGGTACCAGGACGGTCAGAAAAACGGTGAGCACAAAGCTGAGTAACTGGTGGAGTTTTAGCGAAGAAATGCACAATAAAGGGATGGAATTTGTCAATTATGACATCAAAGTATCCTGGATAGCAGCTGAACCTGAGGTGGCGGCGTCCTTACAGATCAAAGAAGGCAGAGAAGTGCTGAAAATGGAGCGGCTTCGCGGTCTGGATAAAGGTCCCTTTGTTTATTTTATTTCTTACTTTCATCCAAGGGTTGGTTTAACCGGCAAAGAAGATTTTTCCAAACACCTTTACGAGATCCTCGAGAATGATTACGCCACCGTTCCTTCCGTGTCAAAAGAAAAAATAAGTGCCATCCTGGCAAATGAGGAAATCGCAAAGGAATTGGGTGTCAAAATAGGCGAACTTTTATTGTTCCGAAAAAGGCTGGTTTGTGATCCCGGTGACCGGCCGATTGAATATAACCTGGGATATTACCGGGCCGATAGCTTCACCTACGAAATCGATATCAAACGTTAACCAGACGAATATATAAGCCGGCCCGGGTTGTGATTTAAATCAAATCAAAAGCCTGTGCATACCTGATAATATCGGTAAATCGCTTAATCTCGAGCTTGCGGTTGATGTTCTTTCTATGCTGTTCAATTGTCCTGCGACTTAAAAAAAGCTGTCCTGCAATCTGAGGGTTGCTTTGACCATTGGCCAGCATGGTGAGCACCTGGACCTCCCTTTTGGTCAAGGTGGAAAACTGCTTATAGTGTTTGCGTGCAAATGCCTGCTCCCCCAGCATTCTTTCCAGCTTTTTTGTAATCGATGCTGAATTTTCCATCGGGCAGGAAATTGTGATCAGTCCGGGGCGTTTATTGTGAATCTTGCTGGCGGTAAATAGTAATTTATATTCCCGGCTTCGCTTGTCAAACACTTGCTGAAAATCACAATGCACCTTGGATTTATCATCTTGCTGATAAAATTGAAGAAAGCCGGGAAAAACGTTTTTCAGGGTATCTTGGTGAATATATCTTTTAAAGAATTCAAACCCCATGTCATTAATTTCATCCATGGTAAGTTCGAGCCAGTCACACCCTGCCTGGTTTAGGTATTCGATGGTTAAATCATCCTTATTGTTTAGATGAAAAAAGCTGGGAACGTATTCTCCGATTTCTTCTAACTCAAATACTCCCTGATCAAGCAATTTATCAATAATAAAAAGATTCAGGTTCTGGGTTTCCAGGATTTCTGTTTCCGTTAGATGGTAGCTCATGGGGATGTTGCTAAAAAATTAATGACCGAAATGAAATTTCAGCAAATATTGCAGCAAATTCAATCCCCAGAAATTACTATTTTTTTCAAACAGCCTTAATCGATCGGTTAAAAACTCATTATTTATTACTATAGCTTCACGGTCAATCCCCCAGATATAGGTAGCTACACATGTGTTGGTACATCAAAAGGTTTCATCCATTTCAAAACCTTCGCAACGCGGCAAATTGAAATAATGTGGTAGACCAAGGTGGGATAAACCATTAATTCGGAAACGCCATTGGCTTTCACTTAAAAAAAGTTCTTATCCTGGTATGATGAACCAAGGCTTCTAATATAAGCGTAAAAAAGTGGTTTGGGTCAGAGCGGGGATACGAGTCCCCGCATCGTTAAAAATATAAATACAATCCTTTTGCGAACCCTTACAATGCTGTCGGGTATTATTTAAGCTTCTTAAACTTCAACGCGCACGGTTCAATGCAAAACAGATTAATAATCAGATCTGATTCCTTCAAATTGTAGGCAAGTTCAAATTTGGGAAGGCTTTCATCGGTCCGGCAGCCTTCCAGGATTAGCACGGACCTGTCGAAATCAATGGTCCCCTCCGTTCCTTTATCAACACCACCACCGGTATAACAAAGTGACTTGGATGACTTAAAAGTTCCGTCTTTAAGCATCTCGATCGTATGATCGCTTGTAATTGGCTGGAACACACCGCTACCGTCACCAGGGTCCATCAAATGTTCGATAAGCTGCCATTTTCCGGTCAATTGTTTATCCAGGTTAATTTCAAGTTCGGCATTCGCATCCTCCCCTGTAGCACAACCGCCTAAAACTGCCAATGCCAGTACAAATATCAATGTGTTTTTCATAATTTATTTTTTTGCTTCCGATCAAAAGACACAACATATCTGAAAAAAGTTGTTAAGTCTGACGGCGAAGTTGATAAATTGTGGGAATCAGGATTGAGAATTGATAATGAACGGTTGACAATTGATAATGGACGATGGAAAATTAAAAATTATTAATTATTCATTTTCAATTATCAATTATTATGTATTTTTAAAAAGAAAAAATTAAAAACCAATATGCCTGATAAATACAAAAACCTTTTAGACGGAAATATAAAATGGTCTCAAGACACAGCAAAATCAAACCCCGACCTCTTCAAGCAATTAGCTAAAGCCCAACACCCGGAATTTTTGTGGATAGGATGTTCGGATAGCAGAGTTCCGGCTACACAAGTCACCAATGCTTTGCCTGGCTCCATATTTGTACAAAGAAATATCGCCAATATGGTGGTTCATACCGACACCAACCTCCTGAGCGTGGTCTACTATGCAGTAAAAGTTTTGAAGGTAAAACATATCATCGTTTGCGGACACTATGGCTGTGGGGGTGTATTGGCTGCGATGAGCAATAAAAACTTTGGTTTCCTGGACAACTGGCTGCTACACATCAAAGATGTCTACAGATTACATAGCACAGAATTAGACGCTATTGAGGATGAACACAAAAGAGGTGAGCGATTCGTTGAGCTTAATGTTCAGGAACAGGTAAATAACCTTTCCAAAATCTCATTTATTCAGGAAGAATGGAACAAAGGCGAGTTTCCATATATTCATGGATGGGTATACCACCTTGGAGAAGGGCGTATCCATAACCTCGACGTGGCTGTTAATAGCCCCAATACCTTGAGCGAGGTATATCAATACGAGCCAAATAGTTGAAGGCGGTAAATCCCCTGGCCATTTTTTACAATGGAATTAAAATGCCATAAATCAACCTGCTCATTGATTTTGGTCATTAATTAATTCTCATTTCCTTTTGTACTTTGACCCACACATCAGCCTGTGGCTGGTGTGTAGAAGGGATTGTATTGTCTGCCATTCGGATCACACTTTCATGGCTTTCCAATCACCACCCCTTCGCAATCAAATGTTTTAAAACAAAATGGAAACCCGTGGGCTTACACATATTGAAGCCACTAAAAGATTAGCTACGTTTGGCCGAAACAGCATTACCCAGGAGGAAAAACTAAATCCGCTGAAGTTGCTGTTGCAACAATTTACCTCGCCGCTCATGCTAATATTGATTGCGGCTGCCATCATTTCACTGGCCATTGGATTGCTGCCCGGGCAGGCATCAAATATCACAGATACGGTGCTTATCCTTGCGATCGTATTCATCTCCGGGATTTTTGGCTTTGCCCAGGATTACAGAGCTGAGCGTACCATTGAAGCGCTACAACAAATGGCAACACCACGCGCCAGGGTTGTACGGGATGGCAGAGAGCAGGAAATTTACGCCTATGAGGTGGTACCAGGTGATTTAATGCAGATCGACTCGGGAGATATTATTGCTGCCGATGGAAAAATTGTGGCCTCCTTCCACCTTGAAGCTGATGAATCCGTCCTGACCGGCGAGTCACATGCCGTAAAAAAAGAAATTGATGATCCTGTATTTATGCATAGCTACGTGACTGCCGGTAATGCGGAAGTATTGGTAACAAACACCGGCATGCTAACCAGGATTGGGAAAATAGCCAAGGGGCTACAAAACATCCAGGACGCTAAAACCAGCTTTCAAAAAGAGCTGGGGCAATTGGGTAAAAAGCTTTCTCTGCTCACCTTGTTTGTTGCCCTGTTTATAGCTCTTGTAGGCTTTTTTAAATATGACATTAACCAGGCATTAATGACTGCTATATCGCTGGCCGTCGCTGCCATACCAGAGGGCCTTCCGGCCGTAGTAGTATTGGCATTAGCGGCCGGCGCCAAGGTAATGTTCAAAAAAAATGCCTTGATCCGGCGGTTGTCCATTGCCGAATCCATTGGTGCAGTCAACGTTATCTGCACCGATAAGACCGGTACCCTGACAAAAAATGAAATGACGGTTACCGCCTTATTTTATGACAATAAAATACAAAAAGTGTCACCGGACAAGCCGGTCTCAACCGGAGACAAAACCGCCCGGCAACTGCTGGTATGTGGGCTGCTATGCAATACAATCGAAACCGTCCACAGAGAGGACGGAACCCCCAGGTACCTTGGCAAGCAAACAGAGATAGCGTTACATCAAACCGCTCGCCAGCTGCTGGCTGAAGGCGAAGCCAGGCATTACTTCAAGGTGAACGAGGTTCCGTTTAATTCGGAGCGAAAGATGATGTCTGTAGTTGTGGAACATCAGGACGATGGTTATTTTGTTTATACCAAGGGAGCGCCTGAGGTACTTATCAACAAATGCACTGGAATTTTGCTGAATGGGGATATAAAACCTTTGGAACCGGATCAAAAACAGTCAATTTTAGATCAAAATATAGCCTTTGCAAAAGAGGCATTGAGGGTATTGGGCTGCGCCTACAAACCAACCGGTTCGCCGGATCAAAATATTGAGTCGGAGCTGGTATGGATTGGTCTCCAGGCCATGATAGACCCGCCCAGAGATGAGGTAGCGGAGGCTATACAGGACTGTAAAACGGCAGGTATTCGGGTAATAATGATCACTGGCGATAATCCCATTACAGCCGGCGCCATTGCTAAAAATATCGGTCTTGAAACCACCGGTACTGTGGAAGGAACTGCATTGGATAACATGGATGAGATGACATTAGGTAAAAAACTGGAAAGTGGTATAAATGTCTTCGCACGCACAAATCCATTTCACAAACTGCGTATCCTCGAAAAACTAACCAAAAAATACAATGTCGCCATGACCGGAGACGGTGTAAATGATGCCCTGGCCTTAAAAAAGGCAAATGTTGGTATTGCCATGGGAAACAAGGGCACAGAAGTCGCCAAACAAGCCAGCGACATTGTCCTGCTTGACGACAATTTCAGCACTATTCGGGATGCGTTAAAACAGGGGCGAACCATTTTTAACAACATCAGAAAATTTATCAACTATCTGCTGTCATGTAATCTTGCGGAAGTAGGTGTTATTTTTATCGCTACGGTAACCATGAAGCTAGATGGCCCCGTTTTACTGGCCGTGCAGATATTATGGATAAATCTTCTGACCGACGGTCTGGTGGCACTGGCACTTGGGGTAGATCCCCCCGCCAGAGACATCATGCTTAAAAAACCGCGAAAGCTGAATGAATCGCTCATTAATAAAACACTAAGCTGGCAAATAGGCGGGATTGGCCTGGTGATGACTGTGATCCTGTTAACAGCCTTCCAGCTAGCCCTGCCACTGGGGATAGACAGTGCCCGCACCGTGTTGCTTACGGGTTTTGTATTGCTGGAATTTGTAAGGATTGCCGTTATCCGATCTGAGGAGACCTTGGGCTGGTTAGCCAACAAATGGTTAGCCGGCGCACTGCTTTTGTCCTTATTGCTGCACCTGACTATTGTTTATTCACCTGTCAATACCTTCTTTGGTCTTGTGCCGCTAGGGGCATATGAATGGGGTGTATTGGCGGGAAGTGTTTTTATAGCCTTCTGGCTGGCTATTTTGATGACCAGGTTTTTAATGAACAAAATATCAACCTCATAAGCCCCCGGCAATAACACCGAATTCTGCATTCTCAACATTGTTCAGTTTTTGTCTAGTTGTTTTTTGAGCATAAAGCCATTTTGGACCCAATAGACCCGTGATCGGGTAAAGTGTGGTTTTTAATGTTTAAAAGTTAAAACTATATTTAAAACAATCAAAAAATACTATTGGCAACAGTGTTTGCCCCACGTTCAGCAAGGATAATCACCGTATTACCTGGCCCGACGAATGTGAAACAGCAGTCGACTTATCATCCACGCGTTCACCCGCCAAAAAGTAAGTTGTCTGCCAATGAATATTTTTGCCTAATCACCATGTACATTCATTGTCTTGTCAAATAGAAAGGGAATTTATCAAAAGGCATGTAAACAAATGCAGGCCCATCGGAATTAATCATAATGACTACCAAAACCACCAGAATTACACGCAAGCGTTTCAACATTTTAGTACTAGTATTCATCAGCGTAGTGATCAACTACATGGACAGAAGCAACATTTCAATTGCGGCTTTTGCTTTAAGCGAGGAATTAGAGCTCAGTTCAGTTCAAATGGGGCTTATCTTTTCAGCATTTGCCTGGACTTATGCCGCTTTACAAGTGCCGGGAGGCATTTTGGTGGATATGGTTGCACCAAGGATATTATATACCTTTATGTTGTCCCTATGGTCAATAGCGACATTTCTTCAGGGATTTACCAACTCATTTATAAGTTTACTGGGTTTTCGGGCCAGTATAGGCGTATTTGAAGCGCCGTCTTATCCTGCCAACAACAAGATCGTAACCAGCTGGTTTCCGGAAAAAGAGCGGGCTTCGGCCATCGCCGTTTACACCTCCGGCCAATATATAGGATTGGCGTTTCTAACACCAACATTGGTAGCCATCCAAAGCTATATGGGGTGGCGGGGGTTATTTATTGTTTCCGGTATTATCGGGATTGCATGGGCGGGAATTTGGTACTTGTTTTACCGGGACCCCAAATCACATAAAAAAGTAAGTCAGGAAGAACTTGACTACATTGCCAGGGGAGGTGGGCTTGTGGAGGAAGGATCAAAACACCAAACCAAATTCACATTCCGGTGGGCTGACTTCAGGCAGGCATTTATCCACCGTAAGCTGTGGGGTGTATACCTGGGACAGTTTTGCCTGGGTTCCATCTTCATCTTTTTTCTTACCTGGTTCCCGACTTACCTGGTAAAATACCGGGGACTGGACTTTATAAAATCGGGTTTTCTTGCCTCTATCCCTTTTCTCGCTGCTTTTGTAGGGGTACTGCTATCCGGTTTCACCTCCGACTACCTGATGAGAAAGGGGTTTTCCAGTGAAGTAGCCAGAAAAATACCGGTTTTGAGCGGTACACTGCTCTCTGTTTCCATCATAGGCGCCAACTATACAGAAAGTACTTTTTTTGTTATATTCTTTTTGGCAATTGCTTTTTTTGGAAATGGGTTTGCAGCCATCACCTGGATTTTCGTTTCGACCATGGCACCAAAACATTTAATTGGTCTCATAGGCGGTGTTTTCAATTTTATCGGTGGCCTGTCAGCGGTTATTGTGCCAATGGTCATCGGTTTTCTGGTGGAAGACGATAATTTTGAACCAGCGCTGTTTTTCATCGGTTCCCTGGCATTAACAGGTTTCTTTAGTTACATTTTCCTGGTAGGCAAGGTGGAAAGAATTGTTATAGACGAAAAACCCTAGGAACTCATGGCCCAAATGATAAACGCGCTATAGTAAAAACCATCAAAGAAGGAATTACCCTTAGATAACGAAACTTCAAATCAATATTTGGACAAAATTCTATGAAAATAACTGATATTAAAACTTATCCCACGCTAATCGGTCCTGGCAATCAACTGGTTGTGAAAGTTGAAACTGACAAAGACATACATGGTTGGGGCGCCTCCGGCTTAACCGGTCGGGAGATGGCCGTTATGGGCGCTATCAAACATTTCAGGGAATTTTTGATAGGCAAAGATCCCCGCAGGATAGGTGCTATCTGGCAGGAAGTTTACCGCAGTCAGTATTTTGAAGGAGGTCGTGTATTGACAGCTGCGCTTTCGGCCATTGATATCGCCCTATACGACATTAAAGGAAAAGCACTGGGTGTACCTGTCTACGAATTATTGGGAGGTAAGCAGCGTGAGCACATCAACTGTTTCGCCTCTTTGAAATTTTCTACCCTGGATCAACTCATTGGAAGGGCGCAAATCCTCTTGCAGGAAGGCTGGCCTGTGTTGCGCCTCTATGAGGCCAGTGAGATCAAGGGAAATTTTGAACCGAGGGAATCGATTGACATCATCGCCCAATGGCTTATTCAGCTGCGAAAAGAGGTCGGCACCCAACCAACCATTGGCATCGATTACCACCACCGCCTGACCATCCCGGAAACTGTGGCCTTTCTGCAACGTATGCCCATCGGCACCATTGATTTCATAGAAGAACCTATCCGGGACGAATCGCCGGAAGCCTACGAAAGCCTGCGCCGTATGATTAACGTTCCTTTTGCCCTGGGGGAAGAGTTTGCAAGCAAATGGCAGTTTGCTCCCTACTTGGAACGCGGTATCACCCAGTTTGCCCGCGTTGACGTTTGCAATGTAGGAGGAATTACCGAAGCCATGAAAGTAGCTGCCATGGCAGAAACCCATTACATTGACCTGATGCCTCATAATCCATTGGGTCCCATCTGTACCGCAGCCTCGATCCATGTCGCCGCCGCCAGTCCCAACTTTAGCTGGCTCGAAGAGATCAATACTCCTGCCGAAACAATTGGCACCAATGCACAGGAATTCTACCCGGTACAGCCACAGCTAAAGGGCTCATGCTATCCTGTACCGGATAAGCCTGGCCTGGGAGTTGAATTCAATGAAGATCTGGCAAAAAAACAAACTTTCAAGTTTCTTGAAACACCAAGGCTAAAGCGAAATGACGGGTCCTTCACCAACTGGTAAGTGGACACGGTATTTGTGTTAATCCATAAACAATCCCGGCAGAAAAAGCGAGAGGGATGGAAACAAGGTAACGGCGGTTAACACCAGTAAACTTACCGCCAAAAAGGGTAAACTCGCTTTGCTAACTTCACTAATACCAATTTTCCCGATGCTGGAGGAAACGAAGAGACAAACGCCCACCGGTGGTGTGGTCAAGCCGATCATTAAATTTAACACTGCAATCACCGCAAAATGAACAGGATCTACCGCGACAGCGACAGCAACTTTCATCAGAATTGGAAATAAAATTAACAAGGCAGCGATTGTTTCCATAAAAGTGCCCACAAAAATTAATAACAGGTTGATCAGTAGCAGCACTATATACTTGTTGTCGGAAAAATTCAATATCTCGTTGGATATCGTTTGAGGAAGTTGTTCCGTAATCAAAATCCACCCAAACAAATTGGCAAACCCGACCAGCACCATTAGTGAGGCTGAGGTCTTCATGGATTCCAATACGATGACCTGGATGTTTTTGAAGTTTAGCTTTTTATATACAAACACACCAATAATCAAGGCGTAAAAGACGGCAATAATAGAAGCTTCTGTGGGGGTAAAAATTCCTCCGATGATGCCAAATAATATAATAAAGGTCATCAGCAGCGACCAAAATGTATCAATAAAGCCCTTTCCAATTTGTTTAAGGGAACTGCGGTCGTGTTTTGGATATTTTTTTTTCCTGGAAATATAATAGGCAATGACCATCAACCCCGCACCAAGCATAAACCCCGGAATTGCCCCCGCCAGGAACAAGCGCCCAACAGACAATCCGCTAAGTGTCGCCGCAATGATCATGGGTACGCTGGGAGGTATAATCGGACCGACAGTGGAAGAGGATGCAGTAACGGCACATGAAAATCCTGCATCATAACCTTCTTTCTTCATCGCCGGGATCATAATAGCACCAATACTGGCTGTGTCGGAAACTGCCGTACCGGAAATCCCTGCAAACAACATAGATGCCCCTACATTGGCCAGTGCTAACCCTCCACGAATATGTCCCAGCAGGTGATTGCAAAACGAAATAATTTTTTCCGTTAACCCGCCGCGGTTCATCAGATTACCGGCAAGGATAAAGCCCGGAATACTCAATAACACAAATACATCAATGCCTGAGTACAATTTCATCGGTAATATAATCAGGGGCACCCCTTTTGCCAGCACGTAAGCCAGGCAGGCCAGACCCAACGAAAATGCTATCGGAAACCGCAATAGCAGGCAAATAATAAAAACTACAATCAGTATACCTATCATCAGTGTTTTCTTAGTTTTTTGAGGAGACTTAAAAATGCATAGAAGCCGACGGACAGCGCCATTACAAAAATGCTTGCAAAGGCAAGTGACATAGACATCCTCAGGCTGGGAGATTTTTCCGTAACTGCCATCATAACAAATGGTATGGCATAAATCCCTAAAACCAGAAAAAGTATCAGGTTAAAAAAAGAAATGGCCAGGTCCAGTATTTTCTTTTGACTTTCTTTCAGCTTGTTATACACCAGATCAAGGTATACGTAGTAGTTGTCTTTCATGGCCAGTCCTGCCGCAAAGCAAATGGCGTATATAAAAAAAAACCGGGCGGCTTCCTCAGTCCAGGATGGGGCGCTTTCCAGCAAAAATCTTGCAAAGATTTGGATAAGGGTTGATCCAATAAAACCAAATGTACTAATAAGTGTGCCCAGTTTCAATATCCTGGCTACGACGGCGCTTTGTTTTCTCATTTTTTCAATTCCAAAACCTGGTGATACACTTTCTGCATTTCGGGTGATAAGCTGTTATAAATTGCCTGCTCACATTTCTGGCCAAAAGCATCTTTATCCACCTCAACGAACTCCATTCCCTGCTGCTTTAATTCCTGCTGCACCTTTTTCTCTCCCTCCAGGAAAAGCTGATGTTCATAAATCTGCATGTCTCTGCCGGCTTCAAGAAAAATTTCCTTAAGATCATCAGGCAGGGCTTGTAATTGTTTCTCCCCTACGACCGGATATCCCCAGCTTACGACATGACCGGTCAAATTGATATATTTCTGGACTTCCGAAAAACCGGCGCTTTTAATCATAGCAAATGGGTTTTCCTGTGCCTCAACGGTACCTTGTTGCAGTGAGGTAAACACCTCAGAAAATGCCATGGGGGTAGGTTTGGCACCCAGCGCACTCCAGGCGGTAACAAACGAAGGTACATTCGGAACACGAATAATCAACCCTTTCAAATCGTCAGGGTGCCGTATAGGACGGTTGGAGGTGAGATGACGGGGGCCCCGCTGAAAATAACCCAAAGGTCGCAGGCCGGTTTTGCTGATCATTTCCGCTTCTAATCTTTGGCCGACAGGTCCATGAATCAGATTCCGCATATCAACACTATCCCTTAAAAGAAACGGCAATTCACAAAAAGCAGCAATTTCGATCCAGTTGTTAAGCATAGAGCCGGTGATGGTCATGTCTATAACACCTACCTGGATCAATCTGATTGCCTCAATTTCCTTGGCCAGCTGTTCCGAATGATATACCTCAAGTTTAATCCTGCCATCGGAACGCTCATGCAGGATCTCTGCAAAATATTTGAAAGCCTTAGACCAGGTGTGATGTTCATTTACCAATAAGCTGGCCCTGAAAAGATAATCATACTCTTGCTTATTGCTGCATTGGGTAAGCAATACGGTTAAAAGCAGCATAAAAAAATACCGGCTAAATATGCTTTTGCTAACGGACAAAATTGAGGGTTTTGGTGGCCGATGTTTTTTTTAACGGTTTAGTCTCCATGCTTTCAATACATACATTTGATCATCTACCAATAACTTAAAAATACATAAGCCGCTTGAATAACCAAAACTATGGGGTTTTCTTTCATCAAAAAAAATCGTCCTGCGACCTGCGGGCTGATTTTTTTCCAGTATGATCGTCTCCTTGCCTAACAGGTCCAGCATAACCAGTTGCACTCTGCTCTCTTTAAACAGCGTGTATTCAAGCTTTGCATTTGAATTAAAGGGGTTTGGGGCTATCGAAAAATCAATATTGCTATTTTTGTCCTCTCCCGGCAGTGGGACCGGTTGATCCAACACTTTCAGCCTGGTGATGATTAAGGCGCTATCTAAACCATTGGCCCTGGCAATTGTATGATAATAAACCCCGTTTTCTTTCCTGAAAGCGCCCGCTAAGAAGACACTGTCTCCATTGACGATCGACAACTCCTGATGGCCGTGCGTAAACCAGTTTGTCTTTTCAACAACGGTGATAGCAGTATTGACATTTACCCCTTTGATAACATCCCGATTCCCTCCCGGCCAGGTGATCACGAGGCTATCAATGGTTTTATGGGTCCCCAAACCAAAATGGATCTCACCGGCGCCATGTGAAAGGTAGCTCGACCCACCGTCGGCTTCCCGCAGAAGCATTCTACCTCCGATAAACACTTGCAAATGGCTTCCATATCCATTGCGGTTGCTGGTAGTACCCTGCAATTTCACCTTTAACCAATGGTGATCCTGATGCAGCAGGTTTTCATAGATCAGGACGTTGTCCTCCGATTGTCTGCTATCGGTCACCACGCCAAACATCAGGTCCAGATCGCCGTCGTTATCAATATCACCGCAGCTCAGCCCGCGACAGTTTTTACTGCTGGCAATGCCTGCGGCTTCTGACACGTTCACGAAATTTCCGTCCGCATTACCTTCAAACAGGCGGTTTTCATTATTTTGGTGCGCTGCTTCAACCACTTTGCCATTGGCTACCAAAAGATCCAGATACGTATCGTTATTATAGTCTATAAATGCAGCGCCCCAACTGGTACCGTCGGCATTGTTTAATTGCTTTGCGAGGCCAATATCGTTAAATAAACGGCCGCTATCAAGGTTTTCAAAAAACGGATTATCACCCATGTTGGTGACGTAATAATCAAAATCGCCATCTTCGTCATAATCGCCTATCGCTATGCCCATGGCGTTAATACCCGCATCCATGCCCGAGACCGAAGCTGTTTTCACAAATTCGGGTGCCGGATGCATGTTTATGTATAATTCATTCGGTTCATAGTTAAATCCAAAATCGTTGGCCACGTAAAGGTCCGGGTCGCCATCCTGGTCGCAATCTGTAAAGGTCACTGCCAACCCGCAACCTATATCATCCAATCCCATGGAGGACGCCACCTCCTGAAAAGTATTGTTACCCATATTTTGATACAGGTAGTTTGGGAGGCCTCCTGTAATATTTTCGTCAAAAGGCAGCCTGTCAAAATCCGCATAGTTAACCACATAAATATCGACCCATCCATCCAGGTTAAAATCCCCAAAAGTTGCTGAGGTACTCCAGGATTTTTCCCGGATACCCGACGAGTGGGAAATGTCGGTGAAACTGCCATCGCCATTATTGAGTAACAATACATTGGAAAATTGCTCGCTGGTCGTCACAAATAAATCATCGTCACCATCATTATCAATATCACCAACGGCCGCTCCTACAGTGTTTACATCCGGCAACGCCACGCCGGCCTCTACGGAAACATTGGTAAAAGTGCCATCCCAGTTATTTCGATACAGTGCGTTGGACGATTCACAGCCGATAAGATAGATGTCGGTATAATGATCCTGATTATAATCGAAAAACACTACGCCGCCGCTCATTAAGTTGTGATCGAGGCAAACCTGATCGATCCCCAATGTCTGGCTTAATGCCCTGAATGACTGTGCATGACTATGGGAAAAACATATCCACAGCCACGAAAAGATCAGAAACCATAGGATTTTCCTCGATAAACTATATTTTTTTGTGTTAGCCATAGTTCCCTGCTATCTTGTTTTTAGCGCTGGTGCAGGAGCTTTCCCGACCATCTTTCATTATTCAACATGACGTGAAAAATATACATTCCTGCACCTTGGTTTTTTCCCGTCATATCAATGCCATCCCAGCTTCTACGCCACCGGGTTTGACTGGCAATGTTTGTTTGTAACTCGAATATTTTCCGGCCCTGTAACGAGTAAATTTGTAAATGAAGGGTGCCACCTCTCCTGGCATTCACCTCAAATTCAACAGATTTGTAGAATGGATTGGGGTACGCTGTGATGGAAACCGGCTGACTTCCAATGTTGTGTTGCGGATCGAGGGCAGTAACGACTCCCGATACTCCTACCCCTTCAATGATTTTTACTTTCTGATTTGCCTTTAGGTCATAGATAGTTTCCAGGTCACCATTGGGCCAGGTAATCATCAGGCTATCTACCGTGTCAGCCCCTCCCAATCCAAAATGCACCGGCTTAATGCTTTGGGCCATGATACCGGCTCCATGATGAAAGCGGTGCCAAAATTTGCCATTGGCCGCTGCCACCAACCTCGTACCTATGGCATTGCGATTGGAGACCGTTCCTTCCAAATCAACCTGTAGCCAGCTTGTCCCAGGCGCCTGCCCGACATTTCGGTAGAAGTACGGTTTATTATCGGTATTGGACACCAGTATATCAAGATCACCATCATTATCATAGTCAAATACTTCTGCACCCATGCCGTTAGCTTCTCCGTCGCAGGCTGCTATATCAGACCAATCCTCATACCTGTCTTCGCCTTCACTTCTCAGGTTTTTAAAAAATTTATTATTATAAACCAGGTTTCCCCAGCCATTGACCACGTACAGATCCTCATCACCATCATGATCAGCATCAAAAAAATGGGTTCCCCATGCCCAATGGCCATTTTCCACGCCTTCTTCAAGGGCACGCTCTTCGAAGCCCCCGGAAGCTTTACCGGCAAAAAGCGGGTTGCTTTGAAATTCGGCAATGTTGGTGATGTATATATCCAGATGGCCATCATTATTATAGTCGCCAACGGTAGCACCCATGGCATTTCCGGTGTTTTTCAACCCATAGGCCGTCGTAGACTCCCGGAATGAGTTTCCATTTTCATTGATATAGAAACGACTGTGGCCGTAGTCATTGACAACATACAGATCCAGCCAACCGTCATTGTTTGCATCGATGGGTATGCTGCACCAGGTACCACCGGCGTCATCTAACTTAGCCGCCAGCGACAGGTCCTTAAAGGTACCATCGCCCTGATTGTTAAACAGCCGATTGGGGTTTTGGTAATCGCTGATATAAAGATCCAGGTCACCGTCATTGTCGTAATCCCACCACAGTGCACTGGTATTAACACAAACCTTGCAAGGCGTAATATTGGATGAGGTAGAGACATCTGAAAAAGTCTTATTTCCATTATTCTGATAAAGTTGCGTACCGCCGCCATGAGCGAGGAACAGGTCGGGGTAGCCATCGTTGTCATAATCGCCCCAGGAAGCGCCTATTTTGTTGTCACCGGCAGTACCGCCGGAATATTGGGTGCCAAATCCCGCGTCGACAGTCACATCCTCAAACCATCCGCCTTTGTTTTCCAGCAGCCGGCTCCAGGTTTGAGGGTCGCTGGCATCAAAAGGATTGTAAGCCACGATAAAAACGTCCAGGTCGCCATCCAGGTCGTAGTCAGCCACGGCATTCCCATAATTAATCTGCATCTTGGCAATGTCTCTGATCTCAACTTCGTGGAAGGTCTGGGCCATGGAAGATGATATTGGTATCATCAAACATACAATACATACTATATGAACAAATGTGGTGACAATATTGCTGTACTTCATTTCGGTCATCTTATATTTGACAGGCCTGTCTGGTATTGACGCATTTTGTATTTGTTGCTTATGCCCCATAATTGTAAATAATCATTATTCTTAGCTACCAGCATTCCTGTAGAACCGTCGGCCAACCTAATGATGGCCAGATCCTTTACATTACCATCGGCATATAAACCACTTTCAGTGAGCGGTATGTCTGAAAAGTTTCCTCTCCCATCTCCGGTCAAACATATACCTGAGCCTCCATCATATCTGATGGTTTCCGTTTCAGTACCGTAGAAATTTCCGGCCGCTACTATATCCAGGTTGTCATCAGCATTCAAATCCAGTAATTTGATACGCATTAAGGGGCTAATCTGAGCCATGGCCGGTAAGTATTTGAAGCTGAACTTTCCCTTACCTTCATTGATCAATATACCGCTACCAAATTCTCCGGCCTTATAATGCAAGGCTTCAGAAAGTTGCCATTCCGAATAAATATCTTGTAAACTGGCCGTGGCAAAACTTTTGAAATCAGGAAATTTTTTAGCTATAAACGGCATTTGCTGTGCCGTGCATTCCCTGCCCCTGACCGGATAATGCACCTTTCCGCCCATTTTCGACAAGACTATATCTCCCGTCCCATTGTCGTCAAAGTCCCGGTAGTAGACCTGTAGTGGCTTTTCCCTGGTGGGCTGATATTTATTGTTCTTTCCAACATTTCCTACTATATAATCGATATCTCCATCGCTATCAATATCCCCTTCGGTCAGACTAAACCACCAACCTTCCATGTCAGATAAGCCGGTGTTATGGGTGATTTGTTTGAATTGGTGACCGTCATTTTCAAAAAAGCAAACAGGCATCCATTCCCCAACCAATACCAGATCCAGGTCATCATCACCGTCGTAGTCGGAAAATTTAAGATCCGTAATCATACCCAACTTCGATAAACCAGGCGCCAGTTGATCAGTTACATCTATAAATTTTCCATTTCTGTTTTCCAGGAGATAGCTTTTCGGCGGTGTTGGATACTTACCTGGCACAACCCTCCCCCCTACAGCCAAATCCAAATCACCATCGTTGTCAAAATCACCATAATCCACGCCCAAACCACTGGAAGAAATGCCTGGAAGCGCTTGCTTTGACCGTTTAAAACGGCCAGTTCCATCATTGATATACAGTCGATCCTGCAATAAGCTTTTGTCATAAAATTCATTACTACCGCTTACCACATACAAATCGGGATCTCCATCGTTGTCGGCATCAAAAAAAACTGCTCCCTGATCTTCATACTTACTGTCCTTAATCCACGTTTGCATGGAATGCTGACTGAATCTCCCCTCGCGATCCTGCAAGTATAATGCTGCGGATTTCATGGCCGACGCGCCAATGTAAAAGTCTTCCATCCCATCCTTGTTGACGTCAGCTACGGCGAGAAAGGGCCCATTCTCAGAAAGTTTATGTGGAAGCAGCGATTCACGGGCAAAGTCATCATAAGGAATTTCCTCATGTCGGTGCTCTAAATTAACTTCTTTGGTTATTTCATTAAAAAGCGGTGCTAAGTTTTTAACCCCGGGCAATTCCTCAAACTCCGACGAAGCATAGTTTATTTCTATTAAATTGTTAATCTTGGGATCCGGGATTTGCGTTCTCTTTCCATCGGGCCAGGTGATGGAAAGTGAATCAATCTCCGAATTATTGCCCAGTCCAAAGTGTAATATATAATCACTGGAGGAAAAGTATCCCCGGGCCGGATTCATGTCAAGTCTTTGGGATTTATTATTATAGCTGATTTCCACGGTTGCTCCAATGGCATTGATATTCCGGAGCGTACCGGTCAACTTCACCTTGAGGAAGTTGTGGCCAAGTTTTCCGGCCGTTAAATTCTCATAAATCGTAGCCGGCTCATTGAGATTATTGGTAACAATGTCCAGGTCCCCATCCATGTCCAGGTCGGCGAATGAGGCGCCATTGGAATTGGTGGCATGAGCGATGCCCCACCGATGGCTCATGTCCTTAAAATAGAGATTACCCTGGTTTCTGAACACGAAGTTTTTGATTTTGGTTTGGGGGATTTTATGCAATAAATCATCGTGATAATTTCTTGTATCCTGCTCATCATATAAGCGTTTTTCCAGCAAAAAGTCGTTATCAATGATGTCCCGGAATATACCATTAGTGATGAAGAGGTCTTTATGGCCATCATTGTCCAGATCCACCAAAAGCGGAGACCAGCTCCAGTCTGTTTTGTCTACACCGGACATTTGGGCAATCTCTGTATAAGCATTGTTTCCCAGATTCAAGTGAAGGGTATTCGAGGAATATGGATAATGATATCCTCTTTTCACGATAGTCTGAAAATTTTCCGTACTCATGGCGCCCATATTTCTTTTGGACCTGGTATGACCTTTCATAGCCATGTCTGCAACAAAGAGGTCGTTCAAACCATCATTATTAATATCGGCATAATCAGCGCCCATAGAAAAAAAAGAAATATGTCGGAAATAATCGCGGAGACAGTCGCTGAAAGTCCCATCACCGTTGTTGATGTATAGGTTATCGGGCTTGATAAAATCATTAGCTACATAAATATCGGGAAGGCCATCCTCGTTAAAGTCTCCGATCGCCGCACTTAGTCCCCAACTTCTGTTTAGCAGCCCGGCGCTTCCAGTGACATCTTCAAATCTACCCCTACCGTTGTTATTATATAATTTATCTGAAAATTGGTAATTAAAGCCTTTCATTTCCTGTTCTCCCGTCATAATTTTGTTAATATTTGGCCAATCCACCGGATGATTGACGAGATACATATCCAAATCGCCGTCCAGGTCCATATCGAAAAAATAGGCCTGGTTGGAAAATGAGGTATCATCTAAACCATATTGTGATGCCTGATCTGTAAAGCCCAGTTTTCCGTTGTTGATAAATAACTGATTGGTCCTGGAAGTCTTATTGTGCACGCCTGACTTGCAGACATAAATATCCAAAAATCCATCATTATTGATATCGACAAAATTAACACCGGTGGTGATCCCATATCCCCCTGCTGCATTGGCAGATTCAGTGATATCCTGGAATTTCAGGTTTCCCTTATTGAGAAATAATCTGTTTTTGCCGACCGTGGCTGCGAAATAAACATCCGGCAAACCATCATTGTTGATATCGCCGACAGCCACACCGCTACCGTTGTAATAGTAGAGATAATTGAGGATGTTGATTCGGTTATTTTCGATGATCTTATTCTCAAAAATCAACTTCGACTTTTCTGGTGGCAATTCTCGAAAGAGTTCAAAATTTTCCGGATCGTGGTTTTCTGCCCCGCCTTTTGTGTCCTGCTCACATGAAACAGTCATCAGCAAAAAGCATAAAACCGGTGTTCCTTTCAGAAATTTGATAAATAATTGCCTCATAGCTTACCGTCTTAGCGTTCACTACTACAAAATCTTTCCTGAAGCCATGTCAGGGGCATTTTGCTGTTAATAGTATCGCCAGCTTCATAAATGATTACAATGAAGAAAACAGTAATCAGTCAATGAACACCGATTACCGTTTTCTAACTTTAAATACTAAAACAGATCCATAAATCAATGTGCCGGATCCTGGGTCAATACACCTGTCTGCAAATCCAGCTGTACCTGAGGTATGGGCCAGTGATCATCTTTGCCGGCATCATATTGCGCTCCTGTCACCCAAGCCCTTAAACCGGCTTCGGCGTTTAGGTAAGCGGGCAATACCTCGCCGTCAATACCCCATCGCACCAAATCAAAGAACCGCATACCTTCCAGCGCAAATTCCAGCCGCATTTCATGGCGTACCGCTTTTAGGGCATACTCCTGCGTTGGAAAGCTGGTATATTGTCCCAGCATATAATTGGCCGCCGGCTGGTCCATATCTATATCCAGCACAAAACCATCTTCGAAAGTAGTGTTGTTGATTTTTCCCATAAAGATATCATCAGCCGCCCTGGCCCTAATTTGATTTACCAGTTCCATGGCGGTGTTAAGATCTCCTTCTTCGGCAGCTACTTCTGCCCGCCACAGGATGATATGACTAAGCCTGAATAAATTAAAGTTATCGCCGTTCAGCCCCCCGGCCCACCACCATTCGGCAGTATTGATTCGGTCTTTATTGGCCTGGAACCAGTGTATTTTCTTATTGAGGAAAGGTCCCATACCGGCTTGATCCAACATCCAATTGCTACCTGTAAAAGGTCCCCAGTCAAGAAACAGAACACCTCTCCTGCCAATGGTCCAGTCAACCCGTGGATCCAACAGGTGGTCAGTCGGTGTGAAAGATTCAGAGTTCAGAACAAGGTGATCTTCCGTTAACAGATCATCCTGGAAAGTGTCTAACAGCGGAAGGCCGTTGGCATCTACTTTAAAGGCATTGAACAGATCAAAAGAAGGAGCACTGTAGTCACAGCAAGCACCTGTAGCCCTGGAAAATAGCACCTGGTGATCCACGCCTGAATTGTGAATACCGCCGCCGTCATTTACCGAATACTGGATTTCAAAAATACTTTCTCCATTGTTTTGAAAATCCTCATTGTGGTTATTATAAAAGTGATCTTCCAATACGAAAGGACCATTGTCAAGAATGTCATCAAGCAATGGTTTTGCCGCAGAAAATTCTTGTTGGAAAAGGTGTACCCTGGCTTTGAAGGCCTTAGCAGCCCACCTGGATGCCCTGCCGACGTCAGCGGGGCTCTCCTCCATGTTATTGTCAATTCCCCACTGAATGTCGCCTTCAATATCATCCCAGATTTCCCGGTCATTTGGTACAGTGATAGGATCTACATCTTGCGTAATGTAGGGTACTTTTTCAAACTTAAGTCTCAGCTGAAAATGAAACCATGCTCTTAGAAACCTGGCTTCCGCCTCCAGTTGTGTAGCGGCATCAGGGTCTATCTTATCTCTGGCAAGTTCCAGTACTCTTAACACATCATTGGCCCTGGATACTCCGTCAAAATTAATGCCCCAGGCACCTTGCAACCACTCATTATCAGGTCTTACCTCGTATCTTTCGATATCATTGACAGCGCCCCATCCCCCGGTTTGATCACCGCGGTACATATCATCTGAAGGCACATCACCCCAAATCCAGTTGGTTCCTGAGCCGGAGCCGTTCTGGCCTTCCTCACCTTGTGCATATCCATCTAACATGGAGTAGGCGGCAATTAAAAGTGTCCCTACTCCTTCTTCAGTCTGTAGTTGAATTTCATCAACCTGGCCTACCGGATTCTCTTCCAGAAACTTGTCGCTGCAACCACTCCAAAAAAGTAGTGCTAATATCGGCAGGCTTAATTTTTTATAGTAAGTCATGTCTAATAATTTTTTCATTACAAAGTAACATTGAGTCCAACCAAGAATTGCCTGGATATCGGCCAACCGCCAATATCAATACCTCTGTTTATTTCCCACCTTCCACCGTTTAGGAAAGGAACCGGTAATTCCGGATCCAGACCGGAATAGTCTGTGATAGTAAATAGGTTTGATCCCTGAAGGTAGATCCGTAAATTACTTAGGTGTATTTTTTCCAATAGGTTTTTCGAGAAATTGTATCCCAACTGCAAGTTTTGGAGCCTTATATAGGAACCATCTTCAATATATTCTGTTGAGGCATTTTGCTCAAAAGAGGTAGATGATGAGGCTTTTGGCAATACGGCATTCCTGTTATCATCCAGGAACGGGCTTCCCCACGATCTAAATAATCTGTCCGGGGCCTTTGGACCCTGAAACAATCCATAACGGCGGAACCTGCTGGTATAGTTGGCAATATCGTTGCCAACACTTGCATAGAAAGTGGCCGACAGATCAAAGCCTTTAAATTGAATACCCAGATTTAATCCAGTCGTAAAATCCGGCAAAGGACTGCCTATAAACGTACGATCCTCCGGAGTTATGGTGCCATCGCCATCAATATCCCTGACAATTAAATTTCCCGGTTGGTTGTAGGTACCATTAACTGCATGGGCATCGGCCTGTTCCTGGGTTTGAAAAATACCATCGACTACATACCCAAAGAACTCCGGAAATGAACTTCCCACTTCAGCGCGGGTATAAATCTGACCACGGACATCATTGCCTGCAATGAATTCTCCGTCTGTATTTGATAATCCGGTGATTTCGTTGGTGAAAGTGGAAAATGTAGCGGCCACATGGTAAGTAAGGTCATCCGAAATATCTCCACGATAATCCAGGGTAATATCAATACCTTTGTTTTGCATAGATCCTATGTTAATAGAAGGAGCACGCGCCACACCGACTACCGATGGTATCGCAACAGGGAATAACATATCGTCGGTATCTTTTTTCCAGAGGTCCACCGTAACATCCAGGGAGCCGAATAAAGTCGCATCGATAGCGATGTTTGTAGAGGTGGTCGTTTCCCACCTCGCATCGGGGTTGCCAATTGCAGCGGATTGATAGCCTAAGGTGATATTGTTATCGGAGCCGTCAATGGCATAGAAGGAGCCACCCTGGCTGGAGGCAAAAGTGGTAAACGAGTTATAAAACCCACCTACCTGATCGTTGCCCGATTCACCATAGCTTGCGCGGATTTTTAAGTAAGTGAGCCAGCTACCGACGCCTGCCATGAAATTCTCTTCGGAAATATTCCAACCTAGCGAAAATGCCGGGAACGTTCCATATTTATCATTTCCCAACACCGATGAGCCGTCACGACGAAGCGTAATATCTGCTAAATATTTACCCTGGTAGTCGTAGTGAACCCTTCCAAAAACGGAAGAAGTGGTTCTGGCGCCGGCAGACCCGTTGTTAGACCGGATACCTGCTCCTGCATTCAAGACCAGGAAGTTAACATCTGTAGAAAAGAAATCATTTACTGACGCATTGATAAACCGGAAGGTAGTTCTCCGCGCTTCGTAGCCTACCAAAACATCAAGGTTGTGATTTTCTGCGATAGACGTTCTATAGTTTAGCGTGTTAGACCAATTCCAACGACGGTTATTGCTACTTCCTTCGCTTAAGTTGGTCGAACGTGCGCCATTTGTATCTTCATAGGCTGGTAGCTGAGCATTGAAGGTGTTACCATTTGTCAGATCATAGCCGAAAAGGGTTTTGGCAGTCAAGCCTTTAATGGGCTCTACCTCCGCATAGAAATTGCCGCTGACGATGTACCTTCTGTTGGTATTTTCTTTTTGCCGCTCAAGGAAACCCAGAGGGTTAGGTCCGTCATTGAGTCCCCCCACAATTCCTCCGGCAAAATTTCCCGCTTCATCGCGAACGGGGATCAGAGGACTTACCTCATTAATTGATCTAAACAGGCCACGGCCATTGTTTCCGCCATAGCCCTTGTTCTCTTCAAACGTTACACCGAGGCGTTGGCCTATTTTTAACCAGTCATTGATTTCACTGTCTACATTCGAACGAATGGCATAACGATCGTAGGAAGTATATTCTAATAAACCATTTTCCACGGTGTAGTTGCCATGAAAAGAATAAGAAGTCCTTTCAGACCCTCCGCTTACGGCAAGGTTGAAGTTCTGTATGGACGCATTGCGATAAATAACATCCAACCAGTCGGTACCCTGTAAATTGGTACGTGTGATCGGATAATTCTGCTGGTCGTACAAAGACAGATCAGTATTGGGATTACCGCTGACTCCTCCGTTTGGAAATAGAAATTCATTGACCGTCACGTCTGTAGGGCCTCCGCCAAAATTAAAATGTGGATGTGAGGGAGTAATATTATCATTGGTTAGCTCCAGTTGGATCGTTTGTCCAATTAACGCCGGATCGGTCAACAGGTCAAATTTTGCGTCGGGATTTACAAATCCAGTGCTGAGGTTAAATTCAACCTGTGGTTTTTTTTGTCCTTTTATGCCGGTCTTCGTGGTTACAAGGATAACGCCATTAGCACCACGGGCTCCATAAATGGCTGTTGATGAGGCATCCTTCAGGATCTGAATAGACTCAATTTGATTTGGCGGTGGCGGATCTGCATCATACACGCCATCAATCACCCATAAAGGATTGTTGTTGTTGATGGTACCCATGCCTCTAATACGAATTTCGGCATCACCACCAGGCGTTGCCGGGGCCACTACTGTCACCCCTGAGGCACTGCCCTGAAGTGCCCGGCTTACGTTGGCCACGGGTTGCTGTTTTAAATAATCATCGTTAACCGTAGTGATGGCGCCGGTTAACTCTCCCTTGGTCCGGGTACCGTAGCCAATCACCACTACTTCTTCCAGGGTCTCCAGGTCTGGTAACAGGGTTACGTCTATGACGCTGCGACCATTGATCTCCATTTCTACATTATGGTATCCGATAAAACTAAAGACCAAAACTCCGTCTTCCGGGGCGCTTAAACTGTACGTGCCATCAGATTTAGTTACCGTACCCTGTGCCGTCCCTTTAATCAAGACATTGACACCGGGCAGTGGCTGATAACTTTCGTCAGTGACTTTTCCGGAAACCACAATATCATCGCGAACGATTTCCAAAGGCTGATGTCGATTTTCTAAACTTAGCGTCTTTACGTTTATACTATTGTTTATCTGCTTAAACCCAAGACGTCCTTTCTGTGATAGTTTTAATAAAATATCTGCTACAGATCTTTTCCGGACATCCATGTTCAGCGTCATACTTTCTCTATCAGCCAGCAGATTGTCCTGATAGATAAATTTATAATCCGTTCGAGATTCAATTTCTGCAATAACCTCCTTCAGGTCGGCATTGTCAAATCCAACACGAACGTAGGTTTCTTTCACACTTTTAACTCTTTGCGCGGTGGAATTTGAGGCTAGCAACATCGTCAGTCCCATGCATTGAATTACGCTTATAAATAATGCATATTTTCCAAACATAATTATTAGTCGTAATAGTTTAGATTTCATATATTTATATGTTTTAATGAAATTTCAATTTTGTTAAATCGGTTATTCCGATAGCAACAAGGTGCTTTTTTAGCGATCATCACCTTTGTTGCAAGGAATTGTAAGGGCCGTCGGATTCTGTCTGACGGTCTTTTTGTTTCAGCTAGTATTTATGCTCATAGGTTATGGGGTTAAAGGTTTTTAAAAATTAATAATCACTTTATTGCCGGTTATTTTGAAATCGTAATGAGTGGTGTGCCCAATGCCTCGCAGCACGTTTTCCAGGGATTCATTCTTGAATTCCCCGGTAAGACTCCATGAATCCTGGGGAGCACCGTTTAAGATGAATTCTACATTATACCACCTTTCCAATCGCTTTAAGACCTCAGGAAAATCCGCTTTTTTAAAGACAAGCGTCCCGGATCTCCAGGCGAGGATCTGGTCAATATCATTTTCGAACGGAGAAAATATATTATTCCTTATATCAAACCTCGCACCCTCGTCGGGAAGCAGGGTCAAATTGGTCTGGTCGGCCACATTTTTAACCTCCACTTTCCCGGTCACCAGGTAAACTTCTATCATTTCATCGTCGGGATAAGCCTTTACGTTGAAGGATGTGCCCAATGCAGTGGTGGAAATGTTACCGGCATAGACTGTAAACGGTTTAGACGGGTTTTCTACCACCTCAAAGAAAGCCTCACCACGTAAATACACTTTTCTTTCTCCCTTCTCATAATCTTCCTCATATTGCAGGTTACTTTGAGAATTCAGTTTTACCTTCGAACCATCGGGCAACATGACCGTGGACTTGACACCTCTGGGGTTAGACTTTTCAAAATAGATAGTTTCCAATGGCTCCGTGGGTACCACAACATAGCGATAGGCAAGAATACCAACAGCCAGCACCAATGCAATCGCTGCGGCTACCCTCCAAATGCCGGAGGCTCCTCGTTTGGTGGTCGCAGTGTGAGAAGGTTCAGAAAAGCCAAGGGTATTTTTTATCCTTTGAAGATCCTGATTGTATTTTTCAAGATCAACCGGCAAGGTCTTAATTGAAAAAGACTCCAGTATTTTGGCAGCTTCTTCTACCTCCTCTTTTTTTTCGGGATTTTGTCTGATCCAATCAGACCAAAAAGCAGTATCGGAATTGTCGGCTTTTAAAACGTAATTCTGAAAAGACTCATCATTTAAAAAATCACCGGTGGTATACTCATTATAATGCATGAAATTCAGTTATGTGTCTGGGGTATTTTCTTAATACTCTCCCAAACTTTTCTTTTGTACCGGTTTTTTCGAAAAAAAATTTAAAAATTATTTATCGGCGGGTAGAATGCAGATCAGATACCTGGCGCTGGAATCTAAACAAGTGTATCTTTTAAAAGAACTTTCCGTAGCTCTTTTATTGCATTGGAGAAGTGATTTCTGATCGATTGATATTTAAGAGCGGTTATTTTTGAAATTTCATTATAGCTTAAGCCACTATAAAATCGCAGGTAAATTATTTCCTTTTGCCTTTTCGAGAGTTGTTTTATGGCAAGTTTAAGTTGATTGCTTCTTTCCTGTGACAATTCCTCATCAATTAACACATCCTCCTCAGAAAGTACCGGTCCCGGAAGAGCGCTGTCATTGGGGTTAATGAAAGGGTTTCGCTTTTTTAGGGTATCGATGGTGATGAACCTGAACATTTTAAAAATGTAGGGTTTCGGCTCCTGAATATGGGTGATTTTAAACCTGCTGGACCATAATTCGATAAACAGGTCATGAATACAATCTCTGGTAAGTTCTTCATCCTGGGAAATCCTCATGCCATAATTGTATAATTCACCATAGTACAATTGATATATTTCAATCAATGCAGATTTTTTATCATTTTTCAGGTCTGTCCAGGGATTATTCAAAGTTTGTGTAAAGTTTTATTTCGATATGCATTTACTTTTATTCAAACAAATTATTTGTGCTCAGCCAGTAAGAAAATACAATTTAGATGGCAATTTAAATTACCTGTACATTTGGCATCAGGGCAGGAAATTTAAACTCATACGTCGCCATTATGATACCAAAACTAACTGTTTTGTTAATACAATTACGTGAAATTTGTAATGAAAATCAAACCTTCGATAGTAGGGAGGGGAGAATTGAGAATAGAAAATGAAGAATTATCAATACCAAAACAATTATTTCACATCTTAACGCTCCATTAAACCTGCCGGTTTAAATTTGCCCGTTCTAAAATACGCTGATCGGGAAATATAATCCACCCACCGGTTATAAAAATTGGTAACGGGCAATGAAAACCCGACAGCGGAAAGTGGTGCCACTATTTCATTGAACAGCAGGTAAAATTACGTTAATTTCAATTATCGCAAAATGGCGGCCGGGATTAGTCAAATCTTTGCCAATATTTAATTCTTCTTGTAGTTCTTCTAAGATTTACTTAATTTGACTAACCTTTAGCTCTAAAAATTGTGATTTAACCTATGATCTCAGACGCATTGACTATTTGAAAATGATGACTAAAGGAAAGTCGGTGCGCTGTTAATTTGAAATTGTATGGCAGGCTTATTTAAACATAGCGATTACAAGGAGGTCATACAACTCAAAAAAGGAAGTGAAAAAGCATTTGATCGTCTTTTCAAGAAGTATTCCTACAAAATCTATCTTAACTCCGTTGAACTAAATCTTACCCATGACGAAGCAGAGGAAATGGTTCAGGAGGTTTTTCTCAAGATTTGGAAAAACAGGACTAATCTCGATCCCTCCAAGTCCTTCAATGCTTATATTCAAAAAATCACCAAATCCATTATCATAAAAAAAGTCCGCACAAAGGTCTGCCAGCTGGCCTATGAAAAGTATGCGTTGAATCATTTTTCACCCCTCAGCAATCAAACCGAAGACTATTTAATCTTTTCCGACCTTGAATCAATTTCCAAAAAATATCTGGAGCAACTACCCAAGCAACAAAAGCAAATTTTTATGATGAAGGTACAGGACAATTTGACCCTCGGAGAAATTGCCGAAACGCTTCATGTATCCAAAAGAACGGTTGAAAATCACTTGTACCGGGCCTGCAAAAACCTAAGAAACAAGTTAGTAGGAATCTGATCAGCAACCAGCCCGCAAAAAAAATCTGATTTTTTTTTCTTCCTCACTGAGTGTTTTGCCCAAGTTGTGGCTATAGGGTTTACAAATTGAATCAGGTTTATGCAAGACCCTTATAAATTAGCCGAAAAATATTTCAGGGGATTATGTTCCAAAGAAGAGGCTGAGGCCTTCCTGGACTGGTATTTTTCCGAGCAGGGCGAAGAAGAAATTAAACGAAAAATAGATCTTTCTCATCCCTCCATTAAAAAGAAACACACAAAATACTGGGATTCCCGGGCTGTTTTTAAAAAAATACAATCGGCAAAAAACACTTCAAGCCTGTTTATATCTCACAAGCAGGCCGGTGACACAGAGCAGGCATCAAAAGCATCGGGCACCAAAAATGTGAAAGTCATATCGGCAAGATCTCAGCGGTGGCTATATGGTGTGGCATCCGCTATTATACTGATAGCGGTAAGCCTTGGAATCTGGACATATCAAACCGCTTCTACCGGAGCTACTTCTCAAGAAAGCTCTTCCCTAAAATATGTAAATAAGTCCAACCCATCCGGTCAAAAGTCTACTATTTTCTTAAAAGACGGGTCCCAGATCGTTCTGAATTCTGCGAGCAGTATTCGTTATCCGGCCAAATTCCCCTCTGATGAACGGGTCATAGAATTAACCGGAGAAGCTTTCTTTGAAGTGGCCAGGGATTCGCTGCGTCCTTTTAGAGTGGTAGTGGATAATGCCGTAATAACCGCGCTGGGGACGTCTTTTAATGTCAGATCGTACGAAGAGGAAGAAAATCTCACAGTAGGGCTGATAACCGGCAGCGTCGAAGTAAAGGGGCAAACCGCCACCTCGAAGCAATCCATTTACCTGGTACCAGGTGAAGGTGTGACTTACTCTGCCAGGAAGCAGCAAATGACTAAGATTCAGGTAGATCCGGAAAAGTTTACCGCCTGGAAAAACGGCATCCTTTATTTTGAGGATGAACCTATTGAGGAACTAGTAAAAACCCTGGAAAGGTGGTATGGTGTGGAGTTCATTATTGAAAATGAGATAACGGGAATATTCACCGGAAAGTTTAAAAACCAGAGTCTGGAAGCCGTTCTAAAAGGTATTTCCTACTCCTATTCACTGAATTATGATATCAACGGAAAATATGTTCGCTTAACATCTAAAAACAATAAAAAATGACTTTTCAGGATTATTTCGACACAAGCTAAAAAAAATAAGCCAGCAACTTGGAGGGCGCTGGCTTAAATCAGGCTTTTTAATCAAAGATTATTTAATTAAAAAACAAACTAACTTATGAAAAAATGCATACTTCGGCAAATTATCATGGTATCAAAATATTGCCTATATGGTTTAATTATACAACTTGTAACTATTTCGCTATTAACGGCCAAAAGCGTTAAGGCCCAAAAAGTAAGTATTGAAGAGTTATCCATCAATTTAGAAGGAAACACAAGAACGCTGGCCGGTCTTTTCGAAGAAATAAGTAAAAAAACAGCTTTTACCTTCGCTTTTGATCGTAAGGCCATCAATCCGCAAAAGAAAATCCGGCTGGATTATTTTGACGGTTCACTGGCAGATCTTTTGAGAAAGGTATCTCACAAATCGGAATTGGGCTTTAAAAGGGTCAATGACAATATTTTTGTTAAAAAAATGTTGGTCCGGAAAAAGTCCAAGCCGATCATTGAAGAGATTTTTGAAATACAGATACGGGGTAAGGTCATTGACGAAAATGCCGACCCTATCCCCGGTGTAAATATTCTGGTAAAAGGAACACAACTGGGAACCGTCACTGACATAGACGGCAAATATTTGCTTAATGCTCCTGATAATGCGACCACACTGATCTTCTCTTCCATAGGCTTTGCCAGTCAGGAAGTAGCTATCGACGGCCGGTCTGTGATCGACCTGACCATGGTCACTGATTTGCAAACCCTCAGTGAGGTGGTTGTGGTCGGATATGGTACCCAGGAAAAGGTAAATCTTACGGGTGCCGTTGGCACTGCAAAAGGCGAGGTACTGCAAAATCGTCCAATCGCCAATGTAGGCGAAGGTTTGCAGGGTGTAATTCCTAACCTTAACGTTACACCTCGCAATGGTGATCCCGCCGCCACAGTGGATTTTAATATCAGGGGATTTGAATCCATCAATGGGGGTGCTCCTCTCATTCTGGTGGACAACGTGCCTATGGATCTGAACAGTATCAATCCCAATGATATTAAAAGCATCAGTGTTCTGAAAGATGCGGCAGCCGCTGCCGTTTACGGCGCCAGGGCGGCCTATGGGGTTATTTTAGTGGAGACAAAAAAGGGACAACAGGGAAAGGTCAAGGTGCAACTCAATACCCAATGGTCACTGGCCAAGCCCATTTTCAATATGGATGTGGTGACAGACCCTCATGAGTTTGTACTGGCCAGGAATTTGGCCAACGAAAGAACCTTCGGAACGCCTAGTTTTGATGACGACATGGTAGCCGGCACCAGGGCCTGGTCCGAAAATCCTGATACTGCTCCGGCATGGGGCGTTGTGGACGGAGATCTGCGGTTTTATGGATTCAACGATTACCAAAACCAGATCATGACCGACTTCGCTCCCACTCACCAGCATGACCTGACAATTTCAGGGGGCTCGGAAAATGCCACTTACCTGGTCTCCCTGGGGTATTTAAGCAAAGATGGGTATTTGAAACCGGGTAATAATGAGGAATTTGAACGGTATAATATCCTGATGAAAAGTGAATTTAAGATCAATGAATGGCTAAGTCTGGACCAAAAAATTGTCTTCAACTCTCAAAACAGTGACAAACCTCACTTTTACAATTGGGATGTAAACATCAATTCGCTGGCCCGGGTAACGCCTATCCGACCCATTCAATTTCCAGACCTTGAATATTACATAACACCCGGAGACCGGGAGCAGTATGAACAATACATTGGTATGTATTTTGGAGGAACCAACTTTTTCCCCTACCTGCTGGATGGCGGCCGTACAACGTTTACTAAAAATGATACCTGGCTGACAGGCGGTGCGACCATTACCCCTATTAAAGGCTTAAAAATACGGTCTGACTTTTCCTACAACTTCTTCCACCGAAATTATCAGGACGTGCAAAGTAAAGTGGAAATAGTCTCTACCGATCTGACCGATCCCAATCCTATCAGCAATGGATTCAGCGGGGATGACTGGATTGACAATAGAAATGATTATAACCAGTATTATGTGTTGAATGCCTATGCAGAATACACCCTGGATAAGTTTGCCGGACATTATTTGCAGGCTATGATTGGTTTTAACCAGGAATGGGGCCAGAAGAAGTTTACCAGAGGCAGGGCCCGGTCGCTGATTACCCCTTCTATCACTGACCTGAATGCAACCGTGGGAACCCAGGAAACTTTTGGAAGTAGCTCGCATGTAGCGTTGCGCGGGGCTTTCTATCGTTTAAATTATATCTTTAAGGACAGATACCTGATAGAGGCAAATGGCCGGTATGACGGCACCTCGAGATTTCCCAAAGAGGACCGTTTTGGTTTTTTCCCTTCCATATCGGTAGGATGGAGAATTTCCAACGAAAACTTCATGTCAGGAACCGGCGGGTGGCTTGATAATCTCAAGGTCAGGGCTTCAATAGGAACGTTAGGAAACCAGTTATTGGTGGATAACAATAACAATCCTATCTATTACCCCTACATTGCCACTATGGGCATTGGTACTTCGCCCTATATCATGTCAGACGGCAGGATACCCTTTGTATCAGCACCCGGATTGGTGAGCCCAACGCTGACCTGGGAAACGGTAGTTAGCAAAAATATTGGTCTGGATGTTACACTTTTCGGTGGAAAGCTGGATGCTTCCTTCGATATCTACACCAGGGAGACCAAGGATATGTTAATGGAGGTAGAGTTTCCCTCCATCCTGGGTACCAGCGCCCCCAAACAGAATGCAGCGGACCTGAAAACCTCCGGCTGGGAAATAGCCCTGACCTGGCGCGATGACATCAACGACAGTTGGAAATATGATGTGACATTGGCGCTGTCGGACTGGACCAGTGAAATCACCAAATACGATAATCCTTCCGGCGCCCTTTCGGAATATTATGTAGGGCAAAAGCTTGGTGAAATCTGGGGATATGAAACAATAGGTATCTTTCAGTCTCAGGACCAGGTCGACAATGCACCGGACCAATCAAATATAGGTGCCAACTGGCGGCCCGGAGACATCCAATACGCTGACCTCAACGGAGATGGGATTATCAGTCCCGGCAGCAACACCCTGGATGATCCAGGGGACAGGAGGGTGATTGGAAACAGTACCCCACGTGGCAGCTTCGGAATTAATACAGGAGTAAGTTATAAAGGCTTTCGGCTGATGACCTTCTTCCAGGGTATTTTACAGCGTGACCATTGGCCCACATCAGGTAACTGGACCTGGTTCTTTCCTTTTAATGCAGGTCACGTGGAAAAATATTATATCACCGACTCGTGGAGTGAGGACAACAGGGACGCTTATTTTGCAGCTCCTCATATCTCGACAAGTGACAAGAAGAATATTCAGCGACAATCCCGTTTTCTACAAAATGCGGCTTACATAAGGCTAAAAAACGTCACTATTAGTTATGACCTTCCCCAGAGTCTGATGAGCAAAATTGGTTTGGAAAGGGCGCAGCTTTATTTTACCGGGATGAACTTATGGGAGTACTCTCCTATCCGCAAGCCCCTCGATCCGGAAACCATTTACAATGGCGCCATCGAATATCCGATGCAACGCATATTCAGCCTCGGTGCCAGCCTATCCTTCTAACTACTCCAAAAAAGAAAAAGACATGAAGAACTATATAACAAAATTCATTTTCCTTTTTACAGCGGCTTTTCTGATGCTTGGTTGCAACGATGATTTTCTGGAAAGGACGCCGTTGGATGAAATTAGCAGCGAAACATTCTGGAATACCGAAAATGATCTGGTAGTGTATAATAACAGCCTTTACAACCTCGCCAGAAACGATAATGACGTACCCATTTTAATGGCTCACGACGATGGTTTTGACAGCCATAGATATAGTATTTGGTATCAGGACGAATTTACCGACAACATCGCCCCCCGGCACTCGAGACATACGCGTTATCAACAGGTGCGGGCGGGTAAACACAATGTACCTTCCAATCCACAGTGGTTCGGGTACCGGGGTTGGAATTTTGTCAGGGCCATTAATGTGGGGCTGGAGAATTATAACAATGCCAATATTCCCCAGGATGTTATTGACAAATACGCCGGCGAAGCCAGACTTTTCAGGGGTTGGTTTTATGCCGATAAGGTACAAAGGTTTGGCAATGTGCCCTGGGTAGAAACACCTTTAAATATTGATTCTGAAGAATTGTTTGCCACCAGAACCCCCCGGGGAGAAGTAATGACAAACGTATTGGCCGACCTGAACTTCGCTACCGAAAAACTTCCCAATGACTGGGGAGATGGCAATGCCCCCGGCAGGTTGAACAGGTGGTGTGCATTACTTGTAAAATCACGGGTATGTTTATTTGAAGGGACCTGGAGAAAGTATCATGGCGAAACCGACGCGGAAATGTGGTTGCAGGAGGCAGCTGATGCTGCCAAAGAGGTTATCGATAACGGGCCTTATGCGCTTTATAATACCGGCGATCCCGAAAATGATTACAATGCCTACCATCGTGTACTCGATCTCTCAGGCAACCCTGAAGTCATGTATTGGAGAAAATACCAACTAGGCACATTTACCAACCACGTGCAGTCTTACTTCAGCTATACCGGAGGAGCTACCAAAAGCATGGTAGAAGATTACCTGTGTACCGATGGTCTGCCGATCACATTGTCTCCATTGTACTTGGGCGATGAGGTGATCGAGGATGTTTTCGAAAACAGGGATCCGAGATTAAGACAGTCTATCCTGCACCCGGAAGATGCTTCAAAATATGAATACCATCGCGCAGACGGCCGTGATTATCCTCGCATTACCGGCATGTCCGGAGGACGTATCTCTACCACAGGTTATCATATCATAAAACAATATAATGCCGCTGACCAGATAGGCAAGGCCTTTAATACAGCAGAATCCCCTGCGGTCATTTTAAGATACGGTGAAGTTTTATTAAACTACGCTGAAGCTATGGCTGAGTTGGGAACACTTAGCCAGGGGGATTTGGACATAAGCCTGAATCTCCTGCGTGACCGGGTAGCTATGCCTGCCATGGATCTGGGCGATATCCCTGTTGACCCACGCTACACCAGCGATGGCATTTCTCCATTGATCGCTGAGATCAGGCGTGAGCGCAGGGTTGAGCTGTTCCTGGAAGGACATCGTTACAATGACTTAAAACGTTGGAAGCAAGGCAAAAAACTGGAACAACCGGACCTGGGAATACGCTGGAACGACGCGGCTATTGCCAGATATGAAGGGGTAACGATTAACACCACCCTGGATCCGGTATCTGGCAATGACTACATAGACGTATATCAGGGTACCGATTGGGCCAATCCCGTATTTGATGAAGGCAAACATTATTTATGGCCGATCCCGCTAAGTATCATCGCGCAAAACCCGGACATAAAGCAAAATCCCGGCTGGTGAGGTATTCGATATACTCAAAAGCCGGCTGAAAACCAATTCAATCCATCAAAGATGCACAACCGCCACGATCTTTTGCGGTTGTGTGTCTTTTTAACCTATCAATACTTAATATCATTATGCGCTCAAAACCTCTCCATTTTTCAATTATCTACTGTCTTGGTTTGTTCATAGTTACAACCTTTACTGCCAACGCAGACTTTTACGCTCCCGGATCAAAATCGAACACCAATGATCCTGTCAAACTGGAAAACCCAATGACAGTGTCCTACTTAAAAAAACGCCTCAGGAAAAACAGTCCAAGGCTTGTGCTCACCCCGTCTCTTGAAAAGAACCTCCGAAAGAAGCTTGCCAATGATCCGGTGATAAAAAATATGTATGGAGCGCTGCTGCTAAATGCACAGGAGATTCAAAAAAAGCCTTTGCTTCAGCGAAAAAAGATTGGCAGGCGATTGCTTTCGGTATCCAGGGAAATGCTCTATCGCATGAATGTGCTGGGTATGGTTTACCGGATCGATAAAAGCCCGGAAGTGCTTCAACGAATAGATAAAGAGTTAACCGCAGTATGCAATTTTCAGGATTGGAATCCTTCCCACTACCTCGACGTGGCTGAAATGGCCATGGCCGTGGCATTTGCCGTGGATTGGGCCGGGGAAGACCTGCCACCAGCTACAGTAACCCTGGCAAAAAAATCATTAATTGAAAAAGGCATCAACCCCAGCTACAACAAAAAAGGAAACGTCGGCTGGATCAACGGCACCAACAACTGGAACCAGGTTTGCCACGGCGGCATGATTGCCGCTGCCATCACCGTCGCCGAGGTGGATCCGGAACTGGCGACGAAAACCATCAGCAGGGCATTGGACGGAATGCCTCATGCCCTCACTGAATACGGACCCGACGGCGTGTACCCCGAAGGCTCCACCTACTGGGGTTATGGCACCGGGTTTTCCGTGGTCACCTCCTCCATGCTGGAAAGCGCCTTTGGTACTGATTTTGGATTGGCAGCCTATCCCTCATTTATGCAAAGCGCTGATTTCAGGGTGTTGTGCACAGCACCGACTGATATGTATTACAATTTCGCTGATTGCGGAGATCAAAGAGGTGAAAACGGTGACCTGATCCTCGCCTGGTTTGCGGCAAAAACCGGAAACACCATTTATTATGAGAAAGAAAGGTTCTTAAAAGATCCACAAGCCATGGGAAAGCTATCCAGACACGCCGGCGCCGGGCTGGTATGGTTATCTCAAATTGGGGACGGTAGTGAAAATGATCTTCCTCTGGCCTGGAAAGGAGAAGGCACCAACCCTGTGGTGTTTTTCAGGGGTGGCAAAGACGATCCACGTCAATATTATTTTGGAGGAAAGGGAGGCCGTGGCACCATCAGCCATGGAAATATGGACGCGGGCTCCTTCGTTTTTGAGCTGGATGGCATCCGCTGGGTAATCGATTCCGGTAACCAGGGCTACCATGACCTGGAAAAAACAGGCTTTAAACTTTGGGGCCGCTGCCAGCACTGTGAACGATGGACTTTACTGACTAAAAATAATTTTGGACATAGTACGCTTACCGTAAATGACGCACTGCATCATGTGGATGGGTTCGCGGCCATTGTTGATTTCAAAGACGGCAACCAACCGGAAGCCACGCTGGATATGAGCAAAGTGTTTGGGAACAAGTTAAAAAATGTTACCCGCCGGTTTGTCAAGGGAAATGACCATTCCCTTTTAATAGAAGACAAATTTGAACTCACGGATTCCACGCGAAATATCACCTGGCAATTAATGACTACTGCCGATGTAACTATTGTGCCGGGAGGGGCCATTTTAAAACAAGATGGTAAACAATTAAAACTGGAACACTTATCGCATCCCGGACTGACTGTTTCGGTTATTTCATTAGATCCCCCTCCTTTAAAACTGGACCGGGTGATCAAAAATCTGAAAAGAGTCGAAATTCGTATGCCCGCTCATATTTTTCACGATGGGGCAAACACAATACGTGTCCGGTTATCTCCAACTATGTAATCATTGATAATTTCCCTGACACCTCCCTCCTCTCCCCTGTCCACCAGGCAGGGGAGCAGGTTTGGGATTGCCACCGGTATCAATCTGCATAGGCGGAATTGTATTGCCCTCTTGCATTAAATCCCTGAAAGTTTCTCATAGGAGAATACCGCGGATAACTATCGAATATGTCACTGCCAAACATCCGTGGATCTCCCTGTTTGGTTAGCTCCCGGTCAAGTTTTTTTCGTAAATCCGCACATATATCGCTGTATTCAGGATTACCCGAAAGGTCATACAAACATTCCGGATCATTTTGTATATCGAACAGCTGTGCCTCCGGCCTCTTTTCAAAGGCATTTTTAAACAGCCTTTTAACCGGTTCTTCGTGCCGGTGCTTCATCATAAAAGCCTTGGAAGGAGATCCATCAATGTCATGGTAACCCGGAAACAATGCCTTGAACCCTTCAGCCTGGGTTCTATTGTTGTTTTCATCATTAACAGGTACGGGATCACCTACCGGCCAGCGTTCCGGCTTATAATTTTTCACATACAGGTATTCACTGGTTCGTATAGCCCTGGCCGGATATCCTAAATTATCAGGCCTTGCATGTGTATGACGTTCCCGACCGGTCAATACGTAGTTTCTTATTGACGTATTTTCGTCACCTTTTGAAAATAAAATCGGGACAATACTTTGCCCCGTCATGGCCGGTGTATTTTTGACACCCGCTATTTCAAGAAAGGTAGGCGCCAGGTCAATCAGACTTACGAGGTCATCAAGCTTTTTAGAGGACTGTATCTGATCGGGCCAGCAAATTGCCAGGGGGACATGCGTGCCGTATTCCTGCAAATTTGCCTTCGCATAAGGGAAAGGCATACCGTTGTCAGCTGTGACAACTACCACCGTATTGGCCAGCTCACCTTTTTCCTCCAACAATTTTAACATTTTATGGAGGTGGGCATCAAAATATTCTATCTCAAAAGCATAATCCATGACATCATTTCGCGTGACGGAATCATCAGGTAAAAATCCGGGCAACTGTACATTTTCAAATCGCTTTCCCGCTTTGGCGCCGGAGCCCGGTTCATAAACGCGGTGAGGTTCATGGCCACCGTACCAAAAAAAGAATGGTTTACCGGCCGCTCTTTTTTCCAGGAAGTGGGAAAAATTGCCAAAGTAGTCCCTTTTATTAATGCCTGAAGAAGGAACATCTGCTAATTCTTTCTCGTTGTATTCAGGACCGACCGGATTGCGATTCCAACCTGCTATCTTCCAGTTCCCCGGTCCCCAGGCCTTGCCGGTATAGCCTAATTCATAGCCAGCATCTTCCAGCAGATCGGTGAACACGCTAAATTTCTTAGGAAATGAGCTGGCATGGGTTCCGGCCTCCTCCAGTTGCCATATATTTTTTCCGGTTAAAATGGCCGCTCTCGAAGGACTGCATTGGGGTGCAGCCACAAAGGCGTTGTTAAATAAGACACCATCTTTGGCCACTTTATCAAAGGCCGGCGTTTTGATGTCAGCAAACCCATAGGCACCCGTGTGAGGGAATGACTGATCATCTGCAATGGCGAAGAGAATGTTTGGTCTTTTAGGAGGGCTTGTGGAACTGTCGGGTGAATTGCAACTCATCATCGTGCCTGACCACATCAGAGAAAAAAACAATATGTCCTTTAATGATACTTTCATATGTGTTGATTTTATACTTATTATCCTACAATATTGGCAAACTTCAATAATAACCGTAGTTATCTTTTCCCAATATGACACTTTTCTTGATCATATTATTATTTTTTGAAAGTGAATGTCAGACCTGCAAAAGAACAAAAAATCAAAGTACTCAACGCTGATGATGTATACGACGTGGTGTAAAGTATCCAAATGTGGAAAACAAAATCGGCAGAAACAAAGAACATACCTGGGTTATAGGATTAGCCATAAACTGCCGCATCCTTCTTTCGAACAGACTAGCCTGGGAACTATTAATGCTACATTGATAGAACCGATGGAAGTTTTTCGCCTTGATATATTAAAGCACACAATAAATATTATCATAGTACATTATGTGAAACGTATATTTAGGTAAAGTGAAATTTTAATGCATTGATAATTAACGAGATATAATGGGATTACTTCACATAAATGATCACAGGGTATGAGGGGTTCACTGTTGTAATTTGACATATGTAGAGACACTGGCGCCATGCAATTTATTCCATTTTCCCTGGCTACTTGACCTGGAGAATCCATTTTTACCGCCAAATTTTCCTCCATAATACACCGAATATCCCTTCTTGTCATGACCAGGTAAAAACTCATAACCGATAAAAAAATCATCCTTTAAGGATATTGCCTGATCCTGTAAATCAATATTAATCCAGCCTTTTCTAAGCGCTAACTTTTTTAAAATCTGTCTGGTCAGAACTCTTTTTCCAGGCTTATTATTTTGACATTCGTAAAAATTCACCCTTACAAAACATGAATCAATACCATAAACGCCATTTAGATATAAATGCGCGGATAAAATATTGGACGTTATTCCTTTTAGTTTAATCAGTTGACAGAATTCTATGATATCACGATTTGTTTTATTTTGAATATATCCCCATAATAAAGGGTTGTGAGATTTGTTTCCAATTTTTCTCTCCCTGTTTCTTTTAGCCTTAACAATTACTTCTTTAAGTGCGGTTGCTTTCTCTATTAATTGTATTTTATGACTCTTTACTGTCAGCAATTCGGGTATGGCTATGGATAGTGTTTGGTAGCCGACTCTTGAAAACGTAAGCGTATCATTTAAGTGTTTTTCTGGGATACACAGCCTAAATTTACCCTGAAGGCCTGAAACTGTACCAAAATTCTTATTGACAATTCCAATATTTACAAAAGCAATAGGAACATTTGTTTTTTGATCTATTACTACCCCTTCAAATTCTTTGCTACCTAACTGTGCATTAGCTTTAATAGATATTATTTGTAATATTAAAATTACCAGTAGAAGTTTTCGCATTTTTATTAGACAACTGTATCGGTGGTGATTCCTTAGGAATGTGCTTAACTTTTAAATGGTTGCCTGTATTAAATCGGTTTATTCTTCAATTTTCATGTTTTAAATCCATCATATTACGCATGAACAAATCCACGAGTTCTATCCACTGATTTCCGAACCAGAGCATTATCTTAAATCAACGCATAGTCACTGAGAACGATCAGTGAATATAGAAAAGACCGGAGGTAGAGAAAGAAATGGCTATCAGAATGAAAAAAGAGGCGACCGACCTGGAAAATATTCTCAATTATACCAAACTTATCAAAAAACCAATCGAAAAATTGTAACGGTGTGTTGCAGGTAAAAACAAGCAACAATAGGGTTAAAACCGCAAATCTTTACGGTGTTTACACGGCTTGATGCCCCAACCCGGCGATGAACTCTTCCAGGTTGGTGCTTCTGTCAAGACCCAGCTTTTTTCTCAGACGGTGACGGGTAGTGTGCGCCGATTCGATGGATATGCCCAGTAGCTTTGCCATCTCCTTGCAGGAAAAATTCAGCTTTATCAGGGCACATGTCCGCTGCTCACCCTGGGAAAGGCCGGGAAATCTATTGTTCAAATGGGTATAGAAGCTCTCGTTCACTGCCGTAAACCTGGCTTCAAATTCCTTCCAGTTTTTAGAAGTACTCATGCCGATATTTTTGATTATTCTGCCAATTTCCTGAGGATCGGGCTTACGTTGTTGCCGGATCAACTTTCTTTTTAAATCCAATAGTAATTCTTCTCTTTCGATGGCCTGCAATGCAGAGGCGGTGAGCTCTTTGTTCTTAATCTCCAAAACCTCATTGGACTTTTTAATCTCAAGTTCCCGGTGTTTTTGTAACAAACGTTTTTCGGCTTTATACACCGACCGCAAATAGCGGTACAGCAACGTACCTGATAATAATAAAAACAAAATAGTCCCGGTCAGAATGATTGATTTCAGGTACCAGACGCTATCCTCATGCTCCAGTTTAGCCAGGCGTTGTTCCTTGAGGAGGTTATGTTGTTTTTCCTTTTCTCTTCGGTAATCATCCTTGATCTCCAGCAGGTATTTGTTGTCTTCACTCCTGCTGCCAAAGTGTTTTTCGTTTAATATTTTGGATTCCTTGAGATTTTGATAAGCCTCGGAAAACTGGCCTTTCAAAATATAGAGGTTAGAAAGGCTATCGTATATACCCGACTTGAGATCAAGGTGACTTTTGTACCGGTCGGTACTTTCAAGAGCGCTGAGGTAGTAGAATTCGCTTAAAGAAAAATCGCCCAGTGACTTGTATATATGTCCTAAAAAAGTATAATAAATAATTAGGTATGAGGGGTCATGTTTGCCAAATTTTTCTTCCAGTGGCAGCAACAGATCAAGTGCTTCCTCATATTTTGTTTCCAGGTATAACACATATCCTGTTTCCGCATTAAAATATTTATCGCCCCAACCTCCCGGACCTTCGCCTGTCATTTCATGTACCTGCCAGCAGCTATCCAGATACAACCTGCTCATATGCGTATTCTTCTCCTTCCGGTACAACGTGGCAAGCGCATAGTAATTGTTAACCCGTATCTGCCTGTTTAATTCATCACTAATGTCCAGTTGTTTATTTATACTTTGAGAAAGGTTAAAGTACCCGATTGCTTTTTCCTGCCTTTTGTAAATACTGTAAAGCCAACCCAATCCATTGTAAACCCAGGCTCTTGCCGCCTCATCCGCCATCTTATCTGCCAGCAAGAGCGCCTGCCAATAGCCATCGTACGACTGACTGAAAAGGGCGTTATTAGCAAAAAGATAAGATAAATTTATCAGGTCGCGAATGGCTTTGACAGTATCCCCCCGTTTGATATGGTAATTATAGCTCAGCTTAAAAAGCGACATCGAACTATCAGGGTTTTGAAACTTAAGCCTGTTGGCCTCTTGTAGATATTTTGAAGACATCTGAAAGATTGCAGGGTTGCCATTCTTACTTTGGCCGAGCCCTGTGATAGTTACCAAAAAAAATATCAGTATAAAAAACTGTCTAGTTAAATTATTTCTCACTGTCAAGACATATTTCTATTAAAAATCCATAGTTACACTTTAATATAAAAATATTCCCGTACATGTTCAGTCCCTCCATCAGGGATATTTGCTCCTGTCAAGTTTTTATCAAGTTACTTTTTAAGGTAATCCGATTTTATTAGGCAACATTTGTCAACTGGCTCCAGCGAAATTTTCATTTTTTTGATATTAACTTAAACCCCTTACAATGACAAAACTTCACCAATCATGATCAACCACGTGATCATTTGATAAACTAAAGGAAAGACCCGGGCGATCCTCGAAAATTGATTAGTAAATAATAAAGAGGCTGAATTTCGATGCTGTCTCTTATCTCTAAAAGTAAAATCCAACGCAACGATTAAATTTATACCCCTTGAAAAATATACAAATTCATAGCGGTCATTTTTTAAGCTTCCTGTTTCTCTTTTGTGGCGTAAGTACGTTTGCGCAAACGACCGTAGATATAAACCTGAATGTAAAACACATTACAGGAGGCATTTCTGAATTTGACAGGAAGAAATTTATCACCATGCATGCTTCTCTCACGGAGGGGGAATGGGATAGTGACGCTCAAAGAGATGAGTTCCTCGAGCTGTATGACGTCTATCTGGGGCGCAACAATGGTACCTATCCGTGGGAGTTAAATCAGACCAAAGAAGACCCCGGTAAACCTGGCTGGCCAAGCCTTGATGACATGGCCATCCGGGGAATGGCATCCAAAAATAACTACGCCGCCAAGACTGCTGTTCATAAACACGAGCATAGAAGTGACCTGATGATCGGAGGGCAGCCTGTCATGTATCCCAACGGAGATCCGACCACACCTTGCTGTGGCAATGCAACACCCTGGGTAGTGGCCGACTACGAGGCGCTGGCCGAATACATGGCCAACTTATTGACTGAATACTACGGCACTGGCGGTGTAACAGGGGAACCCAAACCCACTTTTATCGAAGTAATGAATGAACCGTTTGTGCATGCATGGGAGATACCTACCACAAAAGCCAACATATCCGAATTGCACAATGTTGTTGCCAATCGCATTCACGCATTGCACCCAGAGGTAAAAGTTGGTGGCTATACCGCGGCACACCCCGCATTTGAAGCTAATAATTTTAAGCATTGGGAAGGTAATTGGAAGCTGTTTATGGATATGGCCGGAGAGAACATGGACTTCTTTTCGGTACATATTTACGATTTCGCGCCACCGGACAACCCGAATGACGAGAAACACAGAAGCGGTAGCAATGCCGAAGCCATCCTGGACATGATCGCGCACTACAGCCACTTAAGTTTCGGGGAGGTAAAACCCTTTGTGATCTCCGAGTACGGCTACTTTGCGCCCGGCCTGGATGGCACCCCTTACGCTAAAACCAGGGATTGGGGTAATCTAAGATCCTTTTCCACCATGATGATGCAGTTTATGGAAAAACCTGATATAATGGCTAAAACAGTGCCCTTTATGATACTTAAAGCCAACTGGTGGAGCCATCCTTCCGGAAACAAATACCCTTATCGCCTCATGCGTCAGCAAAAGGAACTGGCCGGCGAAACCGGTGAAGCATGGGTATATACAGAGCTGGTCAAGTTTTACGAATTGTGGTCTGATGTAAAAGGTACCCGTGTCGATACCCGGCCAACAGATTTGGATATTCAGGCGGACGCTTATGTATCGGGCAAAAAAGCTTATGTCATTATCAATAATCTCCATTTCGAACCGCATACGGTAAAACTTAAAATATTTGATGCCCTTGATAATCCTATTGAAAAAATTGATATCAAACACCTGCACCTCGTTGATGAGCTGCCACTTCTAGAAACCAGCCAACATGACGGCTCGCTTTCGGAGGTTACCATAGATGCCGAAGCCACTATGATCTTGGCTTATACCTTTGCCAATGAGGTTACCGTTGATCACACTTCCAATGAACAGCGATTTTTTGCGGACAAATATTATCACCCCATTCTTGCTAATGTAGAAAATACGTTTTCCATCAATGGGATTTCCAAAGGATCCGAAGGAGAAGCTGTGATAAGGCTGGGGCTGGGAAGAGATCATACTAATTCTTTGCAACCGGTGATAAAGTTTAACGATACGCCAATAGCCGTGCCGACAAATTGGAGAGGTTATGACCAGCATAACAGGGACCGGTTTTTCGGTGTCATTGAAATACCGGTTCCCTATGAACTCTTACAGGAAAATAATACGCTATCTGTGAAATTCGATGATGCCGGGGGCCATATCAGCAGTGTTTCTATGCAGACCTTTAAATTCAGCAAGAAGCTCCAGCGAACCGAAAATTCCGGTGCCGTATTGTCTGCCAACAGGTCGGATCTGGATCTGCAAATAAAAGTATACCCCAACCCGGCTGAAAAAAAACTGACGCTTTCCCTGCCAAAAAAAATAAATAATGCTACCCTGTATATCCAAAATCTGAAAGGGGTGACTTTGCTAAAAAAAGAGGCAAAATCCGGTGCGAATACTATTGAAATGAACAATTTGGCCAGAGGCATGTACCTGGTATTGATACAAACAGACCACCAAATGTTCACCCGTAAAATCAGACTTGAATAAAGATAATAACTAAATAGAGATTATAATTGGAAGGTATTGGTGGTAGCGTACAAAATTTTGCCCCCTACCTAAGACATACTGCAGTCATTATTATCCCTCTGACTTGCAAAGTTCAATATTAACTGTAACTTAGCTGTCCCCAATAAATTCCCCTCCCCCATTGAGTTAACATTTTTAAAAAAATCTCATGTACCTGCCTTTTGGCGTACAAGACGCTATGGGTCCACAGGTACCGTATCTGGAGCCAAGACTATGCCCGGCAAATACAAGAACAAATACCGCAATGAAAGCCTCCGTTTGCAAAATTGGGATTACGGATGGAATGCTGCCTACTTTGTAACCATGTGTACAAAGAACAGATCTTTTTATTTTGGAGATATCCTCATTGAGGCACAAAATCTTGGATCTCAACATATGCAACTTTCAGAGATCGGTAAAATTGCCCATTCCCGCTGGCAGGAAATATCAGACCATTTCCCATATATAAAACTGGGCTCCTATATTGTTATGCCTGATCATGTTCATGGTATCATCATCATTGATAAACCCTGTGGGGGCCCGATTAATCGGGCCCCCACAAGGGCCTCCACAGGAAAAATACCTGGTGGAATAACAGGAAACAAAAACCCCATGTTACATGATAATTTATCCCGGGTTATAAGATGGTATAAAGGCCCTGTTACATTTGAATCACGGCAATTAGATCCGGGGTTTGCCTGGCAACCCCTATTTTATGATCATATTATCCGGAACAAAAGATCATACCAAAACATTTCAAGATATATTATTAATAACCCAAGAAATTGGAAGGGTTACAAATTATATAGGAGATAGGGATGGGATTAATCCCGTCCCTATCTTATATTGAAGGACGAATTAGCTATTTAACCTATTATGATCAACCGCAGAAAATTTGTTCGCCAGGGCATTCTGGGAACCGGTGCCATGATGTTAGGCCTGTCTCCCCTTGCTGTAGATGCCAGGTCCGATCTTAAGATCACCAAAATTAGCCACTATAAAGATCCAAACTACAAAAAGCCAACTTTCAATCAGGCCACCGATATCGTCGTGGTGCAGGTCAGCGATGGCACCATTGGAATTGGTGAAGGAGGATCGACAGAAATGATCCAGCAATGTGCGGAATTACTGATCGGTGAGGACCCATTTAGAATTGAACATTTATGGCAAAAAGTATATCGCGGCTATTTTTATCCGGCCGGCAGAGAAAAGCTTCACGCCCTGGGTGCTTTGGACATGGCACTCTGGGATATAAAAGCGAAATCGTTGAATGTGCCACTTTATGAATTGTTTGGAGGTTTAACGCGAGACTATGTGCCATGCTACTCGACCGGTTTTCCTCGTCAGGGCTCCTTAAAAGAAACCGCTCAGGCCTGCATAGAGGCCGGTTTTTATGCCTTTAGAATGGGTACCGCCTCCTCAGGGGACATTTTTGATCCTCACAAATGGATAGATGCCACTTACGAAGCATGCAGAGAGGTAAAAGAAGGCGTTGGTGAGCAAGGACAGTGGGCTATTGATCTGCATACAAGATTTGATTTTGCCGAAGCCGTGGCTATGTGCAGGCTGTTAGAACCACTGAAACCTGTTTTTGTAGAGGACCTGGTAAGATCTGAAAATCCCGGTGTATATAAAACACTGCGTAACCAGGTAAAGGTACCCATCGCTGTAGGTGAACATTTTGGTGATCGCTGGGATGTCAATGAGCTGATTGAACAGCAATTAATAGACCACTCAAGGATCACTTTACCCAATTGCGGAGGGATCACCGAGTTTATGAAAATAGCAGCCATTTGTGAAACACACTATGTTGGCCTTATTCCTCACTTCACAGGCCCTATATCCACCGCCGCCCTAGTGCATACCCTGGGGGCGCTGTCCGGATTTGCCATGTCGGAAATGAGAGGAGCCGGACCGGCCAGCCATGATTACCTTAATGATGATTATGTGCTCTTCAAAGATGGAAAACTATATCCTAATGACAAACCGGGGTTAGGTGTTGAGTTTTTACCTAAAAAAGCTAAATTGGTTAATATAATTTCAAAAAAACCGGAATTCGATCACCCTATGTTCCGCAGATCTGATGGATCTATCACGAATTGGTAACCTGATTATGCTTAAAAAGATTACTGCTTTTTTACTTTCCATTGGTCCCGGAATTTTTTGTATTGGCTACACCGTCGGCACTGGTAGTGTAACGTCTATGGCCAAATCGGGTAGTCAATATGGCTCACAGCTGTTGTGGGTGCTGGCATTAAGTTGCCTCTTTTCCTGGGCACTGATGGAGGCCTATGGAAGGTATGCCGTTGTTACCGGAAATACAGCTATCAATAGTTTTAAAACATCTTTAAAGTTCGGAAAACCTATTGCCATTCTGGTCATTGTAGGCATTGTCATCGGACAGTGGAACTCCCTTTCAGGCATCGTAGGCCTTTCTTCCAATGCTATTTATGAAATCATCCGGCTATCATTTCCTCAACTTAATCCGGACAATTACTGGGCGGTTCTTGGCATTGCCATCACCATGCTCATTATACTTTACACCATGTTAATCATTGGAAAATACTCCTTTTTCGAAAAAATCCTGATATTCTTTGTCACACTGATGGGGTTGTCTTTTCTGATTTCCATGTTTATTGTGCTACCGCCGGCGGGAGAAATTTTGCAGGGATTTATTCCCAGTATACCCGGTGACCCGGGGGGCAATCTGATGGTAGCAGCCTTTGTAGGTACTACGATGGCGGCACCTACCTTTGTGGTAAGACCATTGCTGATGCAAGGTAAAAGTTGGGATAAGCACCATGTTAAGGATCAGGAAAGAGATGCGCTTTCTTCAGCCCTTTTAATGTTTTTGATCAGTGGCGCTATTATGATTACCGCCATGGGCGCCATGTATTACAAGGGGCTTACCATCAACAGGGTAATTGATATGGTGACCGTCCTGGAGCCGGTAGCAGGCAAATTTGCGGTGGCCTTGTTTATGACCGGCGCATTAAGTGCCGGCATATCGTCAATCTTCCCGATATTAATGGTGGCTCCGCTGCTCATTGCTGATTACAAAGATGGCAAGCTGGACACCAGGTCCCTGCGTTTCAGAGTATTGACAGCTATAGCCTGTGTTGTGGGACTATCGGTACCAATTATGGGTGCCAACCCAATTATCGCTCAAATTGCCACACAGGTAGCAAATGTCTTTGTATTGCCCCTGGTTATAGGTGGTATCATTTATCTTGTCAACAAACGTAACACTATGAAGGAGCACAAGGCGGGAATGGTATTAAATACCGGCCTTGCCTTTGCTTTCGTTTTCTCGTGTATTATTTCTTATCTGGGCTTTAAGGCCCTGTTAAATTTCTTTTAATTATGAACCGACTTTATACCATTGCCATTGCTCTTCTTATCATAACTGGCTGCAAACATAAATCAGATACCTCCTCCACGGAAACGGCGCCACCAGCAGTTGTTGATGAAACCGAAATAGCAGTAGACTCTCTGCTCTATTTTAGACACCATTATCAGCAAACCGATATGCTTTCACGTCGGTTTCCCAATATTACCCTGGAAAAGTCTATGGAAATTCAATTGCGCATGCTGGAGAAAGAACTCAAAGGCGGTGCCAGGCATATTGGATGGAAAATGGGGGGTACTGTTACCGATGACTCGGCTAGTTACAATCCCCTGTTTGGTTATATCCTGGATAAAAATGTGATCGAACAAGACAGTGCGGTCCTGGCGGAGAACTTTCCATCGGGCCAGGTCGAGGTAGAAGGTGAAATAGGATTTGTGATGAAAAAGGATTTCCAAAATGGCGCCAAATCGCTTGAAGAGTTAAAGGCAGGCATAGACTATGTCGTAAATGCGGTAGAGTTCGCAAAGGCCGTCGCCATTCCTCTCAATGGAAATGCCGAAACCATGACTATCAACCACATCATGGCCTCTGGACTTGGGCATGCTGGAATTATTATTGGTACAGGCAGAGCTGATATAGAGGAATTTGATATGGAAAACGAAACCGTAAAGTGTTTTATCGATGGGGAGTTGGCAGCTGAGGGCACAGCCCTCAATGTATATGGCACTCCCCTTAACGCACTCTATTCTTTGGTAAATATGTTGCCGGAGCAAGGAACCTATCTTAAAAAAGGGGATATTATCATTACCGGTTCGCTGTACAAAAACCCAACTATCGATAGTACCTGCACAGTCAGGTTGGCTTTTAGTAGCTTGAGAGATATTAGTTTTAGAATGGAGTAGCATTTAAGAACAACTTACAGTTTACCACCATGCAAAACACCATTTCAAAATATTTTTTAAATTGGACTATAATATTTTTAGCAGAGTTGCACATCTTTAAATAGCATTACTCCAGATATAAATTAAATCAATGTCAAAGCCAGCAACCAATGAAATTAAATGAATTTTTTTCCGAACTAAAAGATAGGAAAGTTCATGCTGTTGCAATAGATTATTTAAAAGTAGGAGGGGTATTAGGAACATTTGCATCTTTAACCATTTCAACTTTTCACGTTGATCTGTGGATACTGAAAATTATCATAATTTTCATCATAATTGGATTTCCAATTACTACCATCCTGGCTTGGCACTACGCTAGACCTATAGAAACACCAAGAAAGCTAAGGTACTTTCGCATTAAAAAATCGAAAATAATAGGTGTGGCATGGTTACTTTTTTTTAACAGCTATTTGTTTGGCATATATTATATGAAAGAAAATCGTGCTGTTAAAAGGGCTGCCTCCTTAATAGAGAGTAACAGGTGGATTAGCTATCAGCCCTACAATTATGATCCTATAGCAGACGTTAACAATTACCTTGATACTTTGAGGATAGCCGAGGAACTAAAAGCTATTGAGAAGGCCAAATTTACAGGGATAATTACTTTTGGCGCACACCCGAGTTTGAATGCCGTATACAAAATAGCCAAAGATCCCTCCTATGACCTTAACTTAAAAATTATTTGTGGAATATGGGATCCCGATAATTCTGAAGAAAGAAATAACGCCCATAAATTAAGAGATTATGTCGATGCTTATAGTGTTGGGCAGAATAGATTAATAGAGGTATCTCAGAGTGATATCAATGAACATTATTTAGATAATACGCTCATACCGACGATGGATATTTTTAAGAGAAGAACAGGGAAACCTGTTTCTACCACGGAGAAGATAATAAGTTATAAAAAATATAAACAACTTCTTAAAATATCAGATTGGCTATTCCCCTACTCAACCTATATACCATCCTCAAGTTTTTCCTCCACTGCTGATTGCAATAATTTTTTAAAGGAAAGCATTAAACAGACAAGGAGTGGGGTTGCAGATATGTGTTCTTTGAACAAAAGAAAGAAAGCGATTTTGTTAAAGATGTTATTATATCCGGTAGATGGCATCAATTGTGCCTCATGTGCTCTGCAAGCTGATTTTTTCAGAGAGATATTACCAGATTATGGTTTCAGTCATGACATTTTTCCGAATGTAAGTGCGTCGATAGATACAGCCTTTGATCCAATTTGGAAATTGAATTCCAATCAGTCCACACCGTGGGATCCACACACAGGTGTGTTTGAATCAGATGGAACACCCAGAAATTGCATTGAAATAATTAAAGCAAAGAAAATGCTTGTATCAAATCTATGAAGAAGCATCCAACTTTAATAATTATTGTAATTATGCTGGGTTTCGCCCTAGGCTATTTTGCTTTAAAAACTCATTATATAGAAGATGCAGATATCAGATGGATATCTTATTTATCCTACATTAACGTGGGTTTCTGGCTGCTAAACTTTTTTTGGGTATTAAATATTCTTGTTTTCCAGATTAGTTCCTTGCTATATCAAAGAAAAAAATACAGGTCTATTGAATTAAGTGATACAACACAAACAGTAATCCCTATTACTATTATTTATACCACTTGTGATGATTTTGATGAAGACTGCTGTAAGGCATGTCTAACCCAAAATTACCCTAACTTTCAGGTAATAATAGCTGACGACAGTACAAGCAAAGAAGTCAAAACTCAAATCGATCAATTCACAAAAAGCCATTTAAAAGCTACTGACAACAAATTATGTTTGTCACGAAGACCTGAAGAGAAAAGAAGTGGGTTTAAAGCCGGGAATCTAAATTACGCTATAAAAATGCACGTTGCTAATGATTGGATTTGCATAGTAGATTCTGATCAGTTTATTCCAGAGGATTATTTATCGGAAATTTCTTCTTATATAGACCCTGAAGACACAAAATTGAGTTATATCCAGGGGGTAAATACCAGTACAACAAAAGAAGATATTTCAATAATCAAAGGTTTTAATTACTTTCAAAAAGCAATGTCTCATGAAACTGAGCTTTATTATTACAGGGATTTAGCACCCAGAGAGTCCTATGGTTTTCTGCCAATGCTTGGACATGGAGCACTAATTAACAAAGCCGCATGGGAAATCATCAAAAACTCACAGGAAGATTCTAAAGGATTTCCGGAAATTGTGGCGGAAGACTTTGGATTTACCATGGATCTTATAAATCATGGGTTTAGGGGAAAATTTGCCGAAACTGCTATAAGCTTTGAAAAGTATCCAATAAATTTTGCATGTTTTCTTATACGAATTAAAAAATTTGCCAGTGGTGCTGGTGAGCTTTTAAAGAAAAAATTAGGTCAATTTATTCATGCAAATGGAAAAAATGTGGAAGGAATTGATTTTATCATAATGTATTCATGGTATCCTCTATCTCTATTCTTCGTATTAAATATTTTTCTTTCGGCTTATTTGACACACTTTTATTATGTGCGAGAATATTTTTATATGTCTGATTTTATCATTCATGTAATCACTTTATTCTTTGTTTCAACATTAGCTATTTTAATCTCTGTATCTGAGTATTCCTTCGCCAAACTATTTTTCTGGCTCTTTTCTACCTATACCGCGGTAATGCCGCTGATTGCTTGGAATTTTTGGAAAAGCTTATTCACAACACCACATTTCCAAGTCACTCCAAAACACGGTAGCAATCATAGAATACCTAAATCTGAAATCGTAATTATGTTCATTTTAGGTATAGCAACAAGTTTATTGAGTTTTATATGGATTTCTCCTTTCACCCCATTTTTTCTTGCTCATGGGATCTCTTATCTCTTATTCCCTCTTTACAATCATTTTCACAAAGAGACTCATCTTTCAAAATTATACAGAAAATTAATTTATGTTCCTGGATTGCTGGGCATTTTGGCAATAGTTTTACTATGGAATTTTGATTACACTTTTATTAGGGGATTTTTTACAGGCTTAGGGCTGGAATAAACTTATTGTAATAAAAATATTCGTCTAGCTAATTAATTCCTCTGACCAATCCTAACTTTATATAGCTACAGATCATATTGCTAAGACGGGAAACATGGCAACGGAATAATGGGTTTTCTCATCTTAAACGCACAATTTTCGAGAACAAATAGATTAGATTCAATCCGGGTAATAGTACAAACACGGTCATGCCTGGATTTGATACTATTTATTAAAGTTACGGATCGAAGTACAATATTTTGAACCTCATTTTTTACGGAGCAGCAAGCTATTGTCTTAACTAATCACTATCTTTCGCACTTTTAATTTCTTAACTTTTTTAATTGATATTGTTAGAGCACCCATGAAATTCTCTTACTACTTCCAAAGCCTGTCCGGCCTTGTTTTAATCACCCTGATGCTTTCATGCGACACCCCACCTCCGGGAGAGCCTCCTCTTATTGTGCGGGAGGATTCCATACAAGGCCCCATCAGGGCCAGAGAAATTGAAGAAAATACGGCCGTGCAACTTGCCGAAGGCCTTAAACTAAGCTTATGGGCATCAGACTCACTGGCCCCTGACCCTATTTCCATATCTATCGATGATGATGGTCGTGTGTACCTGTCCAGCACCAACCGCCAGCGAAATTCCGAATTTGATATTCGGGGTCACCGCGATTGGATGACAGCCTCCATCAGCTTACAAACCCCCGAGGAACGCCGGGCCTTCCTGCATAAGACATTTGCAACCGAGCTAAGCGATGAAAATCAATGGCTGGAAGACCTGAATGGAGACAGCATCCACGATTGGCGCGACCTGGCGGTGGAGCAGGATGAGGTATGGCGACTGGAGGATGAGTCCGGCGACGGTCTGGCAGATATATCTACCAGGGTGATATCAGATTTTAATAATGAAATTGCGGATGTAGCCGGTGCCTTGCTGGTCAGGGAGGATGATATTTTTGTGGGAATAGGACCTGATATGTGGCGTTTCACCGATGGTAACGGAGATGGTATACCGGATGAAAAAAAGTCGATAAGCCATGGATATGCGGTACACATTGGCTTCGGGGGTCACGGTATGTCGGGGGCAATCCAGGGCCCCGATGGAAAGATTTACTGGGGGATCGGCGACATCGGTGCACACATTGAGGCGCCCGATGGAAAAATTCATAAATACCCCAATCAGGGGATCCTTGTCCGCTCAAACCCCGACGGCAGTAATTTTGAAGTTTTTGCAGCGGGATTACGAAACACCCATGAATTTGTATTTGATGAATATGGCAACATCATCGGCTCTGACAATGACGGCGACCACCCGGGAGAAAGTGAACGGCTGGTACACCTCGTTGAAGGGTCGGATGCCGGATGGAGGACCAACTGGCAATTTGGCAAATATACCGACCCGAAAAACAATAGCTACAAGGTATGGATGGACGAAAAAATGTACAAACCTCGTTGGGAAGGACAGGCGGCATATTTTATCCCCCCGATCATAAATTATCACAACGGCCCGACCGGTATGGCATATAATCCAGGCACCGCGCTCGGATCTGAGTGGACCAATAAGTTTTTCCTGGTAGAGTTTGTAGGCAATCCTTCACGGTCTCATATATGGGCTTTCAGCCTGAAGCCTAAAGGAGCCTCTTTTGAACTTTCGGAAGAGACAGACGTACTCAACGGCGTACTGCCAACAGGCATCCGGTTTGGGCCTGACGGTGCCTTATATTTGGCAGACTGGGTCACCGGATGGGATACCAAGAATTATGGCAGGGTATGGAAGCTGGATGTAATTGATACCAAAAACGACCTGAAAGCAGCAAGACTTGAAACGCAGCGACTGATGCAGTTGAACTATGGCCGTGAGACAGCCGATGATTTACTGACTTTGCTGGCCTACCCTGATATGCGTATAAGGCAAAAGGCACAATTTGAGTTGGCGAAAAGAGGTAAGAAGGGCGCTGCGATATTAGAAAAAGCAATCGCGCAGCGGGATAATCAATTGGCCCGTATTCATGGCATCTGGGGTATCGGACAGTTGGCCGCAGCCAATAAAACTTTTGCGGCTCCCCTCACGGATTTATTGGAAGACGCCGATCCTGAAATTGTGGCGCAGGCCTGCAAGGTAATTGGCGATATAAACCACCAGGAAGCAGGGACTGCCTTGTTGCCATTGGTAACGCATCAAAATTACCGAGTAAAATTTTATGCCACGCAGGCGCTTGGTCGCCTGGCCTATAAAGATGCCATTGCGCCCATATTGAACGTGCTCCAAAATAACCGGGGTGAAGATCTATATCTGCGTCATGCAGGTGTGCTGGCATTATCGCGTATTGGCGAAACCGATCCCATCATCGCACTCGCCAATCACCAGGACCCCGAGCTGCGACTGGCAGCCGTACTGGTGCTGAGAAGGCTTGGAAATGAAAAAGTTGCCATATTCCTGCAGGATGAAAGTGAATATATTGTGGCCGAGGCGGCCAGGGCTATCAACGACGACTGGTCAATAGAAGCGGCCTTGCCCGCGCTGGCTGCTGTGCTAAATGAAGAAAGATTTACCGCTGAGCCCTTACTGAGAAGAGCGATCAATGCCTGCCTTCGCGTTGGCGATGAAAAGTCATTAGATCTGTTAATTTCCTTTGCCGGGCGTCAGGAGGTTTCGGCAGAAATAAGAGGGGAAGCCCTGGCAACGCTGGGTAGCTGGGCCAACCCTTCGGTACTCGACAGGGTTGACGGCCGCAACCGGGGAGAAATCAAACGCGATCCGGCACAGATCAAGGCCAAAATGGGGAATCACATCGCTTCTTTCTTACAGGATCCCTCCCCCGAGATCTTAGTGGCTACGGCGCAAATGTTACGTAACCTGGAAATAGAAACCCATAACGCGACCGTTGCTAAAATCATGCGACAACATCCATCACCCGACGTCAGGTCTGCGATGCTGACGACATTGCACAAACTGAATTACGAAAAAATTGAGTCCGCAATCAAGCTGGGAATTAACGATGCCGAGGGAAGCGTAAGAGCCACCGCACTGGGATTACTCAACGAACTGGAAATAAGTAAAGAACTATTACCAGGTATGCTGAACCCTATTTTCAGCAAAGGCACTTTGGAAGAACAGCAAAAAGTTATGTTAGTTCTTGGCCAGATGTCGGTTGAAAAAAGTGAGCAGATCCTGGATGGATTAATCGACAAACTTGCCAGTAACCAGCTCCCCTCCAGCCTTGCCCTTGATCTTTCGGAGGCCGTTGAGGCTACCCACTCTGAAAAACTAATTGCCAAACTGGAAAAACTACAGTCCAACAAAGCAGCGGACGACTATTCCGATCTTCTGTTAGGCGGAAACTGGACGTCCGGGAGAAAATACTTTTTCCGGAATTCTACGGGACAGTGCGTCAGGTGCCATGCCATTAGAGGTGCCGGAGGCGATGTAGGACCACCGCTGGGGAATATAGGCAATATCCTCAGCAGAGAACAAATTGCCCAAGCCCTGATCGACCCCAGTGCAAGATTGTCACCCGGATATGGAAATGTAAGGGTCATGCTAAAAGATGGGCAAACAGTTACCGGTATCCTCGCGGAAGAGACGGAAAAGGAATTGATCCTGAAAACCTCGGAAGCCGAGCCATTGGAAATAGCGCTTTCGAGGATAGAAAAGCGTATAAACCTACCTTCAGGGATGCCGCCAATGGGTACCCTGATGTCCAAAAGGGAAATCAGAGATATGGTGGAGTTTCTGGCTAATATGAAGGAATAGATATCCCATCGGGGCTATCTTTCTTTTGCTAGGTGGTCATCACAAAATCCTTTGTGAATTAAAGTCCTGTTTCTGGGTTTACCGATCATCCGTGCTCACGCGGGTAGACAACACTCAGGTGTATCGGTACCGGACCATATCACCGCCTTTTAGGAATTTACCGGTTACCTGCTTCGGGTTTCTTTTTAATGATGTTATTGAAAAAGTTTCCTAAAAGCGGTTTTGCCTGCTTCTCTTCCCTTTCTTTGGCTTTTTGCTGCTGCCTGCGTTGCCGGACTCTTTTCCGTTTGCGTTTGTTTTGTGTCGATCCTTTTACCAGCACTCCCCGGGCCGAAAGTCCTATCTGCCCCCTGTACCATGGTTCCCTGCCTGCCAGGTTAAAATTCGGTTTATAATCTATGGAAAAATTATGTTTCAACAGGGTAAACTCCAACCCTGCAATAAGGTCAATACCCAGTGTTGCATTTCCATAGGTAGTGACAGTCTCCCTGGCTTCCCGGTCTTTTCTTACACTTTCTTCGGTGCCAACCGCAAGCCCGGTTCCCACATAAAAATTGAACCGCTTGGTAAGTACACCCCGATGGTGTTGAATCAGTCCATGAAAAGTAGTATTATGATTAAAATCAGTTTGTACAATACCCTCCAGGGTCACATGTTTCATCACCCGGTGTTTCATGCTCAGGCCCACGGTTCTCTTAATTTTATCATTTCCAAGACGGAGCCCCATGGTGGTACCATAACTTTGTCCAAAAGCCTGATAAATGCATAACAAACAAATGCAGCCAATCAAGTAAATGCGCTTCTTCATGATTTTTCTTTGGTCCGAATGCCTTCTAAAACGAATAATCATATAGGATAGTATCTAAAGTTTTACAACCTTGCCTCAAACAATTGACCGGAAGAACTTGTAAAATATTCTCATATCTGATATTTTGCCGCTTATCTTACGGCCTTTGATCATTATTCAAATAATCACCAAAGGCTGCACCTGTTATTTTTGAATCTAAATAAAACAAATTGAACGCTCTCAAAACTATTACCCGATGTCTTGCCATCGCGGGGATAATCTTTATGATGTCCTGCGAAGCGCCCGTAAAGTATGACAGACCAAGAGATACCTGGGCATTTCGATCTGTATTGGATCGAAAACCGCGAATGTTAACATTGGCATTGCATAAAGATTTATATGTCAGCTATGACTTGCAGCTGGCGAAGATTTACAAGGTTTGGAAAGGCGAGGTGAACTTTGACGGGGCCGTTTATACGACCGTGCATGGCGTTCAACCGACCAGTGTTGGCTATACCTATTATCTGGACGAGTCAGGCGACAATCAATGGGCCCTAAAAAATGGAGGCGGTAATGAACCCCCTGCAATCAACTATTTAGGATATTCCTTTAAAAAAGGACAGATCACTATCGAATATGAGCTGATATCAAAATCCGGTCAATCAGTTAAGGTCCGTGAAACTCCGGAATGTATTATAGAAAATGAACAGATCATCGGCCTATCAAGAAAATTTGAGGTATCTGGTGATACTGAAACTTATTTACCGGCACTTTCATTTCAAATTGACAAGGAAAAAGTCTCCGATTTGCAGGAATCGGATGCTACTCTTGAAAAGACGCCGGAAGGCAACCTGGTAAACAGCGTTCTAAACTTGCCAGAAGGCCAATCATCGTTAAATACTCATTACATATCTCCTCCACCGGATTGGAAGCCTGAACAGGCAAGTCTTAAAAACCGGGCAGACGAAGGCCTTTCCTTCCTCAATAAAAATGATTGCAAAACGTGTCACCTGGAATATGAAAATATGGTGGGGCCCTCCTATGACAGTATTGCCAAACGATATCCTTTCAAGTGGCCACAGATTCGCAATCTGGCACAGAAAGTAATCAACGGTGGCTCCGGCGTCTGGGGCGATGTCATGATGACGGCACATAAGGATTTGTCGCAGGAAAATGCTGAAAGCATGATTTATTATATTCTGTCGCTTGACGGAGAACCATCACCCCCATCGCCGACACAGAATTCCAACCTTTTTTTAGGTGTTGAATCCAAGAAATTTGTGCTTGATGACAAAGACAGGACTTCAAAAGATGGCGAAAGTAAAAGCGAAGGATTAGCAGCAAATTTTTACCCGATTGATCATGCCGAAATTGTATATGAGGCACTGACTGACAAGTCCCTTCCATCTTTTAATGCCATCGCACCTGCTATTCACATTACCGGCGAAGACTTTCCATTCAAAGAGCAGGCGAGAATCTTTTATCTGGAGTTCAGAGGGTTTATTAAATCAGCATCCAGCCAGAAAAAATATTTCAGACTTGTAAGTGATGATGGTTCCAAATTAAAAATAAATGGAAAAGAGATAATTGACAACGACGGCTCACACAGCCCTAGGCCAAGAGATGGTGTCGCTACGCTTAAAAGCGGACTGAACGAGTTTAAAGTGCAACACTATAATTCCGGGGGCGGTTATTGCATTTCTCTACAGTGGTCTGACGATGGCGAAAATTTCACCGTCGTTCCCGAGTCAGCTTTTTCTCACAGTTCAGATCATTTTGAAAAGGTCATGCCCTTTGTGCCCAAAGAAAAACTGGTACGTAGCATTCCCGGTGATCAAAACTCACTCAATGCCGTACACCCATCCTTTAACCTATTCAGCGCCAAGCCGGCTGATTTTCATCCCCGGATAGGTGGTATTGATTTTTTGTCGGAAGATAAAATGGTGATCTGTACCTGGGATTCTGCCGGATCGGTCTATATACTTAAAAATTATCGTGCCCAGGACCCTGAGACAATTGAGGTCAAACAAATTGCAAAAGGACTTGCCGAGCCCCTGGGAATCAAGTTTGTAGATGGTGAGTTGTATGTTTTACAAAAACAGGAACTCACAAAATTAATTGATCACAACGGGGATGAGATTATTGATGAGTACCGCAAGGTAGCCAATTCCTGGCATGTCACCAGCCATTACCATGAATTTGCCTTTGGACTGGTCTACAAGGATGAGAATTTTTATGCCACCCTGGCTACCGACCTCGGTGAAGCACACAAAAATGTTAAAGACCGGGGACGCGTCATCAGAATCAGCAAAGATGGTAGCGAGACAGAGTTTATCGCACGCGGCTTCCGAACCCCCAATGGTATTGCAGAAGGTCCTGATGGTGCCTTATATGTTGCCGATAACCAGGGCAACTGGATTCCTACCAGTAAAATCGTACGCGTTGAAAAGGGCAAATTCTACGGCTTCAAATACGCCGATTATGACGAAGTAAAAGATTGGAAGGAAGATCCTCCATTGGTTTGGATGCCACATGGCGAAATCAGCAATTCACCCAGTCAACCGGCCATCCTGAACCTGGGGCCCTACCAAAACCAGATGATACATGGCGATGTCACCCATGGAGGGATCAAGCGCGTGTATATTGACGAAGTTGACGGCGTAAAACAGGGAGCGGTATTCCGCTTTATTCAAGGCCTTGATGCCGGCATTAACAGAATTATGTGGGGCCCCGACGGCAGTCTTTATGCCGGTGGTGTAGGATCAGGAGGTAACTGGAGACACGAAGGTAAGCTGTGGTATGCACTGCACCGACTTGACTATAACCAGGCTTCAACCTTTGAAATGCTGACTGTCAAGGCGAAAAGTAATGGGATGGAAATAACGTTAACCGAGCCAATATCAAAAACAGCACAGCTGTCGGAAGCAGATTTTGAAGCCCAGCAATATTACTATGAGGCTACCAAGGAATACGGCGGTCCGAAGCGCGGCGTTGAAGACCTGCAAATACGCTCCGTAAATGTATCGGAAGACCGAAAAACTATCTTCCTTGAGTTGGATGAAATGAAAGAAGGGTATGTGATTTATATAAGAATTAAGAATCCGTTCGTCAGCGAAAATCAGCAGTCCTTATGGTCTACGGAAACCTGGTATTCCCTGATCAAAAAACCTGTGGACCAACCTGGTTTTAAACGGGCGCAGGAAAAACCGGCAAACAACACACTCACCAACGCTGAAATTGAAGAAGGGTGGGAACTCCTTTTCGATGGGAAATCTACGGCCAACTGGCACAACTATCTTGAAGAAGGTGTGAATAACAAATGGGTGGTAACCAAAAACGGAGCGTTGCATCTTACTGAAAGAGGCGGAGGTTACATTTTATCAGATAAGGAATATGAGAATTTTGAACTGACCCTGGAGTGGAAACTGGCCCCAGGTGGCAACTCGGGGCTGATGTTTAATGTGATAGAGGACAAAAAGTATAAAACACCCTACGTCACCGGACCGGAGGTTCAAATGCTGGACAATCAAAGACATCCTGACGGAAGATATGACAAACATCGCGCCGGCGACCTGTATGACATGATCGAAAGCAGCTTTGTTACCGCCAATCAAGGCGGGGAATGGAACAGGATCAGGCTTATCATCAAAGACGGTTATGTGCAACATTGGCAAAATGGATATAAGGTCGTGGAGTACCAAATGTTTAATGAGGAATGGGCACAACTGATCGCCAATTCAAAGTTTAAAGACATGGTGGATTTCGGTAAAAGCAAAAAAGGCAGGCTGGCCATCCAGGATCACGGCGACAAACTCTGGTTAAGGAATATCAAAATTCGGGAGCTTTGATTAGTTGGGAAGCAGTTACACCATGCCACTGCTCATTTTGGCAAATCGTGATTTTGATAAAAGATTAGTAGCTTTCCACATTTACAGACCCAATCGGTTTTGTAATATCGATTGCTTAAACCTGGAAGCCCATGATTAGGGTATCATTGGTAATTGCTTTGAAGGTTGTCATCAAAAGACTTTTTGGTCGGATCAAGTGGGTAGGCCCGCCAAAATTCCGGGATGGCGGTGGCTGGTGCGTGGAAGGAAAATCTCATCTCCGAGGAGATTTAAATGAGCCCAGGCCGAGCGCAGCCAAAAACAATTTATATTGGTTTTGGCGAAGCTTGTAAAAGGGTGGGCAGAAACAAGATTTAAATGAGCGCAGTCCGAGAACTTCGAAAACAAATTTATATTTATTTTTGTGGAACTTGCTTTAGGGTGCTTTTTGCCGGGAAGATTTAAAAGATTATATCAAAAAAATTATCAACACAGGGAAACCCCAATTAGCGGAATATGGATTATTGAGGCAGAGGGAGAAATGGTCTGGTGTACAGTAAAAAGTATAAAGGCAGCGGACTTATAATTTCGGACAGCTTTTGCAGTGCCTTCCCTTTCTTTTATATTTTTTGCAGCACTTTTTGAAGACGCAAACCTCAGAAGGAATCAGACCTTCCTTTGCAAAAGGTGAATTTGTGTCCTGCTTTGTCCCGATAAAGAATGTTTCCGACTCCATATTTATTTAGAAGTATTCTAAACAATGCAAAGATGGAAATCTTAAACAGGTTTATCAATAGCCATCACTAGCTATTTTATAATCACTAGTTGTAGTGATGTTTGGGATAGGTTTTCCAAAAGTGTGGCTTTCCGATTGGATTTTTAAAAAATCAGATAACTTTAATACACAAACGGTTTGAAACGGAAAATTTATGATGAAGGTAAAATGGCATTTTTTGATAATAGTGATACTATTCTTTTTTGTAACTGGTTGTTTGACCTCCAAAACCGGTTCAAAAAGGCAGGAAGGAGAAATTCCGAGAGCACCACGTGAATTCCGCGCCGCCTGGGTGGCATCAGTAGCCAATATCAACTGGCCCAGCAAACCGGGCCTCTCCACCGCCGAGCAAAAGCGGGAAGCTATCAAATTACTGGATCTGCTGCAAAAACATCATTTCAACGCTGTAATTCTCCAGGTACGTCCGCAAAGCGACGCCCTGTATCAAAGCAACCTCGAGCCATGGTCCTATTATTTGACCGGGCAACAGGGAAAGGCTCCGGAGCCCTATTATGACCCGCTAGCGTTCTGGGTTGAGGAAGCTCATAACCGTGGCCTGGAGCTACATGCCTGGCTAAACCCTTACCGGGCTCATCACCCCGCCGGGGGAGAAATAACCGATTTCTCTATTGTAAAAAAACGACCGGATCTCGCCCTGGCGCTAAAAGGAGGGTATTGGTGGCTGGATCCGGCAAAACAGTCAACAAGGGACCATTCCACCTCGGTCGTCATGGATATTGTGCGTCGCTATAATATTGACGGTATTCATTTTGATGATTACTTCTACCCCTATCCATCTTACAACGATAATCAGGATTTTCCAGACACTGAAAGTTGGACGGCCTATCAGCAAGGAGGTGGTAAACTGTCGCGCAATGACTGGCGGCGTGAAAGTGTTAACGTGTTTATCAAAAATCTTTACGCAGCCATCAAAAAAGAAAAACCCTATGTGAAATTTGGCCTCAGTCCATTTGGAATCTGGCGCCCCAACCATCCTCAATCCATTGCCGGCTTTGATCAATATGATCAGTTATATGCCGATGCCCGGCGCTGGCTTAATGAAGGATGGATCGACTACTGGACGCCACAATTGTACTGGCCCATCAACCAGATACGCCAAAGTTACCCGGTATTATTGGGTTGGTGGCAAGCCGAAAATAAGAAAAACCGTCACTTCTGGCCGGGAATTAGTATCGGCCGCATCAAAGGTGAAAAAGGCATTGACGAAACACTCAACCAGATTATGATCACCCGTGGCATGCTGCCTGAAAGTCCAGGAAATGTGCATTGGAGCATTGGCCCCCTGGTAGCTAACGAACCTTTTGCCAACGCCATTTCCAGTGGCCCGTATAGCGAGCAGGCGCTGATTCCCGCTTCCCCATGGCTGAATAAAAAGCCTCCCGCCGCTCCCAGTATTCAAGCGGCTGTAGATGGTGACCGGGTGAATATAAGCTGGACCCATGATGACAGGCGAAACGTTGGTAGCTGGGTGGTTTACTACAAATACAGAAATTCATGGCAACATAAGATTCTGGGGGCAAAAGATCAAACCATCACCCTACCCGCCTTTTGGGTTAACACACAATATCTCAAAAGTCAAGGTGAAGAAATTATGAAAGATGCCAGCAAGTTACTACATCCCCTTTCCCTGGTTGCCGTTACCGCGGTAGACCGCACTGGCAATGAAAGTCTATCCGCTAAAATCACCATTTCCGGTATTTCCTTTGACCAGGCACCAGATCTGGCAGAAATTGCAAAGCAATACACTGCTTCGAAACCGTCGAAACCAACCGGAAAGCATCAGCCACTGGTAAAACCAGGTATTGAGGTATTGATAGCGGATCACCTTGATCTTATCCGCGGGAAAAAAGTAGGACTCATCACCAATCCCTCTGCGGTGGACTCAGAACTTCAAAGTAACATAGACCTGCTGGCAGGACTGCCCGACGTTAACCTTGTCGCCTTATTCGGTGCAGAGCATGGGGTCAACGGAGCCAAACAAGGAAAAATTTTGCAGGAAGGGGCACCGGACCCAAAAACCGGCATCCCGGTCTTTAGCTTGTACGGAGACTCCCTGGCACCAAAAAGAGCATGGCTGGAACAACTTGATGCCCTTATCTTTGATATACAGGGTGTGGGCTCGGCCTGGCATACTTTTAAATATTCTATGTCCTTTGCCATGGAAGCCTGCGCCAAAGCAAACATACCTTTTATTGTCCTGGACAGGCCTAATCCGCTGGGTGGCGAAGTGGTTGAGGGGCCTTTCCTTAAGCTGGGCAGGATGTTTCGCCATCCCTTGCCATTGCGGCATGGAATGACTTACGGGGAACTGGCCACCATGTGGAATGAAACAGAGGGATTTGGCGCCGACCTGAAAGTAATAAAAATGAAAGGCTGGAAAAGGAACATGACCTGGGACGACACCAAACTACTGTGGGTTATGACTTCCCCTGACATGGGGACCTTCGAAACGGCGGTAGTATATCCAGGACAATCCCTTTTTGAAAGAAGCAACCTGTCGGAGGGACGCGGTACCACCAAACCCTTTTTAGTGACCGGGGCCCCTTGGGTGGATGGCGTACAAGCCGCCAGGGATCTAAACAGTCGGGGGATCGACGGCGCCATTTTCAGGCCGGTATATTTTTTACCTAAAAATACACCCAATACGCCTAACCCCCTGGGTAAACCCTGGAATAGCATGTGCGCCGGCGTGGAAGTCATGCTTACCGATCACAAAGCCTACCGCCCGGTTGAAACCGCCTTGCACATTATCGATGCCTATAAAAAAACCAGTCCTGACTCCCTAAAATGGTCACCGCCGGAAGTAATCAAAATGCTGGATCAACCCGGAATGACTGTAAAGGAGGTTGTTGACGCCTGCCAGCATGAGATAAGTGCGTTTATGGAGGTTAGAAAAAAATATCTGCTTTACAGATAAAAAAGCCCCATAGCCTCGTTTATATTAAAAATAGCAACCGTTAAATACTAAAAAATGCCACAATCCAGCCTGGATATGGAGGTCGATCCTCCTTTTACTTTTCTCATCCTTATCTCTCCACCGGATCATATTAAGCAAACCGTTTCCACTTTGAAAAAAAATTTCCAGGACAAATACAACTTAAGAACATCATGGTCTATCCCACATATTACAGTGGCCCAGGTTTTAAGACCAAAGGGCAGTTTCAGGAAGGTTTTTATGGATATGAAAAATGCCATCCGCCAAATCCGGTCATTTGATTTATTATTATGTGATTACGATCATTTCAATGGAAGTAATACCCTCTTTATCGATGTACTGAACCAACGGGACTTTGGTAAATTCCGGATGTCTATCGAGCCAATACGAAAGTGGCATGGTATCAAAAGTTATTACCGGGCCCCAACGCGTGGTCATCTTACCATAGAAAAACAGCTTCCTCCTCTTGTGTATAAAAAGGCTATATACGAGTTTGAAAGATATACCTACCGAAACCAATTTGTGGTTAAAGAGTTAACAGTTCTCTGTAAAGGCATGGCTGATAAAAAATACAGCATTTACGGCAAAATGCCACTTGCCGATTAAAGTAATCATCGCTAAGGGATAGCTCCACTGCCCACCCACCCCTTGTCCTTCCCAGGAGGGGATTTGATTGGGGGGGAATATTTTTTTTCTTAATTAGTTCAATTCGGTAAAGCTCCTTCCCCGGGGAAGGTGCCCTTGTGGGAATAGGCAGCTTAGCTGGAACTGTGTGGGCGGAAGGGGTGAGTTGATGTCTGAGACCAACAAGCGTTTCATTTAGTGATTGGGATGTTAGAGAATGGCATTGCTACTAATGCACCATTCGAATCTCAAAGATCATCGCTCAGCGCCGTAATCGGGGTTAACCTGATTTTCCGGAATTCAACTTCCGAGCCTTCCGCCTGCACGGCAATCTGGCCGCTGGAAACAGTACAATCGTATCCGTAATTGACGAGATCTCCATTGACCCAAACTTTAATAGCGTTATTGAGGCATTCAATGATCATTGAATTCCATGCGCCCAGCGGCTTTTCAGATCCGTCTGTGAGGTTTAGAATTCTGCGTTTCTTCCCTTCAGTAATGCCCCACTCTTCCTTTGGGCCCCGCCGGGCCTCCATATCGGGTACAGTTATATCTTCCACGATACACCAAAAGTCACCGGCATTTTCATGCATCATCTGTACCTCCAGTGATTTGGGAAACATTTTGTAAAGGGCGCGAGGTGTAGACGCATGGACCAGCACGCCGCAATTTCCTGGCTCACCGGCAAAGCGATACTCAACCTCCAGCCGATAGTTTTTATAGCTGCGATCGGTAATCAAATGGCCTGGAGGCGTTCCCATACTAACCAGTTTACCATCGCGTATAAGAAAAGGGCTTTTGACATCAGAACCTCCGTCCATGTCGGGAACGTCCACATGCCACCCTCTCAAATCTTTCCCATTAAAAAGGTCTTCACCATCAGATTTCACTGTGGTTTGACAAGACAAAAGTGTCATCAAAATAAAAGCGAGGGCCATAAGATTTTTCATAATTTGCATATCGGTTTTCGTAAAAGTAATCAGGTTTTTGGTTTTCCCAAGAAAGCCATCTTAAAAAAACTGAACGCCTGTGCTCCTTCAATAATCCCGTTGAGAAAGCCGGCTTCCGGTCAAAAGCTCAGCTGCCTGTTCACTAGTGTAGCCGGTACCTTTAAATCAAGGCCCAACGTGGCATTAAGCTTTTGAATAAAGTAGGCCGAAAGTAATGGCGATTCCTTTTCAAGATTTTGATGCACAAAAAAATACAATTGATTCAAGCCCTGTTCCCGCCATTCCTTTATGCGTATCAGCCAATCATCCAGGCGTGTATAATCACTTTCGTGATTAGCTCCCACGTACCTGACAAAAGCCTGGGGGGTAGTCAGCCGCATGTGTAACATGTCTCTTCTGCCGGCTGTATCAACGATTGTATTGGCTTTTTGCTGTCTCTCCAATAGTTGATAGAACCTTTCCGCTTCCACAGGATTATTAAACCATTCGGCATTTCTTACTTCTACAGACAGCGGTATTTCCTTCGGGAAGTCAGTCAAAAACTTTTCTACCCTGTCAAAGTCCTTTGGCTTGAAGTTATTATGCATCTGCAAAAATGCCATGCCTAACTTTTCTTCGAAAACACTAACGGCATCACAATATTCCTCCACTAACATTTGCGTGTCCAATAACCGTTTAAAATGGCTGATGGAATTGGTTATTTTTGGAAAAAACCGAAAATTCTCAGGGGTTTTGTCTTTCCATTTGCTCACCTGCTGACCTGAAGGGAGGTTATAAAATGTAGCATTAAGCTCGATACAATTGAACTGCGAGGAGTAATACGCTAATTCATCTTTTGTACCCCGGGGATAGAAATTTTTAAGATCCTGACGATTCCACTTGGCACATCCGACATACACCTCAAAAAGCCCGTTGTCCTTACCAGCACTTAAAACCCGCTTCGTATCTGCATGATCCGGAGGAAGTGTAAAATCTATTGCTCCGGGATTATCAACGCTACCAAATTTCATTTCCTTTTTTAAAAGTAAAAGTACCTATTTCAAATAATTTAACTGAATGTCGCTATAAAAAAGCTTAGTTCCAAATGATTCACTTTAGCTAGATAAAGTACCTGTTTTTTGATGGATCAACCGCAATGCTTCTCTTTTACTTAGCGGCGCCAGCGCTGTATTGTTCACAAAATCAATGACCCATTCTGGGTCTGTTCTGCTGTATTCCCTCAAAATCCAACCAATGGCTTTATTGATGAAAAATTCCTTCGAAGGCAATAAAGATTTAATGATAAAACTTAACAAGCCGGTATCTAAATGCGCTTTGTATCTCAGCTGAAATAGCAAGGCAGATCTTTGCAGCCAGATATTTTTTGATTTAAGCCACTTTTCAATGTATAGGTCTCTTTGCCCGGGATAGGTTTCAAAGTAGGCTCCTATCAATTTATTGGCAATAAAATCAACTGTATCCCACCACGATTGATGCGTGACCATGAATTCAAAAAGGGCAATATCGCTTTTCTCCAACTGCTTTATATATTTATAGGCAAGCTCCTGCGAAAAATAGTGATACTCCCTTTGTGGTTTTTGCCAAAGTATTTTTATTATTTCCTTCATATCACTTTTCGGGGGCAGAAATTCTTTTGTAAAAAAAGGTTTTTGAATTTCCCTTCTATCCGCCGTCTTCAATCCATAACACGCAAACTGGCTTCGCAAATAAGCCTTTTGCTCCGATGCAATTTTTGCATTCGCCTGACGCTCAAATTCCGCCTCCAGCGTTTGGATAAATGCTGCTATGTTTGTTTGTTGATGCCTGGCCATGATATTAGCTATTAAAACAATAGCCGGTTTATGCTGCCGGACGTTATTCGAATTTACAACTTTGCAGCTACTATTTCGAAGAATTCCACTGCAAAGCTATTCTCTAATTATTGGGCAGTCACTTTAAACCTTAAGACTGTTTTCAACTTTTCAGGGCTTACTTTTCGGAAGTCTGACAAGTAAATCTCCCTGTGAGATTTCGACATCCTTAAAAGGTTTTCTTTTGTTGCAAAGGTTTCCATTAATTTAAAGCTTTCCGGTTCATTGTCATAACTTCCAAGGTGCATCATTTGCACGCACTTTCCGTCGGTTATTTTCTCAAACTTAACTTCATCCAACAGATCATGTGGCTTTTTTTTCCGGGTAAGCGCTAACATTTCAGTAAAGAAAGCACGATCTACAAAGTCAGGTTGTCTAATCATCAGCTTAAAAACCAGGTCATCTTTATCGAAATTGCCGTCATACTTTTTCTTGGCTTCCTCATTCAGATCCCAAATGCCCTCCAGCGGATACACGGTATAATCAAAATATCCTTTTGGCGCCTTTCCTTTTTTAGGATTCATTTTAATAGCGTAAGAAAGTGCGTACAGAACACCAATATATTCGGAAAAGAATTCGCTGTTGGGATTACCCTCCCCTTCGATAGTAAGAAATTTATATTCGGGAATTTCAATTACCTCAGGTTGGTTTTTGGGCAAATAAACTCCTTTTTCTCTTTTTCGCCATTCGTATTTCATATCGTATGCTTAGTTATTGATTGTCTTCAGTGGTAAAGCTAACTGGCGGGAGTGACAACCCTATGTCAGTATATGATCCTCTCCTTCAGAAATAAATAAACATTGAACCTTTTTCCTTAAAGAGAATGTTTTCTTGTTTCCGGGGAATTAATGCTTATCTTGAATAAGAAAAAATACCGGAGAGGCCATGACCGGTAAAAAATCTTATGTACTAATCCAAAAAAACAATTAGTCTATGGGAATCAAAGGAGATAAACTCAATCAAGACGCGACACAGGCCGCTGAATTAATAACTGAAAAACTGGGTGGCATTCCTGGGATCTTGGCAAAAAAAATGTTTGGGGGCTATGGCATATTTCACGACAAAAAGATGTTTGGCATTGTCGACTCCAAAGGCCGGTGCTTTTTTAAAGTCAATGAACTGAACAAATCCGATTTTGAGCAAAAAGGTTCAAGTCAACACAGTAAGATGCCTTATTTTTCCGTACCGGAAGTAGTGTTGAACGATCAAAATGAACTCATTGCCTGGGCTAAAAAGGCTATTGAATTTAATAAGTAAAAAACCAGGTAAATCACTTATTGATAATCCGGGGGTTTTATACCATTCATGCGTAGGTAAGTAACCATATTTAGTCAAAGATGTCCAGGCTCCCCCATTCCCGGAACGCTACCTACAAGCGAGATAACCTCAGACCAACCTCGTCATTCATCCGTTTTAGTTAAGGATAAAAAATTCAATCCGTTTTCATCAATAATGGCAATTTCTCTATTACCATTTTTACAAGTAGTAAATGCAATTCGTTTGCCATCTGGAGACCAATGAGGCAGTACATCCAAATCTGAATTTTGTGTTACCCTGGTGCTGGTTTTATTCTCTAAATCCAGGATATATAAATCTGAAGAGTTGTGTTTAATATTAGGATCTTTTCCACCAGGCACTTCCATCGCCCTGGATGAGTAGACTACTCTTCTTCCGTCAGGCGCCCAGGAAGCTGAGAATTCTTCCCTGTTACCAGGAGTTAGATTAATCTTATGGCTTCCATCAGCTTCCATCATAAAAATATTCGGACCTCCGTCCCTGTGTGACGTAAATATTAGCTTAGAACCATCCGGAGACCAATGGGGACTATAGTCATATCCCACATCATAAGTTAACCGCATTTTAACTGATCCATTCAATTGAAGAAGGTATATGTCGAGATTATCATCTACCAGGCCCGCATAGGCCAGCCAGGTTCCCTCCGGATGCAAGGAACCGTCAGTACTGTTGTATAATGAATCTGTCAAAATTCTCTCCTTTCCATCTCTATAGCTTAAGACCAGCACATCCTTGCCCGTTGTGGCATTCCTCCGTTGGTAAAGAATCGTTTCATTATCCGGGGCAACAGATGGATGGCCGATTTTAGTCTTTGCTGCAATCATCAACCTTAAACCATCACCGTCCGCGTTGATTTTATAGATCCCGCTTTTTGTCCCGGACCTGTGAAAAATAAGGGATTTGCCATCGGGATACCATTTTGCCAGACTTGATCCGGGTTTATCAAAATCGCATGGGATGTCTCCCTGAGCCCATGTACTTTGCGACCCTATTGTCGATATCAGCACATGCACGCACACAAGCCTGCAAACAATGAGGGCTGGGAAGATGGAACTTCTGATCTTATGAAAGCTTAAAAACTGTACCGCCAACATATACTAATTTGTGAATGCTATTTTCGTAAATAGGAAAAGCAAAATAAGCTAATGACTATGGTCATTAACTATTAATATTATAATGTTTAAAACCTAACAACCGATATTTTGGGTTGCACCAACCTAGTTTTTGACTGGCCTCCACACATCCAAATTCCAACTCCTGAAGTTACCGGTGTCAGCGGATTTCTTCTGTGCCTCCTGCTGCGCCCCTCGAAATACAGACCTGCTTATATTAATATCAGAGACACACAATAGCACTGGTGTCTCTTAAAACTTATATCTATATTTATTAAGCAAACTGATCCTGCCTGAAATTGACTTTATCCATAGGGTGGTCAGGTAAAAATAAATTGGCTAATGGTATACATCTACAATTGTCTTTTGCCGGTATCTTTATTTTTTGCCGTACTTGCCTGCAATGCAAAAGGTGTAATAACCTACCCGGAGAAATCAACAGGTACTAGTGAACAATATGTTTGTCCACCATGCAGTTGTTCTGGTGATAAGTCTTCTTTTTCGTCACCAGGAAAATGCAATCATTGTTCCATGCAGCTGATGAAATTAGGGACGGGAATCAGCAAGGATACTTATACCCGGACTGCTTCATTATTTCAAAACGCAAAAATCTATTCACAATACTACATTAGGATAATCTATCCCTTGGTTCTTTTTGTACTTATATTTTCAGTCTTTGTCCTAGTGACAATACGGAAAAATCCGCAATCATTTTTTTTCTCTCTGTTTGGTCTATCGCTTTCTCTTTACATTTTGAAATTTCAGCTATATGGAAATTTGTATGCCATTACAAATTCAAGAGTTGCCTTGTTTGCACCCATTTCATTTTTACTCTGGGTTTGGCCAAGTTTATTCTTTTTTTTAAAATATGGCACTTCAAAAAAAAGTGTTCCTGTACTAAAGCACGTCTATAAACATTATCTTCCCGGTCTTTTCTCATTCCTGCTACAGTTAGTAATGTTGGTTGTTTACCCCTCGAGTGTAGACTTCCTTTACAACCATTTTGATTCCTATCTTGTGCCCATTGAGCAAGTGCTTTTTGTGGTGGGAGGATTTTTCTATGGCAGAAAAATAATCATAATGAATAGATCCCTTAAACAAAATCCTACAATCGGAATCGTGAAAAACAAAAGGAAATTCCGGATCTTTATATTTTTTATCTATCTGGCCAGTTCGGTAATGGGTGCCATGCTGGTAATCAATTTTACGTTTTACAATGGCAGGGTAACTGCCCTGGACTACCACCCAGCATGGTTTTTATTAGCCGCATTCATTCCATGGTTTTATTATGACGCCTGGAGGCATATGTTAATAACTAACAGAAAAATTTCTTTGTTTCGATCTAAATATGAATCCTCATCATTAAGAGACAAACAAGTCCATGAAATCAAAGAAAAACTTGAAGGGTTTGTTATTGGCAAACAGGCATATCTTAATCCGGAATTGACACTCAGGCGTTTGGCAGAAAATATCTCCGTCAAGCCACATCACTTGTCAAGAGTTATCAACCAGGAATTCAAACTAAGTTTCACTGATTACATTAACCTATTAAGATTGGAAGAAGCAACCAGCAGATTGAAAAGCCCGAAATATACTCATTTGAAAATTTCGGCGATTTCCTATGATTGTGGTTTTAACTCTGTCCCAACCTTTAACACACTTTTTAAGAAGGTGCATAAAGTTACTCCATCCCGGTTCAGAAAAAATTTTCAAGAACTGACATAACTTCTGGTCTTTTCCGATAGCACTCCTATGTCATTTTCATGCTCACTGTTGGTATGCAGGTTACAAGCTCTCGTTAGACACTGACCTGGAAACTACTGAATATTGCGACTATAAATCAGCTGGGATCTTAAACATATCAGTGCCTTTCTCATTTGCGTTTCGACGGTCTTAATTGAAATGTTTAACATTTGAGCTATTTCCTTATACTTAAACCCTTTGTCCCTGCTTAGCCTGAATATCTTTTTACACCTGGGCGGCAATGATTCAATGGCAAAGTTTATTCTGTTATTCAGCTCGTAGAATGTATATTCGTCTTCCGGTGTCACGTGGGGCGAAGCGATGTCCAGGTAGAGGTGACTGGAAAAAAGACGTTGGTTCTGACTTTTCCGCAGATAATCTATCGATTGATTTCTGACTGCTGAAAACAGATATGCTTTAACGGAATAATTAAAACTGATGGTTTCTCTGTTTTTCCACATTTTATAGAAAACCTCTGACACTACTTCCTCGGCAATCTCTTTTATGGCAACATATTTTAAGGAGTACTTACAAAGGTCCTGAAAATAATGGCTGTACCATATTTCAATATCTGTACAATGCTGATAGCCGGCAATGTGGTTTTGTATACTTTGAGTTCTGATATTGTCAGCTAAAACATTATTCATAGGGTCATATAAATTTGAAAATTGGACAAAAACAAGAACGCCCTCTTTCACCCCTCTATTGACAGCTTTGGCGCCTTATTAAGTATAAGTTTTTTTATTTAAGATCATTACAGTTCCTTCAATTATTTTAAAAAAAAACCGGCCAAACATTTCCGGGAACGTGCCCGTTTTTTTGAAAAAAGCGGCATTTTTAACAATAGAAGAAATCATCAAACTACTTTGCTGATATTTTTATATATTTAGTAAGTCAAAAAGTTTCCCCATGTCAAAAATCAAAATTTGGATTATTTGATGAAAAAGGCACCTACTACCATCAAAGATATCGCCCGTATTCTGAACATTTCGACCTCCACTGTTTCAAGGGCATTAAATGGTCAGGCTGACATCAATCCGACAACAAAAAAGGAGGTACTGGCGCTGGTCGAAAAGTTGGAGTACGAACCCAACCATATTGCCCTGAGCTTAAAGCAACGAAAGACACATATTGTAGGGGTAATCATTCCGGAAACCGAAAATCAGTTTTACGCCAAAACTATCAGCGGCATCCAGGAAATTGCGACCGAGTGTGGTTACAATGTCATGATTTGCCAATCTCATGAAAGTCATGAAATAGAGAAAAACAGTGTGCAAATGCTTGTTTCCAGCCAGGTGGATGGCCTGATCGTGGCACTTTCTACTGAAACCAAAAATTATGAGCATTTCGCAAAAATCTACCAGAAAGAATTTCCCATTGTCTTTTTCGATAGAATTTGCGAAGCATTTGACACCCCAAAAATAATTGCTGATAACTATGAGGGGACGTTGAAAGCCACGGAGCATTTGATTGAAGTTGGCTGCAAAAGAATCGCACACATTGCAGGACCTCAGAATTTGTTTGATTGCCGTCAACGGTTCAAAGGATATGTGGCGGCATTAAAAAAACATCATTTGCCCATCGACGAAGATTTGATTATCTATTCAAATTTCAGGAAGGAAAATGTAAGGAGCTACACGTCGGCATTGCTGGACCTGCCAACACCGCCCGATGCCATCATGGCCATTAACGACGCCACCGCTATAGAGATGATGCACATTATCAAAGAAAGAAAGTTCAAAATACCGGACGATATCGCGATCATAGGTTTTAACAACGATTATGTAAGCGGTTATGTGGATCCGCCATTAACCAGCGTAGAATTTCAGGCGCTGGAAATCGGCCGTCAGGCGGCCAGCGTCTTGATGAAAGAGCTGGGCAATGAAAGTTTTTCTACCGAAAAAAAACTGGTAAAAAGCCGACTGATTATCCGGAAATCATCCCTGAAAAAACCTTGATCCTTTCCTATTAAACATTTCGTATTAAACAAGAGCTACAGTTTACTGGCAGACTCCAGGTCCAAATACAACGTAGCCTGGGGGTGTTCTCTTAAAATAGTGGCCGGGCAGGAAACATTGACCGGAGAGCGTAACGTTTCGTAAACCGCGTCGGCCTTAGTAGCTCCAGGCACCATACAAAACATATGCCTTCCAGAAAACAGGGCTGGAACGGTCAGCGTCATCGCCACCTCAGGTACATCTATAAAGTGGTGAAAACATCCGTCATTTACCTGCTGTTGCCTGCTTTTATCATCTAACGTTACCACTTTTACCAGTTCGGGATCCTGAAAATCCGCTACCGGTGGATCATTAAACGCAATGTGTCCATTTTCTCCTATTCCCAACGCTACAATATCTATTGGTTCCTCACCCAGCAGTTTTGCGTATTCCGCACATGCTATCTGGGGATCATGTGTTTGGGCCGGCAAATAGTGTACTGCGTTAAAAGGAACTTTTTCAAACAGGTTTTCTTTCAGAAATATCCCGAAACTTTGCTGCAAACTACTATTGTTCAAACCGATGTACTCATCCATATGAAAGCCTTCTACCCGTTCCCAGCTCAAATCAGGATTGACAATTAAATTTGATAAAAATTCATTTTGAGATGGTGCTGCCGCAAAAATCATCCTCAGGTTCCTGTGATTGGGCATGATCTCATTCATTTTGATGGCTGCCTCCGCGGCCGCAGCCGCTCCAAGCGCCAGGCGATCCTGATAAATTTTCACCTCCAGTTGATCTACCTTAAATCTTTCAATAGGTTTCTCTGAAATCATTATTATTGGTTTTTAATAGCTATTTTTCTTATGGTTAAAATTCGATTATCTGTAGTTTGGTATGTACGGATTATATTTGCCCCACAATACCCACTATTCCGGCAACGGCCATCGTGACCGTAAAAAGTACGATGACACCCATCAGCAGATTTCTTTGCTTCGAGGCCTTGTAGCTTCCCATGATCGATGGTTTGTTAATTAATATCAACATCAGCCCGAGCACTACCGGTGTGGCAATAGCGGCCAGTGCCTGTGAAATGATCATGACGAACACGGGGCGCCCCCCAAATACCGGAACCACAAAGCCAAGTGCCACGCCAAACAAAACAAGTAACCGCGAGCTGGTTGAACGCATATCGCGAGGCTTATTGTTGTAATCCGCCATTAACCATGGTGCCAGAATCACAATTGGAAACAGGGAAGACAAGCCCGCACTGACAATCCCCGCCACAAAAATTGAAATAGCAAAGCGGCCGGCCAATGGTTCTAATAAGTTGACCATATCTATGGCATTTTCAACCTTCAAACCACGCGGGTAAAGTGTTCCGGCGGCGGATGCCATAATGGCTATACTTAAAACAAACATGGCGGCAGCTGAAATGAAAGCATCTCTTTTTTCCAACTTCAGGTCTCGCACTGTCCACCCTTTTTCCTGCACCAGGATAGATCGCACAACGTATAGAATAGCGCCCATCGTGGTACCTACCATACCAGCTACAAGCAACAACTTGTTAGTCCCGTCGGGAATCTTCGGCACCAGTCCGGCTATTACCTCCTTAGGATCCGGAATCACCATAAACATCGTCAATATGAAAGTTATGCCCATAACACCCACAAATACAGACAGGATCTTCTCAAAAAACCTGTGCTGCCCCCGCCAAAAAAGCCCGTACAATACAGCACCGAAAATAGCGGCTAAAAGGACCGGGTTGAAACCTTCTCCCGACGTAGTAAGTGGCCGGGACCATTCCTGCACTACCTGTATAACCACACCCATAACGCCCATGCAGGAAACCCATTCGCTAATCAGCAAAGATCCCAATACGAATAATGCGAATCCTTTTCCAAACTGTTGCTTAAAGCTGGAAAGAATGGTATTTCCGGTAACAGCTGTATACTGACCAAATATAACGACCAGAAAATAGGTAAAGACGCAAGACAGCAGTAACGCCCAGGTCATGGACATGCCATAACTGGCGCCTGCTGATGCCATTGTCGTAATACTGCCGGTACCGATATTGTAGCCAATAAGAAAAAGGCCCGGCGTGATCGATGCTAAGAATATTTTTAATGCTTTCATGGGTTGATTGCGAATAGCTGACAATGGGCAGGCACAAATTGATAATTATCCATTGTCAATTATCGATTAATAGAATTTATTTTATCGTTACCGTTTTACTTACTTCGTTATTGTATTGCGTAATTTCTTTTTCCCGGCCCGAAACAATAGCACTGATCCGGTGCGTCCCTTTTTCGGCCACCCAATTAGTTGTCACAGTTTTCCATTTTGGAGTCAGGTCATTGGGTGCCTGAATAGTTGATATTTGCCGGGAATCAATTTTTTTGTCGTCAACAAAAAACTCCAGCTTAATATTTTTAGCAGCCACGTTGCCAATGTTATGTACGCTGGCATTTATTTGCAGTGTTTCCCCTGCCCTGGCGTCTGAATTAGAGAGTGAAAAGTGTTCCCTCGATAATGCCAAGTCAGGCATCAAAAAATCCGGTTTTGGGTAAGCTGCCAGTTGTTCTACAGTTATCGCAAAGCGCTTATTGGAAGGTATGGGAATTGCCAGTTGATGCATCCTTTCCGAGATCTTAAACGTTTTTTCCATACCTGGTTTATCTATTCGGCCATCATCGTTTTCATCCGGACCGGTTTTTAATCGATAGTGCCCTGGCTCAAGTCGCCAGGTCTGCATGATTACTGTTTTTTGGGGACCAAAATTAAAGAGAGACACGTTTAATTTTTTCCTGCTGGCCTCATTGACAAGTACTGCAACATCGCTCCCGGTATTTTTCCAAGTGACGGCCACAGCCGGAAACTCAAAACCAGAGCCTATATGCCCGGTATACATGCCAAACAGGAGCTCCCTTTCAGGTACGCGTACCCTATCGGTAAATTTTACCTCGCTGGTAACCATCGGAAAATTGTAGTTTAAAGACCCCAGAAGTCTCTTAAAACCTTTTCGCAGTTCCTCTTTATCACCGGTCGCCAGGTATTTGCTGTAGGGCAGGCCCGCCTGCTTTATAAACGGGTCGTAGCGGGTGCTGCCCGTTAGTGTTTTAGCCAACCCATACATTTCAGCGATTGGGTTGTTCGTATTTTTATCCGGGGTGTTTTTTCCTGCAAGATAGCCAACAGTCCATGCCTCAGAACCGGGCCGGGTGTCAGTGGTCTGTTTCCTGATCCCGACATTTCTCATAAGGTCGTATGTTTTATTCACGGGTTTCAGGAAAGTGTTATTACCTGTAATGGCGTACATGCCAAGCAATTGATTGTACATCTCAATCACACCACCAAGGCTTTCCCATTGATAGTAGTGCCAGCCGAGGTTGGGGTGAAACCAGTTGTCCGAATACCCGCCGATCTCATCTGTCGCAAAAGTTACAGCTGCGGGTAAAATACCCTGTGGTTTACCCTTATCGATGCGGTCAGCATCTTCCACCCAGGATTTCCCCCATTCTGAAAACAACTGAAGGATGGTGGGGTTGCGATTATACCACCCTACCCATAACCCCGGAAGCGTGGCCCTGGCATTCATGGGTACATCTACAGCAACCGGCGGTTCCTCCACAACCTCGGTCGCTGAAAAGTAGCAGGATTTGAAATGACGATGTCCGCGGGGGGTGATACCTGTCCATGTGTCACGGAAGTTTTGCATGCTAATAAGGCACCTTTCCACATAAACCGGATTTCCATAGTCCATCAGAATCATGGACGGATGCGTATCTCTGAACAACTCTGCGGCATGTTCCACGTCAGACACTTTTTTGGCATAGGCCCGCTCCAACCTGCCGCTATTCCATACGCCCTCCACCAGCCGGACATAGCCTTGCCTGGCTTTTTGGTCATCAAGCCCAAAAATGGCTGGCAGCCACCATCGCAGGATTTCCACATCATCGCCAAACTTTCCCCCCAGCTCACCATTTTCCGCCTGCACGCTGTCTACCCACCAGTGAATGATGTTTAGTATGTTGCAATTGGCCTCTCGTTGCATGTTCGCCCACGCCGGGGCATGGGCAACTTCGGATACACAAGATACTGGGTTGGGGATTTTTTTTCCGAGATACATGCCTAAAACCTTGTGATCGGGATGACGCGGTCTGATAAGACTGAAAAATTTTTGATATTCATCTTTGTCAAACGCCTCGTGCTGCTCCTTATAGAGCCAGAAATGGATTCTTCCCAGAAGATAAACAGCTTTATCATGCAAAGGATCGCGTGGGTCTGCAACGATCTGACGTAAAAGATCAGAGGCTATATCATACCGGTCAAAAATACTTAACCCGGTACTTTCTACCGCCCAGGACCACCAGCCGATATCATAATAATACGCAGCAAGGAGGTATTTATTGATAATATTTAAACGATTGATAAGGATAATATCTTCGGGGTTTTTATTTAACGCGGCCTCCAGCTGACGGCCAAAGGCTGCTACTTCAGCGGTATCCTGCTCAAGTGCGCTGCTGAAAGACATAGGAGTTAAGTCTGCCATAGGGCGCAGTTCAATGCCATATAGCCCCACTTCCTGTGAAGCTGAAAGTACTTTGATTTCGGCATAGTCTTCTTCAATCGCGATTTGTTTTCTCGAAGTACGGTAATGCAGGTGTGACCAGGAATTACTGATGGGGCCACAAACAAGCCTTTGGTTAACCATAACACTTGCCTTAATGGTATCGCCAACACTTTTCGTATTACCCAAAGTGATGGTAAGAAAATACTTCCCTGCCGGTATATCCACCCGATAAATGACACTATCGGCCACCAACAGGCCATCCCTTGTCAAAGCATTTGACTGTTTAATTTTGGAGGCATTAAAAGACTGTTGAGGCGCTTTAATCCAGCCATATCCGATCTTTGGGGTATAGACAGTGGACGGGGTCACCCCGACAAATTGTTGGGCAATGACAGCATTTTCCGGCCCCATATCAAAGAGAAAGTTTTTGCCGGCCTTTCGCCATTGAACAGGGGCACAGGAAAAAGCTATTTGGAAAGCTAAAATGTATAAGCAAATTTTAAAAACCTCCAACCGATTCAAACGATCTGTCCACCTCACCATGATTGGTTATAATTCAGCATTAAAAGTACAGGCTTCGTTAATCAATTACCTGCCTTCAGGAGTTTTATCCTCAAAAGGCCCCCTGTACTTTTATTTTGCTGCGATTTTTTGAAATCACCGGCTTTACGGAGCCGTCAGATTAAACTCATAATTTCCACTTAACCCGTAGGCCCTGCCCGTAAGCGGCGCATCGGGTGCAGTAAATGTCAATACCAGGGTAGTGGCGTCCCCGTTGAGTGTAATGTTGGCTTTCGTCCCGCTTATAATGATGGCGTTTACGTTGTCACCATCAAAGCTCCAGGAACCATTACCTGTAAAGATCGGATCGCCGTCCTGCGTGCTATAGGTTCCGGCACTGGAAAATGTAATGGAAAAATTTTCATAAGACGGAATGGTTACATCTACATTATCGAGTCGGACCGTGCTTGCCGACCATGTTTTTGCCAGCTTGGCGGTCTGATCTGCCTTTGGATCAGCGTCATCATCACCTCCGCAAGATCCCAAAAAGATCAGGCTTAACGATAGTATGATAATATGAGCGGATAATATTTTTATATTTTTCATTTTATGCCGATTTAAGTATTAGTTATTTTTGACTATTCTACCGAAAAATTGTTTCCCGTCATTTTGATAAATCCTGAGCAGATAGATGCCGCGCTGCAGCGTTGAGATATCAAGGTCCAGCGACTCGGATCTTACCTGGCTAAATGCCAATACTTTTTGTCCGGAGGAATTGAAAAGTTCAAGGTTTCCAATAGCGATGTTATTGCTGCTTTTAACTTTTACAAAGTGGCTGCCAGGATTGGGATAAAAGGAAAAACTATCGCTGAGGACGTCATCATCTATACCTGTCACCAGCGACGACTCAAAGTCCGAAACGGCCTGGCTGAGGCTATTCAAAGCCGTTGTAATATCATCGGCAGAGGCTTCTGCGTTGTCAATTACAGTCTGAGCGGCGGTGATAGCAGCCTGCAAGGCGGTAATGGACTCAGGAGAGTAGTTGCCAATATTTCCGCCCGCTTCCGCGCCGTCAAGGGCATCACTGGCATCAGATACGGCCGATATAAGGGCACTAATCCCGGTTTCAATGAGCGTCCAGCCTAAGTCACCCAACTGCGCATCTGTGGTGCTGGCAGTGGCAGATGTTTTATTGTCCGGATAGCTGAAAGTGAAGGCATCGGCTTTATCGGCCCAATCGGGTGTATTGATAGAATCGGTACTATAGAACGTTGAAATAATAGTCGTAGGTGTTTCCGGGGCCCCATCGAAGGATACATCTTCCTCAATGTTTGAATCCCCTAGCCCTGAATCATCCAGAAAGGCTTGTGCGGCCGTATTGAAGATTGGGGCAGGAACAATGTCGGCACCTTGTGCATCTAACAATGCCTGATCTGTATAGAAATTGTTGTTGCTAATAGTCACCACCTGTGTTTTGCCGTCGTCAATTAAGTCCTGGCCGATGCTATCGACCAATATTACACCATCCGCCGAACCTTCGACAGGGGTATCCACTCCGTAAAATCCGGTATTAATCATCAGGTTGTTGGTGAATATCGTTGTGATGGCTTCTCCAAAATCAAGTCCTCGCTGTCCCAGGTTAAAAACGGTATTCTGATTGAATTTCGCATAGTTTAAAATACCACCTCCGTCACGCAATATGGTGCTGGTAAGGTTATAGAAAGTGGAATTTTCAATGACCAGCGAGTCAATATCATTTCCACGGTCATCGATGCCGCGACCATTATTGGGATCTATCGGTATGCCTATATTACTTATAACGGAATTCTTGATAAACAGCCTGATGCCAGGGTTATCAAACCGAAAGGCGGATTGGCCGTCCTGATTAAGCCAACAGTCCTCAATTTCAATTTTGACACTGTCGGCACTGATCCTGACTATCCTTGTCAATAATTTCCCCAGTTGATCTAAGTTGGTAACACTCAACCCTTTCAAGGTAAGATCTCCTCTTGGTCTAAAGGGTCGTGACGAGGCATCTGACCCGGGAGGTATTCCGGGCTGAATAAACGGCCTGGCACCTTCGCCTTCAGCCGCCTGTATGGTAAGATGATAACCGCTATGTTCTACCGACCCGTAAGTAATGTAGGTCCCACCTCTTTCAAGGATATAGACGGTGTTAGGGTCCACCCGCTCACCGGTTGCGGTCGTATCGCCGCTGATGGTTTCATTTAACGTTCCCGCTCCCTGAGGAACTTCGACGGTTCGTTGGCCAAAACTACTTTGAGATACCCCCAAAAGAATGGCAAGGCATGCCAGGGGTACTACAATGGATTTTCTGTACTTGTTTCTCATGTTATTTAAGGTTTTAATTTGCTTTACAGCATCCGGTATTGTTATAAACTTAACTTCAAACCAATATCAGCCGTCCATCCAAAAAACTCCTCCTGGGTCGGGTAGAGATCACTGCCGCGAAATGCCCTGTCGGGTTCATTGGTAAGATTGTTTATATTGATCAGAAGGCTTAATTTCTTATTGATTTTTTGCCGGAGGGAGATATCCCACCTGGTATTATTGTCAGTAAAACTGTCATTTTCGGCAATTTTTCCAACCGTTACCCGCAACGAACCAACGTTCTCCTCCTCTTCTTCCGCAACGCGCAGGCTTTCACCTTTAAAGACCATTGAAATCCTGCCGGAGAAACCTCCTCTTTCATAGCCAATAGCTAAATTCCCTATTCTATTGGCCTGGCCGGGCAATGTCCCCAGCCTTACCGTATCATTCACAATGGGCAGAAAGGGTGGGTCCGGAGAGTTACTGGTAAGGAATAGTGGAAAATAGGTTTCCGATTTCAGGAAAGTGTAGTTCGCCGAAAACACGATACCGTCCAACGGCTTGGGGAGAAATCTTAAATTGGCCTGAAGGTCTAGTTCTACCCCTTGGACTGTCGTTGTAAATTCGGAGTTTTCCGGCCTGGTAACATCCCAGCCCAGGGTAGGTCCGGCGGCCTGATTCCTGCTTTGCCTGATGTAATCTATATTTTCCAGCTCCTTGTAGAAACCACCCACCGTAAACAATCCCCATTTATTGTAGAATGAGAAAAATGCATCATAATTCCATACAGAGGTGTGCTTCAGGTTTGGCTGACCCTGCTCGATCGTCTGATTAAACCCATTTAGCCTTTCCCATGGCACAAGGTTGAAGTAATTGGGTCTCGATAGCGTTTTTGTCGCAGCCAGCCGGACATCAAACCACTCATTAAATTTATAACGCACATGAAACATGGGTAATATTTCAGTGTAGGAGCGCGTACCGGTAGTATCATTGAGCCCTGTCAGGTTTACATTACCGCCTTCATCTACCACCGGCGTTCCGAAAATACTGCGGTAATTGTTTTTGGTATGTTCGAGCCTGACACCTGACAATACCATTAACTTTTTCCCAAGATTTACTTCCGCCTGGAAATAACCGGCGGAAACCGTCTCCCCAGCTTCATAATCGGATAGGTCGACGCTGGCATCTTTTGTATGCTCATCCAGAAAATCCAGTCTGAATTGATTCAACAGGCCTGCATCAAGGCCCGGACCATTTGTATTTTCTCCCCCCGGGCCCATAAAAAACCTGCCGTCCAGGAAGTCTTCGGCGATGTAACCGCCAATAAAGTTGCTTATTTTTATCTTACCTTCCCGGGTGAGGTCAAAGAGGTCAGGGTTGGCTGCCCCGATATCATTGGCGCCAAAAGCACTGGTAGAGGTTCTGTCAACATCCCGGTTTCTTTCCTTATCCCTTACCTTACCCCCGAATTTCACATTGCCATTGATCACTTTGCCGGTCCTGAATGGAATCTTAATATTCGCTGAGGCAGTACGGTTAAGATCAGCCACCGAACTTTCATCAAAAAAAGACCGTTTCAAAAAAGTTTCCTCCAGGTCATTTCTGGCGCTGTTGGCCAGGGTTTCAAAACTGGTTTCATCTGGGTTGGGAAATGCGCCCAATTCCCTGAACTCACCGGTATGTGAAAAAGGGGTGTTTCTTTTGGTTTGTGACTGTGAAACCTGCCAGGTAAACTCTATGTTATTGAGCAGGTTGTGCTTTCCGTTGACGATACCTGTAAAAAGCCGGGTGTCAATTTCCCGGTTCCTGAGATCATATTCCTGTCTGGCCGTGTTGGCCCGGTATCGCCGTCGCCGTCTTATTTCATCCCGCTTTGTCTGTCCCCAAAAACCATTAAATGTGATATCGCCGTTTTTCAGCTTATAGTCGACCGTCAAACTGGCCCCCAGGCGATCTCTGGTTTCCACACGGTCCACAAGATTTAAATTGTTGACCCGGACCAGGGGTTCTCCTTCAGAATCTAATCCGTTATTGGTATAGCTGCCGTTCAAATTATCAGAGGCCCGGTTGGCCCGTTGAAAATTTCCGCCAACGATCAATCCCAGCTTGTTATCAAAAAATCGATTGCTCAAATTCACGCTTCCCCTTAATTGTCCATAGTCCGATTCCAGATCATTGTACCCACTTTGCATTTTGATGCTGCCATGACGACCTTCGGGTGCCTTTTTGGTAACAAAATTGATGGTTCCGCCCACGGCATCGCCATCCATTTCAGGCTTGAGGGCTTTGAAGACCTCTATGCCTTCCAGGGCATCGGTCGAGATCATACTCAGATCGACCGACCTGTCTTCTTCATCTGTAGATGGGATGCGCTGGCCATTTACGGTAATAGAATTAAAGCGGGGAGACAAGCCTCTTACAACCACTTTAGTTCCTTCCCCCGCATTTCGCTCAATGGATACGCCGGCCAGTCTTCCTACACTTTCGGCAGCATTCTGGTCGGGTAGTTCCTGGATTTTTTCTTTGGAAACTACATTGACAATGGTATTAGAATTGATTTGCTGATTAATGGCTGCCGCCTGTCCCATAGCCTGCGCGCGAATGACAATCTCCTGCGTCATGACCACATCCAGGCATAAGGCAACATCCTGCCGCACCGTTTGTCCTGCCACTACCTCCAACTCTCTTTTCTCATCTAAATAACCCAGATAGCTATAAACTATCACAATCTTGCCAGGTGGCAAATTGGTCAACCGATACCGGCCATCTCTGTCTGTTGAAACACCGTTGGTCGTGCCTTCTACGAAAACATTGGCGGCAAAAAGGGTTGAATTATCGGCACAGTCGGTAAGTGTTCCGGATATAACGCCATAATTCTGGGCTCCTACCTGCTGACACAGGAACAGCAAAAAAATAAGGAAGCAATAACCGCAAAAATGTATAATTAGTCGTCGAGGTAAAATTATCGCCATATAAGAAATTTTCGCTTAAAAATGAATACCGTTCATATATAAGACGAATAACAATTTACGAACCCTTATTCGGGGCCGTTTTTACTATTGGCATTGGAAAATAAGCCCCAACCTTTTGTATATATGTACCGGTAAAATCTTTACTAAAGAAATTAGCCATCCCAGGCAACCAGTAAATTTCCTGGTTGAACGAGGGGGAGATATCAATTTTATGAAGTCCCCTTATCGTTGTTATTTACCAGGGAATTTATAATCATAATACTTTGACAGAAATCTCAAGCCAAACGCTGTGCCAACGTCTCTGTTCACAAACCATTTCTTTCCCTTCCGGTTTCTTACCCTAATGTTCATAAACGCCCCTGCCAGGTTAGGATCCGGGTGATCTGCGAAAAAACGATTGGCCATTACCCATTTGGCGGATAAATCGATCCGGTCTTTAAATTCATCACCAACGCCGTAGTCGACAAGCCGGATCATCAACAGCCCCATAAACGATACCGCAGACCCGCATATGGATCCGTGATCAGCGTCGCCATTCAGGTAATTTTTGTAGTAAATGACACCACTTTTCCTTTGGGCCTTGGCATAGGTTTGTACGGTTTTTTTGGCGGCTTCGAGGTATCTGCGATCCTTTGTAAGATCATATCCTTCCAATAAAGATTCGGCATACCACAGGTTGAAACGCGGGTGAAATGTTCCTTCATCTTTGAAGTTGGGCATAAAGTCCATCCACAACCCTTCCGGTCCCTGCTTTTCGACGAGGCTTTCGCACAAATCAATAAATACCTTTTTGTATGCCTCGTCGCCGGTGTATTCGTACATATCTTTAAACAGCGAGCCTTCGTTGTTGGGCCTGGCCACATCATTGAGGCCCTGTTCTTTTTTGTTAGGCCAAAACGGGCTGTTGGCTTTCAGTACCTCTCCGGACTTTGGATCCACGTTGTCGTAAAACATGCCATGCTCCGGCACATACATGTTGTTCAACATCCAGACACCGGCTTTTGTAGGCACATCACCGTATCGTTTGTCTTTTGTAATATCATACAACTTGTACAATCCGGCCGTGCCATCGGAAACTGTGGCAAAAATAATGAAGTCGCCGGCATGATCTCCGTGGAGAGCATTGACCATACCTTTAAGCTTTGGATGGTCTTTGATTTCCAGGCTTACCCACCAATCCCCTGCGCGTCTGGCCGTTTGAAGGTATTTGCTGTTATCGGTGATTCTGTGTGCTTCCAATAATCCGTAGATCAGCTGACCCGTATGCCATGGTGGCTCGTACCCATACCACTTTCCCTCAGTCATGTTATAATCGCACCTGGATTTTCCATTTTCATCAATTAAAACATCGCTGGCATAGTTGGCTCCGTCATTGATCGCGTCAACGATCTGTTTTTTTAGGGCCGCGTTTTCCTGAGCAAAGGCATAGCTGCCGGTAAAAGCCGCTATCAGCAGGGTCTGAATTACTTTTCTCATAAATCTATTATTCAAGTAGTTTGTATTTGTGCTTATGATTTCTCACTAAGTGATCGGGCAGGCGAAAGGAAAAACCCCAACCGGCTTGCCATTGGTCAATTTTAAGTAATACATGGTTTTTACCAGCTTTGAGAGGAAGCATGAACTCGTCTTCATCGGGGATCAAACTTCGTTTTGCAAACTTCTGAAACACCGAGTTACCATTGCAGATGACCTCGATGCCATCATTGCTGCCGACTGTCACTCTTACTTCCTGTTCTCCCGGGCTCTCAATGGTACAATAGGCATAGGCCAAAACCTCCGTGTTTTTTTCAAACACCTGCTTAAGGTTAATTTCTGTTGACCTTGGAGAGTTGTATTTCATCCAACTATATACCTCGCCATTTTTTCCCTTAAAACTCATACCCGGGGCAGGCCGGGCTTTTTGTTCACCGCCAATACCGGTTAGAAAATCCGGCTTTCTACCCTCCGGTTTGTTAATGGTAAAACTTCCTGCCAACAGCCAGTATTGGAAATACTGTCCTTTTACTTCACTAATAGCCAATCTCACCTCTGTAGGTGGCGGTAGAAAAAGGCCTTTATCAAAATCCTCTATGGCCGCTACCAGCAGACTTTGCAGCGCTGTAAAATGGTCGATTTTTTCAGTATATTTTGATTTGGCGTGATCCAGCCAATAGCTTCGGTTTTCCCTGAGCCATAATATCTCCAGCGTCTGCACCAGTGCCACCAGGTCGGTTTTAGCGGTAATCACTTCATTCAGCGCATCTATTAACAATTCTCTGCTGTATGCGGGATTGGATTTCTGAAGAAGGACAGACTCCCGGTATTGATCCGCGGCTTTAAGCAGGTGCATTCTACTATTGGCCAGGTATTGATATTGATCGATGGTAAATTGCCAGAATGGAAGATCGTCTTCATAACTGGTGGTTTTTGCCTGGTTCAGCAAACTTTCTGATTTTTGGGTAAGGTTTAATACTTCCTGCCAATCTGCGGTATTGAGGTTGATTCTATCACCGCGCTCTGGAATCAGGGTGTTCCACAAAATATTGTTGTTCATTTCCTGGGTAGGCGCCAATTTCGACATTTTGTTTAATTCGTGAATCATTGCGGAAATACCACCACTTTCATCGCCATATACGGCGCGGTCGAAACGTTTATCAAATTGTGCTGTAGGCAGGCGGTTGGGATTCCAGCTTTGATCTGCGCCGTATGCTACTCCGTACCAGTCTTTAGAAAAAAAATGCCTGCCGCCGTCATCCCAAACGGTATTAAACACGCCGGCGGCTCCTTTGTCCTTCCCTTCATTGACAAAATTCCGGATGTTGGCAACAGTCATATCAAAATCTGGCATCAGGCGATTTGAATTCAATACGCCAGGGCATACAAGAAACTCGAAACCCGCCTTTTTAACAGGGTCAATCCAATCTGCAAAAGACTCACGGGCGCCGTAATCCCACGTAAGCATCATCACGTCTTTGGGGATTATCTCAAAGATTTCAGGGTATTGTATCGGCATATCTGCGGTCAGCATCATGCGTTTTCCCTGTTGTTTCAGCGCTTTGTAAATTGGCAACATATGATTGGCATAAAGCCGGCCAATGCTGATGGAATCGGGTAACTTCCCAGATCTCCCTCTCACCAAATCCCAGGCCTCATCGCCAAATACATTAAAAAAACCGGAGTTGAACGCAGGCAACATCTCTTTGATGACGTCTTTAATAAAACCTGTACTCTTCGGGTCTCCGGGAATCAGCATGCGGTGCGTTTGTCCCAGTTCACGATAGCGGGGATGAGAAAGGATTTTACTAAAATGACCCAGTGATTGAAAGGAACCCACTAGCTCAATATGATGTGCATCGGCGTAATCGGCCAACTCCTTCCATTCCCGGATGGAAATCGACCCGTCGGCAGGCGCAAAACCGCCATGACTTTGGGTGCTTACGACGTGTTCGACGTAATAGTTCATCATGTTAATCTTCAGCTCTGAAAAACGCCGCACCTGCGATTTCAAGAAAGCTAATGTGGGTACCGGCCCTCTGCTGATGTCATCCATCACCGCCCGGTACTTCAATGAAGGCCAATCCACAATTTTCAATTGGGGCACCGTATTTTCAGCGGGATATCCTCTGAGTAATTGCTTCAGGGTCTGGACTCCGTAAAAAAGCCCTGTTTTGTTTTTAGCTGCCAGTACAATTTGTTTCGCCCGAATCAGCAGCGCGTATCCCTCTTCACCCAAACGGTTTTCCGGCCATATTTTCAAATTCTGACAATGCGCTTTGAAGTCCTGATCTTCTTCCGGTAACCCCATCCATATAGTGGGTTGCCCCTGCTTGATTAAGCCGGGTGTAGTCTGAAATTTAAGTGCAAATGCCTGCTGCAGTTGGGAGACCGGTAGCATCAGTCCCGCGGTATCCCCGGCGGCCACGCGCAGTGTGAAAGGGCCCTGAGCCGGCCTGAAGTTTCCCTTCCCGACCTCCGCTACCTGCGGTTGTGGAATCACAGGAAGTGTTTGCCCTGCGAGGTCCGCAACGTTGAGTAAAAGTAAGGGCAGGTACCATAAGATCTTAGTCCGTGGAAGCAGGCATTTCTCTTTTAATACCATCCATAAATTTTTTCTTAAATCAATCATTGATCAGATTTCCGGTTATATTAACTACCCCCATTTCAGTTTCCTTTCCCACAGCTACAATTTGACGGGTTTTCCTGAAGTCGTTGCCATTCAGGCCTATATGTTTTGTTTTGGGCCCCATAATTGATAAAAATGTATTGACCTCAGTGAATGGGCTTGTGCCGCGTATCAAGGCATGGCGGGTATCCTTAAGTATGATGAATGATTGGCTACCAAACCCGGAGGCAGCGCGAAATCCCGATAGGTCGAGGTAGGCTACATCATCGCAGATCAGAGACGGCCGTTCTTCCGTACCCTCAAATTTCAAACTGACATTTTCAAGCGATATATTGCTGGCATGGCGAATAAAGAAGCCATAGGCGGGCAAGCTACCAAACATGCCACCTTCCGGATACTCATCCTCATGTTCGGGAACTTCCTTAAAAGCACTTGCCGACTTTCCGCCGCCGGTATAGGTTATCTGAATATTGCTGAGGGAAATATTTTCTACTGGATGATCGATAAGACCGGTAATTGAACAACCCGTTGTATCGGCCCCTGTGGCAATTATATTGCTGATATTAACATTCCTAAGGATACCCACACCTGGCGTTTTGGTGGTATCCACATACTTTCTGGCCCTGTTTCCCAATCGAATAAAGATCGGAACCTGCGGCCCGTCAATCCTTAAGTTGGACAAAACAATGCCATCCATGATTCCGCCATCTACAATTTCCAGTGCCACCCCTCCCATGCCGCGGTGTGTTCCGTAAATCTTGCTTTTGCTGCGGGAGGGTCTCACCACAATATTCGAAATGACGATATTTTTAAAACCACCCGTCGACTCAGTACCCATTTTGATGGCATTTACATGGCTGCTTATGACACAATTTTCAACAATAACATTTTCGCTGGGCCTGGGAGAGGTGCTCTTGATGGTTATCGCATCGTCATCCGTATCTCCAAAACATCCCGAAATGATGACATCCCGGCATCCATCAATATCAATCATATCGTTGTTTTTATTGGCGTGATTATAAACCGAAATGCCTCTGATGGTGACCTTTTCACAAGCCAGGTAGTGTTGCATCCACATGGCTGAGTTTTGCATGTTGATGCCTTCCACTCTCACGTTTTTGCATTTTATGAACCACAGACAATAAGGCCGGTTGCGATAGCGATCAGGTTTTTTCCTTGTGGTCACCACAAAGGCAGCACCCTGGCCGTCAATGGTACCCCTTCCTTCGATGGCAATATTTTCCAGGTTCTCGCCATAAATCAGGCTTTGCCTGACCCACGTATCTCCGTAAAACCGATAATCGGGAATGTTTTCAGGATATTGTTTAATATCCGTACTACCCAACAAAACAGCGCCTTCGGCAATATGTAGGGTAATATTACTTTTCAGATAAATCGTCCCTGTCAGATAGGTTCCGGCCGGAAGCAGCACTTTACCTCCTTCTTTGGCACAAAGATCTATAGCCTTTTGAATAGCTTTGGTATCCAGTTGATTGCCATCCCCTTTCGCCCCAAAATCAAGTACATTATAAATACCGTTGGTGCTTTGGGAGAAAGACATCTCCGTTGTAATAATGCCAAGTGTTACCACCAATAAAAAAAATCTCACCTTGCTTTTTTCTTTAATGACCATTAGTTTTTGCTTTCGGGTGTGAGGGTTGTCCATTTCTGTTCAAGCCAATTGGCGGTGTCGATGTAGGCTTGTTTTATATCGGGAACATGTGATTCTTTACCGCCTATATCTATACCAATGTGGCCTTTGAAATCTATGGCGTGCAGTGCATTAAAAAAGTTTTCCCAGTCGACGGTCCCTTCACCGGGTGGCAAATGTTCAATTTTTGATCCATGGCTATCTGAAACATGGATGTAATCTATATGATCTGCGAGGCGGATGAGCGATAACCCAAGGTTTTCCTTCATATAAAATTGATTGGAGGTATCGAAGTTAAAGCGCAGATTCTCGCAGTCTACGGCATCGGCAAAGTAAAGAAAGGCGTCTGCCGTTGCTGAAAGCACTCCGGCGCTGGGATGCATTTGATTGGTCAGGCCATATTTGCCGGCGATATCGCAGGCACTTTTATAAGTTTCCACTAAACCGTCCCAATACTTTTTCCAATTCAGCCCTTCCGGGAGTGCAGCTGATAAAAGTGTATCCTGATTGTGGTGGCGCTCTATACCGGAGTTTCCTAAAAACTGGTAAGGTGGCAGCGGCGCATTATCCAAAACGCCCTTTGCGCCCAAAAAAGAAGCTAATTCACATCCTTTTTCAAAAAGTTTTAAATTTTCGAGGCGTTCATTGGGATCAGTCGATGAAAGCCCCTGAAGCACCACACAAAAATAGGGAACCGTTTGTTCAAGCCTTTGTAATGCTTCTTTAATTTCAAACCGGCACTCATAAACATCCAATAAATGTTCCCGCCTGATGCCTTCCAGTTCAACACTGCTAAACCCCATCGCCTTGGTCTCCTTCAGATAGGCGATTGTTTTTTCAGCCGGCGGAGGATATCCGTACTCGGAGATTAAATACAGGTAACAACAGGTAATAGCAGGATCAAACATTTTCATAAAAGGTGGTTTCAAAAATTCCCAATGATCTGGGCCATAAAAACAGTAACATTGCTCACGGCATCAAAACGGTTGTCCCGGATGTCGTGAAATATTTTAAATTCTTTTTTTCTACTGTTAAGACGAATAACAGGATAGCAGCCCTTATCGAAGTGTATAATATTTAAGTACCTGCTCTCGGGTCCGCACGGTGTGGTGAGACTGTGAGGGTAGAAGATAACACCCATGGTAGGGTTTACAAACAGGTGCTACAATGCAGGCATAGGTTTCTCTGCAACGGGCAGGTGCTATCCGGGATGGGAATTGAAATGGGGCTAAGCTCCCCGCACCTCAGTTGTTCACCAAACTGCGGGGATCTTACTTAAAATCTAAGGTGTTAGTCCATTACTATTGCAACGCCTTTTCCAATTTCTCAAGCCTTTTTTCTATTTCCATCAATTTATGGATAATAATGATGTGCGTTTCTTTTGCATCGATGCCTACCACACTTTTGTCGCTGGCAATGGTCTGCTCAATTTGCTCATAGGCTTCTTTGGGAACCAATTCATTCATCGTTTTATTTGTTTTTAAAGCATGGTTGTCGGCTCGTGATATTCCGTCCTGGGCAGGTCGGTCTCTGCCAGGGCCTTGTAGCCCCCCTGGATATCTATCAGCTGATTAAAGCCACGGGACCGGAGTATGGAAGCCATAATCATTGATCGGTATCCGCCTGCGCAATGAACGAAATAGTGTTTTTTCTTGTCCAACTTCGCCATGTTTTTGTTGATAAAGTCCAACGGAAAGTTACTGATCCCTTTAATATGTTCGGCATTATATTCGCTATTTTTTCGCACATCCAACACATGAATGCCCTCATCTTTTTTAAACAACTTTGCAAAGTCAGCCGCCGATAGCTGCGGGATGGTGTCTGTGGCCTTGCCTGCTTTTTTCCAGGCTTCGAAGCCGCCCTTAAGATAGCCCAGGGTGTTATCATATCCAACCCTGGCCAGGCGAGTTACCACCTCTTCTTCTCTTCCCTCGTCGGCCAAAAACAAAATGGGGTGATTGAGGTCTGTGATCAATGCTCCTACCCACGGAGCGAAGCTTTCGTCTATACCGATGAAAACAGATCCCGGGATAAAACCCTTGGGAAATACCTCTTTGGGCCTGGTATCCAAAATGAGAGCCTGATTTCTGTTGGCCATCTCTTCAAATTCATCTACCTCCAGCGCTACCACTCCCTGCTTCAAAACATCATCGAGGCTCTCGTATCCCATCTTGTTTAATACTACATTTTTTGGAAAGTACTGCGGCGGAGCAGCCAATCCACTGGTCACTTCTTCAACAAATTCTTCACAGCTCATATCCGCCCTCAGGGCATAATTAAATTTTTTCTGATTTCCCAAAGTATCCGTTGTTTCACTACTCATCATTTTTCCACACGCAGAGCCTGCCCCGTGGCCCGGGTAAACGATCAAATCATCTTCCAGCGGCATAATTTTATTTCTCAATGAGTCATAAAGGTGGGTTGCCAGATCTTCCACGCTAAGGTCTGTTTTCACCGCCAGATCCGGTCTTCCGACATCCCCGATAAAAAGGGTATCTCCGGTAAATAAGGCATGATTTTTACCGTTTTCATCTATTAACAAAAAGGTCGATGATTCCATGGTGTGCCCGGGTGTGTGCAACACTTTGATCTTTACTTTGCCTAAACTCAGTATTTCTTCATCACTGGCAATATAGGCATCAAAATTTGGCTGAGCAGTTGGGCCATAGACAATTTTTGCACCGGTTTTCCGGGCCAAATCCAAATGTCCGGAAACAAAATCAGCATGAAAATGAGTTTCCAGTACGTATTTAATTTTTGCACCATCCTCCATCGCTCTTTCAATATAAGGAGCTGTTTCTCTTAATGGATCGATAATGGCAGCTTCTCCGTCAGATTCAATGTAATAGGCGGCTTCTGCCAGACATCCTGTATAAATTTGTTCTACTTTCATGGCTATGTCATTTAATTTTTGTGCTTCATCGTTTAAATCAAAGATAGTAGCCTTTGTCTTTGGTATTGGTAACAATTGTTACTGAAAAGAATGACCTGGATCAGTTTTAGTCGGGTTTGGCTTGAAGCGGAACGGTGATGGAAGGGAATATCAGGAAAGTAAGATAATAGAATGTTCAGCAGGTTAAAATTAGAAGAAGGGTTTAATATTTGTCCCAAAACCCATTTTATGAATCAGGATCATCATAGCCAGACAAACCCCCATTACGGAGCACTCGGAGGCGGACTAACCCTTTCAACATTTTCCGGTTTCAAGGAGCTTCCTTCAATGATGTGTTCGATAGAAAGCCCCATCAGCAAACATAACATGGCCCAATGATTATCCCCCTGCTGGTGGTAATAAATCCATCCTACCGCCCCTAACACTTCCATAAGCGTAAAAAAATGGGTTTTAAGGTCCAGGGTATGGCTGAAAATGTTTTTCCGCTTCACCAATCCTAATTCAGCACTATGTTGGATGAGCATTAAAACATATAAAATCGCTGTGGACCCCATATATCCCAGCCGGTCTATCGAATAATACCAAACAATCCAAATCAGGATTTCGGTAAAGGTGATAAAACCCCAACCCAAAATTTGTTGCCAGACAGGTACATTAGTACCCGTGATCCCTTCTTTAGGTCGGTATACCTTTTTCACCCACACAGCTACACTGCCACGCTCGATGCCAAACCCCACCCACAACAGCAGGTTTGCCAACAACAAATTTCCAAGGTCCATGTATGTCAACCAATAGTGAAGTGCTATGAACTCCCCGATGGTTGCTATTAAAAATGGCACGATATCGGTTTTGAAATTTAGGTTTTGATGCATTTTATTGGGTTTTTGGTTGATTATTCTTTTGATAAAAAATCAATGGCCGTTAAACCCGGCATAAAAAAATAGTTCCCTCCCTTTACGCTCACAAAGGGAGGCAAGTCCCGATACCTTTTCCTGACAGGGCTGGCCTGCGCCTCAAATTGGGTGTGGCCAATCTGGCTTTTGTCCGCCACTGATCTTTGTACGCCGACAATCGGGTCTACATCGTTGTACAGGTTATGGAACTTTCTATTATTAGCCCATGTATGTTGTACAAATTCAAATTGGCGGTCGATATCGGTATTGAAACAAATGAAGTTCAGCCCTCTGGAACCGGTTGGTGGTAAATCCAATGCATTCAGCATGGCCTCGATATCTGCATTTTCTGCCAGTGGTATTCCATAGGGTCGTCCTCTCCTTAATATCCGATGGTTATTGGCCACCCTGGAAGCTTCGTCCAATTCCTTCTTTTTCCCACCCTCACTTAGGCTATCTCTTGGGTTCGTCCTTCTGATATGTGATCCAAAGGGGCACTGCATACCGAGTCTGTCGTCCTGATAAAAGCTGAAGTTATTGAGATCCCTTTTAGCTATTTTTTCGGTAGCTGACCTGGTCAATGGATTTCCATTGGGCCACCTACCCACCATCTTTGAGGCCAGGATAACCGCCTCTTTTTTCCCCTTCTCAATACCCCCAAAATAATTGCAGAGGGTCTTCCAAAACAAGGGAACATCCTGTTCCAACTGCCTGAAGACCATATAGCTGCCGTTGCATCCAAAATTAAACTGCCCATTTTGCAAAAACGGGCTATGAGGCTGCTTATCATAGTTGTTTGGGTATCCTAAGATAAACTCTCCAGGATTGACAAAATTCTGCTCCTCAGAGTCCCAACCCAACCCTTTCATTACCGGCTGGTTTACACCATCTTTGAACCCAAAATGCTCCTTACCTCCCAGGGAGAAGCTTTCAATTCTTGTTATAACCTCCCTGATGCCGTTTTCAGGAAATTTCGAGGCCACTTCTCCATAAAACTGTTCAAGCGCCGCTTTATCCCGGGCAAACAGCATCAACACGCCATGTAATTCCTGGTGGTTTCTATGACCCCACACCCATTTAGTACTTGCATTGGTGCCATAATCCCCTAATATCCTATTCCGGTGGTCAGTGTCCATGCCTTCGGTAAATGCCCTTGAAAATCCATGGTCTTCATCGACAGTCAAACCTAACTTCCGAAGGCCATCGGCGGTAAAAGCGATGTTCATACTTGGTTCGCCAGGTGATGAAACCCCGTTTTGAAAGGTGGTGGCTTTCAGCCACCGTCTGAATGCTGATATGTCTTCGAGGCTTAAAAATAAATAGCAAGCTGCAGATAAACGGCCATATCCGTAGATAAGCATGCCCTGAATGTCTTTTCGATCAATGGCTTTCATGACTTTAGTAACCTAATAACCAATTTTCTATTTCTTCCTTGTTAAGCTCACCGGTGAGCCCTTTTTGCAGTTGACCATTGTTTGCAATGTTGGTCACTGTCAGATCACGGTAGGCGCTGTACCATACGTTGGTATAAACCTGTTTGGCCCTGGCCCACGATTTAAAGCGCTGTTCATCCTTCGCTCCTTTAAGCATCAACAGCCGCGTTTTTGGAAATCCTTTTGTATTGCTCCACACTGCGGTCAAACCCAATGCTGCCTTGTCTACGAAATCTCCTAAATAGCGTTCCCAACTGCCATCAAAATTACTGAAAAACAACAGTCGCCTTCCTTTGTCGATGATGATCCAACGGGCATAATGGATGGTAGGTATCCCTCCCAGCTTACCTCCATTGAAAATGACTTTGGCCAGATAGGCAATGCCATTAAGCACTAATTTAAGTATCATCAGTCGGAACCATCCCGGCTTGATCTCTACCAGGTGGGTCAGTTGATTTTGAACAATTCTATCCTCCATTTCAGTAAAGCGCTTGGTTTGGTCCGATCCACTGGACTTTTGGCTATGTTGCCTTTTATCATCTGACATTTCAAGTATCAACAGTGGAATAACACAAACAATAGCGACCACCAGGAGGATGGGAATCGCCAACGGTAATAGCCACCAGTCCGGTTTAGGGGGGCGAAAATCGTTATAGGCATTAAAAAAACCTGTTGCTTTCGCATTTTGGACTATACTTTGCCTGAGCGCTTTTGCAGAGAGGTCCTTCCCAGCCAGGCTATCAATATGGTCCTCGGCCACCTTTCTGGATGCTTCTTCATACGTGATCCGGGTCGCCTTACGCCCCCAGGTACCCCGGTAGTAATAGGCCTTCAGCCGGGCATTCTCCTTAAACCATTGTAATTGTGCCTGTTCATTGTCATGTATGTAGCCTTCACAGCAATCGAATATTTGATCAATAGCTGCCTCGGGGCACCGGATAATTTCCAATAAATGGCTGTCCAGATCTCCGTCATAATTGGTGGCAAATGCCAGATAGTCAGGATATTGGGCGCTTCCTTTGGGTTGAGGTAATATAACAAAACGGGCGAAATGAATACTTTTAATCTTTTCAAAAGGAAAGATAGAATTATTTTCCAGGTCGGCCTGTATGTTGGCAAGCACGGTTTTCAACGCTTGCATTTTCCCCGCCTTAATAGCTACTATTAAATTGTAAGGGTTGGGCGCTAGTTTCATATAAAAATAATTAGGTGTTTATTCAAACTACAACCCACTAGCTTGATTTGATAATATCCACCAGTCATTTGGTATAATTACCACCTATTTTCCATTGCCGAAGTCAATATAACCATTTTTTCCTCATCAAAAAAACGGTTGATTTTGATATTGGGGTTTCAGGCCTTGTCAGGTGATGGCACTTAAATTTTAATACACCCTGTCAATCGCAGGCAAAATCCTGAATCTTTCTGCTTTAACCATCAAAAAAATTGCCCTTATCCGCCCGAGAACGCTTTATACCAACATAAATCGATATGAAGAGGGCTTGCACTGCTTTTATACTGACCTTTTTATAAAAGAAAATTAGAAATCATCTTTCTATTAAAGAAATTGTGACATTACAAAAGGTTCAGTTTACGACATCTGGGTTGGTATCAGGTGTAGTTTCAAAGTCTGATGAATGGAAATATAAATGATGAAAGTTAAAGCCAGCTTCTTGGGAAGAGATCAAGGAATTTAATCAGATTATTCAATCGAGGTTGGTTTGTGTGGCATGGGTAGAGGCCTGCACTTCGCGATCGCTGTTCAGACCGTCGAAATAGGCCACGGCTTCCTCCACATACATAAAGAAATGATCCTTACCGATCTGCTCCATCAATCCGTTTTTTGTCATGATATCTCTGACGGGCCCTTTGACCCCAGACATATAAAAGTCAATGCCATCGGCTCTTAACTCAGTAACAAAATCACTTAGGACATGGGTGGCGCTGGAATCCAGGCTGTTGATGGCATTTGCATTTAAAATGATAAGTTTAAGGTCCTTCTTGGCCATGATCAGCCGTTCCAATATATCCATCAGATAGCCGGTATTGGCAAAAAATAACTCCGCATCAAATCTGACAATTAATATATCGTCTCTTTCTTTGACCTGTGGAAACCTGTTGATATTTCTGTAAACGGCCATGCCCGGCATTTTACCCAAAACAGCCACATGTGGATAGGCGCTGCGATAAATCACCATTGCCAATGACAGCACAACGCCTACACCGATCCCCTGTTCGATGCCAAAGGTCAAGGTAGCCACAAAGGTTGCCACCAGCATCAAAAAATCCCTTCTGTCGGTTTTCCAAAGGTAGACTGCTTCCCTGAAGTCGATCAGACCAAATACCGCCACCATAATAACCGAGGCCAGTATAGCATTCGGCAGGTAATAAAATAACGGGGTCAAAAATAAGAGTGTCAATATGATCAAGACCGCGCTTATGATAGCGGCCATACCCGTTTTTGCACCGGCCTGATCATTTACGGCGGTCCTGGAAAATCCTCCGGTTGTGGGAAAAGCTTTAAAAAAAGCGCCGCCGATGTTCGCCAATCCCAATCCTATCAACTCCTGATTTGGGTCTACATCATAATCTTTGTGCTTGGCCTGAATGGCTTTGGCCACCGCTATGGATTCCATGAACCCTACCAGGGCAATGGTCAGGGCTATGGGAAACAGGTCTTTTATGTGAGCGCCATCTATGACCGGCAAGGAAAAGGCGGGTAATCCATGGGGGACCTCTCCGACTATCTTCATTCCCTGCGCATCCAGGCCAAACCATGAAACCACCAGCACACCTAAAATCACCGCCACCAGCGGTCCCGGTATGGACTTGCTAAACTTCTTCATGATTAAAATAGTGGTAATTCCTCCAACGCCCAGCAACAAAGTCGGCACGTGAATCTGATCAAAATCAGTGATCGCATTGATCAGGATCTCGTGAATATAGTTACTTCTGGGAATGCTCAATCCAAGCAAATGCTTTAGTTGACTCAACCCAATAATCAGGGCTGCCGCTGAGGTAAACCCACTAATGACCGGGTGGGATAAAAAATTCACCAAAAACCCAAGCCGGAATACGCCCAGTAAAAATTGCATCATTCCCACCATCAGTGCCAGTAGTACTGCCAGCATAATGAACTGCTCCGTACCGGGTTCCGCCAAATGCCCCACGCCTGTTGCAATCAGCAGCGCCACCATGGCTACGGGTCCCACCGCCAATTGCCGGGACGTCCCAAAAATGGCATATAATACCAGGGGAACGGTGGAAGCATATAAACCGTATATGGGCGGTAATCCTGCTAACATGGCATAAGCCATTCCCTGCGGGATCAACATGACACCGACGGTTAAGCCAGCTGAAATATCTCCCTTCAGATAGGCCCGGTTATAATCCGGCAACCAGCTCAATAAGGGAATGTATTTTTTCAAAATCATCATTGGCCATAAATTTATTATATTATTGCAGGATAATGCAAAAGTAGTTAAGGTTCTTGCGGAAAAGCGTAACAATTGTTACGGCGGTGGGGTTATTAACAATTGGTTACCTTGCTTGACCATTACACGGCGAGCTTACAGGTTAGCCAGCATACATATGCTTCGTTTGGTTTTCAGAACAGATATATGGATGTAGAAAATTCTACACCCAGGTTTGCTTTTTTTGGCGCAGAATCTAAAATAAAAAAAAGAAATAACTGGGCGTATGACTCTGTCTACGCCCTTTTATCATTTTGGAACTGAGACGAGGCATTTGAATGCCGACCAGCAACCGGAATCATCCCAAAATGGTTATGCTAAGATGGTTAATTCTCTCTACAGCCAGGTTTGCTTTTTTACATTATGCCCAGTAAACGGGATGTCACTTTCATGCTAAAAGGACTATTAGCCGGTCTTACTATTTAAATTAACCAGTGTATGGATAATAAAACTAATCACCACCACCAGTAAACAACCTAGCGCATTGTACCATAAAAAACCCATCGTCAATATGCCGGCGGCTTCGATGACATTCAAATAGTGAATAACAATAATGATGATCTGGCTGATGATGGCGCCCCAAAACACGCCGGTATTTTGGATGGATTTGAAGAAAAAAGCGACCACAAATATGCCCAATACTATTGGGTAGAACAACGAGCCTATAAGGTTTACCGCCTGAATTAAGTTTTCGAAAAGAGACAGCGTCGAAGCGAATATGATGGCAATAACACCCCACGCCAGCGTAAATAATTTAGAAGACATCAGGTAGTGTTTATCCCCTTGCCCTCCGTTGATCTTTCTTTTATATATGTCGATCGTCGTGGTAGATCCGAGCGCATTTAGCTCAGAAGATGTAGAGGACATCGCCGCTGAAAAGATGACAGCAAACAATAACCCGATAATACCTACCGGCAAATTGTTGATGACAAAATGCATGAAAACATAATCTTTATCATTGGTTTCCGCATTAGGCAACCCGGCGCTGATCACTTCTTTGGCCTTTTCCCGGATCTGATCCGATTCCTCCTGTAAATGATTCAGCACTGACTTTGTCTCATCTACCCTGGTTTCGTCTCCGCTGTTAACGGCTTCCACCAATTTTTCAACCGCCAACTTCTTTGCCTGAAACTTTTCAGCATAATCACGCTCAAGGTCCTGAAACTCCCGGGCCTGATCCGTTTGTGTAATTTGTGCTTTTACCGTGCTGTTAAAAAAAATCGGTGGTGCATTGAACTGATAAAATACAAACACCATGGCACCGATAAACAAAATGATGAATTGCATAGGAACCTTCAGCAGGCCGTTCATCATCAAACCCAGTCTGCTTTCTTTCAATGATTTGCCGGTAAGGTATCGCTGCACCTGGCTTTGATCGGTTCCAAAATAGGACATAAAAAGAAATACGGCCCCGGTCATGCCCGACCAGAAGTTGTAGCGGTCGCTCAGGTCGAAGTCGAAGTTAACCACATTTAATTTGCCCATCTTCCCGGCCACATGCATGGCATCTACGAAACCAATACCTTGCGGCAAAGAGGTAATGACCAGTATTCCCGCGACAACCATCCCACCCATCATAATGGCCATCTGATGTTTCTGCGTTTGGGTAACAGCTTTGGTACCTCCTGATACGGTATAAATTATCACGGCTAAACCTATGACGACGTTGGTAATTCTGAGATCCCAGTTCAGCAGTGTCGATAAAATAATCGACGGCGCATAAATCGTAATGCCGGCAGCGAGTCCCCGTTGCACTAGAAAAATCACGGCGGCCAGCATCCTTGTTTTGAGATCAAACCGGGTCTCCAGGTATTGGTATGCGGTATAAACCTTTAGCTTATAATAAATAGGCAGGAAAAAGATGGATATCAATATCATCGCCAATGGCAATCCAAAATAAAACTGGATAAAGCGCATACCGTCTGTATAAGCCTGGCCGGGTGTGGAAAGAAAGGTAATGGCACTCGCCTGCGTCGCCATTATTGATAACCCAACGGCCCACCACTTGGTGTCGTTGCCCCCGCGTAAATACGAGTCCATACTTTTTACGCCCCTGGTTTTGTACAAACCGTAAAAAACGATCAGGGCTAAGGTCCCAAAAAGTATCAGGTAATCTATATTACTCATTCAAAAAACCTGGTAAACAGATGGAACAGCAGAATCAAAAAAAACAGGTGGGCCATCAAAAACAGGTAGGCTCCTTTCCAGGAATTAAAAAACGGCGGCGAATCATCTTCATGCCGTGAATCTTTATCAAATTTGTCCATGGCCAAACTTTACTTTACTTTTTCAGGGCTTTTGCCTAAGGAAATGATATTGGTAAAAAGACGATAGGCGCCCGGAACTCCGGCCGGAAGTTGCCTGAAAAATGATATGGCACAATAGGTATAATAGCCTTGCCCGTATTTGGCAATCAGCAAACTACCATTTTTCGGGTCTTCCCCTTTATCATGCCAGGATAAAATTTGATCGTACTCATTGCTCCACTCGTTGGGAAAGTAAAGGCCTCTCTCCTGCACCCAATTGTCAAAGTCTTCCAGGGTGATCTTATTGGGTGTGTTTAAAACCTCATGGCCGGGGTTTAAAAATTTCACCTTTGCGTCTTCCTCGGAAACACGATCACGGGATATTTTCAAGGTGTAGGGTGCAAAATCCTGCGTAACCAACCGAAAACTAGTATTGTACTGAACGATCAGGTTGCCACCACCGCTGACGTAAGAAAGCAGCTTATCCTGGTAATACTTCATTCTTTTATTCGTATTTAATGCCCTGACTCCTAAAATGACGGCATCATACTTTTGAAGATTCGGGACGGAAATATCGTCATCACTCAACACATCGACCTGGTAGCCGATTTGTTCCAGGCTATTGGGAATATCATCTCCCGCCCCATCGATATAACCAATTTTTTCCCCATACCGGGTAATATTTAATTTTACGAGTTTCACCGTAGATTCCGGTAGCAGGGTCTGCACGGGAATATGATCGTAGTTAATAGATTTAATACGTTGATCATACCTGTGGCCATTATAATCCACATAGGCCGATAAATTGCCGACACTTTGCGCCTGGGAGGGAAATATTTTAAAATGGAGAATCGCCTCACTTCCCTTTTTCATGGGTTCCAGAGTATAGCTTTCAGGGGAGGCTTTCCATCCGGAGGGTAAATCAAGTTTCAATTGTCCCCCGACACTGTCAGCGCTGGCTGTGACTGTTAAACTGATAGCTTTTGCTTTGTCGTCTGCAAAGATCATGACACCTTCAGAAGCATGTACCGAAACCGGCGGAACGATAATAAAAGGCCGGTACGATTCACCGGCTACCGGATCATTCCATTTATAGATTACCGGTACTTCAAAATCGAAGGCTTGTTTTTCTATCTTTAATTTAAATATCGCCCGGAGCGTGGGTTTATTTTCCGGCATGCCGATAAGTTTTTGATCGCTTACGTTGAACAGGCCATAACTGCCTTCATCTTTGAGCCAATAGGGAACGGTGAGCGGGAAGTCTTCGGGAATATTAATATCAAGGCTATGGTTTAACCGGACATTATCAACCAGGGGTTTGTTGATGATGGCCAGGTCATCTGTGCCGACCATCTTAAAATTTTGGACCTGCACTTTGACCTTCGCCCTTGTGATCATTTCAATGTCCAGTTTCATGGTAGAACCGGGTGTGGCATAATAATCGCCGGCACGGATCTCCAGGTAGAGTCCCAGACAATCTTTTATCAGCTTTTTAACTTCCTGTTGTTTTTTTATCCTCCAAAAATCGTCTGATAGGTCATCCAGGGAATTATGAAGGTTTATCAGCGCCGGCACCGACAGGGCGGGGTTATCAGGATCAAAGTTTTTAATGAGGTTATTAACCATCTGTGTATATGCCTGGCCTTTTTCTACCCTGGACCAGGAAAAGTCCATGTTTTCAAATAGGTCATTTTCAGGTTGGCTGCCTTTTACAAATTCCAGGAATTCCAGGCTTTCTCCCCTGGAACCGGTAGAACCGAAACCCTGACTTTTATGCATACTTCGACTCGCGGCGGCCACTTCCGTATAAGATTTACCCAATAGCGGGTTGTATTGACCAACGTCGACGGTGACAACACCTTCCGTGTCCTTGGTAATATTTTTATTCCACCATCGGCCCGTATTTATAAATAGCCTTTCCGGCTGCCACACAGCTACATATTTTAACTGGTCTGAAAATGCCTGTTGATCCGCAGCCAAATCAAAGGCTTCGATGGCAATCATAGCGGATGCGGTATGGTGGCCGTGACCGGCTCTTTTGTCGGGAGGAAACCGGGTGATAATGATATCGGGCCTAAAGTTTCTGATGGTCCACACCGCATCGGACATGACCTCGTCCTTACCCCAAATTTGTAAGGTCTCTTCCTGGGATTTTGAATATCCAAAGTCATTGGCACGACTGAAAAACTGTTGCCCGCCGTCTATTCTTCGCGCCTGTAACAACTCCTGTGTTCTGATCATGCCCAATTGCTCCCTGATTTCGGGCCCCACTAAATTTTGCCCGCCATCGCCACGTGTCAGGGAAAGATAACCGGTATTCACTAATCTTTCATTGGCCAGGTAGGCGATTAATCTTGTGTTTTCATCATCGGGGTGTGCGGCTACATATAACACATTGCAGAGCACATTTAATTTTTTTAGCGCTAATTTTATTTCCGCGGCATTAGCCTGTTTAGGCTTTTGCGCCATAACCGAACCGGAAATAAGTATTGACAATAAACATATAAGAGATGGGAGATGTACGGACGGGGTAAAGTTTCTCATTAAGCAGTATCTTATTTAGGCGCCAAATATAATCGTTATTTGTTATACGAAAAATTCAAAATTAGGATGGGCTTGTTTAAATTTTGCTAAAAATGCTCTTGGCATTTTGGGGTCGATTGCCAAACCGGCAAAGTTTAAAAACCAGAGAAATCAGGGGTGGTCAAATTGAAATTTCAGATATTTGATACTTTCTCCCATTTCATAAAATTTTTTTTCATACTTGGTTTTTATGCCGAAATGCTGGCTATTATATGGCGAGCTATAAAGGTCGTGGGTAAAGACCAGGTTCCGGATATCCCGCCTTTCTCCCAGCACTTCCAAAGTATAATTAAACAGGTCTGTATTATCTGTTTTCAGGTTAATATAGCCACCGGGAATTACAAGGGGTTTATAAATATCCAGGTAAAGGTTATTGGTCAGTCTGTGTTTTTCATCCTTCAGCTTAGGCCTAGGATCGGGAAATGTTATCCAAATTTCGTTTACCTCTCCGGGTTCGAAGAAGCGTGGCAAAAACTGAATTTGCGTTCTCAGAAAGGCGGCATTATTCAAACCCAGCTGCCTGGCCTGCGCACTGCCTACCCAGATTCTATCGCCCTTTATATCAACCCCAATAAAATTTCTATCCTTAAACACTTGGGCCAACCCTACCGTGTACTCTCCCCTGCCACAAGCCAGTTCAAGCACGATGTCATTAGAATTTTTAAACTGCAGCGATCCCCATTGGCCCTTGATGTTTTTGTATAACGCCTTTTCCGGGCAAATTACATTGGGCCATTCGGCAATTTCCTGAAATCTTTTTATTTTACCACGCACGGTTTTCTCCGTTTTTACGCACAAAAGTAATTAAACCTCCTCTTAAAAAAAACGGCCCTGTACCAAGGAATAGCACAAAAACTGATCATTCAGTTATATAACGTATAAATAAGTTGTTTAACTGATAGATAAGTTATACATTTGCCATATGGAAATACTAACAAAAACCGAGGAAAAGGTAATGCAGATATTGTGGCGGATCAAAAAAGGGTTTGTCAAGGACATTATTGAGGAGCTTCCATCGCCTAAGCCTCCTTACAACACCATTTCATCCGTGGTAAGAATTCTCGAGCAAAAAGAGCTGGTTGGTCACAAAGCCTACGGCAAAACACATGAATATTTTCCCATAGTATCAAAGACTGCCTACAAAAAATTCACCTTAAAAAAAATGATGAAAAATTACTTCGACAATTCGCTGGAGGAAATGGTCTCTTTCATTGTGGCTGAGGAAAAATTGACCAAAGCCGATGAACAGGAGATTTTAAAAATAATAGAAAAAGGCAAGCAGTCTAAAAAATAAGGTTATGAGCGATCTGATATTATATTTTATTGAGTCTACCATTTGTGTACTCTTACTTTTCTTGCTTTACAAACTGGTGTTTTCATCGCTGACTTTTTTCCATTGGAGAAGATACTACTGGTTACTTGGCGTTTGTTTATCGCTGATTATTCCTGCCTCCCATGTGGAGATATCTTCTCCGGACACCTATTCATTCATGCTCCATCCGACTGAACTGGTAGATGGATTGGAAAATAGTGTCAGAGAGGAGATATCTGCGAAAGAACGACCTATTGCAGCTGATGAAACCGGAAAACACTCCTGGCTGCCGGCCCCCTACGTATTAACGATACTCTACCTGGTGGTTGTGTTGGTCCTATTAATAAGGTTGGCAGTGAAGTTTTTTTTCATTATCAAAACCAAAAATACGGCAAAAAAAGATTTCAAAGGTTACCAGGTCATTGAATCGGATCAGGTCAAAATTCCCTATACTTTTCTAAATAAAATATATTTTCCCAAAGATCATTCCCTCAACGCCAGGGAGTATCAGTTTATCCTTGAACACGAAAAAATTCATGTTTTTCACCGGCATACGCTGGACATAATTTTCCTTTCGGTTGTAAAAGCATTTTTTTGGTTTAACCCGCTTTATACGCTAATTCTGAAAGACATAAAACTGCTGCATGAGTATATCGCAGATGATCATGTGAGTCATAAAAGCAGCCAGACAATTAGTTACGCAAAGTTATTGTTAAAACTGGCGAGTGCCGGTTCCGCGCCGGCATTAGTCCACAATTTTTCTAAACTTCAAATAAAAGAAAGGATCATTATGTTAAAACAGAAGAAAAACCGACCGCTTCTCAAAATGATGTTTTTGTTGGGTATTCCATTAATCATTTTTTTAATCTTTTCCTTTTCCATCGATAAAAAATCCCCACCACCCCAAAAGGTCTCTGAGGGCATGGAAATGTTTTTGGTAATGAATTCGCTGTTACCAGGCTTTGCGCCGGTTCAGAATTCAACGCCCTTTGGCTACCCATTGTCGCACGAATACCGCAAGGTTTCCTCAGGTTTTGGCATAGCCAAACATCCGATACTCAAAACCAAAAAAATGCACCACGGCATTGACATGCCCGCCCCTATCGGCACACCTGTATACGCTACCGCCCCGGGGGTTGTTACCATCGTTAAAACTTCCACCGGTGGTTATGGGAAACACATCAAAATAGTGCATGGCATACACGAAACACTTTACGCCCACCTTTCTGCCTTCGAAATAAAAGTCGGAGACAAGGTTAAAATGGGTCAGTTGATCGGTCGCGTGGGTAACACAGGACTGTCCGCCGAACCACACCTTCACTATGAGGTAATTAAGGACGGTAAGCGAATAGATCCTGAAAAAACGGGTTGTTAGCTATAAACCAGGATTAAAAGGCATTAATAGGCCTGAGTAGTAGGAAATGCTGGGCGGCTTTGTGGTAAACCACAAAGATACGAATGTGGCAGGGCCTGCTGCCCCCTCAACCTCCACCAGGCCTATTTCCTGGAATGGAGGGTTGAGGGTACTATGCAGTGTGAGGAATAATATTTAACTTGGTTTTGACCGTACAGCAAAGTGGCTGAACGCGGTGATTTTTTTTCAATAAGCAAAATTCCTGGCCGACGATGGTACCGGGATCTCCTCGCGTAACAAGTCATCCGCAACCGGTTCCCCGGCCGTCATCTGAAGGGGAATAACGCCCGCCCAGATATCCAGGTCATAATCTTCTTTTTCATCGACTGGTCCACCAACCCTGATTTTTGCGGAGGCGGATTCAATTTCTATCGCCAGCACGCTGGTTCCTTTCAGCTCTTTTTCGTAAGGAGGTCTGGCTTCATCCCAACGATCATCAATAATATTATTGGTAATCACCTTCAGCGCATGGTTTTTCTGATCTTCTGATACCAGTTTTGCCTTGCCAAACACCACTACCGACCTGTAATTTATAGAGGAATGAAAAGCCGACCTGGCCACGACAATGCCATCGAGATGTGTGACTGCCACACACACCGGTATACCCTTTTCCAGGTTAACCAGCATTCTGCTCTTGGTGGCGCCGTGAACGTAGATCGTTTCCCCCTCGCGCCCATAAGCCGTTGGAATCAAAAAGGGTTGTCCGTCCACTACAAAACTAACATGGCATACGAATGCTGCATCCAGTATCTGATAGACCGTTTCTTTGTCGTAATGCGCCCTTCTGGGTACTCTTTTCAGTTTGTTTCTTTCAGTAACTTCGTAATTATTCATAGATACAGTCATTAAGTTATAACCTCCGCCGGTTTTTGGTGTTGTTACCAGACTTTACAACCGGCTCAATTTTAAATGTCGGTCAAATGTAGTAATTTTCCGGACTATCGTTATGATCCAATTTTAAACTTTTAGATGGTCCGGTTATGTTGCCTTTCAAAAGTATCATAGAAATAGACAAGCACCAGAAGTCACCCGTTTACCTGCAAATAGTGAACAGCATCATCCGGGAAATTAACAGCGGCCGGATAGCTACCGGTCAAAAACTACCAGGGTCCAGGGAAATGGCGGGACTGTTAAACCTAAATAGAAAAACCGTCATTATGGCCTATGACGAGTTAATGGCGCAGGGCTGGGTAGAAACCCACCCTTCCAGGGGCAGCTTTATCAGTACGGAACTACCCAAAGTAAATTACCGGAAGATTCAGCCGGAAACGCATCAAAAAGGACAACCTGCCTTGGAAAGGTGTGGTTTTCCTATTGCGTCCATTCCATATCTGGAGGCACCGATCTATGCAGAACACAGCATGTTGGAAATTGATGAAGGTTCGCCCGATGAGCGGCTGGCGCCGGTGGAAGAGTTATACAGATACTGCAAAGCCATTGCCAGAAGCAAAGCGGGCCAAAAATTATTGAAGTATCACGATGTGCAGGGCGAAATATATTTTCGAAAATCCCTGTCAAAATACTTGTCTGAAACCCGGGGTCTCCACTATCCGGCCGAGAATATTTTTGTAACCAGGGGTAGTCAGATGGCCATATACCTGATTTTTAATATCCTGGTAAAAAAACATGACAACGTAGTCGTAGGAGCCAGTAATTACGGTGCCGCCAATGCGGTCATTAAAAACCTGGAAGCCAATCTCTTGAAAGTCCCGGTGGACGACAATGGCATTGACGTCTCAGCTATTGAAAAAGCCTGTCAAAAAACCAGTGTCAGGGCTGTTTATATCACGCCCCATCATCATTTTCCCACTACGGTGACATTGAGCGCACAAAGAAGGATTGAACTTTTAAAACTGGCTGAAAAGTATCGTTTTGTGATTTTAGAAGATGATTACGACTATGATTACCACTATTCCAGCAGCCCTATTCTGCCCCTGGCCAGCCTGGACTATCAGGGGTTGGTGATTTATGTGGGCGCTTTTAGCAAATTGCTGGCACCGTCGATCCGCATTGGCTACCTCGCTGCGCCGATGCCGCTGATCCGGGAATTAAGGAAGCTGAGAAAAATTATCGACAGGCAGGGCGACCCGATCATGGAAAGGGCGCTGGGTGAAATGATCAGGGAAGGAGAATTACAAAGGCACCTGAAAAAGTCGGTCAGGATCTACAAGGAGAGAAGAGATCTGTTTTGCCGGCTGTTACAGGAAAACCTGGGAGATCATGTTGACTTTAAAGTTCCTTCCGGCGGTATGGTGGTGTGGACCCGCTTCGGGAAGCATGTCGATCTGCCTCAGCTGGCCCAGGCGTTGAAAAGAAAAAAAATATTTATTGGTATTCAGAAGGATTTTGTGTTGGAGCATAATGCGATACGATTTGGTTTTGCTTCGCTTAATGAGGGGGAAATTTATCAAAGTATTGCGGCACTAAAGGAAACTTTGGAGGAGTTGTTGGGTTAAAAAGGCTTATATGAAAATTGTTTTTGATAAAGCTTAGTCGGGGCTCGTTTAAATCTCCTCGGAAATGAGATTTTCCCCGCATAACATGGAGTGAGCTTCGTGCGCAGCTTAGCCTTCATTTCTTTTCCTTAGATGAAAAGAGTCGAGTAGGCAAGGGCTAATCAGCCCAAGCCTCTCACAGAACCGTACGTGACAGTCTCCTGTCATACGGCTCTTGACAATCAAGTCTTTTTATCCCGGGAGGAAACCATATCTCCAATGCACGAATAAGTTTGGGTATTCTATTGCCAGTTGCTTCAATTTGCTTCTGGCTTTTCCTACTTTTCGCCTGTACCTTTTATACTTATTCATCAACCACTTAACCAATCTGTCGTTAAGGCTTCTAAATACTGGGTACATTGCCCATTTTCGATATTTTCCAAAGTAGTTTATCCACCCCTGTATCTTAGGGGCCATCTCTGTGGCAATTTGTTCTACGTCTTTATTAGCCCACCGATGTGGCTTTAGGCTTTTAAAGGTTTGTACGATGTGCTTTTTAGCTCTCATACTGATTGCCGGACCAAACCCTAACCTGTATGAACCATTTTGCTGCTTGATCTTGCGAGGCTGGAAAGTAAATCCAAGAAAATCAAAGGTGTTCTCAGGGTGTTTTACCTTTCGATACCCTTGTTTGCAATACACTACTTTTGTTTTGTGTTGGTGTACCTGGAGTTTACAAGCTTCCATCCGTGTCTTTACAGCCTTCAGGATTGTCTCAGCTTGTGCCTTGGATACACAATGAATGATGATGTCATCCGCATACCTTTCAAAAGGCACCTCAGAAAATTGCTTGCATATCCACATGTCGAAAGCGTAATGAAGAAACAGGTTAGCTAACAGCGGGCTTATTACTCCCCCTTGCGGTGTGCCTTTGCTTCTTTCTACCAATTTCTGTCGCTCTGGAAATTTTACAGGCGATTTTAGCCAGCGTTTAACATACATGATCAGCCATTTGTGGTCAGTATGTCTTTCCAGTGCTTTTATGAGTAGATCGTGATCCAGGTTATCAAAGAACCCTTTAATATCCAGGTCGATCGCCCATGCTCGCTCCCAGCATCGTTTGCTGCATTTTGTTATTGCCTGATGCGTACTTTTGTTTGGCCGGTACCCGTAGCTGTCAGGGTGATACACCTTTTCCAGGTCAGGTTCCAGCATATCCTTAATTACCTGTTGAGCAATTCGGTCGGTGACAGTAGGCACCCCCAGCCATCTGTTGCTGCCATCCCACTTTGGTATACTTACCGCCTTAATTGGCTTGGGGTGGTAACTTCCAGATGCCATTCGATTCCACAGTTTGTAGAGTTCATCGCTCAACTGTTCTTCTACTTTGAAAATAGTTTTTCCATCGACCCCACCACTTCCTTTGGCAGCCTTGACTTGGCGCCAGGCAACCCTTAGTTGCTCTTGGGTAATGGGAACTGTTTTCCCTTGTAAATACTCTGTCTCAAATAAGTTCATCTTCCCTGTTAATTAGGTTGTGTAATTATTTAAAACTGATCGCCTTAGCCCCTTCGCTCTTTCTTCATTTCTGAAGACTTCTACACTACTACGAGCTAATCCGCCCCAACCTTTTCTGGTTGGTTCTCCTGTTCCATCTAATAGCCTATATTGAACTCCTGCCGTCTTAATGCCGCCTGCCAATGTGCCAACTCTCAGCCTGCGCCGCACATCTCCTCCCAGGGGCTTCGTTATCCTCTGGTTTTGACTAGGAAGTACTTTTCTCGACACTTCATCGAACGGTTCACTTTCGTTCAGCTTTTCAAAACACATTCCTCTTGATCGCTCAGTACCGAGACCTTGAAAGCTTAGCACCATCAAGGGAATTTGACTGGTCTGCCTGATCCAGTCCCAGCCGTCGAGCCAGAAGCTTTCACTCCTTTCGACATCTAATTAGATAGCATGTTAAAGAACTACTCCTTAACTTCAGGACACACAACGAAGCAAAGAAAAATCAAGCCAAAATTATCCTTCAACCCTCCTGCCACCGCTGGCCCGGAATTTTGGCGGGCCTACCCGCTTTAGCTAAATTGTATCGTCCTGAAATAAGTTTACAGATTCTTTATGGTCAGGGTTGTTTCTGTTGTTTTCAAAGCCATGTCTTCGTAGCGGGGCTTTTGCGCTTTTTCATTCATTTTTAAGGTGAAAGGGGCAGGACTAAACGAGATGACAAATACCACCAGGCTGATCCACCCTAAGATTTTTCTGCCTGGAGACAAGGGTTGGTCAAAATAAGCCGGGGGATGATAAACACCAATTACCCGCCCGATAATCAAAGCAAAAAGCAGCCAGCCTGGATAACCCTGGATAGAAGGATCGTAGAAACTGATTAGAAACTGGCCGGTCAGAATAAAAACAGCGATCAATAATTTATCCATCGGTCTTTTATCCAATCTGCCGAATATAAAATATAAAAATATCAAATACAGCGGTACCTGCCAGAATAATTCCTCCATGGTCAATACCGGGCTGATCAATCCTATGCCTGCATAAAAAATCAGCACGAAAAACAGGATCTCCGACATTTTTTTATGCTTTTGTAAGCCAAACAAGCCATATAACACGTGTCCCCCATCCAGTTGTCCAATAGGCAATAAATTTAATGCCGTGAAAAACAAAGCCAGGTAACCCGCAAAAAGCCAGGGATAATGCATCATTTCATAGACATTGGGAATCTTTGAGGCGTCGCTCACCACATATTTTTCAAAAAATTTGAACGTCAGGTTAGATCCCAGCTCGAGGATGGGATAAGATGCTGAGGGGGTGAATTCCTCATTGGGATATACTTCTTTAAAGTTTAGCGAGTCATAGGTGCGCTGGTATTCGTAGGAATAAACATTGTCTTTATAGTCCAGCCCAAATTCCTCATATTCAGGGTGGATGCTAAAAATATGCTCCGGTTCCGGCAGATGGGTAAACCCATAGAACAAAACGCCAATGGCCACCACAAAGCCTGCGAGCGGACCGGCAATGCCAATATCAAAGAACTCTTTCCTGGATTTGATGCCTTCCTTGATCCGAATAACAGCCCCCATGGTACCGATCAGCGGGATTTGAAACCAAAAGGGAATATAATAAGGAAGTGTGACTTTAATTTTATACCAACGGGCGGTGAAATAATGACCAAATTCATGAACGGTCAAAATGCCTAAAAAGGGTATTGAAAAATATAAGCCGCTGAGAAAGTCTTCAAAGCTATAGTCTTCGGAATAGAAAATCGACCCACTGCCAATCCACTCGGCCCCGGAAAGGGTGGTGGTGATCATGGTGATGATAAATAATAAACCTTGCGTTATATAATTACCATACTTCTTATAAAAATTCATCCCTTATGAAACCCAAATTTAGTTTATTCGATTGTACCCAGTGTGTCTGAATATTCAATGATCCCGCTCCTTTAATGTTATCACTATTATCCTCAAAAAAAATGGTTTCTTCGGGAATGAGATTCTGTTCGTCCAAAACGTGCCGGAATATCTCTGTATCCGGCTTCCTTTTGTTGATGCGATAGGAATAATAAACATAATCAAAAAGCCCGTGATATTGGTTCAAGTCATAGCTTTGATGGATAATTTCATTGAAAGCTTTGATGTGAATATCGTTGGTATTTGAAAGCACAAATAAGTTGTATTTCCCCTTCAGCTCCTCAATGAGCGACAGCCTTTCCACGGGGATATCCAGCAACATATCATTCCACGCCTGATCAATTTCCTCGTCTGGCAAATTCTTTTTCAACAACCTTCTGATACATTTCCTGAAAGTTACCGAAGAGATAAGCCCTTTTTCATAGTCATCAAAAAAAGGTGCTGACTCTACCATGGCGATGACCTGGTGCTCGGACATGCCGCCTAATTTTGCAAAGCTTTTATAGGTTTTGGGCACGTCGAGGTTGATGATTACACCCCCCAGGTCAAAGATGATGTTTTTGATTTTTTTATGGCTCAATTTTTAGCAATTATTTGAATATTATAACACAAATATGTAACATTGCAATCCTAAATTCAAAGCGCTGGGAATAAAAGTGTGTAAAAGTTTTTCGAAACCTATTATCACGCTGAAACTCGCACTTTGACAGGGCCCTTAGCTCAGCTGGTTAGAGCACCTGACTCATCAATTTGGTGACGCTTTGGAGAAACTCAAAGATGCAAACCGGGTGAATTCAGGGAAACCTAAACCCCGACCTCAATTATTGGGTTGGGATATGGCAATCCTGAGCCAAGTCCGGCGAATAGATGTAAAAGTAGCCGGAAAGGTGCAGAGACTAGAGTGTGCGGAATCTTACCAATAACCACTCCTCGAGCGCCCGGCACCCTCCTCCCGGGACATTGGGAAAGGGTGATGAGATAGTCCTACCCCGCGAAGGAAACTTTCGGAAGGTGAATCAGGGGGTCGCTGGTTCGAGCCCAGCAGGGCCCACCTCCTTTAAAAACCCTTTTAAAATCGTTGATTTTGAAAGGGTTTTTGCATTTTAAGGCTTGAAGTTTTTTGTATTCTTTCCACATTGGTGATTTTGTCAGAACAAAATTGTGTTAAAGCAGCACAGCAATCCACATATCGACTATATTTGAAAGGTATGTACCATGGTCCCGCTACAATTATTGACGGCAACTTGACCAATAAACAAAAACTAATATGGAAAAACACTTAGGCGCAAGTCCGGAATCGGGGAAGAGATTTTATCAGGACTTTCACGATAAAGGAAAGGTTGTCATGTTGAATTTACTAAAGTTCAAATCAAAGGCGGATTATAGGAGTTTTGAAAATTTAAAACCTGACCATGAAATCACAGGTGAAGAAGCCTATGAATTATATATGGACAAGACCTTGCCGGAATTAACTAAAGCCGGAAGCAGGGTATTGTTCTTCGGTCATAGTAAAAGCTTTTTAATCGGACCTGAATTCGAAAGCTGGGATGCGGTTTTATTGGTCGAACACGAATCCGTGGCAAAATTTATAGCATTCTCTCAAAACGAAGATTATTTGAAAAATGCGGGTCACAGAACCGCAGCACTAGAGGACTCAAGATTATTACCCATAACTGAAAAAAGAAAGTACACCTGACACGTTGAAAAATGCACTTTACACTAAATCTTGTGTACCCTGTTAATGAAACATTTCAAAACCATATCAGACTACTGCCAGGGGATTAACATTCCGCCGCCTAAACACCCGCACTTTGATATTAGAAGTTTTGAAGAAAACATGCCGGTGGTAAAAAAAAACATGGCCCCCTTTCGGCATGAGTTTTACGCGATTGCGATAAAGGCCGACGGAGACGGCAAGGCTATTACCGGCCACCATACTGATTTCCCGGATGGCGCCACCATATTTTTCAATTCCCCATTCCAGATCATCTCCTGGGATATTATACCTAACTGGAAGGGTTATTACATTATGTTTTCCCAGGATTTTATTGCGCAATCAAGGCATTTTGCAAGCATACTACAGGACTTTCCTTTTCTGAAAATTGAAAAGTCCATCCCATTCGAAATAGACCAGGAAGACTTGCAAAACATTCTGGATATTTATAACAATATTCAAAAAGAATATCTTAGTAACGCCAATGACAAATTCCATTTAATTGAAGCGCACGTCCTTTTACTTTTGAATTTTGTACGGCGCTACTTTTCAAAACAGGTCAACGTTACGGAAGCTGAAAGCCAGCTAAGAACGGCAGATCTCAAGTTATTGACAAGGTACCAAACACTCATTCAAACAAGTTTCTACCCCTCTACCAAGCTGGAAACATTTGCGGCCTTGCATTCTACCAGTTATTATGCGCAAAAGTTGAGCGTCCATCCCAACCATCTCAACGCCGTGGTGAAGGCCATTTCCGGCATTACGGCGCTCGGGCATATCCATAATCATTTGCTGCAACTGGCTAAATCCTATTTAGCGCAAACAGCTTTGAGCGTAAAGGAGATTGCGTACACATTATACTTCGACAGTCCCAATAATTTCAGTGCCTTTTTCAAAAAACATACAGGTTTAACCCCACTGACCTACCGGCAAGAGGCCATTCTTTGAAATTTATACTACCCTCTTTGATTTCATAAACGCTGAGGCTTAATGTTCTCTCATCTTTGTATTGAACAAAAAACAAAACAAGATGAAGACATTATTAACCGGGATTATAGCCCTTTTTAGTTTCACACTAAACGCTCAAAACATGAAAAATCCAAATGAGGTTGTAACAAAATTATTTATAAGTACAGACCAGCAGAATTGGTCTGACGTAGAAAAATGCTTTGCTGAAGAAGTAGTATTAGACTACTCCTCAATGACTGGTAATCCGGCGGAAACGCTGACACCTTCTGAAATTGTAAATGCCTGGAAAGGCATCTTACCAGGTTTTGAACAGACACATCACCAGGTGGGTAATTTCCTGGCCTCACAAAATGGTGATAAAGCCCAGATATTCTGCTATGGCACTGCTACCCATTTTCTGGAAGATGAAGCCGGTAACGTGTGGACCGTGGTCGGCTCCTATGACTTTGAACTGATACAAACCTCTGAAGAGGAATGGCAAGTGAGCTGGATGAAGTTCAATTTCAAATACCAGGATGGTAATACCTCGTTGCCTGAGAAAGCCATCCAACGGGTAAACAATAAATAATAAAAATATGAAAAGTTTAGCAATCGGAATTGTCGCCCTCATCAGTTTAAACCTAAATGCACAAACCATGAAAAATGAAGTTGCTACCCGCAACAAAGAAACGGTCAAGCAATTCTTTCAATTATTGGAAAAAGAGGATATCACTTCATTCATAGATCTATTTGCCGAAAATGGGAAACAAGTTAATCCCTATGCATCAGGTTTATTTCCGGAGGGTGCCAATGGTAAAGATGAACTAACCGCCTACTGGTCTCCCGTTCCAGGCAATTTTGATGGCATGGCATTTCCTATCTACGAACTGCATGCCATGGAAGATCCGACGATTGTTTTTGTCCGATACACCGGTAAAATCAAGCTCAAAAATGACCTGGGATATTATGAAAACAATTATTACTCCATTTTCAGATTTAATGACGATGGTAAAATCACAGAGTACGTGGAAATTTTTAATCCAATAGTAGCAGCCAGAGGGTTTGGCATGCTCGATCAAATCAAATAGTAAAAAGATGAAAAGGACATTAATAACAATAACAGTTTTATCATTCCTTGTTGCCTGTGGCCATCAAACAACGAATGAAAAAACAGCAAAAGCCGAATCAAAAGAAGTACAAACTGAAAATATTAAAACCATGGAAAAAGTAAATTTCACAAGTGAGGGGATCAAATTAGTGGGTGACCTGTATTACCCTTTAGACTATGAATTGGGGAAAAAATATCCGGCCATTGTGGTTTCCGGAAGCTGGACAACCGTAAAAGAGCAAATGGCAGGACTTTACGCCAAAAAATTAGCTGAAGCAGGATACATCACTTTGGCATTTGATTTTAGAAATTTTGGTGAAAGCGAAGGAGAGCCAAGGTTTTATGAAAGTCCCGGCTTGAAAAAAACAGATATCAAAAATGCGGTGTCTTTCCTTGAAGGGCTTCCGGAAATAGATAATGCCAAAATAGGCGCCTTTGGCGTATGTGCGGGCGCTATGTACACTTTAATGGCGGCTTCTGAAGATGACAGAATTAAATCCGTTGTTACTACTGCTTCCTGGCTCCACGATGCCGAGGCTGTGAAATTATTCTACGGGGGTGCCGAAGGTGCAAACGCAAAAATTGAGGCAGCTCAAAACGCCAAGAAGGCATACGGAGAAAAAGGAACCGTACAATATATCCCCGCCATTTCCACGGAAGATGAGTCGGCGGCGATGTATGGTCCCTATGACTATTATCTGAATCCTGAAAGGGGTGCTATTCCTGAATGGAGCGCCGATAAATTTGCTGTCATGTCATGGGAAGATTGGTTAACCGTCGACCCAATGCCAACCGCGAAGAACCTGACCGTACCTACTTTAATGATCCACTCCGACGGCGCCGTTTTGCCGCAATACACAAAAAAATACTTTGAGCAAATCGCAACAGCTGATAAAAAGCTCTATTGGATGGAAACGAAACTGGAATCGCCCTATCATCAATTTAATTATTACGATCAGGACGCCGAGGTAAATGAATCTGTCAGCGAGGCCAGCAAATGGTTTGGACAGAAATTGAAATAAATACGGCAAGAGCGCCGACAAAATAAGGGGAAGCATTTTGGAATGCTTCTCCTTTCTCCACTCCACTAGCTTCAGTTTTTAACTTAAATCACTGGCGCAGGTCTTCCAGTCCTGTGCCAATCGTGAAAAAAGGTGATAACCACAAGATAGCAACTAATGACTAGATACGATATCTCCAGCGTAATTTCGTAAATCTTACTTAACCCGCACAGGACCGGAGGACCTGCGCTAGTGGGTTTTCCGCACCATACTTTGTGTCTAAGCAGCCTAGGCGTCGAGGGGCATAGTGGGATAGCAATGCCCGGTAGTCTTTCGCTAAGGGATCGCTTCATGGCTGACCCTCAGAACCAGCCCAGTATTCGCGATGACGCGGGAAGATGAGGGTTGAGTTGAGTTGGGTAGTGTTGGTTTTCGCCATAGAAGCTTAAGTGATTTTAACTTTATATGATCCTATACCATAAGCCTCACTAGCTTCAGTTTTTAACTGATGCTTAAAATGTGGCAAGTTTGAAACTTGACAGCAAATCACTAAAGTTTCAAACTTTAGCCATTTTGGGTTTAAGTTAAAAACTTAAACCAGAAGGGCAGATTCCCACTGGCGCAGGTCTTCCAGTCCTGTGCCAATCGTGAAAAAAGGCGATAACCACAAGAGAGCAACTAATGACTAGATAAGTCCAGCCTAAATTTACGAATCTTACTTAACCCGTGCAGGACCGGAGGCGCTGGTGGGGGAAGTGCAAGACAGTCAGGAACTTCCTTGTTTCGTCCTTCCAGGACTTGGTGCTAATTTGATGGTTATGCGGTTACCAAAGTTTGGTCCCTCCGGGACGTAGGGAGGTGGTATGGATATTCGCTTTTCACCTGCATGCTATCTCTCCACTAGCTTCAGTTTCTAACGGAAGCTTTGTCTTGTCCTAGAATCCATCGAAAGCGATTCTTTTGATTACCGTAAACAACTGGTACCTTGCCTGAGTCTTTGGAAAAACCCTGAACTTAAATGGTGCGATTGAGTCCTTCCTAAAATCTGGTTGGAAAGTATGGGGTTCAGTTTTACTGAGCGATTGTTGATTTCATTGGTGACTCTTTTAGAGATCCCGGACGGAAAAATAAATAATCATCTGAAAATACTTTCCCCAAAGACTTTAATGATCATTAAACTATTTTATTCATGAAAGCTAAACTATCTGTAGAAGTAGTCAATCCCCATGCAGCGGGCATTGATATTGGGTCGAGAAGTCACTTTGTGAGTATTGGCCAGGAACCTGATCAGGTTAAAGAATTCGGAGTATATACTGCTGAACACTTGAAAATGATCCATTGGCTAAAGGAATCGGGGATTAAAACCATAGCAATGGAAAGTACGGGTAGTTATTGGCAAACTTTATTTAACGCCTTACAGCTAGCTGGTTTTGAAGTAATATTAGTAATGGTAGAGAGGTTAAGAATGTCAAGGGTAAAAAGACCGATGTGTTAGATTGTATGTGGATACAGCAGTTACATACCATCGGTTTATTGCGAGGCAATTTTTTGCCTGACGAGTACACTCGTCAATTAAGAACATATTATCATCACAGACAAAGCTTGGTAGAGCAAAGTGCTAAATATGCTCTTAAAATGCAGCAATCTCTTCGGTTGATGAATATTAGGCTAGATGTAGCCATACGAGACATTACTGGCAAAACAGGAATGAGCATAATAAATGCAATATTGCAAGGAGAACGAGATGCAAACAAGCTGGCAAGCCTAGCAGATATTCGTGTCAAAAAAAGCACGTCAGAAATTGCAGCTTCCTTACAAGGAGAATGGAAGAAGGATCTACTTTTCACCTTACAGGATTGCCATGAGATGTATAGATTTTACAGGAAAAAGATAAAAGTTGTAGATATCCAAATGGAAAAACTTTTAAACGATGGGCTTACCAACAAAAAATCTATTTTGCCCTTGGAAAAGGTTAAAAAGAAGAAAACTCATAAAAATGATCTACGGTTTGACCTTAGATCTATTGCTTATCAAATTTTCGGTGTTGATTTATACCAAATAAATGGAATCAGTAATGGTACAGTGCTGTGCTTACTAAGTACAATTGGAGAGGGTATCTATAAATTTCCTAGTTCTAAACATTTTGTGAGTTGGATGAGGCTTGCACCTAATAATAAAATAAGTGGTGGAAAATTGCTTAGCAGTAGAACACCAAAAGGGCGGAATAAATTAAGTTTAGCTCTTAGACAAGCCGCTAATGCCATTGGCAATACAAAAGAACATCCTCTTAAGAGATTCTTTAACAGAGTTGCTTACAGAAAAGGAAGAGGCGCCGCCATTACAGCTACCGCTAGAAAATTAGCCGCCATTATATACCATTTGCTCATTAAAAAGGAGGAATTTAATCCTGATTATCTCGGCCACCATCAAAAATATGAACAGCAAAAGAAGATTATCTCTATCAAAAAAATGTTAGCTAAAGTCAGTTTATCGGAGCAGGAAAAAAATTATATTTTTACTTAAATCAAAGGAGTTGTACGGAAATAGGTTTACACAAATAGACCTATAATGAAACGATATTCAAAGCAGGGTTGCTCAAAATGGCACAAGCGATATAGTGAGGATTTCAAACATTACTCCTCCTTTCTAAACAGCACACAACTTGGAGTTTTGACTTCCTCATTTACACTGGTCTGCGATAATTGCCCAGAATTTTGATTAATACTGAACACCACGAGGTTATCCGAGTCCTGATTAGCGCATATCAACCAGTTGCCGTCAGGATCGATGTTCATATCCCGTGGTGTTTTCCCACCGGTAGGTACATCACCGATCAAAGACATTTTTTCATCGTTTTTATCAAAATGAATAATAGTGATTCCGTTATAGGTGCGGTTTGAAACGTAGATAAACCTTCCGTTGGGGTGCATTCTTATTGCTGCTGCGCTGGGAACATCCTTAAAATCGGCAGGAAGCGTAAGCATCGACGCTAATGGTTCAAATCTTCCGGCAACTTTTTTAAAACTGTGAATTTTCGCATCAAGCTCTGAAAAGACAAAGGCATGATCTCCCGATGGACTTATGACCATATGTCTCGGACCAGCGCCCGGGTCGACCTGCATGTGCTTCTCCGGTTGTTCCACAATGCTATCTTGTGTGAATTTATAAGACTTCACCATATCGATCCCCAGGTCCACCGCATAGAATTGCCCCATGCCATCCGGCCAGATAAAGTGAACATGCGGGGCTTCCTGGCGCGTTTTATTGGGTCCGCTTCCTTCGTGAACCACATTGTGTATATGCGCTTGAATTTGACCTGTTGTGGTAACAGGGTAAACGAGTACATTGCCGGACATGTATACCCCAACGATGAGGTGATGCCCCGATTTTGAAAGTGCCAGATGACAGGCATATGATCCCGGCAAGGGACGACTATTGATCAATTCCAGGTGCTTACCCGAAGGTGATCTATTGATACTATAGGAGCAAATCTTTGGCGAATTCTCAATAGGGCTTTCTTCCACTGCAAGCAGATATTTGCCATCATCTGAAATGGCAAGATAGCTGGGGTTAGTCGCCTCAATACAATCTACATACTTAATTGTTCCCGCAACGACATCAAAATCCAGCACATAGATTCCCAGCCCCTTTCCGTCCAATTCTTCACTTAGTTTTTCAGTATAACAACCAATGTATAGCTTCATCGATAAGTGTTATTTAAATTTAAAGTATGGTCTCACTAATATAACCTGAGTTCGACGTAAACACCGGCTAAAATGCTTGCAAACATAAATTTTAGAGTATCATTCCGAAAATTTACTGTCTGAGCGGAGCGAGTTTAAATTTTCTAGCGTTTTTGCTTACTTTTTTGGCAATGCAAAAAGTAAGAGCCCGTCCGGCTTGAGGACGAAAGCTTGGCATAGTGCTTATAAACAACTTTGGTAAGCACTGAAACAAAATATGTTGCACTGAACTCAGGTTAATCATAGTGCCATAATCCAAACCATTGCACAACCGCCACCGCCTCACGAATCTACCAAATCATCCCTTTATTCAACTTGCTTTATCAAAGCTTTCATATACCCCATGGCATAGGCCATCCCGGCATACCACGGCGCATCACAGCTCATTTGCGGCGTATGATCGGGGATAATTACCCCGTCAAACTTATTTCTTTTTAAAATCTTCAAAATCTCGAGCATATCAATATCTCCCTCATCGACAAATACCTCCCTGTATTTCGGCACTTTTCCTATGACATTCCTAAAGTGTATATAGGCTATTTTTTCCTGTCGGCTGTATTGTTCCGTCGCCTTGTAAACATCACCTTCCGTCATTTCAGCGATAGATCCCAGGCAAAACTCCAGGTTGTTGGCCTCGCTGTCTTTTATATCAATCAGCTTTTGATACAAATCTGGCTGAAAAACCAGTCGTGGTGTTTTTCGAACATAGGGCAAGGGTGGGTCATCGGGGTGGGCCGCTAATTTTACACCGGCCTCTTCAGCCACAGGCAGCAATTCCTTTAAAAAATACGCTACCCTCTTCCAAAGCTCGTCATGATCAATCTCAGGCATCACACCCTCAGGCGCATTTTGGTCGTACACCATATTCCAGACCATGCCATTCGGAATGGGCGTATCATCGCCTTTCTCCATGGCTACTGACACGGCGGCTCCCCTGGCAAATTCGCCTGTAATCCGGGAGCTGACACCTGCCAGCGAAAAGTTGTAGCCAAAAACTGGAATACCGACCTCACCCACATTCCGGATAAGTTGTTTCAGGTTTTCCATTTGCGCCAGTTTCTTGGGACCGTCTAACAAAATGTCATACCAATGGGCCGGGTCAAAATTTTCGATTGCCTCTAATTCCAGGCCATGACCATTAATTTCAGCTTTAATGGCTTTTAGCTCCTCAACCGACCAGATGGGTGTGCCAATCCCTGCCGCACCCCACCCCTCTTTCTCTCCAACCGGTTGATTGGTGTTGTCTTTGGTATTTTTTTCATGCCCAAAATAATCGACCATGTGTATGACCAGATGGGTGGCACCACATTGCCTGGCAAATTTGTAGTGTGCTTCATTGAGCATGTGTTTGTATAGACCGAAACCTAGCTTGATCATCTTATACTACTATTTTCCTGGTTTTAATTCATCTTTACCGCCCCCCTAATTCTCAGGCTGACTGTTAGTACTTTTTCTCGGAGGTCGCGGGTCGTATTGAATGGTGTTGTTCATGTAACCACCATCAATGTACAAGTCCGCCCCGTGGATGTACGAAGAAAGACCGCTTGCCAAAAAGGCTACGGCATTGGCGATGTCTTCCACCTCCCCAATATTACCGGAGGGAATCCATTTTTCAAATTTATCTACCCCGAATTTTGAAATTTCCTCGCGATTCATTTCCGTGTAAATAGCACCAGGCGCCACGGAAACCACCCTGATATTTTTATCAACCAGCTCCAATGACAGGCATTTGGTCATCATTTTCAGCCCTGCCTTGGAAGCGCAATAATGAATCAGGCCCTTTCTCGGCACCACATCGTGAATGGAAGAAATGTTGATGATCACGCCACCACCGGTCTTTTCCATTCTCCTACCGGCTTGTTGCGCGCAAAGCCAGGGTCCCTTAAGGTTTATATTTATTACCCTATCCCACTCCTGCTCCGTCATATCCAATACATGGGTGACGGTTTCAGCACCCGCGTTATTGACTAAAATGTCAATACCCTCCGTTTTGCTGTCCATAAAAGTGAACATGTCGGCTACATCCGAACTGCTGGCTACGTTTGCGTAACAGATCCACGCATTTACGCCAAATTCTGATTTAATATCGGATGCCAGCAGTTCTGCTTTTTCTTTGTTTCTGTAGTAATTAATGATCACATCAGCACCACAAGCTGCCAGTTTTCGACATATCGCGGCGCCAATGCCCTGGCTGCCACCGGTAACCAATGCTTTTTTTCCTTTAAGGTCTATTGTATTCACTATTGCTGATATTACATGATTCCAAATTTGTCAAACGCACCCACGGCGCTCATTCCTTGTTGGAGCGCCTTTTATTAAGTTTGGTTTATTAAATACTTTCATCACTGTTTCTTGTAACACCTGACACTGCCGGTGATCTAAATCGAAGAATTCAAAATCACCTGTATGCGTTTCTGATTTCTCTACAATCAACACCTCGCTACCAGGCGTCATCGCTATATTGTGCCAGACATCTTTGGGGATGTTATACACTATGCCCGGCTGCATTAACTCGGCATGGAAGGTGGGCTTATCACCTTTCAAATCAGCGGTGATTAACGCTACCTTTCCGTTTTGTAACCAAAAAGCCTCGTCAGTTTCCCTATGCACGTCAATTTTGCGGATATTAGCAATATCCTGCTCTTCCATGTAATTGAGTTGCGCCACCTGCCAACCCTCACTGATCAACATGGGGTGATAACCGGGAAGTTTGTTAGTGTATTTTTCTATTAAATTCATATAAGACACTAATTTTCTTTAGTCCACATTTTTTCTATTTCTTCTAAAGTCCTGTTCTTTGTTTCTGGCACCACTTTCCACACAAAATATAACCCGGGAAGCATCACAGCGGCATACACCCAAAAGGTGGGCCCAATACCAAGCCAGCCACGTAACATTGGAAAAGTCTGCGTAACCACCGTGGATCCAACAAACAGGCAAAATGTGCCTATGGCCATGGCCCTGCCCCGAACTTTGGTAGGATAAATTTCCGATAAAAGCACCCAGACACCCGGACCTATTGTCGCGGCAAAAACCATGATATAAAATAAAAATGAGGCAACTATTGCTACGCCGGCCTGGTCTACGTCCTGGCTTCCAGAAAACTGAAAACCGATAAGAAACAGCGCAATGCTCAGCCCGAAAAAACCGGCCATCAAAATTGGCTTCCTGCCGAAATGATCTATTTTCCAAATGGCGACAACGGTAAATATCATGTTCACAAACCCGATCAAAGCGGCTGTTCCAAATGCCGAGCCCGACTGAAAACCGGCCAATTCAAAAATGGTGGGTGCATAGTACATCACGGTGGTAATACCCGTAAACTGGCTAATGAGCGGTAATGCCAGTCCGATAATCAGGGCAACCCTGAGCTTCCTGCCAAATAGCTGCTTAAAACTATTGGATTCATGGCTGATGGTATCCGCTATTTCATCCATCTCCTTCCTGGCCATACCGGCTCCGTGTATTCTTGTCAAAATAGTGAAGGCCTCTTTAGCGTGGTTTTCTTTGGTCAGCCATCTGGGGCTTTTGGGAACAAAGAACAGCAGCAAGAAAAATATGGCAGCCGGTAATACTTCGGAGCCAAACATGGCACGCCAGACTTCCTCAACGAATATATAGTTCAAAAAACCACTGGTTACTTCGCTATGGCCGGCATTATTGAGTAAGAAGGTATTTGAAAGATAAGAGCATAATATGCCCAGGGTAATAGCAAATTGATAAAGGGAAACCAATCGTCCGCGTAAATGGGCCGGCGCCAGCTCGGAGATGTATAATGGCGCTACCATGGCCGCTATGCCTACACCCACCCCGCCAATGAGCCTGGCAGCTACTAAAAACCCGGGGGTTTCAGGAATAGTGGAAGCAATAGCGGATACCAAAAATAACAACGCCGAGACCATCAGAATAAGTCTTCGCCCATATTTATCGCTCAGGTACCCTGAAATGGCTGCTCCGATGACACTTCCCAATAGCGCGGAACTCATGATCCAGCCTTCCATCACATCATTCAATAAAAACTTTTCTCTCAGGAAACCGATGGTACCGGAAGCAACAGCGGTATCAAAACCGAACAAAAAGCCACCCAAGCCAGCGGTGATTGAAATCAGAAACAGGTATTTGGTATTTTGATCTGCGTTCATACTTGAGGTATCATATAATCAAAAGCCGATTTCGAATGTTTCAATGGCGTTTTTTCCAGTTGAGGCACACAAGATTTTGTCGCTGTTCACATCAATCCCTTTAAAATCCTCTCCTGGCAGGTTGGTTTTTCCTCATCTCTTATAATCCTATGAAAAGTCAATATGATATTGACTTTTCTCAGACCTCCCTGACATCGCATCTTTATCAGATCTTCAATAAAGCGCTTCGAGCGAAACAACGTCAATATCTGCATTGAGCTAGTCAGCTATCTAACCGCATCACTAGAAAACCCCTCCTGCCGTAACGCCATTCCAGGTAAAATAACAGGTCGCACATCCCCTTTTAGACCCTAAACTAAATCGGTTTAGCAAATCTCTAAAAAAAACCGCTTCTTTTAATTTTTTCTTATACTAAATCGATTTAGTGCCACAATTTTAAAGATTATAAAGTTTTAATCCAACAGTTTCAGTCAAAATATTTGAGCCTTTAGGTGTTCCGCACTTTCATGCTTGGTTCCACAATCTTATTTAAGTGTGGGGCATCGCCCGGTTTATTTTCAATTTGTCTCATTAACATATCAATCGAATTTTGAGCGATTTGTTCGACCGGCAGTACCAGCGCAGTTACTTCCGGCCGGAAAATGGAAAATACTTCATGATCACCAAAACTGGCGATTGAAACGGCACCCGGGTAGTCAACCTCCATTTCTCTGATCTTGGCAATACCGTATAAGGCAAGATAGTGTGTCTCAAACACAATACCATCTACGCCTTGATGTAAGATGAGCTCCTCCACAGCCTTTCGACAATCCAACTTGGCACGCTGATGATCCACTATTTTTAGGTTATTGCTATCTTTTGCCCTCCCTTCAATGGCATTTTCAAAACCTCTTTGCCGGTCCTTTATAGCAGTCAGGTCCAGGTTTAGCCCTACATAACCTATATTTTTTCTACCGGATTCTATTAAGTGTTTCACCAATTTTTGAGCCCCGAGATAATTGTCTACAACAACATAAGGCAGGTCGGCTTCTGGGTAGTGGCGATCAAACAGCACCACGGGCAATCCCGCATCGGAAATGGTTTTTATATCCTCCAGATTGTGTTGGGTGGATGCAATTAAGATACCGTCTACCTGTTGTGCCTCAAATGTTAGCAAAAGTTCTTTTTCCTTGACAGGATCTTCGTGGGTGGTTCCAAGTAAAACCTGATATCCTAATTTTAAAGATAATTGCTCTATCGATTCAGCTATAAGCCCATAATAGGTATCAATAATACGAGGGACAATCAAAGCAAGCGTCTTGCTACTACCGGTAGATAAGTTCCTGGCAATCATATTTGGCCTGAACTTGAGTCTTTTAGCGACACTAAGGATGAGTGCTTGCGTATCGGGATTAATCTTATGAAGGTCGCCTTTCCCGTTAAGTACCATTGACACAGTGGTCTTGGAAAGATTCACCTCCTTGGCTATCATATCAAGTGATACTCTTTTCATGTGTTTACCATTTATTTTCATTGGTCACATGGAACCTCGCATAATTATTATCATTCCCTTGCGTCTCCGCTAAAGCTTCGGCGACACGCGGTGTGCGTCAATTACGTCACGCTCGGTTTCATCTTCCAAATCAATTTTAAAATTCTTCCCTAAAATTTATAAGACTGGTAAGTTAATCGCCATTAAATTAAAAGCAAAAATATCAAAACTAATCAATAGTCGTAGATTCTTTTGAATTCGGTTGGTTTCATCAAGTATTGACAAAGATTACTTTTTATTTAACAACCCAAAAATACATGTTGATCATGAGAACAATAGTCGCTTTATTCTCTACCATATCATAGTCGGGTTAAGATAAATGTTACCATTATTAAACAGCTTGTTTGCCGGATGCCCGGGTAGCTCAGGCGGCCAGGTTTCTTTTTTCTAAATTTATAACTAAACCGATTTAATAATTAACTAAATCGGTTTAAATATTTGTTAATTAAAAAATAGAACCTATCTTTGCTGTGGACATTGTGTTTCTTTTAAAAAATGGCAACAACTGTTTCAGGGAGATCTTTCGCTTTCAAAAAAGCACTCAGGCACTACGTCTATAGGAAGACCGTTTGACTAATCTAAGTTTAAAAACAATTAACGCTAATGATCATGAAAACAAAAGTTTTACTTTTTTTTGGACCATTAGTATGCTGGTCCCAGTTGCCATTCCCTCTTGCCGGGGTATTTCAAAACAAAACTGATTTTAAACAAAAACCAGACATTTCAAGACAATCATTAACATGACCATATTCAGCTATCCACAAATTATCTTAGTGAAGTGTTTGTTCCTGTTGATTGCACTTTTACCCGTGCAAACAAGTTTGGCCCACGATGGTGCTGGTAATAATCATATTCACACCATCAACACCAACTACAAACTCTATCAGCAATGCCGTGGAGATGTGGAGGGTTATGCTTATAAGCTAAGCGGAGGGGAATACGATTATCCGTCACTTCGGGACGACCATAGGGATGCCATGATCGCCAGGGCTACCACAGGTAAAAGTGGCTTTGAGTTCATGACAGGAAAAGTCATGGAAAATCACAAGGGAAATAACGTTACTTTCTTTTTTTATTCAGACGTCGATCTCAACAAGCGCCTCCCCTATGATGTTAAAGTAAATGATAAACCCTTACTCACCTTCCAGGCCAGGGAAGACGGTTCCATGGAAATCCTCAAAAACCCTGGCAAGGGGGATTTGGAGTACATCCTGGTCAAAAGGGATCTCAATGGCGATGGCATTGGCGCTTTAAGGCTTACTGTCCCCAAAAGCATTGTTTCTAATGGTAAGCAAGCCAAAATTTCAGTTTACGGACATCACAAAGGGAGTAATTCCTGGTTCATGATATTCAAGGTACCAGATGCGGTATCCCACCTTGCCACCTCAGCGACGCAGGAAGTTTCTTTTCGGGTGCGTCAGTTCAACGACATGCTGCTCATTGATGCCCCGCTTCGATTGGCCGGACAATCGGTACAGTTGGTGAGCGATCGCAAAAAAAGCCAAAAGGCCACCTTCAAAGTTCAGGGCGAATTGGCAAAAGCATCCGTTAAGATCGCAGCACCTCAAAAATCCTTCGTCATCCATTTTGAAGGGGACGTTTTTAAACTGGGAATAGAAAACCCTTCCGAAGAGATTAACCAATCGGAAGTGGTTGGGGAATTTGTCTATCACGTGCATTCGCATGCTGCCAATGATTGGTCCATGACGTTTAGTAAGTTTTATCGACCCGATCATTTCCATACTTATGCCAACTTCTTTGACAAGCAATACGCTAACAGCAAAGTATCCATCATGAACTCCAGCCACCAGGACATTGCCTGGGTGGATCGACCTGAAATATGTATCATACTGCGGGATACCTTGCTACTCACCCCTGTTTTAAAAGACGCCTTCGAACGCGCCGATTATGGTTTTGACGTGGAAGATGCGCTCATGTTACACGAATACCTGGACCGGCATCCGGATGCCAGGGGCAGGATAAGCGAATTGCTCAATAGAAAGCTATTGTCAATAGGCGCTACGTACAATTGTCCCTACGAAGACATGTACAGTGGCGAAGACCTGGTGCGCCAACTTTATGTAGGCAAAAAATGGCTTAAAAGTACCTTTGACGGCTATGATTCGAAGGTTTACTGGAATGTAGATGTACCGGGAAAAACCCTCCAGATGCCACAAATATTAAAAAAAGCAGGAGTCGATTACATGGTTATCAGCCGGCACGCCAAGAGCTTCTTTCACTGGGCAAGCCCTGATGGCAGCTCGGTGTTTACTTATTCTCCGGGCCATTATGGTACGGACTTAATCCACCTATCCCAAGACCGCGGAAACCAGCTTAAGTATGGCGCTGAGCAAGTTGTCTGGTGGGGTCGCTATTCCGAAGAAAAAGATCATTACACCCCATTGTTGTCCAGTCAGGACATGCTGCCAGCTATTGATTATTCAGGGTATATAGATAGCTGGAACGAAAAGGAAAGCATTAAAGATGCCAACAAAAAGGAGAAAAAAATCTATCTGCCCGACATGGAGTTGATGACGGTAGACGAATTTATGCCGTTAGCTGCCCAAAGCGTCGACCTCGTGGACACCATTGTAGGGGAACGTCCCAATGTATGGGTTTATATCCATGGCCCGACACATCATACTGCACTCACCGCTAGTAGAGAAGGCTCTAAACTATTGACTGCCGCCGAAAAGTTTTCCACCGCATCCTATCTGCTGGACAAGTCGAAAATGCCTTACCCGGCGGACGCTTTTGACCAGGCATGGCAGGATAAAGTGTACCCCGATCACGGTTGGGGTGGGCACGACGGAGACATCACAGACGGGTTATTCGAAGCGAAGTTTGTCAGTTCAAGGGTACAGGGACAGCAATTGCTTGACAAATCGCTTGCCTTTCTTTCCGGCCGGGTAAATACTAAAAAGGGTACGGGTACACCAGTGATTGTTTTCAACAGCCTGTCATGGGAACGAACCGACCCGGTGAGCGTGGCTATCAACCTTCCGCGCGGGGTAGCGAAAGATATATCTATAACAGATGCGGACGGCAATGAGCTGACCTCACAAGTTTCAGATCTCAAGCGCCACCCTGATGGCTCCATCAGCAAGGCGAAATTGACTTTCATTGCCGAAAAAGTGCCCTCGGTAGGTTACAAGACCTTTTACGTACACCATACCGCCTCTGGTTCAACCGCCCTTAATGATTTGGCAAAGGCAACCTCATACGAAAACCCTTACTACCGACTCATTTTTTCAGAAGGTGGCCTGTCGCAAGTATATGACAAGGAACTGAAAAAGGACTTATTCAACACGGAAGACTTTAAAACAGGTGAAATATTTACCCTGGAATCCGTAGGGAACGGCGCGGGAGAGTTTGGAGATATTCAGCAACCCTACATGAACGACTTTGACCAGATGAGTATCCACGCTCCCAAGGTGGAAATAGTGGAAAACGGAAGCGTTTTTACTACTTATCGCATCAAACAACAAATATTACACGCCATTGCACAGCAGGAAATTACCGTTTACCATGAGCTTAAGCGCGTTCAATTTGATCACAAACTGCTCAACTGGGACGGAAAACTTTATCGCGAGTTCCGCACGGCGTATCCGGTAAATATGAAAAATGCCACAATTACCTATGACGTACCTTTCGGATCGGTTCAGGTGGGGCGTGACGAGATCCAGACGGCTGGCGAGCGCTATACACCCCTGTGCAAAGACGTACATCCGCGGGCCATTATGGATTGGATTTCAGCTTCTGACCGGGACATGACCGTGACCCTGAGCTCTTCGGTAGCGGCCGCAGATTGGATAGATCCGACAAAAGAAAATGAAAAGGCGGTGCTGCAACACTTACTGCTGGCCAGCCGCAAGTCCTGCCATTGGGAAGGTAATCTGTATTCGCAGGAAGGGAATCATACCTATGCTCATATATTAACTTCCACACCAGCAGGTGATCAGTCGGGAAGTCTTATAGCAGAGCAGTTCAATGAGCCACTTTTTGTCATCTATAACCCGGAAAAATCCGCCAGAGCCAGTTTACCGGGTGAAGAAAGCTTCTTTGCAGCCCAGGGAAATGACGTGATCATCTCCGCTATCAAAAAAGCGGAAGATTCGGACGGTGTAGTGCTGAGGCTTTATAACAGAGAAGGCAAACGCACGGCGGTAGCCATCGACTCGTATTTTGATTATGATGGTATTTATCAAACCAATATCATTGAGGAAAACCCACAAAAAATAAATCAACTGGACCTGGGAAAATATGCGATTGAAACAGTAATCATCGATGTCAAGGAGAGGTGAAGCAAGGCAGTTTAAGCTACATTGCAAAACAACGGAATCGTTCAAAACATGGCATTAAATGATTGAATTGAGCGAAATAGCATGGGATCGCCCGGGGGGTTATGAACCATTAATAGCGCTCAGGAGCAGAGAGCAGAACTCTTGCACAACGGACTCATCGACAACAAACCCTCTGATATCCTGATGAAACCATTAAACGAACTGTATAAATCCACATGCCGCCATGACGAGTAGTTACGACCATATCGAAATCCTTATCGAAGACAACCTGGCATTCCTGGTTTTTAATCGTCCTGACCAACTCAATGCAATGAACCGGAAGATGATGGCCGAGATCATTCAGGGTATTGAAGCCATCAATTTGAACGAGCAGGTAAAGGTCGCCATCATAAAGGGAAAGGGAAGAGCTTTTATGGCAGGTGCGGACATTAAGGAATACGCCAGCCAAACACCCGAAGCGTTTAACGCATTTCAGGAAAATGGGAAAAAACTCTACGAATCGATAGAGCAATCACCAAAACCATGGATTGCCGCAGTTGACGGTTTTGCGTTGGGAGGCGGCTGTGAAATCGCATTGTGTTGTGATTTAATACTTGCATCGAACCGCTCTACATTGGGATTGCCCGAGGTACACCTGAGTCTTATTCCGGGAGGCGGAGGCACACAACGGCTAACACAAAAAGTGGGAATTAACATAGCTAAAGAAATGCTTTTTACCGGCGGCCAATACACAGCCACGGAACTATATAGCCGTGGTGTAGTGAATCGCGTTTTCGACGATGAAAATTTTGACGAGGAGGTGCGGGCTTTTGCAAAAAAGCTGGCGCGAAGATCAACACAATCCATCGCCCAATTGAAGTGGCTCGTACAATTGAGTTTGACAAATGTGCCGTTTGACGAACGTATTAACGAAGAAGGCCAAGCGGTGGAACAACTTTTTCTAACCGATGAGGCCCGCCAGGCCATTGATGCATTTATTTCAAAAACCAAAAACTAAACAGATGGAAAAACACGGGCCGTTAAAAGGATTGGTTATTGCCGATTTTTCACAATTGGCACAAGGGCCCTTTGCTACGCAAATGCTTAGCGACATGGGAGCGGAAGTCGTTAAGATCGAACCCGAAAAGGGCGACTGGATGCGACACTATGCTTACGGCAACCTTTATCCCGAAGGAGAAAGCATCTCATTTGTCAGCTTCAACAGGAACAAACGTAGCATTTCCCTTAATCTCAAAGATCCGGAGGAAAAGAAAATCGCCATTCAAATCATTCAAAAGTCAGATATCCTGGTGGAGAACTTTCGTCCGCTTGTGATGGAAAGGCTAGGTTTGGGTTATGAAGAGATGAAAACCATCAATCCGCGACTGGTGTACTGTTCCAGCTCTGGCTATGGTGCATCAGGTCCCTATCTCAAGCGCCCGGGACAAGATCTGATGGCACAATCCATATCGGGAAGTGCGGCACTGAACGGGAAAAAAGGTGATATTCCGATGGCTACGGCCGTTGGTCAGGCCGATTTGCTGACAAGCCTGTTCATTGTACAATCTGTTCTGGCAGCTATTTATTCGAGGGAAAAAACAGGGAAAGGTCAAAAGATTGAAGCTAACCTATTGAATTCCACCATCGGTTTTCACATCCAGGAGGTGACGGCCTTTTTGCATAAAGGAGCAAACCCCGAACGCAGCAAAAGTGGCATTCCAAACCCCTGGCTTGGCGCACCTTACGGGATTTATCACACCCGGGACGGATATATGTCGGTGGGTATGAACTCCGTCAGAAAACTTGCTAAGCTATTGAATCTGACAAAATACGATTCGGAAGCATTTGAATCCAACAATATCATTGAAAACCGGGATGAAATCAAGGAGGACTTTCAGGAAGTTTTCCTGACAGAAACAACGGAAGCATGGCTTGCTGTTTTATTGGAGCACGACATATGGTGCTCGCAGGTAAATACTTTCACAGAGATGGTGGAGGACCCCCAGGTCAAACACAATAACATGATCCTGGAATACGACCATCCAACGATCGGCATGGTAAAAACCACCGGCTTTCCAGTATCCTTCAGCGATACCCCTCAGCAAATTTATCGACCGGCACCTTTATTAAATCAGCATGCCGGGGAAATCCTTAAAGAGTTTTGTAGGTACGACGATCAACAGATTGACCATTTTGTCAAAAAAAAATTAAATCAAACCAGGCAATAATGCTAAGCTTGTTGCCCCATGCCGACTATTCATAAAGGATGTGAAAAGCTTCAAACAAGGTAAGGGCCTCGTTGATGGATAATGTGAGGGAAGTTACTTCTTCTATGGATAGGCAAAAACCGATATTTGCGTTTGGATTTTTCACGATCGCCTTAGGTTCACCTATTAAATCATAATGGAAATCTTCTTTTTTTAAATACCCCAGTATCTGTCTGAAATGGTCTAGTGCCGCGGCACTGAAGGAGGCGCAGCAACATTTGTAAGTCAGGGAAAATGACTTACACCTTTTGCAATACGTAATTTGGCAATCCTGCGTCTCGCTTAATGTGATATAGCCTTCTGTTGTACACATGTTTTTAAATTAATTTCCATTAGGTGAAAGTATCAGGATTGTACCAGGCAGCCTTCATTGATTCCGGGGTATTAACCATTTCACTTTGACTTACAGATTGATTTCCTTTTTCTTTTTCACCGGTCATGCCGGATCTATCAATTTTTGGCTTGTTATTATTCTTATTTTTACGTCCCCACCACAGCAAAAACCCTGTAACTGGTAAGGAAGCGGTAATTAAGCTAATGATAAAGGCAAGTATCTTTCCAAAAATACCTCCTATCGCCCCTACATGAATGTCATAGTTCATGCGGATCACTTTATCTGCAAGTTTGGCATCTTGATACTTTCCATAGATACCCGGGGTGTCGATTTCCTCCAAGGTATATTGATCATAAAACCGGTAGTCAGAACTATAGTGCACGCCTTCCTGATAAGATGTCTCCACATAAATCGAGGAAGAATCGGTGGCAGGGTAATGAACTTCAAAGCTTTTATAATCTGGCGATGCCGCTATTAACATGGGGATGAGTCTGTCAATTACTTTCAGCTCTTCTCCCGATTCATCAAAAGTAGCAGCCCTAATATTGTTCGGAATAATGAACTGAGGGGCTTTTTCGCCACCCCAGCTTTTGTAGGTGACGAAGTAGATCCAATTAAAAGCCATAATAAGGCCTGAGAATGCCAGCACCAAGGCAAATACGGCTGCGTAAAAACCGATGATAGCATGAAGATCGAAGTTCTTACGCCGCCATCGTGTTGTACTTTTCCAGTCAAATTTGAGTCTTTGCCAGCGGTTTTTCTTATTTTTTGGCCACCATAAAACAATACCTGTTATCAGCATCAACACAAATATCATGGTTGAATAAGCAGTAATCCGGGACCCAATGGCTCTTGGTAACCATAGGTGCAAGTGACCATCCAATACAAACCAAAAAAAACCAGAAAGGTAATTTTTAGTCCCTAAAACTTCACCGCTATAAGGGTTTAAAAATACCGATTGATAGAATAAGGGATCCGGTTGATAAAATAACACTTCCAACGCATCTGTTTCCTGGCCGTAGACGGTTCCATGAACGTGTTTTCCTGGCATTACTTTTTGTGCTTGTTCTTTTGCTTTTGTCGGTGAGATGAAAGGGCGATCTTCCTTTTGCACTGTTTTAGCATCCTCAAGTAAGCCGAGAATCTCTTCCTGGAATACCCAACAGCATCCGGTAATCGCAATGATGAACACAACCGCTCCTGAGGCCAACCCAAGATAAAGATGTATTTTGCCTGTTATGTTTTTTAGTGTATTTTTTTTTGCCATATATCAAAAGAAAATCGGGATCTTCTCCAAAGTGCCTTGCCAGGATTTTAACAAAGCCAATGATTTCAGCAACTAAAGCGACTTAATTACCCCCCCTTCAGGAACTCGATGGCTCTCGAAGAGTGGTAATTAAGGTATTAAGCAACAATCGTCTAAATAAAATTTGGCTTTAATTTGTATCAATTGACCTTTTGGGACAGACCGAAGGATCAAAATAGTTTATATATACTTTCTAAAGTGTTAATTCAACTTTGTTTAGAATAATTATAAGTGACAAATTTCGTGTGTGAATAAGTTGTAGACAATCGCTAGTTATAGCCTTTTTATGTAGCTAACTATAGCGATATTGTGACGATAATCGGTTGACTAACGAACTTGATGCAATGCAGATAAGATCTGATATCAGCATATTCTAAATAATGTTTCGGACAGGGATTCAGCACAAAAACATATAAAAAGGGGAAAAATCAGATTTAAAAAGAAAATTTACGTTGAAAGTAATTGTTTTCACTACTGATAGCGATTGACTGAGAGAAAAATCCACCTTAACTTTAAAAAATTATTTATACTAGCATTTTGAATACACTTGATCAGATAAAATCCGGGGATTTGGCCATGATACAAAAGGTGAGTTCGGGCGCATTGGCTTGCAAACTTACAGAAATGGGCTTGTATCCCGGAAAAGAGATAAAGATACTTTTTAAAGCGCCTCTTGGTGATCCAATAGCCGTTGAAGTGGGAGATTATACGCTTTCGTTGCGCAAGGAAGAAGCTGCGTCGATAGAAGTTACGGTTGGCACCTAGTTTATGAGCATTCAAAAGATAGCATTAGTAGGAAATCCCAATTCCGGTAAAAGCTCCGTCTTCAACCAACTGACGGGCCTTAACCAGCATGTGGGAAATTATCCGGGCGTGACGGTAGACAAGAAGACAGGCTCATTTCAAGACAAAGATGGGGGAAAAATTAAGGTAATCGACTTGCCGGGGATTTACAGCATCTATCCCAAGTCTGAAGATGAGCGGGTGGTATTTGAAATTTTGAGCGATAAGGAACATGAAAATTATCCCGATCTTTATGTGGTGGTTGTCGATGTCACCAACCTGGAAAGGAATCTTTTATTGTTTACCCAACTGCATGATTTAAAAATACCCACTATCCTGGTCGTTAACATGGTTGATTTGCTGGAAGGGGAAGGTATCAGCGTGGACCTCGAAAAATTAAGTGAATTGCTTGGAGGAGTCCCTATTGTTGCGATGAATGCCAGGAAAGGCGAAGGTATCGAGGAACTCAAAAATGCTATCTACCATTTCAATCAAACCACATGGACTCCTTTTTTGAAGGAGTACGCACTCCATGATTGCGGGCTTGAGCGCTTACCCTCATCATCCGAACAAATTGAAGATACAGATCGAAGGTTTAAAAAAATTACACAGATCCTGAAGTTCTGTTTGAAAAGAGAAGAACCCTCCAAATCCAGAAAACTTATCAGCAACAAAATTGATAAAGTTGTCACCCACCCCATATGGGGATATGCGATATTTTTGTTTATTCTTCTCCTCATCTTTCAGGCCATTTACGAATTGGCCAGTGTACCGATGGATTTGATTGACAATGTGTTTTTGCTATTAAGTCAGGGCACCAGAGACCTACTTCCACCGGGAGTATTTACGGATCTTATAGCGGAGGGAATTGTACCGGGAATTGGTGGTATTGTCATTTTCGTGCCGCAGATCGTTTTACTTTTCGCATTCATTGCTATTCTGGAAGAAACGGGGTACATGTCCAGGGTTGTTTTTATCATGGACCGGCTGATGCGTCCCTTTGGTCTGAATGGAAAAAGTGTTGTACCCCTGATATCCGGGGTTGCGTGCGCCATCCCGGCAATTATGGCTACCCGCACGATCGATCAATGGAAAGACCGGTTGATTACGATCATGGTGACACCGCTCACTAGTTGCTCCGCGCGATTGCCGGTATATACTTTGCTGATTGCCCTGGTAGTACCGGAGGAAAATGTCTGGGGATTTATGAATCTGCAAGGCCTGGTATTGCTGGGCATGTACCTGCTCGGGTTTGCAGCAGCATTTCTGGCAGCCATTATCTTTAAGCTGATCATTCGATCCCGCCAAAAAAGTTTCCTGATCATGGAAATGCCTACTTATAAAATTCCAAGGTGGTCAAATGTAGGCATCACCTTGTGGGAAAAGACCAAAGTTTTTGTTTGGGAAGCTGGCAGAGTGATCATGGCCATTTCTATCATCTTATGGGTACTGGCTTCCTATGGCCCGCCCAATCGTATTGAAAAAGCCATAAGCGCTATTCCCACCCCTGAAAGTACAGCTGGTGATGCAAAAATGAGCTATGAAGAACAGGTTTCTTCTGTCAAATTAGAAAATTCATGGATCGGCCTGCTGGGCAAGCAACTGGAGCCGGTCATTGCACCTTTGGGTTATGACTGGCAGGTGGGCATTGCCCTTATCACTTCTTTTGCAGCTCGCGAGGTTTTTGTAAGTTCTATGGCTACCATCTACAGTGTTGGCGAAAATTTTGAGGATGAAGCCACCATGCTTCAACGGATGCGACAGGAGGTCAACCCCCGTACAGGGCAAAGCGTATATAATTTAGCATCCGGCTTATCGCTAATGGTGTTTTACGCATTTGCCATGCAATGCATGAGTACCCTGGCCATCGTGAAGCGGGAAACCAAAAGTTGGAAATGGCCTTTGCTTCAATTGGTTTATATGACTACCTTAGCATATATAGGCGCATTTATTACGTATAACCTTTTACAATGATTCAAGGAATTTTAGTCGTGACACTCTTCGTAATAGCAAGTTTTTATCTTGGGAAGATGATCTATGGGGAGTTCTCGGGAAAAGGTAAACACTGCGATAACTGCGCAGTCAGAGATCGGAGCATTAAGTCCTAATTGATCCGGTGCTAAAATTCGAGCTATCATGTATATAGTATAGAATTTCCCTCAATATTGCCGTCTATTTTTTACGCAAGGAAAAAAACAAAAGCTATTCATATATATCACCATCAACAGTGTTAATATTGCTCTCCAAAGCATTTCTATAATCATTCACCTGATCTCACCTGCATTGTAAGAGCCTGGCCGGTAACCAACAATAAGAATAAAAAGGTTATAATTTTTATTTTCATCATCTTACTTTTTCATTGGAGAAAAGCAGACTCCGTAATTGTTATGGGAGTCTGCTTAAAAACGTAAATGATTACTAAACAATTAAAAAAGCGTTCTAAAACGTGTAAGTGACTGACAGCCTACCATTGATACCCGGTTCTGACTGCCAATACAAATAGTTGCTGAAAGAAGACCCGGAATACAGGTATTCATCTAAAATGTTGTTTACATTTAACCTGACGTGGAAGTTACTATTACGCCATGACACGGCTCCATCGAGCCTGAAATAGTCTGGCAACGCTGATTCATTGTCGGCACCCCAGTTCCAGGAAGAACGGTCCACCTGGTATTGATAGCCAAGTGAAATACCAAATCCTTTTAGTAGGGACTCGTCTTTAAAACCGTAGTTAAACCATCCGTTGGTGATGTGCTTTGCGTGTCCTGCTACCCTGAGGCCTACATTGTCAGGGTTGGTATCTTCGGTAATTTCAACATTGGTGTTGGCATAGTTTAAAACAATGTTTAATTGCTCTGTAACCTGACCCTGCAAATCGAACTCTATCCCTTTGGATTGTACCTCTCCCAGTTGAATGGAAAAGTTGGGATTTTCCGGGTCGCCTACCAATATGTTTTCTTTGGTAATTTGAAAAGCACCTAATGATGCCCTCACCTTCCCATCGAAGAATGATTTCTTGATACCACCTTCTATATCTATGGCATCTTCAGGTTCAAAATTGTCTCCCAAAGCGCTTAAGCCCAACTGCGGGATAAATGAATGATCATACAAACCATAGACGGTCAGGGAGGGAATAACATCAAAACTCGCCCCGAAGCGCGGCGTAATTTTGTCGTTTTTAACTTCATTGCCATAGGCAAAAACTTTGGCATCGGTGTATCTTGCCGCCAGTGTAAGTCGAAGCCTTTCCTGGGCGAGTCCTATTTCATCCTGCACATAATAACCGGTAATTTCAGCTCCCTGGTAAGCGCCTTCTCCCCGGGTTTTCACGCTTTCAGACCGGTCTACTTCCGGAAGTACAGAAATATTATATTCCGGGGCAAAAACATTAAAAGGGCCATTGACATCAATGACACCAGCCTGATTCCAATCGGCCCAATACTTTTTATTTGAATGGTCGACTCCCGCGAGTAGCTTGTGTCTGATAACACCTGTTTTTACATCTCCCGATACATAAAGCTGGGCGAATTGCGCATTGTTTAATGCGTCCCAGATGCCTACGGTACGCAATACATCTCCGTTATCTGCGACGCTTGAAACCCAGGCAGAGAAACCCTGCTGGTCATACCTGACATAGGCATGTTGGGCTTCGACACGCCAGTTTTCGTTAAACTTATGTGAAAAATTAGTGAATACGCTCCATTCTTTGATATCTGTTTTGGGAAAGTTACTGTCGATGGCAGTAAAATTTCTTCCCACACTACCAAAACCACGTTCCGTCGGCCCAAAGACGTAAGCAGCACCAACATACATATCCGCCTGTTGATAGGTAAATTCGGAGGTAAGAGAGGTATTCTCTGAAATTTCATACGTGAGCGCCGGAGCGATGCTATATCGATTGGACTCTTCAAAATCACGGTGTGACTCCTGGGTTTGATACATACCATTCAAACGATATTGTAATCGACCGCTAGGGTTAATTTTTCCTCCCAGATCTACCGTTCCGCGATAAGTATTAAAACTTCCGGCAGTCGCTGATACTTCCCTGATGGTTCTTTTGGTCGGTTTTTTGGTGACTACATTGTAAAAGCCACCAGGTTCTCCGGCTGACAGCATAAATCCTGCAGGGCCTTTGACAAATTCGATTCGTTCAACCATAGACATATCTTCGGCCAATGGTCCCCAGGGCATTTCCACATTCATGCCATTTCTGAATGCAGGCAATTTAAATCCACGCATGTTTATACGGGCAAAATGCCCCCAGTGCTCTATCATTTGCGCACCGCTAACATTTCTTGTAATGCCCTCCATCATACTGATTGCCTGCTGGTCTTTTATCAATTCATTACTAACAACCTGCACATTTTGTGGCAGTTTTGCAATCTCAGTCCTAACCCTAAGGCCCTGGGAAGGCTCTACCCTGATATAAGGATTAACATCCGCTTCCACAACCACTTCATTTAGTTTTCTTTGATCTTCATCAAGGAAAATCGTAGGCACCTTCGTTTCCCTTCCGGCTATAACCTTAATTTTTACTTCCTTATCATTAAATCCGACAAACGAGATGACCAAAGTATAGGCGCCTTCTTTCACAGATAAAAACTCGTATCTTCCATTATTATCTGTAGTACCGCCGAGGTTGGTCCCTTTCAGATACACACTGGCAGAGGGCAAACCTGTCTTGTCAGCTGTTTGTACCTGCCCCGATACTTTGCCAACCTGCGCTATCGCGTTTGTAAATAATCCTAGTAAAAGTATTGTTCCAAATATTCGTATCATTTTATTGATTGGTTTAGTTTGATGCCCAAAATTATTATTTAGAACCAATCTAAACAATCGCTAAGGTTAGCTAAATGGGATCATTATGAGTAGGTATTTTATACAAGAGAGGATTGACGAAACCTCCGGTTAATGCTGGTATTTACAATGAAAAGAAACGATTCAGCAGCATACTTTTATCAGGGAATTATTTTCCACTAAAACCAATGGGTTAGCCGCAAACTGGATAATTTGCTGATGCTTGAGGTCCCGGGACTATGACCGGGATCGGAGGAGGTGTGGAAATCTTTGAGATTGCTTTTTCCTTTTTCGACAAAGGGCAATCAGCCGGGAAACACCTGCCATAAACAGCCATTACAGCACGTGCCATGGTCTGTCCTTTCTCCTTAATAAAGGGGGTATATAGTTATGGGGGGTGTATATTGATATTAATACCGGTGGTTAAATAATTACAGCTTCATTTTCTCAGCCATTCTATCTAGCTTAAGATCTCATATATGAGCTCAAATCCGGTTCCTATGACCTGATTAAGGTCAGCTAAAACACAAGGTTTTAGGCCTCAACAGTTCCCAAACACAGCGGACCATAAACTGATATCCCGCCGGAATCGGGCAAAAAACAGCATAAATATCTGCGGACTTCCTAAAGAACCGGTTTGAGCAAGAATCTACAACTATGTCTTTGAGCAGTCAAAGATATGGTTACATGGCAACGAAACATTTTTTTAATCATTATAAACCTACTGAATATTGATAACATGACTACGACCAAATCATTAGCTATCACGCTAGTACTACTATTACTTTGCTCATCGTTACTTTCTCAGACTGTGACCATCAATCATACAGTCCAGCGGTATCTGGGCAATATTTCGCAACTTGACAGACCTACCTATTTCACCATTCATGCAGCGGGGTCTGATGCTGATCTCCAAACGTTTCACACTGATTTTAATACTTATCCCGGCAGGGGATTTTGGGGACCGTTTTCTGTGGCCAAAAATGAAACCGGAAGTGTTGGCACCTACCCTCCCCTGGCTGGTGGAAATGGTGTGGTAAGGGGTGTTGTGAGAGGTGTTCAGACCGAGCATCCCCGCAATGCCTTTGTAGACGGGATTAATACAGTTGCCGCAGGAGCATGGGCGGCAGATTATTATATGAACCGGGTAGATAACAATAGCAGACCCGAATTTTTTGAGCCCATGAATGAGCCTTTCGTACACGCCAAAGATTTTTACAGCGGTGGGTGGGATCCCTCAGAACAAGCGCGTATTAAACTTCAAATGGCGGAGTTTTTTAATGAAATTGGCAAAAAAATCCACGCTACCCCTGAACTGGCTAACATGAAAATCATCGGCTACTCCGCCGCCTGGGCCTCGCTGGAGATCGACAACTTCAACCATTTTAATCAAAATCAAAAAATGTTTATGGACGTCGCCGGCGCCAATATGGATGCTTTTGCTACCCACTTGTATGACGGCGTTAACGTAACAGGGCAAGACAACAAGCGGTCAGGCAGTAACTCAGATGCTATCCTGGATCTGATAGAAACTTACAGTTTTACAAAATGGGGATTGGTAAAGCCTCACGCCATCACGGAGTACGGCGCCATTGAACAGGGATATGGAGATAACTATAGCGATTTAGCCAGCATTCAATCGGTAAGATCTCAAAATCACCTGATCTTTGGTTTGCTGGAACGTGAGGACCGGATGGCTATTTCCATCCCCTTTAATACGGGTAAAGCGACCTGGCATATTACCGCTGCCAACAACTATCAACCTTATGGAGCCGCCACCTGGAAGCCCTCCAATATCGGACAACCCAACCCTACAGGATGGGTATATACACCGAGAATTGAGTTTTACAAGCTCTGGAAAGAGGTGAGGGGCAATCGGGTTGAAATACAAACTGACAATCCCGATGTTCAAATACAGGCATTTGTTGACGGCGCCAAATTATTCGTTGCCGTCAATAATCTGGACGACAATACAAAGAATGTAAGCTTAAATTTGGTTTCCGGACTTTCAGGCCTGCAAAATGTGAGAATTAAAACTATCAAAATTTATCCAAATTCGCCCTACGTTTATAGCGACAACACGCAGAATACAGCGCCCTCCAGCATTTCGCTTATCGCCGGTGAAACAGCCATCCTGGAATATACTTTTAATAGTAACATTAACTTTTCCAATGTCATCAGAAGTAAGAATTACTATACAAGCAAACACCTGCAGGCCATCACCGCAAACAGTGCTATCTCATTTAATTTTAACAATGTCGATATTGGAACAGGGTATGCAAAGTTGAAGATGACAATTGGAAGGAAACACAACGTTTCCAAAACGCCGGTTGTCACTGTGAATGGGACCACCGTACCTGTACCAACAAATATAAAAGGATATGACCAGGCCAATCGTGACGATTTTTTCGGAACTATTGACATTCCCGTTCCAATGAATTTAATCCAGGCTAACAACACGGTTACCTTTACCTTTCCCGACAATGGCGGGCATCTGGCATCGGTTATTTTAAATATTGAAAAATATGACACACCGGTCGGCACTTCACAAGCACCTTATGGCGGCACTGCCAGGGTCATTCCAGGCACCATCGAAGGAGAACACTATGACACCGGCGGCGAAGGCATTGCTTTTCACGACACTTCAGCCGGCAATAGTGGCGGCAACGTATTCAGAGGCGATGAAGCGGTAGATATAGGTAATGGAGACGGTGGCGCTGTTATTGGTTGGACCGCCGCCGGAGAATGGGTAGAATATACCGTCGATGCCAACGCAGGTACCTATAACATTGAGGCGCGTGTGTCTTCACCACACGATAACAAAAGGATTATAGCCAAGCTGGATGGCGTTACTTTAGGCACCTTTACGTTGCCCAATACCGGAGCATGGGGTACTTATCAGACCACCACTTTAAGCAACATAGCACTGGCAGGAGGAAACGGAAAAATTTTACGCCTGGAATTTCCCGACGGGGGCTTGAACCTCAATTGGGTGAAATTCACAGCGGTGGCCCCTGCCAACGAAGCGTTTAGCTTTACCACCCGCCCTACTACCCTACCCAGTCAGGCATCTTATGATATAAATGTTACGTATGAGGCTTCTCAAAGCAGGGACCTTGTCGTCGAGTTCTGGTCGCCTACCGGCTGGGAGGCGCAAGGTGTAAAAACCGTCGCTGCCGGAGCAGGTACGGAAACAATTACCGTTAATTTAAACAGCGCACCAGCCGTTGGTCCCGGCTATATTTTGAAAGGCAGCCTCAGACCTGTCGGAGCCGATTGGACCCAAAACATCAAAACTGACCAAATAAACAACATTACGATAACTGCCCCGGCGAATCAAACACCTTATGGTGGCACGGCCTGGTCGTTGCCAGGCGTAGTGGAAGCAGAAGACTATGATAACGGAGGACAGGGCGTCGCCTATAATGATACTAACGCAGCTAACAATGGGGGACAATACCGGACCGATGGTGTAGATATCCAAATAACCGGTGATACGGAGGGAACTTATAATGTCGGATGGATGGACGCGTCAGAGTGGCTCGAATATACAGTCAATGTCACCATTGCCCAGGATTATGACTTTTTCCCCAGGGTAGCTTCTCCTGTCGGTACCGGAAAGCTAAAGATCCTTGTTGATGGTATTGACCAAACCGGTGAGTTAGCCGTACCGAATACCGGGGGCTATCAAACGTATCAAGTAATGCATGTTCGGAACATCAATCTAACCACCGGATCTCATATCGTGAGAATGGAGGTGGTAAGCGGTGATTTTAATTTGAACAGATGGGCCGCATGGGCAGCACAAAATCCTGTGGCGAGAATCGCCGGGAATCAGGATAAAAACCCTGTCGACATTCTCAAAGCCAGTAAAGTCATTAACTTTTATCCAAATCCCCTATTCACCGAAAACCTGACCATCGATTTAGGTAGTAAAACGTCGTCACTTATCCAGGTTTATACTTTGCAGGGCAAGAAGGTATTTGAGCAACTAACCAAAGAGAATTCATTGATCATTGATCGCAATGTCTTCAATACCAGTGGTGTATATGTAATAAAACTAAATACAGGTAACGGTGTCATCAGAAGAAAGCTAATGGTGCATTAAGCCCTGGTGTTGCTGAATAAAGCTTATAACCAACAGCAAAACCCAAAAATGCCATGGATAATCAGGGGCTGTTTTTCAGCTGGTTTAGTTCCTGTTGAAAAACAGACCTGTTTATTCAGGTTTTATGTACAGTTACAATAATAGATTTTGAGGCGGGGGTATGGCTGTGATCAGCAAAGTTATCTACCGGTACGAGCACATTGGCTTCCGGAAAATAGGTAGCCACACACTGTGTCGGGATTTCGTAAGGCACTACCAAAAACTGCTCCGCTACCCTTTCGACATTGTTAAAGTAACTTTTGATATCAACCACGTCGTTGGCCGCTACGCCGGTGTCCCGCATATCATCCGGATTCATCAAAATCACCCTTCTTTCATTGTAAATGCCTCTGTAGCGATCATCCAAGCCATAAATAGTGGTATTAAACTGATCGTGACTGCGAATGGTCATCATGATAAACTCACCGGCCTTCAAATTATGGCTGGCTAACCGGTTGAGCGTAAAATTTGCCTTGCCGGTAGCTGTTTTAAAGACACCTTCCCGGGCACCATTTGGCAGATAAAACCCACCCGGATTTCTCACGCGAACATTATAATCTTCAAACCCTGGAATAACCTTCTCTATATAATCCCGGATGTTATCATAGTTTTCTACCATCTGGTCCCAATCAATGGTGCTATTGCTAAATAGTGCTTTACCTAATTCCGCCACAATTCTGGGTTCACTTAATAAGTCAGGAGAGGCGGGTGATTTGTTGCCGGTCGACTGATGCACAACCCCGGTGGAATTTTCAACGGTTACAAATTGGGCCACCCCATTTTGCCGGTCGCGCTCCGTTCTACCCAGGCAAGGCAATATCAGGGCGGTTTTTCCGGTTACCAGGTGACTGCGATTTAATTTGGTTGAAACCTGTACAGTAAGATCACAGTTTTGCAAGGCTTTGGCCGTATAGGCAGTATCGGGAGATGCCGACAAAAAGTTACCTCCCAGGCCAATAAATACTTTTGCGCGGCCATTGGCCATAGCGCTGATAGCTTCCACGGTATCCATACCATGTTCTCTGGGAGGGTCAAAGCCAAATACTTCTTGCAGGTTATCCAGAAATGCCTTTTTTGGTTTTTCCCAAATCCCCATGGTACGGTCGCCCTGCACGTTGCTATGCCCCCGCACAGGACAGGTACCTGCCCCGGGCTTGCCGATACTTCCCTTTACCAACAAAAGATTAACGATCTCCCTGATGTTGTCTATCGCATTTTTATGCTGGGTCAATCCCATGGCCCAGCAAAAAATGATGTTCTTTTTTTCTTTCAGCAGGGCCACAGCCTCCATCACTTTATCTTCCGGCACTCCGGATTGTTTGATCAGAGAAGATACATCATAATTTTTAAGATCATCCAGTAATGCTTCGAACCCATGGGTGTTGGTATTGATAAATTCGTGGTCCAATACCTTTCCCCTACTTTCCCGATCCGCGGCAATCAATAGCTTAAGCATGGCTTTTATCAATGCTACATCGCCATTAATTTTTATCTGCAAAAATAAATCGGTAATACTGGTTGCGCTTCCCAACATATCGGACAGATGCTGAGGATGTTTAAATTTTACCAAACCCGTTTCCCGCAGGGGATTGATCGTAATGACCTTTGCTCCCTCTTTTTTAGCTTTTTGTAAGGCGGTAAGCATGCGCGGATGGTTGGTACCCGGGTTTTGGCCAGAAATAATAATTAAATCAGCCTTATAAAAATCATCCAGTTTTACAGATCCCTTACCAATACCCACCGTCTCGGAAAGCGCCACACCACTGGACTCATGACACATATTGGAGCAATCCGGCAAATTGTTAGTGCCAAATTTTCTTACCAGCAACTGGTAAAGGAAGGCGGCCTCATTGCTGGTGCGTCCTGAGGTATAAAAAACCGCCTCATGAGGTGTATTGAGCTTATTTAAAGTATGCGCTATTAACTGAAAAGCATCAGGCCAGGAGATAGGCTCATAGTGCTGCTGTCCAGGCTTTAACACCATCGGATGGGTCAGCCTGCCGCTTTTGCCCAGCCAATAGTCCGATTTACTTCCCAGTTGATCGATGGTATATTTTTTAAAAAACGCGGGATCTACCTTCCGGGTGGTGGCTTCTTCGGCAACTGCTTTCGCACCATTTTCACAAAACTCTCCCAACCCCGAGCGTTCGTGGTCAGGGTCCGGCCAGGCACATCCGGGGCAATCATATCCGTTCATCTGGTTCACAGAGAGCATGGATTTTGTCCCTTGCTTCAGGCCCACCTCTCCTATAACATGTTTGAGGGAGCTAATAATTGCCGGGAGACCTCCGGCGGTATCTTTTGGTTTGCCGGTTTTTAAACCTGTAAATTCCGTAGGTGTCTGGAAGTTCTCTGCACTTTGTTCTTCTTTACTCATAAATCTGTCTGGCTTTTGTCTCCTATTTTCTGCCAGTACAATTTACAACAATATTCTGTGCTTTCCAGTGTAAATATTAAAACGGTCCTTTTTCACAAAGCCCACCAAAGTGATGTCAAAGGCCTCTGCCGTTTTTACCGCCAGACTGGATGGCGCGCCAATGGCGACCACTGTGTTAATCCCGGCCACAATTGATTTTTGTATCAGCTCAAATCCCAGCCGGCCGCTTACTACTAATATATCATTCTCCAAAGCCGCCTGTTTTTCAAACAGCCTGACACCAATCAACTTATCCAGGGCATTATGCCTGCCGATATCCTCCCGCAGCACTTTTAGCTTTCCGCGAAGATCAAATAAAGCTGCCGCATGTAGTCCACCCGTATACCCAAAGACCAACTGCCGATGTTGCAACTTTTCAGGTAAATTGTATATGACTGATTGTGGTATTTTGACAGGGGCTTCTGCCGTTTTTTTGTCTACGACGAAATCCAATGCCTCTATGGAAGCCTTTCCACAAACACCGCAACTCGAAGTAGTATAAAAATTCCTTTCAATTTTTTTCAGGTCAAAGCTAACACCAGCCCGCAGTTGAACGATTACGACATTTCCCTGCTCTTCCTCGCTTTTCACTTCCAGGCAATGATATATCTTCTCGATGTCGGCATAAGTGCAAATTATATTTTCGCAAAACAAAAACCCTGTTGCCAGCTCGAGGTCATTGCCTGGCGTGCGCATGGTCACTGCCAGGCGCTTTTCCAGGATCTGCCGGCCTTGATAATACTTCAACCTGATTTCCAACGGTTCTTCTACCGCCAGCAGGTCATCTTTTTGCACCAGATTTTCTTTTTCGACTTTCTGAATAGATTTCTGGATTACTTTTGCGGCAGTCATCACGAGGGACAAATTAGTTGATTTTAAATATTACCTTAAGTTAACAAAAAAGAAAATGCCCGAAAAGTCATGGGGCTGCCATCGACTTAACGGTTGGTAAATCACCACTGTGCTATTTTGCGACGCAGGTAATCGTACAACGGTTTGTTTCAGCAGGAAAAAAGCACCATGGAAATAGGTAACCTTTCCTCTGACCATATAACCCAGGCCCGGTTAATTATCTTTATTGCCCCACTCTTGTTTGAAATCCACCCAATATTTATCAAGGGTATCTTTCATGTCTTTCCTTAACAGGAATATACCTACAAGGTTAGGAACGGTCATCAGGACAATAGCGATATTGGCCATGGTCCAGATGATAGCGGTATCGGCAAAGGATGCAAAAAAGAAGGCTCCCACATAGACCAGCCTGTAATAAACAACGGACTTTGATCCGGCCAGAAAGGTCATAGCTCTGTCACCATAATACGACCATGAAATGGCGGTAGAGAAAGCAAACAAAAGCAGCCCTATTGAAACGATGTATTGCCCAAAATCACCAAAAAACCCTTTTTTAAAGGCTATGGTCGTCAGCTCGGCGCTGTGTACCAGGGACCGACCGGTCAAAGTAACGTCGGTATCATCAATACTGCCGTCCGTCACTTTCAAACTACCGGTAAAAGGTGTTCCGGCCTTGTTAACTTTTATATCTTCGGCCACTGATCGCTTGTGCAAAATAGTATGGCCATCGGCAATAACACCATTGTCTACTGTCAACTCCCCGTTAAAGAGGGGTACACTGCCACGGTCCAACAAATGGTCCGCCAGCGCTGCTTTATCTTCAGGTTTATTTTCATCATATAACTGCTCCAATACCTGAATTTCGACAAACTCAAATTCTGTCTGGTGTTTTTCGCTCCACACCCCGGAGGCCAATAGTGTTAAGCCGGTAATAGTGCAGATGACAATGGTATCTATAAATGGTTCGAGTATAGCCACCATACCTTCCGAAACCGGTTCATGTGCTTTGGCGGCAGCATGGGCAATAGGCGCCGAACCCTGGCCCGCTTCATTGGAAAACAAACCTCTGTTCACACCGCGGTTGAAGGCATAGCTGAAAGATCCTCCGAGAAAGCCTCCGGCAGCGGCGGAACCGCTGAAGACATCACCAATTACAGCTGCCAGTGAAGGCAGGATATTCTCAAGATTATAAAAAATTACCGCAAATGCGCCAATAAAATAAATGACCGCCATGGTAGGCACCAATTTTTCCGTAACGGCGGCGATCCTTTTAATGCCACCTACAATTACAAAAAACAGCAAGACGCCCAACACACCCCCGGTAATCATTTGATCGATGCCGAAAGTCGCAAACATAGAGCCCGCAATGTTATTGATTTGAGGCATATTGCCGGTACCAAATGAAGATAATACTGTAGCTACCGCAAAAATTGCAGCCAGCCACTTTGCATTTAACTTGTTCTTCATGTAGTACATAGGCCCTCCGGCAATGGTGCCGTCCTCTGCCTTTTCCCGGTATTTGTGGGAAAGTGTTACTTCCACAAACTTGGTTGTCATACCCAGAAAAGCCGTCACCAGCATCCAAAACAATGCGGCCGGACCGCCGAGAGAAATCGCCAGGGCCACCCCCCCGATATTGCCGGTACCCACTGTTCCCGACAGGGCAGTGGTCAGGGCCTGAAAGTGAGAGGTGTCCCCCACATCCTCGGCTTTGTCGTATTTGCCACGGACAATGCGTAAAGCATGCTTAAAAAATCTTATTTGAGGAAAATTTAAATAGAGAGTAAAAAACAATCCTACGCCCAACAACAGGAATACAAACCAGCTCCCACCACCCAAATAACCGTCAATTGTTTGCAGGATTTCATTTAGCTTTTGCATGGGTTATGTTTTAAGTTAATTTCGAAATATATAAAATTGTGTAAGAATGCGAAAGTAATGGATCAACTTTATGCAATCAAGACCAGACTCACAATCTTCTTTAACAAAATACATAATTGAAGAAAAATTATATATTTATATTTTTTCACAACCTTCAAAGAATTGGTTAAAGCACTTCCTACAAAACCTATCAAATTAGTAAGCCTCCTGCTGGGTCCTGCATTGTTTTTGCTGATCAATCTTTTACCTGTTCCCGGGCTGTTAACGCCTTTGGCCTGGAAAGTGATTAGTGTGGCGGTGTGGATGATTACATGGTGGACCACCGAGACGGTGCCCTTGCCTGTCACCGCCTTAATACCCTTATTGTTGTTTCCCTTACTGGGTATTTTCGAAATAAAAGAAGCGGCAGCATCTTATGCCCATCCTGTCATATTCTTATTCATGGGCGGATTTATGATCGCATTAGGGCTTGAGAAAAGGAACCTGCATTTAAGAATCGCCCTTAACCTGATAAAGCTAACCGGCACCCACCCCAACGGTATTGTGTTGGGTTTTATGTTGTCTACAGCCTTCATCAGCATGTGGATCAGCAATACTGCCACCACCGTAATAATGCTACCCATAGCCATGTCTGTCATTGGTTTGCTAAAGGCCGAACAGGAAGGTCACGAGGCAAAATCATTCCGCAGATTTGCCTTAAGTCTATTACTGGGCATCGCCTATGCCGCCAATATCGGGGGAGCCATGACCATTATCGGCACCCCTCCCAATGTGGTTTCTATTGCTTATGTCAGAGATTTGCTTGACATCGATCTCACGTTTGCGGGTTGGCTGATCATAGGCTTTCCGGTGGGTAGTTTATTGATTGCAGCCACCTATTTTCTGATGACCAGGTTCATCTATCCCAGCGGCCTCAAAAACTTTGAAGCTTCCGAAAAGCTAATTCACGACAAAATTAATGCCCTGGGTAAAATTTCCAGGGAAGAGATAGCAGTTGCCGTAGTATTTGCGATAACGGCGTTGTGTTGGATAATGCGTCAGCCGTTAAATAATCTTATCGGTACTAATGTGTTAAATGATACCATCATCGCCATGGCCGGCGGCATATCGATGTTTATACTTCCTGTCAATATAAAAAAGGGGGAATATCTGGTGGACTGGGAAAGTACAAAAAAACTTCCCTGGGGGATATTGATTCTTTTTGGAGGAGGAATATGTCTTGCCCGTGGTTTGGAATCAAGCGGACTGGTGCAATTTATTGGCGAATTAATTGCCGGACAGCGGGAAATTAATGTTTGGCTGCTGGTTTTGATATTTACCACTATTACGTTACTGATGACTGAGATTATGAGTAATGTGGCACTGATTGTCATTTTTATACCCGTTGTGATCGCTATTTGTCAGGGCTTTGGCTACGATCCGTTGCTCTCAGTTATTCCTGCCACATTATCGGCCTCCTACGCTTTTATGATGCCGGTTTCGACGCCGCCAAATGCCATCGTATTCTCCTCAGGTTATATTAAGATAAGAGAAATGATGGTCATCGGTGTATTTCTCAATATGATCGCGATTGCTACATTGATGCTAGCGGCTTATTTTCTTCCCGGGTATTTTTAAGGTCAGGCATTTTTAATCCCGCTGTGATAGCCTCCGGTCGGTTATCCAAAAACTTTTTACCGGCTCTTCCCACAGCCCATAAACTTATCGTATTTTCGGTTTCAGCAATATATCAAAGTCAGGGGGATTTATTTTTTTGTTTCCCTTAATTTTATTTTATTCATACCTGGCTAATACAATATTGAACTATGGACACCTATGACCTTTCAAAAATAAGTACCCGCGCTCCGGAAAACCTTTCCAAGTCAGCAATCAAGGACGAGACTGACTTGCTTATTGACAAACTGGAGGAATTACAAAACATTTTATATGCGGAGGGCAAGTGGAGCCTTTTAATTGTCCTGCAGGGCATGGATGCAAGTGGCAAAGACGGGGCGGTAAAAGCGGTATTTAGTGCGGTGAATCCACAGGGTGTCAGTGTAAAATCATTTAAGAAGCCCACCGAAGAGGAACTGTCTCACGATTTTTTATGGCGCATACACCGACATACACCAGCCAGGGGAAAGATCCAAATATTCAACAGATCACATTATGAAGATGTATTGGTTACCCGGGTGTTGGGTCTAACCGACGATGCAACGGCGCAGCAGCGCTTTAAAATAATCAATGCGTTCGAAAAATTATTACAGGAGAGAGGAACCCAGGTACTTAAATTTTATTTACATATATCGGAGGCGGAACAGCAGGAACGGTTTGAGGAACGGCTTAATAATCCGCGCAAACATTGGAAATATAACCCTAACGATCTCAAATCTGCCGAAAACTGGCCTGAATACCGGCAATACTACAAAGAAGTATTTGAAAACTGCGGACCGGATATTCCCTGGAGAATCATTCCCTCGGATCAAAAATGGTATAAGGAGTATTTAATAGCGAAAACCATCGTTGAAACATTAGAGGGGTTGCATATGAAATACCCGGGGTTAGCGTCAGAATAAAGTTAAAAAATCATTAATAACACATGCCAGTTGTTGATCCAACCAGTTATCACCAGCCACCGCGGCTATTGATTAATGGGCATTTTGAGACCATATACCCGGCTTTATTACGCACGGTTAGCGGTGTAAATTATCAGCGCGAACGCATTTTTACCGCAGATGACGACTTCCTTGACCTTGACTGGTCGAAGGTCAGCGGGCAACGGCTGGTCATTATCTCCCATGGATTGGAGGGCGACACCGGAAGGGCTTATATGAAGGGCATGGTGAAAGCATTCAACAACCAGGGGTTTGACGCCCTGGCGTGGAATTACCGTGGCTGCAGCGGAGAAATAAATAAACAACGGCGGTTTTATCACAGCGGTGCCACCGACGACCTCGATGTGGTTGTTAATCACGTGATAAATCAATATAACTATGACAGACTATATTTGATCGGCTTTAGTCTGGGAGGAAATCTGACACTTAAGTACCTGGGAGAAAAAAACGTGACACTTTCACAGAAAATAGAAAAATCGGTGGTCTTTTCGGTGCCGCTGAATTTGTATACAAGTTGTCTTAAAATATCCGAACCCACAAATTTCCTGTATTCCAAAAGGTTTCTCAGGAGTTTAGTAGGAAAAATCAAATCCAAAGCCAGGGTAAGAAGCGATCTTTCGACAACCGGCATCGGCAAGATCAGGACTTTGATGGAATTTGACGACCGCTACACCGCACCTATGCATGGTTTCAGGGATGCCAAAGATTATTACTCACAATGCAGTGCCATAAACTTTGTGGATGCTATCAGTATCCCGACACTTATCATTAATGCAAAAAACGATCCGTTTCTACCGGTGGCGTGTTACCCGGCAGAAAAATTAAAATCCCACCCATACGTATATTTTGAAATGCCGGATAAAGGCGGGCACGTAGGATTCGCACTATTTGGAGAACCCTACTATTGGTCAGAGCGGCGGGCGATTGAATTTATTATGGAGAAAAATATCAATTAAAAGACTAAAAAATGAAAATAATATATATACTTTGAAGTATGTCTTCGAGATATTCCATTTGCCTCGACAAGGAGGCTGTTCAAAAAAGGTATGCCATTCAATCGGCCACTGATTACCGGCCCCGCTATAATGCGGCACCATCGCAATTATTGCCGGTTATTTCAAATACTGCTCCCGCCAGCATCTCTTACTTTTATTGGGGACAAACCCCGGAATGGTCCAAGAACAAAGCTATTGGCCAGAAACTGACCCATGCCAACCTGGAATTAATAACGCAGAAAGCATCCTTGCGACGATCGGTTGAAACCCGAAGATGCCTGGTCCCGGCAGATGGTTTTTATCTCTGGAAGAGCATTGGCAAAAAAAGTAAAATCCCATATCGCGTGATTATGAACTCGGGGGAAGCCTTTAGTTTTGCCGGAATCTGGGAGGAATATGAAGATGAAAATGAGCGTTCCATCAGCACTTTTAAAATTATTACCACCACCGCCAACCCGATAGTTGGAGAAATTCAGGACGCCATGCCTGTTTTATTGACACAGGAAAAGGAAAAAGCATGGCTAAACAATCAGGCCGATCTGGATGAATTATTGGCAATGCTGGTTACCTACCCCGGCGAGAAAATGACAAAATTTACCGTCTCCCCAAAGATCAATACCATCGATGTCGACGATCCGTCTTTGATCCAGGCAGCACCTGCCGCTGACCAATATGGAAATTACAGCCTGTTTGATTAATTAGATTTCCGCATTTGCTTCCATTTGGGAATCTTAATCAGTTGCGCTACTTCATTTTCCAGTTTTTTCAACGTTTGCGGCGCACCGTCATAGTCCATAACCCGTTTCCTTCTACCATTGTGTGAAAAGTAAATATAGGTAGTTGGCAGATCTTTGGCATCACTAACGTAGCGATCCTGGAAATTAAAAAATTTATAGTCGTTAAAAATATTGATTAACCTTTGTAGCTCTTTTTTGGACAACTTGATCTTAAACTCTCCCAATTTATCAACATTCTCTCTCCCATTAAAATATACTACCCCACTTTCATAAATGTCAATAGTATAGACAGGACATGCATCAATACATTTAGTTTTCTGCATCGAAATAACTACACTTGTATCTACTTCTTCCTTCGCCGCTCTGCAGGAAACAAGAAACGTTATACAAATAAGCATCAGTATATTCCGCATAAGAATAAATTAATTATACCCCAATAAGTCTAAAATAATTATTAAAATAGTAGAAGTATGTCAATAAAAAGCGGTTTAAATTTAAGATGCAAAAATGTTAATTTCAGTTTGAAATCCCTCTCCTTACGGAATTCTGATGTCTTTTAAATCAAGCCCCTGTCGCATTTGTCTGATAGACTTTCTCCAATTAACCATCTACTAATATAATAAATCTGTTTGAAAAGCTATATTCAATTGATTTATTATTTAACAAAATCCTTGAAAATCAACGATTTTAAGCCTGTTTATATCCCGCAACCCACGGGAAAAATCGCCCGGACTCATCCGGTTGTCAAAAGAAAACGCACCGATTACAGGCAAAAATACAGCCCGAAATATTACCCATTTTACAAGGTACCAGACCCCGGAAATAAAACCGGCGGGTATTCAATCCGTCTCACAATGACCTGTAATGCCTGGTCCGTAACCAACCGTTTTTTAACGCGCCGGTAACAGCTCCGACATGAAAAAATAATGTCGGTTTTTAGCTATTCCCGGGATTATTTTTATATATTTAAAGAATATATTTTTTTTAAACTAACCCCGAATTACATGAAATCGCTACTATCTATAGCTATTGTTTGCCTATTATTTTTTGTCGGATGTTTCGCTTGTGCCCCCCACTACGATTCTGCTCAGTGGGCAAAAAATGTAAAACCTAAAAAGCAAAACTTCGGCTGCCTCGAATACCAAAAACCCAAAAGAAAAAAAGGACGTCGATAAGTGGCAGGAAATTAAAATGAAAATCAAAATGAAAATGTGGGAATGGCCGGAGGTTTTTTATTTTCATTGACATTGTCATTTTAATTAAAATCTATCTGTCTGGTATCAGCCTGGACACATAATAAATATCCCCGCTTTTTTCCCTGCGGTAGTCGTAGGTTGCTATAAGTTTATACTCAAACTGTGTCGGACAGGCTTCAAAGAGTTGTTCCGGCGGTTGTCTTGAAAACAAGATAAAAGGAGTGGCCTGCGGCAGTTGGCATCTGTCTGTGTCAAGCCATTGTTTCACAGGACGGCCGATTTCCCATACCCTTTCCATCCTGATTTCATTCTGATCATTTAAATAATAAAGGTCCGCCCCCTTCATATCCGGCAGATTTCTGACCAACTTCAATGACTGAGGGCTTGGGTTTTTGTATATCAACGGCGACGCAAGCGGGTATAAAAAGACGTATACAGTTGCATTAAGTACTACAATTGCCAATACAAGTAAAAGGATCCTTTTCGCTTTGTAATAATAACCTATGATCAATGCCAGCGTCCAATACAGTAGCAGGCAGAACACCAAATAAGTAATCGACATCAACCCATGACGGTAAAATTGAAAATAACAGGCTATGGGTACGGAGAAAGCAATTATCAAAAATATGATGGTATTGATCAGCAGTATCCTTTTGTCCCAGGCGGTTTCGCTTTTTCTCTTGTAGGCATCTATAAGATAGCACAAATAATTTCCTACCAAAAAGGAGAATGGGATAAAAGCCGGTAATAAATACCTCACCTTTTTTTCAGGAACTACCGACAGCAACAATATGGCGGCCAATAGCCAAAACAGGAAAAAATTGTAATTTGTCAATTGATTAATTCTGGGCCTGGCGTAAGGCCATACCAATACAACCACACCCATTACCAGCCAAATACCTGAATGCGCCGGAAAATTCCAATAATACCAGAATGGTCTCACGTTTCTGTTTATCCAGGATCCCGACTCCGTCTGTGCTACCGTCGTGGCTACATCAGGCATGTTAAGGAACACATACAACGGCCAGGCTCCGCCAACCATCAACGTTGTGATGAAAGTGAGCAATATTCCCTTCCATTGGCGCCTGGCACCACTGCGATCAAAACATATAAAACAGGCTATAATAAAGGGTAACAGGACCGTATAAAATGACACCGGTCCTTTGCTCAAAAAGGACAATCCCATGGCCAGCCCGGCACCCAGGAATAACCAATAATTTTGCCTGGTATCATGCCAGCCCGCATACAGACACCAAATCCCCAACAGCATGAAGCTATGGCAAAAGATATCCCACGTCCCTTGTCTTCCCAGGAAAATGACATAAAAGCAACTTGCCAATACCAGGGCATTTAAAAATGGTGTCAGCGGTTTTTTTGCAATTTTCCTGGAAAACCCGAACATAAAAAAAATCATGGCACTTGCAGCAATACCGGCGGGAAAACGCAGCGCGGCCAGTGAATCAGTATTGCCCGAGACCTTCATCATTATGGCTGAAAGCCAGGTGGGTAAAGGCGGCTTGGTCACTCTTGGCAAATCATTCATGGTGGGAATCAGCCAATTACCTTCCTGCACCATTTCCCTGGCTGTAACAAAATTACGGGCTTCCATTATATTTACCTGCAACAGCGATTTATGGAAAAAAAACAGGCATAAACACAGCAGCAGGAGAAGCGTGATTTGATGGCGTTGTTTCATATGATCTTACCTATGCCCGGTATTTAACAATGCTGTCTTTCACCTTAAAATGAATAAAAATATTTCTGGTATAGATGGCACTCCCAAATACCTGCCCCAGTAGCAGCACAGGATCAAGCCGGTAAACGGCGTAAGAGATAATCATTAAGGACCCGGCAAGGCTGATAATCCAAAATCCAATAGGCAATACAGACTTCGCCTCCTTTTCCGAATACAGCCACTGATAAACGAATCGGAAGGTAAATACTATTTGCCCGGCACTTCCCCAGATCAACACGTTAAGAGGGACCTCCTCTTTGTTGATAATATAAATGATGTTGTGCGAAAAATCAGATAAAAGCCAAAAAACCGCAATGAACGGGAAGGCTAATGAAATCACCCGAAAATAGACTGGAATAAATTTCCAGGCATTTTTAAATTGAAGATTCCTGATGTATATAAAATAGGCAATAAACTGTCCCAATATAATGGCAAGATCGTCTCTCAGGATCCCATAACATAGCAAAATGAAAGCAGCGACCAGGCTTAATTGCCAAAATATAGTAGGAGAAAGTACGCGACCGGCCTTTTCAGACCGGATCCACTGGATCAACAACCTGGCTGAAAACAGCAACTGTGCGGTAAAACCAATGCCATATATTAAGTAATCACTCATCCGTCTTTTCTGATCACTGAATAGCTAATAAGTCGTTTTTTTATCCACCTGACGCCAAAAGTATCAACCAACGGCCCCCAGATGCGGTTGGCCAAATGGTATTTTCCCTTTCCGGCTATCCTGGGAAAATGTCGCACGGGCACCTGTTTAACCTTTCCTCCGTACATTTTGACCAACGCCGGCCAAAAACGATGCATGCCATCATAAAATGGAATGTTAAATATCGCCGCCCGTTGAACTACCTTCAGTGGACAGGTGGTATCTAAAATTTCATCGTTAATCATACTTCTCCTGATTGTATTGGCACACTTGGAAGATATTTTTTTTATCCAGCTATCTTTTCGTTGCATGCGAATCCCCGTAACCATCTCATACTCATTGGCATAGGCCAGTAACAATAAAAAATCATCGGGATGTGTTTGTAAATCTGCGTCTATGTAGCCAATTAAATCAGTATCGGCATGGTCAATTCCCGCCTTCAGCGCCGTGCTCAGGCCGTAGTTTTGATTCAATTCGATGTAATCAAAATGGGGATTTTCGCGACAGGCATTTTCGATACAATGCTGACTGTTGTCAGAGGAGCCATCATTCACAAATAAAAAACTCACCTGGCATGGTGATTTGATCCTAAAATCACTTAGTAATTTTACAACCCGCTCAATATTCTCCTCCTCATTATAGACTGGAACGATAACAGTAAGTTCATTTTCCCCCATAGGCGATTAGTGAGGAAACAAATAGCTATAAAGGTACTTATTTGTTCAGATTCAATATAATAATTTAGTCAGGCCGGTAAAATTACAATTTTAAAGCATATTTCAAACTATCTGTGCATTTTATCTAACACCTACTTCCAGGTAAATTTTTACTTCGTCTCCCAATACCCAGCTCGATTTACCAACCTTATAGTCCTGACGGTCGAGCATCAGCCGGCCTTTAAATTTACCGGCTTCAGCCATCTTTTCATAGGTAAATGGGATCACAACATCCCTGGTAGTATTTTTAATGGTCAATTTTCCCCTGACTTCGTAATTGTTTCCTGTTTTGGTTACGGAAACTGATTTAAAGGTGATCAACGGGTATTTTTCAACATCAAAATAATCGTCAGATCTCAGGTGTTTATCCCTGGATTTATTGTTGGTGTTTATCGAATTCGCAGGAAGTTTAACACTAAAACTACTTGAAGCGGGAAGCTCCTCATCAAATATAATTTCCCCCTCCAACCCGCTAAATGAACCATTCACTTTGAGCCCAAAATTTTTAATATCAAAAGATATTTCTGTCATTTCCTGTATCACCGAAAGCTTTTCCTGCGCATGCACTCCGGTCACACCTGCTAAAATCAAAAAAGTCAATACTGCTGTTCTATATGATATCATTGAATGTATTTATAACAAAAAACAAAATCCTCAAACCAGGTCAACGGGCGCTTGAAAAGAATGTTGCCCGGGTTTGAGGACTTTACAATCGTCATACTTTATTCTTATACTCATGTTGCTTTGGTGAGCAACCTGTCAGTTAAAGATTATGAATGCACCAGTTCATCTTCTTTAGTATAGTTCTCTGATAGTTTTTTCTGAATTTCGTGCGGTACCGGTGAATACTCGGCAAATTTACTTTTAAAACTAGCCCGCCCCTGGGTCATTGACCGCAAGGCGGTCACATAGCGGTCCAGTTCGGCCAGTGGTGTTTTTGCCCTGATAATCTGGTACTTGCCTTTGGAGTCCATACCGGTGATAATGGATCTTCTTGATTGTAGGTCCGTCATAACATCTCCCATCAATTCCTCAGGCACGAATATTTCCATATCATAAATAGGCTCCAGCAGTTTGGGGTCAGCCTGGATAAAGGCATTTTTAAATGCCATGCTGCCCGCTATTTTAAAACTAATATCGTTTGAATCAACAGAATGCATTTTGCCATCGTGAACCATGACCCTGACATCCCGGACATAAGAGCCGGTAACCGGCCCCTCTTCCATCTTTTCCATGACGCCCTTCAAAATGGCCGGCAGGTAGCGTTGATCAATTACACCACCAACAATGCAATTGTAATAAACCAGGTTTCCACCCCAGGGCAGGTCTATGACTTCTTTTCCTCTTACATTGAACTCCGTAGGCTCGGGCATGCCTTCATAATAGGGCTCAATTTTCATAAATACCTCTCCAAATTGCCCTGCACCGCCGGATTGTTTCTTATGACGATAAGAAGTCGCCGCTGCTTTCTGGATAGTTTCCCGGTACGGGATTTTTGGTGAAACAAATTCGGTATCAAGATGGTAAATATTTTCCAGCTGCCATTTAATAGTAGCCAGGTGCAATTCACCCTGACAGCTGATAATAAGTTGTTTTAACTCCTTGGAAAAGTCGACTTCTACTGTCGGGTCTTCCTGTTGAATCTTATGCAACACCTCTCCTAATTTCTCATGATCGCTTTTGCTTTTGGCTACTATCGCTGTTCTCAGTCTTGCGTCCGGGAAATTAATAGGTCTGATTTCGATATCAGCATCCTTGATGTGCAGCGTGTGATTGGTTTCGGTAGATTTCAGCTTAAGGGTGGCGCCTATATCCCCGGCTGTCAGTTTTTCGACCGGATTCCGGTTTTTCCCATCCATGATAAACAGCTGATGGATATGTTCGGAATTACCGGACTGATGATCAATCAGTTCCATGCCCTGCTTCACCTCACCGGAAACTACTTTGAAGAAGGATACCTTGCCCATGTTGGGAACAATTAAGGTTTTAAAAACAAATAATGCCGTAGGGCCGTCTGGATCGCAGATAATGTCTTTTCCTTCTACTGTTTTTTCGGGCAACATTTCCATTGCCGCAGGTGCTACATTGTCAATGAATCCCATCATTCTGCCACTTCCCATGTCATTTTTTGCTGATAGACAGAAAACCGGAAACAGCTCATGATTCATCATGCCTATTTTAATTCCCTTCCGCATTTCATCTTCATCCAACGTTCCCTTTTCAAAATAAAGTTCCATCAGGGCTTCGTCATTCTCTGCGGCTCTTTCTACCAGTTCATTGTGTAACTTAGTGGCATGAGCCATCTGATCTTCGGGGATAGGCAATTTTTCGGGTTTGCCTCCTTCTGCGGGAAATTTATACATCGTCATTTTCAATAAATCTATGATGCAATTAAAGCCCTCCCCCTGGTTGAGAGGATATTGCATCGGTGTTACCGATTTACCAAAATGTTCGTATAATGAATCCAGTGTAGCGTCAAAATCGGATTTTGGGTGATCCAGTTGATTGATGCCAAAAATCACGGGTTTCTGGAATTGTTCCATATAATCCCAGATGAGTTCTGTGCCAACCTCAACCCCATATTGTGCATTGATCAACATTACTCCCGTATCCGCTACTCTGAGGGATGATATTATTTCACCTATGAAATCATCTGATCCCGGAGTATCCATAATATTTATTTTGTAATCACGCCATTCGGTATGCAAAGTGGTTGCATACACGGAATTACCCCGCTCCTGCTCTATTTCGTGATAGTCCGAAATAGTGTTTTTGTCTTCTACCGTTCCTCTCCGGTTAATTAATCCGGCTTCAAATAACATCGTCTCTGCCAACGTAGTCTTACCGGATTTCGCACTCCCCAGGAGCACGATATTCTTAATGTGTTTATCATCATAGATTCTCATAAGCTATAGGATTTTTGAGGTTGGACGAAAGTTTTAGTAGTCAGTCATTTAATATACTGATTAAACTAGAAAATTCCAATGATTTCACCCTTTAACCACCGTTGTTGAATTTTTAGAATATAAGAAGCCATTGTTCATAGATTATGCCGGGATTTTTTCCTTGCATAAATCACCTCACAGGCCAAAATTCAGGCACAATGATACCAGACATTAATCCCTAAACCGGAAGGTTTCCACTATTTTATGATTTTCAGGAAACCTGACTTAAAGTAAAATGCAGTTCGTGTGGTACTGGTTTTTTGTTTCAACTCAAGTAAGTCTTCCGATCATCCATGAAGGTTTTTGAAAGACAGGACTCTGTCAGGAGATTTATAGGCTGACAGGCCTTAATGATAAGAAATAACGGCTTCAGTAATAGGATATTTTTTAAAAAAAATGTAACTTAAATACTTATAAAGACCAGTACTGTAAATGGAAATAAAACCGGGGTCACACCTTACCCAAAGGAGAATAGCGTTTCGGTTCTAACAGTTCAATGGACCACCATTAGATCCTGTTTTAATTATAATCTGATATGACTTGATGGGCGTATACAGTGCGGATTATTTGTTGTTTATTCAACTTTCTTTTTTGTCAAACAGCGAGGTTGAGGCAACTGCGGTAAAATAATTTTTGGGAAAATATATTCTTTGCTATAATTCTGGGAAACGATAGGTTGGAAGACTCCGTGTTGTTATCGGAGGATTTCAACCTTTCTTGTTTGACAGTGTACCTGAGGCTTTGAAGTTGCGAAAGCGTTATTTAATGATACTTTCGAAAACGGCCGGTAGAATTTCTCCGAAAAACTCGTCAAACGCCCTCCTGTTCTCCTCAACACCAACACGGTGAATGCGATTCATTGCAACTATTATCTCAAATTTTGGTATGATGAGTAAAACCTGTCCCCCATAGCCATCTCCATAGTGAATTAACTCACCCTGAAAATCATCAGTCCACCACATATTGCCAAACGATATCCCAGGTTCGCGGATCTCCTGCGCCGCACCTGGCATATAACTTCCTTGCAATGTATCGAGATCAACGGGAAGATCCAGCGATGCCCGTACCCACTGTCCGGCAACGATCTGTTGATCGTTCCACCTTCCATTTTGAAGATAGAGTAGTCCAATCTTCGCCATATCCCTGGCTGTCAGTTCCAACCCTGCTCCGCCATTTTCCACATCATTCCCGTCAGTCTGCCATTTGAAACCATTGATCCCCAATGGCTCGAACAGGCTTTCCTCGGCAAATTTGTCCAGAGATTGTTGGGTCGACCTTTCAATGACATAAGATAACAGGTGACTACCCGGGCTGTTATATGAAAAGTAGGTAGCCGGTTCATGCCGGATATTTTTGCTGAATATAAAGGGTAGCGGATTGTGAAAATTATCTTCAAATGCTTTAAGATCACGCTGCTCAACCCAATCCATGCCGGATATCATGTTTACCAGATGATACAGCTGAATGTTACGCCATGCAGGGTCGATGTCCAGCGCTAATATCTCAGGGAAGTGGTCAGAAAGCGGCATATCGGTATGTTCAATAAATGATTTTTCAATAGTAACACCCAGCAACGCCGAGGTGATTCTTTTTGTAACAGACCGGGTATGCAACAATGTATTTCTCCGGGCACCATTATGGTACTGCTCGTGAATGATTTTGCCGTTTCTTATGAGCAGAAAAGCATAGACGTTATCAAAATTTTCTATCCTGGACGCCAGGTTATCGAGGACCGCTCCGTCCATTTGCTGAGAAGCGGGCGTAGCCACCTCCCAAAAGGTATCCTCCGCAATTTCAGGCAACATCTCTTCTTCATCACAACCAAAAATAATAATGGCTGAGCACAAAATTACAGCAGTTACAATTGTGGTGTATTTATTCATATCACGCTATTTTTAAGGCTAATACCGATGCCGTAGCACCATAAATCCCCCTCCATTTGCCGGCAGGAGCGGCAATGGAAACCAAAGTATGGGGCACTTGCTATCATCGTATCTGTTTTAAAAGCAACACAAATTATTTCGGAAAAGTTGGGTATAGTATACCTTTCTTTTATTTCCAAACAAAGTCAATCTGCCGAAAAAGCCAGCAACACATTCCCGGGCATTTGACCGAACAACCCGTAACCGCTATTGAAGAGTACCATGCCATTGGCCACCACGGGGCCGGGGCCGTCAATGGCACCTCCCTGTCCGGGAACGTCATTTACTGTTTCAAAGGATTGATTGCTGTCAAATTCCCAGAGCACTTTTCCATTCCTGGCATCACAGGCCCTGGCATATCCATCCAGGCCTCCGGCAAAAACGACACCTTTGATCATCGTGGGAGCAGCCGAGTTTGAATTATAACAACCTGATTTCCATCGGCAAATTGCCGGATCTGAAGTATACTTCCAGACAACTTCTCCGGTCATCACATCAAGCGCAAACAGCCCCGGACTAGCTGAAAAAGTTTCATCGCCGCCAAATTCCAGCCAGTCTGAATTAGGTGCATAGGCCAGGTGACCATCGGTTGCCATACCCCAGTGAATCCCGCCCAGGGCCCCACCCCGGCCGATGCGTTTCCGCCAGATTAGTTGACCGGTATCGGGATCAAGGCAATGTACTACCGCCGATTTTTGGCCGGCAATCAACACATCCCGTCCATCCGCCCTGGTCGTCAAAACAGGCGCCATGCCAAAATCAACATCCGGACCGAGCGGCTCCGGACAGTTAGCCGCATTAGGGCAACCTTCGGTGTAGACATCTTTTGGCGTAGCCTGATAGTTCCATACGAGTTTCCCCGTTTTCAAATCCAGTGCCTGTAAAGCGTCAGAATTGGTAGTGGGCGGATAGGAATTATTCTCCCCGGTGCCAATATACAGCAGGCCACGCTTCACATCTATGGTCGGGCTACTCCAAACCGGCGAGCCGGACGGTCCAAAAATTTTGGCGCCGGCATCATTCATGCCACGTTCTGTCGCTTTTTCCGGGATGACTCTGTGCCGCCAAACCTCATCCCCGGATACGGCATCAACCGCAACCACCTGCCCTGAACCTTTACAGCACTCATAAGTATCCTGTCCGGCGGTCAGCACCTCCATAGAGGTTAAAGGAATATAAACCAGGCTGTCATAATACGCCGGGGTTCCTGTCACTGCATTGTTCGGTTCGTTTTTAACTGTTTTTTTCCAGATTAATTTTCCATTGGCAGCGCTCAAAGCATAGGTATTGCCACCAAAATCCGCGAGATACACACGCAACTCATTTCCGATATCTTCACTCACAGCGATACCTCCCCTGACATTGGCATCTGCTTCAAAGACCCATTGCACACATCCTGTATAAATATCGAGGCAATACACCTCTCCGAATTGACTACCAAAAACTATGTATTCATCGATAACGGCTGGCTTAGTTCTGGTCACTGTTCCTCCCTCAAACCCAAAAGCCCATTTCAACTTTAAATAGGGAACCTTTTCCGCCGAAAGTTTGGCAACACCTTCCGGGACAAACCCGGTTGCCTCAAGGGTTCCTCCCCACCCAAAAGATCTTATTTTAGTTGGCTGTATTTCCTTGTCGTCACAATAATTCATAGGCTTGCTTCCTACGACATATTTACGATTAGTAATGTACTCTGCCAGCGCAATTTTTTGCGCGGCACTTAGTAACTCCCCCTGTACCTGCATCTTGCCTGTCTCCAGCGACGTGACAATACTTCTGGGTGTCATGCCTCCCAAATGAACCAACCCGGGCGCCCGGCTCTGACCATTGTCCATGTGGCAAACGGCACAACTGTTCATAAAAAGTGTCTGCGCTTCTTTATTATTTGATAACTGATTGTTGCATGAGAACAAGCATACCACAAACGATAATACCAAAATGGTCTTGGAGATTTGTGTCATGCTGATTGTGTACATAGATCAATGCTTTCAGCGTAAAAATTTAATTTTAAATTTCGCCATATTGCCGCGGGTACAAACCATAGCCAGCCATACTTTACCGGCTATATCGAGCCGGCTCGGTCTCCAAAATTTGTAACTGCCCGCATTTCTTAACAAATTACCATGAAATCAGATGGATTACAAACTTCCAGGTGGCGATTCCTTTTCACGCGTCAAAGATTACCGTGACGACTAATCCCATATCATTTAGGACCGCTGTACGGCAGTTATTTTAAAAGTTAAACCACCTGTTTGCCCATCTTTTGGTAAGGTATTCTGCCCGTTAGAGACTTACAAAGAGATACTGTTATAGAAGCGGTGATCAATGCTAATGAAAAAATCAATGTGATGGCCAGGTAAAGAAACAGGGTTAAAAGCTAAAAATCTCATTTTCAACCTACTAGCCGAGTGAAAAATACGGCGTAACAAAAATGATCACATAGCAGAATCACCGAAATTCGCCTATTTTCTGTCATTCCGAAATACCCACCAACGAATCCGGTAATATTTATATTTTTTGTTACATGAGTCAAACTTGGCGGTTTGAGGAATTTTAATTTCACCATATTCCTTGTTTTTTGCGGCTTAATTAGTATTCCCACAATACCTATAGATCACAAATGAATATTAGTTATGTCGAAAGAGATTATGCGTATACGCAATTATTTATTGATATTAATCATAAACCTGCTATTTATACCTTCACTATGGGCGCAGGACAGCCATGATTTGCCGGTAGACTCATTGCTGGTTAAGGCACGTGATTATTATAATAAATTCAAAAATGAGGAAGCGGTAAAGGTATATCAGCAAATACTTGACGGGGATTCCGGAAATGAGGGAGCTATATTAGGTATTGCAGAAAGCTATTTTGCGCTGAATGATTACGTATCAGCCGAAAAATGGTACAGGGAAGCCTTGAAAAATAATATTGAGCTAAAGGCGGATAACTTTTACGAATATAACCTTTCACTGGTATCCAATAAAAAGTATCACGAAGCCGACGCCCTGCTATCCGCTTACAATGAAGTAGGAAACTATCCATTGACCTGGCAGGTCATGCAGGCCTTGAAGAATATCCACCAGTATTTAAAGGATTCGAGTAGTATACGGCTTACTAATTTGTCTATCAATTCTGAAGAAGCTGATTTTTACCCCAATTATTACGAGGAGGGCATCGTATTTATCTCATCCCGTATAAGAGAAAACAACTTTCAGCCGCTGAATCTGTATTTCAGTAAAGAACAGGGAGGTAGTTTTAGCGAACCCGATCACCTGATGAATGATGTCAATCGCAAATTTCACGTGGGTCACAAAGTATATTTTAAGGAAAACAGCAAAATATTATATGTATTAAGTAAAGGAAAAAATGAAGGTAAAAGCGGTTTTTTTCCTATGGAGCTTTATCAGGCGCAAAGCACGTTAAAGACCTACAAATGGAAAAAGCCTAAACCTGTCCCTGTAAACAGTAAGGGATTCGCCAATTTTCAACCTACTGTCAGCCAGGACGGTCGTACCATCTTTTTTATTTCCGACCGGCCTGGTGGATTCGGAGGTACCGATATTTATGTAACCCGGTATGAAAATGAAACCTGGTCAGAACCAAAAAACCTGGGGGATAAGGTAAATACGAAGGGCAATGAGCTTTATCCTTTCCTTTATAATAACGAGGTACTTTACTTTAGTTCAGATGGGCTCGATGGATTAGGGGGGCTGGATATTTATCAAATTTCAGCCAGCAAAACAGATGACAACGTACCTGAAAACCTTGGGTATCCCATCAATTCAACATACGACGACTTCGCCTTGATTACGAAGGACGGCAACATGGGCCTGTTTTCTTCCAATCGACTTGGAGGTGCAGGTAGCGACGACCTGTACAGCTATGAAATGATTAATCCGCCCACTGAAGAAATGTTGGCTACCATCGTTCCGCAGCCGGTCTCACAACCACCTGTAAAAACATCGGCCGTGAACCTTTACACCCTTGACTATGAAAGGACACTGACCACCAATGAGCAAACAAACCTGGAAATCAATTTGCCGACCGGAACAGCCTATGCCATAGCCAGCTTTGAAAACGGGATTTCCTGCATTTCGGCCGGGATGTCCAGGAAGGACATGAAACGTTCGCCACCAATATTGTGCGAAATGCTGGATGATGAGGATCAGATACACGTTATAGGCTTTGCCATCGATAAGTTAACAAAAGAACCATTGCGTTCAGCCTCCTTCGAAATCCTGAAAAAAGATGACCTAAGCGCCGTTGGCTTTGAAGCCAATCACAGTGTCGTTGCCTTCACTGGTCAAAAGGGAGCATCTTATATCGTAAAGGTAAAGGAATACGGCTATAAGCCCTACGAATTTGTTATTTCGGCCAATCCCAATATCGATGGCCGGGTATATAGAACAGGCTTTGAATTAGATAAAAATATTGTTAAACTCGATTACCTGGCACAGGTTGTCAGCGCTGAATCCGGTCAATCGGTGAGTAAGGCACAAATCGTCCTGTCTAAACCCAACGGCAATGACCAGGAATTTGTAAGCGATGAGAATGGAAATTTTGAGTTTCAGCTCGGTCAGGATGATCAGTTTCTGGTGATGGTAACTACTGAAAACAGTTCGGGGATATTTTCCGGAGCTGCCTCGCCAACAGCCACAAAGCAATACATGACCCACCTGGTTGAAATAAACAATTTTTCGGAAGATGGAAGTGATAAAGTACTGGTAGCAGGATTTATTTCAGACAGTGAATCCGGGCGATCTCTGGACCATTGCGATATCCGGGTATTTGAAAAGGACAGCAGAAATAGGATAGATTTCAACCATCAGCACGGTGTATTGAACTTCAGGGCCGACAGGGATAAGCAATATATTGCCATTGTAAATCATTACGGCTATCAGTTGGAGGAATTCGAAATTGATACGCACACGCCTAACGGCGAAAGGCTGATCAAAGCCGATTTATCGCTGCACAAAAATGAAGGACAACTATCCTATCAGGTCCATGTCTATGACGATGCCACACTTTCCGACATTGAAGGAGCCGAATTGATATTGTCTTCTTTTAAAAATCCAGATAAAACCTATCGATCGGATGCCAGAGGATTGGTAGACTTCAACGTAGATCCCGACGACCCATATGTGCTGATGGTGACCAAGGATAAAAAGTCGGCCCTGTATTCAGGAACAGCTTCAGAAAGTGAAAGCAAATCAGTGATGACCCACCAAATTGCTTTGGTAAATGCCGATGCCGACGATCAGAAAGTTATGATAGCCGGCATTATTGCTGATAATAACACGGATAAGCCCTTGGATGAGGCCGCTATTAATGTCATAGAAAAAGCCAGTCAGGAAAAAGTGGATTTTCAATATGATAAAGGTATCCTGTCATTTGAAGGGGACAAAGGAAAAGATTATCAGGTGACTGTAGATCACGAAGGCTATGAGTCAGCGGTCGTTGATATTGATGCCAGGGATGATACATCTTCACCACTGGTCAAGTTTAACGGGGTCATGGTGAAATCGGTCAGCGAACTAAGTTATACAGGCCAGGTAGTGGATGAACAGACTACTGCTCCGGTTGAAAATGCCAGGGTAAAAATCAGTGCCTTTAATTCCAAAGATGTCGTCATCACCTCCGACAAAGACGGAAAATTTAATTTTAATTTAAAACCTGATGACACCTATTTGATCATTGCCAATACAGATGACAAATCAGGCATGTTGCTCGGCAACGCGACCAAAGAGGAATCATCTCATTACACAACCCACAAAATCAGTTTAAGCGGCACATCGGGCGAAGATAATAAGGTCACTGTCGTAGCCATGGTTGGCGATGCGTTGACCGGGAAAATGCTGGGTGATTTTGATGCTGTCATCACTAATAAAGCAACGGGGCAACCTGTGGAAACCAAAATAGAGGATGGTGTGATCCTGTTCAGCTATAAAATTGGCGAGCATTCGGATTTCACAGCCAGCGTCCAAAAAGATGGCTACCAGGATTTTGAAAAAGAACTTTCATGGGATGTAGCTGAAAAGGGATTGATCTTAAGGACAGACATTAAACTACAGCCGGATGTCCTGCCCCTTGGAGGAGAAAAATTTGGTCTGGAAAGACAGGTACTTGTACTTAAAAATGCCAGTAATAATAACCAGTTATGGGAAATCACTAATAGCGAGATTGCCAATGTAAGTGATCACCCAAATTACGGACCGGTTGATGACCTGGTAAAAAGGCAATCGATACCGCTGAACCTAGAGACATTGAACAAGGTCTTAAATGACGACAAAGCCACTTTCATTGCCATACACAATGTTTTTTACGAATTCGATAAAAACAGCATTAGCGAAACCGGAAAAGCTCAGCTAAAATCTCTGGCAGATATACTAAAAACTTACCAACGGCTGAAACTTGAGATCCGGTCGTACACAGACAGCCGGGGTAGTCAGGCATATAACAAAGGGTTGTCAGCCAGAAGATCTTCCACAGTGAAAAAACACCTGGTCAAACATGGTGTCAATCCATCAAAAATTACCACTAAAAACTTCGGGGAAGACGGGCTGGTTAACAGTTGTGACAATGATGCCGACTGCAATGAGGCAGCCCACAGTAAAAACAGGAGGACAGAATTTCTGCTGATTTCCAGGTAGAGGAAAAAACAATCACCATCAAAGGTTTTTGGACAGGTATGTATTGGCAATCAGATAACTGGTTGTTTACATAACAACCACAGGTATGGTAAGCGGTAATGCCGGATTCTTTCGTAAAAAAGGGTAAATTTAGATTCAAAATTTCACCCTTAACGCAAAGAAATTGAGAAAACCTATACTTTCCTTCTCCCCGGAATGGTTATTAATCCTATTCTACTCATTAGCGAAGCTATTGATTCACTTTTTTACCTTTTCCAATTTTGAATTACACCGGGATGCCTATCTCTACTATGCCCAAAGCGCCCACCTGGCCTGGGGGTATATCGCCGTTCCGCCATCCATAGCGGCTGTTGGTAAGCTGGCTACCTTAATTTTTGGAAATACCACCTTTGGTCTCAGGTTTTTTCCGGCCCTGATAGGCGCTGTCAACGTAGGCCTGACGGGCATGGCGGTCAAAGCGCTTGGCGGGAAAAAAATGGCTATTACGCTGGCCTGCCTGGCTTATATATTGTCACCGGCCTTCATGCATAGCAATGCGCTTTTTCAACCGGTTTCATTTAACCATTTTTACTGGCTGCTTTCCGGCTATCTTATTTTGATCATGATAAATCGAAAGGACCCTAAAATCTGGTTGTGGATTGGTGTTGTGTTTGGCCTGGCCTTTTTAAATAAGTATTCCATTGTCTTTTTCTATACCGCCTTCGCTATCTCATTGCTGATTTCAAAACATCGCTATTTGTATGCCAGTAAGTATTTCGCAGCGGCCATAGCCATCGGATTTATCATTGTTTTGCCCAATCTTATCTGGCAATATCAAAACAACTGGCCGGTATTGCAACACATGTCAGAACTACGGCAACGACAACTTGTACACGTGCGATTGTCAGATTTTATAGTAGATCAGTTACTTATGAATATCCAGGCCCTGTTATTATGGGCAGGTGCATTAGTGGTATTGTTATTTTATAAAAGAGAAAAACAATACAGGTTGTTTGGACTGTTATACATCATGATAATAATATTGTTAATGGCAGGTAGCGGCAAATCCTATTATACTTTAGGCATCTATCCAGTGCTGTTTGCATTTGGCGCTTACTTTGCGGAAAAGTATATCAGGAAATATGCCGGATACGCATTGGCAGGATTGATAATTTCCATGTTCATGTCCTTCTATTTCTCCCTTTCCTTTGATGGCATACCGATCGTTAAAGCTGAGAAAGTAGAAAGCAAGGAAGCATACAGATGGGAAGATGGCAGCTATCACGATATCCCCCAGGACATGGCGGATATGACTGGCTGGCAAGAAATCGGAGAAAAAGTTACGGACCTATACCTCAGCCTGGACAAAGAAAAAAGCGATCAATGTGATATATTCTGTTATCACTATGGACAGGCCGGCGCCATCATGTTTTATGGGAAACCGGCAGGGGTGCCACAACCTATTTCATTTAACGGGAGTTTTGTTTTCTGGGCACCGGATAGCCTGTCCAAAGATCACATGATCTGGGTACACTCCGATCTGGGTAACCAAATCAATCCCGACAGTCTTTTACCCACTTTTTTTGAGAAGGTAACCTTAAAAGCTACCATCGATAATCCTCATTTTAGAGAAGATGGCACCAGGATCTACCTGTGTTCAATGCCTAATGAAACGGCCAAAAACTATTATCGCGCAAGAATTAAGGCGTTAAAAGATGAATATCGCAGGTAATGTAAAACCCGGAATAACCATTGCTGAAACTATTATTTACTGTCATCATGTTTCTTTTTATGGGCAAGGAAGCCGGAAAGACCAGTAGTTCTTTGCATGAGGAAATTGCGGGTGCCTGTGCCATAGATGTGGCGATCAGATACGGCTAAAAGCCATAAAAAATACCGTTTAAGTGATCCCATAGTGTTGATAAACCGGTTTAAAAAAAGTAGGATATAAATAAATATCCGATTCCGTGAATTTCAAATTTTTACCCAGGGATAAAACACCCATCTCCAGATGGTAAACCGTTCCGGCCCTGGCAAATGGAAACGGCTTTACTATTTGAACCGCAACTACCGGATGATCAGGAAAATATGGGTGAATGTAAAGCAACCCGGGGGTGAATTTTCTATTGTAGGGTTTAAATATCATGGTTTTCTTTCCGGCATCAGCGTAATTATACCGGCAAAATTGCAAATAGGGGGCTTCTTCATTCTTGCGATACAGCCAGGTGAAGTTCCTGGGCACATATCCCCCTTTTAACAGGCTTTCAAATGTTCTCACGGTCAGCGTATAGTATTTACTAACGAATTTAGCAAAAAACTAATTAAATTAGCATGTTTAATAAAAAATTTTCCGGCCACCGGGTTTTACCAGACCATCGGGTTCAACTGAATGGCTGATTTCTTATTTTAATTTATTGTTATTAACCGTTACATTTAACCACTTTTCCCTGTTAAGCCAGGAGTAACATTATCTGAAAACACCTTGCCTTTGAAAGAAGCATTAAAAACATATATTAATAAAATTCATCCGATCCCCGATGAATTGATGGAACCCTTCCTGGAATTATGGCATTTAAAATCCGCCAAAAAAAAGGAAATTGTTACCAGCATCAACAGTACCGACAAATACCTGTATTTCATTGTCAAGGGGGTACAAAAGGCCTATTACATCACCGATGGCAACGAGTACATTATTGCATTTTCACACCCTTATACCTTTACCTGCATTCCGGAATCTTTTCTTACCCAAAAACCATCTAATTATTGCTGGCAATGTGTCAGCGATAGTGAGTTTTTAAGGATCTCACATACTGATTTTTTTTCGTTCATAGAAAAGCATCCTGTATTTGAGACCATGCTCAGAAAAAAGCTCATTAATACATTGGGAGGACTTGTCAATCGTTATCACCGGTTGCTGGCTTATCCTATGGAAGAACGTTTTAAGAATCTTTTAAAAAATAGTCCGCAGCTAATAAACCTGATACCTCAAAAAGATATAGCCAATTACCTTAAAATTGATCCCACGAATTTTTCCAAGCTCATTAACTCCATTAAAATATAATGTTGGTATAAACCAAGATTTACTTTTTTCATTGCATTGAAATTTGTTCCATAAAATTTTAAGATCATGGAACATTATAAAAATCATCATCGATACCTATTCAAACATCTTGTAACTGAGGATGTCATCATTGTTACGATGATCATTATTACCACCTATATGTGGCAAAGTTTCGCCAGGCCCTTTTCGATTACTTCAACCACCCAAAGAAAATGATTTATAACTACAAGATAACACCCCCTCAACTGTATAAAACGTTTATCGGACTGATGCTTCTCATTTTTGTATTCGCACAGAAAAAAATGATCCATTTCCCCTATAACCTGTCAGGACTCCTTTTTCTCATCGCCGGTTCCTACATGGCGATAAGTACCAAAAAGATGTTCAAGCGAACCCAAACACCTATGCCTCCTTTCGCGACGCCTGAAAAGTTGCATACAAAAGGTATATTTCAATACACGCGAAATCCCATGTATCTGGGCATTGTTATGGCATTATTTGGTGTTGCACTGCTAACCGGCATGTTTATAAATATGTTATTTCCTGTACTGTACCTGGTAATTTTAGACCGGTTTTACATTATACAGGAGGAAAAAAATCTAGCCGATGTTTTTGGCCTGGAATATCTTAAATATAAAAGCAAGGTCCGGCGATGGTTATAAAACTGATCAACCAATACAAAAAAAATAGAACTGTTCGCGGGCGAATCCAAAATCACTATTACAGGCCAACGCCCCTATTTCCCCGGGAACATTCACCTTGATTGTACAAATATCGTTTGCATTCATTAAAGCAGGGTAATTCCCGGCTCGAATCACAATTTGTTCCCTAACTCAAAAAAGTCCTCCATCTTGTGAAAGATCAATTCTTTATCCTTGCCATGATTTAAACAACTAAATAATTCGGTATTCAGCGAACAATCAACAGCCTTTCCGCTCCTTATCTTCAATAATTGTGGAAACCGGGAATAATGTTGAAAACTATAGAAAGCCTTGGACATAAACCGGGACTCATAATTGGATTCAATGCTTTTTCCGTTTAAAAACAGCGGCTCGACTTCCCTGGGAAGTCCTGGTAAAATTTGGGTCTGAATATAATCAAATCCTTTTTTCCGGTTATTGTAACAGAAAAAATTCTTCCCATCAATTGTCCTTAAATATTGCCGGTATTCTCTATCAAACCGCCTGTTTTCTAACCAACCCGGTACTGCCAGGATCAAAGCAAAAGGAAGAACAATAATACTGATCATCAGCGTCAACAGCACGATTGGTATCAGTATCAATATTTCTTTCAATTTACTCATTTTCAGTTGTTTGCCGGTAAAGAACAAAGAATCTCCCTTTCCGTTTTCAACCATTAATTTGTAAAGCTAATACCCACACATCGTAAAATCAATATTTTCCAGGCCTGCCCCTGGCTAAAATCTTATTTTTGCAAGAAATTGTTTAAAATATTTCATATTGTTCTAACAATCCAATAGTATAGAACAAATAAACCATTGACCCGGATTTTCAGGGCACACACCGACAGGTCAATTTGACCTGTGGATAGTTCGCCTTTTTTATCACAGCGGTGGCAAGCTCCCGAAAGGAGTAGCTTATCAGTGCCTGGTAGTCACCAAGCAAGTCCTCATCACTACACCGTCAGCAGTTGTCAAGACTGCCTTTCTTCCCCTTTACAGGAGAGATTGGCTGATTCATTAAACATTAATTTAAGCTGTTGATTATCAACCATAATACACTTAATTTTTGCTATTTTCCCCATGTAATTCCTACCAAGCCAAAGTGTAATTTCTACCTTTTTTTTGTGTAATTTCTACCTTTTTTCACGCAGATCCCACTAATTTTAATGTATTTGCTACCCTTTTTTGATGTAAAGTCTACCCTATTTTATGTAAAACCTACGAATTCTGCTCCCCGCGGCTTGACAATTACTTTTGCAAGCGCTACCTTAAAAATAATATAAACTCAAATTAAGATATTTCATGCACTTAATGAGCCTTTGCCCAACCTTTATGTCAGCTTTTGTTAGTTTGGCGTAAGCCGGGGGCAAAGGGTTCTGTTGTTTCAGAAACCCTGACAAGGTGAGTGAGTGCCAAGAAATCAAAAGCGAGAATCTAAAGCGATCGCGCTACAAGTTTCTGCTATTTATTCAACGTCAGCTAAAGTCCAAACTCCGCTGTATCGGCCTTTTGAAATGGCTAAAGCCAATCAATAGGTATTTGGAGTAAGATTTGGTAAAAACCTTAGGGAGAGAATATTAATATACGAACATAGGGATAAATAAGAGAATGACTATTCAACTATCATTAAATCCACTACAAGATGTAGTGAGCCAGCTTTCATATATCGTATTTTAAGGTTTTTTTCAATAGATAACACACTATGATGAAAAACAGAATCTTCATCCTGGTTACAGGATCGCTCTTTTTTAGTACGACAGTTATTTTTATATTGTATGTGTTTTCAGATAAGCCCATCCGACAATACGATTTTGTACGCTTTTATCCATCCCAGCCGATTACTTTGTTGTCTTCAATCGATCTTCAATACAATTCCTATTATATCGCCGGTGCAACAGCCAATGACTTGTTTTTAGGCAATTTCACGGCTCCCTTGCATCTTTTAGTTACCAATAAGACACTAACCGACACACAGCATGTACAACTAAAAATTAAAGCATTAGAAAAATATAAACTTCGATCACTTATGGTGACCGTGGACTCCCCTTATTTCTATTGCACAGATGGTACGGCTCCGGCGATTTTTAGGGGAACTATAGATAAATTCGAAGCTGATAAGCTCAAGGACGACAAGGCCTATTTTGAAACTTTTGTTCCACTTAGCCAGTCCTCCTTTGCCTTGACAATGATCAGTGGCGCTTCCAAAGAAAATATCTTGGCCAGGCAAACCAGTTATCCACCTTATTTGCAACAGTTCAATACCATCCTGGAAAAACAGGTGGATGGTATATTCTGTACCGAAGGTATGCTGCACTATTCCCGCGAGCTGTCAGGCCTGGTTTACCTGTATAACTACCGTAACCAATATATTTATATGGATAGCAGCTTAAATGTGAAATATAAAAGCAATACCATAGACCCCATCAGCCAGGCCCAAATCAAGGTCGGAGAAGTCAAATCAAGCAACTCGGTAAAAATTATGGGAACCCCATTAACGGTCAATCGCCAAAGCTGCGTCACCGGCCGTTGGTTGTTTATTGACGCCAACCTGTTGGCTAAAAATGACCCTCCGGATATATTTGATCACTCGTCGGTGATAGACTTGTATGACCTGAAGGAAGGGACCTATCAATTCAGCTTTTACCTACCTGAGCAACAAGGTGTAAAAATTGGAAAATTCAAGGTGTTCGACGACAAGCTGTTTGCGTTATACGATCGCTTTTTGTTCGTCTATCAGATTAATACGAAATATCTTGACAATCCCCCGGAACTAAGAAAAGGAAACCTTGTCAATATCAGGGACAACCACCAACTGTCGAAACTATACCATGAGCAATTATAACTACCAATGCAGTCACAAAAACTTAATTATTCAAAAAAGGTTTATAATCGAAAAGGTAAAAGGAATGTAAACAAAACTTAAATCACTAACCATTTAAATTAAACCATTTATTATTATGAAAAATTTAAGAATTGTCTTAGTAAGTTCGGCCTTGGTATTGGCTATTGGTGCTTCTTATGCCCACAACAGTAAATACAAGCGTGCTACAAGCAAAGCAACTGCCGTAGCAAAATACGGTAATTTTCTCAGCGGCTGCCAATTGGGTACTTTAAACGAATATGAATGGGAATGTTCAACCACCCCACATACCACCTTTCGATGTACGGTTTCGTTGGGGCTTGAAACAAAAGATGCTTGGGAGATCATAAATATTGGAGGTTTATGTGCAATACCTATATACCAGGTCGGGCCTTAAGATTAAGGCAGTTCTCATAGCTGTTTCGATAGCAGCTATTCCCTTTAAATTGTGGTAAAAGTATTTACTAAATACCACGATTTTACAATCCAGGACCCCTGGATATCCAGTTTGCGGTTTTTCCCGGGGTTTTGGTTTTAATATTTACTTACCGAAAGTTGATCTTTCGGCCAATCAATAACCTGGATTTTGAGGTAAAAGGTTAGGATTAACCTCCAGTTCACTCTGAGGAAGAGGATACAGAACATCTTCAACTTGCCATTCGGCCTTCACAGCACTCATAATCACATCGGCTCGTCCGGTTCGTTTTAGATCCAGCCAACGATGACCCCATTCAGTAAATAGTTCAACCCGCCTTTCCTGTTCGATATCTCTCAATACAGATGTTTTATCTCCATTAATTATGTCAGGCAATCCTGCCCGGTTACGTATGACGTTGAGGTCGGCAATCGCTCCGCTAATATTATCCATTTGAGCCCTGGCTTCGGCCCGGATCAGGTATTGTTCAGCCAGTCGCAGCACCATTGAATATTCGGTTATCTCTTCCTGTGATCGTACTTTGTATTTAAAAGGATAGTACCAGGTGGCTGACTCATTGGCAAAACTATTGATCCAGTTAACCCGTCTTTGGTCACCCGCTTCAAAGGCACCTAAAAGCCTGGGGGATAAAGCAACGCCGCCCACCGATGATTGCGGAGGAGTAATCAGTATAAACGCAAGTCCTTCGTTAGTATTTTGAAATGACCCTGCCGGCTTTAGCTGCCATATAGCTTCATCACTATTAGCAAGAAAAACGTTGGTAAGATCTGTTGAAAGGCTGTAGTCACCGTCGAGTAATTGAGAAGCTTCAAATTCCGCATTGGACCAATCTCCGGTAAACAGGTAAGCTCTGGATAGCATGGCCGTGGCTACCGCCTTGTTAGGGCGAACCTTCTCAACAGTGGGATAGTCCTCTCCCAAAAGCGCTCTGGAATCTTTCAAATCAACAACAATTTGCTCGTACACTTGGGTAACCGACATTTTTGACGCCTTCGTATTCTCCTGGTAAACTGTAGTAGTGGCCACCGGAATATCCCCGTATAAATTCACTAAATAGAAATGACAAAAGGCACGTAGAAACTTAGCTTCTCCTTCCAATTGATGTGATAATTCCTCAGAAACCTGTGTAGAATTTTTCAGCCCTTCTAAAACACTGTTGGCATTGAAAATAATTTTATAGGCCTGGCCCCACAATCCAATAGTGTTGGAGTTATTGGCTGGTTCCAGTGAATTGATATAAAAATCCAGCGCCTCGGAATCGCTACCAAAATAAGTCAGTTCATCTGCCGACAATCCTGCAAAGTAGGTAACAGACCTGGTGCCACCGCTTGCCAAACCGGCATTAAACGCGACCATTTCGCTATATATACCATTGACCGCCGCTATCGCCGTATTATCACTACTAAAGACCGTTTCACCAATAAGATCTGTTCTTGGCGGATCAATGTCAACAAATTCCTGGCATGAAAAAAGCAAGACCATAAAAGGAATAAATCTGAATATCACAGGACATCGTATTAAGCTTATTCGTAACACTGGTTTGTTGGTTATTTCCTTCATGATACTGATTGTTAAAATGATAGTTTAATACCGCCTGTGACAATACGTAGCGGCGGAAGAACTTTGGCATTGGCTATCTCCGGATCAAAACCATAATAGTCAGTCAGCGTCAGCAGATTTTGTCCCTGAATATTCACCTGGATGTTTTGCATCTTCAACTTCGCGATCCATTCTTTAGGTAAATCATAAGACAAACTTAGGTTTCTTAAACGAATGAAAGACGCATCTACTAAATTAAGGTTGCTACCCTTGAGACTGCTATAGGCCGTCTTTGCATCGCCGGATATGCCAAATCGTTGAATGCCTGCGTTATCACCGGGTGCCTGCCATCTATCCATGACAATGGTTGGCTGGTTAACCTGCGAACCGGGCATAAAGAAACTATTGAGGTAGCTTCTGCCCGTTTGGTTGACAAATTGGAAAATAAAATCCAGTTTCAGGCCTTTAAAGCTAATGCTGTTATGGATGCCCCCAAAATACCGTTGGGTAATTTCCCCGATATGTCTGAAGTCATCTGGAAAAGTAGGCCGACCGTTTACATTTCCATCCTGGTTGATATCTTCAAATGTGTAAACACCTGATTGAGGGTCCAAACCGGTATTAACATTGCCAAATATGGTGAAAACAGACCTGCCGACTTCCAGGTCATTATAAAACGAAGTAGCCTCAATGTTTGGAAATGCAATCAATTCGTTGCGAGGTATGGTAATGTTGACTCCTGTGGTCCACTTGAAGTCTTCTGTCCAGGCATTTGCGACATTTAATTCAAATTCCCAGCCCCTGTTTTCAACAGTAGCCAGAAAATTTCCCTGAACTTCTGAAAACCCGGTAACAAGGGATAATGGTATACCTATCAATTGATTTGAAGAACGATTGCTATACCTGGTGGCTTTGAAAAGAATCCGGTCGGCTATCAACCCAAATGCTATCCCCACTTCCAGTTTTTTATTGGTCTCCCAGCCAAAATCTGTATTAAACAACCTGGCAGGAACTAAACCGGGATTTCCCTGGTAAGAAAGCATCGTTTCCCGGTAAAAGTCGAGGTATTCGTAATCCCCGATTTGGTCATTGCCCGTAACACCATAGCTGGCATGCAATTTTCCAAAACTGAGGAAAGGAAGTTTCTTTTGTATAAAATTTTCATTGGAAAAGATCCATGCTGCCCCTACGGCACCGAAGCCGGCAAATTGTTTATTTGGACCAAAGCGACTGGAAGCCTCTCCCCTGCCCGTCAGGTTAATCAGGTACTTTCCTCGCCAATCATATTTTAGCTGAGTAAAAAAAGCGTTATAGCGATATTGAGAATAGTCGAATCCCGCAATAGAAGATAAAGAAGCGGACGCCGGGTTAGACAACAAGGCATCACTTACAAAACCTGTAGCAGTGGAGTTTTCCCCCTTGCGGATTGTTTCCTGGAAAGTAGCACCTAGTGAGACCTTAAGGTCGCCGTTAAACACCTCTTTTTGATAAGTGATCAGAGGCTCCGCAATCCAGGTCCGGGCCCTGCTATTGGCAAAATTAGCGGTTCCCGATGTTTTTCCTAAGGCTGGATTCATAGAGCTTAGGGGTTGGATCAGACTTTCTTCCATGCTAAGGAGTGTATATCCAAAATTGCTCTTGATTTCCAGGCCTGGAAACAGGGTATAGCTTACCCCGGTGTTGGCAATAAGATTATTGGTGACTGCCTCTGGTCTGACCTGCAATTGTGCAAAGGGATTATTCCACGTGCCATTTGCCCAATTTAACTTCCCGTCTTGATCATATATGGCTGGTGCGTTGGGCACTAACTCAATTGCCAATGACATCAAATCCAGTTGCGGTTGAACATTTTTACCAGTCGTGAAAGTGGTAGAAAGAGACCATTTAAATTTGTTATTGCTTGACTTGTGGTTTAAATGAAAATGTCCTGAGCCTCTCTGATAATCGAAATCGCCGGGGTAAACCAGGGTTTCCTTATAATAGCCGCCACTAAACAAGAACTGGGTACCGGCACTCCCACCGGAAATAGATGCCCGTGCATTGGTAATATGGGCGGTACCTCCTATTAATTTTCGCTGCCAGTCAGTATAGCGGGTGGTATCCCATGCAAACAAATCGGGAAAGAGTGGTTTGAGTTCTTCCGGAAGATCATGAACATTGAACCCTTCATTGAAAATCGCCTCTTTTCGCATTTCCAGGTATTGACTGGTGTTCAACAAATCCATCCTGCTTGATACTTGTCCTATACCTTTGGAAAAATCAAGGTCAACCTTGGTTTTTCCCTGTTCTCCCCTTTTGGTTGTTATCAATACGACCCCATTTGCGCCACGGGAACCATAAATGGCAATAGCGTCGGCATTTTTCAAGACTTCAATACTTTCAATATCGGAAGGATTAATACTATTCAGCGGATTAATTTCACCACTAGCCTTGCTCATAATGCGCGGGCTAATGGACCTTGTGTAGAAAGGTACGCCGTCTACCAGGTATAGCGGATCATTTCCTAAAAGTTTCAAGCTATTTTGCCCTCTCACCCTAATTTTGAAACCGCTGCCAGGCACGCCTGACGCTTGTTGAATATATACACCTGTCATCCTGCCGGGCAAGGTTTGAATAGGGTTTGCTACCGGCTGCATTTCAATTTCCTCGGCGGTAACTTTCGAAATATTCCAGGTATTTTCGCGATCTTTTGCCTGCCAGTAATCTGTATTGACGACAACCTCTTCCAGGCTGGTGCGATCTTCGCGTAAAATGACGTTGATCGTTCCCCGGTTACCTACTGAGGTCTCGTATACCGAATAGCCCATGAAACTGATCAACAACGTATCTTTACCTTTGGCTTCTAGTTTAAAGCGTCCATCCTCCCCGGAAATAGTACCATTGCTGGTTCCTTTGATCATAATGTTTGCACCCACCAAAGGATCTCCGCCAGCGGCGGTAACGAGACCGGTAACTATTCTGGCAGGTATAGATGCTGCTCCTTTCAACGGGCGGATTTTCTCATTGGCCGGTCCCGGAACTTTGATCGCGATGCCATTGCCTATTTGCTCAAACACCACGCCGGTTTCATCGGTCAGAAATTCCAGGATCTTAGCAATACTGTGGTCTGCTACATTCAAATTGATCTTCCGCCCTTCGGTATAAGTAATCACCGTATTTTCATAAGTAAACCTGAATGATGTTTTACCTTCGATTTCTTTTAACACTTGCTGAAATGTGGCGCCAGCCAGGTCGCAGGAAATTGTTACATCGCCAATATTTTGAGATTGTGCATGACCGCCAGGTGAAAACAGGGTGCAAAGAAGCAGACCGACAATGCTAATACGGATAAAGAGGGATGTATATGAGACAATAGGTACTTTTGGTAGAGGTATTGCCATGTTTAATAAGTTTAGATTCTTTAATAGATCACTTGAGCGGCTCTAACATTGCTACAACACTTGGATCAAGCCGTTCATACCTAAAACACCTATATTATAATATAGCGTGAATATAAATATAGTGAAAAGAAACGTGACAAACTTATAAACCAGCGTTTTGTTAACACCATCTGTCAGTCATTCGTTATTTCCACGGCAGATTTAAGGAACAGTACGTTGAGTAGCATTGAAGCCCATGCTTATCATTATTTGGAAAATTTACCAGATAAAACCATCTTCTGACAAATCATTTTAAAATTCATATATAGTTGAAAATCATCATTGGGATTTCCTGTTTCGAACTGGTTACTTCCCCTGACAACTGTTAAATTTTCCAAGGTTTTCATCATTTTACAGGTGATATCGGGTGTGGCATAGGGCCTGAAAGACAATCCTTACGGCTTATGCTTTAACATCCGGCGCCACCGACTTTGACACTTTCGCTGTTAATTTCAAATTCTATGTTAATAGCAGATTGTAAAGTTTTCATTACTTGCTCTATGGGTTCATTTTTAAACTCACCATAAATAAGACAATCGCCAAGCTGCTTATTTTCCAGGGTAACTTTCAATCCGTACCATCTTTCCAACGTCACGGCTACCTGAGATAGCGGTACCTTGTCGAACTTCAATATCCCTTCCCTCCAGGCAATAAGTTCATTGGTATTCCGGGAATCTACCCTGATGGCCTTATCATCGGTATCATAGATGGCCACGTTGTTGGGCATTAATGTATGGGGTTTGGAAACCATATCGTTGGCTTTGGCAACGGATACCTTTCCGGAAACGACGGCTACCTGTATTTCTTTATCGCGACCGTAGGCATTGATGTTAAAAGAAGTACCTAATACCGTAGTTACCAAATCACCTGATCGCACCACAAAAGGTTTAGTCTCATCCCGGGCTACCTCGAAAAAGGCTTCTCCTTCCAGCACAATCTCCCTGGTATCACCGTCAAAGGCCTTGGGGAAAATGAGCTTACTTACCGAATTTAAATGCACCAGCGAACCGTCAGGAAGCAGGATAGTGGATTTTTCCTTTGGCACTGTTTCAATTATTTCGATGTTAGCGCTCTCATACCCTCCAAACACCTGAAAACGATACATCAAAAAAGCAGCTGTTACCACCAGTAAAAACGTAATCATGGCTGCTGCCCTGTAATAGACACTATTATTTTTCCGGCTAACATTTACAGTGGATATTTTGCCTTCAATTTGCGCATTAACCAGGGCCTGTCTGACTACTTTGCGTTTGTGATCATCTGGAAATTTCTTTACAGATTTTTTTCCTGCATACTCCATTTTCCAGGCCTGGTCTATTAGCTGGCGCATCTCCAGTGACTGATCCGGATCCACCAACCCATCAAGATATTCGTTAAACTCCTCTTTGCTGGCAGAACCATCCAGGTATTTCTTGTACAGCTGCTGAATGTTCACTTTTTTTTCCAAACTCATGATTTTTGCGATTTAAATTGGTAAAAGGAATTAGTGGATCCTTTGGTGGTCAAGAGGGATCTCTGGATACTAGCTGCCCGGGCCAACGCCGGGCCATCATCAAGGGACGGTAAATTGGTAGATTAATAGTATTTGCAGCAAAAACCAGGCAATGTGCCGATACCGCTTACGGTGAGTTCTTCCGTTGACTTTCGGCTCATGGCCTTGCTCAAATGCCTTTTTCGCCTGGTACCACAGTTCAGCCCTGGTTCGCCGGCCTCCTCCAACGTTGCTCAGATAATTAAAGATCACATCTGCGATGAGGCTGCTAACGTAGTCCCTCGACGAAACACCAGGATCGATGCTTTCACGAAAACGCCATATCCTGTTAAAAACTGCCTGTACAATGTCTTGTGCCACTTCTTCATACTTCACATGAAGAACAGCGAAATGATGCAATGCATCATGATGCCTGCGCACTAACTCATTAAAAGCGACTCTATCGCCTCTAATTATTTCCCGGAGTAGTGTGTCTTCGTAATTTCTCAAAACTTTTAAAGTAAATATAATTGACTTTAAATCATTTCCCAGAATCATCATAGCATGCCCTACATGATATCCTAATTTAATAAAATATATTGGTTTCGAGAATTGAATGCTGGTTAATGATATCAAAATATAGTTATTTTTTTTTGTTCAAACAACCGCTACAGTCAAATTTCTCGAACCATAACCTCTTAATTAATAAATGCTTAAGTTTTGTATTATCCTCTGTTTGTGGCAAAAAACAAATCTTGCTGCTTTATATATCTGTATAAATTTTATTTTTAATGGCATAGGTAACAATCCCAAGACTGCTTTTCGATCCCGTTTTTACAAGTAATTTTTGTCGGTGGTTTACTACTGTTCTGTTGGTTAAGTTAAGGTTTTTGGCAATTTCTTCGGTAGTGAGCTCCTCACATATCATGCGAATAATATTTAACTCAAGTTCTGTGAATTTTACACCCTCCGGTCTTTTGCGACGGCGAGAGCCGTCTGTGCTATCAATTTCGTCTTCCATTTTGTCAGTCTATATTTATTTTGGTTGATTATGAATTAGGCTTATGGAGGCCATTAATTAAATGCGTCAGGTTTGTAGCTGGTGAAGCAACGTACCGGACAAATTTATAGGGTAAAAACGAATTTTACAAATCTACCTGTCAATATAAAAACGGCTGATCCGGATATTAGGCGGCGTGTTTTTATTTACCTTGTCTATTTAAATTTGTCTTTGAAATTGCCAAATCCATTTTGGGGAATATGCGATAAATCGCATGTCAACCTTTGAAGGGCACCTTTCTGTTTTGCAACATAAAGGCGGCAATTAGGCAACAGGGGAATCCGGTAAAAAAGCAAAAATCGCAACTGGTTAGACGATACAAATACGCAGTATCAAGGCCGGGCATAATTCAATCTAGGGATTACTGAAATTGTATGAATTTGGAATGATTTTTATGGTTTGACTGGCACTTCTGTTTGCATTCTGCCAGCGGGTTATTAGTTCAGAACACGCACAAAAGACAACCTGAAAGCTGTGAAAACACTTTGAATCAGTGATTTTCAAATCAACCACAAGCCAATTTAAGGTCTCTGTCGACGGGAAAAGAGACACTGGGTTACGGACCGGGTGCTTTTCAAAAAAAAACCCTCAGCCAACGTAACCACCTCCTTTTCTTTCTACTCGTCGCGAAGCTCGGTTCCTGTTTATTGTGAGTGATTTTTTTTATGGCCTGCGCCAATTCCTGCTGCTGTTCCCGGTTGATTTTAATCAGCTCCTCCAATAGATTTTTCTTTTTATCCAGGTGGTTCAAATCGCTGATATCAAAATTTTGTTGTGTAAAATCATTCGTCAGGATGACATAATCCCACGCCTCCGATAACAACCGCAATATCTCCGGATCGGTCCCGGACTGTTTCAGGTAGCGATTAAACAAAGTCATCTCTTCTTTATTGATGGTTTGATCAATGAATTTGATAAATAGCGACGTAATTTCCTCTTTGCTATTCATGGTCTTTGTCCGCTTTTCAGGTTTTCGATTTTCCAAATTACCTGTTGTTTTGCCCGTTTGTTATAATATCCTTCTCGTGGGTAAAAGTCCCGGTTGAAAGAGGGATTTTAGTGTGAAGTGTGAGTGCGGACAGGTTTTGTGGGGGGTCTTAGTTACTATTTTTTGTTCCTTGTTTAAAAAGGGACAATTAATCCTTCCCTAGGGAAGGTGGCCCGGCGGATAGGTGTCGATTAGAATGAATGAAGTGGCCGGAAGGGGTAATTCGTCAGTGTGAGGGCGAAGTGTGAAGTTGGGGTCAGGAGAAGAGGAAAAATGCGATGAGGGGGCCGGTGATGTCTCCTAGTACCCGCAATTTCTCCTTGATGGTTATGAGGGCCAGTCGTAGGTGGTTTTGAACAGTTTTTACCGAAATGCCCAATGCCGCTGCTATTTCCTTGTTGTCTTTGCCGTCGCGGCGTGACAGGAGGTATACGGATTGCTGCTGGGGAGGCAGGCTTTGGACCACCTGATGTGCAATGCGTTGATATTCGGCAAACCTGACCGTCTCCTCGGTTGCATAGCTGGCCCGCTTGCTATTTTTTAATACTTCCTGCTTCAATCGTTCTTCCCGACCGATTTTTTCAAATTGTTTTAAAACCAGGTTTTTGGCAATTTTGAATAAATAATAATTAAAATTCAGGTCGGCATCCAGGTCTTTTCTTTTAAGCCAGACCTTCAGAAAAGCCTCCTGGAGAATCTCATCAGCTACCTCTCTTGATTTTAGTAGCTTTAATGCGTAAGCCCGTAGCTTTTTCTGATAGCGGTCAAACATGAGCTTAAAAGCAACTTCATCTCCACCCCGTATCATACGCACAAGGGTCTCGTCGCTTAGCTCCGCAGCGGGTAAGGGCGCGTTATCGTCGTTTGTAATACCCATCCTAATGCCAGATATTATAAGTGGACAAAGCGCCTTTACCGCCTGGCACTGCAGCCTGGGGGGTCAATGGATCATAGAAAGGACACTCATCAACCCTTCCTTCAGCGCCTCTCTCTACAGTTACTGAAGTCGTAGCAAGGGTGATGAGGCCCATCGCAAAAATCTTCTTCAGCCAACCCCATAAGCGTTGTTTGCCGGCTGGTGGTGGCTGTGGTCTGGTATTGTCGATTTTTTCCTGCTCCGCTGCCACCATATCCTTATGTTCGTTGATGGCCTGGCGAAGTTGGTTAAACGCCTGGTTCTTTTTTAGTATTTGGTCTACGTTTTCCAACAGGTCATCACTGTCCTGCTCCGGAAGTAGCCCTACGTAATCCCACATCTCTGCCAACAGCTGTTGCATTTCCGGCGACTCGTCAGCCTGAAGCATATGAGTCGATAACCGCGCCAACTCCTCTTCACTAATAGCCTGGTCAATTAACTTGTTAAACAGCGTGGTAATATCATTTGTTGAATCCATGGTTACTTCAAATAAACCCTTCAAATAAACCTAATTGCTTTTGCGTTGCTCCTGTTTATGATAATAGGCGCGGCGCGGCCAAAACTCCCAGCCCAATAAAAATATTTATACAAATATTTGACCGCCGGGCTAAAATAATAAAAAAAGTGCAACATTTATCCAAAATAACGATGTAGTCGATAACGTCGAATTTAGTCAATAAATGCTAGGTAATTACATAAAAAGAAAATAGTTTTAACTGTGGAAAGCGCTTACTGGGAAACGATGATTGTACGCGGACCAAAGTGTTATAGTGTCGGTGGGAAGAAAGTTATAATATTCAAAAAACCAATGTATGATTATGAAAAAAGTACTTCGTATTTTATTAATGGTAACGTCGATTTTTACGTGCACCATGTGCGCGGATGACCCAATAGAGGATATCAATGTGGAGCCGGTGGATCCCAAGGAAGATACCGGGAATACAGAACGCGAGGATATCATGGACTCAGGGATTTCCAGATGAGGATAACATTCCCTGTCAATGATCCCGGGACAACCTCCCGGAATTTGCCCGACTTTGAAGCAGGTGTCTGGCAATGATCCGTTTAAAAATCCTTTTTTACCTAAATTAAAAATACACTATGAATACTTTTAAAAGGCTTCCCGGCCTATGCCAATACATCAATCCCCGGTTAATGGGGCCACTATCCCGCATCCTCGGTGCGGTGTTAATACTGATTACTTCAGGCACGGTGTCTGCTGATCCCGCACTGACAGAAAATTTACCTGTTAAAGCACAGGTGGAACTATTAAAGACCTACATCCATAAAGTCAGTAAAAATGACCTGGATTCTACCATTTTGTATGCCGAGCAACTCAGGCAAATCGCTCTGAAGCTGGGAGACGAGTCTTCCGAAATTGAAGCCCTTCAATACCTGGCCAGGGCTTACCGGACCAAAGATCAGTTAGGAGAAAGTATCCGGCATTATTATGCCCTGGAAAATGCTTGTCAAAATACGAAAGACATCAAGGGACTGGGTACAGCCTATTTTAATATGGGGAAAATTTTCGCCAGAGCCCGTCAGTACGATGAAGGGATCCGCTACATGGCACTGGCCGTTGCCAATTACAGGGCGTCCGGACAGCCCTATAAGGTCAGCGGTGCTTTATACGAGATGTCCTATTATTATATCGAAAAACAAAGTCTCCTGAAGGCTGCCGACTTATTGAGAGAAGCCATGGCTGTATGCCCCTCCGACAGTCTGAGAAGGTTTTCTATGATTTACAACCAAATGGGTTGGATCGTTAAAGACCAGGGAGATCTGGCGGGCGCCCGCCAATGGTACCGGAACGCATTATCGGTACTGGAAGGCCATGACCAGTCGCCAAAGAAACGAGCCATTGCGGCTAACAACATCGGGGAAAGTTATTTTCTGGAAGGGCGTTATGATTCTGCGGCATGGTACCTGGAAAAGGCCCTTACTATCAAAAAAGGATTACACAACGTAGAATCTTCTTTGGAAACTTTGACATTACTCGGCAAGCTAGCCTACCACCGTAGCGACGTTCCACTGGCCCTGAGATGGTTATCGCGGGGCCTGGACATGGTTGATCCCACACGCCTAAGCGGCAAGGTCGGGGAAACCTTGACCCTGGTAACAACTATCGCTCATGACCCCAAACACGGTGAACTGGTATCCCGCGCGATGTTAAAACGTTGTATGGACATTCAGCATCAACAATTCAAGGCCCTGGAAGATCTGAAAGAGGTATTTTATGAGCTGGCCTCTAAAAAGGACCTGCAAGTCGGCCAAAGCCGGTATGCCCATCAGCAGGAAGCCAGTCACCTGCTGGCATCGCTGGCTACCAACGAATACAAATATACCGGTACCCTTGCCCTCTTCGTATTACTACTTCTCGCCGTATTTCTATGGGGCCGCAAGCTGAAACAAGCCGACCGCGACCGCCTGCAGGACAAAAACAAATTCGTCAAAGACCTGATGAAGGAATACGACTACAAAATCATTCAATTGCAGATTATCAAAGCAGAATACGATGAGATAATCAACAAATTGCAAGGAGACCAGGACACTGGTAAAGAAGTGTTATGACAAAGAGTGCCTGTACTCTTTGTCATAACATTTGCTCCCCGGGATTCTCCCCCTTTAAGTCTATAAATTGACAGGAGGTTTTCTGCCCTATGGCAAACATACACCACCAGCTACAGCAACCATCCAAACCCACGCCCACACTCCACACTCACACTCATCACTCCCTCCCACACCCTTCTCCTGTCACCTTCACCCCCTCTTCCGTTATCTCGTAAGCAATATTAATGGCATGTTCCAACGTCTTCAGCACATTCTCCAGGCTTTCATGCTGGAACTGGCCGGTTATCCTGCAGTTTCCAATGGCCTCATTTTCCAGGATGATCTTGGTACCGTACCACCTTGACAGGGTTTTTGCTACCTCAGAAAAGGGGGTTACTTTGAACAGCAGGGTTCGATCCCGCCAGGCCACCTGATCGGGAAATGTCACTGGCTTTAGGCTAGATGCCTTGTTATCTACCCTGTAAAGCATATTGGCAGTGACAATGGTTGGTGGGCCGGTGCGGTCATTAACCCGGGACACCAATACCTGACCTTTTTGCACAGCCACTTCGGCCGTACCGTCCTCCGGATAAGCCTTGACATTAAAAGCCGTTCCCGAAGCGGTTGTAATCAGGTTACCCGACCTGACCACAAAGGGTTGTTTCGCAGTTGGTATCACCTCAAAGAAGCCTTCTCCTTCCAGGGTTACCTCACGTATCTCACCTTTAAACTGAGCGGGATAAACCAGTTTGCTGGCTGCATTCAGCATGACCATCGAGCCGTCGGACAGCGTAATGGTCGCCTGCTGCCCCGGGGTGGTGTGCTTTTCCAAACTTGTCATAGCCGCTGGTTCTCCAACACGCTCACTATTGAACCAATAAACCGATAAGGCAGCAACCATCACCAACATTACCGAGGCTGCCACCAGGTAACGGTGAACACGTTTTTTTTTCGGCGTGGTGATAAATGGTAAAGGAGAAGATCTGCGAGGGTGACTAACAATGTGTTCATAAGCCTTGTTTATTTCTGAGGCGGACAATCTTTTGATATTTTTTTTTCTGAATTGACCGTCCCATTCCCGGGCTATCAGGTTCAGGATTTTGTCTGCAGCGGCGGGGTCTTTGACCTGACTCAAATAAGCACTAAACTCTTCCCTGGTGGCGGTGCCTGCCAGGAATTTTTGGTATAACTGTGAAAGGGGGACTTTTGGGTTCAAAACGCTGGTTTAATTTAGGTGATCGATAGTTAATGATTATAAAGATGTTTTCAGCACGTCAATCCATAGGAATCTGGCCAAAAACAAGTAAGCCGTGTTACGGGATTGTGAAAAGGTAGACAAGTTGTTTCTTCAGTCTTAGCCAGGCTATAACACCGTATATACCCAGGTAATAGCCCTTGTCGAAACTTTCATTACTGGCGTCGTCCATCGCCTTCTGTGCCTGTTTCCAAAGTTCTTCCTCCGTAGGACCATCCCCGTCGACGCTTTGCAGGAATTCATATATAAAATGGGCGATTAATTGGCCGATATAAGTATGAAACGGCAGGCTTCGGTTAATTTCCGCGCCAAAAATCCAAATCCTGTCAAACGTTGCCTGTACCATTTTATGGGCGGCCTCCTCCATTTTGACGTGCTGGAGGGTAAAACGGAATAGTGTATGATAATAGGCGTGCATCAAAGCCTTAAGCCCTGCCGGATCGCCTGCAATTATTTTGTCGCGTATATTATCTTCGGAATATGGCAAAATCGTTGCTTTAATTTTCAAAAAAAATTTAAGCCATCACCCCTTGCAAATACCGGATCAGCTGTGTAACATCCACGTTAGTCGTCTAAAGAATAGCTGGTGATTAATTCGAAAATGTGGTAATTTTTTTGAAAATATACAAGCAAAACATCAATTAATTCGAACTGGTCCTGCGGCGTTACAGTGTGAGCAACAGTTTGGGCAACAGCAACAGGGAAAACAACCTAATTTTGATTACTATAACCTCACACGCCACACTCACACTCACCCTCAAAACTCCGTTACAATTCCATGCTCAATCGCGTACCGTACAATCCCCAGCACTCCTCTGGAGCCGGTCTTGGTGAGTAGTTTTTGCCGGTGCCGGTCTACTGTTCTTTTGTGGATGTTCAGCTCGGTAGCAATATCTTCGGTCGTTTTTTCAGCACAAAGCAGGTGAATGATCTTAAGCTCGGTAGGGGTAAATTTTACCTGGTTGGCTGGCTGATGCTGGTTGGGTCGGTTGTTTTCGTCTTCCATGATAATGTTCATTTAATAATCAATAAGCAGGAAACAGGGACTGCCATTCAGACCTGGCTTTTAGAAAAGCAAGCTATTGGTGATATCGGGTAGGCATGAAATCCTATCCATAGCTGAGATGACGGGACCATGTATTGATCCCGCAGGTGTGGTTCAGTTCAAGCTGGTTATCACTTTTTTGCTATCTGGTAGGCCAAAAAAGTCTTTCATTAAAAAACGAACAAAGAAGGTATAATGTTTAAGGTTTAGGTGAATTAGGGTAGCTTTTACGCGTAAACTGGTATTTGTTGGTAGGTGTGCTTTTCACAGATAAAAATTTCAGGAAGGGCATGGTAGCGCGGAAGCTAGTTTAGGTTTGCAACTTTAGTGATCCCTGGTCAAGTTGCAAACTTGCCACATTTTTAAGCTTCAGTTGCAAACTGAAGCTAGTAGGGGCTGCACGGGTATGAAGCATTAGAGGAAATGCAGGAGCGTCAGGAACTTCCTTGTTTCGTCCTTCCAGGACTTGGTGCTGATTTGATGGTTATGCGGTTACCAAAGTTTGGTCCCTCCGGGACATAAGGAGGTGGTACGGATATTCACTTTCCACTTACAGGCTGGTTATAACCCGGTCCCCTGGCGGTAATGTAACTAAATAGCATTGTTTAGATATTGAGCGCATGTCTTAAGCTGACGGCTATGGATGCAAACTGAAGTTACTGGGTAGGGCTGGTAGGGAAAATACCTTTTATTATTTATTTGTAATCTATCCCAAAAAGACGGGACCATAGCTCTATACCCATATGGGGTGTTGAAGATTCATGGATGGTTTTTCTTACCAATTGCATGGTGCATTCCCTGGTAACTGCATGCATATCGTCCATGTGGTGCCAGGTGTATCCTGTTGGCGTTTTAGTTAATTCCGAAGCGGCATTGGCCAATTGAAAATCCTGGCTCCGGATACCTGTTAACACAATTTTAACCTGACCGTATTGGGCGACATCATCGCGATATATTACATTCGGGTAGAGTTGCCCATGCCTATTAAATGCCCGGCTAAAATCCGGGGCTAATCCATTGGCACTAGCCGGTATCTTCTTACCTCCTATTGTTTTGGGTTTATAGGCCTGTGGAGTACCCCGTAGTGCTTCTATGGCCGTTTGTAGGCGTTCTATTTTAACTTCGTCGGGAAGGTGAAAATTATCGAGGAAAGTGTTTAGTGCGGCAAAATCCTTGGACTTACAAAGTGTATTGAATCTTCGGTCATAAAGTTCAGTATAACCCCACTGCACGACGGGGTTTTTTCTTCTTCCGCGTTTTCTTACCGGAATAAACCGAAAGGAGATCCCATGGTCTATCATACGATCCCTGTTAATCGTACTAAGGTGGGCTATAAACTCCTCCGCACGTACATTGAATGCGTTAAAACCTCTTATCGTTTTGTTATCACCCACCGCTATTAAGATTTCTTTCAGGTATTTTGTGAAATCTTTTGTATAGAAGGGAATATTTCTAAAACTTGCCCGAAAACGCGTGACCCGATCGGGTACAAGGATAAGGCATCCTGGTGTACTCATTGCTTTTATTTAGTTAGTGATCTGGCATAAGCTGCTGACGTTGCCCCGGCGTTTTACAAATTGTAACCCAAGCGCATCGATATATTTTTTTTCCTCATCCGTAAGTTTGAGTAAGCGCATAATTTCCTGTACCACTTCATCAGTCAGTGCCGCAGCTTTTTCCATGACATTGAAAACAGACCTGATCAGACTCCTGACTGCTTCTTTCCCTTGCCTGAGTAATGCCAGGATTTTTCTTACCAACGCCATCATGTCCGGGATGTTAAAGCGAAAAGCAGTAGCTAATGAGGATTGCATTCCTTTGATCAGAAATTCATAAACCTCATCTCCCAGCTTACCAAAATTTGTCGCTGCAGCGCGCACTGTCTTCAACCCGCCGGACCAAAAATTGCCAATGAGTATTTCAACAATGAATCCTGCTAGTCCTCCTGTGAAATAGGCTACGCGTTCCAATGTAATGGAATCGGTCAGTGCCCATAGGTTAAAGTGACTCAGGGCTTCGCCGATGGCATCCATCATAACCGCCAGTATCCCTGGTATGTCTGCCGATAATATTGTTTGAATGGTTTCATCTAACAATTCCAGGGCTTCCGGCACATAGGTTTTTGCATGCGCTGAAAAATCACCGGCTGCACCCAGTACCACAAAAAAATAACCCACAAGGTCTACCAGGCCCAATACCACTTCCGTCAAACCATTCCACAACCCGCAATAAAACGCATTCACAGCATTCAACCATCGCTCTCCCAAATTGATAAACTGCGTTAACATCAACTCACTGCGCACGATGAGCGCGTCGACGATGACATCAACCATGTTAAAACTTTCGGTCAAAAACTTGGTGATACCCGCCGGAATCCTGTATCCTCCCGCCAGCCCGGAGACACTGATGGCATTTATTTGCTGGTAAAATTGTGCTCTTTGCCTCACCAAACCCTTTTTGATGATAGCACTATACTTTTCCACCAGCTGCTCGTTGAATGCAGAAATACCTCTTACTTCATCGATGATGGCGCCAAAGAAAAAAGGACGGAACGACTGGTTTTCCTCTTCGGATGTTTGTGAGTTCACCGCATTGGGATCCCAATGCTGGTCTTTAAACTTGATATATTGGCGGGCTGTTTTGGTGAGGAAAAGCATACCTTTTCCTACAGCTGAGCAAAATGGTGCCAAAAGTATATTGCTTATACTCAATACCTCCAGAAAACCTAATAAGAACGCCTGGGTCTGATTGACGAGTTGCCCGGTCCTTATCAGCTTACTGATCTCCTCAGCCATAAAATCCAATGTATGGTGAGACTCTTTTTGCTGAGGAATAAAATCCAGATGGCGCAAATGCTTGGCTTCAATGGCAGCGATGGTTTTTCTTTTAAACAGGTCATTTCGAAAATCACTGCCTATTTTGATGTAAGCTTTTTTATTGCTAAAAAAATCAGTGCTGTTGTCTTCCAGGAAGATGCACACCTCGTCATGGGAAGGTTCGGTCTTGTTGAAGACTTGCTTAAGGTAACTATCATCCCTTGAAATAAACACTTTCACGGTATAACGGAAAAGGATCCTTTCTTCCGGATCAAGAATCTGATTAGCGTTGCGATCAACAAAAGCAATCATATCCCGGACCAACTGAGGAGGGACATTGTTTTCTGCAATAAAATCCATTCCTGCTATTCGCTTACTGTCGGCACTGGCGAAAAAATTCTCCTGTGTATCCCTCGCGGTGGATGGAAAAGGACTTTCTATTAATGGGCTTGTTGTCCGATACAGGTCCATCCCGGAAGTAAATACGGGGGTATTTGGAAATTCAGACATGGTTATGACTTTAAATTGTTAGACTTAGGCTATCCTGAAGGCAATGCCGGATTTTGAAATAAATATGGTCTTCCCGGCATAATACCTGATAATCTGGGTAATTAGAATACTGGAAATCTTTGTTTTTGCCTGCTTAGTCAGTCTCCTGTTCCGTTGGTCCTTCTTGCTCCGATGAACCCATAATGTCAGAAGAAGTTAACAGGTTGGTGGTGGTATGTTCACCTTCCACACTTTCGCAACAAGGCAAACCTCCTTCATCCAAAAGCACAGACTGATTTTGAACGATCGTCAGTGTTGACGGTACCGTTGTGTTCCATTCTTCTTCCACAACGCCATCAACTTCCTGCATTTCTTCAGCAATAGAAAGATAAAGGTCATCGTCTGTATCCAGGACCAAACCGCCGCCGTTCCAAATATCTCCGGTTTCAGCATAGTAGGTCACGGCATCTTCAAACCCGGATCGTACCGGTACTACTACACGGGCCATTCCGCTTTGCAAAAAAGCTTTAAACAAAGAATCAGGGCCGCCTTGCGATTGAAAAAGCTCGATCCATTTGCATTTATGGGCCCAGTAGTAGGGGTAGAATAAATAGGACATGATTTTCCAATCAAAAGCCTGTTCAAAAAATTTGACATGGGCGCCATAGGTCTCCAGCCCCCGGGTTTGTCTCACTTGTGGGATTTTAGAGCCGTTTTTGCAGACAATGGTCCCGTAAAAATTTTTACCTATAGCTATATCAAAAGGTTTGGTGAGCATTTCTATACAGATCCTTTGAATTTCCCTTTGTTCCGTAGTCCGGTTAAACCTGGGATTGGTTTTGATCTTATCCGGGTTGCCATCGGTACCTGTTGTCTCCTGTTGTGCCGCGTTAAATTTAGCCAGTTGTTCCTCGTAGGCAATTAGGATGAGATTGTAGGCATCATTTTGCCACTGTTCAAATACTTCATCCTTTAACTGACACAAGGCGGTCACGCTAATAGTCAAGGTGAATATTTTGTTGCCGCTAACCGAGACCGGTACGGATTGAGATAAGTTCCCGCTGAAATTAAAATTCAGGTTGTTTCTGGTAAAAGTATCTCTGGGCCCCTCTAATCCGGATTTATTAAATTGATCACCCGCTACGGTAATGGTGATTCTCGCGCCGCCATCGTTAATAGGGGGCCTGGCTTCCCAGTCCATGGTTAGGGTGCCTACCGCTTCCTGCGAGGTATAGCCGTCCGGAATCTGGATATCATTATAGGATTGGCTGAACTCCTTTTTATCAGGAGATAAGGAATACGTACCCACGGCAGTGGTTTCCTGATCCATCGGCGCTTCTATTTGAGCGTCGTAAATGGAAGCCAGGGTTTGGTAATTGTACGCGTCAATGTCCGAGGCATTTTTGATAGGCTCGTCGAGCTCCGAAGGGTGAATCGGTTCTTCCAGGGTCACTACCTGGTCTGCTTCTTCTATCTGCTTAATGATGGCTTTCTTGTAAAATCGTGAAGGTTCAGGGATCATGAATTCGAACATGAGCCTTTTGCCGTAATTGACCAGGCGATTGACATAGATCTTATCCACCCACCTGTATACACCTGTGACATGGCTGTCCCCTTCCCGGTTATCAAAGCCATGGCGATTGTTTTCTTCATACTCTTTTAAGATTTTGGAGGTCCTCTTCTGGGAGATTTTCTGGACTACCCTTTCCAAAGCGTTCTTTACAACCTCTTCAGCATAAGTCTGCGCGGTGGAGTTTGAGTCTGATGTGGCGTTGGAAGAAGCAAAATCCGCATAGGCATCAGCTGTTAACTCAGCGCCCATAAAGCTGCCGGAACTGCCGGTTGACGCTCCATAGGAACGGGAATTGTCCTCACTCAGTACGCGGGCAACTTCAGTCTGCAGCTCATTCCGTTGCGTAGTGGCCGTGTCAGTTTGATTTTCAATCTCCACTTCCGAGGTCTCCTCGAAGGTAGTATCCGTGCTGGTCAAATTTCTGGTATGTCGCTCTTTATACTCCCGGGCCAATATGTTTTCTATGTGTGAAACCTCCCCGGGAACGTAACAGCAAATCTCCTGCTCAACCCTGCGGTAATCGGCAATACCTACCCGATTCACCCCGTATAAAGGATTTTCCTCATCCTGTGGATTTTCTGTGACCACCGTCGCACAACCGGAGGTAACGGGGTTTTTGGTCAGTCCGGTTACCGAGATATCCAGCTTGGTGCCATTATTTAAGGTGAAATCCCCGTTAAGTGTAAAGATAGTTTTCTCGTTAGTCTTGATAGATCGCGTCGGGAATAACCTGATCAATAAATGCTTGGTGGCATTATCAATTACTTCCGTAGTGGTACCTTTGTAATTGGTGTCAGTACCGGAAAATTGCAATTTGTAATTGGCCGAAACCACGAATGCTTTATCGTATCCCACATTGATAGAAAGATAGACCACATCTTTAAGCGATTTGATCATTTCATTACTGGAGAAGCTTACCGAAAAACAGTGTAAATCATCGACGTGGTCTTTAATTACATTACCATTCAGTAATACTACTTTCTTTGGGTTAATCAATTTAGTGGAAGCAACTTTTCTCAGGTTTGTGATTTCAGTATCTATCATTTTTACGGCCGAAGATACCGGCGCCTTTTCGAGGTCGTGATGGCCAATAAATTCCTGTAATTCCGATGAAAGTTTGTTTTTGGTAAATTCTTGTGACAATGGTTTGTCAAAACTGAAAGTAAATGCGGGATGTTTTAACACCGGCATCGCCTTGTCGTCGTCAGGTTTATGCTTTGGCAGGTTTTTTACATAATCGTCGTTGATCTTCGCTACCGTTTTGCGGTACTCAATTTCAGCCTTTTGCCATGCGTCATTGTACAGTTGCGTATAAACTTTATCGTGCTGCTGTAACCGGTTTTTGGCGTCAATCAGCGTATTGGCCTGGTGATTGGCCAACAGTACGGCATGGGATTTTTCCACCTTCTTAAAGTCCGGCAGGTCGGTCGAAAATTTGGTGGCAGGACTCTTTTTTGTGGTGAAAGCAAGCGGGATTACAACCTTGGCCTGGGCCAGTCTTTTAAGATACAAATTAACCTGCTCCTCCCCCTCAGGAGGATCGGGCAATCGCGGTTTGCTGATGGTACTGGCGGCTTTGATAATTTTATCTTTTTCATCGGTCTTTACCAGGAAATTATCTGCCAGTATCATCTGAATACATGCCTGGCGGATATAGTCGGAGCCTTTGGCCAGAATTTGATAGAAAAGATTGTCCCAAAGGAAGATGATTTTTTCTTCGCTTAAGTGATTAACCCCACTTCTTTCTTTCTTCAGCAACTCAAAAGTGATAAAGTTGCGGTGGTTAATCAGCCAGCTGGAGAAATCATACACTTCTTTGTCCAGCGTTTTTATACCGGCAGGGGTTAATACCGGGTTGAAGCTGCTTAATACCTTACGCAATTTTTCCCGGGCCTTCTCTATATTTTTTACATTAATAATCTCCCTGAGAAAGAAACTTTTACGCGGATCAGGATGATGCAGGAAGCCCCTTTTTTTACTTTCTGAGGTTAGTAGCTGGGGTGTTCGTAGGGTGGCGAATCGAAACAGGTCTGTTTTTATATTTTCAACTTTTTCCATGGTTTATAAATGATGGCTTGTGGATTTAAAATTTAATCCGTGTACTTAGGTTTAATTCATTAAAAAATGTTTACCACTAGCAATACCCAGGCAAGTTATACCCGGGAACATTTAATTTATAGCAGCAGTACCTAAGTGGTGGGTGTGGATTTGTAGGCGGGGTGTTTGAGCAAATAGCTGGTTGAAATTTAATTCCTGAATGTTGTGCTAATTGATGGAGGGAGTTTTCTTTAACATCCAAATCACTAAATCTGAGAAATGAAACACCTGTTGGGCCCAGACATCAACTCACTCCTTCCGCCCAAACTGTTCCAGCTAAGCTGCATATTCCCACAAGGGCACCTTCCTCAGGGAAGGAGTTTTACAAAATGGGACTAATGTAAAAACAAACAATATTTCCATCTCCAAATCAAATCCGCTAAGACTGGTTTAAGTTTGCAACTTAAACTCAAAATGGCTAAAGTTTTTAACTTTAGTGATCTCAAGCCAAGTTGCAAACTTGCCACATTTTTAAGCTTCAGTTGCAAACTGAAGCTAGTGAGGGCTATTCTGGCCCAACACATACTCAATCAACATGGCTGATTCCTGGTCAAGTTTGTATTACAAGTCTTTTATGGCGATTACTAAACGAAATCCTGAAAATGTACTACAGTTATAGGTGAAGCCCCATTCCCTGGCAGTGGTCCTGCCGTATCTTTCCAAATCACTAATCCAGGACGATCCTCTAACTGTTCGAATGGTAAAATCACTGAAATCGGAGTCATACTCTCGACCATCATTAGAATCGTAGGGATAATTAAACGTTGGACTCGAAGTGTCTTCTCCCCAGATTGTATTTGTCCATTCCCACACATTACCAATCATATCCATTACGCCATATTTACTGGAACCATTCGGATATATTCCTACCGGTGTTGTCCTACCCAGATTTTGTTCCTTTGTATTTGCAAACTTGGTAGTTACGTTATTTCCCCATGGCCATTTATTTTGCTTCACTCCTTTAGCGGCTTTTTCCCATTCTGCGTCTGAGGGAAGCCTGACTGTAAATTCTTTATTTGTAAGGAAGTCAAAATATTCAATATTTCTCTGATATATTAAAGTCATCCATTTTCCAAAGGCAGCTGCTTCATACCAATTAATGCCAATTACCGGTCTTGATGGTTTAGCCCAAAAGGGATCATCCCAAAAAAGAGGATTTTTTTTTATTTTAGGACGTCTTTCTAACCATGCTTCGTATTTGCTTTCCATAAAGGAGTTATTAAAAATTTTCAGGTCTACTTCTCCGCCATTTACCCAATCCCAGCCTTTCTTGCACCATAATTCCTCTCTTTCATAGCCTTTATCGTCAATAAATAGTGCGTACTGGGCATAGGTGATTGGATAACGTCCGATATAGTAATCAGGTAAATAAAAATCATGAGATGGCCTTTCAAAATTACTAGCTTTTTTGTCCTTTGAGCTAGCCCCCATTTTAAATCCTCCCTTTGGTATATGTATCCAATCTATATCCGGAATTGGGTTATTATTTAACTGAAGAAACGAGGCCCCCTTCCTATTATCCCCCAAAAAGCCAAGCAGATCTCCCGCAACCAACCTTTCATTGGCAGACAAATCCTCAGAAACTATAAGCATTTTCAACCATTTTTTTACTCTTTTAATAATAGAAATGTAATATTCATTGTCCTCATATATTTTATCTGTCAAGTGCAAATCCACAATAGCCTCAGCTGCAAGAATTGCTTTTTTCCAATGAGAATTATTTACTTTGTTGATACTTTCGAAATCATTCGGAACCAAATATTGGATCACATTAACAGCATTTGGTAAACTTCCTCTCCGTATTTTCCTTATACAAAGAAGGTATACTTCTCTCCAAAAAGATAGGTTTTTGGTAACTCTATTAATAATTTTATCGTGAAAGTTGGGATCTTCCGTTAGATAACACGCGGCTAAATATTCCTGGAAAGACCGGTGTGGAAATGCATAAATGGTGTCAGGTTGTCTTTCAACCAATAAACCGGCCCGGTTATCCAGATATCTAAGAATAATTTTTGGTTCAATATCTCCCAACAAGCCTTCAAACGATTCTAATATTTCACTTTTTTGAATATCCGGCAGAAGTTCCAAATTTTGAGGGTTGTGGCTTTGCTTGTCATGCACACTAAATGCCAATCTTTCCAGAGCAGTTCTTATTTTTTTTTCGTCAATTTGTAGTGCTTCTGAAATACCTGGTTCCAGTTGTTCTTTGCCATCTTTATCAAAAAGAATTCTTGATCTTTGCCATCTGCTTAAAAGTAGTTTAACTGCCTCTTCATAAAGATCTGCTCTATCCTCCGGTAATTTCCCATTTCTGGTGTGAATAGCGGTCATCAACATTAACAAAAGAGGTCGACTACCCAATACTTTAAGATATTTATTTGATTTTATAGCATGAATAATACTTTTACTTCTAAGTTCTGCATTTTTCGAAGACCATCCATACACCTTGGTAGTTTTTTTATACCAGTCAAAAATAAACTCCTCAGTTTGTGAAGGTGTCAGTGGTGTTAACGTCCAGGTAGAATAATTCAATAATGAATTTTTTGATTTCTCATACGCATATGGTCTTGTAGTAATGATGACCTGCATCCTTTCATTATAAGTAGCTTCAATAAAATATTTTATAGAGTCTAAAATTATTCTTTGCTTCGATTCTGTAACTTCATCGAGCCCATCAAACAGAATGAGCGATCCAAAAAGTATAGCTTTTTCATGAATTATCTTTGCTATATCGGCAGATACCCCAACATCAAAGTATTGGCTTATATTTTGCGTTAACGCGTCCAACAGAATTTTCGCTGATCCCTTCCTGGTACTGGACGGAATAGTTGATGCAACATCCCTTAACTGAAATTTAATTGGGATCAGACCTTTCAATGAGCTGGGTAGGTAACGTGATTTATCAATTAATAAATAGGTAATATAATTGATAAACGTTGTTTTTCCGGAACCTGTCTCCCCTAACAAAACCGCTAAATTGTTTTTTTGATTTGAAAAAATATCCATTGCCGGCACCCTCTTTTCTTTTTGGGCCTGATTATAAAGTTGAAACCAATCTTTTTCTTTGTTGATCGATCCGCCCTCACCAATTTGATAAACTTCCAGATCAATATAGATTTCAACCAGAGATACACTGTAATCTTTATTCTGTTCAGTAAATTCAGCGGAAATTATTCCCAAAGGTAAAGTTTTACATTCTTCTTCGACACAGTTAAAATAGGTTCTTAACTTATCCTCCACACTACTTATTGCCAGTCTAAGAGAATTAATATTTCTATCTTTAAGCGGTCTAAACAATTTAACCAGTGGAATGATGCCGGCAATTATCCAAATTAGTATTTGAATAAAATCGGTTATTCCTTGTATTAAATCCGTATTCAGACTGATAAACTCCAGAAGCGGACGTAACCACCAGTCAGTATATATGGCCAGTAATACCAGGAATATTATTAATAGACAAATAACCAACAGTTTTTGCTTCCAATTGGCAGTCGTGTTTAATGAGTTGTTGTCCTTTTTAATTTTGAAAAAGTGTTTTAATACCTGATAATTAATATGCATTTGGGTAAAATTAATTATGTTGTAAATCCGATATTCTGTACTATAGTGAAGTGACGGGAAATTAATTTCAGCCATACTTCAAATTTCAAGAGCGCTCTCTATAACCCGGAAAAATCCAGGGAGGTTTTTTTTGATCCATTATCAGATCTTCAAGATATATGATGTCATTTCTTTTCCGGGGAGATTTGTTTGCTATATTTTTCTGCATAATGGCTGGCGGATCCAGTTGACCCGATGGATCAGAAAATTCGTAAAAGCATAATACTGGGCTTGAGATAGCAAACCAGCCTAAACATCCATCCATAAGAACCCTCGATATAATTAGATCATTTGACCAGCCAGCCATTTGCTACAACACTTGGAACCGGCTAAGCCAAACTTATTACAATATTGTTAGTCAGATCTTTTTGTATTCAAGATTATCTTTAGTCAAACATTAAGTCATAAACTTAATTCACCCAAATTATAATCCTCGCCACATTCATTGAAGACCGGTGTAGTTTTCCTATTTGTTCTTCGTATAATGAACTATTAATTTAATCAATTTAACTCATTAATAACCGGATATATTTTAATAAATAACGGTCTAAACATAAAATATGTCAAATTTAATCAAATGCTCTAAAATAAATCTAATTTGACTTAATGAAGGTGCACTTTATCCAATATTGAATAAATTGACACCTCAAATCTCTTATTCATCAATAATATCCAAAAACCATAACCATAACAGCAAGAATACAGCAACAGCGTGAGCAACAGCAACAGGGAAAACAACCCCATTCCAATCACATAACCTCACACCCCTTTCCTCTGACCCTCACCACATCCCCATCAAACTCATAGCTCATATCAATCGCCTCCTGCAACGCGTTCATCACTGACTTCAGACTTCTATTTTCGAATTCTCCATATATATTGCAACGGCCAATTTTTTCGTTTCCAATGAAAAATTTCACGCCATACCATCGTTCCAGTGTTTTGGCGACTTCGCTGAAAGGGGTGTTATCAAAATGGATAACACCTTCCTTCCATGCGACAAGGTCTGAGTTATCCTGAGTCTCGACCTCAATGAGTTGTTCCGGCTTATGGTAAGTCGCTAATGAGCGACCAACCAGTTGCCTCTTTTTATTGAATTTTTCGCTACCATCATCAACGGCCACTTGTACCTTGCCTTTGATAACCGCCACTTTGATGACTTGTTCCTCAGGGTAGGCGTTGATGTTAAAGGAAGTACCCAGCACCGTAGTCTCCAGGTCTCCGGTGCGGACGATAAAGAGCTTCTGGGAGTCTTTGGCAATTTCAAAATAGGCCTCTCCCTCCAAAGTTACCTCGCGGGTGGTGCCAAACTCCTTAGGATAGATAAGCCGGCTACCGGCATTAAGGATGACCTTGGAGTTGTCGGGCAATTCAAACCATGCCTTTTGCCCTCTTTTGGTTTCAATGCCGGTTAACTTTGTAGTGCCGGGGATTCTGTGCGTGGTTTTGTACCATATGTAGGCGAAGATACCAGCTATTACCAGAATGAGTCCTGCAGCCACGTTCCAGGCATAAAAGGATCGTTTATTCAGCGTGATGGTCGGTTTTTCAGTATCAATATTCGCCTCAATTCTTTTATACAAATCTTTGGCTGCCTGATCCGGAGGCTCCTGTTCCCAATTGTTTTCATCGGCCACAAACTGCACGGCCAGACCGAAATTATCTACCCCCTGTTCGATTTTGGGTGCCATATCTGGCCGGTTCAGACAGTTCTTAAGGGTACGCAAATCTTCTTCCTCATATTGGCCGTCTTTGAATTTTTTTAGTAAGGAATCTATATCTATACTTTCCATAGCTGGTTAAAAGTTTGTTTAATCAATAATTTAGTTCCCCCTTTGTACTTATGACGCCTGTCAAAGCAATTTGCCCAGGCTAAAAGTGATTTTTTTAATAACATATCCAGAATAGTTAAATAAGTGTCGCAAGGTAGATCCCTGCGATAGCAAGATAAATAAAACAACACGGTTAAAGATGAAATATCACTAGCAATAACCATAGCAAAATCAGTCTTTTATCCCCAATTGTTCTTTTATGAAGGCCTTGAGCGCATAATAACGATTCCTGACCCTCTTTTCCGATACTCCCAGTTCCTGGGCGACCTCAGCGGGATGTTTTGCATTTTCATAAGACCTGTAGAAATCCTGGTTTTCCTTTGACAACCCTTCAAAAACCTCATCAAACCGCCTCATCAATTCTGCTAGGTCCAGCATATCTTCTGTTGTGTCAGATTTAATATTTGCTGATTGAAGGAAATTCGCCTTGAACATATGCTCCCTGGAAAGTGATCGGAAGTGATCAGTGATCTTATTGCGTACCATTTGATAGAGGTATCCTTTTAATGATTTTTTTGGCATGATCTCATGCCGGTGCCGAATACGCCACAATTTTGTAAATACCTCCTGGAGTATGTCGTCTACCTCAGCGATATCCCGAAAAAAAGTATAAGCAAAGAATCGCAATGGCTTTTGGTATCTTCTGTAAATTTCTGCAAAAGCGGTCTTGTCGTCTTCGGCCATTTTTTGCAGCAGTTCTACTTCCGTACATGTATTGTATTTCTTCCACATATTACCGGTTTAAAATTTTGAACAATGCTTTTCCATCCAAAACAAAATCTCTTATTGCAGGCACGATAAACCATCCATGAAAGCTACGATAAGGATGTAAAATATGCCAGGGTGATTTTTAACCTCTCCTATATGTATTAAGACGCCAATCACCGCTATTTGCCCGAGTTTTCGGCAAAATAATTTGCCCTACTGCCTTCACCACTCAACCCACCCCTTCCACCCAAACTGTTCCGGCTAAGCTACATATTCCCGCAAGGGCACCTTCCCCGGGGAAGGAGTTTTACCGAATTGAACTAATGTAAAAAAAACGACATTTCCATCTCCAAATCAAATCCCCTCCCGGGAGGTGTTAGGGGTGGGTTGGTCATAGAACTATCCCTTAGCGATGAACAACGTGGCCTAACCCACCAACTACGTCATCACGAACAACGCATTGGCTTTGAAGGTAGGTTGTGAAGTGATTCCCTGGCATAAGACTGCTGAACCTTGCTAGCTCACTATGCCCCTCCATGCGTCCTGGCAGAGAGCGGCAGTAAAAGCCAAGGGATTGCTTCTTCACTCGTACACTCGCTCATCGCAATGACGGAGGAAGGGAATTGAGGTGTGGTAAATAATCACACAAAGAAAGTTTACACCACCCAGCCCCTCTCCACACCACGTCATCCTATGTTTGCAAAGAATGAATTAGTTAAAGGTTAACTTGTTAAATGTTTAACCTCGAAAAGGAAGGAGAAAGGTTAAGACTGTTGCTCGTCATTTGTCAGAAAGACTGTTCGCGATGTTAGTCTCTTTCTCCACTACTTGAAACTTGGACAGTTCATTAGGCATCAAGCCTGTATTTAGGATTGATAAGTCACAAAGTAGCTTCCTTTTCAAAGTATTTAACCTATGAATAAAGTTACAGGTATTGACGTGTCCAAAGCAACTTTCGATGTTGCTTTTTATGAGGATGAAAAATGGATACATCTTAAGTTTTCTAATCAGAAAGAAGGTTTTGAAGCTTTTTTAGCGACCCTTAATCCCACAACAACTTGTGTTATGGAAGCTTCAGGGCCTTACTATCTGCCCTTGGCAATGTTTTTAAATGAACATGCTATAAAAGTTAGCGTTGTTAATCCTCTAGTGATAAAACGGTTTTCTCAAATGCGATTGGTTAGGGCCAAAACCGATAAAAAAGATGCTCGTATCATTGCTGAATACGGTATTGCAGAAAGCCCTGTTCTATGGAAGATCACTGATAAATTGATCCTTCAAATGCAGCAGATCCTAAGCACGCTGGAAGGCATCAATAAGCAAAGGAATATGCTGAAAAATCAGTTAGAAGCCTTTGAGAACACCGGTATAATAGAATTACAGGTAAAGTATAGTCTGAGGTCATTGATCCGGAGCCTGGACCGGCAGCAAGAAAGACTGAAAGATCAACTTGATCGGTATGCTGAAGAAAAATATTCCAATACCTTAGAGCTGTTAACCAGTATTCCAGGCATAGGGCGAAAAACAGCCATTATGCTCACTGTGATTACAGATAACTTCACTAGGTTTAAAAGTTATAAATCACTAATTGCCTATGTAGGCTTTAGTCCACGGGTTTATCAATCAGGAACCAGCATCTATGGGAGAGGACATATTTGTAAAATGGGCAAAAGTCAAATCAGAAAGCTTTTATATTTATGCAGTTGGGCAGCTAAACGATCTAATAAGGCATGTATTCAGATGTATGAAAGACTTAAACGGAAGGGCAAACCGGAAAGAGTTATAAAAATAGCCTTGGCTAATAAACTATTAAAACAAGCTTTTGCTGTAGTAACTTCAGGTACGAAGTATTATGAAAATTATACTCCAAAACCTTGCTTTTAAACACAGTTCATCGCGAATATCGCGCTGGCCCTGAGCGTAAGCTATGAAGCGATCCCCTGGCGTAAGACTACTGAACCTTGCTAACTCATTATGCCCACCATGCGTCCTGGCAGAGAGCGGCAGCATAAGCCAGGGGATTGCTTCTTCACTCGCGCACTCGCTCATCGCAATGACGCAGAGGGGCTGGATAGAAGTGTAGTAAATAATCGCACAAATAAAGCCTAAGACCACCCAACCCCAAACCCTCACACTCCACACTCACACCCACACTCATTCTCCCCTCCCCGTTTTCGTGCACAACGCCAACAACACCCACCACCAAATCGCAAACACCTGAATAACAATAACTTAAAAATAATTCCAAAAACAAAAACCAATATAATCACACAAAAAATAAAAAAAATACAATGCCAATTGGTTAGCCCTACGAAATAACTAGTAATGCCTACGGAACCTGAGGGCGCCCTCTTGACAAAGCAAAAATACCGGGGTATCTTCATACTGTCATTAAGTTAAAACAGACAGATGCTTTGAGGCTCACCTCGGCATTGGAAACGAATTTTAATCGGCCGGATAACATTACCGGCAAAACAGACAACGAGCAGCTATGAAATTCATTAACTTAAAATCAACGGTCAGGCATACCAAATTAAAACGGAACTATTAAAACTGAGTGCGCCTTAGCCCAGAGGGTGACGGGTGCAAAACCCAAAAGGACCGTGTCCGCCATGGATTTAGCGAAGGTGGGCAACAAACTACTACTTCACTTTATATTTAACAAACTTTATCCGTTAATGTTTCTACGCCGTAGCTTTAGCGAAGGCGTAAGCGACGGCGAACCATTTATACAATGACTACAATCACCATTATTAAACAACGACTCACCTCAGCAAAAGCCAAAGCGATCGCGCTGGAGATCATCTGCTTTCTGTTTATTCTATTGTTCACTTATGCGGCTGTGATGAAGCTGATGGACGTGCAGAAGTTTACTGTGCAGATTGGGCAGTCGCCATTGTTGACAGATTTTGCACCAGTGGTTGCCTGGGTCATTCCAATATCAGAACTATTGATTGCTGGGATGTTAGCGATGACACGCTTTCGGCTAGTGGGTTTGTATGCAGCTTTTAGCCTGATGGTGATGTTTACCGCCTATATCATTGCCATCTTACAGTTTAGTGAGCATGTGCCTTGTTCCTGTGGAGGAGTACTAGAGAAGATGGGATGGACTGAACATTTGATTTTTAACATAGGTTTTGTGATGCTGGGATTGGGTGGTATCCTATTGTATTCATCTAAAAGAGAACACAAGGCAGTTCCAGCATTATAACTTACTATAGGGAGTTGACTAATAATTGAAATGGAAATTGGGGGAAAGAAATTTTCTCGCGCGAAAAATCAGGGCAAACCGAAAACCTGTAACAGAGTAGGTAATTTATTCAACCTTAAAATTATACAATTATGAAATCTTTAAAAAATGTTTTAGCTGCTTTGGCGTTTGTTTTTGCTTTTGGTGCCGCATATGCTACTAGCGCCACTACAAGTTTAGCCGACCCTTATGTTAAAAGCGATGGAATTATTCTGTGTGATCCGACTCCCTTAACCCAATGTGCTCAAGCTGGTACTTTCAACTGCACTATTTCTGGAGTATCGTGGTTTGTAAATAATTCCGGTCAATGTGGAACGCAATTGAAACATACATCTCCTCCTAATTAGAGGAGACGATTATAATATAATCGTAAAAGAAGCTATTTTGAAATACCAAAATAGCTTCTTCCTTTGAGCTGCTCAAATCTGCATAATAAGGGTATTAATTAAACAGCGTTAACAACAATAATCAAATAATTGTTTTCGCCTTAGATAGTTTATTCATTTTCAGCAGGTTTTGAAAAGTACCTATCTTCTTGATTTTAGCGGGTAAAGGTTTATTTAGGAACATAAGGTGGCGTCTAACTTTCAAGATTAAATGCTAGTCCGCTATGTCACCAAACCATTATTATTACTGTTAATTTACTTAAATTCATGAGAAATAAAACATTGATCTGGATAATTGGTTGCATGCTTTTTGGCATAGCTACAATCCTTTTGCTAGGATTAAAATCTAATCGCCCAAATACTGTTAAAAATGGCTTTGTAAGAGTAATCACTCACCATAATTTAGAGCCCGAAAACACTTTAGACATTAAATATAGTTCCTACTATGTAGCAGGTGGCAATTCTGATCATATTTATCTAGGAAATTACACTGCCCCAGCCCATTTGGTAATTGTTGACCATTCTCTCGCTGATAGCCAGCATGTAACTCTAATAGCCCCTAAGGAAAAACCATTCGTTGGATCCGCTATTACAGTTACGGTAGACTTTCCTGATATCTACGCGACAGAAGGCACAACCCCAACAATTTTCCATGGAACACTTCCTGACCCTAATCTGGATCATTATTTCCAGGAAAACCCTCATACCTATTCAACCCTTGTAGTACCTATGTCTTCTTCATCTTTTGCTATCAGAACTTACGATAAAACCTTACAGCAAAATATTTTGGCTAAAATTTCCATAGACTCTCCACGTATCACTTATGCACCTTATGCGATTGAGAAACAAATTGATGGTATTTTTTGTACCGACGGTATGTTACACTACGATCCCGTAAGTGCCCGATTGACCTATGTTTACTTTTACAGGAATCAGTTTGTCTCAGTCGATACCAGCATGAATGTGATATATCGGGGTGAAATGATTGACACAGTAAGTAACGCAAAAATACAAATAGATAAAATTAAGTCTGCGGATCAAGCTTTGATCGGACCATCAACAATGACAGTTAACGGTTTAAGTTGTGTTTCTGATAATCTCCTTTTTGTCAATTCCGCGCTAATGGCAGATAATGAGGATCCAAAAGTATTCGATAGTAACGCAGTATTTGACGTTTATGATCTAAGAGATGGACAGTACAACTTTAGTTTTTATTTATCTGGAATAGAAAGAAAAAAGACTTATTCCTTACGGGTATTTGATAAAACCTTAGTGATCATTCAAGATCATTATCTTATAACATACAATTTGGAACTACTTTTAACTTCTGAATTAAAAGCAAATTTTTCAAGTTTGCCGAACATTTAAAAATGAAAATATTTATAATTTTTAATATTGAGACAGGGCCATGTTAATAGAACTATAAAATAGTTAAAATTATGCTAAACAAATCAAGTGGAAAAATATGTCCCTTTAATGAACGCTTTCTATCGATTTTGAAAAAATAAAAGAAAGTTTGTGATAATAAGTTTTAGGCCGAAAGAAATTTTCTCGCGCGAAAAACCAGGGCAAACCGAAAACCTGTAACAGAGTAGGTAATTTATTCAATCTTAAAATTATACAATTATGAAATCTTTAAAAAATGTTTTAGCTGCTTTGGCGTTTGTTTTTGCTATTGGAGCTGCTTTTGCAACCAGTGCAAATGCTGATGAGATGACTCAGGTTCGTTTCACTGATTTAAATAATTTTTGTCAGCTAACTAGTGACCCATGCACAGCTGGGCCTTTTAGTTGTCAAATCTTGGGGGTATCATACTTTCAAAACACTTTTGGGAGCTGCGGAACTCAACTTACAAATACTGCGCCACCTAACTAGAAGACAATTGTCTTTTAAATAACCGTGAATAGTAAAGAGGCTGTTTTAATATTTTTACAGCCTCTTCACGGGACTTTCTTAAAGTATTTAGTACCATATAGCCCCGTTGAATCGGAAGAGGTTTGACCGTAATTGCTGGATTTGATCCCATAAATCCGACATGGTTTCGTACGGAGCAATCACTATGTCCGTAGTTAGGGTAGGAGCAAAGAGAACAGTATTACAACAAACAATCGTCGCATGGCCTTTTGGTGACATGTGAACTAAAAGTAAATCAATTGAAGCATTGTTTACTATATCCTGTCCCTGGCAAAGAATTTTATACTATGATAAGTCAGTGCTAAATCCAAAAACCTGTAAAAGAGCTGGTAAATTAATTTAACTTTTAAAACATTACGATCATGAAATCTTTAAAAAATGTCTTAGCTGCTTTGGCGTTTGTTTTTGCTATTGGAGCTGCTTTTACTACTTATGCAAGCAAAGGCCACGTTATGGCCTATCGTTTTACCGATCAATTCAATTATTGTAGACTAACTTCAGGTCATCCATGCAATGGCGGGTTTTTCAATTGTCAAATTAATGGGGTCTCATATTTTTTAGATGCTGGTTTTACTTGCGGGGCCCAGTTAACCCATAACTCACCACCTAGTTAGTAGGTCAATGTTTGTTGAAAACAATGGAGAGATTATTGTTGCGGTCCGAAATAGTCTCTCCTATTTAACAATATGTATGATATCCTCACAATCTTAAAGACTACAAAATACCTAACTGGACTTATTAGAGTATAAATCCAGCTTTATAATTTTAATATTTCTTGCAATTCATGTTCTCCTTTTCCTCTTCAATGAATTCTAAATTAAGATTTTTTGAATATATGTACGAGTTTTAACCCTTTGTCAACTTTTATGTTGATAAAATTAGATGGATTTGCAGTGCCTACCCTTAAATTATTAAAAATGTTGTATCTTTCATTTACTCTCAAAAGCATAACATAATAATAAATTAAAGCTTCCGATTTAATTTAATTTTCTCCTCATCAGGACTCCTGATCACTACTACCTTCATTTCTTTATGCCCCTTAACCAAATCCAGGCCGTAATGCTGCAATGCTTTTCCTACCTCATTTAAATCGGATAGATCAGCCTCAATAGTTATATCAATATTCGATGTGATTTCAGTTTCGTCAACAATAGGAGGTTCAGATTGATTTTGCCCATGCAAAACAAAAATGAGATATTTCATAGGAAGATTAATTAATGTTTGGCTATTATACCCATCTCCTTCAATGTTTGGTTTCCCTCCCTTAGTTTGCAGTCTATTTTTCGCCTCATTTGTGGCAACCAATCTCCAGCAGGGCATCATTTTTGTTGTCACAGCGACATTATAGCCAAAATAGTTTTGCAGATCTCTTCGCATCATTTGTTGCGTTAGTAATTTATTTTTTGATCTGGCCGGAGGAACGGTAAGGCTGTAACAATAAAGGTTTTGAGCATCTACATAGTCATAATTAAACGCGGTAGTATCCTGCATATATAACAAGGGTCTATGCCAAAATTTACCATAGTTGTTAACAGGAAAATTGTTATAAGGATAGGGTGTAATCGGAATTGTATCACTGAATGCAATCATATATAGGTTACCAAGAGGTACTCCGGTTACTCTTATTTCGTTTGAATAGATTGATGAGTTATAGTAATTATCAAATGCTACGGGTAAACTTCTATTCCATTTTGTAAGAATTGATCGAAAAAGAAAACTGGTATCGCTACCTCCATTGCCATCTACTAAGAATGGTTTATTAAAATCGTATGATTTCCACAACTCGGCTTCTTTCCTTCTGTTTGGCTTTTCATAGAGCTTTGGATTTTCACCCTCTAAAAATGACCGAATATTATTAGCGGTAAGTTCCTGGCCTCCAGTAATCGCTTGGACTATTCCTCTTTCATTTATCCAAATAACATGGGGGGTAGATGTAACTCCAAAGCGTTGGAACAATACACTATCATAGGCCACTGGGAACTGCAAATCATATCTCTTTTTGAATTTTTCAAATATTTCTCGTATCAGATCCTCATCTTTTCCTATTGACATAAACTGTACTTTGTCGCCAAACTCTTTATGCAACTGATTAAGATGTGGGAAACTTTTCACACATACTGAACACCATCTGGTCCAAAAGTCCAAAATTAGCCATTTGCCAGTAAAATCCTTTAAGGAAGCCTGTTTCTTACTAAAATGATGGATTTCTTCAAGAGTAAAATCAGGGCAAGGTTTACCTATTTCAGGATACGTTTCTGCATCTGTTGATTGTGCGCTGACCACTGAATAAACTAAACACAATAATAGGACATATATTATACTATTTATTGAAACCATCTTGTAACCTTTTTATAATTATTTATTGACAATTTATCTGATTATCTAGCAGAATTTGGCTGAAAATAACCGTTGATCCATAAGTTCACACTTGTATTTATGATTTGATAGGTAATTCCTCAAAGTGATCACCTATTGTGACTACTTCAATACCCAGGATTTTGCGTTATATTAGAATCTCTTAAAATCTGTAATTCCGGTATTGGAAATAAAGCGTCTGTGGGTTGCCAATTGGACTTTGTAGCCCCCAAAATGGCATCAACACGGTTCGTACGCTTCAGATCAAGCCAACGATGGCCAATTTCTGCAAATAATTCTACCCTTCTTTCTTGCTCTATTGCCAGTAGAAGATCCGCTTGATTAATAGTCGGGTTAGTATCCTGGAGAAGAGACAATCCGGCACGACCACGAATGATATCAACATCTTCAAGTGCTTGCGTCAACTTATTCTGCTGTGCCCTTGCCTCAGACCTTATTAAATATTGCTCAGCCAGACGAAGGACCATATAGTATTCGGTCACAGGAGACCCTGTTCTGATTTTATATTTGTTGGCGAAAAAGTGATCGGTTGCTCCATCATTGAAAGTTCCAACCCAACTTGTATTACGATTATCTCCTATTTCAAAACTCGCTAACAGTTGATCACCTAAACTGTACTGGGGAAAGGATACAGGGATCAAAGTAAAGCCTTCCCAGGTATTAAGTCCTGGAACAAAAGGCATTAATTGCCATATTGCTTCGTTACTATTGGCTAAGAACACATTATTTAAATCCGTCTCCAAAGTGTACAAAGCATTGTCAATAACCATTGTTGCATGTTCCTCGGCTTTGACCCAATCCTCTGTGTAAAGATACACCCTTGCCAAAAGAGCAGCGGCAGTGGTCTGGTTCGGACGTATTCTTTCCCCAGTAATATAATCTTCACTTAATAAATTTTTTGAATCCTCCAGATCAGCAATGACATTGTCATAAACAATTGACATAGGGGTACGAGAAGCCTGGGAGTTAATTTGATAATCTGTTGTAGTTATATACGGTACATTTCCAAATAAATTAAGTAAATAAAAATGGCATAGGGCACGAATAAATTTGGCCTCACCTTCGAGCCGATTTTTCACCTCTACGGTCACCGTAGTTGACTTTTCTAGTCCTGTGATAATTGCATTCACATGGAAAATATAACGATAAGCCGTATTCCACATTGATGCCACATCAGAGTCATTTGAAGTCAGTTCGTTTTCAAAAAAAGGATTACTGGAAGCAGCTTTGATCTCATCAGCGGCCAGTCCGGTAAGTAGAGTAACCGAAGTATTAACAAAGTTTCGCTGCCTCATCAGATTAAGATATAAACCAATCATTGCTGAATTAGCGGTATCATCATCAGAAAAAACCAATTCGCCTACTAGTTGCGTTTTGGGAGGATCAATTTCCGTGAATTCCTCGCAAGCAGGAGCTCCAAATAATAAAATGGATCCATAAACCACTGACATTAACGCCTTTAAAGCAAAATGTTTTTGTCTTCCACTAACGAATATACTAACTGGGAGTTGTGGAATAACGGTTATCTTAAGTTTTGATTTCATGACTGTTCGATTTTAAAGGGTAACTTGTAAACCAGCGGTAAGCATTTTTAGAGGAGGCAGGACATTTAAACTTTGATTTTCAGGGTCCAGGCCTTCGTAGTCGGTAATAGTAATCAAGTTTTGTCCTTGTACATACAATCTTATATTTTGCAAATGGATCCTTTGGGTGATTTCACTAGGCACTTGATAGGATACGGAGATATTTTTTAAACGGATAAAAGAGGCATCAACAATTGAAGCATCGCTGTTTACATTGTGAGTGAAATAAGCGCTAAAAGGACTACCAAAAGTTTGTGTAAACCGTTGAATATCTGTAACATCCCCCGCGTTTTGCCAACGGTCTAGAACATCTTTAGTGGCATTTACATTCAAAAAACCTGGGGGGGAAAAGGTTCTTTCATCCCGTCCGGTCTGCTTAACAAATTGAAAAAAGACATCCAGTTGCCAACCTTTCCAGGTAAAGCTATTGTTCAAACCACCAAAATATTCCTGCCGTATTTCCCCAATTAACTGGAGATCATTTGGAGAAGAAACATTCCCATCATCATCTACATCGTCAAAAATGTAAATCCCTGTTTCAGAATCGACGCCTAAACCAAGAAAACCATTACGTATACCCAAAGATTCACCGACGACATAAATATTGTTAAATTGCGAATTTTCAATATCAGGAAATTCGATCAACTCATTTCTTGGGATTGTAATGTTCGCTGCCGTTGACCATGAGAAATGATCTGTTTTTATATTTATGGTATTCAGTTCCATTTCCCAGCCGGTATTCTGTACGGTGGCAGGAAAATTGCCTTGAATGGTGGTAAAACCCGCTGTTGGGGGCAACGGTATTCCAACCAATTGGTTAGAACTTCTATTTTTGAAATAACTGGTAGATAGGAATATGCGGTCTTCAATAAAACCTAAATCCAGCCCAATTTCTAGCTTTTTAGTCCTTTCCCAAGCAAAATCAGGGTTAAACAAGCGTAAAGGAGCTACCCCACTTTGACCTTGATAAGTACCAATTACTGTCCCCCATGAATCCAGGTACTGGTAATCTCCAATCTGATCACTACCCGTTGAGCCATAACTTGCGCGTAATTTTCCATAGCTCAAAAAAGAAGATAACCCACTTTGTATAAATCCTTCTTCGCTGAATATCCATCCTGCTCCGATTGCCCCAAAATTTGCAAATTGGTTACCCGGTCCAAACCGGCTGGATCCATCTCGTCGAGCAGTCGCATTTACTATGTATTTGCCATCCCAGTTATAATTTATCCGTCCAAAGATAGCATTGTAATTATATTGTGAGAAAGCTACTCGGGATGGGGTTACTGTTGAAGCAGCCAGAATATTTTCCAGCATGGCGTCACTGTTAAAGCCTGTCGCTATAAGTGTTCTACCCTCTCGTATGTTTTCTTGAAAGGTGGCCCCAATAAGTACACGCAATTCACCTTTTGAAATCTTTTTATTATATCCCATTTGGGGTTCCAAAACCCACGATGAAAATTCATTATTGCCGAAATAAGAAAAACCTGAAGCAAGCCTAAAGGCCGGGTTAAAAGAAGACTTGGGCAAAATCCAATTCTCGTCAATCCGCATTTTGGTATAACCAAGATTACCCTTAATTTCAAGTCCGGGTATTAACTCATAACTCAAAACACCATTAGTCACCAGATTGTCTGTATTCGCATCATATTGCTGTTGAAATGTTGAAAAAGGATTATTAAAAACCCCATTTTCCCAATTTAAATCTCCATTTTCATCATAAATAGAGGGGTTAGGAGCAGTAGTTAAGAAACTTGTAATATCATTAGATGGAAGGTCATTATCCTCGTTTGAATAAGTCAAAGAAAATGATGCCTTAAATTTTTTGTTCAGTGATATATGGTTAAGATTAAAATGACCAGAAATTTTCCTGGTACCAAAATCACCCGGAAAAACTGTAGTTTCATTATAATACCCCAAGCCAATCAGAAATTGAGTATTTGTGGTTCCTCCTGAAATGGAAGCCTGTGCATTTGTAACATTTGCTGTACCTCCAAAAATCTCCTCTTGCCAATCTGTATACCTTGTAGTATCCCAAACAAGAAGATCAGGAGCATTAAATGTATTTGGTGTGGCCCCATCGTTGGCAAAAGCTTCCCTGCGCATTTCCAGATATTGCTGTGTATTTAATAAATCTAATCTTTGATTAACTTCACCAGCGCCATGATATACATTAATATCTATCTTGGTTTTGCCAGCTTTCCCTTTTTTTGTCGTTATCAACACTACTCCGTTGGCGCCCCTTGAGCCATAGATGGCTGTTGCATCCGCATCTTTCAATACTTCGATACTTTCAATATCCGCCGGATTGATACTGCTGAGAGGATTTCCACCTCCAATTATACCCTGATTTATTAATGAAGAACCTATTGGGTTCGATGTGGTTGGTACACCATCTATGATGTAAAGTGGCTCGTTGCCATCATTTCTTAAACTGTTCTGACCGCGTATACGTATCGTAAAACCTCCACCAGGAACGCCGCTGTTTTGAACTATATTTACACCGGTCATTCTTCCTTGTAATGCCTGTAAAGGATTGGCTATAGGCTGCTTTTCTATTTCCTGGGCAGATACCTTTACTATATTCCCTGTTTGTTCCCGCTCTTTTACGGTATAATACCCTGCATTCACCACCACTTCTCCTAAATTGGTACGATCCTCTTGCAGTACCACATCAATCACACTTTGGTTGCCCACTGTTACTTCGAATGGGGTATAGCCAATGAAACTAAATACCAGCACATCTTCATCTTCCGCATTCAAGGCATAGTTCCCATCTACATCAGCAATAGCACCACGGCTAGTACCCTTGATCAGTATACTGGCCCCTGCAAGTGGCTCACCATTGGGCTCGGTAATTTTACCGGAAATAACCCTGGCAGGCAAAACTTCTTCTTTGGTGGATGATACGACTTTTTTAGGCGTTGGCACCTTAATCACAATATTACCATCCAACTGTCTAAAATTAAGGTCCGTTTCATTAGAGATCGTTTTCAGAATTTTAAAGACACTTTGATCCACCGCCTTCAGGGTCACTAAACGGTCCCTGGTGGAGGTAATGACGTCTTTTTCATAAACGAATTTGAAGTCGGTTTTATCCTGTATTTTTTCCAGGGTAGCAGGTATGGTGGCCTGGGTAAGTTCCAGGGAGATATGCACCTCCTTGATGCTTTTATGCTGCGCATTGCCATCATTGGCCAACAGCAGACCTGTAAACAGGCAGGTGATGATGACACCATGCAGTAATGTTTTGCTCATAGCAATAATTACTTTTAGTAAATGTATTTTCATAGACTCAGGATTTAATTAGATCAATCTTCGAATGGCCTCAACATTTGCTACAACACTAGGATAAAGCCAATCAGAATATTTTAGTTAGTTCTACAATATCTTATTTCATTTTTTGTCATTACATTTAAGTCGGACAGCCCTTCCCGGTAACGGTTAGCCCGTCAGTAGTGAGCTTGTACTCGATATCAATCGCATGCTTGAGCGCCTGCATCACCTTATCGAGACTTTGATTTTTAAATTCTCCATATATTAAACATTGGCCAATGTTTTCATTTTCCAGGGTTACCTTCACGCCATACCATTTCTCCAGTGTTCTGGCCACGGCTGTAAACGGCACCTCGTCAAATTGTAAAACCCCCTCGCGCCAGGCGAGGAGGTTGGAAATGTTATTGTATGAAGAAATGTTGATTTTTCTAACGGTAGGATTATATGAAGCCACCATGTTTGGCGTCAGGAATTGGGCATCACTTTTACCATCTTCACTTTCAACTTTTACTTTCCCGGTGGCTACGGCAACTTGAATAGCCTGATCTTCCGGGTAAGCTTTGACATTAAACGAGGTGCCCAGGACGGTAGTGACCAAATCTCCGGAACGCACGACAAATGGCTTATTTTCGTTCCGGGCGACCTCAAAAAATGCCTCCCCTTCCAGGGTGACTTCCCGTGTGTCCCCTTCAAACAGCTTGGGAAATATTAGTTTACTGCCGGAGTTCAGCTTGACCACTGACCCGTCCGGCAATGGAATAGTCGATTTCTGCCCATAGGCACTGGTCTTCTCCACGTATGCCATCTCTGTTACTGTCGCACTCTCCGGCTTGCTCACATAGTACCAGGCACCGGCTGCGACAATCACCAATGCCATCACAAAGAATTTCTTGAACCATCCCCACCAGAATCTTTTTTTGTCCTCTCCCCGATCCTTGCGGGGGTCAGCAATCGTAGCATTTTTAATCAACGCGCTTACTTGTCTGCTGTGGTGCTGGTTGTCTTTCATTAGTATTTCCAACCACCTGTCCTGCTTAAATAAAGATCGCTGCTTTGACTTTTTGGCAGGTTTGCCTTTTCCCATCAATTCCTGGTATTGCCATAGTTCCGATAACTGCGCCTTCAGCTCCGGATCAGTCTCAGACCGTTCGAGAAAGCTGTAAAACTGGATCAGCTCTTCTTCATTGATGGTTTGGTCAATGTATTTTTGGAATAGAATTTTAAAGTGGTTAGTCATTTACTTTTGATGGCTTTTTTTGCCTTGATAATAACCATACAATTACTGGGGTGATTATTCCCGGGTGTTTTTGAAAAAATTTTTAATTGGTTGATAATGAGGGGAATACATTTGAAGAGGTTGGTGTTGAGGGTCGCCTGGTTATTTACCACATCCCTATTCTACCCGACATCATTGCGAGGAAGGGGTAGGCCAAAGCGAAAGTTCCGAAGCAATCCCCTGGATAGTACTGCCGCGCCCTGCCAACGGGCATGGTGGGCTAACAACACTCAGTAGTTTTGCGCTAAGGGATCGCTTCATAGCTGACGCTCAGGGCCAGCGCGGTATTCGCGATGAACTGTGTTTAAAAGCAAGGTTTTGGAGTATAATTTTCATAATACTTCGTACCTGAAGTTACTACAGCAAAAGCTTGTTTTAATAGTTTATTAGCCAAGGCTATTTTTATAACTCTTTCCGGTTTGCCCTTCCGTTTAAGTCTTTCATACATCTGAATACATGCCTTATTAGATCGTTTAGCTGCCCAACTGCATAAATATAAAAGCTTTCTGATTTGACTTTTGCCCATTTTACAAATATGTCCTCTCCCATAGATGCTGGTTCCTGATTGATAAACCCGTGGACTAAAGCCTACATAGGCAATTAGTGATTTATAACTTTTAAACCTAGTGAAGTTATCTGTAATCACAGTGAGCATAATGGCTGTTTTTCGCCCTATGCCTGGAATACTGGTTAACAGCTCTAAGGTATTGGAATATTTTTCTTCAGCATACCGATCAAGTTGATCTTTCAGTCTTTCTTGCTGCCGGTCCAGGCTCCGGATCAATGACCTCAGACTATACTTTACCTGTAATTCTATTATACCGGTGTTCTCAAAGGCTTCTAACTGATTTTTCAGCATATTCCTTTGCTTATTGATGCCTTCCAGCGTGCTTAGGATCTGCTGCATTTGAAGGATCAATTTATCAGTGATCTTCCATAGAACAGGGCTTTCTGCAATACCGTATTCAGCAATGATACGAGCATCTTTTTTATCGGTTTTGGCCCTAAACAATCGCATTTGAGAAAACCGTTTTATCACTAGAGGATTAACAACGCTAACTTTTATAGCATGTTCATTTAAAAACATTGCCAAGGGCAGATAGTAAGGCCCTGAAGCTTCCATAACACAAGTTGTTGTGGGATTAAGGGTCGCTAAAAAAGCTTCAAAACCTTCTTTCTGATTAGAAAACTTAAGATGTATCCATTTTTCATCCTCATAAAAAGCAACGTCGAAAGTTGCTTTGGACACGTCAATACCTGTAACTTTATTCATAGGTTAAATACTTTGAAAAGGAAGCTACTTTGTGACTTATCAATCCTAAATACAGGCTTGATGCCTAATGAACTGTCCAAGTTTCAAGTAGTGGAGAAAGAGACTAACATCGCGAACAGTCTTTCTGACAAATGACGAGCAACAGTCTTAACCTTTCTCCTTCCTTTTCGAGGTTAAACATTTAACAAGTTAACCTTTAACTAATTCATTCTTTGCAAACATAGGATGACGTGGGAAGGTGACAGGAAGGTGGTGTAGGCGGCTGCTTAGTTATTTACTACATCTCTATCCTACCCAACGTCATGCGAGGAAGGGGCAGGCCAAGGCGAGGGTTTCGAAGCAATCCCTTGGCTTGTACTGCCGCGCCCTGCCAGGACGCATGGAGGGGCATGGTGAACTGGCAAGGTTCAGTGGTCTTGTGCTAGGGGATCGCTTCATAGCTCACGCGCAGGGCCAGCGCAGTATTCGCGATGAACTGTGTTTAAAAGCAAGGTTTTGGAGTATAATTTTCATAATACTTCGTACCTGAAGTTACTACAGCAAAAGCTTGTTTTAATAGTTTATTAGCCAAGGCTATTTTTATAACTCTTTCCGGTTTGCCCTTCCGTTTAAGTCTTTCATACATCTGAATACATGCCTTATTAGATCGTTTAGCTGCCCAACTGCATAAATATAAAAGCTTTCTGATTTGACTTTTGCCCATTTTACAAATATGTCCTCTCCCATAGATGCTGGTTCCTGATTGATAAACCCGTGGACTAAAGCCTACATAGGCAATTAGTGATTTATAACTTTTAAACCTAGTGAAGTTATCTGTAATCACAGTGAGCATAATGGCTGTTTTTCGCCCTATGCCTGGAATACTGGTTAACAGCTCTAAGGTATTGGAATATTTTTCTTCAGCATACCGATCAAGTTGATCTTTCAGTCTTTCTTGCTGCCGGTCCAGGCTCCGGATCAATGACCTCAGACTATACTTTACCTGTAATTCTATTATACCGGTGTTCTCAAAGGCTTCTAACTGATTTTTCAGCATATTCCTTTGCTTATTGATGCCTTCCAGCGTGCTTAGGATCTGCTGCATTTGAAGGATCAATTTATCAGTGATCTTCCATAGAACAGGGCTTTCTGCAATACCGTATTCAGCAATGATACGAGCATCTTTTTTATCGGTTTTGGCCCTAAACAATCGCATTTGAGAAAACCGTTTTATCACTAGAGGATTAACAACGCTAACTTTTATAGCATGTTCATTTAAAAACATTGCCAAGGGCAGATAGTAAGGCCCTGAAGCTTCCATAACACAAGTTGTTGTGGGATTAAGGGTCGCTAAAAAAGCTTCAAAACCTTCTTTCTGATTAGAAAACTTAAGATGTATCCATTTTTCATCCTCATAAAAAGCAACATCGAAAGTTGCTTTGGACACGTCAATACCTGTAACTTTATTCATAGGTTAAATACTTTGAAAAGGAAGCTACTTTGTGACTTATCAATCCTAAATACAGGCTTGATGCCTAATGAACTGTCCAAGTTTCAAGTAGTGGAGAAAGAGACTAACATCGCGAACAGTCTTTCTGACAAATGACGAGCAACAGTCTTAACCTTTCTCCTTCCTTTTCGAGGTTAAACATTTAACAAGTTAACCTTTAACTAATTCATTCTTTGCAAACATAGGATGACGTGGGGTGAGAGGGAGGTAGTGTATGCTTTTGCCTGACCATTAACCAAATCCCTGCCTTACCCAAAAAGCACCATAACCGGTAAAAGTGGCAAGGTAACACCTGCCAGGCGTCGGAGGTTGGTTTTTATGGTTTTTACAATTTCGGATTGGTGGTTTTGCACTGTCTTGAGGGAAATGCCTAGTTGGGTGGCAATGTCCTCGTTGCTGAGTCCTTTTTGGTGGAATAATTCGTAGATGGCCTTCTTTTGGGCGGGGAGTTTCTTAGCTATGTCCCATACAATACGCTGATATTCCTTAAAAGTGAGGTTATCCTGAGTGCTGAAGTTGTTATTGGCAATTCTGGCCAGTTGCTCCCGTTTGAGGCGTTCGTTGCGGGCGATTTTCTTTAGGTGGTTGAAGGCCAGGTTGCGGGTAACCTTGAAGATGTAATAATCAAAATTTAAATCGGGCTGGAGGTTCTTTTTGTCTACCCAAAGCTTAATAAATACTTCCTGCACCATCTCTTCTGCCATGATATCCGATTGGGTGATGGCATAGGCATAGGCCCGTAGTTTGTGCTGATAATGAGCGTAGAGGGTTTCGTAGGCCTTTTCATCTCCGGCTTTTAATTGTTCAATCAACACGCCACCACTTTTATCTTTTGCAGTATCTGACGAATAACCGCCTTTTTTATCCCCCATCAAGTATTTAGGTTTAGGAAAACAAATTAAGTTTATGCTAACAAATTGTTATCATAATTATCGAATATAGGGCAATTTGAAATACGAGTCAAGTTATTCGATACATAGTTTTAGCGCTTCATCCCCCATATTGGTTAGCTCAGGCTGCATCAACCTGGTCGCTGTGAACGAGCCCAGCAACCCGGAAGGCGGTGGTATTGACCGGGTTAAGGTATCGAAAATATCGATTAATTCAGGTTCCCCGGAACGGCGACTTTTAGATTCAATTGGGGTGATCGCTGGTTAGTTTTTTGAGCGTCTCCTTGATGGCTTCACCAGATTGGCCATTACCGGCCATCAACCCATCCATGAATTGAATTTTGCCTTGTAAATTGTCGAATCCCTGGTCACCGGGGGTATATTTGGATTCGATATGTTCCCATAGCTGCGTCAGGAGGTCCTGGAGCTCCGGATCATTACGATGGTCATCTATAAGCGTAAAAAAAACTACCCTTTCTTCGGGGGTGATTGTTTGGGTAACATATTTCTGAAATAGCGCTTTTATTTGAAGTTTCGTTTCCATAGTTGTATAGCTGTAGCCAGGCGGCTATATTGGTTGAAAAAAGGGAAGTTACAATTTTCAACCGTAATCCCGAATTTTTTTGAATTAAATTTTTGTTTTTATTTTAATATGGCCAGTTACCACAGGCGGGTTATTGGGAAGGACCAGCCTATGTTCATTAAAAGGCAGGCAAGCTCATCCAATAAATATAAACAGCAGATTATTAGGTTGTTATGTTTGAATTCCTTAACTTGTCAAACTCCAACCAGGCATAAATCTAACAATATTTTATCGGAAGCGATGAGGGAAACAAATAATGCGGGCATCATAGCATGGGCCCACTGAGCATTAGTTCAACGAATACAAAACAGCAAGTATAACCAGCGCTTAAATCACAGAAGAGAACCAGGTAAGGCAAGAGCTACGGAACCGATGGCAGCGGCATGTCGTGCATTTTAAGTGCGCAAACCAGCTTGATAGATAAGGCGGTAGCTATGGACAATACTTCATTTTTATAGGGAAACAACTGGACGAAGGCTTCTTGTCACAAGCGGCCTGCGGCCTTTTTTAATAATTAATTAACCATTTAAACAAACGATTATGAAAAAGTTAGTATTCGTATCAGCCATGCTGATAGCGCCATTGTTTTTCACAGCCTGTAGTGATGATGCAATTGATGATTTACAGCCCCAATCAGAGCAGGGCCAGGTCGTAGCCCCCACCGATGGTGAAGAAGGAGATGACCGCTAACAGGCAAGAGGCGGGTTGGCCCTGGGCTGGCCCGCCAAAATTCCGGGCCAGCGGTGGCAGGTGGGCGGAAGGTTTATTTTGGCTTGATTTTTCTTTGCTTCGTTTCTTTTCATCAAGGAAAAGAAATGAAGGCTAAGCTATGTACGAAGCTCATAGTGTGTTATGTGGGAAAATCTTATCTCCGAGGAGATTTATATGAGCCCAGGCCGAGAACTGCAAAAATAAATTTGTTTTATTTTTGCGAGGCTTGCTTAAGGGAGGCTTTTTTTGAGAAGATTTAAGATATTACATCAAAAAATGCCATGCCCTCCCAAAAATAAAGTTTCTAATACTAAAACAACTTTCAAGGAATTCCTAAATATCTAAGGTGGGGGAGTTAGACATCCTATTCAATATTATTACCTGGCCATCACCGAGGCAAGCTCCGCCAAAATCAATATAAATTGTTTTTGGCTGTGCTCAAACAGTAAATTTTCAGGAAACTACTGCTAAAACCGATACTACATCAACCTTTTTTAGATAATGTCTCTTATTAGACAAAACACCATTATTTTTGGCTCAATCCGCCACCAACCAGCCCTCTCAAATTGCTATTTAACGTAAAAATCACTATTATTACGTTATAGAAACCAAAACCAACCAACAAGGAACAAAGGTTTCACCTAATCAACTTGTTTTATGAGCCGAATATCCCTTATCATTGCCATGGCATTGGCGATTGGTCTATCAACGCCATTAAAGGCCACTCCTCATCCATGGGCACACCTTTCCCTGTCCCAGCAGGCGGAGGCTATTCAAGACGCTATCAACAAGCTCCAGGCAAAGGATCATGATGAAATCATCGACCTTGCGGGGTTGTTATACCAGATTGGACAAACGTTAGAAGTTGATTCAATTATCGCCGAGGCCATCAGGCAACAGGCGTGGGCCTACGGCAAGAAACAGGATCTCACCAAAAGTGCGCGCTACTACTTTGAGTTGGAACAACTTTACCGGCAGCTAAATGACAAAGGCGGGTTGGGTAAAGCCTATTTTAATATTGGCAAGTTATTTGCTCGAGCACACGAATACGATGAAGCCTTAAGATACTACGTACTGGCTAAAGATCACTACGCCGCGGCCAGCCTGGATGACAAAGTGAGTCTGGCATTATATCAAATGAGTTGGAGTCACCTGTACAAGCAGCAGCCTGATGTAGCTACCCGTTTGTTGAAAGAGGCACTAAAAACATGCTCAGAGCAAAACAAGAAGCAAAAATCCGAGATTTATAACCTGCTGGGGTGGGCGTCCAAAGATATGGGTGAATATGATACTGCACGCTATTATTACAGACATTCGCTTCTGCCACTGGATGATTCGGATAAATGGGCAAAGAAAAGGGCCATTGCTATGAACAATATCGGGGAAAGCTTTTTACTGGAGGGCCAATATGATTCGGCTGCGATCTACTTACAAAAGGCACTTGACATGAAGGCAAAGCTAAACGACCCGGAGTTTTCGTTGTCAACTATGGTGTCACTGGCAGAAATGGACTATCGGCGCGGCCAGCACATCGAGGCCGTTGCAAGGCTTGAGCAAGGGCTTAAGGCAGTTGGTCCTGCAAACCTGAGCCAGCAGATCAATGATGCATTAAAGTTGCTCACAACGATTGCAGAGGAACAAAAAAAGAACATCTCCTTACCCAGCACCTTGTTACAGCTGGGTATGCAACATCAGCGGCAGCAATTTTTAGCCTTAAAGAAGCTAAAGGGAGACCTGGATAAATTTAGTATCAAAGCCGGAAAAGACCTTTACACCCATGAGATGGAAAGCCGGCAATTAGCGGCTTCCCTGGTCAGCCAGCGACACCAAAAATACCAGTGGAGTACTGCTTCTATTTTTCTACTTTGTATAGCCCTGTTCGGCTTTATCTACGCCCGGATCCAGAAAAAACACAAAACCAGGGCCGAAAAGGACAAAAAGGAATTTGTCAACGAACAAATGAAAAACTATGATCAGCGGATCTTACAAATGCTTATTGTCAAAGCTGAATACGAAGAGATCAAAAGCAAGCTCAAAAGGGATTTTGGATTAGGAGACGCCGATTTTCCGGGTCAGACGGACGGATAGGACTCTAACTGGCTCTCTGGCCACGGTGGTTAGAGATGGAAAAGTTATTGAAGAACTCATTTAGTATTTTCAAAAAAACTCCGTATCCAACGCCAGCACTGCCACTTTTTTCTGTCAGTTCCAGCAGCCTGATCCCGTGGACTGTCGGTAAATTTAAACAAAGCCTGTGCTAACGCTTGTCGCTTCTCCCTGTTAATACTAATCAATGCCTCCAACATCTCTTGCCTTTTGCGCAAACCGATCCAATCACTTTTACTAAAATTCTGTGGTGAAAAATCACCGGGAAGGATAATGTCGTTCAATGCCTCCGATAACACCCGCAACATTTCAGCATCGGTCGCACATTGCTTTAAATAATATTTAAACTGGTCAGATTCTTCCTGGCTCATCTCTTGATCAACGAATTTGCGGAGTAGTATCCTAATTTCTTCCTTGAAATCCATGCTTACGGTCAGCTTTAAGGTTGGCTCGTTGGTTGTTTATAATATCTCTCCCATTGCCAAAAGTCCCAGTGAGGACAGCAACAGTTTGAGCAACAGCAACAGTGTGAAGAAAGGCAACAGGACAAACTACCTCACACCTCACACTCAAACTCCTCTAGCCACTTACATACACAATATCAACAAAATAAATCAACCAACTGACAATCAAACATTTATAAAATACCAACTATTTACAACAACCAATAACATCTCGAAAACACACCGGTAATTGGTTAATCCTACGAAATATGTTGTAATGCCTACGGAACCTGTTGGCACTTCCTTGACAAAGCCAAAATACTGGCTTAAATTCATATTGTAATTAAAACAGTTTCATCTATTGCAGAGATCCCAAGCCAAGCATCACGAAAATTGACCCGCCTTGATTTTTGTGAGACTTGGCGCCGGGGAAACGAAATGAAGCATTAAAGAAAACGAAATTAATTGACCGCGTCCGCCTTCGCCAAGGCTACGGCGGATAAAAAAACAGCTATGAATCTAATATCAACCCATAAAACACAAACAACCGGCCTCGCCCGCCATGCTCTTACGCTACAACTTCGGCGCAAGTGTAAGCTTGGGGAAGGGGGCGAGACGATATCAACCCAGCTAAACTTACCTTACCTGGCATACGGCCAGGATAGGACTCATTCTAATCCACCTAGTGTCCACGCCAACGCCCTTGCCGCGGCGTGCGCAGGTGGTAGAATACACGAACCAGGATAATTGCATTAATTTGGGCCAGGACCGCCAGCATCCATACCCGTGGATGTTGGCGACACCAGCCAAACCCGCCATAGCTGACTTTGAAGACCAAGGCTTTCAGCCGAGGACTTAGCTACGGCGGATGAGACCGGAAATGAAATATTAAAACTAAAAACCAATAAAACGTTGTCCGCCTTCGCCAACATAGAAGGCCGAAGCTTTTAGCGGAGGACTTGGCTATGGCGGACGAGGCATAAAACTATTCTCCCCATCCCTAAAAAGCCCCACGCCCAACTCATCCGGGCGTCGCGGGCTGGGTGGAAAATCTCCCTCCGGGAGATTTAAAAGCGCTCCGGCCGAGCGCAGCCAAAAACAATTTACATTGATTTTGGCGGAGCTTGCCTCGGCGATGGCCCGGTAAACGTTGGAGAAAAAACACACCCATAAAGGGTGAAAAAGAAAAACCCCGTCCGCCATAGCCTTGGCGAAGGCGGGCATTAATAACAACAACATAAACTAACTGATGTTATCGGACGCCATACATAGCGATGTAGGTTTCCGGTATAGGACATGGCGTAGCCGCTGGCATCGTAACTATAAACTCTGGACCCCAGGTACCCAGTGATCGGGGTACCTGGGACTTATGAAGAAGGAAAGCCATGCTCAACGCTGGAATAAGTGGCCAGGTCTTACAAACAACCAGTAAACCTTGTCCGCTGTAGCTTCAGCGAAAGCGGAAAACACCCGCCTTCGCCAAGGCTATGGCGGGTAAGATAAGCTCAGAAAGCGGGAGGCGTTTACAAACTAAAAACTAACCCAGCCGCGCTGGCTTTACACCGCAGTCTTCTCAGGTGGCTATGGTGTAGGCATCAGGCGTAGGTAGGGACCAGGGAACGCCCTCCCCCTTTCTTTGAATATATCCAGGCAGGTATGCTGTTGAAGCGAAAGGAAAAGCATTCAATGCTGTAACGGTTGAACATGGTACACCATAGCCCTGGTAACAGTCTTAAACAAGGAATTGTATTAAGTACAAAGGTATAGTCCACCTTCGCTAGGTTGAAGGCCAAGGCTTTCAGCGGTGGACTTAGCTACAGCGGGCATTGCCCGCCGTAGCCTTGGCGAAGGTGGGGAAAAGATAAAAGTCATAGGCGCAAGACGGCAAACGATCGGTTTGTCGCATTGAGTCCAAGCCGCGTACCATCGATGTCAAAGTATTTTGATATCGGTGGGGCTTGCCTCCAGGTAGGCCTGACCTAAGATCCCCGGTATAATAATTACCAAATCTTCTACTTACCCAACGTCATTGCGAGGAATGGGAAGGCCTGAAGCTAGGGTTCCGAAGCAATCCTCTGGCTGGTACTTCTGCTCTCTGCTTAGACGCACCAAAGGGCATGGTTGGTTAACAGAGTCTGTAGTCTTGCGCTAAGGGATCGCTTCATAGCTCACAGGCAAGACCAGGGCAGTATTCACGATGATATGGGGATATGGGTGGTGTTGATTAATTAGAGGTCAATAAGTAACTTGGCTACTGTATTTTTTAAACTATCATACTATGGAAAAAGGAGGCGCGGTGTATATCCTTACAAATAAAAGTAATACCACACTTTATATCGGTGTTACGTCCAATCTATTGAGCAGGATCGTAGAACATAGGGAGAAGATTTATCCAAAAAGTTTTACAGCCAGATACAATCTCAATAAGTTGGTTTATTTTGAAACCTTTCATGAAATAGAGGAAGCAATTGCAAGAAAAAACAGTTAAAAGGCGGCTCCAGAAAAAAGAAGGAGCATCTAATACTACAATTCAACCCAGAGTGGAAGGATCTGTTTTCAACTATTGAAAGTTGGTAAAATAGCGGTTTCGGACAGTTAGGAACAAACAAATATTAGTTATTAGAACACAAACCCTCAACTTCTAACACTACGTCATCACGAACAATGCGCTGGCCATGCGGGTAGGTTGTGAAGTGATCCCTTAGCCAAAAGCCGCTAAATCAGGCCTACGCACCACATTCCTTCCGGTGTCAAGGCAGGTAATTGGCAAAGGGCAGTAGTTCGAGTTGAGACAGGCGGTGCAAGCCAGGGGATTGCTTCTTCGCTCGCAAACTCGCCCATCGCAATGACGGAGGAAGTAGACAAGCATGCTGTAAAAAACTATTTAAAACCTTATCCATCAGCCTTTTCAAACCCCACTCCCATCATTAACCATAACTCACGGCCGGGGTAAATCAACTTCGAGTTTAAGGACTTTCAAAGCCTTATAGACCAAATTTCTGGCTGACTTGACGCTTTTTAATTCCATCATTTCCATGACCTGTGGATAACTCATATTTTCATAGAAATAGTAATAAATAGCTTCACGCTGTCTCTTGGATATTTTTTTCAGGGCCTGGTTTAGCTGTATTCGTTTTTCCTCCTCCAATTGCCGGTTTATCATCAAATGCTCTGTAGACAATACCACTTTGAAATCATAGCCTACATATTTGTAGTAGTTACTGGAATTGGTCAACAGTCTATTGCTGGTGGCAATGACTTTCCTTTTAATGGACTTAAATAGATAGAGCTTGATAGAAGTCGTGTCCGAGAGGTTTTTCCGGTTTTTTCTCAGTGCTATGAACAAATCCTGGATACAATCTTTAATCAACTCCGTGTCCTGGATAAACTGAGAACTATACCGGTAAAGCTTTTTGAAATACTGCTGGTAAATGTAAGTAAAAGCGGACTCGTTACCCCGCTTAAAATCCTGCCATATTTCAAGGTCACTTTTAGCATCAAAGCCACCTTTTTCCTCAACGCGATTTGCCGGTTGAGGATGATTTTGAATTGGCAGGGTTTTATTTGGGTTAGTGTTTGGCAAAACAATTAATCTTCCCTATCAAATTAACAACGCAATTCTTAAAATAAAAGTAATTTCTACTAAAAAAATTCTGAATTAATTTCAACCGGGAATTTCCATGGTAAAAAACCACTTTTTACAGCTATAATTTGCCTTCTGCTACGTATAAATCCCTCCAACCCGAGGTATAAACTATGTTGTCGCTTCAGTTCTTATCCTTTCAACATCAGCCGCCGTTTTAGCCACAGGCTTACCCAGTAATTGCGCCCCGCTTTCAGTGATCACAAAGTCCTCCTCTACCCTGATACCACCAAAATCACGGTAATTTTCCAATTCCTGGTAATTGATAAATTCGGCATTTTTGTTTGTTGCCTTCCAAAGATCGATCAGTTCCGGGATAATGTATATGCCGGGTTCGACGGTAATTACAAAACCGGGCTCTAAGGCTTTACCCAGCCGAAGGGATTTTAACCCAAATTCTGTACTTTTTACCGCGGTCTCTGTATAACCGACATATTGCTCCCCCAAATCTTCCATATCATGCACATCCAAACCCATCATATGGCCCAGGCCACATTGAAAAAACATGGTATGGGCGCCCGCATTCACCGCTTCCTGTGCATCTCCTTTCATCAGATCAATCTCCTTCAGACCATCCACGAGTGTTTTGCAGGCCATCAAATGCACTTCTTTGAAAGGAACACCCGGTCGTAACGCATCGACCGCAGTCGTGTGGGCTTTGATTACTAATTCATAAAGGGTTCTTTGTCTTTCGGTAAAGCGGCTGTCTACCGGAAACGTTCTGGTCATATCTCCTGCATAGCCGGTGGTCACCTCGGCTCCGCAATCTACCAGTACCATGTCACCGCTCCTCAAGGTGTTGCCGTGATAATGATTATGCAATATCTGCCCGTTTCTGGTCAAAATTACTGGAAAAGACAGTTGCCCCCCGGCACCTACAGCTACTTCCTGAACAGCCCCAACGATTTCCATCTCCTTCTTACCTTCGCCAGCGACCTTCATCGCTGTCAGATGCATGTCGGCGGTTATATCGACGGCTTTATTGATTTCTTCAATTTCTAATGCCGATTTGTAAGATCGCTGGGCAACGATGGCTTTTACGAGTTCCACCGAATGACCACGCTGTATTTGCTCCTGGCCAAAACCCAGCCAATGCTGCAATTTCAGGCTGTTTTCGGGCCGGTAAGGTGGCAAGTAATGTATCGTGTTGCCATCTTGTAATGCTTTGTGTAATACCGACGCCAGGGCTTTGAGGGAATCGGTATGTTGCACTCCTGAACGACTTGCCAGTTCCGCAATGGTGGGTTGAGGGCCTGTCCATACAATGTCATCTATGGATAAATCATTGCCAAAAACCGTGGTGCGGTCATTATCAATATCGACAACGGCGGCTAGCCCTGGCAGGCTTAACCCAAAAAAGTACAGAAAACTGCTGTCCTGCCTGAAATGATACCAATTGTCTTTAAAATTTATACTACTTTCTTCATTTCCAAGAAAAAGGATCAACCCGCTGCCTACATCTTTTTTTAAGGTGTCTCTTCTTTCGGTATATACTGAAGCATCAAACATGGCTATTCTTATTAATGGGTGAACAAACTATTTTGGCCCTGCCGGCAAATTATTTTTCAGGTAATGGGTTAATATTTCCCTTAAATGTCTGGAAGTATTTGGCCGTTCATAGATTCCATGTGAACGATTCGGATAAGACATCAATGAAAAGATTTTGTTGTGTTTCACCAGTTCATTGATCAATACCTCCGTGTTCTGATAGTGCACATTGTCATCTCCGGTGCCGTGGACCAGCAAAAGATTTCCCTTCAGGTTTTTAGCATATGTCAGGGGAGATCCGTCCTTATAGCCTTTCTTGTTTTCCCAGGGCAGCCCCATATATCGCTCCTGGTAGATGTTATCATATAACAGCTGATTACTCACCGGCGCCACCGACATACCGGTTTTATACATATCGGGGTAGCGAAATAACATGTTGAGTGTCATGGACCCGCCACCGCTCCAGCCCCAAATGCCTATACGGTCAGGATCTACAAAATCGTGTTGCTTTATAAGGGCTTTTAATCCGTTGGCCTGGTCGCGGGAAGAAAGTACACCGAGGCTGCCGTAGACCACCTTTCTCCAGGCACTTCCTTTCGGAGAGGGGGTTCCCCTGTTATCAAGGCTAATGACAATATACCCCTGCTGGGTGAGCATGGTGTGCCACAAATAGTTGCTCCACCCCCACCGGTCCAAAACCGTCTGCCCCGCCGGCTCGCCATATACATAAAACAGGACAGGGTATTTTTTGGAGGGGTCAAAATTATAGGGTTTTAACATAAAACCATCCAGCTTAACACCGTCCTCGACGGTTACTTCGAAAAACTCCACATCGCGCCTTTTCAGCTTGCTCACCTTTTCTATAAGCGAAGCATTGCCTGCTTTCGTACTGATATGTTTATGTTTAGGCAAGCTCACCAGAGATATTTTTGGCGGTGTATTGGCATTGGAATAAGTATGAAAGGCCCATTTGGTATCCGGTGATAGCTGGTAGCTATGTGTTCCCGGCATATCAGCGGGAGAAAGTCGTACCGGCTGGCCTTTGCCATTCAACCTGCTGCGGTATAAATAACGTTGCGTACCATTTTCCGGAGAGGCGATAAAATACAGCCATCCGCTTGCTTCATGGATACTTTGTATGCTGATAATGTCCATTTCCCAGGGGGTTATCGACTTTACCTCTTTACCATCCCTGGAAATGGTATAAACATGTCTCCAACCGTCCTTTTCGCTGACCCAGGTAAACTTCCTGCCATTACTTAACCAGTACAAATCATTGACCACATCCACCCAGGCATCATTCTTATCTGTATAAATTGTGGTAACGTCCCCGCTTTTACTGTTACACAACATGACCTGATTCTGGTTTTGCTTTCGGTTTAATCGTTGAATAATTAATTCCGAGGCATTATCAGCCCAATCCATTCTCGCTATGTAATTATCTCTGGAATCTCCGGGTACCTTCATCCAGGTAATAGGTCCCGCACCGATACCAACCACACCAACCTTACAGGCCGAATTATCCATACCTACTTTAGGATATTGAACCGGAATCAAAAAAGAGTAAATAGAATCAGTATTGTTAATCATGTAAAAATCCCTAATCCCGCTGGCATCCAACTGCCAGAAAGCAATGGACTTGCTGTCAGGGCTCCATCGAAAGCCATCGCGAATACCAAACTCTTCCTCATATACCCAGTCAAAAGTACCGTTGATGATATCGGTAGATCCATCAAAAGTCAGTTGGGTGATCTTGCCGGTGTTTAGCTCTTCTACATAGATATTGTGTTCTCTTACATAGGCTACGTATTGATTGTCGGGTGAAAACTTAGCAAACATAAGGGTGGAAGGCCTGGCTTCTTTGCCCCCTAACTTGGTTAAGGACTTGTCTGCAAGATGCAGAACCCAATAATCACCCCTGGTGTTTTGTCGCCACACGCGGGCCGTGTTTGTGTAAATCAAAAGACGGCTTTTATCGGGAGACCAGCTGTAATTACTGATCTGTAAGGGTTGGGCCTGTCCCTGTGGAATAAGCGCTGCTGCTGAAATTAAGATCTCCCGCTTATCGCTGCCAGATTCATACCTGACGATATCGCGGAAACCCGGATGGGACGGGGATTCTTCCAATGTCGTATAACCGTCCCCGTTATCAATCCATTTGGCGGGTCCAAAGCGCTCTGACGAAAATTCATTGCCGCTAAAAATTCTTTCCAATGTAAGGAGAGATGGGTCTGAAACCTGGCAATAGCCGGAAAAACTAAAAACTATGATGCTAAGCGCCAGGGCACTTAACACAATGGAAGTCTTGCATTTCATTTCTATTTATCCTCGGTTTATGTTAAAAATTAGAACAGCACAAGCGGCTGCCATGATCAGCATCTTTCGCTAACGTCGACTTTGATCATGTGGGCAAATGTAATCAAAACATCAAGTATAACAATTGCTATTTGTTATTATCTCTCCGGCATCGCGACACCACCTTCATCTTCACCGACACTACCTGTGTTTTTGATAAAAATTAGTAAAAAAAAGCTCTTTTATAAATCACTTTTGTTTTTATTTTGTTTTCTTTCAAATCAATTAGATGGACGCAATATTCCGGTTTGATATTTTATGTGGAAAAAGGTAGCAATAATCACGATAGGGTCAATTTTCATTCTTTCTTTTGTTCATTTATACTTCATCTCTCAGCTGGAATTTGATTATGAATTTGAAAACTTTTTCCCCATTGGCGACAAGGATCTCACCTTTTACCAGACATTCCGGGAAAAATTTGAAAACGACAACGATTATCTGCTGATTGGTTTTGAAAATGAGCCCGACATTTTTGAATATGAATTTCTTCAAAAGATAGATAGTTTCAGCAATGCATTAGAGGCCAACGATCACGTGGTCAGTCTTACCACACCAACCAGGCTTTTTAATCCCGTCATTTCTCCCGCCGGGTTATTTAAATTACCTGTTCTTCATATCGATGATCCAGACAGGTATTCACAGGACAGCAGTCGCATTTTCAAGGAGCGTAAATGGGTCGGCTCTTTTTTTGCAGAAGACGGAAAAGCGCTGGCCATGGTCCTCAAACATACGCCCCTGATCCAAAAACCAGCGGCCGACTCGTTGGTACAAACCGTGGACAGGCTGGCAGCCAACTACCGGCTTTCGCCAATATTTCTGGCCGGCAAAGCCAAAGCCCAGGGGGTCTACATTAACAAAATGAAGACGGAGCTGGCTATATTTTTAAGCATTTCACTGGTATTGGTTACTACCTTTCTGATACTGGCCTATCGATCCGTCTGGAATGTGCTGGTTCCACTCGGCGTGGTAATCCTTTCGGTTATCTGGATATTGGGGATTATGGGCATATTCAATAAGCCGCTGGATATCATGCTGGTATTGCTTCCTTCCATCATGTTTGTAGTAGCCATGTCCGATGTGGTACACTTACTCACCAAATATATCGAAGAATTACGCCATGGACTGACAAGGTTGGAAGCTTTGAAAATCACACTCAAAGAAGTGGGGCTGGCGACCTTTTTGACCTCATTAACGACGGCAGTCGGATTTTTAACCTTATTTACAGCCAGTATAAAGCCTATCAGAGAATTTGGCTTATACACGGCGATGGGTGTTTTTGTGGCTTTTATATTGGCGTTTTCATTATTACCCGCCATTTTGATTTTGATTAAAAAACCGCCCGTTGTGAAACACGAGAAAAATCGCCGCCGGTGGCTTATATTTTTAATGAGCTCTTTTAACATCGTGCTAAAAAACTATCGACTTATTTTCGCCCTGTTTCTGGGCATCATTATGGTCGCATTAATCGGGATATCACGGATAGAGATCAATACCTTTCTGCTTGACGATATCCCCCGGGACGATCCTCTCAGAAAAGAGTTTTTGTTTTTTGATGATAAATTCGGCGGTTACAGGCCGCTGGAGATCGCTATTGAAGTAAAAGACAGCAGTAAAAATGTGCTGGACTGGGAGGTGCTGGAAGAGCTGCAAAAAGTAGAAAACTACCTCCTTGAGCACTACGAGGCAAAAAATATGCTCTCTCCCCTCCAGGCTGTTAAATCATTGAATCAGGCCCTTAATGGCGGTCTTCTGGCGTACTTTAATCTGCCCGATGATCAAAGGCTTCAAAAAAAGGTAAAAAAGAATCTTCGTTACCTGAAAAGGTCAAATGCCGATGTAAAACTGTTTGCCGATGATTATAAAACCTCCAGATTCAGTGGAAAAATACGAGACATCGGGAGCAAATTATCGCTGGAAAGAAATGCCACTTTGAATCAATTTTTTCAGTCAGATATCGACTCTACGCTGGTGGATCTTAAAATTACCGGCACTTCGCTGTTGATTGACAAAAACAATCAATATCTGACGCAAAACATGATAGAAGGACTAGGCATTGCTTTTTTAGTCATTGCCATGATTGTGGCGCTGCTCTTTCGCTCGCTGAGAATGATTGTCATTGCACTGATTCCGAACATCATCCCCTTAATGGTCGTGGCGGCTATCATGGGCTATTTTGGCATCACCCTAAAATTGTCAACTTCCATCATTTTTACGATTGCCTTCGGGATTGCCGTCGACGATACAATTCATTTTATCAGCAAGTTAAAACTGGAGCTTGATAAGGGAAAATCGCTACTTTATGCCTTGAAAAGAACCTATCTTTCCACAGGAAAAGCCATAATTATTACCACCTTGATCCTGGCCGCCGGCTTTTTGACCCTGATCTTATCCAGTTTCGGAGGTACTTACTATACGGGACTGCTGGTAAGCCTGACATTAACACTCGCGGTCATCACCGATTTAACCTTACTCCCTGCTTTGTTACTGTTATTTTTCAAAAAAAGAAAGGCTTAGCCCGTCGTTTCTGGATTTTTTTTTGTATTATCAATTGAATTGGTATTGTATTATGCAAAGGAAGTTCCATCCTTATATTATCGTTCTGGCCTTGGGAATCATTTCTTTTTCCTTCATGTACTTCTTCGAGGCCAAAACTACGGATTCAGCGCTGCTGATAAAAGGTATAAACCTGGAAGCTCCGCCGAGGCCTTTTGACAGCCATACATTAAAGGAGGTCAAAGCGGTGCATGCTGACTGGGTTGCTGTTATCCCCTACGCATTCACCTCTGTCGAAAGCGCCGAAATCTTTTTTGATGGTGACCGGCAATGGTGGGGAGAAAAGAGCGAGGGGGTCGTTGCCTGTATAGAAATGGCGCAAACACTGGGCTTAAACGTCATGATAAAACCCCACCTGTGGGTCAAAGGTCAGGGCTGGGCAGGAGATTTCACACTTGATAGCGAGGAAAAATGGCTTTCCTGGGAGAAATCCTATACGAAATATATGATTAATTATGCCAAAATAGCGGCAAAGTACAAGGTCCCCCTACTGTGCATTGGCACCGAATGCCGCCGGGTAGCGGTTAACAGGCCGGATTTTTGGAGAGGTTTAATTACCGACATCAGGCGTATTTATAACGGCCAGCTAACCTATGCGGCTAATTGGGACAATTATCAAAATGTGACCTTTTGGGATCAATTGGATTTTATTGGGATCGATGCCTATTTTCCCCTGAGCGATCAAAAAACACCCGCTGTAGAGCAGCTCAACAAAGGCTGGCAAACCCACCACCGGGAAATCGGGCAATTTTCCGAAAAGTGGGACAAGCCCATCATTTTCACCGAGTATGGCTACAAAAGCATTGACTATGCTACCATCGGACATTGGAACGTAAGCCCTGATACGCTTAGTGTAAACCTGGACGGGCAAGCTAATGCTTATGAATCCATCTACCAGACTTTCTGGCACGAACCGTGGTTTAAAGGAGGATTTCTGTGGAAATGGCATGTTTCCAGTGGCATCAAGAAAAGGAAACATCCCACCAGCTTTACACCCCAGGGCAAACCAGCCATGGCGGTTATTGAAAAATGGCATAGAAAAGTAAGGCCCGGGCAGAAGTAGAGACATGCCTGCGTCAGACCAGCCATTGGCAAGGCAAAGTGAGAAGAGCCAGGGGATTGCTTCTTCGCTCGCACACTCGCTCATCGCAATGACGTAAGGGCGGATAGAGAGGGTAGCAAATATTCATATGAAGGTGCACACCAGCTAAACCCTCACCACATGTCGTCATCCCGAACAAGGCGCCGGCCGGTGCGTTGGTTGTGAAGGGATCCCTCTGCGGTGGATCACATAACTCAACCAGACCACCACACTCCAGACGTCCAAGCTGCTTACTGGCAAAGTGCAGCGGGGAAAGCCAAGGGATTGCTTCTTCGCTCGCGCACTCGCTCATCGCAATGACGTAGGGGTGGATAGAGAGGGTAGCAAATATTCATACGAAGGTACACACCAGCTAAACTCTCACCACATGTCGTCATCCCGAACAATGCGCTGGCAGGTGCGTCGGTTGTGAAGGGATCCCTCAGCGATGGATCACTAAACTCAGCCAGACCACCACACTCCAGACGTCTAAGCTGCCTACTGGCAAAGTGCAGCGGGGAAAGCCAAGGGATTGCTTCTTCGCTCGCGCACTCGCTCATCGCAATGACGGATGAAATAAACAGATATACCAGACAATAACCTATCCTTCAGCGGCCATAACCCCCTAAAGGTTCTCCAGGATCTTACCAACGGTAGCCCGCTTCTTGTAATCGGGATCAAAAAATGCGTAGACGATCTTCCCCTTCTGATTGATGATGTAAGTGGCAGGTACCGGCAAATTCACGACATCGGTACCATTGGCCTGTTCCAGGTCAATACCTGTTTTTTTATAACGTCGCAGTACCGATTCCTCTAACTCATACGCTACATCGTATGCCTTCATGATACAGATATTTTCATCTTGTATGATCCTGAATTTGGCGTTGGTTTTTTCTACGGTCTTGTCAATGCTTTCAATCGTCTCAGGGGTAACGGCAATGACAGTACCTCCCAGTTCATTGATCAAGCTTAGAGAGTCTTGCAGGTTCATTAGCTGCTTGTTGCAATAAGGACACCAGGCACCCCGGTAAAACATCAGTACAACAGGTCCTTTTTTAAGCAATTTTTTCAAATTTACTTTATTTCCAAGATAATCTACCGTATTAATGGAAGGTGCGGTGGCACCAACTTTTAAGCCTTGGGGTACAGCTTCACCAGGCTCCTGTGCTTTGACAGCTACAACCAGGGCCATGATCAATAGCATTGATGCGCCGGCTTTTAACATTTTAAAGGTGGTTTACATCTTAAATGTATCACTTTATTTTTTCCCGTACCAGCCAAAAAGGTAATTTTAACATTTCTTAACATAGAAATATTTCCCGGAAATAACGTTTTATCGTGAAAAGGGGTATTTCAAAAATCTCACACGGCCGTTATTTTCTTTGTGGTAAGAAGCTATGCAATCCCGCCTGATATTTTCAGGAATATGATCATTGTTCCAGGATAAAAAAGTCTGCCCTGAATACTCCTTTATGAAGAAAAAAACTTTGGTGCTACCGTATTTGGTATAAGGTTTTGAGGCGGCATAAGACGCCATGTCTTGCCAGGCGGAATCCTGGACGTAAATGGCATAAATCCGATTAATGGGCCCCGTGTTATTTTCATTTCTTAAAAAATCAATCTCTTTGAATTCAACAGCATACCTTTCTTCACCGGGCTGGTTAAAGGTGATATAAATAATGCTCAGGAAAAGCGCTATACCTATTAAAAAGATGATCTTACCTATTTTCATAACTTTGATTTCCCACGTTGATGACAGAAAATTAGGGATTTGGGAGCGGAAGTAAAAGAAACCGGCAGCTGTATTCGCAAACCGCTACACGGAAATCAGGAATTAAACAATCGGTAACAAAAAAACCACCTTTTTCGAGGTGGTTTCTCTTCTAAACAATGCCGAATAATTTAATAAATATATTTTTTTAATAGTTTCTCAGATTATTTCCTGGCCACCAGCGATACCTCCATTTCCACATCGTCATAAATAGCCTTATCGCCAAGATTTTCGAAAAAACTTCCGGACTGAAACTTAACATTGTATTTAGCGCGATCGAAAGTCATCTTTGCCGAAGCAGTCACTTCACCCCCGTTGGCCTGTATTTTAGCAGGAAATGAAAGTGGATGGGTTATATCTTTGATGGTCAGGTCGCCACTGATTTTGTAGTTGTTATCTCCATCAGCTTTTTTCTCAACAGAGGTAATCTTGAATGATACGGTAGGATGATCCTTTACAGAGAAGAAATCCCCGGACTTTAAATGTCCTACCAACTTGTCATTTTTCTTTTTGTCAGTCAGGTCAATATTTTTGATGCTGTTCATGTCCAGCTTGAATGAACCCCCACTTAAGCCGCTATCACTAAATTCCAGTACACCATTGGCCACTTCCACCGTACCGTTATGGCTGTAAGCAATTTTTCTCCCTACCCAGCCTACTGTAGTGGCTTTTGTATCAACATTATAAGCACCGGCTTCGATCTCCACCAGGTCATCATTATTGTAATTGGGAGTCGTCGTGTTAAATTGGCTGAAAGTAAACGCTGAACCAACAGCAATAAACAAAACCGATAGAATGATTAAATTAATCTTTTTCATACATTTTGGTATTAAGTTTGGCTATAAATTTAGATAATAATTCAGACGGCAAGAAAATAAATATGTTGCAACATTTATTAATTAAATTCAAAAAAGGCTACTTAACATATTGTTTTACAGGTATGCAAATATCTGATTGACAGACAATTACTATCAAACTCTTCGGTAACTTGTCAATCTCCACTATGCAATATCTTTCATGCACCCAACAAAAATACGATTGTATTAGTTTCCATTTCTTGAAACCAAGTTCAAAATTCTTCGGTGGCCTTTTTTTTAGCCTTACCGGCCAATGGCTAAAGTACCAGGCACCTTTATTGAATCGATGCCTTGCAATCCGAGAGAAATGGTAATAAAAAAAGCCCCTGGTTATATCGCCAGGGGCTTTTTTAAAAGAAAATAGGTATTAACTGTTTTTATCTCTTCTTTTATCGGTCAGATCCACTACCTGGCTTTCTCCCTCCTTGGTAATCGTCACCAGGTTGTCACATTCGCCATCACCAAAATCTATCAAGACTTCGCTATCACCTTTGACAATCGATTTCAAGCCCTGAACCGCAATGTGTACGCCGGCCCTTCTACATTTTCTTTTGTAGATTAATTTGGAAACGATATCCATTTGATAGGCAACACCATTTTTGGTAACGCCACTGGCCTCGCCTTCCACATGAAATTCATCATCTATCGGAAGGGGCTCACGGATCCAGGTAAAAGTTTTATTGACCTCCCTGGTAGCAAATGTGCCATCAGGCCAGGTGGCTTTTCCACCTTCTAATACTTTATTGAAGCTCAGGTAGTCACTTTCCTCACCGGTAACGTTGGTAAGTGTCTTGGTGCCTTCCAGGGCAATGCCATTGACCGTATAATTCTCTAAAGTATACACCCAAATAGCACCGGGGACATATTTTCTGTCGGTATAAGTAATGATGATCTTACCGGACCTTATTTTTCCGCCGGGACCTTCACATCCATCTCCAAAATCAATGGTGATGGTTTTATTTTCCGTATCATGCGTAATCTCAGCACATCTGATCAAAGAGTGATCTTTTCCCATGGCTACCCTGCCATTGGTCGTTGAAACCTGATCGTTTGCCTCAAAAACCACATCGTCGGTATCTTCGAAATAGCCATCGATCACCTCCTCATCACCGGAAGCATCTGATAAATTATCGGCTGGAACAGATTCCTCGTTGGAGTCGCAGGCAGTTAAGGTTAAAAACATTATCGCTATCAGAGAAAAGAGGATACTTTTCACAGATCCAAATGTCATCACAAAATTTTTCATTTATCTATCATTTTTAGTTCCACATTAATTTTCTAAGTGTCTTAAATTCGAATTCGAACCTTAGATGATAGCGGACCGGAAAGGTTTAATGAGATGAGCTATTTTTTTTCGACCAGGATTACAAGGTTACGCCTGTAAAAGGGGAAAATGATCTTTTTAGAATTGAAAATCAGGGGTTTATATTGTCGCTCCGGGGAAATAAATTTTTCAAAAAAAATTTTTCCGGAAGCCATTTTCGGACGGGGAAAGAGAAAATATGGCTGCCGGATAATCCGTGTATTTGAGGATTCGCCCCGATGGAAGGCCCTGCCGGGCCTGTTTTATTCTTAATATTCTTTGGGCATCAGTATCCACAAAATAATGTAAACCAGTGTACCTGGAAAAGCAGCACTCAGGATAGAAATCACCACATATAGTATCCGAACCAATGTGGCATCCCAACCAAAGTATTTCGCAATTCCGCCGCATACACCGCCTAATATTCTATCATTGTTTGTTCTGGTAAGTTTGTGTTGTGTTGTATTCATGTTATGAAATTATTTGATCTATTAAAATTATCCAAATAATATACCACTTATTATAAATATTTGATTATCAGCAATATACATCAGATCAGCTTAAAATATCCCACCCAAAAGTGTATCAAAAACGGACATTTTTTTTCAATAATCGAGCACTTGACTATGTTTCCAGTTTTTTGACTTTCTGTTTTTCCGTAATGGCATCGACCATTTTCAGCCATATTACCTTTTTACCGGTGGCTATGGATTCATAATAATATTGGCCCTCTTCCAGCACAATTTTACTTTTACCCAATTCATACCGCAGTGATTCCACCGTGTCGCCAACCTGCAGGGGCTTATCATCCAGATCAAATAATTCAGGCAGGTTGGTTTTCTTTCCATCATCCGATTTTTTCTTAAACAAACCAAACATTTTATAAGTTAGTTTAAATGGTAACTTTTAGCAAATGTATCTTTATCGACGGTCATTTCGTAGGATAAGACACATAAAGTTATTTAATTGTAGGCTTGTGGCATCCGTATACTACTTCATAGACTTCTCTGAATGAAAGGCCCGTACGCTAAAATATTTATAATTTTAATCATAGTTTTTCTTATTCCGGCTATTTCCTATACGGTTTTTGAAATTAATTCCCTGACGGAGGATGAGGAAATGATCAAAGAGATCTATAGCAACCAACTCGATGCTATCCTGTTTTCGGTGAATCAATCTTCCAATGATATCGCAGAGGCCTGGTCTAACAAAATATTGGAGAAGATAGACGATCGTCAGGAAGGTGATGATCTGAATTTTGAAGAAATTCTCCATGACAATTTATACTTGAGTGCGGTTGTATTATTTGATGACCTTTGGCTGGAGAAGTCAAAGGTTTTCATGAAATCAGATACTATCGACCTCAATGCCTACACAAAGCAATTAAAGCTCAGCCTGGGCGGCAATAAGGCTAAAATTGATAAACTCATTGGGTTTATGGAAAATGGATACCGCAAGTTAGAACCGTTGGGAAACATAGGAAATGGTAAAAACAATCCATACAATGACAATCTGCTGGTATTTGTAGTGGATCGCGGCGAAGATTTTTATCAATATGCCGGTATTTTAATAGACCCGCGATATTTCATCGAGCAGGCACTGGCTCCGAAAATGCAGGCGATCAGCCAGGAAAAGTTCATCATTACGGCTATTAATGGTTTAAACAATTCCCTGGTATATGCCACAGAATCGACAAAGACCAGCTTAAGCCGGCAACAAAGGACATTTTGGTTATTTCCCGACTATTATCTGGGTATCGTTCTAAAAGGCAAAACCGTGGAAACACTGGTGCAGGAAAGAGCCACTACTAATATATTACTGCTGATCGGCCTGAACCTGGCGCTCTTTGGAGGGCTCTGGCTGGTCTTTAGAAATATGAAAAAGGCACTACAACTGGCACAGGCAAAGTCGGACTTTGTCTCTAACGTTTCCCATGAAATCAGGACACCACTATCGCTGATCAGCATGTTCGCCGAAACGCTTCAGATGAACAGGCTCCAGGATGAGAGCAAGAAAAAGGAATATTATAAAGTTATTGGACAAGAGGCTAACCGGCTGGCCGGGATTGTGAATAAAATCCTCAACTTTTCAAAAATGGAAGCGAATAAAAAAGTTTACCAATTCCAACATGAGGATTTGAATGACATCGTTCATGAGGTTTTGAAGATATATGACTATCACCTTAAAAATAACGGATTTGTTTACCAGGTAATCAATAATGAAGGTAACCTCCCGGTGAATGTAGACAAATCGGCCATTGAAGAAGCTGTCATTAACCTGATTGATAACGCTATGAAATATAGTGGCGGTAAGCATTCTATCGTCATCGAAACCGGAATTGACGGGGAATATGCCTACGTATCGGTAAAAGATAATGGTATTGGCATTTCAAAAGCAGATAGAATGCATATTTTTGATAAATTTTATCGCGTAGATATGGGTGAGGTACACAATACCAAAGGTACCGGTCTTGGGTTAACCCTGGTAAAACACATTGCAGACGCACACGGCGGTAAAATCGACCTGGTGAGTCAATTGGGAGAAGGAAGTACTTTTCGGGTATTAGTACCAAGGATCAACGCTCAATAGATGTAGTACCTAGATTATTGCATATGCCTAAAATATTAATTGTCGAAGACGAGCCCAATATGAGGATGGGATTGATCGATAATCTTCAATTTGAAGGCTATCAGGTGGAGGCCGCGGAAGACGGCGAAGTGGGGCTAAACAAGATCATAGCCGGCAACTATGACCTGATTGTGCTAGACGTGATGATGCCTAAGCTATCGGGCTTTGACATTTGTCGCACCGTCAGAAGTAAAAATATTGAAACACCCATAATTTTGTTAACAGCCAAAGGCGAAGAAATTGACAAGGTGCTGGGACTGGAGCTGGGGGCTGACGATTATATTACAAAGCCTTTTAGCCTGAGAGAACTTTTGGCCCGGATCAAGGCCATTTTAAGGAGAAGCCGCCCTGACCCAACCAATCAAAACAAGGCCCTGGATGTTGCTATCGGCAAGCTTAGTGTCAATTTCAGTACCTATTCTGCCCACATTGGTGGGAAAAACACCAAAATGTCTCACAAGGAATTTGAGATATTAAAATTTTTACTGGACCACAAAAATGAAATTGTAAGCCGGAACAAGCTGCTGGAAAAAATTTGGGGTTATGAGGAGCAACCCACCACCCGTACTGTCGATAACTTTATCATGAAGCTGAGACAAAAAATTGAAGAAAATCCAAATCACCCGACGATTATTCTAACCGCCCACGGTATTGGTTATAAACTTTTGGCCTGACTAGTTAACTTAGATGGGCCGGGTTAGAAGCACTGACACCGTTATTTCCCGGTTGTCAATAATTTCCGTGACATTTTTTTACAAAGCTTTACGCCGCAATGACAACTGATACATGAAAATCGAGTTTCTTTGAATAAATCAAAACTCAACACTTGGTCATGAAACTCACAACTATCTTAACAATCGGATTAATTTCAATCAATCTAGCAGTTCTTGGGCAACACCCATGCGTTATGAAAATTGTAAATTTAAGAAGTAAGCCCATCGTAAAGGGCGTTATTAACGGAAAAGTTGCCCATTTTCTGTTGGATACCGGCTCAGATCTCACCATATTGCACGCAAAAAGTGCAAGGCAATATGGGTTCAAACTGGTTCAGGGAAGAAACAGGCCCTTGATGATTGAAGGTTTAGGCGGATCCCACCGGGACTTTAAGCGTGCCGCAGGATTAAAACTTTATATGGATGAAAGTCTAATATACACTCATTTCTTTGCATTTGACCTGGGTAATATTGTTAATTCCATTAAGGCAAATACGAATATAAAAATTGCCGGAATTATCGGTTCAGATGTGATGAGAAAGTACGGATTCAAAATTGATTATGACAATCGGATCGTCAGCTTCACGGGTGTAGATTATGACAAAAAACAAAACAAACAAGAAAATGAACCAACATTAAGTGTCAATAAATAAACAATCATTTAATATTCCACATATGGACAATTCCCCGTATATACAGTGGTAAACATTCAAATACTTGATTCAATGCATTAGAGTTTATATAGTATAAGAAAATAACCGCTGTATGGGGAATTGCCATCAGTGAATGAACCTTTTGACAGAAATGGTTCGTTAAGATAAAAGCAATCATACAAACATGAATAAACACACTTACCCGGTATTAGTATTGTTCCTGTCATTGCTGTTCACAGAATTTGTGATGGCCAATGACCTCGAACGGCTGCTAAACCTGAGAGGAGACTGGAAGTTTTCGATCGGGGACGATAAGCACTGGGCCGAACCCAAATACGACGATACGGACTGGGAAAGTATTTATGTCCCCACCTCCTGGGAAAATGAAGGTTTTTACGGTTACGATGGCTATGCCTGGTATAGAAAAAAATTTGACGGCGCAATTACCAAGGGGCATGAGAACATATTTATCATGCTGGGATACATCGACGATGCTGACGAAGTATACATTAACGGAAAGCTGATTGGCTTCTCGGGCGGCTTTCCACCCCATTATGCTACTGCGCACAAAGCCAAACGACAATATTATATACCGCCGGAAATCCTAAACCCGGAGGGCGAAAACCTGATAGCCGTGAGAATATACGACGAGGGCGGCGAAGGAGGTATTATCCATGGAAAAGTTGGCATTTACACCATGGTCAGTGATTTTCAGCCGGCCATTGACCTGCAGGGTGTATGGAAATTCAAAACCGGCAAAGACGATCGCTGGAAAAATAAATACTGGAATGATGAACAATGGGAAGACATCATCACCCCCAGCCTGTGGCGAAATATCGGGATGTGGGAACTGGACGGCTATGCCTGGTACAGAAAAACTTTTTTCCTGGATGAAAAATGGGAAAATGAAGAGTTATATGTGGTGCTGGGAAGAATTGACGATTTTGACAAAACCTTTGTAAATGGAGCATTTGTAGGCGAAACATGGGATGGAAGAAGTTACGGCATTAGCCGCTCCTATCTCAAGTTGCGTGTCTACCCGCTACCCAAAGACAAATTACTCTTCAATGGTTATAATACTATTGCGGTAAAAGTCTACGATATGGGTGATAAAGGTGGTATTTATGAAGGACCCGTCGGCATTATCACCAGAAAACAACTGCAAGAGGTAGGCCTTTACTGATTTATCCCGGCCAGGTCAACTTGCGATGCTCCCATTATTTTCAGATTATCCGGTGATTGCAGATACACAATCAATGAGGCATTTTTCATGTCTATAGCCTCCGGCAATGTCAACTTGCCTGTTCCGGAACTTCCCTGATTCCATGACCAACTATCAAAACTTCTGACAACATTATCGTGCCTCAGGGTTTTGCCGCCATTTTCACCGGCTCTAATGACAGTCGTCAATCCTCTTTCCACCAACGCCAGATTTAAATCCAGCCCTTCTCCGGGTGCGTCCAAATTTACCGTAAAATGCAGGGCATTCTGTATCATCTTGATATTGTCCACCTTAATATGAAAACCGGGCGCGGTTTTTAATCCGATTTCAATGCCCTGATCAATAACATTTGGTCTGGCACTCTCAAAGGCTTTACTGCCGTTAACAATCAGCTGTGGGGTATAAATAGTATTATTGCCAAACACCCGGGCATAACGTTGCTGTCTTGCCGTAAACTTTTGATTGCTGAAAGGATCTTTCCATCCCAATCTATTCCAGTAGTTTACGTGAAACGATAACGCCATAATCGGCTGGTTTTTCGAATCCGCTCGTTTGATAAGCCGGCTCAGGTAGGCATCGGCGGCGGGACAGCTAGAACACCCCTGGGAAGTAAATAATTCAACCAGCGCAAAACCGCCATCTTTGTTTTCGTCCGACACCGGTATTTCAGGTAAAAATGTAAATGCCAGGATCAGCGCAATCAAAGGCATTAAAGGTAATATGACTTTCTTCATCAGTTTATGTTATTCGGGGTTAAATCATGTTCTTATTTTTAAACCCTATTTTAACTTCAATAATTCCCTTCTACCCCATATGGTCTGATGATTTTCTTAAAATCAAACATATACTATTTATTATCATCTGAAATACTTTATTTTTGCATTTTTAATTGGCAATGTAAAAAGCGTATTGACCTATGGCCGAATATAATTTCAGCGATATTGAAAAAAAATGGCAGGCCTACTGGGCCGAAAATAAAACCTTCGAGGCTAAAGTAGACCGTAGCAAACCAAAATTTTATGCCTTGGACATGTTCCCCTATCCATCCGGTGCAGGACTTCATGTCGGACATCCGCTGGGATATATTGCCAGTGATATTGTGGCAAGGTTTAAAAGAATCAAGGGATTCAACGTGCTACACCCTATGGGTTTTGATGCATTTGGCCTGCCGGCTGAGCAGTATGCGATCCAAACCGGCCAGCACCCGGCCATCACTACCCGGGAAAATATCGATAAATATAAAAAGCAGCTGAAAAACATCGGGTTCTCATTTGATTGGGACAAGGAAGTGCAAACCTGCGATCCCGGTTTTTACAAATGGACCCAATGGATTACTATTCAGTTATATAACAGTTGGTATAACAAGGAGCAGGAAACCGCCAGCCCTATCGATACGCTTATCGGTATTTTTGAGAAAGAGGGAAATCAACAGGTCGATGCGGCTTGTGACGAAGATACACCGACATTTTCTGCGGAAGATTGGGCCGGCTTTACAGCTGCCGAGCAACAGGCACTATTGTTAAAATACCGGCTTTGCTATTTATCGGAAACCACTGTAAACTGGTGTCCGGCTTTAGGTACGGTATTGTCAAATGATGAAGTCAAGGAAGGGTTCTCGGAAAGAGGTGGCCATCCCGTGGTCAAAAAGAACATGGCTCAGTGGTCTATGAGAATTACCGCCTATGCGCACAGGCTTTTGCAAGGACTTGACAACATTGACTGGCCCGAGCCCTTAAAAGAAATGCAACGAAACTGGATCGGTAAATCCATCGGGGCGGAATTGGATTTTTCAACGGAGGCCGAGGATGTGACTATTAAAGTATTTACCACCAGAATCGACACAATATTTGGTGTTACCTTTATCGTCCTGGCTCCTGAGACAGAATTTCTGGGTAAACTAACCACACCTGCTCAGCAGCAGGAAGTTGATGACTATGTGGCCACTGCTAAAAACCGGTCGGAAAGAGACCGGATGAGCGACGTTAAAACCATTTCAGGAGTATTTACAGGCAGCTATGCCATTCACCCTTTCAGCGGTGAAAAAATACCGATTTGGATAGCGGATTACGTACTGGCAGGCTATGGCACCGGAGCGGTCATGGCCGTACCGTCAGGAGATGCCAGAGACCATGCTTTCGCCAGGCATTTTAACCTTCCGATTGTCAAAATTATCGAGGGAACCGAGGTTGAAGAAGCCGCAGATCCGACCAAAGAGGGAAAAATGATCAATTCAGGGTTTCTCAATGGGTTGGAGGCCATGGACGCCATCGACAAAGCAATAGCGGTAGCCGAAGAAAAGGGCATTGGCAAAGGCAAAGTGAACTACAGAATGAGGGATGCTATTTTTGCCCGACAAAGATATTGGGGCGAACCCATGCCCATATACTTTAAAGAAGGACTTCCGTACCCGCTACCTCTCGATCAGCTTCCACTGGAACTGCCTGAAATAGACGCCTATAAACCAACAGAAGATGGAGAACCTCCCTTAGGGCGAGCCACCGACTGGACGCCTATAGAAGGTTCGCATTATGAATTGAGCACCATGCCGGGCTGGGCAGGCTCCTCCTGGTACTTTTTCCGCTATATGGATGCCCGTAACGACGACGCTTTTGTAGCCAGGGAAGCCCAGGAATACTGGGAGAACGTAGACTTATATATCGGCGGGTCAGAACACGCTACCGGTCACCTTTTATATTCCAGGTTTTGGACCAAGTTTTTGTACGACCTGGGTTATGTCAACGTAGAAGAGCCTTTCAAGAAACTGGTTAATCAGGGAATGATACAGGGGCGGTCAAACTTTGTGTACAGGATCAAAGGTACCAACCGGTTTGTGAGCAAAAACCTCAAAGATCAGTATGAAACCAGCAGCATGCACGTCGATGTCAATATAGTGGAAAATGACATTCTGGACATCGACAAATTCAAATCCTGGAGGCCTGACCTGAAGGATGCTGAATTCGAGCTGGAAGATGGCAAATACCTCTGCGGCGCTGAGGTTGAAAAAATGTCCAAAAGGTATTACAATGTGGTAAACCCCGATGACATTATAGATAAATACGGCGCCGATACCCTAAGATTATATGAAATGTTCCTGGGTCCCCTGGAGCAATTCAAACCCTGGAACACCAATGGTATTGACGGGGTATTTAAGTTTTTGAGAAAGTTCTGGAACCTGTTTCACGACGAAAGTAACAACTTTGTTGTCAGTGATAAAGCACCGGATCCGGCCGCGCTTAAAATTATACATCAAACCATCAAAAAGGCTGAGGAGGACATAGAAAAGCTTTCGTTCAACACTACCGTCAGTAGTTTTATGATTTGCGCCAACGAGTTAACGAGGTTGAAGTGTAATAGTCGCGAAGTATTGGAAAGCTTTGTTATTATTCTTTCTCCCTACGCTCCTCACATCGCTGAAGAAATATGGTCAAAGTTGGGCTACCAGGAGAGCATATTGACCGCCACCTTCCCTAGCTACGACGAAAGTTATTTCAAAGAAGCCACTTATGAGTACCCTATATCTGTCAATGGAAAAATGAGAGCAAAAATGAGTTTTGCGCTTGACATGCCTTCTGAAGACATAGAAAAACAAGTTTTATCTTCTGAGGTAATCCAGCGGTGGGTTGATGGCAAAACACCCAAAAAAGTGATTATTGTGCCCAAAAAGATTGTTAATATCGTGGTATAGGGAATTCTTCCATTGTTTTTTATTGGCCATTGAATGCCATCAAGCCCGATTGGCTCAGGTATTAAAATAGTTGCATAATCAAAATAAGAGTGTGCTAAAAAAGTAATAATAAAAGGCAAAAAATTACCTCAACCGGTTTAAGGCGTAAAATAAAAAGTCAAAATTTCCTGACACAATGGCTTTTGACTAAAAGTTAGTGTCAGAGATATCTACCTCTTCTGCCTCCGGCTCTTCCTCAACATTTTCTTCGAGATCTTTTTTCTTTCTTTTTTTCTTTTTCTTTTTGGCTGGTTTGTCTTTCTTATTTTTGTCTTTCTTTTTCTTTTTCAAAAATCCAAAAACTCCTTTTTTCTCCTCGGGTTCCTCCAAAACTTCTTCATCAGCCGGCGCATCCAATTCCTCACTTACGTCCAATGAACCCGGCTCCGTCGGTTTTCTTAGATATTTACCAAACAGGCGCATGTATTGCAATTGATCTTCATTATATCGATCTCGCCGGCGAATGCTTTGAGGGGTTTGCTTATTATCTGTCAACAGGGAATCGGAGTCGTCATAAAATTCCTGGGCAAGGAGCACAGAATCCAGCTCCTGGTCCAATGTGGGCATAATAATGTCCATTTCAACGGTATTCCACTCATCCTGTTTTTTCCTGTAGCTAACCTTTTTTATAATCCCGTACTTATTTTTCCTTACCACATAATCAAACTTCGGAATTGAATCTACATCAAATTTGGAGAACTGACTTTCGCGGGTCTTTTCATCCAGAATAAAATAACTTTGGAAAGCAGGGCAAGTTTTATTTGGCATACAAGATGTCAAATACAATAACCATACGATATTTAGTAAAAACAAATACTTTCTCATTCAATTTCTGATATTCCGATACTTTATCAGCATCTTTTTTCCTTTACCCTTAATTTAAAGCCGACGGTATTTTTAATCGGCCCTCGTTATGGTCATCGTAATTTGCAATATTGTGGAACCGTGAAAGGCACACAAAAGTTTCATTCTTAACAATGCAAATCCTGTGAATATAATTAATAATTCAGTTTCTACCTTAAAGTTGGTTAATTACAAAGATATTTTTGCGTAACATTGCCAAAATCAACCCCAAATTGAGAAACAATTGTTTCAATTGCATACAATTTCTTACAAAGTCAAACGACAGTTTCACTTAATCAGGTATATAATTACTACATAAATCTTACTTATCATTAACTTTTATACCCGTTTCGCCTGAGATATTTATTATACTTAAACTTTCTAAACATATTTAAGTTCACCTTTGCCCCGTAAATGAGGTAAGAATCTTTTTCAGGACGGGTATTGGGTGTCACCACCCCATCCAGGTAATCCGTTGTGGTAAATCGTTGCGAGATTTCAAAACCAAAACTAAGAAAGTCACTTTTAAAATACATAATTCCTGCCCCTACCGGAAAAATTACGGCTGTTTTTTTCTCTGCCGGTGCCAATTTGTTATCACTTTCCGAATCTCTCGGATCAAAATGTGTCATGCCGATTCCCGCAAAAAAATACACATTCCACTTTTTGAAACGGGAATCCAGGTAAGGCCGGGGTTGTGTATCCACAACAAGTGCCGTGTAATAATCTATATTGCGGCTGGAAAACCGATATTCTTCCAACACCGTATGCGCGGCTTCCGAATATAACTGGATGTAGCTCCCCTCCAGTCGCCAGCTAATGTAATCGGTGAGCCTGCGTTGCAAACCCAAATTCAAATGCGGATTTAAATGATAACGCTGACGCGAAAAATTGTCAAAATTACTCAACTCGCCGGAGTAAGCCGATAGTCCCAAACCAAAATTAACGGAAGTGCTGCTTAACCAGGGGTGTGCATAGGGATGAAACAAATCCTTAAATCTAAACTTATCCCGCACATTATTTGTCTGCTGTCCGTAAGCCGGTGCGCTTAGGTACACTGCCATTAAAACCAATATAATCCTTCCCATCTGTCTACGTTTCAGGTAAAAGTAAGCAGTTGCCATAAAAAAAGAACGGCATTAAACATGCTAAAATTACATGGCTAATTGGAAAGATGAATCCTTATCGGATAAAAGTCGGGAAACTATCCGGAAAGTTATTAATGGCAGTACTTGCCTTACTATATCAGCTCCTGGTGTCAGCGGTGCATTGGGATGGGCATCATTGATTTTATCGTCGCAGGGCTTTGTTTCTATTTAAATGGCGACTTCTTTTTCGTATTTACCCAATGTCATTCCAAGCTTAATACCAGGCATTACTTTTTTAAAATCATCGGTAAGGTAAACCTGAGGGGAAACCTTAAACTTACTGGTATCGTTACCGCCTACAATCATTTCCAACATAAGGGTTTTATCCTCAAAACTATTTGAATTGTCCTGTACCAGGTAACCTACCTTCATACCTACCCAAAAAGGTTTTTCGGCTTTTTTGGAAAGATTATGACTGTAACTGGCCGTGACAAATGTGTTAAAACCTCTTTTAACATTATCAATATCGGGAATACCGGCATCATTTGGATCCCGGCCTGCATCTTCTCCGGCATAAAACTGATACCTGGTATCCGCGCCAATGCCTAACACATTTCTCCCTTTTCCATTCACGCCGGGTAATTTAAACAAAACGCTTCCCTCCACGCCAATATTAACATTTTGTTTAACAGCGCCCAGATTACCCCTAAAAACCAGCGCCATGGCCGATTTTTTAGCAGCGTCTGTATTGGTAATACTTTCTTTGTGATATCCATTTCCCGGAAACAGTAACGGTCTTAATGCTGGTACTGTGGGGTTATCACTGGCAGATAACGGTGTGATGCCGGGAAATGAACTAAAATTAAATGAGTTGATCGGTGTTGTATTAATCCATGGTTGATTGATGCTATTTTTTGATACGGTGCTATTATACATTAACAATTGCCCCAAAAGCACCGGATCGGCAATCAAAACGGGATTGGCCTCATTTTTAGCCTTGTCATCAGCTATTTCTTCCAGGTTCGGATGAAACAAAATATTTTTTTCCAAAATTGGTTGCTGGTGCTCACTGGCAGAGATATCTGTTTTGGTAACATCGGCCTCACCATTTGCAGCAACTATATCAGCTTGTCCTACATGCCTGGTTAAATAGCCTCCCACCAAATAAGTTGACACCAATATCACTGCCACGGCCGCAGCGGCAGTATAGGCCAGGTAGGAACCCAACATTTTATTAGCAGGCCAAAAGGAAAGCATCCTCTTTTTGCCAGCCGTTTTAGTCAGCTGTGCATTTAACTTTCCCCATCCCTCCTCTTTTGACCAGAATACACCGGGAGGCAATCCTTCCAGTCCATTTATTTCCTGTCTAAATAAATCATCAAAATTCTCAGATCTCATAATGAATCCCGTTTTTTTCTAAAATTTTTCTTAACAGCGCCCTGCCTTTACTAAGTTGTGATTTTGAAGTATTTTCACTTATATCCAGCTTCTCAGCTATTTCCTTGTGGCTAAAACCCTCTATGACATATAAGTTGAAGACGGTTCTGTAGCCGATCGGCAATTGCAGGATCAAAGCATAAATTTCCTCGGCTGCCAGGTCGTTGGTAACGGTGGCATTTTCTCCCACATTCACAACCAGACTTGTATCGACATTTCGGAAATTGTTATTTCTTCTCAGGAACATTAATGATTCGTTAATCATAATGCGCTTGATCCATGCCTCAAGACTGCGCTCGCCTCTAAACTCTATGTTTTGCAGGTGATTAAATACCTTCAGAAACCCATTTACCAACAAGTCCTCGGCATCGTGCTCATTTTTAACATAGCGATAACAGACCCTAAACATTTTATCCGCATAACGCTCGTATAGTGCTTTCTGAGCCCGGTTATCACCCGCAATGCAATGCTGTATAAGTTGCTCTATAACCAATTGGGTTTTATTTTCTAAATATTGCGTACTCATCACCTATAATGCACTATTCAAATGACAGGTTGCCTCGACATGAAAAAATCCGTAAAAATGTTTTTGACATAATCTGGGGTTCAATAATTATTCCAATAGTAACCAAATTATGCTTTAGAGACTGTTAAGGGGGGGTTAAAATTGGTTAAATAAGGTTAAAGCGGGTTTGCCTGCACCAATCAGCAGTCAGGCACAAAAAATCCCGCAGGTACACTATACAGGGTTAAATGCCGGTCTCCTGGATAAACTTCAGGGTTATTTAGGGAAAAAAAAGTGACAACTACAAGGCTTATATACCACCCATGTGACGGTCCAATTTTGCACGGATCCTGTCAATTTCTTCCGGTGTGCAATATTTCGATTCCGTCATGAAGTTGATGATGTAATCAGTCATTTGGTCGCTGATATGCTCATCTCTTTCAAAAAAATGCAGGTTTTCAATGATGAAATCTTTGTCCGCGGCCAGGTTTTGGCTGTAGCCAAGAACGTCGGGCACGTGGTGTTCGACAGAAAAACGTAAAAACCGAATCTCCAGGTCATTGCTTTTTTCACTCACCGCTTTGGCAAAAGATTCCCTGGATTTATTTAATAAAGCAAACTTGGCAAAGGGGCTCCACTTGGTTTTTACCAATATGGCCTCCAAAACACCCCGGTAGGCCACCACTACGGGTGAGGGGTTTGATATCTTATTGATCTTATCAAATAGTGCCATGGCTTTCTCCAGGTCAAAGCTAGCTTCAAAAAAAGCCGCCCTGATATCTTTTGTTAGCAAATCCTGAGCCCGGGCCTCAATTATTCCAAAAGTTAATAAAAGCGCTACAAAAAGTTTTTTCATCCCCTTATTTTGATTTTTTACCGGTCAGATGGAAACTTCAAAGTTTAGCGTAATTATGCCGGGTATTTAATAATATTATTGCAACCTATAGGTTTCTATCAGTTTCCATTTTAAAACGCTATTATACAACAGGCTTTTGTACGTAATCGTTCGGTAAATATTAAAATCTGCGCTGTTAATTATTATTTTTTTGGGGGCTAAAAGACTCCTGGGAATCCGGGCATGTTTTATCTGTTTATTTTACCGATAAGTCTCTGAACCTAACAACTGTCGCAGGGCTGCGAAGTGGTTATGTCAGATAATTAATAACGGGATATTTCTCCTCCTAGATTGCCTTTTATATTTTCAATCCGCGGATTTCCTTTATACCTGATCCCCCCACCTGTAGCAGCCGAACCTGTGATTGACTCGCTGGCAAATATTTCGGCCGTACCACCTGTATTTGCCTTGATAGTAACGCGATCACTTTTCAAACCATAGGCCGACAGCTTTGCGCCACTGACTACTTTAGTTTCCTGGTTCTCAGCTTTACCGGCAATCTCCAGTTGCCCGCCGCTATGTAAATTTATTTCTACTGAATTAACCTCAATTCTCATGCGGGCATATCCTCCACTGGTTACATCAACGTAGAAGTTATTTTGCTGGATCAGCGACTCCACGTACACTTCTCCGGATCCGGAAACGGTAATCTCATTTAACGACCTGTATATCACATCTACCCGCACATCTATTTTGTTATAAATTCCCTCCTGCATTTTTACTTTCAGGATCCCGTTATCGACAAACGTATTGACCTTGTCGTTGTCAACGCCACGGGCCCGCACCTTCACGCTCTGCCGGTTTCCCTGTCGGAGGGTAACCTGGATATTGCCAAACACTTTTAAGCCATTAAATGCCGGCACATTCCTGGGCTGACCACCTTGTGCCCACGCGGATTGCGCAGTTAACAACAAAATGGTGATGGTGGCTATGATTGAAAAGTGCTTCATTAATCAAGTTGTTTTTTCTTTTTAACCGAAAATAGGTACAAAAATTTTATCGCCCACTATATTTTTTCGATCACTTTATGATTTCAATCGCTTTTGCGATTTACGGTTTGTTGATATTTAAAATCATTAATGATGATTATTTAACACACTGGCAACGAAAAATCGCGCGTTTGGTATTAATTTTAACGCAAAGAAAAGTGCAGATGAATAAATTATCTTCTCCATACCGGCCGTTGACACGTTATTTCGTGCCGGGACTGTTCATGGTCTTGCTCGCCTGTAGCCCTGCTTATACGCCGGGCCCGGACGTCAAGGCCCAAAATATGGAAGTAAACGAAGGCCTGGCCGCCGACAGTGCCATCACCGCTATGATACAACCCTACAAGGCCGATCTGGACAGGGAAATAAGGACAATTATTGGTTGGGCCGGAGAAAGACTGGATAATGCCCCCGGGCAGGGGGAATCAAAGCTCGGTAACTTTGTGGCAGACCTGTTGTTGATTCAGTCAGAAAAAAAATACGGCAAAAAAATTGACATGGCCATTATCAATGCACACGGAGGGTTAAGGTCAACCATAAGCCAGGGGCCCATTTCTGTGGAAAAAATTTTTGAATTAATGCCATTTGAAAATAATATGCTGGTATTGGAATTGTCGGGTTCCCTAACCCGTCAGTTTTTTGATAACTGTGCCAGAACCAGAAGAAACAATATTGCAGCCGCAAGATTTAAAGTAGTAGGAAATAAAGCCACTGACATCAGCATTGGCGGAAAACCTTTCGATCCGAACCGCCACTACACACTTACAATTTCTGACTATCTGGCCAACGGCGGTGGTGGATTCGGTTTTTTAAGCAAGGCCCGGGTAATAACCGACCTGAATTACAAAACCCGTGACATGATCATTGACCATATTAGGGACCTGTCAGCCCAAAAAAAGAAGGCCTGGGGGCAGCTTGATGGACGCATTAAAATAATCAACTAGCTATGAACCGAAGACTTTTTGTAAAAAACACGGCCCTGGCTGCCAGCGCCATGATGGTGCCGGGAAGATCGATATCCCGGGACAGGGATATCCGTCTTACGATTTTGCACAGTAATGATATGCATTCAAGAATCGAGCCTATACCTGACGATGGCAGAAAGTATGCCGGCTTAGGGGGTATGGCGAGAAGGGCCGCCATCATTAAAAAAATCAGGGCCGCAGAAGAAAATGTGCTACTGCTGGATGCCGGAGATATATTTCAGGGCACCCCCTACTTCAATTTTTTTGGTGGTGAGCTGGAATTTAAATTAATGAGCGAAATGAAGTATGACGCCGCAACCATCGGAAATCACGACTTTGATAATGGCACCGACGGTCTTTACAAAATGCTACCTCATGCCAATTTTCCATTCTTATGCGCCAATTATGATTTTTCAAGAAATATCCTGCACAACCATTTTCAACCTTATAAGATTTTTCAGAAAGACCAGCTTAAGATCGGTGTTTTTGGGCTGGGCATCGAATTAAAGGGCCTTGTCAACGATCACTTGTCCAACGGCACCAGGTATCTGGACCCCATCGCCATTGCGAAAGAAATGGTCCTTGAGCTGGAGAAGAAAAATTGTCATTTAATTATCTGTTTATCCCATCTTGGGTATAAATACAGCAGGGATAAGGTTTCAGATCATACGCTGGCCGAACAGGTAAGCGGTATTGACCTGATCATTGGAGGGCATACCCACACTTTCCTGGAAACGCCGACCTTATATAAAAACCGGGAAGGCCATGAAACCATCATTAATCAGGTAGGTTGGGCCGGCATAAGGTTGGGAAGAATTGACTATGTATTTAACAGAAAGAGATCAAAATCCGTAAAGATATCCTCTCCAATTTCTATCCGCTGAGGTTTGCCTCAGATATCATTCAGGCATAACCCCGGAGAAAGGCATCCGCACATCGTTCGCCATCCATCGCTGCTGACACGATACCACCGGCATAGCCGGCGCCTTCCCCGCACGGATATAATCTTTTTATATCTATATGTTCACAAGTCTCCTTGTCCCTGGGAATAGTAACCGGAGAAGACGTCCGGCTTTCGACACCAATTATCTGCGCCTCGTTGGTGAGATAGCCTTTCATTTTTTTTCCAAAGGCATGAAAAGCAGCGCGTAATGATCCGGCAATAAATTGCGGCAAAACATCATGCATGTTTACCGATGTCAACCCAGGCTGGTAACTGGTTTCCGGCAGAGATCCTGAAACCTTGCCGTCAATAAAATCGACAAGTCGCTGTGCCGGGGCTTGCTGGCTACTCCCCCCGGCTTTAAATGCCGTCTGTTCCACCACCTTTTGAAATTGCATCGCTGCCAGGGGCCCTTGTTGTTCATATGCTTTAAAATCAACAGCATTCACCGCCACCACTATGCCGGAATTGGCGAACCGGGAATCCCGCCTTGACGGGCTCATACCGTTCACCACCAATTCACCCGGAGCCGTAGCAGCGGGAACCACAAACCCACCCGGGCACATGCAAAAGGAAAATACGCCCCTTTTCTCTGAATCTTTTTCAACTACCTGGTGGGCTAATGCATAGGATGACGCGGGTAAATAATCGCCACGCCGTACACAATGATACTGGATCTGATCGATCAATTGTTGCGCATGTTCAACGCGTACCCCCAGGGCAAATGGTTTTGCTTCGATACGAATGCTGCGAAAATCCAGCAGTTGATAGATGTCCCTGGCAGAGTGTCCAGTGGCAAGGATAACGGCTGCACCTTTAATTTTTTCACCTTCCTGTGTAACAACACCGTTTATTTCGTCACCGGCCAGGATAAAATCCGTAACCTGTGTATTAAACAAAATCTCTCCACCGGCCGCCAGGATGCTTTCCCTCATGGCAGCCACCACTTTAGGCAGCTTGTTGGTACCGATATGGGGGTGTGCCTCAAACAATATATTGCTGGCCGCCCCGTGGGCGACGAGGATCTCCAATATCCTGTTAACATCTCCCCGTTTTTTTGAACGCGTATACAGCTTGCCGTCAGAATAAGTACCGGCACCTCCTTCTCCGAAGCAATAGTTGGAGTTGGGGTTTACAATATGTTCCTTGTTAATAGCGGCCAGATCTCTCCGCCTGCTTCGAACATCCTTTCCTCTTTCAATGATAACCGGCTTTATCCCATTTTCAATTAATTTTAAAGCCGCAAACATCCCCGCCGGCCCCATTCCAACAATGATCACAGGATCGGCATTGGTGACGTCAGGATAATCTTTCTTATAGGATATCAGTTCGGGTGAGGGCTCTCCTGCAAAGACATCCAGGGAGACATTAACTTTAACCTTGCGGGATCTGGCATCAACGGAACGTCGCTTAATACGGATTGTTATGTCGGAAAGATCGGATAATCCCAGCTTCTTTTTAACGATACCTTCGAAGCAACGTTCATCATAGGCCTCCCGGGGAGGTAAGCTAAGTACAAGGGATTTTTTCATATCTGTTAAGGTGTCTATCCTTAAAAAAGATATACGCTTTGCATTTCGGCACCAAAGTTAACAGATTTTAATCCCTGATTAACTAAATGCGCTGATTATAATTTCATAAAAAGCCCAAAGGAATAAGAGGGGCTAGCCAATACCCGTCTGCCTGAAAAAGCCGTACCCACTGAGGCTGTCAAACCGTATTTTTCCTTGTAGGTATAAATTAATTCAGGCGTAAACGAGGTATACTCGATGTTATTGGAAAATATACCATTGGAAGGTGCCTCCTCGTCGCTGCCATTTTGGAGTGACTCCACGCCATACAAGCGGCCTAACAGGGTGAAATTTTTCACGGTTACACCGGCTTCTACACCATATCGGAATTCATCCGAAAAACTCTTGGTACGATTATTATATCCAACCAAAACCGTGGCATAGGCCCCAATCGACGGAAACGACCTGCTGGCCTCTATGCTTATCATTTGGTTAAACTCTCCATCACCGGTCTGTAATACCTGGGTATCTCCCCCCGCCTCATTGCCCAATGGTAATCCGAGTGTTAAGCTGGCGCTTACCACAACAGGCGTATTTTGCAGCAAGCCGTATTTAATGGAGATATCGGTATCTCCCAACGAATTCACCGCATCACCATCGACCAATAAATCTCCGGTGGCACCTGAAACCTGTTTGTTGAGTGTGGCCCTGCTGAAAAACGGAAAATAGATAACGCCGGTTAAACGGTCTGTGATTCCATACTCGCCGTAAATGCTGGCGGTATGTATTCCCGCGGTGGCAATATCAATGATTTCTCCATTGGGTGCAAAGTATCTGTCACTTCGCAACCACCAGAAACCTACTTTAAAATATCCATGGCCTTTCTTTTGGGGCCACCCTCCCCCGGCGTAGCTCACCGATGAACCTAATAACAAGATGGTAAATATGGAAAGTGTAATACGTTTTTTCATCTGTTTATAATTTTTTGTCAGTTGGAACCTTTCGTGCTTACTGAAATCATCTCCCGTTATATCCGGGGATCTGCGCAAGCGTATCGGCTTTATGACTTCAATCCTTAATGATTTTAGAATAACTATAAGAAATACTTGCCAAACTCCGGGTAAATTATTCATCGAACTTACCCAACCCGAAGGCAACGCCAAATGGTTTGCAATAAACCAGCACATAGTCATAAGTGCCCAACTGCACATCTCCACCTACAGCATATGTTTGTGCTCCGGTATTAGATTTCAATTCACCCAGTTCCACGCCACCGGTTATGCTGGATTCGCTATTGGTAAGATAGATGTATAATCCCGGACCATTGGAAGTTGAAAAATCGCTGGAAAAACTTAGTTGCAATTCACCCGTCTCCTCTGACAGGGTAAAATTGCCAGTCACTTCATAGTCTCGATTTCCACGGAAAGTACCTGTTCTTTCCAGCAAAGGTTCTGAAGTAACATCGCCTGCCTCGACCGGAATCATATCAGTAGCATCGTTGGTTGTGGCAGATATCGTAACATTTCCCGCTGAATTAGCCATGGCCAACCCGGCATCGTTGATAGAGATAATGCCCGGATCGGTACTTGCCCAGGTGATGTCAGCATTTACAACATTACCAAGGTCATCAAAATACTGGGCCTGGAATTGATAGGTCTCACCAATTTTGATGCTGGTGGCTTTCCTGGTGATCTCTACTCTTGCCGGCACCAATTCCTGCTCAACAATATCAGTTTCAATACAACCACCCACTATTAACAGAAGGAATAAGTAATTGAGGTAAGATAATTTAAAACTCATTTTATTATTTGGTAATTAATCGTACATATAACAAGATGTACTAATATACTTGGGAGAAAGGCCAATTGTTTCAAAATAAACGGCTTAGGTCGGCCTTACGACATAACTGGGAGGGTATATTATTAATTATCACAAATTCATCACAAACCCATCACAGACTCATCACAAATTTGGAAGAAAGTTTGATGTATCCGGTGTTAAGCTTTAAAAAGCATAGCCCAGGTTAATTCCCAACCGGACCGGGATGGAGAGCCTGGGTTTTCTCACGTCTTTAAAGATTTCCTTAAAGGTGTCTTCCGCGGGGAATTTCTCGTTGTAATCGCGATAGCCAAGTCCCAGACCACCGTAAAGATCCAGCGTCAAACCCGGTTTACCGGCAAATTTCATCATTCTGTTACCCACAATGACGGTGTATTCATATTTGTTTTCCGAGGCTTCTATTGAAAAAGATCCGTTGGGCAGGCCGGGGTCATTGATATTTGCCAGATGAGTCGCTGAGGAAAAGCTGAGTTCATGTCCGAAATACGACATGCCCAATTTCTGATCTTTCTGGTAAAACTTTTGCCTGAACCGGATCGCAAACCCCCGCTTGTATAATTCACCAAAGTCCACTTTTGAATCAGCTGTAAAAAACGGATCTCGCATATAGTTGAAGAGCAACTCATAACCCAGCCTTTCCTGCATATAATATTCGATAGAGAACGGCACAGATCCTACCAGCAGGGCTGCGGGGTTGGAAGCGATAATTATTCCCTTAAACTCGTTTATTCGTGGCTGAAAGTATTTAACCTTCTTGTTCTTGAAGAGGAATTCCGGAATTTCATAATAGTTTTCTCCCTGGCTGACAGCTACTTCTTTTTTTACAGGCGCATACTCAGCCACACCTTCCTCGTCATAGACGGTTGTATAATAACCCGCCAGGTCACCATTTCTTTTGTACAATTTCCACAGGCCGACATTCATGCCATCTTTGATGGTGCCTTCCATCCGCAGCTTACCGTCCTTATAATAACCTTTGAATTGTCCCACACCATCTTCAAAGTCACTTTCGCCTTCCAGCTTGCCATCCTCATAATAGTACAGCCATTTCCCGTGATTCTTCTCTTTTTTAATGTAACCCGATATCTTCAGGTTTCCTCCTTCATAATATTCCTTGTAAGGACCGTCACCCTGCACAAAGGTGCTTTCACCTTTAAAAACCCCGGTTTTGTGATATAACTTCCAGAACCCGTCTTTAACACCCGATTTTTCCATTCCTTCCGAGCTGATTTTACCATTGTCATGATAGTAAGTCCATTGCCCGTCCGACAGTCCCTTTTTATAACTGCCCTGCGATGAAAGATTACCTTTTTCGTTAAAATATTGCCACTGCCCTTCCTTGAGGCCCTCCTTGTAATGCCCTTTGGCTTTTACCTTTCCGGATTCATAAAAGTACGTCCATAAACTGTCGCTCTTGCCTTCATTATTAATTCCCTGTGCCTTCACCGCGCCGGAGCTATAATATTCGGAATAAAGGCCTTTATCATCTTTATACCTGGCATCGGCTTTTTTGCTGCCATCTTCTTTAAAGTACTGCCAGAACCCATTTCTTCTTCCCTTTGAAAAAGTACCCTGACTCTTTACACCACCCTGCTCGTAATAAAAGATCCACTGATCATTTCTTTTGGCATCGATCAGCATCCCCTCCATGCTTTTCTGGCCATTCTCAAAATAGTATTCCCAGTACCCGGTAGTTCCATCATCCTGCAGATCTCCCCTCATTTTGAGGGCCCCGCTTTCAAAAAAATACTCCCATTTCCCGATGGACAGATTGTCGCGATATGATCCCTGGGTTTTAATATTGCCATTGGCATGATAAGCGACATATTTTCCATCGAGCACATAAGAATTAGTATCCTTCACGTAATAAATCTCCCGCAAGGATTTTTCCCCCTCATAGTAGTTTTTCATTTGAATGTTCTGGGCAAAAGTCACAGACGCCATCATCCAGCAAAGCGGAAGCCATGCCCATTTAGCGACAGGATTATCTAATGCCTTGAAGACTAACATACAAACTATACCTGGTTTCTGATACCAATTAATCGTTTTGAAGGACCATTGACTTCCCCCAATTATTTAACTCCTCTTTGGTCCATAAATTGGGGAAAAACACAATTTTTTGAAATCTCGGTGGTAAATACTTTTGCCAGTTGGACCCGCCGGTAGCTTTAATATCATCCGGATCCTTCTGTAAGTATCTGACGGCCGATTTGTAATGAGAAAGTGGCCAGTTTATGTTGGCGTTTAAATCAAATTCCCTGAGCGCACTTTCCAACTGTGGCGTGCTACCATGACTGTCGACATACCGCTCATATACTTTCAGCAAGTTATTATTTTTCATTGCCTCTGATTTTCTCAACAGCCTGGAAGTATATTTTTCCTCAAATTGCCTGAGTGTTAATGTCTTTTTCCCGGTTGCCAACTCTGTTGCGCCTTTTTTCCAATAGATCTTATCGTATAAAACTCTGATATCACGCTCGTTCATCAACGACTCGCGGGATTCCCAATACACCAAATTAATCAAATCGGTAGCGCAAATCTCGATCATTCTGTACTGGGCAGACTGAAAGCCGCTGGCCGGTAACAACGCCATACGAAACTTTAAGAACTGATCCCTTTCCATCCCTTTTACCATAATGTCATAGGAATAAACCAGTTGTTTAAAGTAGTTATTTATTCTTTCGAGCTTGGCCAGGAAAAAATCCTCCGTGATCTGCTCCTCCTCCGATATCTGTTTCATTTCCCATAATATCAACTTAAAGTACAACTCTGTAATTTGATGATATCCTATAAAAATCATCTCATCTGCAAAGCCCGTTTTAGGCGTTTGTAAACTCAGGAGCGTATCGAGATGCACGTATTCCCAATACGTTAAATAATCCGCGTACAGGAGGCCATCCAAATACGAGGAAATATCCTGGCCCATGACTTCATATTTTTTTTCCAGCTTTTTGAGCTGGTCCAACAGCTTAGGATCTATATCAGAATCATTCATTCTTTCAAATTGACTAGTTTTTACAATATCCGCTCCCTGGCAAAAAGGCTGTCTTCCCTCGAAAAATTCCTGTATTGATGTTAGATAGTGCTTAACACAGTCATCATACCTATGGATTAAGCCTTTATCGGTAATTTATAAAAAATAAGGTTGTTACTATTAGCAATGTCAAAGTTATCTAATTATGTTATTAATAAACCAACTAATTTTAATAATTCCTTACTTTTCACCGATGTAGATGAAAAAACTTAGTTTTTATTATTGTAAATTTGACCGACAACAAACATAAACAATCGTAAACCTATGTCAGGAAATACCGCCATGGCCGATCAGTCAATCAATAGAAAATCTTTCACTGATGCATTCTCGTCACCGGATTTTTATGAAATTGACGATCTGCTTACCGAGGAACACAAGCTTATCAGAAATTCCATTCGTGATTTTGTAAAAAAAGAGATTACGCCAAATATTGAGCAATGGTGCCAGAATGCTCATTTCCCCGAAGAAATTGTCAAAAAATTTGGCGACATCGGTGCTTTTGGCCCCACCGTACCCCAGGAATATGGCGGCGGTGGACTGGATTACATCTCCTATGGCTTAATTATGCAGGAAATAGAGCGGGGAGACTCGGGAATGCGGTCTACGGCCTCGGTTCAGGGTTCACTGGTAATGTATCCCATTTATAAGTTTGGCTCGGAGGAGCAAAAAAAGAAGTATCTTCCAAAACTGGCATCCGGGGAATTTCTCGGCTGTTTTGGGTTAACTGAGCCTGATCACGGGTCCAACCCCGGAGGGATGGTTACCAACTTCAAAGACGCAGGAGATCATTTTCTATTAAATGGTGCCAAAATGTGGATTTCAAATGCCCCGAAGGCAGATATCGCGGTAGTTTGGGCCAAAAATGAAGCGGGTAGAATACACGGCCTGATCGTCGAAAGAGGCATGGAAGGCTTTACCACCCCGGAGACCCACAATAAGTGGTCACTAAGGGCCAGCTGCACGGGAGAGCTGGTTTTCGACAATGTCAAAGTACCCAAGGAAAACCTTTTACCAGGGAAAAACGGGCTTGGGGCTCCCTTGATGTGCCTGGATTCTGCCCGCTATGGCATTGCCTGGGGCGCTACAGGCGCCGCTATGGATTGTTATGACTCCGCGCGAAGGTATGCGCTGGAAAGGGTTCAATTTGGCAAACCCATTGCTTCGTTTCAGCTGATGCAAAAAAAGCTTTCCGAAATGTTGACAGAAATCACCAAAGCGCAATTACTGAACTGGAAACTGGGAAAAATGATGGACGAAGGAAAAGCCACTACCGCCCAAATATCATTAGCTAAAAGAAATAATGTGGATATGGCATTAAAAATTAGCAGGGAGGCTCGTCAGATGCACGGTGGCATGGGTATAACCGGAGAATTCCCGATTATGAGACACATGATGAACCTGGAATCAGTGATTACCTATGAAGGAACGCACGATATCCACCTGCTTATTCTTGGTCATGATATCACCGGCATTGCCGCATTTTCATAAAATAAATTATTTATCAGCTGCTAACTAATTAGTCGTATCTTTCACAGAGGCTTTGATAGTCAACATGACTACTGATTTTCTGGGGTCGTTGGAATAAACTGTGATGGTTTTGTGCTGTGTTCCTTTTCTACCTGTGGTGTTAAAGGTAACATTTAAATTCGTTGAGTCGCCGGGGTTGATATATGCCTGCTCCGGCTTTGCCACTGCACAGTTGCAATTGCTCTTTATCTGCCTCAGGTTCAGCACGTCAGCGCCGGTATTGACAATGGTGAAATTGCCATTGACGATTTCGCCTAGATTTACCTTCCCGAAATCATAAACAGGCTCATTAACCAAAATATGTGGCTTGCGGCTATACTGCTGATCCGTCATCGGTGGAAAGTACTCCTCCACGGTAACCATGACATTTAACTTCTTATTAGCCATGGCAGTATCGTCTGTGATTAACATCAGTTGATCGATACTATAACCTAAATCCGTTTTCATGGCAGGGTTGAAGGTAATCAGCAGCCTGCCTTTCTGTTTTGGGCCCAGCACCTTTGGCTCAACGCTTACCGTCAGATGCTCCGGGGTGACAGTATTTTCCAAAAAGCTAATGCCCTGGTCACTATCATTGTAAAGATCAAATGACTTGGTAACCGGTGTCTGGCTCGCAATTTTGCCCAAATTCAAAGTCTTATTTTTTAAGCGGAGATTACCCAACAAAGCGGGATAATCTTCCGCCGGTGTTCTTGGCCTTGGTATAACATTTCCTTCAATAAACAATATGGCCGGCCCGGCATTGGATTTTACAGTCAGGGATTTTTTGAAAGCTCCCGGGCGATTTCTGGGGTTGTAACGCGCCTGTACAAATCCCTTTTCCCCTGGTAAAACCGCCTCCTTCGACCAGCCGGGAGTAGTGCACCCGCAAGAGGCTTTAACACCGGTGATCCGGATGGTATCATTACCCACATTTGTAAATTGAAACTCATGTGTGACAGGACCGTCTTCTTCGTTTATGTCGCCAAATTTGTAATTGCGCTGATCAAATCTCATTTTTACAGGCTGCTGGGCAGAAACTGTGGTAAAAATGGCTGTTGTCAGCAACAAGCATACGATTTGCTTTATATTAGTCAGTTTCATTGTCATTTATCTTAAAGTCACACATTTTCCGAAAACAAAAATATGTAATAATTCTCCATCATTAACGAAGAATATATCACGAATTAGTGCGAAAACTTACTCAGATTATTTTTTGACAACAATCAATGGTTCAGATAACCGAAACGATTTATTCTAAACCTAATTCCTGACGGTAAGATGTATCGCCGGGCTTATTTTTAGTCCAGTAATCCAAAAGCATGGATTTATTCTTAATCGCCTGGCTGGTTAACTGTTTCCCACCAATACCCTTATAAGTTTCTTCCCAACCGGTAATTCCGTAGGGAAAAGATGACTCAAAATAGATCTTAAGTGTTCTTTTAGGATTTTTGTAATCTATTTTGTATTCCATAACACCTTCTTTTCCAAACGTTGGGTTTTGATTTTCGGTAAGGCTGGCTATTGCCTCTGTATTTTCCAAAGGATTGTGCATGAGTCTCGCTGAAAATGATCCGGGTATTATCTTAACTTTTCCTACCGGCAATTTATCGGGACTCAATCTGATCATGTTCCATAATTCATCTTCCAGAACCGTTAAAGCCAGTTTCTTTTGCTTATCTCCTTCCGATTCAAAATAGGAATATCCGCTTACCTCATAGTTATTTTCCGCCAGGTTTACCTGTGTAAAGGTGTGTCCGCACCATTCTTGCGAGGAGGTAGTAAGTTTAATAGAATGAGGGTTATTTTCGCGATCTACGGGTGTAAAACAGGAGGACATCATTGAATAAGGGTATACGCCGGTAGTAAATTTTTTAGTGAAGTTTAGTTTCATCACTTTTATAGCATCTTTCCTGTTTTTAACAGGATCATCCAGTTTTACCTGTTTGTTCCTGGAGAAATCTTCTGTCACAAAAATCAGTACGGCGTCCCCCTCATGCAGTTTGCCATACCTCGATTGTGTCAGGTGATAACTGGTTAGTTCGGCTTTCCCGGCAAACCAGTAATTATTAAATTTCTGTGGTTGAAAAGGTTCGCCACTAAAATCAGATTGGGCATTGCCCTGGCAGTTGATTAAAAGAATGCCCAGCAGCAACATCAGGTAATTTTTCACAGGTTTCATAGTTAATAAGGTCTTATTTTTAAAAAAACGCATGCCATTTAAGATTGTTTAACAATTTAAGGCATAAGATTATTCCCCGGTTTACGTTTATTTTAAAATTTAGTATTTTTTTACAATTCTATGGTACAATACCGGCAGTTTGCCCAAAGCTTTAATTGATTATATTTGCATGAGTTATGTTACTGTGCATCCTTATGGAAGTGTAAAAGAAAAAATTTATGTCTGAAAAAGTAAATGTGGGAATTTTATTTGGAGGAAGATCTGTGGAGCACGAAATCTCTATTAAATCCGCTACCAATGTCGCTGCCAATATTGACAGGGAAAGATATAATGTAAACCTGATTGGAATTGATAAAAAAGGAGGGTGGTATCATTGTGATAAGGTAAGTAGCGACATCGAAGCAGGCAACCCTATTTCATTAAGGTTATCTTCTGCAGGTCATCATTTTTACAACCTTTCCACCAATAAGGAAATTTTGACAGACATTATTTTCCCGGTACTGCACGGTACGGATGGTGAAGATGGCAGCATCCAGGGCATGCTGACTTCTTCAAGAATACCCTGCGTCGGTTCTGATGTACAAAGTTCGGCCAATGCCATGAACAAGTTCACTTCAAAGCGACTTTTAAAAGAAGCGGGGGTTCCAGTCAGCAAGTTTTTGTATGTCGACTTTCAACAGCGGGATAACCTGAGTTATGAAGATGTTGTATCGAAAGTCGGTTCACCATTTATTATCAAGCCAGCCTCCCTGGGTTCGTCTGTAGGCGTTAGCAAAGTCAGTAGTGCCGATGAGTTCAAAAAAGCTTTGGAAAATACTTTTATATATGACAATACCGGCATATTTGAAGAATTTATCGAAGGCCGGGAGCTGGAATGTGGCATTATCGGCAATAGCCAGCCAATAGCTACTAATCCCGGTGAAGTGGTCATCAGCAGCGACTATGAATTTTACACCTATGAGGCCAAATACCTGGACAAAGACGGCGCTCAAATAATTGTGCCTGCCGCAGTAACTGACGACATTAAAAGTAAAATCAAATCCTGGTCTATTGCTGCATACCAGGCCTTAAATTGTGCGGATTATGCCAGGGTTGACTTGTTCCTAAAGACAGACGGCACTGTAATTATCAATGAAATAAATACCATCCCCGGGTTTACGGACGCCAGTATGTTTCCAATGCTGTGGCATGATTCTGGTATTTCCTACACTGCCCTGATCACAAAATTAATCGAAATGGCCTTAGCGCGGACCAGGGAAAGCCATCGATTGGAAACCAATTTTGCCACCCGTGAATATCAGAATTGATCAAAATATTATTATTATTGGGGAAAAACCAAATTGAACAACCATTAATAACTTTGTATTAAGGTAATCATACAGCCATGATTTTTAAACCTAATTCGGTAAAAGACATCCTCGGACATATCGGTATCATGATAGCCATTAGCATCGGACTGATCCTGCTATTTTTTTACTGGTACCTGCCCAATGCTACCAATCACGGAGAGACGATCACCGTACCCGATCTGGAGGGAAGGCATATTGATGAGATTGCCGACTATCTGTCGGCCAGGGACCTGAGCTATGAGGTTTCTGTAGATTCGGGTTATTCGGGTAATCATCAACCGCTAACGGTGCTAAAGCAATACCCTAATCCACAGTCACTGGTAAAGGAAAAAAGAAAAATCTACCTCACACTGAACGCCAAAAATCCGCCCAAGGTAAAAATGCCTCAGTTAACTGATTTATCGGTAAAAATTGCCAGAATTAAACTGCAATCCCTCGGGTTGAAAGTGGGCGATATAAAATATGAACCCGATATGGCCTTTAATGCCGTGCTGAGGCAGGAATTTGAGGGAGAGGAAATTACCGAAGGCACCGGGATCTTTAAAGGCTCGGCGATCGACCTGGTAGTGGGTGATGGTTACGGTAAAAGAGATTTTCCGGTCCCTGATTTACTGGGCATGCAGCTGGAGGAGGCTGAATTTGTACTGGCAGGTGTTGGCCTGAAAACCGGATCGATCCTGGAAGCTCCCGAGGTAGAAAACGATACACTCCCCGCTGGTACCATCATTCAACAGACGCCGGAAAAAGGTGAAAAAATAAGAATTGGCGAAGTGGTAGATATCTGGGTGAAGGAATACGAAAAATATTTGAGTGAAAAGGAAGAAAGTGAATCCTAAAACGTTAATTAGATAAATGCCACTTATGGTTAACAGTGCCGTTCCAAAACTTTTATCTTTCTTAGGATTACTACTTTTTATTAATCAAGGCCTCCTGGCACAATTCAAGATTATTCCTATTCCCATAAAACAAGAGAATAATACTCATGTGGACAAGCGTCAGGCCAGAACTATGCAGGATGGGCCTTTGGCATTGCCCTTTTGGGACGATTTTTCTACCTCCCATCAATTTCCGGATACGGCCCTGTGGCTGGGAAGCCAGAACGTCAGTATTTCCCGCGGTGCAGGGATCCAGCCACCTACTTTTAACGTAGCGACTTTTGATGGCACGGATGCCAGCGGCAACGTCTATTCCGACAATGAGATCTCCGTTGGCCTTGCCGACTCATTGCTGTCAAAACCCATTGACTTAAGTGGTATTGGTGTAAACTTCCAAAATACTGTTTATCTGAGTTTTTTTTGGCAACTGGAAGGTTTTGGGGAAATTCCGGACCCGGAAGACTCGATAAGACTACAGTTTAAAGATGTCAATGACAACTGGGTAACTATCTGGAGTATGACCGGCGGGAATCCGGCAATCTCTGATGTTTTCACACAGGAAACGTTTCAATTGGATCCCGTTTTATTTTATCATGAAAACTTTCAATTCAAATTTGAGTCATACAGTCGCTTAACAGGTGTTTTCGACACATGGCAAATCGATTATATATTATTGAACAAAGGTAGAAATGGCACAGATCTATCACATTTGGACCACGCCATCACCTCCTATCCAACCAGCTTATTCGGCCGTTACACTGCCGTGCCCAGCTCTCAGTTTTTTTCTGAGGGGTTTAATGTGGCAGATAAACTAACCGGGGCTTCTGTCGGTTATTTTAACCTGGACAAATTTTTACAACCGATTGAATATACCGCCTTTGTATCAGATACCATCCGGGATGAGATTTTGGACACGTTAAATTTTAATGAGCCCGACCCCTCGATCCCCGGGCCGTTTGCCCGTGACACCTACACTACCAATCTGCTGGATATCAGCAAGGTAATGAATGCAGATTCTGCTGTATTAGAATTAACGTTCTATATTGATACCGGCGATACGCTGCTGGTCGACGAGATAATAGGAACAGACACCACCTTTACAGAACGGTTTGATCTTAGAAGTAACGATACCATTACAACCTATTTTACCATCAATGACTACTTTAGCTACGATGACGGAAGCGCTGAATTTGGAGCGGGTATTAATCAGACCGGCGGACGGCTGGCCTATCAATATGAATTATTTACGGAAGATACGTTGACAGCGGTCGACATTTATTTTCCGAATATTGGCGCTGACTTTTCGGGCACTCCTATTGAACTATTTGTTTGGCGGGATCTTGAAGACAGTGAGACCTCTATTTTGGCAGAGGTTTCTACCACAGTAAAAAGCACCATTGGTATCAACGAAGTGCAATCCTATGAGCTCAACCCGCCTATTGTGGTCAACGGAAATATTTACATCGGTTACAGGCAAAGCACTGATCAAAGACTGCCCGTAGGGTTGGATCTGAATACGGATACCGGAGACAAGATTTTTTTTAATGTTTTGGGACAGTGGGAACAAAACACAGAGATTGCGGGCAGTTTACTCATGCGACCGCGATTTGGCCGGGGGGCTGTGGTCACCGGAATTGATGATGACAGACAACCGGAGAAGGCATTGAAAATATTTCCCAACCCATCGTCAGGAAGATTTCAAATTGAAGGTGCCTTTGATGAAGTTATCCTTTACAACAGCAGTGGACAGCAGATCCCCGTAAGACTCATAAAAACCGATCTAAACTCAGCTACGCTTGACATGACCGGCCTGGCGACAGGCATTTATCAGTTACGGCTATTTAAGGACGGGAAAAGCTTCAGCAAACGGATTATGCTAATGGAATGAGTTGATATCCAATGCATAGTTTTTGGTTCACTGATATCCCCTTATCTATGGTACGCGCTTTTACAGGGACAAAGTGGTGGCAAAAAAATTGCCATAAAGGCACAATGACACTAAATTTTGTTGATACCTGACTGGTGGCTGCAATTGCTTTAGCTCCTGATGGCCGAAATTGGTATGTTATTCTCCCTGATATTTATTTTTGTATTTTTCGTACAGGATCTGTTGCGTGGCATCAAGCTGTAGTTGTCGGCCATTTATAAAAGCATGCAATAGTTTGTTCGTCCGCATATCCAGTGCGTCGCCTTCCGAGACAAACAAGGTAGCTTCCTTTCCCACCTCCAGCGACCCGACGCGTTTATCAATTCCTAAAATTTTAGCAGTATTGGAAGTGATCAGTTTCAAAGCTTCCTCCTTTCCCAAACCATAAGCGCCGGTGGTACCGGCAAAAAATGGCAGGTTCCTGGAACTCTGCGTGCCCCGATAAGACAACCCTGTTAAAATACCTTCCTCATGCAGCAGATAAGCCATCTTATACGGAAGGTCTACGTCATCATCCTCTCTCCTGGGCAGACTGTGAACGTTTCCCAGGATAACAGGCAGGTTTTCCGCTTTCAAGAAATCCTTAATCAAATATGCCTCCGCGCCCCCAACAATCACTACATTTTTAACCTGCATCTTTCTGGCGAATTTTACACCTTCTATAATGCCTTTGGCGTCATTGACATTCAGGAACAATCTTTTGCTACCATCCAGGAGGCCTTTCATCGCCATTAATTTTAAATTGGCCTTTTGGTTTTGTCCGTTATTTCGGTAATTGAGCGTTTCCGTAAATATTTCTTCCAGTTGCTGGATCTGCGGGGTGTAGTTTTCATTGGGAACTGTCTTGAAGGTAAATGTTTTTTCATCAAACTGCCTTTTTTCTCTGTTAGGCCAGTTTAAATAAATACCGTCATCAGCCTGAAACAAGGCGTCTTCCCAATTCCACGCATCCAGCTGTACGATGGAGGAACTTCCCGAAATCAGTCCACCAAAGGCGCGGATCTGGGCAAGCAGGATGCCGTTAAATCGCAAAGTTGGGATCAGTTCTGAATCCGTGTTATAAGCAATAATAGACCGGACATTGGGATTGATGGCACCGGTTTCATTATTGTCAATAGTGGCTTTAACGGACGACACCTCGGTCAATCCCAGGTCTGTGGCAGGAAGAATAAAGCCCGGATAAACATGTTTTCCGGCTATATCAACGACCTTGTAACCTGTTTTATCAAAGTTTTGCGCTGCATCACCTACAACCGTCAATTTACCCTGATCAAATCCGATCATGGCATTTTGGATGACTTCTCCGTTGCCAATATGGGCTGTAGCACCAACTAATAACAAGGGGGTCGATTGAGGGTTGGCCGGAATAACCATGGTTTGCGCCATCGTTAAATTCGTGAAACCAGCCAACAGAAAAATTAATAAAATAGATCTTTTCATAATTTTCGCGATTTGATACATTAATGCTCACCCAGATAAAGTACATGATCACCTACAATAACGTCGCAATGAAATTCGACGTGGGATGTTTCAAAAGGTTTTTGCGTGGAAGCTCCGCCTTTTTTTGCTTCTTTCATTTTATGAATTAACCTTGCCCTTTCGAGTTGAATGAATTTTCTTTTTTTGAGATCTTCTTCCATATCATAATAGATAACGCCATCGACCAGTGTTTTTTCGGCCTTGGCATAGATCGATAGCGGATTATCAATCCAAAGCACCAAATCTGCATCTTTACCTGCTTTAATGCTGCCCATCCGGTCATCCAAATGTAAGAGCTTTGCCGGGTTAAGTGTTACCATCTTCCAGGCATCTTCTTCACTCATATCACCATACTTTACTGATTTAGCGGCTTCCTGGTTCAACCTTCTGGCCATTTCCGGATCATCCGAATTAATAGCAACGGTAACGCCTGCCATTTGCATCAGCATTGGATTATAGGGAATGGCATACCTCACTTCCCACTTATAGGCCCACCAATCTGCAAAAGTTGATCCACCAACCCCATGGGCCGCCATTTTATCCGCCACCTTATAACCTTCCAGTATATGTGTGAATGTATTTACCTTGAATCCAAAATGGTCTGCTACATGCATCAGCATATTTATTTCCGATTGAACATAGGAGTGACAGGAAATAAATCGCTGTCCCCTGATGATTTCCAGCATGGCTTCGTGAACCAAATCCCTTCTGGGTTTATCGGCAGTGGCTTTTTGTCTGGTTGAAAGTTGATTATAGCCTTTCCATTCCTTTTCATACTCCAGAGCATTGGTAAAGGCATCCATATAAACCTGCTCCACTCCCATTCTGGTTTGAGGATAACGCCTTGAAGCTGTGCTTCTGGACCTTTTCACATTTTCTCCCAATGCAAATTTAATGTAGTTGTCAGCGCCCTTGATTTTCATAGCTTCCGGCGACGCCCCCCACCTGAATTTTATCAGGGCAGACTGTCCGCCAATAGGATTGGCTGAACCATGCAAAATCTGGGCGGCGGTAACTCCCCCTGATAACTGGCGATAAATATTGATGTCATCAGGATTAATCACATCGCCAATTCGCACCATACTCGAATTGGTAGCCACATCGTTAATGCTGGTGGCAGCTATGTGGGTATGTTCATCAATGATCCCGGAGGTCAGGTGCTTTCCAGTGGCATCTATTATTTCAGCTGTCTTGTCTGATAAGTTCTTTCCTATTTTTACAATTTTACCTTGTTTTACCAGAACGTCAGTATTTTTGATAATTCCGTCCGACTCGTTTGTCCAGACAGTAGCATTTTTAAACAGTAAAGACTTTTGCCGGGGTACCTGCGTATTTCCATATCCGAGATACGGATATAAAACCTTCCCGTAGTCAGCATCTGCTTTATCGGCCACCGGGTTTCCTTTGTCGTCCTCCGATAAGCCATCCCGATGAAGGGCTTGCCAGCTAACCCATTCGCCATTGCCCAGTTGCCCTCTTCCTTTAATGTCCTTGCCGTCAACCCAGCCTGAAAACCTAATTTCATTGTCAGAAACCTCTTTGTCTCCGATATCAAAATTTAAAGTTACCAGCTCGCGCTGAACTTTCATCTTTACCTTAATGCTGGTAGTATCATTGATAACAATCTTTGCATTGTGTTTACCCGGTTTGCCGTTTATCTCAAGGTTGTAGCTATTCCCCATAAAATTTAAATCATATTTCCCGGCCAGTTCAAGCTGGTCCATTGGATTAATGACGTACCTTTTCCCTTGTATCCAATTCTCATAAATGACAACGTCTTTGGAAAACAGGTTATCCGATGTTACCAGAAAATTAGCCACCATACCTGTTTTCAGGCTACCGACTATATTGTCCATATTAATCAGTTTTGCGGGGGTGGTTGTCAGAGCCTTCAGCGCCATTTCCTCGGACAATCCGTGGGCGATAGCCTTTCTCAGATTTTTCCAGAACTTGCCGCTTTCAACGCGATGAGTGGTTATGGCAAATTCAATTCCATTTTTTTCCAGAATCCCGGGATTGGTTGGGGCCAACTCCCAGTGCAACATTTGTTTTAGTGAAAGCTTCATGGCGTCTAGTGGGTCCTCCACATCAAAGGCTTCCGGGAAGTTCAGCGGAATGATTAGAGAGGCACCGGTAGATTTTACCTCCTGAATTCTTTTGTATTCATCCCCTCCGCCCTTTATAATATATTGCTTACCAAATTCATCCCCTACCCGGTCGGCTCTCAGTAATTGTAGCCAATTATTTGCTTCAAATATTTGGGGCAACGACTGAAGCTGATTCCAGGCGATCAACGACTGGTCTGTAAAAGGTTTTGTCTTCAGGCTTTTGTACCATTCAGCGTCAAGGTAAGTCTGCCTTAGCAAGGCGATATAGCCCATGGCCGAGACCGGATAACTCTGGGTAGAGCTACCCTTGTTAAATGAATAATGTGCCGCGGCAGCAGTATTAAGCATTGATGCGTTTTCAGAATCCTTGCCTAACGTCGCAAATACCGAGGATCCCCGAGCAATACCATCAGCCCGAAAACTCAGCACCGATCCAAACCCCAGGTTTCTTAATTTTTTAGCCTTCTCGCTATTCATCGCAAACTCCTCCGCAGCTACATATTCGGACTTGATGGCCTGATTAGCGTTGTAGGCACCTTTTGTGGCGGATTGGATCTGTTCCCTACCCCAAAAATTATTTTGGATTTTTTTGACTGCCGGCAGGCCATAACTGGTATAGATATCAATCAAGCCGGGATAAACAAATTTCCCTTCCAGGTCAATAACGGTGTATCCTTCGTGGACATTCAGGGTTTGCGCGACATTTTGTATTTTACCATCTTTAATCATCAACATACCATTTTTTATCGTATGCTGATGATCCACTATGATCGTGGCGTTCTTAAAAATAAATGCGCGGCTTCGTTCATCTTTAACATCATTTCTGGGAAAGGTCACCTGCCCGCGCAGGGTAAAGCTACCAATCCCAATCATTAAAATTAATGACAAGACTCTCTTCATAACGTTCTAATTGGGTTTACCTAATTTGCCTTTAAACTATTAAATAATTTAATATTTCCGGCAAGATGTGGCAATAAAATAGCTGGTATGCTTTTTATCTTACGGTCGGGAGAATTTTTATAAAGATATCCGGATGAATAACACCCCAAAATTGGGGGATGGCCGCTGGGTTTTAAAGTTTGTAGGTATTGACATACTTCTTATCCTGATCCGGCTTAGCATTGGCGGCAGGTTTTTCCTCCTTACTATTGTTATTGGTTTTGGAGGGAACAAAGTCGTATTGAAAAGATATGTCTTTATCACTTAAATCGGAGTTCAGCGTATGTTTTAGTTCTTTGTCATGAACACTTTCCACCGCCAGTTCTGCCTTATTATTGTTATGATCAAATGTCTGCACACTACGAAAATAAAAGGCGCAAAATACACCTGCCAGCGAGCCTAGCAAATGTGACTCCCAGGATATGTTTTCGTTAGTGGGAAAAATGCCGTAAACCATACCTCCAAGAAGAAAGGTAACCACCAGGGAAACAGCTATTGATTTTGGATCCTTCCGAAAAACGCCGCTAAAAAAAAGAAAAGAGACCATGCCGTAAACTATCCCGCTGGCACCAATGTGATAAGCTTCCCGGGCGGCAATCCAAACCCAAACCCCCGTCATAAGGTAGATGAGGGCAATCACCTCGAAGGCAATTTTATTATAGAAGTAAATAACGCCAATACCTAGAATCAACAAAGGTATTGTGTTGGAAAATAAATGATTAAAGTCACCGTGGATCAAAGGACCTGTGATAATGCCAATGGCTCCGGAAATCTTTCTCGGCAGAATACCATAATCTCCGAAGTCCCCCGAAACGCTAAATTCAATAGCTTTTACAATCCATAGCAAGGCTATAAATGCCAGAGAATAAAAAACACTATCCTTGAATTTGACTAAGTCCGATTTCATGCGTTATCCAGCTTCAATAAATAAACACATCAGGTACATTAATATACAAAAAAAACGTAAGATATGTTTTGCTTTAGTCAATCTTTTAGTACCAGGTAATATAAATGAGGGAATAGTAAATTATCAGGATTGCCTCAACCGTACCCCTCCCCCGCAAAAATAATAAATATTTATATCTCTTTTGATAATGAGACTATTATACCTTATTCGCGCAAAAGGAAGAAAATACTGAACGATAAATATATATTTTATTGGGATCAGGAATCCTGTTCCATTTGAAAAGAATAAAGTGTATCATCAAGCGAAAGCTTGTCCTGATTAAAATCGGCAATAAATTTAGTAACAACGTCATCGGTGATGCTGGTGACGTTTAATCCTATATCCAGGCCAATACCAAAATCAAGGTTGGTATCCATCTCAACGTGCTCTTTTACTTTTACAGCCTCCTCTTCTTCCAATTCCAAAATGATTTCGGCCATAAACAATCCTATTTCCTCTTCTTCTATGTCTAATGCCTTCATATCCCCATTTTCATCTTCCTCGTACTGAATTTTTTTAAAGGAGGAAAACCTTTTAGCGGCCTCGTGTTCTGCAATTTCGTACAATTCACTTTCATGTTGCAACCGCAAGGTATACATTGCCGCATCGTAGATAACCTCCTGCCCTTCGTGGGATCCGATAAAATAAAAATTGAGGAACTCGTCATTATTTTCTTCACTGTCGATCACAATATAAGGTAAGCGAGACGCAGCCATCTGGTCCTTCAATGCTTTGATCTTATTAATTTTGAATCCTTCGTTTGTCAAATGCATAGCTACTATTGCGATTATTTACACCCATTTTTCCCAGCCCCTGGGAATACAAGAAAAATGTAGTTAAATAAGTGACGCAAGTTGATTTTGTATTTTAATGTAACAAATAAATTAATCTGATGCAATAAAAACCAGAATCTTCTTTGGGCTGACTGACCTCTCTATTTTACACCAAATCCCGGAGAATGAAGGTCTTGTTACTTGCTATTAAAAATACCGTTCAGGATGGCATTAATTATTGAAAGCACAATGCTAAAAATCAAGGCCCACAGGAACCCGGCGACGTTGAAGCCGTTGACAAAATAATCGGCAACCAGGATGATGATCGCGTTAATTACCAGCAAAAACAGGCCAAGCGTAAAAATCGTTACCGGAATAGTAAGTATGACCAATATCGGCCTCAGGGTAACGTTTAATAAACTTAACACCAAAGCAAGTATCAGGGCGACCCCAAAACTGGCTACCGACACCCCCGGTAAAAGATAGCCGGTGGCAAGCACGGCAATGGCATATAAAAGTATTTTGACGATAAACTTCAAAGTATATTTTATTTTATTGTCACAAGTATTTATTCTTAATAACGTTAATATGATGCTCCACATGTCCGGCAATGATATAAATAATTGCCCTTACCGAAAATAAAAAGTCATTGGCATTTCCTTTTCTTTCCATCATATCATTGCTGAAATTTTGGATCAAAGCCATATTGGACTCCCTGAGCTTTACAAATTCCTGGATTAAGTCCTGTATATCTTTTTTGTTAAATGAGGCTTTTTCCACATAGTCATTTTCGTCAAAGCCAGGAATCGCCTGTCGTTCCCCGCGACTGAAAACGAGTGCCCGATAGGCCATTACTCTTTCCGTATCAATAACATGACCCACTACCTGTTTAATAGTCCACTTCCCCTCGGCATAGCTATACATTAATTTCTCTTCCGGAATCGAATCGATAAGGGCTGTAAACATCCTTTTCTGCTTTCTGAGGAATTTGAAAACATCTCCATCCGGCACCAGGGCAATATACCTGCTGTAAAAATCCGGATATTCTGCATCTGTGGGTTTTGTAATCATATTGGTATGTAATTGCTTTCAGACAAATGATTAATCTTTAAACCACTGGCTGTATTTCAAATAATTTTGTGCGGTAGTATGCATACTCAATTTCATTTCCTCATCCACCATTTTTACTTTTTTGGCCGGTACACCCGCATAAAGGGACCCGGGCTCCACAACGGTACCCTCCAGTACCACCGATCCCGCTGCAATAATAGCATAGGCCCCGATATGAGCATGATCCATCACAATAGCACCCATCCCAATTAACGCATTATCTTCCACCGTGCAGCCATGTACAATGGCATTGTGACCGATAGAAACCTGGTTTCCAATAATCGTTTTTGCCTTCTGATAGGTACAATGAATAACGGCTCCATCCTGAATATTGGTATAGTCGCCAATTGTTATCGAATTAACATCACCTCTGACCACTGCATTAAACCATACACTGCATTGTTTACCTAATTTCACCTCGCCGACAATCGTGGCATTCTCGGCAATAAAACAATCATTTCCAACAACAGGGTGTATACCCTTCACCGATTTAAGGATGGCCATTCAAAATTACTTACACTAACCTGTTAATTCAAAAATTTCTTAGAACAGTACAAATTATAAAAAAATACAGACTGAAGAAACAATTTTACTGAATATTATTTTTTATTTAAAGGTTTTGACAGAACATTAATTTTTGTAACTTATTAAAGTTGACTTATTGAGATGAATTTACAAATCATGTTGACTACAGAAGGTTGTATCAGAAACATTTTTTTCTGTATCGCGATTTGCCTCACTGCCTGTGTTTCAAATCCAAAAAGTCATGAGGCCATTGTCTCCAACGCCCAGCAGGTAAAAGAAATTACCTCGAAAGCTTTAAGCTATGTTGTTGATAATGAAACCAGTAAGATAACATGGGTTGGCACCAAACCCACCGGAAGACACGAGGGAATCATTCCCATCACCAGCGGTGAAATCTCAACGGAAGATAGCGAAATCATTGGAGGGTCCATTGTCATGGATTTAAAGGGGATTGATGTGCTGGACCTGCCCGTCGATTCGGAGGACTACACGAAGCTGACCACCCACCTGAAATCTATCGATTTTTTTGATGTGGCCAGCCACCCCAAAGCGCTATTTGAAATCACAGAATTGTCGGCCGTCAAGAAAGGAGATCAATGGCCCGGCCAGGAAGCCAAAGGTGAATTCACTATCGAAAACCCAAATCATTTGATTACCGGTAACCTAACCATAAAAGATGTCACTTTAAGCATTACCTTCCCGGCGAAAATTCAACTTTCCGCTGACTCCATCTCCGCTGAAGCCAGGTTTAATATTGACCGAACCAGATGGGGTGTTTCTTATAATCAGGAAAGCAAGTTTGTAGACAAGGCCAAAGACGGCCTGATCTACAACACCGTTAATGTGGGCTTTAATGTCAGGGCTAAAAGTGCCAGGTAAACCTTAATAACCCAGATAATAGTTATTGATGACAAAATGTCATTTCACCTTATCCTCAGGTAAGTATTTTCTGTTTAATTGCTTTTGTTTCCACGATTCTTTCAGCTGGTATCAAGGCCGGTTTATTATTTCAACCTGTCCTTTTTAACATAGTCGTACACGGTAAATTCATTATTACTATCCATGTGATGGCATCCGCGGATTTTGGGAAAGAACTTTGGCAGCACCTCGCCAATTTTCTCCTCTTTGAATTCCGATGGTGTCAGGCCGGTGATCCTGGCAAGAGTTAGGGAGGCCCCGTACATATCAAAACCCTGTCTTTGCCTGACCCTGACCGGGAAGTCCTGGTTTAAATCCAGAATTCCTCCGTTTCCGGCAACATTGCTATTAAAAACCAAGGGGTTTTGTTCATGTGCAATCCAATGATCCGTCAATGGGTTATCTCCGTGATAGGCATATAATTTTGAGCAAAGATCCGTATTATTTTTTGAGGCCAGGTTGGTAAATAACCACCATCTGTCATTGCGATTAAAAACCATCGAGCCGGCAGCGTTGACCCCACTTAAGATGTCCTTCTGATATGCCCACTTTGAAGGAAATTCCAAACATTTATAAAGCCTGATTGAATTGGTTCCGGGTGTTTCGGGAATCATATATAACGCGTTTTCATAGGAAAACAAATAAGGAAAAGACAGGTGAAAAGACTCTTCAACGACAGGTCCGAGTATTTCGTAATTTTTCCGGTCTTTGATTTCAATTGCAGTGATCTGTCCCTTTTTCTCCTGAAAACGATAATCCTCCACATATACCACTGTTCTCCCATCTTTTTTAATAATAAACGGGCTGGAAAAAGCACGTTTCGGAGGGTTTTTTATGCGAATACCTTTGCGCAGGACGGAGGTTCTCCAGGATCCCCGGATATAGGCGACGCCCCATCGCCATCTTTTACGAAAGACAATAAGGTCTGTTACTTTGGATAGATATATATATAACGTTCTGTAAACGTATCTAATCGTCTGGCCCAGGGAGGGCGCTATCAGCAATGCTTCGCCAAAAGGTGTATCTTCCTGTAAGGGCGGAAGGCGGTCGGTAGCTGCATAATCCAAAATGATTTTTGCCATAAATGGATTACTTTCATTAAAAAGGCGAACCTGGTTTTCAGTAAATGATTTACAGGTAGCTACTTCTCCCCTGAAGATAACAGATCCCCCATCAAGCTCTTCAGATAATAATTGTATGATAAAACCCGTCGACGGCTTTTGCAAATATACCTCCCAAAATCCGGCAGGGCCTCCGCGGTTCCAACGGTTATCACCATGATGAAAAGAGATAAGTCCGATTTTTGAGGCGCTGAGAATTTCTCCCTTAAAAATGCCCGCTGCGCTGCCTCTGATAATAAAATCCAGGTCAAGTGATTTTATTTTTTCAATATCTTCTTCCGGGTACCTCACGACCAGTCCCGAAGGAGAAAATTTAGGGTTTAAATAAATAATATCATTTTTAATGAATTCCTCCAGGTTAAATGTTTTGGCATACTCTCTAACGGTCTGGGAACCACGGGAAAGAATTTTCACCTCAACTGACTTCACAAGCCGAAAAAGAGCCCTCCCCGCATTTTTAAATAGGTTATTAATACTTAACTTAGAAATTAACCTTTTCTTTAAACTTTCAGGAGGTCTTTTGCTGATCAGTACAAAAAGTTCTATTTGGTTGCTGATGGCTAATTCCTTAAATGTCTGGAATATATACTTATTACATTTTGTTGAATTGACAAGAATTCCAACCTTTTTCATGAAATGTAATTTAGCTTTTCCATTCTACCTAAAATTATAATTTTCAAATCTACACAATTTTTTGATACATAAAGGCGCATTAAATTCTCTTATCTTACGGCTGTTATCCAGCCTGATTTTTCCAAATTAAACACACTTTTTTAATCGTAAAATTACTTACCAGCTAGTATTCAGCGATAACCAATATCACTGAATTAGGGAGATCAAAGAGCCGTAAAACCACGCCAGGTTAATACTTTTTTTATTGCATTCATTTCATTGACATTTTGTCAGTATTTACAATTTTATGTGTTATTTTTGTGATAATTTTGAAAAGATAAGATTGAATTTTTGGTAGTCACTCGCATTTAATTTTGTTACTACCTGAATTGTAAGTAAAATAAACATATGAGTTTAAAGACACCTGCCATAGAAGAAGATAAGTCAACAGTGTCTCCCAATTCCGCACAAGATTTGGCTCCTGAATCCGGCACAAAAAAGAAGAGGTTGTACATTGAAAGTTACGGTTGCCAGATGAATTTTTCGGACTCTGAAATTGTGAGCTCTATTATGAAGGAAAACGGATTTGAGGCCACTACTGACTTTAATGATGCAGACGTTATTTTTCTTAATACTTGCTCGATTAGAGAAAAGGCCGAACAAACCGTAAGAAACAGGTTAAGCCAGTTTAACACCGTCAAAGCCAGGAAACCATCCCTGAAAGTGGGAATCCTGGGTTGCATGGCAGAACGGCTTAAAGATAAGTTGCTGGAAGAAGAAAAAATTGTAGACCTCGTGGCTGGTCCGGATGCCTACCGTGATCTTCCTAATTTGGTAGATGAAGTAGAAAGCGGGCAAAAGGCGGTCAATACCTTTTTGTCCAGGGAAGAAACCTATGCAGATATTAACCCCGTTAGGTTAAACTCCAACGGTGTTACGGCTTTTATCTCCATTATGAGGGGCTGTGATAATATGTGTTCCTTCTGCGTAGTACCATTTACGCGGGGAAGGGAAAGAAGCAGAGACCCTTATTCTATTGTCAATGAAGCGCAGACACTATTCGATCAGGGGTACAGGGAAGTCACGCTGTTAGGTCAGAATGTAGACTCCTACAAATGGTCATCAAATACACAGTTAAAGGGGAAGGCGCAAATCGAAAAATCAGGAACAGCTGATACAACGGGATTTGCTCAGTTACTTGAAATGGTAGCCAAAGTCGATCCCGCGCTAAGGGTGAGGTTTTCAACTTCCCACCCGAAAGATATTACCGATGATGTGCTCTACGTTATGAAGCGCTACGATAACATTTGTAAATATATCCACTTACCGGTACAAAGCGGCAATAGCAGGGTACTGAAATTAATGAACAGAACTTATACGCGTGAATGGTATCTGGAGAAAGTCGATAAGATAAAAAGCATTCTTGGCGATGAATGTGGCCTATCTTCTGATATGATTGCCGGATTTTGTTCGGAGACAGAGGAAGAACATCAAGATACATTAAGCCTGATGGATTTGGTGAAGTTTGACTTTTCTTACATGTTCTTCTATTCTGAAAGACCCGGTACCCTGGCTGCTAAAAAATTAGCGGATGATATTCCGCTGGCAACGAAAAAGAAAAGGCTGAATGAAATAATTGACAGGCAACGGGCGCATTCCTTAGACAGGAATCAATTGGATGTGAACAAGGTACATCAGGTGTTGATCGAAGGTGAATCTAAAAGATCCGCCGACTATTTACAGGGAAGAAATACCGCCAATAAGGTTGTACTATTCCCCAGGGAAAATTACAAAAAGGGTCAGTACGTAAATGTGCTGGTGGAAGCGTGCACCGCCGCAACCCTGAAAGGGAAGGTAGTGGAAGCATAACAAAGGGCAATTTTCGCGGCATTGTTTTATTAAATGTAAGCTTAAAAGTGGTAGACTCAGAAGTATTAAATATTAAACAGCGATTTGGCATTATTGGCAATTCTTCCTTGCTTAACCTTGCCATAAAAAAAGCTATTCAGGTAGCCGCAACCGAGATGACGGTATTAATTACCGGGGAAAGTGGCAGTGGTAAGGAGTCATTTTCAAAAATCATTCACAGTCTGAGTGCCAGAAAACACGGTACCTTTATAGCCATTAATTGCGGCGCCATACCTGAGGGAACGATGGACTCCGAATTATTCGGGCATGAAAAAGGCGCTTTTACCGGCGCCACCGATTCGAGGAAAGGCTACTTTGAGGTCACCAATAAAGGGACCATTTTCCTTGACGAAATTGGCGAAATGCCCATGGGTACGCAGGCAAGGCTACTACGGGTATTGGAAAATGGCGAATTTATCCGGGTTGGATCTTCCAAAGTACTGAAAACTAGTGTCAGAGTTGTTGCCGCCACCAACGTAGACCTGTTTGAGAAAGTTCAAAAGGGCAAATTCAGGGAAGACCTGTATTATCGCTTAAATACCGTACCCATCAAAATCCCCCCACTTCGGGAACGGGGAGAAGACATCTACCTATTGTTTAGAAAGTTTGCCACCGACTATTCTGAGCAATACAGGGCCAAGCCCATTCATTTGACCGATGAGGCAAAGGTTATCCTGCTAAAATTTCCTTTCCCCGGCAATATCAGACAATTGAAAAATCTTGTGGAACAGATCTCAGTGCTGGAGACAAACCGGGAAATTGATGCTGAAACCTTAAGAAAGTACCTCCCTACCGTAAAAAGCAACTTACCCGCCTTATACAAATTAAGGGATGAAACGGAAAATGAATTCAACGAAAGAGATATTCTGTATAAAGTTTTGTTTGAGATGAAACAGGACATGAACGATTTGAAAAAGCTGGTTCATGAAGTCATCAAAAATGAAAACTATGAAATACTGAAAGATCACTCCCAGTTATTTGAAACGATGGATAGTGACTTTGAAAAGACAGAGCCTAATAATACTTTGATTATTGAGCCCAAAGCCGACAATGGCAACCTGTATGAGGACGAAAAAATTGAAGACGTTTATCATATCGCCGAAGAGCAGGACGAATCATTGTCTATCGAAAAGAAGGAAAAAGAACTAATTATTAAAGCATTAAAGAAAAATAACAACAAAAGGAAATATGCGGCACAGGATTTGGGGATATCAGAAAGAACTTTATACAGAAAAATAAAGCAGTATGAGATTGAAGAGTAGTTATGTTTTCATGATTTTGTCCTTCTTCCTGTTGACAGCAATTCCATTTTTGCAGGGATGTGGTGTATATTCTTTCACCGGTACCAACATTGATTATGACAAAGTAAGCACCATTTCAGTCAGAAGGTTTGAAAACCTTTCCCCGGGAGGCCCTCCTACCATTAGTCAGACCCTGACAGAGGGATTAAGAGATATTTACCAGCAAAACACAAGATTGACGGTTTTGTCGGGAAATGAAGAAGGAGATTTACAGCTGGAAGGTGAAATTGTAGGATATAGAACCGCACCTTCCACGCCACAAGCCTCTGACAATACTGATGGTGTTGACATCGCCAGTCAAACGCGGCTGACGATCACCGTCAAGGTCTCGTTTATCAACACAACCAATGAGGAAGAGGATTTTGACAGATCATTTTCGTTTTTTGCCGACTTTGATAACACCCAGACTTTGAATGCGGTAGAGGATGCCTTGATAGACGAGATATTTGAACAGATTATCCTGGATATATTCAATGCCACTGTGGCTAATTGGTAAATTTTATTATCTTTAACTTTCGTTAAACAATACCAGTGACGTGAACAAACAAAAGCTGCTAACATTAATTAATAACCCACATCAAATATCTCAAAGTGACCTCGAAGAGCTTCAGGAATTGGTTGATCAGTATCCATATTTTCAAATTGGCCACGCGCTGATCGCTAAATCCAAATCCGATAATAAGACACTTGATTACAGGGATAAAATACACCTGGCAGCTATTACAACACCGGATCGAAACGTCTTAAAGGCACTGATAAAAGGCAAGCTTTCCCCACAAACAGCGGAGCATGCAGCTGTCGAAACACCCGAACCTGAGGTAGAGGAAGAACAAAGCACTGAAAAGATTGAGGCGGAAACGCCGGAAGAGCCAGCTCCTGAAATTGTTGCGGAAACTCCCGAAGAAACTACGCCGGAAGTCACCGAAAAAATTGAGGAAAAACCGGAAATACAGCCAGATATCGTTTCGGAAAGCACGGAGAAAGTGGAAAAAAGTATCGAGGAACCGGATAAGGAAAAAGAAGAGCCGGCTATTCCATTGGGAGATCTCAATATTAAGGCCTCTTCAGACGTAGATAAAGCAAAAGTTAATATTGCCGCAGAACAGGAGAAGCCGGAAGATCCAAAAGAAAGCTTATACAAAGAGCTGGAGGAAAACCTTAAATCCCTGCAAAGAAGGAAATCACAGCCGGCACCAAAGGCGGAGGCCACGAAAAAGACGGTTTCGGAAACAAAACCCGCAGCCGCTAAAAAAACCACTACAACAGCTAAAGCCAAGACCCCGGCATCAAAAACCACGACTACGAAAACTACAGCGGCAAAGAGTACTGCAGCAAAAAGTACTACAGCGAAGGGTACAGCTGCGAAAAGCACTACAACGGCCAGATCAACCGGAACTACCGCTAAAAAGACAACAGCCAGTAAAACCACAACTACCAAAAAAACAACTGCAAAGCCTCGTACTACCGCCGCCAAAAAACCATCTGCTGCCACCAAGACGGTCAGTAAAAAAACTACGAGTAAACCCAGTACTACAAAATCAACCGCTTCAGCCGCCAAAAAAACTGAAACTTCTAAAAAAAAACTCCAAAAACCGGTAAATAAGGGCGAAACCAAGGACACAAAAAAAAAGAGTAAGCATTCAATGGCAGCGGGCAGCAGAAACAAACAGATCGAAATCATAGAGGAATTCATAAAAAAAGAACCCAGTATTGCCAAGCCTAAGCCTGTAAAAGGAGGACAGGATACGCCGCAGGAGGATTTATCATTAAAAAGTATTGAGATCAAAGAAGATTTAATTTCTGAGAACCTTGCCATTATCATGGAAAAACAGGGAAAAACCCAGAAAGCCAAAGACATTTATAAAAAATTAATTTGGAAGTTTCCGCAAAAAAAGGCTTACTTTGCATCTCGGATTGAAGAATTAGAAAAATCATAAGATGGTTGCACTGATAATTATAATAACTATTATTTGTTTTCTGTTAATTCTGGTGATTTTGGCCCAAAACTCCAAAGGTGGAGGATTGTCCAGCCAGTTTGGCGGATCTTCAACCAGTCAGTTGATTGGTGTTAAGAAAACAGGAGATTTCCTCGAAAAATTTACCTGGGGATTGGCTATTGCCTTGCTGGTGTTAACCTTATCAACAGATTTTTTAATTGATAATGATGGTAGCAATGCAGATGTAAGTACCAGTCCAAACATTCAGAAAGCTGAAGATCGCGCTATCGTGCCTGCTCCAGATCTAAACCTTGACAATGCAGGTGGAGATGATAGTACTGATCCCGTGGGCGGTGAGGAAGATCCTGGTGAGGCGCCGGATGGAGAATAACAGGAATATAACCCAGTAAAAATATTGCAAGCTGCCCATGGCAGCTTTTTTTGTTTTATAACCCGAAAGGTCATTTGATTGAATATTAATGATTAACCTATAAACAAAGATCAATCCGGTAGATACCCCGAAAGGTGAATGATCCAAATTACCAGCTGTCCGTTTACCACCCTAAAAAAGAAAGCGATGAAATCGCTTACATCGCTTTCTGAAAATATAAAAGTGGGTGGAAGATACATGTTATCAGGTTTGTATCTCTTTAATCTTAGGCTTTGACTATGCCAATGCCAAAGGGTTTAAAATCACAGTCAGTTTTTTTTAAGATTTTTAAAATCCTAAGACATTTTGGCGGGTGGGGCTGGAAAACAAAAAGGCCTTATCAACCTGCCAGGTTGATAAGGCCTTTTCTAACAGAGACAAATATTAATTGACTGGATAATATATGTGTGTCTCCCATTTGGTGGTGTCAACGGTACTGGGATCGTTAACATATTGTTCCCAGGGATTCCCATTCAAGGTCAGATTATTTGCCTGCATGTAAGCTGTTATTTCATCGTGTGAAGCACCCAGCTTTTCATAATCTCCCAGGTGTATACCTTTTACGACTTTCGAAGCATTTATTTGCTGGGCCTCGATTTTGTCGTGCTTCACCTCCATCGACTCAGCGGTGGGTATGGCAGGTTCCATCACGATCATGTCACTGCCCATGTCATGATAGACGCAAATAGGCATGCCGGCAGGCTGTTTTCCCGCTGCAGCGACATAACCCATTAATTCACCAAAAGACTGCCCCATCATTTCCTTGATGGCATTGGGATCATCCAGGCTAACTTCGGATTTTATACCAATATAGTAAATAGGCTCCGTTTCTTCCTGGGTAATTTGTATGGAATACTGTGGCAGGGATTCGACTACTTCTTTTAACTGTGCCAACCCCTTTTCATAGTATGGCCCTAACTGCCCATCCATCATGACACCAAATAACTTCATGAGGCCTGAAAAATCAGAATCAAAAGACCACGTAACATTCGTCTGCTCACCTTCAGGATTTAAGGTAAAGGTCGCCTGGGCGGTATTGTCAAAACCATCAAACGCCAGTTCTGATTTGATCAGCTTATCCGGAACTGCCTCTACGATCGATTGGCTACCACTACCCACATCCTGATGGTCACTTTGCCAGGACATTTTGGAGCCAACGCCTGACTCGGGGCCTTCAAAATTATATACGGTCTCCGGATCAATGCCTGTCCAGGGAGACCATTTATTAAATTTCTTCATACTGCTTAGCTGGGAATAAACCAGCGAAGGTTTGGCATTGATCACCACGGAACGTTCCACGTGTGCTTTTGACGGCAAAACTGCAACCGCAATTGCAATAAGCACAATAATGGATAAAAGAATTATTCCAATGATTTTTAGAGCTTTCATAGGTTTTTTTAGTTTGTTTGGATTATAAATCGAGAATAATTTAGCAATTTGTTCAAAATAAAGAAATGCAAATAGTGTTTTTTCGCATTATCAATTAATTCAAATTCCAATTTATAACTTATTAAAAACTTGTGAGTTATCAAGATTCTCGATTATTTGAGGCCTTTTCAGGATGCTGATTTTCTTGCAATACCCGCGTTATAAGCCTCGTTTAAATTAAAAAAAAGCATTTACTTCAATAAAGAACCTTTAAACACCGAAGTACTTTTTGCGATCTTTTCTGATACATTTTAATTTCCCTGCTTAGTACCTTTATGAAACCTTTATGTAGCAGCTAAGCCGATGGTTTGATTATAGGTTCTGAAATTAAAATAATCGCCAATGTGGGTTTACAATTTTTTATCTAAAAGTGGTTTTTTTAACAAATACGTTTACAAAATTATTTTTGTAAGCCTACTTGGGATGGTCACACCAATAATTGGGATCAGCCTTTATTTCCTGTATTTTAATCAAACACATATTGCTATCGCCGATGTCTTTTTTCTGATATTGGCCTTTACCCTGATTGGTATTATCTTCAATGTTTGGTTATTAAACCAGCTGAGTTATCCCATCACACTCGCGCAGCAGGAACTAACCAAATACAACAAAACCAATGAAATTCCCGATCTGCCTACCCACTTTCGCGATGAAGTCGGATTAATATTAAGAGATATAAAAAAGAGAGCAAAGTCTACCAGTAAGCTGATTACCGAAAAAAATGATTTTACAGCCATGCTTTCCCACGACCTGAGAAGTCCTATGGTTTCTATCATTGGTTTGTTAAAGCTCATCAGGGAGGAGCCTGAAAGCGCTCAGGCTAAATATTTTTGCAACAAGGCGGAAGAGTTTGGATATCACCAGTTAAAGCTGATGGAGTCGGTGTTATCCTTGCTCAATGAAGAAAGTCAAAGCCGTAAAACACCTAAAAAGGTCCCCGTAAATCTTTCAAAATTCCTGGCACAGTCGTTAAGTCAATTTGAATTGACATTGAAAAACAAGCAGCTGGAAATCAGTCAAAATGTTCCGCCACACCTGGAGGTAAAGGTTGAACCTTATTCTTTCTCCCAGGTAATCACCAATCTGGTACATAACGCTATCAAGTTCTCCAAGAAAGGAGACAATATATTTGTGAATGCCAGCAACGGTGGAGACACTGTGAAAATAAGTGTACAAGATCAGGGAATCGGATTTTCGCTGGATAACACAGCGGTACTTTTTGAAAGGTTTACCCCTGAAAGGAAAAGAGGTACACAAGGGGAGCCCACCAATGGGTTGGGTTTGTACCTAACCAAAAAAATAGTCGAGAAACACGATGGCAGCATCCACGCCGAAAGCCCCGGATATAATAAAGGCGCTACATTTAAGATTAAGATTCCCTCTGATAATTAGTTTTTACAAATCCACAATACATTAACCTTTTCACTGACAATGCTGCCTGTAAAGCTGCCCGGCCTCTTCGTCACCGGTAGCTGCAGCCAATTGAAAATGGTGGCATCCCTCCTGCTTTTGGTTACGGGCGCAATAGGATTGTCCTAAATAAAAATGGATTCGTTCCAGGTGATTATCCATCTCAAAAGCCTGCACCAATAACGTAATGGCCTTGTCGTAATTTCCTGACATATAATAAAATATGCCCTTATTGCGATAAGACCAGGGATTATCCGATTTCAATACAATGCTTTTATTGATGTCCTCCTCCGCTTGCGACAGCTGATTTAAGTTAAGGAATGCAAAACCCCGGTTGTTGAGAAAAAAAGGGTTGTCGGGATCCAGTTCCAGCGCCGCATTAATATGAGATAGTGCCTCTTGATAGTTGCCTTCTTCCATGAAAATCAGCCCCATGACATTATAGGCATGACCGTGTTTGGGGTCAATTTCAAGCGCTGCATCCAACGATGACCTGGCTTTTTCCCAATCTTTTAAATGGTAGTAAACCACAGCCCTGTTGATATAATTTTCGGCATTGCCGGGATCCAGCTGCCCGGCACGGCTAAATGCTTCCAACGCCTTTTCATACTGCCGTAGATTGTTATAGATAACACCAAAGTTCAAATATACCTCCGTCGAATCCTGGTAAACTGCTGATACGACCATCATATCTTTCAATGCCCTTTTCCATTTCCTGTTTTGGATGTAGGCATTTGACCGGTTAAAATAAGCGTCAGTATAGGTCGAATCAATCTGGATCGCTCTTGTATAATCTTCGATGGCTTTAAAATATTTCCCCTGCTCGTAATAGGCGATGCCCCGATTGTTGTAGGCATCTTTGAAATTCTGGTCCACGTTTAAAGCTTCTGAATACAATTCAATAGCTTCCTTATATTCTTTGGCATAGAGGTGATCATTAGCCTTATAAAAGAATTTGGCCTTGCGACTTAATTCCTTGTCTCCACAACCAAAAATTCCGGCCATCAAAATAATCAGAAAATAATATCCCCTTAACATGTTGTAAAGATAGAGGCATCATTTATAAATTGATGGATTTAATGGAAGAATTAAAAACTTTTGTGTTGGTCCTTAAAATTTCTCCAAGCCATTAGGCTTTTAAATACCTTTTAATCGCACCAACTGGTGATATTTGTATATGACCGATATCCAATTATTTACAAAACTTTCGGGGCTTCCCGCTGATCTTAAAAAGGAAACATTTGAATTTATTGATTTCCTGAAACTTAAAATTAACCAGAAAAAAAATGCAAAAAGAGAATTCCCGGACTCGCGAAGGGACTTATTAAAATGTCAGAGGATTTTAATAAACCGTTAGATCGTTTTAAGCACCTCAGATGATGATTTTGATTCCCTTTAGATCTTTGTGAAGCATCTAATATCTAACTCAAAACTACATTTTCACCTTCTAAAGTGGATATTTATATATCTTTGTATAAAAATTCGCAGTGGGCAAAATAGACATATATATATTTATTTTTTCCCTACTCGCCTGCGAACTCTACGCTCAAAACCAAATTTTACCCCCAGACCGTAGGGTGCCATGGGAGAGGGCCGGTCTGCAAAAAGACCTACCCGCACCGGGTCAGGTGTTAAACATCCTTGACTTTGGTGGCGACGAAACTGGAAAAACGGCCAACGACGAGGCGTTACGTCAGGCTATTAACAGTTTAAATGGCTATGGCATCATTCAATTTCCCGCCGGTGACTATTTGTTTGAAGAAACCATCCGGCTGGGAGACAGCATTATCCTCCGGGGAGAGGGCGCGCTGGAAACCAGGCTCCAATTTGACCTGGGCGGACAGGGCCATCTTATTACAGCGGAAGGCACAGCCAGCGGCCGTTATGAACTGTCTGCCAATGCGGCATTTGGGGCTACCGAAGTCACGCTTAACAACATAGATGGTCTAAAAGCAGGAGACTTCATCCGCATCTACCAGGAAGACGAGGTGGTCGTCGCTTCCGATTGGGCATTGAATTCTACTGGCCAGATCAATCAGATCACAGGACTGTCAGGCCCGGATGGCTTGACATTGGCTGATCCGTTGCGCATGGACTACCTTATTGAAAAATTACCTGCTATTGAAAAAATACAGCCTGTCACCGGTGTTGGGATCAATTGTCTTAAAATAGAAAGAAACGATGCTACTACTGGCCAAACCAGCAATATACACTTTAGGTATGCCATTAATTGCCAGGTACAGGGCGTCGAAAGCGACCGTTGCAATTTTGCCCATGTTGCCTTGTCTTACAGCAGTCATATTAAAATATCCGCTTCCTACTTTCATCATGGCTTTACCTATGGCGGTGGCGGCAGGGCCTACGGCGTGGTAGCACAATTTTCCACGGGGAATTGCCTGGTGGAAAACAACATATTTGAACACCTGCGTCATGCCATGCTTTTGCAGGCCGGTGCCAATGGCAATGTGTTTGGCTATAATTATTCCACAAATCCCTTTTGGGAGGAGCTCCTTGCACCTGCCAATGCCGCCGGCGATCTCGTGTTACATGGCAATTATCCTTATGCCAATTTATTTGAGGGCAATATAGCGCAAAACATCGTCATTGATAACTCGCATGAGCTTAACGGGCCTATCAACACATTTTTCAGAAACCGGGCAGAATTATTCGGGTTTGTCATGTTCCCAGATCCCGTAAGCGACCGGCAAAATATTATTGGCAATGAGGTCACAAGTATTGAAGGTCCTACCGGTGTTTTCCTCATTATGGGTAACGATCATCTTATACATGGCAATCAAGTGCAGGGAGAAATTATTCCGGAAAATACCACACTTTCCGACACTTCCTATTATTTAAATGATAAACCTGATTTCCTGGGTAATTATCCGTGGCCGTTGATCGGCTTACCCCGGCAATCAAATTTTTATTCTATTCCGGCTAAGGACCGGTTTTTAAAGGGGGAAAATCTGACGTTGTGTGGCAATGAGGAGCCTGTGATCACCAGCCTTGGTGACGGCATCTTTCCGGCGTTAAAAGATCATCTGTTCCCCAACCCAAACCGTGGAACTTTTACACTTAACCTGGAGAAAACCCCCATTTCCCCAACGCTTATTCAGGTAATAGATCCATTGGGACAGGTAATTTTTAAGACTTTAACCAATCAAAAGACAAATCATATCCACCTGAAAAACCAGCCAAAGGGTCTGTATATTGTTAAAATCCAGGAGCGCCATCAAACGCCCGTGGCCTTAAAATTTATGCTGTATTAGACTTATATTGTGTCTTTTTATTTCAAAAGCCCAGGTTCTTGCATTGAACATCATAATCATCCGGCCATTTTGCCGTTTAAAAAAGCAGATCAAAGGTTTTAATTCCCAACAGGTAATGAATGAGGATTATTTTAACCGGGGTCGCGGAAAATAAATGCTTATATTTCAAGCACAATATTTGCATTGCCTAAGTAGTACGTTATAAGGAAGCTTTCATGCCAAAATCAATATTATATATTTTAGCCTGTTTTTGCCTGTACCAGGTCAGTGGTCAGGACACACAGCCACAGGAGGAAAAAGAATTATCACTGCTGTTTATTGGAGACATTATGGGACATCAGTCGCAGATTAATGCAGCCTTTGACGATAATACCGGCCAATACAATTACGACACCTGTTTTAAATATATTGCTCCGATACTATCCAAAGCCGATGTAACCATCGCAAACCTGGAGGTGACCTTAGCCGGTTGGCCCTACTCGGGGTATCCGCAATTCAGTTCCCCCGACGAATTGGCCGTGGCTATGAAAAATGCAGGCGTCGATATCATGGTAACTGCTAACAATCACTCCTGTGATCGCAGAAAGGTGGGAGTGGAGAGAACTATTGCTGTTTTAGATAGTCTTGAAATAAAGCATACCGGTACTTTCCTGGATGCAGCCAGCAGAGAAAAAGAATATCCATTGTTAATTGAAAAAAATGGCTTTCGGATAGCGCTGTTAAACTATACTTATGCCACTAACGGCATACCTGCTTCACCGCCTAATATTGTAAATTTAATTAATAAAGAGACCATCGTGAAGGACCTGGCCAAAGCCAGATCCTCCAATCCGGATCATATTGTGGTATTCATGCATTGGGGATTGGAATACAAACAATACCCCAGCAAGCAGCAAGTGAACTTTTACAATCTGTGTAAAAACAATGGCGCAGATCTGATTATTGGTTCCCATCCACATGTGGTGCAAAAAATGGAGTTCCATGCCGACAATGAAAATCCACACCTTGTGGCCTACTCTCTGGGAAATTTCATCTCTAATCAGCGTACAAGTCCCAGAGATGGTGGTGCTATACTGCAGGTCAATTTACATAAGCAGGATAGTGTTAGTAAAGTTAAAAATGCCGGCTACTACCTGACCTGGGTCTACCCACCGAAAATCAACCAGAAGAAGAAATTTTATGTCCTGCCCATCGCTAAATTTGAAAACATACCTACATTTTTTGACAATGCCTCCTTCCTCAAAATGAAAACTTTTGCGGAAGGTTCAAGAAAATTATTCGAGGCTGAAAATAAGCATGTAGAAGAATACAAATACAACCCTGAGCAGGAAAACTATTATCGTATTGAAGTCAATAACGAATAGAACCGGCCGGACTATCTTCCTTTACGCCCACTCAGATCTACTACCGTGGTAGAGTCTTTCTTGGATTGATCGGTCCAGTAAAAATAAAGATCCGTTTCAAAGGAAATGATGGTCTGATCTTCGTAGTACACTGTCACATTTCTCTCATCATCTATCCGAATATTGGAAATTCCTTCCTCATCGGTATATAAAACCACATCGTCGATACCGTTATACTTTGATGAAATTGGAAATTTGATGATTAAATCATTGCGGTCAGGGTAAATGAATTGGATGGATTCTTTGTCATAGGTCACCAACACGTAATCCGTATTTTCCCGCACATCTCCTTCGGAACTCTGCGCTCTCTGCTTGTTACTGAAGGTGGTCCAATTCATTTCTTCATTGGAATCCTGTGCGTTTACATGGAAATGGACAAACCCTAAGCTAAATACAAATACCATCATCACGGTGACTCGGGGAAGGCCTTGAAAAGTCATTAAGAATAAGTTATTCAATTTCATCAGTGTTAACTTTAAGTGTACTAGATAAATTTACAGTGATAAGACCAGGTCTTAGAAAACTTAGGATTAGTTTAGTTAGTATTAAATGTCTTTATTATTCCTGTCCCCTAATAATAAAGAACGCTAAAAGTATTTCTTAGATTCAATTTTTTATAAGAAAAATACAATAATACAACAAAAACCATTCACATGCAAGGTTTTGTTCAAAAACTTATGATTTTCCAGGCAAATATCTGGTAATTGTATGATTTGTAGTCATTTATCAATTTACTGTATCATTTCCCTTATGTAAGATAATGCATTTAAAAGACAAAAAAGAATCTAAATACTAGAAAATCGCTGTGACTTTTTTTCTACCGGGGATTATAAGGACGAACCAAACGCGGCAGCTCATGGGTAATCGTAATTATTTAATCTTCGCTATCATTTTTGTATTTTCTTCCTGTAACAAGACATCCCGCCTGGAATCATCCGATAACGCTGACGGTGGCGAACTTTCACCCCCAGCTACTTTTGACAAAGCCGAAAGCTCGGGGGAGAAATACGCTATCATTTCCGGGAATCCGGATCACAGGAAAAACGCCGCCACTGAAGGGGTAAGTGCAACCGGCATAAAACTTATTAAAACTGTGCGTATGGGTTTTAAGGTGAAGGATGTAAAGGAAGATTTAAAATACATCTCCGGTCTGGCTGTTCAAATGGGTGGGTATGTCAAGGATTACGATCATCAGACCAATAGTCACGTTGTAGCCTCAAAAAAAACCGGTGTGGACACCCTGGAACAAACGATCAGTTTAGTGCATCAGGTAACAACGGTGATAAAAGTTCCGGCCGGCCGGTTGGATGAATTCCTCACGTTGATAGAATCCAGGGCTTTACTGATGGATTATAAAACCAGCAATGCACAGGACGTTACCGGAAAAATGATAGATCTCGCTGCCAGAAAGGCAATTAAACTTAGCATCGAGAAAAAATACATAGATATCCTGGCAACAAGGCCCGGCAATCTTAAAGAGGTATTGGAGGTTGAAAATAAAATTGATCAAATACGGGAGGAAATTGAGATGATGGAGCATCAACTGAAGCACTTAAGTCAAAGCGTTGCCATGAGCACCATCCATTTAGCGCTGCATCAGGACCCCGTTTATCAAATATCCCTTTTGCCGATAGAAAACCAGGTGATGCACGAAGATAGCTTTGGTACAAAAGCGCAAACCGCTTTTTCAGCTGGCTGGACTTTGTTAAAGGATTTGGTTATAGCCCTGTTTTACTTGTGGCCTTTAATAGTTTTAGCCGTCATCGTAACGACCTCCTGGCGTTTACGTAAGCGTATCAGGCTTAAATCCCAGAAACCATCCTAGACACTTACGTGGGCGGGAGAGGTGTTTGTTATGGACACCTGGATTACAGGTTTTTAGTCATTTTAATGAGTGTGTGTTTGCCGAGCCAGAACTTCGAATCCGGCACTTCGCAATAGCCTAAATCGGTATAAAACTTTTTAAGGTAGTCGTGAGGATAGAGGAATACCGAGGTCATTCCTTTTTCAATGGCCAGCTTTTCCATATTTTCTACCACCAGGCGTCCCAGGCCCTTCCCTCTGAACTCTTTGAGCACGGCAATTCTGGAAATGTGGCCCTGTTTATTTTCCATATGCAACCTGCCGGTCGCTATCGGGTCTTCGCCAGCATATACCAGGATATGGAAAGCCTGAGGATCGTAGGTATCAAAATCCAGCTTTTCGCTAATTCCCTGCTCCTTGACAAAGACGGCTTTTCTGATTGTAAAGGCTTGTGTTAACTCTTCAAGGGTCTTCACCTGTTTAACTCTCGTAATCATAGAGGCGACATTCTGTTATCAATTTTCTTGCATCCGTTGGCATTGATCTGTCACAACAACCAATGCTCCACCCTAATATACCACATATGGGCTTTGCTGGTTTCACTAATGATGGGTGACTTTTAATAAACATTCAAATTTAACAGGGTTTAAGATCTCCATCGGAAGATGCGGGCTACAAAGATTTCATTGATAAATACCTTTTTAGCGTTTTGACTGGTAATAGAAAAGGAAGGGGAATTGGTGTCCAATGTGTTTTTAATTTATGGCATTTATAGCTAGCTTTGAACCCTATTGAAATGAATGATATTATTAATAAAAGTGTCTCCAACCGGAGATTCTTTTTTACAAAAAACTAACTGTTATGACCGGGATTTTAGGCGCTAGCGCTTCATCTTCATCGGCCGGCTCTTCCAGCGCGCCGGCTCATGGTAAATTTGTACATGTTGTATTTTTTTGGCTTAAAAACCCTGACAACCAAGCCGAAAGAAAGCAATTTGAAAATAATCTGAATACTTTTATCAGCGGCATTGACTACATCAGGTCATCGCACGTAGGTACAGCGGCTGGAACAGACAGGACGGTGGTCGATAACTCCTACACCTACTGCCTGATCGTTTCTTTTGACAACAAAGATGATCACGACGCTTACCAGGAACATGCGCTGCATCAAAAGTTTGTCACCGATAGTGAGGCACTGTGGGAAAGGGTCCAGGTTTATGACTCTATCGTTACATAACTTAAAAAAAGGGGCTTGCAACCCATCCGGCAAAATATAAGGCAGACATCTCCGTTAAATTGGCGTTATATCTGGTAAAAACTTTCTTCTAACCAGCCATAGCGAATACTTAACTAGTCAAACTTTATTATTTGTGAGATAATTCGGAAATTGTTTAAAAAAGCTGATATGAAAACCAAATCCTTTATCGCCTCCGTTGCAGGTGTCATTGTTTTATTGTTGGTAAATGCTTGTGCTGTAAATCCGGTGACAGGGAAACGGGACTTAATGTTGATCTCTGAAGAACGGGAGCTCGCTATGGGCAAGGAAAGTGATCCGGGTGTAATTTCCTATTTCGGCCTTTATGATGACCAGAAATTACAGGATTTTATCAATACCAAAGGCAAAGAAATGGCAGCTATTTCTCACCGCTCTCATTTGGACTTCAAATTTCGCATATTGGATTCTCCGGTAATTAATGCATTTGCGGTTCCCGGCGGCTATGTATATTTCACCAGAGGCATTCTGGCCCATTTCAACAATGAAGCGGAATTTGCCGGGGTACTCGGGCATGAAATTGGTCACGTTACCGCCAGGCATTCTGCCAGACAACAAAGCAAGCAAATGATATACCAGGGGTTGTATACAGTGGGGATGGTGGCCTCCAAGGAATTCAGAACATTTTCTGATGTGGCCTCCCAAAGCCTGGGCCTCCTATTTCTGAAATTTAGTCGCGAACACGAAACGGAATCAGACCGGCTGGGGGTAGAATATTCCACGAGGGTAGGTTATGACGCTAAGGAAATGGCAAATTTCTTCGGTACCCTGGACAGAATGCGCAAGCAAAGTGGCGCAGAGCCGGTACCGGATTTTTTGTCTACGCATCCCAATCCAGTAGATCGTTTTCAAAATGTAGGCAGGCTCGCTTCGGAGTGGAAGACCAAACTAAATGCTACCAATCTAAAAGTAAACCGAAATCAATATCTGAACATGATTGATGGATTGGTTTTTGGCGAGGATCCGCGGCAAGGATTCTTTGAAAATGATGTGTTTTATCATCCCGTTTTAAAATTTCAATTTCCGGTCCCAACACAATGGAAAACGGTCAATACCCCGCAACAGGTACAATTGGCCCCCGAAAATGGCAAAGCTGCTATTATGTTCAGCCTGGCCCAGGAAAAAACGCTTCAGGAAGCTATGGCAGCAATAATCAAACTCGACTCCATAAAGGTTATCGAGAAAAAGGAAATCAAGGTTAACGGGCTACCCGCCATGACCATGGTTGCGGATCAAAGTACAACCATCAGGTTTCTTACCTACCTGATTCAAGATGGTAAATATATATACAAATTTTATGGCATATCTTCACAGCAAGACTACAGTAGTTATGCCCCTGTATTTGTCAATACCATGAAAAATTTTAAGCGGTTAACAGATCCTGCAAAACTCAATGTAAAACCTGACCGGGTACGGGTAGTATCTGTTAAATCTAACAGTACCGTAGAGGGGGCGTTGAAGTCATATAAGGTAAAAAAAGATATGATGGAGACTACCGCTTTATTAAATAGCATGAAATTAACCGATAAAGTCAATAGAGGAAGTCTGATAAAAATAGTGACAAAGTAAGAATCTATTGATCTTTCTCACTTTATCCCAAACCGTCTTACTTGCGATCACCCATGAAAGCTTATTACATCCCTGGTTTTCTGTTGATTGGTTTTCTTTTTTTGGGTCTGCGTGACCTGCCGGAAATAGAGGCCTTAATCAAAGATGACATCCCATTTCTTACCTCCTTCTATAAAGAAAGGCACCAATCGCCTGAAATATCGCTGAAAGAGGAAAAAACCGCGGGAGTATTGGCTGGCCAGCTAAGAGCAGCCGGTTTTGAGGTAACCGAAAACTTTGGCGGTTATGGGATAGTAGGTATTCTGAAAAACGGCGAGGGACCGACCATTCTATACCGGACCGATATGGATGCATTGCCCATGGTTGAAAAAACCGGACTGCCATATGCCAGTCAGCAAACCACCCAATATGAGGGCAAGGAAGTTGGTGCGATGCATTCCTGCGGACACGACATGCACATGACTACTTGGCTTGGAACGGCCAGGGTCATGGCTAAAATGAAAAACCGGTGGAAGGGGACTTTGATGTTAATAGGACAACCCGCCGAGGAAATTGGCGCCGGCGCCAAATTGATGTTGGAAGCAGGCTTATATGACAAATTTGGGCCGCCGGATTATGGCATCGGCCTACATTGCAGCCCCACTATTCCCGCTGGGAAAGTAGGGTTTGGCAAAGGATTTACCATGGCCAATACAGAAAGCATTGATATTAAAGTTTTCGGAAAGGGCGCTCATGGCGCCACCCCACACATGGCTATTGACCCTGTTGTCATTGCCAGCATGATAGTCATGGAATTACAAACTATCGTCAGCAGATCGCTCAATCCTACAGATGCGGCAGTAGTCACCGTAGGAGCCATCAATGGAGGCACCCGGCATAACGTCATTCCCAGTGAGGTAACTTTAAAATTAACAGTAAGGACATATACTGACAAGGTACAGGCAACCGTACATAAAAGAATAAAGGAAATTGCCAGAGGCGTAGCAATGGCCGCGGGATTGCCGGAAGACAAATTGCCCGAGGTGATTTTTCCCAAGGATTTTACCCCTGCCAACTACAACCATCCGGATTTAGTTGACCGACTGGTAATATCAGCCACCAGTGTTATTGGAAAAGACAATGTCGTCGAGGCTGCTCCAATGATGATTGGCGAAGACTTTTCACGTTACGGAAAAACCAAACACCAGGTTCCCACGGTATTATATTGGTTAGGAACTGCGCCCCCTGAAAGAATACAGTCAGGTGATTTACCGGGATTACATTCTCCCTATTATTTTCCCGAGGTAGCAAATACCATAAAAACCGGTGTAAAAGTGACAAGCCAGTCCCTGATCGATCTCTTCAATCAGAAAATGTGATAGACCGGGATTTTTGACCAATGGTCAAACGATAGTATAACGTCTTGTCTCCTTCGTTGACCTGAAAAATATTGGACTGTTTCGGGAATAATTCCATCAAAAAATCGGCCGTTACATCAAGCTTGTCCCACTTCCGGGGACCTTTCAGCGTAAAGTTAAACCAGTGTGCGTCATTTTCAACCGTGATTCGTTGGAGCTGGTAGCTAACCTGTTGACCGTTAATTTCAAACTTCAAATGTGCTGCAAAGTATGCCGCTATTTTTTTAGCTTCCTCCCCGCTTTCCGATACGTTGATTAATTTTATTTCCTGGTGAAATTTATTTTTAAGTGCGTCTTGTAAGTCATCGGTAAAAACTTTGACCTGAAGGTTAGCAGTTATGTTGTCGGGCTGGTGTTCTAATTGGACAACGGCAATGTAAATCGCATGATCATCAGGAAGACAGGGCTGATGAAAGGTATTGAACAATACAAAGACAGAAAATAGTATGGCCTGACCTGACATGTCTTAAAGATTTTACTAAAATTAAGGAAAAGATCTAAATAATTTCCTGTCACCAGCCTGCGCGTAGTCTGATAGTCTCCCACATAAACCGTCATTAACTTCAAAAGACTGATTATTATATTTGAGATGCACTACTTTTTAATCTCAAATTTTGTTTCTGCTTTAAAAAGTGAATATTTTCGTTCAAAATAAACGATTTATAAAACTCATGGCAAAACCCAAGGTTAAAGAAATTAACGGATTTGAATATACCTTATACGAAAAAAAAACTTACGAAGCCGACGTCGCTTTGCAACGTAGCCAGGAATACTATCAATGGTTAGATACGCGCAGAACGGTCAGGGACTTCTCTTCCAGGCCCGTTCCAAGGGAATTGATAGAAAACCTTATCCTTGCCGCCTCCACTGCGCCTAGTGGCGCACACAAGCAGCCCTGGAAATTTTGCGCGGTGTCAAGCCCTGACATTAAAAGTAAGATTAGAAAAGCTGCGGAAAAAGAGGAATATGAAAGCTACAATAGCCGGATGAGTGAACGCTGGTTAAAAGACCTGCAACCCCTGGGCACCGACTGGCATAAACCCTTCCTGGAAATCGCCCCGTGGCTTATTATTGTTTTTAAGAAAGCCTTTGAGGTTGACGAGCACAATGAAAAGTCAAATAATTATTATGTAAATGAATCAGTAGGTCTCGCCGCCGGTTTTCTGCTGACAGCCATTCACAATGCCGGCCTGGTGGCGCTGACACATACCCCCAGCCCCATGAATTTTCTGGTAAAAATTTTAGAGCGGCCGGCCAATGAAAGACCCTTTCTGCTGATTCCGGTTGGGTATCCGGCAGATGAAATTTACGTACCCAGATTGGAAAGAAGACCATTGGAAAAAATCAGCGAGTTCTATGAATAGCTAATATTCAAAACTTTTTACTGCTTGCTAAACATTTTTTAAGCTATCGGGTTATTGTTTTTTAACGCAAATTATATTTCCTAATCTAAGGGAAAGTGTGACGTTGATGGATGGTATCTGAATATTGGGGTGAAAAATTTATTGATAAACAATCGTATGGTTAAAATAAAAGCAAACTATGTGCTGGCTGCTTTCTGGATTGCCTTACTGTACAGCTGCCAAAAACAGTCACCGGAAACATCTGAAAACAAACAGGTGGATGTACTAATTGTTGGTGGAGGCGCCAGTGGCACTATGGCCGCCATTCAGGCCGCCAGAATGGGCCGGTCGGTGCTGGTGGTTGAGGAAACACCTTGGCTCGGTGGCATGCTGACCGCCGCTGGTGTGAGCGCGATTGATGGCAATTATAAATTAGAGTCAGGCCTCTGGGAGGAATTTAGAAAAAACTTATACAACCACTACGGAGGATCGGAAGGGGTAAAAACCGGCTGGGTCAGCAACGTGCTCTTCGAACCGGAGGTGGGAGACAGCATATTGAAACATATGGTTGGCCGCGAGGATGGCATTGAATTAATGTTAAATTCCACCCTTGAGCACATTGAAAAGGCTCAAAAAGGATGGATGGCCAATATCGCCTACCAAACCGACACGATCCGGGTTGAAACGCAGGTGGTCATAGATGGCACCGAGCTGGGAGACGTAGCCGCCCTGGTAGGTATCCCTTACGAGATTGGCATGGACTCCAGACACCAGTCAAATGAAAAGATCGCCCCCGAAAATGCCAATGACATCGTACAGGACCTGACTTATGTAGCCATATTAAAAAACTACGGTAAAGATGCCGACATGACCATTGCCAAACCCGAAGGTTATGATCCCTCCCTCTTCTACTGCACCTGCGCCGGCCGATGCAATCAGGACAGTATCGGGCGCAAACTTTGGGATTGTGAGCACATGATGGAATACGGACGCCTGCCTGGCGACAAGTATATGATTAACTGGCCGATATTTGGCAACGACTTCTATCTGAATGCCATCGAAATGACGCCACAAGAGCGTAAACAGGCCTATAAACAGGCTAAATGGCATACAATGTGTTATCTCTATTACTTACAGGATGCCTTGGGTTTTAGACATTTGGGTATCGCAGACAATGTTTTTCCCACGGCTGACGGCCTTCCGTTTATTCCATACCACCGGGAATCCAGAAGAATTGACGGTATTGTCAGGTTTGATCTGAATGACCTGGCACGTCCTTTTGCCCAAACTGACGCACTTTATCGCACAGGTATAGCAGTAGGTGACTATCCCGTAGATCATCATCACGCCGCCTATCCTCAAAGCAAAGCGCTTCCTGACCTGCACTTTTACCCGGTGCCCTCCTATGCACTGCCTCTTGGAGCCCTTATACCCAAATCTGTTTCAAACTTCATTGTGGCGGAAAAGTCAATATCCGTGACCAACCTTGTAAACGGCACCACAAGGCTGCAACCCGTTTGTCTTCTCATCGGTCAGGCGGCCGGTGTGCTGGCGGCTTTAGCGGTTGATGAAGGCGTTTCACCGGCAAAAGTTCCTGTCAGAAAAGTGCAGCAGGCACTGCTGGATTCCAGGGCTTACATTTTGCCCTACCTGGACGTTTCACCCACCAGTAGTTCTTTTTTGGCCATTCAAAAAACAGGAGCAACAGGAATTTTAAGAGGGGAAGGAAAAAATATAGGGTGGGAAAATCAAACCTTGTTTTATCCTGACAGTCTTGTATCAAAGTCCGCCTTACAAACCGGCTTGCAGGATATTGCGGCAGGGCTTGTCATTACCAGCGAAAAAGAAACACTGACAGTAAATGAAGCATTGAAAGTCATGTACGATCTTATGAAAATAGGTCCAGACAGCACCCGCATTTCATCGCGGGAATCCATGGATAAAAAAGCCCAAGAAATCTGGGAAAATCATACGGATACCTCAATGGATACGGAAGTGATGATCACCAGGGAGATGTTCAGTGTATTACTCAGCGAGCTGGTAGATCCATTTTCCAACTGGCCGGTGGACCATCATGGTGTTTATGATTTTCAGGGATCAATTAACTGATTATTTGCTCGCTTCTACAAACCAGCCGTTGATAAATCAATCCACGCCACCTACCGGTCTTACTTCCGTGCCTGGCATGTCCATAAGCTTATCTCCAAGCTCCATTCTGATATTGTTTGCCAGCTCTTTAATGCTTTTGACGATTTCAGGATTTTCGGCAGCTACGTTAATGGTTTCGCTGATATCTGTCTCCAGGTTATATAACTCAATTTCTTCCATGGTGTTATGTTCATAGTCCACCGGAAGACCACCTTTACCCCCCTCACGTCCATTCAGGGTTCTGTAGGTGTGGGGAAAATATAGCTTCCAGTTCCTGTATCTGACCCCATGTAATTCATTCACATGGTAATAAAAGAAATAGGCCTCATGAGGGCTTTTTGAAGATTGGCCGGTTATAATCGGCCACACGTCTTTCCCATCAATTTTGTTTTCCGGCAGTTTGGCATTGGTCAGTCCCGCGATTGTGGGCAACAGATCAATGGCCATCATGGGCACTTCTATCGTTTCATTGGCCGGAATTTTTCCGGGGTAACGCATAATACAAGGTTCTCTCTGGCCTCCTTCCAGGGCCGTTCCCTTGCCTTCTCTTAAAGGTAACGCACTCCCGCTATGTTCGCCGTAGGAAAGCCAGGGGCCGTTATCAGATGTAAAAATCACCAATGTCTGTTGATCAATGCCGTTGTCTTTCAAAGCCTTCAAAATTTGTCCCACGGACCAATCTATTTCCATGATTACATCACCATATAAGCCTCTTTCGGATTTCCCTTTGAATTTTTCCGATACAAATAAAGGCACGTGTGGCTGTGGGTGGGCCACGTAAAGAAAAAACGGATGATCTTTATTACGCTCAATAAATTTGACGCTGCGCTCGGTAATTTGTGTAGTTAACATCGATTGATCATCCAGAGTGTCGATGATATTTTGATTTTCATATAAGGGCAAATGAGAAAAATTAAATATGGTGCCTTGTTGCGGATGGAATGGCCACATATCATTGGAGTAAGGAATGCCAAAATAATCATCAAATCCCTGGTTGTTGGGCATAAACTGTGGCGCATCCCCAAGATGCCATTTACCATATATAGCGGTGTGATAACCATTGGCTTTTAACATTTCTGCCATCGTCGTCTCCGACGGATTCAGCCCGTTTGGATGATTGGGCATCAATGCGCCATGAATGCCTAAACGATTCGGATAGCAGCCGGTTAACAACGCAGCTCTGGAAGCAGAACAGACTGCCTGCGCCGCATAGAAGTTAGTCAGTTTGACACCTTCTTCGGCCATCTGATCCAGGTGAGGTGTTTTAATATCCGGTGACCCAAAACAGCCTACATCCTGGTAACCCTGATCATCGGTGAAAATAATAACTACATTAGGTGGTAAATCTTCTACTGCTTTGGTCTGGGGATCCGAACAGCAGACTACAGCCAATAATGGAATCAAAATAATCAGGTATGGATAAAGTTTCACCATACTTTTTTTGACAGAGAACCTGAAGGGCATACGAAGCATTTTATCTTGGAAAATATGAATAATGGATTATTAAATTAGCCCAATATATAAAAATAAGGTGAATTAAAACGCTCATTAGAAAGAGGATTACAAATATTTGGTGTCAATTTTATTACAAGGTCACTTCCTGGTCCGTTGTCATGTGGTACTTATTTGACCTAACCTAATATTTAATTGATAAAAAACCGGACCAAATGATAATTGCAGGAATTTTTGTTATGAGGCAATGCTTAATTTTATTAAGTTCGCTGGGTTAATTTGACCTTAAAAGTTTGTTAAGCCTAATCAATGCAAAAGAAGGAAATGCGAACATCTCGTCCTCCGGAATTTGCCAAAAACACATTCTATGAAAATGAAGAAAGTTGGGTACGTAATCTTAAGTGCCATCTGGGTATTCACAAGTTGTACTGAAAAAGCGCCGACGTGTGAGCCTGTCGAAAGTACCGGTGTAAACATCAGTCTTGACTCTTTATCAGAGGCCCTTGGTTGGCCGGAAGAACTGCAGATAACAAGTTTTACAGGTCCGGACATAACACCCAGCCCGGCATGTCTGGCCGTGGCACCTACCGGGGAGGTTTTTGTGGGTGTGGACATGATAGGGTCATTGGGTAAAGATCCCGGAAAAGGCAGAATAGTAAAACTTACCGACTGCAACAATGATGGCATCCCGGATAAGCAAACCACTTTTGCTACACTGGATAACCCCAGGGGTATTTTTCCGCTTGGTGACCGGTTATTTGTGTTATATACTACCTTCTCCGAAACCACGGGAGAGGCCAGTGGAATGGATCTTGTCGTTTTTAACGATGCCAACAGGGATGGTGTCGCTGATGGGCCGCCGGAGTTGCTGATCCACAACATCAGTACGTCAAAGTTTTTAAGAAGCAGGGGAACTGATCATGCCACCAATGGCATCAGAATGGGCATCGATGGCTGGATTTACATTGCGGTTGGCGATTTCGGATTTCATGATGCCGTTGACCGGTCAGGGAAAAAAATGACCATGCTTGGCGGCGGTGTGGTGCGGGTACGCCCAGATGGTACCGAAATGGAAGTTTATACACATGGATTACGAAATATATATGACGTAGCCATCGATCCCTATATGAATATTTATACCAGGGGAAATACCAATGATGGCGGTGGTTGGAATGTACGCTTTGCCCATCACATCCAGTCAGGGGAATATGGTTATCCTGTTTTGTTTAAACACTTTACAGAAGAAATCCTACCGGCACTGGTAGATGTTGGCGGAGGATCCGGTACAGGCGCACTGTTTATGGACGATCCCAGCTGGCCCCCTCAATACAACAATGTTCCTATGATGGCGGACTGGGGAAGGAGCCATCTTTATATCCATCGGGTAACCCCAGACGGCGCAAGTTTTCAACAGGACCAGGAGGACTTTATCAAATTCCCTCAAATTACCGACCTGGATGTGGATGCTTCCGGCAGGATGTACATGGCTGCCTGGGATGGTGCGGGTTATCGCGGTGATTCTACCAAAGGATTTGTTGTACGTGTTATTCCCAAAAAATGGGAATACACTCCCTTTCCGGATCTTAAAAAGCTGTCCATTGACGGTCTTGCAGACTACATTAAATCCGGTAGCGCCGTGGCTCGCCTTCATGCACAACAAGAGTTGATCACGCGTCCCTGGGAACAGGCTTCAAAAGCCCTGTGGAAAATTGCCGCTGACAAGGCCCTCCCTTTGCACACACGCGTGGCCGGAATTTTCGGCTATGCACAAGTTGCTATCGAAGATGATATGACAAACTTTTTGTCGCTCGCATCGGATAATGCAGTACGGGAATTTGCATTGCGGGCTCTTGCCGATCGCAAAGGTCGCTTTAAAAACGTACCACTTGAGCCATTTATCGAGGGGCTCACAGCCACTTCTGAAAGAGTTCAGGTGGCAGCAGCGGTCGGTCTTGGACGGCTTAATCTTCCTGAAGCGGCTGAGGCATTGTTAAAAGTAAAGATAGGCGGTCCGTTGGAAGCCCCGGAAAAAGGGACAGAAGGTCCCCATGCCACTCCTAATGCAACAGTAATTCCGGCACACATTGCTGTGAGATCATTGGTCGACCTTCACGCTGTTGATGCCTGCGTACGTGCTATCCAAGGCGACAATGCGGACCTGGCATTGTGGGCTTTACGTTATATGCATGACTCCAAGGCGGTCGCCGGTCTTATCTCAGCTTATGAATCAACCAATGATAAAAAACTAAAAACCCAAATACTCATCACCTTATCGCGTCTTTACCAAAAAGAAGCACCCTATGACGGTTCCTGGTGGTGGAGTACACGGCCGGATACCCATGGTCCTTATTACAAAACCACCACGTGGGAGGCATCTGAGGAGATCAGGGATTTCCTAATGAAAGTCTGGACCGGGGCCGACTCAGCTAAAAAACAATTCTTTGCTGACCTGAATGGCAAATTTCGCATGGGGATCAGTGTGTTTGGCGGTGAAGAAAAAGTGGAAATTGCAGCTACAAAAGAACCTGAGGTTAATTTCGAAAAAATAAAAAATAAGGAAGGGCAAGTTGGTAAAAGCGCTATAGAAGATATTATACTGGCTGTCAATGAAATTAAAGGAGATGCCGTGCTTGGAGAGAAATTGTTCACACGGCAGGGATGCCAGGCATGTCACCAATTAAAAGCCGGCGAGACCATGAAGGGACCTTTTATGGGGCAAATTGGTTCGATTATGAGCAGAGATCAAATAGCGGAATCCATACTTAAACCCAATGCTTCCATCTCTCAGGGGTTTGCTTCGGTAAATATTACTACCAAAGACAATAAGGTTTACAGCGGATTTGTTTCCGAAGAAAGTGCCGATAAAGTAGTGATCAGAAACATTGCCGGACAGGTTTTCACGATCAAGGCGGAAGATATTTCAGAGCGGAAAGAACTTGAAACTTCCATGATGCCTGCCGGCCTGGTTAATTCATTGTCTTATCATGAATTTGCTTCTTTGCTTACATTCCTTTCGGAACAAAAGTAGATTGACTTAAACTACTAATAATCAAAGTCATCGTCTCTAAACAACGGAGTGTTGCGAGGCGATGGCGGTGAGGTAAGCGCCAATTGTTGCGGCTCGTGCAAGGGGATTGCTTCAAAACCAACGCTATCAGCCTACCCTTTTTTCGCAATGACGCGCATAGATAGAGGAGGATTGCAGTTAAGATAACCTATCTCTAAGTCCTGTCAAACCAGAGAATGAATCGCAACCATATCGCCACATCATTAACGCGTAAAAATTTACTTTTTATGCCTTGCTATTAACTCAGCCAGGACTTCGTTGAGATCAATATTTTTAGCTTCCAGCAGTACAAGATAATGAAACAATAGATCAGCGGCTTCTCCGCGGAAGAGATCATCATTATTGTCTTTGGCCTCAATGACCAACTCTACGGCCTCCTCTCCTACTTTTTGTGCGACTTTGTTGATGCCCTTTTCAAACAGCGATTTCGTATAGGATTGGCCACTATCGCTATTTTTTCTATCCCTGATAATGTCTTTCAGATAATTGACAAAATACAGGTTATCGCTGTTTTCTTCCTTGAAACAGGTAGCTGCACCTGTATGACAAACAGGTCCCACAGGCTCAGCCTTTATCAGTAGAGTATCCTGATCGCAATCGATTATAATCTCTTTTACCATCAAAAAATTGCCAGATGTCTCACCTTTGGTCCACAGTCGCTCCTTTGTACGGCTATAAAATGTCACTTTGCCCTCGGCTTTCGTTTTTGTCAGTGCTTCCTCGTTCATGTAGCCTAACATCAGAACTTTCAAAGTCAGGTGGTCCTGGATTACTACAGGTACAAGGCCTTGTCCTTTTTTAAAATCTATGTCCATTATCAATTAGATACGTTATCCTAGTAAAGTTTAAATCCTGATGGCTATGCCATCGCCTTGCAATTTCGTTTTCAGCTCATTAATAGCTATTTCCTTATAGTGAAATATACTGGCGGCCAGTGCGGCATCAGCTTTTCCTTCGGTAAAGACATCTGTAAAATGCGCCATGTTACCGGCACCGCCCGAAGCAATAACAGGAATCGTTAAAAGGTCGGAAATGGTAGCTGTCAGCGTATTGGCGAATCCACCTTTGGTCCCGTCATGATCCATGGACGTTAACAGGATCTCCCCTGCTCCCCGGGTTTCCACCTCTTTGGCCCATCCAATAGTTTCAATGTCGGTGGGGGTCCTGCCTCCATGGGTATGTACCAGGTGATTTCCGTTGACATATTTTGAGTCGATAGCTACCACAATACACTGAGCGCCAAATTCCAGGCTCAGCTCATTGACCAGGCCGGGATTTCTAACGGCAGCCGAATTGATAGATACTTTATCTGCTCCCGCACCCAGTAAGGCCGATACATCTTCTTTGCTGCCAATTCCGCCACCGACAGTAAACGGGATATTGACTTCCCTGGCAACTCTTTTCACTAACTCTACCAGTGTCTTTCTTTTTTCAACTGTTGCGGTAATATCTAAAAATACCAATTCATCGGCCCCTTGCTCGCTGTAAATGGCAGCGAGCTCTACAGGGTCTCCGGCATCTCTCAATTCAACAAAATTAACACCCTTTACCGTACGTCCGTCTTTGATATCCAGGCAAGGAACAATTCTTTTGGTTAGCACTTTTCTTAATTTAAATAAAGTCAGTTTCGGGAATTTGAAAAAATTTGGTTCAGGTGATGGTGCAAATGGGCCAGGTAATCGTTAGCCAGCCACGACAGGGTATGCAGTTCTTTTTGTTCTTTTCCGGTATCACACTTTTTTTCAAAGCTTTCCTGAGCCATATTTTTTAGCACGTTGACGATTTGCAAGTTAGCTAATTTCCACAGTTGCTGCACATTTTCGAGCGGCATGGCCTGATAATTCTGGAGGGATACCCATTGATCCTGGTCATAGACGATATGGGGTTCATCCAGGTACTGTCCCCTTATAAACCGGTTCAGGTTATTGTTGGCAGAATCTATCAAATGGCCCAATATTTCTTTTTTTGACCACTTTTGTAAAGAAGGCTTGTGGTTTAAATCCGTTTCACTCAGCAACGATAAACGTGCATCTACTTCCTCGATAGTTTTTTCCAAATCCTTACAAATTGCTAACATCGTCAATTCCTTTTACTGTCCTTCGCAGTTTCCCGGTTTAAATTTTTATTCATTAAAATAGATATCAAGGTCTGAAAGCTGGATTCTGCCCTCGTAAAAGGCCTTACCAATAATCACGCCCTCGACCCCGATTCTTGCCAATTCATGCACATCTTCCAAACAGGAAACGCCACCACTGGCAATCAGGCAAATCTCCGGATAGTAATTGGAGATCTCCCGGTATAAATTCATGGCGGGGCCTTCCAGCAATCCATCTTTGCTCACATCTGTACAGATCACATATTTGATGGACTTTTGAACGTATTCTTCCAGGAATACATGCAAGTTGACCGTTGTTTTTTCCTGCCAGCCATTGATAGCGATTTGTTTGTCAATTACATCAGCACCCAGGATTATTTGTTCATTGCCGAAGTTTTGCAACCAACTTTCAAACAACGGCGGATCTTTGACGGCAATACTGCCTCCAGTCACCTGGCTGGCGCCGGCGCCAAATGCACCTTTCAAATCTTCTTCCGATTGAATGCCCCCTCCAAAGTCTATCGACAAATCCGTGTGTGCAGCAATAGATTCCAATACTTTCAGGTTGACCACTTTCTTTTGTTTGGCGCCATCCAGATCTACCAAATGCAGCCTTCTCGCCCCTGCGCCTTCAAACATTTTAGCTACCTCCAGCGGATCGCTGTTGTATTCCTTTTTCTGGTTATAATCTCCCTGAGTCAACCTGACACACTTACCATCGATAATGTCAATCGCCGGAATAATATGCATTGATTAAAATTTAGACATAAAACTTTTCCTAAAGTTCTAAAAAATTTGTTAATATTTTCTGTCCGTCTGTACCGCTTTTTTCAATGTGGGCCTGCACTGCATAAAAGTTATCCTTATGTAATGCGCCGCTAAAGGGCAAAATATAATCAGTAGTACCTACGGTATCGTCTCCCTTGTCCGCATAAAAACTATGTACGTAGTAAACATACGGATTGTTCAAGCCTGAAAATATTTTTCCTTTACAATTCTCTAATCGGTTCCAGCCCATATGAGGTATTTTGTACTTCATGTCGCTGGTAGTCGATTGCCGGCTTACAAATTTCCTGACCTCCAGGTCAAAAATACCCAAACATCTGGTATTTCCTTCCTCTGAATGGCCACACATTAATTGAAGTCCTATACAAATACCCAGTACCGGTTGCTTCAAATTCACAATAAGCTGGTCCAGACCTCTTTCCCTCAAATAAGCCATGGCCGTACTGGCCTCTCCCTGACCGGGAAAAATGACTTTATCAGCACTTTTTATCGTTTCATGATCATCGGTCCATAAAGGTGTAACGCCCAACCGCTCCAATGCATAAACCACTGACTGTACATTGCCGGCATTATACCTGATGACGGCAACTTTCATATATAATAATTCATTTTAGAAAGATAAGGATATTTATTTTACAACGGTACTGTTCATGACATCCGTTTGCCTTCTAATTGATTCTTCGTGAACGATAGCCAGGAATTTGTTCATAAAGGTATCGCTCAATCCCAGGGCTTTGGCCATATCGACGCGACGCTTGATGACATCGTTCCAACGATTTACCTGAAGAATCGTAACATCATTATCTCTTTTATATTCACCAATCTTTTCGGAAATGTTCATTCTGACACTTAGCTGTTGGATCAAAGTCTCATCGAGTTCATCGATTTCAGACCTTAGTTCTTCGAGCAGATTTTTGAATTCCTTGTTAGTAGATTCCGGCTGACGCAGTTTTAGTTCAGCTGCCAATGCCACAAGACCCGCAGGCTTTAGTTGCTGTTGCGCATCACTCAACGCAATAGAGGGCTGTATATGGCTCTCTATCATCAGGCCGTGCATATCCATATCAATGGCTTTTTGAGCAATGAACGGTATGATATCTCTGTTGCCGGCAATATGGCTGGGATCACAGATTATCTCAATCTCCGGGCAAAGTCGCTTTAATTCGATAGGTATCTCCCACATGGGTACATTCCTGAACGGCGTTTTTTCAAAAGAAGAAAATCCGCGGTGTATGGCTGCCAGCTTGGTGATACCAGCCTGATTAATTCTTTCCAGGGCGCCAATCCAAAGTTGCAGGTCGGGATTGATAGGGTTTTTTACGATCACCGGCACGTCAACGCCTTTCAAGGCATCGGCAATCTCCTGTACGGTAAACGGATTTACAGTGCTTCGCGCACCCAACCACAGGATGTCAACATTGTGTTTCAGGCATACTTCAACATGTTGTGCATTAGCTACCTCCGTGGCTATGGGCAGCCCTGTAGCCTCCTTGGCAGCATTTAGCCATTCCAGACCAACCTCTCCTACACCTTCAAAGGAGTTGGGTCTGGTTCTCGGCTTCCAGATGCCGGCTCTCAACACTTTTACTTTGTCGCTTTTAGCAACGGCTTTAGCGGTCTCAACCACCTGGTCTTCATTTTCCGCGCTACAAGGTCCACTGATGACCACAAACTCATCAAGACCTAAACCCCAATCTTTCATGGGAACTGTGTTCAAATTAGGTTGCATAGTATCTAAATTTTAATTTTATTATTTTCATTTAATTCAATGCCATTTAATATTCTACGAATATCGTTGGCTTCTTCCATCAGTTCAAAGACCTTATCTCTGTCTCCCGTATCAATCAAACGCTTGAACATTTCCAGGTTTTTAATATAAGCTGTTAAAACCTTTGACAAATTTTTTGCATTTTGATCAAATATAGGCGCCCACATAGCCGGAGAACTCTTCGCCAATCTGGCGGTGGACGCGAAGCCACTTCCGGCCATGTCAAAAATATTTTTCTCGTCTTTTTCTACTTCCAACACCGTCAACCCCAACGTAAAAGAGGTAATGTGAGACAGGTGTGATACATAGGCGATATGCCGGTCGTGCTCTGCCGACTCCATATAGGTCAGTCGCATAAAAAGACTTTTATACAGTTTTTCGACGACCTTAAGTGCTTTGGCATCACTTAATTCCTTGTCGCAAATGATTCCGACCTTGTCTAAAAATAAAGTAGCAAAAGCGGCTTCCGGACCGTTGTTTTCCGTACCAGCAATGGGGTGAGAAGCTACAAACCTGGCTCGTTTTGGATGATGGAGGATCGCCTCGCAAATATCTTTTTTTGTGGATCCCATATCCACTACTATTTGATCATTATCAATTTGGTCCAATATTCCCGGCAATACGCTGATAGACGCATCGACCGGGATGGCCAGAATGATAATATCTGCCATATCCACCGCTGCTTCCAGCGGTTGGATCCTGTCAACAATACCCAGGTCCAACGCCTTTTGGCAGTGGGTTTCATTCGTATCTACCCCAATTACCTCTGCGGCAAAACCGTTGCGCTTTAAACTCAGGGCCAGTGACCCGCCAATTAATCCTATACCGGCAATTGCCACTTTCATAATTCTTCAACTTTAATGTGTGTGATATGTCTGTTTATTCTCTCGAGGGCTTCCGTAATTACCGCTTCCTTATTACACAGGGAAATACGCACATAACGCGCACCTTTAGAGCCAAATATGAAACCAGGTGTTATGAAAACTTTTGCCTCCATCAATATTTTATCAACAAAACTTTTTAAATCAGGCTCACTGGCAGGGATTTTTGACCAAATAAATAACCCGGTTTGGGAACGGTCATAAGTACACCCCAGTTGGTCCAATAACTGCCAGCTCAGGTTTCTCCGGCTTACGTAGGCCTGATTTTGTGCCTGATGCCACGATGACGGGTTTTTCATAGCCTCAATTGCCGCATGCTGGATAGGTAAAAACATACCCGAATCAACATTGCTTTTGCATTTTAGAATCGTGTCAATATAATCTTTGCGGCCGCTTACCCAGCCCATTCTCCAGCCTGCCATGTTGTGAGATTTACTCAAAGAGTTCATTTCCAGCGAGACCTCTTTGGCGCCGGGAATTGACAACAGACTTTGCGGATCATCATTCAGAATTAAACTGTAGGGATTGTCATTAACGATCAAAAACTGGTGTTGCTTAGCCAGGGCTATCAATTCCTTAAACAGCGATTTACTGCCTCTGGCACCTGTGGGCATATTCGGAAAATTGATCCACATGATCTTCACCCTGCTTAAATCCTCTTTTTTCAACTGATCCAGGTTAACCGACCACGACTGATCTTCATCCAACTCGTAGGTTCTGATCCTGGCTCCCACCAATTCACTAACCGAAGTGTAAGTCGGATACCCCGGGTTGGGAACCAATACCTCATCGCCTGGATTGAGAAATGCCATGGATATATGCATAATACCCTCTTTTGATCCTATCAGCGGCAAAATCTCGTCGGCCGGGTCCAATGCTACCCCGTAGAAACGCATATACCACCTGGCCATCGCTTCTCGCAAGTCCGGAATACCGCGGTAGCTTTGATAGCCATGATTTTTCGGTTGTTGTGAAGAATCATGCAGGGCCCTGATGGTCTCCTGCGACGGGCTCAAGTCCGGATTTCCGATGCCAAGATTTATAACATCCATACCCCTACTGTTCATATCCCGGATTTCCTCCAGTTTTTTGGAAAAGTAGTATTCTCTGACGTTATCTAATCTGTTGGCCTGTGGTACAATCATATCACAAGTTTTATCCTTATTTATTCACAATAAAAAAGCCTGGTTCTTTTTTCGAACCAGGCTCCTTATATCTTAATTTAAATTTTTCTAGGTCAACTTAAACAGACTCTTACCAGTTCGAAACACGCTGTTTCTAAAATAGTGGTAATAAAAGTAATATTTTCTGCTTAAGAATTTCATTGATACAAAACTAATAAAGCCATTCGAAAATAAAAAGATAATCTGTAAAAATTAATAAAATGTTAATAAAAACCCTATATGGCTGTCAATTTTCATAATTTTTCCCGCAAATCAATCACTTCTTTCATCTTCCGGATCAGCTGCTTAGACTCGGTAAAGTTTAAAGTCTGCTGTCCGTCCGAGAAAGCTTCCTCCGGTTTTTCATGGGTTTCATAAATGATACCATCCGCTCCGGCCATGATACTGGCCAAGGCAATAGGCTCGACATGATGCCTGATCCCAACACCGTGCGAAGGGTCGGCTACGACAGGCAAATGTGTTTTTTCCTTCAGGATGGGAATGGCATTCAAATCCATCGTATTTCGGCTAGCCCGTTCGTAGGTACGTATACCGCGCTCGCAGAGCACCAGTCTTTCATTTCCTGCGGAGAAAACATATTCGGCCGAATATAACAATTCATCAATGGTCCCGGATATTCCCCGTTTTATCATCACCGGTTTGTCGACCTTTCCCAATTCATCCAGCAAATTAAAATTCTGGGTGTTGCGGGCACCTACCTGGTAGATGTCGATATAGTCATACATTTCCTCAATTTGAGAAACCTGCATCACTTCGGTAATTATCTTTATATCGGCTTCCCTGGCAAGCTCATGCCATATTTTGAGCCCCTCAATGCCCATCCCCCGAAAAGAATAGGGAGAGCTTCTAGGTTTATATACCCCTCCCCTCATTATTCGTATACCATGGCTTTTAAGGTGTTCAATGGTTTTGGCAATCTGCTCCTCCCCTTCAATAGAACAGGGGCCTGCCATCACCGCCAGTGCACCCTCGCTGATCAAAACATCATCACCCAAATCAATGGTTGTTGGCGCTACTTTCCATTTTCTGGATACCAGCTTATAATCATCCGAAACAATATGAATATCGTCAATTCCAGGGAAGTGCCCCAGCTCTCTGATGTCAAATTCACGTTTGCCGATGCCAACCAGATAATCCCCTTTCTGGGTGGTAACCAAGGTAGACTTATAATGAAGGCTTTCCACCCTTTCAATGATCTTTTCCTTTTGTTTCGGGGCTATGTCTTTATTAAATTGAATAATCATGGTTAGTCTTTTATGGTCTTTATGAAATCGGCAATGGAGGTTTGCAGATCTTGTTCCCCGCCTAAACATTTAATGAATGCGCTGCCGATAATAGCCCCTTTGGCATAGGCACAGGCCTTTTGAAAGGTCGCTTTATTGGAAATTCCGAATCCGATCAAAGCAGGATTTTTTAAACCCATGTTGTTGACCCTTTTAAAGTAGTCTTCCTGGGCAGCGGTAATATCGGACTTTGCACCTGTGACACTCGCCGATGAAACCATATAAATGAATCCATCTGTATTTTTATCGATCAGCCTGATTCTTTCCTCAGAGGTTTGTGGCGACACCAGGAAAATATTGTGCAATCCATTCTGATCAAATAAGGCTTTGTAATGGTCCATGTATTCCTGCATAGGCAAATCCGGAATAATCAATCCGTCGATACCCACAGCTCTGGCCTCATCGCAAAATGCCGGCAAACCATACTGAACTATAGGATTCAGGTATCCCATTAAAATTAACGGTATATCGACCGATGTCCTGATATTTTTTATCTGGGCAAAAAGCTTTTCCATGGTCATGCCATTATCCAGGGCCACCTGGCTGCTGGCCTGAATGGTCGGTCCATCGGCAACCGGATCGGAAAAGGGGATACCAATCTCAATCAAATCCACACCGGCGTTTGCCAGGGTCTCAACAATGAGCCGGGTATCGTCAACTTTGGGATAGCCGGCGGTAAAATAAACAGATAAGATGTCACCCTGCTTCTGTTCAAACAACCGGTTAATCCTGTTATTTACTGTAAGGGCAGTTTTCATTTTTTTATAGTCTCTAAATGCTAATCAATACTTAATAATTTCCCCATTTGATATAGGTTTCCAAATCTTTATCTCCTCTGCCTGAAAGGTTTACAACTACAATATCATTAGCGGATAGCTCCATTTTTTGGAGTGCTGCCAATGCATGTGCGGATTCGATAGCGGGAATGATGCCTTCCAGTTTGCAAAGCCTGACACCTGCTTTCATGGCCTCTTCGTCGGTAATATGAATAAATTCTGCTCTTTTCTTTTCAAATAAGTGGGCATGCAAAGGTCCGATGCCTGGATAGTCGAGCCCGGCAGAAATCGAATAGGGTTCCACCACCTGTCCGTCGGGCGTTTGCATCAACAGCGTTTTGGAACCGTGTAATATACCGGGTTTACCCAGAAAAGTAGTAGCAGCCGACTTGCCGCTGTCAACACCCTCACCCCCGGCTTCAACTGCGATAAGTTTTACCTGCTCATCGTTCATATAATGGTAATAAGCTCCGGCTGCATTGCTTCCTCCCCCAACACAGGCCACCACATAATCAGGCCGGGTACGACTTTCTTTTTCCTGCAACTGCCATCGGATTTCCTCACTGATAACCGATTGAAACCGCGCGACCATGTCGGGATACGGATGTGGTCCAACTACCGAACCAATGATGTAGTGTGTATCAACAGGATTGTTGATCCAATGCCGCATGGCTTCGTTGGTGGCATCTTTCAACGTCTTGCTCCCACTTAAAGCAGGGATTACCTGAGCGCCCAGTAATTTCATCCTTTCGACATTTGGCTTCTGACGATGGATATCCACCTCCCCCATGTATACCACGCATTCCACTCCTTTTAACGCACACACGGTGGCGGTAGCAACACCGTGCTGACCGGCACCGGTTTCAGCTATTATTTTCTTTTTGCCAAGCTTTTGTGCCAGTAATATCTGGCCGATGGTGTTATTGATTTTGTGTGCGCCGGTATGATTCAGGTCTTCTCTTTTCAAATAAATCTTACTGCCAACTTCCTCTGAAAGTCTTTGCGCCAAATACAGCGGGGTTGGCCGGCCTACATAATCTTTCAGGAGCCCATTAAATTCCTCCTGAAATGATGGTTCTTCCATGATGGACAGGTATTGCTGCCTGAGCTCTTCAACATTGGGGTATAACATCTCGGGAATGTAAGCGCCTCCAAAAGTGCCGTAGTATCCGTTGTCATCTACTGTATATTGCATAAAACTGAATTTAATTCTATGTTAGTTCACTAAAAGGCCGATGCCAACTTCTCCGTAAGGCCGGCCAGTTGTTTTATATCTTTGTTTCCCGGTGTTATTTCAAACCGGCTGTTTACATCCAGCGCAAATGGCTGTTTGATGGACATTTTATTTATCAGCCCTATATTATCCAATCCTACACCACCGCTGAGAAAGTAGGGAATATCCGAGTCATAGCTTTTTAGCACCTCCCAATTAAATGACTTGCCCGTACCCCCGTAATGCTTGCTTTTTGTGTCGAATAAAAAATAATCCACGCAGTCCTTATAATTGTCAAGCACACTCCAATCCATTACCTTGTCAATAGAAAACACTTTAATAACACCCGGACCTGCTTTTTTTATTGTCTCGCAAAATTCAGGGCTTTCATGACCGTGAAGCTGCACCAGGTCAAGTTGGTAGCGGTTTACATTTTCCAAAACCATGGCCGTGGTTTCATTCACAAAAACACCCACCTTTTTGATGTGTGCAGGAATACGGGCTACTTCATCCGGGTTTAGTGTGTCTGCCATGTATCGCGGAGATTTTGGATAGAAGATAAACCCTAAAAAGTCCGGGGAAAGTTTAATCACCTCCTCCATGTTTTCCAGGTATTTCATGCCACAAACTTTCAATTTCATGATGCACTCCTTTAAAATATCAACTTCCCACTGTCTTTGTCTCACCGATTTGATTGACAGCCGTAATAAACCGGTGACAAGCCAATTCAGGTCTGCTGCTTTTCATAAAGGTTTCCCCGATCAGGAAGCCTTCAAACCCGTATTGTTTTAATTCTACGATGGTTTCAGGGGCACTGATACCGCTTTCCGCCACCTTCACATACTGATCGGGAATGGCGGCGGACAAATTTTTGGAGGTGTCTATGCTAACTTCAAATGTTTTGAGGTTACGGTTATTAACCCCGATGAGGTCTACGGCATCGTGAAGGTTTTGATTTAATTCATCTGCGTTATGTACCTCCATAAGCACCTCCAATCCCAGGGATTGCGCGAATATGGCCAACTGCTTTAGCGCCGACACAGGCAAAGCAGCTGCGATCAACAGAATCACATCTGCTCCTATGGATTTAGCTTCAATCACCTGGTATTCGTCTACGATAAACTCTTTCCTGAGGATCGGGCAGAAATTAAACTTTCTCGCCAATTTCAAATCTTCGTTACTCCCTCCGAAAAAATGATAATCGGTAAGCACCGAAAGGGCCGATGCGCCGGCCTGCATATAGCCAATAGATGTTTTTTCTACTGACACATGCTTATTGATCATTCCCTTGGAAGGTGACTTTCTCTTTATTTCCGCAATAATACCGGACTTATCAGGCCGCCTCAGGTATTTTTTGAGGGAGACCGTTTTTCCTGAAAAATATATACTTTTTTCAAGTAGTTTAACCGGGAACAAGCTTTTTCGCTCCTCTACTTCTTTTTTCTTATGGGCCAGTATTTTATCTAATATATCCATCTGAATAGTCTTTAATCATCTTTTTCTAAAGGTCCAGTAACTTTTTGAAGGTTTGCAGGGCCTTGCCAGACTGCAAAGAATCCCTGGCTTCTTCAATGCCATCCTCAATACTTACCGACTTACCGCAATGTATGGCCAGCCCGGCATTGGCAGTTACCACCTGGTTTTGTGCCTCGGTACCATCTCCCTCTAGCACCTTCATGAATATTTTGGCGGAGTCCTCCACGGTTTTTCCGCCCCATAAAGTTTCCTGGGACCAGGTTTTAAAACCTAAGTCTTCCGGGAAAAGCATTTTTTCATTGTTATTTGACAGCATCTTAAAGGGCCCTGTCAGGGACACCTCATCATAGCCATCGAGGGAATGCAAAATGATGTACTGCTTGTCGGTCTTTTGGTGCAGATAACCATATAATCTGGCCAGCTCAAGATTAAAAACGCCCACCAATTGTTTTTTGGGGAAAGATGGGTTAACAATCGGCCCCAGCATATTAAAAAAGGTTTTAACGCCTAGCTCCTTTCTGATGGGAGCCACATTTTTCATCGCCGGATGAAACAATGGCGCATGAAGAAAGCAAATGCCAGCCACATCCAGGCTCTTTATGAGCTGATCTTTGTCATTGGTAAACTGATAACCAAAATGGGCCAGCAAGTTTGAGGAGCCACAAACCGATGAAACACCGTTATTACCATGTTTAGCCACCTTTTGCCCGGCACCCGCTACAACAAAAGACGAAAGCGTGGAAATATTAAAAGTATCCTTTCCATCGCCACCGGTACCACACAGATCGATCGCCTTGTAATCTTCAATCTCCAGGGGTATGCATAATTCAAGCATGGCATCTCTGAATCCTTCCAGTTCTTCTACCGTAATGCTACGCATCAGATACACCGTAAGAAATGCCGCTACCTGGCTTTGGTTATACTCTCCGTTGGCCAGGTTGATAAGAATTTCTTTGGCCTGCTGCTTATTCAGGGACTTATATTCAAATAGATTATTTAAAACCGCTTTCATTTCTATATAGATTTTGAAGTAGTGAGTAGTCAGTTTATAATTCCAACCAGTTTTTCATAATTGCGACGCCGTGTTCTGTTAAAATTGACTCGGGGTGAAATTGCACCCCTTTGACATCATATTTCCGGTGCGACAACCCCATAATATTGTTTTTTTCATCAACCGCGGTAACGTTCAGATCGCCATTCAGGGATTCCGGGACAACCGTCCAGGAATGGTAGCGGCAGGCCATAAAGCTTTGGGGCAACCCTTTAAAAATCGGCTCATTTTCGTCGGTGATGATCGTTTTATTCGCCACGCCATGTAATACCACCGGCATGTTAAATATCTCACCCCCAAATGCTTCAGCGATACCCTGGTGCCCCAGGCAAACCCCTAAGATAGATTTTGCCGGGCCATATTTCTGGATCAATTCGGGCATAACACCGGCTTCTGCGGGTATTCCGGGACCCGGTGAAAGCAGGATCTTATCATATTGATCAATCTCTTCCAAGGCAATTTTATCATTGCGATAGATGCTTAAATAGCGGCTGTATCCCAACTCTCTGATGATGTGGACCAGATTGTAGGTAAATGAATCATAATTATCCAGCACTAACAGTTTCATAACAATTTATTTTACCACTTTCTTTTTTCATTTAAATTTTGATAGACTTACCCGGAAATCTCCTTAGCCATCATGATTGCCTGTCTTAGTGCGCCTAATTTGTTATGCACTTCCTGCAATTCGCTTTCTGTATCTGACTTGGCTACAATACCGGCACCGGCCTGGTAGTATAGGGTATTGTCTTTACTTAGAAATGACCGGATCATGATGGCATGGTTAAAGTCTCCGTTAAATCCCATAAACCCTATCGCTCCCCCGTAATACCCGCGTGCGGCATTTTCATACCTGTCAATTAATTGTAATGCCATATGTTTGGGGGCGCCGGACAACGTACCGGCAGGGAAAGTATCGGCCACGATCTTGGCCGGCGGTATGCCTTCCTTCAAAGATCCCACGACTTTCGATACCAGGTGAATGACATGAGAATAGTATTGAATTTCCTTAAAAGTTTCTACTTCTACTTCCTCGCAAGCTCTGCTTAAATCATTTCTGGCCAAGTCTACCAACATCACATGCTCTGAATTCTCTTTGGGATCATCATATAATTTCCTGGCCAATTCTGCATCTGCCTGATCATTGCCGGTTCTTTTAAAAGTACCGGCGATAGGATAGATAGTAGCTTTCCGGTTTTTTACCACAATCTGGGCTTCGGGCGAGGATCCGAATATTTTGTAACTGCCATAATCAAAATAAAACAAATAGGGCGATGGGTTAATGGATCTCAAAGCGCGGTAAACATTAAATTCATCTCCACTGAACGAAGACTCAAAGCGCCTGGACAGGACAATTTGAAACACATCGCCACGGTGACAATGTTCTTTTCCCTTATTGATCATCTCCAAAAACTCTTCGTCGGAGTAATTGGAAATTTCATCCCCGTTGGTGGTGAAAGAATAACCCGGATAATTCTTGTTATTAATTAAAGTGGCAATTTTATCGATGCCGCTTTCTGCCAGGTCATTGACATACTGATGTTCAAAGACATGCAATTCGTTTTTAAAGTGATCTACAGCAATAACATACCGATAAACCCGATAAACGATCTGGGGAATGGCATCTACTTTATCTTTTTTATTGTCAAGCACTACATCTTCATAATACTGGACGGCATCATAGGCCATGTACCCAAACAATCCATTACTAATAAACCCAAATCCGTTAGATTCCGCTTCAAAGGCGTTGTTGAAAGTGTCGAGATGGCTGATGACCTCGTTTCTATCTTCAACTGCGCTCGAGTGCACACTTTTGTCGGGAAAAGTTATGTTTATTTCCTGCTTGTTTACTTCAAAACTGGCAAGGGGTTCGCAACAAATGTAGGAGAAGCTGTTCTCGTTTCCATGATAGTCCGAGCTCTCAAGCAGGATGGTATTAAGGTATCTATCCCGAAGTTTAAGATATATACTCACCGGTGTGATGGTATCGGCCAGGAAGCTTTGGTGCTCGGTCTTTAATTGATACTGTTTCAAGGTTTACTCATTTTACTGCCAAAAAAAAAGCCCACTGTGAACAGTGAGCTTATGTTATATTTTATATTACTTTATAGCTATCTCATTCACTTAATTGAAAGTTCATTTAAGTGCCACCAATAGTCATTATGTAATGTTAAATGTTTCATTGGAGACACAATTATAAACAACCAATTCCAAATAGCAAAAACTTATCTCTTATTTTTTATGATAATAGTAAAATAGTAAACAAATCCTGGAATTCTTCCCGTTTTTTATGCTGGAAATCAATGTTTATTAACGAATGTTTATTAAATTAATGATCACTTAAAATTCTGAACCCTTACTTAATGACACCAACTACCCTAAACGCCGGCCGGCCTGTGAACAAGAGAAAAAAACCCCGTTATAAAGCAGAAGATAGCTTCCTGATTGAGGTTGCCTGGGAGGTTTGTCACCAGGTAGGTGGCATCTATACCGTTATCAAAACAAAGGCCAAGGAAATTTGCAACATCTGGCAGGACAATTACTGCCTGGTGGGTCCGTATTTCAAAAGTCATGCGGAAGCTGAGTTTGAGCCATTAACCGATATGAATACACCCTACGGCCGGGTCGTCAAGAAATTGCAAAGGCTGGGCATCGACGCCCATTACGGCAAATGGTTAATCGCAGGAAGGCCTCAGGCAATTCTGTTAAACCCAAAAATCAAGGAAGATGTATTGGAAGGTGAAAAATTCAGGCTGTGGGAAAAGTATAGAATTGAAAGTCATCACGGCGATCAATTATTAGACGAGGTCATAGGGTTTGGCTATTTGTTACAAATACTGGCTCAGGAGTTTGGCCAAAGCCAAAAAAAGACAAAACAGCCGGTTATATGGCACGTTCACGAATGGATGAGCGCTACTACCCTGCCAGACATCAACCAGGAAAACCCCTACCTCAAAACCGTTTTCACAACGCACGCCACCATGCTGGGAAGATATATTTCCGGTAACAATGACAAATTTTACGAGCAAATAAAAAACCTCAACTGGCTGGAGGAGGCCAAAAAATACCACATAGAACCACAGGCGCGGATAGAAAGAAATGCCGCCAATGCTGCACAAATCTGCACCACCGTCAGCGAAATTACAGCCAAGGAGTGTCAATACTTTTTGGGCCGGAAACCTGAAATAATCTCTCCAAATGGATTGAGTATTGAAAGGTTTTCGATCTTGCATGAGGTGCAGAATATTCACCAGCAATTTAAGGAAGAAATTCACCAGTTTGTGATTGCCCATTTCTTTCAACATTATACGTTTGACCTCGACAAAACACTTTATTTTTTCACCTCGGGAAGGTATGAATACCACAACAAGGGATTTGATCTCACCCTGGAAGCATTGAGTAAATTGAATAAAAAGCTCATTGAGGAAAACATCGATAAAAATGTCGTCATGTTTTTCATTACCAGAAAGCCCTGCAACCACATCAAACCCCAGGCGCTGGAGTCCAGGGGGATTTTAGAGGAAGTAAGGCAAACTTGTGAAAAAATTGAAAAACAAATCGGCGATAAACTGTTTTACGAAACGGTGGCAAATGAAAATCAAAAACTGCCGGAAATCAACAAGTTGGTAGAGGATTATTGGAAATTAAGATTAAGACGGACGCTTCAGTCCTGGAAAAGAGAATCTTTGCCCCTGCTTGCCACCCACCAGTTGGTGGATGAAGAAAACGATGCAATTCTCAACTTTTTACAAAAAAGAAAGCTAAACAATAAAAAGGAGGACAAGGTTAAAATCGTTTATCATCCCGATTTTATATCTCCCATGAATCCGCTCTTTGGTATGGAATACGGGCAATTTGTCAGAGGTTGCCATTTAGGAATATTCCCAAGCTTTTATGAACCATGGGGATACACACCCCTGGAATGCCTTGCCAGCGGCGTGCCGGCCATTACGAGCGATCTTTCAGGTTTTGGAGATTATGTTCTAAAATACCTCCCCGAGCATCAGGAAGCAGGCATATATGTGGTGAACAGAAAGAGTGAAAGCTTTTCAAGCATTACAAGCCAATTGGCAAACTTTCTGTTTTCATTTGTAATTAAGGGAAGAAGGGATCGAATTAACATGCGCAATCGCTCAGAGGATGCCTCCGAAAAATTTGACTGGAATATTTTTGCCAACCATTATCGCAAGGCTTATAATGCCGCTATTCACCAGGAATAGCCGAATACAAGAGGCTTCAACAGTTCTCGGCCAGATAGGACCTTTCGACTTCCAGAAATAAGTCTCCCAAATGCTGTGTTACACGGCCAGGCTTTCCATCGCCAATTACAGTACCATCAATGTTTACAACCGGCATCAGTCTTTTTGTACTGCTGGTTATAAAGGCTTCATCCGCATCATAAATCTCCTTCAGGCTTACCGCTCTTTCCTCAACCTTGTAATGTAACCTCGCCAATTGTAAAGTCTTTCCTCTGGTAATACCTTTGAGAATTCCTTTATCCGGTGTAATGACTGTGTTATTTTTGATAATAAAGAAATTGCTCCTGGTTACTTCAGATACCACCCTGCCATCGTGAAATAAAGCATCAATGGCACCGGATTCTTTACACTTACCGGCAGTCATGACGGCAGTCAGATAGTTGATACTCTTTACCTTTGCGAATTCTCTGACATGCTGAAATGTAATTAATTTGACGCCATCTTGATAGTATGCCGGATCTGGCAATAAGAATTCATCCACCAGAATAGCAAAATTAGGAGTACTCAAATCATAGCCATTGGGCGAATAACCACCTGTCATCACCAGTTTAACAGCAGATTCGGAAAATCCATTGAGGGCAATTAGTTTTTCTACATGATCGGAGATGTATTGTTTTGAATAGGTATGATTAAGCTTCAGTTCAGAAGCAGAGGCATTAAATCTGGCAATGTGGTCTTCAATAAAAACCGGTCTTCCCTGATTGGTTCTGAAAAAATCAAAAATTCCATATCCTCTCAGAATTGCCAGGTCAGAAATGTGTAACTTAGTTTCATCTGCTGGTAAGATCTCCCCATTTAAAAAATAGAACTTGCTCATAATCCTTTTCGCTCCTCTCTTGATGTTCGCTGGTTCTAACTATCCTTTTTTTTGCTGCCGCCGGTTTTGGTTTCCCCGGTAGTACTTCTTTTTTTGTTATGTGGCCTCCTTACGCCAAAACTTCCTTTTCTGATTTTTCCTTTTTTGGTCTTTTTGTCGCCTTTTCCCATATTTTGTATTTTGATTAGTGATAACCAAATATCAAGATTGTGGTATTAAAATCAAAATTGCATTTACTAAAGAATCGAAAAAAGAACTAAATTAGTATTTATACGTTTTCTTGAAAACCCGGAACCATGGCACGAGCAAATCTCGAATTAATTTCTTCCATCAGAAAAGCTGCTAAGGCAATCAAAACCAGCACAAAATACCAATGGGGACATATGGGTTCCTGTAATTGCGGCCATCTGGTTCAGCAAATTACCCGGCTAACCAGATCGGAGATCCACGAATATGCTATGCGAAAATACGGTGATTGGACTGAGCAAAGTATTGATTATTGTGCCAACAGCGGTCAGCCGCTTGACCTGGTAATCAGTCAAATGTTGGACGCAGGATTGAATATTCAGGATTTTGGCCATTTGGAAAAATTATCAGACCCCCGGGTTTTAAAAAAGATTCCTCTCAAACAGGGTCCCTTAAGGCACAATGTCAGGGACGATGTGGTGCTGTACATGGAAACGTGGGCAGATTTACTGCAAGAAAACCTTACAGAAAATATTCAGCTACCATCCCTCCAGTTGGAAAAAGTATAGTGGCCCTGCCCATTGAGGGAGGCACCACTAATTGTCATTGTAAGTTTGTTATCTACTACGCGAATTGCTCTTCCTCGGTAGAACCTTCCAGAGCCCTGGTAGATGCCAATCCCCCGGTTACCGTGTTTTGAATGGCATCAAAATAACCTGTTCCTACGAATGATTGATGTTTTACTGCTTTGAAACCATTTTTCTGATGAGCAAATTCTCTTTCCTGCAATTCTGAGTAACCTGCCATTCCTTTCTGCCTATAGGCCGTGGCCAATTCAAACATACTGGTATTAAGCGCATGAAAACCAGCCAGAGTAATGAATTGAAATTTATAACCCATTTCAGCTAATTCCTCCCTGAATATCTCCATTTGGGAGACTGTAAGGTGTTTGGCCCAGTTAAAGGAAGGCGAACAATTGTATGCCAGCATTTTACCGGGATATTTTTCATGTACGGCCCGGGCAAATTCCCTGGCATAACCCAGGTCGGGGTTAGAGGTTTCCATCCAGATCAAATCCGCATAGGGAGCATAGGAAAGCGCTCTGTCAATACCCTGTTCAATGCCATTTCTCACATGATAGAACCCTTCAGCAGTTCTTGGCTTGTCTTTGATAAATCTATGATCCCGCTGGTCTATATCAGAGGTAATTAAATTGGCGGCATCGGCATCTGTTCTGGCAATTAGCACGGTTGGCACGCCCATTACGTCAGAAGCCAGCCTGGCAGCAACCAGTTTATTAATGGCTTCCTGTGTCGGTACCAACACCTTACCTCCCAGGTGACCACACTTTTTGGCTGAAGAAAGCTGATCTTCAAAATGTACACCAGCTGCCCCTGCTTCGATCATCATCTTCATTAATTCGAAGGCATTCAAATTGCCGCCAAACCCCGCCTCCGCATCAGCTATAATCGGTACCATCCAATGGATATTTTCGTCCTCATTTAAACCCTGGATCTGATCTGCTCGTAACAAGGCGCTGTTAATTCTTTTCACCACATTTGGTACACTGTCGGCAGGGTACAAGCTTTGATCCGGATACATGTTCCCACTTAAATTAGCATCCGCCGCTACCTGCCAACCGCTTAAATAAATGGCATTTAACCCGGCCTGCACCTCCTGAACCGCCTGGTTACCGGTTAATGCCCCCAGTCCGGCCACGTAGGCTTCCTCATTCAATAATTTCCATAATCTTTTAGATCCATTCTCAGCGAGGGTATAGGCTATATCTACCGACCCCTTCAGTTTTACCACATCGGCTGCCGAGTAGGGTCTTTCAATACCTTTCCATCTTGGGTTTTGATACCAGTCATTTATGATTTTATTTACTCTTTCTTGTTTTGTCATGATATTAAACTTTTTATTTGGGATTCTTACAAATTATAGTTCATTATAGGCATCCAGCGTCAGGAATTCCTTAAATTCTCCTGAGCTAACCAGGTTATCAAAAAGAATGCATGCCTTGTCAAAATAGCCTTTTGCAACTCTTTCTTCCCCTAGGGATCGTTTGATTTCCAGCTTTTCTTCATTTAGAATCTTATGATACAACTCCTCTGTTACCTCCTGCCCATCTGCCAGTTTTACCCCATTCAGGTGATACCATTGCCATACCTGGGCCCTGGAAATTTCGGCGGTAGCAACATCTTCCATAAGGTTGTAAAGCGCTGCGGCGCCAGTACCTCCCAGCCAGGATTCCAAATAAAGAATGCCTACGTTGACGTTTGTGCGAAGGCCGGCCTCGGTAATGCTTCCACCTTTTATTCCGGGATTGATAAGATCAGATCCGGTGACCATTACATCTTCTCTTAAATTATGTTTTTGATGTGGCTGAACGCCAAGCACTCTATTAAATTCCTTCATTGCCACCGGAACCAAAAATGGATGGGCCACCCAGGTTCCGTCGTAACCCTGACCGGCCTCCAATGCTTTGTCGGCTTTTACTTTTTCGAAGGCTTTCTTATTAATTTCTTCATCTTTAGCAGGGATAAATGCAGACATTCCTCCGATGGCATGAGCACCGCGACGGTGACAGGTTTTTACCAATAGTTCAGCATAGGCTTTCATGAATGGCACAGTCATGGTAATTTGCCCGCGGTCAGGCAGCAAAAAGGCCTTGTGATTTCTGAATTTTTTAATGAAACTGAATATATAATCCCATCGCCCGGCATTGAGACCGGCTATATGATCTTTTAAAACGTAGATAATTTCATCCATTTCAAAAGCAGCCAGAATCGTTTCTATCAACACCGTCGCTTTGATGGTTCCTACTGGAATGTCCAGTAATTCCTGCGCCATGATAAAGACATCATTCCATAACCTGGCTTCCTGGTGATTTTCCAGTTTTGGTAAGTAAAAATAAGGGCCTGACCCGTTGTCCAGCAACTGTTTGGCATTGTGGAAAAAGTATAACCCAAAGTCAAACAGGGAAGCAGAAACAGGTTCTCCATCAACCAGAAGATGCTTTTCTTCCAGGTGCCACCCCCTGGGTCTCACCTTTAATACAGCTGTTTGCTCTTTGAGCGAATAAAATTTTCCATTTTCCGCTTCAAAATCTATATTTCTTCTGACGGCATCTCTTAAGTTTATTTGTCCGTTAAGGCAATTTTCCCACGTGGGAGCATTTGAGTCTTCAAAATCAGCCATGAATACCTTGGCTCCTGAATTAAGCGCATTAATAATCATTTTTCTATCTACCGGTCCGGTGATCTCTGTTCGGCGGTCCTGCAAATCCTCAGGTATTGGAGCTACCTGCCATTCACCGTCTCTGATCGATTTGGTGTCGTTTAAAAACTCAGGTAGGTTTCCCTGATCTATCAAGTTCTGCGTTTCCACCCTCTTTAGAAGTAAATCTTTTCTTCTTTGGTTAAAAGACCTGTGCAAAGTGGCCACGAAGCGTAGGGCCTCTTCGGTGAGGATGTCCTCGTATGGAAGTTTTAAATGGCCTTTTATATCAATGGTTGAAATAATATTTAACATAACATATATAGTTTTCTAGGGAAATACGAATACAAATGTAAATACAGCGAAAAAAATAAAAAAGCGAATTTTCGCTAATGACTTTTTTTCGCTACTTTTGTATTTTCCGCGAAAAAATTATTTTCGCTATCAAAAATCATAATGTATAAAACCCATAAATATGTCTTTGCAACAGAATTTAAAGCTGATTTTTGGATTAAAGTTGAAACAACTACGACTGGATCACCAGCTTTCATTGGGCGAATTATCGAAAAAAACAGGTATTTCTATTTCTTATCTGAATGAAATTGAAAAAGGAAAAAAATACCCGAAAGCAGATAAAATAGCCTTGTTAGCAGAAATTTTTGAGGTAAGTTATGATTGGATGGTCTCGTTGCAACTAGGCAAGAAGTTAGCTCCGATTGCCGACCTGATTCGCTCTAATATTATCAATGAACTCCCTTTAGATATATTTGGAATTGACACCGGAGACCTCCTGGAACTACTTTCCACGGCTCCTACTAAACTAAACGCTTTTGTTAGTACCCTCATTGAAATTGGACGGAATTATGGTTTAAGGGTGGAAAATTTTTATTATGCCGCCTTAAGGTCTTATCAGGAGATGCATGAAAATTATTTTGAGGACCTGGAAAGCGAGGCCCAGCAATTTTTAAAATCCCATCACGTTTCTAAAACCGAAAAACTTTCCAGCCGGCACCTGCAAAAGATCCTGGAAAATGAATATGGCTATAAAATATCATTTAATTTACAATCCAATCACCGGCAGCTCAGGGATTTGCGTGCGGTACTTATTCCTGGCAAAAACCCATTACTCATTCTCAACGAGAACCTTACTCAAAAGCAACAAGCGTTCATTTTTGGTAAGGAGTTGGGTTATATCTGGCTGAAATTTAAATCGCGGGATTATTCTACACCCTCGATAGAGGCCAAGTCGTTTGAGCAGGTACTCAACAATTTCAAGGCCTCATATTTTTCCAGCGCCATTATAATTCAGGAAGATTCGCTCGTAAGAGACCTGAAACAATTTTTAAATGAAACCAGCTGGTCAGAACAAAAATTTTCCACCATTGTGGAAAATTATCATGCTACTCCGGAAATGTTTATGCACCGTTTGACTAATCTGATTCCCCGGTATTTTGGGTTGAAGCAATTATTCTTTTTACGTTTTAGTCAAATTGAAGACCAAAACGATATCACCTTGAGTAAAGAGATGCACCTAGCTGGTTTACACAACCCCCATGCAACGGTTCTCAACGAACATTACTGTAGCAGATGGGTTTCTCTTACAATATTTGATGAGCTTTCAACGCTGAAAAAGGAGAAAAAATACGAAAAACCACTGGCACGTATTCAAAGATCACAATACATTGGTACCGAAAATGAGTACCTGATCTTCGCCATGGCATTACCAAAATCCGGCGTAAAAAATATTAACTACAGCATATCCCTTGGGCTGATGGTTAATCCTAAATTAAAGAAAGCCATCAAATTTTACAATGACGACGCCATTATCACCCGGGAAGTTAACGAGACATGTGAACGATGTCCGGCGGTAGATTGCGAAGTAAGGCTGGCAAAGCCGGTCATACTGGAGAAGGAGCAAAAGACAAAACTGGCCAGACAAGCCCTGGAGCAGTTAATTGTAAAATGAGTATGAGAATTTTTTGTATCCGGGAGGAACAGAATACCGCTAGCTCCGGTTTTTCTTACCAAAGTAAACATTCCCGGCAGCCAAAGAAGCGATTAATTACAAATTCGCATTGATCAACCCTTCCAATTCAGCTATTTGCCTGACCCCGGATCCTTTCCATAATTCCTTCCCATTTTTATATAACATCAACGTAGGCACCCCCCTGATCCCCATGCTTGCTGCCAGGCTTTGATTTTTATCCACATCAATTTTAATGATAGTAGCCTTATCACCTACCTTTTTTTTCAATCCCTCCAACATAGGGGCCATCATTTTACAAGGCCCGCACCAGGTTGCATGAAAATCTATCAGCACTGGTTTATCCTTATTAATTATATCACTAAACTTTGCCATAACTACTTTATTACAATTATATTGCCAACTACTTTTTAAGACAAAATGGCACAAACCTGAGTTCGGTATAATCTATTTTGTTTTTGTGCTTACCAATATTGTTTATAAACGTTATGCTAAGCTTTCTCCCACTATCCTTGCCTTTATATCTCCAAAGAAACTTAAGGATTTAAACATACGAGTAAGCAAAAACGCTAGAAAATTTAAACTCGCTACGCTCAAACAGTAAATTTTCGAGGAAAATATCCTAAAATACACGTTTACAAGGATTTTACAACGGACTCTTATGTCGAGTTCACGTTCTTTAAGGAAGGCAACTGTTAATCACGCCATTTGGCGAAGTAAAAAAAGGATCATCAAAATTCAGTCCTCTGAAAATCAAAAAAAGTCCCAAACCAAAAACCAGCAACGGCACAAACTTTTTAAGATGAGTAAGCGATCTGATATCGAAAATCCGGGTGGCCAGCGGTAGGATTAACAAGGCGGGTATGGTACCCAAGCCGAAGACCATCATAAACAGAAAGCCTTCCCAGGGGCTTGAGACCAGCAAAGAATTGACCAAAGCCACATATACCAAACCGCATGGCAACAGGCCATTCAACATGCCGATCAGAAAATTGTTTCGCTTACCTTTCAGCGACAATTTCTTCGCAAAAAGCATTTTGATTTTGAGTAAAATACGATTAAATAATGTCGATCCTGAAAATATGGAAAACCGGCCCGACGCAAAAAGTATATAAAAAATCAAACTGGCACCCAGTATGATGGAGAGGTATTTCTGAATGCCTGCTATCTCTATGCCCAATCCAACCACACCAACCACCAAACCCATGGCTCCATAGGTGGTAACCCTGCCGACATTGTAGATCAGCCGGTTGAGCAGCACCGTATTAAGACCATGGCTTTTCATAGGAATCGCCAAAGCGATAGGACCGCACATGCCCAGACAGTGCACGCTTCCTCCTACGCCAATGACCAATGCCATCCAATAAAGTGTCATGGTATAATCAGGGTAAAGTCATCGTAGTAAGGCTCACCGGATTCGGACCAATCAATTTTGATTTTCCACAGGCCCTTGTCCAGGTTGCCGGTATTTATCACTTGTTGATTATTGTTATCAAGGGTCACCGGAATAATAATGTCTTTACGGGCATCCGAAGGACGGAACAATGTAATCTCCCCGGCCACCCTGTGATTCCTGTCCGCAACCGGGGGAAACTGCAAATTGATATACCCGGCACCTACGCGATTTTCCAGGTTAACGGTTTTTTGCGCAGATTGCGTGTTATTTACTTTGTCTATATGTTGCTGATAATTGATTTCGTCACGGTAATAATCTTTGGCTACCAGAAAAAAATCCTGTCGTATACAAGCTATTACCAGCGCTATGATAAAAAGCATAAACAGAGCGGCGCCTATAAATAGTCTTCTTTCAAAAGTTATCATGGCTTTTTAATTTCAATGGGTCCCAGAAAATTAGTTTTAACTTCATCAATCAGCTTATCACCCTGATAAACACCAAGGACAATTTTTGTCTTGGCGCCTGTCAATGCCTTTTTTGGTAGTTCCACAAAAAAGACACCTTCGGTTTTTTCATTGGGAGGTACGATTAACGCACTTTCTCCTACCTTCTTTATAGTGCCTTCGGCCTGGCCTTTCAATAAAAGCTCCAAATTGACAGGTTCAAAGGTTTTATTAACAAACTGAATATTATACAAATTACTGATGCGGTCTCCGGGCTGTTTCTGATACAACATTCCGGGAACTCTTAAAACGGTGGTTTCAATATCTGTTCTACCGGATAACAGAAAGCCAAAAAGCCCTAATAACAGCATCAACACAACTGAATAACCCACCACCCGGGCATTAAATTTGAATTTTTTCCCCGTTTTTATGCCTTCGTGAGAGTCAAACCGTATCAGGCCCTTGGGCTTGTTGATTTTAGTCATCACATCATTACAGGCATCAATACACGCGGTACAATTGACACATTCCAGCTGTGTTCCATTTCTGATGTCAATGCCCGTAGGACAGGCGTGAACGCATAGCTTGCAATCAATACAATCTCCCGCCTCGCTATCAGCCTGATTTTTTTTAAGTTTTTTCCTGGGTTCTCCTCTTAGCCAGTCGTAGGCAACAACTATTGATTCCTTGCTTAACAAAACGCCCTGCAACCTACCATACGGACAAACGGCTATACAGGCTTGCTCTCTAAAACGGGCAAAAACTCCATAAAATATTCCTGAAAAAGCCAGGAGGCCTAAAAAACCTGCCAGATTCTCAGTGGGCGGTTTGGTGACAATTTCTTTCACGTCATCGATCCCGATTAAATAGGCCATCGCCATGTGGCCAATCAGGGCTGAAATCAATATAAATAACAGATGTTTGACCGACTTGCGCCATATTTTGTTAAAGTTCCAGGGTGATTTATCCAGTTTTCGCTGTCTGTTGGCATCTCCCTCGATCAGGTATTCCAGTTTTCGAAATACCATTTCCATAAATATGGTTTGCGGACAAGCCCATCCGCACCAGACCCTTCCGTAGATGACGGTAAAAAGAATGATGAAAACAAACAGGGTCAGCATCGCCAGCACAAACAGAAAGAAATCCTGCGGCCAGAACGCCTGGCCGAACAAAACAAATTTTCTTTCAAAGATATTAAGCAAGATCAGCGGATGCCCGTCAATCTTTATAAATGGGCCTGCAAACAAGGCCACCAGCAAAATAATCGCTACTACAACTCTTCGGACGTGGAATTTTCCCCGAGGCTTTTTCGGGTAAATCCAAATACGCTTGCCCTTCTCATCAACGGTGGCAATAGTATCCCGAAATTCTTCATCAAATTGATATAAATCTTCCATTTAAATGATCCGCACCACTAGGCTTTCATCGTACTACAAACATCATCATTCACTGTCAATCTTTAGTCTACTCCGTCGAAGGGGTATCCTCTTCCGGAATATATTTTTCACCCTGAGGCTCCCTGGCATTAGGAGGGTTTGTGCCAAACAGTGTGATCGCATAACAAGCAATGGCACGCATATCTTCGGGACTCATCTGTGTTTTCCATGATATCATACTAGTCCCCGGCACGCCATTCTGTATCGTTTTATAGATATTCTTTACACCGCCACCATGTATCCAGAATTCGTCAGTCAGGTTAGGACCCAATCCGGGCAATCCACCTCCATCCTTTCTGTGACATGCTACGCAGTTGACTTCATACAATGATTTTCCCTGCTCAATGACAGCTACCTCATCCGTAAAAGTCACATTGTCTTCATTGATCAAATCCTCATCATTTGTTTTTCTTTCCTTATCCTGTTCAGCGGCCGCCAGCAATTCATTTTGGTATTCCTGTATCTGGAGCGGCGCCGTTTCAAATACGTGATAAACGGCGATATAAACAATGGAAAAGGCAATGGTGATATAGAACAAGCCCTTCCACCATGGTGGCAAGTGATTATCCAATTCGTGAATGCCATCATAATCATGCGACAACAACACCGTCTCCTCCTCTTCGACAGGCACAGCATCGGTGAGTTTTGCTGTTAGTATATCCCATCCAGACTCCGCTTCTTCCACTTCTTCAGCCTCTCCTCTTTCATTTTTGATGATTCTCTTTAAAATAAGCAAGGTGTAAATAGCTACGATCAAGACCAGTAGCATCACAAAAAACACCATGGCAATAACCGTATAGAAAAGGAAGTTTTCTTGTCCGGATGTGGGTTGCTGCAATTGCTGACCATAGGAATTGGCTGGTAACCAAAATAACAGCATTAGTACAAATAATAGTCTGGAATTCAAGCCCGAAAATGTCTTGGGGATGCTAGCTATTAAGCTTTTAATTCTATTCTTCATGCTTTGATTCATTTAATGAAGGATTTCCTATTTGATCCCCGTCCAGGGGAAGTTTACTCATTTTCATTATATGGTTTTTGTCCGCCTTAAAAACCCAAATGAGCAGGACCAAAAAGAAAATGAAAAATATTGCTAACGATATTATCGGCCATACGGCGACATTTTGTATTTGCTCAAAATAGTGCTTAAACATAATTATTGTCCTCCTTTTGCCAGGTTATCTTTTGTTTTAATATCGGTGCCCAATCGTTGCAAATAGGCGATCAAGGCTACAATTTCAGCTTCTTTCTGCGTTTCCAGTCCCTCTTTAGCCAGGTTATTGACAATGATTTCAGCCTGTTTAAGGAGATCTTCATTCGCAATAAACTCATACCCCTCTTCGTAGGGAACACCAATTGTCCGCAATGCATTGATTTTGGCCTGCGTATCTTCCAGATCAACCTGCTGGGTAAATAGCCAGGGATACCTGGGCATAATAGAACCCGGGGACATCGACTGCGGATCAAGCATGTGGTTATAATGCCAGGAGTCACCATATTTCTTGCCGATCCTGTGCAAATCCGGGCCGGTTCTTTTGGAGCCCCATAAGAAGGGATGGTCATAAACAAATTCCCCGGCCTTTGAGTATTCCATGTCATTGGGATCGTAACGCAATACCTCTGATCTAAACGGTCTGATCATTTGCGTATGGCAAGTGTTACACCCCTCTCTGATGTAGATATCCCTGCCATGAACTTCCAGGGGTGTATAAGGTTTTACCGCCTGGATCGTAGGCACATTGGATTTTATCAGAAAGGTGGGAACAAATTCTAATATACCACCTATCAATATAGCTATCAGCGTCAGGACAGTAAATAAAACAGGTTTTCTTTCCAGGGTTTTGTGCCAGTATCCGCCGGTGATAACTTTTTTCTCCAGGGGAAGGGCCTCCGCAGGTTCATTGGCCAGAAAATCTCCGGCTTTTGCTGTCTTAACGAGGTTATAGGACATCATCACAGCGCCTACCAGGTAAAGCAATCCACCCAGTGCCCGAAGCATATACATTGGAATGATCTGCACCACAGTTTCCAGAAAGTTTTTATATACTAAAAATCCATCGGGGCCAAACTGCTTCCACATTAAACTTTGGGTGAAACCTGCCCAGTACATAGGTAATGCATAGAATATAATCCCCAAAGTACCTATCCAAAAGTGGGCATTCGCTAATTTTACCGAATAAAGCTTTGTTTGCCACATTCTGGGGATCATCCAATAGAGCATTCCAAACGTTAAAAACCCGTTCCATCCCAGGCCACCGACGTGCACGTGGGCGATAATCCAGTCCGTAAAGTGAGCAATGGCATTAACATTCTTTAAAGATAACATGGGGCCTTCGAAAGTAGCCATACCGTAGGCAGTGACTGCCACTACCATAAATTTCAAAACAGGATCCTCACGCACTCTGTCCCAGGCACCCCGCAGTGTTAATAAACCGTTTAACATACCTCCCCAGGAAGGAGCAATAAGCATTATTGAAAATACAACGCCAAGAGATTGGGCCCAATCGGGAAGTGATGTATAAAGCAGATGGTGCGGGCCGGCCCAGATATAAATAAAAATAAGTGCCCAGAAATGAATAATCGAAAGCTTATACGAGTAAACCGGCCTGTTGGCGGCTTTGGGCATGAAGTAGTACATCAAACCCAGAAAGGGAGTGGTAAGAAAAAATGCCACTGCATTGTGCCCATACCACCATTGTACCAATGCATCTTGTACGCCGGCAAACCAGGAGTAACTCTTCATGAACGTCACCGGTATTTCAAATGAGTTGACGACGTGCAATACGGCTACTGTTACGAAAGTGGCCAGGTAAAACCATATAGCCACATACATATGTCTTTCTCTCCTTTTGAGGATCGTGCCAATCATATTGATACCAAATACCACCCAGATTACAGTGATGGCAATGTCAATCGGCCACTCCAGTTCGGCATACTCTTTGGAAGTGGTGTAGCCCAGGGGCAAGGTAATGGCAGCTGCCACAATGATCAATTGCCAGCCCCAAAAGTGCCCCCAGGACAGCAGGTCGCTGAACATCCTGGTTTTCAGGAGTCTTTGCATGGAATAATAAGTACCGGCAAATGTAGCATTCCCCACAAAAGCAAATATTACCGCATTGGTATGCAGCGGCCTGATCCTCCCAAACGTGGTATACTGCAGGTCAAAATTAAACAATGGGTAGAATAACTGGATAGCAATGGTCAAACCAACTAACATACCAACCAGCCCAAAAACCACCGTGGCAATGGTAAAATACTTTACTATTTTGTTATCGTAACTGAATTTTTCTAGTTCCATGAATAGAAATGATAAATGATGAATTTCGGTGCTAAACTAGAGTCGGACACAACATATTTTGATGATCTATGTTATTTAAAAAACTGATTTATGTCATTGTTCTTTGTGGTAGAAGACTCTTTGCTCTTTACGTGGTCATTTATGGGAATTTTAAACCATCACAGTTAGTCTACGACCACAAATCACCATGCCCGGGAAAAATTTAGAATCATTTTAAATAAAAAATCTAGGCCCGGTTTAAACCTGCTGGTCCTCCCCGGGCTTATCTTTCTCCTCATTTTTTGACTGCTCGTCAAATAAAATCCTTATTCCAGGTGAATAGGTATCATCGTATTGACCCGATTTAACGGCCCATATGTAAGTCAATAAAAAGAAGCCGGCTATACACAGGCTGATAAATATTAATAGTACGATGATAATCATGGTGAATACATTTTACGTTTTTTGGCCGTTAACTGAATCGTCAGCGTAGCAAATAGCACCACTGAGATACTGCTTAGCGGCATCAGAATAGCTGCGACAATGGGCTCCAGATAGCCTAGTACTGCCAGGCTTATACCTACCAGGTTATACAAAAAAGACAATATAAAACTGGCGATTACAATCTTATTGGCATACCGGCCAAAGGACATAAATTTATCCAGCTTCCTCAGGTTACTCCCCAGCAAAATGGCGTCACTGGCTGGTGTAAAATTAGAGACATGGTCCGTGACAGCAATACCAATATCGCTTTGTCTCAGTGCTCCCGCATCATTTAAGCCGTCGCCAATCATCATTACATTTTTTCCATCCCGCTGGAGTTCCCGGATAAAATCAAGTTTGTCCTGCGGGGATTGGTTGAAATGTATGTTATCTCTACTGATATAATTGGCCGCCACAGTCTCCAGGTCCTTTGCATTATCACCGGATAACAAAAGGAGGGAGTAATGGTCTTTTAGTTTTTTGAACAAAGCCTGCAGTCCCTTGCGATAGCTGGTTTCCACATTAAAGTAGCCCAAATAAACGTCATCAATCATCACATAAACGCGGCTAAAAGTCTTGCCGGAAGCCGGTGCGCCTGACCCGATAAAATCAGCCGAACCAATTCTAATCGCGTGGCCGGCTACCTTCGCTAAAACGCCTTTACCCGGTACCTCTGTATATTGATCCAGTTCGACATTATCCTGCACCGACGACAGCCCTGCATGAACCGCCTGGCTTAGCGGATGGGTGGAATTGCCTACTACCCTTTTTATCCAGGCCTGCTGTTGCGGGCTTAGCGCTTTGCCGACATAATCCACCTGGTGGTGATCATTGTGCGTAATGGTGCCTGTCTTATCAAAAACAATGGTATCGATCTGATTTAATTTTTCAACGACCTCTGAATTCTTTAGATAAAAAGACATACGGCCAAATACCTGCATCGCGTTTCCATTGGTAAATGGTGAAGATAATACCAGTGCGCAGGGGCAGGCCACAATCAATACTGCCGTAAATACCAGCCAGGCCTGCGAGGCGTCTATAAAAAACCAGCTAACTGCCGCTGTCAGGGCAATAATTAAAACCGTAATGGTAAAATACTGGCTGATACGATTGATCAGCAGGTCCTTGAAATTTTCCTTTGTCTTTTTAAATATCTCATTGTTCCACAACTGTGTCAGGTAACTTTGAGAAACTTTTTTTATCACCTCCACTTCTATTCCTTTACCTACCTCCCGCCCTCCGGCGAAGATATAATCTCCTTTTTTACCGGCGACCGGGGTGGCCTCGCCATTGACAAAACTATAATCCAGCAGCGCCTCTTCACTTAACAGCCGCGCATCTGCCGGGATGATTTCATGGTTGCGAATGTATAGACGGTCTCCCGCTTCGATCTCTTTTAAGGTGACATGGCTAGACGTTCCGTCCTTGATTTTGGTAACTGAAACGGGAAAGTAAGATTTATAGTCCCGTTCAAATGAAAGTCCTTCATAGGTTTTTGCCTGCAGCCACTTACCGATTAGCAGGAAAAAAAGTAATCCGGCCAGAGAGTCCATGTAGCCGAGACCTGCATCAAATACAATTTCGTAGGCGCTTCTGAGAAACAAAACGGTGATACCTAATGTAATCGGCACATCTATGTTGACAAAGCCGCTTTTCAGGCTTTTATAGGCGGATGTGTAATAATCCCGGCTACAATAAATTACCACCGGTAACGATAGTAACAGCGATAAATATGAAAATACATATTTCAGCTCCGTGCTAAACTCACCGGTAAACCCCAGATACTCCGGGAAACTCAGCAGCATGATATTTCCAAAACAAAACCCGGCAACCCCCACCTTAATGGCCAGGCTATCCCCTTTTCTATTCCCCTTGCCCCTGGTATCGTTTTGCCATTTAATTTCCGGGGGATAGCCTATCATATCGAGCAGCACGGCAAGCTCTTTCAGGCTCAGCAATTGAGGATTGTAACTTATCAGGGCTTCTTTTTTGGAGAAGTTTACCTTTACATCCAAAATGCCTTCCTCCAACAACTTCAGGTTTTCCAGTAGCCAAATACAGGAGCTACAGTGTATTCCCGGTAGTTTCAGGTAGAGGTTTTGAAAGTTTTCGGAAGAAAAGGATAACAGCTTTTGTTGAATTTCAGGGTTGTCCAGAAAATCAAAATTGGTGTTTTGAGGCCTTTTCTTTTGGGTGGTTCCCGGCGTTTTTTCCAGCTGATAGTATTGCGTCAAGCCACTTTCGGTAAGAATCTCATAAACCGTCTTGCACCCCTGACAGCAGAAATGTTTACTATTAATCCTGATAGTATTGTCGTCACATTCTTCCCCGCAATGGTAACAACGCAATGCCTGATCCGTTTCAGGCCCTGAAATTCCGATCATGAAGCAATTTTCAATTAAGACCTAATTTGCCTCAAAAATATGGCAAAGCGTCATGTTAAAAAATGACCTAAGTCATTTTTCCGGCTACGAGTTTTTAACGCCATTTCATTACAAAAAGTACCACCTCACCCAAAAACACGTTTCCTGACATTGCAAATGTCAAACCATTACATCCGCATTGGCTTACGCAATACCAACCCTAAAATGCGGACGAGCTGGTTTATTAAAGTTTAAAAAGTAATTCAACCAGAAAATGACCTAAGTCATTTTTAAGTAGGTGGCGGGAAATGAATAAGTGGTAGTTAAAGGAAGCATTACCGATGGCCTGTGATGTATTATTTATTCCTGAAAGGTTGCAGCAGATACATTAACCCGTTTAGTCTCATTTCATAGAGTAAGGCCAATTGCCTGCCCAGCTTGCCGCGGGGAAAACCATTTCGACTGAACCAAATCAGATAATGTTCCGGCAAATCCGCGAGCTTTCGCCCCTTGTATTTGCCAAAAGGCATCTCGGTCGTAAGCAATGATTCAAGTTCAGGGTTTGGTTTTTCCGGTTTCATGAATTGGGCAACCTATTATCTTTTGGTAGTAGTTTTGCCTGCTAAGTTCGCAAAGTCGTCGCCATAAAGATGAATAAAATTCATAAAACATTTTTGGGTTCCGTAAAAAAGTGCTTTCTTTGCAGGAAATAAGTAATGAATTCCTTTAATACAGATATCGCCCATGATATAAACCTAAGCCAGGCTGCTCCGGTACTTAGGATAAGGAGGAATAGGCCCGTCTGGGGCTAGTCAAATCTATGCAGGGTTACGTACCTTGCTCAATACTCACTTATTATTTTGTCATATTTCTAAAAAGTTGAATAGCCGTTTTCTCGGTTAATTTATCATAGTCATGAAAATAAAAGTTATCGTAGCGGGACATGAGCACGTGCATTTTGCCAGCGAGATCTGTGATCTGCTTGCAAAGTCAGCCCAGGAACGAAAAACCGGTATCGCCAGGCGAAGTATCGATTACATCTCTAAAAAAATAGAAGATAACAATGCGGTAATCGCGCTGGAAGGCAATCAGGTGGCGGGCTTTTGCTATATCGAAAGTTGGGGACACGGAAAGTTTGTGGCCAACTCAGGGCTTATTGTCAAGGATCAATACCGCGGGAAGGGCCTGGGCAAAAAGATTAAAAGTAAAATCTTTCAGCTTTCTAGAAAAAAATATCCGGATTCAAAAATATTTGGCATTACCACTAGTATGGCGGTCATGAAAATCAATTCCGAACTGGGTTATAAACCTGTCACATTCTCGGCTTTAACCGATGATCAAAGTTTTTGGAAAGGCTGCCAAAGCTGTCAAAACTATGACATTCTGCAGAGAAATCAGCAAAAAATGTGTCTGTGTACAGGTATGTTATATGACAGCAAAAAAAATGGACAAAAATTCAACTTTGGCAGTAAGGATAAAATCCTTAAACGCCTGAAAAATATTAAAGAGAACATGTTTCTTAAAAAGAAATAGCGAAAAATTTATACGTATGAAAGATAATAGTAAGGTTGTATTGGCATTTAGCGGCGGATTAGATACCTCTTATTGTGTCAAGTATCTGAAATTAGAAAAAGGATTATCAGTCCATGCTGCTATTGTTAACACCGGCGGCTTTGACAACGAGGAATTGGATGATATTAAGGACAGAGCCAACGAGCTTGGCGCCGACGAATTCACGGTGCTGGAAGAAACCGAAAATTTTTACACAAACTGCCTGAAATATCTCATTTTCGGAAATATCCTGCGCAACAATACTTACCCCCTCTCGGTGAGTGCCGAAAGGGTTTTCCAGGCCATTGCGCTTGTAAATTACGCAAAAAAGATAAATGCCGGCTTTATTGCCCATGGTAGCACCGGAGCGGGAAATGATCAGGTACGGTTTGATTTGGTTTTTCAAATTCTGGCTCCTGAAATAGAGATTATAACACCCATCAGGGACCAGAAGCTCTCCCGCAAGGCTGAAATTGATTACCTCGCAGCACATGGTGCCGCCCAGGATTGGGAAAAAGCAAAGTATTCTATCAACAAAGGATTGTGGGGAACCAGCGTCGGCGGCGATGAAACCTTAACTTCACATTTGGCCCTACCGGAAAAAGCATTTCCAACGCAACTCAAAAACACAGAACCTCAACAGGTCAAAATCAAATTCAAACAGGGTGAACTATGCGAACTCAATGACCAGGAACTTTCACCCGTGGACATCATTCAACAACTGGAGCAGATCGCTCAGCCCTATGCTATCGGCCGGGATATTCATGTGGGCGATACCATCCTCGGCATTAAAGGCAGAGTAGGATTCGAGGCCGCCGCTTCGCTGATTATCATCAAGGCACACCACAGCCTGGAAAAACACGTGCTGGGCAAATGGCAACAATACTGGAAAGAACAGCTGGCCAACTGGTACGGCATGATGGTACACGAAGGACAGTTTCTCGATCCGGTCATGCGTAATATTGAGTCATTCCTACAGGATAGCCAGACCAATGTGGAAGGAACCGTGTATGTAGACCTGGCCCCCTACCGTTTCCAGATTGCCGGTATCAAATCAAAATATGACCTGATGCAAAGTGATTTTGGCCAATACGGTGAAATGAACAATGCCTGGACCGCCGAAGATGTGAAGGGTTTTACCAAAATCCTGGCCAATCAAACTAAAATTTATCAACACGTAAATCACTTGCCATATGATTAAGGTAGGCATCATCGGAGGCGCCGGATATACAGCCGGGGAATTGTTGAGAATTTTACTGTTTCACCCGGAAGTAACTATTGAATTTGTTTGCAGTGAAAGCCAGCAGGGAAATCCGGTCACGTCCATTCACCACGACCTGTTGGGAGAGACCGATCTGACTTTTAGCGGAACGATTGAGGGCTATGCTGATGTTCTTTTCGTTTGCAGCGGCCACGGAAAATCAAAGGAAATATTACAAAAGTATGCCATTGATCGCGAGACTAGGATCATCGACCTGAGCAATGATTTCCGTCTAAAGGCCAATGCCCTGCAAGGAGACCGACAATTTATCTACGGTTTGCCTGAATTTAACAAAAAGGACATCGGGCAGGCTAAAAACATTGCCAACCCCGGATGTTTTGCTACTGCCATACAATTGGCCATGCTGCCCTTACTGGCGGGGCAACAGATAAAAGATGCCATTCATGTCAACGCGATTACCGGCTCCACCGGCGCCGGCCAGTCATTATCAAATACTACTCATTTCACCTGGAGAAATAATAACATCTCAATCTACAAGGCATTTAATCACCAACACCTCGATGAAATCTCAGAAACCTTTGGTGCTTTGCAGGCCGGGTTTAATCAGGCAATTAATTTTATACCCATGCGTGGAAATTTTACCAGGGGCATATTTGCTACTGCCTATACAAAATCAGATTTATCACTAGATGAAGCAAGAGACATTTACAGGGCGTATTACGACCAGGCACCTTTTACGCACATTGCCGACAAAAGCATCAGCCTCAAACAGGTGGTAAGCACCAACAAATGTTACATCCATCTGGAAAAACACGGCGACAACATATTGGTCACCAGCATCATAGATAATCTGTTAAAAGGAGCTTCCGGCCAGGCGGTGCAAAATATGAATTTAATGTGTGATATTGACGAAAAAGCCGGCTTGCATCTTAAATCCAGTACCTTTTAATTTTTGCGCAATGAATTTATTTGAAGTATACCCACTATTTGACCTCGAACCTGTAAAAGGATCAGGATCTTATATTTTTGACAGCAAAGGCAATGCTTACCTCGATTTGTATGGCGGGCACGCCGTCATTTCTGTCGGGCACAGCCACCCCTATTATGTCAACATGATAGAAAAACAATTAAAACGGCTGGGGTTTTATTCCAATTCCGTTATTAATAGTTTGCAGACCCAGCTGGCTGCTAAGTTAGGAGAGCTTTCAGGCTATAATGACTACCAATTATTCCTTTGTAATTCCGGTGCCGAGGCCATTGAAAATGCTTTAAAACTGGCCTCATTTCACACCGACAAAGAAAAAGTAATTGCTTTTAACAAGGGTTTTCACGGACGCACCTCAGCGGCAGTGTCTATCACAGATAACCCAAAAATACAGGCGCCCGTCAACAGAAATCACCAGGTCACCTTTATTGACCTGAATGATCTTAATGCTTTGGAAATGCATTTGAAAACGGAAGCATACTGCGCCGTGGTGATTGAAGGTATTCAGGGCATCGCCGGTATCATATCACCTTCGCCATCTTTTTTGCAATCGGCGGAAAAACTATGTCAAAAATATGGCGCCTTACTTATCCTTGATGAAATCCAATCAGGTTATGCGAGAACCGGAAAGTTCTTTGCGCACCAAGATGCCGGCATTCGTCCGGATATTATTACCACAGCCAAAGGAATGGGTAATGGGTTTCCAATGGCAGGTGTGTTGATCAACCCGGCGATAAAACCTTCAATGGGAATGTTAGGTACGACCTTCGGGGGTAGTCATCTGGCCTGTGCGGCAGGGATTGCAGTGCTGGATATTATCAAAGATGAAAACCTGGTCGATCACGTCAAAACACTGGGCGACTGGTGGCTACAAACACTGGCACAAATAGATCATATAAGGGAAATACGGGGGAAAGGGCTGATGATAGCACTGGAGTTTGACTTTCCGATCAAAGAACTGCGAAAATTCCTGTTAACAAACGAACGCATCATCACGGGATCGTCTTCCAACCCTAAGGTACTGAGACTTTTACCAGCTTTAAACATCGGCAAGGAAGAGCTAATTCGATTTAATACTGCCCTCCAAAGTGCGCTGAATCAAATGGACAGCATCGCGGCAGCAGAAATATAATTTACTATGAAAAACTTTACATCTGTCAATGACGTAACCAACGTGCCCGATTTGGTCGATCAGGCGATCGAGATCAAAAAAAACCCGATCAACCTCAACGTAGGAAGCGGCAAAACGTTGGGTTTACTATTTTTTAACCCCAGCCTCAGAACCAGGTTAAGCAGCCAAAAGGCAGCCTACAATTTAGGTATGAATGTGATCACCCTCAACGTGGACAAGGAAGGCTGGAAGATAGAATTTGAGGATGGCGCCGTTATGAACCAGGGAAGTCAGGAACACATCAGAGATGCTGTGGAGGTAATCAGTCAATATTGTGATATTCTCGGTGTTCGCACCTTTGCCGGGTTGCAAAACCGGGAGGAAGACTACCAGGAAAAAGTCCTGTCAAGTTTTATAGCCCATGCCACCGTTCCGGTCGTCAGCCTGGAATCAGCCACCTTGCACCCCTTGCAATCACTGGCAGATTTGGTGACTATCAGAGAACAAGGCATTGTCAGGCCTAAGGTTGTTGTAAGCTGGGCACCCCACCCAAGGGCCTTGCCACAGGCAGTCGTTAATTCATTCCTTGAATGGATTGCCAAAACTGATGCGCAGGTCGTGTTAACACATCCGGAAGGATATGAATTGAGTGAAAAATATACACAAAACGTGGAGATCAACAAGAACCAGGATCAGGCGTTGCAGGAAGCCGATTTTGTTTATGTAAAAAACTGGTCGGCTTATGAACCTTATGGGAAAAAAGTATCAGAGGACTCATCGTGGACCATTACCAAAGAAAAAATGGCTTTGACCAATCACGGCCGGTTTATGCATTGTCTCCCCATCCGGAGAAATGTAATTGCTACCGATGCCGTAATCAATGAATCGCTGGTGATCAGGCAGGCAGAAAATCGTGTTTATGCCGCACAAACAGTTCTCAAAACCTTATTGGAAGCACAGCATGAAATCATTGAAAGTCATTAAGGTTGGTGGTAATGTGATTGACAATGAACAGAATTTAAGTGATTTCATTGAAAATTTTGTTCAGGTCAAGGGGCCTAAGATACTGGTGCATGGCGGCGGAAAAAAAGCTTCGGCTATGAGTCGCCAAATGGGCATAGCACCAAAAATGTTGCAGGGGCGCAGGGTTACCGACCAGGAGACACTTGAAATTGTAACCATGGTCTACGCCGGTTTAATTAACAAAAACCTGGTGGCCCGGTTACAAAGTAAGCAATGCAATGCCCTGGGGCTTACCGGCGCCGATGGTAATACTATTCAGGCGGTTAAAAGGCCTGTGAAAGCTGTAGATTACGGTTTTGTGGGTGACCTTGACCATCAATCGGTCAATAGCCAATTGCTGGAGACTTTATTGAATGACAATATCTGCCCCGTCATCTGTGCCATTACCCATGATAAAAATGGGCAGCTTTTAAATACTAATGCCGACACAATTGCTACCAGCGTGGCCATTGCCATGCAAAAACACTATGAGACTTCGCTCATATTCTGCTTTGAAAAATCCGGCGTGCTGCGCGATCCCAACGATGAAAAAAGCTACTTCCCAAACATTAGCTGGCAACAATATCAACAGTACAAATCTGAGCAGATCATCAAAGACGGGATGATCCCCAAGCTGGATAATGCTTTTGAAGCGATTGGCGCAGGTGTAGCTTCCATTGTGATCAAACACGCCAGAAATTTGAATAACGACATTGGAACGACCCTGTATAAGTAATGCAAGTTGATCATCAAATAATCATTGACCTGTTAAAGCAATTGATTGCAACACCGTCTTTATCCAGAGAAGAGGATAAAACCGCCGACATTCTGTTGGGTTTTCTGAGGGGGTTTGGAATTGATGCCCAAAGGCAAAAAAATAATGTGTGGGCCAAAAACATGCACTTTGACCCGCAGAAACCAACTTTACTGCTCAATTCTCATCATGACACCGTAAAACCAAATCCGGGTTATACCCGTGACCCGTTTGATCCTGCAGTGGAGGACGGGAAACTATTCGGACTGGGCAGTAACGATGCGGGGGGATGCCTGGTAGCACTTTTGGGAACTTTTTTGAACTTTTATGAGGCTGAAAACCTGAGCTATAATCTCATCTTCGCCGCAACCGCCGAGGAAGAAGTCTCCGGCAAAGACGGTGTTGAATCCATACTTCCTGTACTTGGGCCACTGGATTTTGCCATTGTAGGAGAGCCCACTTCTTTGGATATGGCTATCGCTGAAAAAGGACTGATGGTTTTGGATTGTGAAGCGAGTGGCATTGCCGGACACGCAGCCAGAGAGGAAGGAGAAAACGCAATTTATAGCGCGATAAAGGACATCAATTGGTTTAACAGTCATCAATTCGACAAGGTTTCGGAATCACTGGGGCCGATCAAAATGAGCGTTACGGTAATCCAGGCCGGGGCGCAACACAACGTCATCCCCGACACCTGCCACTTTGTGGTGGATGTAAGAACAACAGATGCCTACTCCAATCAGGACGTTCTCAAAATTATTAACAGCCATGTTCATGCGACAGTCAAGCCAAGGTCTACACGCCTTAATCCATCCGGTGTTGGCAAAACCCACCCGGTAGTAGCGGCAGGCATAAAACTGGGCTTAAAAACCTACGGATCACCGACATTGTCAGATCAGGCGCTGCTAACATGCCCTTCCATAAAACTAGGGCCGGGCGCATCATCGCGCTCGCATACAGCCGACGAATTTGTGCTGGTCACGGAGATCAAAGAAGGCATTGATATTTATTCGAAATTATTAAGCAATATTGACAAAATAAGCTAGAAACGTAAAATTATGAAACTTTGGGATAAAGGTTTTTCCACCGAAAAATTAATAGAACAGTTTACCGTTGGCAAGGATTATGAATTGGATGAAAACATTGCCAAATACGATGTATTGGCATCCATGGCTCATGCCAGTATGCTGGAAAAGATAAATATCCTCACCAAAACCGAATTAAACGCAACACTCGAAGTTTTTAAAGACATCTTGCAGGAAATAGAAGACGGGAAATTTACGATCGAAGCTGACTTTGAGGACGTTCATTCCAAACTGGAGTACCTGCTGACCGAGCGCTTGGGTGAAACCGGCAAAAAAATTCACACGGGCAGATCTAGAAATGATCAGGTGCTGGTGGCCATGCATTTATACATTAAAGATGAGATCAGGGATATCGTTGCTCAAACCGAATCACTTTTTAAAGTACTCACCAAACTAAGCGAACAATACAAAGACAATATCATACCCGGATATACGCATATGCAAATAGCTATGCCCTCCTCTTTTGGTTTGTGGTTTGGCGCCTATGCCGAGTCCCTGGTTGACGACCTGTATTTTCTTGAGGCCGCCTACAAAATAGCTGATCAAAATCCGCTGGGCTCTGCTGCCGGCTACGGATCTTCTTTTCCTATTGACCGAACCTTCACAACACGCCAGCTGGGCTTTGAGGACCTGAAGTACAATGTGGTAGCTGCCCAAATGAGCCGGGGAAAGGTAGAAAAGTCGATGGCAGTGGGCATGGCCTCCGTCGCCGCAACCATAGGCAAACTGGCCATGGATATTTGCCTGTATATGGGACAAAACTATGGCTTTTTGAGCTTTCCCGATCAGTTAACCACCGGAAGCAGCATCATGCCTCACAAAAAAAATCCCGATGTATTTGAGTTGGTAAGGGGAAAGTGCAATAAAATTCAAATGCTACCGACTGAATTAGGTTACATTACAAACAATCTGAGCAGCGGCTATCACAGAGACCTTCAATTATTAAAGGAATCACTAATCCCCGCCATAGAAACTTTAAAATCTTGTCTGCACATCACCGCCTTTGCATTGGATCAAATTATCATCAAGGACGGGTTTATCAACGAAGATCGTTATAAGTATTTATACAGTGTAGAAGCGGTTAATGAAAAGGTGGTCAGCGGTCTTTCCTTTCGGGACGCTTATGTGGAGGTGGCCCAGGAGATAGCCAGTAACCGCTATCAACCTCAAAAACAACTCAATCATACGCACGAGGGAAGTATCGGCAATCTCTGCACTGCTCAGATACAGGAGAAGTTCAACAAGGCCATAGCTTTCTTCAGGGGTAATTGATCACAAAGATTAAAACCGGCCTTATCTAAAAAATGTTCTGCCTGTTGTATTATCAAATTTCAGGCAGTGTGTAACCTTTAACAATAACTGAGGTATTCTTAGCAGCCGGGTATCAAAGGCAAACTAAAAACCTTTTGATACCCTCAAAATCTTAAACGCAAGACCATGCTCAGAAACTACCTTAAAACTACCTGGAGAAGTCTGCTCAAAAACCGGGTATTTTCACTTATCAACATCTTAGGGCTTTCCATTGGCCTGACAGCTTGCCTGCTCATTCTACAATACGTAACACATGAACTGAGTTACGACAACTTCCATCAACAAAAAGAGGATATCTACAGGATACAACAAAACAGATTCAACAAAGGGATCTTAACGACGCAATGGGCAGCGGGTTGTGCGGGGATCGGGCCGGCTTTGAAGGAAAATTTTCCCGAGGTAAAAGCGTTCGTAAAGCTACACGGCGGAGAAGGTGTAATTTCCTACAAAGACAACCGGTTTAGAGAAAACAGAGCTTACTATGCTACGGAGACATTTTTTCAGGTCTTTTCTTACCCTCTGATCAGCGGTGTCGACTCATTGGTTTTGAAAAAGCCCAATACGGTGGTATTGTCTGAGACCACCGCCAAAAAGTATTTCAATGAAGCCGATCCTATTGGCAAACGGATCAAACATAACGGCCACGTCGAATATGAGGTTACCGGTGTTTTCCGGGATGTTCCGGAAAATACGCACATGAAATTTGATTTGCTGTTTTCTTTTGACACCTACGTGGCGCTGACCAATGAACGCGCGCTGACTGCCTGGAACTGGGATGGTTTTTATACCTACATCCTGCTTGCTTCCGGTACGGATCACAAGACATTCGAAAACAAACTGCCGGCATTTGTGGAACAGCAGCAGGGAGACGCGCTACGCCAGTACAGCGCTGATGTGCAATTTTTATTGCAACCTATTGATGACATCCACCTTTCTCCCAACTATATGGGAGAATTTGAACCAAATAGTGATAGAAAAACAACTTTTTTCCTGTTGATCGTCGCTTTTTTTATCATGGTCATTGCCTGGATCAATTACATCAACCTGGCCACAGCCAAATCATTGGAAAGAGCCAGGGAAGTGGGTATCAGAAAGGTGATGGGATCTTTCAGGTGGCAACTCATCCGCCAATTTCTCTTTGAGTCCTGCCTGCTAAATGTCATGGCCGTCTTTCTCGCTATTACTTTCGTTATACTCTTGCTACCTGCTTTCAATCAGTTAACCGGTAAGATGTTAACATTTTCATTGTTCACCCAGTTTGATTTTTGGCTGGCATTGGTCGCTTTATTTTTGGTCGGAAGCTTTTTATCCGGACTGTATCCGGCCCTCGTACTTTCCGGTTTCAGACCCATTGCTGTGCTCAAGGGAAAATTTAAAACCTCTTCCCGAGGAACCAGCCTGCGCAAAGGCCTGGTTGTCTTCCAGTTCTTCTCCTCTGTAATCCTGATTGCAGGTACCTACGCCGTTTATCAGCAGATCACATTTATGAAAAGTCAGGACCTGGGTGTGGAGGTAGATAAAACCCTGGTGGTGCGTGCTCCTAATGTGACAGACTCCACCTACAATGATAAATTCAGCGCCTTCAAAAATGAGCTTTTAAACATTTCAGCCATTTCAAAAGTAGCTTCCTCAACTGCTGTTCCGGGAAGACAGCCAGGTTGGAACGCCGGTGGGATTAGAAGGGTACACGAAGACGTAAGCCAAAGTAATCAATACCGTGTCATTGGTGTTGACTATGATTTCAAGGATGCCTTTCAACTGGAGGTGCTGGCCGGCAGAAATTTCTCCGAAGAATTTGGTACTGACCAGGAAACAGTGCTTTTTAATCAGTCAGCCACAAAGTTAATGGGGTTCAAAACATTAGAGGAAGCCCTGGGTGAAGAAATATTCTTTTGGGGCGATACTTTCCGCATTGTGGGCGTATTTAAGGATTACCACCAGGAATCATTAAAAAAATCTTTTGAACCTTTAATATTTCGCCTGATACCGGGAGCCAGGCCCTATTACTCCATCAAGCTCAATGCCAGCAACCCCCGGGAAACTATTTCCCAAATCCAGTCCCGGTGGAATCTTTTCTTTGCCGACGACCCTTTCGAATACTTTTTCCTGGATGATCATTACGATCAACAATACCAGGCCGATTTACAGTTTGGCAGGGTATTCGGAACTTTTTCCTCCTTGGCCATCTTTATTGCCTGCCTGGGATTGTTTGGACTTACCTCTTTTATGGCGGTGCAGAAAACCAAGGAGATCGGCATCAGAAAAGTAATGGGTGCGACAGTATCCAATATTCTGAGCCTGTTGTTAAAGGATTTCACCCGACTGGTTTTGGTTGCGGTCGTGATTGCTATTCCGGTCTCCTGGTGGATGATCAACAACTGGCTGGCGGGCTTTGCTTACAAAATCGGTTTGTCATGGTGGCTTTTTGCCGTTCCGGGATTGCTTGTGATGATGATTGCATTGCTAACGGCCAGTTATCAAACCATTAAATCGTCATTGGCCAACCCGGTGGATGCGCTAAGGTACGAGTAGGTAGATAAGCTAATGTAACAATAACCGTATATTTACACCTGAGGATGTATCTGACGCTTGCTATTGTTCCCTGCAACATAGTTTCTGTTTACTGCAAAAAACTATAAAATCAGCTCGTTAAGCATGAAATTGGTAAAAATTAAAAGCCATGTAATGCTAAGAAGACACTTTAAAATCGCCATCAGGGCCCTTTTTAAAAATAAATTTTTTTCGCTACTCAATATTTTTGGTTTAGCCGTAGGAATGGGTTCATGTCTACTGATTGTTAATTATGTGGCCTTTGAAACAAGTTTTGATGAGTTTCACGAGCAAAAGAACAACATTTATCGTATAACCCATGAATTCTACGAAAAAGGTGAGTTAAAAAGTAAATCCGCTGCCGCATACGCCCCTTTGGCATCTACTATGATGGTTGAAATTCCGGAAGTGAGGCAGGCTGTAAGAGTTCACCCGGTCATAGGAACAGTGACGTGTGGAGATGCCCACGACATCAAGCGATTTAGGGAAGAACAAATCTATTTTGCAGACAGCAATTTTTTTAAGGTATTTTCTTTTACAACCCTATCCGGCAACCGTAAAGATCCGCTTGGGCAAAATAATACGACAGTAATCACAAAAAGTATTGCAGAAAAATATTTCGGAAAACAGGTAGATCCGATTGGGCGGCAGATATATTGGAACGATGGAAATTATGAAGCCACTTTTACTATTACCGGTGTCATCGATAACGTTCCACAAAACTCTCACCTAAAATTTGATTTCCTTTTCTCTTTTTCTACGCTTGAAAGTTTGGATGCGAACGGTCTGGTCCCTTTGTCTCAAAATTGGGGCTGGCCTGGATTTTATACTTACATTTTAGTACCCCCGGGGCTGAATCCGGCTATAATTGAATCCAAATTAGCGGTTTTGACTGAAAAGTATACCGGTTTTAAATCAAAGAGTAAGAATAGCAGCGGGCCTAAATTCTATGCGCAACGCATGGATTCTATTCACCTGAATTCTGATTTCAGTGATGAAATATCTGTCAACGGCGACCTTAAATCTGTTCGTTTTTTAAGTTTGATAGCCTTTTTTGTGCTTTTAATAGCCTACATCAATTTTATCAACTTATCTATAGCAGGATCGATGCAACGCGCCCGGGAAGTTGCTGTTAGAAAGCTGGTGGGCTCTAAAAAGTTTCAGTTGATACAACAATTCCTGCTGGAGTCATTACTACTTAATTCAATAGCCTTTTCACTGGCCTTTATGGGATATCTCCTGGTCCTTCCGCATTTGTACCAGTTCACAGGCGAGATTATTCCAAACTCACTTGATGAAAACAGACCAATTCTATGGTTTAGTATTGCATTGTTTTTGCTGGGCACCCTACTTTCAAGCATATATCCTACCTTCATTCTGGCCGGTTATAAGCCAAATAAAATTCTAAAAGGCAGTTTCAGGAATAATCCAAATGCTTCCATCTCAAGAAAGGCACTGGTTGTTTTTCAATTTACCGCCTCCATAGCCATGGTTACCGGAGCCATAGTAGTCTATAAACAAATCGATTATTTGCGGCACAAGGAACTTGGACTTAATCTACAGCAGACCTTAGTATTAAATGGGCCTAAGATATCTACTAACAAATCAAATTCTGCGAATCTATTGGCCTCATTCAGAGCAGGTTTAATGGAGCAACAAGCAGTCCAGAGTGTAAGCGTCAGTAATGCCATTCCCGGAACGGAGGTTAATCAAGCTATGATGTATAAACTCCTGCCAGATGATTGGGAAAATGGTAAGGTTATTCGTCTGATGAATATTGACACCGATTTTATGGATCAATATGGTATGACAATAATAGCGGGACGAGCGTTTTCCGAAGTCAACTCCCGGGATTTACAAGGGGAAACGCTACTAATTAATGAAGCCGCAGCTTTATTGCTGGGATTTGAAAATGCAGGTACGACACTTCACACAAGAATCGTATCAGCGATGGGAGAAGTCAGGGAGGTTGTAGGCCTGGTTAAAAATTACCATCAAAAATCCCCTACCCAAAGCTATGAGCCACTCATGTTCGTTATCAATCCCAACGCTTCAAAATATATTTCCGTGAAACTCCGTACAAATCATGAAAACAATGATGCGGATCTTAAAAATACAATGAAATCGATTGAAAGGATCTTTAAAAACCATTTCCCAGCCGATGCATTCAGTTATTTTTTTATCGATGACTTTTTTGACCGGCAATTTAAAAGTCATGTCCACTTTATGCGACTATTCTCACTTTTTACCTTACTTACCTTATTTGTGGCCTGTCTTGGCTTGTTTGGGCTGTCTGCTTACACTGCCCGTCAACGCACCAAAGAAATTGGGATCAGAAAAGTATTGGGCGCCTCCTCTTTCAGAATTCTAACATTGTTAACACTTAGTTATATAAAACTACTGCTGATAGCTTTTCTAATAGCATTTCCCCTCTGCAATTACCTGATCACTGAGTGGCTTAGGCAATATCCTTTTAAGATTCCGCTAAACGGTTGGTTTTTTGCTGTTCCGGCGATTCTTGTGGTTATTATTGCCTTAATTGCCATTGGTGGTCAAACAGCAAAAACCGCGTCTATCAACCCAACCAAGGCCTTGCGTTATGAATGAACCACCCCTCACCCATAAGACCATGTTGGAATGGGATCAATTACCGCTTACCCCATTAATGCATTTTTAAACTGCGATGTTTTTAATGTAAAAAGATCCATATTGATTAAATGGTAAACATCTTTATCTTAGTATTCCTTCAAACCATTTAATCAAAAAGATGAAACAAACCCTCTATCTACTTGTTATGGTAACGCTGTTTGGCTGTGGGGACAAGTACAAACCCGGTACTTTCGGGCACGACCTGAAGATACTCGAAGCCATTGAGGGGCTGGAAGTATTAAAAAACGGGAACGCCATGCTTGCTGTTTCGGGTGAGTATCAGGGCCGGGTATTTGTAAGTACATCCAAAGGCATGTCGGGAAGAAGCTACGGCTGGTTTGATCGTGACGCGGTGAAAGCGGGAGGGTCACATGAAACGATGGCGATGCTAGGTGGAGAGGGACGCATGTGGTTTGGGCCGGAAGCTGGTGCGTATTCTATTTTCTTTGAACCAGGCGCAGCGCAAACACCGGAAAACGTTAAAATCTCTCCTGATTTAAACACTAATCAATTCAAGGTATTGGAGAAAACCGCGGGCTCCATTACCAGCGCCGGCGATATGAAAATTCGCAATACCAGCGGTTATATTTTTGACCTGTACGCTGAACGAAAAATTGCGTTGCTGTCAGAAAAGGAGATTATTAAATCTCTGGGAATCAGTATACCAGGCGATGTAGCCAATGTAGCTTTCAGCACAGAAAGCGTGATCAAAAACACTGGCAATCAGCAATGGATCCAAAAAAATGGGCTATTGGCCATCTGGGACCTCGGTTGCATGCTGCCATCGCCCGAAGCCCGGGTAATCATCCCAATGAAAGAAAACACGGATTCCATCACAGGGTATTTCACACCTACGGAAGAACGCTTAGTCATCCAAAACAAAGTGGCTTTTTACAAGTCCGACGCGCGGTACCTGAATAAAATTGGTGTTCCGCCGGCTTACTGCAAGGATATTTTTGGCAGCTATTCCCCCGAATTGAATCTGCTGAATATTGTGAAATACAATTTTGAAAATGACACCCTTTACGTCAACTCTCTGTGGGGAAATACCGATCCTTATAACGGTGATGTTATCAATATTTTCAACGGTGAGGTGAATGATACCTTAGGCTACCAGTGGCCGTTTTTCGAATTTGAAACTTCATCCAGCGCCAAAGAATTGAAGCCAGGGGAACAGTTATTTCATAAGCAAAGCATCTATCATTTTGAAGGAGATAAAAAACAACTTAACGAAATAGCGAAAAAGGTGCTGGGAGTCTCGCTTGAAGATATTCCGGACTTCTAAAAATATCAATCAGCTATCCTGGATTGTTTACTGCCTGAAGATTTCTTTATAAATCCCTGCACCCACAAATTTGGCATTTATGCCCAGGTTCCGCTGGATCCTTAGGTTTTCATTCCACTTCACCATGCGCTCACTTCGCGCAAAGGAGCCAACTTTCAGCTGTCCGGCATTTGTAGCAACAGCCAGATGCGAGATGAAGGCATCTTCGGTTTCTCCGGACCGCGCAGATACTACCGGTAGCCAGCCGGCCGATTGTGTCAACCTGATGGCGCTGATCGTTTCGGAAACGGTACCTATCTGGTTGAGCTTGATCAGGACAGCATTGGCAAGTTGGTGTTCTATACCGTAACGGATGCGTTCGATATTGGTGGTAAACAGATCATCTCCGATGATCTGTACTTTAGTTCCAAAGGCTTTGGTAAATCGCTTCCAGTTGTCAAAATCGGTATCTGCAAAGGGGTCCTCAACAGAAATGATGGGATATTTTTCGCACCATGCAGCCATGAGCTCATAGAACTGGTTTTTGGTGAATGATCTGTTTTCAGACCTGAAATAATATTTTTCCCCATCAAAAAGATCACTGGAGGCAATATCCAATGAAATTGCCACATCTTTTCCCGCCACATAACCGGCTTTTTCAACAGCTTCCAGAAAAACCTCGAATGGCTCTTCGTTATTACTGTAATCCGGCCACCAGCCACCTTCATCGGCAATTCCGACACATTTCCCCCTGCTTTTCATTACCTCACCAGCTGTATGGTAGATGTTGTAAGTCATCTCCAGGGTTTCTTCATAGGTCTTCGCACCAATAGCAATCACCAAAAAGTCCTGTATGTCAATAGCCCAATCTGCATGGGCACCACCACCCAAAATTTGGATTTCATTTAAAGGAATCAAATTTCCTTTTCCTTCACCAAGGTATTCATATAGTGGAATTTGCCTGGATTTTGCGGCAGCCTTAGCTATGCCCATAGACACGCCCAAAATGGCATTAGCGCCGAGGTTGGATTTATTTTTGGAGCCATCCAATTTTATCATCAGTTCGTCCAGGCCTTTTTGGTCAAAAACAGATTTCCCCACTAATTCCGGAGCAATAATATTTTTCACATTATCGATCGCTTTGAATACTGACTTTCCTCTAAAACTCTTTTTCTTATCTCTCAGCTCCAGGGCTTCAAACTGACCGGTGGAAGCTCCAGACGGCACAAGACCATAACCTCTGATATCATTCTCCAACGTGACTTCTACTTCTATCGTAGGAAAACCACGTGAATCAAATATCTGGTATGCATCAATTTCTTTAATCCTCATATTTTATTCTTTAGATTTTCTGACCATTGATCTTGTAGCCCCCTGAAGCTGCCAAACGATTGAGGGAGCATTCCATAAACAAAATCTCTGACTTGATTTTGCTGTTTATCATTTAAGTATTCAACAGGTGATTTTCCATCGACACGTGCGAGCATCAACAGCAATAACAATTGTGTCATTCGCTTCTCAAATTGCACATCAAGAATCTTTTGTGCCTTATGCCTATAGTTATCCCAAACGTCGGCAGCCATATTTAATAATGCTTCCGTATGCTGCGACAGATACAATGCCTTTAACATGAAATGGTTAAGCAAAAAAGCGATATCGAACACGGGGTCACCATACCAGGCTACCTCACAATCCAACACCACAATCCTGTCCTTCCGCACCATGATATTTTTGGGGCTAAAATCGCCATGAACCAGGCAGGTGCTGGTGCTTGCTATTCTTTCAGCTTCTTTTCTGAAAATGCCTTGTAGCTGCGGGTTACGCTCACCGGTTTTAAGCAGGTAAGGTTCGATCCTCAATTGATGAAAATTATCCAGCGTATCAAATAATGCCTTAGCTTTGGGGTCTCCTGCTGAATGAGCATGGATTTCTCCCAGCAATGCTCCTGTTTTTTCTGCATACCTTTGATCGCATTGCCCTTTCATCAGCAGACTTTTCCAGTTGCAAAGTCCGTTTTCCAACATTTCCATGCAGAAGAAATTCAATGTGTCATCCGTGTAGATCACTTTTGGAACGGCCCCTGGCAAAAATTCTCCCACATAAGATAAATACGCCTGCTCGGTCTTGTTCCTTCCCGTATCGGCGTACCAGTCGTCTTTTACGTTCAGCTTTTCCAGTGCGCGCTTCACCACGAATCGGTTTTCGCCATCGTCAATTAGCAGAATTTGACAAGAAACGCCACCGGCAAGTGGCGTCGCCACGTCCTGTTTTTTGCTAATCAGCCCTTTTTCGAAGAGCCTGTTTATCAAATTCTCCTCTGACATATTTTTAAACCACGCTAATATGTGGCCCTTCCTCCCGACATGTCAAACACCACGCCGGTATTAAAAGACGATTCCTCTGACACAATCCAACAGGCCAGGGCAGTCACTTCTTCGACGGTGCCTAATCGACCCATGGGGATTTTGCTTGTCATATATTCCAACATTTGCTCAGAAGTATCCAGGTTCATAGGGGTAGCAATCACCGCCGGTGCCAGGGCATTGATGGTAATTTCAGTTTGTGCATATTCTTTGGCAATGCCTTTTACCAAACCAATCACACCTGCCTTCGAAGAAGTGTATCCGGCCATTCCGGGATTGCCATCTTTACCGGCAATGGATGCCAGCATCAAAATTCTACCATAACCCCGCGGTTGCATAACTTTTACCGCGTGTTTGATGAGGTTGAAGGAACCTACCAGGTTTACGTTCAGCACTTTTTGAAACGCCTCCCTTTCATAGTCGAGGATGTTAACTCCGGTTGGCCCTACTATCCCTGCGCTGTTTATCAATATATCCAGGTTTCCAAATTGATCAACCACCGTATTAATCGCACTCGCCACCTCTTTTTCTATAGCGATATCAACCTTTTGGATATGTATTCTGTCGCGGAATTCACTAAGTTTATTCCTGGCTTCCCGTAGCTTTTCCTCATCAAGATCTACCAGTACGACAGTACCCCCCTCGGAAGCAATGCGTTCACTTACTCCAAATCCAATGCCGCTTGCACCACCGGTAACAATGGCCACCCTGTTTTTAAACCTGTTACTAAAATTCATATTTCCCTTTGCTTTTTTATTGACGAAATGTGTTGATCAGCCTGCCAAAGTTACCTACCTCAACGATTACTTCATCTTCACCATGTAGCCATACCTTTTCTTTCATACCAAAGATTACGCCTTCGGGTGTACCGGTTAGGATCAGATCACCTGGTTCTAATGTCATCAGGCTGCTAATATGGGCCACAATCTCGGCCACCGTGAATATCATATCTGAGGTATTGGAGTCCTGAACAAGCTCACCGTTTCTCCAGCACCTGGCGGTAAGATCCTGCGGGTTGGGTACTTCCTCGGAGGTCACTAAATAGGGGCCGACAGGCAAAAATCTGTCTATGTTTTTTCCAATAAGCCATTGCCCGGTTCGCAGTTGCAAATCCCTGGCGCTAAGATCATTGGCATTGGTATATCCCAGAACGTAGTCCAACGCCCTGTCGACGGGCACGTTGACTGCCTGCTTTCCAATCACAAATGCCAGTTCTACTTCATAATCATATTCTTTCCCCACAGTTGGAAGAAAAATAGCCTCACTGGTAGCTGCAATTGTATTATTGTATTTTGGAAATAATACCGGCTCCGTAGGAATCTTCATACCAGCTTCCTCTGCATGTCTTTTGTAGTTCAGTCCTACGCAGACAATCTTTCCAGGCGTGGGCACACTTGGGCCAAGTTTTAAATCAGCTTCCTTTTTCAGGTATTTTGCCGCCTCAGGCTCGGGTAATTCTTCCAATGATTTTAACGACTTTACACCCTGGTTGCCGGATTGATAGAGCTCTTTAGGGCTGGTGGGTATGTTATTAATTGACAAAGCTTTTGCAGCCCGGTCAACATCCAATACGCCGTCATTGCGTTTAATGCCAAGTTTCAGGACCTGGTCTTCATAAAAAGTTAAAATGCGCATACTACAAAAAAAGGTTACGGTTAATCATTGATGGATCAAATATATAATGAATAGTTAAGTATCTATAATTAAGTGATTGGGTTTGACCTGTAAACGATACCAAAGATAATTCTAAAATTGGTGCCGACACCAACTTTTAATGGTGGCCAAACCATCGCTGATCAACCGCTTGGCTTTGAGATAGGAATGAGTTAAGCCTGGCATCAAAGATCTACATTAACTAGTCTCCAACTTCATTTATCCCAAAAAGAAAGCCCTGACGACAATTACCAATAGTATCAGGGCTTCTTACTTTGAACACTAACTAATCATGGACTTTGATCTTCCACGACCATGTTACCTTTATATTATAATGAGACTAATTACATCCCAGGTCTATTTTTGATTGTACATCATTATTTGGGAAACACTGTTCCGACGGTATTGACGCCGGCACATACCTGGCCAGGTTGGCGTCATACAAAGCGTTTTCCAAAAATGCGGTTAAATCATTTATTTCTTCCTGGGTTAGTCCCAGGGGTTTAAATTCACTGGCAATTTGGCCGGCATCAACATTAATATTTTCCGCTACACCATTATTCTTGTATTCAACCACCTCCCGGATGGTGTTAAAAGAAGCGCCATGACCGTAGAAAGGAGAATCTTTAAGGTTGTAAAGCTGAGGTACTTTAAATTTATACAGGTCTCCGGTCAAACCGGTAAAGTCGGCACGTCCCTTGTGATCTTCATCCTTTGTCTGAAAAACATTGCTTAATGAACGTAAATCATTCATACCTAATGCATAAAACGCCATAGCATTTAAAGCGGGGCCGGTATGGCATGAATTGCATTCGGCCTTGCCAAAAAATAACAAGGCTCCTCTTTTCTCGCTGTCAGACATGGCCGCCTTGTCACCGTTCAGCCATTTCTGAAAGGGGGCTTCATTAGACAGTAAGGTTCGCTCGTAGGCGCCAATAGCCAAACCGGCGTATTCCCGGTCAATTCTTTCGTCTTCCGGCACATTGGGAAAGGCATCGGCAAATAACTGAATGTAATCGGTATTGGTTTCGCATAATGATTCTTTAATCTGCATTCTATGGACTTTCAAGCCTGCAATGGCCTGAATTTCCAAACCTTCATAACCAAACTGATTGTCTTCTTTAGGGGTACCTGGTGTCCAGTAGGCATCGGTTCCGTTATTGATTCCCTTTGCGCCAAACTGGCCGTTCCAAAGCGTGGCCTCCTGGTAGGCGCCATTCATCGCTGAGGGTGTGCGAATCGGTTGTACATCGAGCTCTTCACCCTGGTAGTCATCATGCAGGGATCTGTTCTCACCTTTAGTACCAAAGCCAGAGCCTCCCTCACCAATACCCTGTGCCATACCGGCCTGAAAACCAGCCGCTGCATGGTGGCAGCTGGAACATGAATAAGTCCCTTCCCCATTTGGCAATTTGGGGTTAATGGCCAGGCCTGTTTCGTGAAACAGCAGCTTTCCTAACGCTACTTTTTCCGTTGTAATCGGATTTAGCGGATCCTGCGGGATATTACTAAAATCCGTACTTGAGGGCTGCTTAAATAAATCCAGGCCTTGAGATCCTCCGGCCTGTGCCAGTGCGTCTTGCAACTGATTGTCCAATGCATCCGGAGAGACGGGGCCATCATCATCCGAACTACATGCGTAAAATAGCATAACAATGCCAGTGGCTATTGTTATTAATAGTCGATTATTGTTCATCTAATTTTATTGTTTGGGGTTTCTCCTTTTTGTTATAATAATTATCAAAAAATTATTATAATAACTAAATATACAATTAATTCTGGCATTTTACCAAGTATTAATTTAAAAAAATCAAGGGTTTTCAATTAAGACCAACAGAAAGAATATTTATTTTATATAACCCAAAATGGGTGATGATTTAAGCCTGTTGGTTTGACTATGGAAGCCTCAATTTCTATCTCTCTGAATAACAATTATTTAACACTAGTAATTATCAACATTTCATTGATTAAAAGCCTGGTGCTTCCTGCCACAGACGTCTTTTTGCTACCTAAAATAGCCTGGAGGCACGGATTCTATTTTTTTTAATTTTTTTTCTGAATGTTCTTTCATTTGCAACCAACATGCCGGATAAACACCGCTGCATAACGGTTTGGATAAACGTTTCCGATAAACACCGAGCTAAAAATTCGGTACCCGACAAATACCGTCACTAAAATAACCAGGTCGATGAACAAACTTATCAATTTTGCCGTTACATTTTGGTTGATAATTTATTACACTTATAATCCTTAATCCCAGCGCGATGTCACCAATAGTTAACGGAGTGTATATATATTTTTAATTATTCTAAATTTTATGCCGATATCTTTAACAATGCATAACCTGGAGACAATTGAGACTGAGTTGCCCTTTTGGTGACGGCGATTTAGTTTTTTCCGGTTGGATTGAGGTAGTGAATTAAGTTTATGACACAAGAGACAAAATATTTATAGTATATTCGCAAGACACAATAAAATTTATTGCGATATGGACAATAGAAAATTTTTACCATTTATTATCATAGCCGTCGTCGTCCTGATTGTTATAATAGGATTCGGTTCCAGCATCTTCTACACAATTCACCCCGGAGAAAGAGCCGTAATTTTCAAAAAATTTGGTGGCGGCCTGGACCGGGACAATGTAATATCGCCCGGATTTCGTTACAAAGCTCCCTGGAATGATTTATACCGGTATGATGTAAAGGAAAATACAGCGGAAGAAAAAATGGATGTATTAGACAAAAGCGGCCTATCTGTTAACGTGGATGTCACCGTACGATTCCATCCCATATATGAAAGGATTGGTTACCTTCACGAGGTATTTGGAAAAGCCTATGTGGATAAACTGGTAATTCCCGAAGTCCGGTCGGCTGTCAGACAGGTGATGGGGAGATATACGGCAGAGGAGATCTACTCTACTAAAAGAGCGGAAGTTGAAACAACTATTGTAACTGAAACGGAGAAAACCCTGGGAGAAAACAATATTTCCATGAGGGCGTTGTTGATACGGTCTATTATATTACCCGAACCTATAAAGCTGGCTATTGAAAGCAAATTACAACAGGAGCAGGAAGCGCTGGCTTATCAATTCAGACTGGATAAGGAGAGAAGCGAAGCAGAAAGAAAGAGAATTGCAGCGGAAGGTGAAGCCAAGGCGAATGACATCATCAATAGCAGTTTAACCAATAATTTATTGAAGATGAGAGGTATCGAAGCCACCACCAGCCTGGCCAATTCCCCGAATTCAAAAGTAATCGTCATTGGAAGCGGAGATGCCGGTTTACCACTTATTTTAGGCAATAATTGATGACAGCTTTTATATTATTCAAGCGTTTTAAAATATTCCTTTTTTTAATTAATTTCGCTACTGTCTACACCACAAGATTTGAAAATAATTCTCTAAAAATAATAAATTAAAAAATGCCTAATTCAGCTGAAATAAAGATTGATGATAAGTCTTATACACTCCCGGTCGTTAAAGGATCCGAACAAGAAGTCGCCGTAGACATTAGTAAATTAAGAGGGCAAAGTGGTGTTATTACCCTCGATCCCGGTTACAAAAATACAGGTTCTACGACCAGTGCGATTACTTTTTTGGATGGGGAAAAGGGAATATTAAGATACAGAGGGTATACTATTGAAGCATTAGCGGAAAAATCTGATTTTTTAGAGGTTTCCTACTTATTAATTTATGGTGAACTACCCACCAAGGAAGCCTATGACAAGTTTGTAAATGACATCAAGGTGCATACCATGTTGCATGAGGACATCAAGGCCATCCTGGAAGGTTTTCCGTCCAATGCACATCCCATGGGTGTTTTATCATCTTTGGTTTGTTCTCTTACTGCATTTTACCCGGAATCATTGGATCCCAACCGGTCAAGCGACGGCGTTTATCTCAGCATTATCAGAATTTTGGCAAAACTGCCAACCATGGCAGCATGGGCTCACAAAAATGAGTTGGGCCACCCTTTCATTTATCCGAACAATTATTTGGACTATTGCTCCAACTTCACCAGAATGATGTTTGCTGTTCCCGCCGAGGATTATGAGGTAGACCCTGTGGTTAATGACGCCTTGAATAAACTATTAATACTACATGCGGATCACGAGCAAAATTGTTCAACATCCACCGTTAGAATCGTAGGATCAGCCCAAGCCAGTTTGTATGCTTCTATTTCCGCAGGCATCAATGCCCTGTGGGGACCTTTACATGGTGGCGCTAATCAGGCAGTTATAGAGATGTTGGAAAATATCAAAGCCGATGGCGGCGATACCCAAAAGTACCTGAACAAAGCCAAAGACAAAAATGATCCTTTCAGGTTGATGGGATTCGGCCACAGGGTATACAAAAACTTTGATCCCCGGGCCCGGATTATCAAAAAAGCCGCAGACCAGGTTTTGGAAAAGTTAGGGGTTAATGATCCCGTGCTGGAAATAGCCAAAGGACTGGAGGAAGCAGCCCTGGTAGATGAATACTTTGTAGAGCGTAAGCTGTATCCTAATGTCGATTTTTATTCCGGCATCATCTACAGGGCCATGGGTATACCCACAGATATGTTTACCGTTATGTTTGCCCTGGGCAGATTACCGGGCTGGATCGCGCAATGGAAAGAGATGAGAGAAAACCAGGAACCCATTGGTCGCCCCAGGCAGATCTACACCGGTAACAACGAGCGGGCATATATCCCACTTGATCAGCGATAAAAAGATAAGTCGGGTTTTTAGCCACTAAATCATTTTCTGCGAAACGTATTATTTAAAGGTCATTTAGTTTAATGAGTGTAGAAGAAAGCTTTAAGGAAGCGGTAGATCAGTCAAAAAGGTTAACAGAGAGACCCTCAAATGATATATTGTTAAAAATTTACGCCCTTTATAAACAGGCCACCGTAGGTGATGTAAACGAAGAAAGGCCGGGTGGCTTTGACTTCAAAGCCATCGCTAAATTCAACGCCTGGGAATCGATGAAAGGAAAATCCGCAGAAGAGGCAATGCTTGAATACATCGCGTTGATTAATGAGCTGTCCAACTAATGGTCTAAAAATTATTTTTGCCATTTACCGTTTACGGTGCATTTTTGTTTGAATTCGTTTGATCTTGGCAGTAATTCATAGTCTCCACCCACGATAATAGCATTTTGCCTATTAAGTGAATTCTTTAGATTAGGTAGTTATAATTTGAAAATATATGGAAGGAGTTACATGTAGCCAAACGTTATCGGCAATTCAGTAAATAGGTAAAGATTCTATGAAAACTATTTTTCGCAGCGAGGAAGAATCAAAGAGGTTGACAAAAGAAAAAGAAAGATTGGTACATGAACAGTCGATTGATAGTGCCAGAATATTTATAAAGTTTTTTGGCAACATGGACTACGCAAATGATCTTATGTCTGGAAAATTCTTTTGTAATACTCCTGCGTACTATCGTAGCTGTGAACAAGCCGGAGTAGGTGATTTTCAAGAATCAGTTGCCTATAGCCGCGAATATAATCCAAGTACTGAGATTGCCTCTATGTCGTTAAAAGAGATAGTCGAGTTATCAGATCTGGAAATCCCAGAAAAAGAGATAAAGAAATTGGAAGTAAGTCTTTTTCCGGAACAGTTTAAGCATGGATGGCTCCATTGTTGGTTAATTATAGATGAAGTAACAACTCCTGAATACATTGCGGAAATAGCGTCCGATTTAATTCGAGTTCGTGAAGAATTTGGAACGAATTTCGTTTTTTTTACATCTAACAATTTTTCAGAAGTCAACAAAAGATTAGCAAATACATTGGGGCATCCTGTTAGAAATGCTCGTGTAGCATACACCGACAACAGTTTCTTCCATAACATAGCATGTAAACGGCTAGGCTACAAATATCAACGTGAATTTAGATTTATAATTGACGAATGTGATCTGAGCGAAATCAATCCTAAAATATATGAGTTAGGAGATATGTCAGATATTTTTCAACTTAACTCACCAATAAAAGTGATGATAAATGGAAATGAGTTGGGTTTCGAACTATCAGAATCGGGCATTTATAAGAATCCAAAATACTTTAAACCTAAATCCAAGAAAAAATAATCTACTTTTTTTGGAAGCCATAAACAATTCTCCGCTGGGTGGTAATATTCTATAAAAAGAAAAAAACTGGGTGTATGACTCTGTCTACACCCTTTTATTTTATAAGGCGGATACGCAGGATCTATGATCCGGGTTATTTAAATGAACATGAAGTAGAAAATGAAAACGTCACGGATGCAGGTTCTCCGCTGATCTAGCACCAACGAAAGCTATAACCGCCTGATCAACCTATAAATATTATTTCCGTCAGTCCAATCTATCCATTGATATTGACAGGCCATTGAATATTTATAATTCCTGTGTCCCAATGCATATTTTTACTAAATTAAATCAATGCTGCCATGAATGGCACAGGACCGGAGGACCTGCCTTTATATTTACCTGCCTAGAAATATTTATATTTATTCACGAATCAAAACAGCAGAGGTGAACTATAGTGACCTGCTAAGATTACGACTTATCTGGCGCATCAGTCCTCTGCTGTCTTTAGATTTGCATTAAATAGAATATTAGGTTTTCAGACCTATTACAAGGCATTAATGAAATCATATAAAGTTATGAAAAAGTATTCAAAAGTTATGGGCATTGATGTGTCTAAGGATCACCTTGACATTTGTCTTTATTCAGAATCGCAACCAAGCTGTTTGAGGGTTCCAAATGGTGATCAAGGTTTTCAACAAATCCTTGATGAATTGCGGGAAAACCAACAGGTGCTGGTTTGTTTGGAGCATACTGGTATTTATGCTTTTCCGGTTTGTAATTTTCTGTCCGAGAATAAAATAGCTTACACTTTAATTGCCGCTGCGCAAATTAAAAAATCAATGGGCATCCAACGTGGAAAGAATGACAAGGCAGACGCAAGAACCATAGCCAGATATGGCTTCCTTTTTCAAAATGAGCTATCAGTGACCATATTACCTGAAAAGCTTATCATGAAACTAAAGTTGCTCTTTGGCCATAGGGAGCGGTTGGTAAAGGCTAAAAAAGTGGTTGCTGTGCCTGTCAAAGAAATGAACCAGTTCATTAGCAAAGATTTATACAGCCCCATTCACAGATCCACTGAGCAGGTTATCAACAAAATTCAAAAGCAAATAGATAGCATTGATAAACAAATGATTGATCTGATCAGTGCTGCTCCCAAGCTAAAAGATTGCTTTGAGTTATGTCAATCCGTACCAGGCATAGGACCTCAAATTGCCATTTATCTGATCATCACTACAAGAGGGTTTAATGCATTTAAAACTGCCAGGCAATTTGCTTGCTATTCTGGGATTGCTCCCTTCGAATATTCATCAGGAAAAACTATCAGGGGTAAAAGCAAAGTGAACCACCTGGCCAACAAAAAAGCTAAGGCTTTGCTCAGTATGGGAGCACTCAATGCTATTCGTCATGATCGAGAGCTTAAAGCTTATTTTGAACGAAAAGTTAAACAGGGCAAAAACAAAATGGCTGTCTTAAATGCGGTAAGAAACAAATTGATCGCACGCGTCTTTGCAACTGTTAACAGAGCTACTCCTTACATACAGGTAGCTAAATATTAATCTTTACAAAATACAGTTAAGTTTTGTTGATTTTATCATAGAATGCGCCAGGGGGGAATTATTTAAATGAACATTAAATAAAAAATAAAAACCTAGCTAATTACCTCTCCAAATCTTCCATCAAAAAGTTCGATCCAGACCCAGGCATCCTGGTATTTGCTTATCTTTAAGGCGTGAAACGCTTTGGAAAAATGCTTACCGGTCAAAAGAAAAAAAGGATTGGCATTCTTGTCGCCTTACTTTTATTGGCTGGTATTTATTATTTTTCCCTGCCCCAAAACCTTTTCAAAGCCCCTACCTGCACCGTTGTTGAAGACAGAAACGGGCAACTGCTGGGCGCACGTATCGCAGCTGATGGCCAGTGGCGATTTCCTCCCTCCGACACTATACCCGAAAATTTTAAGCAATGCCTCCTGCACTTTGAAGATGAATATTTTTATCAACATATTGGTTTCAATCCGGTTTCACTGATTCGCGCATTGCGACAAAACCTCAGCGCCGGTAAAATTGTAAGCGGTGGAAGCACGCTTTCAATGCAGGTAATAAGGTTAAGCCGTAAAAATAAACCCCGGACGGTATTTGAAAAATTGCTGGAAATTATCCTGGCAACAAGACTGGAGCTCACCTATTCAAAAGACGAGATTTTACAACTGTACGCAACACATGCGCCTTTTGGTGGTAATACTGTCGGTCTGGAAACGGCTGCCTGGCGCTATTATGAGCGGAAACCCGATGAGTTGTCATGGGCAGAAAGCGCCACACTGGCGGTTTTGCCCAATCAGCCCGGGTTAATATTTCCGGGCAAAAATCAGCAGCAGCTCCGACAGAAACGTGACTTTCTCCTGACCAAACTTTATCATAAGCAGATCATTGATTCGCTCACCATGGTATTGGCCTTTGACGAACCTTTGCCGGGCAAGCCATTTCCGCTGCCGGCATTAAGCAATCATCTGATTGATAAAATCATCAAGGATGGCAAAAAGGGAAAAAAAATCAGCACCACCATCAATAAAAACTGGCAACAAAAATTTAGCGAAATCTTAAATTTCCACCATCAAAGCCTGAAAGGCAACGAAATACACAATGCTGCGTTACTTGTGCTCTCAGTAGATACAGGAGAAACCCTGGCATACATTGGAAACATCGGGGACGGCTCCAGGGGTGAGCATGGACAACATGTCGATATCATAAGCGCTCCAAGAAGTACCGGAAGCATTTTGAAACCCTTCCTCTTTGCCGCCATGTTAGAGGAAGGCCAGATACTTCCCGGGACTTTGCTGCCTGATATTCCAACCTTTATCCAGGGCTTCGCCCCAAAAAACTTTTCCAAAACCTATGATGGCGCCGTACCTGCCGACAGGGCGCTGTCAAGGTCATTGAATATCCCTGCTGTGAATATGTTAAAAACATATGGTGTAGAAAAATTTCATTATTTATTAAAGACTTACGGCCTGAACAGCCTCACCTTCCCGGCAAGTCACTACGGTTTATCACTTATATTAGGAGGCGCCGAGGGAAGCTTGTGGGAAATTTGTGGTATGTACGCCAATATGGCCCGTACTTTAAACAATTATTTTAAGTATCCCGAACCATTACGCTACCGTGATGAGGATCTTCATCCACCATTTTATGAGCGACAGGATATACAAAACGAGGTTAAAAAAAACTATCAGCCGAGCAGTGATTTCAGTGCAGCGGCCATATGGCAGACCTTTCAAACCATGTTGGATGTATACCGCCCGGCGGAGGATGCTTCATGGCAATATTACGATTCATCACAGAAAATAGCCTGGAAGACCGGCACCAGCTTTGGGCTTCGGGATGGATGGGCAGTGGGTATTACGCCGGCATATGTCGTCGGTGTCTGGGTTGGAAATGCAGACGGCGAGGGACGACCCGGCTTAACCGGAATCAATACGGCCGGGCCGATTTTATTTGATGTCTTTGATCAACTGCCAACTTCCCCATGGTTTTCGACGCCTGCCAGCGATTTGGAAAAAATAGCCATTTGCCGTGAGTCCGGCCATAGAAACAACAAATTTTGCCCCACCATAGACACGATTTACAGTCATAAAAAAGGCTTGCTTACCGATGTGTGCCCCTATCACCGGCTTATCCATCTGGATGTTTCTAAAAAATACCGGGTCAACGTGCAATGTGAAGACATCCAAAATATGACTCACGAGCCCTGGCTGGTGCTTCCACCTATACAGGCTTATTATTACCGATCCAAAAGCGCTCATTACAAGAGCCTTCCACCTTATCGTGATGATTGCAAAAATAACGCCGGCGATCACCGGTCAATGCAGGTTATCTATCCTAAAGACAAGGCACAACTTTTAATTCCCACGGAATTGGATGGAAAGCCTGGTGCCGTGGTATTTGATGTAGCCCATACGCGATCAAACACAGAAATATTCTGGCATCTTGATGAAAAGTTTATGGCCAGTACCAGCAGCATTCATCAAATGGCACTGCATCCGAAAGCCGGCCCCCACAAACTCACCCTGGTAGATCAATACGGGGAGATCCTGGAGCATGAATTTGAGATTATTGATCATTAATGGAATTTTGGCCAGGATTAAAGCGTACTGGCTCAGTTGCTACTGGTGTTGATAAAAGCGTGTACTCTCAAAATTTCATCGACGGCTTCAACGGTTAATGGCTTTTCAATAAAATCAACGGCACCAAGTTTTAAACATTCTTCCTTTTCGACCGACAAGGTGGAAGAACTTAATATAATGACAGGAATATCCCGAAAGGACTCATTTTTCGCTTTCAGTTTTAAAAATTCCTTGCCGTTCATGATGGGCATGTCAATGTCCAACAAAATAAAATCCGGGATACTGGTCTTTAAATCATATAAATAGGAAACGGCTTCTTCACCATTTCTACATCGGTTCACAAAGATCCTGTTGCTTATCTTTCTGAATATAAAATCTGCTATCTGAAAATCTACATCGTTATCTTCAACAATCAAAGCTAAAATACTTCTATCCATGGCACTACACTTAAGGTTCAATTCTTATCAAAGGTAGGGTTAAATAAATAACCATTTTACTATTATAGATGAGTATAAACACCTGCTCGATGTTTTAAAGGATTTGCCAGATGGGTATATTTTTATGATGTGCGCCCGAACATCGTCAGAAACCGTCCCACGCCATTCAGACTTTTAGAGATATTTTTTTAACCGTACATCAATGACGGCTTTGGTACTAATTTTTACAGTGTATTTATTCTTTCAAAAAAGGAATGGCGATAGGATTTACTGATGGGAATAATTTTATTTTCTATTTGCAGGTTGGTTTGATCCACATTTTTGATCTTGTCTACTCTTACAATATAAGACCGATGTACTCTAAAAAAGTCATCCTTTGGGAGTTTTTCTTCTACCATTTTCAGTGTAGAATAGACAGTATAAACTTTTTGGCTGGTGTGTATTTTTACATAATCTCCATAAGCCTCTACCCAGAATATATCGTTGTAGTTAAAATTCAGCAACAGGGAATCTACTTTAATAAAAACGTGATCATCGGCCTCTTTGGCAGCTTCTTTTTCAAAGTTTTTATAAGCTTTCTTAACGGCCTGTAAAAACCGGGCATAATTCTCCACCGGTTTGAGCAGGTAATCGGCCACATCGTAGTTATAGGAATCCAACGCATATTTACTCTTGCCGCTGACAATAATTATTTGTGGTTTTTTATCTAATACTTCGATTAACTCCAACCCCGTCATATCAGGCATTTCTACATCCAGGAATATCAGGTCAACGTCTTTATTACTCATTGCATTGGCCACATCGGCAGCACTGCTAAATGTTTCCAACAGATGCAACATTTCAGTTTTAGCAATCAAACCTTCCAAAACCTTCAGCGATAGCTGGTCGTCGTCTACCGCAATGCAATTCATTACTTTTTTCATTATTACAAGATAATCGTCAAATAGACAATACGGCTGGTTGCTCCGGATTGACTATTTTGTGTTTATTAGGTATTGTGATATTTTATGATCTTAATTTACTCAGTAAAAGTATATTATCAATCAAAACCTAACCCTTTTTTTGGAATTAATTTACCCAGTTCAGTTTCTCTACCTTCAATCTTTCTATCGCAGCTTCTGTAATTTGTTGTAAGGAACTTATTTTGGCAGGTAATTGCGCCTTGTTCTTGCCGGAGTCCAGGTCTTTTTCCAGCAAATCCAGGATCTTTCTGGCTTTTCGAATTCCCATATAGTGAAAATTTGGTTTCACCTTGTGGACGGCTTTTCGTAAGGCTACCAGGTCCCCAAGTCCCAGCAGGTCTTTCATTTTTTGAAACTCTTCAGGCATGGTGGTGATAAATATGTCAATCATATCATGGATCAGCATCTTGTTGCCGTCGGTCATTTCAATGGCATAGTGTAAATCAAAATGGCTTACCGGTGACTCATTGTTAAAAATTCTGGCAATGGTCTCCAACAATAGTTTTGGTTCAATTGGTTTATTCAGTACTGACCTGACGTTCAACTTATTAAATTTATCCAATATGGATTGGTCAAGCTCTCCCGTAAATAAAATTACCGGAATAGCATTTATCTCCTCCCCAAAATTTGCCCTCATATATTGCAACGTTTCAAGGCCGTCCATTTCCGGCATTTTATAATCCAGAATGATCAGGTCGAAGCCAGACTGACCCAATTTTGTGATAACCCCGTGACCGTTGTCAACGGTCTCATGCCGAAAACCCCATTTTTTGATAAACTCGGTCAATATTTTCTGGTTTAACGGATTGTCTTCGCCCACCAGTATATTAAGGTTTCTGTTGATACTGATATCATCTGTCACCTTGGCTGGTTCAGCGGCAGCGGAGATTTCAAAAGGAATCACAAAGGTAAAAGTTGACCCTTCATTAAGCTTACTGGCTACTTTGATCGATCCGTTTTGCCGTTTGATAAGTTGTTGCACAATATGCAACCCAAGGCCTGTTCCGCCATAATTCCTGGTGGTATCGGCGGCAGCCTGTTCATACGGTTCAAATATCCTGGCAAGGTTTTCATCAGATATACCTATACCGGTATCTTTTATCACAAACTGGATCTCAATTTGATCCCCCTGAATCGCATGCACCTGCACATCCAGGCTGATTTTACCTTCTTTTGTAAACTTGAGACTGTTACTCAACAGGTTATACAATATCTGGGAGACTCTCACCTGATCTCCTGTTATTAGCTTTGGAACATTGTCCCAGACATTGGAAATCACCTGGATTCCTTTTTCTTTACCCAGATATACAAATGCCGCCGTCACCGCGCTCACAACCGACCTGATGTCAAAACTTATCTTCTCAAATGAAATTTTATCAGACTCAATTTTTGACAAATCCAATACATCATTCACGATGGTAGATAAATGTTTAGAGGTTTCAAAAATGATTCCCGCGTATTCCTCCACTGTTTCGGGATCTTTATTTTCCCTGAGCAATTGTGCGATACCTAATATGCCGTTGATGGGTGTTCTTATTTCGTGGCTGACTTTTGAGAAAAAGGCTGTTTTAAGCTTTTGTATTCTTTTTAGCTCTTCGTTTTTATACTTAAGCAACTCCCCTGCCAGTATGGCGTTTTTTTTTTCGATTTCCAACAACTCTTTCTGGATGACAGATTCATTCCGCTGTTGCTGCAAGTCAATTAAGTGTGTATAGTGGTCGGAAAAATTCATAAGGATCCACAGAATGCGATGCTGGTTATTATAGTCGATTTTGTAAAACACATAATCACAAAACCCTTTAAAATCCAACAGTTCGACATTAATGCAGGGAAAAGCTACCTCCGCTCCCAGTTTGAGATCGGCAAGTGTTTGACTGACGCTGTCCAGAAAGGGAATTTCATCAAAAAGGTTTCCATAGTTGTCAGGGAAGCTGAACAAGGTGTTGCAGGTTTCCAGTAAATTACCTTTTTCGTCCATCAGCACAAATTGTACCCAGCGCTGAAGAAATTTAGATTTAAAATCCTGCAGTTTCATTCAAATAAAATTTTTTAGAGATCCCATTGAACATATTAAAAATTTACGCTCCTGGTTTCGAAAGCCTTTGAACAAAATTTACAGAGTACCCATTAGATTAAGCTTTCCGCCAGTTTATTAAATGCAACTTCTACATTACTACCATTCTTTGCGCTGCATAAAATATAGTCATTTAAAGGTAGGTTATTCACTATTTCAATGCGCTCTTTTTCGGTTAAGAGATCAATTTTATTGGCCACCTTGACGATTGGCACGTTGGGTAGCAGATCTTCCAGGCTTGAAATTTCTTTTTCGATCGATAAATAGGTGGAAGGTCTTAATACGTCTATGACATAGATGATACCATGGGCACCCAACTTGTAGGAGTTAGGAATTTTTTGATGGGTCGACTCCCCGGCTACATCCCAAATGATCATGGACACCTCCTGCCCATTGACAGCCACCATTTTTTTATCGATCCTAACACCAATGGTAGTCATATAGTCGTCGGAGAATTTGCGAAAAACATATTGTCTTACCAGCGAGGTTTTACCTACACCAAAATTTCCTAAGAGAATGACTTTTTTGCTACTCCCCATTATTTAATTTGCCGAAATTAGCTTTAATCAATTCAGTTAACTGGTCTTCAGAAAAGTTTTCCTTATCGCCCAGGTATTTTTCCATAACTTGTTGCTCAAAATCGGTCATGATATCATCCAGTTTCATTTTAAAATCAGCATTCATATTGCCTGAAATGACGACGGCCACGTAAAAAGATTTCAGGTTGTTAATTATTATCTTATAGTTTTCATATTCAATGGTCTCGAGCTCCTGATAACCTCCGGGAAAGGCTTCTTTGACAAAGGTTTTGATAGCTGTCAACATACCCGCAACCATATCCTGGTCAAGGGTTTGGTGTTTTGAGTAACTTCCCATCAACAAGCCAGACTCCTGTTGTATTACAAATACCTCTTCCAGATCGGGTCGCGCCAGCGCTGTCATCATCAAATCACGTTCATCGACACCACCAAACCAGGCCTTTACCCTTCTGACCCACCCTTCCCATGAAAATGCCCGATCCAGTTGCCTGTCAATTCTTTCCGAAAGCCGGGCCAGTTCGAGGGATATGTACTTCTTAATCATTTTCCCTATGATGGGATAAAGGGCATCAACTACCTCATCCTGTGAGTCTTTGATCTGCTTTCGTATGGAAGCGGTAATGGCTGCGCCAAAAAGGGTGGGGAAGTTTTTTTCCAGATAATGTACCTGATCCTCCAGTATTGGTGCTATGCGGGGTTCCAGCTTGGCTCTGTCACTAATAATTTCGTCAATAGCCTTTACCTTATTATTCAATTCTTCATTGCGCTTCCGGGCATCTTCAAACAAGATGTCTTTAAGTACTTCAAATTTTTGTTTATCCATAATTCAGCGCAAATTTGTTAGACCCGGATGGCATGAACTTAAATTATCCTATAACCACAGCCCATTTTAAGATCGATGTGTTATTCGGATTTTAGTTTTTTGCCAACTTCGATAAGCATATCACCCAAAGCCTGCTTATCCTGCTCTTTCTCTGCTCCCAGCTGATTGAGCTTGTCAAAGGCCTCATTCTTCAAAGCCCCAATCTGTTTGGAAAAATCATTTTTTGTTTCAGTGATCAGATCATTTAAATCTTTTTTTAAGAGATTAAGTTTATCCTGTAAATCCTTACGCTGTTCATCTACCAAAGCATGTAAGCTGCGAAACTCCTGGTCGTACTCCTTAATATTTTCTCCGAAAATTATTTCCTTAATCGCCGCTAATTTGGGATCTTCTGAACTCATATTATTTTCCTCGGTTGTTTTTGCTTGCTTGGACATAGCGATAATTTTATTCAATTAGTTTTTTTAATGTTTTTTTTGTCACAATACCAGACGGTATCAGGTTGTGTTGCTTTTGAAAATCAATTAAGCTTCCCTCCGTTTCAATACCAAACACACCGTCGAAAGGGATCTCATAAGATTTTTTCAATAAAATCTGCTGCAGTTCCCACACGCCTTGTCCCTCGTCTCCAACTTTGAGGTCAAGTAATGACTGCTTTTCAGTGTAATGCAAAAAAGTCGGGGTGATACCACTTTCTACGATGGCCCTGATGTCACTGTTGTTAAATCCATCCTGCTTAAGTCTCGAAGAGTATACCAACTTTTCCTGCAGCACTTTGGTAGTTGCCCACAATTGATTGTAATATTTTATTTCAGCCCGGCTTCCGTCAATATCCATATCCGGAAATTTTACGTCGATGCCTTTATTATACCATAACTCCCTGGCTAAGCTCTCAATATTGTAGATATTCTCATAGTATTTTTGCACCGCCAGGGGGTCGTAATAATTGACGTCAATACTGTCATTTACAGGGTATTGGTAAATTGAAGGCGGATTAAACTTAGTATACTTTTTATATTGAAAAAAAGCTATTATTGGAAGGGTGACAATAATTATGAGCCAGGCTAACCTTTTCATTTTATAAAAAAAGAAGTAAAACTTTGATATATGCTGTATTCAGAAAATATAACGATTATTCCCTGGTATTCAAATTTAACAGATATTTTCAAGAATTAGACATTATCGCTAAAATATAGCAATAAAAAAAGAAACCGCCTAAACAACTTGTAAGACGGTTACTTTTAAATCAGTAATGTGTTATGAGAAGAAAGAAATTGTAATTATAGATACTGTAAAACCAAAAAATGTAACCAATCAATCGCACAAATCATTTTTATGCCTATCTTTAAAATTAGTATGCATGAATAACAATTCAGCTGGATTTTATATCCTTTTATAACACTAAAACCGAGGTGGTAATTAAAGTACAAACCCAAATGAAAAGCGTTCAATTTGAAAAACTTGGCCCTCCAACGGCTGTATTAACACTGGCAGATATTCCCATTCCGGAACCAGGCCCCGGAGAAGTAGTGATAAAAGTAAATACCTGTAACATTAATCCGGCAGATATCATGTTTACCCAGGGGATGTATGGCATCCGGCCGGAACTTCCTTCGGCAGCGGGTTTTGAAGGGGCAGGAAGCATATATGCCTGCGGAGCAGGGGTAGCAATGCCCGAGGGAATAAGGGTTGTATTCACAACGATCGGAGCCTGGCAACAATATGTGCGGGTGCCGGCCAAAACAATTATTCCAATTCCCGACGAGCTCAATGATGAGGTAGCCTGCCAGGCCTTTGTTAACCCCTTCACAGCGTACGGAATGTTGGAATCATCAGGATTAGTGGCGGGCGATTGGTTGCTGTTAACCGCCGGCGCTTCGGCATGCTCAAAGTTTGTCGTGCAAATGTGCCGTGAAAGACAAATAAATACGATTTGCACGGTAAGAGATGATAAACAAATAAATACATTAAAGGATGCGGGGGCCACTGAAGTTATTAATACCGAGAAAAATGACTTGAAAGCTGAAGTTATGAGAATTACCACTAAAAATGGTGTAAAACATGTATTTGAAGCCGTAGGTGGCTCATTGGGCACCAAGGCACTGGAATGTGTGGCACGCGGCGGGACATTCACAGCCTATGGCATGCTTAGCCTCCAAAACATGGCATTAAATACCAGCCTGCTCATCTTCAAGAATATTACCATCAAAGGATTTTGGTTGACTTCCTGGCTGGGAAGCCTTTCAAAGGAAGAAATGATCTCGGTATCTAAAAAAGTAATGACCGCACTGGCCTCTCAGCAAGTGAAAGCGGACGTAGAGGCGTCATATCCCCTGGAAGAAATCACCAGGGCCATTGAGCATATGGAATCGCCCGGGAGAAATGGAAAGATAATCCTAAAGCCACATTAATTTCGTAAAAGCGTGTAACTTGAAACCCTTAATTAAGCCTTCATTCTTTAACCAAACTCAGCGCAATTAGCAGGGTCTGTTTTTTGTAATTCTTTACCAGCATTTTGACCAAATCAAGATCCTTGTTATGCTAGAAATCATGGTTGGATTCACCGAATTCAGTGAAATGTATAGCAAAACCGACAGCTGACTTTTTTAAATTTATAAAATCACCCCGAAGCAGAAAATAGCAGCCTTCAGCACCCTCTTCCCTAAATCGGAATAGACACATCAAATAAATGCATTAATTCCCGGCGTCAGGCCGATTCAGATGTGGAAAGGGTTTTTTAACATATTTTGGCTAAAAATTACTTTTGTAATTTTAGCTGACTAACGGTCTTTCTCATTGTTGCCGATCTCATTAATATTGATCATTTGCTAGATACTTACCAACAACGCAGCATCAGTGAGAAAGTGTGTAATTAGGTCATTATGGGTGTGTTTTATTATTGTCTTATTCAACAAATTTGACACACAGGCGGCTACGTATACTACCGTTGGTCATGGGAATTGGCACGACCCTTTGGTTTGGGACCTGGGTGCGGTTCCATCACCAGGAGATGATATTATTATTAATCACCTGATCACCGCCGCTACCAACATTGCTATAGGACCAGCCGGCACTTTGAATATCGGCATCTCCGGCCGTTTAACTTTTGGTGTTCTCCAACTCTCTGGTTTTTTGAGAAATGACGGTGCTTTGATCGGTGATCAGTTAGATGTGGTTTCGGGAGGTGCTATTGAAAATATGCAAAATTATGGCAGGGTCCGCATTGCAGACGTAACACTGGGGCCCGATACCGGTGGTGGTGGATCGGCGCTTACGCTTATTAGCAATTACAACAAATTTCATGTAACGGGGAATCTGGTAATACGTGGCTTTTTCTATAACTTCAGGACGTTGGTCGTTGATGGCAGGCTTATAAACCATAACAGGCTACGCAGTGAAGAGGAATACTCACTGATCAGAATTGGCCTGGAACTTTCAAATACCGCCAGCGGTCAGCTGGAACTGGAAGGTAAAATAAAATTAGGGTTGTCGGATAACGATGGCAACCCTGTAGGAGGAACGGCTTTTTTTGTAAATGACGGGTCTTTCGAAAGTATTGCTGCCGCTGGTGCTTATCCGGGAATATTTGATGGAGGTAGTACGGTTACCGTTACCAACAATAACAATTTAGGGGGTAACCTTTATCTGTGCATTGGTCCCCAAAGTAGCTATGAAAACACTAACCCACCTGACGACTTTATTATTGATTGTTGTATTGCTCAAATTGCCAATGCAGGCCCGGATCGGGTTGTTTGCTCCGGTGCCAATATAACCCTGGGCGGTACACCAACCGTTATTGGCGGCAACGGCCCATATGATTACGTCTGGACCTCCATAGGCGGAAATTTGGCCACTACCACAGTTCCCAATCCACAGGCCTCTACAAACGTAAACGCTCAATTTTTTGTCACAGTAGAAGGTAATACGGGTTGTGTTTCCAAGGACGTTGTCAATATCACACCAACCACCTCACTGATAGCCTGGGCGGGACCTGATAAGTACATTTGCGAAGGTGAGACGGTACCCATTGGTGGCGCCGTTGTTGCTTCGTGCGATCCGGGTACATATACTTACGAGTGGTCACCGGTGACCGGCCTGGATGATCCAACAGCCGCCAACCCAAATGCTTCGCCTACAACTACCACACACTACCAGTTGGAGGTGACCAGTTCAACATCTTCTGTAAGCTACGATGTTATGACGGTCAACGTAGCGCAACAACCGACAACAGCCAACGCCGGCGCCGATAAAAGTGTTTGTGGAACTGCTACCAACCTGGAAGGAAACGCACCAACCGTTGGCAACGGGATTTGGAGCATTGTCACCGGCCTTGGCGGAAATATTGCGAACAGAGGTAGTAGTACCAGCAACTTTACAGGAATCGCAGGCGCCAGCTATCGGCTTAGGTGGACCATCGGTAATGGCAGTTGCACCAGTTCGCAAGACGATGTTGAAATAACTTTTGATGAAACACCCACGACGGCAAACGCCGGTCCGGATCAAAGCTTATGTGGAACTTCCACTACCCTTGCTGCCAATACACCGACTACCGGCACTGGTACCTGGAGTATTATCAGCGGGGCCGGGGGAAGTATAACTACCTTAACCGATGAAAACAGTAGCTTTACAGGAACCGCCGGCACCACCTATCGTCTCAGATGGACTATCAGCAATGGTAGCTGTACCGACTCCCAGGATGATGTTAACATTACCTTTGATCAGACACCAACTACGGCCAATGCCGGTGCGGATAAAAGTATTTGTGGAACCGCTACCAATCTGGAAGGCAACACGGCCGCAGTAGGCACGGGCACCTGGAGCATTATCAGCGGAGCAGGTGGAGGTTTTACCGATGTAAATGACGAAAACACCAACTTTACCGGAACTGCCGGTGTAACCTACCAGCTCAGATGGACTATTAGCAATGGTAGCTGCACCAGCTCACAGGATGATGTCAACATAACCTTTGATCAATCACCAACCATTGCTAACGCCGGTGCCGATAAAAGTGTCTGTGGTACCTCAACCACCTTAGACGGCATCACGGCTACCGTTGGCACAGGAACCTGGACCATCGTGAGTGGGTTGGGAGGAAGTATCACCACACCAAACGATGAAAATAGTAATTTTTCAGGAACTGCCGGAGCTACCTACCGGCTCAGGTGGACCATCAGCAACGGAAGCTGCCCTGACTCCTGGGACGAAGTTGACATCACTTTTGATCAATCACCAACCACCGCTAACGCTGGTGCCGACAAAAGTGTTTGTGGTACCTCAACCAATTTAGAAGCCAACACCGCTACCATCGGTACGGGGACCTGGACCATCATTAGTGGAGCAGGAGGAGGTTTTACTGACGCAAATGACGAAAACACCAACTTTACCGGAACTGCCGGCATCACCTATCAACTCAGGTGGACCATCAGTAATGGTAGTTGCACCAGCTCAGCAGATCAGGTTAACATCACTTTTGACCAGACACCAACGGTTGCCAATGCTGGTCCTGATAAAAATGTCTGTGGTTCAACCAACCTTGACGGCAACACAGCGACCATTGGCACAGGAACCTGGACCATCGTGAGTGGGTTGGGAGGAAGTATCACCACCCCAAATGATGAAAATAGTAATTTTTCAGGAACTGCCGGAGCCACCTACCGGCTCAGGTGGACCATTAGCAATGGTAGTTGTACCGACTCATGGGACGAAGTTGACATCACTTTTGATCAAGCCCCAACCACCGCCAATGCAGGTACTGACAAAAATGTTTGCGGTTCTACCAACCTGGAAGCCAACACAGCTACGGTGGGTACAGGTACCTGGAGCATCATCAGCGGTGCAGGGGGAGGATTTACCAATGTAAACGACGAAAACACCAACTTTACCGGAACTGCCGGCATCACCTATCAACTCAGATGGACCATCAGCAATGGCAGCTGTACCAGCTCCCAGGATGATGTTAACATCACCTTTGATCAACCGCCCACTACCGCAAACGCAGGTGGGGATAAAAGTATTTGTGGAACCGCTACCAACCTGGAAGGTAACACCGCTACGGTAGGCACCGGTACCTGGAGCATTATCAGCGGTGCAGGGGGAGGATTTGCCAATGTAAACGACGAAAACACCAACTTTACCGGAACTGCCGGCATCACCTATCAACTCAGGTGGACTATCAGCAATGGTAGCTGCACCAGCTCACAGGATGATGTGAACATTACCTTTGATCAATCACCGACTGTTGCCAATGCAGGCGCGGATAAAAATGTTTGTGGTTCAACCAATCTGGAGGGCAACACAGCCACAGTTGGTACTGGTACCTGGAGTATTGTCAGTGGTTTAGGCGGAAGCATTACCGATCTAAACGACGAAAGCAGTAACTTCACCGGAACACCCGGAACCACTTACCAGCTCAGATGGACCATTAGCAATGGCAGCTGTGCTGATTCCTGGGACGAGGTTAACATCACTTTTGATTCGCCACCCACCATCGCCAACGCTGGCACTGACAAAAGCGTTTGTGGAAATGCCACCAACCTGGAAGGCAATGCTGCTACCACCGGTACCGGCACCTGGAGTATTATCAGCGGTGCAGGGGGAGGATTTGCCAACGTAAACGACGAAAACAGCAACTTTACAGGAACTGCGGGCACCACTTATCAACTTAGATGGACCATCAGCAACGGCAGTTGCCCTGACTCCCAGGATGATGTTAATATCACTTTTGATCAAGTACCTACCGTTGCCAATGCCGGTGCTGATAAAAGTGTCTGCGGAGCTTCGACCAATCTGGAAGGCAATGTAGCGACCGTTGGTTCTGGAACCTGGAGCATTGTTAGTGGCTTAGGCGGAAGCATTACTAATCTAAATGACGAAAATAGCAACTTTACAGGAGTGCCCGGAACAACCTACCAGCTCAGGTGGACCATCGGCAATGGCAGTTGTGCCACTTCACAGGACGACGTCACTATCACCCTGGATCAATCACCAACCGTTGCCAATGCAGGCGCAGATAAAAGTGCCTGTGGAACTTCAACGAATTTAGAAGCAAATACCCCTACCGTTGGTACGGGCACGTGGAGTATTGTCAGCGGTTTAGGTGGCAATATCCTTACACCAAATAACGAAAACAGTACGTTCACCGGAATTGTCGGCACAACTTATCAACTCCGGTGGACTATCGGCAATGGTAGCTGTGCCGACTCTCAGGATGATGTAACCATTACTTTTGATGAAACACCTACTATTTCCAATGCGGGTATGGACAAAAATATCTGTGGAACCTCCACCAGTCTGGAAGGAATCACAGCTACCGTGGGTGCAGGAACCTGGAGCATCATCAGCGGAGTGGGAGGAAGTATCACGACGCCAACCGACCAAAACAGCAACTTTACAGGGGTACAAGGAACCACCTATCAACTCCGGTGGACCATCAGCAACGGCAGTTGCCCTGACTCTCAGGATGATGTTAACATCACTTTTGACCAGGCTCCAACAGTCTCAAACGCAGGTGCTGATAAAAATGTCTGTGGGAACACCACTAATTTAGAAGCTAACACCGCTACCGTCGGGACCGGTACCTGGAGCATTATCAGTGGCACCGGGGGAAATGTCACGAACGTAAACGACCCCACCAGTGCTCTTACCGGAACTCCCGGAACCACCTATCAACTCAGATGGACGATCAGCAATGGTAGCTGTACCAGCTCGGCAGACGATGTCAACATCACCTTTGATGAGGCCCCTACCACCGCAAACGCAGGCGCAGACAAAAGCATATGCGGAACCGCTACCAGCCTGGAGGGCAACACCGCATCGACAGGGACAGGTACCTGGAGTGTCATCAGCGGAGCAGGCAGCAATATTACAGACTTAAACGACCCTACCAGTGCTTTTACCGGAATCGCGGGAACAACTTATCAATTGAGGTGGACCATTGCCAACGGCAGCTGTACCACTTCGCAAGACGATGTCAGCATCACCTTCGATCAAAACCCGACTACTGCAGATGCAGGTACGGATAAAAGTATATGTGGCACGTCGACCAATTTAGAAGGCAACACTGCCATCGCCGGTACCGGTACCTGGAGTATTGTCAGCGGAGCTGGTGGAAATGTTGCCGTTCCAAATGATGAAAACAGTACATTTACCGGGATCGCCGGAACGACATATCAGCTTAGATGGACGATCAGCAGTGGTAGCTGCGTCAGCTCTCAGGACGATGTAATCATTACGTTAGATCAAACACCTACCACAGCCAATGCAGGAGCGGATAAAAACGTCTGTGGAACTGCCACCAACCTGGAAGGAAACATACCTGCCGTTGGTAACGGCATCTGGAGCATTATCAGCGGAACGGGTGGAAGTATCACAAACATCAATGATGCAAATAGTAACTTTACAGGTGTCATAGGCACCACTTATCAGCTCAGGTGGACCATCAGCAATGGTAGTTGTGCCGACTCACAGGACGATGTAATCATCACCTTTGACCAGACACCAACGACCGCTGACGCAGGGCCTGATCAGAATATCTGCGGGATTTCCACTAACCTTGAAGGCAATATGGCCACTATTGGGACGGGAAGTTGGAGCATTATTAGCGGAACGGGCGGAAGTATTACAAACATCAATGGTGAAAACAGCAATTTCACAGGAACGGCCGGAACCACCTATCAGTTACGGTGGACCATCAGCAACGGCAGCTGTACCGGTTCCCAGGATGATGTGACGATCACATTTGATCAAACACCAACCACCGCCAACGCCGGGCCTGATCAAAATATCTGTGGAACGGCTACCAACCTGGAAGGCAATGTGGCAACTATTGGAACAGGAAGTTGGAGTATCATCAGTGGAACCGGTGGAAGTATCACCAATATCAACAATGAAAACAGCAACTTCACCGGGGTCGTAGGTATTACTTATCAACTCAGGTGGACTATTAGCAACGGTAGTTGTACCGACTCACGGGATGATGTGAGCATTACTTTTAATCCAGTACCGGTCGTCGCGAGCGCCGGGCCGGACCAGGCAGTTTGCGGAACCGCGACAACCCTGGAAGGGAACGACCCTAACGGGGCAACAGGAAGTTGGTCGACGGTATCTGGTGACGGGATGGCTAATTTCACCAATCAAAATTTGTTCAATACAAATTTCAGTGGCACGGCGGGCCAAACCTACGTCTTACGTTGGACCATCAACAGCGCATTATGTGGCACCAGCACCGACGATGAAGTAACCATTACGTTTGATGAGGCACCCATAGCAGCCGATGCAGGAAATGATATTGATCTGTGTGGGAATGTCACCACAGCTATGCTAAATGGAAATACGCCGAGTATTGGCACTGGCACTTGGCGGATTACTGCCGGCCCTGGTACTATTGTAAATCCTAACCTGCCCTCTGCTGAGATAACAGGACTCGTCATGGGTCAAACCACAACCGTCGAATGGCAGATAGTCAACGGAAGTTGCCGGGTAACTGATGAAATGTCTATTAATGTACAAGCCGCGGCTTCGGTAAACATCAACAGCGCTGAGATTTGTGAGGGAGAATCTGTAGATATTCAAATTACCGGTGGAAGTTCATTCCGGTGGAATCCTGCCGAAGGTGTAAGCAATCAAAACACCGCCAATCCCCAACTAAGCCCTACTGTCAGCACCAACTACGAACTAACCGTTTCAAATGGCACCTGCAGCGATCAGATCATTAACATCAACGTCGTTGTCAATCCGTCGCCCGTTGTAAGAATTAGCAACGATACCACCATTCAGGCCGGCAACGCCGTTCAGCTTTTTGCCTCGGGAGGGGACTTATACAGCTGGTCTCCCACCGACGATCTTGATAACCCGCAAGCTTCGGATCCTTTTGCCTCCCCTACCCAAACCACCACCTACACGGTGGAAGTTGAAAATGAGTTTGGGTGTGCTGCCAGAGAATCAGTGATCGTGACAGTCGATGATAATTATGAAATATTTGTACCTCAAATGTTTTCACCCAACGGCGATGGATCAAATGATGTTTTGTTTGTTAACACCATCGGTATTGAAACGTTAACTTTCAAAATTTTTGATCGCCACGGTAAGCTCATATTTGAATCAGCCGATAGCTCCGAAGGATGGGACGGAAGGGTCAATGGGGAGGCCCAAAATATAGACACCTATGTCTATCTGGTGTCTGCAAGGACTTACAGTAATCAAAACGTTACAGACAAAGGCACTTTTCAGTTGATAAGATAACTCGGAATAAATGACAAAGTTTCTACCATTAATATTCACCATTTTAATCACGCTGGCCACTACCGGCGCCCGGGGGCAGGATCCGTTTTTTTCCCAGTTTTACAATGCGCCGCTAACACTCAACCCGGCGCTAACCGGGATATCTTACGGAAACATCCAGGTGACCGCCAATTACAGAAATCATTTATCAACTTTCGACCCTTTTGAAACCTACGCATTCTCCCTGAATGCTTCTATGCTTGAAAATAAACTAAACAATGATTTTGGAGGATTGGGGATACTGATGGTCAATGACGTTTCAGGAATAGGCTTAAAAAACCTGAAGGCGATGCTGTCGCTGGCCTATCATAAATCGCTTGGACCTTCCGGCAATCACTTTTTGGCGCTGGGTTTCCAGGGAGGTATTGATCAGACTAATCTGGATTTCGGCAATTTATCCACACAGTCCCAATGGGTTGACGGAAGGGGGATCGATCAGAATCTGGATAATGGAGAACGGTTTACCGGTGATAATACCGTGCTACTGGATTTTCAAGCCGGTTTGATGTGGTATTCATTTATTGGTGACCACACAACACTATTTGCCGGATCCTCGGTCTACCATATTACCGAGCCCGAAAAATCCATTACCGATGAAAATTCAAAGCTTTCAAGGCGCTATGTTATCCATGGCGGCGGCAAGTTCGGTGTCGGAGCCAGGGTAAACATTGTGCCCAACCTTGTTTTTATGCAACAAAGCAGCTCCAATGTCATAAACACCGGCTTACTGCTGGAATATGACCTGTCGGTGAAAAACCAGAATCAAATTATTACCGCGGGCGCATGGCTGAGAAATACCAGCGCCGTCATTATCAATACCGGCCTGGAAATTAAAAATTTTCAAATCGGTTTAAGTTACGACCTTATTATTTCCGACATCAGAACCGCTACCAATCGCGGTGGTGTAGAAATTGCTCTGACTTATAATTTCCGGAAATCTATATCGACCGCGACCAGGTTGTTAGCCAACCCTAATCCAAGATTGTAGATGCTAATGAGAAGGGGATACATATTCATAGCGCTTTTTATTACGAGTTCCTTTGGGATATCCCATGGGCAAAATATAAGGCGATTCCAGGATATGAGTTCACCGTTAAATCTGGAGGGAAATTATGAATTCGGCAATAAGTTATTTGCGGAAGGAAAATATTACGCGGCGACACACTTCTATCAGCAAGTATTGGAGGAAGAAGAATCGCATACAGGCGCTATCTACCAATTGGGAATGAGTTATGAAAAATTAAGGGATTATCAAAAGGCCAGTGATCAGTTTAAGAAGATCTTTGATCGTCAGGTCAAGGGTTATCCCTTGCTGGGCCTTCACTATGGCATCAATGCAAAAGCCAGCGGTAATTGTGAGGAGGCCATCGAAGCTTTCAAAAGATTTCTTGATCAGGGAGCTACCAATGATGCAGATAAAATTAAAACCGCCCAATGGGAGCTGGAATCGTGCCAGGGAAGCACTGTCTCCCCCCAAAATACAGATGACGTTACCACCAGGATCCTCGACCCTGGCAATGATAACAACATGTCTGAATTTGGCGTCGCCCAATTTGGTGAAAATAAAGTGATCTATACGGGGGTCAGCAAGGTTCCCAAAGCAAGGAAATTAAATATCGGTGAAACAAAGGCAGCCTACGACGATCAATACTTAAACCGGCTCTTTTCAGCAACACTTGACAATAAAGGGGTTTCAAACGGCGCGTTGCTGAAAATAAAGCTGCCATCCGGAAATCAAAACATAGGCAGCCCATTCCTTTCGGAGGACGGTAATAAGCTGTATTACACCATGTGCCAAAATGGCAACCAGGATTGCGGGATTTATTATAGCCGTAAAAAATCAGGTAGTAAGTGGTCAGAGCCCATTAAACTCAATGAGATCGTCAATGCCGCCGGCTCCGATAGCCGCCACGCGGTTTTGGGAAGGGATAAAGCGAATCGTGAATACATTTTCTTTAGTTCAAATCGTCGCGGAGGCCAGGGGGCATTTGACATTTGGTATGCCATGCTGGATGAAGAGGGTATACCGGTTGAAGCCATTAACCTGGGACCAACTATTAATACATCCAAAATGGAGGTCACTCCGTATTTCGATCAACAATCCAATTTACTGTTTTTCAGCTCAAATGGACACAAGGGATTAGGGCAGTTGGATGTGTACATGGTTTCCATTGATTTTATTTCCCGTCAAGGCATCATCTACAACGTTGGCGCCCCAATTAATTCCAGGACTGACGACTATTATTTTAGCATGGCTAACAGCGCCACGACAGGATATGTATCATCAAACAGGGTAGGTAGCGTTGCCGGTAATCAACATTCGGTAACGGACAATATATATCAACTCACTTTTAATGCCCCTTTTACCTACAAAAATCTACCGGACTATATAAGCAAAGTCAACTCCTTTAATGAGGATGACATTGCCTTTAAATTATTCAGCGAAACCTTTGACTATAAAGATCTGGCACTAAATAGTGAAGATGCCTCGAAATTAAGTGAAGACGATATCAACATAGACGGATCGATCCTGCAGGGTGATAGCTTTAAGGCTGATCAGATGGTGTATCTGCTGGATGAAAACCAAAACATCATTGACTCCACCAGCACTGATGAAAATGGAAAGTTTCGCTTTCGTAAACTCCCGGGAGATAACAAATATTCACTACTGATAGATAGTGCTGACGACCTGAAAGCCAATATGCGGTTCCTCGACGATAGCGGCCAGGAATTGCTGGCGGTCAACTCAAAGGATGACGAAGAATATTTTAACTATAAAAAACTACAGGACCAGTCAGTCGCTTTGCAGAAAATGGGGGAAGATCAAATCTCTATCTCCGGAAACCTGTTGAAAGACGGCCAGCCCGCAGCCAATCAACCCGTCGTGCTGGTGGATGAAAATGGTAATGTCGTGGCTCAGGGCTATACTGACAGCGAAGGCAAATTCCATTTCAGAAATTTGGACAATACCCAAAAGTACGCCCTGAAAATGGATGACAGCGACGACCTGCAAGCCAACATGCGGTTCCTCGACGACAGCGGCCAGGAATTGCTGGTAGTCAATTCTCAGGATAACGAAGAGTTTTTTTATTACAAAAAACTACAGGACCAGTCGGTCGCTTTGCAGAAAATGGCCGAAGATCAAATCTCTATCTCCGGAAACCTGTTGAAGGATGGCCAGCCCGCAGCTAACCAACCCGTGGTGCTGGTGGACGAAAATGGTAATGTCGTGGCTCAGGGCTATACTGACAGCGAAGGCAAATTCCATTTCAGAAATTTGGACAATACCCAAAAGTATGCCCTGAAAATGGATGACAGCGATGACCTGCAGGCCAACATGCGGTTCCTCGATGACGGCGGCCAGGAATTGTTAGCAGTTAACTCAAAGGATAACGAAGAATATTTTAACTACAAAAAGCTACGGGACCAGTCAGTCGCTTTGCAGAAAATGGCCGAAGACCAGATCTCTATCTCCGGAAACCTGTTGAAAGATGGCCAACCCGCAGCTAACCAGCCCGTCGTGCTGGTGGACGAAAATGGTAATGTCGTAGCTCAGGGTTATACTGACAGCGAAGGCAAATTCCATTTCAGAAATTTGGACAATACCCAAAAGTATGCTCTGAAAATGGATGACAGCGATGACCTGCAGGCCAACATGCAGTTCCTCGACGACAGCGGCCAGGAATTGCTCGCGGTCAACTCAAAGGATAACGAAGAATTTTTTAACTACAAAAAGCTACAGGACCAGTCAGTGGCTTTGCAGAAAATGGCCGAAGACCAGATCTCTATCTCCGGAAACCTGTTGAAAGACGGCCAGCCCGCAGCTAACCAGCCAGTCGTGCTGGTGGATGAAAATGGTAATGTCGTGGCTCAGGGCTATACTGACAGCGAAGGCAAATTCCATTTCAGAAATTTGGACAATACCCAAAAGTACGCCCTGAAAATGGACGACAGCGATGACCTGCAGGCCAACATGCAGTTCCTCGACGACAGCGGCCAGGAATTGCTCGCGGTCAACTCAAAGGATAACGAAGAATTTTTTAACTACAAAAAGCTACAGGACCAGTCAGTGGCTTTGAAGAAAATGGCCGAAGACCAGATCTCTATCTCCGGAAACCTGTTGAAAGACGGCCAGCCCGCAGCTAACCAGCCAGTCGTGCTGGTGGATGAAAATGGTAATGTCGTAGCTCAGGGCTATACTGACAGCGAAGGCAAATTCCATTTCAGGAATTTGGACAATACCCAAAAGTACGCCCTGAAAATGGACGACAGCGACGACCTGCAAGCCAACATGCGGTTCCTCGATGACGGCGGCCAGGAATTGCTCACGGTCAACTCAAAGAATAATGAAGAATTCTTTAACTACAAAAATCTGCGGGATCAGTCATTATCCACACAAAAAATGACGGAGGACCACATCAACATTTCAGGAAGTCTGTTGAAAGATGGGCAACCGGCTGGCAATAAAAAGGTGATTTTGGTGGATGCTAATGGCAAAATGATTGATGGAGGATATACGGACAAAGATGGCAAATTTAATTTTAAACATTTAGCCAACTCAGAAAAATACATATTAAGAATGGATGACGACGAAAGCCTGAAGGCAAACATGGGCTTTTTTGATGTGGATGATAACCTGCTACTAAGTACCAACTCTGAGGACAACTCCATCTATTTTGAATACCGCGACCTGTCGGATCAGGTAATACCCCGTAAGCAAATCGCTGCGAATAATACCCAATTTAAGTACCAGGACGAAACAGCCCGTACAGCATCTGCTAGCAAAACCCATATTCGTAAGGTCAGTCCTGCGGAGCAGCTTAGGCAGATGTTTAAACCAACCATGACCTATGAGCAATACGACGATCTGATAAAGGAACAAGGTGAAAAACTATCTAAAGATATCAACTTACGTGTGCAGATCGGCGCCTTTCGAAGACCTTCAAAAAGACTGTTTAAGCACCTGAATTTAGGAGAAATTGACATTATTAAGTCAAGAGGTTTGACAAAATTCCTCATCGGCAACTTCAATGAATTGGAAAAGGCCGAAGCACTAAGAAAGAAAGCCTTTGATAAAGGTGTGAACGATGCTTTTGTGTCCGTCTATTACCGGGGGCACAGGGTGGCTTTATTGATTTATAACCATAAAAATAAACTAGTTAGAAAATTCGTGGAAAGCAATGATTAATATTTATTTAAAAAAGCTAAAAAAAACAGTTTGTGTCCTGTTTTTGGGGTTGCTAATGATAAGTTTTTCCTCCTCAAAAGCACCAGGGCAGATCGATACAAATGCTAAAATCAAATCTTTGTTCATCTATAACTTCGCCAAGTATGTAGAATGGCCGGGAAAAATGAAGGATGGAGATTTTGTTATTGGTATCCTGGGAGACCACCCTACGCTTCACAGCGAGTTAAGCAAGATGGCTCAGACCAAGACGAGGGGAGATCAGAGTTTTAAGATTGAAAACTACAAAAACGCCAATGAGGTTTCAAAATGCCACATTTTATATATCGAGGCAACAAAAAGCGATCAACTTCAGGATGTAGTTAATCACAGGTCGGGCAAAAGTACCCTAATCGTAGGTGACGGCCCCGGATTAGCAAAGCAAGGAGCGGGAATAAGTTTTTATGAAATGCAAAGCAAGCAGAAAATGGAAATCAATCCCGACAATTTAGAAAAGTACAATTTAAAGGTAAGTAGTCAATTAGTGGCTTTAGCTACCGTCGTAAAATAACAAAGGCATGAGAAAGGTTATAATTTTAATGTTATCGCTTTTTTGGGCATCCGGGCTGCTGGCACAGGATAACCCACTAAAAAAAGCCCTTGAATTTTATCAATCCGGCAAACTGGATGAAGCCCGAAGCATGATTGTTAAGAGTAGTACTGATGAACAATGGCGAGAGGATCCTAACACCTGGTATCTGATGGGATTTATTATGAAGGATTTGTATAAAAGAACGCCGGAGGCGGACTCAGCATTGTTTTTCAGGTTAACCTCATTAGATGCATTCAAACATTTAATTGAGGCAGAGAATGCTGCCAAATACCTTCCCGATGCCCTGAAGAGCATTAAGTATTTGTCTTCCACATTTTACAATGATGCCATTGGCAAAGTAGAAAAAAAAGAATTTGAGGAGGCAAAAGCATATTTCGAACGTTTCAAAAATGCCTTGATATTATCCCGCGATACCAGTACCGATTTAAAGGAGCAGGAAACCGGATTTTTACTGGCCCTGGGAACTACTTATATGGAGGTGTATAAAAATGACAGCACCAAGAACAAAGTAAATTTAGACGGAGCAAGAAAGGCCTACGAAAGCATTTTGTCCATCGACCCAACCCACGTGAAAGCCAATTACAACATGGGGGTTCTATATTATAATGAAGCCGTCAATCTGATTACCCGGCTGGACTATGATGAAGTGGACTTAATCGCCATCAGTCAAATCGAGGATCAGTCTATAGAATTATTTAAACAATCCCTGCCCTTCATGGAATTTGCCTACAAGCAAAACCCTAATGACAAAAATACCCTGGAAGGATTAGCCGGAATCTATTTTAGTCTGAGGGATTATGATAAGTCCAAAGAATACAAAGATAAACTTGCAGTTTTAGAGAATGAGGAATAATAGTTTTTAATTATGGCAGTATTGATAATTTATTCAAACCACAACAGTAAGATTACACAAAAGGTACTAACTCCGGAAAATACCCACGGAAAAGGCAATCTGAATATTTCCAAGAGCGTATCAAAAAAAACAAAACGATCTAACAACAGGATCTTTAAGAAATTCCTGAAATAGGGAAGGTTTTAGTCAGACGTAGTAGTTACACGGTCCGGCACAAATGTGTTTGTGTCCGGACGCTCATGCATATATCGATGCGGGTCATTAAATATCACATGAATTTAGCCGTTGTTGATTTTAGGAATCATTAAAGGTTAAACCCTTATATCGCTTTACTGAATAGCTCGGAAGAATGTGTATTGGCATCCTGTAATTTTTTGTCAAAAACAGCGCAAATATTCCTGATGAAGGCCTTACCCAATGCCGTTACTTTAATGCCTTGAGATGACGTCAGCAGTAATCCCTCATTTTTCATGGTTTTCAGGTCGGTAAAAGCTTTTGAGGTCAGGGACTCAAATACCAATTGATCCCATTGCGCCTCTTCCTTACACAATATTCCCAGAAGAAAGTTCTTAATACTAAGATCTGTGTCAGATAAAAAATGCCCTTTAAAGGTGGCTAACGTTTCTTTCGATATAATCTCCTGGTAGGTCTCTACCTTTTTGACATTTTGAGCATAGGCATATTTGGCATCGCTGATAGAAGAAGCACCCAGTCCTATTAAAAGGTCTGTATTACAAATAGTATATCCCATAAAATTCCGGTGCAATGCCTTGTTTTTTGCTGCCTGGTATAAATCGTCTTCCGGTAAGGAAAAATGGTCCATCCCAATATCATAATATCCGAATTCACTTAATTTAGACTTACCCAATTCATATAGCGCTCTTTTCTCAACATTTCCGGGCAAATCATCCGTAGAATATCCTCTTTGTCCCGGCGATTTCCAGGGAACATGGGCATAGCTGTAGAAAGCGATGCGGTCTGGCCTGAGTTGTTTGATGAAATCCATTGTTTTCTCAATACTCGCCTTTGTCTGATGAGGCAACCCATAAATGAGATCAAAATTTATGGACTCATAGCCGATCTTGCGGGCATTCCCGGTGACCTCTTTTACACAGTCAAACGGCTGGATCCTGTTGATGGTCTTTTGCACCTTTTCATCAAAGTCCTGAATGCCAAGGCTCATTCTTTTAAACCCCAGATCAAACAGCACTTTCATATGCTCAAACGTTGTATTATTAGGATGTCCTTCAAAACTAAACTCGCGTTGTGGATGAACCTCGCAATCGGCCAGCAATCTGGTAATCAGGCTATTTAAGTTTTGGGGGCTAAAAAAAGTAGGCGTTCCGCCACCCAAATGAAGCTCTCTTATGACCGGCCGCTGTTTAAAATGACTCAGATAAATGTCCCATTCCGCCAAAACTGTCTCGACATATTTTTTTTCCACCAAATGATTCTTAGTGATCCTTTTATTACAACCGCAATAGGTACAAAGGCTTTCGCAATATGGAAGATGAATATACAGGCTGATCCCTTTCTCGGCATTCGATTCATTAAATACCCTGGTGACTGCTTTTATCCATTTTTGATTATCAAATTTTTCCAGGTCCCAAAAAGGAACGGTCGGGTAACTGGTGTATCTTGGAACGGGTAGGTCGTATTTTTTGATGAGATTTTCTAAAGTCATTGACTTTTTGTTTTTCAAAACCATCGCATACCTCACAAAGATAGGCCTGCTGCTAAGTGTTCTACAAAGGAGAAGATTTGTTTTTACTCACCAGATGATATTTATCATTCATAAAATTGACAAATATCATCTCATACCTTTCCTATCTACTGCGCTTCCTTGCCTTATTCCCAAAACCAGGGACTAAAAACTCCCCTGTTCTATCAGCCCCCAGGCAATCAATGCCACGCCAACAATAATAGCTAATCCTCCGACCGTGCCGGACGCTAAAATCGCAACCACAATACCAGCGCCGGCAATGATGAGGCCCGTATAAATCTTCCTGTTCATCTGGGCTGCCTTCTTTCCGGATTCTTTCTTTGCCAGTTTTCTCTCCTGGGATATCTTTCTTAGCTGCCGTTTGATATCCTGTTTGAAAGCCTTTTTTTCCTCCCGTGTTAATTTGGTGATATTCCTTTTATTAGAAACATCAACGCTGGTTGCGGCATCATTTTCAGTTTTTACAAAAGCAATTTGAGGGCGTGAAACCGGCACTGGTCCAAAATCGGGATCAGCGCTTGCCAGGGCCTGAACCGGCGCGTCTTCGCTGTGGTTTATGTCACCAGGCGTCGATTTTTGATAATTGTGATGGCTAAATTTATAGGCACTTTGATAATCAAATTTTGAAGATGAGCAGGCAAATAATCCAAATCCAAGAATGGTTAAAAAGCTTCTAAAAATGATTGTTTTCATAATAACTGTCAATGTTTCGATGGCAGCCACGAAGATAATAAATATGGCTTTAAGACCAAAACAACCACCCTGACCAGGGATTGGATCAGTTGCGGGGTATAATACCTGCTAACAATTTACAAAGCCAGTTCCCGTCATCCTGACAAATTATTACGGTGGGCCTTGTAGTAGCAACTGGCAAGTATCAATCATAAGACAACCTGGGATACCATTGCCCGCGCCCGTCTGGCGTCATGTCCAGCACATTCCACAAAGGCCACGCGAGATCGAGATGACGCATATTCCCACCTTCAATCATTGGTGCAAACGTCATCTCGGAACCCCAAAAATGACGTATTTCATTGCCATCCCTGACAAACACATTGGCATTGGTGGTTTGCCTGCCGTTATACTCTCCGTGATAGTCACTGTTATAAGTATTGTTGGCTGATGAAAGGAGTCTGAAATCTGACCAGCCTCTTTTACCGGCAAAATCCACAAGCACCTCAGGAGAATGTTTGGCGACCACCGCGACATTAATTCGTTGTTTCAAATGAATTACCTGGCCATGGATTCCATCCAATAAGGAGGTGCACATAGGGCAAGCTGCATTCATATCGGGCGCATACATGAAATTATATAAAAACAGGGTATCCTTTCCAGGCTCAAATAACGCTGAAAAGTCTACGTCTTTAACCGCGCCTCCAACCATTTCCTGAAATACATAGTTTTCCTTTATTGCGCCGCCAGGCGGTAGGTTTCGGCGTAGTGCTGCCACGCGTTCAATTTGCTCACGCAAGGCTAATTCAGCTTCCAGAAGTGCTTTACGCGCCTCCCTGTAGGAAGGTGTTTCATTGGGGTAGGTTATCTCGCTCATAGATAATTTTTTTATTGGCATTAAATATTTATCCGGGTAGCCATTACTTTTTTGAAATAAGGTATAGTCGTTTAACCAAAAGACGGTTTGGATAGCTGATAATGGACAATTTCTTTGATTAATTTAACACATTTTTCTCAAATTCACGTTTTGAGGAAAATTAGTTATTTTCGTATCCCTTAATACCCGTTTGAGCAGCTATGATAATTCTAAGAAAAGTCCCTCCTAAATTTATATTTGGTTTTATTGGTCTGGAATTAGCCTATGTGATTTTTTTGGGAGGCGTCGTCTGGTGGTTGCACCATTTGATAAAAGCAGAAAATGCCACTTTGTTACTTCCTTCGGTGACCGTATTTGGCACTGTGCTCTCGCTTTTCCTCGCCTTTCGAACTAACGAAGCTTATAACCGGTGGTGGGAAGCGCGAACACTTTGGGGGCAGTTGGTTAATCAGAGCAGAAATTTTGCCCGACAGGTGTTGTTGTTAGTTACACCACAGATTCTAAAATCTCTTCCCGATTCAAAAGTTCCGGAGATACAAAAAGAATTAATCTATGGACACCTGGCATTTATCAATGCACTTCGCATTCATTTGCGCCGACAAAAAAACTGGCAGGAGGTCATAAAATTCTTACCCCAGGACGATTGGGAAAAGGTAAAGGGATTAAGCAACATTCCCCATCAAATTTTACATATCCAGGGAGAAAAGCTTCGCGATATTTTTGAAACAGAATCAGACCGGGACTTCCGTTACCTTCAATTGGACAACACACTCATCCAATTCACCAATATTATGGGGGGGTGTGAGCGTATAAAAAATACGGTATTCCCCCGTCTGTACTCTTACTTTACTTCTGCATTTACCTGGATTTTCGTCAGTTTGCTGGTATTGAGTCTGATCGATGAGTTTGACTGGCAGACATTAACCGTCCGAATGCTGGTTGCTCTCGTATTTCTGACACTAAATAAATTAGGCAAATCCCTAAAGAATCCATTCGAAAACCGGCCAGGCGATACCCCCATGTCTGCGTTGTGCCGGTCCATAGAAATAGATTTAAGGGAGCAGTTAAAAGAAAAGGAGATTCCCGGTCCGGCAAAAGAGGTAAACGGAATCCTGTATTAAGGTCTAAATATTTTGATTTTAATTATAATTAGTAACCTTCCGAAGCTTTTTCAGGGCCCTGCCCATTTGTGTTTCAACAGTTTTGATAGAGATATCGAGCGCACAGGCAATTTCGCGGTATCTTAAACCCTGATCACGGCTCATTTTAAAAATCAGGCGACACTGTTGCGGTAATTTTTCGATAGTAGCCTCCAGGTTATAATACAATTCGTCAAAAATCAACTCATCGAGGGGGGAATGCCGGTCGGCAAATTTAGGCCCGATCATCTCCATATCTTCGAGGTACCTGGCCTTTCTGGATTTCTTGAGATGATCAAATGACTGGTTTCTCACCGCGGTAAATAAATAGGATTTAAACGAGGTCTTGATTTCAATCTTATTGATATTTCGCCAAAGCTTGTAAAAAACCTCAGAAACTACCTCTTCAGCTAATTCTTTCTCATCTACAAGTTTCCAGGCATAGTGACACAGATAATCATAATAGTGTCTGTAGATCAGTTCAAAATCATCAAAGCTGTTTTCATTGACCACTCTTTTAAATAACAGGTCACCATTAATCTCATCAGGATACCGTTCTTTTTGCTTAGAAGGAACATGGTGGTCAGCAGTTGTTGTGGGGGAACCATAACCTTTTGACGACCAGTCGAGGTATTGCGTAGCAGTAGAAGGCGGCATAAATTTGTAAACGTTTAGGGCTATATTCAGCTTTTTTCTTAATTAAAGATTGTTGATTTTACTGGTCAGGAAAACCCTGAACTGTCTACGAGTCTAATAATTTTTTCTCAAAAAAACCCCAAATTACTTGCATTTTATTTCAATATTTTTAAGGGAACGATCCCGGGATCGTTCCCAGATTTTCCCGGGAATTTCTTATCTTTGAATAGCCAAGATTAAAGCTATATTTATGGGAATGAATCCGACTGTTAAAGACATTGCTACCAAGTTGAATCTATCGACTTCGACTGTTTCCCGTGCTTTAACCGATCATCCTGATGTCAAAAAAGAGACCAAACGACTGGTGCTAAAATTAGCCAGGGAATTAGATTACCAACCTAACCCCATAGCACTTAGCCTGAAAAAAAATCGCACTTACATATTAGGGGTTATCATCCCCGAAACCAGTATTTCATTTTTCTCAAAAGCGATCAGTGGCATTCAGGAGGTGGCTTCCGAGGCAGGTTATCAGGTAATGATATGCTCCTCTCACGATTCTGTTGATATAGAGAGGCAAAATGTACAGACCCTGCTCAACAGCCGGGTCGATGGGTTGATAATTTCGGTATCCAGGGAAACGCAGGACGTCAACCACCTGGCTCGAATTCTCGATAAGCGATTGCCCACGGTTTTCTTTGACAGAATATGCGAAGAACTCCAATCCACCCAAGTGGTCGCGGACAACTTTGCTATTACCTTCCGCGCTACCGAGCACCTGATAACAACCGGAAGAAAAAGAATCGCCTACATCGCCGGCCCACAAAACCTGTATAACAGCCGTAAAAGATTAGAAGGTTACAAGGCGGCGCTTCAAAAATATAAATTACCCATTGATGACGAACTGATTATCGACTCTCATTACGAAGGCGAAAACGTTAAGACCTATACTGACTACTTATTCAACCTGAACAGGCAAATAGATGCCATTTTTGCCATTAATGACAGAACAGCGATTGAAATGATCCATTTGATAAAACAGCGACAGGTAAAAGTGCCCGAGGACATTGCGGTCGTAGGTTTCAACAATGAAAGGTTCTCAGCCTTTTTTGATCCGCCGCTATCCAGTATAGATCATCCGGCATTTGAAATGGGAAAAACGGCTACGGAACTATTGCTGCAACATATTGCCGACGACCAGTTTCCTATCCAAAAGAAAGTAATTAAAAGTGACCTGATCATCAGGGAATCTTCTTTTAAAAACTGAGGAATGCCATGCAATACGGATCATCTCGCTCCGCACATATAATTTTGGGACAATAAAAGCCTCCTCCTCCTGGCACGATAACTTTTATTAATTTAAATTTATTAAGTTGTAATGGAAAAAGTTGAAAAAGGAGTCTTAAGCATATCGGATGGCATAACGTACCATTCGGGAAGTTTAAGAAAAATATCTTCTTGATGAACAGGGCCAACGAAACCGTAATTTCCAATAGTTAGTAGCAGCCATAAAAGGAAATTATGGAAAGTTTGTAAAATGAAATTAATAAAACACTATAAATATTTTAAATGATTTTTATGAGAAAAATTTTTATAACACTGGTTTTGTGCGGATTATTCCTCCAGACCGCTAAAGCTCAAAGCAGTGAGCAAGATTGGGTTCAACTTTTTAATGGTAAAAATCTTGACGGCTGGAAAAAGCTGAACGGAAAGGCCGAATACAAGGTTGAGGATAATACGATCACCGGTTATTCCAGATTGAACACACCCAATACTTTCCTGGCTACCGAAAAAAATTATGGCGACTTTATTTTAGAGTTGGAAGTCAAGGTGGATAACGAGCTTAATTCCGGCATACAAATCAGAAGCAATAGTTTAAAAGACTACCGGGACGGCCGGGTCCATGGCTACCAGGTAGAGATCGATCCCAGTCCCAGGGCCTACAGTGGTGGCATCTATGATGAGGCCAGAAGAGGCTGGTTGTATCCCCTGGGTGCCAACCCCAAAGGAAGGAAAGCGTTCAGACCCGGATCGTGGAATAAATACCGGATTGAAGCGATCGGCAATCACATTCGCACCTGGATAAATGGACAAATGTGCACCAACCTGGTCGATGAAGTGACTGCGGAGGGTTTTATTGCATTACAAGTCCATAGCATTGGCAACGAAAAGCAAGTCGGGACACAGGTTAAATGGCGAAATATCCGCATTAAAACCAAAAACCTTGAAGACGAGCGATGGCCGGTAGATACTGACGTACGAGAAGTTAGCTATCTTGTCAATAAATTGACACCCAAAGAACAAAGACAAGGTTGGCGATTGCTTTGGGACGGCAAAACGACCAACGGCTGGCAAGGCGCAAAATTAAAGGATTTTCCCAAATCAGGTTGGGAAATAAAAGACGGCGTACTGACGGTACAGGCTACTGACGGTGGCGAATCCACAGGACCGGGCGATATCATTACCAGGGACCAATTCAGTAACTTTGTGCTGGAACTGGAATTTATGATTACCGAAGGCGCCAATAGTGGTATTAAATATTTTGTGGACCCAACCATCAACAAAGGCTCGGGGTCAGCTATCGGTTGTGAGTTTCAGATCCTGGACGACAAGAAGCATCCCGATGCTAAAATGGGTGTCAGAAATAACAGAACACTTGCATCGTTGTATGATTTGATCCCGGCGGAAAACCTCGCAGTTAAGGAAGTACCCAAATCCAGGATATTTAAAGGTGTTGGCAGATGGAACAAGGCTAGAATTGTTTCCAGGAACGGTAAAGTAGAACACTGGCTAAATAACGAGAAAATGGTGGAATACGACCGGTGGTCTCAAACGTTTAAGGCACTGGTAAATTATAGCAAATACAAAGACTGGCCTGATTTTGGACGCTGGGCGCAGGGTCCTATTCTACTCCAGGATCACGGTAATACCGTACATTTCAGAAGCATTAAGATAAATGAACTATAAATCACTATGAAAACGAACAAATTTAACCGACGAGAATTTATTAAGAAATCTTCCGCCGGAGCCGTAGGATTTTCCGTGGCTACTTCGGCTAAGAGTTATGCTAATATTCTGGGAGCCAATGATCGAATGAACTTTGCGGCCGTTGGTGTTCATGGACGTGGAAAGGCCCTCATACTGGCCGCCTCTCAACAGAAAAATACATCCATGTCAGCTATCTGCGATGTGGATGAACGGGAATCAGATATCGCCGGAAAGTTTGTCAACGACAAATTCGGTAAAAAACCAAAGTTTTACACTGACATAAGAAAACTTTTGGAAAATAAAGATATTGATGCCATTCTTATCGCCACCCCGGATCACTGGCATGCGCCCATGTCTTTGATGGGAGTTCAGGCGGATAAACATGTTTATGTAGAAAAGCCTTGTAGCCACAATCCCAGGGAAGGCGAGCTTTTGGTAGAGGCACGCCAAAAATATGGCAAAGTCATCCAAATGGGTAACCAGCAGCGTTCTGGCCTTATTTCAATACAGGCCATGAAAGATATCCAGGAAGGCCTGATTGGAGATGTTTATTATGGCAAAGCCTGGTATGCCAATGACAGAAAGTCCATTGGCACCGGAAAAGCGGTTGAAGTACCTTCATGGCTCGATTGGGAGTTGTGGCAGGGGCCGGCGCCGCGCGAAGAGTACAAAGATAATTTTGTGCATTATAACTGGCACTGGTTTACCAACTGGGGTACCGGCGAAATCTGTAATAACGGCACACACGAAATCGATATCTGCCGATGGGCGTTGGGAGTCAGCTATCCTAAAGCCGTGGCCTCCAGCGGAGGGCGTTATCACTTCAAGGATGATTGGGAATTTTACGATACCCAGGTGGCAAACTTTGAATTTGAAGGCGGTAAAATGCTCTCGTGGGAAGGCAGAAGCTGTAATGGATTGAGACAATATAAACGCGGAAGAGGTGCTACTATTCACGGGACAAAAGGAACTATTCTTTTGGATCGTAACAATTACATAGCCTACGACAACGATCAGAATGTTATCAAAGAAATGGCGGCAAAAGACATTAGCGCCACCACTGATACTACCGGCGTAGGAGGATTGGATGTCTACCATATGAGTAATTTCATCAATGCCATAAAAGATGGTGAAAAGCTGCACTCCCCCATCGAGGAAGGCCACATTAGCACTTTATTGTGTCATTTGGGAAATATCTCCCAAAGAGTTGGCAGAAAACTCAATCTGGATGTTGCTAACGGCCACATTCTCAATGACCCGGAGGCCATGCAACACTGGGGTCGGGAGTATGCACCGGGTTGGGGTATGAAGGTTTAGACGTATTAATAAATTATATTCTGGTGATTACCCGTCACTTTATCAATTTGCCCACCGGTTAAATACATTGAATGACATCATCGGGATATAGCATGTGGGGCACCAGAAAAAAATTTTACCCACATTGACCAGGCAGACCATATGGCAATCTATTTCCGTATGGTCTGCTATAATTATGGAAATATCCCATCCTGCCCCCACCTGGCAATAATACAATGGATTATTTGCCTGTCTCATCTCACAACAACAAATTCTCGATCCTTTCTAATAATAACAGCGGACTGCCCCGTCAACATGATTCAAATCATGGCACCATTTGATTCCCATCATTGAGTCCCTGTAGGTGTCGCCTTAACTTATGTCCGAAATGATTGTTATCTGTATTATAATGCAGTTAGCAAATACGACAAGCTATATAATTTACCTTCAGGATACTTTTAAATGACGCTTATAGTCTCAAAGTTGATTATTGCCCACTTGCTCTCGCTGAGTTACTTATCCCCCGTACAAAGTGAAAACCTGACCGCCCGGGAAATAGTACAAAAAGCCGATCAAAAAAGGAGGGGCAACTCCTCGGAAGCTGAAATGAGTATTACTATTGTCAGGCCTACGTGGTCAAGGAAAATGGTCATCAAAGCCTGGTCAAAGGATAATGACTATTCATTACTGCTAATTACCGAACCCGCCCGAGACAGAGGTACGGTTTTTCTAAAAAGAAAAAAAGAGATCTGGAACTGGATCCCTTCTATTGACCGGAATATTAAGCTGCCGCCATCCATGATGATGCAATCCTGGATGGGTTCAGACTTTACGAATGACGACCTTATCAAAGAGTCTTCAATTGTGGAAGATTACGAGCATAAACTTTTGGAGGATTCTGTTATTCTGGGCAGAGCCTGTTACAAAATAGAATTATTACCAAAACCGGAAGCTCCGGTTGTTTGGGGGAAGATATATTCATGGATTGACAAAATCGACTTCATGGAGCTAAAAACGGAGCTGTATGATGAAGACGGATACCTGGTTAATGAGGTATTATTTTCGGATATCAAGCTGTTGGATGGCCGCCTGCTTCCGGCAAAAATGGAATATATTCCCGCAGATAAAAAGGGACAAAAAACGGTTATTCAATACCATAAAGTCAATTATGGCATTGCCGTTGATGAGACTTTTTTTTCCTTACAAAATATGAAGAGAGTTAGATAACACCGTAACTGATCACTGCTAAAGATCTACAAAGCAATGCTATTAAAACTGGCCTGGAGGAACATATGGCGCAATAAGAAACGAACATTCATCACAATGTTTTCCATCGTATTTGCCGTGGTGCTATCTATTTTGCTGGATTCTGTGAAAAAAGGCCTGCTGGATAAAATGAAGGAAAATGTGGTCAGTTTTTACACGGGCTATATTCAGATTCACAAGAACGGTTATTGGGACGATAAAACCCTGGAAAACAGTTTTGACTGGCAACCAGAACTAATTGATAACATTGAGCGCAACAAGTCCATAAGTCTTGCAATTCCCCGCCTGGAGTCATTTATATTAGCTGCTTCCGAAAAATATTCTAAAGGTTGTATGGTGGTGGGTATCGATCCTGAAAAAGAATCCAGCGTAACGGCACTGGCGGAAAAGATAACAAAAGGAAGTTACCTCTTATCATCCGACAAAGCGGTCCTGGTTACAGAAGGGTTAGCCAGTTATCTGAAGCTTGATGTCAACGATACCCTGGTATTGATCGGCCAGGGATATCACGGTGTAAGCGCCGCCGGAAAGTTTCCAATCAAAGGCCTGATAAAATTTGGTTCACCCGATCTTAATAAGGGGCTGGTCTATTTGCCATTGAAAGAAAGCCAGCGCCTGTTTGCCGCCGACAATAAGTTAACGGCGCTGGTGCTATCTCCTACAAGGACCGATAAAGTAAAGGAATTGGTCGGCTCTCTTCAATTGGAGCTTACTGATGATTACGAAGTTATGAACTGGCAATTAATGATGCCTGAGCTGGACCAGGTCATAGCAGGAGAAAAAGCTGAAAATGTAATTTTTCAGGTAGTGTTATACCTGCTTATAGCCTTCGGGATTTTTGGTACGGTCCTGATGATGACGTTGGAAAGACAATACGAGTTTGGTGTATTGATCGCCATTGGCATGAAGAACTTCCGGCTTTCTACCTTAGTGGTATTAGAAAACGTTTTAATATCGGTACTGGGAGCATTTGGGGGCATAATGCTAAGCATACCCATTGTTTTTTATTTGTTTTCCTATCCTATTAAACTGGGTGGTAAACTGGCGGAAGCCTATGAAAAATTCGGGATCGAACCCATTTTCTATTTTTCAATGGCTCCCCGTGTATTTTATTCACAGGGGCTCGTAGTTTTTTTTCTGGCCCTGTTTTTATCGCTTTATCCATTTATTAAAATCCGCCGACTGGAACCTGTCAGCGCTATGCATAGCTAAAAATTAAGATATATGTTGTTTCAAATTGCATGGAAGAATATTTGGAGAAATAAGACCCGCAGTCTGTTGGTCATGGGATCTGTTGTCATGGGGTTGTGGGTTGGCGCTTTTATGATGGCTTATGCCTTTGGCATGATCGACCAAAGACTTCAGGATGCGGTAAAAAATGAGATCTCACATTTTCAGTCACACCATCCCAAATTCGAAATTGACAATGAAGTTAAATATTTCCTCAATGAAGGCCCCGAAATGCTCAGGAAGATCCGGGGTGATAAAAGAGTAAAGGCGGCCACCGGAAGGGTAATTGTAAATGGAATGGTATCGTCGGCCAACTACAGCACCGGCGGCAGATTCATTGGTATCATGCCTGCTTTTGAAAATGAAGTCACAGGATTACAAGATAAATTAACCGAGGGTGCTTATTTTGATGAAAAATCCAGAAATAAAGTGATCATTGGAGAAAGGCTGGCAGAAAAATTAAAGGTGAAGTTAAGATCTAAAATTGTGCTTACCTTTCAGGATAGCACCGGCAATATTCTGGCAGGCGCCTTCCGGATCAGAGGTCTTTATAAAACTTATAACGCTACCTACGATGAGACAAATATTTTCGTCAGGGCAATGGATATTGACCAACTGATTAACCTTCCTGGCCAATATCATGAAATCGCTGCCCTGATGCATGATCCCGAGAAACTTGACACCATGATCACAGACCTGACGGTCGCTTACCCAAAAGCCAGAACAGAGGATTGGAAAGATATCGCGCCGGAAATAAGTCTGATGATCGAATCATTTGATCAATATATGATCATTTTTTTGATCATTATTTTACTGGCACTCTCTTTTGGCATTATTAATACCATGTTGATGGCGGTGTTAGAAAGGGTCAGGGAGATCGGGGTATTGATGGCTATCGGTATGAACAGGACCAAGCTGTTTTTAATGATCTCCCTGGAGACGATCTGTCTCGTCATGGCGGCTACACCATTTGGCATGCTCCTGGGCTACTTTACAGTACAGTACCTGGGAAAAACCGGGATGGACCTGTCAGCCATTTATCAGGAGGGATATGCCGCCTATGGTGTTCAATCCTACATATATCCCAAGCTTGAAGATATTTATTACCTAAGGGTTATGTTTATGGTAATTGTTACGGCATTACTCGCCTCTATTTATCCGGCCATAACCGCCATCAGGTTAAATCCTATAAAAGCCATCAGGAAGATCTGATGGATGTGCAAATAACCACAATAATCATGAACAACTTGCCACCTGTTATTATTACCGAAGACCTCACTAAAGTTTATGACGAAGGAGCCATTCCCGTCAAAGCCGTCAATCGGGTAAATCTCCAAATAGACCAGGGAGAGTTTACTGCACTGGTTGGTCCTTCCGGTTCCGGTAAAACCACCTTGCTTAATATGATTGGTGGACTCGATAGGCCAACCAGTGGTAAGGTTTGGGTAGATGGAAAAAACCTGGGTGCTATGAAAAAGAACCAGTTGATAGATTTCAGGCTTCATAACATTGGTTTTGTTTTTCAAGCTTATAATTTAATTCCAGTACTTACGGCCCGGGAAAATATAGAGTTTGTGATGTTGTTACAAAAGGCTTCAAAGAAAGAACGTAACCAACGGGTACTGGAACTACTAAGAGAAGTTGGATTGCAGGATAAGATGAATAACCGTCCCGATGAACTTTCGGGTGGACAACAACAAAGAGTGGCTGTGGCCAGAGCGCTGGCTTCTAAACCAAAATTTGTGTTGGCCGACGAACCGACGGCCAACCTGGACTCAAAAACAGCTGCAAGCTTATTGGATATCATGGGCAAACTGAATCATGAGGAAAGGATCACATTTATTTTTTCTACCCATGATCAGAGAGTAATCGAAAGAGCACACCGGGTCATTACACTGGTAGATGGGGCCATAGAAAGCGATGAGCAGATCGCCAAGCCGAGTGATCACATCCAATCTGTTTGATCTGTTCCGGCAGGTCAAATTTTTACGACAGATTTACAGATGACTAGTTTTTAGCCACCGAAGCTTTTTTGGCGATTCGGTTATCCGCAGGCATGCCGGTTGTGGGCACTTCCTTGGTTCCGGCAGGACCCGGTTGGATCACTTTGGCGATTCTTTCCGTAAACCCTGCAATAAAAGCTATGCTCACGTGATAATTGAAACCGTACATCAATCCATTTTCACCTACCGCACTGGTCGGGATTGATCGGCTACCGTCCTGTAAAAGCCCCGATTCCAACATAAAAAAAGACAAATGAGCAAACGAGAAACCAATGAACGGCCTTACCAATGCGTTAAGGAAAAGACCAAGAGAGTCAGTGGTGCCTAAATTTTCTTTAAACCTTCTCAGCCCAAGTAACATACTGATGATGCTCCCCTGCATTCCCACAATACCTATCCAGGCCAGAAATTTCATATTTGCCGGGGGTAAAAATGACGCGTCCAATAACAGATGAGCTGCCAGGTAAAGCAGGCCGCATATTGGTACAACCAGTATCATACTGGAGGCAATACCCAGCAAAAACGCCAGCCTGCTTTCCATATTTACAACATAGTCCTGTAACTTCTTCAGACCGTTCTTAATAGTTGGGATTGATAGCCTTGATCTGGAAACAGTGGTTGCCTGAGGTTTTTCTTTTTTGATAAACACTGCGGATAAAAGCAGCAGCGCGCTGAATGTACCGGTAATGCTGGTCTCTATAATCGACACATGCCTCGGCCAGGTACCGCCGAAAACTTCCATAGAAGTGCCCAGTATCAATACGTCTATCTGGATCACCGTTACTGCAAACAGAAATCCACCGGTTATAAACATCGATATTTTATGTCCCCTGTCTGTTACTATGCTAATAATATTGGCGCTTATAATTAACAGAATTAAAATTATCAACAGAATGCTATGCAGATTTTCAAATTCGAAACTGCCGATACGAAAAGTCTGTTTCAGTGCCAACTTTAAAATATGGGTGGTAATAGGCACCGAAAAAATCGAAATAGATATCAAATGCAATAACATTTTTATCTCTCGGGAGTTGGGTGATAGTGTCATGATATGCAATATTAATGTGTCATGAATTGAACTAATATTCGCTGGGATTTGCTGGTGTTTCTACATTAGGTAAAATAGCTTTGTATGTTCAAGATATTATTAAAAGATCTAATCTTAAAACATTTTATTTAACATTACCTGGTTTACCGGCTTTTAAGGATACCATTCGGATATCTTTGACGCAGATAATGAGACATAATTAGGTGATTATTGCCTGTTTTAAGTTTGCCAAAGTACCGCATAGATAGCTGCCTTACCCCTTCATCAGAAATGTGTTCTTAAATCACCTGGAATGGTTTTAGGTTGATGCCGGTCGATCAAAGCACCAATCTCCTACCCCGTAAATTACCTCTCCTATTGCTGGTAAAGTGATAATTTGTACTAAACTTAATATCGAGCCATACAATAAGTAACCCTTGAAAATCCCCAGCACCCGTTTAGCGAAGGGTAATTCGGTTAACTCATATCTTATGCCGGCGAGTGCCGTAGCATCCTGAAAACGCGCCACCTTGCTCTTCATTCACTGGTCAAATGTCCTGTCATCCATGTTGGGGAATACGTTCAGTACAGACTTTCAATATCATTCTTTTCAACTTGCTTCTGGCAATGGCCAGGTTGGACTTTGATGTGCCAACGCTTATGTTGAGCTTCTGTGCTACCTCTTCATGTTTGTATCCTTCAATTACATATAAATTAAACACGAGTCGATATGAAGGAGGCAACAGCTGAATAAAACCTATGATCTCCCTTTCTGAAATTTTATCCAGCACATCCCAATGTTTGACCTGTTCGTATTTGGCATAGGAAATATCCACATGATGATAATGTTCCTTATGTCGCCGATAATAATCAATGGCCGTGTTAACCATAATTTTCCTTATCCAGGATTTGAAGGAAACGTTTTTGGTGTATTTATCCAGCTTTGTAAAAATCTTTATGAAACCATCGTTTACAATTTCTATGGCCTCCTCCCTGTCCCTCGAATAACGAAGACAAATACTAAGGGCATAGTTATAAAATTGTAAATAAAGCTCTTCCTGTTTTCGCCTGTTGCCTCTTTTACAGGAGGTGATCAAGGCCAGGAGCCGATGGTTAACGTCTTTAGTCACTACACTTTAATTCACAGTCCAAACGAAGGGCCTTTCAAAACGGTTGGTCGGTCTTTTGGATTAAAATTTTAAATACCCTCCAACCAACCTTTTTGCCGGCTGCTGCGTTTCGTCAACAAATCCATAAAAACATCAGCTGATTAGGGTTTCAATTTATTCAGACAACTTTTAGAACAGTCTGTCCGGCTTGTGTAAATACCTCAGTGCACGTGGTTATACACTTTTGACGGTTAGAGCAGGTAAGTGATTGGACGGTTTATGTCTTAAGTTGATTAATTCTTAAAATCATTCAAATGATAGTAATGAGCAAGCACCGGTTAAATCCGGTAACGGGTATATTATGGATTTTCCTGGCTTTTCTGACGAGCTGCGAACAGTCAGATAGTGGTTTGCCCAATGAGGCTCCATCAAGTCCGGGAAAAACTTCTTACCAAACCAAAAACGTCGTCATCATCGTCATTGACGGTCCGAGATTCAGCGAAACCTGGGGTGATCCAAGCAAACAGTACATTCCCAATTTGGGTAAAAAACTTGCCAGGCAAGGGGTTCAATACAATTGGTTTTACAACAACGGCCCCACCTATACCACCTCAGGCCATACCGCCCTGACAACAGGCCGCTATCAGATTATGCAAAACGACGGCACAGAGTTTCCGCATTACCCTTCCCTGTTTCAAGTGTGGCTCAGCCAAACCAGGGAAGATCCCAATCAAGCCATTATTGTTACCGGCAAGGAAAAGTTAAACATCCTTGCAGACTGCTCCCATCGCGACTGGAGAGGCAAATTCAACCCCCTCTGCGTAGCTGAAAACCGGCCGGATGCCGAAACTTTCACGATAGCCCGATCGCTGTTGGAACAACATCATCCTCAGTTATCTTTAATTCAATTTAAAGGCCCCGACCAATATGGCCATGCCAATGACTGGACTTCCTATCTTAACAGCATCATAGAGACTGACCGGTACGTCAATGATATCTGGGAGTTCCTGCAGAGCGATCCACAATATCAAAATACCACTGCGCTGTTTGTCACCAACGATCACGGGCGTCACCTGGATAATGTGAAGGACGGCTTTGTAAACCACGGGGATTTTTGTGAAGGATGTTTACATATAAATCTATTTGCTACCGGACCAGATTTCAAGGCGGGTATAGCCATCAATACTTACAGAGAATTAACGGATTTAGCCCCAACTGTTGCCCGGCTAATGGGCATCACCATGCCAGAGGCGCGGGGCGAGGTCTTATCAGAACTATTTAAATAAGCCTGGAATATCATGAAAAATTATACATGCTTAATCCTGTCACTACTTTTCAGCTTTGCCCTGTACGGTCAAAAAACGCCGGAAAAAGGGAAGGAACTCGGAATAACCACGTCGTTTTCTATTTACAACTATACTTTTCGCGGCCTTCTCAATCCGCACCTTACCTGGCAAATGGGTAAGATAAACCTCCTACTGGGTCCGACGCTTTTGGTGGCCTCAAATAATGGACTAAATACTGCAAAATCTCCCAAACTTACCGGCATCAGATCTTCATTTCGCTATATACCCACTGCTGCAGCCAAAAGGTTTATATTCCACTTATCCAGTGACCTGATCGTGCAGAGAATTGTTGATAGATGGGACGCAAATGCTTACGACGAGCGTATTGGGAATTTTGCAGATTTCAGGTATCGAAACATTGAATATCTGATAGAACACTATCTGGGCTATGGTTTCAAGCTAAATTTGAGCAGCCGTTGGTACCTCATCAAAGGTGTTGGTATAGGGTATTATTTATCCAACCTAAAAGGTGATGAACTAAGTGCCAATGCTCCCGAGGTTGAAAACTTTGATTACAGGGGGTATAGTGATTTTGGTTTTAGCTGGCAAATCAAACTGGGAGCAGGCATAAGCTTTTGAGTATGGCACCTGGCGAGATACTTGTGAAGGCGACCAAACATGTGACCTGGTTATTGAACAATCACCTTTCAGATAACCTGAGGTTCCATAACCTGCAACATACCCGGGAAGTAGTCATGGCTGCCATGAAAATTGGCCATCATTGTGGTGTCAGCGCCTGGGATACTGAAATAATCGAGCTTGCCGCCCTGTTTCATGATACCGGCTTCACAGTAAGCTATCAAAATCACGAAGAGCATGGCGCAGGCCTGGCCAGAGAATTCCTGGCGTCCCTTGACTATGATCGCGGGTGTATCATTAAAATCATTGACTGCATACTGGCCACAAAATTACCGCAACAGCCAAAAAACTTACTGGAAGCCATTCTCTGCGATGCAGACATGTATCACCTGTCAAGCAGGAATTACTGGAAAAAGAACCAATTGTTAAAAGAAGAATTATCATTGGTATTTAACCGGCCCATCCGAAATGACCAGTGGTACCTGGAAAACTTGAACTTTCTAAGTCATCATCACTACCATACGCCTTACGGGCTGAGCATTCTCGCTTCACAAAAGGCAGCACATCTGAAACAAAATATCGAAAAACTAAAAGACCTGACAGCCTTATGAACAGCCATCAATTAACCATTATTATTCCCGTATATAATGAGAATCCCAACTTGCGGGAGTTGGCAGAGAAGTTAAAATTATACTTGAAGTTTACGCCGTTGAAAACAAAAATTCGTTTTATTGACGACGGGTCAACGGATGGCAGCGATAAAACCATTGAAAATATTTGCCTGGAATACCCTGATTTCAGCTTTATAAAACTCGTTCGAAATTATGGCCTGAGCAGCGCCTTAAAAGCCGGGATCGACAGTTGCGATACGCGTTGGATTGGATATATGGATGCTGACCTGCAGACCTCCCCCCAAGACTTCATGTTGTTTTTCAAATACCTGGATCAGTACAACATGGTGACCGGCATCCGGGCCGACAGAAAAGATCACCTGATCAAAAAGATTTCCTCCAGGATTGCCAATCTGTTACGGCAAATAATGATTCGGGACGGCATTAAAGATAGCTGTTGTCCCTTAAAAATTATAGAGACGCATCACGCAAGGCAAATTCCGTTTTTCAAAGGCATGCATCGTTTTTTGCCGGCTCTGATCCAATTGCAGGGAGGTAAAGTCAAACAGGTGGAAGTCCGTCATTTTCCGCGCCTTGCCGGCCAGGCAAAGTATCATTTATTTAACCGGCTGATCAATCCGTTTTTTGATACATTGGCCTTTGTTTGGATGAAAAAAAGACACATCGATTATATACTCCAGGACCAACCTCAGAACGTACGGCAAAAAGATCAAAAAAGGATTATTCATGAATAGCCTGATCGTATATCTGGTGGGTTTTGGCGCCCAGGTACTATTTGCTGCCAGACTTTTAATTCAGTGGATTAAATCGGAAAGAGCTGGTCATGTGGTTGCTCCTACCCTGTTCTGGCAGTTTAGCCTCGCGGCCTCCTCATTGATGATAATGTATGGGATTCTGAGAGAAGACCCGGTAATTTTGTTAGGCCAGGCACTTACTTATTATATATACATCAGGAATTTGCAATTTAAGAATACCTGGTATTTGATTCCTTTATATTTCAGATTGCTGGTCTTGGTTTTTCCGATACTGGCTATAAGCTGGCTTTTTCTTGCGGATACGCACAATTTATATCAAATCATTGCCAACAAAGCCATCACCAGAGTCATGATGGCATGGGGTAGTATGGGGCAGGTAATATTCGGCTTCAGGTTTGTTTATCAATGGTATTACTCTGAAAAACTAAAAGTCTCAAAGCTACCGATCGGCTTTTGGCTGTTGAGCATTGCCGGTTCCTTAATAATTTTGAGCTATGCCATTTACCGACATGACCCGGTGTTGGTGGTGGGCCAGCTATTCGGTTTGATCATTTATATCAGAAATAGCTATCTGGATTTCAGACCGGCGCTCATTACCGGCGATAAGTAAAAATACTTCCTCATGTTCATTAAAGTAATTAAAAATAATGCCTTAGTGGTATTAATTGCCGGTGTATCCGTGATGCTTTTTTTCAAATCAGGAAGTTGGGGGGTGTCGGAAACCAGTGAAGCAAGGTATGCGGAAATAAGCCGCGAAATGGCCCTGTCAGGCAACTGGTTACACCCAAAATTACTCGGGATAGGTCATTATCACAAGCCACCGTTAACATATATTATCACTGCTTTTTCCTATAAACTTTGGGGTGTCAATCCATTTGCCGTTCGGTTTTTTCTGCAGCTGGCGGCCATTTTTCAAATGATTCTGGTCTATGGTATAGGCATGATCCTTTTTAAGGATAAACGTACGGCCTTGCTATCCGCTATTATTTATATATCGTTACCGGCAGTATTGATTTCCACACGCGCATTAACTACCGACGCCTTTCTCGCTACCTTTGCCTTATTGGCCATTTTCAGTTGGATGAAGTACCGCACCCAGGGAAAATTGCCATTTCTTTATGGTTTTTATGGCTTCCTGGCCATGGGCTTTCTCACCAAAGGACCCCTGATTTTTGTATTACCGGTTGTTGTTGTCTGTGGATTTAACCGGTACTATCCTGCAAAAGCCAGGAATACCAGGCATCATTTTATAGCTATAATTATTTCTTCCTTGCTAGGTTTTTCCTGGTTTATTAAACTGGCCCTGGATAACCCACAATTTATTGATTATTTCCTGGTACACCATCTTTACAGGCGGCTCGCCGATCCGACTGCTTTCAACCGGTCACAACCATTTTGGTATTATTTAATGATTGCACCCGGCATCTCTTTTCCATGGTTTTTTCTGGTTATAATGCAGTTTATAAAGGGCAGATCCTTAATTAAAGCTTCTTCCGTCCGGAAAATCCTGTTTTTATGGGTTTTCCCGGCGTTGATTTTTTTCTCATTCTCAAGCTCAAAGCTTATATTGTATATATTGCCAATTTTCCCTGGCGTAGCCCTGGCCAGTGGCTATTTCCTGACTATAATTAATCTTAAAGCCCTGAAGGTCTTGCTGCGCGTTCAATTGACCTACCATATTTTTGCTGCTGCCGCCCTCATCCTCCTTCCTCTGTTTTTTTCAAATATCCCATGGCTTTGGGAAGTCGTGTGGTTGTCGGCTATGCTGCTAATATGCCTGGTTATTATATCCTCCATAAAAAGGATCTCCATGCCTTCAAAGATCGCTTTCGGCTCTTTGGTCTTTACGCTTAGTTTGATGGTAATAGCCACATTTATCTTCTCTGCAAACCCCACCACAATCAATTCCACACAACATCTGGCAGCCTTTATCAAAGAAAACAAACTTGACAATCGCCCTGTTCTGATCTATAACACCAGGCTTCCCTCGATGGCCTTTCACCTGAATAAGGACATTATTTCTATTGCAGATAATCACCCTAGTCTAAATAGAGAAACACAATTTGAACTAAATGAAAACTGGCGCAACCTATTACTGAATATAAACACCCGCCCGGATCTCGATCGTATCAATGGTTACTTAAAAAAGAAGGCCATCTTAATTGTAAAAAACGATTTGCCAGAAAATAGAAAGTGGCTGGCAAATAATTACAGCAAAACTGTAAACATTGATCGCTGGAAGATTTTCTATAACCCTCTGTATAAACCATACACCCTTTCAGATAAATGAAAATAAGTAAGCCGGTGACGATAATAGGGTCGCCCAACCCGGGTTATTTTTTGGTATTTAATCGAATCAGTATATTTAACAAGGTAAGGTTGTATTACTTTTACTGACGGAACATTGATCTTAAAACTATGCACGGGTTAACCTTGAAAACATGCGTCGCCACTTTATCATTTGGTATTGCCTGGATATTTACATCTCGTGAATGTCTTGCTCAAAAGGCCGACAAAAGCAACTATTATGATCAGGTTGCCAGGATCATTGGCTATAACCTTGGTGCCTATACCCAAAAATATGTATTAAAAAAGGAGCTGCGGGAAATATCAGGTCTTTCTCACTATAAAAAAGACCAATTAGCCTGTATTGAAGATGAACACGGTCGCGTATATATTTATGATTTGAAAGAAGAAAGAATTAGTCAGGTTATCAAGTTCGGAAAAAAAGGAGATTATGAGGGCATAGAAATCGTAGGCAAGGAAGCATTTGTTTTAAGAAGCGACGGCACAATTTTCAATTTCTCTATACGTGATATACAGGATGTACAAGAAGTTAGCGCTGTATCCTTAAAAACGCCTTTGTCCTCAAAACACGATGTAGAAGGGCTTGGCTACATCACAAAGGGTAAACGACTGATGCTGGCCTGTAAGGAAAAAAGTAAAATTGACAATCAGCCATCAAAAGGCAAAGCGATATATCTTTTTGATATCCAATCAAAGCAATTAAATCCGGATCCGTTATTAGACCTGGAAAACAAAGCACTTAACCAATTTCTTGAAACAAAATCCATAAAATTTAAAAACATCAAGGAGTTTAAACCCTCCGGCGTTGCTACTCATCCCAAAACCCAACAGACCTTTGTAATTGCCTCTGTTGGTAAGGTGCTTGCCATCATAAGTAAAGGCAGGAAGTTGGAACAGGTGATCCCATTGGACCATAAAATTTTCAGGCAGCCGGAAGGAATCTGTTTTGCGCCCAATGGCACCATGTTTATTGCCAGCGAAGGACAGGATGGTCACGGTTATATTCTGGAGTTTTCCTATCGTTGAAATTCCCTGGGGTGGCTGGTTTTTAAGATTTTAGCAGTTTCTTGGGGCGAGTAGTGTTTTGCCATTCACATTAAACTGGCGCCGCTCTGCGCAGGTTATCACAAATCACGGCAGCGGCAACGCCGGCGTTAAGGGATTCAGCGCTCCCAAATCGCGGTATGTTAAGTTTATGAGTTACTATTCTTTCCAGTGGCTGGCTAATTCCGGCAGACTCATTCCCAATGAGTATCAGGCCTGTTTTTGGAAATTTAAATTGGTGGACGTTTTCTCCTTCGAGATAGGCCCCCAATACCGGAATGGAAAGGCCGGGCAAATAGTCGCCAAGGACCTGATAGGAAATCCTGACCCTGGTAAAGGAGCCCATAGAAGCGGCAATGACTTTCGGATTGTACCTGTCGGCTGATGTCTCAGAACAGATAATTTTCCGTATGCCATACCAGTCAGCCACACGAACAATAGTGCCCAGGTTGCCGGGATCACGAATATCGTCCAAAACAATACCATATTCGTCCTTGTCAAATGACATACGTTCCTCGCGTTGCATTTCCACAATTGCCAGGGCGGCATTATTGGTTTTGAAAGTACTCACTTTGGTTAAATCACCTTCCTTGACAACGTTGATGGAAAAGTTACCGTCAGATATTAGATGCCTGTTTTTTTCCAGGAAAGTCTCCGTTAGGTACAGTTGGTTAATTTTAAAATCTGATTTTACTAATTCAAGTACATTTTTTGCGCCTTCTACGAGAAAAACATTTTCTTTTTGGCGATATTTCTTTATTTGAAGAGATTTAATGAATTTTACAGTGTTCTTAGAGATCATTTAAAAGTCTGCAATTTGAAATTTTTCGTCAGGAATAGCTTTTTGTTATTGGGAATCCTATTTACCAACTGTCTGGGAATCCGTTACCTGAAAGATGGCGAATCCTTATTATATAAACAAGAAATAAAAGGAGGGGAAGACCTAAACAAGGAGGAAATTACTTCGCTTTATCGTCAAAAATCTAACCACCAGTTCCCAATACCATTTGTATGGTTGCACCAACAAGGTTTAAAAGCCTATGATACCGCCAAAATCAGAGGAAAAATAGACGCCATAGAATCAAAGTTCGACAAAAAAATTGCGGAAAATGTAGACAACCCCAGAAAATTCAATAACCTAAATGCTAAAAAGGCGGCAAAAATTGAAGCTAAAGAGAAGGTCCTAGAAGAAGGAAATTTACCAATGAGATGGGGCGAGCCGTTGGCTGTTTTTGATAGTTTAAAGACGAAGGAAACCAGGGAACAAATTGATCGTTATCTACACTCCAAGGGTTATTTCCACGCAGTGACCGATTATTCCATCAACTACAAGGGAAGAAAGGCGACGGTAGTGTATAACATCACGAAGGGCCAATCATTTAAAATCAACAACATAGCATATCAAACCAAAGACACGACCATAGCGAGGCTACTCGACGAAAAAAAATCTGAAAGTTTACTCAAAACCGGTAAAAACTATGAGCAATCGGCATTTACTGCCGAAAGAGATCGAATTGATATTTTATTAAAGGACAATGGCTATTTTAACTTTAGCAAGCAATATATTGTTTTCGAAGTTGATAGCCTTAAGGGTAATTACCAGCTGGATGTTCTGACCATTGTCAACACACCTTTTGGGAAATCAAAGCATGAGGTGTACCAGGTTGATACCGTAAAGTTTCGCACTGATGCCAATATTGTCTCCTTGAATAATCAAAGAATTCAACAGGAACACAATAACGTCATTTATGAATATTATCGTAAAAGGTTTTCAAAAAAGGTTTTGGACAGCAGGTTATTTATATACCCCGGACAAACCTACAGTCGCAGCAAAACCTTCAATACCCAGCGTCAGCTGGCTAATCTTGACATGTTTCGGTTTGTCAATATTAATTACGACACCACCGGCGGACGCATGGTTGCCAATATTTTTGCGAGTCCACTGAAAAAATTTCAAACCTCTAATGAGATTGGCATCGGTATTAATGTAACGGAGGGATTTCCCGGACCGTTTTACAACATGGTCTTCAAAAATCGCAATTTATTTGGCGGCCTGGAAATATTGGAATTCAATGGAAGATTGGGAATTGAAGGGCTTCCGGTTACCGGTGAACAGCAGGAAATTTATAGCAGCCAGGAAATCAGTGGTAATTTTTCCTTAACCTTTCCACAGTTCATCGTGCCCTTTAGCAATAGAATAAGGTCGAGCCTTGGAACATTAAATCCCAAAACAAGGATTACTGTGGGAGACACCTACATTAACAGACCCGATTACCGACGAAACAATTTAAACGGATCCATTAGCTACAGCTGGCTGAAGAATAACAAACAATTTATTTTGACACTTGACGAACTGAGTCTGATCAATAGTAGCATTAGCGATGAATTTCGGGAGGAGTTGGACGACAGGCAAAGGCAGGGAAGTAATTTGTTTCGTTCCTTTGAGCCCTCTTTTGTCAGCAGCATGTCCTTGCTTACCAACATTAACTTCAATGGCTATGGGTTAAACAACAAGAAAGCTGCTTTCCTTAAAATATTTTTTGAAAGTGGGGGTACCACCTTGAATCTTTTCAGTCAGGCGAGGCTGGATAGCATCTTTAGCGATTTGGAATATTACAAATATATTAAATTGAATCTTGACTTCAGGAGAACCTTACCGGTCTCTCGTCAAAGCACTTTGGCCTACCGGTTAAATTTGGGAATGGCAAAACCATACAGTGACAACAAGGTATTACCCTATGAAAAATACTTTTTTGCAGGGGGCAGCAATGGCATCAGGGCTTGGCGCCCCCGAAGGTTGGGTCCTGGGTCATTTACCCCACTGGACTCCGCCAATCAATACGATGACCGGTTTGAACAATTTGGTGAAATCATTTTGGAGGCAAGTCTTGAAATACGTCGTAACCTGTTTGGATTCGTAGATGGTGCTTTTTTTATTGATGCAGGAAATATTTGGACTTTTGAGGAGGAAGAAGACCGGGAGGGTGGAAAGTTTGAGTTTGATAGTTTCTACAAGGAACTGGCCATTGGCAGTGGACTTGGGTTGAGATTTGATTTCTCATTTTTGGTGCTACGGTTCGACGGAGCGTTTAAGATTTATGACCCAGCCCGCGCAGAAGGCTCCCGGTTTATCTTCAATAAAAAATTTAAAAATGAGGTTTTTGACACCCAGGATGTGTTTGTAATTAACATCGGCATAGGGTATCCGTTTTAGCCCTGAGGCCAAAATCCAGTTGTCAATTAAATTTTGACATGACCCCAATTCTCACCTGATCTGATGCGATTCAGTTGTGTATGTGTGATCCCAAATCGCTTGGCAATCATGCTCAGCCTGGTTTTGTCAGATTTAAGCAACCGCTTAATCACCCTGACATCACTTTCTGTCAATTTATATCCGGTTACTCTTCGTTTTAATACCTGGGGATTTTTGTTATTATGGTCCGCCAACTCCTTTTCGGTTGACCATTTAAGGTTGTAAACACTGTTGTTTTCTTTATTGTAATCCAGGTGGATTACAAAATACTGGTTTTGATCTTGCTTGGTTAAAAAAGTTTCCGCTACCAGTCGATGGACGTAAAACTGCCTGGTAAGTGTCTGATCAAATTTCACAGAAATTGAACGGTAGCCATTTACATTTCCTCCATTTATGATTTTTCCCTTCTCCTTGTTCAGTGCATAACTTTTCACCCTACCATAATTGGAAATTTCATATTTGGCGTGTGGCAGATTGGTCTTAAAATCTATCTGCTTCCATCGTTCATTCTTGAATTCGTTTTGTTCCATGGCAAAAAAGGCTCTTTTGTTTTAATTAAAAAATAAAAAAATTATAAAAATGAATGTTATCGCTGTAACATCTTAAGTTGTCATAAAAAATTACCATTTAGCACCTTATATACGATTACATAAAGTGTTAGAAAACATAAAGTATTTCCCTGATTTTTAAGCTGTCTGTACTATCTTACCACTGTTGTCTACTTTGTCAAAAAAAAATACTCCTAGTAAGCTAACAACTCACTAAGCGCTTCACCCACCCTGTCCGAACTGGGCAACATGACACTCTTTAAGTTTACATTCATTACTATCGCTGGTAAACTTTCAGCACCAACAATTTGAATAGGCGCATCTAAAAATTGAAAACATTCGCCGGCAATTCTTCCGGCAAGGGACTCTCCAAATGAATTAAGTAAGGGTTCTTCTGTTAAGATCAGCACTTTGCTGTGAATCTCGACCTCATTTTTTATTGTTTCCCAATCCAAAGGACTTAGCGTGCGCAAATCCAAAATGGTCACCTGACCACTCATGGATTGACATGCCTCTTTAGCCCAATGTACTCCCATACCATACGTAATTATTAAAACAGAGTTGCCTTCTTCGGTTTTCTTTTTTTCCGCTTCCAGTATTTTGTTGGATAACCCTAAAGGAATCATGTACCCGTCGTCGGGTTCAAAACTCATAGATTCATTAATTTCTGTTGTTTTTGCCTTGTTTAGCCCTTTATTCTCCAGCACCACTACCGGATTAGGATCATAAAAAGCAGCTTTCATCAATCCCTTCATATCCGCGGCATTAGACGGGTAAACTACTTTTACCCCCTTGATGTTTAGCAAGGCCGAGTCCATATGGCCGAAACTATATGACTTCTCATTCTCATAATCACCCACAGGAACTCTGATTAAAGCCTGCACAGGAAATCGCCCCATTGATAAATAACAACTGTTGGCAATTTCTTCAATCCACCTGCTTAAACCATTCATATTCCCACCATCAAGCTGTACCTCCACGATGGGTTTGGCACCAACGGCCGACATACCAGTTGTAGAACCAATTATATAGGCTTCCAGTTCCGGCATGCTTAAAACCCGGTGCTTACCAAGCTTTTTTTTCATTTCGGCTTTCGCTGCCGCACTATCCGATTCCTCCCTCACGTCCTGATAATAAAACAAGGCTTCCGGGTGCCTGGCCAAGATTTCATTGGTGGCTCTGGACGCTGCCTGCGCTATGGTTACCCTGGAGGATGCTCTTCGTTTCTTTTTCCCCTGCACCTCTTTCACCGGTGTCTCAGCAAATTCGTGTAATCCGGCGATACTGAGATCGGGTTCCGCTGCATTAAGCGCTTGCTGCAAGGCTTTCTGTACATAATCCTTTACAGCCGACTCAATTTCCAGGATACTGGCTTCCGGGGCGCCGATCGCCAATAAATGGTCTCTCAATCCAGATAAAGATGCTGACCGGTTATGGCTTTTCAAGTTCCGGTCGCCGATATGCTGCGTAGTTCCGCTTGCATCGACATAGCTGAAAGAAGGGCATTTTGCCTGGATCAACAAGGGCCCCTTATCTTTTCGTACGTCAGCTATCGCTTTTTTGATCCCTTCATAAGCGTTCACAAAATCGCTCCCGTCTATCTTCATTCGTTTCATCCCTTTAAAACGACTGGCAAATTCATACGCATCCGTGGCATTTAGTTGCTCAGCAGGACCTGGAACCTTATGTTGATTGTTGAACGCCAAATATATGATCGATAGTTTTCTTGCGATAGCGACATACCACGCTTCTGCTACCATGTTATCCGTCATTTCATCGCCCATTGAGCATATGACGATGGGCGTTTCATCCGTTTTTCTCAACTTTTGCTGCTCCATATAGGTAATGGCATGAGCCATACCAGTGCCTTGAATGGTCCGCATTCCTGCCAGACGGCTTTGACAAGGTATCGTTGGAAATTCCGCTCTTTTCAAGGAGGGATAGCAATGATAAGCGCTACCTCCTGAAAACGGATCTCCCGCTTTGCCCAATAACTGCAACATCAATTCATGAGGAGTAATTCCCAAAGCCAGCATGGTCGCGACGTCACCATCATGGAAGGAACCAAAATCATGGGCTTCAAGTTGCAGACCCACGGCCAGCTGAATTGCTTCCTGTCCGTGGAAGGCACCGTGAATATACTTCCCATAAATTTCTTTATTGTCTTCGCATATACTGGTCATCGTTTCCACAGTGAACATCAATCGATAGGCTTTGGTCAATATTCTTCTGCTTATTTGGGACCTATTTTTGGCAACAATCGTTGACATCTTTCTTATTTTGTGTTAATGATACTAAAAAATTTAAAATTTACCGCCTCAAAACGAACCGAATTACTCAATTAGTAGAATATAAAGCGTAATTTTGACAAATATTGATGTTATGGGGGCCAGTTTACATAAGAAAACATGAATAAAACAAAAATAAGCGAATGGTTTAAGTCTCTCCAAAGCGACATCTGTAATGATTTGGAAGCGGCCGATGGTAAAGGTAAATTTCAAGCAGATTCCTGGGAGAGAAAAGGTGGTGGCGGCGGGCTCACCCGGGCCTTCAGCGACGGTAAAATTATTGAGAAGGGCGGTGTGAATTTCTCGGCGGTGTATGGTAAAACACCTGAAAACATTTTAAAGGCTTTGAAGCTGCCGGAATCAGATTTTTATGCCAGCGGCGTATCCATTGTCCTTCATCCTAAAAGCCCTATGGTACCGATCATTCACATGAACGTACGTTACTTTGAAATGTCCGAAGGAACCTGGTGGTTTGGAGGGGGCATTGATCTGACACCTCATTATGTTGTTGAAAAAGACGCTCTTTTTTTTCATCAGACCCTGAAAGGGGTATGTGATCGTCATCACCCGGATTATTATCCTACCTTTAAAAAGTGGGCCGACGATTATTTTTATATTAAACATCGCCGCGAAACCAGGGGAATCGGAGGTATATTTTTTGATCGCTTGAGTGACAACGAGGGCTTTACAAAAGAAAACAGGTTTAACTTCGTGCAGGATGTGGGAAAGGCATTTGCCCCCATTTATACCCAACTCATGACAGCTAACCATGCATTGCCTTTTGGAGAAGAGGAGTTGAGGTGGCAACGCCTGAGAAGAGGGCGCTATGTTGAATTCAATTTGGTGTGGGACAAAGGAACAAAATTTGGGTTAGACACTGACGGTCGCACCGAATCCATTTTGATGAGCATGCCGCCACAAGCCAACTGGATTTATAATTATAAACCCGAAAACGGAAGTCCTGAAGCAGCTACACTGGAAAAGTTAAAAAAGGATATCGATTGGGTGTAGATCGCCTTTAATGCCAGGGGCTTTTCAGCCCAGATGATGTTTAAGTTTTGGCCTGAATAAAATCATATCATATTCCAATGAATTCAACACAAGCGCATAACACCTCCTTTAGCGTGTCTTTGCCTTCAAAAGATAACTTTCCGATTATAGTAAAAAACTAATTCAATATTGTTAATATTGAAGCCAGATTAATGAATGAGACCTGCCATGATTGACTCCCTGCTGGCATTTGATGAGGCATTCTTTTTGTTCCTAAATGGTCTTCACCAGGATTGGCTGGACCCCATTATGTTTGCTATCTCAGGAAAGCTGGAATGGATCCCGCTATACCTTTTTATTATCGTAAGACTTATATACAAATATAAACAAGCCGGTTTAATTGCTTTGGCGGCATTGATTATCACCATCATTCTGACGGATCAGGTTACATCAGGCTTTATGAAGCCCTTTTTTGGTCGCTTACGCCCCTCGCATGATCCGGAAATAAGTGCTTTGGTTCACATTATCAATGGATACCGGGGCGGACTATACAGTTTTGCGTCATCACACGCCTCCAATGCCTTCGCACTGGTTACGTTCTTATGGCTTACATTGCGGCACAGGGAACGCTGGATAGGTTACTTATTTATCTGGGCTTCCGTAGTAGCCTATAGTCGTATTTACCTGGGTGTTCATTTCCCCGCAGACATCATCGTAGGCGCTTTGGTAGGTGTATTGATGGCCAATTTAATTTTTAATATCTATATAAAATTAATAGCCAGATACCGGTGGCCGGGAATAGAAGAGTGAAATAGGATTTATCATCACCCGTATTTTGACCCGCAACACGCTTAAAGCGTATTCAGTATTTCCATAAAGCTTTCCTTGTAAGAAGCACCGATCGGAATTACCTTGTCGCCCATTTTAACGGCATAGTCCTCGATAAAATTGATGTGGTTAATATTTATTATAAATGACCGGTGAACCCTGGCAAAAATAGAAGCTGGCAATCGCTTCATAATACCTTTCATGGTAGAATGTACTATGTGGTTCTTGCCTTTAGTGTGCAGGATCACATAATCGGCCATAGCTTCCACATAATATAAATCCTTAAACCCAATCCTTACCAGCTTGGAATCTGCCTTGACATATATGTCATTCTGTTTTTCAACACGGAGTTTAAAAGAATCAATATTCCTTCTGGCTTTATTGGCTGCATTTAAGAATCTTCCATACTCCAGCGGTTTGACCAGGTAATCTGTCACACTGTGTTCATAGGCCTCTACGGCAAACTGCTGAGCCGCCGTCATCATGATTATCTCAGGGGAACTCTTGATACCTCTTACCAGGTCCATACCATTCATGCCTGGCATAAAAAAGTCCAAAAAAACCACGTCAACCTCATCATCATTCAGAATATTGGCTGCGTCGATGGCGTTGGAACACTCATGTTGTAATTCAAGAAAATTGGTCATCTCAATAAATTGCCGGGCAATTTTTCTTGAAACCTCGTCATCATCAACGATCATACAACTGATACTCATATTATAAAAAATTTAATCAACTGGCGGTTTTGTTTAGCAACTGTTTCACATACTTACCAATAATATCAAATTCAAGATTAACCTCATCGCCAACTTTTAGCTGATGAAAATTAGTATGTTGAAAAGTATAGGGTATGATGGCTACTGAAAAACCATGGTCCGTTACATCAAAACAGGTCAGGCTCACTCCGTTAACACAAATCGACCCTTTTTCAACCACAATATTCTCATTTTTCACATCAAATTCAAAATCGAATTTCCAGCTGCCATCCTGATCCGCAATACCTGTACAGATTCCGGTTTGGTCGACATGTCCCTGCACAATATGTCCGTCAAACCTACCCGTTGCGGGCATACATCTTTCCAGGTTAATTTTGTCGCCAACAGCCAGTCGTCCCATATTACTTTTTAGCAGGGTTTCCCTGACAGCGGTGACTTCAAAAGCTTGGTCCAGTAACTTGGTAACTGTTAAACATACACCGTTATGCGCAATACTTTGGTCTACCTTTAATTCGGGGATCAGGCTACTTTTTACGGTGAAATGAACGTTACTATCCTCGTTCACAACTTTCTCTATTTCTCCGACTTGTTCAATAATTCCAGTGAACATATTTTGTAATTAATTCAATTTGAACTGCTTACTTCTAAAATATTGATAAATACTTAGCGGCCACAATATAATATAGAAAAGCCAACATTTAGAAACCGGCCATTAGTTTATTTAAAGGATTTTTTAAAATAATCACTTAATCAAATATAATCATTTAAATTTGTCTGATTAAAGTCACTTGTTAAATCAAAGCATATTGATTGATTCTTACAGACACAAAGGTTTACGTAGGGCATTGGTAAAAAAGCTAAAGGCCAAGGGAATTCAAGATGAAAAAGTTCTGGCGGCAATTAACACCGTTCCCAGACATTTCTTTTTAGACACTGCTTTTCTTGAAAAATCTTATGAAGACATTGCTTTCCCCATTGAGGAAGGCCAAACTATTTCGCAGCCCTATACGGTTGCTTTTCAAACCCAATTGCTGGAAGTACATAAAGGGGATAAGATTTTGGAAATTGGTACCGGCTCGGGTTACCAGTGTTGCATTTTGCTTGAACTCGGGGCTACTGTTTTCACCATTGAATATAACCAGCGGTTAAGTCATAAGGCCAAGGCACTCTTACACAAAATGGGCTATCGACCTAAATTTATTTGCGGCGATGGTTCCAAAGGTTTGGCGGCATTTGCACCTTATGATAAAATACTGGTTACCGCCGGCGCCCCGATTGTACCGCAAGCCCTTAAAGATCAATTGAAAACCGGTGGATACCTGGTTATTCCTGTAGGTGATCACAAATCACAAAAAATGCTGAGAATCACCAGGCTGTCGGAGACTGAGTATGAAGAGGAATCATTTCAAAACTTTAAATTTGTCCCGTTGCTGGGCGAATATGGTTGGAAATAAACTTTAGATCCGCTTTGCATGAAATTAATGATTTAGCTGTATGTCAAAAATGAAAAAATTTGCAAAAGAATCGCTGGTAACCAAAACAGAGCTGGTGCTGCCCAACGATACCAATACCTTAAACAACCTAATGGGAGGCAGGTTAATGCATTGGATGGATGTGGTCTCAGCCATTGCCGCGCAAAAGCATTCGAATCGGATCGTTGTTACAGCATCAGTGGATAATGTTTCTTTCCATGCCCCCATCCGCTTAGGTAATGTAGTAACCCTGATCGCCAAAGTAACACGCGCCTTTAAGTCATCAATGGAAGTACACATCAAGGTTTCTGCCGAAGATGTCCCGTCAGGCCAGCGGTTTGATAGCAATGAGGCTTTTTTCACTTTTGTTGCTGTGGATGAAAGCAGCAAACCAACAGGGGTACCGGAGCTTGTGCCTGAAAGTGATGAAGAGCGACTGTTATTTGAAGGCGCGCTCAGGAGAAGACAGTTAAGGCTTGTATTGGCCAAAAGAATGAAGCCCGATGAAGCGATAGAACTTAAATCCATTTTTAATATCGACTAATATAAATGCTGCTTATATGTCTAAAGACTACACTTTTTTATCTAATTTAATCCAGGAAGATCTTTATTATATTAAGTCGGAATCAACACACACTTCTACCGGCAAAAGCCCATTGACCGTGATTGATAATGAAGAACCGCAAACGGACACAGTTCCTGAGGTAAAGCCGGATAAGGCAGAAAATACAGCCAATGATGGTTTAGGGGTCGATTTTAAAGGAGAAAATTTGAAAAATATCTTAGTGCTGATTGAAGAAACGATGGAACCCTATTTAAAGCCTGAAGATGAAGCTTTTTTGGAGAAAGTATTAAAAGCCGTCGACATAAATTTGATTGATATAGCCATTGTCAACTACAGTAAACTAACCGAAGAGCAGGTACGGCAAGTAAAAGCTATACCTCATTGGCTGCGACTTTGCTTTATGGAAGAATTACCCGCATCATGGTCGGCAATTGCCATTGAACGCTACCAAACCGCCCGGCATGAAGAAGGTAAAATTTTATGGGGCCATCCGCTCAGGGCCATTGCGGGAAATAAAGACATGAAAATCCAGTTGTGGCAGCAATTGAAATTACTTTTTAACAAATAGGTTTACCGCAATGATTAAAACCATCATATTTGATCTTGGCGGTGTACTGATTGATTGGGACCCGCATCATTTATACAAAAAGATTATTCCGGACCAGCAAAAAAGAGATTACTTTCTGGAAAACATATGTACCTCTGAATGGAATGAATGTCAGGATGCTGGGAGGCCGTTGGCGGAAGGTACCCAGGTGCTTGTTGATCAATATCCGGAGTTCAAAAACGAAATACAGGCATTTTATGGGAGATGGGAAGAAATGCTGGTGGGGCCAATTCAATCAACTGTTAACATTCTCGAAGCGATACACAGAGGTAACAATTATTCGCTCTACGCCCTTACCAACTGGTCACATGAGACCTTCCCTGTTGCGCTGGAACGTTATGACTTTTTACAATTATTCTCGGATATCGTGGTGTCTGGGGTTGAAAAAATGAAAAAGCCTGACTCTGGGTTTTACAATTTGCTATTGGAAAAACATAGTTTATCGCCAAAGCAAACTCTTTTTATTGATGACAATCTCAGAAATATAAAAGCTGCTCAGGCGCTAGGCCTGCAAACTATACATTTTAAAATTGATGACAATTTAGGGGAACAACTTAGAAACAGTCATTCCATAATCTTTTAGGCTCCGTCAAAAATTTCTTCCAATTTCTTTCTTAAAGCAGCGCCTCTCAGGTTTTTACCTATAATCCTACCCTCTTTATCCAACAAATAGGTAGCTGGAATAGCCTGAATATTGTACAACCTTGCGGCTGCAGAATTAAAATACTGCAGATCTGAAACATGTGTCCAGGATAAGCCATCTTTTTCTATCGCGGCCACCCAATCTTCTTTTTTCCGGTCCAAAGAAACACCAAAAACCTCAAAGCCTTTGGCGTTGTATTTATTATACAAGGCCACTACGTTAGGATTTTCAGCGCGACAAGGCCTGCACCAGGCGGCCCAAAAATCTATCATCACATAATTTCCTTTCAGGGATGATAAGGAAACCATGTTGCCATCAGGATCCTCCAAGGTTATTTCAGGAGCTACCTGTCCAATAGCAAACTTTTTGGAACTATTTACCTTTTCCACCAATTGTTTTGTAAAAAACGAGTTGGGAAGTGTTTGGCTAAACTTTTGAGCCATTTCTTCCATAAAGGCAAAATCTTCATCCGGATTTAATTCCTGTGTGACCAAAACCGCTGTAAGGGAATTACCCATCTCCCTGACTTTATCTTTGACCTGGTCATTAATTTCCTTTTGTTTATTCATATACTGCAATTGCAGCCGTTCCATAGCTTCCTTATCGCCTTCCTGATTGGCTTTCATGAAAGCGGGGTTGATCTCCTCGGCTACTTTGCTGATACGTGCTCTTATTTCCTGTATTTCTTTTAAATAATCAGTGTCCTTGGATCCTTTTATTTCAATGAAGCCATCGGCGCGATCACCATCGGCTGTGACAGAAACCTCCGAGTGTTTTTCATCTAAAATCAGAAAAGCAAACTGCTTGTTAAAAAAGTTGATCCGATATAAATTTGGCTCGGTTACCGTCAGTTTATCAGTAAATGTATTGTCGTCCTGCAGTTGGATTGTCTTTACCGGCTGAAATTGCTGCTCCACAATACTTTCAATAACAATATCACCTTCCGAAGTGTTGTTGACCTTCCCCGATATTATAACATCCGAACTACCGGTTTCACCGGCTGGCTGACTGTTGCAAGCCGATATAATCAAGAGTGGTGCTAGAATGTATGTAATTGCTTTCATAAGTGTAATATTCATCTTCATCAAATACAAGTGGACAATCAAACTTTCTAATAGTAACGGCAAATGCCGTCCTAAGTTAGTTATTTACAAGATTAAATTATCCTAAGGTCTTACGCAAAAGTTCATTAGTTAGTTTAGGATCCACCTTCGCCTTACTCTTTTTCATCACTTCCCCCATAAACATGCCTATCAATCCTTTTTTACCGTGTCGATAAGCCTTGACTTTATCAGGGAACTGGGCGATCACTTCATCAATGATGGGCTGGATGGAATTGGAGTCACTCTGTTGAATAAGATTGTGGTTCTCAGCAATAGTAAGCGGTGTCTGGTTGGGGTTTTCAAGTAACACCGGAAAAATCTCTTGGGAAGCAGCGGAAAAGCTGACACTACCTTCCCGCACCAATTGTATGAGCGCTGCCATTGTTTCGGCTTTAATAGGGAAGTCAGTGATTTGCCAGCCGTTTTCATTTAAAACTGACTTTACAGGCCCCATCATCCAGTTAGATACCGCTTTTGGATGTCCCTGTTTTTTGCAAATAGCTTCGAAATAAGCTGCCATCTCTTTCGTCTCCGTAAGAAACAGGGCATCGTATTCGGGGAGATTATAATGAGCGGTAAATTTTTCCAATAAGACCTCTGGCAAGGCCGGCATTTCGTGTTTTATGGATTCCAGCAGCCTTTCATCTACTATAACCGGGCTGAGATCCGGATCGGGAAAATAGCGGTAATCGTTTAGTGTTTCCTTGGTTCTCATACCGGCGGTAGTACCTTTATCCGCATTAAAAGTTCTGGTTTCAGAAATAATTTGCTGGCCGGCCTCCACGGCCTTAATTTGTCTTTCAATCTCATGCTCGATGGCTCTTTGCACATTTCTGATGGAATTCATGTTCTTAATTTCCACCTTTTCACCATATTCAAGGGCGTCTTGAAGCATCACGGAAATATTGGCATCACAGCGCAAGGAGCCCTGTTCCATATTGCCATCACATATCTCCAGGTATCGTACCAGCTTCCTCACCTCAGCCAGAAACAGGCCCGCCTCTTCGGAAGACCGTAAAACGGGTTCAGTCACAATCTCAATTAATGAAACGCCGGCCCGGTTATAATCAATCAAGGTATCTTTTTCACCAGCCAGGTGCAAAGACTTACCTGCGTCTTCTTCAAGATGAATTTTATGCAGGGTTAGCTGCTTTTCGACGTTATCCCGGGTTTTCACTTTTATGTAACCGCCTCTGCAAATCGGGGTCTTATCCTGTGTTAGCTGATACCCTTTGGGTAAATCGGGATAAAAATAATTTTTGCGGTCGAAAATGTTTTCCCTGGTGATTTCAGAATTGCATGCCAGGCCCATTTTAATGGCATAGGTTAGCGCTTTTCCATTGAATTTTGGCAATGTGCCCGGATGGCCAAGGGTAATGGCACTGATGTTAGTATTAGGTGTATCTCCAAAAGTCGTGGCATCAGAAGCAAATATCTTGCTTTCGGTCTGTAACTGAGCATGCACTTCAAGTCCGATCACTACAATGTACTTGTCTCTGATGTTCTTTTCCAATTTCACAATAATGATTGGATTTTGGTGTATAATTTACAAATATATATTCTATTTGTTAAAAATTAAGCAAATAATACATTTGTTTTTTCACGGGCAACTTCTACCACCTTGTCGAGTCCGGCAATATCCTTGCCTCCGGCGGTTGCAAAAAATGGTTGTCCCCCGCCACCGCCTTTGATTTCGCGAGCTAACTCTTTGATCAAACTACCTGCATTTAAGTCTTTTGCAGTCACTAAGTTATCAGAAATCATCACGGCAATTTGAGGTTTATCCTTTATATCAGCGGCTAAAACAAGAAACAGATTATCAACTTTTGCTTTCAAACCAAAAGCCATATTTTTCAAGGTTTCTGCCGATGGCAGACTTACTTTCTCAATCAACACATTTACACCACCTTTATCAACAATGTTTTGAATTAAACCGTCTTTTAGCGCATTGGCTTGCTGTACATGTATTTTTTCGAGATCCTTTTGCAGCTGATTTCTCTCACTGATCAAGGTCTCAACAGCTTGCTGTAGGTCATTCGGGCTTTTTAAAACCTCAGTTAATGCATGAACAGTGTTTAGGTTTTGATCGACAAATTTTTCCGACGCCTCGGCTGTCAGCGCCTCGATTCTTCTGACACCAGCGGCAATGGAACTCTCTGATACAATTTTAAAAAGTCCAATTTGCCCGGTAGCCGCCACATGGGTACCTCCGCAGAGTTCGACCGAATAATCCTTGTCAAATGTTACAACACGTACAAAATCACCGTATTTTTCACCAAACAAAGCCGTTGCTCCCATTTTTTTAGCCTCTTCAATGGGCACATTTCTTTGCTCTACCAATGGAATATTTTCCCTGATTTTTTCATTAACCCTTTTTTCCACCTGGCTTATTTCATCGGGGCTCATTTTGCTAAAATGACTAAAATCAAATCTTAGCACTTCATCGGAAACATAAGAGCCCTTTTGTTGGACATGATTTCCGAGCACCTCCCTCAAAGCTGCGTGTAGCAGGTGGGTAGCACTGTGATTGTCTTCGGTCAGCAACCTTTTTTTGCGATCGACCACGCAATGAAGGGTTGCCCTGACATCCTTCGGTAACTCCTTGGTAAAATGTACGATGAGCTCATTTTCCTTTTTAGTATCAATGACGGCAATCTTCTTGTCCCCTGCCTGCAAGTAGCCAGTATCGCCAACCTGTCCCCCACTTTCGGCATAAAACGGGGTGTTGTTTAACACAATTTGATACAGTGTCTTATTCTTCTCCCTTACCTCCCGATATTTAATAATTTGAGCAGTGGATTCCAGCTGTTCATAGCCAATGAAGGTAGTGGCTTCATCTTCGGATAGTACAATCCAATCGGTGGCTTCCTGTGCGGCCGCTTTTTTAGAGCGATCTTTTTGCTGTTGCATTTCCTTATTGAAACCTTCCTCGTCTACACTAAGCCCGTTTTCGCGCGCTATCAGCGAGGTCAGGTCCACGGGAAATCCGTAGGTATCATACAACTCAAATACTGTTTTTCCATCAATTACCGGCTCTTTTCCCCTTAATTCGCGTTTTATCTGATCCAGTTTTTTCAATCCGTTTTCAAGCGTTCTAAGGAAAGAAAGCTCCTCTTCCTGAATCACTTTGCTAATAAATGCCTGCTGTGAGGCAATTTCAGGGTATATTTCGCCAAATTGCCCGGCCAGTAGTGGTAATAGCTCGAACAGAAACGGTTCATTAAAATCCAGGAATGTATACCCATATCTAACTGCCCTTCTTAAAATCCTGCGTATCACGTAGCCTGCCTTGTTGTTAGAAGGTAGCTGGCCATCTGCGATGGCAAAGGAGATAGCCCGTATATGATCCACAATGACGCGAATGGCAATATCATTCTCCTCATTTTCGCCGTATTTAGTTCCTGCCTTGCTGGCTATGAAGTCAATTAATGGTGTAAATATATCTGTTTCATAAGTTGAAGGCTTTTTCTGTATAGCCATGGTAAGCCGTTCAAATCCCATACCGGTATCTACGTGTTTTGCAGGGAGATTCACCAGTTCTCCGGAGGCGAGCCGGTTGAATTGCATAAATACCAGATTCCATATTTCCACCACTTGTGGGTGATCCATATTGACCAGTTCATGCCCGGGTTTCTGCTTAATTTCCGCTTCAGACCGCAGATCAATATGAATTTCGGAACAGGGCCCACAGGGGCCTGTATCGCCCATTTCCCAAAAATTATCCTTTTTTGATCCATAAATAATGCGATCCTTGCCAATTATTGGTTCCCAAAAATCATAGGCTTCCCGGTCGGCTTCCAATCCATCCTCCTTGTCTCCACCAAAAACAGTGACATAAAGCCTGTTTTTGGGTAATTTAAAGACATCCACCAAGAGCTCCCATGCCCATGCAATGGCCTCTTTTTTGAAATAATCACCGAAAGACCAGTTTCCCAGCATTTCAAACATCGTGTGATGGTAGGTATCCAGGCCTACTTCTTCCAGATCGTTGTGTTTTCCTGAAACTCTCAAACATTTTTGACTATTGGCTGCCCGTGTAAAGTCCGCTTCTTTGTTACCGAGAAACAAATCTTTAAACTGGTTCATACCAGCATTGATAAACATCAGCGTGGGGTCGTCTTTCACCACAAGCGGAGATGACGGCACGTACTGATGTTTCTTATCTTCAAAAAATTTTATAAAACTGGTTCTTATTGATTTAGAATCCATTTAAATCTTACTTAGATACTATTTTGATTTTTTATCTGTTTATATAAATAAAATATATTCTTTATTTTGTTTTAATTTTCCTTAAATTGTAGTGATTCGCATAGGTAATTTGATTACTTTTGCCACTTAAATCGACTGCAAAAATAGAAGATTTTACAATAGTAGTAACTAATGGCTAGAATAAAATATTATTACGACACGGAGACGTGTAAATATGAAAGAGTAAAAGTCTCAAAATGGGACATCACCCTTAATCTTTTAGGATTTTTTGCGGTATCCCTCATTATTGCGATCATCATTCTTTTTGGAAGGGATGCTTATTTTGATTCACCAAAGGAAGCTTCCTTGAAAAAGGAAAACTCCGAACTAAAGCTCCATGTGGACCTGATGAACAAAGAAATGCAGACAATTTCTTCCGTTTTATCCGCTTTGGAGCAACGTGATGATGATATTTACCGGGTTATCTTTGAAGCCGAGCCTATTCCTTCTACTGTGAGAAGCGCCGGTATTGGCGGCACGCAACGATATAAAGAGTTATTGGAAAAGGGACTAAAGCAGGAAGAATTGCTGCTCGGAGCGCTACAAAAGCTTGATAAACTCAAAAAACGAATGTTTATCCAGTCAAAGTCATATGATGAAATCGTGGAGATGGCCAAAAATAAAACAGATCTGCTGGCGAGTATGCCTGCTATTCAACCGGTTTCAAATAAAGAATTGACCAGGTTGGCGTCGGGTTTTGGTATGAGGATACATCCCATTCATAAAATTCGAAAAATGCATACGGGCATTGATTTCACGGCGCCACAGGGTACACCTATTTATGCGGCTGGAAATGGAACAATTATTAAGGTAAGAAATAGTTTCAGCGGCTATGGGAAACAGATTGAGATTGATCACGGTTATGGTTTTGTTACCAAATATGCTCATATGAGTGCTTTTAATGTAAAAGTAGGGCAACAGGTGAAAAGAGGTGAGTGCATTGGTTATGTGGGCAGTACTGGGACCTCTACCGCCCCGCACGTACATTATGAAATTATAAAAGACGGTAAGAAAATAGATCCGGCCCCCTACTTGTTTATGGATGTGACTGCCGAGGAATACGAAAAATTACTGGAGCTGGCAGCCAGGGAAAATCAATCTTTAGGATAAAAGACATTTTAACTATCGTATAAATGGCAGTGCTTTTCAAAACGGCACTGCCTTTTTAATAATATCACCTGATGTAACACTGGTTTTTGATAAATTCGATACAAACCAATGCAAATAAAACACTGCTTATTCGTCTGCCTGATTTCAGGCATATTGGCCACAGGGTGTAAAGTAAACCGGGTAAGTAGCAGCAGGAGCAACCAGCGTGTAGATAGCACTTCAGCATTGGTCCCTACCTTAAAACAGGACTCAGTGTTTATCACCTCAAAGGGCGACACACTCACCAGCCTGCATGAAGAGGTCGCAATCGGCATCAAAAGGCTGATAAAGGATACGTTGAGTATTATTGGTGTAGGAGACATTATGTTGGGTACAAACTTCCCAAAACCAGACTATTTGCCTCCTGATAGCGGCCGTTTTTTACTGTCGGAGGCCCGACCGTTTCTCAGGGATGCGGATGTGACTTTTGGCAATCTGGAGGGTGTCATACTGGATGATGGCGGTACACAAAAGCATTGCAAAAACCCTGATTTATGTTATTTATTCAGATCACCTGAATACATGGTTGGTCATTTAAAAGAAGCGGGATTCGACGTAGTCAGTACGGCGAACAACCATGCCGGAGATTTTGGCGACATTGGCAGGATGAACACCATGAAGGTATTGGACAGCGTGCATATTCGTCATGCGGGCCTGCAAACCAAGCCTTATGATACCTTTATAATCGATGGTATGAAATACGGATTTGTTGCATTTGCACCCAATTCGGGTACGATGAGCATTCACGATCACGAAGCGGCTATGAAAATTGTAGCACATCTGGACTCAATAAGCGATGTGGTTATCGTCTCTTTTCACGGTGGCGCTGAAGGAAAAAAATATGAACATGTAAACAGGGAGACCGAAACTTTTTATGGTGAAAACCGGGGTAACGTTTACCAGTTTTCACACGATATGATCGACGCCGGAGCCGATGTAATATTTGGCCATGGCCCCCACGTGGTTCGGGCCATTGAAGTCTATAATGACCGGTTTATCTGTTACAGCCTGGGTAACTTTTGTACCTACGCCCGCTTTAACCTTAAAGGACCTAATGGTTTGGCACCCATCGTCAAGGTTTTCACTAAAGCTGACGGTCAGTTTTTATATGCCAAAATTTTTCCATTCGTACAAATTAGTCCGGGCGGACCCCAATTTGATGAAAGTAAAAGCGTTATTGACAAGTTGAGGGCGCTGATGACACTGGATTTTCCCGAAAATCGGGTTTCTCTGGATGAGCAGGGTTACATTCGTTATGTCACGCAATAAAGAGGTATATTTAACTATTTCTTAATCATTTAATCGAGAATCGTAAACTATCGATCGAAATTCATTTGATTAAACGACTTAAAATCATGAAATTTAGGACAATATTTTTAATAAAATGTAACTATTGGTGAAATGTATGATAGTCCCGCTCTTTGTCTTTTTTTATTTGATTTTTTTAAGTTTTTTGCCAAAAGTTTATTTTAATTCATTAGTCATATTATCATCTGGAGAAAGTGCCGTATAAAGAAAAAGTAATAGAAAAAAAATATTATACAATTGGAGAGGTGGCTGACATGTTGAATGTAGCAACTTCTTTAATTCGATTTTGGGAAGGTGAGTTTGACATTATAAAGCCTAAGAAAAACAGGAAAGGCAACCGACAGTTTACCAAAGATGATATCGACAACGTAAAGCTCATTTATCATCTGGTAAAAGAAAAAGGTTATACGCTGCAGGGTGCCAAAGAAATGTTAAAGAAAGGCAATGAAGCGGCCAAGGACAAAATGCAAATGATCGAATCCTTAAAGAGAGTAAGGGCATTTTTGGTGGAAATCAAAGAAGATATAGGCTAAATATTTTTTCTTCCCGCGCCCCACTAATTGCTTTCAACTGCTTCCAAATATCAAATTTATTTTTAATCTTGCCAGCTTAAAGTATTCCCCCTAATAGTCAAATTTTATACACTTAAAATGCAGGGTGAATATTTATGCCTAATGAAAAAATTTGCCAAATAGCATTAACGCTAATTCCAGGTGTTGGCAATATTCTCATCAAACAATTGGTAAGCTACTGCGGATCTGCTGAGGCCGTCTTTAAAAGTAAAAAGCATCTTCTCGGCAAAATACCGGGCATCGGGATGGTCCATGCAAACACCATTTGCAACGCAAACACCTTTGGGCAGGCTGAGGAAACACTTAGAAATGCAGAAAATAAAGGCATTGCTGTATACTTTTATACAGAGAAAAACTATCCCCAAAACCTAAAGCAAATTTATAATGCTCCCGCAGTGGTCTTTGTAAAAGGGCAGGCTGATCTGAACCGGGAGAAGATTGTTGGTATCGTGGGTACCAGGAATGCCACATCATATGGAAAGGAAATCACAGCAAGTATCATCTCCGGGCTAAGGAGGCACAAACCATTAATTGTCAGTGGATTAGCTTACGGCATAGACATACATGCACATCGTCAGGCACTAAAGGCAAACTTGCCTACGCTTGGAATAATGGCCAGCGGCCTGGATATTGTTTATCCCTCTTATCATAAATCTACGGTGACTGAAATGATCGCGCAACAGGGTGGATTGCTGTCGGAGTACGCGGTCGGCATCAAGCCGGACCCACATAATTTTCCAGCCAGAAACCGGATTATCGCTGGAATTTCAGATGTTTTAATTATTGTAGAGGCCGCAAGGCAGGGAGGTGCACTGATAACCGCCAATATTGCCGATACCTACAATAAAGATATATTCGCAGTACCCGGCAATATTACCAATCAGTATTCCGAAGGCTGTAATTTGCTGATCCGGCATCACAAAGCCAATATTTTTACACAGGTAGCTGACCTGGAAAAACATATGGGCTGGGATATGCCTAACGCACCCAGGACAGGATCAGATCGCTTCAAAAATCATGAATTACGCTGCACTGATGAAGAATTAAAAATTGTAGAGACTATTAAGCTTAAAAGCGCCGGTATGCTCATCGATGAAATCAGTTTTAAAACGCAAGTGCCCGTCAATAGGATAGCCAATCTGTTATTACAAATGGAGTTTAAAGGGATTGTAAAAGCATTGCCGGGCAAAAAGTTTATACTCATTTGAAATCCATGCCATGGGTTCCTATTTGCCTTTAATCAACTGGCTGATCTTAGTAAGATCCCCGGTAGTGTTTACGTTCATCAAAGTCAGCTCATCCTTCGGCACGATAAATCGGGTCTCTGCCTCCTTTAACAGACGCTGCAAACTGTAATTTTTATTTTCAACCGCCTTGTGGATAGCGGGAAATATTTCTTTCTTATAAATCGTCAGCAATACTTCCGGAAAAGCTTTTTTCCTGCTTTTGTAGGTAACAATGCCTTGACCCTCGTCATGGTCAAGGAGGTATTGCAGGGTCTTTTTTGAAATCATAGGCATATCGCAGGCCACTACCAACCAGTCACTATCAGGATAAGCAGACATGGCGGTAAATATACCTCCCATCGGACCAATGAACTCGCGTTTATCAACAAGAAGCCTATCGGTATGCTGAAAACTCGTTACCTGATCGGGGTTACAGGAAATAAATACCTCCAATCCAAGTGATTGCAGCAAATCATACAGATACATCACCTGGGGTTTTCCGTGGTAATTAATAAATGCTTTTTCCCGTCCCAGCCGGGAGCTTTTTCCTCCTGTTAAAATTAAGCCATTAATTGATAACAAAAGTGTGAAGATTTAACAATTAATAAAAAGTTCTCCCTAAGTTTACAACTAAGTTGACGGGAAAAAAAATGAAATTAAGATTTAATAAAAATACGATAAGATTAAGGGTATCTCAATCTGATCTGCAGAAGTTGATGGCGGAAAACGAGCTGATTGAAAAGGTGCATTTTGGGGGCCGGCAGCCTGATTTCCACTATAAACTTAAAATCTCTGGTGACCATACAGCCATGCTGGCCACATGTGAACACTATGAGGTGACGGTAACCATTCCCCGGAAATTAGCCGATGATTGGGCAAACTCAGGTCAAACCGGACTATATCATGAACAATCAACTGACGCAGACGGTAACCTTTCTATAAGCGTTGAAAAAGATTTTCAATGTTTGCACAAAAGACCTGGGGAAAACGAAGCCGAAAATTTCCCAAACCCATTAGCTGAAAAGTCCTGAGTGATTGATTTATTAATGCCGGCTTCGGTTTGTTTCAGGCGTTCATCGCCTATTAGCTCAATGCTTTTTTGATCAGGGCAGCGCCGGTCTGGTCAAAATCTATTTTCAAGGCCATATCCCTGCCTTTTGTGGTCATCTTGCCCCATGTCTTCTGCAAAATTGAGATTACTTTGGCCTCATCGTGTTTTTGGTGAAACACTGAAAAGTAATACTTTAAAAAAACCAGGCAAACCACGTCTTCCAGTTGCTGAGACATGGGATCGGTTTTTAGCTTATTTTTAGTAATCAACAATTTTACCTGGTCAATCATCTCAGACTCGTAGCCGTAATTACCCATTATTTCTTCTACCAGCTGCGCATGCATCAATTTCAGCTTGGTTCTCCACTGCAAATAGCCTTTTCTATCCATTGGATATTGGTCTCTGGGGATACTCCAGCGCCGGATGTGTTGGGCCCTGGCTGCGAGTTGCAAAACTTCGTCCGGATTTTCATCATATTGGAAAAGTGTTTCCGACATACGCAGGCTATATAATAATTCCCTGGCGATACTTTTGCCGTCACTTACGTCTACATTCGGATCTTCGTTATTCGCCGCATCGATGGCCTCTATGGTGGCGTTGAATCGGTCGGAGTCATTAATCATTTTTCTGTGGTTTTTCCAGCCAGTCCTGGGTTATTTCATTTAATTTTTTGACTTTATATTCAAAATCCCCCTTCAATCTGCCCCGCAATTCCTCTAAGTTATCTAACAATTCCTGGACATCCTCCGGCAAAGCCTCTTCCAGGTATTGTCGCATTCTCTTCGTTAACGTTGGAGATTTGCCATTGCTGGAAATTGCAATTTTCAGATCTCCTTTTTTTACCACAGAACTTAAATAAAAATCGCACAAGTCAGGTGTATCCGCCACATTGGTCATGAGATGCCGTTTACTGGTCATCTGCTTAATCTTTTCATGCAATTTTCTACTGTCAGTTGCCAGTATCACCAAATCTTTTTTATCGAGGTCTTTTTTCTTGAATTTTCGTTCAATCAGCTTAACAGACGGATATTCCCGGGCCAGCTGCCTGATTTTGGGTTGCAGGATCTCTTTGGCCACGAGCGTAACCCGTGCCCCGGGGCTGTTTTTCAGCACGGCCTCAAGCTTTTCAAGGCCTACATAACCACCGCCAACAATCAATAACCTCAGTTGATGGAGTTTAAAGAAAGCCGGAAATAAAACATTACCATCGCCCATAGAATCAATTTAAGTCCTGAAAACAATACTTAAATAAACAAACTTTCCCCTAAATTCATGCTATGCTGCCATAAATAATTGTCCTCAATTTTTGCTCTTTCCTTTATTACCTGACCGATGACAATAACTGCCGGTGCCTGCAAAGATAGATCGTTAGCTACATTAACAATATTTTTTAATGTTCCCAGTCCCAAAACCTCGTTAGCACAGGTTCCATTCCGGATAATAGCGACCGGTTCAGCATCAGTCCTGAATTTCCTAAACAAATCTACAATCTCAGGCAGCTTTTTCACCCCCATTAAAATGACCACCGTCCCATTGCCGGTGGCCGCCCATTTGATATCTCCGGTCAGCTGCCCATCTTTCCCTGTAGCCGTAACCACACAAAAGCTATGACATACGCCTCTTTTAGTAAGCGGTATGTCTTGTAGCGCCGGCACTGCAATAGCGCTTGACACCCCTGGAATCAAAGTCACTTTAAGCCCGTGACGACGGGCATAGGCAGCTTCTTCATGTCCTCTGCCAAAAACGTAGGGATCACCACCTTTTAATCGGACTACCGTCCCGAATTGCATTGCATATTTAACAATCATCTTGTTAATGGCAAACTGCTGGTAATGGTGTAACCCGGCCCGCTTGCCTACAAATACTTTAATAGCCCGCGGTTTTACGTAGTCCAGTAAGGCTTTATTGGCCAAGGCATCATATAAAACCACATCTGCCGCTTTCAGCGCACCTATTCCTTTTAAAGTAATCAAATCTGCGTCTCCAGGACCTGCTCCCACCAGTATTAATTGAGGTTCTTTCATTTTCATCTTAGTATTCATTACGTATTTAATCGTAAAATAAATCAATATTTACGTAAAATATATTATGATTACAAAATTAATTACGTAAATTTACGTAATTTTAATACTCTATTAGCGACATTATGAAAAAAGTTATTGTTATTGGTAATGGCATGGTAGGCTACAAATTCTGTGAAAAACTTCACACAGCCGATCAGAATTCCCGTTTTTCAATTTCGGTTTACGGTGAGGAGCATCTGCCGGCGTATGATCGTGTTCATCTAAGCGAATATTTCACCAAACAATCAGCAGATAGCCTTTTGTTGGCCTCAAAAGAATGGTATAAAGAGAAAAACATCGAATTGATTACCGGCACCATGGTAACCCGTATAGACCGGGAAAATAAGAAAATAGTGACGCATAAAGGCACTGAGGCATATTACGACATACTGGTCCTCGCTACCGGCTCTGTACCGTTTGTTCCCACCATTAGCGGCACAGACAAAAAGGGCGTATTTGTCTACAGAACTATAGAGGATTTGGAAAACATCATTCAATTTGGGAAAGAGGTAAGGTCAGCTGCTGTATTGGGCGGTGGATTATTGGGACTGGAAGCGGCTAAAGCTGCTTTTGATATGGGGCTGGAAACTCATGTAGTAGAGTTTGCTTCAAGGTTAATGCCACGGCAGCTGGATGCCAACGGGGCCGGCGTATTGCAACATGAGTTGGAAAAGCTCGGTCTGACCATTCATCTGAATAAGTCCACCCGGGAAATTAGCGGCAACGGTCAATTGGATGCCCTGACTTTCACCGATGACTCCAAACTTGACGTCGATACGCTGATCATCTCCTGTGGTATCAGACCCAGAGATGAACTAGCTCAAAAAAGCGGCCTGACAACAGGGGAAAGAGGCGGTGTTATTGTAAATAATTTAATGCAAACCAGCGATCCGCACATTTTTGCTATTGGCGAGGTGGCCTTGTACGATAATATGATTTACGGCCTGGTTGCCCCCGGTTATGAAATGGCTGATGTGGTGGTCAAACAACTGGTAGGAGACGATAAAAAGGAATTTGAAGGATTCGATATGTCCACCAAACTGAAACTAATTGGGGTCGAGGTGGCTAGCTTCGGAGATGCGTTGGCAGAATCCAGGCCTCACCGGCCAATTATTTGGCAGGACACGCTGGCCGGGATTTATAAAAGAATCAATATTTCGGAAGATGGCAGCCAACTACTGGGTGGCATGCTGGTTGGCGATACCAGGGATTACAACCAGCTGCTTCAAATTACCAAAAACAATCTTACCCTCCCACCCAACCCGGAGGACTTGATTCTCGGCAAAAGAGCGGGAACCGATAGCCATCAGGGAATTAGCCTGCCTGACAGTGCCCAGGTTTGCTCTTGTGAGGATATCAGCAAAGGAGATATTGTAGAAGCCATTAAATCGGGCGGATTGGAAAAGTTAGAGCAGGTAAAGGCCGTCACCAAAGCCTGCACAGGTTGTGGCGCCTGTACACCAATGGTAAAGGATATCATGAATGACTGTCACAAGGCCATGGGTAAAACAGTGAAACAAACTATTTGTGAGCACTTCAGTTATACCCGTCAGGAATTACTTGACATCATCAAGGTAAAAAAAATCAAATCATACGATGAACTGTTGAACGCATATGGAAAGGGAGATGGGTGTGAAATTTGCAAACCCGCTATCGCGTCGATACTAGCCAGTACCTGGAATGAGTTAATCGTAAATCAGGATACAATCCAGGATACCAATGACCGGTTTTTAGCCAATATTCAAAAGGGGGGTTCTTATTCGGTGGTGCCAAGAATCCCCGGTGGCGAGATCACACCGGACAAATTGATTGTGATTGGCATGGTGGCCAAAAAATACGATTTATACACCAAAATAACCGGTGGGCAGCGCATTGATTTGTTTGGTGCGCGTGTTGATCAATTACCGGATATTTGGGAGGAATTGATCAATGCCGGGTTTGAAAGTGGTCACGCCTATGGAAAGGCATTAAGAACGGTTAAGAGCTGCGTGGGCTCTTCGTGGTGCAGGTATGGTCTGCATGACTCCGTTTCATTTGCGATCAGGGTAGAAGAACGATACCGTGGGTTGAGAGCGCCGCATAAACTAAAAAGTGCCGTATCTGGTTGTCGTAGAGAGTGTGCCGAAGCTCAGAGCAAAGATTTTGGTATTATCGCCACTGAAATAGGTTGGAATTTATATGTATGTGGTAACGGCGGCGCTAACCCGCAACACGCTGTGCTGCTGGCCGGAGATATTGATGATGAAACCTGTATCAAATACATCGATCGCTTCCTAATGCTTTACATAAAGACAGCCGAACCACTGAACCGGACCGCTACCTGGCTCAATAAACTGCCAGGAGGAATTGATTACCTGAAAGACGTGGTGATTAATGACTCGCTTGGCATTGCCAAACAACTCGAACAGGAAATGCAGTTCATGATTGATACCTACAAGTGTGAATGGAAGGAAGTGGTAAATAATCCCAGTCTGAGAGCCAGATTCAAGCATTTTGTAAATTCCGACGAAACGGACTCAAACCTTCACTACGAGGTGGTCAGGGATCAAAAGATGCCGGTGGCATGGGGGTGAAAAGGAAAAATTAATCAGGAAAAACAGAAAGTAACAAAACATGACAACATTGCTAAATCAATATAAAACCGTAGAGCCGGAAAACGTAAAAACATGGTTCAGAGCTGCCAAAACATCCGATTTTCCGGTTGATGGTGGTGCCTGTATTCTATACAACGATCTGCAGGTAGCCGTTTACAACTTCAACCGCCGCCGGGAGTGGTACGCCAGCCAAAACCTTTGTCCTCATAAAAAACAGATGATCTTATCGAGAGGTATGATTGGCTCAACCGGCAAAGAACCAAAAGTAGCTTGTCCTTTTCACAAAAAAACATTTTCATTAAAAAGCGGTAAAAATCTTAATGGAGACGAATGTGATTTAGCTACTTATCCGGTTAAAATTGAAAATGGTTATGTTTACATTGGGTTTGCCGAATAAGCCACAACATCGTATGATCAAGAATTCGTAAATTTATAATATGCCATTTAAAATCAAATTTGAAAGGCTTGGTATTTTTTATATGCTGGCACTTTCCGGTATCGCTGCCAGCATCATTATCAGCCAGATTTTTATCCAAAACTTTATTGACAGGCAACAAAACGATTCCCGAATCATCAACATTGCCGGCCGGCAGCGAATGTTAAGTCAAAAAATAAGCAAAATTGTTTTGCAAATCAGGGAAGCAACGGAGCTGTCGGTCATCAAATCACACCGGGATGAGCTCGACGAGACCCTGCGCTTGTGGAGCGAGGCCCACAACAGTTTGGTGAAAGGAGATGAGGCACATCCTTTAAACGAAAACAACTCTGTTGTTATCACCGACATGTTTCAAAAGATCGAGCCCCATTTTGTCGCCATGGTAAGCAATGCACAGTCCATCACGGCCATCATTGATAAAATGAGGCAGTTGGGATCGAAACCGCAGTTAAACCCCTTTATCGACGACATTCTGGCCAACGAAGGCAATTTTTTAGCGATCATGGATGATATTGTATTCCAATATGACCGCGAGGCCAAAGCGAAAGTTGAGGGTCTAAAAAGGATTGAAATGATATTGCTGGCGATCTCTTTGGGCATCATCCTCATCGAGCTCATCTTCATCTTCCGTCCAATAGCTAAAAACGTTAAGAAAACAATTGCGAGCCTTATCATTTCCGAAGAGGCGTCCAAAAACATGACACGCGAAATTAATAAGCTCTATGGCGAACTTGAAAAATCATACCAGGATCTGGAGGCCGTCAATCTGGAACCGGAACAACCCATGATATTTCTGAAAACCAATGATTTTGGAAAAATTACCTATGTCTCGGAAAACTTTAAACGGCTGTTGGAATACGATAAAGAGGAATTGCCCGAAAACATTATCCAGCTGCTTGAAAGAGATGGCTACAATCCCGAATTCATCAAAGAGGTTATGAATATATTGACGGCCGGCAAGACCTGGAACGGGGAGATAAAGCTGACGGGAAAGTCAGGAGATTTCTTTTGGCTGGATACCAGCATTGTGCCGGTAAACAACCGGAAGGAAAATAAAAACGAATTGATGGTGATCGCCAGGGACATGACAGAGATCAAAGAAGCACAGATGCGCTCGCGGGAAATCAATCGTGAGAAAATTGAAAAACGTGTTAAGGAACAGGAATATCGCTCTGTTTTAATATTGGAAGGCCAGGAAGAGGAAAGAAAAAGAATCTCGCGAGAAATTCATGATGGGATCGGTCAGATGCTGACGGCGATGAAACTCAACATGGAAGCTATTAACCCGTCAAGCTCCGTGCACAGCAGAAGGCGATTTGACGAAACAAAATCAATGTTGAAAAATGTTATCAAAGAGGTCCGCAGAGTCTCTTTTAATCTAACGCCCAGCAGCCTGAGCGACTTTGGAATTGCCCCAGCCATTAAGAAATTCTGTAATGAGGTAGAAAAACTATCTGAAATAAACATTATATTCGACAATAAATCCGGTTTTATCAACCGGTTGGATAAGCATATCGAAACAAACGTATATCGCATCATCCAGGAAGCTGTTAACAATGCCGTCAAATATAGCAAAGCTGCAAATATTAAAGTTTCGCTGGAGCATAGCAGTTCCCAACTACGTATTATCATAGCAGATGACGGCAAAGGTTTTGATGTAAAAAAACTGAAGGAATCCGGACATTTCTCAGCCTCGGGGCACGGAATTTTTAATATGAAAGAAAGAACAGCTTTTATCAGCGGTAATTTTAATTTACACTCGGAACCGGGGAATGGTACCCAAATCGACCTGACCATACCATTAAATTAGAAAAATGAATCCAATCACTGTTATATTGGCTGATGATCATCAAATTGTTAGAAATGGCATTAAAGCCTTATTAGAAAATGAAGGAGGTATTCAGGTGATCGATGAAGCTTCCAACGGCAAAGAGGCATTGGAAAAGTGCCGGCAAAGCCAACCCGATGTATTGATTGTGGATATCCGAATGCCTGAGATGAATGGCATAGAAACTGTAAAAAACCTTCCCAATTTCTCCGCTTCCACCAAAGCCCTGGTATTATCTATGCATGATGATGAAGAATACATTATTCAATCGATCGAAGTAGGTGCAGCAGGTTATCTTTTAAAAGATTCCAGCAAAGAGGAATTCATTAAGGCCATCGACACAGTGAGTGAAGGAGAAAAGTATTTCAGCGGCGATATCTCGAGTATTTTGGTAAACAATTACCTGACAATTAAAAACCGTCCCGTTCAAAGCCAATTGATCGCTGATGACGAGCAGTATCACCTGACAAAACGTGAAAAAGAAATCCTTCATTTATTATACGAAGGTGTCAATAACAAAGAAATCGCCAAGCAGTTAGGCAAAAGCATACGCACCATTGAGACGCATCGTTTTAACATTATGAAAAAGTTAGGTGTCAACAGTGCCCTGGAACTCATGAAAAAGATCGAAAGAGAACCGGCGCTCAAAAACGAAATCCAAAGTCTCCTGCTTTTACTGGTCAGTACATTACTTCTGGCTATCTGATCTATCGGCACATTACGCTATCCTCGGTATTAACTTCCCATCCGTTTACGAATATCCTACAAACATCGCCGCTTCCCTCCCATTTATGCCTGTTCCAGGCCGTGGGTTCTCATCCTTTCCAATACCTGTAACCATAACCTCTAATCCCCATTAACAAATACATAAAAATCACATCCGTATTTCTCGTTTATTAATGATTTTCTAATGAAAGATGCCAAACAGATACTTAATTAAAAAATTAAGTATTATTACGTAAATAATACGTAATTTCTTTATTGTTTTCGTATATTTGTTTCGTATTATTACTTATAATATACGTAGTAGAATAGAAACAAAACCCATATACTATGATGAAAAGAAAATTTTACTTAAGTATTTTAATAATCCTCATGATAGCCGGTAAGGTCAATGCACAGTTTACCGTAACCGGTGAGATCAGGCCGCGCGCAGAATTCAGGAACGGTTTTAAAACATTAAATAACGAAGACACCGACCCTGCTTTCTTTATTGAACAGCGGTCTCGGCTGTACCTTGACTACAAAAATGAAAAGTTTGTTTTCAAGTTAACATTTCAGGACATAAGGTTGTGGGGTGAAAACCCGCAAATATTCAAAGCTGATAATGCGCTTTTTAATGTACACGAGGCCTGGGGGCAATATAATTTCAGTGAAAAATCAGCGCTGAGAGTAGGAAGGCAGGAGCTCAACTATGACAATGCCAGATTCCTTGGAAACCTTGCCTGGGCGCAGCAAAGTCGCAGCCATGACCTGGTAAAATTCACCTATGAAACAGGTGATTTGCAATTTCATGCAGGTGCCGCCTTCAATCAGGAAGACGTGATCAGCAACCCCGAACCCCGAAGGCTGAGCGGCACGCTTTATGCCACCGGTGGTAACTATAAAACCATGCAATTTGCCTGGTTCCATAAAGATTATGAAAAAAGCGATTTTTCCCTGCTTTTCCTTAATAATGGCGTACAATCGCTTGCAGACTCTTCGGTAAATTTCAGCCAGACACTTGGATTTATCGGAAACAGATCGCTGGGAAAGATCAACCTGGAGGGGGAATTCTATTACCAGTTTGGTAATGATCCTTCTGGCAGGGATTTAAGCGCTTATCTGGCATCATTAAGCCTGAAATTTAAGGCAGGCCTGCTTCCTATTACTATTGGCGCGGATATACTGAGTGGCACCGATCCGGGATCATCTAAAAACAATGCCTTTACACCGCTCTATGGCACCAATCATAAATTTTACGGCTTTATGGATTACTTCTATGTGGGCAATGGTCATGGGAATGTTGGCTTGCAGGACTTCTTTATTAAATCAAAAATTAAGACCGGCCAAAAGTCCGGGTTGATCATCCACTTGCATGAATTCCTGTCAAATGCCACCATCATGGACGGTGATAACAATGAGTCTTCTTCCGTTCTTGGAACAGAAATAGACCTGGTTTACAATCTTGACATTGCCAAAGAAGTGAACTTCAAACTAGGCTATTCCCAGCTTTTTGGAACTGACTCCATGGAAATTATCAAAGGTGGAGATAAGGGTGAGTTAAACAACTGGGCCTGGGCCATGCTCACCATTAAACCGGTTTTATTCAAAAAATAGCAAAAATATCATTTATCCACGAAAATTATGAACACAATGAATTCTTCCAAAGCTACTAAAATTAATTTGCTCAGTTTTAACACTGTGCAAATGCGAACATTCCATTTGACCTGGATGGCATTTTTTCTTTGTTTCTTCGGATGGTTTGGCGTTGCCCCTATGTTGAAAATCATCAGAGAAGACCTGGGTATCACGACCGATCAAATTGTCACGGCCAATATGGTGGCGGTGGCCTCCACAGTGTTTATGCGGCTGTTCATCGGGTGGCTATGTGATAAAATCGGCGCCAGAATTGCCTATTCCTGGCTACTGATCCTGGGGGCGTTTCCCGTTATGATGATTGGGCTGGCCCAGAATTATGAACAGTTCCTGATAGCCAGAATGCTCATCGGTACCATTGGGGCTTCATTTGTCATCACCCAATTTCACACCTCCCTCATGTTCGCGCCCAACGTTGTGGGCACAGCCAATGCCACCACAGCAGGATGGGGTAACCTGGGAGGAGGGGTTACCCAACAGGTAATGCCGTTTGTATTTGCCGCAGCGCTAAGTATTGTAGGTTCTGAAAGTCTCGCCTGGAGGTATGCCATGGTCGGACCCGGTATATTGCTCTTAATAATGGGAATCATTTATTTAAAATTCACACAGGATACTCCCGAGGGAAACTTTTCGGACCTGAAAGTGAAAGGCACTGACACCGGTAAAAAAGAGAAAGGAAACTCCTTTTTAACCGCTGCCAAGGATTATCGCGTATGGATATTATTTGTGATTTACGGGGCGTGTTTCGGTGTGGAATTAATCGTAAACTCAAAAGCTGCCTTATACTTCGCTGATTACTTTGACATGAACATTAAAACTGCTGGAATTATTGCCGGGCTATTTGGGTTAATGAATATTTTCGCAAGGTCTTTAGGTGGATTTATCGGTGACAGGTTTGGAAAAAAGGGTGGACTTTCCGGAAGGGTAAGATGGTTATTTATAGCTTTGTTCTGCGAAGGCATTGCGCTGGTTTTGTTTTCCAGAATGGGAACTATTCCGACCATCATCATGTCCTTGCTGATTTTCAGCGTTTTTGTTCAAATGAGTGAAGGAGCCACTTACAGCGTCGTGCCCTTTATTAACAAAAAGGCGCTTGGATCCATCTCAGGTATCGTTGGTGCCGGAGGAAATGCCGGCGCAGTAGCTGGTATGTTCTTGTTTAAAAAGCAGCTTACTGGCTTGGAATGGACGGATTCCTTCTTTTATCTTGGTTTAATTGTAGGCGCTGTATCTTTCCTCTCATTTCTGGTAAGATTCTCCACGGAGGCTGAAACCGAAGCTAAATTTGAAATGGAAAAATCACTAACCGAAAACCTACAACTAGAACCCGTAACGGCGAACGCCTAAAATCCGGATTCCTTCCGGAGACCGGACTTTTAACAGTGAATTGAAACTCAAACCAAGCAGGATTTAATTATTGGGATAGCTCCTTCGGAGACATCCCATAATCCTGTTTTAAAATTCTTTGGATGCTATGCGGAATAAAGAATATCATACTACCTGCTCTTATTGCGGTGTGGGCTGCGGGATAACCATCAGAGAAAGCAAAAACGGCGATTTGCAGTTGGAGGGCACAAAAGATCATCCCGTTAACCAGGGTATGTTATGTTCGAAAGGGATGAATCTGCTGTACACGGTGAATGATACTTCCGATCGCCTAAAACACCCGGAAATGCGGTGGAGCAAGCACCATCCCATGGAAAGGGTGGACTGGGATACTGCATTGAACAGAGCGGCCATGGTATTCAAATCGCTCATCGCCAAATATGGGCCGGATGCGGTAGGGTTTTATGTTTCCGGCCAGTGTCTTACCGAAGAGTATTACCTGGTTAATAAATTAACGAAGGGTTTCATTGGCACCAACAACATTGACACAAATTCGAGGCTATGCATGAGCTCTGCCGTGGTCGGCTATGTCAAAACACTGGGTGAAGATTCCGTACCTATCAGCTATGAGGATATCGAGTTAGCCGATCTGTTTTTTATTGCCGGTGCCAACCCCGCCTGGTGTCATCCTATTCTCTTCCGAAGAATTGAAAAACATAAGGAAAAAAATCCTGATACGAATATCATTGTTGTAGACCCAAGGGTAACACAGACTTGCTCGCTGGCAGACCTGCATCTACAGATCAACCCGGGGACGGATACAGTGCTTTACCAGGCTATTGGGCGTTGTCTTATTGAGCGGGGGGATATTGACCTGGATTTTATCAAAAAACATACCGATGGTTTTGATGCCTATCGGCAGGAAGTAATGGGCCGGAGCTTAACCGAAGCTGCTGCTATTTGTGATGTGCCCTTGAAAGACATCGAGCTGGCAGCTACAATGATTGGCAACGCCAAGGGATTTCTTACCATGTGGGCAATGGGACTAAATCAAAGCAGTGAAGGAGTTAACAAAAACCTGGCCCTGTTAGGTCTGAACCTAATTACGGGCCATGTTGGCAAGCCAGGCTCCGGCCCTTTTTCACTCACCGGCCAACCCAATGCTATGGGAGGGCGAGAGGTCGGTGGCATGGCTTCTCTGTTAGCAGCCCATCGATTACAGCAGAGCGAAGCACACCGCAAGGAAGTGGCGGATTACTGGGGCGTTGATCAGTTGCCTGACAAACCCGGCTTAACAGCCACCCAAATGTTCGAAGCGCTGGCTGACGGCAAGTTAAAAGCCATTTGGGTCATATGTACCAACCCATCCGTAAGTCTGCCCGACGCCAGGTTGGTGGATGAGGCATTAAAAAAAGCGAAGTTTGTGATCGTCCAGGATATCTCACGGAATGCCGATACGGTAAAATACGCAGACCTGGTTTTGCCAGCCGCCGGCTGGCTGGAAAAAGAAGGGACCATGACCAATTCAGAACGCAGGATAAGCCTGCTGAGAAAAGTCATTGACCCTCCCGGAGAGGCTTTGCCCGATGCCGAAATTCTGATTCGATTCGCCAGGAAAATGGGTTTCAAAGGGTTTGACTACAAAAATTCCGAAGAAATCTACCGGGAACACGCCGGACTTACCAAAGGCACCAATATTGACATTACCGGGCTAGATTACAAAAGACTGGCCCAGGAAGGCACCTTTCAATGGCCGGTTCCTTCCAAAGATCATCGCGGAACGCCAAGATTATTTTCAGATCATCAGTTTTACACAAAAAATAAGCGCGCTCAAATCCATACCTGCGGTCCCCAAAATGAGGCAGAGCCTCTCAATGATGATTATCCGCTTATATTAACCACCGGCAGGATCAGGGATCAATGGCATACCATGACAAGAACGGGAAAAGTCAGCAAGCTCAAAAAACACATCGATAAACCATTTCTTGAAATACATCCCTCAGATGCAGCCCAGGCACAAATTAAAGATGGGGATCCGGTGATCATTGAAAATACGCGGGGTCAGGTCAACGCCCTTGCCAAAGTAACAGAGGATATTAAAAGCGGTGTCGTTTTTCTACCCATGCACTGGGGCAAAATCTTAAACCGGGACTTTGGAAGGGCCAATAATCTTACGAGCAGCAACTTTGATCCTGTTTCCAAACAACCGGGGTTTAAATACGCTGCGGTGAAAGTTCAAAAATACATCAAACCGAAACAGAAAGTTATCGTCGTAGGTGCCGGCGCTGCTGCCTACCGGTTTATTAACACCTACCGCGATTTAAATAAGGTGGATGAAATACACGTGTTCTCCAAGGAGGCTCATCCCTTTTATAACCGGGTTTTACTGCCGGAATATGCCAATGATAACCTTGCCTGGAAAGACCTGAAAAAGTTTAAAAAGGGAGAAATAGACACGCTAAATGTCAATATAAACGTTTCCAATAGTATTCAAAAAATAAACCGGGAAGAAAAGATCGTAGTTGACGCATTCGGAGAAACCCACAGCTATGACTTATTGGTTTTGGCCACCGGCAGCAGGGCATTTGTACCCGGGGATGTTCCGCTACATTGGCCCGGTGTCTTCACCATGCGTAACCGGCACAATGCCGATGACCTAAAACCCTATCTGCAGGCAGGAAATCACGTGATAGTAGTAGGCGGCGGCTTATTGGGTATTGAATTGGCATCGGCGTTAAAAGAGATAAAAATCGATGTGTCAATTGTACAACTATCCTCCCGCCTAATGGAAAGACAACTCGACACAATGGCCAGCGGTCTTCTGCGGGAACAGATCGAAAAGCTCGGCATTAAGGTTCACACCAACGACCAGGTACATCAACTCATCAGGGAGTCTGACGGTAGTTTCACAGCACGCCTGAAAAGTGGGCAGGATCTGACCTGTGCTGCTGTCGTATACGCCATTGGCACCAGACCCAACATAGAATTAGGTCTGGAAGCAGGCCTTGAATGTGGTCGCGGTTTAAAGGTGAATGATTACCTGCAATCCAGCGACGATAGCATTTTTGCTATCGGTGAAATTGCAGAACATCGTGGCACTTTAAACGGTATCACCGCCGCCGCAGAGCAACAGGCGGATATCCTTGCTCATTTTCTGAATGGGGCACTTTCCAGCAGTTACCAGGGATCAATACCTATGAATATTCTGAAGATTTCAGATCTTCCCCTGTGTTCCCTGGGAATAGCAGAGCCTCCGCCCGGTAAAGAAGACGAGTACGAGGAAATATTATTTATTGACAAAAAAATGGCTTATTATAAAAAGTGTATTGTGCATCATGACAGATTGGTTGGGGCGGTTCTGATGGGTGATAAAACGGAGTTTGCGGAATTTAAATCACTGATTGAAAATAAGACGGAACTGTCAGACAAAAGATTGGCATTGCTAAGATCAGGTGAGAAGCCGGAACCGGTTATTGGTAAGCTGGTTTGTTCCTGTAATAACATTGGGCAAGGCAACCTTGAGAAAGTGATTGAAAGTGGTGTTGATGACTTCAACCAACTATGCACCAGCACCGGCGCCGGATTAGGCTGCGGAAGTTGTAAGCCTGAGGTCAAAAATATATTACTTAGCAAGTTGGTAGCTACTCCTGCCGATTAAATCCGCCAATCTCTTCATGCATTCCAAATACAATCATTAAATTTATCGCTTAAAGGAACAACAATTTTGATAACCAAAAAAGACTTAGTAAGGGTTTTTGTAAAAGGAGGCATACTATCGCCGGGAGACTTTCTTAAAATCATAAAAACCGCCAATAAACTTGGAAGTGACTCGATTCACTTTGGCTCCAGGCAGGATATCCTTTTTCCTGTCAAAAACTATAGTAAAGAGGATCTGGATAAAACCTTTGACTCTATTCAAACCAACTATGAAATCAACCAGGAAAGCTATCAAAACATCGTTTCTTCCTATGTGGCGCTGGATGTCTTGCCGCGTAAGAACTGGCTGGCCCCTCATATTTACCATTATATTCTGGACAGTTTTAAATACCGGCCAAAATTAAAAATTAATATCGTTGATCCTTCACAAAGCCTTGTTCCGCTTTTCACCGGCAACTTAAACTTTGTTGCCTCTTCACAGGATAATTATTGGTTCCTTTACCTGAGATTCAGCGAGATCGATCCCAACCCGTGGAAATTTCCGGCTTTAATTTACGGATTCGACCTGGCCAAAGTAGCGGAATTCATAGAGTCACTGGATTTTAAAAGTCAAAAAATACCCTATGAAGATCTTTATTCCCTGATCACCAAAACACTAAAAATCAACCTGCAAACCCGGATGGAGGAAATGAATTTTCCCGATAGTAATTTCCCCTATTACGAAGGACTAAACAGCACTCCCGACGGAAAATATTGGTTAGGCCTGTACTGGCGAAATAATAAATTTGACACTACCTGCCTGCGGGCAATTTGCGAGCGCTGCATCAAGACAAATGTTGGGAAAGTCAGCCTGACTCCCTGGAAATCAATTATCATCAAGGGGATAGAAGAAAAATACAGAATTGGGTGGGAAAAACTATTAGGAAGATTTGGCATCAATATGCGCCACTCATCGCTGGAGCTAAACTGGCACCTGCCTGTTTTGGACACGGAAGCCCTCAACCTTAAAAATTATCTGGTAAGAGAAATGGATAAAATGGATATCAGCACATATGGGCTTACTTTCTCTGTAAAAAACGACCCCTCCATGGTTCCTTTTACCTCCGTGGTCATAGAGAAGAATTTTACATCGGATACTAATCCGGCAGAAAGCTACAATATATTGTTTTCAAAGGAGTTTAATGCCAATCTGATGGAATATGACTATTACACTAAAAACGTTTCCAAAGATATCATTCCACCACTTTTACTGGAACTCAGCTACTTGTATTATGAGCAGTTGGATGAAAAACAGCAGGTGGAAAAAGAAACGGCCCCAAAGAACAGCCAGAAGACTATGAACGTCCTCTATCAATGTAAAAACTGCCTTACTATTTATGATGAGCGTATTGGCGATGAAATAAGTGGCATAAAACCGGGAGTGGCCTTCGAAAAATTGCCAAATACCTATGAATGTCCGCTTTGTGGTAGCGACAAAAAGTATTTTTCAAAAATTTCGTAGGAGCGTGTTTTTGATTCCTGATTTTAGGTGACGGAAGGTGGAGGTGAATACTTACCTACTTAAGTTGCACCTTTCTTTAATTACCTCATAGGCTTTCAAATCGCCCAATTCACCTGCTTTGCTAAGATCAAGACAACCTTCCTGCAACTGGCCATGCTCAATTTTCAATATACCCCTGAGGTAATAAGCATCAACATTGCTGGCATTTATTTCCAAAATTTTTGTACAATCATTAATGGCGTCCTGGTAGGCCTCCAGCTGATGTTTGGCTTTTCCTCTTTTAAAATAAGCATCGACGTGTGTTACGTCCAGTCGTATGGCCTCAGAATAATCTGAAATGGCGCCGTAATAATCCTGTAAATCGTATTTAATATTCCCTCTGTCAAAATAATAATGCGCAACTTTGGGATCAATGTTGATGGCCTGATTAAAATCCTTCATGGCGCCATGGAAATCCTCCAGCACCTGCTTTACCCTACCGCGCATATAAAAGGCGCCGGCATTGACATTGTTCCTCTTGATCGCATTATTAAAATTTAAAAGCGCATTTTTGTAGTCTGCTTTTTCAAAATACTGCATCCCGCTGGCTAGTAAGTCCCCTTGCTGGGCATGTAGATTTGAAACCAGCATACATGCAAAAAGTATCAAAATTACCTGTTTATACCCCATCGTAGTTAATTTTATTTGCTACAAATAAAATGTAAATCGGCTATTTAAATAGCACAAATAGAGGGTGTCTGGTATGGGTGTATGGTTTTTCAAAATTTTGCATTTTTTGCGGTCCTGCAACCATTTTGAATGCATTAACCAAATACCGAGGGAGCCATCTGAAGGGCCTGATCAAATGTTTTTTTAGACAAGCCCGTGTCAACGTTGATCGCCTCAAAAAAGGACAGCATTTCTTCCGTTGCCATATTTCCCACCAGTTCATCTTTTGCCATCGGACATCCGCCAAAACCCTTGATGGCGCCGTCAAACCTCCTGCAGCCAGCTTCCCAGGCGGCTTTCACCTTCAGATTGATGTCTTCCCGCCGGGAATGCAAATGGGCGCCAAATTCTATATGAGGAAATGCCGGGATAATATTGCGAAAGACATCATCAATATTTTTGGGATCCGACACACCAATGGTGTCTGCCAACGAGATGATGTTTACGCCCATTTTATCCAGTTTTTGGACAAATTCGCGAATGTAGGCAGCATCGTAGGGATCACCGTAGGGATTTCCAAAACCCATGGATAAATAGGCGACCAGGGTTTTTTGATATGCACCGCAAAGGTTTTGAATTTCGGCCAGATCTGTGAGGGCAGTATCAATGGATCGGTTGGTATTTCGCTGCTGAAATGTTTCCGACAGAGACAGTGGATAACCCAAATAGCTGATCTCATCAAATTGTACTGCTTCCTGGGCGCCACGAAGGTTGGCTATAATAGCCAGAAGCCTGGTATCAGTAGATGACAAATCCAGTTGCTCCAACACATTTGCGGTATCTTTCAGTTGAGGAATAGCTTTTGGGGAAACAAAACTGCCAAAATCTATGGTATCAAAGCCTACTTTTAATAGCAGATTTATGTACCTGGCTTTTACCTCAGTGGGTATAAATACAGGCAATCCTTGCATAGCATCCCTTGGACATTCAATGAGCTTCATAACGTAAATTTAAAAATAAGACCGAACAATTTACACGCAATCAATCAATCTGTAGGAAGATTTAGGTATTATTACATGGGATTAAGGTCGTTATCAGCGGGGAAAAAGCTTGTTAGGTCAATGAAAATCAATTTATCGTTCTTATTGTTTTTGTCCGTATTAATCTTTCAAGGTTGTCGCCCGGACTACCCTGCCAGCTTAAAGATAGCCACCGCCGCCAATGTGCAATACGCCATGAAGGCATTGACAGAAGATTTTGCACAACGCACCGGAATCAGAACCGAAGTAATTGTGGGTTCGTCGGGTAAGCTCACCGCGCAAATTCTGCAAGGTGCGCCGTACGATATATTTATCTCAGCGGATATGAAGTATCCGGCGGAGCTTTTCAAAAACGACAAGACACTCACGGAGCCAGTGGTCTATGCACGGGGAAAGTTGGTATTGTGGACCCTGGATCAGGATATTTACCTGAACCTGGACTCAATTTCCTCAAAAAAAATTGCCCATCTGGCTATCGCTAATCCCGCTACCGCGCCGTATGGCAAGGCAGCGGTGGCGGCACTTAAGTATTATGCGAAATATGAATTGGTAAAACCTAAGATCGTTTCAGGTGAAAGCATTTCCCAAACCAATCAATTTGTATTATCCGGAGCAGCACAGCTGGGATTTACCGCAAAGTCGGTGGTGCTGGCTCCGTCATTAAAAGGTAAAGGGAAATGGGTTGAAATAGATCCGTTAAGCTACGATCCAATCCAACAGGGCATGGTTATTCTGAGTAAGCAAAATTCCAAAACCGATAAAGCCAAAAAGTTTTATAATTACGTACTTTCGTCACAAGGTCAGGCAATTTTGGAGGCTTTTGGCTATGAAACCGATACATTAAAATGAATATTTTACCTGGGATCATCAAAGAGATCATTACCGAAAGCGACCTTTCTCTGGTGAAGGTTGAGGTCCTGGATACCACCTTTAAGTCTATCGTGGTAGAAAACCCTCAAACCTCTCATTACCTGAAAACCGGGCATCAGGTGAATATGCTATTCAAAGAAACGGAAGTGATCATCGGACTACCGGCTGTTGATCATATCAGTCTGCAAAACCGGATGTTATGTGAGATCCAACACATCAACAAAGGAAAGCTACTGAGTGACTTATCGCTATCATTCCACCGTCATAGGCTGAATGCCGTTATTACCAGCCATGCAGTGGAACAGCTTAAGTTACAGCCGCAGGATCAGGTGGTGGCACTCATAAAGACCAATGAAATTATGTTATCTCCGGCATGACCTCCGGTAATATATAATGAAAGGATCTCAAAAAATGCCTTGTAAGAGCGCCGCTTATGCATATGTGACTGGTAAGTAACGCTTTAAATTCATGGCCAAGGGGGCCTAATCCAGGCCATGGTCAATATACAATTCCGGAATTTCAGTTTGCAACGCAGCAATCCCTTCTTTGGTCACTTTGGTATTCCACAAATACATATTTTTGAGATACTGCAATCCTCCCAGCTGCGAAATCCCTTCGTTGGAGACCTCCGTTCCGTAAATGTTCAAATACTCGAGATAGTCCAACCTGGAAATCTTATCCATCACCTTATCATCAATTTTGGTATTTTGCAAATGCAGCCTGGTCAGGTTTGAAAACTCTTCGAGGCCTTCCAGGGCCTCATTTTGACAGTTACTTCTCGACAAATTTAACCACAGCAATTGCTGCTTAACAGCACCCAATAATTGCTTTAAATTACCGTCAACATTATCCACCCGAGCCTGCAAAAAGGGGGTGTCTTCGGAAATTCTGGAGATGTAAATGCCCTTATCCCGTATTTTCTGAATTTCTGAGGCGTCTGCTTCATCGATATCCATGACCATCACAGGATTGACAACTTTATTGGCATTGGCCTCAATACTTGACAGGATATCGTGAATATTTTCATCCTTCTCATATTGCGCTACGTGGTTTTCAAAATCGGCGCCTTGCATCACCCACCACTCGAGTAAAGCCATTTCGTCGCCGGTAAGCTGGACTTTGCCCTCCGGAGGCATGTGATGTTCATCTGAAATCGGCAGGCGAATCAATCGAATGAGCTCGCTCTCATCGGCATTTCCGGGTACCAAAATATCACCGTTTTCACCTCCCAGCAGTATGGTCTCCTGGTTTTCGAGATTTAATTCGCCTTTCATTTTATTGGCGTTATGGCATTTCACACATTTTTTATCGAATATCGGCATGATCAAATCCCTGAAAACCACTGCTTCATCAATATTTTTGATGGCCAATACCTCATTTTCAGCTTCTACCGGGATACCCAATATTTTTTTTACGGAAGCAGGTAAGCTATCCGTCAGGTAATCTTCACCGTGCGTTAACATACCACCGTAATGTCCGGTAGCTGTCATCAGTAACATCAAAAATACCATGAGTACTTTGAATACTTTAGGGGCTATCTTTTTTCTTTTTAACCCATACAGGATCACTGAAAATACAGCCATGGAAATACCGAACCATTGATGAAAGCTCAGCAGATCTCCGCCATAGCCACCGTCCAGCGATAAAAAATACCCAAATGCCGCTGCGACCACCGCACTTAACATCCCCAGTAACAAGGTAAACTCGGTGGCAACACTTAAGTGTTCAAACCTTTTAAAGTGTGGTAAAAACTCAAATAAAAATGCCAGCGCCAGAAAGCCGATGGGCAAGTGCAATACCAACGGATGAAAATGGCCAAAAAACAACAACCATTCATTGGCAGCCTCTTTGCCTTGCGCAAAACTATCGGGGATAATAAAGAAAAGTGCCAAAAACACCCATATAAAAAAACGCTTTAGCATATCAGCTTAATCAACCTATTTAAAATTATAAAACCAGGGAAGAGAATTTGTTATAAAAGCCGCGGATCCCGCTCCCGTTAAAATTATCCGAAGGTTTTTATTATCCTACGATCTTCCTCCCATGATATTCACGGGCATTAATTTCCGTATGAAGTACTTCAATATTATCTGCCTTCACTTTTCCCGCCACAATGATATTCAGACTATTGCCCGCCATCTGTATCATTTCCCGGAGGACCGCCTTGCCTTCATAGGCCGTTGGTGCCTTACCGGAGGTCAGAACGGCATTAATGTTAGGCAAAGACTTTAATTTACTTACCGCCTCAACCGGATCATTGACCTGATCGATCGCTTTGTGAATCGTAACCTCCAAAGGAGCAGCCCTGTCTGCCAGCAATTTGATAGATTCGATATCCAGATCGCCGCCATCGTTCACCACTCCAAATACTACGCCACTTACGTTTTGGCGCTTACAGTAGTCGATGCTATCAAGCATAACCGCTATTTCGTCGGCGCTATAGTTAAAATCTCCTTTTCTTGGCCTTATCATTACTTTTACCGGTATGCCTAATAATCTTACAGCCTCTGCTATGGTTTCATCCGGCGGGGTGAGCCCATCGAGGTCAAGCCGGTCACAAAGCTCTATTCTATCCGCGCCCAACTGCTGGGCCTGCAATGCCTGATCAATGTTTTCAACACAGGCCTCTCTGACAATTTCACTGTAATCCAATGTCTTCATTATTAACGATAATGTTGTTAACCTCCCATATATTCTGTCACCCTATTCTGCCTCAGTCAGTGAATAGGGAACCGCATCCGGTGACGTTGCCCAATCCTTATTGGGGGTCCCGCCCATTTTAAATTTTAATGATCCTCCGTTTTGAATAGTTTCGTGGTCTATCCAGGTATAATTATAACTTTCACCATTTAATTCAGCGGACTGGATATAATAATTCTCGTTATTATTTCCCTGGGCTTCAATGACAAACTCCTTGCCGCTTTCCAGGGTAAGCGTGGCCTTATTAAAAAGAGGGCTTCCAAAAACATACTGGTCGGTGCCCGGACAAACCGGGTAAAAACCAAGTGCACTAAACACGTACCATGCAGAGGTTTGCCCGTTGTCCTCATCGCCGCAGTAACCATCTGGTGCAGGACTATACAGCTTCTGCATAACTTCCCTTGCTCTTTGCTGCGATTTCCATGGTTGATTACCGTAATTATATAAGTAGATCATGTGTTGGATCGGCTGATTACCATGTGCGTATTGTCCCATATTAACAATTTGCATTTCCCTGATTTCATGAATGACAATGCCGTAATATGACTCATCAAAAATAGGTGGCAGGTTAAAAACCGAGTCCAACATGGCGTTAAAGTCTTTTTTTCCGCCCATCAGGTTCATTAAGCCCTGTATGTCATGGAAGACAGACCACGAATAATGCCAGCTGTTACCTTCTGTAAAGGCATCTCCCCATTTAAAGGGATTAAAGGGCGACTGGAATTCCCCGTTTTTCATTTTGCCCCGCATCAATTTAGTGGAGGGGTCAAATAAATGCTCGTAGTTTTTTGATTTCTTTAAAAAGAGTTGCTCTTCCTCCTCCTTGCCAAGCGCCCCGGCCAACTGCGATATGGTAAAATCCGCATAAGCATATTCCAGCGTACGGGCTGCATTTTCATTAATTCCTACGTCATAAGGAACATAGCCCAACGAATTATAATAATCAATACCAGCTCTTCCTACGGAATTTGTTGGCCTTCCTTCACTCACACTGGCATTTTTTAGCATAGCAGCAAACAAAGTTTCCACATCAAAGTCTTTGATACCTTTCAGGTAAGCGTCCGCAATCAAAGAGGCGGAATTAGAACCGATCATAGAGTTCCTATGGCCGGGACTGGCCCACTCGGGCAACCAGCCAGACTCCTTGTACGTGTTGACCAAACCTTGCATGATTTGCCCGTTTAATTCGGGGTACATGAGGGTAAAGAAAGGGAAAACCGCACGAAATGTGTCCCAGAAGCCATTGTCAGTAAACATATATCCCGGCAATACCTCGCCATTGTAAGGGCTATAATGCATTATTTGACCGGTTTTGTCAATCTCGTAAAATTTACGTGGAAATAGCAACAACCGGTAAAGGCAGGAATAAAAGGTTTTAATATGATCGATGTCTGCGGCCTCCACTTTTATCCGATTCAATTCGTTTTCCCACGCCTGTAACCCTTTGGCCATGGTCTCATCGAAAGTATCCTCCCCTATTTCACTTTGAAGGTTTAATGCCGCCTGCTCATGGCTGATAAAGGAGGAAGCTACCTTCACGTGTATTTTCTCGCCAGCGTTAGTTTTAAAACCAACAATGGCACCCACATGGTTACCGGTACTTTCAGTCGTATTTTTTAATAATTTCCAATCATCAGTCCAGGTATGATGCACCGTAAATGGCTTGTCAAATTCCGCCACAAAATAATTATGAAAATTGTCGGGCACCCCACCGCTGTTGTTACGACAATAACCGATGATTTTTCTTTCTTCAGGAAGAATCTGAACACTTGAACCCTTAAAGAAGGCGTCTAACAAAATATAAGCCGAATCACTTTCAGGAAAAGTAAACCGGAATTGGGCGGCTCTTTCAGTGGGGGTGACTTCCGCCTCCACGTGATAATCTGCCAGGTACACCTTATAGTAATGAGGATTCACTATTTCCGTGCGGTGCGAAAACCAGGATTGCCTTTCGTCTTCCCGGTATTTAAGCCGGCCGGTAACGGGCATTAATGAAAAAGCAGCGTAGTCATTAATCCACGGACTGGGTTGATGTGTTTGCTTAATGCCCCTGATCGTGTAATCATCGTATTTGTACGCCCATCCATCTCCCATTTTAGCGGTTTGGGGAGTCCAGAAATTCATGCCCCATGGCAAGGCAATGGCCGGGTAGGTATTCCCATTTGACAGTTTAAACTCCGAATCGGTTCCCATCAGCGGATTCACCAAATCGGTAAGTTTGCCTGCCGGTGCCATGGCATCGGACTTCCGCTGCATAACCTCGTCTTTTTGGTTGTGGCATCCAAGGTTAGCACAGCCGATGACAAGTAATAGCCCATGAACCAATTTCATATTTTTCATAAAACCCAAATAACTGATTAGTGTTTATAATTAGTATTAATTTTCCAATTTTTCAAGCCAGTTCTTTTTAAGAATAAAAGACGTTACAAAAAATATCAGGATACCAATTGTCATTGGCTCGTAAGCCTTGATAACCAGATAAATGGGAACAACTACCAATGTCAATTGCCAGATTGTTCCAATAAAAACATTGAACATGTCTCTCTTAAAGGCCTTGTTGGAGGCAAAATCAGGATGGGCCTCCAAAACTTTCTGTTTTATCGGTCCCCACCACCCCCAGGGTCTGACGGTCTTATAAAAATTGATCAGGGTAGCTTCATCATCCTGCGGTGTTAGCAGGGTGCCGGCTACGGAACCTATGAGGGAGAAAGCAAGAATAAACGGGAAACTGTATAATGGTTGCAGATCGGGCATAACCACCGGCATTAGCAGGGATGAGATCAACCCGGCCATCATGCCCCAAAAAAAGCCGTAGCCGTTAAATCGCCACCAGTGCCACTTCAATATATTGGCCGCCGCATAACCACCAAATAAAGCCCCAAAGATCCACTGCATAATTTCATTAATTGATTCTATCACAAAACCAAAGCCTATGCCTAAGATTACCACCAGAAATGATACCAGGTAGCTTAAATAAACATAAGTCTTCGGAGCTCCGTCCGGGTTTATGTATTTTTTGTATACATCATTTACAAAGTAAACAGGGGCCGCATTGACCGTGGCGGCAAAGGTCGACATAAAGGCCGCCAACAATCCGGCCAACAATAAGCCTACAAGGCCTACCGGCACAAAGTTATTGATGGAATAAGGCAAAATTTGCTCAAAATCAAAGATTTCTCCGGACTGCTGGATTTCAGGTCCGAGGTATACCAGTGCCAGCACTGCTAAACCCGTAACCATCATATAACGTGGAAAAAACATAACCAGCGATACAATGCCGCTCATCTTGGCCGCCTCCTTGGGGCTCCTTGTCGAAAGTATCCGCTGCATATCATAATTCGGCACCGGGCCGGCCATGCTGGAAAGTATCCCCTTGAACAGCATCATCATAAAGAAAAAACCAAACAGGGTAAATCCATCCTGTGAGATTTTATCATTGACCGTATCAATAACACCAGTCCAATCCAAATCCAGCTCCCAGCCAAAAAACAAATTGTCCCAACCCTGTGGAACAGCAGCCTGCAGGGTCTCCGGGCTGACGTAATACATGGCGATAACGCCCACTGCGATGGAAGCAATGGTCATGATAACAAATTGCAGCAGCTCCGTGAACACAACGCTGTACATGCCCCCTTTTATGACATACAACGTGGTCACGCCCAGAATTATAAAGGCGTATGTATCTGGCGTCAGATCCCATGGTAAAAAAGTCTCAGCAAATTTGCCAATGCCTTTAAACGCATAAGAAATGAATCCTATGGCACTGACTATAGCAAAGATCACAACAATCAAATGGGATAACTTTGCTCCTTTTCCGTGGCCAAAGCGGGTCTGTAACCATTCTGCGCCCGTCATAACGCCTGACCGGCGTAACCAAACGGACAGATAAATCATTAAAAATATCTGGTTAAATGTGGGCCATATCCAGGGTAACCAGGCACTTTTCAGCCCATAAACAAAACACATTGAAACCAGCCACATGGTACCGGTAATATCGAACATACCGGAGGCATTGGATATTCCTAAAATCCACCAGGGGATTTTCTTCCCTCCCAAAAAATAGGACTCAATGTCTTTGGAAGCTCTTTTTGAAAGATAAAATCCAATAGAAATGGTCAGGACAAGGTAGACCAGGATAATGATGATATCAATAGACCTTAGGTTCATAATTAAATTAATAGGTATCTACTACCGACGTCATCTTCAATTTTGGGATATTTCCGTTGTGCATTGAAGCAAATGGAAAGGTAACTTCTTTTTCTTTTTTTGGCATTAAATCGAAAAAATTATCAGAAAAATTGCCTGATAACCCATCAAAACACAAATACAGGTTTTTCACCAACACATCACCATGTAACAGCACTTTCAATTGGCCCTCTTCGTGTTTTACGGAATATTTGATAGCAGGCTTTTGCAACATTAGATTCTTTGTCGGCACAAGATAATAAATATTCTCACTCATTAGTTCATTTTTAATCTCAATCCCGGCATAGATGACCAAATTATGGATATCATTATTACCTATCAGCCTTTTCAGGTCGTGCTTTTTATGAAGGCAGCTCGTATTTGCCTTAATCTCCACCGCTTCTTTTAAGTTCGCTATGATCTCTCCGTCAAGGGTCAAAATTTGTAAAAGCAACTGACCTTTTTCATTTTCCAACCGGTCTGAAATCAGGTAAGTACTCAGGTGGTCGTCTGCTATCTTGCAACTGACCAAAATATCTTTAAAGGCCTTTTTCACAAAATAATGCAAAGCCTTCCATCGGCCATAATAATCAATACCTGACCAGGAAGCCACCGGCCAGCAATCATTTAATTGCCAGTAAAGAGACCCCATACAGTAAGGTTTGTTTCTGCGATGCGCTTCAATTGCAATTTTTATCCCATGCGCCTGCAAAATCTGGCTTAGATAAAGAAAGGATTCAAAATCCCTGGCTTCGTTGTAATCCTGCAATAAATAATCTTTGATCAGCTGGTTTCCACGGGGATGCTTTTGATGCAATTTCATAACCGGGGAGTTGATATCCCAGTCTTCGGCAAGGGTGTATTTTTTAACACTTTCGAATATGGGAAATGACTGAAAGCCGTATTCACTCATGAACCTTGGCACACATTTTTCATAGTCGCTAAATGGCGCTTCTTTGTGCCATACACCCCAATAGTGCACGTCGCCAATCGAAAAATCCTTCTCCTCTTCAAAATTGCTGATTGGAGACGATGGAAAATAAAATCTTTCCGGGTCGTGCTCGGCAACAATTTCAGGTAACAATTTCTCAAACAGATGTTTGTAATCACGGAATAACCATTGTTGATCATCATTTGAATAATTGTACTCTTCCTGCCACCCCCAGTGATGCCACCCTACTCTGACCTCGTTATTTCCACACCACAAAGCAATACTCGCGTGGCCGCGCAGTCTTTTGATGTTGCTGATAGCTTCCTTTTCAACATTTTGTAAAAATGATGCATCCCCCGGGTAAAGGGTACAGGCAAACATAAAATCCTGCCAGACCAGGATCCCATGTTGGTCTGCCAGGTCGTAAAACAAATCATCCTCATAAATGCCTCCTCCCCAAATTCTGATCATATTCATGTTGGCAGCCAATATATCGGCAAAAAGCTGATGATATCGCTCCTCACCTACCCTGGTCAAAAAACTATCTTGCGGGATATAATTTGCTCCTTTCGCAAATATGGGAACGCCGTTTACCTGAAAGTAAAAAGATTCTCCGTGTTCATCAGGCCTGTTAATTACTTCAATTTTTCGAATGCCAACCTTTTTAAAAATAGCGCAGGTGTTGCCATGATGGTCTTTGATGTTGACGGCAAAATGATATAAATGAGCCTCACCGAAACCCCGGGGCCACCACTTCTTATAATTATTAACTGAGAATTTTATCTTTACTTCATTATGTCCCTTTTCTAAAAATGCGATGTGATTGGTTGTATTTAAAGTCTCATTTAAACAACTGATCGTCAATTTGGCTTCACTTTTCTCCTGGGCTGTCAGCGATATGGCAACATGAATAATGGCTTTGTTTTCCGAGATGATTTCCGGTTTGAAATAAGCGTCTGCTATATTTATATTTTTAACAAACTTCAAAAACACCGGCCGCCAGATCCCGCAGGTCACAAACCTAGGTCCCCAGTCCCACCCAAAATGATAGGGCGCCTTTCTTGAAAATACACTTAACTTATCTTCCGAATGATCATTTCCGGCCGGGTAAGTAATGCCAATCTTGTCAGCTTTTTCCTTGACATGGGTAATCGGCGAATGAAAATATATTCTCAGCTTATTTTTTCCTGCTACCAGATCGGAACGAACCTCTGTGACACATTCTACAAACTGGTTATCACTACTGGCAATTTTTCGGTCATTGAGATAAATAGTTGCATAAGTATCCAACCCCTTGCAAACCAGGTCAATCCTGGCATGATCCAATTCCGCTGGCGTAATTATAAATTCCGTTTCATATACCCAATCCTTTTTCTCTATCCATTGCAAGTGCTTTTCATTATCGCGATAAAAAGGATCGCCGATAAGTTCATTGGCCAATAAGTCTGTAAAATTACATCCCGGAACCGTTGCTTGATGCCAATTATCAGTGCCTTCCTCTTTAAACTTCCATCCGGTGGTCAGGTATTTTATATCCTCCGTCACTGCACCGGCAGTAGCATTTTCCTGCTCAATGTGTACGTTTCTCGATTGTTTTGTCATTATCTAATTTCAAGGCGATACTGAATAATTGTATGTCTAATTGTTAATCTAGTTATCCTCATCAACGCTGCTGTTCCAGTTTTTATTTGGAGAGCTACCCATCACAAATACGATCTCCCCACCGTTAATTATTTGGTTATGTGTAAGAAACGGTTCATTCAAGGGGGTCCCATTCAAAGCCGCGGATTGAACGTAAATATTATCTTCACTTAAATTCTCAGCGGTTACTGTAAAGGTCTTACCATCAGACAAGCGGATGACTGATTTTTCATGAAGGGGTCGTCCAATCGCATATTTGCCTTCGGCAGGATTCACCGGATAAAAACCCAGTGAGCTGAAAATATACCATGCTGACATTTGCCCGCAATCGTCATTGCCACACAAGCCGTCGGGTCTGTCATTGTATTGAGACGATAAAATTTCCGTAACCCGCTCCTGCGTTTTCCAGGCGGCATCGGCATAATTATAAAGGTAGGCAACATGATGGCTTGGCTCATTGCCATGAGCGTATTGTCCAATAAGCCCGGAAATGTCTACAGAGACATTTTCTCCCGTTATATCGGAGCTTATGGTAAAAAGAGAATCCAATTTTGCGATGAATCGATCCCTTCCGCCCATAATATCAATTAGAGCGGGCACATCCTGCGGCACATACCAGGTGTGTTGCCAGGCATTACCCTCGGTATAATCGGTATTCACACGGTGATCTGATCGTTTGGGATCAAACGGAACCCTCCATTGACCATTACTTAGTTTTCCTCTCATAAATCCTGATACGCTGTCAAACAGATGTCTGAAGCTTTGAGATCTTTTCAGGAAATACTTATAATCATCCTGGTAATTTAAAGACCTGGCGATCTGAGCAATGCACCAGTCGTCAAAAGCATATTCCAGCGTTTTTGTAACTGACTCCACTTCCAGATCGGCGGGAATAAAGTCATGTTCCTTGTAAAACTGTACCCCTCGAATGTTCTGCATAGCGCTGGTTTTCATAGCTTCGTATGCCAGTTCGATATCAAATCCCCGAAATCCTTTCAAATACGCATCGGCAATCACCGGTATGGCATGATAGCCCGTCATCGTATTGGTTTCATTTCCCAACAACGACCACACGGGTAACAAGCCATATTCCTGATAATGGGCCAGTATGGAATTGACCATATCATCGACCCTGTCCGGTTGCAAAATCGTAAACAACGGGTGCGCGGCCCGGTAGGTATCCCATAATGAAAATATATCATAGCGCTGGTACCCATTGGTCTTCATCACCTTTCCGTTGACACCTTTATATTCCAGGTTAAGGTCAGAAAAAATAACCGGCGCCAAATTGCTGTGGTACATGGCAGTATAGAAAGTTCGCTTAAGCGCTGTATCCTTTGAGGTGATTCTGATTTTCGACAGCTCTTGTTCCCACTGGCTTTCGGCTTTTGCCTTTACGGCGTCAAAGTCCCATCCGGGTATCTCATTAAGACTTTTCAACGCACCATCGACAGATGCCGATGACAGGCCTGTTTTGAGCAGCAGCACACGGTCGTCGCTATTTTCAAAATGTAATAATGTCTTTAATTTTACGCCGGTAAATTCGGTCTCTGCCGGTTGCATGCTGGTGCTGTCTGCTGTTTCATATCCAATGATGGGGCGTGAAAAAGCCATTGCGAAATAAACACGCTGATCCTTTGCCCAGCCTTCGGAATACCTGAAGCCGGTAATTAGGGTATCATTCTCGAATTTGAGGGCGGTTGCAACAGGCCTATCCCAATTAACCCTGTAAGATAAATCCAACACCACCTGTCGCGACTCCCCCTGAGGGTATTCATACCGATGGAATCCGGCTCTTTTTGTTGCGGTCAAAGCTACATCAATAGCTACATCCTTTAAGTGTACGCTGTAATAACCCGGAGAGGCTTCCTCCGAGTCATGATCAAAGCGGGATTTGAAATCATAGTCATTTCGGTTCCCGATGGCTTTGGTCAGATCCACTTGCCTGGTAGTAGGCATCACTAAAATATCCGCCAGGTCGCCGATGCCCGTGCCGCTTAGGTGGGTATGGCTGAATCCGACAATAATACTATCCGAATAATGATAGCCTGAGCACCAGTCCCAGCCACCTGTACCATTGTCGGGACTCAGTTGTACCATCCCAAATGGCACAGTTGCCCCGGGATAAGTATGTCCATGAGCACCTGTGCCAATAAAGGGATCTACAAACTGCACAAGTGAATCATCCTCTAATGCAGGTTGCTCCTTGACACCTGTGCAGGATAGAATCAACTGTAACAAGGAACAACAGCCTATAATATAAATATTTCGCATTCTCACCATTTTAACGGACCGCAAAACCTTCCCAAAGTTGCAATCGCCACGAAACTCATCCCTTTCCCGGTAAAATAATTTCGTTCTTCCAACAGGCCGTTTAATACGAGATGATAAATGGGCCTTTTAGCCGCGATAAAAGAGGTAACTATAATAAAAATATATTTGAAATCAAGATCTATATTCAAGTTCGAATGGTTTTAAACGTCCAAAATCTAATAAAACTGAAAATAAAGGAGGAAATTATTCGAATTTCCCCCTTTCGCTCGTTTGTTACGGATAACATTAACAAATTACATACCCTTCAAACGGCTACGGCAATGACATCATTTCCGCCAATTTGCGACAAAGCACATGGTTATAATCTGATAATTTCCTTCCTAATGGGTAATTGAGTTGGTATTTTACAATCACCGTCTTGGAATCATTTGTCGGGATTCATCAAATTCACCTGCTGCCTTACCAATTTACTGTTGTCTGCACACTGACTTGCGTGCCTGGCAAGCAAATATTAACAAAGGTCCCAAATACTTTTGCGTCTATTTAAGCTTGTCTGTGAATTAAATCTTAAATATTGGGATTTTTTATTATTAAAACAAATAAATATACGCATATATTTATAATAATCCGCAATAATTACATGCAGTTTCATGCACATTTTTATCTAAAAAACGCATACATGGAAATGTTTTTTCGCTATAATTGTGAATACCAAGTCTTCCGGGAGGACTTGGTTATTGTTCTGTTAAAAAAAAGCATACCAATTATAGGATTTAAAACCGCAAAAAATGTGCACGTTTATGCGGATATGGGTGGGGTTTTAGGATAAGCAATCGGAAATTATCTTCCATCTTAGCGTAAAACCATTATATTTGGCAATAAAATTTGCAGTTGTATGCTAAAAGAAGAGCGGCAATATATAATACTTGAAGAAATAAAAACACATAACAAGGTGTATTCCTCAATCCTCAGTAAGAAACTGGATGTTTCAGAAGACACTATACGGAGAGACCTTAATGAGCTGGCCAACCACGGTCACATCAAAAAGGTCCATGGGGGTGCTATGGCCAACCCAAATATTCCTGCGGAAATCAAACACTACAATATTACAGACAAGCTGGAGCGTCAGGTAATTGCCCAAAAAGCAGCCAATCTAATCAGCGATGGGCAAGTGTTAATCCTGGAAGGTGAAACCACCAGCGTTATGATGACGGACTATATCCCCAAAGATGTCGCTATCATCATCTTTACAAATTCGTTGCTCATAGCCTCCAAATTATTCCACCAAAAAGGCGTTGAAACTATTTTTTTGGGTGGACAGTTGTCCAAAAGATCTAAGGTAACGGTTGGGATGGATGTTGAGAATGCGCTAAGAGATGTACATGCAGATCTGTGTTTTATAGAAGCATCGAGTATACATGAAACACTGGGTATTACGGAAGGCGACCGGGACAAAGCACTGACAAAAAAAGCCATGCTAAAATCTTCCTCGAAAACAGTGGCGCTTTGTCTTTCACATTCGATAGGAAGAATGGAGCCATTTAAAATTGAAGAAGCTAATAACATCGATATTATTATTTCAGAACTGGAAGCTGATCACACCTCCCTTGAAAGTATCAGGAGAAAAGGTGTTCAGATTTATTGAAGCGTAATTATGAGAAATGGATACGGAATACTGTTTTTATTGCTACTTTTCCATCTTGCGGCCCCGGGGCAGGAACCGGTTGATTTTGTCAACCCTTTCATCGGTACCTCTAACTTCGGAGCCACCTATCCCGGTCCGGTAAGACCTTGGGGGATGGCAAGTGTGGTGCCGTTTAATGCCGCTTTTAAAAAAGGGGCTGAAAATCAATTTGAAAAAGATAGTGAATGGCATTCAAGGCCTTATGTGGCCGAAAATAAGTTTTTGACAGGCTACTCCCATGTCAATTTGAGTGGTGTCGGGTGCCCGGAACTGGGAAGTATATTGTTAATGCCTACTCACGGCCAACTTGAACTTAACCCGGAAAACTATGGAAGCACTTATCAGGACGAGGTGTCCACGCCTGGCTATTATGCTCACACACTTGATAAATATGGCATTAAAACCGAGCTGACCGCTACACTGAGGACGGGTTTGAGCAAATATACTTTCCCTCAAGGTCAATCTCATATTATTCTGAACCTGGGACTTGGGCTCACCAATGAAACTGGTGCCGCACTTCAAATTTTATCAGAGACAGAAGTCGTAGGGCATAAATTGATCGGTACTTTTTGCTACAACCCCGAGGATGTGCGACCGGTATATTTTGCCATTAAATTCAGTAAGTCCGCCGTCAATTTTGGTGCCTGGAAAAAAATGCCACCTTTTAAAGGAGTGGAAGCCGAGTGGACAAAATACAATGATACCATTAAACCATATCCTCAATTCCGATATGAGCTGGCCGGCGATGATATTGGCACTTATTTCAGTTTTGAAACTGAAAATGAAGAGGTTATCTATGCCAAGGTGGGTATAAGCTATGTGAGTATTGAAAATGCCAGGCAAAACCTGGAGCAGGAACAGCCAGACTTTAATTTTGATAAAACCCGGCAAGATGCCAGGCAGACATGGAATGACCTGTTGAAGCGCATTAAAGTAGAGGGGGGGAGTAAGGATGACAAAACTATTTTTTATTCCGCCTTGTACCATACCCTTATCCACCCCAACATCCTGCAGGATGCGAATGGTGAATATCCTTTGATGGAAAAGTATGGCACCGGCAGCACCTCTGAAAACAGGTATACAGTCTTTTCATTGTGGGATACCTACCGCAATGTACATCCCTTTTTGTCGCTGGTCTATCCTGAAGTTCAGTCTCAAATGGTAAAATCAATGATCGCCATGTACAAAGAAAGTGGTTGGCTCCCCAAATGGGAGTTACTGGGAATGGAGACGTCTGTCATGGTGGGAGATCCGGCGACCCCGGTAATTGCCGACACTTATTTAAGAGGCATCCGGGATTTCGATATTCAAACGGCTTACGGGGCTGTTAAAAAATCTGCTACCGCCCCGGATAGTCTTAATAAATTAAGACCCGGGATCGGGAAGTACCGCGCCGTGGGTTACATCCCTGAAAATCATTATGAAAATGTCTGGGGAACGGTTTCCACATCGCTTGAATACAACATAGCGGACTGGAATCTTGCCCAGCTGGCCAGGGCCTTAAATAAGAAGGAGGATTACCGCTATTTCCTAAAGCAATCGGGCAGCTATCGCAACTACTACGACCCCTCCACCGGGATGTTGCGGCCTCGCATGAAAAAGGGCGAGTGGCTGACGCCATTTAATCCAAAAGCCGGGGCAAATTTTGAACCGGTCATAGGCTTTGTAGAAGGCAATGCCTGGCAGTACAGGTTTTACGTACCCCACGATATCAAAAATCTTATCAAAATGCTGGGAGGCAAGTCCCGGTTTATCAAAGAATTACAACTTTGTTTTGACGATGGCAATTATGACATGGCCAATGAACCGGATATCACCTACCCTTTTCTTTTTAATTTTGTGAAGGGAGAAGAATGGCGGGCCCAGGAAATGGTGAATCGACTGATCCGCAAGCACTATTTTGACGGGCCGGCGGGATTGCCGGGAAATGACGACACCGGTACGTTATCTACATGGTTGTTATTCAGCATGCTTGGCATTTACCCGCACTGCCCCGGGGATATGAGTTACGCAATTGTAAGTCCGACTTTCGATAAGATCACTATTGCACTTAATACTAACTATTATCAGGGAAAGGAATTAACCATAGAGACAAACAAACCCTCGGACAATGCGGTATATATTCAAAACCTGGAAGTAAACGGCCAAAAATACAATCGATATTTTATTGACCATGATACGCTTGTCAAAGGAGCACATTTAAAATTTGAATTAACGGAAACCCGAAAGCCATAAAGATGAAATTAAAGCTTTTACTTTTTATCCCGGGATTGTACCTGATAGCTGATATGGCAAAAAGCCAAAGCCCCAATTGGGAAACCTATGTTTGCTACACTACAGACCGCACGTTGACCATCGACGGGGCACTGGATGAAGAAGCCTGGCAAAAGGCGCCCTGGACATCGCCATTTGTGGACATTGAGGGTGATCTGAAACCTAAGCCAACGTATCTCACGCAGGCAAAAATGCTTTGGGATGCGCAATATTTTTATATTGCGGCAAAAATGTTTGAACCTAACATTTGGGCTACTTACGATCAGCGAGATGCTGTTATTTTCCATGAAAACGACTTTGAGGTATTTATTGATCCCGACGGTGACACCCACCAATATTATGAATTGGAAATCAACGCACTGGGAACAATCTGGGACTTATTGCTGGTAAAGCCCTATCGCGATGGCGGACCGGCGATTAATGCATGGGACATCAAAGGGCTAAAAAAAGGCATCAGGATCAAGGGAACGCTCAATAACCCGGAGGATGTTGATGAGTACTGGACCGTTGAACTGGCCATTCCATGGAATGTTTTGAAGGAGACCACCGGCCGTCCCCCCAAGGACCGGGATCAGTGGCGCGTGAATTTTTCAAGAGTAAACTGGAAACTTGATCATAAAAATGGTCGATACTTCAAGTCCATCAACCCAAAGACAGGCAAGTCCTTTCCCGAATCAAACTGGGTATGGTCACCGCAAGGTGTTATTGCCATGCACCAACCCGAAACCTGGGGTTTTGTTGAGTTTTCCAGTCATGTTGTGGGAACAAAAACTGTCCAATTTACCCCAAAGAAGGCGGAAAATTACAAATGGATACTTCGCCAGATCTATTATGCGCAGCATCAATTTTTCAAAGAAAATAAAACGTTTACAGGCAACATTGAGCAACTAAAAATTCCTCCTGGTATCCTGGAATTCAAGTCTCAAATTAGCCTCCACACTACCCCGACCCAGTTTGAAGCAATTTTCGAAAGCCCGGAAGGTAACACCTGGCACTTGCTGACAGACGGAAGGGTCAGGAAAAATATGTAATATGAAAAAAAGAGTATTTTTAAAAAAAGCCGGAATCGGAAGTCTTGCCTTAGCGAATGCATCTCTGCTGGGCATAAGCTGTTCAAACAAAAAAAATGCGGACTCAATAACCGATGAAAAACCCGTCTCCTCTCCAAAATCGGCCAAAAACTGGGCCTGGATTACGCCACCTGCAGACTGGAACAGGGAGGATTGGAAAGCCAAGCTGGCACAAGCCAAGGCCAGCGGTTTTGATGCTTTGGTCTTAAATGTTTATAACAGCCACGTTGCCTTTTTTGAAAACGATCGCATACCGGTGAAAGAAGCTATTGCCGAAAAAGTGATCCCGCTTTGTAAGGAAGCAGGCCTCGAATTTCACGCATGGATGTTTACCATGCCATGTAATATTGAAAAAATAGTTAAGAGACACCCCGACTGGTTCGCGGTTAATGGTCTTGGGGAATCTGCAGCCACCAAGCCTGCCTATGTCGACTACTACAAATTTTTATGCCCTTGTCATCCCGAGGCCCAGGAATTTGTAAAAAATAATGTAAAATCCATAGCTGAAATTGAGGGGATCGATGGCGTGCATTTCGACTACGTCAGACTTCCTGACGTTATTCTGGCAGAAGGGCTACAGCCAAAATACGATATCGTACAGGACAAAGAGTACCCACAATATGATTACTGCTATTCGGAATTTTGCCGCAACTTATTTAAAGAAAAAACAGGTATCGACCCTTTGAAAGACCTGGAAGACCCATCGGCCAATCAGGAATGGCGACAATTCAGGTATGACAGTATTACCAACCTGGTGAATAACCAACTGGTGCCGGAGGTAAAAAGCCGGAATAAAATGGTTACTGCTGCGGTATTTCCCAACTGGGAAAGTGTAAGACAGGAGTGGCACCGTTGGGATCTGGATGCTTTTCTGCCTATGCTTTATCATAATTTTTACAATGCCGGCATCGACTTTATCAGGGAGCACACTAAAAAGGCGTTGGAAAGGTTAAAGCAGGCCAATAACGATAAACCTATTTATAGCGGTATATTTTTGTCAGCCCTGAAAGCCGACGAACTTGAGGTGGCCAATCAAATGGCAAGGGAAGGGGGCGCCGGTGGTATTTCTATCTTTGCCCTGGAACAGACAAGTGATGAATACATGAAGCGCTTTGCCCAGGTGCTGGCACATTAATTAATTTTTAGGGCCCCTTATGATCAATAAAAATCCTTATGTAGAAGTCCAAACTTCTGACAATAGCTGTCATGAAGGATGGGATAATATTGTAGTTGAATTACAACGCCAAATTAAAAATCAGGGTAAGAAAAAAATAATCATTACCGTTGACTGCTATCACGGCACCTATAGCGATGTAAACCTGCAAACCCTTAAGGAAAGGCTATCACCTAACGTAACTTGTCGCGCCAAGGATATTTATAAGGATGAGGTGGATATTAGAGTCATAGCGAAAAGAGACATGAATGGCGAATTGCTCAACACGAAATATTCAAATTATGTCATCGACGACTATTTCGACGACAATCGCCTGAAAGCCTTACGAAATAATATTGATTTTATAGAGGAAGGTGTCATCCTCATTCACGGAATCGGCGCCCATAAGATCTGGCCTTCCGACATTCTGATTTACTCCGATATGTCTAAGTGGGAGATTCTGCAAAGAACCCGCAGGAATGAGATTTCCAATATAGGTGTAAGCAATGAGCAGGATCCGCTTGACGCGCAACTCAAGTGGAGTTATTTTATCGATTGGAAGATATGCGATAAAATCAAAAAACAACTGCTACCCCAGTGCGACTATTTTCTGGAAACCAATAATTGGAACAAACCAAAACTTGCCAGCGGCGATTTGGTGCGTAAAGCCTATGAGTTGGCCAGTCAACAGCCATTGTTTATGGCACCTTTTTTTGACCCCGAATTGTGGGATCAAAATATATCACAGGGAAAATCGTCCGTTGAGGACTTCCTTTGGGGGTTTAACTGCGATGTGGAAACGGATAACATTTTGTTGAAAATCGGCAGCTGTCTTTTTGAGACGCCAGCTATCAATGCGGTTTACTATGATCCTAAAAAGTTCTTAGGGCAAGCCGTTTTTCGAAAATTTGGTTCAGAACTCCCCTTGCGTTTTAATTTTATTGATACACAGGAAGAAGACGACCTGGCCCTTTTTGTTTATCCCGGTATTGACTATTTGAGAGATAACTTTAACATCCATTACCATCAATGCGAAAATTTTTACATGATGGATGTGGGTGAAAAATCAAAAATACAGCCGGGACTAAAAGAAGACATTTCCGCCGAATTTTTCTGTGACACCCTCGAAAAGAGTAAAACAAAAACACATCGCAAGGCACTGGCAAGATTATTAAACAAGATTCCCGTAAAAAAACATGATCATCTGTTTGTGCCGGCTGAAACCATTTACAAGGTACCGGACAATGCTATCACTTTACACATCAGTTCGGCACCCGGCATATTTAAATGGAATTTATATGAAATTCCCATGGAAAAAGTGGGGATATTAGATAATTTCATCAACAATCCGCCTCCGCTGAGCCACTATAAAAAGAACCTGATGAATCAATCATCGTCTTTGGATGACGCTGGCATGATGGAAGAGTCACTCGCCCCGCAATATAACCAATACTTTGCCCTGCACCGATTATGGTTTGAAAAGGAAATCGAAATACAAACCAATGGAACGGTTCATATATTCAATTTAATAGAAGGCAATGAAATAATTGTGCAGGGGCTTAATGATCAGTTTAAGGCTGTCCATGTACATTACGCCGAAACGTTTGTGGTTCCTGCCGATATCGAAAAAATAATCATTAAACCCGTAGGTAAAGGAAAATTCGGATTATTGAAATCATTCCTAAAAAGTTGATACCTGAATGATGACTTGCATCCCCAGGAGGTGTGTAAATTAAATTTTAATAGGCATTTGTTTGTATTTTCAGTATAATAACAGCTTAGTTTATGGCTGTACAAAAACAAATGTTTAAAAAAGAAAAACCCACAGGTGATTGACTGGAGTCCGATACTTTTGACTTTTAAGTTGGCATTGATTACTACTGTCACACTGGTTATTATTGGTATTCCCCTGGCCTATTGGCTAGCTTTTTCAAAATTTAAGATAAAGCCTGTGTTTGAAACACTCGTGAGTATGCCATTGGTTTTACCGCCGACGGTATTGGGGTTTTATCTGCTGATAGTCTTTAGTCCCAACAGTGGTTTGGGCCGGTGGTTAAACCAATGGTTTGGTTTCGAGCTGGTTTTCTCTTTTGAGGGGTTGGTAGTTGCATCAGTTATTTACAGCTTGCCATTTATGGTGCATCCTATTCAATCGGGATTAACCAATGTACCCCAAAGCTTAAAAGAGGCTTCGCAATTGTTGGGAAAATCAGATTTCACCACATTGTGGCGGGTACTGCTTCCTAATATTAAACCGGCGCTTCTGACCGGGGTGGTACTTAGCTTTGCCCATACAATCGGTGAATTTGGCGTGGTGTTGATGATCGGCGGAAATATTCCCAATGAAACCAGGGTAGCTTCCATTGCCATTTACGATGAAGTGGAAGCGCTGAATTACGATACTGCCAATACCTACTCGCTGATTCTGTTTGCCGTGACATTTATCATCTTACTTGCTGTTTTTCTCGTCAACAATGGCCGTCTAAATAAGAAGTGGCTATGATCAATATTAATTTAACAAAAACCCTGCAAGGACCTGACGGTAAGATGATGCTGGAGGTGGAAGCCCGGATTAATCAGGGTGACCTGGTCGTTATCTACGGCGTTTCCGGGGCTGGGAAAACTTCCATTTTAAGAATGTTGGCAGGTTTGCTTAAGCCGGAAAGCGGTAAGATAACAGTCAACAATGCTTGCTGGTTTGACAGTGAAAAAAAAATCTACCTCAAGCCCCGGCAACGCAAGGTTGGTTTTGTATGGCAGGATTATGCACTTTTCCCCAATATGACGGTGAGGGAAAATTTGCAGTATGCGTTGCATAAATCACAGCCCGATCACATTCTTACCGAACTAATTGATATCATTGAGCTAAATCAGTTACAGGACAGGATGCCTCAAAGCCTTTCAGGTGGGCAACAACAAAGAGTAGCACTCGCCAGAGCACTTGTCAGGGGTCCGGAGGTACTGCTACTGGACGAGCCCCTTTCAGCATTGGACGAGGGGATGAGGGTTAAAATGCAGGATTTCCTGCTGAAAGTTCATCATCAATACGGCCTGACCACCATCCTGGTCACCCATGATATGGCAGAAATTTTTAAGCTGGCAAAAAAAATATTCCTGCTGGATAAAGGTAAAATAGTGAAACAGGGAGCGCCACACGAAGTTTTTAGCCATCAAGACATTAGCGGCAAATACCGGATCACGGGTACGGTATTGAAAATTGATCCCAATGACGTTGTCTTTGTAGTAAGTGTGTTAATCGGTAGCCAGATCATCAAGGTAATCGCTACGGCGGAAGAAAGAAAAGGCCTTAAAATCGGCGATAAGGTGTTAATTATTTCAAAAGCCTTTAACCCGATTATTATGAAAATTAACAATTAAAGGGCATCAGTTAAATTAATAAAATATTTTCTCTGTCAGGGATTTAACTTAAATTTATTAAAAATATCATCTTAGGATCAGATAACGGTTTTAATGCCCGGTTATTTATAAAAACTAAAAAATGAAAGCTTCCTATTTACCTAGTATTGTTAAACAATTTGGATATTATCGCCTATTAGGACAAAAGACATTTGACCAGTTAAGCGAGCATGAGCTTTTTGAACAACCGGATCCGGAATCAAACAGCATCGCCATTATTGTCAATCATTTGAGCGGCAACATGTTATCGAGATGGACAGATTTTTTGATCAGTGATGGGGAAAAACCCTGGCGCAAGAGAGATGAAGAATTTGAAGACGTGCTAAAAACCAAGGCCGAGCTGCTGGCCAGCTGGAATAAAGGTTGGGATTGCTTGTTTCTGGCCATTAATAGCCTGAAAGAGGGGGATCTTGAAAAAATCGTTTACATCCGCAATATGGGGCATACGGTCTTTGAAGCCATTAATCGCCAGCTGGCCCACTATGCCTACCACGTGGGACAAATTGTATTTATTGGAAAGATGATCAGGCAAAAAGAGTGGCAAAGCTTATCTATTCCCAAAGGCAGTTCTAAAACTTATAACCAGGAGAAATTTAATATAGCTAAAAGAAAACAACATTTTACAGATGAGTTCATAGACAAAGAAAAAGAGCCTTAGGCCTTCAAAGCTCGAGGATTACCATTACAAATCTTATGGACAAAGAAAAAATTTTCAAAAAGCTGAGATTCGGAAAAAATGCCGAAAATCTTGTTTTAAACGCGCCTGATTTTTACAAATCCCTCCTTCAGGATCATCCCTTCGACCATGAAATAAACCCGGATAAAGCAGGGCAATATGATTTTGTTCAGGTGTTTGCTGTTGACCAACAACAACTGGAGGCATTGGTAGCTTTGGCTGCACCGGCAGGTAAATATGATGCTATCTTTTGGGCATGCTACCCTAAGGGCACGGGAAAAATCAAAAGCGATATTAAAAGGGAAACAGTATGGGAAGCATTTGGAAAGGTCAATTGCAGGGCTGTAACCGCCGTTTCTATCGACGAAACCTGGAGCGCGCTCAGGGCCCGGCCGAAAGAGGCTGTTGGCACCAAGTCTTCGTGAGCCTGAAATACCCGGCAAGCGGCAAAGTGAGACTTTTACAGAACCTTTATAAAACAACATTTGCACTTTTTAATGTGTTAGCACGTGCTTAGAGATATTGACAACTTTTATTTACAAAAGCAGGAACCACTGAAAAGTTGTTTCCAGGGCCTGCGGGATTTTATCCTAAACTATGATCAAAATTTTACAGAGTCGTGGAAATACGGAATGCCATGCTTTTGCTATAAAAGCAAGCCATTTTGTTACCTTTGGACTGACAAAAAACTACACATCCCCTATATCCTGATGGTAGAAGGCAGAAACATCGAACATGCGGCATTGGTACAAGGCAGTCGCTCAAGAATGAAAATCCTGCTCATCGACCCGGAAAAGGATCTGCCTGTTGAAACGATTGATACCATATTTAAAATGGCTATGAAGCTTTATAACCAGAACGCCAAACTTCGGTAAACACGCAACTATTAAGCAGCTGGCGCAACCGGAAAGACGAAGGGTCGGGCCACGTCGGAAATTTCCTGAATTATATGTTATCTTTATGATTATACAGGGCTTTGTACCAGGGTTTTGGATAACAATCAATAACTATGTTCATACCTTATTTCCCAAAATATCCATTGAATCAATATGTTAAAATGATATGGTACCACAACGCCACTGTCAGCTATGGAAAGGAAAGAATCTTGCCGACAGGCACGGTTGAATTAATCATTAATCTTGGATCTCCCATACAGGTTTTCCACAACAACAGCATACAGGTCAACAAGGATTTCTGGGTATGTGGCATGCACACCGGCTCAATATTACACCAGCCTGTCGCCGAAACACATATGATCGGTGTGAGTTTCAAACCTTTTGGAGCCCGTCCCTTTCTGAAGGTGCCGCTATCTGAACTAAAAAACAGGCAGGTAGACCTGGGGCTTATTTGGGGAAATGAACCTTTAGTATTAAAACAACAGCTACTGGCACAAAAGTCTGTCAGAGACCATTTCCTGACAGTGGAAACTTTCCTGACAACCAGACTATCGAATAGGGAAAATCACTTTGCGGCCATTATAGCATGGCTGGATTTGCAGCTCTCATCTTCACGGGAGGTTCAGCTGGAAAACCTTTATCAAAAAATTGGCTATAGCAAAAGGCATATCATCCAGGAATTTCGAAAATTTGTCGGGCTTACGCCCAAGGATTTGAAACAAATATACCGCTTTAATGACGCCTTAAAGGCTATTGATCCCAACCAGATCAATTGGACCAGCCTTGCACTTACATGCGATTATTACGACCAGGCCCACTTCAACAACCAATTCAAAAATTTTTCGGGACTGACACCTTCCGAATATATTCAGTTTCGCAACCAGTTTCTCAATGCCCCTGCCCAGGGCGAAGATGTTCATTTTGTTCCTGTTTCCTAACGGGTTGAAGGTAACTTTTTTCCAATCATCTGTTTTAAATGCCTGCTACTTTTGCTGAAAAAAAATTATGACACGTATAATTATCGCAGGTTTAGGCGCAATAATCATTTATGGCCTGGTTTGTCTCCCTGGAAATGCGTTGATCACCAACCTTCTCCAGCACAATATCAACCCGGATGGCTCTGTAAATCATACCTTCACAGTATTGGCATTCCTGCTGGGGCACCTGGTCTACTCCGGTCTGAGTGGTGTGAGCATCAGATTAATATCACCTCCGGAGCGATTAAAGACGGCAACAATCACAGGCTTGTTTTGTATGCTGGCTGTAAGTACAGGTGTTACCATCGGCTATTGGAATCTTATGCCAAAGTGGTATCATTTGCTTTTTTTTGTTATTTTGATTCCAATGGTTTGGCTGGGAACGAAGCTGTCTTTAAAAAAGTGATATCAATATAAACACAAAATTATGGAACAGGGATTACTGGAAAAAACCGGCAAACCGCTTGAAGCGTGGATAGCCATCGTAAAAAAAGAGAAATTAGAGAAGCACGGCGAAATCATTAAATACCTGAAGGATCACCACAATTTCACCCACGGCTTTGCCAATTTTGTAGCGCTCAAAACCCGCCAGTCCGATGCCGGATCAATTCCCGACGAAGATTTGATCCAAAACCAATATGCCAAAGGAAAAGCACATTTAAAGCCAATTTTTGACCTATTGATCAAACATATCAATGCACTTGGCCACGATATTGAAATTGTTCCTAAAAAAGCCAATGTCAGTATTCGGAGGAAAAAACAGTTTGCATTAATACAACCTTCCACCAAAACCCGGATTGACCTGGGCCTGAAGTTTAAAGACAAAGCCTTAACGGGCAAGCTGAAAGACTCAGGCGCCTTCGGTTCCATGTGCAGCCACCGAATTGAAATCGGCGACATCTCGGAAGTGGATGCCGAAGTACTGGCTTTCCTGAAAGAAGCCTATGAAAATGCTATATAAGGTTAATAGGTGATATGGAAAGACCGGTGAATTAATTTGATTTTTTTAAGAAAAAATTGAAACCGTTCAGTTGTACTTATTCGTATGGATAATGGGGAAACAAAATCACCCGGCCTATGAATAAGTTTTTGTTCACGCTCTGTCTCGCACTCACTCTCACTGCCACAGCAAAAGCCCAAAATCAAAAAGTAATTGACAGTTTAAAAAATGAATTGCCAAAAACTACTGACACCACCAGGGTTAAACTGTTAATATCACTTTGTCTAGAATATCGCGACGCCTATCCGGAAAGTGCTCTCAAGTATGGTAAGCAAGCTTTGAACCTGGCAAAGAAGCTCGATTTCGGCATCGGTATGGTAGACAGTTACATACAACTGGGGATTGTCCACGAACGGCAGGGTGAATTCCAGCTGGCTATAGAATACTTTCAGCAAGGTGTAAAGATCAGCCGGGCGATTAATGACCAAATAGGCGAACAAAACCTGTTGATGCATATAGGAATTGCCTACAAGGAACAAAGTGAATATCAACAGGCGCTACCCTATTATTTCAAAGCCGTCGAAATTTGCAAAAAAATCAAGCACGAAAGGGGCTTAGCAAGCAATTACAACAATATCGCCACTATTTACAGAAACCAGAGGAAATATGTGGATGCCTTTAAGTATTATTTAAAGGCTTTGGAAATTCATAATAAATCCGACAACAAATATGGGCTTATGATAACCTTTAACGGTTTGGCTTTGCTTCAAAAAGAGCAAAACAATACAGTTAAAGCCCTGGAATATTATGAGAAGGCTTTGGAAATGGCTGAACTGTTAAAAAACCAGGTAGGTATCGCCGGCATCTCGACCAATCTTGGTGAGTTGCATGAGGCCACGGGCAATTATCAGCAGTCACTGATATACAATCAAAACGCTTTGAAAATCCATCAACGACTGGGTTTTAAGAACAATGTTGCCAATAACTTAAATAACCTTGGATCCATTTGTCACAAGCAGCAACAATATGATGAGTCACTTATTTATTATAACCGGGCCATAGCCATCCTGGAGGAAAAAGGAAGTAAAACAACCCTGGTTGAAAGCCATCTACATATCGCATTGGTTTATCTGGAGCAGCAACGCATTCAGCCGGCCAGGGAACACACTGATAAAGGACTGCAATTAGCCCTCAAAATCCCTTCTCTGGAAGCGATGAAGGAAGGGTATACCTTACTTGCCAGGGTTTATCAAAATCTTGGAGATTTCGAAAAGGCATACGGCTATCAGCAACATTTAATAGTGGTAACCGACAGTATTTTTGACCTCGAAAAATCCAGGCAATTGACGGAGTTGCAAACCTTGTATGAAAGCGAAAAGAAGGAAAAAGAGATCGCATTGCTGGAAAAACAAAAAGAGGCGTCAAGATTTAAGTTTATCATTACATCCGGCGGTCTGTCTTTTTTACTTTTAGTGGGATTTTTATTGATATTATTACAGCGATTCAAAATAAAGAAAAACAAAAAGCTAATGGCCGTACAGCAGGAAAATGCGGCGTTAAGAACCCGGGACCTGCAACGAAAACTGGCGTTTAAAAACAAGGAGCTTACTACACAATCTCTCAATCTGGTGCAAAAAAACGGGATTATGGAAGAATTGAAATTTGGCATCAATGAAATCATTGAGGTAAGTGATAAACCTGTCACTAAAAAAATTAACTCGCTGAAAAGACTGATAGATTACAGTTTTCACCTGGATAAGGACTGGGACCGGTTCAAAATCCATTTTGAGCAGGTACACCATTGTTTCTTTGAAAGATTAAAAGCGGCATTCCCCGATTTGACTGCTGCCGAATGTCGGTTGTGCGCACTGATCAAACTCAATCTAACCACCAAGGAAATGGCAACCATTATGGGCATTGCCCCGGAAAGCATGAAGGTAGCCCGTCACCGCCTGCGCAAAAAAATGGGCCTTTCCCCCAAAGCCAATCTGGCGGAAACACTTATAAGTTTTGACACGCCGGAATAACCTGCCACACCTTCAATTACCCATCGTTAATTGTCATTGATCAATCTCACCCCTGTTAACCTTTTGATACCGCCCCAAACTGCCATGTTAACCCTGTGTTACCCCCTATAATTTCTCCCTTGCCGGCCATCGTGATACATTTGCTCGCCATCAATCGAAAGGCCGGTTTGAAATAGTTGGTACATCAAGTAACCCTGGCATCAAATCCGATTGATAACCCGGACCTGAAGCAAAGTCATGAGCTGGAAACAACCTTTCAGGACCTTGTCTAAGTAAACGGCCATTATTTATTGCTGTAACCTTAATTAAAAACAATATTATGAAACCATTGGTAAAACACTCTCAAAGACCATTACAACATTTTTTAAGAAATTTCCGCCCGATTCTCCTTATCCTGATATCCGTATGTTGCGGCTGTTCGGATGACGATGAGGATGCCAAACTCCCGCCGGCAACTGCCTCTTCCGATCAAATAGTCATCGTTCCTTTCTTTATTGCGGATGACCAGGGCAACACCCCTACAGATCCGGATACTCCCCTGTTTGAGCGTCGGGGGCAACAACCTATTATGGCTCCTGACGGACATCAGATAACTTTAAAGGAATTTTCAACCGCAACGGGAAATATATCTGTGGCCTGTATGGAAGAGGGCACCAAGGTAACGCTGAATCTCAAGGGGCTCATCCCAAATGGCGTATATACTATCTGGAATGTAACATTCAAAGCGCCCGGGCTTGATCCCACCGTTGCAGACTTTAACCAAATTGGTCAGGGAGCCATCGGGCCGACCAATGGCACCGACAGTGATTTTATTGCTTCCGCAGAAGGTGACGGGCAAATTTCAGCAACAACACCGGCCGGTCAATTGTCAATGTTTGGCAACATAGCAGCTTGTCCCCTGACTGAGGAAGTAGAATGGCATGTGGTAGGGGCCTACCACATTGACGGGAAAACCCATGGACCAAGCCTTGGCCCCGATGGCACCGCTGTGGAACAGTTTGGTTTCGTTTTTAAGCAGAAAAAAAACTAATTCAGGTTGTGCCGTGAAACCGCGTCGTGAATTACCTTAAAATCACCGTTACAAACCATGCTAAAACAACACCATGACTGACAAAATCAACAAGGCACATTGCCTACACCTTGCCTGCAGGTCTTATGGTATAAATAAACTTCTACTGATTAATCTTTTAATAATGAGTACCCTTTTATCCTGCCATAACAATGATGATTCCGGTCCGTCACCAGAAATCCCCTTTACAATTAGCTTAATGGGGATAGACAATACCGTGGTTTCGGCTACCGCCATTTTGGAAAACGACCAATCCGTATTTAAACGTAAGTTCACCCTGCTGCGGGACCAGCAGATGGCGAGTCTGATCTTGGAAGGAATTCCGGATGGTTGCTACAAGTTACGTCTTCTGATCAACGAAGGCAAAGTCAATATTGGGGCATTAACCCATGAAGCCAATATAAAGGTAAATGTTACCACAAATGGCAATTTAAAGGTTAACGCACCATTCTATCGGGACGATTGCTGCGTTTCAATTGAATGGAAAGGACGCTATTATTACCAACATGGGGAGATTACCGGAATCTTTTCCTCAAATCCTTGTGAGGGCTATGTAGGGTTATTGGACAATTGCAAACCCATAGGCTACGTATCTTATCTGTATGTTGACAAGGTCATTTATGATGCGAACGATAAAATTCTGAAGGAGGCTGTTTTCGAGTGCTTTGATTGCATGGCCGATGAAGAAAATATCGTTCGCTATCAAGAGGAATTCCAGTCTTTTAACCAATTGTGCCAGGAGGAAGATTGGACCGTCATGGATAGTATGATCCGGATAGATTATGGCCCGAAGAACGACGGCGTTACTATGACCAATTTTTATCAAAAATGGAAAAAATGACGTAAAAACAGGCTTGTCACTATTATCAAACCAGCAGTTTGGGGTTGACTTTACTATCGGCCAGTCTATGGCAGCGAAACTAACCTGAGTTCAGTTTCGTTGGAATCAGCATGACAAGTTGATAAAAAATGTCTAAACAAAGAATTTCGAGTCACGATATAGCAACAAACTGTGAAACATCTGAGATTCACCATTTCAAGGTAGCCTCATTTGATAATAAAATTTGTACTGCCGCCGAATTTGAAGAAAACCATAAACACGATTTTTTTGAAATCATCTGGTTGAAAAACGGCGCCGGCATTCACCATATTGACCTGGTTGAACATCCATACGAAGGTTCCGTCTTTTTTGTACTGGCACCCGGCCAGATCCATAAAATAGAGCAAAAGATAATATCCGAAGGTTATGTGCTTAAATTCCAGCCGGGCCTTTTCAAAAATGAAAAAGATGTTTATGATTACCTGCTGGACACCTGCCTGTTTGACAGCCGTACTTCCTGCCCCGTTTTCAACGTTCCTGAAAAGCTCAGTTCGGTCTTTGACGAGATATTTCAAAGGATGATGGAAGAGTTCAAACAGCCGGAGGCAGATGCGGAAAATGTACTGAGCGCCTATGTCAAAATCCTGATTACCCACATAAACCGGATCAAAAAGCACAAACTTAGCGATATTCAGGTTCCCAGCAATCCGCAATATGCCTTGTTCAAGCGATTTAAAATCCACATTGAACACCACTATAAAACTGCACATGCCGTTCAGGCTTATGCCAAAATGCTCAACACACAAGCCAGAACACTTAATACCGTTTCGCGTAAATTTGTCAACCGGTCGGCCGGTGAGATGATACAGGATCGCCTGATACTCGAAGCTCAGAGAATTCTTTATCACGAGGCGCTAAGTATTAAAGAAATTTGCTTCGAATTAGGTTTCGAAGACCCGGCTTACTTTACCAGGTTTTTTAAAAAGCATACCGGCATTACGCCACAACAATTTAAAATGCAACAGCTACAGCCGGCTTGAGTACAGCGATAGGTAACAAAACATCCGTATTTAAAGTCTAAGCTCCATTCCATAAAGCCCAGCTTTTTTTCAATTTAAGTGGCTCGCTCACTTTCAACGCGGGTTATGTTTCAATAGCGGCTGTCTACTTGTTCAAAAGTGCAAGTTAATTGCTTATTTGTCTATTTCTTCCATGCCCGGATTGCCAGACCTTTGTGGTGTTGTTAAAAATTTAAAACTTAAAAAATACTACAATGCCATACATTAATATCAGAGTCACCGATGAGGGCGTGACCAAAGAACAAAAACGTAAATTGATTGAAGGTGCCACACAATTGGTGGTAGACGTACTAAACAAGAATCCAGCAACCACACACGTGGTCATTGACGAGGTAAATTTAGACAATTGGGGCGTACTGGGACAGCAGGCAACAGCGCTGAGGGAACAAGAGTCCAATAAAAATAACGCCCCAAAATAAAAGGAAAACTAAAATGGAAAATAATCAAAAAACAGTAATTGTAACCGGGGCATCAACTGGCATCGGTAAAGCAATTGCAGCGTTATTCCTGGACAAGGGTTACAATGTTGTCATGAATTCTGCCAATAGCGAGAATCTTAAGCAGACCTATGAAACTTTCGGATCTCCAGCCAATGTCATTTGTATCGCCGGAGATATTAGTAACAGAAAAGTGAGCAGGGAGCTGGTAGAGGCCGCTGTCGAAAAATTTGGCTCGGTGGATGTGTTGGTTAACAATGCGGGGGTATTCGCTCCTAAGCCTTTCCTTGAAGTAGAAGAAAATGAACTCGACAGATTCTTAGATATAAACCTGAAGGGTACATTTTTCACATCGCAGGAAGCTATAAAAATCATGTTGAAACGGGGTGGTGGCGCCATTATAAACATAGGCACAGTCCTGGTGGATCACGCCATTGCCGGATTTCCGGCTGCCGCACCTATTTCCAGCAAGGGGGCCATTCATGCCTTGACCAAGCAGCTGGCCGCAGAATACGGCAAGGACAACATCAGCGTAAACACCATCGCTCCGGGGATCATCAGAAGTCCGCTGCAAAGTAAAATCGGCATTGAAAATGCAGACTCGCTGGCGGGTCTGCACCTGCTCGACAGAGTGGGAGAAGCTGCTGACGTAGCGGATGCCGCTTATTATCTGGCTACTTCAGATTTTGTAACCGGCGAAACGCTGAATGTCGCTGGCGGACATACGGCAGGACATCAGTTTGGCTGAGAGTTTGGTGGAAAAGTTCCACCAAACTTCTTTTGCTTTTATTAAATAACTACCGGGCTAAAGAAATCTTCATAAATTGCTATCGTGAGATCTTTAATTTTTTTAGGCCTGGCCGCTGTTTTGTGGGGAATCAATTTTCATCTAGCTAAGATAATGGTTCAAGGCAGCTCAGCTATAGAAGCGGGGTTTTGGAGATATTTATTTGGTGTGTCAACCCTATCATTATTTACACTTGGAGATTTCCCCAGATGGGCTGTTATCAAAGAAAACCTCAAAGCGTTGATTTTGATAGGGATGGTTGGGCTTTTTGCATTTAACTATTTTTTCTTTCTCGGATTATCAGATACCACAGCGGTCAACGCAGCACTCATTATAAGCCTGAACCCCGCCTTGACATTGATACTGTCTTATTTCATCCTCAAATCAGCTATAACGGTTAATCATTTAATAGGCATCGGTCTGGCACTTTTTGGTGTATTGTATTTAATATTTAATGGTAACTTTCCATCTATTAAGAATATCACAATTTCCACGGGAGACGGCTGGATATTTATGGCCAATATCGTATTCGCCCTGCACCATGTATGGGTAAAAAAATATGCCGGAAGGTTAACCAGCCGACATTTGACCTTTTCTACAAATTTTATTTGTCTCATACTATTTGTTTTGGTGTTACCCGCTTACAACATAGGGAATTTTACCCTGTATCCACGAGAGTTTTGGTTTGCCTCCTTTGGAATTGGTGTATTGGGAACCGCTTTGTCTTATTACCTGTGGAATATAGGCGTGGCCAAAAAAGGATCCGCACAGGCCGGCATATTCATGAATTTAGTGCCACTTTCCACAGGCGTGTCTGCCTTCCTTTTTGGAGAGAAAGTAAGCCTCATTCATCTCATTAGCGGAATATTAATAATTTCAGGTATACTTTTTATGCAAAAAAAATAATCGCCGGCCATTTTAATATTTACTGAAAAAACCAACGGATCGTTTTTCTGTTACCAAAGATTCATTTTGTCAGAAATGCCCTTCCGAAAAAAGTGCCTTTTTTTCCTGCAATTTATCACCAGCTCCCCTTGAACCATTGAATAAACACATAATTGGCCTAACATTGAATTTATTTAAACATCCCGGGAATTACCAGGCCAACTTTAATGTTGGCATAGCAGTTTAATGTATAAAAACCAAACATAACCGGGATTTACTACTATTATGTATTTAGAATTCACAGAAAATAAGTTCAACTCAATTTTTCGATTAACCAACGAGTTGGATCATGTCACCAGCGATCATATGCTTCAAAATGGATTGATCGGCATATTATGGAACAGAAACAGCCGGGATGTAACCTTTTATGTAGACAACATCCCCATTACTTTAAAACCGGGTCAGATTACCACCAGCACATATTTACAGAAAGTATCATTTCAGGGGACCGGCGATTCCCTAACAGCATTTATGTTTAACAGAGCATTTTATTGCATTCAGGATCACGATCACGAAGTTTCCTGTAATGGAATCATATTTTTTGGTACACAGGATATTCCCATTATTACCCTGGATGAAACAGACGCCAAAAAAATTGAATTGCTATTTATGGTTTTCATAGATGAGTTTGGCACTAAGGATAACATTCAGGGAGAAATGTTACGGATGCTTTTGAAGCGGCTGATCATTATGTGTACGCGTATTGCCAAAAAACAATTAATCACCAAAGACCTTAGCAATTCCAACATTGAGATGATTCGCAAATTTAATGTTTTGGTAGATACCCACTTTAAAACCAAGAAACAAGTGAGTGATTACGCTGAAATGTTAAACAAGTCGCCCAAGACGCTTTCCAACTATTTTCTTCTTTACAACAAAAAGTCACCACTCCATATCATCCACGAAAGAATTGTACTGGAAGCGCGACGTTTGCTTACTTTTACAGATATGACCGCGAAGGAAATTGCGTACGAATTAGGTTTTAATGACGTCACTGTATTCAGTAAAATGTTTAAAAAAATTACCGGCTCCCCTCCTTCCGACTTCAAAAAATCTCAAAAAGTCCTCAATTAGGGAATAATTGACAACCCTTAGGGAAATGTGACCTGTCACCCACGAAGCTTAGTGCCGTAAAATTGTATCAAAGGTTGAATAAATAATTTAAAACTTTAAAAGATACAAAAATGACACAATTTTCAGTTCCCACAAGAGAAGAGGTCTCAGCAAATAATCAGGCTATCTTCGATAATCTTCAGAAAGGATTAGGTTTTGTTCCCAATCTATACGCTACCTACGCTTATTCCGATACGGCTTTGGCCGATTATTTGGCCTTACAAAACCGAAAAAGCTCTTTGAAGGCAAAAGAGCGGGAAGTAATCAATCTGGTAGTAAGTCAGGTAAATGATTGTAGGTATTGCCAAAGCGCGCATACGGCTCTTGGTAAAATGAATGGTTTTACCGAAGAACAAATTCTTGAGATCCGTTCAGGTGCTGCCTCTTTTGACGCAAAACTGGATGCCCTGGCAAAATTCGTAAAAAACATCACCGTTAACCGCAGTAAGCCTGATGCAGAAGTGGTAGAAAGCTTTTTTGCCGCCGGTTACACCAAGGAGAATCTTGTGGATGTTATCGTGGTTATCGGTGACAAGATCATCAGCAATTTTATACACGGCGTTACACAAATTCCTATCGACTTTCCTTTAGCGCCTGAATTAGAAACAGAAACAGTTTAATTTTAACATTTATATAGTAATGCAAAAAATCAAAATTTTAGGAGTGGTAGCTGCGTTAATGATAAGCTTTGCCACCCTGGCACAGGATAAAGTGGAAACCGTAAAACTGGAACAAACTACCGGTGAGTTTACCACTAAAACGTTGAAAGTGAAGCCTGGAACTTATGTTTTTGAAGTATCCAATAGCAATGTAGATCACGAGGTTGGATTTGTGTTAGCGCCTAAAAAAGCTAATATCGAAGCCAAGGATCACATCCAAAAGGCTTATTTATCAAAAACTATCAATACCGGAGAAACAGCTTCCTCACAGGAAGTAACGTTGGAAAAGGGCGAATATGTTTACTTCTGCCCGTTAAACCCAACACCGCAATACACGTTGATTGTTGAGTGACCATACGACATAGGCTTTGAGATTACTCAAAGTCTATGTTTTTTCTTTGCTACCTTTAACGGGCACATTCTTCTTGCACATTCAAAACGATCTTATTATGAAAACCCCTATTAATACAGCGCAACAAACAACCCTAAAGGCCGATCTTGATGCCAGGCGTATTTCCTGGGAGGCCAAAGCCCCGGAAGCAATAAAAACCATTTATCAGGAAGGCGTTTTGGCTGTCAAACAAGGAGGAATTACCCGCACGGCATTGCAGCCCGGCCACAAAGCAATAGATTTTATACTCAGCAATGCCAATGGCGACATGGTGCGCCTGTATGAGGTACTAAAGCAAGGCCCGGTGGTTCTTACCTGGTATCGTGGTGGCTGGTGCCCATATTGCAACATTACCTTACAACACTTACAGCAATATCTGCCCGATTTTAAAAAGGCCGGGGCTCGCCTGGTTGCCCTTACGCCGGAATTACCTGACAATTCTCTTTCTACGCAAGAGAAAAACCAGCTGCAATTTGAGGTACTGAGCGACATATACAACGACGTAGCCAGAAAATATGGTATCGTTTTTAAGCTTACCGAAGCGGTTGCCACTACCTATAAACAATCCTTTAGCCTCGAAGATTATAACGGCAACGACAATAATGAACTACCATTGGCTGCCACTTATGTAATCGATCGCGAAGGTATCATTCGTTACGCCTTTTTAGATGCAGAATATCGCAACCGCGCAGAACCTGCCGACATCCTGGATGTCCTTGAAGCGTTAAAGTAAGCTACTAAAAGAAGATTAATGTTGCCACTGACAGGTGATGAAAAGCTCGTTCATTACCACAGTTTCAATGCCAACAACTTTTCTACCAATAGGCTCAGTTGAGCCTATTCGTATTTTGTCAACTCCCAATTCCCGGGATCTCCTGGAAAGCAATCTTCAACCCCCAACGCTAGAATACAAAATAAAAAAGATAGCTCCAGGTATAGAATCCTCTACACCAACCTATCTATCCATTTTGGAACGAAAACGAGGCATTTGAATGCCGGACTCTATCCAAAATCGCAATCAAGGAATATTCTTAGAGCAGGGATAATTGTATTTTTTAAGATTTCAGGAAGTAGGTCATTGCCAGCTTCCTTTACCGTATAAGCGAAAGGAGACAACACGTCTTGAATATTTGCCAGAGAAATAGCTATTAAAATTCACCTAACAATGGCGTAATTATTGCTGCCTTGATAAATTTAAATATCCAATAGTTATATTTGTAAATTAACATTTACCAGGTAAACTGGTTTTTCCAGTCTAGGACTTAACTTAAACGCATGCAAAATTCAGCGCGTATTTTGGTTGTAGGGCTTGTTTTAATCTGCCTGCATCATATTACCACCGGCCAGCAAATAGAAGTATTATATGAAAAGAAATTGGATCTTGGACTGTCAGATAAAATACTGGTAGAAAATCATTTGACTTTTGACCCCAATAACCCGGATCACCTGTTAATTTCAGGAATGTTCGTCAACGCCGAGGATCCGGATGAATACGGCGATTTTTCCATATTATCAGAGGATAATGGCAAATCCTGGAAGTACCTGAAAGTGTTTGATGTCGCTCAGGGTGCCGATCCATGGTGCGCTATTACCAGTAAGGGTACGGCAATTTGTACGGTATTGGGACTTGAAAAATTGTATGTTTACCGATCCGAGGATGGCGGAAAAAGCTGGCAGGACAAAGCGCTTGATCTGGGAAAATACCACGACCACCAGACCATAGCAGTCGATTTTGAACGGAATGTGATTTACCTGGTTTCTATCAAGGGCAATAAGATTTATGTGAACAAATCCGAAGATGACGGGTTGACATTTCCATCTCCAACCTCTTTTCATTTCAGCAATCTGGGCAGTAATACCATGACGCCGGTCGTTTTATCGGACGGCACTTTGCTGGTGTCATTCACCAATTTTAATCGCCCTGCAATTGGAGGAACACGAAACGGTCGCAGAACAGAACTTACAAAAACGTTAAGCTGGTTGCTGCCCAGCAAGGATCAGGGAGATAGTTTTGCGACACCATTGTTCATTTCCGAATCCTGTGAGGCCGGATTTCCGGTACTGGCCGTTGACCAGTCCGACGCTACTTTCAAGGACAGACTTTATTACGTATGTTCTTCACAAAGTGATAATATGATCCTGTCTCACTACTCAGATACAAAAGGAAAATCCTGGTCATTTCCTGTCAAGGTTAAACAATACCATCACCTTCCCCGGCATAAAAGGAACCCATTTACCGGGATCCCACAAGTTGCCGTTAATAACCAGGGGGTTGTTGGTGTAATTTGGCAAGACAGAATGGAAGACACCAAAGGCAATTGTCAATATCTTTATTTCACCGCCTCCATGGATGGGGGTAAAACCTATCTCCCACCGGTACGGGTTTCCACCAAACCTTCATGCATGGAAATTGATCAAAACCACTGGGCCGGGGCACGGTATAAGTCCGGAGGTGATTACACAGGATTCGTAGCCAAACCGAACGGTAATTTTCAGGCCGTATGGGCAGACAGCCGCGGAGAAATCTCCCAGTTATATATGGCCGAAATAACTGTCGGCAAATAATGCCCCCGATCAATGCCGTCAATGATCAAACTTGATTGGCCTTGTCTTCCGTTGAAACCTGTTGTTCTTGCTTTTTCAGATATTCAACATGAGCGATAGCCATGCGGATCTGGCCGTAAGTGATCTCTTCCGGTAAGTTTTCTTTCAACGGTTTTAACCCCTGATCTAAATACTGCGACGATTTGGCCATGATGGTGTTAAGCAATTGCTGGCTCATAACCTCTTCGATTTTAATTTCCCCATATTGAATCAATCTGGCCATGTGAGATTCAATCGTTGTCACTGTTAACATTCGATGCGTGGCAATATCTTTTATGGTCAATCCCTTCCTGAAATATTGCAACGTATCGCGGTGTGTATCCGATAAACCGTGCGACTCTCTGTACACGCGCTTTGTCCTGGTGACCTGAGAACGGTTACCTGACAGGTTATGTTCAACACAATATTTTTGAATAAGCCCGATAATAGCACCCCCATAGCGGTTTACCTTTACCCGCCCAAATCCACTAATTCCGTACAAGTGCTCCTCCTGGAGCGGCAGATAAGTTGCCAGATCCTTGAGCGTGGCATCGGACAAAATCATGTAAGGTGGCAAGTCCTGGGCAATGGCCAAATCCTTTCGTAACCGTGACAACTGATTGTACAATGCTTGCTCATAGACTTTGTCAGCCCCCTCATCCCTGGAGGTATGGAAGGAAACATCCTGCAAATAACTTAACTTTACCTTCTCTCCTCCCTTCAAGACCTTCCAGCTTTTATCGGTCAATTTCAAAACCGGATACATACCAGTTTCCATCTCCAGGTAATTTTGACTAACCAGGGCGGAAATATAATGTTTCCATTCATGCTTTGACAGGTGTGCTCCTTTTCCAAAAGTCTTCAGGTTTCGTTCCGCCTGTTTAATTTTCTGTGACCTGGAACCTCTCAAAAAATCAATGACGTAACTCGTACCAAATCGTTGATTTAACCTAGCCACCGCCGACAGGGCCAGTTGCGCAATCACGGTACCATCAAAGGTTTTCACGGTATTAAGACAGGTATCACAGGACCCGCACTGATCGGGAAAATCTTCATCAAAATAATGCAGCAGGAACTGCCGGCGACAACTGGTCGTTTCACAAAACCTCGCCATTGTGTCCAGCTTATTACTCATAATCCGGGTTTGTTCCTCGTTACCTTCAATGTCAATAAAATATCGCAGCCTGGCTACATCGCCATAGCTGTAAAACAATAACGCCATACTGGGCAAGCCGTCTCTCCCCGCCCTGCCGGTTTCCTGGTAATAGCCTTCAATATTTTTAGGCAGGTCCATGTGAATAACATAACGAACATTCGATTTGTCGATACCCATACCAAAAGCAATGGTGGCAACAATGATTTTGACATCATCCTTGATAAAGGCATCCTGGCTCTCATTTTTCTGCTGAACATCCAGGCCCGCGTGATAGGGTTTGGCTGAAAAACCATCCAACACAAGCCTTTCTGCCAATTGTTCGGTAGACTTGCGGCTCAGACAATAAATAATGCCCGATTCTTCCCGGTGCTCATTCAAAAATTGCAAGAGACGATTATATTGCTGGTTCTTGGGAACTACGTGGTATTGAATATTTTCCCTATTGAAACTGGATATAAATACTTTCGGGTCGTTGAGGTTTAATTTTTCCAGTATATCCTGCCTTGTCAGTTTATCGGCGGTTGCGGTAAGCGCCATCACCGGAAACTCCTGCTGCAACAATGCTTTCAGCGTTCCGAGCTTCCGGTATTCCGGCCGGAAATCGTGTCCCCACTGTGAAATGCAATGTGCCTCATCAATGGCTACCAGCGAAATGGGTTGTTTTTTTAGAAAAGCCACAAAGGAGGTATCGGAAAACAGTCGCTCCGGTGCAATATAAAGCAGCTTAACCCCTCCCATCCTTACCTGTCGAAGAATTTCCTCCTGCTCAGCGTAATCCTGCGTGGAATTTATAAAGGCCGCATTGACGCCATTTTGTTTAAGACTTTCCACCTGGTCTTTCATCAAGGCTATCAATGGCGAAATCACCAACGTTAACCCCGGGGACATTAACGCAGGGATCTGGTAGCACAACGACTTTCCTCCGCCGGTTGGCATCAATACCAGGGTATCCTTCTTCCTGACAATACTGTCAATAATAGCCTCCTGGTTCCCTCGAAACGCCGCATAACCAAAAACATCGTTGAGTATTTCCTGAGGTTTTTTAGGGGAACCGGTTAAATTATCGCTCATAAACTAAAAATAAAATCAATAAAACAGGGAAGACTTCGGGTTGATCCTACCATCAGCTTACATCCCATACCTAAAAGTAAAAAAAGACAATGCCTTTAGTGGCAAAATGACCGATTTTCTCAATTTACAAATGTAAATTAATTATTTAGAAACAGCTATCAGATATTTACAAACAGCTAATCATGCCGCCGAAATGGGCCGTGTGCTTTGTCTCATCAATACAGACGTCAAAAACACAGCAGATTTACAGGTCCACCTAGCCAACGCCGGTAGATAAATCCAAATAATTATTGTAGGTTGAAAGCCCGGTTTTTATTATGTTTGATTGGAAAACCATTGATCCTCCAATGGCGCAAAAACAGAAAAAGAACATATTAATTATCTACGGCCTTTTGATGGGATTATTACTCATTACCTTGCAGGTCGTCAACTATCGAACGATTATACGTGACATTACCATAGAAATTTACAGTGTCATCATCGCTGTATTCTTTTTGAGTATTGGCTTGTGGTTTGGCAGGAACGGCCTTCGAAAAAAAACAGGTAGCAACACCGGGAAGAAGGACCCCAGAGACCTGGGTTTAAGTCATCGGGAAGTAGATGTATTGCAATTAATGGCACAGGGACTTACCAACAAAGAAATCGCCAACAGGCTTTATGTTTCATTAAATACCATTAAAACCCATACCTCTAACATCTATTTGAAACTTGATGTCGAGCGTCGGGCTCAGGCCATTCGCAAAGCGCAGGATCTCGACCTTGTTTAACTCCTCCGTAGGTATGATTTTATGAAAATCACCCGTTTGGGTGACTGATTTGGGCGAAAAAAAATCTTCATTTGAAAGAAAAAAATAAAACTATGAACGATAAAAAAATTCTTCTCAAATACGGATTAATTGGCGGCGCCATATTGGTCCTTAGTTGGTTTCTGTTTAGCCCTCTTTGGATGTCAGACCCCGAAAACATGGATTTTGACCTTGGTGAACTGGTCGGTTATGCTTCTATGATCATCGCACTATCCACAGTGTTTTTCGGTGTAAAGGCTTACAGAGATAAGCAGAGAAATGGCTTCATCTCCTTTAAAGATGCCTTCCTCAACGGGTTGCTCATTGTCTTGATTGCCTCTATCATTTATGTGGTAGGTTGGATGATTTATTACCCCAACTTCATGCCTGACTTCCCCAGCCAATACATGAATCACGAGGAGGCAAAAATGGTCGCCGAAGGATTGTCCCGCGAAGTGGTGGATCAAAAAATGGAAGAAATGAAAGTGTTTATGGACATGTACGATAATCCTTTTATAATGGCCGGCATGACGTTTCTCGAGATTTTTCCGGTCGGATTAGTGATCGCACTCATTTCCGCATTGATTCTCAAGAGAAAATCAGGGGCCTAGACGCCCACTTTGTTTCTGTTCAAATTTTAACGGCAAAATACAAATTATGAAATATACCATCGAAGCGGATATCAATCTCCCTATTGATAAAGTCATCACACTTTTTCCCAATCCGGAAAATTACAAATATTGGCAAACCGGCCTTGAAAGCATCGAGCTTATCGAAGGCTCACCCGGGGAAACAGGCGCCAGATCAAAACTAAGGTTTAAAATGGGTAATAAAGACATGGAGATCATGGAGACCATTACCTTAAGCAACCTGCCTGATGTGCACACCATTACCTACGAATCCAAACTCATGCGCAACATCGTCAAAAGTGAATTTACCCCCATCGGTCAAAATAAAACAAAATGCGTATCACATCAGGAACTTCAATTCAAAGGTTTTTTCCGGTTAATGGGCCTGTTTTTTCCGGGCGCTTTTAAAAAACAGTCAAAGAAGTATTTACAGGATTTTAAAACTTTCGCAGAATCCAAAGCCACGACTGATTAAATAGCTGGTTTTCCTTTGGTCAACTCGGGTGATTAACCAATATTGAAGAAGAAGACAAGAATTTTACGAGGTTATATAGTCTCGCTTATGTTGTACGTTTATTATTTATAAAACCAGATAATTTAGTTAATCACCCGTACTTAATTGTACCAATTCAACTTTCTATGAAACAACTATTTATACTATCATTACTCACCTCTATTTTATTTTCAGAGGCTAACTGCCAAATTCAAAAGGGAGCATTACGAACAGGAGGCCGCATCAGCTTCAATACCAAGAGTGATCATCTTGAACAAAAAATCGGTGACGATTCCTTTTTTAGTGATTTTGAGAACGATTTTCTTGCCCTGAATCCTCAAATTGGCGTTTTTCTAACGACGTCATTTTTGTTAGGTGCCGGAATTGAATACGAATATCAATATGATAGCTTCAGGAGCTCAAACAATGGAAGCTTAAACAATCTTACTTCGGAAAGAAGTAGTTTAATTTTGTTTAATCCCTACGTACAAAAATTTTATGCGTTAACGGATAATTTATTTTTCAGTCCGACACTTAATTTACTTATTGGAGGAGGAACCAGGAAAAGTAGTGGCCGTGTCGACAATAGAGAAGGCCGTGTTTTTGCCTATAGAATTAACGTAACGCCGGAACTGACTTATTTCATTTCCGAAAAGTGGGCGGTCAGTGCGTCAATCGGACGGATCTTTTACAACCAAACCAACGAGAAAAGGGACCGCGATGATACCAATAATGCGGATTATGATAACACTGACAGCGAATATGGTATTGACTTTAGCCTCAATAGTTTTAGTGTAGGCTTTCAGTACTATTTAAAAAATAAGGCAGAGTAATTAATTTCCGGTAGCAATAATTGTTATTGGTTAAAATTATTCAATAGCCAGCTTGATGAATCAAAAGCTTTTTTGATAAGAGGGTGGGCAGGTGGATTTTATTTTTTTTGGCTTCAAAAAAAGGTGATATCATTAATGTAAATTATATAAAAACCCGGTCCGTATCGCAGCATGCCTGCCCGTGGATAAACATATATTTATCTGGGTACTTTATCACACCTAAAATCAAAAATACTTGTCAAATTTTCGGTTGCCGTATCTTTCTATTTTCTTAAACTTGCATGGAAAAATGATAATTATGGAACAACATACCGAATTTCTCCAACTGCACCGGCAGGACAACCCTTTGATATTAGGTAATGTATGGGATGTGGGCAGCGCCAGAATTTTTGAGCAACTGGGATTTAAAGCATTGGGCACATCAAGCGCCGCCATGGCCAGCGCTTTGGGCTATGAAGATGGTGAAAAAATGGCTTTCGACGAATTGCTTTACCTGATAAAAAGAATAATCGCAAATGTAAACATTCCCCTCTCCGCTGATATAGAAGGAGGCTATGGCCAAAATCCGGAGGAGATCATACAAAACATAATATCACTTCACGAAAGCGGGGTCGTCGGCATCAATCTGGAAGATTCCATCATGGAGGGCGGTCGGGAGATCACACCGGTTGAGGATTTTTCGAAAGTAGTTAAAACAATTAAACGTTACCTTCACAAGCACCATATCAATATTTTCCTCAACATAAGAACTGACACCTACCTGCTCGGTTTACCATTTGTACTGGAGAACACTTTGGAAAGGGTCAGGGCCTATGAAGAGGCCGGTGCCGATGGTATATTTATCCCCGGCATCGTTTCCACCAGGGATATTAACCACGTGGTCTCCTCAACAACATTGCCCGTAAATGTCATGTGTATGCCCGGCCTGCCGGATTTTGATGAATTGGCGGTTTCGGGGGTAAAGCGGATAAGCATGGGTAATTTTGTCCATGAATTTCTTCATGACAAACTCAGGAAGGTTGTCGATGCTATTCAAACAAACCGGTCATTCAAACCTTTATTTTCTCATGCCTGTCTCGAATAAAAGTGATATCAAACGTTTTTACCAGGCGTTACTTCGACGGGATAGCCAATTTGCAGGCGTTTTCTATGTGGGGGTTACAACAACGCGGGTATTTTGTATTGCCACCTGCCGAGCCAGAAAGCCGAAACCTGAAAATGTTATTTTTTTTACCACCCATGAAGAAGCTATTTTTCATGGATTCAGACCCTGTAAAGTATGCCGTCCCCTGGAAGACTTTAGCAAGGCCCCGGAGGATATACAATCACTCATAAACTTAGTCAACGGTAACCCGGAAAAGAAAATATCTGATAATGATTTGAGAATGCTCGGGCATAGTCCTGAAAAAATAAGGAGATGGTTTAAAAAACATCATGGCTTAACATTCCAGGTTTACCAGCGCATGATAAGGGTAAACTTCGCATTTCAGGATTTGAGAAAAGGTGCAAAGGTGACTGAATCCGCCTTTGACTCCGGTTATGAGTCTTTGAGTGGCTTTGGTTATACTTTCAAAAATCTCTTGGGCATAGCGCCGGAAAATGCTAGAAAAACAAATGTTATTCACCTCATGCGATTGACGACCCCGCTCGGGCCTATGCTTGCCGGCGCCACGGAGAAGGGTATCTGTCTGTTGGAATTTGCAGACAGGAGCGTTTTATCCCAGGAATTAAAGGAACTATCCAGGCTATTAGATGCGGTCATTATATTTGGTATCAACCGGCACCTTACCAAGGTAGCATCGGAGATTAAGGAATACTTTGAAGGTGCCAGAAAGGAATTCGACGTGTCTTTGGTTAGCCCGGGCACCGGATTTCAACAAAAAGTATGGCATCATCTGCAGGACATACCTTTTGGAGAGGTAAGAACATACAAGCAGCAGGCCACACTGATGCAGCAGCCCAATGCCATCAGGGCGGTCGGCCGGGCCAATGGCCACAATCGAATATCCATCATAATTCCCTGTCACCGGGTAATGGGCGCTAATGGAGATTTGAGGGGTTACGGAGGTGGTATTTCCAGGAAAAAATGGCTGTTGGCACATGAAAGCAGTTTATCTGGTAAGGCAAATACATAACCCTGGCTACCCGCTGCCAACCTGAAAGCCTTCGTTAGTTGATTTAGACCTACAACTTATACCTGCAAAGTGACAGGTTGATAACCTGTATTCACCAAAGTTTCAGGTTTTTGTCATGTTCCCGCTCCCACTTACCGGGTCATCCCATAAAAAACCGCCATAACAGTAATATTCCATAAATTTTTGCAATATTTTTTTATATTTAAATATTATTCACCCGCTTCTGTTTAGACAGAAAATTCTCTGTGAATAGAACCACGAAACTCCACTTAGTGAAAAAAAAACGTAATTGATTATGACTACCAGCGAAGTTTTGCAGGAACTGGAACAATATGGTAATGAGCAAACCAAAAAAATGTTGTTAAAACACGGTGTGAGAGAACCCTTTTTTGGTGTAAAGGTGGCCGATTTAAAAAAAATCCAGAAAAAGATAAAAAAGGACTATCAACTGGCGCTGGAATTATTTGACTCAGGCAATTCAGACGCCATGTACCTGGCAGGCTTGATTGCAGACGAAAGCCGGATGACGGAAGCTGATTTAAACAAATGGGCCAAAGACGCCTACTGGTACATGATCAGTGAATATACCGTGGCCTGGGTTGCCTCTGAAACGCCCTTTGCGCTGAAGCTGGGGATGGAGTGGATAGACGCTGACCAGGAAAACGTAGCTTCATCGGGATGGTCTACGCTGGCCAGCTTTATTTCTATCAAACCCGATGAAGAATTGGAGATATCCACCTTCAGTACATTACTCGACCGGGTGGCCACTGAGATACATGGAGAACGAAACCGCGTTCGCTACACCATGAATGGTTTTGTGATTGCCACAGCCGCCTACCTGGCCGAACTAACAGACAAGGCCGTAGCAACGGCAGAAGTTATCGGAAAAGTACATGTAGACGTGGGTGGAACTGCCTGCAAGGTTCCGTTAGCCACCGAATACATACAGAAGATTAAAGACAAAGGACGAATAGGAAAAAAAAGAAAGGAAGCCAGATGTTGAATTTTAGCCGTCTCTTTATCAGGTAATGGACCTTAGCCTATCCCCCATGGACCAAAACGAGTTTGAACAGTTTTTGGACATGACCATCGCCGACTACGCCGAAGATAAAATAAAAGCAGGAAGCTGGAACGCTGAAAACGCCCTTTCCAATGCAAAACGCGATTTTAATCGGCTGCTACCACAAGGTATTCAAACAAAAAACCATTACCTGAAAAATATTGTCACCCATCATCGAAAAATAGGATCGATCTGGTATGCCGTCAAAGATGAAGAACCGCCGGCAATAGCCTTCCTTTATCAAATCTATATCGAACCGGATTTCCGGTCCGAAGGGTACGGGTCATTGGCGATGAAAGCGTTGAAAGGCGAAGTTACCCGGCTGGGGATCGCCCATATCTGGCTACATGTATTTGCCCATAACAGCAAGGCGATTCCATTTTACCAACGGCTTGGATTCAAAATCAGCGATTATACACTGCATATCGATCTCCGCGCTTAGCCAATTACCACCAACTTAAAAGACGATTTATTATCACAAAAAATGACCATCCAGTCACATTTTAATAAAAGTTATATTATATTTGTGACCGGGTGGTCATAATTAAAGTCCAATGCCAAAAGAAACCTTTCTAAAACTCAATCCGGAAAAACGGAAAAAAATCACGGACAGCTTCCTGCGTGAGTTTAGCACCAATAATTATGATGACGCCTCTTTAACTACCGTCGTCAAATCTCTCGGAATAGCCAAAGGCAGTATTTATCAATACTTTGACGGGAAACTTGACCTATTCTTATACCTGCAGTCAGAGTGCGGCGCCATCAAGGCAAAATATATCATGCATCTGAAAAGAGATGATTACCCCGATTTCTGGGCCTACTTCAAAGCATTGTACCGGGAGGGGATCAAGTTTGACCTTAATCATCCACTTGAAAGCAATTTTCTGCATTCTTTGGCAAAACATATTCACGCGCCGTCTCTCAAAGAATTAACCAAGCAGTGGTTTGACCAGGTCATCGGCGTAATGTGTTCATGGATTCAGCATGAAGTGGACATCGGTCATTTCAGGGATGATTTGCCGGTCAAATCAATGGCATTTTTTTTATATACGGTCAGCATCAGTATCGGGGATTATATGCGAACGATGCACGGATTAAATTTAGATGAAAACATAAAAAGCGGAAAACCGGTTTACGCATCGCAAAAGGGTCAGATCCTGTTGCAATCTGTTGATGAATACATCGCCATGCTCCGCAAAGCATTTGAAAAATAAAATCATGATAAAAGTAAACAATCTTTCTTTTACCTACCCGGGCGCCTCTTCACCTGTATTACAAAACCTCAATTTTGAAATCAGTGAGGGAGAAATTTTTGGTTTTCTGGGACCTTCGGGGGCGGGTAAAAGCACAACACAAAAAATATTGTACAAAATCCTGCATAATTTTAGCGGAGAAATCCATATCAAGGATAAACCATTGGGGCAATGGGGCAAGGAATATTTTGAACAGATTGGCGTTGGCTTTGAATTGCCCAACCATTATCTGAAGCTGACCGGCAAAGAAAACCTGGCGCTATTCGCTTCTTTTTATAACAAAAACAGGCTCCTCAAAATGACGGACCTCTTCGAGATGGTGGGATTACAGGATAGTATGCATAAAAAGGTTGAAACCTATTCCAAAGGTATGAAAATGCGCCTGAATTTTATTCGCGCCATTATGAACGATCCGGATATCCTCTTTTTTGATGAACCCACAGCCGGATTAGACCCTGTCAACGGTCATAAACTTAAAGAGTATATTGTCAACCTGAAGAACAAGGGAAAAACCATCTTTATTACCACCCATGACATGACTACAGCAGATGAAATCTGCGACCGGGTGGCATTCATCGTAGATGGCGAGCTGCGTGTAACCGAAGCACCTTCCACATTGAAGCTTAAGCACGGTGAAAACAAAGTAAAGGTCGAGGCAAAAGGTAAACAGCCAGCCAAATTTCCCCTGGAGCATCTTGGTCAAAATACCGGTTTTCTGGAGTTTATCAATACTAATGAATTACTCAGAATAAACACAATGGAGGCCACGCTGGAAGAGGTTTTTATTCAGGTCACCGGTAAAGCGTTAAAGGCATGAAGGAATTAATCCAACAAACAAAATGGCAGTTTATATTGCTGCAGAAAAACAATATTATCTCCATTAGCATCGCAGTGACCTTTTTTTATGCGTTGGCATTTTTTATCACCAAGGATCTTGGCAATGCCGATAAAGTACTGACTTTGCTCATTTTCAATGACCCGGCCGTAATCGGATTGTTTTTCATCGGACTTTCCATCATTATGGAAAAGGATCAGCAAGTACTCTCTGCCTTATTTGTTACCCCCATCAATCATCACATTTACCTGATATCCCGTATTTTATCAATTTCTATTGTCGGATGGGTATGTGCGCTGGGCATGGCCTTTGCTGCGGTAGGTAATTCATTTCACCTGATCCACTTTTCCGCCGGTGTTTTAGGCATATGCATACTCGCATGCTTATTAGGTATTTATCTGGTTTGTTATACACAGGAATTTATGCGCTTCACCTTAAAATCCATACCTATTTTATTACTACTTTTCAACCTGCCTCTCCTCAATTATTTTGAAGTGACCAACATTGGTTTTTTCAAGTTCTTTCCTTCGCAGGGGGGGGTGGATCTGATCGCCGGTTCGCATGAAGACAGTCCCGATCCGTCGGTTATTTTTTACGGATACCTCTCCATTGTTTTTTGGATTCCCCTGCTCTATTGGTTGGTGTATCGCACGTTCATGTCCAAAATAGTAAATGTTTAATACAATGAAGCAATTGTTAAAAGTCTCCACTGCCGATTCCAAGTTAATATTCAGGGATCCTTCCCTGAGAATTTTTTTGTTCCTGCCGGCCTTGATTTTCTTGGTTATCAATGTTTTTCTACCTTATCTGATAAGCAAATTTGAAGGTGTAAATGATTATGTCTCCTACGTCTTAATCGTGGCTACTATAGAAAACACACAAATGTTTGGGTTTATTTATAGCATGGTTTTAATCGAGGAAAAGGAAACGGAAGTGGCCAGAGTCTATGGTGTATTACCGGTATCAAAGATGTGGTTTGTGCTTTTTCGATTAATTATTCCGTGCCTGATTACTGCTTTGCTCACGTGGGCCATACTCCTCACACAGCCATTTTATTCATTAGCCATCATGTCAAGTTTGGTGCTCTCTGTATTGTCCGGGCTCATTGTACCGGTTTATGTACTTGGCATTACCATACTATCCCGGAATAAAATGCAGGGAATGATCTGGATCAAAATATTCAACATAGCCGTGGTACTGCCTATAGTTGCTTTTTTTGTGCCAGATAGTTTTACCCATCTGTTTGGTATTCTTCCATCACATTGGGCTTTTCAGGGGCTAAACAATATCATAGAAGGCGGACCATTTTTTGTGAATACCATGGTCGGTTTTGCCTATTTTCTGATTCTATTGACCATCGCAGTGCGAAAATTTTCCAAAATTCATTTTGCCTGATACCCTTTGTATAATAATTAGTGCTGATGCTATCCAAAAGACAAGTGATTTTTTCGGTATCCATCAAACGCCATTTCACGTCATAATATGCTTATATATTGTATTCATCTTCAGGAGTTCTTTTTCATTGGCTTTCGGGCGGTTATTTCAGATTCAAAAAATTGTCTGACCTTTAAAGGCCTGTTATTTGGCTTTCAGCTTGTATCCCAATACGACCCGTAGTACCAGGTCATCACAGGTTATATAAAGTACGGTTTCATCTTCATTAAAAGTACAATTGGATGTCCTTTTATCTGTTTTAATCGACCCCAGGTGCTTACCTTCGGGAGTAAGTACCAAAACACCGTCAGGACCGGTCATAAATACAATACCATCCTGATTAATGGTCAGGCCGTCAGGTTTTTGCTTGGCCACACTTTTTTTCCAAAGCTTGGTAACATCAAAGATTACCCGTTCGTTGGAAGCAGTTCCATCATCCGCCAGGTCGAGAGCAATTAGACGGGGAGGTTCGGAATTCGTTATGTACAGGGTGTTGTTATCAGGAGATAAACCGATACCATTGGGTGTCGGCAAGGTCTTAGTTATCAGCTTCACCTCCCCTTCTGTACTTATCCTGAAAACCCCCTGATAATCTATTTCCTGAGTCGTGGATACGCTTTTGTTTATTCCAAAATTTGGATCGGTAAAGTAAATATTGCCTTTTTTGTCCACTACAACGTCATTTGGACCGTTAAGTTTTTTACCCTCGTATTTATGTGCCAACGTCTGATAAACTGGTACTGGCATCCCCAAACCTGCCACCATACGGGCAACCTCCCTGTCCCCGACTCTGCAAAGAATTAACTGCCCGTTCTTATCAAGTGTAAGCCCATTTGATCCTTTCCCCCTTTCTCCCGGCACAGATACCGTATACCCACTTGACTTCAAATATTCCTCAACCCCTTCTCCATCAGTCCATTTATAAGCAATATTACGGGGGACGTCAGAGTACAGAAGGCATTGCTGCGAGGGTATCCAAACAGGGCCTTCGGTCCATGTATGGCCATCTGCAATGATTTCAATTTTAGCATGCGGTGGCACTATTCTATCAAATTCGGGGCTAAGTTTTTCCAGATAGCCCATCGTTGGATACCTACCCAGACTGTCTAATATTTTTTTATAGCGCTGTTTGAGTACTGCCAATTGACCGGGTTTAATTTTTAAAGGTTTTTTCTCCAGTTCATCATTTTCTACATCATAAAACCTACCATCGTTGTAAAGCTTATACCGACTTCCCTTCACGAAGGTGCTGGGCATTAAATGATCTTTATCCCATCCCGGTCTTGGATTATAGTCAATAAAAACCCAGTCTCTCCTTTCAACCGGCTTTCCAATTAGCGTTTTAAAAAAACTCTCACCATCTGTCTCAAAGTCTGCAGGTAATGCTTTGCCTGTCGCCTCAAATATTGTAGGAATAAAATCGCTTGAAGAAACCATCTGCTCAGATACCACACCTGGTTTAATTTTACCCTTCCAATTAACAATTAAAGGCACTCTTGTCCCCGCGTCAGTTGGCAATGTTTTTCCACCCCAAACAACTTTATTACCCATTTTTGACGACAAAGACTGATGTGTACCATTGTCACTGTAAAATATAACAATTGTATTTTCTGATAAACCCTCTTTTTCCAGATGCGTCAGGATCCGCCCCACAATCTTATCTGTATATTCTACCATATCAGCAAAATATCTGTTATCAGCCGGGTGACGAAGCGCGGGGTCGCTCCATTCTTCACTATCCGGCGTTGGCACAAACGGACCGTGTGGAAGGGCCATGGGATAATATGCAAAGAAGGGAGCACTTTTGTTTCTGCTTATAAAATCAAGCAAATAATCCGTAAAAATATCAGGGCCGTAGTTACCATTGGTATTGGTTAGAAATTTTCCATTCTGATATACCAGGGGATCTGCATATCTTGATCCTTTATCCTCGGTATGCCCGGTGTGCCACATACAAAACTCATCAAAGCCCGCATTGTCCACCGTCATACCTGTATTTCTTCGTAATTCACTTCCCGGATAGTCCGGCGGATCGTAGCTTTGCAATTGCCACTTACCAACCATACAGGTTTTAAAACCTTCATCTTGCATTAAATGACCAAAAGTCTTCTCATCAGGGTCCAAAATGCCAAATGCCTTCCAGTTTCTAAAATTGTATTTACCGGTCATAAGGCTGACGCGGGTTGGTGTACAAAGCGGATAAGCGTAGCCATGATTAAATTTCATGCCTTCCCTGGCCATTTTATCCAGCGCAGGTGTTTTATAGGATGTTCCACCGTAACAGCCTACAGTTTCCGACCCAAGATCATCAGCCATGATCAATATGACATTAGGGGGCACGCCATTTTCCTGGGCCTGTATGGGGATTGCAACAATGTAAAGGAAAATTGATATAACAAAAAGGCAGTAGAGCAGCTTGGTAAACATGAAGGTTTCGTTTAGTCAGTATTGAAAATTTAGCACCAATCTAACACGTCACATACCAATATAAATATTTGTTACATAAATAAACTAATATGAATCTGTTAATTAGTCAGCATCAAATAAGATATTAAGTATTTTTCACCATTTATCAATTTTTAAGGTTTTAACATCCTTGGGATTTCCTCCTTTCACTTTTTATTGTATTAAGGATAGCAAAACCTTCAATCAATGTTATCTCATCTAAATCAAGTTTCGCACCTGCCGGCTTTTATTAAATGTCATAGGGGAAATTTTCCAAAACCCATTTTGTCTGATGGAACCTATGCTGTTTCATACACCAGCAAAATTTACTAAATTTGAGCGCCAACAATTTTTTATGTCAAAAACTGATGGCCCCAAACCATTCGACATAGATTAGCAGGATTTGGAATGAAACCATGATCCAATCAATTTCATCTTCTACAAGTATTCCCGGCATTTTAAATGCCACTATTTTGCATCGGGTATAACCATCAGCTATCTGCGATACAAACCAGGGAAGGCAACATTTTAAACAGTAAATTGATGAACCAGGGGTCTTTGTCAAAATTCACAAGTATCGGAACCAGAAAACAGTTAAATAAACCAATTTTGCATTATGCGACAGCTACTAACAGGTATATCCATCCTCCTCTCTTTTACTCAATCCCCGGCACAACCGCTCGATACCGTTCACTACCACCTTTCCTACCAACCTGGCTCAAAATATATACAGGTTCACTATTCATTTCCTGCGCTCAAAGATCAACTGAGCTACTTTGTTATTCCCCGCAGCGCACCTGGCACTTACGATCTTACCGATTATTCGGCGTTCTTTGAAAATGTAACCGCCGCTACCAGTAACGCTGAGACTATCGCCGGCAATAAGGGTATAGGCTCTTATTTTGAGTTTTTATCTTCGAATGCGCCAATCGCTTCCATTTCCTATAATGTGGCTATTGAAAAAATGGAAAATCAGTTGCATGGGGCCTATGCCAGCTCAAAAGTAAGGCCTGATTATCTGGGTATGCTCGGCTACGCTGTCTTTGGTTTTTTAAAGGTTTTCCAAAACAACCCAATCAAACTGACGATAGAAACAGGTTCAGATTGGCCTGTTTTCGCTACGTTGGATCCTAAAATGAAAAGAAGCTATGGGAAGGCGCATTTCGAAGCCACCAACTTCGATATCCTCGCCGATGGGCAGTATCTGTTGGGTGAAGGTGTAAAAATATGGCAAGGTAAAGCAGGCGCTATGCCGCTTTTTGTAGCCTTATACGCCGAGACTGAGGCCAATATTGAAGAGATCGGCCGAAGAGGATTGCTGGCACTGGAAGGCATACAAAAATACTTTGGTTTCGTACCCATGCCTCATTATGTGATGTGTTATGAATATCTTATTCCCAAATCTGCTAACCATTTGTACAATTTCTCTATGGAGCATCTCAATAGCATGACCAGCAGCCTTGATACCTCCAGGGCCATTATCCGGTATGAAGAAAATCCACGATTGGGCGGGGCCATTCATCACATGGGGCACTCCTGGATCCCTTTGCGTTGTTACGGCGAAGGTTATCGCCCTTTTGATTGGGAAACCGCCCCATTAATAGAAACAATCTGGCTCAATGAAGGATTTATCTGGTACATTTCGGGCCACAGGATTATCGGCTCATCTACCATACTGGACCGATTCCGAAATACCATCAGAGAAGCGCCGGATTTTATTAATAGAAAATCTCTCAGGGAACTTTCTTTACTGGGATCTACGCAATACTCAAAGGATTTTCGCATTGGCCAAAATCTCTTTTCCAGGGGTGCGCTGATGGCCTATGAAATGGATGAATATATCCAAGAGAAAAGCAGTGGCACAAAAACATTTAAGGATGCAGTCATAGGTCTCTACAAATGGTCTGAAAAGCATCAGCGTGCCTTTGGTTACGAGGAGATCCTATCCATCCTGTCCGATGGCGCGGGGGTAGATTTATCGCCGGTCTGGGAAAAGTGGCAAAAGCCGGTTAAAGAATAATCTCGCAAATGGAAAACCGGATTCTCATTTCTGGTCACCGAAATGTAGCTGGTTTTCAACCTGTATTTGCAACGATCAAAATTGCCAACTGCGAACAGCGGAAAGAAAAACAAAAACCCTTTGAATTAAAACGGGAGATTGACATATTGCTTTTTTTAAAACTAAAGACAACCATTAAAAAATGAAAATCTTCTATCCGTTTGTGTTATTGACCCTGGGGCTGTTAAATCCCACTTACAGTCAACCCATTACTGCGATGACTTACAACATCCGCTATGATAATCCCAACGATGGGGAGGATCGGTGGGATGCCCGAAAAGTATTTTTGATCAATCAAATCAAGTTCCATGCCCCTGATATTTTCGGAATACAGGAAGGGCTGGCACATCAGGTAGACTATTTAAGCAATGGGCTTAAAGATTATAAATATGTGGGTGTGGGACGTGATGATGGCAAAAAAAAGGGAGAGTTCAGTGCACTTTTTTTCAACAATAAAAAATTTAAGGTAATTGCGTCCTCCACCTTCTGGCTATCGCCAACACCAGATAAAATTTCTGTTGGATGGGATGCGGCCATGGAGAGGATCTGCACTTATGCGCTGTTTGAAAACAAGAAAACCGGTCAAAGGTTATGGGTATTCAACACCCACTTCGATCACCGGGGCAAAGTAGCCAGAGAAAATAGCGCGCGACTAATCTACGAACGTGTTCAGGCACTTAACAAAGATCAGTACCCCTGCCTCGTCATGGGAGATCTGAACCTGGAACCTGAAAGTGAGGCTATCCAATATTTATCCCAAAACCTGCAAGATGCAAGAACGGGTAGCAAAGATGTTGTCTTTGGGCCCGAGGGAACGTTTAATGGCTTTCAATTTGACAAACCGGTTACGCGGCGAATTGATTATATCTTTACCAGCAAGTCCGGCGTAATTGTAAACAAATATGCCGTTTTAAGCGATTCCAAAAACTTGCGGTATCCGTCGGATCATTTGCCTGTGTATGCCGAACTAACCATAACCAGCCGGTAGGCTGGTTCAAGCGTCACGCCTGGACAGAAAAAAAATTCCCAATTCATTTTGTATAATTGTAGTGGAGACGGCGATGGTTTGGATATTTTCAACGGCATAAATACATGTAAAAAATGGCAGACAAATCACATTGGAAGGGATCTGATAAATACATTTGCGATCCGGAACTGGCCCAGGCATTTCATATGGCCCGTACGCTGGGAATGCCTTTGTTAGTCGAAGGAGAGCCTGGTACCGGCAAAACGGAACTTCCCCTGCAATACGCTAAAAGCCTGAAACTCGACCTGTTTGTTTACCCGGTAGGTTCGAAGAGCAATGTGGAGCAGTTTGTGGCTAAATTTGATCATGTCAAATACCTCAGGGACTCACAGATCGAAGTACTTAACAGCCAGCGGGAAGAGAAAGGCCTCAGCAAAAAGCTAAGTACCGGTGGGCGAAGTACTGAAAATCTCGACGACTACATATTAACGGGTCCCGCTGCCAACGCTTATGCTTCGCCCAATTCCGTATTACTCATTGATGAAATAGATAAAGCACCACGGGAGTTTCCGAATGATCTGTTATATGCTTTAAGCCACAGAAAATTTGTGTTGCCGGAATCGGGCAAAGTATTGGAAACAAGCGAAGCTGAAATGCCCGCCATCGTGATCACCAGCAACCGGGAGCAGGAATTGCCTACAGCTTTTAAGGGAAGGTGCATCTATCATTATATCCAGTTTCCAGACCCGGATACGATGCAGGCCATTGTTAACAAGCACTATCCGAAAGCCAATAAGGAGCTGGTGAGATTGGCCATTGATCTGTTTTATCAATTGAGAAAACTAAAACTGGAAAGAGCACCCTCTACCCGTGAATTATTGAATTGGTTAAAGTATCTGCAAACTTTCTCCAAAGGTGAATCCTTGAAAATGATCAATAATTTATCAGGGATTGGCGCACTCGTCAAGACCCAGGTAGACCTGCAGCGCGTAGAGAGGAGTAATATTATCAACAGCAATTCCGGAACGGACGGCTAGTTAAACTTATACTGATTTTGTTTCCAAGCTTACCCCATACCTTTAAGGCACACGACCTTCCCGCGGATGTCAGAACATTACTTTTATTAAGGAAAAGCATGGAATGTGGGCTGGTACATACATTAGGCGATATCTATCTGGTCCTGAAAGGCATCGTGGTAAAAGATCCCACGATGATAGGTCCTTTTACAATGGCCTATTATGATTATTTCTTAAGCGTTGATTTTCAGCCGGGAGAAAACCTGGAAGAAGCCGTTGCACGGTCAAAAGCCTTTCAGGAATGGAAGGAAATGTTTTTGGAAGCTGAAAAGCAAGCCGACCCCGACGACATAAGAGCGCTGGTGAATCAATTTTTGGACGAAGTACATCTTACAACCTATGATATTCAGGACATTATTGACGGTAAAGACATCCTGGCCCGGGACAATCCGGACATGGCAGACCAACCAACTGAACCTGGAAAAGATGGTGCCCGAAAACTGGATAAAGCGGCCGACTATAGAAACATTGACCTTCAGGAGCTGTTAAAGAGAATGGAACAAGTTGCCAGGCAACAAAGGGATCGTCATACAGGCGGCAGTCATTGGATTGGTACGGGAGGAATTTCTCCATATGGCCATAGCGGCGCAGCGGCTGGAGGTATCAGGGTAGGAGGAAAAGGCGGAGGCAGAATGGCCAGGGCGGTAATGGGTGACCCGAGATACTTTCCGGTAGACATGGATCAGCAATTAAGTGACAACAACGTAGATGCTGCATTGGCCGCGCTAAAAGGCATTTTTGAAGAAAGCGCTACCAAAAGTCTCGACATCCCGAACACTATCAAAAACGGGTTGAAAAGAGGTGGCCTTTTTTTACCTGAAGAAAAAGACATCATCTCCGAAAAAATGCAAATCATCCTGATGATTGATAATGGCGGGTTTTCCATGGACTTTCATATTGGCAAGGTGACAGAACTGTTTAAAAAAATGAAAACGCGCTTTGCGCACGACCTGGAGGTGTATTATTATCACAACACCATTTATAACTACCTTTATACCAATGAAAGACGAACGGAGCGTATCGCCATTGATCAGTTACTGGCCAAAGATCCTGACTATGCCGTTTTTATCGTAGGTGACGCTGCCATGGCCCCCTACGAGCTAAGCCAGACGTCCATTCAGCACTGGCATGATCTCAGGGAAAAATTTAAAAAGATCGCCTGGCTCAACCCCGACCGCATCGATACCTGGAAGTATTCTTATACGGTTGAGATCCTGGGCAGTATTATTCCCATGTATCCGTTGACGCCGCATGGCATTGAAGAAGCTGTGATTAATATGAATAAAATTAAGATTATTAAGTAAATAGAAATTGCTTGAGGGTTCAAAAAAGAACCTGAGTATATGTCTGGCCATACCGTCCTGTTTTGAAGGCAATGGTGCTGTGGTGAAATCAAAAAATTTGGTTGAAAAGGCTTTTGGCCGGCATTGCAAATGCTTCGATACGTTTCCAAAACAGATATATGAGTGTAGAAAATTCTACACCCAGTTCCCGTTTTTTTATTTTATCGTCAGAAATCAAGGTAGTATAAAAGTGTTTTATTTAATTCAAAAAAAAAATACCGAACTGTGACTGAGCCCTGTTATCTTTAAAGGTTGATATATAGGATCTGAGATCCGGTAAAATTAAGATGAAATGAATAAAGGAAGCCTGTTAAAACCGAGGTATCAAAGAAATTAAAAGCAGGCGAATTGTAACCAAAAGAGTAAGGGCAAAATCAAAAATTCCGGCAGAAAGGACTTGCAGTCAGCATTGCAAATGCTCCGATATGTTTCCGGGACAGATACATGAATGAAGAAAATTCTACACCCAGTTCTTGTTTTTTATTTATGCCACACTAATTTGGCTTTATTCTTTGATTTTATCCAACACATAATGTACTGTCCACTGAACTTTTCTCAGGGAATCATTTTTTCTGAAAAATCTTGTGAAGCCGGAGTTCAGTTCATCGCTATCAAGGTATGACCAATCATCCACTAACCGAAAACCAGGATTCCAATGTACGATCGCATCGCTATCCGGAATACCAAATTTAAAGGTAGTACCGGCACCTAATTTTAACGCTTTTCTCAGCTTAAAACCCATTAGTTTTTTCCGCCATCCGGTAAGCCATTTTGAGCTAAACACTTCAAAAACAATTTCGGGATTATTTAATTTTTCCTGTAACGCCAGGAACAACCTTTTTACATCCTGCTCATGGCAATACATAAATACGCCTTCGGCAGCCAGCATAATGTGCTTGGCTTCTATTTTGTCAATCCAGTCCAGGTCAAAAACCGATTGTGAAATTTGATGGTAATTTGCCTGTTCCGGAAATAGTTGTTTTTTTATATTCATGATATCCGGTAAGTCAAGATCAAAAAAACTTATGTTGCCATTATTAACGCGTTCAAACCTGTGGTCCAGCCCACAACCAATATTCACAATCGCAGCATCGGGGTATTTCTCAATAAATTCTGTGATATAACGATCATATTTTCTGGCGCGGAGCACTGTATAGGTAACTAAGTTGGGCTTGACTTTATTTAAAAACAGGTTTTTGTGCAAAGCACTTCCGGATTCCAAAAAATATTCTTTTAAAACATTCAACGTGTTAACAGAACTTTGGTCATTTAAGATGGGAGCAGCTGATTGGGCATCGATGGCATGGCATTGAAGTGTTAAAAATGCCGTTTCTGAAATGTCATTTATATTAATATTTAGTTCCATATTTTAAAAAATTATGTTATCACGTTTTTCAATCGGACTAATAACATAGGTGCATGATGCTGTTTCCCTAAATATAGTGGAATAAAAAACTCCCCGCCAAACGCACTTTTCCTGAAAAAAGAAAACAAGGGTTCCGGTAAGACGCGCTCAGGTACAAACAAAACTTTTGTGGAATGTTAACCGGCAGCATTGTAAACAGATCGATTGGTTTGCAGGACACATCTGTAAATCTATAGCAGCAAGGCATTCGGTGATAGGTCGAAACAGTTTTCTTTCTTACACCTGTAGCCATAAAAAAAGGCCGTCTTGCTAAAGACAGCCTTTTTTATGATCTATATTTATGTTACAGAATAATAACCTTATGTTTGGAAACAATACCGTTCTGATCCACTTCCAGAATATAAATACCCTTATGAAGTTCGGTATGTGCCTTAATTTTTTGATCTTTATTAAACTTACTGATTTCCACAAATTCATCGAGGAATACCTTTCCGGACATATCGATAAGCCTTAGCTTTACCTTATTGCGATTGTTAAGCGATACCAATCGAAGGTTAATATTATGTTTGGTGGTCGGATTGGGGTATAGAGAAACCTGTAAATCCGGACCATCAAATTCAATCGTAACACTTTGTACAGATGAGTACTCAAATTGCCCGTCGAAGTCAACTTGTCTCAAACGATAGTATGATGTCCCAAACAACGGTCTGTTATCAGTATAGTCATAATTCAGAACTTCGTTAATCGTTCCATTACCATCAACCTGACCAATTACCTCCCAGTTATCTCCGTCTTCTGAACGTTGTACTTCAAAAAAGTCATTATTAATTTCACTGGCAGTTTGCCAATCGAGCAATACCTTATTATTGTCCTCACGCGCTGTGAATGAAACCAAATCTACCGGAAGTGTATTATCGGAAGTTGTGCTGCCAAATGTAAATGGACTAAAACTGCTGACCCCTGTCACCCTGATCCAACCCGGATCTACAGATGCTATGGCATTTTGACCCAAATTTTCCCAGACCGACCCATTGTAATGGGCAATTTGTAAATCTGCGAAGTCCTGTATTTCACTAAAACTTTGATCTTTCCAATAAAGCGTAACATCCGCCGACGAGGTAGTTCCAGTATTCGTTAAATTCCAATACTCAAGTATACTGACACGATCCAGGTCACCATTTGGATCACTCGTCAAAAGTTGATTTGTAACTATATAATTTCGTCGCAAATAATCGGCGGTAAATTCCGTGGCCGCATCACCGGTAAGGTTGGCAATAGCCAAGGGCGCCCAGTCCGTACCATTACCTATCGGGAACTCAAAATCCGTATTACCAATTTTGGTGACACGCCCATAAATAAAACTTGCTGCGGAGGCGCCGGTGGTAGAAGACCCATTATTCATGGTGAAAGTATTGTATTGCGTATCGACAATTCCATCGGTGAGGGTCAAAACGCCACTTACATTTTGGGGATCATTCAATAGAATATCCGCACCCACATTGTTAATTGTCAAATTTTGCCAATTGGTTGTTCCCGAAATCTCTTGCTGGGCGGTACCTTGAAAAACTACGGTACCGGAACCAATTGCCGCACTTCCCTGGTTATCCCATTCTTCACAAACATTTAAAGTAGCTCCAACATTAAGCGTAAGCGATGCATTAGGTTGGATAAAAATACTACCTACATTAGCCGACCCAAAGCCAGCACTTATAACCGGGAAGAAACCCGAACCACCACTCACATCGGGAATAATAGCCAGATCACTACATCCAGGTACGCCATTTGACCAGTTACCAGCTGTTTCCCACGCAGTGGTCAAAGCATTTCCTGTCCAATTTGTAAAAGTATTTGGCACATAAAGGGCAATGTCGTCAAATGCCATACCGTCATTGGCAATATTCCAATTGTCATATTGTTCGAAACTGATTACAAATTGATCATTCAAGGATAATCCTGCTCCGGCAGCTAGCACATCTACATCAAGGATAACCTGATTCCAAGTGTTGTTTGTTGTATTCTGGGGGTCAAATGCGTGTACTAATGAAAAACTGGCGCCACCATCGTCTGAAAAATAGACAGCATCCTGCGTATGTGTTTCATCGCCAAATTCCTTCCAATAGAATGATAGTTCCACCTGAGTTTGACCTGATAGATCTATATGTAACATAGCCTCATTCAAGGTAAAATTGTTATTGTTGATTACATCCATGGTCATGTGGTAAGTGCCTTGATAAGGTGTGTTAGCAGTGGACACAATCGTTTCACTATTAGCTCCCCCACCTGTTGACCATTCATCTCCGAATACACCTGATTCAAACCCATCGAAATACGGAAATGAAGCATAATAGGTTGTCCTTAGCTGTACATCATCAATAGCAAAACCATCATCTGGTATGTTGTAGTTATCATTTTGAAGAAATCTCACCACAAATGTACTATTCAGGGTGAGCCCGGCACCTGCTGCCAGGGCGTCAAGATCCAAAACTATTTGAGAATAGGTGGTGGTATAGTTATCAGGATCTATCTCATGAACGTATGAAAAGGTTTGTCCCCCGTCATCGGATAGGTAGATACCGTCCACGTTGTTATCCTCATCACCAAAATCCTTAAAGTAGAAATCAAGGATTACATCGGTCTGACCTGACAAATCAACGTGCAAGTCTGCATAGTTGGTGGTTAAGTTATCGTCGGTAGTTACATCCATCGTCATATGGTAAAGGCCGGTATTAGGTGTATTGGCAGTGGTAGTTTGTATACGGGTAAAACCATTATTACCAGCAGTTACCCACTCTTCAGGGAAATAACCTAACTCAAAGCCATGGGAATAGGGAAAACTGGCGTAAACCGGGCCCTCCCTCACTGATATATTATCAAAAGCAAAACCGTCATTGGCAATGGGATAGTTATCATATTGTTGAAATCTTATGACAAAGGTACTATTTAATGTAAGTCCGGCGGTAGCAGCCAAAGCATCAATATCCAAGCGTATATAATTCCAGACATTATTGACAAAGTCATTGGGCGCTATCTCATAAACATAGGAAAAGTTCTGTCCGCCATCGTCGGATAAATAGATACCATCTACATTGGTATCCTCGTCACCAAAATCTTTAAAGTTAAAATCGAGAATCACGTTGCTTTGCCCTGCCAAATTAATATACAGATCCGCATAGTTCGTTGCGAAATTATCATCTGTATTCACATCCATAGTCATATGATAACTGCCTGCACTGGGAGTATTGGCCGTTGTTACCTGGACGCGACCAAAGCCATTAGAACTGGATACATCCCATTCATTCTCAAAAGCACCTGTTTCAAAACCAGTACTATAGGGGAAGCTGGCATATTCAGGTGGCCCATCAATGCTACGGGTGCCGGCAGGCGCGGTGGCTACGGGTGTCCTGGCAATACTGTTTACAGTTACTGTCGCACATTCAGCGTCTACTACATTACCGTCGGCAGCGCCTCCCGCAATATCATAAACCACCCAAAAGTAATTTGTTCCGGCAACTAATGTTTGTGTTCCAGAAACCGAAAAAGAGCCATTGGGGCTTGATACTGTAGATCCAAATTGTGTACCTGTAGCGAAAGTAGCACTGGCACCTGTATAATAAACTTTTGCGTTGGTTATATCATTGGCTGCATCGGTTGAACCATTTGTACTTAATTGGAGGGCCGTAGCATTTATGGCCGAAGCACCTCCTGTTACAAAGACCTCTACCTCAATTATCTGCGCATCAGTAGCACCTTGAGCAACCTCCGTGGTGATTGATTGGAGTGTGTTGCTGGTGATATAAGTCATATTTTGACTGGGATCAACAAAACGGATGGAGGATATCCCAGCAAGGGATGCGGTGTTGAAGGAATATCTTAAAAAGTTAGTGGAGTTCCCATTTATCCCAATAGTAGCTCTATTTCCATTATCGTACGTGGCATCACCAAAGGTTGTATCATTGTAAACAAAATCGATATTGTTGCTGGTCTCATACAAAATAACTTCAAATGTCACCGTCCCGGTAGAAAATGCATTATAATTCTCAAATCCATTATATTGAATGATAAACCTTCGATTAGGCGCCGTCCCCCTCGTTTCATAGTAGATAGTACCGTCAAATAAATCATCCCAAAAGGGAGCAATTAATGCAGTATTAATTGGAAAATCAATATTATTAAAACCAATATTTCCCGTAGTCTGCCCAAATCGAATGGCACCATTGTCGCCAATCCTCAAATTGGCAGAGCTAGTACCATAAAAATTGAAGGAAAAGGGCATCGTAACATTATGTTCATCGTCATCTGGCGCAGGAAGCGCTGTACCGGACCCACTGATATCCTCAAATGTTACTGTACCACCGGTTTCGTCCGAATCTATAAAAGTATAGCCATAGTTATCAGCACCTCCGGTTGTAAGCAAATGTGGGTAAGGCAAGGAAGATTTGTTTTCAAAAAGGCTTGAAGTGGAAATATTTCCTTTTTTATATTCCAGTTCCCAATCCCCTCCGAATTCCAGATTACCTGTTTGGTCATTGGAAGCCGCTATATCCAGCCCTGTAGCCTCTTCGAGCATAGCAATAAACCTTTCTCCGTTCTTTCCTGAAACTACCCTACAACTATAAACTAAGAGGTCATAGTCACTCACAAATGCATTTTTCCAGGTGACAAGTTGCTCCTTAAACAAAGCAATATTATGCGAGGTAAGATAGGCATTACCCAATTGAAAGCCGCCGGGTTTACCGTGCGATATCACATGCATATTGAGAAATCCCTGCTTATCCTTTAAAATCGCCGTTATTTCATCAATACCATTCTTCTTGTGATTAAGCACATGAATCTCCGCGTTATCAATACCTTGTAGCAGTGACTGATAATCTTCCACATTGTCATTGATAAAAACAATGGATTTGGATGAGTTAACAGAAGCTTTCTGATCTTCCAGGATATTTCCCAGGTTTACAAAGTCTGTTTCAGCCAGCGTAAAGCAAAAAGCCAACGAGAATAGGATCACTATGGGTATAAATAATGACCGAATCCCTGAAATAAATAAATCACTGCTCCTCTTCTTTAATTGTTTATTGCTTTTCATACTTTTGAGAATAAGGTTATACTTCGATCTTGCATGGCAACTAAAAATTGCCACAAAATCAACAGCTCATATTTTAACCCAGTACAAAACTATTGAATAAAAACCCATCGCTCTTTTTAAAATAGTATGGACTCCAATGGATGTTATAAAAGCAGAGGAATAAAACTTTTTTATTTACATACTAACGGTTAGCTCAATACTAAGGGAATTAGTTCCCCATTGATAAAATTCAACATTTCCCAATTTGGAAGATTTGGAAATATTGCATGTTCAAACAAATAATTTTTACCGGTTTTGTTATTAAATTATTGAAAAGCAGATGAATGAATCAGGAGGTTTTAAGTAAAAAGTCAATGCCAAAGCTATGAATGTGATCATAACATGTCAGTAAAACATCCTTTAAATAATCCTAAAATTTCTAAAGAAAAATACAAGATTCAACCAAACATTGATACCTGATTGTGGAGAAGATTTTTGAGGTTAATTTTAGTTATCTATGTCTAAATTCATCAAAAATTAACTGGCTTTTCTTTCATTTTGCCCGCACTTCTTACACCAAATGTACATCGGCCGGATTCTTATCAAAATTATGTCAACTAAAAATAATTCAAATAAAAATTAAAATAACACAAATTACAAAACGTATTTATAGGGGTTTTTCCTAATTTTAAGACTAATCGATAAGCCTATAAACCGTAAAATAACGGCCATAAGCCAGGATAATAGCAGGAGTCTAGTGGTCGGCGCTATACAAGTTTTACCTAGTTTTTGTAGGTTTTTTCCTGACGCCGAGTTTGAGATAGAAATAGAAGGCTGTTGCCCATAAAACAATCGCTATAAACTGGGAATGTGATAAGTATCCATCAATAACAAAACCTCTGACCAGATCTCCTCTGAATATTTCTATAATACCCCTGCCAATAGAATATAACATGATATATGATAAAAAAACCTGCCCCTCAAAAGCTTTTTTGTTTTTGATGACTACCAGGATGATCAATATTGCCAGAATCATGGCCGCGCTATACAGCTGGGTAGGATGTAGCGGTGTGTTTAAGGGCTTTGCCTGACATAACGGATCGGTAAACACAACGGAAAATATCCCATCATGTGCGTGTCCGTAACAGCAGCCAGCATTAAAGCAGCCCAATCTACCGAAAAAATGGACAATACAGGTAGTAATGGCTATAATGTCCAACATTTTTAGAATTGGTATTTTGTTTATCTTAAAAAAAATGATAATACTGGTCACAGAAAAAATCAATGATCCATAGAAAACAAAGCCATTTCCCGGATCTCTGACCATATTGGCCGGATCGCCAAAATAGTAAGCCGGGTTTTCAAAATAAAAAAAAAGCTTACCGCCCAAAAAAGCCGTTATCAAAATCAACAATAGCATATTGTTGGTAACATGGTAAGCAACTCCTAATTCCCGTTTGGCTTGAATGCCCGTATAGATGGCACCTAAAATTGTTCCCAGCGCAATTAATGCACCATATGAATAAATAGTAATTTGATCAGGAAAGAATTTTTGAAGAAATTCCGGAGTGTTAAATTGAAATAATACCGGATGCATGACTAAAGGTTCAGTTTATTGTAGTCTGACCAGCTCTTTGACAATCTTAGTCATGCCCGGTTCAGCTTTCATGGCAGCGGCTATGATTTCCGGCACTGAGACTTTTTTCAAAGTTTCGGGAATGCATAAATCGGTAATGGCCGATATGGCAAAACATGGTATTTCCATATGCCGCGCTACAATGATTTCAGGGACAGTGGACATACCTACAGCATCAGCGCCAATAATCCGTAAGTATTTGTATTCTGCCCTGGTTTCCAGGTTAGGTCCCGTCACAGAGGCATAAACACCTTGATGAACATTTAAGTCGTGCTCTTGGGCAATTTCCATAGCTTGCTGAATTAACTTTAAATCGTACGGTTCACTCATATCCGGGAATCTACCCCCAAACGCATCCATGTTCTCTCCTGTTAACGGATTTTCGGGCATAAGATTGATATGATCTTTGATAATCATCAGGTCACTGATCTGGTAGTTTTTGTCCAACCCACCGGCAGCATTTGATACAAACAACTTTTTAATGCCCAACAATTTCATCACCCGTAGTGGAAATGTAACCTGTTTCATGCTGTATCCTTCATAATAATGAAATCTCCCCTGCATAACCACCACTTGCTTGCCAGCCAATTCTCCAAAAATCAATTTGCCTTTGTGACTTTCAACGGTAGATACCGGAAAATCGGGAATATCTTCATAATGAATAACTTCTCTTACCACTACCTCCTTCACCAGAGAACCTAAGCCGGTTCCCAATATGATCCCAAATTCCGGATTGGTTTGTATTTTTTCTTGTATGTATGCGTAAGCTGCCTTAATTTTTTCAAGCATTATTAATAATTTTAGTTCTCTAGACGTCAAATATACTATTAACCGTTATTAATTAAATCAAACTTTTGCTAATTAGTTCAACAACGGATAGATAATCATATGTGGCATGATCAATATTTCAACTTCCCTAAGTTTACTCTTGTTAATGGCAATTCCCCAAAACAATAATGATTTTAAAAACCGGCAATTAAAGTATTCAAGGGTCAAAAATGCTTATGCCGAAAAGCAACAGGCTGTAAGGTCTTTGTTATCGACCAGGGGAATCCTCGATGACAGGTTTTTGCTTTTTATAAGGATTTTTAAAAGAGAGGAGGTGATGGAAGTCTGGGTGAAAGGAAATCATCACGATCGCTATCAGCATTTAAAAGACTATAAATTTTGTGCAAACTCCGGGCATCCCGGACCAAAAAGAAAAAGTGGGGACCGGCAAATACCAGAAGGGTTCTATTTCATTGACCGGTTTAATCCTGTTAGTAATTTCCACCTGTCGTTAGGCATCAATTACCCCAACCAATCAGATAAGATCCTGGGCTCCAAAGAAAATCCCGGAGGTGACATATTTTTACATGGAGGGTGTGCCACCAATGGCTGTGTTCCAATCACCGATGATAAAATTAAAAGTCTTTATATTTTGGCGGTGGAGGCTAAAAACAATGGACAAAACAAAATTCCTGTTCATATATTTCCAGGGCGGGCGATCAAAGAGGCGCAATGGCGCAAACTTTCTGTTTCGCCGAGTGATGGACTAGTTTCTTTTTGGAAGAATTTGAAACCCGGTTATGACCATTTTGAGAAAAATCGTCTGATTCCGAATATAAAGATCAACCAAAATGGGAATTATTATGCATGAGAATAGTGCAAAATAAAAATGCTGACCGGCAAATCTGGCATAGCCGGTCATTTTCGTTAAACCGGGAGTTTATTTTGAATTATCCTTCAATTTTTTAGAAAGAATGTTCAAAAGTAATTAACTTTGTGGTGGCAAATCGATACGACCAGCTCCTGTCGAACTCCCCCAGGTCCGGAAGGAAGCAAGGGTAGATGGTTGAGCGGTGCGATATCTGGTTTGCCTTTTTTATTTTACCGCTGATTTAGAAGTCCATATCGTAATAATTCTTTACTGACCGGTTTAACTTAATCTATCAATTTTATCAGACAATCCTAAAATTTTAAAATATGAAATTCTTTATTGACACCGCAAATCTTAATGATATAAAAGAAGCTTATGACCTGGGTGTATTGGATGGGGTAACTACCAATCCCTCATTAATGGCCAAAGAAGGAATCAAAGGTGAAGAAAATATAAGAAAGCACTATAAAGCCATATGCGATATCGTTGACAACAATGTCAGTGCCGAAGTGATTTCTACTGATTTTGATAGCATGATCAAAGAAGGTGAGTCATTGGCACAAATAGACGACAAAATTGTGGTGAAAATCCCTATGATCAAGGATGGTGTGAAGGCCATCAAATATTTGACCCAAAAGGGGATCAGAACTAATTGTACCTTGATCTTTTCAGCCGGTCAGGCTTTGCTGGCGGCAAAAGCTGGAGCCTCTTATGTTTCCCCGTTTATTGGACGCCTGGATGATGTAGGAACCGACGGGCTTGATTTGATAGAGCAAATTGTTGGTATATATCAAAATTATGGATTTGAAACCGAGGTATTGGCTGCGTCCATAAGGCATACGCAACACCTGTTGCAATGCGCTCAGATCGGCGCGGATGTAGCTACCTGTCCGCTAAAGGTAATTACCGGCTTACTTAACCATCCTTTAACCGACAAAGGCCTCGCACAATTCCTCAGCGATTATAAAAAATCACAGGAAGCCACTGAGCAGGCATTGGCAGGTTAGCATTTGGCGAAGGTAACTAATCGCGAACCGATGTACATTATAAAGGTTAAAGGCAAAGCTAAAATCCCTGACTATATCCAGCTCAGGGATGATAACTTTGTATTAATAGCCTATTTCAGAGCAGATCGCCCTCTTAAAAAATTGGAAAAATATGGTTTGGAAGGGCACGAAAAAATGTTGCAGGCGATTATCAATGAGTTGCCCTTTGGTAAATTAAAAAAATTAGAATTGTCATGACCACCTTCTCCAATGATCCGGTTGTCTCCGTTAGGAATACTACCATTTACCAGGATGAAAATGCCATATTGAAGGACGTCAATTTTGATATTGAAAAAGGTGAGTTTGTTTATCTGGTGGGCAGAACAGGGAGTGGCAAATCTTCGTTGCTCAAAACATTATACGCCGACCTGAAACTTCAGGTTGGCACCATCTACACCGGAGGCTTCGAATTAAAAGATATAAAAAGCAAAAAAATACCGCTTCTAAGAAGAAAATTAGGCATTATTTTCCAGGACTTTCAGCTTTTCCCGGACCGGACGATTAGTGAAAACCTGTACTTTGTGATGAAGGCAACCGGCTGGAAAGAAAGATCAAAAATGAAAGCCCGCCTGACCGAGGTATTGATGAAAGTAGGCCTCGGTGCGTATCTCAATAAAATGCCCCATCAACTTTCGGGTGGAGAGCAACAGCGCGTAGTTATTGCAAGAGCCCTTATCAATGAGCCTGTTTTACTAATTGCCGATGAACCTACCGGAAATCTGGACCCGGCGGTAGCCGATGGGATCCATCAAATATTTCTTGATATAAACAACAGCGGTACAGCCATATTGATGGCCACACACGACCACCGGCTTATCAACGCCAATCCCGGCAGGGTGCTGAAATGCTTAAACGGACAACTGCTGGATTCCAAAAGTGAAAAATTCAACCTCACTGACAGTCAATAGTTTTCAGTCGTTGGGTGACTTCTTCGAGCTCAACATCCACATTCACGGTATCCGCGATTGCGTGCAGCTGTGCCAGTAATTTCTTCAGGAAGTTTTGGTAATTTTTGGATTGCGGTTGAAAGGGCTTATGGGATAATGATTTTTTAATTTTTTGCCATATTTCAATAAAGCTCCTCACATCTGAGGAAAAATAGGTTTGTGCAAAAACCTCCCAGATATAATCTTCAGCCACTGCTGAGGGGTGGATCATATCCCTTTCATAGAACCGGTAGTCTCTTAAATCATCCATCATAATTTCGTAACCTGGAAAATAAGTAACCTGCGAAAAGTGTTCAGCGAGATCATGGCAAGCAACGCGAAGCAGTGATTTGCTGGCAGCATTCAGTGCCAGGCCTTCCTTTATATGCCTTACCGGACTCACGGTTATTATAATGTTAATCCCGGGATTAAACGATTTAAGTTGGGTTATCAACTGGCTAAATTCTGACTTTATTTCGCCCAGGGTCAAAAGTTTTTTAGTAAAGTGATCCGATGGTATCTTGTGGCAGTTTGCAACAGTTTCACCGGTATCTTTTTTTTGGTAAATAACAGCGGTACCAAAAGTCAGAATCAGCCATTTAGCTGCTGACAAATCGGTAGTTACTTTTTGAAAGACCTTTTCGACCTTACTTTGCAACGTCTTTTTATTCAGATCGGCAAAATCGGAGTGCAAATCATAATTGTAAAAGACATCCTGGTTTTTCACATAAGTACCGGTAGCTGGCCTATGCTTTTCGATAGCCATCGACAGCAGTTTAAAAATTGACCGGGGGTTAAAAATAATGCCAAAAGGATTCGCCGTTACCTTAAACTTGTGCTCCTTTAACCTACGGGCCACCATATCCGCAAAACAAGACCCAATACATAGCGTTTGGTCAGCTAAACCAATCTTTTCCCCGTTTTCCTTTACTACTATCGGCGTGCGAAACATAATGTGAAAATAGCCATTGGATGGGACATAAAAAAAGCCCCGACCAATTAAGTCAAGGGCTTTTCAATTTTGTTATTTGGTGCCTTAGGCAGGTATTACATGGAACTTAAGTTCATGTTTCACCTCTTTATGCAAATCCAGAATGGCTATAAATTCGCCGGCTGTTTTAACCTCAGAGTTAAAAGAAATCTTTTTTCTGTCGATTTCAAATCCTTTTTCCTTCAAGGCATCTGATATCTGTAAGGTAGTAACCGCGCCAAAAATTTTACCACTTTCCCCAACCTTAGCGGGTATTTCGATAGATAGCTCACCAATAGAATCCGCCAATGCCTGCGCATCCTGTTTTACTTTCTCAGCCTTATGAGCCGCCTGTCGCACATTCTCCTCTATCATCTTTTTATTAGAAGGACTGGCCAAAATGGCGTAGCCTTTGGGGATCAGGTAGTTTCTTGCATAACCAGGCTTTACTTTCACAAAGTCGTTTTTGTATCCAAGGCCCTGTATATCTTCTTTTAATATGATTTCCATTATTTTTCTTTTTAACGTATTCTCGATTAAAAGCTTCGTTTAAATCGTTATTTTAAGGAATCTGTTACGTATGGTAACAACCCAAGGTGTCTGGCCCTTTTTACAGCCTGTGTGACCTTTCTTTGATACTTTGCACTGGTTCCTGTTATCCTACGTGGTAAAATCTTGCCTTGCTCATTGACGAACTTCAAAAGGAAATTAGCATCTTTATAATCAATGTATTTGATTCCGTTTTTCTTGAACCGACAATATTTCTTTTTATTATCGTTTCGGTTAATTGGCTCGTTTATTAAAGTCATGATTTGTTTTCTTCAGTGGTGGCAGCGGCCACGGGTTTCTTGTTAAATTCTCCTTTTCTTCTTTTGTTGTTGTACTCTACCGCGTGCTTATCAAGGGCAACGGTCAAAAATCGCATTACTTTCTCATCCCTTCTGAACTCAGTTTCTAATTTTGAAATAGTTTCAGGCGTCGCATTAAATTCAATCATGCTGTAAAAGCCGGTAGACTTGTGCATTATAGGATAAGCAAGTTTCCGTAAGCCCCACTGCTCTACATTAATTATCTCAGCTTTTTGATCCTTAAGGATCTTTTCGAATTTGTCGACGGCATCCTTCATCTGAGCTTCAGACAAAACGGGAGTTAAAATGAATACCACCTCGTAATTTTTCATTCCATTTTTATTTTAAATTAACTAGATAAATTGGGCTGCAAAGATATGGATAAAAAAATATTATTCAAATACTTCCCCTTGCTAATGCACAGCAATTTACTTAGTTGCGTATAATGGAATTTTTCGAGCGCTATTTCACTGTGAAATTTCGAGAGCCCATCACATAGTCTTCTGTATAAATCTCCACCGTATACTGACCCGGCTCAAATTCAGTGGGTTTCTTATAAAGGAATGTGAGTGTTTGCTTGGTGTTATCAAATAGTATATCCTGCTTGATCGTATAAAACTCTTCCCTGCCATCAATCATAAACGTGCCTGATCCTGTGGCCACATCAAAAATAACATTGCCCGCCGGTTCAATTACGCGAACCAAGATTTCCTTACCTTCTATCGGTGCCACGTTATTTTCTCCTATGTTAAACTGCATTTTCAGATTCTCAATTTGACGGCTCTTAAATTCTCCCTCGCGCTCCTTTCCTCTCTTGTTTACCGAATATACTTTGATATTTTCCGCCTTTAATCTTCCCGCAAATGCTACTTGCTCCTCGAGTTTTCCCTTGTCTTCCTCGATACTCGTCAAGACCTCCTGCAGCTCATTTTGTTGAGTTTTAAGCTGGGTATTTTCACTCATTAACGAATCGGTCACCATTTTTAATTTGGCTATTTCTTCGTCCTTGTCTTTCAACAAGGTTTCATATCCCCTAACCCTTTCTCTTAATCTGGAAATTTGCACATTGGATGACTTTCTCAGGTTCTCTTTCTCTTTTTCAATTTCCTCTTTGGCCAGTTGCAATTCTTCAATATCTCCTCCCAGCTTTTCGATCTCTTCAATCTTTTGATCCAACTCGATACTTATCGCCTCCAGCTTGGCAGAGGCATCTACCAATTCCTGTTTGGTCAACTCGCCTTCTTCTCTGAGTTCTCCCTGTTTCTTATAACCGAATATGATGAAAATTATGGCTGTTAATAACGCCGCTGCCAGAACACCGATGATAATTTTATTTCTGTTCCCACTTTTTTCTTCTTCAAAAACCGGTCTGTTAGCTCCGGGATTGTTTGGCATATCACTCTTATTTGCTTCCATATTTACAATATTTGGATGACAAAAATTTTGGTTGTTATAAATTTACCGCTATTTCAAATAAACGCAAAAATACTTTTTTATTGAATTAATACAAGAAAAACTGGTAATTAAGCCATTACAGGTAATATAAAATGCAAGAAAGAGGACAAAATACGGCTCTGTTTTTTGGACAAAACACGATTGAATAGAAGCCAATTAACAGGCCCCGGGTGATGTCACTATACCGCAGGAAGATTACTTTACCCAAACGTCGAACATATAAAAATCCCATCCGGGAGGTGGCGATGGTAGCAAAACCAATTCCCTAACCTCCGCACTAAAACTCCAGCACAAAATGTTCTTTGCAAAAATCCTGATTAAAAAACAGTAAGCCCGCATCAAATATATCCATGCTTAAGGTAACTTCAGGCAAAGCAACAAGTTCTTTCCAGGCCTTTTTCATGGGTTGCGACCAGTAGATATCATCAATGACAAAAATCGTATCAGCATGGGCCAAAGGCCTTAATTGATGGTAATACCTCAAAGTAGCATCATATTGATGATTGGCATCGAAATAAACCAAATTAATCCTTCCGGCCTCCTTTGTAAAAGCATCAAGGGTTAAATCAATATTTCCTTCAATCATCTCAATGTTTGACTGTCCGGCCTTATTAAACAGTCCCCTGGCAATTTTGATAGACTCGGTGCAGCCTTCAAAAGTGATGATATGGGCGCGAGGATTACTTTTGGCAAGATAAAGCGTATTAATGCCAAATGAGGTCCCCAGCTCCACAATCTCACCTCCTCCTAAAAAATCAACTAAGCGAAAAAGCATTCTGGAGAACTTGCCGCTGCTTAACCCGCTTCGGGCAAGGTCACTGATTTTTCTTTTCCCGGATTTATTTACCTGCGAACCAGCCCCGTAATCATTAATAACAATACTTTCATCGGTACGCAACAACGCTTTTCTATAACTTTCTATTTCATCAAAGACTTCGAGATTTTGTTTTCCTTTGATGATGTTTTGATAAAAGTCAAAAACAAAAGGGGAATGCAACGAATGCGAATCGACAGCATTTAACTTATATTCCAGGTAAGAAAATAAATGATGAAATGGGAACAAACAGGGCTAAGGATTTATCTAGTTGAGCTTATAGGGCACTATCATGGTGAATTGAGGAATGGTTACTTTAAACCGACTACCGTCGACCAGTCTTTCCATCACATAGTGTCCATACATTTTACCCATCCCTGATTTAAGATTACATCCGGAAACATATTGATGGTACTGACCTGGTTCCAATATGGGCTGTTGACCAACTACCCCTTCACCCTCTACTTCTCTGATAATATTATTGGCATCATGAATATACCATTGCCTCCTCAATAACTGAATAGTATTTTCACTACCATTTTCAATGGTAATGCGATAAGTAAAAACAAAGTGAAACTGGCTCGGACTGGAATATTCCGGCTGGTACTCGGTTTCCACTATTACCTTGATTCCTTCTGTTATTTCAGTAACCATTATATTCGAAATGATTATTAATTTAACGGCTAAATATACCCATTAGTTTTAAATTTGTAAGGCAATTAAATTATAAAACACGACTTTTTAAGAAATAATTAACTCTAAACAATATGGATGTAAGAATTGAAGCATCATGGCGTGAAAAATTGTACCAGGAATTTGAACAACCTTATTTTCAGAGCCTTGTAGATTTTGTCAAGTTAGAATATAAAAATTATAAGATATTTCCACCCGGCAAGGAAATATTCAGTGCATTTGATCACTGCCCTTTTCAAAATGTGAAGGTAGTTATTATTGGCCAGGACCCGTATCATGGCGTGGGACAGGCCAATGGGTTATGTTTTTCGGTTCGTGATGGTGTTAAGATGCCTCCTTCACTGGTAAATATATTTAAAGAAATCAAAGCAGACCTGGGAAAGCCCGTTCCGCAAACAGGAAACCTGGAAAAGTGGGCCAATCAGGGTGTTTTGCTCTTAAATGCCACGCTTACTGTGCGAGCCTCTGCGCCCGGATCGCATCAAAATAAGGGGTGGGAGGATTTTACCGATGCGGTCATTAAGAAAATATCTGACGAGAAGGAAAATGTTGTATTTCTTCTGTGGGGATCATATGCACAGAAAAAAGGACTGGTTATCGACACCTCAAAACATTGTGTATTGAAATCCCCTCACCCCTCTCCTTTTTCGGCGGACAGAGGTTTTTTCGGGAATGGTCATTTTAGCAAAACCAATGATTTTTTAAAGCAAAAAGGGTTGACGGCGATCGAGTGGTAGCGGGTGTTTGAAGGAAGCAAAAATTATTATTTAATGCCCTTAAAAAATCTGTTCCACCTTATCTTATTTAAATAGCGCTCATTCGGATCCAGTGACAACCAGATGAACAAGGCCTTGCCCACGATATGGTCTTCCGGCACAAATCCCCAATACCTTGAATCCAACGAATTGTGCCTGTTGTCTCCCATCATAAAATAGTAGTCCTGTTTAAACGTATACGAGGTAACACGTTGACCATTAACCATCAATTGACCATCTGACTCTGAAACCGACTCGTTATTTTCATAGTTCTGAATTACATATTTGTACCTGGCAATATTTTCCTTTGTCAAATCGATGGTCATGCCCCGTGACGGGATTATCATCGGACCATAAAAATCCTTGTTCCACCCAAACAAATCAGAAAAGGGGTAAATGCCCGATTCTACTGCATTTTCCTCTGCTTTATTAATTTGCACAGTTTCAATAAATGGAAAATCGGCTAATTTCTTGGCGCTTTGGGAAGTGGCATAAATCCTGTAACCGTTACTGGTCCTGGTTACATCCCAAATACCGGCTTTCTTAAAAACTCGGTCATTAATGGTGCTGTTATTCCGGGTTTTCACCAGATAGCTGAACTCCATTTCCGGTGGGTTGCTTACAGCAGCATCATTGATAATCACCTGTGTATCTTTAATTTCAATTTTGTCTCCGGCAACCCCAACACACCTTTTGATGTAATTGGTTTTTAAATCGGTGGGGTAACTTTCGGCCGGATAATTGAATACTACTACATCATTGCGTTTGATACTTGATATTCCCGGCAGTCGATATTGCGGTAACTGGATAAAATCCAAATAAGAAGGAATGCTTGTTCCCCAAATTTTTTGATGGGTAAGCGGTATTTGCAGTGGGGTCTTTGGCGTTCTTGGCCCATAATGAATCTTGCTCACAAACAAAAAATCACCCACCAGCAGTGAATTTTCCATAGAGGGTGTAGGAATGGTAAACGCCTCTAAAAGGATCCACCTGATTAAAGTTGCCGCAATTACCGCAAATAAAATGGCATCAGCCCATTCTCTGACTTTTGACTTAGGTTTTACTTCTGCATCGTCGTCCTTTTCCTTTCTTTTCCAAAATTTCAAATTCATATTGAGAATGCTTGAAAATGTAACTGATTACCTATTTAATAAACATGGACAAAAGTAAGCATAATTATAATTACATCGGGGCAATTTTCAAAAATTCAGGAAATCATCCATGCCTAATATTCCTTTCTTATCAATAACCCACTCGGCAACCAACACAGCTCCAAGCGCAAAGCCCTGTCTGGAGTGGGCGGTATGCTTTATTTCTATGTCGTCAACTGCCGAAGAGTATTGCACTGTATGTGTTCCGGGCACATCATTAATTCTCCTGGATTTTATGCCAAGTTCTTCGCCAGCATCTGTGTCCTTATTCACCCATTTTTGAATCTTTTTATTTTCCTGTATGATGCCTTCGGCCAGCGTAATGGCCGTTCCGCTTGGTGCATCCTTTTTTTCGGTATGATGAATTTCCTCCATGGATACCTGATAAGCGGGAAATTTATCCATCACCTTCGCCAGGAATTCATTAACCTTAAAAAAAATATTTACGCCAAGGCTATAGTTGCTTGCGTAGAAAAAAGTGCCTCCCTTTTCCTCGCAGGAATTTTTAACTTTTTCAAATTGATCCAGCCAACCAGTGGTACCGGAAACAACCGGTATACCCCGGTCAAAACACTTTAAGATATTTTCCAAAGCCGCATCCGGCTGGCTGAATTCTATGGCGACATCCACATTTTGACCAGATATCCGATCAAATAACTGATGGTCATCTTTGTCAACGATAAAGTCAACGGTATACCCTCTTTCCAAAGCAATGCTTTCAATAGTTTTGCCCATTTTGCCGTAGCCTAATAACAAAATTCTCATGTGTGTAAAGTTTTTTTATTCAGCATATTTATTCCGAAGGTACTCGTTCCTAACTACTTATCGCATCATTGCAGTAGACTTGGCATAAACTTCGTTTATCCAAATTAGCCTGATAAGCGGGATTGAAGATTTCCTTCACCTCAGGGTTTTACTCTAAGCTGCAATGATAAGCCTACATTTGAGATATTCCAAGGATTTTGCACCATTGCCGGTTTTACGCTAAAGGCAAGGTTCTCATTAATATCAAATTCCCGCAGATGGGCATCTACGTGGGCATCCAGAATATTGAGTAAATAGAGCGCTCCGGTAAGTATAATAAAATAGTCGCGGTTTCTTCGATAAAAATCCACCCTGCGCCTTATTTGTGACTCATTCAAACCCGTATCATTGATGGTATCGGGGTTGCCATCTACCTCTAAAAACAAGGCATCTCTAAAAAATTGATATTGGGTATTTGAATTGACGGCCCCAAAGACCAGAAATGTAGCCCCTCCATAGATAATAGGAATTTTCCAGCCTTTCTTATTGTAAAATTGTCCTAATCCGGGAAGAATGGCAGAATATAAGGCAACCTTATTGGGTCTGTTTCTGGGCGTCTCTGTCACAATTTCTTCAACGCCCCCCTCGGTTAGCATCAGATTATCTTCAGTAAAGATAACGGAGTCCTGATTGGCATCTTTTTCCTCCTGACCATAAAGCCATCCCCAACTAAAACATAAGATTATGAGCAATAAGCTCTTTTTCATCTGTCTAATAATTTATTTTTTTCGGCCAGATTGAACCTTTGATGCCTGTTATAATCATTCCCTTGTGCCTCCGTGACACGCGGCGCTTATTGAATAATTATAGTAAGCATGGGTTTTATGAATCAAATTTCTATTATTTCTAATATTCGGTTCAAGTCTTCTACCGACACATAGGGAATCTTGATTTCTCCCCTGTTTTTGTCTTTTGCAATGAGCTCAACTTTCGTGCCGAAATGAGAGGACAGCCTCGTACGTACCTCCTTCATCTCATAACTCAATTCATTGTTGGTTTTTGGTGTGGGCTCTTTGGAAGGGTTGTCTTCGGTTAATGCTCTAACCAACGCCTCGGTTTTTCGAACGGATAAGTCCTGAGCCACAACCTGTTTAAAAATATTGAGTTGCTTCTCGATGCTTTCAATATTTATCAGGGCCCTGGCATGGCCCATCGATATTTTTTTATCGCGCAGGGCAGCCTGGATATCAGGAGGTAATTTTAACAGGCGCAGATAGTTATTTACCGTAGACCTCTTTTTTCCAACTCTATCACCTAATTCCTCCTGCTTCAACTCGCATTCGCTAAGCAATCTCTGATAGCTTAAGGCTATTTCCAGGGCATTGAGGTCTTCTCTCTGAATGTTTTCTATCAAGGCCATTTCCAGCATTTGCTGATCGTTGGCCACTCTTATGTATGCTGGTATGGTCTCCAAACCAGCCAATCTGGAAGCCTGAAACCTGCGCTCTCCGGATATGATCTGATAACTGTCATCGGCCAGCTTTCTTACCGTAATTGGTTGGATAATCCCCTGTACACCAATGGAATCAGCCAATTCCTGCAGGGCCTCTTCATCAAAGTGATTGCGGGGTTGGTATGGATTAACTTCAATAAGGTCAATGTCAATTTCATCAATTTTATTGACCCCACTGCCTGGTGCATCAGTTAAGAGTTTATCTTCGGTTGAAGGTGTGTCATCCAACAATGCGCCTAAGCCCCTTCCAAGCGCATTTCTTCTTTTAGGTGTTTTTTTTGCAGTCATGTCAACTAGCTTTTAATCTTTTCATTTTTTTCAGCAATTTCCTTTGCCAAATTTAGATAACTTATCGCTCCTTTACTATCTGCATCATGAGCAATAGCCGGAAGACCAAAGCTTGGGGACTCGCTTAGTTTGATATTTCTGGGGATCAGCGTGTTAAAAACCATTTGTTTAAAATGGGTAGTCACTTCTTCTACAACCTGATTGGATAGCCTCAACCTGACGTCATACATGGTTAACAGGATCCCCTCTATCTCCAGGTCTTTATTTAAACGCTTTTGAATTATTTTAATTGTTTGCAGCAATTTTCCAAGGCCTTCCAATGCAAAGTATTCACATTGAACCGGAATAATTACCGAATCAGCGGCCGTCAGCGAGTTGATAGTAATCAAACCGAGGGAAGGTGAACAATCAATGATGATAAAATCATAGTCATTCTTCAAAGGTTTCAGCGCACTTTTCATCTTTTTTTCCCTGCCTTCCAAATCAACCATTTCCACCTCTGCACCCACCAAATCGATATGGGAGGGTAATACGTCCAGGTAGTTAATCTCTGTTGACTGTACTGATTCCTTGGCACTTACACCATCCACCATGCACTCGTAAATGCTGTTTTTTACCTCCTTCGGATTAATCCCCAAACCAGACGTAGAATTGGCCTGCGGATCCGCATCCACTACCAATACCCTTTGCTCCAAGGCAGCCAGACTTGCTGAAAGATTTATGGCCGTAGTTGTTTTCCCAACCCCACCTTTTTGATTAGCTATGGCTATTATCTTGCTCATTAATTAATGTTTAAATTGCTATCGTTTCACCTATTGTTAATAACTGCAGTTTTTTGTTTTGATTTACGGCCTTGGCTATGGCTTCTTCTTGATTTATATTGATGATCGGAAAAGTGTTGAAATGCGCCCCAATTATCCAATCTGTTCCTACATAGTCGGCTGCAATGAGTGCATCGTCTATCCCCATAGTGAAAGTATCCCCGATCGGTAGTATGGCAAAATCCAGTTTATACGCTTCGGCAATCTGTTTCATATCCTGGTGCAACGCCGTATCGCCGGCAAAATAAAAGGTAGTTTCCTTTGACTCAATAACAAAGCCAGCAGGATTACCGCCGTAAGAACCATCAGGCATGCTCGAAGAATGAACTGCATTTACCATCTTAACTGTCCCAAAGTCCAAACTGATTTTTCCACCGTGATTAAGCGGGTGAAAATTCTCAATCCCTTTTTTTTGAAACCAGGTCACCACTTCAAAAGTAGAAACCAGGTAAGCCTTTGTATTGGCATACACACTTTCAACTTCCGAAACGTGGTCACCATGACCATGGGAAACAAGGATATAGTCTGCCTCAATGGAATCCACATCGATATTGGCGGCCAACGGGTTTTCTTTAATAAATGGGTCAAAAAGCACCTTTATCTTTTCAATTTCGATCAAAAAACAAGCGTGTCCGAAATATGTCAACTTCATAAATTCCCGATGATAATTCATTTGGCTTTCGCCAAAGCATTTAACCTGAGTGCAAAGATAAAAGTTTAATTTAAATTATTTCGAAAGAATGACAAAGGCCGTGGCTGAATTTCCGAGAAACTAATTTAATTAACTCATAATCAAATACTTAAGGCAGAAAAAGACGCTGATTTTATACCTACACTTCACCACTGCCAAATTTAAGTAATCTAATTTTAAATCCCCATCATTTCAGGCTGGATAACAATAAATTACTTTCGTTTTTGTATCTATTTGCCAGTATGATGACATAAATAATTTCGGTATTTAAGGCAAAAAGACCTCTTTCCTGAGGCCTTTCATTTTTATCTCTAAATTATGTAAAAAGCGGCTATTTCTTTCTTTTGGCTTCTTCACTGGCTTTCATAGCCTCTTCAATTTTCAATTGAAACTTTGATTTCTTTTTGTTAACGTTTTTCTTTCGGTTTTGCTCCAGTATTTTTCGGATCTTCTCTTCGTTGACAAACCTTCTAATGATGGATTGCTGCGCGAAGGTAACGAGGTTGGATACAAAATAATAAAATGTCAGTCCGGCCGGGTAGCTATTTAAAACAAACATAAACACCACAGGCATGACATATCCAATACTCTTCATCGGCCCCTGGACGGCACTCATTTGATTGTTAGACCAGGTATACAAAATCGTTGAGAGCGTCATCAGCAGGGTAAACAGGCTGATATGATTTCCATAAAAGGTGCTGATCAAGGGAATAGAGGCTTTCCATGATAAAATCGCATCATATGTCGAAAGATCATTGGCCCAAAGAAATGACTCCTGGCGTAATTCCACCGAATTGGGGAAAAAATTGAACATGGCCAACAGTATAGGCATCTGCAATAAGACCGGTATACAACCGCTTAACGGATTTACACCCACCTTTTGATAAAGCTTCATCTGCTCGGCCTGAATCTTTTGCATATCATTCCCGTATTTTTCCTTCAATTCATCCAGTTCGGGCTTCAAAACCTTAGTCTTAGCCATAGAAATGTATGATTTGTAAGACAAGGGGGAAAGTACCAGCTTTATGAGGAGCACCAAAATAATGATGATGATACCATAGTTGCTGATATAATTTTCTAAAAAATTAAAGATGGGGATAATAACAAATTTATTGATCCAACTGAAAAGAGACCATCCCATATCCACGTTGTTGGAAAATCCTCGCGTGACCTTTTTGACAATTTGATAATTGTTGGGGCCAAAATAAAATTTAAAATTCCCTTTGTCGGATTTTAATAAATCGGCAGAAATTCGCAGCACTGACTTAGTATCCTTCACCACTGATGAATCATTGGGATTAAAAGTCGTTCTAAACTCTCCTCCGGTGAATCCATTCTCAGCAATGATCGCTGCACTAAAGAATTTTTGTTTGATGGTAACCCAGTCAATGGATTGATTAACCACTTCCTGCTCCGTTTCATCACTTGCCGGACTAAGATCTTCAAAGGTTCCGCTGGAAGTGAAATAATTAATGGTCGCTTTTTTTCTGGCTCCATGATAGCCATCAAAATGTTCTTCCAGTCTTTTGATTTTATCGTGCCAGGTCAACACTATGTCCTGATTTCCGATGGCATTATCTAGACCTTTGAATTTTATTTGATGTAATAGCTGATAACCACTCCCCGGAAGCCTGTAAATTTTTTCCACTACCTTGCCAGGCGATACTTCCATCGTAAAATGTACTTCCGTCGTATCCCCTTTGGCAGGTTGCCTTGTATCGACCTGATAGTACAATTGGTTTAAGTCTATTATCTTGCCCTGGCTGTTGACAGCCAATTCCATCTGGCTGCTTTGTTCATCGATCAATATCAGCGGCTGCTTATCGTAAGTAAGGTGTTTTTTCAGTTCTACTTCTTTAACTACCCCCCCCTTACTGCTTAGAACAATTTTAACATCTTCATTTTCGACTGTAATGTCCTGCTCCTCGCCATCGGCACCCTTGTAAAAGATACCCAATTGCTGCTGGGTAATTAATGCTGCAATAGAGTCGTTAGTTGCCAGATCATCCTGTTCAACCTTTTGCTGCTCTTGTTCTACGGGCAGGGGTGTGGGTTGTGTTACCGAAGTGGTGTCTGCTATCTGCTGGACTGGTGGCTCAGGTTTCGGCGCAAAAAAGTAAAAATAGACCAATAATAACAATGAAATTAAAAGTAACCCTATCGTCTGGTTCTTATCCATAATCCACAAATAAAATTAAAATTAATGATTACTATCCCTCTTATATTCAAGTGCTCCTTTGATAAATTTCACAAACAGTGGATGAGGGTTCAATACTGTACTTTGCAACTCAGGGTGATACTGTACACTGATGAACCACGGGTGATCTTTCAATTCCATGATCTCCACTAATTTGGTTTTTGGGTTTATCCCTGACGCTATCATACCTGATGACTCAAATTGTTTTTTATACTTATTGTTAAATTCGTATCGATGACGATGTCGCTCCCGAATTTTTGTTTTCCCGTAAATAGCAGATGCCCTGGAACCCTTTTTAATATCACATTCATAAGCGCCAAGTCGCATGGTTCCTCCCATATCTTTGATGTTTTTCTGATCCTCCATCAAATCAATGACAGGATTCTTCGTAGAGGGATCCATTTCTGTGGACGCGGCGTCTTCAATATTCAAAACGTTTCTCGCATATTCAATCATTGCGCATTGCATGCCCAGGCACACGCCGAAAAATGGGATCTTGTTTTCCCTTGTAAATTTGACGGCACTGATTTTTCCTTCAATACCTCTTTCTCCAAATCCGGGAGCTACCAGAACGCCGTGCAAATCACTCAAGATGGCGTCCGCATTACCATTTTCAATGGCTTCCGACGATATGCATTTCAGATTGATCTGACATTCGTTGACAGCTCCGGCATGAACAAACGATTCTACAATCGATTTGTAGGCATCGGGTAATTCCACATATTTACCTATTAACCCAATATTTACTTCGTTGGTCGGATTTTTTAATTTACCAAGATACTCCTTCCATTGGTCAATTTTGGGCTCTGTTTTATTTGAAAGCTTGAATTTGGTTAACACTCTTTCATCTAATTTCTCCTTCCTCATCAGCAATGGAACATCGTAAATGGTGTCCGCATCGACAGCCTCAATTACTGAATTTATATGTACGTTACAAAACAACGCCAACTTCTTCCTTATTTCATTCGGCAAGTTATGCTCCGACCGGCAAACCAGGATATCGGGCTGAATACCGGATTCAAGTAACTGTTTTACCGAATGCTGTGTAGGTTTTGTTTTCAACTCACCGGCAGCACTCAAGTAAGGCACCAGCGTCAGGTGTATGACAATGGAATCATTTGCCCCCAATTCCAGTTTAGCCTGCCGTACGGCCTCAATAAATGGCAATGATTCAATATCGCCCACACATCCACCGATTTCGGTAATAACAATATCATAATTATTAGTCTCCCCCAACAGATAAATATTTCTTTTAATTTCATCGGTGATATGAGGTATTACCTGAACGGTTTTCCCCAAAAAATCCCCTCTTCTTTCCCTGGAAATTACATTATAATATATTCTGCCGGTGGTAATATTATTAGCCTGAGACGTTCTTGTATTCAGAAATCTTTCATAATGGCCAAGATCAAGATCGGTTTCGGCGCCATCTTCGGTGACGTAACATTCGCCATGTTCATAAGGATTTAATGTTCCCGGATCCACGTTAATGTAAGGATCAAATTTTTGAATGGTTACGGAAAAGCCCCTGGCTTGCAACAGCATTCCCAATGATGCTGAAATAATTCCCTTTCCTAATGAAGAAGTTACACCTCCTGTGACAAAAATATATTTAGTAGATTTTACAGACGCCATAAGTTTAAATAATGTAATACTTATGGGATACAAAGGTAGAAATTTTATATTTAAAAGCGCACGATAATTTTTTGATATATTTTATTATGCAATTGGAGCGCCCTCTTTGCCTTTTTGGTTGGAAAAACACTTTTTCTTAGCGCTAACCGTTAAATAGTATTTTACATAGTATAATATATAATTATTCCAATATCACTTACCGGCTTACTTTTTTAATCAAATGGAATAAATCCACCTCTAAATAATCCTATGGCGCCAAAAACTTAAAAAAATACAATATATGGTTACCTTCTTACAGCTGATTGTATTAATACTTAACCAAGATTACACCCAAACTTTAACCTCCCTGTTAGATAACAACAACCGGTCTTGTATGCTGGTGGATTGTTATGAATTGATTAATAATGATTTATGGAAAATTTATCAAGTGGAATCGTCGCCACCTGATTGCCATTGTGCAGAGACCAGATCAGTAAAAGGTAAACTATATACGCCAAACTGACAGGTCAAAAATTTTTCACTAGATCTATAAAACGATATTCAATTGACTAACTAAAGAGAGCGCTATGATTAAATTGAGGTACATTATTTTATTGATAGGGATGCTCGGACTTATCAATAACACGGTCAAAGGTCAATCGTGTAATCCTCCCCCCTTACCAGGATTGCAATTTTTGGCGAACGGAATTGGATGTGCCCCACTAGACACAAGAATCGAAACTAGCTTTAGGCACTTAAATGCCGGCTCTGAAATTACCATTGACTGGGGTGATGGCAGTCCTGTCGATGTCTTTATTACTACCGCTACTGAATTGAATCGTATATTTACCCACACCTACCCAAGCAACTTTATGGTATGTGAATACATCGTTACCGCTACAGCCGTAAAAAATTGTGTGGATAGATCAAGCGCCACAATTAGCGCAGAAGTTACGGTTTGGGATGACGACCAGGCCGGTATGAACGTTTCCGGGCCTTTTTACGTATGCGAGGGGTTTGCTGCCAATATCCAATTTACCGACAATAGTAGCTGGAATTGTAACCCTGGCACCGGGTTACCAAATAACGATCCACGAACTTTGCAATGGGTATATGGTATTGGAGGCACCACCATGCAGGGCGTTACCGTCGCAGGTTCTGCTTCCCCGCCAATCCATTATGGCACCCAATATTCTGCCAATAATCCCGGTAGCCAAAGTTTAAATGTAAATGTACCTGCCACCAGGCCCAATGGAACGCCTCATGCCGTTGGTGACCGCTTTTATGTACAGCTTAATAACTGGAATTTTTGTAACCCGCAACCAATGCCACCGGTTACGGATGCCGCCTTTATCGAGATTGTAGCGCCTCCTCAACCAATATTTGAGACAAAACTAAATGACAACTCAGGGCCTGTCAAAACCGATTTTTGCCCTGGGGATGTAGTTTATTTCGACAACGATACACCAAACCAGGGAGCTAACGGTTATACATGGCATATTTTTGATGACCCGACGGGCACCAACAGGATCAGTACCTCAAACAATACCAATCACTCGTTCAGTTTTTCCAATTCCGGCCAAAAACTGATCAGGTTGTATGCCAATGCTACAGGTGTCATTGGAGGTTGTAATGTCGTCTACGAGAGCACCATCAATATTGTAGATGTGCCCAGGGCCGATATTCAGATCAATGCCCAGGCCTTTGATGATGATTTAATCCAGTTCTGTGAGGACCCTTCACTACCTACCGGATATTCCGTTACCTTTAACAACGTTTCTACGGGATTCCTGCCAAATACCGAATTCTACCTTGATTTCTATGATGAAAATGACGTCAGGTTTTTATTCTTTGCCTCAAACTTTTCCACACTTACGGCAAAGACCGTTGATTTTGCAAACCCCGGTGTCCACAAAGTCATTCTAAGGGCCGTTGATCCTGTCACCACTTGTGAAACCGCTGACACCGCCTACGTAGAGATCTACTCAAGGCCAGTCGCCGACTTCGACGTTGTCGGAGGCACGGACATATGCCGTGGTAAGCTGGTTGATTTTGACGATTTATCGGTTAACTTCACCGGAACATGGAGTGGCATTCCCGGTGATACTATTACCGAGTACCGATGGTGGTTTGATTACAACGGCAACCCCGCCAGCAGCCCTGACGCAGTTATTAACAACGCATCAAATGGAGATATTTCACATACCTTCACGACACCCGGCACCTATGACGTACGACTTCAGGTATCTAAACCATTTACCAATGTCTGTGAAATTGACAGAACCATCCAAGTTGAGGTTTATGATATCCCCAATGCCAGCTTTACACCGGATGTTACCGAAGGTTGCCCCGATTTGCCGGTTACTTTGACAAACACTTCATTCCCTCAACCTACTGGTATTACTATTGATTACAACTGGATTATCACGGACCTGTTTGACAGTAGTGTAGATATTATTCCCTATGGAAATCCAACAGTGGACACGACATTTAACTTTAGTCACACCAGAGGAGATAACAATAACCATCAGTACACCATCCAATTGGAGACTACTTCCAATATCGGCTGTAAAACCCTTAGTCCTGTGGAAACGATAACAGTCTATCCGGCACCAAACTCCGGGTTTTCTTCAGATTTCGATCCATTTGCCCTTAATTGTGGATCGGTTTCTGCCAATTTCCAAATTGATGCTTACACCCAGAGTATACCTAATATTGATGAGTTTATATGGACCATCGACGATGGCAATGGTAACGTAACCACTATTAATAATCCACCTGCCAATACAGCCCTGGCCCATACCTTTACAAATAACACCTCATCAATCCTTAACTACACGGTGCGACTGGAAGTGAATTTAACTACGGCAGGTTGCGTGGTGCCTTTCACAAGGTTGGTAAGAGTTAACCCGCTTCCCGGATCGGATTTTAATGACGTGGTTGTTGACCAGACATGTGACTTTGTAACGGTTAACATTGATGCTGTGCAGAAGGGTCTGGCAGTTTATAACTGGACTTTGTCGGCACCGACAGTTAACAGCCCCATATTCGATGATAATTTTGATCTTTTATTTGACCGTCCTGAATTTATCGATGGGGATCTGACAGTAACGATGACCCTAAATACAGAAAACTTATTGGGTTGTACCAGCCCCGGCACTACGAGCAAGACTTTTGTCATTCCCAGAAAAGATGATATCAATGTAGACCTGTCCCTGGTGAGTAACAATACGTTCTGCAATTATTTTAATGCCCAGTTTAATAATAACTCATCAGCTTCCCCGGCCGGGACGAGTTGGGAACTTTTTATCACCAGGGGAAGTGGTATCCCGCAAAATGTAAGTGGTGATGTCACTGGAAATTTAGATGGATCAGGTAGTGGTTTCAGCTATCTTTTTACCACTGCAGGGGATTACCTGGTGGAATTAGTGGCCACTTCTCCCGATGGATGTATTTTTAGGGACAGCGAGACCCTGACTGTATATCCAGATGTTACTGCCTCATTCATGCCTAGTGTTACGGAAGGTTGCGGCCCTCTCGAGGTATTGTTCAATGAAAACTCGTACAACCAGCCCGACATACAGGATAAATTCTGGACTATTCAAAACCTTACTGCCGGTACAGTGGAATTGCCTCGGCAAAATACCAACCTGGTGGGTTATACACTGGGTAATCCTACTAAAAGCTTTATAGATTATGCCATTACGCTGGACATAGTATCCTTTAATAATTGTGTAGATGACACCACCATAGTAGTCAGAGTTTATCCGGAACCAGAGGTAGATTTTAATGTGATCGGGCCGGATCCAAGTTGTGCACCTTATGAAGTAAGCTTTGAAAACATTTCCAATAACCCGGCAGGAACCAGCTACATCTGGAACTGGGGAGATGGCACCTATTCTAATTTTAATGATTTGGATCCCGGTTACAGCACGTCGGTAAGCCATACATTTTTAAATACTTCTTACCTGTCCAACAGATTAGTGAGCGTAAAGTTGACCGCTATTACTCCTGACAATTGTATTACGGAGGTGACAAAGGTTATCACACTTAACCCTCAGATCATCGCCAACATTATGCCTGACAGGACCTCGGGATGTTCACCGCTAACTGTAAATTTTGACAACTTCTCCCAGGGTGATACTTCTCCCAATAGTGCCTGGTACTATACAGATCCCACAACCGGGATAAGAACCCAATTTTCAGACGAATTTATCACGTCTCATACATTCATCAACAACAGCGACGCTGATAAAACCTTCTTAATTGAATATGAAGCTGTCAATGTCGGTGGTTGTACTGACATAGCCAGTACTTCAATTACAGTACATCCTGAAATAACCGCCTCATTTTCATTTCAGGGAGGCAACGAAGCATGTAGCCCCTATCCTATCACTTTTTCGAATGACGTCATTAAAAGTGGCGTTACCTACGTATGGAACTGGGGAGATGGAAGTTTTAATGATACAACCACGGTAGAAAACAGCATCGTTCACATCTTTGAAAATGCCTCTACCAGTATTACTAAAAACTTTAACGTCGTTTTGACAGCCATCGACGAACGCACAGGCTGTGAAGCTTCTACCAGTGAGATAATCACTATTTTCCCAACTATTGTCACCCGAGTAGAAGCAGATATCCCCCAGGGCTGTGGTCCGTTACGGGTAAATTTCACTAATAATACTTCCGGTGTAGGATTAACCCACACCTGGTATTACAGGGTAAAAGGTACTAACGATAGACTAGGTACTTTAAATACTGCTTTTGCGAGTTACGAACTAGGCAATAGAACACCTGACAACGTGGTATACGAGGTAGTATACGAAGTAGAGAATACGGATAATTGTCAGGCAAGAGAAACCTTTGACATCACTGTATTTCCGGAGATTGAAGCCAACTTTACGGCCGATCCGGAACGACAAATATTACCAAATAAGACGGTCAGTGTCACCAATTTATCAACGCCCGGTAACTGGGAATATCATTGGGATTTTGGCGATGGCAGGGGTATCAGTGACGATAAAGATCCGCAGCCTTATGAATATGAAACCTACGGTAATTATCTGATTACCCTGACGGTGAAAAATCCCATAGAGCAATGTGAATCACAACATTCAATACTCATTGTTATAGAACCCGTGGTGCCGGTGGTGGATTTTGCCTATGACCCCGGAAGTGGTTGTATACCACTGACCGTAAACTTCACTAATTTGTCTACCGGAGCCGATGCGAATTCGTATAAATGGGATTTTGGGGATGGTGTTGGTTTTTCCAATGAGGTAAATCCTTCTTATACCTACTACAAACCGGGAACTTATACGGTGAAGCTTTCTGCAACGAATGAGATTGGATTGGTAGTGACAGAAATAAAGGAACAGATCATTAATGTTCACGATTTGCCAAGAGCATCTTTTGTCGCCAGGCCATCATTGGTTTATCTCCCGGAATCTCCGGTTATTGTACAAAATTATACCGTTGGCGGGGCAGAGTACCATTGGGATTTTGGCGATGGCACCACGTATAATGAATACGAACCAAGACATCAATACCAGGAACCTGGTGAATACTTTATCGAATTAGTAGCTATCAACGAACATGGCTGTTCAGATACGCTGAAAGTGGAAAGTGCTGTCACCGTTGTGAATGGAGGACAGGTGAAAATACCAAATGTTTTCACACCAAATGTCGACGGCCCGCCCAGCCAGGGAGGAGGAATCGGCTTCGCCAGCAACGATATTTTTCTACCGATTGTAGAAGGTGTCGTGGACTTCCAGATGGAAATTTACAATCGCTGGGGTGAAATGGTATTTGCCACAAAAGATCAGCGCTTTGGTTGGGACGGTTACTACAAGGGACGGTTAAGTGCACAGGGCGTTTATTTGTACAAGATTGAACTTAAATTCATCAGTGGTGAAAGTACCACGAGGGTTGGTGACGTCACGCTTTTACGATAAAGAAATAAAAGAAAAACCATTAGTTTTTCTCACTCGAAAAGTTATGCAGCAAGGCGTTGCGGTTTATTCGTGGCCAGACATCTACACAGACCGTAATTGCCAGGCCAGCACACCGGGGTGAGAAAGGGGTTGGTAAAAAATAGAGCCGGATCAAAACTATTGCAATTAATTCAGTGAGATAACCATCAATGAGCACGCAGGCCGAAGTATCGGCCTGCGTTTTTTACAATACCGACAAATCATTTCCTTAAACATTAAACCATGAGATAAGTTTCGGTTTTCATCCATAAATGATTGCTGCGATTCCAGGGTGCCAGCACGTTGCAACATCGCTTTGTTACCGCGTATGGACCTGGTTGTATTTGGCAAAGCTCAATGCTAAATAGCCAAACGATACCTATAGTAATGATTTTAGTCCGATTGATTTCTTACACAAAAAATAAGTGGGTAATAAAAAGCCCCTATTTTGTTTGTTATTGCCTCTTACATTAAAGAATTTTCATAATACCTATTATTCCATTAAAACGGGTGGAAAGGGCCTTGTTTAGGGTAAAACTCCCTTTTTTGGCCTGAAAGAATGAATTAATATGATATGGAAAAATTAAAGGCCATGAATAAGACTAATGTAATAACCTTTGCCTTCCTCCACATAAAACGGGCAAATAACCCATTAATAAAAATTTTTATCGTTTTAAACTTATTTTTGGCATATCCTGTATTTGCCCAGGTTGGTATTGGTACGCAAACACCGCATAACTCAGCTGTTCTTGAATTATTCTCCACCGAAAAGGGTTTATTGATACCAAGGCTGAACTCTGCCCAAAGACTCGCCATCACCAATCCGGCCAACGGATTACTGGTATATGATGCCGACATCAGTAAGATATATTTTTTTGACGGAACTACCTGGAATGAACTAGGCAGAGAAGGGCCCGCGGGCCCGCAGGGACCTCAAGGTAATGATGGCAACCCTGGCGCGAATGGGGCAGATGGCTCAGACGGGGCTAATGGAAGCAATGGTGCTAATGGGGCAGACGGAGCAGACGGTGTAGGTATTGCCAATATCGTGGACAATGGAGACGGCACATTTACCGTAAATTATACCGATGGTGGAAACGACTCTTTCAGTGTGCCTGTCGGTGGAGGAACCGGCTGGGAATTGGCCGGTAATGGAGGTACAGATGACCTGACTGAATTTGTAGGGACTACAGACGCTCAGGATCTGATCTTCAAAACTGAAAATATAGAACGTCTTCGGATCAAGCAAGGTAACGCTACCCTGGGAGGATATATTGGGATAAACAATAACAACCCCACCGCCAGACTGGATGTTATGGGAGGCGCGCCCTCCACAAATTTCGGATTTGCCGTTAAAAATACGCTCCGCACTAATTTTGGTGTCAGGGATGATGGAAATGTGGTTATCAATGAAAAACTGGGCATTGGCACGGTAACACCGGATGAAGCACTACACATCCAGAAAGGTGTGAATGCAAAAATGATCGTGGAAGCAACCGCTATTACCACTGGCAGAAAATTGGAGATTGGCACCTCCTTTACCGGTATAGGCCCATCAACTTCCTTTTTAAGAATGCATAACCCATTACAGGATTTAATTATAAGAACCAACAATGGCACTGATGCCGAAAGATTCAGGTTTAAAGACAACGGACAATTAATCCTGGGAGAATCTGCTACCGGGCTTGCGCCGGTCGGCACCAACCGGCTCACGGTTTACGGTGATGTGGACGTTACCGGTGATATCACGGCTACGGGGACTATTACCGGCTCCGATGGGCGGTTCAAAAAGAATGTTAACAATATTGAGCAGGGGTTAGATGTTATCCTTGGGTTAAGACCGGTCACTTTTCAATGGAAAAAATCCTTTATTGCCGGTAAAAATATGGAAGCTGATAGAAAATATTATGGCTTCGTTTCCCAGGAAGTAGAAAAAGTATTTCCGGAAACAGTTGTCAAAAAGGAAGCCCTGGTAGGTAATAGAAAAGTTGCGGATTTCAGATTCATTAATCTGACCAACTTTACGCCTCTTTTGGTAAAAGCCCTGCAGGAACAACAGGCAATAATCGAAACGCAGCACAACGAAATCAATTCACTAAAAAAGAGAATTATGTCTCTGGAAAACAAAACCCCAAAAAATACCAAAGAAAAGGCCATACAGGAAAAATTGCTTTCTCTGGAAGCCGAGTTGGATTTATTAAAAGCTTACATCTATAATAATTCGGCATCGGCAAAACAAGTAGAAGATGATTCCGACGAGATTAAATTATTAGACAAATAGATAGGTGGATATCATTTCCATGATTATGGGGTTTAGAGATCATCTTACTTCAAATACAATTAAGTTGCTAATATGCATTGGCATTTCCCTGCCTGTTAAATCACAGACGTTATTTAATCTGGGTGGAACAGAGATTTTCATATCACAGGGAGAAATAGTGTCTATTACAGGAGATGTTGAAAATGGCGGTGATATTATCAATGCCGGTACAATCCTGATGGCAGGGAATTGGATCAATGCGGGCACATATAATTCAATTCAGGGTTCTTTTACATTAAATGGTACCAGCGAGCAACGTATTGATCACGACGGGCAAACCTTTTTCAGCCTTACCATCAATGGGCCGGGCGAGAAAATTCTGGATTCGGATATCCTTGTGAATAACCAAATCACATTTGAAAGCGGGCTGGTAACCCCGGCCAACAATTCGATATTGCTTATAGGAGATGGCGCACAAACCGTTGGGGGTTCCATCGACTCCTATGTGAATGGCATGCTGGCAATGGAAGGTACCGGGGACAAATTTTTTCCTATCGGTAAAAACGGAAAATTCAAGCCAATAAACTTATATAACATTCAGGGTACAACCCCGACCATCGGCTTTGAGGTCTTTGAACCCAATAATGATCCGCAGGCACCAAAAGAACTGCAGGCAATATCTACGGTCAGGTATTGGCAAAAAACACAGGTAAGTGGTAATACCTCCAGTGGACGGATAGCATTAAGTATTAGCGAAGACGATGGCATCAGCGACCTGTTTTTAGCAGTGGTTACGGAAGCCGATCAGCAGGGAGAAATATTTCAAAACCTGGGTCGCTCTGAGACCACAGGAGATTTAACGGATGGCAGTGTCACTTCCGACATGTCTATAACCGACGGGGATAAGGTTTATGCCCTTGGTCAGGAAGTGGATCTGACAGGTATCGACTGTATCCCCGGTGCGCTGGCCACCAGATCTTCCAATGTTGAAGAGCGGGTTATAAAGGTATATTGCAGCAATATCTCGGAAGAAAATTTCTCTTTTAAAATTTATAACAAATGGGGTCTGGTTGTTTATGAGACCACCTCTTTACAAGACGCCACGGAATCAGGGTGGGACGGAATTAATATCAACACCGGAAATCCTGAAAAAAATGATGTATATCGATACGTCTTGTCCGGCAAGTTCTTGAATGGAAATGAATTAAGCAGGGTGGGAACCATCACCAAAATCAACTAATGGCCAATGAAAGGTAGGAAGAGGTATATTGGAAAGATGACGATAGCCGACAATCCCGTGTCGGCTATAATGTTATTATTTAAACTCCTCCTGGTTCTTTTCATCACGGCAACACCAACTGCTAACGTCGCTGCCCAGGATGCTAATTTTTCTCAATATTATGCGGCACCGCTTTATTTAAACCCGGCACTGGCAGGAATTGATCCCAGAATTACCGTAGGTCTAAATTATCGTTCACAGCTTAAAAGCGATTTATATCCCAATCAATCCAGTCAATTCTCCTTTATTCTGCCAATTATGGGTAAGGGAAACGGCGTCAACCACAAAGGGGGGCTGGGTTTATCAGCTTATAACGAAATTGCCGGTCAAAATTCTAATTTCAAGGTAATGGGTATAAACATAACCGGTGCTTATAATTTATACCTTAAGCAGGATGGAAGTCAGAAATTCACGTTTGCGATACAAGGAGGATTCATAAATAAACAAATTGACTTTAGCAATTTGACCTGGGGTTCACAATTTGATCCCTTTGTTGGTTTTGATACAAGTATTGATCCCAGTGTTAATTTTTTGAATGAAAGCACATTATATCCGGTATTTAATGCCGGTTTAATGTGGTACACATCGTTGGGAGGTGAGGAAGCCAACGGATCAAGTGCTTATTTTGGGCTTTCGGCAGGGAACATTAACGAACCTGACGAGTCTTTGCTGGATGGAGAGCCGCTCAAGCTTCCCAGGCTTTTCAAAGTCAATGCAGGTGTTGATCTCGGTATCAGTGAGAAAATTACTTTTTCTCCCAATATTCTTCTAAAATATCAGAATGGTGTATTTCAATTGAATGGTGGTACCTATTTATACTATGATCTTGCCAATACTGAGTCAGACGCAGGCCCTAATTTAACCAGGCTGGTACTGGGGGCATGGTATCGATATGGTGACTCCTTTATTATGGCCACAGGTATTAATAAAAATCAATTTACCGTAGGCTTTAGCTACGATATGCGCATCTCTTCCTTAAGACATCCTGACATAGGATCCGGCGCTTATGAAGTATCTTTTACATACAGGTTCAAGCGCAAGGAAAAAGAAGCCACCTATGAGCACAAACCCAGGTTTACTATTTAGCATTTAAGGCCTGATTTTCCAGCTGATCCAGTGCTTAAAAAGCATAAAAACGAATGAGACAAAATCAAGGATCAGGAGCCCTCAATTCGAATTATAACCACATTATACTTCGCACTTTAATCACATCTCTTACACAGAGCGTCACCTCAAAAAATCTCCCTTTTTGTGATCAAATACTCCTATAATTTGCACTTTTCAAATTTTGGATATAACAAAACAATTAATCTGATCGCTGATTTTTGTGGCATCTTGCTTAATATCTTCAAATAATACACAAGTTTACTTACCATTTATATTGCCAAGTTTATGCGGCGTGATTGGCGTACTTTTAATTTTAATGGAAGTCCCGAAAGTCCTTTGTTAAAGCGAATTGAAGGCTTTTTAAGTGAATTCATTGAGTATCAAAACTTTAAATAGCAAACTAACATGATGCTACCGTATAAAAGCAATATTCAAATCCGGCTATTGAGCTCCTTAACAGCAGAATTGTGGGATGTGATCAAAATTTTAGGACCGACGGGGAATGTAAGAGCTTCATTTTAAGGAGAAATACGTTATTATGGGATTTAAAAAGAATTATTGGGTACTTTTGTTTTTTCTATTTACGGGTTTTTCAATTGCTGATTCCAAAGCACAATGTACCAACTCACCCAATGCGGTGGCGGGTTTTTTGCCGAATCAAACTTGTCAACCTGTAACGGTAACACTATCCAGTGTTTCCCACATACCCGCATTCGGTGGTGTCAACAATATTCCAAGCGGTACCACTTATTTTGTGGATTGGGGAGATGGAGCCACACAAACTTATACAACGGTCGTAAATGATGAAGGCGTTCCTGCATTTATGCAGACACATACCTATGGCCCGGCAGCTACCAACTGTGCATATACCTTACGGTTTGAGGTATCCAATCCATGCGGTGCCGATTTTATCAGTGGTACCGTAAACGTACACGATACGGATGAAATAGGGCTGGCCATCACCCAGGATTACCAGATATGCGAAGGGTACGGTGGCACTTTCACATTTACCGATGCATCGGCCATGAATTGTCTGGCACCACCATTTGGTGATGCCAATGATGAAGACAGAACCCTGCGCTGGGATTATGGAACAGGTGGCAGCACCTTACCTGGTGTTACTGCCGGTGGGTTTGACGCCAGCAGTTCTGTACACCAGGATGCTGCCTATACGGTTGCCGGAGCAGGTTCGAATAGTCTCGCGGTAGTAGTTCCCGCAGCATCCACGGTGGGACGAGCCGGCGAATATTTTGAGGTCACTATGTATAACTGGAACTCCTGTAATCGCTATGATAACCCAGGCGTAGCAGGACCGCCGGCAGACCTGCTGAATGGTGACAATGCCCCGGTAAGTATCACCGCCAGAATCACCGTAATATCTTCACCTCCGGCACCGGCCGCACCGGACCGGGACTATTGCTTTGGGGCAGTTGGTCCCCTGACCGCAACCTCCGGCGTAGGAGGAACTTTAAGGTGGTATGAGAATGCTACCTTAAATGGGCAAGGTATTATTTCATCCGGAACACAGGTAGCCACAGGTTCAACTTTCGGACATGGGCAAACCGCCACTGGAACCTATACTTATTGGGTCACCGAAACACTACCTGCAACAAATTGTGAGGGACCGGCAACAGAGGTTACACTAAACATAAGAGAAGATTTAAATATTACAGACGCCATTTCAGGAAATGCAAATGTATGTCCCGGTGAAACCGGTCTCGTTTATTCTTTACCCAATCCGCCAGCTACGCTGCCGGTTGGAGGCAACACTGAATATACATGGACTGTCCCCACCGGATGGTCCATTACCGGCGGGCAGGGAACGCAGTCAATTACAGTTACCAGTTCCTCCACTGCAGGAACCGGAAATATTGGCGTCAGGTGGCAGTTTACCAGTGCACCAAATTGTACTTCCGCGGCTCAAAATTTTTCAGTTACCGTTAACGAGCTGCCCGCTGGAAATATTTCAGGAAATCAAACCATATGCGAGGGCAGTTCTCCAAATCTGACAATTAACCTTACCCAGGGAGTCGGCAATACGGGACCATTTGAAGTGGATTATACTGATGGTACCAATACCTTTACCGAAACACTGGCATTTGGTTCCAATACGGTTAGCCCCGGTATCACACCCGCTGCTGGCGGAACCACTACCTATACCATAACTGAAATACGCGACCTGGCTACTAACGGCTGTACAGTAACTGCTCCTCATGCAAATATCACAGGCTCGGCTGACGTACTGGTTAAGTCGTCTTTGACCTTGGCTGATCCCATTTCGGGGCCAACTGATGTATGTCCGGGAGACATGGTAACATTCTCTTTGCCTAATCCGCCACCTCTCGTTGATGGACTTACCACGCAATATCAATGGAGTTTACCTAACTCCGGTGGTTCAAACCTTGGAACGATTACTTCGGGAAATTTTACAGAATCAATTAATGTAACAGTTGGCAACAATACCGGAACCAAAAGAGTACGCGTACGATGGCGTTATACCAGCAATCCGAGATGTGCTACCCCGTGGCAAACTCAAAATGTCGAGGTAAACATACAACCCGAAGTCCAAATCAGCGGTAATCAATCAATTTGTCTTGGAGACAATCCCGTATTGACTTTTAGCAACCTGGTTGGCGTAGGAGGTACGGGTCCTTTTGATATTGACTACACACCAGATGGCGGTACTACTACTTTTACAGCCAATAATGTTCCAATAGGCGGTGGAAACGTAAACGCACCAGCACCGGCGGCAGCAGGTAATTATACTTACACTATTACAGAAATAAGAGATTTAGGCGCCAATGGCTGCGTAAGCACTGCTCCTAGTGGCAATATCAGCGGTAGTGCTAATGTCGTGGTCAAAGAAACACTTAATTTGGCAGACCCCATTTCCGGGCCTTCCAATGTTTGTGCGAACGAAACCGGCGTGATTTTCACGTTGCCGAACCCTCCTGCAGCTCAGCCGACAGGAGGTGCTACAGAATATCAATGGACGGTTCCCGCTGGCTGGACCATCACCAGTGGTCAGGGTACCGAAACACTTACTGTAGATGTGGCCTCTTCGACCGGCCCCGGCAGAATTGTCAGCGTCGTCTGGCAATATACTTCTGCGCCAACCTGTAACTCAGGTGTTCAAAATACAAGCGTAACAGTAGATCCAGGCCCCACAGTAGCCACTGTTGGTCCAGATCTTTCCTATTGTACAGCCACCGATTTAGTATCGGTCGGACTCGGCGGAAACAATCCGTTGGTAGGTACCGGGGCATGGTCCCAGGTGAGTGGTCCGGCGGTTGCTACTATTACTAATCCTGCAGATAGAAATACCACCGTTAGTATTGCCAATGCCGGGGAAGCCGGGGTATACGTATTCCGATGGTCAATCACCAGCGGCACCTGTCCTCCCAGTACTGCGGACGTAACGGTCGATTTTGGTACGGCTCCGGTTGTGCCGGATGCTCATACACCCGCCAATCCCAATGTAAATGCTACCTGTGGTTTGACAATAGGTCTTCAGGGCAGTGCACCACTCAATACACTGGGCGGTCCCGCCAATGGTCAGTGGACGCAGACCTCGGGTCCGGCAGCCTCTGTATTTGATGACGCAACGGATCCGACCACCAACGTAACCATTACGGCTCCCAACTATGGCACCTACACGTACCGGTGGACAGTAACCAGTGGTACCTGTGCGCCAGAATTCAGCGAAGTAGACATCACCTTTTTCGAGTCGGCGGTTGTATCCATGCCTGCCGATTTTGACCAATGTATTAATAGCAACGATCTGGGCACCGTCGCTGCCAATATAACCGCTACAGGAAATGTGAGCGGTAGTGTAAGCACCGGTACCTGGTCGGTAGTTGGTGGTTCAGGGGCAGGCACAGGAACAATTACCACCAATGATTTAGGCGGAGGTAATATGGAACTGGTGTATGAACCTGTCCTGGGAGACTTAAATGAAACTTTGGTTTTCCAATTGGCATCAGCCAACCCCGGAACCAGCTGTACGGTAGTCACCGATCAGTTTACCGTCACAGTTAAGCGGGAACCCAATATTACCAATGGCGTTCTCACGCAAACCATTTGCTCCGGAGGAACTGCTACTTTTACGCCAACTTCAGATGTAGCCGGCACCGTTTACAACTGGACGGCATCGGTGACTTCCGGTGGCGTGGTTACCGGATTCTCAGCATCAAATACCGGAAACATTTCTGAAATACTGCTTAACGGGGGTAATAATATTGAACAGGTGACTTATGTCATCACGCCTTCATTAAACGGATGTACCGGATCACCAGTCAATTTTGTAGTAACCATCAACCCAACACCTTCTGCACAACCTGACAAAACTACGGAGACTTTATGTGATGGAGGTACCACCAGTATAGATCTTGATGCGGTAATGCCCGTAGCCGGAACGACCTATACCTGGACCGTGGTCGACAACCCTGATGTTACAGGCGAGACCGGGGATGCATCCGGTACATTGACAGATATTATTCAAACACTTGATAATACCAGCAATACAACGCAAACCGTTACTTATACTGTAACGCCAACAGCAAACGGTTGCCCCGGGCCAACGACTGATGTACTGGTCACCATTCAACCAGATCCGACTTTCACCAATGCGGGCGTAGAAGACATTTGCTCCGGTGATCAGCTCAATTTTACGCCTGTTGGTACAGTAGCCGGTACGAATTTTAATTGGACTACCTCTGCTGTAGGGCCAAATATTGCGGGTCATAGCGCGTCGGGTTCCGGGCTCATTTCCGATGTTTTAACCAATGCCGGAACGGCGCCGGAAACCATCACTTACGACATTGTGCCTGTTGCTAACGGATGTTCAGGTACTGCCGGCACTTACGTGGTAACAGTGAATCCTAAGCCGGTGATCACTAATTTGCCGGTCGGAGCACAAACACTTTGCTCAGGTGGCAACTTTAGTTTTAACCCCACCTCCAACATCACGGTGGGTGTCACCACCTATAGCTGGACTGTATCAAGTACCGGCAATATTACCGGCTTACCCGGAACGGGCAGCGGCACGGGAAATATATCACATACCTTAACAAACACAGGAACGAGTGTCGAAACAGTTACTTACCTGATTACCGCTACAGCCAACGGTTGTAATAGTGATTTAGGACCCATATCTGTACTCGTTTCACCAGTGGCTGACGTTTCCAACGGAACTTTAACAGCCACCATATGTGATGGGGACATTTTAAATTTCACCCCTACCAGTAATGTCGTCGGCGCCACGTTTAATTGGACATCATCCGTAACGTCCGGCACCGTTACCGGCCTTTCTGCGACCGGAAGCGGTAACATCACGGATCAGCTTTTCAACACTACCAGTGTCAGTGGAGAGGTAACATATGTAATCACACCGACGATTAACGGTTGTAATGGAATTCCTCAGAATTATGTGGTTACAGTGAATCCTTCCCCGGAAGTAACCAATCCCGCGGTGGACTTAACTGGCTCTATTTGTTCTAATAATCCTGTTAATATCACACCCATCAGCGATGTTGGCGGTGCTACGTTTTCATGGACTGCTTCAGCAAGTTCAGGTAATGTGGTTGGTTTTTCTCCGGTAGGGACAGGAATAATCAACGAGACGGTTAAAAACACTGGAACTACCACTGAAACACTAACTTATACGGTAACTGCCAATGCAGCCAGTTGTTCAGGAACACCGGTTAATTTTGTAATCACCGTTTTTCCGGAACCGGATATTTCTAATCCTGTTTCAGACTTATCAGAAAATATTTGTTCAGGCAGTGCCGCAACTTTCACGCCTGTACCAACAGTAGCCGGAACTACTTTTAACTGGACTGTTTCAGTGACCAGTGGAACCGCTACAAGTGCGGATATAACGGCAGGAAGCGGCAGTGGCGCTATTAATGATGTGATTACCAATACCGGAACCACAGACGCCGTGGTAACCTACGTATTTACTCCCACTGCCAATAGCTGTCCCGGACCTACCTTTTCATATGTCGCCACAGTAAGGCCCGTTCCCGATGTTAATAACCTGCCAACTACTGATGTTATTTGTTCAGGGCAATCTTTAAGCTTTACCCCGACCAGCACCGTAGCCGGCACAACATTTTCATGGACCTCGGTGGACAACCCCAATGTTACCGGCGAATCACCAACTGGATTTGGCGATATTACCGATAATCTGGTCAATAATACATTTATTCAACAAACTGTTGTTTATACGGTTACGCCTTCAGTTAATGGATGTCCCGGACCTTCACAGACGTATACGGTCAACATTGATCCAAAACCCGATGTAACCAATGCGCCATTGAATACTGCTATTTGTTCAGGTGATCCTTTAAACATTGTATTAACCGGAAATGTGGCTGCCACGACCTTCAACTGGACGTCTTCCGCCGGTGCCAATATTACCGGAAATACGGCGGCCGGAGCGGGCAATATTACAGACAACCTGGTAAATAATGGAACAACTACACAAACGGTCATTTATACCATTACACCGACTGCAGCAGGCTGTAATGGCGATCCTGTAAATTACACGGTGACTGTTTATCCGACACCGGATATATCTAATCCTGCATCCGATTTAACCGATGAAATTTGTTCCGGATCAGCTACTTCTTTTAGTCCAACAGGAAATGTGGCAGGAACAGTCTTTAACTGGACCGTGGCGGCTCCCGCTTCCATCACCAGTGTTGATGCCGATTTTACTGCAGGCTTCGGTACAGGTGCCATCAACCATGTGTTGACCAATTCCGGATTCAATATTGAAACAGTCACTTATACATTTACACCAACTGCCAATGGTTGCCCTGGTCCTAATCAAACATTTACCGTGACGGTTAATCCAACGCCCGACATTGACAACAATCCCGGCAATCAGGTTATTTGTTCTAATGACAATTTCAGCTACACGCCAACCGGTGGCGTCGCCGGCACATTATTTTCCTGGACTTCCACCAGCTCATCGCCCAACCTCGTTGGAAACACGAGTAGCGGAAACGGACCAATCAGTGATAACCTGGTTAACAACGGAGTGACCAGTGAAACGATCACCTATCAATTAATCCCATCGGCCAATGGTTGCACAGGCAATACCGAAACGATCGTTATTACAGTTAATCCCAGGCCGACGGTATCACCTTCTGTATTTTCACAGGCGATATGTGATGGAGATGCTACAAATATAACCCTAAGCGGCAACGTATCATTTGGTACAGGAACAGTCTTTAATTGGACCATACAAAGTCCTGGCCCCAATATTGGAGGTGCAGCAGCGGGAACAGGCAATACGATTGCCCAAACACTAACTAATTCAGGGACTGCTACGGAAACAGTAACTTACCGCATTGTACCAACTGCTAATGGTTGTGATGGCAATTCATTGGACATTATAGTGACGGTTTATCCTACTCCGGTGACCAGTGCCATCGTCTCTGTTACCGGTTCGGATGACGGCTGCGTCAACGGTACCAACTTTTACCGGGTTGACGGAGTAACCGGCACCCCCGGTTCATCATACAGCTGGTCTATTGCCCCGCTGGATGGCAATGAGCCAATAATCTCTTCATTTAACAACAACGCTATTTTAGATTTTGGTCCAAATCCCTGGGCGGGAACACTATCAGTTGTCGAAACAACTAACGGTTGTAACGGACCTGTCACCAATCTGGCAGTTGAATCTTTTTCCACACCCATCGTCGATGCCGGGGCAGACCGGGAAATTTGCCAGGGTGCTACGGTAGCATTGGGTGGAGCACCTACCGCTTCGGGGGGTTCAGGAGTTTATTCCTATCAATGGACGCCGGCTTCAGGATTGGATAATCCTTTTGCAGCTAATCCAAATGCTACGCCAAGCTCTACAATTATATATACTTTGCAAGTCACCGATAATGCTACGGGATGTTCGGCGACAGATCAAGTAAGATTGGATATTGTTTTACCACCGAGTCAACCATTTATCTCCGTACCATCCGGAAGCCCGTTTGTATGTGAAGGCAGCAATATAACCTTGCAGTCAACAAGTATTGGAGCAAACAGTTATCAGTGGTATAAAGATGGCTTACCTATTGCTGGTGAGATCAATCAAACTTTGGTTATCGCAGGAGCTGTTTTGGCAGATGCCGGAAATTACCAGGTGCAGACAATCGGAACAAATCCAGTTGGTTCACCTTGTCAAAGCCCGCTTTCGCTTGTGCAGACCGTAGAGGTAAATCAAGTTCCCGTCAAACCTACCATTTCAGTGTTAGGTACTGTACCATTTTGCGACAATGGCGTAAATCTGGCCATATTACAGGCGAGCGCCGATCCATTAGCAGACAGTTATGAATGGTACTTCGACGATGGTAGCGGGTTTACACTTATTGCCGGGGAAACTACCGATCAAATTCTGGTAAGTTCCCATACGCAAAGTGGTACCTACTTTGTCAGGGCGATTGGTGTGGCCAACAGTTTCTGCGCCAGTCCGGATTCAGATCCTGAAACCATCACCATTCATCAGGGACCTGACATCCCGGTTTGGACCGGTCCTTCATTCGCTTGTAGTGGTGATTTTATAGCTTTACAAGTTAATTTCACAACCGGAACTGCACCTTATACTTTTGAGTTCCAGGATGATTTAGCCAACACTTTCGGTCCTTATACTGTTAACAGTGGCACCGATATATTCATAACACCGGTCAATGCGGGAGCCTTTCCGGTAGTAAGAACTTATTCATTAACAACTGTGACCGATGCCAATGGCTGCGCTCCTCCGAGCCTTGGGACACCGTACCAGCTGGAAGTCAGACCATTACCAATTGCTTCGGCTATCAGTGGCAAAGCAAATGTCTGTGTTAATGAAACGAATGTAAGATATCAGATCACACCCCATTCCGGTTCACAATATCTGTGGAATACAGGGTTTCTATCGGGTGTGACAGTCGCCGCCGGTGGCGGAACCTCCGATAGTTTTATTGAGCTCAATTTTGGTAGTAGTCAGATACTGGGTGGGATCCTTGAAGTTTCGGAATTCAACAATGGTTGTCCAGGGTTACCGTCACAAATTAGCATAAATGTATTTGAGCCTGCCGTCGCTGATGCCGGCTCTGATCAAACCATATGCGTAGGGCAATCCATAATGATTGGCGGGGCGCCGACTGCCAACCTGGGTTCAGGCAACTATGACATAACCTGGTCACCTAATTTAAGCATCAATGATGTAAAATTAGCCAATCCCACGGTGAGCCCCAGTACTACTACCGATTATACAGTGACAGTTCAGGATAATTTATCGGGTTGTACCGTATCGACAAGTACTGTCAGGGTCAATGTGAATCCTTTACCGGTTATCACATTTAATCCTATACCAGGCATTTGTTCTTCGGGAACTCCTTATGTTTTAACAGAAGCCACTCCGACAGGGGGGGCATATTCAGGGCCGGGTGTATCGGAAACTGCGCCAGGATCTGGGATCTACGAGTTTGACCCGTCAGCCGTAGCCAGTAATTCCCTGTATACCATTACCTATACCTACACAGACGCCAATACGTGTACCAACTTTAATACACAAACGATCGAAGTATATGATAATCCTACCATTACGCTCGATCCATTTGCGGATGTTTGTATTGATGATGCCGCCTTCACCATCACAGGAGGGCGTGCCAATGGTACGGATATTTCTACGATGGGAGGAGTTACTTTTGCATACTCAGGCCCAGGTGTCTCTGAAACGGCACCCGGCTCAGGCATCTTTGAGTTTGATCCTGCCAGTGCAGGAAGCGGAACACATACCATTACGTTAAGCTTCACGGATGCCAACGGTTGTCCTGCGTTGGTAAATGCTACTGCCAATATCACCGTCAACCCTCTTCCGGTTGTAACCATGGAGCCATTGCCTACCCAGGGTATTTGTGAAGCTCCCTATACGCTTACGGAAGGAAGAGTAGGCGGCATATCGGTAGCAGGTGGTACATATTCAGAGATTAACAATATTTATGTAATTGAAACCGCACCGGGTGTTTTTGTCTTTAATCCCGGACTGGCCGGTGTAGGTACACACGACATCACTTATGAATACCAGGATCCAGCCACAGGGTGTGTTAATTCGATAACGGCTCAGATTGTGGTAGAGGATTTTCCTGTTATTACTCTGAATACATTTGCCAATGTTGGTATATGTAGCCCTGTTTTCACATTGACAGGTGGATCGCCGGTAGATCAAAACAGGACACCCCTGGAAAATGGCGTATACAGTGGAACCGGGGTAAGTGAAACCGCTCCGGGATCAGGGATTTACGAGTTTGATCCAGTGGCAGCGGGTGTCGGCATTCATTTAATCAGCTACGATTATACCGATCAATATGGTTGTACAAGTTTTGGTGACGTTCAAACCATTACAGTGGAGCCCCTGCCCTTTGCAGTATTTGGTCCTATAGAAAATATTTGCGTGGATGCCGCGCCGATTGAATTAACCACCGGGCAGCCTGCCGGTGGCATTTATAGTGGATTGGGAGTAACGGAAACTGCTCCAGGCTCAGGTGTTTACGAATTTGATCCAGGTGTTGCAGGAGTAGGCACGCATATTCTGGACTATGAGGTGAGCGATGGCTTTGGCTGTAGCACTACCGAGCAACAAACCGTCACCGTGACCGGTCTGCCATCGGGCACCATTACGGCAACGGGAGCATTCTGTAATGGCGGGCCACTGCAATTTGACCTGACAGGGATAGCACCATTTGAAATTGTTTATCAAGATGATAAGGGAAATACATTTAATGCGGTAAATGTTGGCAATATCTACGTTCAAAGCATAGATCCTGTCGAAAATACAACATATACGCTTGTTTCTGTTACAGACAGGTATGGATGTACACAAACAAGTTTACCGCCAGGTACGGCTACGATTACCATTACTCCGGTGGCCAGCTTTAGTGCTGACCCGCCCTTGCAAATCCTGCCTGGCAAGACCGTGACAGTTACCAACAATACCAACGCAGGTAATTGGACCTATACGTGGCAATTTGGAGACGGGAATTCCATCAGCGGTACGTCGGGGCCTGTCAATATAGTTCATCCTGATGGCGCCACTACAACAGGTACCTTTGAAGATCCTGTACATACTTATGCAGTTTATGGCAATTATCTTATGGAATTGCTTGTAACGGATGGAAATTGCGAAGGTGAGGCAACGCAGATTGTGACAATTGAACCGCTACCTCCTATTGTAGATTTCACCATGGATGTCAGTTCGGGTTGTACACCTGTATCCGTTACTTTTACCAATTTAACACAATTCGCAGATGAGGATGCCTATTTATGGCAATTTGGTGAAGGAGAAGGGTTTAGCAATGCTCAAAATCCAACGTATATCTACAATAATCCCGGCGTTTATACTGTCACACTCACAGCATTTAACGACCTGGGAATTCCGGTAACTGTAAGCAGAGAAGCTGCGGTAGAGATTTTCGAGCAACCCCAGGCCAGATTTACAGTCCGTCCCACCACTATCTATCTGCCGGACAAGCCGGTATTCTTTACCAACCTATCGTTCGGTGCGGATTCCTATTTGTGGGACTTTGGAGATGGAAATACGTCAACAGAATTTGAACCAATACATATATATGAAAAACCAGGTATCTACGATGTAAGTCTTACTGCTTTTAACGGTGATCAATGTTCAGATGTACATATCATCGAAGAAGCGGTAGTAGCCTTAAATGGAGGTGACATCCAGGTGCCAACTGTATTTACACCCGACCCGGCAGGGCCAAGCGGTGGAAATGTATCACTAGGGACAGTGGAAAATAACGTTTTTATACCATTGATTGAAGGTGCCGTCGAGTTTAGGATGGAAATCTACAGTCGATGGGGTGTGTTAATGTTTAGCAGTAATAGCCAAACCCAGGGATGGGATGGTTATTACAAAGGCAAAATTGCCAGCCAGGGTGTTTATTTATATAAAGTAACCGCAACATTCCGGGACGGTGAGAAAATCACCCGGGTTGGGGATGTCACTTTATTGAGATAAACCCCAAGTGGCAATAGTGATTAGATTGATTTAAGATTTAAAAGAGCATTTATGTTAAAAAAGTTATTTACATTACTGGCACTGGCCCTGATTACAGGGTTGAAGTCCTACGGACAGGACCCACAGTTCTCGCAATTTTACGCGGCGCCCCTGTATCTCAATCCGGGATTTACGGGTACTACCTTGGAACACAGGTTTATATTAAATCATCGGTTGCAATGGCCGGCTTTGCCACAAGCCTTTGCTACATATGCCTTTTCTTATGACTATAACATGAGAAAACTAAACAGTGGCTTCGGTTTAATCGCCACTACCGACAAAGCCGGATCTGCAGATTTGAGATCCACAACCGTTGGGTTAAATTATGCTTATAAAATCCAACTCAGCAATGGTTGGATCGTCTCTCCCGGTATACAATTTGGTTACGGGATCAGAACGCTGGATTTTAACAAACTATTATTCGGGGACCAGCTGGACTTCGGGAACCCGGACGTTCCCACACTGGATCCGACATTTGGTGATTTGGAAAACAACAAGTTTTTTGATTTTAGTTCCGGCGTATTATTGTATAACAAGGATTTTTGGTTTGGCGTTTCCGCCTATCACATGAATGAGCCCAATCATTCACTGGTAGGAGAAGTGAGTGAGTTGCCGATGAAGTTTTCCATTCACTCCGGTGTTCGGATCACTTTATTCCCCAGTCCTCTCAAAGGAGAAAGGCTTTCCAGTATTGCCCCTTCTTTTATTTATAAAAAACAAGGAGCCTTTGATCAGCTCGACCTGGGATTTCACTTTCACTACAATCCGATTATGGCAGGATTTTGGTACCGTGGCATACCTATCCAGCAAAATGTAGACGACAATATAAGTCAGGATGCTATCACCATTTTGTTTGGCCTGAGGTTTGACAAGTTTGATGTCGGATATAGTTATGATGTAACTATATCAGAATTAGGTCCCAATACGGGTGGCGCTCATGAATTGTCCATGACTTATCAATTCCATAATTTCAAAAAGAAAAAGAAAAAGCCGATGAAGTTTGTTCCCTGTCCTACTTACTAAACTTCACTTTAAAAATATAAATGCGTGCGCGATGGTTCTTGACCATCGCGTTTTTTTTTATATACGGTTTAATTCGGGACCGGCAAATCTTTGAAATTACCGCCCACTATTTATTACCTTTGCCGACTAAAATAGGGACCTTTGAAAGAATTCAGACAAAATATTCAGCACAACAACCTTGTGCTGCTAAAACTTGCCAACCGTTACGGCTTGATTTCGTCGCTGGATCCAGTGGCTTTGAACAAAATAAATAACTTTTTCCCATTGTCGCAGCTAAATGACTTTTGCATTTTAATTGGCGATATTGGTCAACTATACGATTATGTGGATCAGGTACCTCAAATTGCCTGGGATATTGTAGAGTTTGAAGAAAATGCTTTAATTATTAAATATCCAAAAGGAAAAAACCTACCAACAGCACTACACCTGCCTGACCAGGGAGTTAAGATTATGTTATTAAAAAATCACCCTTTGGAAAAACCGTTATACAATTATGGTAAAGGGGTATTCTTTAACTTCAATCTGGCTGCGGAAATTGTTGACCAGAATTTGACGCATTTTGATTATGTATTAAATTTGAGCCAAAGCCAATTCAATTTGTTTGATCCAAAAACCATGCAACTGGGTTTGAATGGCGAAGTTAAATTTTTGTAGAAGGTGTTTCCGGGTATGAATTTCTCTAAAATACTTAGGCAAAATAATATATTCAAGATCGTTGGACAATGTGCTGATGAACTTGACTTAGAAACCTATGTGGTAGGCGGGTTTGTGAGGGATTTAATATTAAAAAGGCCTTCAAAAGACATTGATTTTGTTTGTGTTGGCAATGGCATCAGTCTGGCAAAATCTGTGGCAGGCAAATTAGGGAACGCAAAGGTATCTTATTTTAAAAATTTCGGCACGGCTATGATCAAGGTGGACAGCTGGGAACTTGAATTCGTAGGTGCCAGGAAAGAGTCATATCGCCGTGACTCAAGAAAACCCATTGTTGAAAACGGCACCTTACAGGACGATCAGAACCGTCGTGATTTTACCATTAATGCCATGGCCATTGGGGTTAATGCATCTAACTTTGGAAAGCTCATAGATCCTTTTGATGGTGTTAATGATTTAAAACAAAAGCTTGTTAAAACACCGCTGGACCCAATGATCACCTTTTCCGATGATCCCCTGCGTATAATGAGGGCCGTGAGGTTTGCTGCGCAGCTGGGCTTTGACATTGAAGGCGATACGTTTGAGGCAATTACCAAAACTACCGACAGGTTATCCATCATCTCCCAGGAAAGGATTACGGAGGAACTCAACAAAATCATTCTTTCTCCGACGCCATCCTATGGATTTAAATTGCTATATCATGCCGGTATTCTGCAAAAAGTATTGCCGGAATTGGTCGCTTTAAAAGGCGTGGATACCATTAATAACCAGTCACATAAAGATAATTTTTACCATACCCTGCAGGTGCTAGATAATGTTGCCAGGGTTTCCGATAATCTGTGGTTGAGGTGGGCGGCAATTTTACATGATATTGCAAAACCCAAAACCAAGCGATTTAACAAAAAAGTGGGGTGGACTTTCCATGGCCATGAGGACCAGGGCGCCCGCATGGTTCCGGGAATATTCAAAAAACTGCGGTTGCCTTTGAATGAGCAAATGAAATTTGTGCAAAACCTCGTATTGCTTCACCTGCGGCCCATCGCGCTGGTTAATGAAAGTGTAACGGATTCCGCCATAAGACGCCTTATTTTTGAGGCTGGGGATGATTTGGAAGCTTTGATGACGCTTTGCAGGGCTGACGTCACTTCTAAAAATCTGGCGAAAGCAAAAAAATTCCTTAACAACTTTGATAAGGTTGAAAAGAAAATGCAGGAAGTCGAATCCAAAGACAAAATCAAGAACTTTCAACCAATTATTACCGGAGAAATCATTATGGAGACCTTTAATTTAAAGCCATCCAAGCTTATTGGCGAAATTAAAGAAACCATTAAAGAAGCGATACTCGATGGAAAGATCAGCAATACAAGAGAAGACGCATTTCCCTTTTTGTTACAACTGGGTCAAGAAAAAGGCCTCAAGGCAGTTATCAAAGACGTCAGTTAAAAAATGTTAAAGTTCGGCTAAAATAGCGTTATTAGCGCCTGAATACCTTAAGGTTTCAATATTTCCTACTAATTTTAATTATCTTTAAAGGTTTTTTTTAAATAATTGGTCATTAACCCCTTAATTATGTTTAAGCTAATGAGATTTAATTTACTATTGATAATCATCACTTTTGTCTCTTTTGGGGCCATTGCACAATCCAATCCCAAAGAATCAGAGGAATATAAGTTAAATAAGGCCGTTTATCTGCAGGCTAAAAAATATAATGACATTGGCGTTGCAAAAAATGCGCTCTACAAATTAATAGTGCTGGACCCAAACGACGCCACCCTGTTGGATTCCCTGGTTTTAATGTATTTTGATTATAACCAGCATGCTCCCAGCCTACTGGTATCTATGGACATTCTAAAAAGGGATCCCGGCAATTTGGTAGCCCTGGAAATCAGCGCTACAAGCTATGAAAATTTACAACTTTATGACAAGGCACTCACAGCCTATGAATCGCTTTACCTCAGAAACAATAATCTGTACACCATGTACAAAATTTCGTTTTTACAATTCAATTTGAAGCGGTATAGCGAATCAAAAACCAGCGCCGATATTATTTTGAAAAATGAAAAAGCCGAAGAATTTAAAATTGTTTTTAACCCTGACAGAAACACTTCAGAAGAGGTTACAATGAAGGCAGCTGTCTTAAACTTAAAAGGGCTTATTGCCAAGCAGGAAGGTAATAAGGAAGAAGCCAGAAAACTTTTTACCGAGGCCGTTGCCGATGGCAACCCATTTACCTTTGCCCAACAGAACCTTGCCTCTTTGGATGAGAATTGATTTAATTGCTTATTGGCTGCCCTGATCGAATGTTTTAGTACTTAGAAGACAAGTTTTTGTAAAGCGCCATGGTGATAAATCTCACACAAAGTTAGCCTTTATTCCAGCACGGCATAAAATTTAAATTTGGCGCAGAATAAGTTAAATGTAAACTTTTATAAAACTTATTCTGCGCCAAATTCACGATCGCCTCGTTTTTTCAACAGTTATTTTTTCCCCTGGCCTTTTTGCTCGGTAACTTTGCCGGTATTTCTTATCTCGTTTTCTATTAAGGTGCCATCGAGGGTACCGGTAAGCGCGATAAATTCCACCCGTCTGTTTTGAGCTTTACCCTTCGCAGTCCGGTTGGAGGCGATGGGTCTCGATTCTCCAAAACCTTTGTTGGTTAACCTGTTTTCTCGAATACCAAACTTGATCAAAGCGATCTTGATGGCTTCCGCCCTGTTTTCAGATAGTTTTTGATTGAATTCATCTGAACCGTCACTATCAGTATGTCCGTCTATACGGAAAGATATATCGGGGTGCTCTTTCATAAAGGAGGCAATTTTATTAATGATACCAAATGATTCTGGTTTGATAACAGATTTGGCCACATCAAATAAAATATCATGTGTTGTAAACATACCTTTTGAAACGACCTGTTCGTACAGCGTCATATCTTCGGGCGTTCCTACCATACATCCATTGGCATCTGTGACATTTACGGTATACACGCCGAGCACCAGATTTTCAATGTCCTCGGTGGTGGCCCCATTACTCCATTGATAGCTATAGGGCTTTACTCCTCCTGATGCGGTAATAAAAACAGCGCCGCTATTATCTCCGCAACACTTGACATTTCTTACGGAATCTATTCGAAGCTCCATGATCGGAGGCTCTGTAATTTCAGCGTGCAACGTTCGCAAACAACCATTGTTATCGGTGACCATAACAGAATAGCTATCGGCGCCCACATCTGCCAGGTTCCTGGTATCAACGCCATTGCTCCAAACGTATTTATAAGGTTCTTCTCCTCCGGAAACGGAAATATCGATGGCGCCATTGGTATCACCATAACAGTTTACATTGGTGACGTCAGTGACTGACGCCTCAAACAAAGTTGGTTCTTCTACGCTGGCTTCGAGAAAGCTCTGACAGCCATTCCCCTCCGTTATGGTAAGCCGATAATTGCCTGCTTTCAACCTTTGTATATCTTCTGTAGTGGCACCATTACTCCAATCAAATTTGTAGGGCTCCACCCCACCTCGTACGGTAACGTATATGGATCCCGTACTATCTCCATGACATCTGATATTGGTGATGGCATCGATGGTTTTTATTAATATAGCCGGTTCTTCAATAACATACTGATAGGAAGTCTGACAGCCGTTTCCATCCATAACGGTGGCCGTGTACTCACCCGCTGGCATATTGCTTAAACTTCTTCCTGTCATTCCGTTATTCCACGAATATTGGTAAGGTGCTACCCCACCCGTAGCATGGATTGTAATATTTCCGGTTTGCCTGCCCGAACATTCGATATTGGTCAATGAATCCAAAACCAGGCTTAGCGGCTGCGGCTGGTTAACAGTGGCTGAAACGCTTACTTCACATCCAAGTGCATCTTTGACCCGCAGGGAGTAATTATCCGCCAACACATCCACAAGATCCTCGGAATTGGCACCATTACTCCAAATATAGCTATAAGGCATGGATCCTCCGGAAACCACCACGTCAATCATCCCTTTGTTTTCTCCGTGACACAAAACGTGAAAAATCGTATCTACAGCCGCATTAAGCGGTGACGGTTCAACAATAGAAGTTGATATAATGGCTTGACATCCCTCGCCGTCCTTGACCGTCAGGCTGTAATCACCGGCGGAAACATTGAGCAGGTCTTTTTGCTTTGAGCCATTGTTCCACTCATAGGAATAGGGTTGAGAACCACCGGACACATTGACAAAAACCTTACCTTTATTTTCCCCGCTACAGCTGACGTTAACCACTTCCTGAACAGATACGTTTAATGGCAAGGGCTCCATAATGGTTGCGGTCAGGTTTCTGGCGCATCCGTTGGCATCAGCAATATTGACCGAGTAGTCGCCCGCCGGTTTGGACGACAGGTTTTGGGAGGTATCGCCGCTACTCCATGCAAACACATAGGGTTCAACACCTCCGCTTACCTTAACATTAATGGCCCCATTGCCTTCACCAAAGCAAAGATTATGTTCAATCGATTCAATCACTGCCACAAGCTCGGCAGGTTCCCTGATCGTGGCATCCAGACGGGTGATACAACCGTTGGCATCACTTATTTTTACAGCATATTCTCCGGAAATGACACCTAATATATCTTTGGAAGTAGCGCCGGTATTCCAATAATAACTGTACGGCTTTATCCCTCCATCAACATTCAGGTGAATTTCACCATTACTTTCGCCTTTACACCTGATGTGCTTTACTTCCCCCAGCGCAACAGAAAACGAATCGGGTTGCGTGATCTTTTGATGCATGATACTTTGACATCCAACTTTATCAATCACTGTAAGCGTGTAATCTGCCGCAGCTATAGCTGAAATATCCTGGGTGGTTTGTCCCGTGTTCCACTCATAGCGATATGGCTCCATACCGCCGGTCACTGTTACATTAATTTCACCACTTTTATCATTATAGCATAAAACATTTTTAAACGCATCAGATTTTATGACGAGGGGAGCTGGCTGCGCTATATTGGCGTTCAATGTTCTTTTGTAACCGCTGGCATCTGTTACCTCAACCGAATAATCACCGGCAGGAACGTTATTTATATTTTGTGTTGTGTGGCCGTTACTCCATTGATAGCTATAAGGTTTTACCCCTCCTGAAACGTCGATTGCCAGGCTGCCGGTATTATTTCCATTACACTTTACATCAATTACAGATACCAGTTTTACAGTCAATGCCTGTGGTTGGTCAATTTTTGTATTTAACACTTTTTCACAACCATTTTTATCAAAAATCTGTACCGAATAATTACCTCCCGGCACCCCCGTAAGGTCTTTTGACGTTGCACCGTTACTCCAGCTGTACCGGTATGGAGCAACGCCTCCCAACACACTGATGCTTATAGCACCGGTATTTTCACCGTACCTGGCTATATCTGTCACTTTTGTGATACTTGCCTCCAGGAGTGTTGGTTGCTTTAATGTTGTTTGTGAAATTGAATCCCGACAGGCATTGGCGTCAGTTATTTTAAGTGCATAGGTTCCGGCAGGAACTCCGATCAGGTCCTGAGTTGTTGCTCCATTACTCCAATGATAGGTGAAGGGCGCGGTACCACCGGTAACGGTTACATTCAGCAAACCGTCAGTTCCCTGATAACACGAGATGTCTTTAACCTCCACCAATTCACTGGTAAGCTTTGGCGGCTGGTTGATGGTCGCCGTGATACTTTTTGAACAACCATTCTTATCGATAATGTCAACAGTATAGGTGCCGGCTCCCACTTCGGAAATATTCTGTGAAGTGCTTCCATTATTCCATTTAAAGGTGTAGGGTTTAACCCCGCCTTTTACATCAATAGATACGGCGCCTATTTTATCTCCATAACAAAAAATATCTTTTACGGCTACCAATTCCGCTACCAGGGGAAGTGGCTCCCGAACTGTGGCTGTAAGTGATTTAATACAACCTTTGGCATCAAATACGGTAACCGTGTAGGTCCCGGCCTCAAGTTCCTTAATATTTTGTGCGGTGGATCCATTGCTCCAACTGTAGTTGTAGGGTTTGACACCACCGGTAACTTTCACTGCAATTGAACCCCTTTTGTCCCCACTACAAAGTATATGCGTAATGGTATCAAGCGCAATTGCCAGTGGTTCAGGTTCTTTAATTTCGGCACTCAATTTATTATTACAGCCATTCTTGTCAGTAATGCTGACATCATATTTTCCTGCTGCCACACCCTGCAAATCCTGGGTAGCAGCACCATTGCTCCATTGGTAAGTAAATGGGCCTACCCCACCTGACACTGAAATATCAATGGCTCCCTCTTTGTCTCCGTTACACAATACATCCCTTACTGATTTGACCGAATAGTTTATTTTGGGCGGTTGCGTCAAGGTAGTTGTTACTTTTTGGATACAGCCATTGGCATCAGTAGCTGTAAGGGTATATTTTCCAATGGGGAGGTCAGCGATATGCTGAGTGGTCGCCCCGTTACTCCATTGATAAGTGTAGGGCAATACCCCGCCAATAACCCGCACGTTGATAGCGCCAATGTTTTGTTCAAAACACCGCAGGTGCTGTTCAGACTCAAGGGTCGCCACAAATCTTGGGGGTTCAGTAATTTGAGCATCCAAGGTAGTTGCACATCCTTTGGCATCGGCAATAATAACGGAATAATTCCCACTTGGTAACCCGGAAATATCCTTTTTTGTCAATCCATTGCTCCATTTATAGGTGTGTGGTGCTATACCACCATCTACTTGTAAACTGATGGCACCTGTTTTCAGGCCATTACATTTAATATTTGTCGTACTTAAATCGGCAGTCAATACCGGGTTTTCAGTCACCTCAGCACTCAGCGAGTCGGTACAGTTATTAGCATCCCGGATAATAACCGAATACCGCCCGGCCTTTACATCTACAATATCCTGCGTGGTAGCGCCATTGCTCCAACGATAAGTATAGGGCTCAACACCTCCTGTGACATTTATATCTACCGCTCCCTTACTATCATTGTAGCACTGGTTATTTATTACACCTGCTACTTTACAAATTAGCTGGCTCGGCTCTGTGATGTTTTTGCTGAAAGAAGCGGAACACCCATTAAGGTCTGATACCTCTAAATGATAGGCGTCCGCTTTTTTATTAACGATATTCAATACAGTATCTCCTGAATTCCAACGGTAGCTGTAAGGAGGTTGCCCACCTTTAACACTCAACGCTATTGAGCCCGTATAGCTGCCGTTGCAATCTGCATTTCTTACTGAATTTTCTGTAATTATAAGCTTATCGGGTTCTGTTATCCTCTTTTCAAGTTTGCCCTGACAACCGTTAGCATCTGTTATCACCACCTGGTAATCACCGGCCTTTAAACCGGTTAAATCTTCAGTTTCAGCCCCATTATTCCATTGATAACTGTAGGGGGCTGCACCTCCTTCCACGGAGATATCTATCATGCCGGTGGCATCTCCAGTACATTTGATGTGATTAAAATGCTCAAATGCGAGCTTGAGCGGTTCCGGCTGTTTAATCGTTACGGAAATCTCCAGCTCACACCGATTGGCATCCAATATTTTGACGTGATAATCCCCGGCGGGTAAATTGTCCAGGTCCTGACTGATCTCCCCGTTACTCCAATGGTAGCGGTAGGGTTGCACTCCCCCTTCCGCGATTATATCTATTGCTCCTGTATTTTCTCCGTGGCACTTTATATCCGTTACCTTTACCACCTTAGCCTTAAACTCCGATGGTTGCGTGATATTGGTTACTACTTTCTGCTTGAATCCATTGGCGTCGGTAACTGTTACTGCGTATTCACCAACCGGCAGGGAAGCTATATCTTCTGTGGTTGCGCCATTATTCCATTGATAGCTGTAAGGTGTCACCCCTCCAAAAACAGAGATGTTAACTTCACCTGTTTTATCGCCGTAGCAGGACACATTTTTTGTATTGTCAAGTTTGACGACCAGTGGCGCCGGTTCGGTAATGGTCACGTTCATAATCTTCGCACAACCCCTGTCGTCTGTCACCCGAACTCTATAGTTACCGGCGGTGAGCTCATCAATATCCTGTGTCAGGCTTTCACTGGACCATTTATATTTATAGGGCTTTACCCCACCATTTACTTCAATGTCAATAGCGCCATCACTGCCGCCGTTGTAAGAGACGTCATTAGACTTGACCAGGTTTACGATCATTGCTTCCGGTTCTGTGATGGTTGCCTTCATTGAATTGCGGCAGCCATTCTTGTCGGTCACTGCCACCGAATATTCCCCTGCCGGAATACCGACCAAATCCTGGGTAGCAGCACCATTGCTCCACTGATAGGTGTAAGGCAGCTGTCCGCCTTTAACATTTGCGTTGATAGTTCCGCCAAAGTCACCGTTGCACCGCAGATTATTTACTTCATCAAATGTTATGGTAAGTACCTCCGGTTCAACCACTTTGGTTGAAGAAACCTCTGTACACCCTTTGGAGTCGATCACCGTAACCTCATAGACACCAGCCAACAGCCCCTTAATATCTTCGGTAGTTTGACCACTGCTCCACTGGTATTTATAGGGAGGAACACCACCACCTACGGTTACATCCACACTTCCCGTACTGTCGCCGTAGCACTTTATGTTATTAATATGATCGATTGACCGGACAATTAATGGTTTTTCCAATACATCAGCAGAAACAATGTCCTGACAAAGGTTGGCGTCGGTAATCAACACCGAATACCTTCCTGAGTTAACACCTTTGAGATCCTCCAGGTGGGAGCCGTCGCTCCAGCTAAACTTGTAAGGCGCTTTTCCACCGCTCACTGATATATTGACCTCGCCGTTATTGTAGCCATAACACAGAATATGTTTGACAGATTCAATTTTCCCGACAAGTCGCTGAGGCTCAGTGATCTCAACTTCCAATGTATCACTACAACTGAATTCATCATACACCGCCACACGGTAAGTACCGGCACGAAGACCTGCTACATCCTGGGTTGTGTCGCTGCTGGACCAGTAATATTTATAGGGAGGGTAGCCGCCGTATGCTGAAATGTTGATGGCCCCTTTACTTTCGCCATAACAAGTATTATGGGTGGCTTTTTCAAGTTTCACCATAATCTTTGGAGACTGGGTAATGATAATGTCTAGTCCTTTTGGTTTTTTTTCAGCGGGTTTGTCCTGGGCGCCGACTTGAAAAGTGGCAATAATCAGGCATGAGAATAGTATCCCCAACACCCGTTTTTTGTTTTGGATGGTGATCATAACATTTAAGTTTAAAAAGCGGCATTACCTGTCGTTACAAAAAAATGGTCTTACCGAGTGAACATAAAAAAATGGGCTTCACCTGATCTAAAAAATGGTTTCGCCTGGATTGAACTTAAAAATGTATTTACCAGAGTTGATATGAATATGTCTAAAAAAAAATTACATTAAAAAATTGACATAGTATTATATTACAAAAGCCTAAATATAAGGGGCAATGGCCCCGAAAACAAAATAGTTAGCTTCCAATAAAAAACCTGCGTAAGGTAAATTTAAAAATTGCACTTCCGCCATTTAACTCCCGAATAAGGTCCTGCAGATTAAAAAAAGCTGTGATTAGATTGATAACGGCCGCATCATGGTTGAAATCATCATGAAATCAACAATATTATTTAATTTCGTGCAACCCTCATGGTACTAGTCTGTCCTTACTACAGAAGTTTTAAAATTGGAAGTTGAGTACATAAATATTCACCAAGAGATTGTCGGCCGGTGCAAATCAGGTGATAAAGCGGCATTTAAAGAACTGTATGACCTTTATTCGAAGGCCATGTTCAATATCTGCTATCGCATTACCAATGATCAATACGAGGCCGAGGATGTATTACAAGAAGCATTTGTAAGTGCTTTTAAAAACATTGGCGCTTTCAGGGCCGAATCTTCATTTGGTGCATGGTTAAAAAAAATAGTTGTTAACCGCGCTATTAACCACATGAAGAAAAAAAAGCTGAAGTTGACATCTCTGGAAGAAAATTTTGAAACTGCTGATCTAAATTATCACAATGAGGCATCCGATAATCTCGACGGTTCCAATTACAACATTGAAATGATAAAAAAAGCAGTCAATCTATTGCCTGATGGTTACCGAATGGTCTTTTCACTATACTTGCTCGAAGGTTATGATCACGCTGAAATAGCACAGATAATGGAGATTACGGAATCAACTTCCAAATCGCAGTACAATCGGGCAAAAAAGAAACTAAAAAATATTTTAGAGGAATTATGCAGGATAAATTAGAGAAGTTTATTAAAGAACACCGGCAGTTGCTGGACGATAAAACGCCTGACAACGGTTTGTGGCACAAAATAGAGCGTGAAATAGACCGGGATCGCAAAAAAAAACACGTTGATTTTACTTTTCTTTGGAAAGCCGCAGCCATATTCTTTTTAGGGGTTAGTGGCTATTTATTCTACCAATTAAATAACTCCTCGAAAGCTGATCGTCCCTCTGATTTATCAACCGCCGGTATCATGAAAGAATTTGAAGCCGCGGAGGCTTTTTACATCGCAGAGATCTCGGAGAAAAGAGCAAACATTGAAGCTATCAACAATGTGAATCAGAATCTTGCCCAGAGCTTTCATGAAGATATTCATAAGCTGGACAGCATGTATGGCGAATTGAAAAAGGAGCTTTTCCAAGATAACAACGAGCAGGTATTCAACGCCTTAATTCAAAACTTACAAATAAGAATAGAAATTCTGAACCAACAATTAAATATTCTGGAACAAGTGAAAAAATCTAAAAAAGATGAAAAGGTCAATATATAATTTTACAATATTCTTTTTAACAATACTGGCTTTTATCAACTTCCACGCCGCCAGTCAAAGCCGATACGGAGAAAAGTCAAAACAAATAAAAAAATCCTATAATCTATCGGGAAAAACCAAGCTGGCCATCAGCAATAAATATGGTGATATTCATATCAATACCTGGGACAAAAGCCAGATGGACGTCACCGTAACCATTACGGCCGAAAAGGCCAGTGAGAGAAGAGCCCAGGAATTAATAGATAATGTTCATATTGACATTGCCGGCGGGGAAAGTTCAGGGTTTGTTGAATTTACTACTAGAATCAGAGGCAATATCAATAACCGGAAAAATGAATCGTTTTCAGTTGACTACGAGGTGAGTATGCCTAAAACCAGTCCGCTCAACATCAATAATAAATATGGTAATTTATACGTGTCAGACCTCGATGCCGAGGTAAAAATTGATGTGGCATACGGCAAAATACGCCTCGATGAAATCAATGGAGATGCACAGCTGGAATTGTCCTATGGTGGTGGTGAAATCGAAAAGGTCGGATCAGGCAATTTAGATATCAGCTACTCTAATTTGGATATAGAAGATTGCTCTAACATGGATATAGACAGCAGGTACTCCAATCTCAATTTTGGAACTGCCGGGAGGCTGGACGTTTCCAACAGGTATGGTAACCTGGACATTGACAGGGTAGTCAGCGTTATTGGCGACAGTAAATACGGAAAACTTAAAATCGATGCACTTGATAAAACCCTGGATCTGGAAATATCATATGGTGGTGGGTTAAGGGTTAGAAAGATTTCCAAGAATTTTGAAAGAGTAGTTATTGACAGCGAATACGTCACATCAGAATTATCATTTGAAAGTGGAAGCTCAGCAAAGGTCCAGGCAAATACACGCTATGGCAAATTAAGATATGATCAAGGCGACTTCGATTTCAACTATGTCAACACCTCCAATAATTCCAGCGAATATCGGGGGAAAATGGGCAGTGCTAACAATCCAAGCGCACAGGTAAGGCTACGTTCTTCTTATGGTAGTATAATACTGGGCCTGGAATAATAAAGGGGAATATTTGTAGAAAGACAGTTTACCCGATAAGATCCGTTTTTAATTTCAAAACAGATTACTTTAAAACCCTGGGATGAGTCTTACACCAAATTAGTTCTTCTATACACTTAAATTGCAAATATTTAAAATCACTACTACCTATCCTAAACCATTTTGTAAAAGACGGCAACCAGTCAAAGACTTATTAGGTTAATTTTTTGAACGCATCTTAACAATTAAAGCGTCAAATCATCTAAATTCGCTAAGGACTTTTTAAGGCGGATTTGGCACAACTTGAACTAAATAATAAAGACACCTCCGAAAGGAAAACATTTTTTGCCAGTATTTTACTGCCTGTCCCTATTCCGAAGTCTTTTACTTATCGTATTCCAAAAGCATTGGAATCCTTGGTCACTATTGGTTCCAGGGTGATTGTCCAGTTCGGAAGAAAAAAAATTCTGACCGGTATTGTGGCCGACCGTCATCAAACCCCTCCCGAAGCTTATGAAGCCAAATATATATTGGAAGTTTTGGATGGGTACCCGGTAATGACCTCATTGCAAATCAAGTTGTTGTACTGGGTGGCTGAATATTATATGTGTACCATCGGTGAAGTGCTCAATGCCGCCCTGCCCTCCGGTCTCAAACTAAGCAGTCAATCGAGTATCCAGTTACACCCGAATTTTGATGCGGAGAGCGGTAATTATCAATTTTCAGAAAAGGAAGAATTGATCTTAAATGCGTTGAAGCACCGCATTACACTCACTTATGATGAGGTGACGGCCGTTTTGCAGCAAAAATCCATCTACCCTATTCTAAAGTCGCTTTTGACCAAGGATGCCATCCTTATTTTTGAAAAAATAAAGGAAAAATACAAGCCAAAAAAAATCGGAAAGGTCAGACTCGCGCAATCATTTATTGAAGATAATTCTTTACTGGAGGGGTTGTTTGAAAAGCTGGAGAAAAAACCTCGCCAGCTGGAAATACTTCTAAAATACTTACAGCAAGTACCTGTATATCACCATCCCGAAAAAAACATTGCCGGACTCGACAAAAAAACGCTTATAGCGCCAAACCTATCTCCTTCATCGCTGAAAACCATGGTAAAAAACGGCGTTTTTGAGACCTTTGATGAAATTGTGTCGCGGTTTGACCATAACAACATTGATACCGCCTCAATGCCCGCTGAGTTTTCTGCTGCTCAAAACCAGGCTATGGGAGATTTAATGGAAGTCTTCTCAAAAAAAGACATTGCGCTGCTACACGGCATCACCGGGAGCGGGAAAACTGAGATTTATATTAATCTCATCACCAAAAACCTCGAAAACGGCAATCAGGTCCTTTATCTACTGCCTGAAATTGCGCTTACCACACAGATTGTAAAAAGGTTGATGAAAGTTTTTGGATCTCAAATGGGCGTTTTCCACTCAAAGTATTCGGATAATGAACGTGTTGAGGTGTGGAACGGAGTCTTATCAGGAAAATTTTCATTTGTGGTGGGTGTCAGGTCTTCGGTATTTCTTCCTTTCGACAACCTGGGTTTGATCATTGTTGACGAAGAACATGATAATTCCTACAAACAATTTGACCCGGCTCCCAGGTATCATGCGCGGGATGTGGCTATGGTACTTGCGGGGTTTCATCATGCCAAGGTCTTGCTGGGCTCAGCGACGCCCTCCCTGGAAAGCTACTATCTCGCTTCACAGCACAAATATGGTTTGGTTAAGCTGGATCAGCGCTTTGGCGGGGGTAAACTTCCGGTATTCAAGCTTATCAATGTATTAAAAGAACGCAAGAAAAAAACCATGCGAGAGGATTTTTCGCCTCAGTTGCTGGAAGCTATCAGGCATGCATTACAACACCGGGAGCAGGTAATTATTTTTCAGAATCGAAGAGGTTATGCACCTTATATTACCTGTGAAGAATGTAACTGGATCCCCAAGTGCGAAAGCTGTGCAGTAAGTCTTACCTATCACATGTACATAAACCAATTACGCTGCCATTATTGTGGTCACCAGGAAAAACCCAGCGCCGCCTGCCCGGTCTGCGGCTCAACAAAATTAAAAACCATGGGGTTTGGAACCGAGAAGCTGGAAGAAGATTTAAAGTCATTTTTCCCCGAGGCAACCATCAGACGAATGGACCTGGACACGACAAGATCAAAATACAGTTATCAAAACATTATTGATGATTTTGAAAAAGGAGATACAGATATTTTAGTAGGAACGCAAATGCTGAGCAAAGGCCTGGATTTTGGCGGCGTTAATATGGTAGGAATTTTAGATGCTGACAGAATGATTAATTTTCCGGACTTCAGGTCTACGGAAAAAACATTTCAGTTGATCACCCAGGTTAGTGGAAGGGCCGGAAGGCGAAACAAGACCGGGGAAGTCTATATTCAAACCAATCAGATTGATCACCCCCTATTTCAAAAAATCATGGGCCATCAATATCTGCAAATGTATAAAGATGAACTGGTGGAAAGAGAAAAATACAAGTATCCACCATTTGTTCGGCTTATCAAGATTATTTTAAAGCATCCCGAAAAACCTATCTGCCACAAAGCCTCGCGTTATTTGCACAACCTGCTAAAAAGCAACCTGGGTGCCAGCCGCATTCTTGGACCAAATGAACCGTTAATCGCCAAAATAAGAAATCTGTACCTGATGGAAATTATGGTAAAAATTGAGAGAAGCAACATCAACCTGAAAATGGCCAAAAAAGCGTTAAAAGATTGTATTATGGCTATTGAAACAGACCGCCAGTTTAAAGGGATCAGAATAATTGTCGATGTTGACAGTTACTAGTGAAAGATGATACTGGCGACCGGTTTCATGTCCACCCTAATAAATAGGATTAAAAAATCGGTATCACGAAACCATCGACCAGCATCATTTAAAATGATATTTTAATCCGACACCTATTCTAAACACATTCGGAAAACTCTCCAGATCATTATCAGACTTTGAAAATGAATTAATGGCCACAGAATAAGAGGGTTCGAAGGTAAAACTATAGTGTTTTGAAAACCGGTACCTTAGTTGTGTTCCCATTAAACCATTAAAATAAACAGATCTATAAGGCGAATCATCTCCTGGTTTAATATCAAAATTGTCCAGCCCATTGCCATCGGGAGAAATGCTGTTTTTCAGAAAAAAATCTGTCCCAACCCCTGCTGATATCAAAACACTCACCTTTTTGTCGAGTAAAATATACCCTGCTTTTACAGGGATCGACAAAAATTCGAACTGATTATCAAAATTTATCAACGACGAAGCCAGGTTAAGACTTTTGGCGTTTTCCAAACTGGCTGCAGAAATCGCCGGGGTTCTGGTTTGGTCACTTAACTCGTAAAAGGCATTGGTTGATCCGCCGGCGGAGTAATTCAAGTAGTTAACACCGCTTTGCAATACCCACTTTTTAGTAATTCTTTTCCCCATATTAAACCCAAAGGAAAATGATTGACCTCCGGAATTGCTCTGGGCAACATTATCCTGTGATAATTCACTGTCACTGAGAAAACCAAAATTTAAAGCATTAGCATCTACCGCACCTCCCCTTTCAGAAGCAAAATTAGGGTCAAAATAACCGGAGGACACATTTATTCCCGCCCATAGTGATTCCTCATAAGCGTCGTCCCGTTTTTTCTTGAACGGATCATCTTCATAATTAATCACCTTTTGCATGGCAACATCGCCGACATTAGGCTCCAATTGATCTAAATAGGCCCCTCTAGCGGTCAACGCATTGATATTATCCTGATCATGCACCTGATGCCCTCCGGCAGCAGCGGGATACACATTGTTGACAGGCTGATCGGTTTTTTTATTGTCCAAAGGTGTAGATGCAACATACAGACCCTGCTCGCCATGGCCAGCCAACCCTCTTTGGTTTCCCTGGTTGGGGCCATCATTGTCACCTCCGTTATCCGAGGCGATGCCTTTACCCAAAGCTCCTTGCGTTGTTTCAGCGTTTTGTATGCCGACACCGGCTTTTGCCTTTCCGGGCGATTTAAGGTTGGATGTCTCTTCGGTATTGTTGTTATTATCTGTCAGTGCGGCCCCCGGGGCTATGCCGGATGCTTTATTCTGACCGGAATTCTCTGCGGTTTGTTCATTGATTGGTTGGTCTACTGATTCTACTTCACTCATCTGCGGAGCATCAGCAGTGTAGGTATTATAGAAATAAACAGCTGAAACACCCAGTGCAATCACCACTGCTGCGGCTGCAACCCATTTATAAATAAATATCCCTTTGCGATATTTTTTAGTCTCCTGATTGGCCAGATGTCTATCCAGGTTTTTCCATAACTCAGGAGAAGGGCTCAACTCTTTACCATCGAAAGCGTCCTGCCAGGCCTTCTCAAACCTACCCCTGCTATTTTCGCTGATATTTTTCATAACTCATTTGTTCATTTTTACGAATCTTTTCCTGCAAAAGGCTTCTGGCCCTTGCATATTGTGACTTGGAGGTCCCCTCACTAATATCCAGCATTTTGGCTATTTCGTGATGTTTGTAACCTTCAATTGCGTACAGGTTAAAAATTACCTGACAACCTGTTGGTAAAGATTGTATTAAATCCAACAGGTCATTTAATGCATAATCACTTAAGTGGCAGTCAATCCCCGAACTCTCTTTTAAAGTATCAGCATCCACCATGGGATACAGATACAATTTGCTTCTTTGGCTGTTTAATGCCGTATTGACTACAATTTTTTTTATCCAATAGTATAGAGAAGAGTCTTGTTTGAAATTCTTTATGTGCTTAAAAACTTTGATAAAAGCCTCTTGCAGCACATCCTCTGCCTCCTGTATGCCCTTGGTGTATCGCATACTTATCACCATCATTCTTTTGGAATAATTGATAAATAATTGCTCCTGGGCCTTTCTGTCACCTTTTATGCAACCAGAGATTATTTGCGATTCATCGACCATTTACAAAGTCTTAACCAATATTGATCTTCCTTTACAAGACACCACGATATTGAAAAAAGTTGGAAAAACGGATAATAAAATTACAATAATTATTACCTTTTTGGTACTACCAGGCAAATTAATTATTGGTCAAATATGCTATAAAACCACAAAAATGGTCTTTTTTCACACAAAAAAGTGCATTTTTGCCTTCTTTTACGGATTATACAAATTTGCCAGATTTTAGACCTGTTATTTTTATTTGACAGGGATATTCCTGAATTTTATCGTTCTGTTAGTATTGCCACTCACCTATGAGAATAGTTTCCATTAGCCTTATTTTATGCCTATATGCCTGTGTGCCATTAAACCCGGGGCAGGTTGGCACGGGTACCGTTAACAAAACCCTGGTTTATAACAGCCGGGTTTATGAACCCGATGTTAAAACGGTGCAAATAAATCCTACCAGAAACAACTTAATTGAATTAACGCAAAGTGCAGTACTTCCGATTAGTCAAAGAGACAAACTGGTGCTGTCGTTTGATTATCTGTATGGAACCGTCGAGGATTTCAGGGCCAGGATTATACATTGCAATAGTGACTGGAAGCCATCTAATTTCAGCAATCTTGATATTCTAAATGCTTATAACGAATTTCGCCTGGATCAATTTGAACAGTCCTTTAACACCAGGGTTCCCTATATTCACTATACTTTCGAATTACCCCGTGTCAAGCTTCCGGGCAACTATCTACTGGTTATTTACAGAGGCAATAACCTCGACGACCTCATTCTTTCCACCAGGTTTATGATTGTAGACAACCTGGCCATGGTCAATCCACAATTTGGACTTTCCTCCGGTATCATTGAACGGGCACAGAATCAACAAATAGACTTCACTGTTGATTATTCAAACCTGGAGGTAAGCAATCCAATGGGTGAAATTAAAGTGGTAATCCGGCAAAACCGGCGTTGGGACAATGCTATATTTGGGCTCAAACCAAGTTTCATTAAGGATTTTGAGAAAAAATTAAGCTATGAGTTTTTTAATCTTGAAAATAACTTCAAAGGGGGCAATGAATTCAGGTTTTTTGATTTGCGGTCGGTGAATTTCCCGGGTCAAAATGTCAACAAGATTGATCAAGACGAAAATCAGATTACAGCTAACCTGATGTCGGACAAATCAAGAAAAGAGGAAGCCTACACATTTATCCAGGATCTCAATGGTGCTTATATTATTGAAAGAGTGGACGCCAACAACCCGGATACAGAGGCTGACTATGTGAATGTAAATTTCTTCCTTCGCGCCCCGGAACAGGTGACAGGTCAGGTATTTGTTTTAGGAAATATGAATAACTGGGAGAAGGAAAAAGACAATCGTATGGTCTATTCTGAGCAATTTGGCGGATATCTTGGCAGGCAGTTATTAAAACAAGGCTGGTACAATTATGTCTATTACCTGCAAAATAGTGACAATAATGCTCCTTATTTCTTTGAAGGAAGCTTTGCAGAAACCGAGAATATTTATGAAATTTTTATTTATCACCGTGCCATTGGCAGCCGTGGTGATCTTTTAATGGGATACCTGCGAATTAATCCCAATTCACGATAAATCGCTATGTTTTTGCTTAATGCCCGTTTTGGTAAGTTCGTAACTTTCCGCACGCATTGCCGGGTCAACATTCGCCAGGTCTACCATTCCGAACCCTTTGTGTGTAAAAATCCCTAACCCTCCGGTAAATACGAACTCTTGAACAAGAGGATCTGCATATAGTGTGAACGGTAGTGTATATCCCCTTATCTCAAATTTGACGTCCTGATCATAAACGGGGTAAATACGGGCAAACTTCTTTTGCTTTTCTCTGATTTTCTTTAAATAATCTTTGTCCGGCACCAGCTGAAATTTATAGAACGACTCAATTTGCTCCGCCGTATACTTCCCATATTTTTCCATTCTGGCCATTAAAGACTCATAAAGTAAATCTGAAAACTGATCATCCTCCGGAGAAATAAACTTTTTACTTTCTTCACTGTCGAAACTGGGTGTTCTCAGCACTAAAGGCGATATACATATAAATTTGCATTGATCGCTAAATTCCGGCACATGTTCTTTTTCCACGTACTCAGGGGTTAAAATCAAATTCCCAATATCAACTTTAGGTAATTCAAAAAGATTATTGAGAAAATAATCATTAAACGCCTTACTGGGACTGGAAAAAACCAGCGTTACTTTGCTGGAAAAGTAATGCAGGCCATTCCTACTGATCTTTGTCTGTCCTTTAATAGCGGAAAAATTATAATGCGGAAAATTAATATAGTCCTGATTACCACCTCTAAGGATAATACCCTTGATGAGTTGGGCAAGAAGATATTGATGATGAAAAGGAACACTGGCACCTTTATTCTTCAAATTGAATATAATTCTAACTCTCAAAACTTAAATACAGCTTATGTTAAAAAAAAACTAAAAAGTCAGCTATCTATATTTTCAAATCAACTGGCATTTATCGTAAAAAAGCAATTATCACAGGTTAACCATACTAATATTACAACTATTTTCCTGTGATTGTTCATTATTGGTGTGCAAAAATAAAATGAAATACGAACCATATCTCATTCATCTTAACAAGTTCACTCACCACAACCAAGAATTACTTTAGAATATACCAAAATTTAGATCTTTAATCAAGTAAAATCGTTTGATAGCCCTTTACGCACGGCTACTGGATCAAACTAAACGTTGAACCTAAAGTGCATAATATCGCCATCTTTTACAAGATATTCTTTGCCTTCAATAGCAATTTTTCCAGCTTCGCGACATCCCAGCTCAGTTTTGTACTTCTCGTAATCCGGCAATTTTATGACTTCTGCCTTAATAAAGCCTCTTTCAAAATCAGTATGTATAACACCTGCCGCCTGTGGCGCTTTCCATCCCCGTCTGATGGTCCAGGCCCTTACTTCCTTTTCTCCTGCAGTAAAATACGTAATCAAATCAAGTATTTGGTAGGAAGCTTTAATTAGCTTATGAAGCCCGGACTCCGACAGTCCATACTCATCTAAAAACATTTGACGCTCCTCAGCTTCCAGCTCGGCGATTTGTGATTCAATGGAAGCTGAAACCATAATTACTTCTGCACCTTCTTTATTAGCTATAGCTTTTAATGCGTCCACATTTTCGTTGCCGGATTGTATATCACCTTCCTCGACATTGGCTACATAAATGACCGGCTTGGCCGTTAGCAAAAACAAATCTGCCACCGCAGTTTTCTCGTCATCAGTCAATGCGATACCCCTGGCATTTTGTCCGCTTTCCAACCATTCTTTATATTGTTGTAAGATCGCCAAATCCTTTCTGGCGTCGGCGTCGCCCGATTTCGCAATTTTTTCCAGTCGCCCAATTTTTTTCTCTACCGACTCCAAATCCTTCAATTGAAGTTCTGTATCGATTATTTCTTTATCAAAAACCGGATCTACTTTGCCTGCTACGTGCACAATGTTATCATTTTCAAAACATCGTACAACATGAATGATAGCATCCACCTCTCTGATATTGGCCAGAAATTTATTCCCCAATCCTTCTCCTTTACTGGCGCCTTTAACCAGGCCTGCAATGTCTACAAATTCAATGACGGTAGGTAACACTTTTTGCGGATGAACCAAATCCGTCAGTGTTTGCAATCTTTCATCGGGTACTGTGATTACCCCGACATTGGGTTCAATTGTACAAAAAGGGAAGTTAGCCGCCTCTGCTTTCGCATTGGACAATGCATTAAACAAGGTGGATTTACCGACATTAGGCAAGCCCACGATACCACATCTTAAAGCCATTCTTTACTTTTATTCAGGTTAATTTGAAAATCCGGTATTGTTTAAACCCTTTATACAATTCAACCACTGACACACGTAAAACAGTATAAAACGGTATGGCTACAATCATCCCTACAATTCCGGCCACAGTAGCGCCCGCAAAGATAATAACAAATATTTCTAATGGATGCGCTTTTACGCTTTTTGAGAAAATTAATGGCTGTAAAACCAAATTATCTGTTATTTGAACAATCGAAAATACAATTCCAATTTTTAACAACAGAAAAATGTAATCCTGGGTATTTAAGAAAGTACCGGTAGTGGATATACCCACGATAATCCCAAAACTTGCTCCCAACACGGGCCCGGCATAGGGAATAAGGTTCGCAACCGCTGCAAAAACCGCTATGGTCAAAGCATATTTAATGCCCAGAATACTCAAACCAACCGCTGCAATACTAAAGATGCAAATCATCTGAAACAACAATCCAATCAAATAATTGGAAAGCAGTTTTTCTATTTTAAACAACGCTGAAATAGTCACTTCAAAATAGCCATTTGGAATAATCGATATCAATTGCCGACGGCGAATGCCTGTTTCAAAGAGGAAAAAAAAGGTAATAAAACTCACCGCCAGAATCCCAACCAGCACATTGCCGGTAATTGATAAAACCCTGTTAATTATCTGCTGTAAATTAGTTTTTGCGACCAGTTTTAACAAATTTTCCTTCAGGCCTTCCACCAAAAAACCTTCTTTAGCGTCCCATAGCTGTTTATCTATAATGTATTTTTCCAGACCCTGCAGCGGCCTGGTCATTCGCTGGTATAAACTTTCGTAGTTAATGTTAGCGATAACCTGGATCTGTTCGGAAATAAGTGGCACAAAAAGCAGAATAAACATGCCTAATACCAGCACAAGCAAAAGAAAGCTTAGTATCACGGCAATGATTCTTGGAATTTTTATTTTATAAAATTGTGTTTGAGCAATGTAATTGGTTAACGGCCTCAATATAGTAGCTAGTACCAATGAGATGACAATGTAAATCGTAATATTCGAAAAATACCAGGAAAGAAACAAAAAAATAACTATTCCAAGCAAAAGATAAATAAAGGTCTTATTGAGGAAAGGGCTAAATTTTGATGAATGCGATTTAGTCATTTGCAAAAAAAATAAAGCCCCTGATCAAAATCAAGAGCTTCATTTAAAATACTTTAGGGTAATTACTAATCCCAGCTCAACTCGGTATTAGTATCTGGGGCAGCGTCCTCCTCAGGCTTTACATCATACTGGCTAAAATCGACTTCCGGTAACAGCTCAGTTTTTACATGATCAACCGTTTCGGTCAACGCATCCTTAAATTTTTGAAAATCCTCCTTATACAAAAAGATTTTATGCTTTTCGTATACGTAACCATCATCCTTAAATTTCCTTTTACTCTCAGTAATGGTAAGATAATAATCGTTAGATCTGGTAGACTTTACATCAAAAAAGTAAGTTCTTTTCCCTGCACGTACTCTCTGTGAATAAATCTCTTCGCGCTCGTTTTGCTTGTTCTCTTCCACAATCCTTAGTGTTTAAGTTGAAGTAAATAAGTTATAAATATGGGTTAATCGTTTTTTTTCCTCCTAATAAAAACTAAATATAGTATATTAAAGTACACAAATCAAATCTTGATTTTAATAAATTATTCGAAAAATGCCAAAGATTATGGCCATTCTTTTATTAATTACCACCATTTTTTGCAACATTTGCACCATCCAGGAATCAAAAACCCAGAAGGGGATGGCTTCATATTATCACAATAACTTACATGGCCGGTCGACCGCCAGCGGTGAGCTTTATGATAAAAACAAATTGTCGGGAGCACATAGAAGTCTGCCCTTTGGTTCAAAAGTAAAAGTAACTAACTTAACCAACCAGAAATCTGTTGTTGTAACTATTAATGACCGGGGACCTTATGTCAAAAAAAGAATTATTGATATATCCTATGCAGCGGCAAAAAAAATTGATATGATCAAGGCAGGGGTAATTGAAGTCCAGCTGGAAATTTTGAAACCACATGAACATTGACTTAAAAAAGGTAAAGGAATTCGGCAATATCGAGCTACTGGCAAGGCAATTGGTAGAAGGCTTTATTACGGGAATGCACAAATCTCCCTATCACGGGTTTTCAGTAGAATTTGCCGAACACCGGCTATACAATACAGGTGAAAGCACCAAATATATCGACTGGAAAGCTTACGCAAAAACCGACAGGTTGTATTCAAAAAGGTTTGAAGAAGAAACCAATTTGAGATGTCACCTTGTCATCGATAATTCTTCATCCATGTATTACCCCGTGGAAAGCAAGGGGAAAGTAACCTTTAGCATCCTGTCGGCTGCCGCCCTGGCATATCTGCTGCAAAAGCAAAGAGATGCCGTTGGCATATTTTCCTTTTCAGATAAAATAGAGTTGCAAACACAAATAAAGTCCACCTCCTCACATCTGCACAAGCTTTTTATCAGCCTCGAAAAGATGTTAGACGAAACACCTCAAACAAAAAAGACATCTGTTGCCCCCGTTTTACATGAAATCGCAGAAAAAATACATAAGCGATCACTGGTAATTATTTTTAGCGACATGTTTCAAAATACGATCGATAATCAGGAAATTTTTACCGCCCTTCAGCATTTAAAGCACAATAAGCATGAAGTACTTTTATTCCATGTAACAGATATTCTTACTGAACTAAATTTCGATTTTGAGGAAAGACCTTATGAATTTCAAGACATGGAAAGTGGAGAAAAGTTAAAACTGCAGCCTTCTCAAATCAAGGATTTATACCAGCAAAGAATGAAGGAATATTACCAGGCGTTGCGGCTTAAATGTGGTCAGTTCAAGATAGATTATGTCGAAGCGGATATTAATAAGAACTTTGATCAGGTATTGAGCGCATTCCTGATTAAAAGAACAAAAATGACTTAGACTACTTCAACTTTATGTGAATCAAAGATCCGGTTTTACAAGACCAGTAATTTAAAACAGGCTGTCAGGCAGGCCACTGCTTATTCCCCATGCATTTTCGCTTTTTTACCCAGTAACTCCTCTTCCGACTCTCTGTGATCCGGATCGTCGACACAGCAATCGACAGGACAAACGGCAGCACACTGGGGTTCTTCGTGAAATCCCATACACTCGGTACACTTGCCGGTTACAATATAATAAAACTCGTCAGAAATAGGTTCCTGAGCTTCATCTGCATTGACCACTGTTCCATCATCCAATACCATTTCCTGCAGACTGGTACCACCACCCCAAGTCCATTCCATGCCTCCCTCATAAATTGCTGTGTTTGGGCACTCCGGCTCACAGGCACCGCAATTAATACACTCGTCGGTTATCATTATAGCCATAACAACTATCTATAGGTTCAATATTTGATTTTTTTAAACTTAACAAAAATATAAACATTATGTTCAAGACCAAACAATTCATTTGATCAATTAATCGGAAAAATGTGTTTATTTTGTATCCATGAAAATTCAGGAAAGGATCGATGCGCTGGCTGCTCTTGGGGTGGTAATAGATCAATTGTCAGACGAGGAAAGAGAAGCACTTTACGTCAAAGCTTCTTCCTTTAATAATTGGTTTACCCGGGACAGTATCGAATCAGCTTTGGCAGGTGTCAAATTATTACTTGATAAAGAAAACCTTACCGGATGGGTGGCCCGGTACCGGTTAGATCCGGTAAAGCCAAAAAATGTGGGGGTAGTAATGGCAGGGAACATTCCCATGGTTGGATTCCACGATTTTTTGAGTGTTTTGGTGAGCGGTCACCGATTACATATGAAACTTAGCTCGCAGGATCCTTTTTTAATCGAGTACTTCAGCAAGAAATTGGTGGAGATAGCGCCAGGGTTTCAGGACCTCTCAAACGTCGCTGATCTCTTAAAGGGAATGGACGCAATAATCGCTACGGGAAGTGATAATTCATCCCGTTACTTTGAGTATTATTTCTCCAAACTTCCAAATATCATCCGAAAAAATCGTATGTCCTGCGCGGTTATTGCAGGAAATGAAACACCTGAAACACTGGTCAGCCTGGGTGCTGATATTTTCCAGTACTACGGTCTGGGTTGTCGCAACGTGTCCAAATTATATGTGCCGGAAGGTTATGACTTTAAAGATCTGATTGAAAATGTGCAACCTTTCCAGCACGTTATGTTGAACCATAAATACACCAACAACTACGACTATAATAAATCCATATTTTTGGTAAATCAGGAACCGCATCTGGACACTGGATTTGCGCTTTTAAGAGAAACGCAGGAGATGGTTTCCCCTATTGCGGTAATCTATTACGAGTATTATAAAGACAGCAACGACCTACGGGAAAAACTTGCGTCCCGAAAAGACAAAATACAATGCATTGTAGGTAGCAGTGAAACAGGCATATCAGGGGTTATTCCTTTTGGAAGTTCACAGATGCCCGGTCTGGAAGATTATGCCGACGACATTAATACCCTCGATTTTTTGGAGAATCTGGCTGATCATAACATATAAATTCGCACAATGGCAAAAGGTGTGAATGGCTTTATCCCGCACCACCGTTTTATACAGGGTTGAGGAAATTCAGATTTACCTGATTTTAGTAAAAAATATTTTATCATACATAAAAAAGCACCGAATTATCAAATCCGGCGCTTTTTATAAATTTATAGATACGCTGTATGAAGTCTAATCCAGGTTATCTTTGCGATAATTACCTGTACCATAATCTGCATTTAAGAATGTAGTTGTACCAGGTCTTACGTAAACATAGGATTTCCTTTCTGAATTGTTAACAGTATTTTGCTGATAGCTGATTTGATTGAGGTAATCGTTGGTATAACCAGCACCCTGGCTTACCCATCGATACTCGCCATTGCTATAAGCACTTGATAAATTTGTAAAGTTTTGAATTGATATTCTCAAAATAGCTCCGGAGCCACTGCCGGTAATATCGGTGAAATTGACATCTACCGAATCAGCCGTTGCACCTGAATAGTCACCGCCATTATTGAACCAGATGCTGCTTATTTCCTGATCACCATTGATATTAACACCTCCGATAATAGCTGTTTGCTGGCCTGATGGTGCGCCTTCTGCGATTCCATAGACAGCATAGATAGAGTTGACAGGATAATTGTTATAGTTCTGACGTCCTGAGGTATACATGGTAAAAAGTGTTGGGTAGGTGGTAATCTCCGGCAATACGTCAGGGAAAGATCCTGGCTCAGAACTTTTCTTGGAGTATGCAATGGTTTGATCTCTTTCCAGATCAGGGAAACGAACACTTACCTGGGTAGTTCCGCTGCCATCAGTTGGCACTTGCAATTCCCATTGTCCTTCGGCATCGGTTGTCACTGAATAGTGAAGTACTTTGTTATCGAGATTAACTTCCACGAGCAATTCAACACCTTCCGCATATTCCGTTACTACATTAGTCAAATCTGTTTCTATTTCCAAAGTACCTTTAATGGTAGCCATATCTTCAGCAACATTGAGGGAATTGAGCTCAAATCGCTGCGTCACCTGTCCAATTCTGAAATTAGACGTGCTTAAACTACCATTTCCCGATAAGGTGGTGAAGTTTTCTGCTTCAATTTTGTAAACATATCCTCCAATTTTTGCATCTGCAAACAGGGCGGCGCCGGCGGCGTCTGTGGTAGCTGTTCTGGTTTCACCGTTTTGGCTGATGGTTACTGTGGCTCCAGAAACGGGGGCTTCATCTCTTGAAGAATTGTTAACCACATAAATAGCCAGGTCGACGGATTGTTGGGCATTTAATGCATCTTCTTCCGAAAATTCCTCTTCGCAAGAGATGGCGAAGATGGCCATCGCTAGCATCATCATTGAAATGATCTTTGTACTTACCTTTGTCATTGTTACAATTTTTAATTAGTTTCGATTAAAGTGAATTGTTTATTAATGTCTATTAAAATCCTATTCCCAGTGTGAAATAGATATTATGGCTGGTCAAGTCTCCCTGTACTGCTTTTAAGTCGATATAGCTAAAGGAAGGTTTTGCGGTAGTAATACCATACCGATACCTGAGATCCAGCATCAGGCGTTTTGTACCCAGGCTTACTTCACCTCCAACACCGGCAGTAGCGCCGATTTGAATTGACTCATATTCGTTGGAGATGTTGTCGTAGCCATTAACTGTTATAAAAGTCTGGTTGTGATGATAGGTTCTTTCAAAGTAGGTATCCACCATCACGGCGTACGATACCGTGGGTCCCAAAACAATGTTTGGCACAAAATCACCAAATGCAGGCAGACGATATTTAGCCAGCACAGGTACATCAACACTATGGATCGTAATCGCATAATTGGTTGTCGAAGATGAGCCTAGTGATTCGGTATCACCAAAACGGGTGTCATCAACAAACTTTAGTAAACTACCTCCCTGTTGGAGATATGACGGTTCAGCCTGTACGGACAAACGATCATTAAAACCGTATTCCACCACGGCACCTGCCGTAAAACCAAGCTTTTCAGAAGTATGAGGTTGGGCATTGCTGAATTCGCTGACGACTAAACCGACTTTGAATCCATATCGCAATCCGGTAGTACCACTCGCGGTATCTCCGGCCTCATCTTGCGCTTGTACCTGTAATTTCAGGAGCAAACACAAAATAGATAGAATTGTGAATCTCTTTAAATTCATAGTAATTGTTTAATAAATACTTTGATTAACTTTTGAATACTAAAGCAGGAAGTTCCATCGAGTCCAGTCAAAAAAATCACAATGCTGGCGTGCTGTTTTAAAAAGGTTAATCCAGTTCAATATTCAGGTGCTAATTTCTATTTTTGATAATGAAAAAATATACCACAGATTCCCCAGATCAAACGGCTGTAACTTTTTGAGCGAAATCAAAAGTTTTTGTACATTTTGCCGAAACGTTATCGGCGATTATTTAAAATAACAGACCAATAGAACGCGCGGCACCAAACGCAGAGACATGTTTATTTTTTTTACGTTTTAAACCGAACCCAGGAGAGGAAATAAAAAAAAATCAAAGTGCTACATGGCACACACAAAAAATTATGACCACTTTTTATTTTTCAAAAACTGAAAATGGCGAAATGTGTCATTTTTTTTAAAAAAATTTTGATTGAGCTAAGGTTATATATCTGGTTGTCAAGAGCAAAAAACACGAAATGCACCTCACTTTATCCAAAGATTTCTTCCTAAGCATTCTCTAAAAACAGAAATTAAGCAATCATTTATGCCAAATTTTCGCTCATTTCAGGCCATTATAGTATGGGATTTTCCTTCCTGATTAGTCAATTTCAACTACTGAACTAGAAATTCTAACGATTTATCCCGGCAAGAACCGGAAAAACGGCCTTAGGATCTACCTAATAACAATGGTATGCTAGCTCTAATCAGCCTTTTTATGCCTGATATGATCGTCTCAGCCTGGAATTCCAGCGTGGCAAGCCACCTGCCAGGCCTTCTGGTTACCAGCTATTTTTAGTTGGAAAGCCGGACCTGTGCTTTAATTAGGAGGGTGTTAAGTCGTCTGTACTGGCCACAAGTTTAAAGATCCCGGCAGTGACAATAGGTCGAGGTGTAACTGATCCTAATAAATCGCTTTGAAATCAACGGATTCAACACTTTGAGTGGTCATTATTTCCAGGCCTGGCGGTACTTATTTCATTGGAATTACTTTCTCAGTCCTCCCCTCCATATCTCGATCCAGCCGGAAAATTTCTCATCACCTATGACGATGGTATAGAAGTAAATACCGTCCGCATTTTCCTCTCCGTCCCAATCGTTCTGGTAGTTATCTGTCTCGTAAATCTTTCTTCCCAGCCTGTTGGTAACTAACAATTTCGTGCCGTCACCCGGTAAATTCCTGATGAAAAATGTATCATTGTAGGTATCGCCATTTGGCGTAAAAATGTTGGGAATAAATATTTCCGTATCCTGGGGTAAGACCACGCTAAACATGATTTCGCAACCCAGGGAATCCGCTATAAATATTTCATAATCCCCTGGAAACAACTCGGTAAACTGAAATTCAAATTCCTGATTGGTTTGATTTTTGGGGATTTCAATCCAGTTTCCGCCCGATGGTTCAATCATAATTTCATAGCCGCCGGCACCGCCGACAACGTTGTTAATCATAATGGTTCCGGTAGCTCGTTCGGGAAAAGATTGTGTCACTTCGCCAAGTGTTGCCGACAGTGGGGGGTTGATATTAAAATTCTCCACACCACTGCTTAAAGCTGTGCCGCAGGCACCCTGCGTTTGGGTCAATAACAATTGGTAATTGCCGGCCGCATTCAGGAAATTGGCCGTTGAAATTCTAAAAATATTTCCGGCAGGAATATCGGACAGCGTAATTACGTCGATCGGCGTAATTTCACCCACCCGGTAAACCTCAATATCGAAAGGTGTATTGTCTTCAGCTGTAATGTTGCTCAAAAGAATGGCTGTTGCATTATCAAAACATTCCAACGCAAGATCAAACCCTAACGCCACCGGGCCACCGCTGATCGTAATAGGTACCTTGTTGGGACAACCATCCGCAGAAACAACCGTCACATAGTAAGTACCCACTGAAAGATCTAAAAACTCCATAATCCCATTCCCAGGTACAACCTGGAATGTACCATCTTCATTAATATCAGTGGAAATGGCAGCTTCAAAGGAACCAGGAAGCTGGAAAGGATCAATTTGTATGGTAATACTACCATTTTGTCCGTTTCCATTGCAATCGGGATTGATTACGTTCGAAGTAAACAGTACTAATCCGGGAGCATCCACTAAAATATTGTAATTCTTTTCGCAGCCGTTATCATCTATTACTGTTAAAAAATGGAATCCGGCTGTTAAATCTTCAAATGTGTTGTTGGCGGGTAAGCTACTAAAATCAGTACCATCCAGCCTATACCGGTAAGGTGCTAATCCTCCGGTTACATTTGTTACCTCGATACTACCACCTGCATTGTTGCAGGTCGCGTCGTTAGTATTAAATGTCATATCGATTTCCGGAAATGCATTGTTAATAGTTACTTCTACCTCAGCCGGGCATTGATCTGTAGCATCGTCGCGCACCAAAATATTATATATTCCTAATGCGGGTAAATTATTAACTACCCTGTTGGGAGCTAAAGTATTCCAAACAAGACCATCAATAGAGTACTCGTAAGGTGGATTACCGCCTTCAGTAATTGTAATTCTGGCTTCTCCGGTAGACTCTCCAAAACAAATCACATCGACAAAGTCTGCTGCCGTAGCCTTAACCACCGTTTCCCGTACCAAAGAATATGGTAATGTACAGGTATTTCCCACCCCATCGTCAACAGTATATTCGTAATCCTCGGCAGATAAATCCTGGAACACGATACTGGCCGCCGCGGTCCCGGTTTCGCCCTTATTAAAAGCGGCGTTGTCAGTAAGCACTACAGTATAATTACCGGAGCCCCCCGTTATATCGAATGAAATTATCCCATCATCATTATTGGTACAGCTAGGTCTCACCTCGGTGACGCTAATAGTAAAGGCGCCACAGTTGATTCCACCCCCGCCGCCGGCGCAAAGCGGATCTGCCGGGTTAAGCACGTTGATAATTACTTCATCATCAGAAGCAGCACATGTGCCTGTGTTGTCTGTAATGGTCCATCTGAATTCGTTAATCCCGTTGGACAGGCCGGTAACATCCGTAGTCGGATCATTAATATCAGTGAATACACCTGTACCGCTAACAATACTCCAGGTACCCGTTTCAGTAGCGCCAACAGCATTCGCAGCCAAAGTGGTAAATGTATCACAAATGTTTTGCAAAACACCCGCGTTAGATGTAGTAACCGAACTTACGGTGATAGCCACAAGATCATTGGCTGCGGGGCAAGTACCCGTATTATCACTTATTTCCCATTGAAATTCATTCAAACCGGCCGATAATCCCGTTACCGAGGTGGCCGGATCGTTGGCATCTGCGAAAATACCGGTACCGCTTATCACTGTCCACGTTCCTGTTTCGGTAGCGCCAACGGCATTGGCTGCTAATGTAGTAAAGGTATCACAAATCGTTTGATCCGGGCCGGCATCCGGTGCCGTTAAATTTCCTGATTTTTGAATGGTCACATCTGCCTGCGAAGAGGCACAAACTCCATTATTGTCGGTGATGGTCCATCTGAAGACATTATTTCCGTCCGACAACCCGGTTACTTGTGTAACGGGATCATTGGCATCCACAAATATACCGGTGCCACTTACAACCGTCCAGGTGCCGGTTTCATTAGCTCCCACGGCATTACCTGCCAAAGTCGTTAGTGTAGCACATACCGTTTGATCCGGGCCTGCATTTGCCACCGTATTGGCGCCTACCTCGACGGTTACCAGATCAGTCGATGGCGGACAAGGGCCGGCGTTGGGCGCTATTTCCCATTGAAATTCATTAATGCCAATTGATAAGCCGGTAACATTGGTGGCCGGATCATTGGCATTCGCAAAAATACCCGTTCCACTAACAACTGTCCAGGTACCGGTTTCGTTAACACCGGCGGCATTGGCGGCCAGGTTGGTAAAAGTATCACAAATCGTTTGATCCGGACCGGCAGCTGCAGCAGTTATACTTCCTATGATATTTATAGTAACGTCAGATTGGGTAAGTGCACAAATACCATTGTCGTCAGTGATTGTCCACCGCAACACATTGGCACCTACAGTCAATCCACTCACATTGGTGGTTGGATCATTGGCATCGGCAAAAACACCTGTTCCACTTACTACTGTCCAGGTACCAGTCTCATTGGCACCTGCAGCATTAGCAGCAAGGTTGGTGGCCGTGGTACAAATATCTTGATTAGGGCCTGCATTCGACACCGTTAGGATCGTCACATTAACATCTACCAAATCGCTTGAAGAAGGGCATGTGCCCGTATCATCCGTAATTTCCCACTGAAACTGGTTCAATCCAACCGACAATCCGGTTACACCGGTTGCCGGATCATTGGCATCGGCAAAAGTTCCTGTCCCGCTAACTACTGTCCAGGTACCCGTTTCATTGGCTCCGGCGGCATTGGCGGCCAGTGCTGTAGCAGTACCGCAAACATTCTGGTCAACGCCAGCCGCAGCAGCGGTTATTGTGCCAATTACATTAATAGTTACCGCATCATCATTGCTACCACAACCAAAGGGATTGATGTCAGCAATAGTCCACGTAAAATCATAAGTCTGCCCATCAATTAAGCCTGTCACGTCAGTATTTGGATCATTAGGATCTACAAAGGTCGGCGCAGGTACTACAGCACCGGTATAAGACCAGAGACCAATTTCAGTCAGGTTATCGAAATTATTAGCGGCCAGTGTTGCGGTCGTTGTACAAATATTTTGATCGGGCCCTGCATTGGGCAAGGTTAGATTAGTAAAGCTGATATCAACAGTTGCAGCATCGGTGCAGTTGTTGAGTGTATTGGTTACTTCCCATTGAAAGGTATTCAATCCTGCAGACAATCCCGTCACCTCTGTGTTAGGATCTGTCGCGTCAACAAACGTTCCGGTACCAGCCACAACAGTCCACAAACCTGTCTCATTAGCACCTAATGATGCATTCAAGAAGGTACTGCTGTTACAAACCGATTGATTCAATCCGGCATTGGCCGTCGGAGCGGCGGCTACGTCGACGGTAATGGTCTCCGAATCTGCGGTACAGCCGGGCGCCGCCACCGTATAGGTAAACTGATAACTTCCCGGAGCAACTGCCGACGCATCAAAAATATTTCCGGTCAGGGCTCCTGTAGCATCGTCATCGTTCCAGGTACCTCCGGCATCATTGCCGGTTAAACCTGAAAACAGGTCAAATGCCGTATCACTGGTACAGGCATTATTATTCACAAGGGCCGTGCCGGCACTTAAATTGGCAACAACGTTGACTGTAACCGTAGTAGCATCCGCAGGACAAGTGGGGCTGGTGACAATATAAGTAAAGTTATAAGTTCCTACGCCAACAAGACTTGCATCAAAAATTTCGTTGTCTGCTCCTGATAAAGCCAGGGTCAAATTATCGTCGTTCCAGGCACCCCCGGCATCATTGCCGGTCAATAACGTATATAAGTCGAAATTGGTAGTAGTCACACAGGCCGTTCCCGTGGAGCCGGTACCGGCGTTTGGTTCGGCAATGACATTCACCGAAACCGTAGCAGTTGCCGGAGCACATCCGACATTAGTGACGGTATAAGTAAAATTATAAGTTAATCCACCTGTAACACCACCAACTGTAGCGTCAAAGATAGCACCTGTCAGCCCCCCGCTTGCGTCATCATCATTCCAGGTGCCACCGGCATCCGGCGTACCACCCAGGGCAGCAAAAAGATCGACCGCATTATCATTTTTACACACATCTATCGTAGCATCGATGCCTGGATCGGGTAACGGGTTAACAACAATATCTTCTGTATCGGTGCCAATACAACCATTTCCGTCGGTAACCTGATACGTAATCGTATGGGTGCCTACACCTGCCACGGCAGGATCAAAGGTACCATTCACCGCATCGGTGATCCCCGCACCTACCCACGTGCCGCCACCTGTTGCGGCCACCAGGTTTACTGCAGTTGCATTCACACAAAATGGACCGGCTGGCGTAATCGTGGCGTCAGGTAAGGGGTTAACAACAATATCTTCGGTATCGGTGCCAATACAGCCATTCCCGTCAGTAACCTGATAAGTAATCGTATGGGTACCTGCACCTGCTACGGCAGGATCAAAAGTACCATTTATCGCATCTGTAATTCCTACACCTGACCAGGTACCACCACCTGTTGCAGCTACAAGGTTAACTGCTGCCGCATCCACACAAAAAGGACCGGCTGGCGTAATGGTAGCATCCGGCAGTGGATTGACAACTATGTCTTCTGTATCGGTACCAACGCAGCCAATACCATCAGTAATCTGATAAGTAATCGTATGAGTCCCCACTCCTGCTACCGCAGGATCAAATGTGCCGTTAACGGCATCCGTAATTCCCACACCTGACCAGGTACCACCACCTGTTGCAGCTACAAGGTTAACCGCTGCGGCATCCACGCAAAAGGGACCGGCAGGGGTGATTGTAGCATCCGGTAATGGGTTAACGACAATATCTTCTGTATCGGTGCCAACACAACCATTACCATCTGTGACCTGATAAGTAATCGTGTGCGTCCCCACTCCTGCTACCGCAGGATCGAATGTGCCATTCACCGCGTCGGTGATCCCTGCACCTACCCAGGTACCACCACCCGTAGCGGCTACCAGGTTGACTGCCACATTATTCACACAAAACGGACCAGCCGGCGTAATAGTAGCATCAGGCAAAGGATTGACAACAATATCTTCGGTATCAGTGCTAACACAACCAATTCCGTCGGTAACCTGATAGGTAATAGTATGCGTTCCGGCTCCTGCCACGGCAGGATCAAATGTGCCATTTACGGCATCGGTAATTCCCACACCTGACCAGGTGCCGCCACCTGTTGCAGCTACAAGGTTAACCGCTGCGTTATTCACACAAAATGGGCCAGCTGGTGTAATAGTAGCATCCGGTAATGGGTTAACAACAATATCTTCTGTATCAGTGCCAACACAACCGTTTCCGTCAGTAACCTGATAGGTAATCGTATGGGTTCCTATACCTGCCACAGCAGGATCAAAAGTGCCATTTACGGCATCGGTAATTCCCACACCTACCCAGGTACCACCACCTGTAGCGGCTACCAGGTTGACTGCTACATCATTTACACAAAACGGTCCGGCAGGGGTAATTGTGGCATCCGGTAATGGATTAACAACAATATCTTCTGTATCAGTGCCAACACAACCGTTTCCGTCAGTGACCTGATAAGTAATCGTGTGCGTCCCGGCTCCTGCCACCGCAGGATCAAATGTGCCGTTCACCGCGTCGGTAATCCCTGCACCTACCCAGGTACCACCACCGGTGGCGGCTACGAGGTTGACAGCCACATCATTCACACAAAACGGACCAGCTGGTGTAATGGTGGCGTCTGGCAAAGGATTAACGACGATATCTTCTGTGTCGTTATTCACACAACCGTTTCCGTCGGTGACCTGATAGGTAATCGTATGGGTCCCTACACCTGCCACAGCAGGATCAAAAGTACCATTTACCGCATCCGTAATTCCCACTCCTGACCAGGTGCCGCCACCTGTTGCAGCCACAAGATTGGCTGCCGCGTTATTCACACAAAATGGGCCAGCCGGTGTAATAGTAGCATCCGGTAATGGATTAACAACAATATCTTCTGTATCAGTACCAACACAACCGTTTCCGTCAGTGACCTGATAGGTAATCGTGTGCGTCCCCGCACCTGCTACCGCAGGATCAAAAGTGCCATTCACCGCATCGGTGATCCCTGCACCTACCCAGGTACCACCACCTGTAGCGGCAACCAGGTTAACTGCCACATCATTCACACAAAACGGACCAGCCGGTGTAATGGTAGCATCCGGTAATGGATTAACAACAATATCTTCTGTATCAGTACCAACACAACCGTTTCCGTCAGTGACCTGATAGGTAATCGTGTGCGTCCCCGCACCTGCTACAGCAGGATCAAAAGTGCCATTCACCGCATCGGTGATTCCCACTCCTGACCAGGTGCCACCGCCCGTAGCGGCTACCAAATTTACTGCTACATCATTCATGCAAAACGGGCCAGCTGGTGTAATGGTAGCATCCGGTAATGGATTAACAACAATATCTTCTGTATCAGTGCCAACACAACCGTTTCCGTCAGTGACCTGATAGGTAATCGTATGGGTGCCTACACCTGCCACAGCAGGATCAAAAGTGCCATTCACCGCATCGGTAATTCCTACGCCTACCCAGGTACCGCCACCTGTAGCGGCTACCAGATTTACTGCAGCTGCATCCACACAAAATGGGCCAGCCGGCGTGATGGTAGCATCCGGTAATGGATTAACAACAATATCTTCCGTATCAATGCCAATACAGCCATTGCCGTCGGCCACCTGATAGGTAATGGTATGCGTCCCCGCACCTGCTACCGCAGGATCAAAAGTGCCATTCACCGCATCGGTAATTCCGGCTCCCACCCAGATACCACCTGGTGTTGCAGCCACCAGATTTACTGCTACCGCATCTACGCAGAAAGGACCCGCCGGTGTAATTGTAGCATCCGGTAGTGGATTAACTGTAACAGTAGGAGTGCCATTGAGACTTACAGCATTACATGTATTTGCATCACTTAGGCTTATCAAGCTATACGTAGTCGTAGTAGTCGGACTAACATTAATAGGATCTCCGCTATTGTAACCGGCAATGACACCAACCCCATTATCAATTTCTATTGTGAACGGACCGGTACCTCCGGTAATAGTAACAGAAAGATTGGTATTGTCGCCATCACAAATGGTTGCATCTCCACTCAGAACCCCAGCCGGTCCATCTTCTACAACAATATTATTTAAGGTACCCATACAACCGTTGGCATCGGTGACGTCGACGGAATATGTTCCCGGGTTTAAGTTAACAGGATCTTCCACATCGCCAATAACGGTGGGGCCTGTCCAAACAAATGAATAACCCCCTGCACCTCCGGAAACATCCAAATCGATGGCACCCAGCGCGGGTGGACAAACATTGGTAATATTATTTACTGAAATCGAAATAGGTTGGGTATCTATGACCGTGGCAAATCCCGGAGCCTGATTATTTAGTGCATCCTGTACTGCCACAATGTAGTTGCCATCACTGCCAAAGCCATTTCCATCAGGCAGCCCTGTAAAGGTATGGGTAAATGGACCGGGGCCAGGGCCTGCTTCCACATGATTGGTAATGGTGGGCCCTATTATAAAGACCTGCAACGGTAGATTTCCTCCATCAAAGTCAATGGTTAAAGTAGCATCATTGACACCATCGCAGCTGGCAGGAGTAGTCGTTATATTAATTATGGAGGGTAACTGCGCAAATGCTTTTTGACTAAAAGTCGTAGCAATTACTGCAATTAAACTCACTAAAATATGCCTGATTTTAAATTTCATAGACTAAATATTACTTCAATCTTATTTTTCTTTTACCTCGTATGACTGAGATAACACGCAATTTTTACTATCCTTCACCACTAATAAGTAATTTCCCGGCAAGGCGTCTGATAAAGTTTTTGCATTGGTATTTTTATTGCCAGGCCCTATCCAATAATAATTGTAGGGGGGAATACCCCCTCTGGCATTAGCTTGTAGCCTTTCCGTTCCATTGGATTGGCTCTCACCGGTAATATTATCAATTCTCAAAGCTGAAACAGGCTGATATTCATTCGAAAATTCTGTTACACACCCTTTCCTGTCGGTTATTTTGACATGATAAAATCCCTGGCTGGATAATTTTATAGTGTTTGATCTGGAGCCGTTGTCCCATAAATAATTATATGGGGGAAATCCTCCTGTAACACTCAAAGTCAGTTTTGCGTCATTTTTACCTTCACAATATCCATGACTTATCTCGTGTTTTACCTGCAGGTTACAATCCTGGGAAAATACCCCAAAATGAATACACATGATCATGAATACAAAGGCCATTAAATTTTGCATTTTACACGATAGTTTAGCTAAAATTAATTATACCTCACCTTTTATCAGACTGTAATATTATGGAGATTCTTTTCGATTTTTGATGCAAATAATTGCCAATCATACCCATATGTAAGTATTTGAACATAATTGAAATAGGTCAATATTCTAAAGGGCTGATTAAAAACTACTTAGCCAATGATGGCTTTAGCTGAGGTTTAACTAAAAGAAAAGCAAACATTCAAAATTTCTAAGATTGGAAGCCCAAACCATTCATTGATACTTAAATTTTGGAGTGATCAGTTCAAAGCAAAATACTGATCTTCTGAGACCAGGTAATCAGATTAAAAAAAAGGATTTATACCAGGTGATTGGTCATCTGATTGTGCCGGTTATAACCTATACAACACCAACCACATGACAGTTGGACCACCATCCCTGGGTACCGGATGTCATAACCATCAAAGCCACGAGGTCTTATGAAATGTCCAGGACATCAGCAGTAACTCAACTATTAATTTTGACTAAGTATAAATTAGCATATTAATTATTAATAAAAGGAGGAAATCCTGTTCCGAACTATATATTTGTATGACAATAATGATGAAAAAATGAAAAAACAGATTGTAACTCCAAGAGTATCCATCACCAGTGAAACGGAGGATTTGTTGAATCAACAAATTGATATGGAGGGTAAATCATCCGCATATTACCTTTCCATGGCTTCGTGGTGCGATACAAAGGGCTACGTAAATTCGGCTTCCTTCTTATATAAGCACTCAGAAGAGGAAAGGCAACACATGCTTAAACTTTTTGGTTACATCAACGATGCCGGCGGTCATGCATTGCAACCCGAAATTACAGGTATCCAACATGAATTCAAGAGTTTGAGAGAGGTATTTGAGTTAATTCTGAACCACGAACTGGAGGTCACCAAATCCATTAATAATATTGTTGATCATTGCTTTAAAATCAAGGATTTTACTACTTTCCAATTTTTGCAATGGTATGTAACCGAGCAACGCGAAGAGGAAATCCTGGCCAGAAGAGCGGTTGAGTTATTCGATATTATAGGAGAGGAAGGCATAGGACTTTGGACCATCGATATGGAGATTGGTAAGTTGGAAGGCTTTGCGGCTGAAGGCGGACCGGATAATCTTGATGACAATAACTGATCCCTTGCCGTCTACGGGAAATACGAAAATCCTGGCCATCAACTAATAACATCTTCCTGGCATTATCGAAGGATTAATACGGAAGTTATGGCGCTACGGCCTGCATCAGCAATCCACAAATATAGGCGCCATAAGTTCCTAAAGCATAGCCAAATACTGCCAGCAACACACCTACCGGAGCGAGGGATGGATGAAATGCTGCTGCAACCACAGGTGCTGAGGCAGCACCGCCGATATTTGCCTTGCTCCCAACCGCAATAAAGAAAAATGGTGCTTTTATAATTTTGGCTACTATAAACAATAGTCCAACATGAATCGACATCCATATTCCCCCAACCATAAACAGACCGGGATTCTTCATTACTTCTTTAATGTCCATTTTCATGCCGATAGTTGCCACCAAAATGTAAATAAAAACACTGCCAATTTTCGAGGCGCCCGCCCCTTCCAAATTGCGCCATTTAGTGAATGAAAGCAGTAACCCAAAAGTTGTAGCGATGACCACCAGCCAGAAAAAGGACGAATCCAGACTCAACCTGGACAAGTTTGGATAATGCTCTCCTATATAGGGAGCAATAAAACCTGCCAAGTAGTGCCCCAAGGCGGTACCGGCGAAAGCCACCCCTAAAATAACCACAAGATCACCCAAAGATGCAATTCTGGCGATGGACAGGCTATAATCCTCCATTTTTTTCTGTAATACCGATATCGACGAAGCATCAGCCTTAAAAAAACGGTCGATTTTGTCGGATTTACCAACACCCAGCAAGATAAAAAACATCCAGGTCTCGGCGATCACAATATCTACAGTTACCATGGCTGAATAAAGTTTATCCGAAGGTTGAAATATTTCATACATGGCCGCTTGATTGGCACCACCCCCTATCCACGTTCCTGCAATGGTAGTCATTCCACGCCAAACTGCCTCAGGTCCGGCCCCTCCTACAATGTCTGGGGCAAAGCTGGAGACGATCAATATCGACAGGGGTCCACCTACTATTACGCCAATCGTCGCCGTTAAAAAAATGATAATCGACTTCGGCCCTAATCTGACAAATTCCTTTAAATCAATATTCAAGGTTAATAAGACCAGGCTCGCGGGTAATAAATACCTGGATGCTATAAAGTAAATCCGCGAATCGGGTTCATGCACAATGCCCAGGGTATTTAGCAGAGAAGGGACAAAGTAACACAATAGCAGCATTGGCACGTAGGTATAAAATTTCTGCCACAGGGGTTTTTTGCTGGAGGAGGTTTTAAATATAAAAGCCAGGATTATCATCAGTAAGCCAAAAGTCACAGCGTCGTTAGTAATTAATGCTGCTTGCTGTTCATGTTCCTCCATATTTTCAGGGTTACTTTAATTTATTGCTCAATTTTTCACATGACGATGACGCCATTTTATCTCTGCCTACAAAAGAATTCAAATCGATCATGAATTCATAATTTATGAAAATTACAATTACTGCGGATAAAGCAGCATAAGAATTCTGCCACATTAGGGTCATAATCCGTATGATTAACCAGTTCTGGCCGACCACAGCAACTTTTCCCATCTCCAGCGTTAAACACTGACAATCAACAACTTAATACTAAAAAACTATTGATATTTTAGAATTAAATTATTTTAACAATTCACGGCGTTGAAATTTTAATAATTTATCTCTTTTTTATGTTAAAAAACTGAAATATTTTTAATGGTGGCGATCTTTTTTTTAATAAATGCAATAATTTTTCAAATCTGATAAAAAAAACTCATAACATTTCCACTTTTGACACAAATTTCGCAATTTCATATTTCGTTCAATTTTTAATACCGTGATTATAAGGATTTCACGCGCATTATATGGAGCGATGTTTAACGATAAAACTATTTCTAAACAAGTTTTATCATTAAAAGTTTAGCAAGGATCAATTTTGATAGTTGCCGGTTTTAAATTGGCATCCGTTGAACAAACGGCCGATAAGCTACATTTACTGGCTGTATTACTGTAAAATGCAAGGATGGATATACTGACTACCTTTAAGGATAACTGTGGGTTTGGACTAATAGCTAACGTAAAAAACCAGCCCAGCAGGCAAATGACCCTGGATGCTATTGAAGCGTTAAGCAGAATGATTCACAGGGGTGCCATTGCCGCTGACAAAAAAAGCGGGGACGGTAGTGGATTTCTTTTTTCAATGCCCCGCAAATTCATGCATCGTATTGCTTCCTTTAATGGATTTGATCTGCCGGAAAAGTTTGCAGTGGCCATGATTTTTTCCACCACCGATGAACACCTGGAAGTATTTAAGGAAAAATGTGACCTGAATGATCTTAAGGTACTATTTTTCAGAAATGTACCCATTCACGACGAGCATCTTGGGAAACAGGCCCTGGAATGCAAACCCAATATCATCCAGGCTTTTGTGGTTCCCAATTCGCCAATTGCCACCAAAAGATTCAAGGCACTGCTATACCTGACAAGGAAAGAAATTGAACATCACTTCGCTGACGACCCGGATTTTTATATTGCCTCTTTTTCCAATAAAAGCATTTCCTACAAAGGGTTGGTAATGCCCCATTTCTTAAAAGCATTTTACCTGGACCTCCAGGAGGAAGACTTTGAAGTCAGCTTCGCCTTGTTCCACCAACGCTTTTCAACGAATACCCTACCCCGCTGGAGTCTGGCACAGCCATTCAGGACACTGGCCCATAACGGTGAAATAAACGCGATAAAAGCCAACCGTTTTAACGTGGTTACGCTATCTGAGGTATTTGAAAGTCCGACCTACACGCAGGAGGAGTTATCGAGGATTCTACCCATTTTGACAGAGGACGGAAGCGATAGTGCATCGGTAGACAACTTTTTTGAGTTTTTGATTTACAATGGCGTGGATTTCTTCAAGGCAGCGCGAAGCATGGTGCCGGCTCCCTGGCAAAATTCGCCGCATATGGATGCCAAACTCCGTTCATTCTACGAATATGCGTCAAGTAACATGGAGGCGTGGGATGGACCTGCGGCGTTAAACTTTACCGATGGACGGTTTATTGGTTGTATTCTTGACAGAAATGGATTACGGCCTGCAAAATATATCATCACACGTGACGACAGGATCATAATTAGTAGTGAGTATGGCGTACTGGATGTTGAAAAACACAACATTGCAGAACAAGGGAAACTGAAGAGCGGACAGATGATAGGCATTGATTTAAGGTACGGGGCCATCCTTAAAGACCACGAGATAAACAATTACATTAAAAACTCACGCCCCTACACAAAGTGGATCAACGACAATCAGGCCTACTTGATGGAACACGTTGACCGTAACTTTGAAAACTTTGAAGAATACCGCTATGATGACCTGACTGCCTTACAGCGATTTCATAATTTCACCTATGAAACGATAGAAAATATTATCAGACCCATGATTAATAATGCCAAGGAAGAAACCGGCTCCATGGGTGATGATACGCCACTTGCTTGTTTTAGCAAGGTTCAAAGAAATTTTACTGATTTCTTCAGGCAGAAATTTGCGCAGGTTACCAATCCTCCTATCGATCCGTTAAGGGAAAAAGTGGTCATGTCTACCAAGGTTAGCCTTGGCGCAAAAAATAACATCCTTAAGGAACAGGAGATCAATACACATAGGATCAGAACCAACAGCCCTGTCTTGTCCAAGGAAAAAATTGATGTTTTGAAAGCGTTTGGTACCAAGGGCACTTCTTTATTCGATCCTCAATATCTTTGTGAAACCTTTGAAACCGGATTTACCGGAGACTTAAAAACCTCCCTGCAGGATTTAGCGCAACTGATAGAAGACCGAATTTCCAAAAGAAATCTGAGAATAATTTTTCTGGATGATCGCGTCCTTTCACCGGAGCAGAAACCCATGCCCATGGCCATGGTTATCGGGTATTTGAATCAACATTTACAGCAAAAAAAGCTGCGGGGCAAAGTTACGCTGGTAGCTATCACCGGGGAAGTATATGATTCCCATTCCTTCGCAGTTTTATTGTCATACGGCGCCACCGCAGTATTTCCTTACCTGCTATTTGCCACGGTGCTTCAAATTCTTGAAAGGAATGAGCAAACGTCCTTGAAAGAAAAAAAGCAAGCCTTTAAGAATTTGGCGAAGGCTTTAAATGCCGGTCTGTTAAAAATTCTTTCCAAGATGGGCATTGCCACCATCGAAAGTTACATAAATTCAGGCCTATTTGACGTTATTGGATTGCATGAGGAAGTTGTTAAGGACTGTTTTAAAAACTCCTATTACCTGCTGTCAGGCTTGAATTACGAAGATATTGAACAGAGAATTAATCAATATCATAGGAACGCCTACAAACATTTACGGATTAAAAAGAGTTATGCGCTGGAAGTCGGCTCCTTTTACAAATATATGGATAAGGGAGAATACCATGACTTTTCGCCGGATGTTATCCACTCTATCCACAAATTTGCCAACAGCGGGAGCCACGACGATTATGGATTGATCAGAGATCGCATCAACCATCGTGGACAACGAATGATCCGGGACTTTTTTGATATCAATTCAGACAGGCAGCCTATTGATATCGAGAAGGTTGAGCCTGCAAGCAGCATTTTTAAGCGATTTAGCTCTGCAGCCATGAGTCTGGGTTCAATCTCGCCGGAAGCCCATGAGGCCATCGCTGAGGCCATGAATCAAATTGGCGGCATGTCCAATTCCGGAGAAGGTGGTGAAGATGCCAGGCGATTTGGCACAAAACACAATTCCAAAATCAAGCAAGTGGCTTCCGGTAGATTTGGTGTAACCCCGGCATATTTAAGGAGCGCTACGGAAATACAAATCAAAGTGGCTCAGGGCGCAAAGCCCGGTGAAGGTGGTCAATTGCCCGGATCTAAGGTATCACCACTGATTGCATCACTGAGATGTACCAACCCGGGTGTCACACTCATATCGCCTCCGCCGCATCACGATATCTATTCCATCGAAGACCTGGCTCAGCTTATATTCGATCTAAAACAGGTTAACCCGGACGCCAACGTAAGTGTAAAATTAGTTTCCACCGTAGGTGTCGGTACGATTGCGGTGGGTGTAGCAAAAGCCTATGCCGACAAAATAATTGTTTCAGGCTCGGATGGCGGTACCGGTGCGGCACAATTAAATTCTATTAAATTCGCCGGAAACCCATGGGAAACCGGATTAAGTGAAGCGCACAATGCATTAAAAGCTAACGGCCTGAGAAGTTCAGTGGAATTGCAAACAGATGGTGGGCTAAAAACCGGGCTGGATATTGTTAAAGCCGCTATCCTCGGCGCTGAAAGTTATGCCTTTGGCACCGTGTTGTTATCTACGGTGGGATGTAAAATCCTCAGGGTTTGTCACCTTAACAAATGTAGCGTAGGAATTGCTACTCAGGATGAAATGCTTCGCGAATATTATGTTGGCACCGTTAAGGGGATCGTGAACTATCTTACCAACATGGCGGAAGAAGTAAGAGAAATTTTAGCCCGTCTGGGTTATGAAAAGTTGGATGATATTATCGGGCAGTCGCAACTGCTGTCTGTCATTGACTGCGAAATGGCCGGAAAGTTTGACTTTAGCAGTGTATTGGTCAATGTAGAGGGTGAAAACCTCCATAATAAAAAGAAAAATGACCCCTTTGATAAAAACGATTTCGAAAAAGAAATTTTAAAGGAACTGATCCCTGCCATTGAAGGCAATTTCCCAATATCCATAGAAAAAGAAATAAAAAATACCAATAGAAGCTTTGGCGCTTATATCAGCGGTTATGTTGCCTCACTTTACGGAGATAAGGGCCTCCCGAAAAAGACATTAAACATTAACTTAACCGGATACGCCGGCCAGTCTTTGGGCACTTTTTCCAGCAATGGTATGAGCATTAAGCTGGTTGGTACGGCTAACGACTATGTGGGAAAAGGTATGCACGGGGGGCAATTGGTTATTGTTCCCGATGAACATGGTCAAGACTACAGTCTCGCCGGTAATACGTGTTTATACGGCGCTACCGGAGGCAAATTATTTGTTGCCGGTAGGGTGGGCGAACGTTTTGCCGTGAGGAATTCCGGAGCCCTGGCAGTAGTAGAAGGCACCGGTGATCACCCCTGCGAATATATGACGGGAGGAACTGCTGTAATTTTGGGCCCTACCGGTTCAAATTTTGGCGCCGGTATGACCGGAGGCGTAGCTTTTGTTTACGACAAGACCATGTCCTTTACAGATAAGGTCAACCAGGAGCTCATAAAAATAGAAAGAATTGATACTGACGAGGCCGACGAGGCGAGATATTACCTGAAACGTATCTTAAATAGTCACTATAATAAAACCGGTAGCCCTGTCGCTAAGAATATTATTGGTTATTTTAGTGAAGAAATCAGATTCTTCTGGATGGTGACCTCAAAGGATATGAAATCACCTTTGAATCCAATGGATGGCAACTAGTTTTTGCCGGTAAATAGCGGCTTAAACCTTTTGACAACGATAAAGTATAATTAAGAGAAAAGCGATGTACGAATTCACGACCATAGAGCGGATTGATCCATTAAAAAAGCCGACCAACGCCAGGCTCGATAATTTCAATGAGATATTTGAAATTTATAAGGAGGAAGAAGCGGGTGTACAGGCCAGCAGGTGCCTGCAATGTGGTAATCCCTACTGCAGCTCCCTGGGGTGCCCACTCAGCAACAATATTCCACAGTGGTTAAAGTTCATCGCTGAAAAGGATCCTAAGCAGGCGTTTGACATCTCTAATGAAACTTCGCCATTTCCGGAGATCCTGGGAAGAATCTGTCCACACAGCCGGCTATGTGAGGGCGCCTGTACTTTGAACGATGGCCATGGTGCTATTACTATCGGCTCGATTGAGGTAGCCATCACTGAAAATGGTTTTGACAGCGGCTACAAAATTGAATACCCCGAATTAACCAAAGGAAAAAAGGTGGCCATCATCGGATCCGGGCCAGCGGGCTTGTCCTGTGCCAACTATTTGCTGAAAGGGGGAATTAAGCCGGTAGTCTATGAAAAGGCCGATGAGCCGGGTGGGTTGTTAACTTACGGTATCCCGGGGTTCAAACTGGAAAAGGAGGCTGTCAATCGTCGAATCGATATGCTTAAAAAGGCGGGCATGGAATTACACCTGAAAGTGAATATCGGAGAAGGTATTTCCTTTGAAGAAATTTATGAAAACCACGACGCCGTATTTTTGGGGATAGGCGCTCTGGAAGGAAAAGTACTTAATTACCACGGGTACAACAGCGAAAATGTTTACATGGCCATTCCCTTTTTAACCAATATTCAAAAGAAACTGTTTGGCAAAAAGCATGATGCAAAATACAATGTCAAAGGAAAAAAGGTCATTGTAGTAGGTGGCGGCGATACGGCGATGGACTGTGTCAGAACGGCTGTAAGAGAAGGAGCTACCAGCGTTAAATGTTTTTATCGCCGCGATGAAGAAAACATGCCTGGCAGCAAAAAAGAGGTAGAATGCGCCAAAGAAGAGGGGGTGGAATTCATTTTCCAAAAAAGTCCGAAAGGATTTATCGCTGATCAAAATGATATCATCAGGGGAATGAAATTTATAAGTACAGAACTGACAAGACCCGGAGAAGATGGAAGAAGGAAAATAATTGAGCTGGAAGGGTCTGAAGAAAACGAATACGCCGAGGTGGTAATTCTGGCGCTGGGGTTCAACAATGAAAAGCTGGATTTTTTAACACAAAATGGCATCGAAACCAACCAGTGGGGCGGCATTATTACGGACGATAACAATCAAACCACCAAAGAACGCGTTTATGCCGGCGGAGATGGTGTCAGAGGAGCCGACCTGGTGGTCACCGCGGCCCTAGATGGCAGAGAGGCGGCCTATAATATCCTGGAAGCTATTTACGACAAGGAGCTGGTACCTCAAAAATAAATAGCCACGCTTGTCAGGTACTCGCAAATCTCAGGTTATTTCCCCCCACTTAGCCGATAACTTGTAATGCCACTTTTTTTCCATCCCAATCGAATGGCCTGGGCTTCTATCACGGTAGCCTGCCTGGTTTCAAAAGGTTGTGTATAAAGCTGCCACAAACCGCGGCCATCCAGCCGATATGCAATGGAACTACCTTCCGTAGCACAACTAATGGAGGCCATTTCATTTTGTATTTTAAAAACCGGCGCGGCGGTTACAGGTTGTTTCCCATCCGGGGGCCAGAGCTTTTTAATAAGTGCTGTCTCAGGCATTTGACCCAAATCTCCGTATTTGGCGGTCCAGGCCTCGTGGGCCTGCCTTAATTCCAGCAGTTTAGGAAAATATGTAGGGTCACTCGCCAGATTGTTGATTTCATGAGGATCCTGATTAAGGTCATACAACTCTTCAAGCGGCTTGCTTTGCGCCCAAAACTGCCATTGATCCGGCCCCAGTTCATTAGACTCCTTCAGTTTCAGAATATCTTGCATCATCGCTGCCTGATCGCGATACGGAATGTAACCAATGTATGGTAGCTCCGGGCGATAATTTCGTACGTATTTGAATTGCTTGTCCCTGACCGCGCGAATATTTTCAGGTGCCGGATCCATACGATCCCTGAAGGCATAAATGTATTTTCTGGGCTCTTTTTTTTCAGCGCCTAAAAAAGCCTGTCCCTCCATGTAATCGGGGATTGCCAGCCCTGCCAGCGACAGCATGCTGGGCGCAAAATCAACAAAGCTTACCAATTCATTATTAACCGTTCCTCCCAATTTTTTGTGAGGCCACCGGATAATCATCGGCACCCGAATACCGGAATCATAAACCCAGCGTTTGGCACGCGGCAGGCCGTCTCCATGATCACTAAAAAATATCACAATCGTTTTGTCCAGTAGCCCGTCTTCCTCCAGCTGTGCCAATATACCGCCAACCCATTGATCCATAGCGGCGATATTATCATACTGCCTGGCCATATCCTGCCGCACAGATGGTATATCAAGGTAATAGGGTGGAATATGGATAGATGCCGGATCACATACACTTTTGGAACGGGGCTTAAAAGTGCCACTTTCATGTGTTATCGTATTGTTGAATATGGCGAAAAAGGGCATTTCCGCAGTTGGCCTGTTCCGCCAGTGTGCTGTTGCACTGCTCTCATCCCAGGCCGTAACCGGATCCCTGAATTGGTAATCTGTTTTTTTGTTGTTTGTACAATAATAACCCGCCGCCCGAAAATACTCAGAGAAACATTTCACTCCGGCCGGTGGCGTTGCTTCGTAGGTTGGAATAGCAAGTAGCGCCGGATCGGTAATTTTATCAAGCGCACTTGTCCGTTTCCAGGTACGCATTGCCATGGCTCCCGTCGAAGTAGGATACATACCTGTAATCAGCGTATGACGGCTTGGCGCACATACACCGTAGGAGGCAAAAGCCTGATTATATAATACTCCTTCCGCAGCCAAACGGTCAATGTTCGGCGTGGGCACGGTATTATCCCCATAGCATCCCAACCGCGGGCTCATATCTTCACAGGTAATCCAGACAATGTTGTAAGTCTGGCCACAAACCATCATTTGGCTTAAACATATACACACCAGGAAAAGCAATTTCAGGAGATATAGCGGTTTTTTCTGTTTCATGATGATCTGACTAATTGGTTTGCTCATTGTCACAAATTTTAAGCACCCACCCCACCCCTCATTTCAATGCTAAGGTGTCTTTCTTTTCAGGAAAAAATATCAACTTATAATATTCCACATAAATAACTTCAAAATCAACCGATTCCCGATAAGGTTTAGGTTGCCTTTGCGCCCACACATCTTTTTGGTATCAGTCAAAAGAAAGTGTCTCTTTTTATAAAGTAATACCAAATTCCGGATCAATTGCTGGTCAAATTTGTGATCATATCCTACCTTAGTTCCCACTATGTGTTGAAAAAAGCATAAAATCTATGCCCGGCTTACAATTAAATATTTGGTCTGTTATAATACTTACAGGGGCTGTCCAGGGATTTGTCCTAACATTTGCCCTGCTCGGCAAAAGCAAAGCCAATCGGTTTCTATCACTCCTGATACTGGTACTTTCACTGCATTTGGTGGAATACACGATTGCCATTTCGGGATATGTTATGGAGTGGCCGCATACCGTTGCCAGCACTTACTCATTGCTATTTTTAATGGGGCCCTTCTACTACCTTTATTCCCTGGCATTGTTTCAGCACAACTTTCAATTCAGGTTAAAGTTTATCTGGCATTTTTTGCCGGCCGTACTGGTGCTCATCTCATTTTTACCGTTTTATGCAATGAGTGGCGACGAAAAAATAGCATTTCTGAGATCTGTTGCCAGTGGTGATCAAATAAAAATACCGGCCAGCCAGTTAATTTTTATGGTGGCGCATGTCATCCAAACATTGATTTATGTTGTGTTGGCCTATCGCGTACTAAGCCACAAGAAAAAAATACTGGTTGAGCAAAACGCCTCAACTGCTATCAGGCAATTTCAGTGGCTGAGAATCTTTACCATCGGATTTTCTATCTACCTGGCTCTTTATATGATTTCGATATTCGTTATCGCAAATGTCGAATCTCATCAGGTGGAAATTGATTATGTGATGCTATTGCTCACGGCAATCATCATTTATGCCATCGGTTATACGGCCATCAGGCAACCGGTTTTTTTCGATTATGTCACTTTCAATAACAAATATCAAAATTCATCCCTAAACCCACATCGCATCGAAGAGATCAAAGCAATTTTAGATGCCTATCTCAAGTCCGAAAAACCTTATCTGCAGGAAAATCTGAAACTGTCGGACCTTGCTACCTCACTTAACATTCCAAACTACCAGCTATCAGAGGTAATCAATAACAACCTAGGGAAGAACTTCTTTGATTTCATCAATCAATATCGAATCGAGGAGGCCAAAACCTTGTTGAAAAACCCGAGCTGCGCGGACCTTAAAATTATAGCCATCGCGTTTGACTCCGGCTTTGGCAATAAAGCTACCTTTAACCGGGTATTTAAAAAAAGTACCGGTATGACTCCCTCCGAATATAAATCCAGGTTTGCCGGCGCTGAGGAAAAATAAATTATTTTTTCTACAAAATGAGGGCGCACTTTACAAAGTGATACCAAATTTTCCCATCTAAAAACCATTTTTGCCTCAAAACCCCGGTAACATGAAAGTGGAAACTAAAATAACCATTAACGCAACAGCCCGGCAGGTGTGGGAAGTTTTTACCGACGACACCTTGCTTTCTCAATGGCTACAAGGATTTAAAAGTATTAAAACTATTTCAGGCGAACCGCTGCAGCAGGGAAGTAAACACCAAATGACATTTACCGAGCGCAACAAGGAAATGGTGTTTATAGAAACCGTCACAAAGTCGGTGTATGCCAAAGAATATGCCTTTAACCTGTCACACGAAAACCTCGTGAGCCAAAACGCTGTTTTGCTTACGGAACATGACGGAAAAACAGAACTTTGTCAAAAAACTCATATGAAACCACACAAATTTATCATAAAATTAATGCTGCCTTTTATGAGAAGGGCCATCCGGAAAAGAAATTGCAGCAACCTGGAAAGGTTAAAAACTTTGGTTGAAAACAAACAAAACTTCATTAATTCTTAAATAGTAACCCCTGATACTTATGAAACTGAATGCCAACAGTGTTGAAGCCTACTTTGAGGCTGTGCCTGCTGAAAGGAAACAGGCCATGCGATCCCTAAGGTCACTCATTTTATCAAAAGCGCCGGAAGTGAAAGAGTCTTTTAAATATGACCTTCCTTTTTATAGTCTTAATGGCAAACCCTTTATTGCCCTGGCTTCACAAAAACACTACGTGGCATTTTACCTGAATGAACTAACGTTAATTGCAAAATTTAAATCGGCGTTAGGCGATATAAACACCGGCAAAAATTGCATCAGGTTTAAGACCATGGAATCAATTAAATTAACTGTATTAGGAACGCTAATTTCAGAGGCCTACTCCAAACGTAAAAAGAATACCGGTAGTCATCTAAAATAAAGGAATTAAAAATCTGTGATGGGAAGGTGATGGCCCAACCGGTAAGGTGTATTATCAAAAATATTTCGCCATTGGGCGCCCGGCGGACTTACCTGGGTTAAAAGAACCAACGCTGTTAAATCAGTAACCAACTCCCATTATTATTCAGCCAAAAAAAGCGAATTCCCACCCGGCACATCTTCGAATCAAAATTCTTAATGCCAGCTTAACCAATAAGGACAATTTAATCCTTAAATTAGGAGCGCAGAAGAAATTACAGATGAACATAAAATAACTGACTCCAGTTTTATGCATGAAACACCCACTTTTAAAGCGAAAGATTGGAACCATCTGATGGAATTACTTTTCCATGACTCCTACATGCCAAAGCTTAACAGGTACAGATCAAATTATGCTTACAGAGGATTGGAACATGCCAACTACCAGCTTTCCACCACGCTCAAAAGGTTGGGACAGGTACATCTCGAAAAGCACCTGCTCAGAAATTTTATCAAATATTCCACTATTGAAGACGATCAAAGATCTATCTGGAAATGGCTAACGATAGGCCAACATCACGGTCTGCCGACCAGGCTGCTGGACTGGACGTACTCTCCCCTGGTAGCGTTACACTTTGCCACCGCCAACTTTGAAAATTTTAACACCGACGCCGTAATCTGGGCTATTAATTATAAACAGACACTGGACCAACTTCCCCCTGGAAAACTGCTGGACACCTATCTTGCCGAAGGTTCTCACATCTTCACTATTGAAATGTTGGATAATTCCGGGGTAAAAGGATTAAAAGGCCTGGAGGACCTGGAAAAACAGCGTAATGAACCTTTTTGTATGTTTTTTGAGCCCCCATCCATCAATGGCAGAATTGTTAATCAATATGCATTGTTTTCAATGATTTCCGATCCAGATTTGACCATCGATGACTGGGTGAGGAACAAAGAAATAGATCAATTTAAAATTCTTATCCCCAAAGAATTAAAATGGGAAATCAGAGATAAACTTGACCAATCCAACATTAACGAGCGGGTATTATTTCCCGGCCTGGATGGGCTGGCTTCCTGGTTAAAGAGACAGTATAAGGATATCACTAACCTGTAATGTGACAAGCACTATGAAGCTAACTCACCGCCACATTAACCACCTGACTTAAAACAAATATGAATTACCGGACATTAGGAAATACAGATCTAAAAATTAGTGAAATTAGTTTTGGCTGCATGTCGCTTGGCGACAATCACCAGGAAAATGACCGCATCATTAATTATGCTATCGACGGCGGCATCAATTTTTTTGATACGGCGGATCTATATCAAAAAGGATTCAATGAGCAGTCAGTTGGCAAAGCCATAAAAAGCAAAAGAAAAGACATTATTCTTGCCAGCAAGGTCGGCAACGTCTGGAATGACGATGGCCAAAGCTGGCACTGGGACGCTTCTAAAAAACATATAATACAGGGGGTTGAAGACAGTTTATCGAGATTGCAAACTGATTATATCGATCTTTACCAGCTACATGGTGGAACCATTGACGATCCCATAGATGAAACCATTGAAGCATTCGAACTTTTAAAACAACAGGGGAAAATAAAATATTACGGCATCTCATCCATCCGGCCTAATGTCATCAGGGAATATGTAAAAAGGTCAAACATCGTCAGTGTAATGATGCAATACAGCTTGCTGGACCGCCGTCCCGAGGAAACCGCACTCGAATTATTGGGGTCAAATCAAATTAGTGTATTGGCAAGAGGCAGCCTTGCGAAAGGTTTACTGGCAGGAAAACCACCTGCCCCCTACCTGGATCATACCGCGGAAGCAGTGAATGAAATGCAGCGTGAGCTATTAAAAATTGCCAGGTCTGAAGAAAACAGTTATAATACAGCATTACAATTCACTTTAAGCAACCCCACAGTTGCCAGCGCGGTGGTAGGACTCAGAACCATGGAACAGCTGCAACAAATACTCGCTTTTAAGGCCAACACACCGGAAGCCGGCATAGAAGCCTTAAAGAAAATATGCCCGCCTCGGCAATATACAGCGCATCGATAAGTGTATAAATCAAAATGCGGCACCTTCAAAATTAAATTACGGGGTTTTATGGAATAATTTACTTTTCAGCATCATAAGATAAAAGACTTATGAAACTGAAAATATTTATTTTTTGCCTTTTAATTGGAAGCGAGCTTTCCGCTCAATCCGATAAAGAACTTAAAACCAGGATCGATGAAGTAACCGTTTTCCTGTCAGGCGCACAGATTAACAGAACTGGCGAACAAAAAATTCTCCCGGGCAAAACCAGGATGGTTGTTAAAAACCTTTCACCTTTTGTCGACGAAAAAAGCGTACAGGTGACCGCGGAGGGAGACTTTACCATTTTATCCGTCAAACATCAGTTTAATTACCTCCACGCTCTGGCAAAGAACAAAACCCTTGATAGCCTGCAGGCGGCCATCGTAACACTTGAAAACAACATTGCCAGGGAAGAAGGGAAATTAGTGGTTTTAAAAGAAAAACAAAGTTTGTTGGATGAAAATAAAGACCTGGGCGGGTATAACAACGGGGCCAGCTTAACCGAGTTAAAAGCGGCCATGGAGTTTTACGAAAAAGAACTAATGACTATAAAAAACCAGGAGCTTACCGTAAAAAATAAAATATCCGCGCACAAAAAAGAGTTGGAAAAAATAGAAAAACAGATAAAAGACGTGGCTAACCTGGATCAACAACCAAGTGGAGAAATTGTTATCCTGACAGAGGCAAAAAAAAACACAGCAGCCACTTTTAAAATCAGCTACCTGGTCTCGAATGCGGGTTGGTATCCCAATTACGATGTACGGGTAAAAGATGTAGCCAGCCCCATTTCCCTTAATTATAAAGCAGATGTGTATCAAAATACCGGGGTGGACTGGCAAAATGTTAAACTTAAATTCTCAAACGCCAATCCCAACCAAAGTGGATTGGCTCCCGACTTAAATACCTGGTATCTCAATTATGCAAGGAATACCATTTTTAGAAACATGCAAAATGGTGTGGCCTCAAACAACATAAAAAATGTCTCGGGAAAAGTACTTGACGAAACAGGTGAGCCGTTGCCAGGGGTAAATATTATCGTAAAAGGCACAACCGTTGGAACTATCACTGACTTCAATGGAAACTACCGCCTTACACTACCCAATAATGCCAATTACCTGACTTTCTCATTTATCGGATACCAACTCCAGGATATGCCTATTACGCAATCGAACATTGATTTAAATATGATACCGGATATTCAGATGCTGGAGGAGGTAGTGGCTGTAGGCTATGGATTGCAGGGAAAGGCCACTGGTATCAGAGTACGGGATTCAAAACCCGCAAGATCCAAAGCTGAAACCATTACCACTACAACCATAGAAAATCAAACAACCGTTGAATTCCAGGTAGATATCCCCTACTCCATCCCATCAAAAGGCGAAAAAATCTCGGTGGATCTGAAACAACACAGCATTGAGGCGATGTATGAATATTATGCGGTGCCAAAAAAAGATAAGGATGCCTTTCTGCTGGCGAGAATTCCCAACTGGGATCAATACAACCTGCTGGAGGGAGAAGCTAATTTATACTTTGAAGATTCCTACGTGGGACGCACCATTCTCGAAGCCAAAAAACTAACGGACACACTCTCCATATCCCTGGGAAGAGACAAAAACATTGTATTAGGCAGAACCCGTGTCGATCAGTTTACGAAAAAGCGAACCGTTGGCGCCAATAAAATTGAAAGTATTGGATTTCAGATTTTAGCCAGAAACAAAAAATCTCAGTCAATCAGGTTAATGGTTTATGATCAGATCCCGGTATCAGCCATCAACGAAATACAAATAACTCCGAGGGATCTTGGCAATGGTGATTACGACGAAAAAACCGGTAAAATTAGCTGGGCACTACAACTGGAGCCCAATCAACAAGAAGCATTTCCTTTAAAATACGAAGTCAAATACCCCAAAAGGGAAAAACTAATACTGGAGTAAATTTATGATCAGCGGGTATGTCTTCCACCATCTAAGCCTGGGACAAGAATCGGGCTAAGCATGTTCAGGAAGGTCAAAACATACCCGTTGTTTACCCATTATGATTTATTTGCTATTTACATTTTGCGACAGCAATGCCAAATGATCCTGGTGGCCTTCAAGAAGGGTTGTGATCAATGCTGGCAATATATTTTTTAATTTCTCCAAAAAGCTGTTGTTGTTTCATTTTTTGATTGAACAACCAAACAATTTATTAAATATTTTCATTAAATTTACTTCTTTAACATTTAATTTATGAAAAACAGCCGGTATGGGTAGAAAAAGCATTAAGGAAATAAGACGCAGAGAAATCGTAACAGCCTTTTACCAGGTAGCCAAAAAAGAGGGACTGGAAAATGCATCCATTGCAAAAGTGGCGAAGAAAATGGAGATTAACCCCAGCCTGGTGATGCATTATTTCAACACGAAAGAAGACCTGATCTATGAACTCATAGATTTCATCCTGGAAAGATACAGACACATATATAAACCTAAAAAATCCGTTAGCGATCCCAAAGAGCGATTAACACTGATCATCGACAACCTTTTTTCCAGAAAATGGAACACGCTCTTTGATGACGGTGTATTCTTCAGTTGTTTCGCACTGGTATTCAGGAGCAAAAGAATCAAGGCTCACTATAAAGACTTACATGACTCTTTGCGGGCTATGCTGGCCAAGGCGCTGCAGGAAGCCAAAGATGAAGGTGCCATCGATGTTGCTGATGTCCAAGCTGCTTCGGATATGATATTTATTCTTGTGGAAGGTGCCTACTATTACCTGAGTTTATCGGACGAAAATAATGATGAAAAACTGGCCGTATACAAGAACGAAGTATTCATGAGGCTTGGTCTAACCTACAGTGTACAAGCGGCAGAAGTATAGTCATCTTTTAGCCCTTATCCTTTTACTGATTTGATATAAGGAAAAAATTCCTATCGCCATCCACACGAAATTTGTAACAAAATTGGGGTAGTCACTTAGGTGTAGCGCATTGATGATAAGGCAAATGGCCGCCACCACATTGATGAGTTGATATTGAATGCCATCGGCCTGCAGCTTTCTTACACTCAATAAGTAATAAGCCAAAATAAAGAGGAAGGCTCCTGTCCATCCGATAATTTCACATATTGCGGCCACAAAGATAGTTTTTTCAGGCATTGGCTTTCGGCTAGTGAGGCTTGCATTTCAGTATTAACATCACAAATACCCAAGGTAACAAACACGAAGTTGCAAATAAGTTTGGCATGTTAAAGAAAAGGAATTGTTGCTGGAAAATATAAAAGAACCAGGCCAAATCAATGGCCCGATTCTACTAAAAACTATCTAAATTGAACAACCTAATCCCATCCAAATATTTGGGTCAAATTGGAATTGACGGTAACGTGGGTTTCCGGTATAGGCCTGTAATAGTACTTGGCTTCAACAAATTCTCCGCGATCAATCACCGTTTGAACGGTGCCGCTCGTTCCATTTTCAAGATAAACCGCCGCGTCAGAATTTTGAACTCCCGCGCGGTAATATATTAAGGTTACCCCCAGAGAATTCACTTCCTTATTACCGGATGAGGGAACGGACTCGCTTGCATCAATCAGTATGATATCCTCTACACCGTCGCCGGTCAGGTCGTATTTTCCCAGCGAAGGAAAGTAAAGCCCTTCCGGCTCTTTTTCCAATAATTTCCCGGCTTTCCAGCGCATCAGGTCATCAAAGCGGAAACCTTCCATCGCAAATTCGATTCGACGTTCACGTCTGATCTCCAGCAAGGTAGTGCTGGTAACATTAGGATACCGGGCCTGCTGAACAGCATCTACGGGCGGATTCATCGTCAAATGAGGTACACCGGCCCGATCCCTGAGCACATTGACTGTCAAATCCAAATCGGCCTGGGTCAATTCACCAAGTTCTGCTTTGGCTTCAGCATAAGTCAACAAAGTTTCGGCATATCGAAGCACGGGAACATCTACATTGTTTACATCCTCCTGATCTGTACTATTCACAAAACTTTTAATCAAATGATACCCGGAAAAGTTTTTCTGCAACTGCTGAATGTAAATACCTCCACCTTGTGAATAAGTAGCAGTTCTGATAAGCTCCCAACCCGGATAAGCGTAAGTCTGGCTCAATCGCGCATCCCGATTTTCAAATTCCTCGACAAATAACTTAGTCTCATATCCAGGTTGGTCGGTGTAGTAGCTGCCGTCAGACATCAGATAGGACTGCAACAGATCTTTACTGACAGACACTTCAAAGTTCCCAAAAATCGTTTCCGAAAATCCGCTATTCTTAAGGTCGTGTATCGCAATGTTAGGTAATATCACCTCAGCGTTAGAAGTAAGATCCGAGCTAACAAATAATGAATGATAATCACTGGAAGGAGATCCGGTGTTGTGGATACTGTAGTTACCGCCATCCATTATTTCTTTTGAGATATCCCGTGCCATTTGGAAAAATCCCGGGGCGGTAGACTCCAAATTCAGCTCATCGTGGTATTTACGAAAAGTAGCTTCGTACAAAGCATGCCTTGCCATATAGGCCTTCACCACCCACTTGTTAACGGCTCCTGTTGGCTGGTTTTCAAAAACATGATCGGCGGCAAATTGGTAATCTTCAAAGATTTTATCAACGACGAAATCCCTTGAGTCCCTTCCCTTGAAAAGCGCCTCCATATCATCGGTCTCTATTACCTCTTCATACCACGGCACATCCGAATAGCGCTTGACTTTATCCATATAAAATCTGGCTCTGAAAAATCTGGCGAGACCTTCATAATGATTCAGGGTTTCCTCGGATAAATTGGCTTTGGTGAAATTTTCCAAAAAGAAATTAATTGTGCGTAAATCGCCCCAATTCCAGCCGCCGGTAATGGTCGCCGAGCTAGGATTGGTAGTCATCATCGTTTTCAACTCAGTATTTCCCGTAGTGGCAGCATTATCGGTAGCAAAATCATTGTAATAAATACCTGTTCCGCTGAAGTTGTAGAGGTTATTGATATAGATAGACAAGTCCTCCTCTGTTGTAAAGAAGTTTTCTTTTCCTATTGATGTTTGTGGAGTCCGGTCCAAAAATTCATCGTTGCAGGCCGTTAGTATAGATAATATTGCTACAAAGGCCAGCCTATATTTTAAATGATTCATTTTCTTACAGTTTTATTTTATAAAATCGCACTTCAAATTATTAGAAGTTGACATTTAATCCGACAGAGTAACGACGTTGGAAGGGATAGGCATAACCCGACCCTACACCGCGCCCCGGCGTGGAACCAGGGTTTATTCTGCTCTGATTGTCTGTGATAGCTTCCGGATCATAGAATTCATCCAAACCAGACCATTCTGCAACATTATCACTACTTACGAAGACCCTTAGTCTGGTAATATTGATCTTGTCGGTTAAGGCGGCGGGAAGTGTATAACCAATGGTTACATTCTTCAATCTCAGGTAGGCTCCATTGAGCAGGTACCTGGTCTGAGGGATCGCCAATCCTCTTGACTGATCAACGCGTTCTCCCAGGTTTCTGTCCGCCAGCCATGATTGCAATATAGGATATCTGGCATCAGTGTTAGCGCTGGCAAGCCCGGCGTTAATGTAGGCCTGAGAGTGCCCATCCAATTGTGCCTGGCTATCATCGGTAGGCCTGTAAAAGTCGGTCAGGTGTGAATACCCCCCGGCATACGGCTGTTGATAGAATCCCCAGTACAGGTAATCCAGCGGATAGTAGTCTCTTTTGCCTACACCCTGCAAGAAAACGTTGAAATCAAACCCATTCCATTCCGCTCCCAGATTCAATCCAAAACGATATCTGGCCGTAACATTGCCTATTACACTCAGATCCTTCGGGTCGTCAGTGGTCAAACCTTTCTCTATTCTTCCATTCCCATCAGCATCTACATACTTAGGCCAACCGGGTACAATGGAAAGCGCGCCCCAGGGGATAAGATCTGTCTGATCCAGCGCATCAATTTCATCCTGGGTTTGGAAAAGACCATCACTGGTCAGCCCCCAGATCTCACCCAGTTCCTGTCCAACGTAAAATTGGTTGAGATCCCCGTTTGGATTATCGAATTTGGTGATTTTGGATTTGCTATCTGATATGACAAATTGTGTTGTGAGAAAAAGTGGTTTACCGGCAATATCTATCTGGTTTCTATAATTCAAAGACAATTCCCAGCCGGTGGTTCTCAGATCGGCGGCATTCTCATTTGGCTCCCCGGCACCCAGCACATCCGGCAAATCTTTACCCTGCGTCAGCATACCCTTGGTGTCCCTTTGATAGATGTCGAAGTTCATGCTAAACTTATCTTCAAACAATCCCAGGTCAATGCCGAAGTTGAGTGTGGAAACATCCTCCCAGGTGTAATTTGGAGATACCAATGATGGCGGCAAGACACGTTGCGGTAGTCTACCATCGATAATATAATTACCGTTAACAGCCTGCATAGATGGAATATAGCCGTATTCGGTAACGAATTGGTTACCAAGGGAACCATAAGATGTACGCAGCTTGAGCTGGCTGATCAAATTAGAGGAAGATAAAAACGGCTCACCATCTACACGCCAGGCCAGGGATGCCGAAGGAAAAAATCCAAAACGTTTGTCCTCCGGAAACTTGGAAGAGCCATCATAACGACCGTTGAACTCCACGATATATTTATTGTTAAAAATATAGTTGAGCCGGTAAAAAGCACCTCTTAATGCCCAGTCTGCTATGTATTCATCAACTGATGGATCGCCGGTCGCCAATGCGATGGTCGGCAAAGAAGCCGATATCACACCACTTCTTTCGGCCCTGAACCACTCTGTTTTGAAATACTCCTGATTAAAACCTGCGATAGCAGTTATATTATGATATGCCCCAAATTGTTTATTAAAAGTTCCGTAAATATTGAATACATTATAGCTATCATTGGTTGAACTTCTATAAGCCGAATTGGTTCCTTCCTCACGAATATCTTCCGCACCAAACCCAATGCTATATTTGGTAAAATAGCTTGAATAGTTATTATTACCTCTTCTCGAGGTAAAATCAGCATTCACCTTTAAGGCATCCTTGATAATTTTGTACTCCGTGCTCAATGTAATTTGATAGCTATTATATCTATTTTCCGTCATACCTCCGTTAGTCAACCTGGCACCGGTTCTGCCAACTTCGGTATTGGCCCAGGTACCATCAGGGTTTTTATCCCATTCGTTTGGATGAAGATTAAATATGTCCCAAATTGAAAAATATGAGGGATTGGTACGGTTTGTCGACGTGATGTAAATATTATTGCCAAATGAAAGCTTATCATTAAGATTGAAATTAGCCTTTCCTCTCAAACTATACCTGTCGAAATAATCATCTGCTATTTTCAGAGCACCATCGGTATGGTTATAGGATCCCGAGATATAGTATTGACTCATTTTGGATCTGCCATTCACCGAAATGTGGTGATCCTGAGATTGGGTATAGTCAGACAAGAAATAATTGGTCCAATCCCTATTGCCCATGTACTCCCATGCGGTGGGATCATTGGGGTTTGCTCTCACTCCTGGAGAAGCACCGGGGTTATCGGATCTTTCCTTTGCCCACTGATAAGTTTCGTCGCTGTAATTCTGGTTATCCCAGGGTGTGTTATCGGTAGAAGTTTCCCTCAGCCGGAGATATATATAGGGATCAGTAATTTTGTCGGGAATTACGGTGGCCCTGCTGGTGGTAAAATTGGAAGAGTAATTGACGTGAACACCTTCCATATCACCTGATTTTGTGGTAATAATAATTACCCCAAATGCGGCCCTGGCACCGTATATTGCCGCTGAAGAAGCGTCCTTCAAAACAGAAATACTTTCTACGTCACGAGGCGCCAGACGATTCAATTCAATCGCATCGGAAGGAACACCATCGATCAGGATCAACGGATCGCCGCCATTTAGTGAGGTAAGGCCCCGAATGTTGATCTGTGCTGCCTGCCCCGGCTCTCCACTTGAAAAATCAATATTCAGGTTTGGGGAAGCTCCCTGCAAAGCCTGAGAAATATTGCTTACCGGGCGGCTTTCAAGCTGAGCGGTCTCTACCCTGTCCACAGCACCGGAAAGATTGATTTTACTTTGCGTACCATAACCAACAACAACCAGTTCCTGGAGTGTCTCAATATTTTCCACCAGAACAATGTCAATTGTGGATCTGCCGGCCAGGCCGATATCCTGTGTATGATAGCCTACATAACTGCAAGTGATCACGGCTTCCGGAGAGCCTACTTCCAATTTGAAATTACCATTAAGGTCGGTAACCGTACCATTGGTTGTTCCCTTTTCAAGGATTGTAACACCGGGAAAAATCGTTCCCATTTCATCTTTGACCTGTCCGGATATTTGCACAGCCTGGGGGAAAACTGTGTTGCTCAAAGCGAGTAAAGCCAGCAGAAGGCCAATCGCCTTAAAATCATTCCGACATGGTGATTTAAAAAACGGTAATTTTTTTTTCATGTGTTTTGAGGTTTAAATGAAAAATAATTTTTCAGGTCTTTTACAGTTCCAGGTATGTATCCTAAAATTTAAAAAGGATGGCCAACCCGGGTTTTCGACAAAACCTGAATGGTTCTCTATCGAGTTTCAAATTAAGGAGGCTTATTTTAAAATTCCAAAATAAATTGAATGAATATTCAAACAATTATCTGAATGTTAAGTTAATTTTAATTTAAGATCAATTTTATATCTATCTCATGCTATTCTCTTAACATCAAAGAGATTTAGCCCTCACATAGCACATGTTCGGTGGAATTTCTAATCACTGGCTTTGGCGGCAAAAAAAAGATGAGAAAAAAACAGACGGCTTGTCTAATGGAAATGTCTTATCCTTTGAACGTTACGATTAAATAACACGGCGGTTATTTTAAAGCAACACACCAATTGCACAGGGTACCGGCCAACGGCGTTTTATCTTTTAAAACCAAAGTAACAAACAGCGATTTTTCGTCTGTTTCTCTAACCTGGCAACCAAATTAAAGTTTATATTTGCCAAACAACCTTATTGGCAAATCGATGAAATACAGAACACTCGGAAGAACAGGATTTGAAATATCAGAACTCAGTTTAGGCACCTGGCAGGTTGGAGGAAAATGGGGAGAAGCATTTAACCATCAAAATGCCGACGAAATATTGAATGCGGCTATCGACAATGGTATTAATTTCATAGATACCGCTGACGTTTATGGTGACGGGGAAAGTGAAAAAGCGGTTGGCCGGCTGGTTAAATCCCGGTCTGAAAGAATTTTTGTAGCCAGCAAATGCGGCAGAAAATTAAACCCCCACACCAACGCCTCTTATACACCCGCGGCCCTTCGCGGATTCGTGGAAGATAGTTTGAAAAACATGGGACTGGAAACCATTGACCTGATCCAACTGCATTGCCCTCCGACGGAAGTCTATTATCGCCCCGAAATTTTCAATGAATTTGATAAGCTAATTGAGGAAGGAAAAATATTAAAATTAGGCGTGAGTGTAGAAAAAGTGGAGGAGGCGCTCAAAGCCATAGAGTACCCCAATGTTGATACTGTCCAGATTATATTCAATATTTTCCGTCAACGGCCTGCGGAATTATTTTTCCAGGAGGCTTTAAAGAAAAATATTGGGATCATCGCCCGGGTACCGCTGGCCAGTGGTTTATTGAGTGGTCATTATTCCAGGGCTACTGTCTTTTCAAAAAACGATCACAGAAATTTCAATCGCAACGGTGAGGCCTTCGATAAGGGTGAAACATTCTCAGGCATTGATTACGAGCTGGGATTAGAGGCGGTGGAAGCAGTCAGAGCCATTTATCCTGAAACACCCATGGCCGCAGTAGCTTTAAAGTGGATCCTGGCTTTCGAAGCGGTCAGTTGCGTCATTCCTGGCGCCTCAAATATTCAACAATTAAACAGCAATGTTAAAGCCAGTGAAATGCCCCCACTTACGAGTGAAGAAACCAATGCGCTTAACCAGGTCTACAACCGTTTCATCAAGGAGCAGATCCATCATTTATGGTAACGGCATTGTTGCCGGTTTTCGGAGGACCCACAGTCATCGGTTCAAATATCTCCCCAATCCAGGTGCCACCATACCATAATTTGGCGTAAACCGGCACATTCAGAAACCCGCCGGCAGTTTACTGCAACAACAAGGGCTTTTACTGCATTTTATTGGTAAATTTTTTATAAAAGAAGCAAATTTATGCTATTCTGATTGTTGTCATAGGCCCTAAATATTTCTATTAACCTGTGGCAAAAACCTGTCAACTTAAAATAGAAAGACCCTTATGTTGCATAACTTTCTAAAGATTGCCGCACGCCAGATCGTTAAAAACAAAATATATTCGATCACCAACATCACCGGCCTTACCCTGGGAATTACCTTTGCCCTACTGGTTTTTATGGTGGTGAAATTTGAAACGAGTTACGATGGGTATCATAAAAATCGCGACCGTATTTACAGGGTGAATACTGGCAAACCTGGTAATGTGCTGGGTAAAGGATCTCAAACCGGTCTTATGCCGGCCCTTGTAGATGAATTTCCTGAAATCAAAAAAGTGGCCGTGGCCAGAATCCTGCATAGCCGGGTTGGCACGCAATTGGAAATAAATGGCAACCTGAGCCTGGAAAAAAATGCCTTTTTTGTGACGCCTTCATTTTACGAGATGTTTGATGCCACCTGGATCGCCGGATCACCCACCACTTCGCTTGCCAATCCCGGACAGGTGGTCATCACCGAGTCCCTGGCCAATAAATATTTTAATAGTCAGGCGATGGGCAATATGATAAAAATCGATAATGAATATGAGTTAATTGTCAGCGGGATCATCAAAGATGCGCCGTTGAATACGGACTTTCCCATAAAAATAGCCATCTCCCATGCCACCTTTGAGCAAAGCAAACATTTTAAGCCCGGTGATTTCAATAGTACCTACTCGGGTTATCAGACTTATGTCATGTTAGGGGCGGAAAATAGGCCGGAAGCACTGGAAGCCAAGTTTCCGGCGATGATCGCCAAGTACCTGGGCAAGGAGGCCAATCAACGGTTTGCGTACGCACTTCAGCCTTTGCATGATATTCATTTTAACATAGCTATTGGAAATTTTAACCGCCGCACTACTTCAAAGCTGACCCTGCTAATCACCGCATTAATTGGGTTGCTTATTTTATGCATTGCCTCCTTCAATTTCATTAATCTCAGCACCGCGCAGTCCATTAACCGCGCCAAAGAGGTAGGTGTGCGAAAAGTGATGGGCAGCACACGGTCATTATTAATGAAACAGTTTTTTACAGAAACATTAATATTTGTGATGGTAGCTGTGGGTTTCTCATTGCTGCTTTTGTCAATATTAACACCAAAATTAAATGGCATTATACACCTGCCCGGGAATGCTATGCAACTGTATTTTACTGATGTCCTGCTTGTCCAGGCGATAATAGTTGTATTGTTGACCTTCCTTTCGGGGCTCTACCCGGCGCTGATCATGGCCAATTTGCGGCCAATCAGTACGCTTAAAAAAACAGCTGATAACAACACATTCAAAGCCGGCTTTTTAAGAAGAGGTTTAGTGCTGTTTCAATTTACAATTACCATGATAATGATAATAAGTACGGTAGTAGTGCTCTTCCAGACACAATACGTACTTCACAAGCCCTTGGGCTTCAACAAGGAAGCAGTCATCGCACTGGATCTGCCTCCGCATACCCCAAAAGCGGAAGCTGCTCTGAGAAACAATCTCTTATTTCATTCCTCGATCCGGGACATTAGCTTCTCATTAAATACCCCATCAGCTACCTATAACAGAGAGTTTGTCCATTACGGACACATGACATTTGAAGATGGCATCATGGCTGAACTGAAGTCTATAGATACCAATTATCTCGCCATGTTCGACATTCAAATTTTGGCCGGCAGAAATCTGAAAGCATCCGATGACAATTCAGCTATTTTAATCAATGAAAAGTTGATGAAACAAATTGGCTTTAATGATCCTAATGAAGTACTGGGAGAAAGTATTGAATTTATTGGCATTAAAGGAGAAATAGTAGGTGTTGTGCAGAACTTTCATTCCTTATCACTAAAAACGGCAATCTATCCTTTGATTTTCTTCAGAGATCAAAGCTGGTTTCACAAGGCTTCGATTAAAATCGATATGGCACAAATGGCATCAATACTTAGCTTAATCAAGCAGCAATGGTATGATTTTTTCCCTAAAACTTTTTTTCAATACAAATTTCTGGATGAAGATATAGCCAGTTTCTACCAACAGGAGATAAAAACGTCGCGCCTGCTGTCCTTGCTGGCAGGAGTTGCTATTTTTATAGCCTGCCTGGGGCTTTTCGGATTAGCTGCCTATGATGCCACACAAAGGACCAAAGAAATAGGTATCCGAAAAGTCATGGGCGCCTCGGTCCACGCTATTTTGTTTTTACTCTCCAAAAATTATTTGAAACTTATTTTTGTCGCATTTTTAATAGCAATACCGATTGCCAATTACCTGGTATCAGAGTGGCTACAGGAATTTGTTTATAAGATCGGTTTAAACTTCTGGTTATTTGCAGTACCCGGATTATTTGTTGCTATTATAGCATGGTTAGCCATCCTCGGGCAATCTTTTCAGGCAGCCATAAAAAACCCCACCGAAACTTTAAAGTATGAGTGAGGGTGGCTCCCGGTTTTAGTGTGATCTCCCGGGATTGCCGAAGCTTTTTTGGGCAAACACAGGTTATATTGCCGGCTTGATGGATCTAAGTAAACCATTCTTCAAAAAATGCCGTTTCACAAAATAAAACTTCCCGTGAAAAATTTTACCCTCATCCTCCTGCTGCTAACAGCCTGTAGTTACAGGCTCCAGGCTCAAAAAGCTCAACCTGATCAATTTCAGACAGACAATGGCCCGTTAACCATCCAGCCCATACTGCACGGTACTTTGGTCTTGACCTGGAACAAGCAGACCATCTATATTGACCCTTATGGCGGCAAGTCGGCCTTTGAGGGTATGGCAATACCGGACCTGATCCTTATCACAGATATCCATGGCGACCACTTAAACACAGCGACGCTGGAAACCATTGATATTTCAAATACTACCATCATCTGTCCACAGGCTGTGGCTGACAAAATTCCTGAAAAATATAAATCAAAACTCAAAGTTTTAGGTAATGGTGAAAGCCTGGAATGGTCCGGGGTGAAAATTGCCGCCTTACCTATGTATAACCTCCCGGAAACAGCAGATTCAAGACATCCAAAGGGTCGTGGAAACGGGTACTTATTAGGCCTGGGAGGAAAAACAGTTTATATTTCCGGCGACACCGAGGACATACCTGAAATGAGAGCATTGAAAAATATCGATATCGCCTTTGTCTGCATGAATCTCCCCTATACCATGGATATTGACCAGGCTGCCAGTGCCGTGTTGGCATTTGCACCCAAGGTTGTCTATCCATTTCACTACCGGGGAAAAGAGGGGTTGAGTGATGTAGACGGTTTTAAAAGATTGGTGGCCAATGGAAACAAAAATATCGACGTACGATTAAGGAACTGGTATCCTGGCAATTAGTCCTGGTAAATTTTTAGTAGCGTTTTGCTATTTACTTCCTTTCACCTTCGACTTACCATAAACTTACTTAAATTCATGCTTTCATCTTTTTTTGAATGTTAAGGTGTTCTTGCTTCAACAATTTTACCACACAAATTCTGAATAGGCTCGAATTACATAAAAAATGAAACCCCATTGGAAATTAGCCCAAAAAGAAGATATCAAAAGCCTTTGCATGATGATGAAAACATTTTATAAAATTGATAACTATCCTTTTGATCAGCAGGTAATGGAAAAAAACCTAAACCAATTTCTTTCGGAAAATGAGCTGGGAAGAATTTGGCTTATTGAAACCAGTCGGCAATTAGTGGGCTATATTATCCTCACTTTCGGCTACAGCTTCGAATACGGTGGAAGAGATGCTTTTATCGATGAGTTTTTTATTGCCGAAGGTTATCGTCATCAAGGTATTGGCGATGCTACGCTACAGTTTGTTGTAGATGAAGCCCCGAATTTACGCATTAAAGCATTGCACCTTGAAGTAGAAAAGCACAATCAGGCAGGTAATTCCCTTTACCGAAAACATGCCTTTAAAGCAGGTAACCGAACGTTGATGACCCGAAAGTTATCTTAAGGCAAAGCACAAGCTTTCCGGTCGATCTTTTCTCGGGGGAATCGAAGAGCCCTTGTCAGGGTAGTTTATTCAGCGATTTATCATAAAGATAATAAAGCCGGCGAAGTGGTTTTGTCATGATTATATGGACAAATTCTGTTTTTTTCATTATTTTTGGAACAATCATTCTATATTAAATGGCCCGTACAAAAGCATTTGATGAACAAAAGGTATTAAACAAGGCCATGGAGCTATTTTGGCAGAAGGGCTTTCACGCTACCTCTATTCAGGATCTGGTGGACCACTTGGGCATTAACCGGGCTTCGATGTATGATACCTTCGGGGGGAAGGAACAGTTGTTTATGCAGGCATTACAACTTTACCTCAGCCAATACAGCACTGATGTTGGTAAATTAAGAGAGGTTCTAAGAGGAAAATCCGTTAAAGAGTTTTTAAGAGAATATGCTTTCCGCGATCTGGAAAAAAAAGAGGTATTGGACCAAAACGGTTGTTTTGCTACCAATGCTACTGCTGAATTATCAAAGGAAAACAAACAGGTGTGTTCCGTCTTGTCTGATAACATGGACCGCAATGTAAAATTTTTCGAGGTGGTAATAAGACTGGGCCAGGAAAGACGGGAAATAAACCGCGACAAAGATTCATATGCGCTGGCCAGACACTTATTTGTATTCTTCAACGGTTTAAAAGTAGTCTCAAAACTCAAACCCAAGGAATCCCTGTGCTCAGTAGTTGATGCACAATTGGATTTTTTATTTGAACATTAATTCGACACTATCGCAATTTTCGGGATCGCCTCCACTCCGATCGGCTTTCCGGACCGGCACCTGGTCATCATTTTAAGATAGACAGCCTTTTTCTATTTTTTTAAGACTTCCTGTAACCATACTTAAAATCGGAGGTAATAATAACATCAAAGCGATGCAACTTTGATAATAACTTTTTGGTCTTTAGATAGCATTCAGCCTAACTACCCAACAATTATGTTCAAACACAGCCTTTTACTCACCGTCCGCAATTTTAAAAAATACAAGGATTCCTTTATTATCAATCTTATTGGTTTAACCACGGGTCTGGCCTGTACTATGCTCATTTATCTATGGGTAAATGACGAATTAGGTGTTGATAAATTTCACACCAAAGACAGCCGGCTTTATCAAATCATGGAGCACCAGCAGTATGCGGAGGAAATCATGACCACCAATTCCACGCCGGGAATACTTTCCGAAGCCCTGGTCGCGGAATTTCCTGAATTTGAACATGCCGCGACCACCTCCTGGGTTAGTCATCATACGCTGTCCGTGGGAGAATTAAATGTCAAAGCCCGTGGGATTCACGTGGGTGAAGACTATTTTAATATTTTTTCCTATCCTTTGATCCGGGGTGATGCCAATCAGGTGCTATCGGATAAAAATGCTATTGTTATTTCAGAAGCGCTGGCTTTCAAGCTTTTTAAATCCCTGGAAAATGTGATCGGTAAACGTGTGGAGTTTCAACATGAAATGTCATTTCTCGTTACCGGCGTATTTGAAAACATACCACAAAACTCCTCGGAGCAATTTGATTTTGCCTTATCTTTTGAAAATTTTAAAGACAAAAATGCCTGGGTGCTGGAATGGGATAATAATGGGCCCAAGACCTACGCTACCCTCAAGGAAGGCAGCGACCCCGAGTTGGTTGAGAAGAAAATTGCCCCTTTTATCAAATCCAAAAACAGGCAGTCTAACGTTACTTTATTTTTAAAACCTTATTCTGAAAAATACCTATATGGCACTTACGAAAATGGCGTGCTTTCTGGAGGCAGGATTGAATATGTCCGATTATTCTCAATTATTGCGGTATTTATACTGATCATCGCCTGTATCAACTTCATGAATCTATCAACGGCAAGGGCCTCCAGAAGATCGCGCGAGGTAGGTATAAAAAAAGCTGTGGGCGCACAGCAACGCTCACTGATATTCCAGTATATCGGAGAATCTGTGTTAATGACCCTGTTATCACTGGTCCTGGCAATTATAATAGTTTGGCTGGTACTCCCTGAGTTTAATAATATCACCGGCAAGCAAATAGCGTTACATCTCGGTTTTAGCCAGGTATTGTGGTTTATTTTTATGGGGCTACTTACAGGCCTGGTTTCCGGAAGTTACCCGGCACTTTATCTGTCGGGATTTAAGCCCGCGGCTATTTTGAAAGGAGAGATCAGGGGAAGTCTGGGAGAACTATGGGCCAGAAGAGGCCTGGTTGTTTTTCAATTTTCACTGTCCATCATATTGATCGTATCGGTGTTGGTGATTTTTAAACAAATCGAATATGTACAAGGCAAAAACCTGGGTTACGATAAGGATAACGTCATATACTTTCCCATAGAAGGTAAGACCAAAGAAAATGCAGATACCTTTCTGAACGAACTAAAACAGGTTCCTGGGGTGGTAAATGCCTCCAGCATCGGTCACAGGTTAATCGGCAGGCAAAGCAATACCAGTGGTTTGGACTGGGAAGGTAAAGATCCGGACGACTTAATTCTTTTCGAAAATGTACGTACTAATTATGGTTTGATTGAAACCCTGGGCATTGAAATGAAAGAAGGCCGGTCCTTTTCCAGGGATTTCAGTTCCGACACCACCAAAATAATTTTCAATGAATCTGCTATCAAGGTTATGGGCCTCAAAGACCCAATCGGCCAGGTAATCCGCTTATGGGGCGAAATAGATCTTGAAATTATCGGCGTGGTTAAAGACTTCCACTTCCAATCCTTGCATGAAGTGATCAATCCACTATTCTTTATCATAGACCCAGGGAGCAACTGGAATATTATGGCCAGAATTGAAGCCGGAAGGGAACAGGAGACCCTCGAGCGATTAAAGAACCTGTATAAGACATTCAATCCGGGATTTACATTTGATTACCAATTCATGGATGAAAAATATCAAAAACTATACAAATCGGAACAGCGCGTCGCCAGTCTTTCCCGTTATTTTGCAGGGTTTGCCATTCTTATCTCCTGTCTGGGGTTATTTGGACTTGCGGCTTTTACCGCTCAAAGGAGGTTGAAAGAAATAGGCATTCGCAAGGTGCTCGGATCCAGCGTTTCGAACATCATTTATTTGTTATCAAAAGATTTCTCCCGCCTGGTTTTCATGGCCATATTGATCGCATTGCCAACCAGTTATTTTCTGATGCGCAGTTGGCTCGATAAGTTTGCCTTCAGCATCGAACTGAAAATCTGGTTTTTTCTTGGCTCCGGGTTAATAGCCCTGATAATCGCCTGGGTGACTGTAGGCTCCCAAGCATTAAAAGCCGCAAATGTAAACCCTTCTGCGTGTTTGAAGGACGAATAATTTTGGCCCCGGATTTTTGGTTTGGACCCAGGGTAATACTTTTAAAACAATTCTTTTGCAATATTATATACAGGTTCTGCCTTGCCCATGGAGTAATAATGTAGACAAGGTACCCCATACTCGATAAGTTCCTTAGATTGCTGGATGCACCATTCCACACCCACCTGCTTGGCCTGGGCATTATTCTTACATGCTTCGATCTCATCCGACAGATCCTCCGGAATATCAATGTGAAAAATACTGGGCAACCTGTTTACCTGCCGGATAGTGGTAATCGGCTTTAACCCCGGGATAATCGGAATTTCAATACCTTCATTACGACAAGTTTCAACAAATTGAAAATACTTTTGATTGTCATAAAACATCTGGGTAACAATATAATCGGCACCGCGGGCAACTTTTTCTTTCAAATATCTTATGTCTGTTTTTAAGTTAGGTGCTTCAAAATGTTTTTCAGGATAACCCGCCACGCCAATACAAAAATCCGTCGGATGGGCGTTAAGCAATTCGTCATCGAGGTATTGTCCCTTGTTCATCGATATCACCTGGGAAAGTAGATCAACCGCATAGTCATGCCCCTCGGGATCCGGGATAAAACGGGCTTCCGTTTTAATGGCATCGCCGCGGATAATCAATACATTATTAATCCCCAAAAAATTGAGGTCGATCAAGGCGTTTTCGGTTTCCTCTTTGGTAAATCCGCCACAAATGATATGAGGGACGGTATCTACATCGTATTTACTCTTGATAGCCGCGCAAATACCTACGGTGCCAGGCCTTTTTTTAGTCGCCTTTTTTTCGAGTAGTCCGTTTTCCCGATTTTTATACACATATTCCTCCCGGTGGTAGGTAACATCAATAAACGGGGGATTAAATTCCATTAAAGGATCAATGTGCTTATATAAACTTTCTATACTATCTCCTTTGAGCGGAGGGAGAATCTCGATAGAAAACAGTGTCTTTTTTGCATTTTTTAAATGTTCGGTAACTTTCATCCGTATTTAAATAATAGTATAAAATAATTATTTCTTAAACCTTTGCATTTTTTACAGATCGTAGGATAAATTGGGGGCAAGCCATTTTTCGATCTTATTGACAGGCATGTTTTTTCTAACCGCATAATCTTCCACCTGATCTTTTTTAATTTTCCCCAGGCCAAAGTACCTGGATTCGGGGTGGGCAAAATAAAAACCACTTACTGCAGCTGCCGGGTACATGGCATAGGATTCCGTTAAACTGATTCCCGTATTTTTCTCTACTTCCAATAAATTAAACAAAATCTGCTTTTCCGTATGATCCGGGCAAGCAGGGTATCCCGGTGCCGGGCGAATTCCCTGGTATTTTTCTTTGATCAGTTCCTCATTCGAAAAATTCTCTGTCGCGGCAAAGCCCCAGAGTTCCGTTCTTATTTTTTCGTGCATTAACTCTGCAAATGCCTCAGCCAGGCGGTCAGCCAGCGCCTTTACCATTATTCCCTTATAATCGTCATGATCCTTTTTATATTGATCCAGCAGCACCTCTATGCCGATACCGGCGGTGACAGCAAAGGCCCCCATATAGTCCTGTCTGCCAGATGATTTGGGTGCTATGAAATCCGCCAGGGAAAGGTTGGGGATCCCCTTGCCTTTTTTGCCTTGCTGCCTTAAAAAATGAAAATTGGTGATTACCTTCTGCCTGGTGTCATCCTGGTAGATCTCAACATCTTCGCCATTAATATTATTGGCGGCATATATACCGATCACCGAATTGGCAATAAGACTTTCACGGGCTAGAATATCTTCCAGCATAAGTTGAGCGTCATCAAACAGCCTTTTGGCCTCATCACCAATAACCTTATCCTCAAATATGGCGGGATACTTTCCCTTTAACATCCAGGTCTGGAAAAAAGGTGTCCAGTCAATGTAATTACTAATTTCTTTTAATGAATATTCATTGAAGATTTGATTACCCAACTGCGGCGGTTTGGCGATTGGCGTAGCTTCCCAGTCAATCTGAAATTTATTTTCTTTTGCCTCATTAAAAGCCAGGTAGGATTTAATTTGCGTCCTGCCAGCGTGGTCCTCCCGCAACTTTTGGTACTCATCCTTTATTTTGACCTGATAGTCCTGCCGCGTCTTCGGACTTATCAGTTCACCAGCTACAGGGACGCTCCTCGAAGCGTCCAGGACATGGACCACCGGACCGCTGTAATTCGGATCAATTTTTACCGCTGTATGAATACGCGAGGTCGTAGCACCGCCAATTAATAGTGGCATCTGAAAGTTTTGTCTTTCCATTTCTTTTGCCACATGCACCATCTCGTCGAGAGACGGTGTGATCAATCCGCTTAATCCGATGGCGTCGACTTCATTTTCGATAGCAGCTTCCAATATTTTTTCGGCAGGTACCATTACCCCAAGGTCAACAATCTCATAATTATTGCACGCCAAAACAATGGAGACAATGTTTTTCCCAATATCATGCACATCACCTTTGACCGTAGCCAGTAAGATCTTGGCAGCACCTCCCTGTCCGTTTTGTGATTTTTCGGCTTCCAGATAGGGTAAAAGATGGGCTACTGCCTTTTTCATCACCCGGGCGCTCTTTACAACCTGGGGAAGAAACATTTTTCCCGACCCAAATAGGTCACCAACCACATTCATACCATCCATAAGTGGCCCTTCGATGACCCTTAGCGGCCTTTCATACTTTACCCGCGCTTCTTCTGTGTCTTCCTCTATGTACTCGACAATTCCTTTCACCAGGGCGTGGGACAGCCGCTTTTCAACCGGATCCTTACGCCACGCGTCATCCACTACCTGTTTCTTCACGTCGCCTTTTACTTTTTGCGCAAAGTCCAACAGTCGCTCGGTAGCATCATCCCTTCTGTCCAGCAAAACATCCTCCACGTGTTCCAGCAAATCCTTTGGTATTTCGTCGTACACTTCCAGCATGGAGGGGTTTACAATGCCCATATCCATACCGTGCTTGATAGCGTGATACAGAAAAGCTGAGTGCATGGCTTCTCTTACAAGGTTATTTCCTCTAAAGGAAAAAGAAACGTTACTCACGCCTCCACTTACGTGGGCTCCCGGTAAATTTTCCTTGATCCATTTGGTAGCTCTGAAAAAATCAATGGCATTCTTCCGGTGTTCCTCAATACCGGTGGCAACCGGGAATATGTTGGGATCGAAGATGATATCCTGGGGCTGAAACTTCACCTTTTCTACTAAAATATGATAAGAGCGTTCACATATTTCAATTCTTCTTTCAAAAGTATCCGCCTGACCTTTTTCATCAAAAGCCATGACGATCACGGCGGCCCCATAACGCAATATTCTTTTCGCCTGCCAGATAAACTCTTCTTCCCCCGCTTTTAAGCTTATTGAGTTAACAATACCCTTTCCCTGCAAACACTTTAAACCCGCCTCTATAATATGCCACTTGGAAGAATCTATCATAACCGGAACCCTGGCAATTTCGGGTTCTGAAGCTACTAAATTCAGAAATTGAACCATGGCCTTTTCCCCGTCGATCATGCCTTCATCCATGTTAATATCAATTATCTGTGCCCCGCCCTGTACCTGGTCAAGGGCTACTGCCAGCGCTTCATCATATTTTTCCTCTTTGATCAATCGCAAAAATTTCCTTGACCCTGTAACATTCGTCCGCTCCCCAATATTGACAAAATTGGTGTCAGGTGTAATGATAAGCGGTTCCAGCCCGCTTAATTTTAAATAACCAATTTTATTCAGTGTTTCAGCCATCGGTGTTTATTTGTTTGCATTAATTTTATCCGCAGCCACAGCCTTATCTGTGGCTGCGTCAAGGGCTTTTTTTCTTGGACTGTAACGGGCTGCCAAATCACTAATTTTCTGAATGTGTGCTGGGGTAGTGCCACAACACCCGCCTATGATATTGACAAGTCCCTCCTTCAAAAACTCCTCAATTTGATCGCCCATCATTTCGGGGGTTTCGTCATACTGACCGAATTCATTGGGTAATCCCGCATTGGGATGAGCACTGACAAAACTGGTGGATTCCTTAGACAATACCTGTAAATACGGTCTTAGCTGATTGGCCCCTAAAGCGCAGTTCAGCCCCACACTTAATAAAGGAATGTGTCCAATGGAAACCAGGAAGGCGTTGGCGGTTTGTCCCGACAGGGTTCTTCCACTGGCGTCGGTAATGGTACCGGACACCATGATTGGTATTTGGCAATTCAATTCATCCAACAGATCTTCGATACCAAAGAGCGCCGCCTTTGCATTAAGCGTATCAAAAACTGTTTCAATCAACAGCAAATCCGCGCCACCATCGATCAATCCTTTGGCTTGTTCCCGATAAGCCAGGGTAAGCTCATCAAATGAAACCGCCCTGAATCCGGGATCACTTACATCCGGTGAAATGGAAGCCGTTTTGTTGGTAGGGCCGATAGAGCCGGCCACAAACCGGGGCTTGTCAGGTTCCTTTAAGGAAAACTCCTGCGCCGCTTCCTTAGCCAGTTTAGCAGACTCAAAGTTTAATTCGTAAACAATTTCCTCCAAATGGTAATCTGCCTGAGCAATATTGGTGCTACAAAAGGTATTGGTTTCCACGATATCAGCTCCGGCTGCCAGATATTTTTGGTGTATTTCCTTGATGATTTCCGGTTGGGTAATAGAAAGAAGATCATTATTTCCTTTTAGCGGATGCTGATGATCTTTAAAACGTTCGCCACGGTAATCCTTCTCCTCCAATTTATATTCCTGGATCATCGTACCCATTGCACCATCTAAAACCAGGATCCTCTCTTTTAATATTTCATATATATTTCCAGTACCCATTACCTTATCAGTTTATGGTAGATAAATATTTAAATGAAATTGCGTGGAAAAAAGATTTGTGAGTGTAGCATCACTTATCTTCTCCCGGCAATATCCGAGATGGGAGTTAGCACCAAGTTTTTCAAGGTTGCTAAGACGTCATTGGGCCCATTCCCTCGGTCTTTCTTGATAAGTTAGGTGTAAAGAAATGCATAAAATATGATAATGGAAAGAAACGGCTAAAAAATTTGCAAATTAAAACAGGCAATTTATTACCCTTTATGACATCTTAAAAAAAGCCTTTATCAACCAAAGCCAGTATTAATTAGATGATAATTTCAGGCTATTATAGTATTCAACAATCCGGATCAGATCGTTTGGCCGGTTAAATTTCAGCTTATTGGTTTTCATATAATCTTCTATGCTGGCGGCATCTTCTCCGAAGTGGGGCAGGTTTTGCTTGGCTTTTTTGCCAAGTAAAAAGGTATTGCCGGATTCTGCCATGTAATACAGCTCTTTTTTCTGATATTGCTTGCCCTGGGTCCCAATATTAAACTGAGGCACATAATTGGATTCCATCACCTCGGCTTCTACTTTTAGCAAAAGCGACACTTCTCCTTTAAATAGTACCTCAAAAAATCCACTAAAGGGCACCTTATCCATGGAAAAACCTTTGCCGGTAACAAACTTCCTTTCACGGTTCCGTTCCGGCTCTTTCCAATTAAATCTTTTTACCCAGGAACCCGGCAATATCTTGATACCCTCGCTGGTCTGCAATTCAAAATGATCTTTGACGATTTCATATTTATAATAGTATTCATCAATTATCAATTCGTTAAAAAGTTCGATCCCGCCAAGGCGCCAGGTGTCATTGATAAACAAATCGCCAAGGTCGTCTTTAACTGCCAGCGGTATCTCCATAACGAGGCCCGCCGAATTGTCAAAAACCTGGTAAAAACCGGGGGGATGGTTTTGTGCGTAAATAAGAGGGCTAAAAATGATCGTTATCACCAGGATGGCTGCGATCTTAATGTTGTTCTGTTCTCCGCAGCGGTACCATAAAATCTTCATAATAGTAAGGTTGAACTTAAACTTAACCGTAAAGCTCAACAAAGTCAATAAACCGCCGCTATAATTCGGTTAAACATGATACCATAAATATGGCCTGGCTTGAATTTTACTGGTCCCCGGATCTTTTCTGTATGTAATCCCTCCTGCCCGATACTTAGGATCCATGGACGATGGAACTATTAGAATGGACAAAAAAACACCCCATAAAACAGGTTTCAAGCTTTTCTATGGGGTGTTTTGCTAAAAGGTTAGGCGGCAGTCCAGTGCCCTGGTATCCATTTATAACCTCCTCTCACGTGTTTCCAATGACCCGGGATATAGGCAAAGTTTTTTCTTTTTCTAACCCAATATCCATCGGTCCATACATAAGCATTTGTTCTTTTATTCCATTTCCAATGACCGGTGACCCAGACGTGATTCCTTCTTTTTTTCACCGGTTTAACCACGACTACTTTTTTGCGTACTGGTTTCACTCTTACAATTACCTGGGCTTGTGCATCAAATTGAAAATTGCATATAATAAAGTAAGTTAGGGTCAAGACAAATAATCTAAGTAACTTTTTCATATTAAGAAATTTTAAGTTTCGCAGCTATTTTACTGTTGTTAAATTGCGGCACAACAAAACACCTGCCTGTTATCTATGATTTTGTTAAACTGCTCCTTTGACCCTCAAAGTTTGAAAAGGTTTAAAATCTGAAAAATATTTTTTTTAATTGGCTTATTGGCACAGGACCGGAGGACCTGCACCAGCACGGTTTTTCAGGCACATCACTAGCGCAGGTTGTCCTCAACCTGTGCGGCTTAAATAAGATCTGCGAATTTGCGCTAGACTTATCTATTCATTGGTTGCTTCCTTTTGGTTATCACCTTTTTTGCCGATTGGCACAGGGGACCGTTGATAGCCTACGAATGGCACAGGACCGGAGGACCTGCCTTTATATTTACCTGCCTGGAAATATTTATATTTATTCACGAATCAAAACAGCAGAGGTGAACTATAGTGACCTGCTAAGATTACGACTTATCTGGCGCATCAGTCCTCTGCTGTCTTATAGATTTGCATTAAATAGAATATTAGGTTTTCAGACCTATTACAAGGCATTAATGAAATCATATAAAGTTATGAAAAAGTATTTAAAAGTTATGGGCATTGATGTGTCTAAGAGTCACCTTGACATTTGTCTTTATTCAGAATCACAACCCACCTTTTTCAGGGTTAAAAATGCAGATCAGGGCTTTCAACAAATCCTTGAATTATTGGGCGAAAAGCAACAAGTACTGGTTTGCTTGGAGCATACTGGTATTTATACTTTTCCAGTTTGTAGTTTTCTGTCCGAGAATAAAATAGCTTACACTTTAATTGCCGCTGCGCAAATTAAAAAATCAATGGGCATCCAACGTGGAAAGAATGACAAGGCAGACGCAAGAACCATAGCCAGATATGGCTTCCTTTTTCAAAATGAGCTATCAGTGACCATATTACCTGAAAAGCTTATCATGAAACTAAAGTTGCTCTTTGGCCATAGGGAGCGGTTGGTAAAGGCTAAAAAAGTGGTTGCTGTGCCTGTCAAAGAAATGAACCAGTTCATTAGCAAAGATTTATACAGCCCCATTCACAGATCCACTGAGCAGGTTATCAACAAAATTCAAAAGCAAATAGATAGCATTGATAAACAAATGATTGATCTGATCAGTGCTGCTCCCAAGCTAAAAGATTGCTTTGAGTTATGTCAATCCGTGCCAGGCATAGGACCTCAAATTGCCATTTATCTGATCATCACTACAAGAGGGTTTAATGCATTTAAAACTGCCAGGCAATTTGCTTGCTATTCTGGGATTGCTCCCTTCGAATATTCATCAGGAAAAACTATCAGGGGTAAAAGCAAAGTGAACCACCTGGCCAACAAAAAAGCTAAGGCTTTGCTCAGTATGGGAGCACTCAATGCTATTCGTCATGATCGAGAGCTTAAAGCTTATTTTGAACGAAAAGTTAAACAGGGCAAAAACAAAATGGCTGTCTTAAATGCGGTAAGAAACAAATTGATCGCACGCGTCTTTGCAACTGTTAACAGAGCTACTCCTTACATACAGGTAGCTAAATATTAATCTTTACAAAATACAGTTAAGTTTTGTTGATTTTATCATAGAATGCGCCAGTGAGCCAGTGAGTGATATTGGAAGACGGGCATTTAATCAATTTTTCCGCGCAATATATTTTTTTGTTTTCCTGTCCAGTTCTTCAAATTTGGAATTGTTACTAACATATTCCGGAACGATTTCCTTCATCAGTTCTACCAGTTCATATTCCAGGCCTCGCTGTGCCAACTCAATTAACTTTAAGGTCTTTGCTTTTACCTCCTCAAAAGCTTCCTCCCTTACTTTGGCGATCATTATCTTGGGGTGGTGCGTTGGTAGCGTATTTTCCTGGTTGTTTAGTAATTCCTCATAAAGTTTTTCGCCCTCTCTCAATCCTGTGAAAACAATCTCAATATCTTTTCCCAATTTTTTACCGGACAATTGTATCATCTTTTCAGCCAGGTCCACAATTTTAACCGATTCTCCCATATCAATAATAAATATTTGAGGCCCCTTGCCCATAATTCCGGCTTCCAGGGAAAGCTGGCAAGCTTCGGGAATAGTCATAAAATAGCGAGTCATTTCCGGATCGGTTACGGTTACCGGCCCCCCTTCTTCTATTTGCTTTTTAAAAAGTGGTATTACCGATCCATTTGAGCCCAACACATTGCCAAATCTGGTAGTAACAAACGCGGTGCATTTTTCCTGGTTTTTATTTAAAAACATATTCACTGACTGTACATATATCTCGGCAATTCTCTTGGTGGCACCCATGACATTAGTTGGATTTACCGCTTTGTCGGTTGAAATCATGACAAATTTATCCACCTTATATTTTATAGCCAGGTCAGCCAGCGTTTTGGTACCTAAAACATTGCAAAGCACTGCTTCAGATGGATTTTTTTCCATCATCGGTACATGTTTGTAAGCGGCGGCATGGAAAACGATCTGGGGTTGAAACGAGGCAAAAACTTTTTCCATTCTCAATGGTTCGGAAACGTCCGCAACTACCGGCACAACCTTCACATAGGCTGAAAAATCTTTCATTTCCCGGTTAATTTCATATAGCGGTGTTTCTCCCTGATCCAGCAGTACCAAAGTATCGGGGAGACAGGCCGCCACTTGTCTGACCATTTCGCTACCAATAGAACCACCGGCACCGGTTATCAGCACGGTTTTCCCTTTTATCTGATCTTTTACCTCGCGGTTATCCAGTTCTACGGATTCCCTGCCCAATAAATCCTCAATTTTGACTTCGCGAATTTGTTGCAGGTCCAATTCTCCTTTTACCCAATCGTCTGTTTTAGGAATTATCCGCACTTTTACACCGTGTTCCAGGCAAAGATCAACAATTTCGTTTTTTCGCTCCAGCGGCAAATCGCGAATAGTGATAATCAATTCTTTGACATCATATTTATCGATGAGATACGGAAGTTCGGTAGAGGCCTTGTAAACTCTGGCGCCATTGATAACATTCCCGATCTTTCGGGGATCATCGTCCAGGAAAGCTACTACCTTCAAATTGGACTTTTGATCGTGATTAATAACTTGCTTGGTGAGCAGCCCAAACTCTCCGGCTCCGAAAATCGCAGCATTGGAAAAATGTTTGATAGCATTGGTAAAATAGGTAAAAATGTATTTTACAATGAGCCGGTAAGAAAACAGAAACGTAATCGCATTAAAGTAGCTGATAATAATCACTGATCTTGGAATAAGACTTACACCAAGATTAAGGGATATCAAATTAACAATCAGGACCATCAATGTAGCCAGGGTACACATGTAAACAATGCGTAGTCCGTCCTGCAAGGTTGTGAAGCGAATGATGCCGGAATAACTTTGCGTTATCAGGATCGCAATCGCTGAAGCAACCAAAAAAAGCAGCAGCCCCTGTTCAATGTCATGATTGAGGATGTCCTGAATCACAAAATTGAACCGCAAGGCATATGCCAGCATAACCCCGGCAAATATGATCATCAGGTCAATTAATAATATGATCCAGCGGGGAAGAATTCGTAAGCTTTTAAAAAAACGCTTCATTGTTTGCTTTTATATCTTTATAACTAAAGATATGTAACCCCCAATTTGTTTTGATTTTTAAATAAAATGAATGATTATTCAATACTTTAGTTATCTAAATAATTTTAAGCACTATATAAAATAGCTTTAAAATGCCGGGTAGTAGAGAATTTAATTGAAGAGAAACTTACTTGGGACAGTTAACTCATGGAATTTACTGATAATAATGCATAATTATGCCTTTAGAAAGGTATTTTTTTGATGTTTGTTGCCAATAGGCCCAAGAATCTGCGGACTACCTCTTTTTAGCCAGGGAAACCTGGACCCAGGTGCATATCGGAATTACATCAATAGCTTCAACACCTCGTAATTGCTCTCGACAGTCTTGTTAATTTCAGCCTCGCCAATGGCAGAGGAAACAAACAAAGTTTCAAACTGGGAAGGAGCCAAATACACTCCCCGGTCTAGCATAGCTTTAAAATACCGCCCAAACTTTTCCGTATCACAGTTTTTGGCAAGTTCAAAATCAACAATTCTTTCCGAGGAAAAAAACAGGCTAAACATGGAACCGACCTGGTTAACAGTATGGTTTAGCCCTAGTAATTCGAGATTCTTTTTGATGCCTGCAACAATTTTTTGCGTACTTCTTTCTATCTGCTGATAAATATCATCATGCTCGTTAAGATAGGAAAGCATGGTGTACCCGGCGGCCATGGCAATCGGGTTGCCGGATAAAGTACCTGCCTGATAAACAGGGCCTTCCGGAGACACATAATTCATTATTTCTTCTTTACCGCCATAAGCGCCAACCGGCATTCCTCCACCGATAATTTTGCCTAAAGTAGTGAGGTCAGGCATAACACCATACAATTCCTGTGCTCCTCCTTTTGCCAGGCGAAAACCGGTCATTACTTCATCAAAAATCAGGACGATACCCCGTTGGTCGCAGACATCCCGGAGTCCCTGTAAAAATCCCGGTTCGGGCAATACACATCCCATGTTACCGGCTACCGGCTCCAGAATAATGCTGGCTATTTGATCGGGGTTGGCAGTTATTAAATCCTTTACCTTATCCAAATCGTTGAAAGGAGCCAGTAAGGTGTCTTTTGCGGTTCCCTTTGTCACTCCCGGGCTATCGGGAGATCCCATGGTAACGACGCCGCTACCGGCGGCAATTAAAAACGAGTCTCCGTGGCCATGATAACATCCTTCGAACTTAATGATCTTATCCCGGCCGGTATATCCTCTGGCTACCCTGATGGCAGACATGGTGGCCTCGGTACCGGAATTAACCATTCTTATCTTATCAATCGATGGTACCATATGGGTAATTAACTCGGCAATATCCACTTCTTTCTTTGTAGGAGCGCCAAAAGACAAAGAGCTTTTAACCGCTTCGGTTACAGCTGCTTCAATAAGCTCATTACCATGTCCCAAAATCATGGGTCCCCACGAGTTGATAAAGTCTATAAAACCGTTGCCATCTTCATCATAAAGATAAGCGCCTGACGCCCTTTTTATAAATAGCGGATCCCCCCCAACTGCTTTAAACGCTCTGACTGGAGAATTAACGCCGCCAGGAATATATTGCTTAGCCTGATTAAACAATACCTGACTTCTACTATTGTTTAGCATGAATAATATAAAGATTACTTGTTTACCACCTTTAGCTCTGACTCTATGAATTTGACTAGCGGTGTGTACTGGTTATCATTTCCCGTTGTGTAATTAAATCCTTCATAAATTTCGCCCCGCACCTGGCCCATATTCTTGAAGGCAATCTGAAAGTAAACGCCATGTTCATTTAACATCTTACCAAAAAAGTTGATTAAAGCATAACCGTTGTAGGCCCACCTGGACGGAAATACGTTGGTGCGATTATGGTAAAATTTTCTAAAAAGCTCAATGCTCTCTTTGGAATAATCGATATAGTTAGGAGATATAATGCTAATGCCAAGTCTGTCTACCTGATCAAACTCAATGGCGCGGGTGTTTAGCCAGGATTCAGTTCCAATCAGCGGTAAATGGTCTCCTCTTGCTTCCAGGGCAGCGATGATGTTGGCCATTAACAAGCCATTGTCCGATGCCAAAAAAACGTGTCCTAAACTATCTTCGTTGGTCTCATTAATCAAATTTTGAGCGTTTAGCAAGGTAATGATATCTCTGGCTTTCCCAGCGGATATTTTGTGAATGCCTACGACCTCAAACGAATCAACTTCTATCCTTGACTTATAACTATGTGCCAGCACCGAGTCTTTTACGGATTCGCCGTAAAATATTTTTAGCCTGCGTCTTTCAAAATTTTTGGCAGCATATTCCGCGGCCTTGAAAGCTTGCGTTTCCAAACTGGGCTTAAACAAAAAAGAAAAAGGATTATTGCCGATTACCCTTGAATTATAGGACAATGGATTCACCATATTAATCCTTCTTTCAAAGCAATAATTTGAAAGCATACCGGTTGCTGCCTCGGACAGGGGCCCGATGATCAAGTCCATATTAGATAACTCCCCGTTTTCAATCAATTTACGGGTAGTGAGGCTATCCTTTTTAGTATCGAAGGCGAATAGATTTATTTTTATATCCGATTTCTCAAGTTTGTCAACACCCACTTTTATTCCTTCATACAGATCCAGCACCAGATTTCTACCCAACGTCAGCGATTCGGATTGCAATTTGTCGGTCATAAATGGTAAAACCACCGCCACGTTATAGCTATCCTTTTTCCGGGAGCTAAAAATTCTAGCTTTATCGTATTTGACCGGATTAAGTTCAAACTCATTGACCAAAAACTCCAGCAGGCTACGGTCCTGCTCCACGATGGGCTGTTTGATAATAGCTTCCGCAAGAAATTCGGCAATATCCTTATCATAGGGATTTTTGGAAAGCAACACGTTTAACTCATCCACATTCTCCAGCTGCGCCAGAAAATGATTTTTCATTTTTCTTGCTTCTTCTGCTATAGTTCGACTTTGAATTCTATTGATATTGATCAACGCTCCCAGGTAATCATTGCTTTCAAAATCTATTTTTGCCAGCCAGAAAAATACTTCATCAATTTTGTCCCACTCCGGATATTTCCTTTCAATTTGATGGAACATGGTATTTGCAACAACAGATTGGCCTGAATTGTAGGCGGAAACCGCAAAATAGAAGGAGGCATATTCCAGGTAAGGATTGTTTTCTGTTCTGGTAATCACCTGGCGAAATTCCTCCATGGCCAGTTTGTATTTTCCCAGCCCAAATAAGTCCTTACCGTTATCATATTTACTGGTAATACTCGAGCTTGTTTGCCCCTGGGATGCAAAGGCAACCAAAAGGAAAAATAAAAGAAAGTGATTAAAGATTTGTCTCATTATGTAATTTTGGTTATTCCCATTCTATAGTCGCAGGCGGCTTAGTACTGATATCATAAACCACCCGGTTAACGCCTTTGACCTTGTTGATAATTTCATTAGAAATATCGCCAAGAAGCTCATAGGGCAAATGGCTCCAATCCGCTGTCATTCCATCCACGCTACTGACAGCGCGCAAACTCACAACCCCCTCATAGGTCCTTTCATCGCCCATTACCCCCACGGATTGTACCGGCAGCAAGATTGCGCCTGCCTGCCATACTTTATCGTACCACCCCGAGGCTTTTAAGCTTTGGATAAAAATATAATCAACTTCCTGCAAAATTTTAACTCTTTCCTCATTTATTTCTCCCAGAATGCGGATGGCGAGGCCCGGACCGGGAAAAGGATGGCGTCCAAGGATTGTATCGTCAATACCCAAGGTCTTGCCTACCAATCTCACTTCATCTTTAAATAACGTATTCAAAGGCTCCACTACCTTTAGCTTCATATAATCCGGCAATCCCCCTACGTTATGGTGAGATTTGATGGTCGCCGACGGCCCCTTTACTGATACCGATTCAATTACGTCCGGATAAATGGTACCTTGCCCCAGCCAGCTAACGTTCTCAATACTATGTGCCTCAGCGTCAAATACATCTATAAAAACCTTACCTATAGCTTTTCTTTTCTTTTCCGGGTCTGTTTGACCGGCTAATGCCTGATAAAATTGCTCCCTGGCATCAACACCTTTTACGTTAAGCCCCATGCCTTTATAGGAATTTAAAACATCCTCAAATTCATTTTTTCGCAATAGGCCGTTATCTACGAAAATGCAGTGCAAATTTTTGCCTATGGCCTTGTGAATTAACGTGGCGGCAACACTGGAGTCAACGCCCCCGGAGAGTCCCAAAACAACCTTGTCACTACCCAGTTTTTCCTTTAATGCGGCAATGGTGGTTTCCGCAAAAATGTCCGGTGTCCAATCCTGGCTGCATTGACATATATGTACAACAAAATTTCTTAATACTGTTTTTCCCTCAATAGAATGGGTGACTTCAGGATGAAACTGAATGCCGTAAGTTTCCTTTCCGGTCAGCTTAAAAGCGACGATGTCCACAGTGGGCGTACTGGCGATCACTTCAAAATCCGATGGCAACGCTGCGATGGTATCCGCGTGCGACATCCAAACCTGGGAATTGAGTGACATCTCCTTCATCAATTCATTGTGGGTATCCACCTTGCTTAATTTGGCCCGGCCATACTCGCGGATTTGCGAAGGCAAAACCTCTCCTCCATTCAGGTGTGCTATTAATTGGGCACCGTAACATACGCCCAAAACCGGCAGCCGATCAGTCAATTTTTTTAAATCAACAGATGGCGCATCAACCTCTCTCACCGAACAGGGGCTTCCGGATAGGATAACTCCTTTTACATTATCGGTAAATTCGGGAATATGATTATAAGGATGAATTTCGCAGTAAACATTTAGCTCTCTGACCCGTCTGGCAATTAATTGCGTGTATTGAGAGCCAAAATCCAAAATCAATATCATTTCACTCATGGCACAAAAATAGCAGGAGATTCGAGTTTATACTAATCTTGCTAAAATTATTTCCCACTACCAAAACTCCTGCATTTTAGTAAGGGATAATTGGTAAAAAAATTTTACATTTGGATACGACCAGACGTTGCTGAAATGAAAAAACTTTTGAAATGGCTATCTGTACCGGTTATTTTACTGATCATCTATATGGCCGGGCCAAAACCACCGACTCCCGTACTGAATGGTAGTCTGCCACGGATAGATAAAAGCCTGGAGGCCCTGGAAAGTGCCATCAATCAAGAGGAAGCTACCACGGAGGGCATTAAAAAGGATAATCAAGCCAGAATAATATGGTATGACAGCACTACCAAGGAAAAAACACCTTATAGCATCGTTTACCTTCATGGGTTTAGTGCAAGCCAGGGAGAAGGCAGCCCGGTACATCGCAATCTGGCTCATAAATTTGGCTGTAACCTGTACCTGTCGCGCCTCGCAGATCATGGGATCGAGGAAGATAGTGTTTTTAAGGAGTTAACGCCCGAATCATTATTGGCGTCCGCAAAAAAAGCAGTAGCCATCGGCAAGCAACTCGGAGACAGTGTCATTGTTGTCGGTACTTCTACCGGAGGCGCCCTGGGAATCTACGTGGCGGCGGAAAACCCGGAAATAAAAGCCCTGGTTTGCTACTCTCCCATTATTGATTTCTACGATCAAAATACCTTTATCATTAATAAACCATGGGGTCGGAGTATCATGCGGATGATTGTAGGATCAGATTTTTTGGCCTCTGAAAAATCGCCCCTGGAAGAGCAATACTGGTCCACAAAATATATGATCGACGGAGTAATTACGCTCAAATCATTTATTGGTGAATGCATGGTGGAAAAAACATTTAAAAAAGTTACCTGCCCGTTTTTCCTGGGCTACTACTACAAAAATGACTCTTTGCAGGACGACGTTGTATCCATCCCTGCCATGCTTGAGATGTATGATCAACTTGGCACTCCCAAAGCACAAAAAGTAAAAGTCCCCTTTCCGGAATCCGGGGATCACGTTATTGCCTCCTATATTACCTCTAATGATTATCAAGGTGTAGAGCGTGAAACGGTCAGGTTTTTGAAGGATATAGTTGGGTTGCCGTTGCCAAAAGTCAACTTACAAAACCAGGATATTACAGGGTATCAGCAGGACTCCATAGGTAAAAAAAGCAATCCTTAGCAAGGTTATTTTGATTCGGGAAACGGCACCATTTCCTGATAAGCGCCTCCTGAATAAAGCCGGATTTTTCCAAAACCCTGATCGAGGGTCCGTGTTCTGCATCACAAATTGCCCAGATACGATAAATCTGCCGCTGCGCCTTGAGCCATGCTACCAGAGTTTGTGTCGCTTCGGTAGCATATCCCTTTCCCCAGGCTGTTTCAGCCAAAATATAACCAAGATAGACCTTGCCATCTTCATTGACAAAGCCCGTACCACCAATGAGCTTATTTGATGATTTCTCAATAATGGCAAAAGAAAAATCCACACCTTTCCGCCATGCATCACCGGCATATTTTAAATAATCCCTGGTATCCTCCATGGTCTGATGCGTGGGCCATGAAACAAATTTAGTGGCTCTTGGATTTCCGGCATATTGAAAAAAGATCATGGCAGCATCTTCCGGCAGGAACTTTCTTAATACCAGGCGTTCCGATTCAAAATGGTGAGGTACCTGCAGCATAAGGTAAAGTTAAAAAACTAATTGTCCTTATCTAAATCCGCTGAAATGGAAGCAGTGTATAAAGTAGCTACTATTAATTCACGGACCGTCCTGCAAAGGCAAAATTTATCATTCAGATGTTTCGCATCTCATCGGTTTAGGGCAAACTTTTAAGCCAATCAATACAACGCTGTGTCCAGGTTTGTAAGTAGCCTTTGTCTATTGCCAGCGAAAATCCATGCCCGCCATACGGATATATATGCATTTCTGCGGGGACATTTTTTTCTTTTAATGCCTGATAAAATACCAGACTGTTTTCTACAGGCACAGCTTTATCATCTCCGGAATGAACAATAAATGTGGGGGGGACGTCAGCTGTTACCTGCAGCTCATTGGAATAATGATCTCTCATCAATGCCTTGGCATCTTTTCCCAGCAACGCCTCCATCGATCCCCGATGCATAAAGGGTTTTGAAAAAGTAATAACGGGGTAGGCCAGTATCATGAAGTCGGGCCGGCATGAGATAGCATTGATAGGATCATCCGATTTAAACAATTCCTCCTCAAAGTGCGTGCCCAATGTTGAGGCCAGATGACCGCCTGCTGAAAAACCCATGATCCCTACCAGGTCGGGGTCGATATTCCAATCTCCGGCATGGTGCCGCACCATTCTCATAGCTCGCTGGGCATCGATCAGCGGGGATTGGTGGGGTGCAATATTACTCCTGGAAGTCGGTAGGCGATACTTTAAAACGATGGCAGCAATACCATGGGCATTCAGCCATTTGGCAATGTCGATGCCTTCCCAGTCGTAGGCAAGTATTTGATAACCTCCTCCGGGACAAATAACCACAGCCCTCCGGGTAGTATTTTTCCCAGCAGGCAAATATACGGCGATGGTGGGCTTTTGAACTTTACTAATTCTTACAATATTGGTTGTATCCCTGACTTCCTGCTCATCGGTCTTTTGATAATTAGGTATATGGTCGGACCACAACGGGATTTCAAAATTTTGGCCACTAATCCGGTAAGTAGTTAACATAAAGAAAAAAATAAAAATCAGGCGTGGTTTTATGCTCATCATAGTTGAATCATTAGGGTATTTAAAGATGCCAGGCTATGCACCTTTGCACTCAAATAATTTGTTAAGTTTTTTTTCTTTTGGAAGCATATGGCACGGTTTCATCGAGTAATAAGGCCTCCTGAATAATTTCATTAATTGTCTTTTCAGGTATGTCTGCAAGATTTTCAAATGTTATGCTAAAGACCTGTTTTCGTCCTTTAGACTGCAAAAGCCCCTGTACATTGGATAGTTCATTACCCCTGAGAAATGAAAATTCCACAAGCCCGTTTTTCCTGGGGTTCAGGTAACAGATCCAGCTCTTTTTATAGTAAAAGGGCACCTTAAATCTAATTTTTGCCACCAGATTCATCTCACCGGACAACAGGTTATGAAGGTGCAACATCACCGCTCTTTGGTTACCTTCATACGTATAAATAAAATCTTCTACGGCCGTCACTATTAATATCTCTTAAAATCATACAGATCAACGAATATATCACAAACCTGAATTTAAACCAATTGGCAAACGTATACGCCATGAATTATCCCGTCAAGACCGGTGTTTAAGCAGACTTCACCGAAGCGCCAAAGCACCTATTTGCTAATTGGGGTGTGCATACACAAAAACCGGTGCTTGCTGCAAAATACTATCGGCTGTAACCCTGGTGACAGCGCCGTCTTTGGCATTTAACAGGTAGATATCGTAGTTTTCATAGTCACCGGAACTTTGTTCAAAAACCATCATGCTGCCATCATGTGACCAGCTGTGATAGACCTGGTTGTTTTCAGCGGTGGTAAGTCGCTGTAAATCGGTACCATCAATATTGACAGTAAAAATGCTGTAGCTTCCGTCTCGAAGGGAAGAAAAAGATATTTTATCTTCCAGATACCAAACCGGTGGTCCTACCCTGTAATCAAACCATGTGGCGGTAGAATCGTCATCGGGATAATGTGTCAACTGCTTTAGTTGTGAGCCATCGTCATTTATAATATATAATTCATCCGCCAACCGCTGATTCCCCGCCGGCATTTTACGGGCTCCTCTGAAAACAATTTGTTTACCATCAGGGGAAAAGAAGGGATCATAAAAATAAGCCAAATCCGGCCTAATCACCTGCTGCTGACGGTTTTGTACGTTGATGATGTAAAAGGCCGTATCTACTTTTAGCTCGGGTTTAACTATCAACTCCTCTCCACGCCTACGACTGCTTATCCAACTGTCATCTATTGGAAAATCTGTAATTTTTCTAATGTTTTCTCCACTGGCATCCATTTCATAAAGAAAGTAAACACCATGAATAGTATCTCGGTCTGAAGCAAAATAGATTTTATCCTGATAGGCATAATACAGCCGATCAGGGCCCACACGGTCGGTAATATTTTTTTGCCCGCTTCCGTCAAGATTCATTACAAATATTTCATAATCATCCCCTGACAGATCATAAAGCACATTGTAGGCTATTTTGAGTTGGCCCGGTCCGGCGGGATAATTATCCGAATGATCCTTTCCCCTGTTACCGGAATCGGTGCAGGCGGCATAAAAAAGGAGCTGCCAGAAAAACATAAAACAACAATTTAACTGTGTACAAGACATAGGTTATTAAAGGTCCGGTTGAAGCAACGTAGCTATACATCGATCAATTTCATCAACAGTGTTATAATAATGCGGTGAAATTCTCAACACCCAAGCCACGCCTTTTTCATCAAAGTCTATCACCGCACTACTTCTATGGCTTAGGGAAGTATTGATGTCATTTTTATCCAGCAAAGCCTTCAATTGATCGGCTGGCATAGTTGGCGTATTAATAGTGACTATTCCGCCCAAATCCGTACCCTTATCTAACAATTGGATATGATTAAGTTTACGAAGTTCTTCCCTGGTATAATCGGCCAGGAATCTTATTCTCTCCTCAATCCAGTTCATATCAAGACTCAGGGCATATGCTACTGCCGCGCCACTACCCAGTATCAGCGCATATGAAAACTCCCAATCCTCAAACCTGGTAGCATTTTTATGGGGGATATATTTGTCTTTCTCTTCCCACTGCGCCCCCCTCATATCGATAAAGAGCGGTTCATATTTCCCCTGCAACACCTTATCAGACACATAAAGAAAACCTGCACCACGCGGGCCACGCAGAAATTTGCGGCAGGTGGCGCTCAGGAAGTCACAGCCAATTTTTTGAACGTTTATATTCAGCTGCCCCACTGTCTGGCAGGCATCTACCAAATACAGCATATCCAGTTGCCGGCAATATTTTCCTATTTCTTCCACAGGTTGTATTAGTCCGGAACTGGTAGGCATATGGGTAACTGCCACCAGTTTTGGACGAAGGCTTTTCATCAATTCCCACGCTTTATCGACATCAACGCCTCCGGCCTCCGCATCGGGAATTCTGACAATTTCAATCCCAAATCTTTTCCTGAAAGAAAGAAAGGCAATCTGGTTGGAAACATAATCGTTATTAGTGGTCAAAATAATGTCGCCCCTTTTAAAATCAATACAAGACAGCGCCCTGGCATAAGCGTCGGTAGCATTGTTGGTAAATGCAATATTTTCGGGGGGACATGTTAACAGCTGTCCCACCATTTGATAGGCATTCTGAATTTCATCACGCTGATGTGCGGCGGCTTCATATCCTCCGATTTGAGCTTCCAGATCCAGGTGCGCCTTCATGATATGCAACACGTTGGAAGTCATCAATCCGGCTCCTGCATTGTTCAAATGGATTTTATTGTCACATCCCGGTGTATCCGTTCGTAGGTCTTTTACTATAGCTGCGGTTGTCATTGAAATCTTAATTTAACATCTCCCCAATGAAAAATAAAAGAAGTATTAAACAAAATATAACTTTCGGCATCATGGGAGCCAGTATGCGATCATTCCAGGTTTTTGTTTTCATCTGTCAGGGTTGCCTCATTGAACTGGCGGTAGAAAGCAGCACTCAAAGATTTCACCAATTCCGGGTTTTGGGCAGCGAGGTTGTTTTTTTCGGAAAGATCATCTTGAAGGTTAACCAGAAACAGGGAATCTGTTTCCGGATCCAGCGGATATTTTCCTGTGGGATCCACGGGGTTTTTAAGCAATTTCCATTGGTCCTTCCTTATAGCCCAGCGTTTTTGATTTCCCGTGGTCCAGTAAAACGACTCGTGACCCGTAGCGGCATCCGCGTTGTAAATGATTTCCTTCATACTTTTACCATCAATGTGATGACTTGCAGGGCTAAGCCCGGAAAGATCCAAAATAGTGGGCAGCCAGTCTACGTTTACGGCCAATTGATCGCGTGTCTCTCCCCGGGGTATCCTGGCGGGCCAGCTAATAATGGCCGGAACCCGGATCCCTCCCTCAAAAAATGAAAATTTGCTTCCTCTATACGGGCCGGCGTTGCCGCCCCCACCCATGGTACGGATTTCAGTAGAATGCCCGTGATCAGACTGAAATATGATGATCGTATTGTCTCTTAACTGCAATTCATCCAGTTTATCCAATAAGTTTCCTATTCGCTCATCAATGGTTGATATACAAGCAGCGTAGTGTTTTCTGGGACTGGACAGGTCTTTATAAAATTCTCTCCATTTGTCGGTGCCTTGCAACGGGTAATGCGGCAGGTTAATAGCATAATACAGAAAGAAAGACTGATCCCGGTTGCTTTCAAGAAATGCATTGGCCTTTTCAGCCATCAAATCCTGGAAATAGGCCCCATCGCGCCATAATTCCTTTCCATTTTCCCATAAGTCGTGCACATTGGGACCGTTCCAATAAAAAAAATGGGAGTAATTATCAATACATCCTCCCATATGGCCAAAAGAGTAATCAAATCCCTGAGCATTGGGCATGGTGCTTTCGGAATATCCCAGGTGCCACTTCCCTACATGCCCTGTGCGATACCCACGCTTCTTTAAAACCTCCGCAATGGTAATTTCGGCAGCGGACAACCCATCGGTGCCATGCTTTGATGAAGCATTACCCGGCAACCCTGCCCGCAATGGCGTTTTACCGGTCATCAGGGCGGCACGGGATGCTGAACAAATTGCCGCCGCCGCATAGAATTGCGTGAATTTAACACCTGTAGCTGCCAGCTTATCCATGTTTGGTGTATGAAGGTCTGTGGCGCCATAGCAATTCATATCGATTGAACCCTGATCATCCGTATAAAGGATGATAACATTAGGTTTACGGCTGTCAGCGGTACTTTCAGAAACTTTGCCGGCGCAACTTACCAGGCAGATATAACACAAGGCATTCAAAAAAATAGTAAGTAATAATTTTCTCATAGGGTATGTCAGTAAAGGTCAATGGTGTTAAATTTAAAAATAGCGGCAATGATAACCAATTTATCTTTGTTTAATTACCTCTTTTTGGATAAAGTCCTGTATCAATCACTTGTCTATCCTGTAAAAATTCTTTAGTTTCAATTCACCATCCCCTCCACTATCTCCCGACAGTGATTTTTTAAACTTAAAACCGCACAAATGTTATGTCTATTTTTTCAACTAAAGCCGTCCAACGGAATCTATGGGCTATCTTTTTTATTATCAGTCAGTCCGCACCAGCCCAAATTATCATTTCACAATATTATGAAGGTAATGCCAATGACAAATTTCTCGAAATAACTAATGTCAGTGGCTCAGCCCTTAGTCCTGAGAACGACACCTTTTACATCTGCCTGTTTTCCAACCAGGACGCTGGCAATCCGTTGGGGAAAACACCCGGGCTGTCCACCAAAATCGAGGTGACGCTGGAGCCTGGAGCAACAGCAACGTACAAAAACGCTTTGGCTACAGTACCAATCTACGCAACAAATGAAGCCATTGGAGCGTTGATAGGAGCCTTCAATGGCAATGACATTATCGTCATCTCCACTGCCAAAGACGAAACCACCTGGGAAAACCGTATCGATGTCATTGGCCACGATGGGGATTGGGGAATTGACAAATCTTTTTATCGAAAGCCCTCCGTCAACATACCAAACCCCAATTACGATGCCGAAGAGTGGATAGAAATTTCGCTGACAGCAGTGGAGGAAGCTGCAGAAAATACGGTTGAAAGACTGGGTTATCACTTTTACAATTGCCAGAAGCCAACCGTTGCCGCCACCAATATTAGCTTTTCCAATACCGCTGACACGTCATTTGATATCAGCTGGAATCCGGGAAATGGTTCCAGCCGGTTGGTGATTATCAAAGCCGATGAGGCTGTTGGCAGTGCACCACTTGACGGCACCACTTACCTGGCCGATCAGGCTTTTGGCTCTGGCGATTCATTTGACGGTGGTTTTGTGGTCTTTAACGGTTGGAAAAATTCATGCACCATAACAGGCCTTGCTCCATCCACTAATTACTTTATCAGCATTTATGAATTTGATTGCAGCACTACCCTTTACCTTACAGATTCCCACATCACCGGCACTCATACTACACTGGCCCCGATTCCAAGAATATTTACCTCCCTGGGTGAAAACGGGCAGGACCTGGGGCTCGTAAAACCCAACTACTCCAGCGCGGGTTTCGAAATTACAATTAGTTGGGTCAACCTTTCGTCCGGAATAACAGTAAGTATTGATGCACCATTTGAAATCTCGCCTGATAACACCAGTTGGTCCGACCAGGTAGCCATTCCATTTATGGAAAACGGCCAGGTAAATTTATACCTTCGTTTTTCACCGCTCAAGGCTGACGGCATTCACCAGGGGCTGCTAACATGCAATGCCACGGGGGCAGACGAGGTGACCCGGCCGATCAGGGCTACCGCATTCCCCAATGCATGGATCAATGAGTTGCACTATGACGATGCTGGTGCCGATGAAGGTGAATTTGTGGAAGTGGTCATGCAATATTCGGAAAATTACGATTTGTCAGCCTTCACCCTTCAGCTTTACAACGGCAATTTGGGTCAAGTGTACCAGCAAGAATCCATGGATAATTTTTCACCAGGCGAGAAAGCCAATAATTTTATGGTATATGTATGGCCGGTAGATGACATTCAAAACGGACACCCCGGCGGTGCAGACGGTTTGGCGCTCGGCATTGATGACACACTTATTCAGTTTTTAAGTTATGAAGGCACTTTCACGCCAAATGAGGGATTGGCTGATGGTATTTTATCAGTTGACATCAACGTGGAAGAATCCGATGACACTGTCGAGGGTTTGTCCCTCCAGTTGGTTGACGATAATTTGATCGGTGACCATGGTCCAACACCGGCCAGTCATACGGATTTTATATGGGCTTCCGGATTGGAATCTCCGGGTTTATTCAATAATAACCAGGTATTAGCTGTTGATCTGATTGATTTCCAAGCCATTCAGGAAAATGACCTGGCCCTTTTATCCTGGCAAACCCTTTCCGAGGTAAATAACCATGGATTTGATATCCAAAAATCGGTTGACGGATATACTTTTGAGACCATAGGCTTCATCCCCGGTATGGGTACCTCAAACCGGGTTCATCATTATCATTACACCGATAGTATGTTTTCACGATCCTGTTACTACCGGTTAAAACAGGTTGATCACGATGGGACCATTACTTTCAGCCATATTATTGCTTTGAAACAAACCGGATCTGATTTTGATCAGTTTCTGATCTTCCCCAATCCAACAATACTGGATTTACATATAACTACCTTGAATTCTGAAAAAAGCAGGTCAATTAACGCACAACTAATATCAATTCAGGGGAAAAAAATATTGCAAACGAGGGGAGATTTAGTTAAAATTAGGAATCAGATTAATAGATGTCTCAAAACGCTGCAAAGTGGGGTCTATGTGTTAGCGTTTAAAAATGGTTGGCATAGTGAAAAACATATTTTGTTGAAAGAATGATAAACAAAGACACTGAAGTTAGTTTTGATCCGAATAGTGTAGGAGTTGGCGGTAAGTTGTTTGGTTTACCGTTTACGGAGGAAGATGCGCAATTAGTGGTCATACCTGTACCCTGGGAGGTGACCGTATCCTACATGTCTGGTACTGCAAGGGGACCGGAAGCCGTTTTAGAGGCTTCGCCGCAACTGGACCTGGCGCTGGAAAATATTCATAACGCGTGGGAGTTAGGTATTTACATGCTACCCATTTCGGAGGAATGGAAAGAAGAAAATGAACAATGGCGAAAACACACATTGCCCTATATAAAATGGTTAGAGTCGGGCAAGAAAAAAACCAACAACGCCACCATTGAAAATACCCCGGAAGCGGTAAATACCGTTTGCAGAAAATTAAATCACTGGGTTAAAAACCAATCCGAGGAATTGTTGAATAAAGGGAAAATGGTAGGGATCTTAGGTGGAGACCACAGCACCCCATTCGGACTTATCGAGGCACTAGCGGAGCGTTACCAGGATTTTGGTGTGTTGCAATTTGACGCCCACGCCGATTTAAGGGATGCCTATGAAGGATTTGAGTTTTCGCACGCATCAGTCATGTTTAATGTGTCAAAACTAAGTAACGTTTCCAAAATAGTACAGGTTGGTATCCGCGATTTTTCGCAATTTGAGCATGAGTTCATTGAAAATTCAAAAGGAAAAATAAATACCTATTTTTATCCATCCATTAAAAAAAGGTTATTTGGCGGAGAGCGCTGGAAGGACATTTGTGAGGAAATTATCGGAAACTTGCCCGAAAACGTATATGTAAGTTTCGATATTGATGGTTTAGATCCAAAACTATGCCCCAACACCGGTACCCCGGTGCCAGGTGGATTTGAATTTGATGAGACCATTTACCTTATAGACACACTTGTAAAAAGTGGAAAAAAAATAATCGGTTTTGATGTTTGCGAAGTAGCCCCCGGGAAAAACAATCAATGGGATGGCAATGTGGGCGCGAGGATTTTGTATAACATCGCCAATTTAATGGCCGTTTCGCAGGGAAAGCTACAAATGATCGAGTAAAATCAATGCTGATGGCCGGATGCCTGCCCGAGTCGTTAAGATAAATTATTAATCAGCCAGCTATTAAACAAAAAGACCATAATGCAACCTAAATTTTGATTATTGAACTATATTTATAGTTTAATATTTAAACAACAACAAAGATGAAGAAAAACCTACTGAACCCTAACTTTGGATGGTTGTTGCTATTATTACTATTTTTCATAGCCACCAATCCTGCCTCCGCGCAAAAGAAAAAGAACAAAAAAGGCAAAAAAGCACAGCTCGAAGCACCTGCGAAGCCTAAGCCTCCGAAAAAAGACAAAAAGACGATAAAGGAGCTGACCAAAGCCAGCAAAAAAATAGAAGGCTTGTTTACGCTTTACCAGGACACTACCAATGGTGCCATCCAAATGCTGATAAATAAGGACCAGATCGACAGGGAGTATATTTATTTCAGCCAAATCGCCGACGGTGTTGTAGATGTTTTTTCATTCAGAGGCGCTTACAGAGGTTCGAAAATTTTTAAAATCGAGAAATATTATGACAAAATTGAATTTGTCGCACAAAACAATTCCTCCTATTTCAATGCTGATAATGCCATTGCCAAAGCCGCCCATGCCAATATAAGTGAGGGCGTTATGGCCACTGAGAAGATCTTAGCTTATGATACCACCAGTGGCAATTATCTGATTGCCGCCAACAATTTATTTTTGAAGGAAACCTTTCTACAGGTGAAGCCTCCCCGATTTCCTAACCAATCGCCAAATGCCTTCAGCCTGGGCACTTTAAGCAAGGACAAAACAAAGGTAAGAGGTATAAGAAATTATCCTGCCAATACCGATTTGAAGATTGAATACGTCTATAGCAAACCTTCCGTGCTCAACAATGGTAGCAGAGGAGTGACAGATGGCAGGAATGTCAGTATAAAAGTTTATCACAGCCTGATACAAGTTCCGGAAAATGACTATCAACCCAGGATTGATGATCCCAGAGCAGGTTTTTTTACCACACAGGTAACTGATATGACCAGCATGAGCCCAACACCTTACAGAGACCTGGTACACCGCTGGCACCTGAAAAAGAAAGACCCCGACGCCGCCATTTCGGAGCCGGTTGAACCAATCACCTGGTGGATAGAAAATACAACCCCTCACGAGATACGCCCTATTATCAAGCAGGCTGGTCTGCGCTGGAATGAAGCCTTTGAAAAAGCAGGGTTTAAAAATGCCGTAGTGATCAAGGAGCAACCGGATGATGCTACCTGGGACGCCGGAGATATCCGTTATAATGTATTGCGTTGGACCGCCTCTCCAAATCCTGTTTTTGGTGGTTATGGGCCCAGTTTCGTTAATCCAAGAACCGGACAGATACTTGGAGCAGATATCATGCTGGAGTATGGATCTTTAAAAGGCAATCTATTGAATGAGAAAATATTTGACGAGGCCTTGCTGGAAACATACCTCCAAAACGGTGAAAACGAAAAAGCCTTTATAGCGCACGATCCCGCCTATTGTACCGCAGGTCAAATGGCCAAGCTTAACAATATGTTCGGACTAACCGCGCTAAGTGTCTTAGGCGGTAGTGAATTGGATAAAAGCAAAATGATCAAAGAATTCCTGCACTTTCTAATTCTACATGAAATGGGCCATACGATGGGATTAAACCACAATATGAAAGCCAGTCAGTTTCATGGGTTAAAAGACATCAATAATCAGGAAGTTACCGAAAAAGTGGGATTGATTGGTTCGGTGATGGACTATCCGGCCGTAAATTTTGCAAGCGACCGGGAAAATCAGGGATTATACTGGACTACCAGACCCGGGCCCTACGACCATTGGGTGATTGAATTCGGCTACAAACCCGTCAAGTCACCCGACGAATTACAGCCTATTTTAAATAGATCTACCCAACCCGAACTGGTATTTGGCAACGACGCAGACGACATGAGATCGCCTGGTAAGGCCATTGATCCAAGAGTTAATGTCAACGACATGACCCATGATGCGGTAGAATATGCAGTAGAAAGAATGAAACTGGCAAAAAAAGTATCAAAAGAATTATTAAAAAAATATCAAAAGCCAAACCAGTCTTATCACGAGTTGAGAAATGCTTATTTGGTGGTCACCAGTCAGCAAGCCGGCGCCGCCAACATCATCTCAAGGTATATCGGGGGCGTATACGTGGACAGAGCTTTCGTGGGGCAGCAGGGAGGCACCAGGCCTTTCACACCGGTGGAGCTGGAAAAACAAAAAAAGGCCATGAAAGCATTAAACGATTTTGTGTTTTCACCGGAGGCCTTTACCGTGCCATCGACCTTGTACAGCCATTTACAGATGCAGAGGCGGGGATATAATTTCATCTCCCGGCCGGAAGATCCAAAGATCCATTCCAGAATTCTCAATATTCAAAGAACCGTATTACGTCACTTATTGCATTACAATACCTTACAAAGAATAACAGATTCTGAAATGTATGGAAATGCTTATTCTTTATCCAGTTTCATGAGCGATTTAAATCATGGCATTTTCAAAAGTGACATATACGGCAACGTCGGTTCGGTCCGCCAGAATTTACAGGCTGAGTACACCGGGATGCTGATTAACATGCTCACCGGATCTCAAAAAGCAAGATTTAATCACCTGGCAAAATCCATGGCTTTGTATAATCTTAAAAGAATTCGGAAAATGGCCGGCAGCGCCACCGGAAACACGGCAACCAGAGCGCATAAAGAACACTTGAAAACATTGATAGATAATGCGTTAGATGAAGTATAACCCGCACTTCAGCTAAAGAAAATTATTGTCCAAAAGCCGGCGTCTACTTATCCAAAGACGCCGGCTTTTCCTTTTCATGTAGCTTGTCACCTGATTTTTCACAAAAACTTTAATAAAGATCTATTTTACGACGGAATAATACTTTGGCTACAGCTATATATGAACCACCAAAGTGTTAATGACTAAGAAACTTTCCCGCAATTCCGGCTTTAAAAACGACAGAATTTAAGGTATACAAAACCCTTTCCTAAGTCTATTGCGGCCAGCGCCATAAGCAGACCTTAAATCTTCCGCCAATGCAGGTCTTAACATCCTGACAATCAAATTTATATAGACGCATCGTCAGTATAATTTACTCATTTTAATCTATGTAAGTTTGTACATTTTTTACACGCAAAAAATTGGGAATTTTAGGCTAAATTTCTTATTTTATTAGGTCTACGTATTTGGTTTGATTATTGGAAACAATTGGTATTGATCATGAAACATTTCTTAGAGGGATTGCGGTCGGGGAAGCTATATGGGTACTTTGCCTTGACGATACTCATCGGTATATTCACAGCTAACACCTTACAGGCTCAAAAACAAAATCAAAAGGGTAAAAACAAAGAAAAACCGCCGACTATTGAAGAATTGGTGGCTTCCTCAAAAAAGTTTGACGGGTTGTTTGTCATATACCAGGATACTGTTACCGGGAAGTTGCAAATGCTAATTTCCAAAAACCAGTTGAATAAAGAGTTCATTTACTTTAACCAGGTTACCAACGGCGTAGTAGATGCAGCAACCTTTCGCGGTGCCTATAAAGAAGCCAAGGTATTTAAGATCATCAAGTACTTTGATCAAATACAGTTTGAATTTCAAAACACTTCATTTTTCCACGATCCAAACCATTCATTAAGTAAATCATCTGATGCCAATATCAGTAACAGTATTACGGAAAGCCAGAAAATCGTAGCCTTTGACAACAACCGTGGACAATACCTGATTAAGGCTGATCATTTATTTCTGGAGGAGACGTTGTCGCAGGTTAAACCGGCCAAACTTCCATTCCTGCAGTTCTTTTCCTTTAGCCTGGGTACGCTGGATAAAAAGAAAACCAAGGTAAGCACTATCAGAAGCTATCCTAAAAATACGGATGTAGAAGTTGAATATGTTTATAGCAAATCCTCCGTATTAAACCCCGGCAGCAAAGCCATCACAGACGCCAGGAATGTGAGTATCCACATTTGGCATAGTTTCATTGCCATGCCGGAAAATGACTATCAGCCACGCTATGATGATCCCAGAATTGGTTATTTTACAACCCAGATCAACGACATGACCTCTGTCAGCGCCACACCTTACAGGGATCTCATACATCGCTGGCATTTACGAAAAAAAGACCCTAACGCCCGTATTTCTGAGCCGGTCAAGCCAATCACGTGGTGGATTGAAAACAGTACGCCTCATAACATTCGGCCAACCATTAAAAAAGCTTTCGAAAAATGGAACCAGGTATTTGCTTCGATTGGCTACAAAAATGCGCTGGTCGTTAAAGAACAGCCAGACAGCGCCAACTGGGAAGCAGGCGACATTGAATACAACGTCATACGATGGGTGTCGTCCCCAAATCCAAGATTTAGCGGCTATGGACCAAGTTTTGTCAACCCCCGAACGGGACAAATTTTAGGAGCTGACATCACGCTGGAATATGCCACCCTATCCCAGCAGTTAAAAGGTGAAAAAGTCTTTGAAAAAGCGGGACTTGGGTGGATCGGCCAGGAGGCGCCAATGCAGGCAGAAGGAAGCCACATGTATGCAGACCACTGCGCTTTTGATGCTTATGCACAGGCACAAAACCAGTTTGGGTTGATGGCCCTGACAGCCGTAGGTGGGTCAGAACTTGATAATAATAAAATGATTGAAGAATACTTGTATTTCCTGGTTTTACACGAACTGGGTCACACCTTGGGACTCAATCACAATATGATGGCCAGCCAGTTTCACAGCTTAACCGATATTAATAACCCAAAAGTAACGGAGACTTTGGGATTAGTAGGCTCTGTGATGGACTATCCCGCTATCAATTTTTCCCTGGACCGTACCAAACAGGGGCAATATTGGCCGACCAGACCGGGTCCCTATGATCAGTGGGCCATTACCTTTGGCTACCAGGATTTTGAGCATGAACAGGATTTGGAAAACCTGCTTCTGCGCTCCACTGATTCCGCGCTTGCATTTGGCAATGACGCCGATGACATGCGGTGGCCGGGCAAAGCCATTGATCCGCGTGTCAATGTAGGAGATATGTCAAATGATGCCATTAACTATGCGGTGGAAAGAATGAAACTTACCCAAGAGGTGGCCAAGGAATTGCTGTCAAAATACCAGGTGGAAGGCAAATCATTTCACGAGCTCAGAAATGCTTATTTGCTGCTAACAGCCCAGCAACACAATGCCGCCCATGTCATCTCTCGCTATATTGGTGGTGTATACATTGATCGTTCTTTCGTAGGACAGGAGGCAGAAAAAATGCCGTTTACACCGGTTGAAAAGGAGAAGCAGAAGCTGGCTATGGAATCGCTGGCGAGATACGTATTCGCCGACGATGCTTTTTTGGTTCCTAACGAATTGTACAATTACCTGCAAAAACAAAGGAGAGGCTATGATCATTTCGGATATCCCGAAGATCCTAAAATTCACCAAAGGATTCTGGCCATTCAGGAAAGTGTATTAAAACACTTACTTCATTATCACACCTTACAAAGAATCAGCGATTCTGAGTTGTACGGAAACAATTATGCGTTGCCCACCTTCATGGAAGATCTTAACCAGGCCATTTTTTCAGATGATATTAAAAAGGATGTCAATTCCTTCCGCCAAAATCTGCAGCTGACCTACACGCGACAGTTGATAAAACTGCTTACAGGAAAGCACAAGGACAAATTCAGTCCCCGAAGCCGTTCTATGGCCATTAGTAATTTGTGGCAAATAAAAAATTGGGTGCATGTACCGCAAGGAAACCTGGAAACCATCGCTCACAAAAGACATCTTAAAATACTGATCGACAACGCGTTGGATCAGATAGATTAAATATATTTATGTGATTGCTGGTCAATAATCTGTACCAAGAACTAAAATCAAAAACATATACAATTGCAGACCGACTAAGGAGAATTTCACTGTCATTACCAGACGTTCCGATTATCCGCTCAACAAAATCAGTGTATCTGTTGCCTTGCAATTCATCTTTTGGTAAGACAGCTCATTAGTGTGGTCTATTGGATAGGTAATTAAAAGCGCTGGCATAAACCTTCTCTCTCTTTATCGTCTTCGTCTAATTATTTATAAACTCGGTATTGCCTGGATAAAAGGAATATTGAAAAATACAATGATGACGTGTTTACAGTTCAATCCAAAATTTATATCGTTTCACTTTGTTTTGAATGGTTTAATATAAATCTAACATGATGGTGATACTACCTTTGCCAGCGTGTCAACGATATAAGAATTAGATTTATGAAACTATACCAAAATATATTTCTTACGCTTGGATTATTACTCTCTTTCTCACTTAATGCACAAAAACATTTATCACCATCTGAATTAGAAAGCTTCAAGCAGGACTTGAAAAAATATGTAGTAAAGAAAATGAAGAAGCACCATGTTACCGGGTTAAGTATTGCCATGGAAATTGAAAGTCAACTCCTGCTTGAAGCGGGTTTTGGATTTTCAAATAAATCCGGGAATGTCCGGGCAACTAAAGATACGGAATATCCTATTGGCTCGGTGTCAAAGATTATTACATCTACGGCCATCTTAAAGCTATGCACTGACGGATTGATAGATATGGATAAAAAATATACCTATTACGTTCAGGATTTCTCTATGAAATCACACTTTAATGGTCAAAATGAATTCACAATAAGACATTTACTTTCCCATTATGCGGGTCTTCCAAGGCTTCGGGCCAAGGGATTTATGAAAAAAGAACCCAAACCATTGGAAGATCTCTTGTCATATTCTAAAGACGAGTATCTGATTTCACCGCCAGGAAGAGTATATCAGTATTCAGATTGGGGGGTCGATTTATTGTCCTTGCTTGTAGCGCGCGTTGCCGGCGTATCGTATGAAGAATATGTTGAAAATCATATTTTCAAACCATTAAAAATGGATCATTCGTATTTCGGTCCGGCCAAGTATACGAAAGGGTATAACGATGGGAAGGAAACCGAAACTTATAAATATAGCTACTCAGGTTCAGATGGCGTCACATCAAGTGCTTCGGATATGCTTAAAATCGTTCAACTATATACGAATAAAGGAAGACTGTCAAATAAGCAATTTTTAAGTCATGAAGTGGTCAGGGAGGCTTTGCAAAATCAGTTTATAGATGCACCCCTGGCGTACGATACGGGAATTGGCCTGATGTGGGACATACAGCAATTAAAAAGTGGCCAGACCCGCGTTAAAAAAGCTGGTGTACACGAGCCTTTTTTTACCTATATCTTTTTTATCCCCGAGCTTCAGGCTTCAATCGTCGTCTGTAGTAACTCTAATTCCAGTAGCTCAATCCATTGGGATAGTTGGGGCAGGTTATATTCCTTTTTAGCTGAGAAGTACAATTTGTCCAATAATCCGGGGCCGGCAAAAAAGAGAGCGGAGAATAAGAAAGTTACGCTAACTGATGATCAGTTTAAAAAGATTGAGGGTTCATATAGCACATCTATTGGAATTTTAAACTTTAAAAGAAATGAAAATAAGTTTGATGTAGATCTCAAATCAGAAAACAAAAGAGGGATTGGAATTCCCTATTCAGGCGGCCTGATAAAATTATATATTAAAGCTTTTGGTATAAAAATACATGCCATGGATGTTTTTTGGGAAGAAGCAAATGGTGAAATTATAATAGGAGAGCAATTCAAAAGTGGTTCCAGACATGTATTGGGTTCAAAGATCGATTCCAGGCGGATACCGGTAGCCTGGAAGAATGCAATTGGCACTTACAGGGTCAATAACTATGACGAAAATGATTACAAGACTTTTGATTCAATAAGACTTTTTATTAATTCAGATGATATTTTGGAAATAAGAGGTGGTATTAAATTTCCAAGAAAAATGGCTGTACAACTGGGCTTGTCCCCACTATCTGATGAGTTGGCCATTATACCCGGCTATAACTTTGATTTCTTTGGAGGTGAAACCGTTAAACTGCAAAAGAAAAAGGGCGACGGGTATTATTTAACATTATCAGGATATGAGTTTAAAAGAATTAGTAAATGACGTTTAACGAATCCGGGGGAGTAGCGAAAATAAATCAAGATTTATTGTTTAAACGACCATATGTCTGGATTATAACCATATCAATTACTTCTCTCAATTTTTTAATTACGTATGATTTTCAAAATATTAACATTCAATTTATATACTACTATCTGGTAGATATACTTACCACCTATTTAATTATCGAGTTTTATGCTTACGGTGTCCGTTTTTTAAATAAGAAAATCCCATTAAATAAAGATTTCGTAAAAAGGTTAACTTATCAGTTGACGTTACACACATTAACTGTAATCATATTTACAATTCTTCTGAACGAGATATTCGATTACATTTTTTTTGAAGGAAAACGGCTCTCTTTTTCCTTTGTCTTCTATACTAAAGATACTTTTGTAGCCCTGTTATTTATCTTACTCTTTCACGCAGTATATTTCGGATTGTTCTTAGTTTCCGCCAGACAAAATCTGGAATCTCCGGGAATAATGCCCGAAGTAAAAATTAAGGTAAGGGATGCATTTACAATTAAGCTATTGAGTATAAGAGAAATAATTGCTGTTTACTCATTATTTGGCAATACCTATGTGATCGATATCAATTTTAAAAAATTTTCATCTGAGTTAACACTTAAGGAGTTTGAGCAGAAACTGAACGAAAACTTCTTCAGAGCCAATAGAAAATTTATCATTTCAAAGACTATCATCGACTCATATAAAAGTGCCGGCAACGGTAAAATTGATGTCACTATAAAAACAAAGGCCCCGGGAGAATTATCAAAAACTATAACGGTCAGTCGAGATAAAGCCTCATTGTTTAGAACCTGGCTAAAATCTGGCCGTTAGGGGTCAGGTAATGAAGTCATTCCTAAATCACCCCATAAACACATTATTATCCATCCGTACCCGTCGCGACACGCCCAGGGTATTCGCCCTTATTAGTTTTTCCTGCCCGTACTTAAGTTTGATATGATCCATAGCCTGATACAGTTTTATCCATTCTTCGGTATCATCAAACAGGTCTATCTGGTAATGTCCATGTACCAGGTGGCTAAGCCGGACCCCAATTAACCTGATGAGCAGGCGTTTGTCGTAAAGCCTGTCAAACAAAGCCTCCGCAAGTTTTATCAAGGTATGATCGCAGGATGTATAGGGAATATGCTTTTGCCGGGTAACCGTCTCAAAGTCGGAATAGCGAATTTTGATGGTAATACAGGAGGTGAGTTGTTTTTCCTTGCGAAGCTTAAACGCCAACTTTTCTATCATCGCCACAAACAGCGCTTTGAGCTTTTGCACGTCAATGGTATCGGCGTCAAAGGTGATCTCACTGGAAATCGATTTTCTTTCGGTATATGGAACCACCGGTGAGTGATCGATACCATGAGCTCTATTCCAAAGTAGTCGTCCGTTTTTCCCGAAAATACTTACCAGCATATCCACCGGCATTTCTCTTAAAATTTTAACCGTTCTAATCCCCATATCATTCAGGAAACCGGCGGTCTTGTTACCCAGCATGGGTATTTTCCGGATGGGCATTGGATCCAGAAACTGTGTTTCCATGCCTTTCAACACTTGTTTTTCACCGCTGGGCTTTGCCTCCCCCGTGGCTACCTTTGAAACCATTTTATTGGCAGAAAGCCCCATAGACAAAGGCAGGCCGGTATGTTTTATGATTTTCTGTCTCAATTCCCTGGCCCACCGAAAACAGCCAAAAAAACGATCCATACCACTGACGTCGATGTAAAACTCATCTATTGAAGACTTCTCAAACAAGGGAGCGCTATCGGAAATAATTTCAGTGACCATGTGGGAGTACTTGGTATAGGCTTCCATATCGCCTGAAATGATAATCGCATCCGGACAAAGTTGCCTGGCCAATGACATGGGCATCGCGGAGTGTACCCCAAACTTCCTGGTTTCATAGCTACAGGAAGCCACGACTCCCCTGCCCCCATTGCCTCCAATAAGCAGTGGTTTACCTTTTAGTCTGTTATCAATCAAACATTCTACCGAGACAAAAAAACTGTCAAGGTCCATATGTATGATCGATCGGTCTTCGTTATTAATCAACACGGCGTTTAACGGTAAACAAGTAAGGAATCAGCTTTCCCAAATGGATTTTGCCAGCACCCCGGAAATCATATTTTCCATCAAAATGAGTTCTAAAATAACAGATTTATACTAAATATTTTAGTTTTTATTGTTTTTTTATTTTACAAATACTAAATTTATAAACATATATACTAATATTTGTAGCATATCTAATAATAATAGGACATTGCCTTTGCGAAGGTTTTGCTTGTAAAAGATTTAAAAATGGCTGCTATTCGGAGGAATTCTTAAATTAGTAAATTACCATGATCCATCCCATTCCACATGCTGACGACGCTTCGCTTATTGCAAAAGACGATGTAAAATACGGCTTAAAACTTTATAGCAAAAAACTGGCATCGGGCAGGTGCCAGGTAAAATTTTATATTAACACAGAAGGTCAGAAACGCTTATATGGATATACGTTGGTAGAGGCGCATGCTACCTTGAAAGAAGTGGTAAATATCATCACTGACCGGATTCGCCGGCAGCAACAGCGCGACAGTTATAACCACGCGCATTTGTTTGCCCTGGGCAAAAAACAGGAAGACTGGACGAACTTTATGATTTTTGAAATTTAAAATAGCGTGGATAAAGTATAATTATTAACTTGGCCGTTTTTAACAGGTCCATTGAATTTATTTAATAACCCTATAGATTAACTCCAATAAGAAAAATAACTCTATGACCCTTGTCAGCAAGAACATCAAATACCTTAGAAAGATCAATAATTATACACAGGAACAATTTGCAGAAAAAATTGGCATAAAAAGATCATTATTAGGGGCTTATGAGGAAGGGAGAGCAGATCCAAGGCTCAACAATTTATTGAATATTGCCAAGGAATTCAATGTTAGCGTGGATACACTTATCAGTAAAAACGTGGAAGAGATGTCCGATCCATCCCTGCCACCTGCGCAGGACTCCGGACAAAAGGAAAAATTTAAAGTACTGGCCATCACCACCGATCAAAACAACGAGGAAAATATTGAGCTTATTCCCCAAAAAGCATCGGCCGGTTATTTAAATGGCTATACTGATCCTGAATATTTAAAAGATCTTCCCAAATTCCAGCTTCCGTTTCTGGCCAAGAACGGGACGTACCGGGCTTTTGAAATTACAGGCGACTCCATGTTACCACTGGAGTCGGGAACAGTAGTAATCGGAAAGTACTTAGAGAACGCCTCAGATATTATCAATGGCAAAACCTATGTACTTGTCACGGGAAAAGAAGGTATCGTCTATAAACGCGTATTTAATTACGCAGAGGAAAATGGGAAATTATTTTTAGCATCTGACAACAAAATCTACTCGCCCTATGAGGTGGAACTTGAAGATGTACTGGAAGTGTGGGAGGCAAAGGCATTTATTTGCGTCTCATTTCCCGAGCCTGACAGTGAAATGACACTTGAAAAACTTACCGGCATAGTTATTGATTTACAGCAAGAAGTTATCAAACTTAAAAGTCATTAATGTAGGATATTTACCTGAAAATAGTTTTTTAATTTAATTTACTTTTTTTACTTCGTAATCAATCAACGGTTAAACGAAAAGGGAAATATGTTATTAATCAGGGCGGGAATTATTTCGCTATTTTTTGTTTTAAATTTTTCCTCAACCAGGTATACTGCAAAGGTTAATGCTGTTCGGGAAAAATCAATCGCCTTCAGTCCCGATCAGAAGGCAATTGACAACTATGACCTTCAATATTTTATCGAGATCATGGATAAAGACATGCAATCCCTTGAAGGTTATAATAAATACTCTGATGATTTTATTAATTGCTTCAGACCGTTGGATGTTTATGGTTATTGGGAAAACAAGGGAGAGGAGGATTATTATATTATTCTCAACAAAGCGGTTTACCTGATGGAAGAATATGTTGAATATTTTACCGAATCGTTGCTCACCAATGAAAATTTTATCCAGCAGACACTTCCCAAGTATCATATCAAAAAGGTAGATGCCAAAAAATATCACATTGACTGTGGCTCATTTGCACCGGAATTTGACTATACCCTGTCTTATTTTCAAGCGCCTTTTACCGATAAAAAAATACAGCCGATCCTTGAGTATATCAAAAAGCAAAATCCTGAATTGGGCATTCCTCAGACATTGACGCTGCAGCATAATTATAATTTCGGCAAGGTCTTGTTCCAGAAAACTTCAAAAATGTCGGTGGCGGTATATGCTTACTATCCCTACCAGGAAGATAAGACTTTGGTACTCAATTATACCCTCAATTACGTCCACAACCTGCCTCCCAAGCTGGTAGGTGGCTATAAGGTCATCATGGAGGAAATTGTAGATGGTATGAGAAACCTGGTGTTACAGACCAGAAAGGTGTGTAAGCAGTTAGGATAACTTATCTAACAATCAGGCGCACATTCGTCATCCAACAGTAAAAGACCTATATTTCTTGATGGTAATTCCAGTCAGCTAAAACTACCTCGCCAACAGCTTTTTCATCGTCAAACCCCGGTTTATTTTGCCCGTAGCTGTTCTTGAAAATTCCTTTACCCACCTTATCTCCCTGGGGGCATGAAAGGCTAACTGTTTTTTCAGCTGGTCCAACAACACATCTTCCGGGCTTTCCGGTCCTTCCAGCAATAAGATCAATTTTTGACCTAATCGCTGATCATCAATAGCGCCCACCATAAAATTTTCATTTCTGCCCAAGCCGGTCAATATGCTTGAAATACTGAACTCCAACTGCTCTAGCTGGACTTTCACACCTCCCGTGTTCACGACATTATCGATCCGGCCCAGCCATTCAAATTGGTGGTTACCAATAATCCGCACCCTGTCATTGGTGATGATCCTGCTGCCACCGGTTAGTACCGATTGAATGGTCAAACACGCCCGCTCATCCTGCCCGATCACTACCTCATCAAAAACCTTAAAATACTGATCGCTGCCCGGCCCATTTAATTTTTTCAAGGCGATATGGGAAACCGTCTCCGTCATGCCGTACGTAGCATAGATGGGTGCATCAATGACCTGAATTTTTTGCCTGAGCTGCTCACTGACAGCAGCTCCGCCGACAATGATTGCTTTGGTCTTATTGAGTATATTCACAGCTCTGTCTTCCGCAAGCAATGTTTCGAGTTGCAAAGGTACCAGCGCTATAAAATCAAAATAGCAGCCGGGCTCTATAGTTGCGAATGGATTGGAAGATGGCGTAACGATGGTTAAATCCATGCCGAGTATTAATGCCCTGGCCAACATCATTTTTCCGCCGATGTACGCTGTATTTATGCAAGCCAGAGACCGGTCGCCTGCCGCTAGCTTTAAGGCATCCCCGGTCATATGCGCGCTGTGTTCCATCGAGCTGCGGGGTATCTCAATTTCTTTTGGCTTGCCTGTAGAACCTGAGGTCGGAACGGTAAAGTGCTCATCACCCCGCAACCAGGACTGAATAAACGATAAGGTATCCCTTTCAAAAGCATTTAAGGCCATTTCTCCCAATGCAAAATGCTGCAGATCTGCAAGTGCGATCTTTTGTCCGTTGAGTTCCAGGTATTTTTCCTTGTCAGGCATTTATTTATATGCACTTTTGCCAATACCCGCTTTATCGGGATTCCCTGTGATGGGCATAAGCTCATTCAAAGATTACGGTACGGTTTTTAAAAACCAACACATTGTGTTGCAGATGATGCCATATAGCCCGGGACAACACAATTTTTTCAAGATCTCTACCCTTTCTCATAAGACTCTGAATCGAGTCTTTGTGACTAACCCTAACAACATCCTGCTCTATCAGGGGGCCTTCGTCCAGTTCGGCGGTCACATAGTGACTCGAGGCACCGATTATCTTCACACCCCGCTGGTAGGCTGAGTGGTAAGGCTTGGCGCCCGGAAAGGCCGGCAAAAATGAGTGATGAATGTTAATAATCTTATTGGGATATTCCTTAATAAAACCACCCGACAAAATCTGCATGTATCGTGCCAGGATAATTAAGTCGACATCGTGTTCTCTTAACAGTGCTATTTGCTGTTGCTCCTGCGCCAGCTTATTGTCTTTGTTGATAGGGAGATGATAAAACGGAATATCAAATCTTGCGGCAATATCGGAAAGGTCATTGTGATTACTAATGATTAAAGGAATTTCAATCTCCCACTCCCCCGATTGATAACGCGACAGGATATCATACAGGCAATGCGGATATTTGGAGACCATCAGCGCCACCCCTGGCTTCTGACCTGTAAAGTGTAATTTCCATACCATTTGGTAATGCGCGCCAATTTCCTCATTGAAACGATCATTTATCTCTTCCCTGGGAATAGCAAAGCCATCCAATTCCCATTCAACCCTCATGAAAAAAATCTTCTCCCGCTCATCAACGTGCTCATCCAGATCAATAATATTGCCCTTGTGCCTGCTGAGAAATTCCGTAACCGTAGCAATAATTCCTTTTTGGTCGGGACAATGAATTAATAGTATCGCACTTGGTTTGGTTCGATCCATGATAAGATAGGTATGAGGCGGGTCTTATTTAATCAGGGAAATTTTGGGTATTTATCAAAGTCCGGATCTCTTTTTTCAAGGAAGGCATTTTTTCCTTCCTGGGCTTCCTCCATCAGGTAAAACATCAGGGTGGCATCCCCGGCCATTTCCATAATGCCGGTTTGTCCGTCAAGTTCTGCATTTAGCCCCCTTTTAATCATTCTAACGGCCATTGGGCTCCTTTTCATAATGGTCCGGCACCATGCTACGGTGGTGGCTTCCAACTCGGCCAGTGGTACTACCTTATTTACCATACCCATTTTTTCGGCCTCTTCGGCGGTATATTGTTCGCATAAGAACCAGATTTCCCTTGCCTTTTTCTGCCCGACATGTCTCGCTAGATAAGAAGAGCCAAAACCGCCATCAAAACTTCCTACTTTGGGGCCGGTTTGTCCAAACCTCGCATTATCGGAAGCAATGGTAAGGTCGCATACCACATGTAACACGTGTCCCCCACCGATGGCATAGCCATTTACCATGGCAATGACAGGCTTCGGCATAGAACGGATCCGCTTATGCAAGTCCAACACATTCAATCTCGGTACACCGTCCTTTCCAATGTAGCCGCCCTTTCCTTTCACATTCTGATCGCCGCCTGAACAAAAGGCTTTATCGCCGGCACCTGTTAATACGATGACCCGTATATCCTGTCTTTCTCTGGCAATATCCATGGCTTCTATCAGCTCCATGTTGGTCTCCGGGCGAAATGCATTATAGACTTCGGGCCGGTTGATGGTTATCTTAGCGATGCCTTCAAATATTTCAAATTTTATATCCTGATAATCCTGAATGGATTTCCATGTGAAACTAGTTTCCATAAATACTATTTATTGTATGCTTAAAGTTGGTAAAAAACTTTTTATTTATTGCTTTTTCAGTCTCAATTTCCAATATTTTTGCGCGATTTTCCATATCATAAAACCCACTGATTTGCTCCTGCAAGGATAGAAAGTCATGACACCGGGTATAAGCTATGTCAAATTCCTCACACAGATTCTCTGCCCTCAGTGGTTGATATGTTTCAAAGCGTTCCTCCAATTCCGGCTGCCGATCTGGTCCTTTAATCAATCCGAAAATGCCACCTCCATGATTATTGAGAATAATTACCCTTAAGTTCGCCGGCAGATAATTGTTCCAAAAAGCATTTCGGTCATAGAAAAAAGCCATGTCGCCGGTAATAAGTGTTACCAATTTATCGGTACTCAGGGCACAGCCTATAGCCGTACTGACACTACCGTCGATACCGCTGGTTCCCCGATTAGCAAAAACCGCTATGGCCCGGTCCTGAATGCCCAGATAATTAGCATATCGCACCGGCATGCTATTAGCTAAATGTAAAATAGAATCAGCCGGCAGGGCTTCCAGCACTGTTTTAACAGCAGAAAACTCGGAAAAGTCACTATCTGAAAATTGTGTCATATAGGACTGCCCAACCTTCCGGTCTATCGCTTTCCACTCATTTAGAAATGTCTTTTGCTCTTCTAAATTGGGGGAGGGTAAAGTTTGCCATGTTTTAAAAAAAACCGATGGTGCCAATTGAATAATATCTGTCAAAGACTGAAAGGTATCCGCTACCGCTCCACCAGGCTGAATGTGCCAGTGTTCTGCAGGGTGGTATTTCCTTAAAAATAACTTAAGCTGCTTGGAAATGACGGATTTCCCAAAGGAAATTAACAGATCCGGTGCCAGCTTTGATAATAATTCTTCGTTGTCTATCCCCAAAAACGCATCCTGATGTTTAATGCCATTGTCCGGCAACTGGCAGTTGCTGATAATATCCGCCACCACCGGTATGTGCCAGGCTGCGGCAAAAGGTTGTAACATATCTGCAAATGCTGCATCATATTTTTCCTGGCCGGCTACTATTAAAATTTTTCGAAAGGATCCTAACTTTTGAAACAGGGTTTCTTTGAGATGCCCGGCAGTTAAATTCTGTGAAAAATGCTGATTGATGATGCGTACATCCTGGGAATAGTTAATATTTTCATGTTCCTCGGGGTAAAATGGTTCTCTGATCGGCACGTTGATGTGCACGGGACCTTGTGGGTAGCAACGGCTGAGGTTTATGGCTTCATTAACAACTCTGTTTATTTGCCAGGACGCATCGGGGTGGCTGTAATCGACAGGCAGATCAAAGCTTTTCTTCACATGCTTTCCATAAACATGGGACTGGCGAATAGTCTGGCCATCCTGTTGATCTATCCACTCGGGCGGCCTGTCGGCAGTTAAGAGAAGTAAAGGCACCTGGAGGAAAAAGGCCTCTGCCACTGCCGGTGCGTAATTTAAAGCCGCTGATCCAGATGTACAAACCAGGGCGACAGGCGCTCCGGACATCTGTGCCATCCCAACACCTATAAATGCCGCCGAACGTTCATCACTCACCGTTCGGACCCGGATAGCCGGATGTCTGGAAAATGCCAGGGTCAGGGGTGCGCACCTGGAGCCGGGAGATAGTATCACCTCGCTCACCTTTTTTCTTGCGCAAATTTCTGCGATATCAACTAAGGGTTGTAAAATCATGGAGTGCTTTTATAAAGCCCCATAAAAATATAAAACAATTGTCAGGATTAAGAATCAGGAAAAAAAATATTGCTAAAAGGCTAACCGGAAAATCAAAGGTACCAGTGCCGGATTAACAACGGTAGTTTACGACAATACTTTGAGCATTGTCTGCTGTTTTAGGTTGGTTTCCTCCCATTCCTTTTCCACATCTGAAATGGCTGTCACCCCGGCGCCGGCATAAAGGATGGCTTCTGCGGCAGATAACTGCATACAACGAATATTAACAAACAAATGCGTTTCATCAAACATATTAACCGGGCCCAGGAAACCACTAAAAAAAGAGCGGTCAAAGTTTTCATTTTCCAGCAGAAATTGTCTGGCCGGTTCCTTTGGCATGCCGCATACGGCAGAAGTAGGATGCAGTAATTTTAGCATGACGGTAGCCAGTTGCGGAAAGTTTGTTGCGACCGTATCTACCAAAAAATCTGTTTTCAAATGAGCAAGTTCTCCGGCCCGTGCAGTTCTCGGGCCTTTTTCCTCAAATTCTCTCAGCCTGATCTTCTTAAAACAATTAATAATGTAGCGACTGACCATGGCCTGCTCTTCGATTTCCTTTTGCCGCCACGCCACTTCCATCAGATCTGACTGGTCGGTGATTTTCTGAGTGCCTGCCAGTGCTACCGTTCGAAATATTTTGGACCGGTTAAAGCTAATCAATTCCTCCGGCGTCGCACCCAGCCAGGTGCCAATGCCGGGCACAGAAACGACAGAAACCAGCGCATTTGGATAAAGCCGGCACGATTTTTCAAAAGTTTCTATCAGGTCAAAACCGGCTTTCAATGTTACTATCTGCTGGCGGGCAGGTACAACCTTATTAAACTTTCCCACCTTAATAGCTTCAATGGCTTTTTGAACCATCTTGAGATAGTGGCTTTTGCCATCGGCGTTTACCGGTAGATCCTTAAGTGTGTGAAAGGCAGTTTTTTTTGCGTTGGGTTGGTTAAATGTGGCACCGAGGTCTGAAAGGAACTTTTCCAGCTTCAGATGATTGTGATCCGCACTATTCAGATACGGCCTGGTCTTAAGCGCCTTTTTTTCAGTGCTGTAATAAAGATGGTTATGAATAAAAATATTCCGGTCTTCACCTTCATCGGAAAATGGGCTTAAAATAAAACCGTCATCCAACTCCTCGAGATCGGCTTTGACATAATTGATCTCTCCTGACAGGTCGAGGATCAGATGCTTCTCGGTATGATGCGGGTGACGCCACAGGGCAATGGACAGGTTGTGATCGAAAGCAAAATTAAAAAATCGGGACAAGACCTCATTTTCGTCCTTGTTTATCAGCCGGTCCTTTAGTATTTCCCACTCTTTTAAGTGCTCCATATGTTATTTTTTATCCAAAATAGCCATTGTAATCCGGCTGATGCAAACTAGTTGCTCCTGGGGGGTTTCTATCTTAATCTCCCAAATATGTGTTGACCTTCCCAAATGAACGGGCCTGGCCGTGCCGTAAACAAAGCCATCTTTTACTGCTTTTATATGGTTGGCGTTAATTTCCAATCCAACGCAATACTGCTTTGATAGATCTATACTCAATGTTGAAGCCACACTACCCAATGTCTCTGCCAATGTCACCGAAGCTCCTCCATGTAACAATCCAAACGGCTGATGTGTTCGCTGATCCACCGGCATACTGGCGCTTACGAACTTTTCTCCAATACCTGTAAACTCAATGCCCAAATGCTCCATCATTGTATTTTTGTTCATGGCATTTAGTTTATCAATGGTAATATTCGGATTTATCATATGTGATTAAGATAAAAATGATTTATTTTGCCTCTCGACACTCACAAATGTAAATCAAAATTGAAAAGCAAAAAAATATATTTAATACGGCACGGTCAAACAGATTTCAATAAAAGGGGCTTGGTACAGGGCAGCGGAATTGATGCGCCACTCAATGAAACCGGCCGTCAGCAGGCAAATGCTTTTTTTACTGCTTACGGAGACATTTCTTTCGATAAAATTTATATTTCCACCTTGCAGCGTACCAGACAATCGGTGCAGCCTTTTCTGGACCTGGGAATTCCTCACGAAAAACTCAGCGGGTTAAATGAGATCAACTGGGGAGAAAAAGAGGGCATGGCCATTTCACAGGAGGACCACGATTATTATTTACAGATGACCGCAGCCTGGGAAAACGGGCAGGTGGACCTGAGCATTGCGGGAGGCGAAAGTCCATTGGCTGTTCAAAACAGACAAAAAGTAGCCTTGCAACATATTCTGGCAAACACAGGGGAAAAAACCATTCTCGTTTGTATGCATGGCAGGGCCATCAGAATATTGTTGTGTCTGTTATTAAATTATCACCTTAAACACATGGACACTTTTCCGCATAGCAACCTTGGTTTGTACAAAATAAATTATGCCGATACCAAGTTTTCGGTAGAATGGACGAATGATACCCGGCATCTAAATGGTATGGGAACTTAATTCGTCTCGTCCAGTGTGTCGGGTTGGTTAACAGCAACAAACTGAAACACATCCTCCCGCGCATAATGTCCTGTTACATCAAAATCCATTTTGCTTTTATATAGGTCGTCCAAATTCAAATCCGCATACAAGATCCCTTCTTCATTCCAAAGTGGGCCTGCCAAAATTTCTCCCTGCGGGTTTATAATAACGCTTCCTCCTTTCGACATTATTTCCGGTTGGCCCGTCAATTCTTCCAGGGTTGGCAAATCCTGAGGATACATAGATTTGGTGACAAACTGATTACAGCTCAATACAAAACATCTGCCCTCGGTGGCAATATGACGCATGGTTGTCTGCCAGGTTTCGCGATGGTCGGCTGTCGGTGCCAGGTATATTTGCACGCCTTTCTGATACATGGACATTCTGGCCAGGGGCATATAATTTTCCCAACAGATAAGGCCTCCCAATACGCCTAATTCGGTTTTGACGGTACTCAACGTACTACCATCTCCCTCTCCCCAGATAACCCGCTCCGCTGCGGTGGGCTTTAATTTTTGATGCCTGGCTAACAACGCTCCTTCAGGAGAAAAATACAGCAACGTACAATATAAAGTGCCGCCATTTTCTACTTTTTCAATAACGCCAATAGCCAGGTATACCTTGTTTTCCCTGGCGATGCCACCGAGTTTTTCTATCTCCTTACCGTTCATACTCACGGCATTTTCCCAATACCTCAGCCATAGTTTTTTCCCTTCTTCCGAGCGACTACCTACGACCGTACCAAAAGTAAACCCCCTCGGATAGGCTGGAACAAACGCCTCGGGAAACAAAATCAATTTCGCCCCCTTTTGTGCTGCCTCTTTTACCAATGCAGCAGTTTTTTCTAAGGTTTTATTAAGATCAAATAACGCCGGCGCCGCCTGAACAACCGCCACCTTGACTGTTTTCATCATTTTAGGGGAAGATTAGGTTGGTAAGTATTTATTTTTCAAAGAAACCATGGCATTGAAGCCCAACTTATCGCCTCCACCAGTGGTACAGTGCAGGTAGTAATCGTCAGATTCGTCCGGCATTTTATCCAATCCCATGCTTATCTCTTCACGGTCGAATATTTCATTTTGAAAATTAATTTGTATCGCCTCCACCGCTTTCTGATCTTCAAAGTACCTGCCGGTTAGATCGGTAATCCATTTGATGTATTCCGCATTATTCACGTGGTGATGCAAATCGATTTCATGAGGATATACTTTCCTGGCTTCCTCATAAATAGCCGTCTCCCGAACATTTATCTTTGGCAGTTCTTCGTTGAGCCCATGTTTCTGATGAAGCGATATGCTATCTTTCCAATGATCAATCTTTTGCGGGCGCCTTTTCTTAATATTGAGCATCAACCACGCTGAGGTAGCGCCACCAATTCGCTGACCCTGACTATTGGTAATTTCAAAATCGCGGATAGCAAATAATGAATCCCACGATTTTGGCCAGGTTTTTACCGTTACCTCATCTTCCCAAACCGGGTATTGGTCAATGTTAATTTTTATTTTTGAGAGCACCCAAATCAGGTCCTGCTGCAACAATTCCCTATAGCCAATCTGTAAATGATTGGCGTGATTCCAGGCACATTCCTGGAGGTAATAAAACAAAACATGTAGTTTCAGGTTTTTGTCCTTATCGGTTTCATATGATTTTACCCGAAAGGATTCCTGCCATACGGATTTTAATGTCAAAATGATCTGCTATGGTTTTCTAATTCATAAATATACACAGCCGACATCAACTTTCGGCAAATCAATTTTAGCATTTTCTTATATAACCCATTAAGTCTGGGCTGCTCTGTTAATTTTACCGATTCAGATGACCAAATAATCCTGGATAAAAACACCCGTTACCGCCACGTTAAAGAAATTTGGCATAATAGTTGAGATTTTACAGTGTGAAAAGAAAATAATTTTCCATTGAATAGAATATAAAAAGATGCGCAATTTCATCCCACATTTGATCCTGATTGTATGTTTGATCCTGCTTATATGTGCGGCCTCATCATGTACGCCGCAGTTGGTTCCCTATACTGCCCGGGTACAGGGAGAAACAGGGCTGGGAGAAGCTGAACTAAAAAAAGTGCAATTTTATAACTCCGACAGAATTGTTTTATTCAGAGAGGTAGGCAAAAATACCACTGAAATAGTCTCCGGTGAGATTAAGATTGTCGATGGCAAACAAATAGAGGAAATTGTCATCAATCCACTTACACCGGGCGTATTGGTAAATTCTGCGGATGGCAAAAGGTTTGGTATTAGCTTTGAAAAAGGTCCTGACCGCTACCTCGTTTTTGGCCTGAATCCAAGAAGGGCAGGTACTTACTCTATTTACGGTAGAGATTGGAAGAATCATATAGCGACGGTCGACTACGATGGCAAAGAGTTTAAGCTTGCTCCACAAAGCTCAGAGTCTATATTATTGGTCAATCTTAAAAAATTAAATGGGTTAAAAGTAAACAGCAGAACTGCCGCAGGTAGATCTATTAACTAACATCTCCAATGTTTAAAACCCATTAATTTCGGTTTAAATCAAGCTATTTTGTTTTTATGGAAGGCATGCCTGTAAGATTTTCAGCCAGGCTCCGCGGGAACTGAATTAAAATGGTCTGAACTTTAAGTTTTATTCTACACGCAATCAAAATAAAACTTTTTACAGACCATGAAAAAAAACATACTATGGCTTTTTGTATTGGCATTTAGTTTAATTTTAAATGCCTGTAGCGACGACGACGGTTCGCTTTCGGTAAACTTTAAGGATCAGCCAGCACAGGGTCAAATCAACGGGGAGGCCTGGACCATTGGATCAGGAACCGCTGAAATGAGCGCTGACGAAATTAGTATCGACCTTTATAGCAATGTATCTCAGGCCTCAAGTCCATGCGACATCTTTATTGACGATTACGCCCAGGCATTTTTTTCTATTCCAAAAAAAGTTGGAAAATATGATCTCAACATAAGCCTGATCAATATTCAGGAATCTCAAACCGTTACATTTTTCGTTCCTGAGGGAACCATTAATATTGTTGCCTCAAAGGGCGCGGTGGAGATATTAAGTATTTCAGAGACAGAGGTAACCGGAAGAATGGATGTGCGACATGACAATGAAACCGGTGTAAACGGCAATTTCACATTGACAGTATGTGAATAAAGCTTTTTTAAAAAATTAAATAACATAGCGCCAACGGCAAATTGGCGCTATTTTTTTATATCCAATATCACTTTCTGACTTTACTTAGACGCCCAGCGACCAGCCTTCCCTGTATTCTCTTTTCACAAATTCGTTGGCCAGGTCAAAGTTAGTAATTTTCATCGCCTCGCCATCCCAATCAAGTCTTTTGCGGCCGGGATATTTCCATGGAGCCCAGTCGGTTGCTTTTTTCCCATCTTTCAAAACCTTGTGATTATAACTCCTCACCGCCAGATTTCCCATTAAGATCATTTCAGTTAGAGGACCGGCAATATCAAAGTTAGAGGCCGTTTGCTCACCACCTTTGCAGGCATTTACCCAGCTTTGCTGATGTCCCTCTTCTATGCGGCGGAACATGGGTTTGGGAGGTGTAAATTCCTTCATTTTGCTGAGTGGCAACAACCTTGGATTAGCGCCATAGGTATCACACATCAACTTACCTTTGGTGCCTTCAAAAATAACACCTCCTCCACCATCGCCCATGGGTTCGTCATGTCCCAATTCATCGGGGCGTTCCGGTCTTAATCCGCCATCGTACCAGGCCAGTTTCACCGGTGGCATTTTTTCCCTCGCCGGAAAATTAAAATGAATTTTTGTAGACGGCGGAAAGCTGTCGTTATAATCGGCAAGAACGAAATCACTTTCATATACTGCTGTTACACTTGCTTCCACCGATGTAGGATAGCCCAATTTAAGCGCCCGGAAAGCAACATCTACGATGTGACAGGCCATATCCCCCAGGGCGCCTGTACCGAAATCCCACCAGCCACGCCATTTAAATGGCAGGTAATCGGGGTGATAATCTCTGAATTTTGCGGGCCCAAGCCATAAATCCCAGTCCAACGTGTCAGGAACTTGCGAACCTCCTTTGGGTGTAGCTATTCCCTGCGGCCAGATAGGGCGGTTGGTCCAACAATGGACTGTGCTTATCTCTCCAATGACACCTGACTGAATTATTTCAACGGTTTGCCAGGTACCCTCACCGGAGGCACCCTGGTTACCCATTTGTGTCACCAGCTTGTTTTTTCTTGCCACCTCCGTCAACATCCTGGCCTCATATACGTTATGCGTTAACGGTTTTTCCACATATACATGCTTTCCTAGTTGCATGGCTGCCATCGCAGCCACCGCATGGGTGTGATCAGGGGTGGCAATAGTTACCGCATCGATGTCTTTTTGCTTCTCCAGCATCACTCTGAAATCGCGATACCGCGGTGCTTTTTCATACTTTTCAAAAGTTTTTGCCGCGGTTACATCGTCTACATCACATAATGCGACAATATTTGTGGTTCCGTTATTATAAACACCGTTTAATACACCCCTGCCACGTCCGCCAACGCCAATACCAGCCACATTTAATTTATCACTGGGCGCCAGGTATCCGTTTCCGCCAAGCACATACCGGGGGACAATCATGAAACCCGCTCCTGCCGCTGAAAAATCCCGGATAAATTTGCGCCGCCTGATCGGGGGTGTCTTTTTTGATTCTGTTTTCATACCAAAGAGTTAAGTTTTATTTCCACCTTTAAATTAAAAATTTTATTATGAATTAGCATAGTATAAGCGTATTAACCATCACTAATTGGCATAATTATATAGATTTGGCTACTGCGAATCCACCAACCGGGGATGCCAATGGTAAAAGTTGCGGCTAAAACTTTATTTATATTTTATAACAACCATTGAACCTGTATACCGTTGTTTAAGGTTGAAGAGAGATGTCATGGTTGATAATAATCGTTCACTACTTTTTATTCCAGATATTACCGGTTTTACCAAATTTGTAAACCAAACCGAAATTGAACATAGCCAGCATATCATATCCGAATTGCTGGAGTTAATTGTAGATTCTAACAGGATTGGTATGGAGGTTTCGGAAATAGAGGGAGATGCGGTATTATTTTTCAAGCACAATTCAGTGCCTGATTTAGCGGAAATTGTTGAACAGGTCAAAAAAACCTTTCTGGACTTTCATAATCACCTTAAATTATACGAATCCAAAAGAATTTGTAACTGTGGTGCCTGCAGTACTGCCACCAATCTGTCGCTCAAGTTCATCATACATCAGGGAGAAATAGGCTTTACGGAGGTCAAGGGACATAAAAAGCCGTTTGGCGCCGACCTGATACTGGTACACCGCCTGCTGAAAAACAATATCCCGACAAAAGAATATCTTTTACTTACGGATTCATTCTCAATACAAAATCAGCAGGACAATAATGGCGATGGCACTACCTGGCTAAACTACGAGCGTGGCGATATCACCTATGAAAATATCGGCGAAATTACTTACAATTATGCAGTGCTAAGTCCATTGCACCAATGGGTGAAAAAACCAGCACCTCCGAAGTTGGCTGAAAAGGTAAAAAATCCTATTTCCGAGCAGGTTTTTATCAACCTTCCGGTAGAAGCGGTATTTGAAAAGGTAAGCAACTTTAACTATCGCCTGGAGTGGAATCAGGGAGTTGATAAATTGGAATATGAAAAGGAAAGAGTCAATCGCATCGGCACCAAACACCGGTGTGTCATTGGCAAAAATCAGATCCTCAATTTCGAAACCACCACGAACAGTTTCGGGGAAGGAAAAATGGTTTACGGAGAAAAAATTCTGGATTTGCCTATAGCCAAAGAAGGTGCTTTCTATTATATTCTAAAAAAAGAGAAAGAAGGAACACTGGTAACAGCCGAAGTACACATACATCCCAAACCAATAATAGGCTGGTTGATATTGCCGATTTTAAAAAGGAAATTCAAAAAGAATCTTAGTGTGTTGCTCAAAAAGCTGAAAGAGGCTTGTGAAAAAGAAAGCGAGCCTGTTTTAGTCGCCACTTAAAACCCGGTCACGGTATTAGCCCAACAATACGCAAAGGAGCACCACTTCCACCCTTAATTTTCATAGGTAAAGCCATGACCCAGGCACCTTTAACAGGCAATAGGTCTAAATTGGCGACATTTTCAAAAGCCGGTATATTATGTTCGAAAAGTATCCTGTGCGTCTCAAATAACTTGGATTGTCCGTAATCTATGCTAGGTGTGTCCAACCCAACCGCTTTTATCTTTCTGTTTTTGACCAGCCAGGTAGCTGTCTCGGGATGAATGCCTGGAAAATGCAGATTATCTACACCTTCTTGCCCCAGTTTCAGCGTTCCCAGGTACTTTTTTCTATCCGGCCAAAATTTTCCATAGCCAGTCCTGAAAAACAATATGCAATGATCGGGAAGTGTGCCGTTTTCTTTCTCCCAGTTTTCAATATCCTGTGTGGTAATCTGGTAATCGCGGTTATCAACACACTGGTCCGATACATCTATTACCATAGATTGCCCGTTCAACTGATCGATAGAGAGTTGATCAACAGTCTTTTTCCCTTCAAAAAAATGTATAGGGGCATCCAAATGTGTCCCTCCATGCTCTGCGGAGCTAAATTCGAAAGCTGCATAGTAATAATCTCCATCCGTTTTTCCTTCAAAAACCGTATCCAGCTGAAAGCCTTCTGCCGTAGGCCAATAGATTGTTTTCCGATCAAAATCATATGTCAGGTCTATCCAGCTTCCATTGGGAAAAGACAATTGTGTCACCTGATTAATTAAAAAACCCTTTTTTTCTTCCTTACCACCACAAGCCTGCATTAACACTAATAATGACGCTATCAAAAATCGCTTGGACATAATGCTCAGATATTTCTATGAAAACAATTCAAGATTATTACCGGATTAACTTTGCAGAAAGTTAGAGAATATTACGCAAATCCTGATATAATTTATATCATTTTCATTTACATTAAAAATTAGCAATTTAATAGCGAAAGACTAAATAAAATCTTAATTTTGCAGCTAAATTATGTGAATGTGGATCAGAATGAAACGATAACATTATACCAGCCATTGCTTTATTCCATTGCCTATAAAATGGTTGGTACTGTTATGGATGCTGAGGATATAGTTCAGGATACTTTTCTGAAATGGCTTAAAACCGAGCAACGGAAAATTAATAATACAAAAGCCTATTTAATCAAGTCGGTAACCAATACCTGCATTAATCACATCAATCAGCTGAATAAAAAGAAAGAAAACCTGCTTGATTCTATCAATCATCCTTCCTTTATTGATAAAATTGAATTACCAAATTTTGATTTTAAAAACGAACTTTCCGAAGCGATCGGCATCCTGCTGAAGAAGTTGGAGCCGTCGGAAAGAGCGGTATTTGTTTTGAGGGAAATATTCAATTTTGATTATACTGAGCTTACTGAGATCCTCGACAAAAAAAAAGAGAACTGCCGGCAATTGCTTTGCAGGGCCAAGGAAAAACTAAATCAGGAGAAAGATAGATTTAATGTTAATCTGGATGTGCATACTCAATTTGTTGACAAATTTAAAAGTGCCTGCACTTTTGGAGAAGTTGGAAATTTCATAGAAAATCTTAAAAATGATATCTCCTCAAAGTTGAATCACATTTAATTTTTATTTTTTTTTCTCTTTTTGTCACAAATTGATTAATTCACTGTCTTATTAAAAAAGGACCTTTGTGTCCAGTAAATTTTAATTCTAAGTAAACTTGTAAAACTGTTCGCATGATTGTTATTGCATTCTTTATCGCTCATTGGTACTTGTCTCTGTTTTTCCAGACATTCTTTCTACACAGATACGCGGCCCACAAAGCTTTCACCATGTCGAAGCCCATGGAAAAGCTATTTTTTGTTTTAACCTGGATATTTCAGGGGTCTAATTATCTGAGTGCCTATGGCTATGGAATTATGCACCGAATGCATCACGCATATGCCGACACCGAAAATGACCCTCATTCCCCCAAATATGATGAAAGTATTTGGAAAATGATGTGGAAGACAAAAACCATTTATTCCAGCATTGCCAACAAAAAAATGGTCGTCGACCCAAGGTTTACTAAAGATATTCCGGAGTGGATATGGTTTGATAAAATGGCCAGGTCCTGGCCTTCAAGAATTTTCTGGGGTGGGCTTTATGTCTTGTTTTACTGGCAATTTGCTACCCATTGGAGCTTGTTTTTACTGCTCCCTATCCAATTTGCAGTCTCTCCTATTCATGGCGCCATCATCAACTGGTTTGCCCATAAATACGGCTACCGGAACTTTGAAACCCAGGATACTTCAAGAAATTTCCTTCCGGTTGACTTTCTGATGATGGGTGAAAGCTACCACAACAACCACCATAAAAATGGCGGGAGCCCGAATTTCGGTGGTATCAGGTGGCATGAAATCGATCCTACCTATCAGATCATCAAATTATTTAATTTCCTGGGCATCATTAAAGTAAGAAAAGGCAAAAGCGTTAACGCTGATTTCCCTGAGAGAATTGCTGCCTGATCACTTTCAAAGGTTTTTATAATAATTTCTTCCGCCTGGAATCAGGGGCTGGTGTAAATTTTTGGTATCATTGTATGCTGTTACCTCAAATTTAGTTAATCGCACGTTATGCGTTTATTTTATCAACCTCATGTTGGTTCGGGGGCAGATTACCTGGATCCCGAAGAATCCCGTCACTGCGTCAAGGTACTGAGGTTAAAGCAGGGGGACCCCATTCACGTTATAGATGGCAGTGGCTGGCTATACAGCGGCAATCTGACCAGGGTCGATGCCAGGAAGTGTTTTTTTAATGTGGTGGAAAAACATTTTGAGCAACCCAAAGATTACCATATACATATCGCCATTGCCCCTACAAAAAACCTGGACAGACTGGAGTGGTTTGTCGAAAAATCTGTGGAAATAGGCATTGATCGGATTTCACCTATATTATGCCGGCAATCTGAAAGAAGAACGCTAAAAACCGATCGCCTGAAAAGAAAGGCAGTAAGTGCCATGAAGCAATCTCTAAAATTCAGGATGCCGGAAATATCGGAACTATTACCATTTGAGCACATTTTAAACGACACCGGTAATGTCGAAAAATTTATTGCTCATGTCGATAATTTACCCAGACGTCATTTAATAAACACCGCAAAGAGCAGTGGACAATACCTGGTGCTCATAGGCCCTGAAGGTGATTTCAGCCGCGAAGAAATAGAAACAGCCACGAGCCAGGGCTTCGAACCTGTGAGTTTAGGGGAGAGCAGGTTAAGGACAGAAACTGCCGGGATCGCAGCATGTCACGTTTTAAATCTGATCAATTGTGCCGGGTAAGGATGGTTATCAGTTAAATATTGATCCAAAAGGCCTGCCTAATTTCCGGATACCTCATAATTTTCTGTTACCATGACCTCAGACCGGTCTATGATATCAAGCCGGTAAATTGTTAAAGACCGCGAGGTGATATTTTCGATAATATTAATTAGCGTATCGTGATCGACAACCAACGTATCTTCCGTTTTAAGCAAGGTATCCGGATTAAAAAGATAGATTAAAGTATCAGTTGTCAATAAGTCATTTTGATTGAGCACTTCCCAGTAACCATCGAAGATCTTATCTTCATCGCAGGAATCATCAAAAAGAAGCTTATTGGCCGTGACACCGCTTTCTTTGGCAAAGATTAGCTCGTTTTCCAGTGAGCAATCTTCAAGGGCGACGGGACTGCCGTCATGTGCCCTGTCTATCAGTTTCCAGGTTTTAGTGGAATCATTGGACAATAGCCTTTCAGTCTGTGCTGATGTAAATTGTATTTCAGATTCTTCGTCAATACAGGCAACAAATAAAAAACAAATCGCCCCGAATAAGAATGTTGTTAAAATATTTATTTTGCGGTCATTAAAGCAAAAAATCCACATAAAACATGATCTAAAATTGTTCCTAAATATAATTGTTTCAATATTAAAACGACGATACTACCTATAATTTTAATAGGAGGGAAATATTTATTTGCTTTGGAAACCTTCCAGGCAACCCTTTGTCATTTAAGAGAATTTTACATTGAACTAATTGATCTTAAAAAGATGAAGCTTTTGCTTAAGTTAATATTCATTCTTCTATTTACACTGCTTATCTCCAAAGTTATTGGACAAAGCCTTACCCAAACGGTTCGCGGTAAAATTGTTGACCAGCAATCCGGCTCAGCCATCGTTGGTGCCAATGTGATTATCCTCGACACCAATCCATTGCTGGGAGGAACCACGGATGTCAATGGAAACTTCAGGATCCCTAATGTATCAGTTGGCAGGCACAACCTGAAAGTATCATTCATTGGATATGAAGACAGTAGCATTCCTGAGTTGCTGGTCGGATCAGGAAAAGAGGTAGTGTTGTACATTGAGCTTAGAGAATCCTTTGTACAGATGGATGAAGTGGTCATAAAGGCAACTGACCAGGAAAAGGGCAAGCCGCTTAATGACATGACCTTAATCAGTGCCCAGTCTTTCAGTGTGGAGGAAACCACCCGTTACGCTGCGACCTTCGACGATCCTGCCCGCGCGGTATTATCGCTACCAGGTGTAACCGGTGGTGGTGACGATGGCACTAATGAAATCGTTATTCGCGGCAACTCCCCACGGGGGGTCCTGTGGCGGGTCGAGGGCGTAGAGGTACCCAACCCCAACCATTTCGCCGAAGAAGGATCATCGGCCGGCGCCGTGAGCATGCTGAGTAATAATATGCTTAGTAACTCTGATTTTTTTACCGGAGCCTTTCCGGCGGAGTATGGAAATGCACTCTCTGGGGTCTTCGATATTAATTTAAGGCAGGGAAATAATGAAAAAAGAGAATATGCCATTCAGGCGGGGCTGCTGGGATTGGCATTCGCTGCCGAAGGACCTTTCTCAGCAAATTCAAAAGGATCCTACCTGGTCAACTACCGGTATTCCACCATCGATCTTATCGATAAAATCGGCGTGGAAATAATTGAGCCCAATGAGGTGGTAACTTTTCAGGACTTCTCATTTAAATTTCAACTTCCCACAAAAAAAGCCGGGGCCTTTTCACTGTGGGGAATTGGTGGCGCCAGCAGTTATAAATACAAAGCCATACCCCAGGAAAGGGATTTCATCGACGAAGATAGCAGAAACCGGATGATGGCACTAGGGTTATCGCATATCTATTATTTCAATGATGATACCTATTTAAAATCCATTATATCCTGGTCGGGATTGGAAAACAGATTTTTGGAGGATTCTTTAGGACAAAAAGTTCAATTCGATGAATCCTTTCAACACGCTGCACTCAGAGGCTCTTTCCTCTTAAATCACAAATTCAACGCCAGAAATACCCTAAGATCAGGGGTCATATTAAACCAGTTGGGTTACGATTTGTTTTCCAAGTTCAGAAACATCAGAACCGATCAACTCGAAACCGAAGTAAACGCAAGTGGCAATACCCAGCTCTGGCAGGCCTATGCACAATGGCAAAACCGGCCTACTGAGAAGTTGACCATTAACACAGGACTACATTTTAGTTATTTCGGCCTTAACGGTAACACCAGTCTGGAACCCCGGATTAGCGGAAGATGGCAATTTAAGGCTAATCAGGCCATTACCGCAGGACTGGGGATCCATAGCCGGTTAGAGCCAATTTCCCTCTACCTGGCCCAGGAACAATTGCCAAATGGGGATTTTGTTCAACCCAATAAGTCATTGGACATGACTAAAGCTGCGCATTATGTACTCGGCTATGAGCGAAAACTACGGCCGGATTTAAAGTTAAAAACTGAGATCTACTACCAGCATTTATACGATGTTCCCATTCGCCCCGATTTTGTTACACAACCATGGCAGCTCATCACCTCCGCGCTCAACGCAAGGGATGGTTTTACTACAGATACCCTGGTAAACAATGGCACAGGGAAAAATTACGGACTGGAATTAACCCTTGAAAAATATTTCACCAACAACTACTACTTTATGATCACCGGATCACTTTTTGAATCCAGGTATACCGGCGCTGATAAAATCGAAAGAAATACCAGGTTCAACAGTAACTTCGCCACCAACATAATTATAGGCAAAGAATTTAAAGTAGGCAAAGCCGGCAACAACCTTATCGGGATCAACAGCAGGGTGATCTGGGGTGGTGGCCAGCGGGTAGTACCCATAGATTTAGCCGCCTCCCGGGCCAATAACGGGACGGTCTATGACTGGGATAATGCATTTGAAAGACAGCTACCTAATTATTTTCGGATGGATATAGGTATTAGATATCAAAGAAACAAACCAAAACATGCCAGCATCATCGCCTTAAACGTTCAAAATTTCACGGGAAGGTATAATGTTCTGGACGAGTTTTACAGCAACCGAACCAGTGACATCCGAACTGAGGAACAATTGGGACTGTTTCCGAACATTAGTTATCGAATAGAATTCTAAGGCTTTAAAAATATTCGAAGGTGTTGTTATTTATTTTGACCTTTTGCGGGAAAACCCCTGTTGCTAATTCCGATGTTCTTTGCTACCGTCATGGTTGGCTAGCCTGGTAGCTTATCAATGGGTTTTCGTCATCGTAGAAGGTATTACCAAAATAAAATCGGCAACACCTTTGTTTTCCGGCTTCAGCACATTAATGTCCGGCTGTTCTACGGAAGCGATGCTTAATATTTTCAACCGGTTGTCCAACTGATTCAGATACCAGCCGATTCCTTCAAAATTATTGGAATGATAGGTCCCGTTGAGATGTATCAATGTATGCCGTTTTTCAAGGTTATGGTAAATGAAATGAGCCATCGTAGCATCTTTAATAGCCTGTGCCCTGGGAAGATTACCACCACCATGACCTCTGGCCATAGACAGCATGTCACTATAGCCTTTTAAAGTAGAATCATAAGCAATCGGTAATGGGGCTATAAAGGTTTTTGCCCGGGCAGACAGGTTTTGCAGGGATGCAAAGCCACCTTTGTAAACCATATTGGCATATCTCCTCGGAATGTTGGAAGCTACAAAAGGAATACCCTTTTCCCTTGCAAACTGCACCAACGGCTTGTAGTCGGTTCTGTAGTTATTCCATAGTCTGGCCTCATTTTCAAAATTAGCTTCTCCAATCAATCCCTCGAGAAATTCATTGAGGATCATTTGATTGTCGGCTTCAAACATTTCTGCTCCCAAAATTACCTTCCCTGATTTTCTCTCGAATAAGTCCCTGGCCAACTCCAACTGCAGCCAGTGACAAATGGGGTTATCATGCAACTCACCAAATAAAACAATATCTGCTTTTACCGCCTTGTCAAGTAACTGCTGATAGTCGATAAGCTTCCCATCTACGTCATATAACTTGTAGGAATCCTTTGTATCAAAGCTCCCCAGCAGAACCAGCATTAAAGCGATTACTGATCTTAGCACAGTTGATGACTCGATGAATTTCATTGTTTTACATAGGATTCTGTCGCATGGCGTCTGCAATCTGACAAATGGCAAATTAATTATTTTAGCACAAACTAATCTTTGCTAGTTTTGGTTGATAATTGTAAAAAAAGAAATAATGAGCAATATATCCTACTTGCAAACCACAAAAAACATTTATAAAGATGCTGCCGAAAACCCTAACGTTGGATTGTGCTGCACGACAACGCCTGTTTGGCAACTTCCAGATCTGGAGGTGCCAAAAATCATGTTGGACATGAATTATGGCTGCGGCAGTACCGTTAATCCCAGAGACCTGGTAAATAATCCTACGGTCTTGTACGTTGGCGTGGGAGGTGGTATGGAATTACTGCAATTTTCTTATTTCAACCGCACCAAAGGCGGTACCATTGGCATAGATGTAGTCGACGAAATGCTGGATGCCTCGAAGATAAATTTCAAGGAAGCTGAGAAATTAAATCCCTGGTTTAAATCTGATTTTGTTGACCTGAGAAAAGGAGATGCCCTCCACTTGCCTATTGAAGACGGAACCATTGATGTGGCGGCACAAAACTGCCTTTTTAACATATTTAAAATTGACGATCTGAAACAGGCACTTAGGGAAATGTACCGGGTACTTAAACCACATGGCCGGCTGGTACTTTCTGATCCCATTTGCGAAACACCAATGTCAGACAGCCTGAGAAATGACGAGCGTTTAAGAGCCATGTGTCTTACCGGCGCTATTCCTTTGAAAGATTATATTCAACTAATTACAGACTGCGGTTTTGGCACTGTTGAAATAAGGGCAAAAAGACCTTACCGGGTGCTGTCTCCTGATCAGTATAATACCGATCAATTGATATTCATTGAAAGTGTAGAAGTTTGTGCTATTAAAGATCCCATGCCCGAAGACGGTCCCTGTGTATTTACAGGCAAAACGGCTATTTATTTCGGAGACAAGGAGTATTTTGATGATGGCAAAGGTCACGTCTTGTTGCCAAATATGCCTTTGGCGGTGTGTGATAAAACTGCCGGAGCGCTGGCTGGCCTGGAAAGAAAAGATATATTCACTTCCGATGCCACCTATTTTTACGACGGTGGAGGCTGTTGTTAAAGCGTCTGGTAAAGACCGCTGGCGGAGGTCATTCATGAATTTAGGTGTTGTTACATATAAAAAATACCTCTATATTACTTAGGCAAATGACAATTTTTAACCTATAAAGAATAAAATCATGAATGAGAAAACTAAAAAAATTGTAGGTTGGGTATTGGCCGGGGCTTTAACGGCATTTATAGCTTTTAGCGCAATTGGCAAACTAACGGGTGATCCGATGCCGATGGACATGTTAACAGGTTGGGGGTTTACCGAAGGTGAGGTGATGCTAATTGGTATTGGAGAGTTGCTTTCTGTCATACTATTTTTGATCCCTAAGACTTCCTCTTTGGGGACACTTTTGATGAGCGCTTACTTTGGCGGTGCTATTGCCTCTCATATGCAGGCGGAAGCGCCGTTAGACAACTACACCTTTCCTTCAATTATCTTAATTGTAATTTGGATTACTGCTTTAATTAGAAATCCGGAAATATTCTCAAGTTTCAAAAAATAAAAAAATAAACGTATTTAAGTCCCTTCATGGCTAATACAATTGACATGAAGGGATTTTTTATGCATGTTGCAGCATAATCAAACTGATGAAAACACTTCATATATTAAACGGTGACGCCACCAAAAGCCTATTCACCCAATCAGGGCTTGCGGGTGATATTTGCGTCTGGCGGGAAGCACTGGCAACCGGACCGGTTCACCATGTTGTCGGAAGCCCCGAATTCTGGAAATTAAGAGCACAATATGTCGTGGACAGCTTCGAAGGTTATTTTCAAAAAGGCCCGAATTTGGATGACTATCACGCAATGAGCACTAATGAATTAGCGATGATTAAAAAGGCCGCTGATTATGACGAGCTGATTTTATGGTTCGAATACGACCTTTTCTGCCAGATAAATCTTATCGCCCTGCTCAGTTGGTTAAAACACCTGGAGCCAGAAAATACTAAAATTTCCCTGATATGTATTGATCAGTTCCCCGGCCATCCTAATTTTCGGGGGCTGGGTGAGTTAAAACCACAAGATTTCCCTCTGTTGGCCGAGCAAAAAATTCAGTTATTCACAAGTGATCTTAAATTCGCCCATGAGGCATGGCTGGCCTTTGCAGATCCGGATCCTCGCGCTATACAAAATTTGTTAAACCGTAGTTTTCCCCCGGCATTTCCCTTTCTGGCAGCTGCCTTAAATGCCCACATCAAAAGATTTCCAACAGCACAAAATGGATTGAATCATTTGCAGATAAAACAGTTGGAACTCATCAGGAAGGGAAGCACTACCAAAAAGAAAATAGTAAGGGAAATGCTACAACACGATTTTTACTATGGGTTTGGCGACCTGCAATATTTTGAAATGCTGCATCAACTCGATAAGCTATACGATACCCGGGGGGATCAGCTTTTACTCAATCCCATAGGAGAAAGTGTATTATCCGGCACAGCGCATTTCTTTGATATTGAAAAATCAGATTTTCCTTTAGGGGGCGCCAACGGCCGGAAATACTGCCGGGATCAGGCGGACGAAACCTTAATCGTCTCCAATTACTAATTCTTGATCAGATTTTAATTTTGTTGCAAATTTCTCAATTTACACTAATTAAATGACCTTAAATTTGCCATATTGTCATTCTTCTAAAGATTCAAAAGATAAGTGACCAATCATCCAATGCAATTAATTAGTTTTGCAGAAAAATTTTGTGATAATAGGATATTCCAATGAAAGACAATAAATATTTTGTTATTGATTTTGACAGTACATTTACAAAAGTGGAAGCACTGGATGTATTGGGAGAAATATCTTTAAAGGCCAATGCGCAAAAGGATAATATCCTGGAGCAAATCAAGTCCATTACCGACCGGAGTATGGAAGGTGAATTGTCTTTCAGACAATCTTTAAATGAGCGGATAAAGCTCCTCGAGGCCAAAAAACATCACATAGAAGACCTGATCGCTGAATTAAAGGAAAAGGTATCCACCTCCTTCAAAAGAAACAAAGCATTTTTTTCGGAGTATGCCGACCGGATATTCATTGTATCCAACGGCTTCAGAGATTTCATCGTTCCTATCGTGACCGAATACGGCGTCAAAGAAGAAAACGTATTTGCCAACAGTTTTGAGTTTGATTCCGATGGTAATATCGTTGGCTTTGATTCAAACAATGAGCTATCCTCAAGCAACGGGAAGGTCAAAATAATAAAAAAGCTTAACCTGAGCGGACAAGTATACGTTATCGGCGATGGTTATAACGATTACGAAATTAAAGCTGGCGGATTGGCGAATATGTTTTATGCATTCACCGAAAATATTGAGAGAACACCGGTTTTGCAAAAGGCCGACCATGTCGCTCCCAGTTTAGACGAAATTTTATATATTAACAAAATGAATACAGCCATATCTTATCCTAAAAATAGAATAAAGGTATTACTACTTGAAAACGTGCATTCCGATGCCGTTAAAATTTTAAAAGAAGAAGGTTATACCGTAGAAGAACACCGTGCCGGCCTGGATGAGAATGAGTTATGTGAAAAAATTAAAGATGTCTCTGTACTGGGTATCAGATCAAAAACGCAGGTAACCGAAAAAGTGCTGAACCATGCCAACCGCTTAATTGCTATTGGTGCTTTCTGTATTGGCACGAATCAAATCGACCTGGAAGCAGCCTTGAAAAAAGGGGTGACCGTATTCAACGCACCGTACAGTAACACGCGATCGGTAGTGGAATTGGCCATTGCGGAAATTATCCTGTTAATGAGAAATTTACCGGATAAAATGATGGTCATGCATCAGGGCAAATGGGACAAGTCTGCCAGTGGAAGCTATGAAATCCGGGGGAAGAAAATTGGGATCATCGGCTACGGTAATATAGGTTCTCAATTGTCTGTGCTGGCAGAAAACATGGGTATGGATGTCTACTATTATGACCTGGTCGACCGCCTTACCCTGGGCAATGCCACAAAGTGTGATTCTTTGGAAGCACTGTTATCCATAGCCGACGTCATAAGTCTGCATGTGGATGGCAGGAAGGAAAATCACAGTTTTATCGGTGAGAAGCAATTTGAAAAAATGAAGGATGGCGTGATTTTTCTCAACCTGAGCCGGGGGAAAGTTGTGGACATTAAGGCATTGAGAAAAAACATTTTGAGCGGAAAAGTACGCGGCGCGGCGATCGACGTATTTCCCGAGGAACCAAAAAGCAACCTTGAGGAATTAAACACGGAACTAAGAGGCCTTCCAAACACGTTGCTAACCCCTCATATAGGCGGTAGCACGTTGGAGGCGCAAATTAACATCGCACATTTTGTGCCGGCCCAAATCATGGACTATATCAATACCGGAAGCACGACCAATAGCGTAAACTTTCCCAATGTAAGATTGCCGGAATTCAAAAACGCACACCGGTTAATGCACATTCACCACAATATGCCAGGTATTCTGGCCAAGATCAATAATATATTGGCCGAGTTTAATACCAATATTGTAGGTCAGTATCTCAAAACCAATGAAACCGTGGGTTATGTAATTACCGATGTTGATAAGGCCTATAACAAGGACGCCATTAAAAAGCTAAAAGCCATAGAGGGTACGATCTGGTTCAGAGTTCTGTATTGATACCGGTGTGGATAGTATTTGAAAAGCCCCGGGACGGTATGTACTTCAGGCGCTTGGTGTGGAGTAATCGCGGGGATTTTGCCGGGATCTCATGAATGTATTGGATACCCGCCTTAAAAACTGCGTTAGCCGCTAAAATAAAAAGCCCCACAAGAGCCCAGAGGTCTAAGATTAAACCCCTAAATGACAAGATTTAGGCTATCCGCAAATCGCAACAATCCACTGTTATCCTGCAATGCCAAAAAGCATTACGAGGCCCCGACAAGTCAGGGTGAGGCCCGGTTTTGAACACGAAATCACCCGTTATTTTTAAATTGTTAGGTTTAAAAAAAGTGTCCAGACTCAAGTGGGATATCTTCCATTTTTTTAAAACCCGAATTGTTATTTACAAAGCTAGGGTATTTGTACCGATTGAAGAAATATTTTATGAAGTAAACCATACATAGCCTTTAAATTGCTATAAATAGTTTCACAATCTATCCTTACAGAAAGTATTTCGGGGTATATTTGCCGCGTCAAAATTAACCATATGACTATAATAACCACCACAAAAAAAACAACACTCTGGCGTAGGGATTTTATCATCCATACCCTGTCCTATTTGTTGATTTTTTCGGGGTTCTACTTCTTACTCCCTACCCTGCCCTTTTACGTGGTAAATGATCTGGGACAAGATGAGAGTCGCGTTGGTTATGTTATTGGCATTTATGCACTCAGCGCCCTGCTGATACGACCGGTGGCTGGCTATGTCCTGGATGCTTATGGGAGAAAGTCCGTCTATCTATGGTCCCTGCTGGCCTACGTTCTCATCTCCGGCTTATACATTTGGGTAGATAGCTATGTTTCTTTGCTAATTTTGAGAACATTACACGGACTGAGCTGGGGCGTAATCACCAATGGTGGCATCACCATTGCCTCAGACCTCGTTCCGGAAAAACGCCGGGGTGAGGGTATCAGCTACTTCAGTTTATCTATTACATTATCTATGGCACTCGGACCATTGGTCGGCTTAAGCATATTGGAGCAAAGCAATTTTCAAATGTTATTCATCTGGACATTTGCTATCTCCGTGTTAGCACTGGCTATGGCCTTTATGATAAAGTATGTAAAAATGCCTCCAGCACCAAAAAAATTAACCCGGGCTGGTGTGTACGAAAAAAAGGTAGTTCATATAACACTTATAATGTTGATCACCGCTGTAACCTATGGTGGTCTGATGTCATTTCTCACGCTCTTTGCCGAAGAACTGGCGATCAGTAATATTCCGTTGGTATTCCTGGTTTTTGCCATAGGTGTCGCCTCGCTTAGGCCGTTTTCCGGCCAGTTTATGGATAAGAACGGACCCAGGGTAATTATCCTGTGGAGTTTTATTATCACCATTTTCGGGTATATACTGCTATCGCAAACCAAAACAGAATACTTATTTCTAATGGCGTGTTTTATAACCGGGGTGGGCAATGGCCTGATCATGCCTACGATATTAACCATGACGGCTAATCTGGTAGGTGCCGACAGAAGAGGCGTTGCTAACTCTACCATTTACTCAGCAACTGATTTGGGGATTGGATTGGGCTCAATTCTCCTGGGATATGTTGTTAAAATTGCAGGACTCAGTAATATGTTCCTGCTGGCCGGTCTGCTGCTAATTTTACCCCTGGCATACTTCTTTTTAGTAGCTGACAGACATTATAACTTTAATCGATTAAACTAAAATACGGAATAATTCATTTATCAAAATGCACCAAGTATATTTCACTCCCGGGCCTTCCGCCCTATATTATACTGTCGAAGGCCATATCAAAAATGCGCTAAAATCCCATATTCCCTCTATATCTCACCGCAGTAAGCGATTTGAAGAGGTTTATGCGCACACTACTGATCAATTACGGCGGCTTTTAAATATACCGGATGATTTTGAAATATATTTTACCGGTTCTGCCACTGAGATATGGGAGCGTCTGATCCAGAACTGTGTGGAACAGTCATCTTATCATTTGGTAAACGGCTCTTTTTCCAAGCGATTTTATCAAATGTCAGGTGAATTGGGGCGGAATACGGCATTGTTGGAGGTTGCGCCCGGTCTGGGTTTCAAACCCTCGGAAATAAATGTCCCGGAGTCAGCAGAATTAATTGCCGTCACACAAAACGAAACCAGTACCGGCGTCGCACAGCCGTTGGAGGATATCTACGGGTTAAAAGAAAAGCATCCCAATAAAATATTGGCTGTTGATGCCGTGTCGGCGCTGCCTTATATAGATATAGATTTTAACCGTATTGATGCCATATATTTTTCCGTACAAAAGGGATTTGGACTTCCGGCCGGCCTGGGGGTCTGGATCATGAACAGGCAATGTGTCGAAAAGGCAAAATCAATGCAGCAAGCCGGGCATTCCATCGGTTCTTATCATAGCATACCCTCCTTTGCTGCAAAAGCGGTTAAAAACCAAACACCGGAAACCCCCAATGTACTGGGCATTTATTTGTTGGGAAAAGTAGCAGAAGATATGCTGACCAAGGGAATCGTACAGATCCGCAGGGAAACGGAGTATAAAGCGGCTTTATTATACAACCTGCTGGAGAACCATCCTCTGCTGGCGCCATTTGTTGAGGAAACTGCTCACCGTTCCAAAACTGTAATTGTCGCAAAGACAAGCGTTGCCAGTGAAAAAATCATTAAGCAGGCAAACGAAAGAGGAATGGTTATCGGCAGCGGATACGGGGCGTTCAAAAATGAGCACCTGAGAATCGCCAATTTCCCTACACACTCCAAGGAGCAATTTGAAATGTTGGTAGATTTTTTAGCAGATTGTTCAGAAGAATGATTTAATTTGCAGTTTATTTTGAAAATCTCGTAATACTATAGAAATCATTAGCCATTTACGGTCATGTATCCATTAAATAAAATACTGGTGGCCCTTGATGGTAGCGAACTAGACGCTACTATTATCAAGTTCGCCGCCTTTATCTCCAGGGTTTCAGACACAGACACGATCTATTTTGTCAATGTTATCAGGCATATGAATATTCCTGCGGCAGTTCAAAAAGAATTTCCGGGAATCATTGAAAATGCACTGGAGGAGCGCAAGGCACAGCTTGAGGCCTCAATAGCTAAGGAAATGGAAGGCGCTAACGGGGTAAAAACAGCGTGTATCGTTGAAAATGGTCAGCCTGCCAGAAAGATCCTGGAGATGACTGAAAAATACAAGATTGATCTTGCCATTGTGGGTAGAAAGAATCAATTAAAAGGCAGCGGCGTTCTATCGCACCGATTGGCCAGGAGGGCAGTCTGTTCATTGTTAATAGTCCCCGAAGGAGCTATGCCTGAATCCCGGAAAATCCTTGTACCCATAGATTTCTCCCAGTATGCGCAAAATGCTTTGGAACAGGCCATCAACATTGGCACCCGGGTAAAAAATGAGGTTGAAATTATTTGTCAAAACGTGTACAACGTGCCGGTCGGCTATCATTATACAGGAAAATCTTATGAAGAATTTCGACAGATAATGCAAAAAAATGCTGAGGCGGACTTCAAAAAATTTATAAAATCAATTGATTTAAAAGGATTAAAAGTTCGTGAATGTTATTCCCTGGACGAAGACGAGGACCCGGTGGCCGATATTTACGAAAAAGCCGTCAAGGTGCAGGCAAGCCTCATGGTCATAGGCGCCAAAGGCCGGACTGCCTCCACGGCGTTATTTATTGGCAGTATGGCCGAACGGTTGATTCAAATCAATGATACCATCCCAATGGTGGTAGTGAGGCCCAAAGGCAAGGCAGCTGGCTGGCTGGACATTATCAAAGACATTTAACTCTACGTCCTCGTCTTTTTATTTCTATATTTTATCTCATTACTACGGTAATACCTAATTACCGGTCAGGTCTGTAAACTCCCACCGGGAAATATAAATACCAACCGGCTATGGTCTGCGGTTTATTTGATTAAGGTACCTGGTTGATTCTGCAAACCGGTTTGGCCACGTCCTATTGCACTATTTTTCTTTTTTTCCATACGATGGAAACCTTCTCCAACAACCGTTGTCATTAGAATAAACTTAGAAAGATATAGTCCATAAGCATTTTGAATTATGAAAATATTAAAGTCCCTTTTCCTGGTAGTGCTGACCTCACATTTTGCCCTGGCACAGGAATATAAGAGTGAGCCGATTAGTCATGAAAAAGAAAGCGATATCAAAACCTTAACAGGATCAAGCCACCACTCTGGCGCCTACGGTGCTATTATGTTCAAAGCTTCAGAATTTAACAATAAAACATTTGCCATGATGGGTATCAAGGGTGGTTGGATTATTAACCGGTCACTGGCCATTGGCATTGAAGCCCAGGGCATCATTCCAACGGCAAAATTTGAAAACATTGACCCCGATCCGGACGAAAGGGCGATTTTGCTGGGGGGTTACGGCGGACTATTCGTCGAGCCAATTTTATTTTCGAATAATCTGATCCATGTCACCTTTCCAATCGCCTCCGGCGCCGGCTGGTTGGGTTATCACGAAGACTGGGAAGATAACCGTTATAGAAACCGGGGTGATGAGCTGATAGATGATGATGTATTTTGGTATGTAGAGCCCGGTGTCGGTTTGGAAATAAATGTAACCAGGCATTTCAGGCTCAATATGGGTGTCACAAAAAGGTTTACCCAGGATCTGGAATTAGTGGATACCAGCAATAAGGATTTCAATAAACCAAATTATTTTATGACGCTGAAGATTGGAAAGTTTTAAATTAGTTGAGATAGACCAGGCCGTCTCAGTGCTAATATTGAGGCGGCTTTTATCATGCTCCAGGCCTTTGCGGTTAACGTACCAAATTTCACCGCACCCATTAGTAGCCTATACCTTCCTTTAGCTCACAACCAAACACGCTTCAAAAAACCAAATATGCGTATTTTTCCTCTAAAAGGTCAGCCCACCCAGGCTGGCCTTTTTTTATAGGTTGAACAATTATACGCTAAAACGCCGGCATATTGATAATAAAACCTGTTCTACGACGGGCAATTTCACAAAATTGCTATATTTGATAGATTTATCAACACAAGTTTTCCTAATAAAAGCCATTTTGATATGGACAATAAAAATAAAATGCAGGCATACTGGAAAAAAAATCTCAGATACCTGACTATTCTTCTAAGCATCTGGTTTATCGTTTCTTACGGATTTGGCATTTTACTGGCTGACTATCTAAACCAGATCAAAATAGCAGGTTTTAAGTTAGGGTTTTGGTTTGCACAGCAAGGATCCATCTATGTATTTGTAATTCTGATATTTGTCTACGTACGGTGGATGAATAAACTGGATAAGGAATTTGATGTTGATGAAAAAGAATAAAACTTTTAATGCCTGATTTCGGATGGATTTACAACTTTTAACCTTTATTATCGTCGGTATTACTTTTACCCTGTACATTGGCGTGGCCATTTGGTCCAGGGCCGGATCTACCAAAGAATTTTATGTTGCCGGGGGCGGTGTCTCTCCATTGGCCAATGGCATGGCCACCGCCGCCGATTGGATGTCCGCCGCGTCATTCATTTCCATGGCCGGTCTTATCTCTTTCATGGGCTTCGATGGTGCCCAGTATTTGATGGGCTGGACCGGTGGCTATGTGTTGCTGGCACTGCTGCTGGCACCGTATCTGCGCAAATTTGGCAAATTTACTGTGCCGGATTTTATAGGAGATCGCTACTATTCCAACACCGCAAGACTCGTTGCCGTTATCTGTGCACTTTTCGTTTCCTTCACTTACGTGGTTGGGCAGATGAAGGGAGTAGGAATTGCATTTGCCAGGTTTTTGGATATCCCGTTTGAACAAGGTGTCATCATTGGTGTAGGCATCGTTTTTTTCTATGCCGTGCTCGGAGGTATGAAAGGCATTACCTATACGCAGGTAGCACAATATTGTGTGTTGATATTTGCCTACATGGTACCCGCTATTTTCATTTCTATGATTATGGTAGATAACCCGATCCCACAACTTGGCTTTGGAGGGAAGCTACAGGATGGTACTTATCTGCTGGATAAGCTCGATAAGTTACACACCGACCTGGGCTTTAAAGCCTACACGGTAGCCAATAAACCTACCATAGACCTGTTTTTTGTTACAGCAGCGCTCATGTTGGGTACTGCCGGGCTCCCTCATGTAATTGTAAGATTTTTTACTGTTCCAAAAGTCAGAGATGCCCGTATTTCCGCTGGTTGGGCTTTGGTTTTTATTGCTATTCTGTATACCACCGCTCCGGCCGTGGCTGCATTTGCACGCACCAATTTAATCAACACGGTAAGCAATCGTAGCTATCAGGAGGTCCCCCAGTGGTTCAAAAACTGGGAAAACACGGACTTGCTGGCATGGTCGGATAAAAACAATGATGGGAAAATCCAATATCAATCGGGAAATGCGCTCACCGACATAAAACCTGCATTTAATGATGAAAAAGGCAGTAGCGGCCAGCGCATGGTTACAAACGGTAATCCCGAAAGTGCTAATGAACTTTACGTGGATAGAGATATCATCGTATTGGCTAATCCTGAAATAGCACAATTGCCCGGTTGGGTAATCGCGCTGGTAGTTGCCGGAGGATTAGCGGCGGCCTTATCCACGGCCGCAGGCTTATTGTTGGTAATATCTACTTCTGTTTCCCACGATTTATTTAAAAAATTAATAATGCCCCAAATATCTGAAAAAGGAGAGTTAAATGCCGCCCGTATTTCAGCGGGCATTGCCGTGGTGGTCGCTGGTTATTTTGGTATGAATCCTCCCGACTATGTGGCGGCCCTGGTAGCATTTGCCTTTGGATTGGCTGCTGCCTCTTTTTTCCCGGCTATTATTCTAGGTATTTTTTCAAAGAAAATGAACAAAGAAGGGGCTATCACGGGAATGATTGTCGGACTGGTATTTACCGCAACCTACATATTATACTTTAAATTTTGGGGTGGCACACCCGACCAATATTGGTTCGGTATTTCTCCCGAAGGGATAGGAACACTGGGAATGATATTCAATTTTGTCATTTCTCTGGTGGTGTCAAAATTCACCAGCGCTCCACCGGAAGGTGTGCAGCAAGTGGTAGAAAATATTCGCATTCCACGAGGAGCCGGCAAAGCGAGTTCGCATTAAACCCGGTTTCCATGAAACAATACGACTACATCATAGCAGGCGCCGGATGCTCAGGGTTAATGCTGGCATTGGAACTGACCAATAGTCGTCTGAAAGATAAGTCCGTATTGATTATAGACCGGGAAAAGAAAAACACCAACGATCGTACCTGGTGTTTCTGGGAAACGCAGGAAAATAGCCTGGAGCATCTGGTATGTAAATCCTGGGATGTTGCCAATTTTTATGGTAATGACTTTGAGCAGGAGATGGATTTGCGCCCGTACCGGTATAAAATGATACGTGGCATTGACTTCTATTCCCACGTTTTTCAACAAATAAGCCATTACCCCAATTTTGAGTTTCTGGAAGCTAAAATTGATGAAATAAAAGCCCACGGCGAAGTAGTTACAGATCGGGGGCGGTATCAGGCAGCTTTTGTGTTCAGTAGCTACCATTCGGTAAATACCCTCAACATCCCGGAGGATTACCATACGCTACTCCAGCATTTTAAAGGATGGGTTATAGAAACCGACAGTGACAGCTTCGATCCCGATAAAATGACCTATATGGATTTCAGGGTCGCACAAGACCGCGAAACCAGGTTTTGTTATGTATTACCCCTTTCTGAAAAAAAAGCGCTGATTGAATATACGCTGTTTACAGATACACTATTGGAAGACAAAGCCTACGACGAGGCGTTAAAGCATTATATCAACAAGCAGCTTAAAATCGAGGGTTATCAGATTTTAGAAGAAGAGTTTGGTATCATCCCTATGAGCGATTTCCCTTTCCGGCAAACCGGCGGAAAAAATGTGGTCAATATCGGTACACTCGGAGGTAATACCAAAGCATCCACAGGATTCACCTTTCTGCGAATTCAAAAAGCCGTCAAAGGAATCATAAAAAATCTGGCTGATAATAAATACCCGCTGTCCCCTCCTTCTCTGACTTCCAAAAGGTTTCGATTATACGACAGTACGCTATTAAATGTGCTGGCGAATGAAACCTATCCTGCAAAAGACATCTTCACTGAACTGTTTAAAAAGAACGGTCCAACCAAGGTTTTTAAGTTTCTCGATGAGGAAACCAATTTGTGGGAAGAAATGAGCATTATGAATTTATCGCCAAAAAAACAGTTCATTAAGGCCTTTTTCCAGCAAATTTTAAAAATACGAAGGTTGTAATCAAGGAATCACCTTAATTCAGTATATTAGTAAAGGTGAAATACTATTGCCTGATAAGTGTATATAATTACTTTAAAAGATGATTGACAAACAAATTGATCTGCTGCAAAAGCAAATTCAAAAGCTGGAACTAAAAGGCATGGACCTGGAGGCGTGGAAAAGTTCGACCATTGTACTTTTGGAAAGAATCTTTGGCGAGAACAATCAGCGGGTAAAACATATTGATGCCATAAAATATGATTACAGTTCCTGGTCGCTAAGAGATGCCTCAGGCTCAGTATCACAATTAGACTCCTGTAAAAAAAGAGGTAAAGAAATTCTCGAGGCCTGTATCAATGAATTGGAAAATTTCGGTTTGCCGGAAAATGTATTAAAAGAACAAGAATCATTTAACATCATTATCAATGCGCTGGAGGAAGAATTAACTGTTTCTCAATACCGGGACATCAAAAAAATTATCACTGCCGATATGGACATCGAAGAAAAAAAGCAGGTATTGGATGAAGCCCTGAAAGATTGTGGTGCCGACACACAAAAAACCATTCTAATTGATATTTTGACGCATGCCCACATTGCAGAAAATATTTGAGTTTTGCAGGAATACCCAACCCGTCCATTACGGACCTTTAGTCAGACAGTCGATCATATACCAATATGACCGATGCAATAGTAGCTAACCCCGAGAGGATCAGCCCGATATTGTTGGCCTGATTTTGCCTGAAGTTTTTGGTTTTAAGCGCTGGAACGATGATAATATCATTAGGCTTTACATAATAAAAATTAGAGGAAATAAGCGACTCCTCTAACACATTTAATTCCGTAATACCGGAAACACCATTCTCCGTACGTACAATTTTTATTTTGCTGCCATCTGCAAATTCGGTTAACCCTCCTGCCATTCCAACAGCCTCCAAAACATTTAATTTGTTTTCAAAGGTCGAATATCGCCCCTGATTTTCTACCTCACCCAAAACAGCAACACTAAAGGTGACTAGCCGGACGTAAACAGTCGGTGTATCCAGAATTTCGTCCACCAAAGACTCAATCTTGTCGGTTACTTCAGCTATCGAAAGGCCCAATACGCTGATCTTTCCCAAATGTGGCATAGTGATATATCCTTGCTTGTCCACCAAAAACCCTGTCAGGATCGGATCCAAACGGTCATTTTGCTGATCACTGATGCTGGAAAAAACATCAAACTGGGTAGGTGTTAAACTTGATATCCTGATTTGAATAACATCTCCCGCCTGAAGCCTGTACTCTACATTGTTTTCTTCAATCATACGCATCAAACCACTCCCCTCGGCCAGCTTGTTTACATCCTCGGTACTTTGAAGTAACGTCTGTCTTTTTACGGGAACGCAGGAACTGGCAATGGCAATTAAAATCAAGAATATCGTACATTTTTTCATATCACCTGTCTATTCAATTTTATCGAAAGTGTAAAAATTCAATTGTTATTAATTATGGAGATAAACCATCCGAACGGAAAATGAGCCAAAGCCACCGACCTGTGAATATAATAAAATATTTGCGATTGATGACAATGCAGAATTTCTGATCAACATTTTCAAAATACCTTTTCCTGTTTCAGCGCAAAAGGACCGATCCCAGCCCCAAAGCAAAACTCATTTAATTTATAATGACTAAACCAAAAACTTTTCATTAGTTCCTTTGGTAGTCAAGTGTTGATACAACCTAATGTAAGTATCTACCATTTTATCTAAAGAGAAGTGATCGTATATTCTTTCTCTGCCCTGCTGCCCCATGGCCACAGCTCTTTCCTTATCAGCCAATAAGAGCTTAATTTTTTCTACCATTTGATCAACATTTCCCTTGGACACCAAAAATCCTGTCTCACCATCCACTACCAGTTCCGGGGTGCCACCAACACCAGTAGCTACTACCGGCAAACCCAGTACCATATATTCAATAATGGCGTTTGATATCCCCTCCCTGTAAGAGGACATTACGCCAACGTCAAAAATATTAATAAAGGATTCTACGTTCTTTTGCCAATTGATAAGCTTAAACGAAGATCTGTATTTGCCGGGAATTAATTTTTCCATTTCAGGCTTCATCACGCCACCACCGATGCCTAAAAAAAACACATTTTGCGTCTCTGCCAAAACAGACAATGCCGCGTGCATAAACGTTTTATAGTCTTTCCTTGGATGAAACTCCCCCACCATGCCAACCACCATTTTATCAGGGTTTATTCCCAGACTGGCTTTTATCTCATCGGTAGGCAGGAGCTTCTCCATTCTTTTAAAATCAAATCCATTTCGAATACAGTAACTTTTGCCGGGTGGCGCGTCAAAAGAATCCAAACCGGCCTGTGAATTACCTATAACGGCGTCAGCAAATAAAAATGTCAGCCTGGCTCTTATCCAGGTACTGCTGAAAGGCTTGATTTTTTCCTTGGCGGTGGTTATTGAGGCATTAATGAATCTGGCGCCAATTCGCTTGGCCGCTATAACACCGTATACCGCCGCCATTGACTCCCAGGCCTGAATTATGTCCGGTTGAAATGTCTTGCAAATCCGGTGCAGTTTACCAAAAACACTAAAATCCTTTTTCGATTTCCTGACAATACAATGAACTTTTCCCTTTAATTGATAGATCTCCTCGTAGGTGACAACATCCGATAAAATAACGACTTCATAATCCACGTTTGGCGTAACTGACAACCCCTTTAGTAATTCTATCAGCCTCCTTTCCTTGCCACCTGCAAAGAGGCCATCGATCAGCATTAATACTTTTATGGGCATCAAACTATATGAAATTTAGTATTCCGCGTGAAACTAACTTTTAACACCTGACCTGTTTTCCCCGTTGTTTGCACATCAAAAAATCACGCAAGTGTGTAAAGAAAGAATAATTTTGTAATATAAAAAAATAAATTATTTTTATATATTATTTAATTTTATCAAGAATGTTACATCAACGAAATGCGTAGGATCAAGCGGAATTTTTTACTGAATATAACTGCCCAGGTACGCCTGTTGATAACAGCATTTTATGGGTAAAGTCCCAATTTTTTATATGGCTGGTTTAGGTTTTTTCAAAAAAAAGGAAATTTGGGTGCCTACCTGGAAGGCGGTTTTATTGGTCACCTTACTGATTCTCTTGCTGACTTGTTTGTTTTTTCTTAAAATCAATTCATTTCTCTCTATGAACAGGCCCGTAGAGGCGGAAGTACTGCTTGTTGATGACTGGCTTCCTGACTTCGCGATAGAAGAGACATTAAAAGAGTTTAATGGAAAGAATTATCGCAAATTGATCATAACCGGTGGTCGCAAAGTTTACGGCTGGAATGCAACAAAATTTGAATCATCTGCCGAACTGTTGGCTGCCAAAATAATGGAGCGAGGAATTGATAGTGCAAAAATCCAGCTGATAAAAGTTAGCCCAAGTTCAAACAACCGTACTAATACCTCGTCGATAGCGACGAAAGCCTGGCTGGTTAGCCACCCGCACGATTTTAAAGCTATCAATATCGTTTCGGTAGGATCACATGCCAGGAGAAGTTATTATCTGTTCAATAAATCCCTGGGGGATTATTGTAGGGTGGGCATAATTTCTATCAATAATATCAGCTACGATCAAAATAAATGGTGGAACAGTAGTTATGGCGTCAAAGAGGTTATAACTGAGTGCCTGGCTTACATATATACCTTGTTATTTATCTGACGTCGGTCAGGTGGCGTCTGAGGCAATATACTGGTAAAACGCCGTGATGCCATCTTAACCAAGCGTTTCCAATACCTCAACGATCCGCTCGGAAGCCTTGCCGTCCCAAAACATGGGAACTTTCCCTTGCTTCCAATTTCCGGCCTGAAGCTGATCAATGGTTGCGGATATCAACTCCTCGTCAAATGCTAATAACATATTGGTTCCAACATTTACGGTCTCCGGTCTTTCTGTGTTGTTCCGTAAGGTCAAACATGGGATGCCCAGGTAGGTAGTCTCTTCCTGGATCCCGCCTGAATCGGTGATTACCGCAAAGCTCTCCTTTACAAGATACATAAACTCCGGATAGCGTAGCGGTTCTGTCAGATGAATATTTCTGGTGCTAAGGTTCAGCTTTTCCAGAACCTGCCTGGTTCTGGGGTGAACGGGGAAAATGATCTTTTTGTCTGTAAATTTGCTATCAATTAAATTGATGATGCGCGCGAGTTTATCCATCTCGTCCACATTGGAAGGACGATGTAAAGTCATGACCAAATAATTCTTTTGTTGCAAATTCAGGTCATCGAACGCTGCCGGCTTTACAAACTTCGACTGATTGGCAATAAGCGAATCGATCATGGTGTTACCTACAAAATAAATTTGATCGTTTTTAGCGCCGGTTGTTATTAAATTGTAGCCCGCTTCCGGGGTTGTGGTGAAATAAATGTCGGCCAAAGCATCTGTCACCATTCTGTTTATTTCTTCGGGCATGTCCAGATCAAAAGACCGCAAACCGGCCTCCACATGGATAACCTTGGTGTGTAGTTTTTTAGCAACAACCGCACATGCCAATGTGGAATTGACATCCCCCACCACCAGCACATAATCGCATGGGTGATTGATCATTTCCTCCTCAAATTTAATCATAACGTTGGCAGTTTGTACCGCCTGGGAACCGGAACCTACACCTAAATTGACATCGGGATTTGGAATATTAAGATCTTTAAAGAAAGTATCACTTAAGTTTTTATCGTAATGCTGCCCGGTATGTACCAGCCGGTAAGAGAGGGAAGAACCTTTTTCACGTGATCTATTGATGGCATGTATCAACGGAGCAATTTTCATAAAGTTGGGCCTTGCTCCGGCAATAATGGTTATTCTCATTTTTATTAATTAAATCTAACTTATTATTAAATTATCACAAAAGTGTAGATTAAAAACTACAAATCCTAACCTGATAAAATCTAAACAGGCGGCGGAAATTAGGGCTTTGAAATGAGAAAAGAAAAACAAAGACAAAGAAAAATGTAAATAAACGGTTTGGGCCTTTGAAAAGCAGAATATAAACGAAATTGTTATAAATTGGCAGCTGAAAATTATAGTAAATGGAGCAAAAAAAATTAAGGATAGCCTTGTTATTAGGATCTGACAAGGTTTCCTCCTGGAAATATGCTGCTGTCGAGGAGGTTCTGAAATCTGACATAGCAGAAATCATTTTTATTGGAAAGTTTCAACACATAAAACCGTATAAAAACCAGGCAACCTCCTTCTTGTATAAAACCTACCAATGGCTGGAAAAACTCAAATGGAAGGGCCCGGCCAGCGCCTCGGACGAGCAGGAAATTTCCACTTTGTTTACGCAAAGTTACGACCCGGTGGAAGTTAAACTAGAAAGAAATCAAAGGGTTTACCACCTGACCCAAGCCAATTCACATCCGCTAACAGCCGCCAAACTGGACGTAATCTACCTACTGGATTACATTCCTCTGAAACTGGAACTTTCGAGGGTGGCGACATATGGCATATGGTACCATCACTTTGGATTAGCTGGCGGTGTCTCTGAGTCATTTGCCGGATTCCGGGAATTTTTGAATGGTTCGCCTTTCATCATTTCAAGCTTAAGGGGTTTTCAAAGCGATTATCAACGTGAAGAAATATACTATGAAAGTAAAGGCCCCGTAGATCGTTTTTCCATCAATCGCACCAGGGAGTGGTGTTTCTGGAAAAGCGCAAGATTCATTGAAAGAAAATTGCGGGAAGTTTATCTCAAAGATGAATTTTTACCGGTAAAATTACCGGCATCTGACGGGCAGCCGAACACCCACGGGGCACCTGGCCTGGTTGACTTATTTAATGTGAACCTCATCTTTATTAAAAGATATGTCAGGGAAAAAATTGTGAATCGCTATTATTCTGACCGTTGGGGATTATTATTTCACAAAAATCAACAGAATTTTCTATCTCTAAAAGATCTGAACACACTGTTGCCCCCAAAAAATAAATTTTGGGCAGACCCATTTATATACCGAGAAAATGGTCAGTATTTCATTTTCCTGGAGGAGTCATATCTAGGCAAAAAAAAGAAAGGATTCATTTCGGTCATGGAAATTAACGCGGAGGGGAAAATTTCCGAAACGCGAAAGATTATTGAACAACCCTATCATTTATCCTATCCCTTTGTATTCCAGTGGAAAGGTAAGCAATATATGATCCCGGAATCAAACCAAAACCGCACCATACAACTATATGAATGCAAAGAATTTCCATATCGCTGGGAATTTGTAAAGAATCTGCGCGAAAATATTTCGGCGGTCGACACCACGCTGTTCTTTCACAATGATAAATGGTGGATCTTTGCCAATATAAAGGAGCATCAGCATGCTTCACTCTGGGATGAATTATTCCTTTTCTTTACAGATGATCCCCTTTCTTCGGATTGGACACCTCACCCCCAGAACCCCATAGTCTCCGATGTCACAAAGGCCAGGCCGGCCGGTCAGATATTTAAAATAGGCCATAGAATTTTCAGGCCGGCACAAAATTGTTCCTACAGATACGGGTATGGGCTCACGATTATGGAAATCGTTAATTTAACTGAAAATTCCTATGAAGAAAAAGAAGAAATATCTTATACACCAAGGGATTTGAAAAAAATTAACGGCCTCCATTCCTACAATAAGCTGGATGAATTTACGGTGATAGACGCTGTCATCAGAAGCAGAAAAATATTTTGACAAACGATGTGTGGAATTTTTCACCACATTGGGTACCTAATCTACGTGTATGTGTGCCCCAATACAAAAAACAAATTCGTAAGTATTTATAAATCAATTATTTAATGATGTTCCGAAGTTTGGCATCAAATTTACTTGCCATCGGGTAGTTAAGCATTCAGATTTAGAGAACAGTTTGACCGCTACAATCGCTACTACTAACCCCAAATTTAGCGCTGTTGCTTAAGAACACTAACCCCCCCCTTTGCGGAGGAAAAATTGCTTCGCCAATTTTTCATTCAAGTCCTGTTTCTAGTTTGTTGCCTACTAGTTTTTTCCATTCTTTTTTTATTAGATTATAATGAGACAATTACCAATTAAACTAAACAAACTATCATCTAAACAATACACACTAAAACCCCTCTTAATTTTACTCTTACTCCCTTTATTAACCATTCATACCTCCTGGGCCCAGCAGCTGGCATTCCCCACCGCTGAAGGCTATGGCAGATTCGTGAGTGGTGGTAGAGGAGGCAAAGTAATTTACGTAACCAATTTGAATGACAGCGGATCCGGAAGTTTTCGAGCGGCATTACTGGCTTCCGGTCCCAGAACTGTCGTTTTCAATGTTTCCGGCACCATAACACTTCAATCTCCCATTTCTGTTAAAAATGGGAACCTGACGATTGCCGGTCAAACTTCGCCAAACGGCATCACCATCCGAAGAAGCCCGGTTTATATTCAAGCAAGTAACGTTATCATCCGTTATATGCGCTTTAGACTTGGCGGCGAAGCAGGCAAAAGCGGTTATGATGCATTAAGTATCACCGGCCAAAGCGGAGATATATCCGGCGTTATTGTCGATCACTGTTCCGTCAGCTGGGCACGTGACGAATGTGTATCCATCATAGGCGATCCACAGGCTTCCCCCAGTGCTTCGGGTCCTGGCATCTCAAATATTACGTTACAATGGAGTTTTGTCAGTGAAGGATTAAGCAGCCACGCTTTTGGCGGTTTTATAAAATACCATGCTTCAAATATTTCTATCATTAAAAATTTATTTGCACACAACACCCAACGAAACCCCAACATCAACGGAGCAAACGGAAGTGTAACCAACAATGTAATTTATAACTGGGGTGGCCGTGGTGTGACTTTGGATAATGTGGCCAAATTAAATGTAATTGGCAATTATGCAAAAGCCGGTGCCGATAGCAAATCCATACAAGGTTATATGGTCATTGGCGGACAGGGAGGTACACCTGTTGATAATCAACTATACGTCAAGGGCAACTACCATTCGAAAAGAAGGACAAATGTGAATGACAACAACGAGTGGGCTGTTTTCGACACAGACGCCAGTGAGTCAAAGTACCGGAAGAGCAACCCTCATAACTTTAATGAAGGTATTAAAGTATTAAGTGCTTCTGAGGCTTTCGATAACGTTCTGGCTGACGGTGGGGCTTCAATTTTTAGAGATGCCGTTGACGAAAGGATTGTAAAGGATACAAAAAATGGCACCGGAAGGAACAATATATCTTCACCATTAGCGGTTGGCGGCTGGCCAAGTATCGCTATGGGTACCCCCTATCCTGACAAGGATAAAGACGGCATGGATGACAACTGGGAAAAAGCAGTTGGACTAAATGCCAACGATGATAGCGATAGGAACGGCGATCGTGACGGAGACGGATATACCAACCTGGAAGAGTTCTTAAATTGTTCTATATTAGGTAATTGCGAAAGTTCAGCCCCGGTAAATACAGCACCGACTATTAGCGATATTTCCGATCAGCAAATTGACGAGAATACTACGCTGGGACCGCTTAATTTTACGATAGGCGATTCAGAAACCAACGCCGATGACCTTACCGTGACAGCTACTTCAGGTAACCAGACGCTTGTTGCCAATAACAGTATTGTATTGGGTGGTAAAGGTGTTACAAGAAACGTGACCATTACACCTTCGGGCGACCAAATCGGAACAGCCCAAATTACAGTTACCGTCTCCGATGGCGACAAAAAGACTTCCGAGTCGTTTAACGTGACGGTAAAAGAGGTGGTCAGCGTCAACACGCCGCCCACGATCACTAATATCTCCGACCAAACCATTGATGAAAATACCAGTACCAAAGCATTATCTTTTACCATTGGCGATGCCGAAACCGATGCAGATGACCTCACCCTGACCGCTACTTCAGGCAACCAGGCCTTAGTGACCAACGGGGGTATTTCATTGGGTGGTAGCAGTAAAACCAGAACCGTTACCGTTACCCCGGCAAAAGATCAAACCGGTACTGCCAAAATTACCGTCACTATCTCCGATGGCGACAAAAAGACTTCCGAGTCATTTACAGTGACTGTCAAGGAAGTTGTTAGTGTCAATACACCACCGACAATTAGTAGTATTTCCAACCAAACCATTGATGAAAACACCAGTACCAAAGCGATTGCTTTTACTATTGGCGATGCGGAAACCAGTGCGGATAACCTTACGGTGACAGCCACATCCGACAACCAGGCATTGGTGACCGGCAGTGGCATTACACTGGGTGGTACCGGCAAAAACAGAACAATTGCCGTTTCCCCGGTAAAGGATCAAACCGGCACTGCTAAAATTACGGTCACTGTTTCAGATGGGGATAAAAAGACAGCCGGGTCATTTACACTGACAGTAAAAGAGGTTGTCAGCGTCAATACCCCACCAACTATTACTAGCGTTGCCAATCAAACGATTGATGAGAATACCAGTACCCAGGCGATCGCTTTCACTATTGGTGATGCCGAAACCAATGCCGATAACCTCACCGTGACAGCCACATCCGGTAACCAGGCGCTGGTGGCTAATATTAACATGCTACTGGGCGGAAGCGGCACGAAGAGAACAATCATTGTTTCCCCAAAGAAGGATCAAACCGGTACTGCTATAATTACTGTCACCGTCTCTGACGGAGATAAAAAGACGGCCAAGTCATTTGCGCTGACAGTTAAAAAAGTTATCGACTCAAATACACCTCCTACGGTGAGCGACATCAGTAATCAGACCATCGATGAAAATACAAGTATGAACGCCTTGCCTTTTACCATAGGAGATATGGAAACCAGTGCCAATGAACTCGTAGTGACTGCTGCATGCGGCGACCGTACACTGGTTGATGACGCTGATATTTCCTTTGCAGGAAAAGGCGCTAAGAGAAGTATCACCGTTGTTCCAAAGCACGATAAAACCGGTACTGCTAAAATTACCGTTACGGTGTCGGACGGTGAGAAGAAAACTGCCGAATCATTTATTTTGACCGTGCAAAAGCCAATAGATGATAATACGCCACCTACTATCAGCAATATCAAAAGCCAATCCATTGATGAAAACGGTAGTACAGGATCATTGCCATTTTCTATTGGAGACGCAGAATCTGATGTGAATGATCTGACAGTAAATGCAACATCCAGCAACCAAGAGCTGGTTGGTAACGATAATATTGAACTTAACGGCTCGGGAGCCAATAGAAAAATTCTTATCAATCCCAAGCCTGATCAAACGGGCATCACTACGATAACCATTGTTGTGTCTGATGGCGACAAGCAGACTACCGAGTCTTTCAGGGTAACGGTAAATACAGTTATAAATGAAAATACTGCGCCGGTGATCAGCCATATCGGAAATCAGGTAACCTCTATGAATCAAAAGATAGGACCTGTATATTTCAAGATCAGTGATAAAGAGACTCCAGCGGGTGATCTGAAGTTGAGAGTACAGACAAGCAATCGAGAAATAGTGGCTAATGACCGAATTTTCATTAGTGGAGAAGGTGAAAACCGAAAGCTGGTCATGTACCCAACAAAAAATGCTGTAGGCACGTGTTACATCAGGATCAAAGTGTCTGACGGGTCAAAAACTACCACTAAGTCTGTTAGAGTAGATGTATCCAGCATGACTGGTGTTCCGGATATACTGAAATCAAAAATGAAGATTTATCCAAATCCTTTCAACAATTATATAAAAATTAATACCAAGAAAATAAGGAGAGGCGTGGAACTGGCCATTTATGATTCCAGGGGAAGATTACGTAAACGAGCCCGTATGCCGAAAACACGTGCCGGTTGGTCTTCTCTAGAATTGAATCTGTCTTTTCTTGAAAGTGGATTATATTATATGAAAATCAGGTATGATGGGGTAAGAGCTACTTCCATGCTGGTTAAGAAATCATATTAAAAACAGTTATTGAATAATGTTAAACCATATGAGTACTTTGCCAAATTGATTTAACCTATTAATTTGGCACCCTGAAATCAGCTTAAAATAATTAAATTATTTTAAGCTGATTTTTTTTAGCCCCTCCGTTCATCGCAGCCAGTTTTAAGTTTTTGTGAAATTATTGATATTGATTTTTAATCCTTTTATTTTTTTGTATTTTTATCATTTTAAATATAATTATTCTTTCCTATTACAGAGAAGCAATATTAATTCATGGATAAGCAAAGCCCCAAACGCACCTTAAGTAAAAAGAGAAAAATTCAATTTACTATAATTTCACTTCTCCTGGCTTTTGCAATCATTATTGCATTCGGTGAAATAGTCATCAGAATTTTCAGCCCGCAACCTTACCTGTATCCGAGATGGCAGTTTTCCGATGGATATGGGGCTATGTTATATCCAAATGTCACCATGACCAATGAAATGCCGGGTAAATGGCGGTTTAAATACAAAATCAATGAATTACAGTATAGAGGTAAGTTGGTTCCAATAGCTGAAACATACGAAAAAGACAATATTGTTATACTGGGAGATTCTTATGGTTTTGGTACTGGTGTGAATGACGGGGAACAATTTTCGGCTATTATGGCCAGTAAGCTAAAGCAAAACTACGATGTGATCAACCTGAGTGTTGGTGGATGGGGCTTAACCCAACACATTCGCAGGTATCAAGAATTTGGTAAACTTTACAAACCTAAAATTGTGGTCATCCAATATTGTAACAACGATTTAAAAGACAATTTCTCCAATAAGGTAACCGTCATTGTCAACAATCAACTGGAATTTGTAGACAGCGAATTATCTATCAACTGGGTAAAAAAATACCTGTCAAATTCATTTATTCAAAAAAGCCAGATATATAATCTATTCAGGAACAACGTTTATAAATTCTTTGAAAAGCAAGCCGTGGCTGAACAGTTAAACCAGGCAGAAAAACAAAACTCCGGCGTCTCCAAGGAAGAAGAATTTTATGGCAAATTGCTTCAAATATTTACCAGGGAATTACACGAGCAAGGCATCAAGGTGATCTTGATTTCGGTAAATGAACACCTGGAAAGATCTGATCACCTTCAAAAAGTTGTACATGAATTAAGCGAAAAGAAATATCTTAACTATGTCAATGTGAATCCGTGGTTTAAGAATGTTGACAACTTTCAATCGCCCGAAGGCCATATATGGGGTAAAAAGGGACATAAAATACTTGGCGAAAATCTGGCAAGGTTCATCAACGAAAACGAAGAGTAATTAAGCCAGAATATTGCTTAAATCTAGTAAAAGTTGCAGATAATCGTTTTTTAAAATTTAAAAAAATTAGAAATTTAGCCACCGTGTTGTTTCAATTTTTCGTCTTGTTTAATACAAATGATGAAGTTGAATTAAGCACATGAAAAGGGCTCCTGAAAATATAATTAATTCCATAAAAAATGGAACTCAATCAATTTTCATCTCGTTTTCATTGTTATAGCTGTTTTGTTAAAGCCCACACCAATCAAATCAAAAAAATGACAACAACTTCCTTGGGAAACTATCTCATCAAATACTTTCTGATTTTTCTGGTATTAATAGTGACCTCTTGCAAGGATGATGAAAGTAGTCCCACACCAGGGACTGGTGGTCCCCCCGATTCACCTCCTCCGGAGCCAAATGATGTTGGTGTTAATTACTATATAGCAAGCAGCGGCGATGACAGCAATGACGGATTGACTCCGGAGACAGCATGGAAAACCTCGGAGCGGGTTTCATCACATGAAAAATTTGAACCGGGTGATCAAATTTTATTCCTTCGAGGAGAAACTTTCAACAACATCATTCTAACAGAAGCTGGCAATGGAACGCTTAAAGATCGCATTGTTATTGGCGCCTATGGCGATGAAAACCTGCCCAAACCCATTTTGCAAGGCAGCCGTGATCCATTTAGTTTTACAATAAGGATCAATTCCATGAGTGGCATTACCATCCGGGATCTGAAAATCCAGGGTGCCAACGGGGACCAGATCTATATCGATCCAAACAACGGCCGATGTGACAACATCAAGATTTTAAATTGTCACATAGATGGTGAAAACGGAAGGCATTGTATCAGGTTCGAAACGGATATCGACTCAGGGTCTTTTTTTGGAGCCGACAGTGTTGAGGTGGCTTTCAATTTAATAGAAAATGCCGGACAGGGATATGACAATACTTCGGACGGATTAAACTTCTCAAATGTTCAAAAAAATGGCTACGTTCATCATAATACCTTTTTTAACAACAAGTCTGAGGCTATTGACATTGCGGCAGGTACCGGACATGTGGTTGAATTTAACGTTATGGATGGGAATGGAGATCGGGATTCCGGCGGTATTAAAACACACTCGCTTACCGGTAACGGAATTCACGATACAGAGAATATGATCATCAGGCATAACATTATTCAGAACTGTATCCAACATGCCGTTCAGATCCAGGATGGCAGATTTATCAAAGTATTCAATAACACCATTTACCACAACGAGGAAAACGGGAAAAACGCACTTTTGATCGGCAGCTCCAACGAGGCGCTATATGATGCCGACACCTGGATTACCGGTAATGAAATTAAAAACAACATCTTTCACGGTGTTACGCATACCATAACGATCACCGTTATCAGGTTTGGGGGCAGCAAGAGTGGTAGTCCTGCAATATTCTGGAATGATCATGACAGGTATGACATATCAAATAACATATTTTTTGGAGGAGATGAAGCAAACGCAGTGGTTGTAAGGATCCAAACCAATCAATTCATGTCAGATGAACCCTATACTGACTATTCAAACCTGGGATCCAATAACTCCTTGCCTTACGCCGATTTCTTACAGTATCACCCTGATAATTTTAATGTAAACCCACTGTTAAACGACCCTGAAAATGGGGATTTTGGTCTCAAATCCAACTCTCCCGCCATCGACGCAGGGTTAGCAGTTGGACTTACCGCTGATTTTGACGGCAAGGCAATCAATGGCAAACCTGACCTGGGGGCTCTCGAATTTTAATGTATTTTTCAGTAGTTTTAGTTTTAATTAGGTGGAAAAGAAATAACCAAGTTTGAGTTGATTATAATGGAAACGTATATCAAAAAAATTTCAAGTAAAACGGCTAGGGTAAAAAGAGTATTGGGTTTGGGATTGATTTGTTTATCAATCCTCTTGATGTTTTCTACGGTATTTATTATGGCTTGTCAGCCAAAAACAGTACCGGGAAAAACCTATTACATTTCGTCCTCAACAGGCGATGACCGCGCTGATGGGTTGACCACACTAACACCACTTAAATCCTTTGAAAATTTGGAAGGACACGTTTTTAATGCGGGCGATAAGATCTTATTCAAAAGGGGTGATCAATTTGACAGGCTGTACCTGAAAGATATGGGGAATGGAACCGCCGATAACCCTATTATATTAGGGGCCTACGGTGACGCTAACCTCCCCAACCCTGTTTTAGATGCCAAAGGTACCCAGGCGAAAACGCTGTATATCACAAATATGAGCTACTGGACAGTCCAGGATCTGAAAATACAGGGAAGCACTTCCCATCAATTTCTTATCAATCCTCAAAATGCGTTCTGCGATGGAATAAAAATTCTGAGGTGCCACATAAATGGTGATAAAGGTAAAAACGCTATCAGGTTTGAAACCAATCCCAAAGGGCCGGAGTATTACGGTTGCAGAAATATTGAGATTGCCTACTGTTACATCGAAAATGCAGGCCAGGGACTGGATAATATCTCCGACGGGATCAACGCACCAAATATCCAGTTAAATGCTTATATACACCACAATGAGTTTTTCAATAACGTATCGGAGGCCATCGATCTAAGTGCCGGAAAAAATCACAGGGTCGAGTATAATAAGATTAATGGCAATGGATATATTGACTCGGGAGGCATAAAGATACATGCACTCACCGGAAACCAAATTCACGACACAGAAAATATAGCTATTGGATATAATATCATATATAACTGCATTCAGCATGGTATAGCCATTCAGGATGCAAGAAATGTCAGGGTCTTTAATAATACAGTATATCACAACCATAAGGACAGTAAGGTGGCACTGCTTATCGGGACTGCCAACGAGGCCCGATATAAATCTGAAAATTGGGTGAGCGGCAACGAGGTCACCAACAACATATTCTTTGGCAATGCACACAACCCAAAGCAAACGGTGATTAGATTCACCGGGGATAGATTGGGTAGCCCCAGTACCATTTGGAATGATACTGCCAATTTTAGACTCCAAAATAATATTATATACGGAGGAGAAGATAAGCCTGCACTTTTAGTGCGAATTCGCAATAAATCATTCATAGATTTTTTTAATGTTCCCGTGGCGGGAAATCAGACCATTGAGGATTTTTTCAAACTACACAATAACAACATAGCTGTTGATCCAGATTTTCAGGATCCTGATGAAGGGGACTTCAGCCTTTCGCCAAATTCACCGGCTATCAATAGAGGCATTGACCATGACACCAAAACAGATGTCCTAGGCAATCCCATCGTGAGTAAACCGGACCTGGGGGCGCTGGAAAGTAATATTCAATAGCAGTGTGGGTTTGCAACCTCTTAAAATCACAGCTTCCTAAAAAAATCCATCAGCTGATCTCCATAGTGCAGGTAATTGAAGTGCTTATATCCCAACTCTAATCCGTTCTGTCCCACCACCCTTGCTTTTTCAGGGTGATTTAATACTTCTTCCATTTTTTTGGAGAAATCATCGACGGCAAAATCAGCCGCTACAAAAGCATTTTTATTATCCTCAAAAAAATTGACAACTTCTCCTACATTGGTAGTAATAATTGGGTTGGCTGAAGCACAGTATTCGCCGATCTTATGTGGGAATCGGGCGATATCTCTGGGAACAGGCCGCAATGGGATCAGCAATCCCCGGGCATTTATATAAAGGTTAACCAGCTCCTGATATGGCAGATTCCTGAAAGTTTTGATAAATCTTGATTTTTTATGTTGGGCAACGGCCTTACTGAATAAAGCCAAGGCATGATCCGGTCCGTTTACTACAAGATAAAGATAATGTTCTGCATTGACGTTGATCCTGCCAAAAGCCTCCAGAATAAAATCCATAACTTCCATATTATTCACAGATGAGCAAAACAAAAAATAGGGTTCAACAGCTTGCCTGTTTCCAGGGTTAAACTTGGAAAAATCACAAAGTACGGGGATTTTTATGTATGGTTTTGTTGGACTCTTTTTTTTCAGAACATCAACCAAAAACTCACTGATAGGTATAATCCCATCCATTAAATGGACTGCATATTTTTCAAACAAAAAATCATTGATATCATTTTTGTTACCTTTTTCCTTGGACAACTCAGAGTTAAATTCGGCATAGTTTAACACGGTTTTAAACCGAAGCAACCTTGAAAGCAAATAATACAAAAAAATAATATTAAATCGCTTGGAGGAAATAATAGCTATATCCAATTGCCTTTTTATGGCCAGCTTAAACAACAAGGCAATTTCTGCGACGACACCATAAACTTTTAGCAGGTTCCTTTTTAAAAAACCTCCAGGTCGAAACGGTGTTCCTGTAGTATAAATGTATTTAATCTCTTCCTCCGTTCCCGATTTGTAAACTTCAAGTCCCTTATTTCTTTTATGAACACCTTTATTTGAAATTACCAACACCGATGCCCCAGCGTTTATCAGACTCCGGCTTACCAGTTTAACCTTTTCTATTTCGGCAAAACCTATTGGAAAACCAACCGCACCTAAATAAGCGATATGTTTAATATTCTTTTTCATAACCGCAAAATTAGCCTTCAACCTTTACACTTGTGAATTGCTGATACAGGTTAATTGAATTAGTATAAACTTTATACCTTCTGAAACAGTATACCTTAAAATGCCTAAAAATCGATTTCATTTTTTATTCTTTCTTTCATGGGGAAAAAAAATTTTCAAATACCGAAATTAACATCTCGCCAATTTAAAACAACTCATCTTATCTTAATTTCCTCGATTGTCGCGGGAATATCATGATTTTGAACGACAAACAGCTTGTAATACATAGCCAAAGCAAACAGCATTATATAGTAACCATAATAATCGATGGGAATAAGTACAGCCGTAAAATTGATCAGAATATAATTCAATATAAAGGCGAAAAACATTGGATTTCCGGTTTTTACAAAAATCCTATAGCTTTTTAACCCAACCTGCAACCAAAACATCAAGAGTAATAGAAGGCCGATGACGCCCCCTCTAAAAAGCGTATCGAATATACCAACATGGATCCCGATATAAAACATCCTGAGATACTCCGGGAAATCCCAGCTACTAACCCCAAACCCAAAAACGGGCTTCCGGGCAAAGAAGGTTTCAAAAAATATCTTGGTAGATTCGGTTCTTCCCGTATAAGTTTCTACTGAGATCCGGTTTTTATAAATCGACGACTGCTCTATCTGGTCAAACAAGAAGAAATAAATAAAAAACAGAACAATACCTCCAATTATCATCAGGCTGATCCTGCTTTTGGGATATTTGAAATACATAAAAAACATGAGCGACACCAAAAACATGAGCCAGCAATATTTGGCAAACACCACAAAAACCGCAAAAACCAGCATGCCGGTTATGATCAGATATTTATTCTGAACCCGGTAGAAGTTTTGAAACAACATTAAAGTTGATAAACAACCCAATGCAATGGCCCCCTCATTAGTGCCCAACCCGCGGTATAGCGAGTTGTTTCGGTAAACGCCGGGCATCACCTCATAGTACAAAATTTGATCGATCACTTCCTGGTCACCGCCACTGTAAAAAAGAGGATCTATGGTAAGCTGTACAAAACTGGCAATAGCTGACCCTACCCCCACAATGGTCATGATAATGGTAAACTTTTTGTAGTCCTCCAGCTTAAAATCCAGGTTATCGATATATAACATCAGCAATATCGGAAATGAAAAATTTATCACCTCAGGCAATACTAATGTATCCTGGAGCAAACGATTCACAAACAAGTACATGTAATAGGCAAAAAGCCAGGCAGTCAGGGACGATACTTTTAATACAAAGTCATTTTTGATAAACAGGTATATCAAACACAAAACCGTTCCCACCAAAAGTAGTCTTTCCCCCTCAAGGCTAAGGGGGCCCGCCTTAAATTCCGGCACAAATCCGCCGGCAAAAGGCAGTAATATTAGGAAGGCCCATGCATATTTCTTAGCAAATTTCATAAATTAACTAATGCCCTATTATACTTTGATACAGGCTCAGCTGCTTTTGAGCGATAAGAGCCTCATTGTAGGTATTCAATACTTTTTCCCTGGCATTTTTTGATAACTGATCGCTTTTGGCGACTTCTTTAATTACCCAATCTATCCCGTTGGCCAAGTCCTGATTGTTATTTTCCTCCGCAAGATAGCCACTTTCCTTGTGATCAATCATATCTTTGTTACCTCCGATATCAAAGGCAACTACCGGCAACCCACAGGATAACGACTCAATAATTGTCAGGCTCAGGTTTTCCTGCAACGAAGGTACGACCATTACATCTGCCGCACTATACAACTCGGTCAGGGAATTGTCATCAGATATTCTCCCAACAAAATTCACCTTAAATCCGAGTGCTTGCAAACCTTTATCCTCAGAGGATCCAAAAACAAGCAATTCAGTATTATCATTTTTAGGAAGTAGCCGCAACGCTTCCTGCAATTCATTGAAACCTTTTCTTTGATCCCCGGTTGCTTTCAGGGCCCCAAATAAAATCAGCGTCTTGTCCTGCGGGATATTCCATTTTTTTCTCACCTCTTCCCTCGACCGGGGTTTAAATGAATCGGTGTCGATAGCATAGGGCAAGATATGTACAGGGATATCTTCCAGCAATGAGCTTTCACTGGCGCATTTCCCCATCCACCGGCTTGGCGCCACGATATGGAAATTAGAGAGATTTTTATAGACTACCTTTTTTCTTTTAAAAATCCAGGCGCTTAAATCCGCCGGGGTGTCAGAGCTTAAAACAGGACATGCGCCACATTGGTCTTTGTATTTTTCACATCCTTGTGTGTAATGGCAACCTCCGGTATAAACCCACATATCGTGCAATGTCCAAACAATAGGTTTATTTATTTTAGCCAGGGATTCCAATCTTATGAATGCCTTGCTAACCCAATGCAGGTTTACAATATCAGGATCAAAGGTTTCAACATACGACAATAGTTGATCCGGGTGAATCGCCAGTGTATAACTCACATCATTTTTAACCGTATAATTTTTTCTTTTAAACCGCACATAATAGTCAAATAGCTTATCGACGAATTTCCCATAGGGTAACCCGGCGGTTACTACGCTTTCATCATTTGAGTATTTCTTTTTTACGAGCAACCTGGACTCTATCCCTATGGAAAGCGAGGCGCGGTGTCCCCTGTAACAGGCTCTTGCCGCACCGGAAACGCCATCTATATTACTGACAACCAAAACTTTCATGGACACAAAAATTTAGTTTCATCAGTAGGCAATTCTAATAAACTTAATCCACTAATGATTAACATGTTTTTAAGATAATCAAAGTTTCCAATCATTTTATGCTTTTTTGGCTTTTACAGCATTCAACCAAATGGATAAATCCTTATTGATCAGGCTTTCCAGTTTCCTGATATCTGCTTCATAGGCCCTGGCGAGTTCGCGTTTTATCTCGTCCTTTTGAGGTGGTGTTTTTTGCTTTGTATAACCTATTTGAAGCAGCCGGTCCCTTTCTTTTTTATTTTCAAATTTTATGATATTAAACCTGGATAAAATCTTATTAGACCAACGGAGTAAAAATTGCAGGCCGGGATGAATGATTTTGTACGAAGGGTTGTATACCTTGGAAACATCGGGGGAATAGTTTGGGTCCACTTCCAGAAACTGCAGAATTTCCTTAAGCATCTCAGCCGTATTTTTTGTGAATTCCTCAAATACACCAACATATACATTTTCTCTGCCAAAAGTCTCAAAATAGCGATTTACCTGTTCAGTATACAACCCTGAGTTGAAGTACAGGTAGTTGTAATAATAATTAGGCTCCCAGAATTTAGACATTTTATGAATGCGCTTTTTCTCTCTTTTCAATGCCTTACCAAAAGTAGCCGAATACTCATACCCCTCCTGGGCCATCCAGTTGTACATGGAGTATGCCCTGTTAACCGGATTTCTCAATAAAATAATAATCTTAACATCAAGATCATTATCTTTTTGGAATTGGAAAATTTTACTGGCACAATCCGGGTGGGTTAAATATGCTGTTGAGGCCTCACCTATTCTTTTATGCTGACTTTGTGCATCTGCAAAAAGTTGCAGGTAGTCATCTTCCGTGGGAAATCTTCCCGGATGGCTAAAGTGCCTTGGTTCTTTGTACAACTCATCCTCAGGCATAAAAATTTCAGGATGGCCCTTAAGATATTGCCACAGGGAAGATGTTCCCGATTTTGCCGCGCCAACAATAAAAAAATTTGGTTTATTAATCATTATCTTAAAATTTACTTATTCCAGATACCTGTCGCCGTACCATTTATTATCTTACGATATTGTATCACTCTTAATACTATACTAATTGAAATGGAAACCATGGTCGCCATGATGACCCCGGTAGATCCGAGTCCAAAATTCCGGGCAAACAATATTGACAGTGGGATATTGACCGATATTGAAAACACCGCGGTCATCAGTTGTAATCTTAATTTACTTACCCCATTTATAAAATTCACAAATATCAGATTAAACGAATTCATTAGTCCAAACAAGGCCATTGCCAGGGACAGCGAGAAGGGTATTATAATTTTGTCTCCTACCCAAAATTCATAAAAAGTGTCTGCCATTATCAACATTATAATGACCGGCCCAATAAGCAGCAGCCAAAATTTCAAAAGTTTGCTTATTATATTTTTTATCCAATCAAACTCCTTTTTCTCATAGGCTTCCGTAAAGGAGGACCAAAAAGGGCTCATGACAATGGTAAATACCATCGTAGACATCCCAAAAAATTTATGGGCAATGCTGTAAGGTGTCACCTCAGCCGGGCCAAGCACTTGTGTGATAATCATGTTATCGGTGGATAATAGAATGATGGCAGCCATTTGAAGGACAAAAAACTGTAACCCAAAATTCATCAGTGTCCTGGCATACTTAAAATCAATAGATTTAAAGCTTGGCTTATAGGCCTTGTATTTTGTTTTGAATAAAATAACGCTGGTCAGGATAAAGACCAATACCGGTGCCGCCGATATGGTTACACCTAAAAGTAACAGGGATCCTTCAGACGTATGGGTTAAAATAATGACTATTATGAGGGAAATAAACTGGCTGATGAGGTTCATCAGGTTATTGGCAGCGGGCCGCTGGTCTGCCAGTAAAATATTCCCTATCAGCTTTAAAACAAATCTCAAACAAAAAAAAGCGAACACAACGTAAGCCAACTGGTTAAGCTCACCCTCCAGCGCCGGATCGGCATTAAGAATTTCTGCCCAGTTAAGGAATGGATGAATGGCATTATAGATGAGGAACAGGCCCAGCATAATTATAAATATCAGGGCATAGGTGGTGCTGACGTAGGTCCTGGCCAGGTCGTGTTGATCCCTAGCAAGGGATATCGCAAATTTATTTCTTAACCCATTTCCCAAACCCACATCAAAGAAGGCGAACCATCCGATAACCGAGCTTAGGGTAAGCCAAATACCGTATTTAGTTTCATTCAGATACTCCAACGTCAACGGTACAAGATACAGCCCTATCAGGATATTTAAGCCACGAATTCCCAGCGATGCAACAATATTTTTTTTTGCTTTTTGGCTGCGCTCATGTCCTTTTGTAAAAAATGATGATATTTTTCTAAAGAAAAATGTTAGATTATTCATTGACGTTAAATAGCAGCAGACAAAGGATAATTGTTGAATATGGCAGCAAATCTTTAGAAGTTTATATTGAAATAAATCTTACTCGTTTCCTGCCACCTCCTGAGGTTTTTTATGAGCAGATCCGTTTTGTGGGATAGTATTTTTTTTGCTTATTGGACTTTTTGATTTTTTGTTGGACTTACCGTTTGAAAGGTAACCGTAACCATAATTTATTTCTTTCAGTTTTACGTCATTCAAAATCATCGTAAGGTTCTTGATCTTCCGGTTTTTGTAGATTTCGTTGGCTTCCAATATTTGCTTTTTAAGCGTATAATTTTCCCTGACCACGTAAATATTGACATCACTTTTATCCATTAGTTCCAGTCCGTCCGATATAATACCGATGGGCGGTGTATCCAAAATGATGTACTCGTACTCATATCTGAACTCTTTCAACATTTTGCTCATCCGCTCACTCAAGATCAGCTCGGTAGGATTTGGTGGAATCCCACCCGGGACAATCACATCCAAATTCTCATACATGGAGGATTGAACGACTTTTTCCTTGCTTGCAATACCTGCGAGGTAATCACTTAAACCGACATTTTCCTCCACGCCAAAGATTGTATGATCATTGTACTTTCTCATATCACAATTGACGAGCAGTACCTTTTTCCCGTAGTTAGAGAATATGTAGGCCAGGTTATTGGAGCAAAAAGTTTTGCCCTCACCGGACATGGAGGAGGTAACCAACAAAATTTTCCCATGTCGGCTATCGTTCTCAACGAGGTATCTCAGATTGGACCTGATGGTTCTAAAAGACTCTGTCAGCGGGGATTTTGAATCTTCATTGGCCACAAAGGAACTACCTTTCTTATTTTTCACCACAAGGCCTGACAATGGTAAACCCGACAGCTTAACAAGCTCTTCTTTAGAACTGACTTTGTTGTTAAATATCTCAATTAGCAGGATGACGATAGACGGAAAGACCAGGCCACAAATAATTCCCATGCTGTAATTCAGGCTGGGGCTGGGCTTAACAGGCAGGGTCCCTTTGATAATAGGATCGTCTACAATAACATAATCCTTGCTATTAGAGGCTTTGGCGATTCCCGCTTCCGCTCTTTTTTGCATTAAAAACAGGTACAGATCCTCACTTAAGTCGTAATTTCTTTGGATGTTGATCAACTCCCTTTCCGCGGTTGGCAGGTTTCTTACATAGTATTTTAAACCGCCAATGGAAGATTTCAAAGAATTGATCTTTGCCTCATTTTTTTGCTTCAGCCCCCTAATACTTTCCAGTATTGTACTTTTTAAGGCCCGAAGCCTGTCCTGGTTTTGCTTGATTAACGGGTTATTCAACTTCTTATCAGGATCAATGACATCTAAATTAAGCTGAATAGCGGAGTACTCTTTGGTAGCCTCATTTAATGTCCCGTCACTAATGCCAAGGGAAGAAGGATTAACAAGTTGACCGCCCTGATCTGATAAAATAGATGATTCCAAATCATTGAGATAGGTCATTTCAAGATCCAGAATAGATTTTTCTTTTTCCAGCTCGCGCATATCGCTATACAAAGCACTGCCATCATCATTAATATCAGTGGACCTGTTACTTTTTTTGAAGGTTTCCAGTCGCGCCTCTACGATATTAAGAGAGTCACTCATGTACAGGATCTGATTATCAATAAACTGAATCGTTTTACTGGCCCTTTCATTCTTTTGCGTTAGCTCGTTGCCAATATAATTTTGTATGAGTCGGTTAAGAAAATCAATCAACTTAGCGGGTGTCGGACCCTCGATAGCTATGGCCAATATAGAGGATTTCTCACCGACCGGACTGGTTCTCAAAGACCTTCTGTACAGCTTTTTCAGTCGCTCATAGGGCTGGGCAATAAATAATACTTTTTTTAGTTTTTTCTGACCGGGTTTAGGGGTTAAGATAACTTTAAACTTGAACCCCTTCATATCAACCACTTCACCAACAGCAAATACCTTACCCTGCAAGAGGGCGTTAAAAGCTTCCACTCTTTTATTCTTTTTAAATAACGAGGACTTGGTGTCCACTACCTCGAGGGTGAAAGTAGAATCTTTATTGAGGTTAATTCTAATAGGAAGGCCGTTGTATATCCTGGTGGAACTTGTATCTATCTCTACAGATAAGGGGCTCTTTTTGTACAACTCAATATTATGGATATCACCTTCTTCAAAATAAGAAATATTAAGTTTTAAATCCCTTAAGGTTTTTTCAATAAGGTTGTACGATTTGAATAAAATAGACTCATTTTCGAGGTTGGTAGCATTTCTCCCAAAAAATTCTTCTCCATAGAGCAGGTCCGAAACCGAATTTGTGACCTCTTTGGGCGCCTTGATCAACAGCGAAGATTCGACAATGTAAATGGGTGTTGTATAGCGATTTAAACTAATTGCTATTAGTATACCAGCTATAACGGACACAAGTAACCATGGCCAACGTCTCCCAATTTTCACGAATACCTTCTTGAAATCCAGGTGTTTTTCCAAACCGTCTTCATGATCGGTTTTATTATGGTTGTAATTATCCGCTTTCAAATTATTTTAATATTGCCGAAATAAATTATTAACTCCTATTGGGAAAATATGCTTACTTAAAATTGAAGGTTCACCTACAGCAGGTTAGTTTTTATCAGGACGATAACGCAACCACTACCCAGAATCCTGCTTCCTGATATAAAAGTATTAAATAACCCTCAAAAATAATAAATTATTTTAATATTATTTGGAATTATTTCAAGATTTTAATTCCTATGAACTATTTTACCCGATATGCTTGTACATCACATTTCCAATCATCTTAAGCATCCACAAGGGCATTTTACTAAAATACTTTTCCCTACTGCGATGCATTTGCCCATAACTTGATTTGGTTTTGCTTTCCAGGCTGATTTTATGATAATCAAGCGTTCCAACCTCGGTGCCCCATCCTTTTTTAAATTGATGAAGACCTGTATTATGCATCGCTGTACGTCCAAAGCAAAACACCTTCCAGGTAGACCCTGCGTAAAACTTTATTATTTCACTTATCAGGGCATTGTTTGGCCGGAATTGCTGATAACGATAATCTTGTGCCAGGTATTTCATCAACACCTGCCCTCTAAAATGGAAAACTATGCCCATAGAAATTATCTCGTCATTGAGCTTCGCCACAAAAATGTTTCCCAGCCCCTTATTGATGATATGTTCATAAATTTTCATATAAAAAGCCAACGGAGCCGGCGGAACACCATTTTTCTTTTTGTTTTTACAGTTTAGCTGATAAAATTTGGTGATAATCTCTTTGGTATTTTCCTGCACCACCTGAATATTATTTTTTGCGGATTTTTTAATATTCATGCGGTTCTTTCTGTTAAACGTCTTTAATATTTCCTCATAGGGCGGTTCGAGATTAATCTGGTGTACATAATATGAATCTGACACCAAATCTTTAGACTTAGGACAGTTTAATCCTCTGAACTCAATTGATTTCCAGCCATTTTTTCTTCCGAAATCCATGATATCCGATATGATGGCTTGGGTATTGAGCCCCTCTTCCAGCAACACGGGGCAGTAATCTGAAAAAGGTAAGGAAACGCCTCTTTTCCCTGTAAGGAAACTGTTAATGCTTACAATTGGTACTACACCCACGACCTTCTCCCCGTCAAAGACCCCAAAATAATTTGCCTTATAGTCATAACATTCTTCCAACACCTGGTACCAGTTGACGGTATGAAAAATACTGCCCCCTAGTTCTTTGACAATATTATTCCAGTTATCTACCTGCGCGGGATTCAAAATTTTTATTTCGTATCTCATTTGTGTGTGCTCTAAAGGCTACCTTCAGGGTTGGTATTTACCTTATTAAAAAAATTGTACAACTCCTTGGCCACCAGGTCATGTCCTTTATCCACAAAGTGAACATCGTGTTTGAAATAATCACTAACCTGTAAAAACTGGCTTAAGTCTAAAAAGTCTATAGTGCCTTGTTTGCAGATATCTACTACAAAATCGATATTTTTCCTGTTATTTTTAATCAACTCTTCCCGAAACGGTATAATCACCACACCAAATTTAGCTCCCGATTCACGCACTTCCCGATTTAGCTGCAAGATCAGCTCACGGGTAACCTCATACCGGTACTGTGACGAGCCTTTGGATTCAGTTTTATCATCTGTAGAAATTTTAACATTCATACGCGATTCCAGCAGGTTTTTGATAAAAAATATCGCATGTGAGTGTTCATATAGCCATCTTTTGAAAGTCAGATACTTTACTTTCAACCAGCTGGCGTTATTTTCAGGAAACTTCAGCTTGCCATCCTTATCTAAATAAGCAAAAGATTTTCTTAAATTATCGGTATAATCATTTCCGGTATAAAATAACAGCCAGACATATTCGGGTTTTACAGCATCTTTAAATTTCCTGAAAGCCAACAACTCCTGAGCCGTAGAATAACCCTGGGAGCCCAATGCGACCACCTGCATGTCAGGGTTTTCACGCTTTTGAAGGATGTTTTCAAATCGCTCGTGAAAGATCAGATCATAGTCCATTTCCAGGCTTTCTATAAACGAGTCGCCTAGCAAAACAATTCTTTTTCCATTTGCCGATGACTCATTAAAATCATCGTCCCTGAATCCAAGGTTATTATAGCGGTAGGAAGACCGTATTTTATCCTTGTTACGTACATAAATGCCTTCTCCGAAAGGCTTACCTGTCCAACCCAGCTCCTTATCATAGGCGGCCAACCTTTTTGTTTCCTGCTCCACAAAGAGTCTGACCATGACTTCTCCCAATATCAATGCGATGGCAATAGATATGAAGAATAAAAGCAAGTTTGATTTTACATTCGCAAATTTCATTTGTCAATTATGTCTGTTGTGAAATGTTCAACATTGTTAAACTTTGATCTTTACGCCACAAATTTATCGGAGGCAGGTAATGCATCGATAACTTGCTTAAGTAAATCAATTAAATGTTAGTCTTTAACATAATTTTACACCTAAAATTACATCAGCATTTATATTGGGTTGGGAGTGAAACGGCAATTTCAGCCGATTAATGCGTGACTTAAAAATTTAGATGATCGTAAAAAAAACAAAATTAATACAAAAAAATACAATTAAAAATTCAATTATTTATGTTTTTATCACCCGGCTCTACCTCATTCCTCCAAAATTCAGCTACATCTCTTGGTATGGCATTCCAAAACTGACCCGGATAATGCTTATTAACATACATTAACAATTCCTCATACATCTTGACAGGAAACTCCTCCATACCCACCTTATTAGGATCAAATGCCAGATAATCAGGGTGTACGTTGACTAAAACCATACCTCCTTTTGCAACAATCCAATCAACCTTTTTCTTCCAGATATCGATGGTCCTTTTCCGCATTAAAACATATGGCGTAAAATCCTGCGAAACAGTATAGGGCAGTTCCACATATCCTTTTCCATTTTTTGCCACCCAAAATGGAAAAATAGTTTCCACCCCGTCAGACTGTGGTTCAAATGGATCAGTATCAAAGGTCGACAGATCGTAATCAATATGCAAGTCGTGTATCCAATCCAGGTTATGATGCATAGCCGGTGCCCTAAAACCGACCACTTTCCAATCCCTGATATATTCATTGATCTTTTTTGCCCGTTCCACGAATATTTTTCTGGATTGAAACAATTTTCCGTCATGGTTTAAGCCATGAACCCCCACTTCAAATCCATTGGCCTCCAAATTACTCCTCAAGGCCGAAGACACCTTGTATCTTTCCGGAACAAAATTAAAGGAGGAAACAAAACCATGTTTTTGCTCCAGTGCCATCAATGATTTACAACGATCATGACCTTTTTGCAACTCGACATCGTGCGTAAGCACTACGGCAAACTTTTTACCATCCGGCCAGCCTCTGAAATGCGGAGGCTTTTCCCCGGCTTTCTCCAATATTGGCCAGGAATTGCGGTACTTAGGCAGTTTATACAATATAAGCTTTCTCCTCAACCAAAGCTGTAAGCGTCTGGGGATCAATGGTTTTAAACCGTAAAAAATGGTATTGATCAATTTGGACTTGTCCATAAATTCAATTTAAAAATGATCAATTGTACATGTAGCCATTTCTTTATACATCCTGTTATTTATGATAAGCCGAACGACCATCAATAGCCGCAGCAACTAGTTTTTCCTGTACCGCTTTTGCTCTGGCGTAAAACAAGTCTACCCCCGAGTACCTCCATTCAAACAGATCCTGGTTATTCAATATTTTCCTGACCATCGGATGTAATTTTCGTTGATAGCCAGATTTATCAGGGTGTAACAACGAATAGGGAATAGGCTCCCCATCACCTGAGATTAGGGATATTGGGATTTCAATAGATTCAAATTTTGTAGGATACCTATCTGTTTCGATTAAAACATCTTCTACTGAATGTGTTTGCGTCATGCAGTGAAAATATCGCACGCCCAGTCCAAGAATTACGGTATTATCCTGTGACATTTTATCAAACGGGCTCCCCTTGCCACACCCGGTCTTGCATAACTCATGTTCGCTTGTCAGGTATTTGGCCTTTGGGCCGAGTGCGCATACGCGATGGGTTGGATGTTTACTGACACCGACGCCTGGATAGTTACGAAAAATTTCCGTGAGCACTCCCATTTGAGATGGCATTTTATCCACATAAAAATCCGGCTTGTCGGCAAAGTATCGCCTCACATCATAGTTGTAGGTTCTACCTCCAAAAAAGAAGGCCGGCATGGCCAGTGTTTTATCCGGGCCACAAAGAGAAATCAATAACTCCAATAATTCTTTCGGGCTCCCTTTGTACATTGGTAACATGGTGTTAAAAGAGCTATGCACCATCAAAGTATCAAAATCAGCTGGTAATTTTTTCTTTAATTCTTCCTTAAGATCCTGTGGGGAAAAGTTGCCATAACGTTTTTCCTTAAGCGGGTGCAGCTTCTTTTCCAGATCGTATTTCACCATTTTTAACCTATTACGAGTTTTTTGGTTAAATACATTTCTTAGCAGATAATAAATTTTTGCTTTCATCTCAACTGATTACCTCCTCTTTAAACGATTCCAGGTCAAAATCTCCAAATTTGGCAAAACAATATTTATCGGGATTGGAGGCAATAAAATCCAGGAAAGACGCTAAACTTTTCTCATTGATTTTTGTAAATATTTTGGAATGCCCTATCAGTACCACCGGAAGTTTTTTCTCCAGGTGGCCATATTGCCTGTCGATTCGTTTCAATCCCCTGATCAACTGAGCCCCTGTACATTGGTTAAAATCAAATTTCCAGGCGTGTTTATCCGTAAAAAAGGACATGAGCTTTGAAAATTTTGAGGTATTGTTTTGCGTCTCGGGCGCTTGCACCTCCATAGCTGGTTCATCGTATTTAGCGTGCTTGTGTTGACTTGCCTGAAATACCCTGAACACCCTGTTAGGCGTCAAAAATGCCCATACATTTTTCAATTCAGTATAAATTGGGATTTCCACAAGTTCACCGTCAGGATCTTTTTTACAGACATCCAGCACATCGACTGGCCAGGGTAATAAATCGCTATGCGAATGGGTATAGTCAAATTTGACCCTATCGTTGCGTTTTCCATACTTGAAGACTGAGGTATCAATGTTAATACCTTCTTCGATCAATGCTTTTACAATGTTATGGGACGGACTCATCGACCAGTTTGCTGCTCTGAAAGCGTGGCAACGATAAGTGCTATCCACTGTGGTCAGTAATGACTCCAGATAGGCCTTGCAGGTTTGAATCATTTCCTTAACACGCTGATAGGGTAAGTCGGCTAAACTGTATTCATCCCAGTGTTGCTGCCATCTGCCATTTACCAGCTTCGATTTAAAGTAGGATGAATGTATGTGAAGCTGAACGTCATGACCCGTAGCAATAGCTCTTTTTAGCTGCTCCTTGATCTTGAGATAATCAAAGGTATCTTCGCCTGTAGTTTCAAGGTGCTCCTTGAACTTTAATATTTCAGCCACATCAGCCATAATGGTTAATTTGGCACCGTATCGATCAAATTGTTGCAACATTCGATCAGTTGGTGCCACCATCAACTGGTAAGGCGACCCCTCGCCATTGCCGTGTATTTCGTAGTCCAGGGTGAATAGGTTTCCAAGCATCTTTCTAAAATTATTAAACTATTTATGCTTCCACCAGCTTTATTACTTCTTTGACTATCTTTTGTAAGGCCGGGCTTTGCTCCTTCAAAGCCGCGGCGGACCTCTCCCGCTTCTTTAATATTACCTTATTTTCAATGTCTTCTTCCGACCTGATTAAGGAAAGGCGGCCGGACTCCTCCAGGTAACGATCTACGGCTCCTATTTTTCCACCGAAAATACTGTAAGAGGGCACTCCCAGCGCAGCTGACTCCCTAATCATGGTTCCTCCACCACTGATCACCAGATCGGAATACCAAACCAGGTTTAACCCATTCAACACTTTATCGGGAATGACAATACGTCCGTTTTCAATGTATCCCTTATATTTTTCCTTAATGCCCGATTCCTGATCTTTGGTTCTCGGCAAAATAACCATTTTGGTATTTTCATTCGCCAACACGTGTTCCATTGTTTTTTCAAATAACTGATCGCTCAGATCGGTATGATAGTGGGCAGCGGTGGCCGGAGGTCTTACCGAAACCACCATGTGATTTTCGTTGACATTTAAGTAAGACAATATAGACGGATCAGGCCGTAAATTCTGTATGTAAACATCTTCTTTGATACCCGGAAATCTGGCTACTTTTTTAAAATACTTATTGGTAAAAGATTCAGGCATCACCTCCGGAACGATTCCAAGTGTCGGAAGTAACAACGGAAATTCGGCCGAATGTTCATAATCGGTGGCCACAGCAGATTTCATTCCTATTAAACTGGCAAACAAGAATTGCGATCTCGATCCGTGCGACAAAGCCAGATCAGGTCTTTCTTTAACAAAAACAGGTAACATCTGCAACGCCCTGAACAGCACGCCAAAAGTTTTGAGAATTTTGTTTTTCCCGAAGTGCTTGCCTAAGGGTTTATAGTCAAATTGAAAATAATCAGCCAAACCAATTGCCTGAGCATAGTCTCTGACAGTAATTAAAACTTCGTAGTCCTGCTTCCTTAACTCGTTAATAATCGGATTAAAAAATGGGATATGGGGTGAATTGTCGAGGTCTATCCAGATTTTTTTGTTTTTTCTTGCCATAAAAAGAATTTTTATACAGACAATGTTATTGGGCGGATTCTTTTACCAAAGTGGGTTTATCAATTTTGCCGGTAGAAGTTTTGGGCAAGCTTTGCCTGAACTCGATTATTTCTGGCACCATGTATTTTGGAATTTTTTCAGCGCAATACACCCGGATATCACCTGCTTCTAATGACTGCCCTTCTTTTAGCGTAATGACGGCTTTTATCCGATTGCTAATTAAATCATCGGGAATGGCAATTACTGCTGCCTCACTTATCATGGGATGCGTATAAAGCGCTGCCTCTATTTCTCCAATCTCAATTCTATATCCGCGGCTTTTTATCATATGATCCACCCGCCCCACATAAATATATTCCCCCTCCTCATTCAACGTAACCAAATCTCCGGTTTTATATATCTTTTCCTGAAAATTTGCCTGAAAGGTATTCGGAACAAAAACCTTGTCAGTCCGGTCGGGATCACCCCAATAACCTTGTGCCACACAGGTGCCCCTGCCCATCAGTTCACCTTCCTCGCCGGGCCTGGTAACGATTTTCCCCTCCTTGGTAACGGCGAAAACATCTGAATTTTCACAACACTTTCCAATCGGAATTGGTTGGCTCTGGTTTTCGGGAATTGCCTTGGTGCGATGGTAGGTAATGACGTTTGTTTCTGTCGGACCATACAGATTGATATATTCTTTATCTGGTATTAAATTCATTAATTCCCTCAGGTATTTTACAGGAAATACTTCTCCGGCAAATATGATCATGCGCATATTTGAAAAATCCCTTTGGTCCAATTGGCCATGCATCACCATCATCGATAAAATAGAAGGCACTGAATACCAGACAGAAATACGATGATCCTGTATCCATTTTGACAGCCTGGATGGAAATATGGACAAGGTCTCCGGCACCGGGCACAAAGTGCCTCCGACTTTCATACAGCAGAAAATATCCAGGATGGACAGGTCAAAATGCAGCGGCGCGTGATTGGAAAATATATCTTCACCATTTACCTTTAAATAGTCTACCACCCAGTTAATAAATGTCAATGCATTCAGATGCGAAATCATTACGCCCTTGGGATTGCCTGTTGAACCGGAAGTATACAGTATATAGGCAAGGTCTGTCGAAATACTTTTTATCGTCGGCGATCCGGCGTTTCCATCTGCCAAAACCTGTTCCCATAGCACTAACTTCCTGTCAATACTGGCCGAAACCTCATTCCTGTTATCTGTGATTACTACCATCTCCACAACAGCCGCCGCAGGCAGGATCTCCGGAAGTTTACTTGATTTTTCAGAAGAGGTAAGCAGGCATTTTATCTGGCAATTGTCAATTATATAGGAAATCCTGGCGCTTGGTGCTTGTGGGTCGAGGGGTACGTAGACGGCATTGGCTTTGAGTATGGAAAATATCGAAATAATAGACTCTGCAGATTTATTCAGATAAATGCCTACCCGATCGCCAGGCTTAACGCCATTATCAACCAGAAAGTTAGCTAACCTATTGGTTTTATCCTCCAGTTCGCCGTAGGTGACTTTATCGTTCCCAAATACCACAGCCTCTTTGGCAGGATGTCTTTTAGCGCTATTGATCAATAATTGCTGAAGTACATAACTCATGGTAGAAAACAAAATTTTTTATTAACCTTAATATTAACCCTCAAAGCCCTCCTGACTATTTTAACCGGCTTCAGGCAATATGCTTATATGCCAGATTACCTGCCAGTTTTAATAATGAACTGGGCATATTTCTGAAGATTGAATTGTGAAAGCCTTCCACCTGATCATGACTTTCAACATATTGATTTTCCTTAATACTATATTTATAATAGCCTACCTGTCTCTCCTCGGCTCCCCAGGACAATTTAAACTTGCGTAACCCTTCATTGTTTGTGGTAGTTTTACCAAGACTCATATTCTTTAACCCTTTTTCATAAGCACTACCCATGGCATGCCAAAACATAGAATAGTTATGTCTTTTTTTCTTATAATCGAAATTGGAGGCACCGTATTTGTAAATAATGTGATCTCCAAAATGCAGAAAGACACCGCTGGCTACCACCTCTCCCTCATAGAAAGCATTTACCACAAAGCCCAGGTTTTTTTGAATAATTAATTCATGTAGTCTGCGGAAGAAATTTATCGGCTGAGGGGGTAATCCATGCCGTTTCCTGGTCAGGCAATTAAGATTGTAAAAGGCCTCTATTGCTTCCAGGCTCTGAGAAGTCTCACTGGTGATGCCTTCTCTAACTGACCGGTTAATATTTCTTCTTGTATCTCCCTGTAATTTTTTGAGTAATTCTTCTGACCCTGCGGCTACCACCGGCAGGCTATGTTCATAAAAAACCGAAGAAGGCGTAGCATCATCACCAAAAAATCTATCTCCTCCCCTGACTTCAATATATTTCCAGCGATTTTTTTTTGCATAAGTTCTGACAGCTTCTAAAAGCGACTCAAAAACCTTTACATCGCGAACCAAAGGCTCACAGGTATCCGTGAAAGGTAGCGATACACCACGTCTGCCGGTAATAAAACTATCAACCTCCAGCACCGGGAGCACCCCGACGAGTTCATTACCTTCTTTTAAAGTAAAATACAGCGGCTTGTACCCGTAAGCTTCACATAAAACCTCAGCCCAGTTTGACGAATAGAAGATAGAATATCCTTCAAACTCAAGGATACGCTCATTCCAATCCGAAATCGCTCTTGGGTCAACAATTTCAACCATACCAATACAGTTTTATCAAATAGATCAGATTTTCGCGGAAATGCCCCGCCTAGGCGATTTTTTTCTCAACCAACGATGTTATGGCATCGATAGATGAGAAATTTTCCGGAACCAGCTCCATATCATCTATTTGTACAGACATATTGTCTTCTAAAAATCCAATCAGTTTCATAATTCCCAAAGAATCGATGACTCCCGATTCGATGAGTTGATCACTGTCGGAAAGCGCTTGATGATCCTTATTATTTACCAGTTCGGTCTTAATATAATTTCTAATTGATTCTTTAATTTCCATGTTCTCCATCTAAAATATTGTGCTAAAAATCCTGAAACCTTTTCCGTTAAAAGTTAAATTACTTATTGAAATAATCTAATTTTTGGCAAATTAGTTCTATTATCTGATAATATCAAACTAATTTAAACAATTTGTAACTGTAATAATTAAATGGGAAGACCTTCAAATTTTGCGATGGTATTCCTGAGTGTTTCCGAGGTTCCCGACCATATATTAAAAGAGAGGCTATCTCTTAAATCCTGATTAATAAATGACTCCAATAAATATCCTCTTACCCCAAATATTTGCATGGCATCCATTTCAAATTGAATGAAGTTGTCACTGACAAACAGTTTAGCGATCGCCGCATCCTGGGCACAGGAATGCATTGATTTACCGCTGGCTAATTTGGAAGCAAGATCATAAATCACCTGACGGCTCAGCCTTTGTCTCATCACCATGTTGGCAATTTTGGAAGAGATCTGCTGATAGGAGCCGATGGGTTTATCAAATTGATTTCTTGTCTTGACCCTTTCAATGCATTCCTTCAGGCCTCTGTTCATAGGCCCAAGTGCACTGGAAATCAGCACTGCACGCTCCCAGCCGGTAGATTCTGTTAAAACCCTTAATCCAAGACCTTTTCTTCCGATAATATTCGATTTAGGCACCAGTACATTATCAAAGACCAGTTCGCCCATTCTTACTGTCCTTAATCCGATTTTTTCAAATTCACGACCATGTGAGGCGCCTTCGGCATTCATATCTACTAAAAAGGCGGTAAGGCTAAACGGGCTTCTATCCGGTGAGGTTTTAGCGAAGACGATGGCTAAATCCGCATAAGGCGCATTGGTTATATAACATTTTTTACCATTGATCCGGTAGTTATCCCCTTCTTCAACGGCGGTGGTTTCCATTGAATAGGCATCACTCCCCGAAGTTTCTTCAGTAAAACCATAGGCGCCAAGCCTGCTGCCATTGATCAATTCCGGCAAAAAGGCCTCCTGCATTTCCCGGCTGGCAAATTGACTGATGGTCAATTGGATGCCACAGAGTTGATTGCCAAGTGCGTAGACAAATCCACCATCCCGGCAGGCCTCGCCAAACCCTTCAAAGGCAGCCACCACATGGGTCACAGGTACCTCGTTCCCACCAAAGTCGGTGGGCATCATCATTTTTAAAAGGCCTATTTCTGCTGCTTTTTTCCATCGCTCCAGCGAAAAATCCCCGGTTTTATCTCTTTCGGCAAAATTTCCTGTAAAGTGATCAATGGCCAGTTGGTAATACTCTTCCTTAATTTTATCAATTTCGGGGTCTTCCCAAGGTTGCATAAGATTAATTTATATTACCAATAAGTTTCGGAGGGTTTGCTAAGATCTGCGCCAAAAGCGGCCTTACCTAAATAAGAAAGGCAGTCATCGCTGGTGGCAGGCATCAGGCCGGCACACCGGGAGTCCCGGTAGTATCTTTCGAGTGGAAGTCTTTTTGCCAGGCTGCTGGCACCGCTCATGCGGATGGCCTGGGAAGACAACCATGGCCCTAATTCACTCACCAAATACTTGGCGTGGTGAATAGCATTGTTGGCTTCCTGAGATCCTAATTTTTCCTTTACCAGTCTGGCCGCATTATAAGTGATCCCCCGCGCTGACTCCAGGGCTGAAAATAATTCGCCCATTCTATACTGAACAGTCGGGTCTTCGCTCATGGGGGTGTCTGTTCCGGGTATTTTTTTCTTCTTCAGAAAATCCACCAGAAACTGGAAAGTCGCAACGCTAATCCCCAGGTAAACACCGATGTAACCGCCAACTAACCAGTGAGGTTCACGGGCTATTTTATACAAGGCCATGCCTTCACTACCTAAAAACAATGCTTCTTTAGGTACAATACAATTTTCAAAATATACAGGATTGGTTGCCGTGGCACGCATGCCCAGCACGTCCCAAATCTCTTCGATCCTGGTGCCGGGATTGTCTTTTTCAACAACCAAATAGGAAATAGCAGGTACGTCACTCGTACTTTCGGCAGATTTTGCAGCAACTACGTAATAGTCGGCATAACCTGCCATGGATACAAAGGATTTAATACCGTTGATGGCAAAGCCTTCATCTACTCGCTGGTAGGTCGTCTTCAGTTTACTAAAATGTGCACCAATACCCGGCTCTGAAGATGCCGAAGCAAATACCTTTTTCTGATTGATCGACTGGTCATAAACCCAGTCCCTGAATTCTTTCATCACCTTGCCCCTGCTACCGCCAATTCCTTCCAGCTTCAATTCTGCAATACTGCCTACCGCTATGTTATGCATATTAAAAGTAAGCGCAGTTGAGGAACATCCCATGGCCAATTGTTCCAGCGCCTTAGTATAGGTGAGAAAATCTGCCCCAAAACCGCCAAATTCCTTGGGTATCATAATACCCAATAATCCTGCTTCTTTCAGATCTTCAAAATTTTCTACGGGAAAACTTCCCTCTTTATCATATTTTGGCGCTCTTTTGGCGAATACCTCTTTTAACTGACGGCATTTTTCGATGATTTCTTCTTTTTCTTCAATGCTGGGTTCGGCGATACCTATATCTATCATTTTCTGGAACTTTTATTAGAATCTTATAAATAAATATAAAAATAGAACAAATAGTAACCGCTATTTCGTTATATTTTTTATGGTATTTTATGATTAAAATCAGTTTTTTAAAAAAGAGAATTTTTTAATGTGGTGATAAGTTACAAACTTATTCGAGGCCCTGCAATCTTTTAATAGTACAAATAAATAAAATTTTATTAATAAAGGGAATTAAATTAATTAAAATTTTACTTTGAAAATTACAATTTTTAAGATGGGGGTGTGGTAAGTGGGAAGTTAATATTCTGACTATAAGTGAATTAGATCATAGCCAAAGGGGAAATAAGATCTGTTGACTTATGTAATCTTATTAAATACCGTAAGATCGATTTTCTTGTCTTCCGCCTCTTTCTGATCTTCATAACTCTGCTCGATATAAGTTACGATTATTCGAAGTATCAAAATCAAATTCATCAGCAAAAAAACGGATCCAACAAAAATCAAAAAAAGCATCATATGGTGTATCTTTTTATAATGTAACAACCAAAAACAACTATTATTGTTTTAGTCGTACTAAAGTTTACGATAAATCATCAAGCTAAAAAATCAAAATATTACAAGCCTTTTCAGTTGTAAGAAATAAGGCGGATTAGCAACATAATCTAAAAAAAGCAATTGCTTAATCTTGCAAGACTCCCAGAACCCTCTTAGAATACTATAAATATGAAACAAAAAAATTATAATAATACAATTTTTTAAGCTTTATGTTTTAGTTGTGTTTAAATATAACAAAATTTCCAGTTTCAAAAAAAATCTTGATAATGAAAGAAATCTACCTTTTTCCAAAATATTGAAGTCAAAAGATTTCATTTATTCTCAATAAGCCAATAAGTTACTTACAAATTCATTCTTTAATGAATTCAAATTTCGATAGCGTGCACCACTTTTCAATTGATCTGTTATATTATTCCCGATAAACAACCGATCAGCTGACTGTTAATATGCATCATCTGTATTTTAATAATTGACCGGAGGAAAAGTCTCCCTACCAGGCGGTGGTTTTCCCCCGCATAACAATCTGGGATCGCAGTAGGGTTTTAACTTTAAATTTATACGGTTGTACGGCCGTCAGTAATAGCCCGATTAGCGGTTTAGAAGAAAAAACGTGATCTCCGGTCAAAGTCGCAGGAAAAGTAAAAGGCCTGCCATACCGTGGTATAACAGGCCCATGCTGCATATATATTATTTAATCAGTACTAAGCGCTCACATCTCGCTGTTCCCTTTTGTCTCCTAAAAATACGCGCTTTAAGAAGGCACCAATAGCCACCAGGCCAATAGCAATGATTTTCCAGCCCTTCAACAAAAACAAGCCAATCACTTTGAAAAACCCTGCCTTAGCTGCCACCTTACCTGCTATCAGGGCGCCAACACCATAGGCCGCTACTTTATCGATGTCTGGATTAAAGTCGGCGTAACGATTTCCTTCCTTAAAATCCACCAGGGCCATCACATCGTCCATACTTTCGTGAATTTCCGACAACTGATCCATGGTCGAAACGGCATTTAATACCAGAATTCCCTTTCTTCCTAAAATCCGCACATTGTAATTCAAGGTATTCTGATCTACATCCTCATCAAATTTAAGATCCAGGGCCCAATAAAGTTTATGTTGTTCGCTATCATAGTGAGGGGGCTCTGCCCATCCCATCAGTTCGTAAGAGCCATAACCTTGTCTTAACCTTTCTTTATTGGCTTCCTTAATATCCGCCTGCATATCTGAAAGTAACTCATCAAAATCAATTTCCTTGGCATCGTCATCGTCGACATATCCTTCTTCCTGATAAGTAATGATCACACCCCATCCGTCAAAACCATACGGATTCACAGAATCGGGTAAAATCATTCCCAGCGTTTCCCGTGGGGGATTACCCCAGGCTTCCACCAAAATTTTGTCTGTTTCTTTAGGATCAAGGTATTTAAAATGCTCTGGTATTTGGAGCATGGCCAGATCAGTACCAAGGGCGATATCTCCCTTTTGGTATTGCAACAGATTATTGAGTGAATCTGCTTCCGCCAAAAAATCTAAAAAATCCGCTACGGCGGTAGAATCGTATGCTGTGGACTCTTCATTCGGTTCGGGATCCCCAGCCAGTGCAATGAATGTGGTAAACATTAACAATGCTGTTAAAATTTTCTTCATAAAGTTCCAGTTTATAATCAATTAATGCTTTTATTGCGCAGCCAGCCCGGTCCAATCTGTGAAAGGAAGTTATTTAGCTGGCTGAATTTTACAATGAAAAAATGGCTATCAATTAACCATATTACTTTAATGGATACTTTTAACAGAAGTTTTGTAACCTTTGTTGCCAAAACCCGGAAGGGTAAATCGCGGCAATATCCTGGTAGGAAGTGATAAGAGAAAAGTTTTATTAACTGAAATAGGATCCTAGTATTTCACCCACAAAATAGGCTAAGAAGGCTGCAAGACCACCTAATAACACAGTTTCCGCAACCGACTTCAGATAATTGGCCCTGGTGACGAAACCCTTTAAATAGCCAATCACTGCCATGGCAAATCCTGTGGCGACGCAGGAAATAGGAAATAGCAACTGAGTGTCCATTTCTATCCAAATGGCCATCAGATAGGAGCTTAAAGGAATTAATCCTACCAAAACAAAGGCAATAAATGTAGCTAAGGCCGTGTTAATGGGTTTTCTTGTATCCTTTATCATCTCCAGTTCCTCTTTCATCATCGTATCCACCCATACATTTTTATTTGAAGTAATTACCTCAACTACCTGGTCAAGCAATTTTCCCTCAAACCCCTTGGCCCTGAAAATATCCTCAATTTCCTGGACTTCAGATGCCCTCTTGTGCTCAATTTCCCAATATTCAATCGCCTTATGTTTTTCAAAATTGGCATGCTCGGCTTTGCTTGAAAAAAAATTGCCCACCGACATGGAAAACCCATCTGCCAATAAATTGGCAAAGCCAAATATTAATACCCAGGAAAGGTCCGCCCCGGCCCCCGCAGCGCCGGCAACTACCGCAAAGGTCGTAATGGCCCCGTCAATTCCTCCGTACACAAATTCCCCAATATACTCTGATTTAAAAAACAAAACTTTTCCACCGTCATGCAAATTAGCCTCATTCATAATTTTAATTTTTAGTAATTAAAGACAGCCCCAATGGCGATCAAGGTTATAAGAAATTTGACCATGCTTAACTTCAAGGGGTGATTCAACATTGTTGGTATACAGCTGACCGGTTCCTAAACCCTGAGGTAACTGAACCGGATATTGCGCAGTAAACTGACATATAGCGTTTAAGCCGATGTTGGACTCCAGGGCTGAAGTTATCCACCAGCCTATTCCCAATAGCTCTGCGATTTCTATCCACTCCATAGTGCTCAAAAACCCGCCCAACAAGGTGGGTTTAAGAATTATATATTGTGGCCGGATCGTTTCCAGTAAATTCAGTTTATCCGGTTTGCCGGTAATACCGATTAACTCCTCATCAAGAGCGATAGGCAAAACCTGTTGTCGGCACAAATCACCCATGGCTGTCAGCTGGCCGGCTGGCAATGGCTGCTCAATAGAATGTATATCCAAAGCCGCAAGTCGCTCTAATTTTTCCGGTGCCTCAGCTGCGGTAAAAGCACCGTTGGCATCAACCCTCAACGTGATTTGTTCTTTGGTATATCTTGATCTTATGAAGGAAAGAATAGCCAGTTCCTTCTCAAAATCTATGGCTCCTATTTTCATTTTAATACAATTAAACCCTGCATCCAGCTTTGCCCGGACCTGGTCCATCATAAACTTTTCGTTTCCCATCCATATCAGACCATTAATAGGTATAGGCACCTGGGAATGGCTAAAGTTGTTGTCAAAAAGTATCCTTTTACCACCATTTAGCAAGTCCAGTAATGCCGTTTCGAAAGCAAATCTTAACGAAGGTAATTCAGGCGGAATGGTGGTTGCGACCAATTCATAGACCTCTCTGGCCTGGGTGAGCGCCGGTATATTGGTAAAATGAAGGCCAAACTCCTGAATGAGCGTTGCCAGGTCATTGCGGTCATCAATACTCAGCAATTTTAGCGGACTTGCTTCTCCTATCCCCTGAATTCCCTGGTGCTTATCTGTTAGGAACACATAATAACTGTCTCTGGAAGTTAAACTTCCACGGGAGGTTCCGGCTCTAAATTTAAAATTAAGGGTGTGTTTCTTTTGGTGGAAATGCAAAGTCATGCATCTAATTTAAAGTTAGAAATCGAGACATCTAAAATTTTGCGGTTATTTTATAAATTCTTTTCAATCAATTTATTGAAGCAACTGGGCAATATTATTACTTTCGCCTAAAAATAAATTTATCAGAAGAATCATGTCAGATAGCGCAAAATTTACACTGGATGTTGTTGTTGAAATTCCCAAGGGAAGCCGCAATAAATACGAGTACGATTATGAAAAAAAGATGATCCGTTACGATCGAATGATATTTTCATCGATGCACTACCCCAGCGATTACGGTTTTTTTCCCGAAACCCTGGCCCTGGATGGCGACGCGCTGGACGCCCTGGTGCTTGTGACAGAACCTACCTTTCCAGGATGTCTGATTGAGGTAAGTCCTATTGGGTTGTTTAGAATGGCTGATGAAAAAGGCCCTGACGCCAAGATTTTATGTGTGCCGGTACATGATCCGCAATGGAATAAAATAGTAAGCCTGGATCAGGTAAACCCACATTTGATCAATGAAATTGAGCACTTTTTTCAAGTGTACAAAGATTTGGAAAATAAAAAAGTAGGTATAGAAGGCTGGGAGCCAAAGGAAGAAGCCATCGCGGTGATTGCCAGGGCAAAACAAAGGTTTGCCGAAGGTAAAAATTAAAACCTGTAATATTTTATTTTTAGCATGCTCCCCGGCCTGCTCTGTCATTATGAATAAGCTGCCGCAAATAGATTTAAAGGATTTTTTTTATGTCCTTCCGGAGGAAAAAATTGCTCAATACCCTCTGGAGAAACGTGAAGAGTCAAAGTTATTGGTCTATCGAAATGGAAAGATCCAACACAGTATTTTTAAAGACATCCAAAATTATTTACCCGCCAATAGCCTTCTTTTTTTTAATGATACCCGCGTCATTCCTGCCCGGTTGTTTTTTCAAAAGACTACGGGGGCGGTTATTGAAGTTTTTCTGCTTCAGCCCGAGGCGCCTGTTAAAGACATCAACCAGGCCATGCAAACAAAAACGGGATGTTCGTGGCATTGTATGGTTGGCAATTTGAAGCGGTGGAAAGATGAGCAAACGCTTTCTCAGACTGTAAATTATGAAGGTCAGAGCGTGCAGTTGCAGGCAAGTATTGAAAACCGGGAAAAGAAGATTATTAATTTCGCATGGGATCATCCTGACATGCACTTTGTGGATGTGATCGAGACTTTTGGCAAAATACCCCTGCCCCCTTATATCCGTCGGCAGGCAGATCAAAGTGATTTACCCAGGTATCAAACCGTCTATTCAGATCATGCCGGGGCAGTGGCCGCTCCTACTGCCGGGCTTCACTTTACGGAGGACCTGATCAGTCAATTGGGAGAAAACGGACACCTGCTCGATTATCTTACCTTGCATGTAGGCGCCGGAACGTTTCAACCGATTAAAGAAAAAAATGTGCTGGATCACCCCATGCACCGGGAGCAGGTTGGTATTTCTCTCGAAAACATCAAAAATTTATATGCCCATGACACCCGGGTTATTGCTGTAGGTACCACAAGCATGCGTACACTGGAAAGTATTTATTGGTTTGGGGTAAAGCTGCTGAAAGAAAAAGATCAGAAATTTCATATAAGCAAGCTCATAGCCTATGAGGAAAATGACTTGCCTTCAAAAAAAGATGCTTTGCAGGCCATCATCAGCTATATGAATGAGGCCAAAGTCGAGACAATCTACGGGGAAACGGAAATCATGATATTCCCGGGTTATCGGTTTAAAATTTGTAATGGATTAATCACTAACTACCACATGCCCGGTTCAACCCTAATGTTGCTGGTAGCAGCTTTTATAGGAGAAGACTGGCGAAAAGTTTATAAGGAAGCATTGGAAAAAGACTATCGTTTTTTAAGCTATGGAGATAGCTCTTTATTGCTGACCATTTAATAAATTGTAAATTATTTATATTTACATGAGTTCCGGTTTAGATTATGAAAAAAATCACTGAAATATTCGAGTATTTGGAAGAACTTTTCGGACCGGTGATCCGTGTGTTTACCACCGAACTTTTTTCCATAGGAAAAACTTCCATTACGCTCATCTCGATGATCACCCTGATATTTTCAGTTGTCATTGTGATATTCCTGGCCAACCGGTTTCGGAATTTTTTAGTTAATCGCATTCTAAAAAGGTCAAAAAAAATAGACCCTGGCCTTGCCCAGTCCATTGGCACGATGACGAAATATGTAATTTTGGTCATCGGTTTCCTGATCATCATTCAAACTGCCGGCATTAACCTTAGCACTTTGGGAATTGTTTTCGGCGCACTGGGTGTTGGAATCGGATTTGGCCTGCAAAACATCACGAACAATTTCATATCCGGGTTAATTATAATTTTTGAAAGACCCATTAAAGTGGGTGACCGCATTCAGGTCGGAGAATTGGATGGGGATGTAGTGGATATTGCCGCCAGAGCCACCACGGTTTTAACCAACGATAACATTTCGGTCATTGTACCTAACTCCCATTTTATAGACAACCAGGTTATCAACTGGAGCCACAATGACAGGAAAGTACGATTTAAATTCCCGGTAGGCGTTTCTTACCAGGAAGATCCGAGGTTTGTGCGAAGGTTGTTGATGGAGGTAGCCGAGGAAAATAATGGCGTGTTAAGCAAACCGGCACCGGATGTGTTATTTGATTCTTTTGGTGACAGCGCCCTGGTATTTTACCTGGTGGTCTGGACCAACAGTTATACCGAACGCCCCCTAATATTAAAAAGTCAATTATACTACGCTATCCTTAAAAAATTCAGGGATAACAAAATAGAAATACCCTTTCCTCAAAGAGATTTACATTTAAAATCAGGATTTGATTGGGCGAAGAATATGTACGACGCCGAAACCGGGGTCGGCCCTTCCGACTTTGCCGCCGAAAACAAATAATAGTGCCCGCGGCAAATCATATTTAAATTTTTAAGTTGAAAAATGATTTGATAGTTTAGAGGAACAATTATACTTAAGTAATCAGCCAGGCTCCAGACTTGCCAGGAAGCTTGTTAGACAGTTAGTCTTTGGTCCAATGCCTTGCGAAAAAATATTTTTATGAAAAAAATAAATGTAGATTTTAAGTCCGACATCCTTCCGCATTTGTTAGCCATTGTCCTATTCCTGATTATTACGCTTATCTTTTTTAGTCCCCTTTTTTTTGAAGAAAAAACCCTCTCACAACATGACATCCTGCAATGGGAAGGTGGCGCTAAAGAATTACTGGATTACCGGGCGGAAACCGGAGAAGAAGGGCTTTGGACTAATTCCATGTTTGGCGGTATGCCGGGGTATTTGATCAACACAAAATTTAGTGGCAATTTAATTGAACATGTTGAAAGTCTGTTCACACTTTTCTTACCAAGTCCTGCCAGAATTATCTTTTCTGCATTTTTATCATTCTACATCCTGTTGATCGCTTTTGGCGTAAGGCCGCTACTGGCTATTGGGGGCGCCCTCATATTTGGGCTCACCTCATACAATTTTATAGGACTTGTCGCAGGGCATAATTACAGGATAGCCGCCATTGCCTATATGCCCCTGGTAATCGCTGGCGTCCACCTGGCATTTCAGAAAAAATATTGGTGGGGCTTTATTTTGACCGGGTTGGGGCTCGCTTTGCATTTGCGCGTAAATCACGTCCAGATTACCTATTATTTGTTATTGATCGTTGTGTTGTATGGTTTGATCCATTTGATCTTTGCCATCAAAGAAAAACAGTTAAATACTTTCGCAAAAACAGTGGGATTACTATCGATTGCAGCCATACTCGGAGTTGGTTGCAACCTGGGAATAGTGTGGACCATTGCCGAATACGCCAAATACTCCATAAGAGGTAAAAGTGAGCTAACCAAAGGCAACGACTCCAATCAAAGCCAGCAGGGATTGGCAAAAGATTATGCCTTTCAATACAGTAATGGCATCATGGAACCCTTGGTGCTGTTTGTGCCGGATTTTATGGGAGGCTCTTCTGTACAGGAACTGGACAAAGATTCAAACCTTGGCAGGGCGCTCAAGGCCAACGGCGTACCGCCTGCGCAGGTGGCGCAGCAATTAAAAGCAGTGCCTACCTATTGGGGGAATCAGCCGGGTACCAAACCTTATTATGTTGGCGCCATTGCCGTTTTTCTGTTTGTGATTGGGGTTTTTGTGGTTGATAAGCCCTTAAAAATTTGGTTGACAATTTGTATACTGCTGGGGATCGTACTCAGCTGGGGAGATAGTTTCTCCTCCTTCAACCATTTTATTTTTGATTATCTGCCGGGTTACAACAAACTCCGCTCCGTTACTTTCGCCATTATCATCACCATTTTTAGTCTGACCCTGTTTGGTTTTATTGGTCTGGAAAAACTCCTAAAGAACGGCCTGAATCAGAAAACCCAACGATACCTGCTTTTAAGCCTGGGGATTACCGGGGGTATTACATTGCTCATGGTTTTTTACTCGTGGATAGGAGGTTTTCGCGGCGCCATAGATGCCCGGGAACCCTACAGCAGTTACCCGATTTGGTTTCTTGATGCCCTAAGGCAGGACAGGGCCTCACTGTTGCGGAATGATGCTTTGAGATCACTCTTTTTCATTATAGGCAGTGCCTCTTTGATTTATTTTTATTTTAAAAAGAAGCTGTCCGAAATTACTTTCTCCGCATTGTTCATCCTCCTGATCACCCTGGATACGGGGCTGGTCAGTAGTCGTTTTATGGGCAGTGAGAATTTTAAGAAAAGTCCGGAAAGAGCATTTTTCCCGGAAAGCGAAGCCGATAAATTAATCCGAAAAGACAAGGCATTAAGCTATCGCGTCTTTGACCTTACAGATCCATTTAACAATGCTCAAACTTCTTATTTCCACAAATCCCTTGGTGGCTATCATGGGGCAAAAATGAGACGTTACCAGGACCTGATTGAAAATTGCATCGGTGAGGAAATAAACGCCTGGATTGGAGAAGTACAAAAAGGCGGTACCGATATGGAAAATTACGGCGTTCTAAATATGCTTAATACTAAGTATTTTAAAGCTGGAAATACGGCCAACGCCGTCATTCAAAATCCCGATAATAATGGTAATGCCTGGCTGGTATCAGAAATCAAGAAGGTTAATAGCCCCGACGAAGAAATTAATACACTGAAGGAGATCGACACGAAAAAACAGGCGGTAATAGATGTCAGCCAAAACGAATTACCCGCCGCCACATTCAATGGTACCGGCACCGTACAACTAGAAGAATACAAGCCAAATTACCTTAAGTACAAAGCCGATTTATCAGGTGATGGTTTAGCCGTATTCTCAGAAATATTTTACCCGGTTGGCTGGAAGGCAACGATTGACGGCGAACCCGTGGATATTCTGCGGGCCAACTATGTGTTAAGGGCCCTGCCTGTCAAATCAGGTAATCATGTCATCGAATTTTTCTTTAAGCCAAATTCATATTATATCGGCAACAAAGGCATGTTGGTTTCAAACCTCATATTAATCATTGTCACACTGGCCGGCATCGGCATTTCCGTACGAAGAGAATTGATGTGATATGTCAGGTGTTGGTGTAATCATTCAGGCAAGAACCGGATCAACCCGATTAAAAAATAAGATCCTGATTCCTTTTTATCAGGACCAGGGGATATTGGAGATATTGATTGATAAAATACTGCATGGGCTTACCGGTACGCCAGTCGTACTGGCCACATCCACTAACAAAGAAAACGATGTATTGGCTGATTTGGCAGCGAGAAAGGGCATCAACTGTTTCAGAGGAGACGAGGCCGACGTGCTTAAGCGCTTCATTGAAGCCTCCCGTCATTATAAAATTGCGGGCGCCGTCAGGGTATGTGCCGATAATCCATTTTTGGATGCCTACCATCTCAGTCAACTGGTGAATTATGCGGAAGCCCATGAGGGATTTGATTACATTTCCTTTCAGCTGTCAGACGGCAGACCGGCCATCAAGTCCCATCACGGATTCTTTGCAGAATTCGTCAAACTATCCGCACTCGAGAAAGTACAAACAGTCACAACCGAACCATGCTACCTGGAGCATGTAACCAATTATATCTACGAAAATCCGGCTGATTTTAATATCAAATGGTTGCCTGCACCGCGGGTTGTTGCCGGCCGGTTGGATATCAGGTTGACCATCGATACAGAAGATGATTTTAAATCAGCCCAGGAAATTTTAAAATTGCTTGGAAAAACACCTTTGCAAATATCTCTTAATGAAATTATTGAGGTCGTAGATCATCATCCGATGCTCATAACAAAAATGGAGGGCCAGATTAAAGCCAATGAAAAATAAAAAGGAAGCAACCTATATTATCGGTGAAATAGGACAAAATCATAACGGCTCGGTAGATATAGCCAAGCAACTTATAGATATCGCCGCTCAACCTGTCCTGGACCCCCTGTTTAACAGGGAACTGGCGAAAATGACTGCCATTAAACTGACGAAAAGGGATTTAACAGAAGAGTTGACTACCTCCGCCATGCAACGGCCTTACGACTCTCCACATTCATTTGGAAAAACGTATGGAGAGCATCGGAAATACCTGGAACTGGCTGACGAGGAGCACCATGAGTTATATCTATATGCCAGGTCAAAAGGATTGGAATTTGTGGAGACCTTATGTGCGGTTAAATGTGTTAATCTTGTAAAACTCTTTACGCCGGACAGGCTCAAGGTGGCTTCCAGGGATCTTACCAATTTACCTTTGCTGGAAGCCATGGCCGAAACCAAAATACCCATCATTCTTTCCACAGGCATGGGAGGCGAAAAGGAAATTGATGAGGCGCTGTCGGTCATTACAAAACATCACGAACAGATTGCAATTCTGCACTGCCTTTCACAATACCCGGCAGAATACAGTCATATTAACCTGAAAACCATTCATTATCTTGCCAAACGTTATCCTCAATATACAATTGGCTATTCCGATCATTCTATAGGCATTATGGCTCCTATTGCCGCGGTGGCCCTAGGCGCCACCATCATTGAAAAGCATATCACTTTGGACAGAAATATGAAGGGCTCAGACCATCAGGGTTCCCTGGGACCAGATGGTATCTATCGTTTGGTAAGGGATATCAGAAACCTTGAATCATCCCTGGGACAGGAAGCTATTTTTATAGAAGAAGTGGTAAAAGATACCCAGGTAAAGCTGGAGAGATCTATTGCCAGCAACTGTTTCATCAAAAAGGGTGAAACCATCCGGGAAGAATACCTGCACCTTTTAAGCCCTGGTGATGGGCTAAAATGGTCACAAAAAAGTGAGGTAATTGGAAAAATTGCTGCCGAGGACATCAGTGCTAATGAGATTATCTACCCAAAAATGTTTCAATAAACATGCATATTAAATTGGTTGTTACGGATATTGACGGTGTGTGGACGGACGGAGGAATGTACTATGATAACACCGGCAATGAGTTTAAAAAATTTAACGTCAACGATGGTGCCGGTGTATTGCTATTGAAAAAGCTGAATATTCCCATCTGCATTATCACCGGCGAAAAAACCGAAATTGTCAGGAGAAGAGCGGAAAAACTAAAAATTGAATACCTGTATCAGGGTGTACAAAACAAACTTAGCAAAGCGCTCGAGCTATGCCAGGAACTGGGACTGACCCTGGACGAGATTGCCTACGTCGGCGATGATTTTAACGATGTCAAGCTTTTAAGAAAGGCCGGGATCAGTGCCTCTCCGCCAAACGCCCCTGCATATATACAAAAGGAGGCCAAATGGACGCTTTCTAAAAAAGGTGGAGACGGCGCCTTCCGGGAGTTTGTCGAAAAGCTTCTGGCACATTTTGATCTGTTGGATGAGACAGTGAAAAATGTTTTAGACGATTTCTCCTAGTGACTGGGATGAGTCTTCTCCCAAAATAGCCTGCTCAATGCGATGGCAAACATTTCCATCAATTTTGTGTGCATTGACATGAATATATTGATGGAATTTATCCGAATTAATTTCAATTTCTCCATTCAAAATTTTTCGGATACATTGAACTAAAGTATGGTCATCATTCACCTGTAAACCAACCCCATCGCGTACATAATGCATCACATCCTGTTTCAGATGGTCGAGGATGATCAAGGGTTTATGAAAATATATGGCCTCATTTCCTACTGTTGAGAAGCAGGTTATTACTATATCGCTATTATTCAACAGCAAGTATAAATCCACTTCTTTTAAAATCACGTAGTTCCCACAGCCTGTTTCGTCGGCAATGTTCTCAAAATAGGTAAAATCTCCTTCAATCGGATGTGGTTTGATGACTAACGTAGCCTCGGGAAACTGTTTGGCCGCCAGCATCACATCCTTCGTGGCGCGGTATCTTAATTTAGGATCTCTTTGAGGCTGAGAGGCAAATAATATGATTTTTTGCGTGTTGATCCTATCCCCGAAAATGCGTTGCCTATCATGCACGGTATCGAGAAGGCCCGGTATGATATCGGTCCTGATTTGCCCCGCAACCTTTAGCGTTTTTTCCCGGTAATTGCCAGACTCTAATAAAAAGCGCCTCCACCTTTCACCCCAAACCAAGGTCAGATCAGGGAAGGGATTAGTGATTGACTCCGCTTTGGAATAAACATAGCCGGGATGTAAAACATGCATGCTCCCGTGTTGAATGCCAACAGTCCTGATCCCATTTGCTCTGGCTGCTTCCAAAATAAGCTTATTGTTTGGACTGTATTCGTCAATACAGCTGACTGATCGTGGAAGGGTTCGGCTAAAATACCGGCTGTAAGCCAAAAACTTAAAATAGAAAAATAGGGATGACTTATTTAATTGCTGATATCTCCATAGTATCAGCTTTTGATAATCCGACAGCGCCATGTCAGATAAGGCAGAATCGAGCAGCAGCCTTATTTCCTTTCCCGCTTTCGACAACCGCTGCCATAGCCTGGGGCTCATCAGGGTCTTAACCAATATCTCTTCTTCGAATATCCGGCCTGTCAATGAGGGTTTTTTAAATAAAAACTTGTTAAAGCGGTCTCCGGCACGACTTGGTTTAGGTACATTGATATTATCAATGAATAGAAATTGACTGCTATTTAATCGCTCAAATAAATATCCGAGATAAGTATTCATACATTTCGTTCCGTGTAAACCCATATCCAGCACTTCGCGGTAATTATCTCTCGTATCGACTATTAAATTTTTATTGGCGACGCCTGGACGTTTTCCAAACAAACCCCAAAACAGGCGCTTTACAGAAACTGTCAAAACCGTCATTACAAATTTCAGAGGCAGTTTGCGACCTGAACGAGCATTGGCGTATACTATGTTAACATAGTGCTGCGCACTGAAAAAGTGCCTGATGTAAACATTGTCAGTATAAATTTGGACGTGTTCGAAGGCAGATATTACCTTTTTAATTCGCTCGATGTCATAGGCCACATTCCGGATTTCAAAGTAGACCCTGAATTTATGATAAAACCAAAGATGGAAATTTTCAATTTTCAGATAATCGCAGAGGGCTTGGTTGTCTATTTGGACAGCACTTAGGGCAAGCATCTCCTGCATCACCTGATAATTAATATCTTTTTTTTCTTCCGCGGAAAGGTTCAATAATTGTTGGTCCCCAATGCCGGGAAGACGGTAGGCATCACTGCGGAGGAAAATGGTATGGTCATCACCAATCTTGCCGCTTACTTCGCTACACTCCTGCTGACTTAGTTTTCTGAAAATGAATATTGCCCGCATAAAAAAAATCAAAACATAAAAGGATCAATATAAGTGTCAATCACATTCTGCGGTCTTAATCTATAAAGGAAAAGCATAAGGGACAAATTAAACTATTTAAAGCAAGAAAATGAAGGCGGTGACAGATACAGCCAATAGCTTTTTTTGAAGTTTTGATTAACTGAATTCTATACCTCACATCCCGGAGTCTTTGATATATACCATTGAAAATCATCTATAACCATTTGTACATCACTTTTTTAAGTTAAAGTTTCACGATAGAAAGTTTCGACCTAACACTTGTTTCAATTAGCTATGTTATTTTATTTAATCGTCTATATTTGAATCAGCAAGATTTTAGTCCGGACTTATCAAACAGGTGAAGCAATTACATTTTGAATGGGAGTAGTAATTAGACAAAGTTTTATCTCCTCTGCCCTTACCTTTGTAGGTGCCGTAGTTGGTTTTTTTAATGTTCTTTGGCTCTATCCCAAATTCTTTAATAACCTGGAAGAAATAGGTTTATTCAGGGTTGTCACTGATACCGCGGTTTTGTTGGTACCATTTGCCCAAATGGGTTTATCTACAACTTTGGTCAAATTTTTTCCTCATTTCAAAAACAATCCTGAAAAAGTAAAGACTGTTTTAAATACCTTTCTTTTTGGCGGCATTATCAGCTTCTTGTTTTTTTATTTGATCTTCACCGTATTCCGGGAGCCATTTCAAAGCTATATTGGCAATAACTCACCGGAAGTAATTCCCTATTTAAAAATTGTTTTAGCCCTGATTTTTGTTTTAATAATAACCGGGATCCTCGAAGCCTATTCCAGATCATTGCTAAAAATTATTGTACCTAACTTTCTGAAAGAGGTGCTGCTCAGATTACTTTTGAGCCTGATTGTAAGCTTGTATTTTTATGAATACCTGGATCTGGACGGACTATTGATCAGCCTTGTGCTGGTCCATGTCGTTGTATTAATTATTCTGTTTATTTATCTGGCTTTTCTGAAACAGTTGTCATTAAGCTTTGACTTTAAAATTTTCAATAAAGATCTGGTAAAAAGTCTTGCCCAGTTTTCATTGTTTGCCATACTCAGCGGTGGAAGTTCGCTTATTGTAATGAAAATTGACAGCATTATGGTAGCTGCCTTGTTGGGTCTTGATCAAAACGCTATCTATACACTGGCTTTTTTTATGGCCACCGTAATAGAAATGCCGCGCAGGGCCGTAAGCCAGATTATGTCACCATTGGTTTCCACAAATTTCAAGCAGGGAAAAATCCACGAGGTGGGAAGTCTTTATCGCAAGTCTTCTATAAACCTGCTGATTATTGGTCTTCTAATATTTATCGGCATTATTTCCAACCTTGACAGCCTGTACTATCTGATTCCCAAATGGCAGGAATTTGCGCCAGGTAAGACAGTGGTAATTATTATTGGTATCGCAAAAATAATCGATATGATCACCGGCATCAACAGCGAAATCATTATCATGTCAAAGTATTATAAATTCAATATTTTGGCCATCACCCTGCTGGCGATTTTCATCATTACCACTAATAACTATCTGATTCCCGCTTATGGTTTAGTCGGCGCTGCTGTAGCTTCCCTGGTATCTTTGTTTATTTTCAATCTTAGTAAACTCCTTTTTATTAAGATCAAATTTAACATGCAGCCATTTACAACAAATACGATAAAAGTATTAATCCTGGGAGTGGGTGTATATTTTCTGGCGCAAGCCATTCCAAGGAATCCTAACCCAATCGTCGATATTTGCATCAGATCCGCAGCCATTACTTTGGTCTATGGATTTGCCATTTTGAAACTGAATATTTCCGCAGAAGTCAATAAACTCTACAAACAAATATTCAGCAAAATAAGCCTTTAAGACACTGCCACGCCCATCAACGCCTCGCAAACGTAATCGATTTGTTCTTTGGTCAATTCGGGAAACATCGGCAATGAGAGAATTTTATCTTTTTGCCCGTATGAAACCGGGAAGTCTCCGCTTTGGTGACCAAATTTTTCATAGGCTTTCAGATATGGAAGCGGCGTCGGATAGTGAATACCACAGGCAATTCCTTTTTCATTAAGTAAACCCATAATTTGCTCCCGGTTTTCAACCTGGATCACATATAGGTGAAAAACATGGCGGGAATAATCAGGAATTACAGGAATTACCAATCCGGAATCAGCCAGTCTTTCATTGTAATATCTGGCATTGGCATTCCTCGCATCGGTCCACTGCTCGATGTAATTGAGTTTTACCTTTAACACCGCCGCCTGAATGCCGTCCAACCTACTATTTCTACCCTCGATAAGGTGGTTATGCTTTCCCTTTTGCCCGTGATCACATATGATCCTCATGGTTTCAGCAATGCCATCATCATTGGTAATCATACCTCCCGCATCGCCATAAGCGCCCAGGTTTTTTCCGGGATAAAAACTGAATGAAGCAGCCTGGCCAAATGTGCCAATTTTTTTACCTTTATACGTAGCGCCGTGGGCCTGCGCACAATCTTCCATCACCATAAGGCCATGTTTATTGGCAACCGCCATGATCTCGTCCATTTCGGCAGGCAAACCGTACAAGTGTACCGGGATAATGGCTTTGGTCTTTGGTGTAACTTTTCTCTCAATATCTTCCGGATCAATCGTGTACAGTTCTGGTAACACATCAGCAAAAACAGGCACCGCGCCAATCGCACTGACAGATTCAGCGGTTGAAATCCAGGTACAGGCAGGTACTATTACTTCATCGCCCGGAGCAATGCCCATGGCCTTTAAAGCTATTTCAATAGCATCCGTACCATTCGCGCAGCCAACGGCATGTGTGGTGCCGGCATACTGAGCAAAAGCATCTTCAAAACTTTTAACGGTTTGTCCACCGACAAATGCCGTGTTACCGACTACTTCCAGTATTGCGCGATCAACTTCCTCCTTGATGGAATGGTATTGGGATTTTAAATCTACGAAAGGTATCTTCATAAGTCTTTTAATTTTTTAGCGGGATTACCTGCATATACCCCTGATTCTATTATATTTTGAGTTACTACAGCGCCAGCTCCAATCACGACATTGTCTACAATGTCTACAGGTAGAATGGTGGCGTTTGATCCGATTGATACGTTATTGCCAATATTGGTTTGCTTCCACAGTGCCTGATCGCCACCAGCCGGTCCACCACCCGAAAAAGTGTCATTGATAAACATTACTCCATGACCAATAAAACAATCATCACCAACCGTCACCAATTCGCATATAAAGGTGTGTGATTGTATTCTGGTTCGATGACCAATTTTTACCTTCTTCTGGATTTCAACAAAGGGACCGATAAAAACCTCATCACCAATCTGGCAACCATACAGGTTAACGGGTTGGACTACAGTTACCCCAACTCCAAATTCTACTCCCTCAATTCCTATAGAAAGGATTTTGTCAGGACTTGAATTTTTGGTATGCTCATCTGGAATCAAGGGGCGGGAATAGTTATATTTTTTAGTGTAATAATTATATTTTTAGCAAAAGTAAATATTTTTTGAAAGACTTGTAACAATAATCAAAGAAATTATTCCTTCTTATCCAAAATTTTGGCCAGCTCACCGGTCAGCATTTTCCTGGAGTACTTATCTATACCGGTATTTTCCATCACTACCCTGCCGGATTTATAACTTTCAAAGCAATGCATTAGGGTCTCCTTTAACTTCAGTTTATCTCCGAAATTGATGGTTTCGCCAGCTTTGGTCTGTTGTAAAATTTCTTCGGCATCACTTTCAGGAGGGCCTATAAGCAATATTTTTCTCCGGGCTATGAGGTATTCATACAACTTACCCGGAATGATCCACCTGGCATTGTCGGACTTATTTAAAATCACCAGCAAAACCGCCGACCTTCTGATCTCCTCAAATACTTGCTGGTGAGCTATATATGATTTAAAGTTTAATATTTTTTTTAAAACCGGGTCATTCTCAAGCCTCGTTAAGATACTTTCACTGACGATGCCAGCCAGATTAAACTCAATCTCATCTGCTAAATGCGGGTTTTCCAATATTAACTCTGATAATGCCTCCCACAAAAAGCCCGGATCCCTTAACTCATTCAATAACCCCACGTAACTTATCCGAAATTTATCTACGGCATCTGGCTGACCGAAATCCAGGTTTATTTGATCTACATCCACACCATTTGTAATAACCTTGATATTTTTTGCTCCCAGGGTTGTTAAATCTCTTGCCAACCTGTTACTTACCGTGAGCACCGTGTCAGCCCTTGTGAGCACTTTTTTTTCAAGCCTGCGGTGAAAAAACCTCGATAACCCGCTAACTTTTAACTTATCTAATAAATCCCAGTTAGACCATGGATCCCGAAAGTCGGCAATCCATTTAATGTCACATTTTTTTTTCAGCCCCAACCCTATCAGGTGCATACTGTGTGGAGGACCGGTGGTGATAACGGTATGATAATTATGATTTTTAATCATCTCCTCCAAAAATCTGACCGAGGGTTTCACCCAAAATACCCTGGGGTCGGGAATGAACAGGTTTCCCCGTAGCCAAATAAATAATTTATCTTTCCAGGAGGGTGTCTTTTTCTCCAGCACCAATCCTTGTTGCAGATTTTTTTTATTTTGACCTCCTGTGATTTTATTAAATATGGAAAACGGTTCCCAAATGGGAAATCTAATAGTTTCAATATTGTCGGGAATCTCCTTTGCTAGGCTATCATCCTGCAGATCAAATGCAGCATTTTCAGGCGTAAAAATAACCGGTTCCCAATTATAGCCGGGCAAATATTTTGAAAACTTCAACCATCTTTGTACACCTACCCCGGCATGCGGAGGCCAGTAATAAGTAATAATCAGTACTTTATTCATTTTTGAGCTAAATAATTACCAATTATAGCGCTGCAATCTAGCTAAAAAATTTTATGATAAGTAAATTTTATTTATAATTGGGCCATCAAATTTTAACGCTTAAACCCAAAAAAAAAGTTATTTCGAATTTGAGGTCAAAAACCCAAAAAAAGACCGAATAAACATTATAAATTCCATTTTATCCTTTAAAAGTTAGATATACAGATGAAAAGAGTTGGAGTATTTACATCAGGGGGTGATGCCCCCGGCATGAACGCTTGCATTCGTGCCGTAGTCAGGGGGGCCATCTACCATGGGGCTGAAATTTATGGAATTCGCTATGGTTACAACGGGATGATCAAAGGTGACATATTTGAAATGAATTCACACTCCGTTAGCAACATTATTCAAAAGGGAGGTACCATCCTGAAGTCGGCCAGAAGCACCAAATTCATGACCAAAGAGGGCAGAAAGAAAGCCTATGATCAGTTACAAAAATTTGGTATTGAAGGATTGGTATGTATTGGTGGAGACGGTTCGTTTACCGGGGCCAAGATTTTTTTCGAAGAACACGGTGTTCCGATTGTAGGCGCTCCGGGAACGATAGACAATGACATTTACGGCACCGACTTTACCATCGGCTTTGATACGGCAGTTAATACCGCCATTGAAGCCATTGACAAAATCAGAGACACTGCAGACTCACACGACCGGATATTTTTTATCGAGGTTATGGGACGTGATTCCGGGTACATCGCCATCAGGTCCGGAATATGTGGTGGTGCGGAATTAGTGATGGTTCCGGAATTGTCTACCTCAGTTGAAGATGTGATCAGCGCCCTTGAAAATGAAAAACGACGATCTAAAACTTCCTCTATCATCATCGTCGCAGAAGGCGGTGAAGCAGGAAGTGCTATAGAAATCGCTGCCAAAGTTAAAACCAAACTGAAGGAGGCGGATATTAGAGTTACTACCCTGGGCCATGTTCAAAGAGGTGGGGCACCGTCTGCCAAAGACCGTATTCTTGCCAGCAGGATGGGACTAAGCGCCATAGAAGGCTTACTGAACAGCAGAAAAAATGTAATGGCCGGTGTGATGAAGGATGAGCTGGTCTATACGCCTATTGAACATGCCATTACCATCAAAAAATCATTAAGCCGGGATTTATTGAGAATGGTAGATATATTTAATAACAGGTACAAAAGATAATTTTAGCCTATGGGCTTTATACCTATTATATTTTTCACCCTGGCATTCATTTTTCTGTGGGGTATTGTGAATTACAATAGTCTCAGGAAAACCAGGGATGAAATTTTGCAATTGCGGGCGACAATTATCAAGGTATTAAAAGAACGAAAAGCGCTCGCAGCGGGATTATTATCGGAATTAAATGAAGGAGATGAAGCTAAAGATCATATGGCCATGATCTCCAGAGTTGCCAATAGCCCATCCATGGATCCTGAGAATATCAATCATATCCTTCGTCACGAGGCCAATCGAACACATCTTGCCGATGAATTCAACGCTTTATCAGAAATGATGCGCAATTCCCCCCGACAGGAAGGGGTGATTACACCCCTGATCGAGCTTACGCGGCAGTTAAGAGAACTTCGGCCAAGAATCATGGACCTGTTTCAAAGTTATCAAAATATGATTGGCAAGCTACCTTCCGGCTTCATTGCAAACTTATTTGGGTTTAAGCCCTTATAACGTACCGGCACCGGTTTGTACAACAATCAGGAACTGGCTGCCGCCGGCATTTTGGAGGAGAGGTATTCGACCACCTCGTCTTGTTCACTGGGAGAAAACCATTTAATGTCAGGGTCACGGGTAAACCATGTTAATTGCCTTTTGGCGTATCTGCGAGAGTTTCTTTTCAGCAGGCGAATGGCTTCCGACCTATCATATTTACCATCCATATAATCAAATATCTCTTTATAGCCAACGGTTTGAAGTGCATTGACCTCTTTGAAAGGATAGAGCCCTCTGGCTTCTTCAAACAAACCATCGGAAATCATTTGATCCATCCGCGTATTGATCCTGTCATAAAGTAACTCCCGGCTCAAATTGAGTCCGATTTTAATGGTTTGGAAGGTCCTATCCTGTTTCCTTCCCTTCAAAAACCCGGAATACGGTTTCCCAGTTCCGAGGCATACCTCCAAAGCGCGAATTACCCTTTGCGGGTTGTTCAAATCAACCTTTTGGAAGTATTCGGGATCGTGTTCTTTTAGTTTTTCTACCAGCATGCCGAGGCCTTTTTCCTGCAACAGGTTGTTCAAGCTGATCCGAATTTCAGGATCTACTCCCGGAATGTTATCAATTCCTTCACAAACAGCCTTAACATACAGACCGGAACCTCCGGTCAGAATAAGTACGTCATTTTTCAAAAAGTAACTGGTTACCAGGTCAATAGCTTCTTTTTCAAAATCAGCAATATTGTAGCTATCGCGGATGGAAAGATTATTGATAAAATAATGCTTCACTTCTCTCAACTCCGAAGCCCGGGGTTTTGCGGTGCCAATATTCATTTCCCTGAAAAACTGCCTGGAATCCGCCGAAAGAATGGCGGTCTTATATCGCTTGGCCAGAGCAATACTAAAATCGGTTTTTCCTACGGCAGTAGGTCCGACGATGACCAATAACGTTTTTTTAATAGCCATAATTCCCCCAAAATTAATGATTGCTAAACACAAACCAGTTGTTAATCTGGATAAAATTAAGAAGGATTTGTACATTTAGCATGTTATATAAATAAGCTAAATTTATTATTGCCCCGGAATTAGGGTATTTTTACATAAATTTGATAGGGTATCCATTAAATCCGCCATGAATTATCAATCTAAAAGCAAAGATTTTTTAATAGACGAGATTCAGCGGCTTAAAAAAGAAGTTGACAAAGCTGAAAAAAAATTTGATAAGATTTTTCAATCAGCCAATGACGGCGTCATGATCCTTGAAGACATGAAAGTTGTTGACTTCAACAAAAAGAGTACCCGAATTTTCAAGAGAAACAAAGCGGAATTAATCAATCAGAACATTTTTGATTTCTCCCCGAATGTTCAACCCGATGGGGTCCGTTCCGACCAAAAAAGTAAAATATTCATGGAATCTGCCCAGCGGGGAGAGCGGCAGATTTTCGAATGGCAGTTTGTCAGGGATGACAACGATATTTTTTATACAAGAACCGTTCTCGATCAAATGATCCTTGGCGACAGACTGTACCTGATAGCCCAGATAAAGGATTTAAGCCGCAAAAAAGTAACTTCTAAAAGCCTGAAAGAGGGAGAATCCAAATTCAAAACGCTGGCTGATAACGCTCCGGTACTATTGAGAATGACTACGCCGAATAATTACTTCTATTATTTTAGCAGGCAATGGCTGGATTTTACCGGTAAAACAGAAAAGGAGCAACAAAATAATGGCTGGATAGACGGTATTTACAGTAAGGAGGTCGATAAAATCCTTTCACAAATCGACCTTGCTTTTAAAAGAAGGCAAAAGTACCAGGTAACCTATCGGCTCAGACGTTCCGACGGCGTCTACCGCTGGGTACAAGATACCGGAATCCCCCATTTCGATGACGAAGGGAAATTTGCGGGCTACATTTCTGCCACCGTGGATATTTCCGACAGAAAAAAACTGGAAGAGGAAGAGAGCCGAAAACTGGCCCTGGCAGAATCGGAAAAAAGATTGCACGCTTCCCTGAAAAAGGCAAATATCCTCGCCATTACAGTTAATAACAATGGTGATATCACTTTTTGCAACGACGCACTAACGAAGCTTATCGGCAAACCAAAGCCAAAAGTTGTCAACAAAAACCTGTTTGACATTCTGGTACCCGCTGAAAAAAGTTTAGGGGAAAAACCCGATTTCAGAAATATCGTCGCCAGCGGAGGATTCTCCAACAACCTGGAAACATTTATCAAAACCAAATCCGGAGAGTTGGTGGAAGTACGGTTTAACTCCATGATTCTCAATAACGAAAAAGGCCAGATCTCAGGCATGACGATTATCGGAGAAGATATCTCCGAAAAAGCCAAGGTAAAAAAGGCCCTGGATAAAACAAATGCGCAGTTAAAAGAACTGTTTGATAATTCAAATGACCTGATCCAGGTTTTTGATCAATCCGGAAATTTCTTACTGGTAAATCTCGCGTGGAAGGAAAAACTGGGCTATACCGATGAAGAAATCCAGCATATAAAATTTATAGATATCATCCACCCCATATACAAATCCACCACCCTGGAAAACCTTCGGCTAATTGCAAATGGGGAAGATATTGAAAAAATAGAAACAGTTTTTATATCAAAAGACCGGCGTAGCATATTTCTATCCGGAAGTGTCAACGGCAGCAAAATTGGCGCAGAGGAAATAGAATACAGGGGTATATTTCATGATATCACCGAAAGGGTCAGAGCAGAAAAAGCACAAAACCTTTACTATAGCATTGCCAACTTAACCACCCAGAGCCAGGATCTGAATGAGTTGTTCCATAATATCCATACGGAGCTGGCCAAGGTTATTTCTGTTAATAATTTTTATATATCTCTCTATCAGGCTGGCGACTCCATTGTTAATTTTCCCTACTTCGTTGATGAATATTATAAGGGCAATCCCAGCACTATCAAGCGACCTGTGGGAAAAGGTATTACCGAATATGCCATTAATTACAATAAGCCCCTATTTCTTCATGAAAAAGATATAAAGGCTCTGATCAATGAAAAGGTAATTGTTTGGGAGGGAAAAATTCCTAAAATCTGGTTGGGAGTGCCGCTGCGCCTGGAAAACCAAAGCATTGGATTAATAGCCATTCAGGCCTATAACGAAAGGGTAAAATATGATTTCAAGGACCTGGATCTGCTGGACTTTATATCCGGACAAATTGCCATAGCCATTGACCGAAAACAGGCTGAACTGGCATTGTTAAGGAGTGAGAAAAAATTCAGAGATATATTTGAATCATTCCAGGATATCTACTTCCGGTGCAAGGTAAACGGCGAGATTACCAATGTCAGTCCTTCCGTGTATGAACTGGTAGGCTATGACGAGGGTGAGGTGCTGGGTATGAATATTACCGACTATTATCTGTATAATACGAAAACCAAGGACCTGGTAAGGCAGTTGGTAAAACGAAAAAGCGTACGCAACTTTGAAGCCTCTGTAATTACCAAAAAGGGGGATATTTTGCAATGTATTTGTAATGTGAGGTTGGTGTATAATGAACAAAATCACCCGGTGGAAATCGAGGGTGTCGCCAGGGATATTACCAAACTCAAAAAAGCAAACCTGGAATTGCTACATGCCAAAGAAATTGCCGAACGGTCTTTAAAGGTAAAAGAAACCTTTCTGGCCAATATGAGCCATGAAATAAGAACGCCGATGAATGGGGTAATCGGCATGATAGACCTGCTGGCCAGCACAGAACTGGCAAACGAACAAAAAGAGTATGTCCACATCATAAAAAAATCGTCGGAAACACTTTTAAATATCCTCAACAGCATTCTGGATCTCTCCAAGATTGAGGCCGGCAAAATGAAATTAAAAACCAATACTGTTTACCTGAAAGATACCCTGGAAAAATTATACGCCCTCTTTTCACAGCAGGCATTGGCTAAAAATATAAATTTGTTCTATCACATCGACGAAAGAATTCCCACGTACCTGAAACTGGATGAAATCAGGTTATTGCAGGTTTTCTCCAATCTAATTTCCAATGCCATCAAGTTTACCAAGGGCGGAGGCGCGATCAACGTCGATCTGAAATTATCCAAGAAAGAAGGAAAATCAATTTTTATAAAGGCGGAGATTAGAGACTCCGGGATCGGAATTTCGAAAGAAAACATTGACAAGCTATTCAGCAATTTCAGCCAGTTGGACAATTCCTCCACTAAATCTTACGGTGGCACGGGACTTGGTCTCGCCATTTCCAAGGAATTAACCAAGTTAATGGGTGGGGAAATCGGTGTCTATTCCAGTCCCGGTTTTGGTAGTACTTTCTGGTTTTCCTTTAAGGCACAAAAAAGCAGTAAAAATGCCTATGAACAAGATAGCAAAAAGAAAGTTGATCCGATCTTAAACAGGGCATTTGAAAAAATTACCCCTAAAATCCTGGTGGTGGACGACAATCAGATTAATCGTCAGGTAGCGAGTCAGATCCTTCGAAAGGCCGGCTGCAAAGTAGATACCGCCAACAACGGACCCGACGCCATAGACCTCATTAAGCGCAAGTCCTATGAAGTAGTATTTATGGATATTCAAATGCCCGAGATGGATGGAATAACTGCTACCAAGGAAATTAAAAAATTAGCCCTTAAAGAACAACCACCAATCATTGCCATGACTGCCTACTCAATGAAAGAAGACAGGGACCGGTTTTTGAAGGAAGGGCTTGATGATTATATTCCAAAACCATTAAAAGCTCATATCCTTATCGACAAAGTAAAGGAAATTGTAAGCGATGGCAAGGTTGAGGAAAACAAAGAGCTTAATAAGACCGAAGGAGAAGACCTAACTGCTACGAAAAAAAGTGGCAATACTATTATCGACGAAGAAGTGATGTCTCAACTAATCAAATATGGTGGAGAAGAAACACTAAATAAAATCTACGAAGATTTTGAAAAAGAGGCACTCCAACAGTTTGAAGATCTCACGAAAGCCTTAAAAAACAAAAACTATACGGAGATTTTGAGTATATTGCATACTATGAAGGGAAATGCCGGGACCCTGGGAATTTCCAAAATACATGAATCAGCGGCTAAAATTGAAAGCCATTTTAAGACCCAACAATATGTAAATGCCAAAGAGCAACTTAGGGGCTTAAAAGAAAAGTTTTCGATCTATAGAGTAAATTATAAAAATATACTAAAGAATTTAACGCAATGTCAGGAACAAGGAAAGTATTAGTAGCTGAAGACAGTTCAGTTATTCAAAACCTTACCAAGAAGATATTACAATTTCAAAATTTTGAAATATCTGCCGTAAAAAACGGCCAGCAGGTTTTAGACAAAATTTCGAAAGAAGACTTTGATGTCATCTTGATGGACATCAATATGCCGGTAATGGACGGCATGGCCTGTGCCCGGGAAATTCGAAGTCTATCCAATCCGGATAAATCTCAAACGCCGATCATTGCCATTTCAGGAAATGCCAAGAACTACACAATGGATGATTTCAAAGGTGCCGGTTTTAACGACTATTTACCAAAACCACTCGACTTTGATAAGTTAGTAGAAACCGTAAAAAGGTATTCAGAGCATGAATCTTAAATTCACCAATCACTTTTTGCATAAACTGGAGGATATCTTTGCTGAATCCGATTATATACTAAGGTATGAAAAAGGGCATTTCAAAGCCGGGTACTGCATCTTAAACCACCAAAAACTAGCTGTGGTCAATAAGTATTTTACCACGGAAGGAAAAATTAATTGCCTGCTGGAAATTTTGAAATCTATTGAGATCGATGTGTCAAATCTTAGTGATAAAAACAAAAAGCTTTTTCTTGAACTTTCACAAACTGAGCTCGAAATTTGATTGTAACTTTTTTAGGTACTGGTACCTCGCAGGGGATTCCAGTTATTGGCTGTCACTGCGAAGTCTGTAGCTCCCTTGACTACCGTGATAAAAGGCTGAGAACTTCTATACATATCCAGGTTGAGGGTAAGAGTATCATTGTTGACAGCGGTCCCGATTTTCGGCAACAGGTGCTGAGAGAAAGAATTGAAAGACTGGATGCCCTGCTCTTTACACACCAACACAAAGATCACACAGCCGGCATGGATGACGTTCGCTCCTTCAACTTTAAACAAAAAATGGATATGCCTGTTTACGGCACCCGGGCGGTCATTGAACAGTTAAAACAGGAATTTTCTTATGTTTTTGAACCGGTTAAATACCCGGGAATTCCCAGAATCCAGGTAAATGAGATCGATCTTCGCCCTTTTAAAATAGGTGATGTGGAGATACAACCTATTGAAGTGATGCATTATAAGCTTCCGGTATTAGGTTTTCGCCTCGGTGATTTTACCTACATTACAGATGCCAACTACATCAGCCAGGAACAAATCAATAAGATAAAAGGAACGAAGGTATTGGTACTTAACGCCCTGCAAATTGATCAGCATATTTCTCATTTTAACCTGGAGGAGGCACTGGAAATGGTGGAGATCATAGGCCCTGAAATGGCATATTTTACACATATCAGTCATAAATTAGGCAAGCACAAAAAAATCTCACAATCTCTCCCCGATCATGTACAACTGGCCTGGGATGGGTTAAAGATCAGCATTTAACCATGCAAAACAATTATTATTTTCTTCGACAATTAACCCGTCAGCTAGGTGAATTGTTAACCGCCTGCCAATTGAGTGCTTGCTTTAGCCAGCAAAAAGATGAGCTGGTAATGGGTTTCAGCAAACCCGGATTTGATTTCTACCTTAAGGCTACCCTGCAAGCCGATTTTTGCTGTCTCTCTTTCCCTCGCGAATTCCATCGCACAAAAAAAAACAGTGTCAATATTTTTCCTTTGGCACTGGGAAAACAAATCAACAGTATTTATCAGGCCACCAATGAAAGATCCTTTGTCATACACCTGGAAGAGGGATATAGCCTCCTGTTTAAGATGCATGGTAACCGGTCAAACATCATACTCTTTAAGGACAACCAATTAATCGCTTTATTCAAGAACAATCTAAAAAAGGATATGAACCTCAGCCTGGATAATGTTGACAGGGTGCTTGATCAAAGCAGCGGGCGCTTTGAGGAACTGCAGGGAAATTATCCGCTGATGTTCCCTACATTTGGTAAGGTAATAAAAAGCTATCTGCAAGAGCAACAGTACGAACACCAGGATGTAAAAGTACAATGGGAAACGATACAAACCCTGTTGCGTGAACTCTCATCCCCTACCTACTTTATTGTTGATTACCAGGGAAAGATCGTGTTTTCATTGGTAAAAATTGGCCGGATCATTCAAAGCTTTCAAAATCCTGTTGAAGCCGTAACCCAATTTTATTATGAATACGTAAAAACCCACCGGTTCCTTCACGAAAGATCTGGTGTACTAAAGACATTGGAAAACAGGGTAAGAAAAACTGAAAACTATATCCAAAAAACACAATCAAAGTTAAATCAGATCGAAGGGAGCAAAAAAAATGAAGAAATTGCCAACATCATTATGGCAAATCTACATCAGATCAACCGGCATGCCACAAAAATAACCTTGTACGATTTTTACCATAATCGGGAAATAGACATTAAACTAAAAAAAGATCTTTCCCCTCAAAAAAATGCCGAGAATTACTACAGGAAGGCCAAGAATCAAAAACTTGAGGTCAATGCACTAAATGCTAATCTACAAAAAAGAAAACACCATTTAAGCGAGTTGTCGGATCAGATTGATGCCATCAAAAGCGCCGAAAACCTGAAAGCGCTGAGGCAAGTCATCAATAAGGAGGTGGTTTCAAGAGAGGAACAGGAGCAACGGAAAGCATTACCTTACAAAAAATTCACATTCCTGGGATATGATATATTCGTGGGTAAAAGTGCGGCTACCAATGATATACTTACTCAAAAAATTGCAAAAAAGGATGACCTGTGGCTGCACGCCAGAGATGTGAGCGGCTCCCATGTAGTGATCAAAAGCAGACCCGGCAAACCTTTTCCCAAGGAGCTGATTGAAAAAGCAGCGGCACTGGCGGCCTTTTATTCCAAAAGAAAAAATGATAGTTTATGCCCTGTAATTTATACCTCAAAAAAGTACGTTAGAAAACCCAAATCAGCGCCACCGGGAATGGTAAAAGTGGAAAAGGAGAAAGTTATACTTGTTGAACCCGAAAATTTCGGCTGAATCAGCGCCTCAGAAAAAGTGACAAATTTAACTTTTTTCAGAAATTAATATCTATTTATTAACTTTATTAATGAGACATGACATTGGTTGATCCTCAGGGGATTAAAAAAAATAATGCATATTTCATTTATGTAAAACAAATTAAGTATTTTGCCAATTAGTTAATATTAAATTGTTTTTAAAACAATTCGATACACTGCCGAATCATTTTATTCCGAATATTTCAAATACTATGATTCTACCGGTTACTTTTCAAGTTTAAATAGTATTAAAGTTAAAGCATTGCTTTTTATGAAGGACAGGGAGATTCTTGACAAGATCGCCAAAGGAGATGAAAGTGCTTTGAAATACCTTTATAAAAAGTATTATCGCATGATGACAAAGCTTGTCATCTCAAATAATGGTTCGGAGGATGAAGCCAAAGACATTTATCAGGATGCTTTAATTGTATTTTGGCAAAAAGTAATTGGGGGACAACTTATCCTCACTTCCAGAATCAGCACCTATTTGTATAGTATTTGCCTAAATCTTTGGAGAAAAGAATTAGACAGAAAAAACAGACTATCTCATGAAGAAAAAGACGAGGCGCAATACCTGGATAATGACAGAGAAGAGAGAGAAAAAATTATCCATGAATGCATCAACGAACTCGGAGATACCTGTAAACGAATTTTGACTTATTATTATTTTGAGAAGATGTCAATGCAAGAAATAGCTGAAAAGCTCGAATTTGCAAATACTGACACCGCCAAAACTAAAAAATATAAATGTAAGAAACGTTTAGACCAATTGGTCAAGCAAAAATATTCAGCAAGTGATTTTTTAGATTAGCATGAGTACTAATAAAAATTATTTCGATTTAATTGATTCCTACCTGAATGGCAAGATGACCAGTCATGAGGCCATTGAATTTGAAAATCAATTACAAAAAGATCCACTGCTTGAAAGTAAATTTCAGTTGCAGAAGGATATCGTTGATTCTATCAGAAATTTCAGGAAAGCCGAACTTAAAGCAACACTTAACGCTGTTGAAGTAGGTGTAGGGGGCACATTCACAATCTTAAAGGTTGCCGCCGGCATAGGTGTGATGGCGCTGTTGGGATTCGGTATCTATTATTTTACGGGCAATACGGAAAATAGTGATCTCCCTGAGATCAGCAAAAATGAGATCAGTGAAAATAACCAGGTAACCGTTGAAAAAGAAAACGCGCCAATAGCAGACACCAAACATCAAAAGGATATTGCTATTAAAGGAGCTGACAAGCAAATAACCAGCGTGACAGAGAAGAAAGAAAAATCTGAGCCTGTCGCCGCGGAAACTAAAGTTGCCGAAAACAAAGATATATACAACAAACCTTCGGGCAATCAGGAAGCTAAAAAATCGGCACAGCCGGAAATAAAACTCCCTGAAGTAGTAGAAGACTTTGACAAGGAGGAAGGACAAATTTCTGAGAACATTAAGGTTCCGGAGAACAAATTAAATCAGGTAACGGAAACCTATTTGCCCAAGACAGAGGTAGTAGAGATGGATCATCGCAAATATGCCTTCCACTATCAGTTTTATAATAACAAACTTTACCTGTACGGGAAGTTTGATAATAAATACGAAATTTTGGAATTAAATACACCTACCGGTATCTCCATTTATATGTTCTATAAGGATAACTTCTATGAACTGGAGCAGAACCAGGAAAAAATAACGCCCTTGAGCGCCATTGAAAATGGTACCTTGATAAGGGATCTGAAAACTATTCGAGATAATTAAACAATCACAATATATCCACCCGGGAAGGCCGTCTTAGAAAGACGGCCTTTTTGTTTTTAAATTCACGGTGAAATCAAATCTACCATTCACTTTAAAAATACCCGGATAAAACTACGTTGCCGGTACCTGCACATACGATCAATGACCGACCACGTCAAAACATAGTACCATACAATGATATTATTGCGTCAAAACCCGCAATCACTTATGTAAAATCCGAGGTAAGAAATGATAGGTGGGTGTAATTATTTTTCGAATTTATTGAACTTTAGCCATTCAGGAACATTCAGGTTTTAAATTTATTACTAAATTTGAAGAATCGATTTAGTCATGTCCAAATCAACGATAAAACCACGAAAAAAAAAGAGATTAGGAAGTTACCCTTTTGTCAGTGTAATATTTAGCATCTCACTAACGCTATTTGTCATTGGCCTGTTCGGGTGGCTTTTACTTCACACCAATAAACTGACTGAATACTTTCAGCAAAACATTGAGGTACAGGTATATCTGGACAGACAGATCACAGAAAATGAACAAATAATTATAAATAAAACCCTCTCATCCAAAGAATATGTTCTGCATACTGATGAATCCCCCCAGATTACTTTAGTCACAAAAGAAGAGGCTGCCAAAAAGCTAATTGGCGAAACCGGCGAGGATTTTCTGGCTATTCTTGAAGATAATCCGTTAAGAGATGCCTATGTTTTGAGGATCTCTCCGGAATTTCAGGGAGAGGAAAAAATGGAGCAGCTAAAGCAGGATATCGAGACGATTCCAGGTGTTTTTGAAGTGAGCTATGTCAAGAGTGTCATTAATGCAGTCAATGAAAACGTAGCCAAAATCAGCTTATTCCTGGTTATTTTCGCTATATTATTATTAATCATTTCAGCCATACTGATCAACAATACGATCAAGCTGGCCCTTTTTTCACAGCGATTCCTGATTAGAAGCATGCAGCTGGTAGGCGCCAAAAGGGGTTTCATCAGAAAACCATTTCTTTCACGAGCAATATTACATGGTCTACTTTCAGGCGTTTTAGCAAGTGGACTATTATTTTTATTTATTAATTATGCCAATAATAAGGTTGAGGAGTTAAAAATATTACAAATTCAAGAAAAAATTGTTATATTGTACGCTGTTTTAGTCTTGTTCGGCGCAATTGTTGGCTATTTTAGCACGTTAATGGCCATCAATAAATATTTGAAACTATCTCTAGACGAACTTTATTAAGATAAGATGGATAATAACAAAAAATTGGCTTTCGGTAAAAAGAACTACAGACTTATGCTTATAGGAATAGTTGTATTGATCCTCGGGTTTACTTTAATGACCATGGATAAGGAGCAATACGGGTTTGGTCTGTTGGGTCTTACCGTTGGTCCGATCGTGGTTATGGCAGGATTTATTATCCAATTTTTTGCCATTTTCGCAAAATCAAAAGAAACTAAATGAACATAATTCAGGCGATCATTCTTGGTATAGTCCAGGGGTTAACAGAATTTTTGCCTATTAGTAGTAGTGGTCACATTGAGTTGGGGAAAGCCCTTTTGGGCATAGAAGCTAGAAAAGATCTTACTTTTACGGTAGTCGTCCATGGTGGCACTGTTTTGAGCACCATTGTAGTTTTCCGCAAAGATATTTTGGAAATCTTTGAAGATCTGCGGGAGCGTCAATGGAACGAATCCACTCAATACTTAGCGAAAATCTTCATTTCTATGATACCGGTAGTTATTATCGGACTACTCTTTCAGGAAGAAATAGAGGGTTTCTTCTTTGGAAATATATTCCTGGTAGGAAATATGTTATTGGTTACCGGTGGCATGTTGATATTTACCTATTTCTCCAGGGATCACGACCAGGAAATTACTTTCAAAAATGCTTTCATTGTGGGGCTGGCTCAGGCTTTTGCGCTGCTTCCTGGAATTTCCCGGTCAGGTTCAACCATTGCCACAGCGCTTTTGCTAAGGGTAAAAAAAGATGTTGCCACCAAATTTTCGTTCTTAATGGTATTGATTCCCATTATTGGCGCCAATTTAAAGGATATACTTTTTGGTAATCTTACAAATGAAGGAATTGGCTTTTTACCATTACTTGTCGGATTTCTTGCCGCCTTTTTTGCCGGCCTGCTGGCCTGTAGCTGGATGGTCAATATTGTAAAAAAAGGCAAATTGATTTATTTTGCTATTTATTGTTTTATAGTTGGCATGATAGCTATCTACGTAAGCCTGCAATGAGCAAAACTACTTTCGATTTTAATGAAGGAGAAGTATTACTAATCGATAAGCCGTATCAGTGGACTTCATTTGATGTGGTTAAAAAGCTTAAGTTTGCGCTGAAAATCAAAAAAATCGGACATGCGGGTACTTTGGATCCACTAGCTACGGGACTGCTCATCATGTGCACCGGAAAGCTTACCAAAAAAATTGACAGTTTTCAACAACAGGAAAAGGAGTATGAAGGTGTATTGGTGCTGGGCAAAACCACACCCTCAATAGATCTTGAAACCTCATTTGACAGCGAAACCGATATTTCTCATCTCACCGAAACGGATGTGATGGAAGCTACTAAAAAATTTAAAGGAGAAATCAGCCAAATCCCTCCCCAACACTCTGCCATTAAAGTTAACGGTGAAAGGGTCTATAAAAAAGCAAGAAAGGGTATACCAGTAGAGATAAAAGCAAGAAATGTAGAAATAAAGGCGTTTATTATCACAAAAATTCAATTTCCCGAAGTGCATTTCAAAATAATTTGCTCCAAGGGTACCTACATCAGAAGCCTGGTCAGAGATTTTGGAAATGAATTGAATACCGGGGCCTATCTTAAAGCACTGACCAGAACAAGAATTGGCAATTACAGTTTAAGTAATGCATTTAAACTAAACGACCTGATCGGGAATTTTGGCGATAAACAAGGAACGGCAACAAGCAAATAATTTTTAAAAACTAAAAGTTAATAAACCGATTGCGTTAAAGATCAGAAATAATATTTATCATTGCAGAGCTCATCTCGCTGGACAAAACAAAATGGCATTTTGATGAATATTTATAGTGGCGTTGACAATTTTCCGGATCTAAAGTACCCAGTGGTTACCAGCGGTACTTTTGATGGCGTTCATATAGGACATCAAAAAATTCTTTCCAGGATTAAAGAAATTGCCGGTAATGCGAACGGGGAAACGGTACTGATCACCTTCTGGCCGCATCCAAGAATCGTCTTGTCATCAGGCAAAAATCATCAGATAAGGCTACTATCATCTTTCGATGAAAAAGCCGCGCTTTTGGAAAAATTTGGCATTGATCACCTGGTTAAAATACCTTTTACGGCCGAGTTCTCCGAGTTATCTTCAGCAGAATTTGTAGAAAAATATCTGGTAAAACGGATTAAAACCAAAAAGCTGGTCATTGGTTACAACCACCGGTTTGGGAAAAACAGAGAGGGTAGTTTCGATTACCTGGCAAAAAATGCCAAATTTTATGGCTTTGAGGTAGAGGAAATCTCAAAGCAGGATTTAGATCATGTGGCCATCAGCTCCACCACCATAAGAAACGCTTTGGCACAAGGCGATATCAGTCATGCAAATCTGTATTTAGGAAGGCCATATGACCTTACGGGCCAAGTAGTCAAGGGGAACCAACTGGGCCGTGAAATCGGATTTCCAACCGCCAATATACAAATTCACGATCCTTTGAAGCTAATCCCCTCGGACGGCACTTATGCGGTCTATGTTGATCACCATGGCGTCAAAAATCAGGGTATGATGAACATAGGCTTCCGCCCAACGGTAGATGGAAAAAAGAGGACCATTGAAGTCCATATTTTTAATTTTGATAAGGAAATATATCAACAAACCCTGAAAATTCAACTAATTGCTCAAATCCGGGAAGAAAAGAAATTTGACAATTTGCAAGAACTCCAAATACAGCTATCGAAGGACAGGGACAAGGCATTACAAATTTTAAGTACCTGAGTTCCATTGCTGCCATCCGTATAATTTTTAATTTCCACCACGAATTGTTACTTCTTCTAACCGGTTATTAATAATTTCGCACCATGAAAAGTTCAGAAATAAAATTTACCATCGAATTGGATGATGAGAGAGTTCCGGAGAAGATTACCTGGGACGCTACCGAAAAAAGTGGAAACGAACTGGCCGAGACCAAGGCCATCAATATTTCACTTTGGGATCATGAAAATAAAAACACTTTAAGGATTGATCTATGGACTAAAGAAATGCCTGTATTTGAGATGAAAAGATTTTATATCGACTCGTTAGGAGGGCTGGCACAAAACATTCTAAAAGCCACCGGCGACGAATTTATGGCATCTGAAATGAATGATTTATGTGAAAAATTAGTGGCTTACCTGGAAAAAAATCCGGAGTAATTGTGCCCTAATCCTCATAATTGCTTGCAAAAAACAGATTAACTTTTTTGCAAAAAATCCCCAATAACAGGATATAAAATACATTATTTTTAAAATAATACCTTAAATTTTAACAATAATCAAAATTATACTTTAAATCCTGACCTTCAGCTTCTCAAAATATTGTATGCATACCTACTATTTTTAAATTAATATTTGTATGTTTAGAATCATTATCTCATAGATATTAACATCAACAGCTAAAATTCTAAACGTGCAGAAACATGAAGAAAGTTATTACCTTATCAGTACTATCAATGATAGGGCTATTCCCCATTTTTGGTAACCAAAGCTTCGGACAGACAACCACTATTTCAGGAAAAGTTTATGACTCCCAGACCAATGATCCGTTGGTGGGTGTCAATATTTTAGTTAAAGGAACCGTTTTAGGAACCATTTCCAACGCCAGTGGCAGTTTCAATCTTAACGTGAGCCAGGCACCGCCTTTAACCATACAAATATCTATAGTGGGTTACGTTTCACAAGAGCTTGAAATTACCGATAGCCAGATGGAAGGGTTGGAAATAGGGATGGAAGAGCAAACCATTCTTGGCCAGGAAATTGTCGTATCCGCCTCCAGAGTAGAAGAAAGTATCCTTGAATCGCCGGTATCGGTAGAAAGGCTGGATATCAGAGCAATCAGAGAATCCGCTTCCCCAAGTTTTTATGACCAAATAAAAACGCTGAAAGGAATCGATGTCAGTACACAGAGTATGACCTTTACTTCCATTAATCCACGGGGTTTTGGTGCCAATGGAAATACAAGGACCGTTCAGTTGATAGATGGCATCGATAACCAGGCCCCGGGTCTTAACTTCCCGGTGGGCAATATCGTTGGTATTAACGATCTGGACCTGGAAAGTGTTGAAATTTTACCAGGCGCCGCCTCCGCACTTTATGGGCCAAATGCTATACAGGGAATCATATTAATGAACAGCAAAAGCCCTTTTGATTACCAAGGCCTTAGCGTAAGCACCAAGGTCGGGCTAAACCATGTAGATGAGGAAGACGACGACATGTCTATTTACCATGACTATGCCCTGAGGTATGCCAAAGCATTTAACAATAAATTCGCTTTTAAAATCACCGGGAGTTATCTGAGAGCCAATGATTGGAGAGGCGTGGATTACAGAGATCAGGGTGATATTGTTGAAAGAAGCCCTGAAAATATTGATCCTAACAACCGGCCCTCCAGAACCTATGATGGTGTAAATGTCTACGGCGACCCGTTACTCAATGTCGGCATACTGGGACAAGGCTCGGCTGCCGCCGCGCTGTTGCCCACCAATGCTTCCGGCAATTTTACACCAACAGGATATACAGAATCTGAATTTGTAGATAACACTACCGAAAGTATTAAGCTTGGTACAGCGCTACACTATCGTATCAATGATCAAATCGAGGCATTCGGACAATTTAATTATGGGCGGGGGAGCACCGTATATACCGCCAATGACCGGTTTGTTTTAGACGACTTCGTGATCTGGACCGCCAAACTTGAGCTTAGGGGAAGCAACTTCTTTTTACGCGGCTATACCACACAGGAAAATTCCGGGGACACTTTTGCCGCCAATACGCTCGCTTCACTTATTAATGTACAAACCACCATTCCAACCTATGTGGGAGCCTTTGGTGCAGCCCGACTGGGAGGCGCAAGCGTTGACGCCGCCCATGACGCAGCAAGAATTGCCAGCGACGGCTTAAGGGCTCAGAATCTGGCAAATGGAAGATATCAACAGTTATACGACTCGTTAAGAACCGTCCCGATATCACGGGGAGGAGCGAAATTCCTGGATAGAACCGACCTGTTTCACTACGAAGGCATGTACAATTTTTCCAATGAAATAGATTTTGCCGAAATAATCGTTGGCGCCAATTATAGAAAATACGCTTTGGAGTCTGAAGGTACTTTGTTTGCTTTACAAGACAACGGTGACGAATTTGACATCAATGAATGGGGGGCCTATGCTCAGATAATTAAAAGGCTTTTGGACGAAAGACTAGACGTCACCGCCTCCATCCGCTATGACAAAAATGAATTCTTTGACGGTCAGTTCTCCCCCAGAATATCGGGTGTATATAGCGCCGGGGAAAATCGTAACCATAATATCCGGGGCTCCTTTCAACGGGGCTTTAGAATACCCACCACGCAGGACCAGTTTATTGATTTAGATGTGGTTACCCGGAGATTGGTTGGTAGTAACCGCAGCCTGGTAGACAGATTTCAATTTGAAACCAATCCGGTTTACCTGACCTCCAGCGTTGCCGTCGCCCAGCAATCCGGAAATACCAGTGACCTGGAACTGGTAACTTTTGAAGATTTTGAGACCGAGAAAGTAAATACCTTCGAAGTGGGCTATAAAGGCTTGATTCAAAATAAATTATTAATCGATGCCTATTATTATTTCAGTACCTTCAAGGATTTCATCACGGAAATCGACTTTACCCAGGCACCGTCAGGATCCAGCCAGGGTGATATTGTTAATGGCTCTGTCGCCCTGCAGCGGTACGGATTTGATGTAAACTATGACGGTGATGTACAATCCCAGGGCTGGGCATTGGGCGCGGAGTATTCTTTGCCGAAGGGTTATGTCGTCGGCGGTAATATTGCCTACAACGAGTTAATCGATCAGGAAGAATTGTTGGCCCAGGGATTGAATACCTTTTTTAATACCCCTGAATACCGCTACAACATAAAGCTGTCTAACCGGAAGGTGACTGACAAGCTGGGCTTCAATCTTGTGTACAGGTGGCAGGATGCCTTCATATGGGAATCATCATTTGGCGAAGGCGTTGTTCCTGCATTTGGAACTGTAGATGCCCAGATAAGTTACAAGGTTCCCAGTATTAAATCAGTCATCAAATTAGGTGGTTCAAACATCTTTAATGAAAGATACACCACCTCATTTGGTAATCCGAGAATTGGAGGACTGTACTATATATCACTCACCTTTGACGAATTTTTCAATTAATAAAATTGCTGAATTAAAATGAAACAGACATATAATCTACTATTTGGTTTGCTGGCCTTTGTACTTGTTTTTGCGGCCTGCGATATGGAGGATGACCTGATAGATCAAAGAAAAACTGACAATCCACTTATTACACCACCGGATCCGACAGGCACACCCGGTTCAGCTGATTTTAGCAAATACATCGCTATTGGAAATTCTATCACTGCCGGCTATATGGATGGCGCCCTATATGATGATGGGCAGGCCCATTCCTTTCCAAACCTGCTTGCTACACAATTCCGGATTTCCGGTGTAGGAGGAGGAGATTTTAATCAGCCTGCTATTAATTCCGTATTGGGATTCAATACCATAGTAGACAATCCAGACCCTCAGACAGGCGCCTTTTTGGGGAGATTTGAACTGGACTTAACCATACCGGGGCCGGTAACTTCTCAGGCTACGGCTGATGATCTGACCGCTTTCCTAACTCCTTATTCCGGCCCTTCAATCAACAATTTTGGTGCACCGGGAATATTATTGGGCCAGTTGTTAACACCTGCTACCGGTGGGCCTAACTCCGACCTTAATCCCGCCTACAATCCTTACTACTTTCGGTTTGCCTCTAGTCCCAGCCCGGACGGTGCTACCGGATCAACAATCATTGGCGACGCTATTGCTGCTCAACCCTCATTTTTTACCTTGTGGATAGGTAACAATGACTTACTGGGATATGCACTGTCGGGAGCCACCAATGAAGCCATTTTCACAGATGCTGGAGATTTTGATTTTCAATATAACACTGCCCTGGAATCTTTATTAACCAATACTACTGCCAAAGGGGTCATTATCAATATTCCTCCCATATTGGCTTTGCCTGTTTTCAGAGCCGTGCCTTACAACCCTGTTCCCCTGGATGAGGCTACAGCGACCACCTTGAACGCTGCATTTGCTGGCTTTAACGCTGCGCTGGATGGGTTAACCGGTATCGGACAAATAACAGCCGACGAGGCCGGCAAGAGAAAAGTCACCTACGCGGCAGGTGCTAATCCGCTTTTGATCTTTGATAAAGACCTGGAAGACCTGGGCGACAAGTTCGATCTTCTTGTCGGGGGTGGTGCTATCACCCCGGAGCAAAGAGCGGCCCTGGAACCATTCGTTCAAGCCAGGCCCACTACCTCCACTGATCTGGTGTTGCTGAATGCCGCTGCAGTGATTGGAGAAGATTTGAACCCCGGCGCACCGGGTACGGCCCTCAATGGCATCAGCGTGCCTTTTGGCGATGAATACATTTTAACCCCCGAAGAACAAACAGCCATTAATCAAAGGTCCGTGGACTTCAACACGACCATTGGAACAATGGCTGCCACTAACAGTGACCGGGTAGCACTTTACGATACTAATTCACCCACCGGTGTGTTTTTGGATATTTTTGGAATAAGTGATGGCGTTATTGGAGCAGAAATTGACGGATTTAACTATAGGCCTGATTTTACACCTAATGGCATATTTTCGACCGATGCCGTGCATCCCAACCCCAAGGGACAAGCCATACTGGCCAATGAAATTATCGGAGTGATCAATGCGTCATTTGGCGCCGAGATTCCCAAAATTGATATTGTTCCATTCAGAACTGTACTGGCGGCGCAATAATAATATTTAACACCATAAGTCCAAAAAAACCATTCCGATTGGAATGGTTTTTTTTCTGTTTTTTCGAGAAGTCTTTGATTTTTTTAAACCTTTCTCATGAATTTAGCCGGTACTCCTGCTACCACGGCATTATCAGGAACGTCTTTGGTTACTACTGCCCCACAGCCTATAATCGCATTTTTGCCAATGGTTACGCCACAAAGGATTGTAACACTGGAGCCAATTGAAGCGCCCTCTTTGACCAGTGTAGGCTCACAAGCCCAGTCTTCTTCCGTTTGCATACTACCGTCAGGGTTTGTTGACCGGGGGTATTTGTCATTGGTAAAAGTCACATTATGACCAATGAACACCCTATCCTCAACAGTAACACCTTCACAAATAAACGTATGAGATGATACCTTGCAATCTTTTCCGATCCTCGCTCCTTTTTGAATCTCCACAAAGGTTCCTATCTTGGAGCGGTCATCTATCTCGCAGCCATACAGGTTGACAAAAGAATATATCCGAACATCTTCACCAAGCTTAACATCATCCGAAATCAAACAATACTGCATATTTTCACAATTTAAAGTTTTACCTCTTTCCCGCCATTTCTAAGCGAAATATCAGAAGCTTCCAGTATTTTAACTACTTGCAGTCCCTCCAAACCGCCATTAATTGGTTTCGTTTTGTTTTGGATGCAATCTACCAGGTGCGCTGCTTCAAGTTTCAAGGCCTCTGTCATTTCCACCACCGGCACCAGAATATCTCCTGAATGATACTTTACCTGCAACTTATAAAATTCGCTTTTTTCCTGCACCTCTTCCACGCGTTTATTATAGATTTTAATTTTCTCATCGGCCTCAAGGTCATCCCAAACTAACATTTTTTTATCTCCGGCTACCAGGGTTTTACGCACCTTAACAGGAGACAGCCAGTTGGCATGAAAATGACCAATAAAATTGTTTTCGCATTTCACAGTAAGATAAGCAACATCCTCAAATCCCTTACCAATGTGGTCGGACCCCACCGCATTGACGGAGACGGGCTTGATATCTTTATTGAGGAAATTCATAATAGACAGATCGTGCGGTGCCAGATCCCATATAACATTAGCATCATATTGAAATAAACCGAGGTTTACCCGCACTGAATCGTAGTAATATAAACTGCCCAGTTCTCCACTTTCCACCAGCTCCTTCATTTTCCTCACGGCCCCTGTAAATAAAAAGGTATGATCCACCATTATCAGCAAACCTTTTTTTTCTGCAATGTCAATTAACTCCTCCGCTTCGGCCACGGTTGCTGTAAATGGTTTTTCGACAAAGACGTGCTTCCCATTTAGCAATGCCTGCTTTGCCAGTTTATAGTGCGTAGATGTGGAAGTAATAATGGCTACCAATTCGATATTGGGGTCATTCAGAATACTTTCAGCCTCTGTCTCGGCCTTGATATTCGGGTAGTTGGCACTTAACAGCTTCAGCCGGTCAGCAGCCATATCCGAAACTTTTACAACATTTAAATTTTCATTTGAAACAAAATTTCTAACAATATTTGGCCCCCAATAACCGTAGCCAATTACACCAGTATTTATCATTCTGAGTATATATTTAAATTAAATAATTGAAAGATGAAATTAAGTAAACAGAGGAGTATCACCCGCCACCTTTTCCAAAAATTACTACAGGTATGGTATTTAGCAGTATTTCGAAGTCAAGTTTGATTGACCGATGTTCTATATAATATAAATCCAAAACAATTTGATCATTAAAAAGCACCTCGTCCCGTCCTTTTATCTGCCATAAGCCGGTCATTCCAGGTATAACGCTGAATCGTTTCTTTTGCCAATCCGCCATGTGCTTGTATTCATATGGCAGGTTGGGCCTGGGGCCTACCAGACTCATCTCTCCTTTAAGTACATTAATCAGCTGGGGGAATTCATCTATGGAAAGTTTTCTTAATACCTTACCTATGGTGGTTATACGCGGATCGTTCTTGAGTTTGGTTGTCGCCTCATTTTCCAGGATCATTTTAATTACCTTATCCTGGTGTATCTGATTACTCGACGAAGTCCTCATAGAGCGGAATTTGTACATCTTAAATTCCTCTCCATTCAACCCTACCGAAGTAGCTTTATAAAAAATCGGACCCGGAGATGACAACTTGATCAAAGTAGCTATAAATATCCATACCGGCATAAAGGCGATGATAATTATACTCGCCACTACCAGGTCAAAAAATCTCTTGAACATGTGATAAAAATACAGTTTCCTCGGAGGGTGGAACCGGAAGGAAGAAACCATTCCTATCTGTTCGATTTCAATTTTTTCATTCACAATATTATAGAAATCTGACGCGATATGAATCGTTCTGTTTGTACTTTTACACCTGTTGATAATATCATGTAACCGTTCAACGCTTTGATAGTTGGCGGTAACCAGTATATCGCAGATCTGAAGTCTGGCCACGATATGCTTCAAGTCATCCAGGTTACCCAAAACGGGAAGCTTTCCCAGCATGTTGTTTTCGTCCTCATAATATTCTTCTTCACCATCGTCAACAAAGCCTACCAGGCTAAAGTTACTGTTCTTGATCGTCGATAAATACTTGGCTCTTTGCATACTCTCCTTGCCGACGCCCACAATCAGCATATTGCGGTTAATTCTTTTGGTTTTCACCATCCAAAAATAAATAATCGGCGCCAGCGTAATTCTGGTTATCAGAAATATGGCAAAAATGGTAGTGTATACCATTCCAATCAAAATCCTGCTGGTAGTTATCTCGAGTATTTTAAAAACAAAGGACAGAAAAATTACCGATACCAAACTAAAAAACAAGGCCTTCAGTATATTCGTTACCTGGGTTGGCCGGTTTAGAACAACCTGGTATTTGTAGAGATTATTTTCTGCAATAAACCATAACAATGACAATAAAATGATAACTGCGCCAACTACCAGGCCATTGTCAGACTTAAAATCATCATAATAAATATGGTAAATAAGTAAGGACAAAGCCTCCGCAAAAAGGATCACAATAATATCGTGCAGAAAAAGAAGTGTTTTGTGAAGAGGGAGATTCATCTTCCTTGACAACTTCACAGGATACCGTAGCTCAGAATAGATCGGAAATCTCCACTTAAAAGATCTACTTAAATTAATGTATAATTTCCTCAAAATAATACAATTTTAATTTTAATAGAGTGATACCGTATATCCTTTTCTAAAAAATTCGGTGATTTTGCTTAACCCCTCAGCACAATTTTAGGAAATGACTCTAATTAATATTTCACCCAAGGAGCGTAAAATTATAAATTTTAATTGTAAAATACAATTTTCAGGACGTAAAGGAAGGAGATCATTTTATAACTCATTAACTTTAATCACGTTAATATTAAAAATTCATTCATTTGGGCCTGAATACCAAAGATTTACCTATGAGGTCATTTCTGACGGTTTACAAAAAATTAACCATTTAATCATTTACTTTTCATGTGTTTATAATTTATTTTCATTGGTCACATGGAACCTCGCATATTATTATCATTCCCTTGCGCCTCCGCTAGCACCTCCGCAGAGTAGCTTTGGCGCTCGCGGATGGCCAAGGACTCAGCGACACGCGGTGTGTGTCAATTACGCCATGCTCGGTTTCATCAGATTTTAATGACAATTTTACCAAACTGCCTGCCATCCCTCATGTCATCAAATGCGGAAATGATTTCTTCAAAGGGCCTGATGGAGTCAATGATCGGTTTGATTTTATGTTGCTCTACAAAGGACAGCATCGCTACAAATTCCTCGTCATTTCCCATTGTAGATCCCTGAAGCGTACTTTGCCCCCAAAACATCCGGAATAAATCCAGGGACCTGGGCAACCCGTTTGTAGCACCGTAAAACACGATGGTTCCGGCTGGTTTTAACATCTTGATAAAATCATTGATCTGATCTCCACCGGCACTATCAATAACTACATCAAACCCTCCGCTTTCCTTTAAAGCGGTTTTAAACCAATTTTCATTTTTGTAATTGTACCCTGCCCTGGCGCCAAGCTTAATGGCATGCCCCAGTTTTTGCTCACTACCGGAGGTTATATAAGTATTGGCCCCGGCCGCCACTGAAAATAAAAAAGCAAACTGCGCTACACCGCCCCCCACACCGGAAATTAAAATGTTATCCCCGGACTTTATCTTACCATGTGTAAACACGGCGCGATAGGCAGTTAGTGCTGCTAACGGCAAAGCTGCTGCTTCCTCCAAATTCAGGTGGGAAGGTTTTATATGCAACCGGTCAACAGCTACAATAAGGTATTCAGCAAATGTACCATGATCGGGCATTCCCAATATTTTATAGTCTGGCGACTGGACGGCCGGATTGTCTCCCCAATTAATATTCGGGTTAATAACTACCTCTTTTCCAACCCAACCCTGATCCTGAGCATTTCCTACCGCTATGACTTCCCCGCTTCCGTCTGAGCCCAATACGCAATCGTAACGCAAGTTCGGGTATTTGCCTTCCCTGCACCATTGATCGCGGTGATTCAGGGCGGCGGCTTTTAGTTTTATTAACGCCTGTCCCGGGTTGGGATTTAAGCGGTCGATTTCGGCAAACTTTAACTTTTCATGGGGATCATCTACCAGGAGCAGTGCTTTCATAGGGTTATTTTCGGGTTAGTTTAAATATACTCGCTAAAATAAGCAATGAGCATAGAATAGAGCATATCTTTATGCAGAAATAGCTGATCTCTTAACCTCTAAAATCAGTACCAGTCAATCGACAATATGGTGTTATCCTTAGAAAGGAGCCTTCTCACCATCCGGTGCTGTATCATTGTCATCCCCTTCGCTCTTTGCATTGTTTTCAGGGTCATTAATTTTGCTGCCGAATGTCATTGTTTTGGCACTGGACTCAAATGCCAACGGACCGTCGTCGGTGGGAAACGTAGTTCCGTATTGATCGCCAAAATTATCCAGGTCCGTAAATCTGGTATATTTTCCGATGAATTTAAGTTGAACGGTATCCAAAGAACCATTTCGATGTTTTGCGATAATCACTTCACCGACACCCTGGGTTGGCATCCCGCTTTCATCCTGCGTTATACCGTAATACTCAGGCCGATATAAGAACATGACCATATCTGCATCCTGCTCGATAGAACCGGATTCCCTCAAATCAGATAACTGAGGACGCTTATCCCCTCCCCTGGTTTCGACCGCTCTACTCAGCTGGGAAAGTGCTATCACCGGCACATTCAATTCCTTGGCAATACCTTTTAAGGCCCTTGATATGGAGGCAATTTCCTGCTCCCGGTTGCCGCCTCCGCCACCGCTTTTTGAGTTGTCGCCGGACATCAGCTGCAGGTAATCAATAATTATTAATTTAATATCATGCTGGGCTTTCAGTCGCCGGCATTTGGCACGCAGCTCGAGGATGCTCAGCGCCGGTGTGTCATCTATAAAGATTTTGGCATGGCTTAACTTGTCGGTTTTATGGACCAGTTGCTTCCATTCGTAATCAGCCAAATTACCTTTTTTGATCTTCTCACTTTCCAATTCGGCTTCTGCCGAGATGAGCCTGTTGACCAATTGTATGGACGACATCTCCAGTGAAAATATGGCTACAGCGTGATTAAAATCTACCGCAGCATTTCTCATTGCCGAGACTACAAAAGCGGTTTTACCCATACCCGGCCGGGCGGCAATGATGATCAGGTCGGAGTTTTGCCAACCGGAAGTCAGGCGATCCAGTGCCGTAAAACCGCTGGCTACCCCGGTCAACCCATCTTTATGGTCTTTTCTTGCCTGCAATTCCAACATGGCTTCATGCATCAACGATTTCATGTCCGCATAATTCTTACGGATATTGGATTCCGTTACCTCGAATATCTCCTGGGCGGTGTGATCAAGCAATTGAAAGGCATCGGTGGTATCTTCGTAAGCATCTTTTTGAATTTCAGAGGCAATTTTAATTAAATCCCGTTTAATTGATCTTTCAGTTACGATCCGGGCATGAAACTCAATATTGGCAGCCGAATTGACCCGGGTAGTCAACTGTGTTATATAATAGGCGCCTCCCACCAACTCGAGCTTTCCATCTTTTTTCAATTGATTAGCAACCGTAAGCAAATCAATCGGCTCAGAATTATTAAAGAGCGTAACAATCGCCTGGTATATTTCTTTATTGGCAGCCTTATAAAAGTTATCTGGTTTAAGGATATCAATAACAGTGGTAAGTGCATCTTTTTCAAGCATTAATGCACCCAAAATAGCTTCCTCTATCTCAGTGGCCTGGGGCGGCAATTTTCCTAGTTGACTACTTAGATCAGGCGTTAAAAAACTCCTGGTTTTAAGCGGTAACCTTGAGGCAGCAGACTTATCCTTTTCCATTAAGTATTAAAAAGTTAAATGTTTTGTTAGATAACAGACCAATTATATTGAATCAGAAAACAAACCTATTAAATCATTTTCAAAATCCCCCTACCTGCTCCTTTTTCTTATCAAAAATTTATCCACTTAAAATACAGAATTTTTCCACTTAATTATTAATTTTCCCCGTGTTTATGCACAGTTTTTTTTGTAATCCACATTTTATCAACATTTAAAAAACCATTAAATTTGTCACTCCTTGATTTTATCTTAATTTTAAGGTTTTAATATCAGGTTAATGCATACGAGAAATAAAAAAGTACATTTTATTGCCATTGGAGGAAGCGTGATGCACGGATTGGCTATTGCAATGCATCAACAAGGCTATCAGGTATCGGGGTCAGATGACCAGATCACCGGGTTGTCAAAAATGAATCTTGAGAAGCACGGGTTACTACCTGAGCCCGGATGGGATGCAAGCCGGATTACCGAACAATTGGATGGCGTAATCCTGGGAATGCATGCAAAAAAAAACAATCCTGAATTAAAAAAAGCCCAGGACCTTGGACTAAAAATATACTCCTACCCTTCCTACATCATGGAGCAATGCCAGGACAAACAAAGAATTGTCATTGCAGGCAGTCATGGCAAAACCTCCATCACGGCCATGATCATTCATGTACTTCAATATTTAAATAAAGAATTTGATTATCTGATAGGTTCCAAAGTAGCCGGATTTGACAACCTCATTCGAATAAGTGAAGCTCCTGTTATTATCATTGAAGGGGATGAATATTTATCTTCGGCTATTGACGATACGCCAAAGTTCCTGCAATACCGACATCACATCGGCCTGATCAGTGGCATTGCCTGGGATCATATGAATGTTTTTCCGACAGAAGAAAACTACGTGCATCAATTTGATAAGTTTGCTGATTCCCTGCCAAAAGCCGGATCCATCGTGTTTTGTGAAGAAGATGGTATGGCTTCGGTAATCGGTAACAAGGAAAGGACAGATGTAAACCGGGTGGAATATAAGACCCATCCACACTTTGTGAAAGACGGCAAAACCTACCTCACCACAGACAGCGGCGATGTGCCATTGCTTATCTTTGGCTCTCACAATATGCAAAATATTGCCGGTGCCAAAGCTGTACTGGCCAGGTTGGGTGTCACCGATGAGCAATTCTATCAGGCCATCACCACTTTTAAAGGAGCTAACCGAAGGTTGGAAATGGTAAACCAAAACCACTCCACCACTATTTATAAAGACTTTGCCCACGCGCCATCAAAAGCAAAAGCAACTATCAAAGCATTAAAAGAACAGTCTGCCAGGGAATTAGTAGCCTGCCTGGAATTACATACTTATAGCAGTTTAAACAAAGATTTTCTACCTCAATACAGTGGCAAACTAAGCGAGGCGGAATATCCGGTTGTATATTTTAATCCTGAGACCCTGGCCAACAAAAACCTACCTGACTTAAACGAAGACAGTGTAAAAAAAGCGTTTAACCTTGAGTCTTTGGAAGTTTTTACCGATAAAAACGCCTTGGTGTCCTATTTAATGAACATCAACTGGCAAAATAAAAACCTGGTGATGATGAGTTCGGGCGATTTTGGGGGAATCGATTTACAAGAACTTGGTAAAGACATCATTTCCCGATGCAATTAACAGAACGCTGCTGTCACCTATTCACTTTTCAAACTGAAGAAATAAATGATATTAAAACTGAAAAACCCGCTTTCATTTTTTGATCTTGAAACGACCGGCATTAATATTGTCACTGATAGAATAGTTGAAATATCAATTGTAAAGGTGATGGTGAATGGGGAGGTGATCAAAAAAACCCAAAGAATCAACCCGACCATTCCGATACCCACCGAATCAAGCTTGATACATGGGATCTATGATGAGGATGTGAAAGATGCGCCGACTTTTAAAAGTATGGCCAAAGAATTTGCCAAATTCCTGGAGGGCAGCGATTTGGCAGGTTTTAATGTGCTCAAATTTGATATTCCCGTGTTGGTGGAAGAGTTTTTAAGAGCAGATATTGATTTTGATACCAGTAACAGAAAAGTGGTTGACGTTCAAAGGATTTTCCATATGATGGAAAAAAGAAACCTAAGTTCCGCCTACAAGTTTTATTGCCATAAAAACCTGGAAAACGCCCACAGTGCGGAAGCCGATACTATTGCTACCATGGAAATATTGGAGGCCCAGGTTCAAAAATATGATGGCATGGATGTAACTGATATGAAAGGCAATAAACTTGGCATCATCGAAAATGACATAGATACGCTGCACCTGCTCACCAATAAAAACATGGTGGATCTGGCCGGTAGAATGGTTTTTAACAGCGATGGGGAGGAAGTTTTTAATTTTGGTAAACACCGCAATAAAAAGGTTAGCGAAATTTTTCAAAAGGAGCCGAGTTATTACGACTGGATGATGAAAGGTGACTTTCCCCTGGAAACAAAAAGGAGACTCACAGAAATTAAGCTGAGGGGATTTAATTCAAAGTAGTCTGTTTACCCCTTTTAAAAGCTCCATTTCACTCTTAAAAACAAGGCCGGCGAATCTGACCGGTACCCCTGCTCTTTTTTCTCGTAAAATATCTGACCGATAACATCAAGGTCAACATTGCTAAATACAGAAGCCGTGAGCACCGGGTTAATAAAAAACGCTTCCTCTCCCGGAAAGGTCATCCACGAAACGCCCATTGTCAACAGGGGGTTGATCGTATAATTACTTTGTAAGAAAGTAGCATAGGGATAGGGCAACACACTTTTTGTATCCAGGCGATCAGCATTTAAGGTATTGAAGGTGCCTGTTCCCAAATCTGATTCCAGGCCCGTATTAATTAGGAAGGATCCGTTGAGGTAAAGTCCTCCGCTAAAAGAATAATCTACTGAAACTGATAACAACCAGGTTTCAAATGTGTCCTGGCGGCTGTCATCAAACGGCTTAAACCAGGTCACTTCTCCTTTAAAACCCGCGTTATAGATGCTACCTGCCCAGCCGGCACCCAACACAAAATCCTGCCTGGCCTTTCCGGCCAATAGCTGAAAGTCATAATTCCACTTATTGGTTTTCCATAATCCAGCCAATACCCAATCATCACTATTATCCGCAATGTTAGCGGCCACTTCAATGCTCGAGGCGATCCCGGTATATTTTTTTATTCGGATAGCATCAGACCCGGGACGCTCCTCATAGTCAAAGTCGAAAAAAGAATAAGCATTGAAAATATCATTTGGATTCCACGCAAGATTAATTCCCCAGTTAATACGTTGGCGACCGACTCTGACCTCCCAGTCGTTTTTATTATATTCTATGTATCCTCGGTCAATCGTAGTATTAAAAACAAGGGCGTTGGCATCGATGATATTAAAACTAAGATCAAAGAAATCATTGTTGGTATCCGGCAATTGACCAAAGTCAGGTAATCGGCGCACCAACTCGCCATAAAATATACGGTTTCGCAATTCAAGTTTTACCGTGAAGTTCTCATGGGCATACCATCTGAAATTTAACCGGTTATGCAGCAGGTTATCGACCAGGACCGAGTCCAGACCGTCCAAAAAGTAAAGCGTACGCAAATCTTTTACATAGCCGTTTAGCTCCCACTTTCGCTCTTTTTCCTGGGCCCGGAGCGGACTATTATCTATTAAAACGAATAACAGCAAGCCAGTAAAGATAAATTTCATAAGTGTTTTATTGTCTTTTCTCCAATTACCGGCACTGTCTTAAATTAATATAACCGACTTTGGAGCTTTTACTTATCAGTGATGTCATGCATTCACCACCATATTGTTATCAGAAACTACCAGGCCATCCTCCAATTGAATTACTCTTCTTGCCTTATTGATTACGCGCTGATCATGGGTTGAAAAAATAAAGGTAGTGCCTTTTTCCCTATTCATCTCCGCCATGATGTCTAATAAATTATTGGTAGAAACCGAATCGAGATTAGCAGTGGGTTCATCAGCGAGAATAAATGACGGCTCAGATGCCAGCGCCCTCGCCACTGCTACTCTTTGCTGTTGCCCACCAGATAGTTCGGAAGGCTTTTTATGTTCCTTTCCCTCGAGGCCTACAGCCTTCAGCAAATCCATGGCCCTGTTGTCTCTGGCCTTCTTACTTAGTCCCTGCAGTTCCATGATCAGGGAAATGTTCTCCTTGGCTGTCAAAACGGGAATTAAATTGTAGGACTGGAATACAAAGCCAATCTTATTCAGGCGGAAATCAATTAATTTGTTCTCCTTTAAATTGGAAAGATCCTTACCATCAATCGTAATTTCTCCCTCGGAAGGGCTATCCAATCCTCCAACGATATTCAGCAGGGTAGACTTACCACATCCCGACGGTCCGACGATCGCTGTAAACTCTCCCTTGTCAACCGAGAAACTTACGCCTCGCAAGGCATGTACAGGTACCTTGTCGGCGTTATAGACTTTGGTAATATTTTTAGCTTCTATGACTTTCATAATAATGTGTTTAAATTTTTCTCAACGCTTCCGCAGGTTTTAACTTAATGGCTTTTAAAGCCGGATAAATGGAGGCGACTATGGTCGTAATAAAAATTCCCAGAGAAAGCATAAAATAATGATTACCCGAGATAATCGGATAAATAACGGTCTCATAGCCAAATTTCTCCAGACCCTGGGAATAGTCAGACAGGTCAAATCCATTGCCGTTAAAATAACTGATGGTCAGGTAGCCCAAAAATAAACCCACCGGACAAGCTACCAGCCCTAAGAAGACCGTTTCAATGATGATCATTACAAATACTTTGGCCTTGTTCATGCCAATAGCCATAAGCATTCCCAATTCCTTGATTCTTTCCAATACTGCCATAAGCATCGTGTTGATGATCCCAAAAATCAAGGCAGTCATGAAAATTGTTACTAAAATATAGACATTAGTCTGTGATTGTTGCACAATTAAGGATAACTCCGGGGCCAACTTATCCCATTTCTCGACGCGATAGTCGGGAAGTATGGATGAAATGGCTTCCTGACTTTCATCTATTTTATCGACGTCATTCAAATAAACTGCGATCTCGCTTACCAGATTTTTATCGCCAAGATTTTTATTGATATCCCGGAAGTTAACCATGACCACGGTTTCATTCAAAATCGGAGATTTTGCATTAAATATACCTGCCACCATGAAAGCTTCCGAAACAATATCTCCTTCAAGGTTCTGGAAAGTAAGGACAATCTTGGAGCGTAGTTTCACCTTAAGTTTCTCCGCGAGCTTCTCTCCAATAAGCAGTGGGTTCCGTCTTACCGATTTAAAGTAAGTACCCTCCGTAATTAACTGATCAAAAGAGGTCACCTCTTTTTCAAGCAACGAATCAACACCTAATACCTTTACGCCGGAGGAAGCCTTGGCAGAACCTATCATGGCGTTTACCACCGTGCGATGTGTTGCCGCTGTCACATTGGCGTCAGCGGCGATTTCCGCTACTTTTTTAATACCTTGTTTAATATTATATTTTATTTCCTGATCCTGTTTAAAATCCGGATGGTGGATTTGAATGTGTGAATACTCATATTTCAAGGCATTGCTTAAATAACTGTCCATAAAACCACTCATAAATCCTATGGCAAAAATCAGCCCCCAAAGCCCTACTACCATGGCACTGATAATAACCAAACTCCTCACTTTTTGTCTCCATACATTTCTCCAGGCAATTGTGAATAACATATTTTATAATTTTAAAGCCTAACTTCTGATTGCTTCCACAACACGCAAACGATGAATGTGCCAAACCGGGTAAATGCCCAGTAACAGCGACAGCACCAATATAATGGTGGCCTGATCCATAAATATCACCGGCGATATCGAAAAGTTCAGCACCGGTTCGATACCAAATTTTTTGTATACCTCAGCAAATTCCCCGCTGAGTGGGATGGGATTAAAATGAAGTATTGTCAGGATCGGCAAACTGATTATAACCCCCAGCAAAACACCCCCAAAACTGAGCATCACCAACTCCAGCAGCGATAGTAGCTTCAACCGCATACGCCGCATACCGATCGCCACCAAAATGCCAAATTCATAGGTTCTCTCCTTGGCCATCATTAAAAACGTCCCAAACATGCCAAAACCTATGATGATGTATAATATAAATAGAATGATCCTGCCACTAACATAGTCCAGTTCAATTTGCTGGACCAGTTCGGGCATCATTTCCCGCCAGGTCATTACCTCATATTCGTCGCTGCCCAGCTGGCTATTGATATGGGTCTTCAACCTTCCCAGCTTGGCCTCATCGTTGACATTGATGGCCAGGCTGGTAACCTGGTCTTCCATACCGAAATAAAACTGTGCCGTGGCCAGGGGCAAATAAATGGCCTGATCATTAAATGCGGCAATAGGCGTTTCGATAATACCCTTTACATGATATTTTCCGACTGCATTCATACCGTGATAGCCTTGTCCGATCAGGGCCAATGTATCCCCGATACTGACATCCAGGTAGTCGGCTAAACCCTGTCCCATCATGAGGGAGTTTTCATTGTCGGCGAGATATTGTCCCTTTGTCAACCTTTTCTTCAGGGAAGTAAGCTCATTTTCTTTGACTGGATCAATGCCAATCAGCATAGCCGCCTTGGCTTTTTCTCCATAGGCCACAAGGGAGAAAGATTCAATCCGCGGTATCATTCCGGCAATAGCCTTGTTACCAGCCAATGCTTCCCTGACATTTTCCGGCAAGGCAAAGCCATTGTCGAGGCTTTTTTCTTCCCAGTAGCCCGATTTGTGAATTTGTGCGTAACCGGTATAAAACCTGACCGAATTACTGATCATATTAGCGTAAGTACCCAGTTGCATTGATTGTGTTATGGAGGCAAAAAATACGGCAAAGGCGATTGATGCCAGGGTGATCAGTGTTCTTCTTTTATTTCGCCAGATATTTCGCCATGCTAGCTTTAAATACATAGTCGGAGTTTTGGGATTATCGTATTCTTTTCATGTTCTGTAGTGAAAAAAACTGGTCTGAAATGTCAATGTCAAATGCCATGTGCTGGTATTGTATGATGGTCTTTTGCCCGACCTCATCGGCGGGTATCATTTCCAATCGTGTAGGAATGACGCGCCCCCCGATATCTCTGATGTCCTTGAGCTCCATAATATTGATCAAATAGCCATCTTCATCATAATATTTGATCAATTTTTGCAATAAATCATCCTTGGTGATATATACATCAATTTTTCCCCACACCACCGGCGCTCCTTCTTTTGGCGTCAGGAGAATTTTATAACAGTCGTAGTTATCGATCAGGGTATCTGCCAACAATTCGTGGAAGTAATCTTTTACAATAGAGGATTGCTTGACCAGATCGTCATTGGTAAAATCAGATCCCATCCATGATTGCATCATCATGGATGGAGGCAGCTTAATAACTCTGTCGATACGCGGCTGCCAGTTCCACAATTCCTTTTCTCTTTTTAAGAAGGCTGTTCCCTTGTCGCGGGCCGGAGATGTAATCAAAATCAAACTCAATTCCGTCCCCTTTGCCCAGCTTTTTATACTCACCTCTCTTTTCCAGTCAGGGCGCAGGATGGTCATGGTCATCTCTGCGCTATTCGATTTCCCCTGCATTTTTTCATCGGCCTTCCTTATAATTTCTGTAGCATCCTGAGCTGTAACCGACCAGCCAAAACCAAGCATAACTACCAGTAGTGTAACTCTTATCATTATTTGCAATATTTTTCTATTAAATAATCTATAACTTCCTCCAGCGGGTATTTTTCACTAAAAGTGTATTGTAAACTTATACCATCAAAAAGGGCTCCCAGAAGCAGGGCCTCACCCTTGGCATTTTTAACTCCTTTCTTCGTCATCAAACCTTCAAACGCTACCAAAAACCCCTGAAATTTCTCTTCAATTATATCCTTTAAAAATTCAAACTTGCCTACCTCCTCCTGCACCGACAGCGATACGGCCAGGCGATATAATCCTCTTTTTTCAATCAGGTAGTTTTTCAATAAAATAAATAAGCCGCGCAACGCTTCATTGGGGTCCTCCTTTTGCATTGCCAGAAAGAATTCGCTGCTATCCTCCATCAACATTTCAATGACACCCTTTAAAAGTTCTTCTTTACTATCATAGTAATTATATATCAAGCCTTTAGAGATTCCCGCATGCCGGGCAATGGCGCTGACGGAGGTATTGTGATAACCATTTTTAGCAAAAAGGTCCAATGCGGCCATAAGGATTTTGTCCTTACTCCGGGTTCTGATTTCCGCAACCTGTTCTTTGGTTCTTGGTGTCATTTTTTTGACTGACCGGTTGGTCAATATATTTATACGAGAATTAATTTAAAGGGTTAGGTTTTCGAGCATTATTTTATTTGCTCGGTAAAACTTCGATCATGAGTATACTAAAATGCTTCCCCGGATGGGTTTATTCCTGCAGTACCTCTATCTCCACTCTCCTGTTCTGGGGTGCCTTCAAATGTCCTTTGGGATATAACATTTTGTTATCGCCCCAGCCCTGGGTTTCAATTCTGCCAGCGTCAATTCCATGCACACCCAGATAGCGTTTAATGACCTTTGCCCTTTCCGCCGAGAGTAATTTGTCTCCTCCTTTGACTACCTTATTTCTTCCGCTGAGTTTAAAAAATCGATCATCATTTTCTGCCAACAGATAGATCTCCCCTTTAAAATCTCCATTGGTATGACCATGTATTTTAATCCGCAGATTTTTATTGACATTTAGCACCTCCTGAAGTCGTTCCATTTCATCTTTTGAAACCTTCCTCAAGACCGATGAATTTTTGTGAAATAGTAAATCATCAAAAATAATAACATCTCCCTTGCTGGCCTGCGCCAGTTGGTTAATCGCTTTTGAGGAGGTAGTTCTAAAACTAGCTGCCTTTACCTGTTCTTTTGGTTTTTTGGGAGTCGGTGCCGGTGCCTGGTTGTTATCTTTGTCGGCTGGTTCTTCAACATTCTCTTTTACGGTGACTTTATCAGTTGACGGTGAGGTTGTCTCAACCTCTTTTTTTGGCGCTGGTGAAGCAGGTTTCTCCACGGGCCTTGAACGGCGGACTTCATCTTTGGGTCGCCCCCTGCGTGGATCGCCTATCAATTGAAGATCTCGATTTCGAACGCTGGCGCTGGCTATCAGTCCTTCTGACAATGGCTCATTGCCCTCGGCAGAAAACACCCAGGCATCCTTAATGAAATTAACTTCACGAAGTTTTGAGCTGACGCGATAAGCAGCCTTGGCATCGTTGTAGATGACGATATATACATAATACAGCCGCCTTTCCCTATTCCAGAAATACTTAGGCTCAAACCCTACCGAGGTAACTCTTCTTATCAGTTGATTGGCATTTTTCATTTCCTTGTAAGCACCAATGATAACATAGTACCGGGTCGCCACCGCATTCGCATTCTCCGGGTATTCGGGTAGCGGATCAGTTACGATTATTCCGGACTCCATCCCATTTACTTTAAAATCACCGGTTGCCACAGCCTCTGAAGACGAAGGCAGTAACCAACACAAGCACAAGCACCATAAAAACATTTTGTAGTCAATCAACATAGCCCGACACAATTTTACTATCAATATAGCCATAAATCACGAAAATAGATTATATATGTACTATATCACCTTTTAATTACCAGAAAATCCTTCACAAAAATCATTATAATTGTGTACAAATATAAATCATTTACTTCAAGGCCAATATTTTCTGTAAAATTCTCTAAACCAAAGTCTTATTCTGAGAAATAAAATATAGTTTTGCACCTGGCTGGCCGCAATGCTATTCGGGAATTAAAACACACCAGACCCAATAGGAACATTGTACCAAGTAAACCAAATGACAATTAACAAACGATCATAATTGATGAAAATTCTTGCGATTGGCAGAAATTATGCGGAGCACATTGAGGAATTAAATAATGAAAGGCCTGATGAACCATTGATCTTTCTCAAACCTGAGACTGCCGTTATCAAAAATAACGACCCATTCTTTTATCCTGATTTTTCTACTAATATCCACCACGAAGTTGAAATATTGGTAAAGATCGAAAAGCCTGGTAAAAATATCTCCGAAAAATTTGCGCACAAATATTACAACGAGGTTGGCATAGGTATTGATTTTACTGCCAGGGATTGGCAGGAAAAAGCCAAAAAGAAAAGCTGGCCCTGGGCTATTGCCAAAGGATTTAATGGTTCGGCACCTATATCTGCCTTTTACCCGTTAAGTGACATGGGAGACATCAAAGATCTGAATTTTAGTCTGAAGATAAATGGGGAAATCAGGCAACAAGGCAATACCAAATTAATGCTGTTTTCCATCGATTATCTGATAGCCTATTTATCAAAATTCTTTTTATTAAAAAAAGGCGACATTATTTTTACGGGTACACCAAAAGGCGTAGGACCAGTACAAATAGGAGACCGGTTGGAAGCATTTATTGAGCGTGAAAAATTACTGGATTTTGAAGTTAAATAAACAGATACTTTTAGGTTTAATCCTGGTGGGGCTCCTGCATCAGGTTGCAGGCCAAAACGGCGAAGATGGCAATTATTATCTTTTTCCGATAAAACCCGGCAGCAGGAACTATCTTGCCGGAACTATGGGAGAATTAAGATCCACCCACTTTCATGCCGGACTGGATATCAAAACCGATGGTGTGGTGGGATTACCTATTTATGCCACAGCAGATGGCTATGTATCAAGAATAAAAGTTTCTACAGGAGGATATGGTAATGCCTTGTACTTACTCCATCCCAACGGTACCACCTCGGTTTATGCCCACCTCGATAAATACCAAAAAGATGTAGCCGATTATATCAGAAAGGCACAATACGAAAAAGAAAGTTTTAGTATTGAATTATTTCCCGCCCCCGGTCAGTTTAAGTTTAAAAGAGGTGATATTATTGCTTATTCCGGTAACAGCGGCTCTTCCAGTGGGCCCCACTTACATTTTGAAATCAGAAATGCCCGGCAGCATGTGATAAATCCTTTAAGCTACGGGTTTTCTGAAATAGTTGATACAACACCTCCATCGGTTGGGAAGGTGGCCCTGGTGCCACTCGATATTAACTCCAGAATCAACAGGGCATTCAAGAGAGTAGAATTTACACCGGTAAGAAATGGCAACAAGTACACTATAAACAGGGACATAAATGCCAGTGGACAAATAGGCATTGAATTACTGACCTATGACCGGCAGGACGGAAGTTCCAACAGGAACGGTGTACAGGAAATTGCCCTGCATGTAGATGGAAAGTTAATCCTTAAACAGGAGATCAACATGTTCTCCTTTGCCCGTACCCGTGATATTCTCGTGCTGACGAATTTTGAAATCATGAAAAAACACAGAGACAGATTCAATAAATTATATATTGATGATGGCAATGAATTAGGATTTTACAGCATCGCGCGAAACAAGGGGAAAATTCAATTGCAGGATGGCAAAGAACATTTAATTGCTATCCATCTCACCGATACTTATGGCAACAAAAGCCAGGTTAACTTTCGCATAACCGGTAAAAGGCTGGAGGCTGGACAACGGGTGTTTACGCGACTGCCTCCCAAAAGGGGAAAGTATGAAATTTTAAATAATACCCTGACGCTATCGGCAAAGGTCAAGCAAAACCAGGCTCCTTATGCCCTGGTGTACGCCAATCGCATGAAACACGAGTTGACCCCCTCCTATTATCATAATAACGAGGCCATTTATTTGTGGAATCTAAAATATGCATTTCCGGATTCGGTGGACATCTGCGGGGAGCGCGAGCAATTTAATTTTAAAGCCACTGTACCACCTGGCAGCTCTTTCAATTTTTACCATAAAAACCTGACGATTAACTTCCCGCGAAAGGCGCTTTTTGATACCCTGTACCTGTCCAGCGATTACAGGCTGAATAACGACTCTACACGTGAATACTTTGAAATTGGCTCCAGAAGTATTCCACTCAGGAAATTTGCCACCTTCACCTTCAAACCAAAATTGACATATCAGAATAAGCGCCAGTACAAGGCTTATCTGGTTAATGGAAAAGAAAATTACAGTTATCAGGGAGGAAATTGGAACAAGAACAGCTTTCAACTCAGAACCAGAGATTTTGGTACTTTTACGCTTTTGAAAGATTCTATACCTCCCACCATCAACCCGCTTAGGATCAGCACCAGTCAAATCAGAATGAAAATCAAAGATGATCTTTCTGGTATTAAGAGCTTCAGGCTCACCGTTGACGGGACCTGGGTGTTGATGAATTATGATTATAAAAGGCAATTATTATGGTCAGAAAAATTAGACCGGAGCAAACCTTTTAAAGGAAAAATGATTCTTAAGGTAACAGATAACTGTGGCAATGAAAATGTTTATACAAAAACCATCAATTAACTATTTTTTCCATTCCATTTAAAATTAAAAACAATAACCCTTTCTACCTATGAAATTTAACATTGGCGATCTTATTCCCGATTTCGAAGCAACTATTCAAGACGGATCAACCATTCAACTATCTCAATTTAAAGGAAAAAAAGTAGTCTTGTTTTTCTACCCGAAAGACAATACCCCTACCTGTACCACCGAAGCCTGTAACCTCAGGGACAATTACAAGGAATTCCAAAAGCAAGGTTATGTTATTTTAGGCGTGAGCACTGACAGTACAAAATCACATCAAAAGTTTATTGATAAATTTGATCTGCCATATGATCTGATTTCCGACCCTGACAAAAAACTTCATGAATTGTTTGGCACCTGGGTAGAAAAACAAATGTATGGCCGCAAATATATGGGTACGGCCAGAAATACCTTTATCATTAATGAAGAGGGCCAACTCGAAAACATCATAGAAAAAGTTAAAGCCAAGGAGCACACCAATCAAATTTTGTCGTAAGGGTTTTCAAAACCTCTTTGTGATATGAACTAGAAAATACTAAATTTGGCCTTTCAAATTAGCAACTACATTTTATTAATTCATTTGCTTAAATAATGATAGACCAAACAGAAGTAGCAGAACTAAAAAAAACGGCCTCACAAGTTCGTAGAGACATTGTTAGAATGGTGCATGCGGTGCAATCCGGGCATCCCGGCGCTTCGCTGGGTTGTACGGAGTTTTTCGTGGCGCTTTACTTTAAAATACTGGAGACAGGTGCGACTTTCAACCCTGATGGTATCAATGAGGATTTGTTTTTCCTTTCCAACGGACACATTTCACCTGTATGGTACAGCGTTTTGGCCCGTAAAGGATACTTTGATGTGGCAGAACTTGCTACTTTCAGGAAAATTAATTCCAGGCTCCAGGGACATCCGGCCACCGAGGAAGGATTGCCGGGAATAAGAGTTGCTTCAGGCTCACTGGGACAGGGCTTGTCAGTATCCATTGGCGCTGCCCAGACAAAAAAGTTAAACAACGACAATCATTTGGTTTATGCCCTGACCGGAGATGGAGAACTGCAGGAAGGGCAGGTTTGGGAAGCCATCATGTATGCCGCACATAATAAGATCGACAACCTGATAGTCACCGTAGACCATAACGGACAACAAATTGACGGCCCGGTAGATAACATTCTTTCGCTGTCAGATTTAAAAGCCAAGTGGGAAGCATTCGGATGGCAGGTAATCGAATCCAATGGCAATGATCTGGAAGGAATTATTGACGCATTGACTAAAGCAAAAAGTCTGACAGGAAATGGAAAACCCGTTGTCAATTTAATGGCTACTCAAATGGGCTATGGCGTAGATTTTATGGTTGGCACACACAAGTGGCATGGCATAGCGCCCAACGATGAACAATTGCAATCTGCCCTGGATCAACTGGAGGAAACTTTAGGGGATTATTGAGTGTGACAGCGTATCCCGGACATGGTCAGGGGTATAATTTTCAAGCCTGAACCGCTTACCTGGTTTTAATACATGGGACTAAATGACCTGAATTTTGTCGCCAAGATCCACCATAACATCTATCTTCCTTTTTCTGGTGCTGATGCTGCCTGTGACAGCTGTTTTTGGGCAGGTCAACCAACAGCAATTACCCGAGAAAACCAGGATTTTGTTTCTTTTAGACGCTTCCGGTAGTATGCTGGGGCCATGGGAAAGAACCAATAGAATCACGGCCGCCAAGAAACTTCTTTCCGATCTGGTTGATTCCCTGAAGGTCAATCAAAACCTGGAACTCGCCCTTCGTGTTTATGGTCATCAGTTTAACAAAAGATTGCAAAATTGCAAAGATAGCAAGCTGGAAGTGGGATTTAAGGCAGGCAATCATGATTTAATAAAAAACAAACTTGCCGCCTTAGTGCCCAAGGGAACGACACCCCTGGCCTATTCACTGGAGCAAGCCGCCAATGACTTTCCGGATCAGCAGCATGTCAGGAATATTGTTATCATTATCACTGACGGACTGGAGTCATGTGACGGTGATCCCTGTGCCATATCATTGGCCCTGCAAAGAAAGCGGATATTTTTAAAACCCTTTATCATAGGTTTGGGGATGAATGAGAGTTTTGAAGATGAATTTGATTGCCTCGGCCAGTTTTTTGATGCGGCCAACATCAGAAAATTCCGCAAAGTACTAAACACCGCCATTCAGCAGACACTGGATCACACTACTGTCAGTGTTGAATTGCTGGACCGGCAGAATCAACCGACCGTATCAAATGTCAATGTCACTTTTATCAACAACGTAACGGAAGAGCCGGTATATGATTTTGTGCATTACCGCGATTCGCAGGGCCGTCCCGACTCGGTAGAAATAGATGCCGTTTTGAGCTATGACCTGACCGTCAACACCATACCGTCCATTGACAGAAAAAATATTAAAATCGTTCCCGGGAAACACAATGTATTAAAAGTTAAAGCACCTCAGGGTCAGTTACGACTCCTGCAGCCCGGGCACACGGAATACCGCAGGGGTATAAAATTCATTGTCAGAAAAAAAGAACGGGGAAAAATTCTTCATGTACAGGACATCAACACAAAAGAAAACTATTTAATTGGGAAATACGATCTGGAAGTCCTTACTTTGCCGAAAATTGTGCTGAAAGATGTAGAAATACAGCAGGGGAAATTAAGCGAAATAAAGATCCCCAATCCCGGCGTATTGAATCTTTATGCCAATGTTTCCGGGTTTGGTAGTTTATATGCCATTAGCGAAAACGGAGAGCAGCGGTGGATTCTAAACCTGGATCGGGATAAAAGCAGATTTACCATGGCTATTCAGCCTGGTCATTATAAATTGGTATTCAGGGCAAAAAATGCCTTTGGAAGCAAATATACTACTATTAAAAAGTTTACTATAAAATCAGGTTCCACAACGAACATCAAATTAATTGGCGGATGACAAAATACACTTTTACAGAAAAACAAGATACCAGATCAGGTTTTGGCGCCGGACTACTTGAGGTAGGCAGAAAAAACGAAAACGTGGTAGCGCTATGCGCTGATTTAACCGGGTCATTAAAAATGGGCGCTTTCCAGAAAGAATTCCCGGAACGTTTTTACCAGGTTGGCATCGCCGAAGCAAATATGATGGGTTTGGCTGCTGGCATGACCATCGGGGGAAAAATACCCTTTACCGGTACCTTCGCCAATTTTTCTACAGGTCGGGTATACGACCAGATCAGGCAATCTATTGCGTACTCTGAGAAAAACGTTAAAATCTGCGCATCACACGCCGGCCTGACATTGGGCGAAGACGGCGCTACCCACCAGATACTGGAAGATCTGGGTTTGATGAAAATGCTGCCAAACATGGTGGTCATCAACCCCTGCGATTACAACCAAACAAAAGCCGCCACCATCGCCATTGCGGATCATCACGGGCCGGTGTATTTAAGATTTGGCCGTCCTAAAATGCCCATTTTCACACCCGAAAATCAAAAATTTGAAATTGGCAAAGCTATCAATTTCGTAGAGGGCAATGATGTGAGCATTTTCGCAACCGGTCATATGCTTTGGTACGCGATCGAAGCCGAAGCCATATTAAATGAAAAAGGAATCAGCGCTGAGGTAATTAACGTACACACCGTTAAGCCGCTTGATGAGGAGGCGATCTTAAGGTCAGTAGCTAAAACAGGATGTGCTGTAACGGCAGAAGAGCATCAGATTAACGGTGGGCTGGGAGACAGCATCGCGCAAACTTTAGCCAGAAACAATCCGGCCCCGATCGAGTACATTGGTGTCAATGACTCTTTTGGTGAAAGTGGGAAGCCGTTGGAACTGCTTGATAAATACGGACTTAGCACAGAAAACATTGTAAAGGCTGCGGAAAAAGCCATTTCCAGAAAATAACCGGAATCTCAGATACAGGCCCACAGAAATATTTACACCCAAAAATTAGATAAAAATAGATATTGGGTTTTATCCTGATTTTTTTGTACTTAACAAAAAATAATCTTTATTTTGGCTTTTTTTCTTGGGTATTAAATAAAACAACTGTCTTTTTTGACGGAAACAACCGAATCGAAACTTACAACCAATGAAATCCTTTACTGTGAATTTCTTGTCCATTTTATGTCTAATATTCCTTCAATTTTCGGGAAGTGCTCAGGACATTCAGTGGGCCTCTTCTTTAGATTTTGTATACAACCAGTACGGCGATGACGTGTATTCCGCCAGCAAGGTCCTGGGAAAACCCGATGCGGCGCCCTATGGGACAAAAAACGAAAACGCTTTTACACTTAAAACGGAGGCCAGTTTTGGCACGGTAGTCGTAAACTATGAACGCCCCCAGCTCGTCAGGAATATTATTATCATCGAAAACCACCTTCCGGGACGAATCACAAATGTCATCTTATATGATGATACCGGCAGCAGGTACCAGGTATATAAAAATGGATCCAACCAGGTAGATCTTGACAACCGTTCCCTGATAATTAATGTCCCTGAAAACGATTACATCGTATCTAAGGTCGAAGTGAATATTGATACCCAGACGTATAATGGCTGGAGTCAGATAGATGCCATTGGTATTTCACAGGAGAGCGATACCAGGAATATCAAGATCATGCTGGCCAACGAGGGGCTAAAAAACTTTTACGAAGAGCTTTCTTACGGGGATTCCAAAATCAACCTGGGGCCCAATATCAATACAGACTACAATGAAACGCGACCGGTCATATCACCAGATGGAAATGTACTTTACTTTTGTCGCCAAAACTATCCTGAAAATGTACGAGGAATAGATGATCCTCAGGATATTTATTATGCTACCTATGAAGGGGGCAATTGGTCAATGGCTAAAAATATCGGTCCGCCTTTAAACGATATCTTTGCCAATGGCGTCAACTCGGTCTCTCCCGATGGAAATTCCCTGCTGCTTATTAATCAATACGAGGAATTTGCCCCGGTGCAAAGTGGTGTTTCATTAACCTACAAAAATGGAGGCCGGTGGAACTTTCCGGAAAAGCTTACCATAAAAGATTATCACAATAAAAGCCCGTACGCTGATTTCTTCCTTTCTTCCGATGGTAAAGCCCTCATCCTGGCTGTAGAAAGAGAGGATAGTTACGGAGACCAGGACTTATATGTGAGCCTGGATCAATGGGCCAATACCTGGTCTAAACCAATTAATTTGGGAAAGGTAATTAACACGCCAAAGGCTGAATTTGCACCGTTCCTGTCAGCCGATGGCAAAACGCTGTACTTTGCCTCAGAAGGTCATCAGGGCTTCGGCGGCAGTGACATATTTTTTAGCGAAAGGTTGGATGACAGCTGGCTAAAGTGGTCTGAGCCCAAAAACATGGGTAGCATGATTAATACTCCTTATTGGGACGCCTATTATTCCACCACCGCCAAAGGGGACTTCGCCTACTTCGTAAGCACCAAGGATGCAAGCGCGGGATCCAAGGACATATTTAAAATTCCATTGCCCAAAAAGATTAAACCGCGGCCAGTGCTGCTGGTGCAGGGAACGTTGACAGACAAAGAATCCAATAAGCCGCTATCGGCAAACCTTGAATTCATATCGGCTGAGGACAATGAAGTACTGGGAAAAGCTACCACCAATCCAATAGATGGGCACTACACTTTGACATTGCCGGTAGGATACGATTTTCTGGTAAAGGCTCATTCCGTAGGGTACGTCACAAAGGAAGACACCCTGCTGGTGGGAGATCAAACAGATTATATGGAAATTACAAAGGACATTTCCATGGGAATCATCGACGTAGGTAAAACTGTGGTGATGGATAAGATCAATTTCAAGCAAGGTGAGGCGATCCTGCTGGAAGACTCCTATCCGGAATTGAAAAACCTCCTGCAATTTCTCAAAGAAAACCCCGGACTGGTTGTAGAGGTAGGCGGGCACACCGACGGTACCGGGAGTTTCTCACTAAACATGAAACTTTCCGAAAAAAGGGTTAAGATGGTAAAAACCTATCTCCAGGAAAATGGCATTGAAGGTAAAAGGATCGTACCCAAAGCTTATGGATCCACCAAGCCAATTGCCAGTAATTCAAAAGAAGAAACCCGGAAACTAAATAGAAGGGTGGAAATCAAAATCCTTAAAAATCTGAATGCCGCCAGATGAGTCTGACTTTTCAGCTATTTCCACTGTTCAGGTCCTCATAGCTGGTACTTGCCAAATTATGGGATGGATACTGCCAAATGATCTGAATTGTCACTAGATTTGGGCATGTTATCGCAAAGACAACTCTTTCTCAACTACCTGGCCCAAACTTCAGATTTTCCATTAATGCTTGAAATTGAAAGAGCGGAAGGTATCCACTTATTCGATGGGGAAGGAAAAAAATACATTGACCTTATTTCGGGTATAGGTGTTAGCAATGTCGGCCACTGCCACCCAAAAGTTGTGGAAGCCGTAACCAGGCAGGCAGCTACCTATATGCATTTAATGGTCTACGGGGAATTTGTACAATCACCTCAAACACAACTGGCCAAAGCCCTGGTTGATACCCTCCCCGGTAGCTTAAACAATGTTTATTTGGTAAATTCCGGTTCGGAAGCCATTGAAGGAGCTTTGAAACTGGCAAAGCGGTATACGGGACGAAAAAAAATAATTTCCTGCATTGATGCTTATCACGGCTCCTCTCACGGCGCACTCTCTGTAGGCGGCAACGAATCATTTAAAAACGCCTTCCGCCCACTGCTATCCGGCATCAAGCACCTGCCCTTTGGAAGTATGCAATCACTGGATGCAATAGACAATGAAGTGGCAGCGGTTTTAGTGGAAACTGTACAAGGTGAAGCCGGTGTAAGAGTCGCAGATACCGCCTACTTTAAAGCATTGAGCGAAAAATGCCGTCAATCCGGTGCCTTATTAATACTGGATGAAATCCAATGCGGCTTTGGCAGAACCGGAAAATTTTGGGGCTTCGAGCATTATCAAATTACACCGGATATTATCGTCTCTGCTAAAGCGCTTGGCGGAGGCATGCCTCTTGGGGCTTTTATCTCCTCCGGTGAGATTATGTCCGTATTAAAAAATAATCCGATTTTAGGTCATATTACCACATTCGGAGGTCATCCCGTCTCGGCGGCTGCAGCGCTGGCGGCTTTACAGGTTATACGGGAAGAAAATCTTTTGTCGCAAGTCGAAGAAAAAGCTGATTTATTCAAACAACAATTGACACATCCCGCCATAAAATCTGTTCGTAACCTTGGACTGATGATGGCAGTGGAATTTGAATCATTTGAGGTTTTGAAACCAATCATAGATCGTGCGATCGAATTGGGGGTGATTACAGATTGGTTTTTGTTTTGCGACAACTCCATGCGAATCGCCCCGCCTCTGATCATTACCCGGGATGAAATACAAACAGCCTGCGAGATCATCAATCAGGCTATTGCCGAATGTTGTTAAAACTTTTAAGTACACCGGCAGGGATAAGTTGTCTTTTCAGTCACCTGACTCCTGCTCCTGGATTTCCAAATTAAGTTGTCAACCCACCAAAGACAATTAAAATAACTGCTTTACATTGACAGGTGGCCGGCCAATGATGGCTTTACTCCCCTCCACCACTATAGGCCGCTCAATTAATTTAGGATTTTCATGCAGTATGTTGAGCCATTCCTCATCGCTAAAATCCTTGCCCTTAAATTGCTCCTTAAACACCGCTTCTCCCTTACGAACAATTTCCACAGGTTTTAAACCAAGCTTTTTTAAAACCGACCGAAGCGTTTCAACGCTCGGAATTTCGTTTAAATATTCAACTACCTCCACGTCTTTTCCGTGATCCTTGATCAGTTGCAATGTTTCCCTGCTTTTGCTACACCTGGGATTATGATAGATTTTCAACATGTTTTCCGATATTTAATAACCTGGGCAAAATTACAAAATCAAAGTCATTTTACGACAACTACCCTAAGGTTAAATAAATACACTATGATCATTACAGTTCGCTATCAAAGAAAAACCATATTCGGCCTTTGGTGCCAGTGAGGGCTTTGTTTTAAGGAATAATTCATAAAAAATCGGTAATATAAATTGATTACTATAAATTAGTGGCAAATTCAGGACCTAACTAAAACTATTATCATGTACGAAATTTTTTTATTTATACACTCCTGGTTAAGATGGATTGTTCTAATTCTGGGCCTACTGGTCATTATAAAGTCTTTTTTTGGTTGGCAGGGGAAAAAAACCTACGGTAAAGCCGACAACGCTTTATCAGGTTCTTTTATTGGAATACTGCACCTGCAACTACTAATTGGTTTAGTACTTTATTTCTTTTTAAGCCCGATAACCACCAGTGCTTTTCAGGACTTTGGCGGCGCCATGAAAGCGGCCAGCCAAAGATATTGGGCAGTGGAGCATATTTTTGTAATGATCCTGGCGGTTGTCATTGCACAAATCGGTCGCACCAGATCGAAAAAAGCCAGTGGTAATGTCAAAAAATTCAAGAGTGTTACCATATTTTATTTGATTGCCATCATCTTGATGCTATCCAGAATACCCTTTGGTGAGGCAGGAAGACTATTTCGAAATTAACTTAACAGGCAATCTTTTATACCCCGGAATTTAAATACGTAAATTCCGGGGTATTTTTTTTGTTCCATTCCAAAAATCTCTTTCTACCCTATCGTCCGTATTTGTGCGCATGCCTTGCGGGAGTGGCTAATGCGGATGCACTGGTTTGGCATTTGCAATGCCAGGAGGCGCTTTCGGGGTAGTTGAGCCCTACTTTTATGTAGATAAAAAAGGTGTTGCAAACGCTAAGACATAGAATCCTGGTTACAAACCAGGACTAGTGTTTTATTTGAAATAATCAAATCACTAAAAGTAGCGAAGACCCATTTTGGCGTGATATATCCAACCGTCACAGCCAAAAGTACAGCACCTTGCCTCCTTTGGTTAAACCAATCTATTTCACCCACTTCACCTATCCTCCGTATTTGTGCGCATGCCTTGCGAGCGTGGCTAATGCGGATGCACTGGTTTGGCATTTGCAATACCAGGAGGCGCTTTCGGGGCAGTTGAAACCTACTTTTATATAGATAAAAAAGGCGTTGCAAACGCTAAGACATAGAATCCTGGTTACAAACCAGGACTAGTGTTTTATCTAAAAACAATATAAAACAATAATAAACAGTAATAAACTTGATTATACATTAATATTTTACTTAATTTAAAACAGATATTTAATCAACTATTCTAATTCAATTATGAAAAACGACGATAACAACGCCATTAAGCTGGCTTTTGAGGTTTTACAGGACCGGGAAAAGTATTTTCAAAATATTTCCGAGGACAATTATCCAAAAAGCATCATTTGGGGACAAATAGGACTTTTATGCATTTTCACTTTTGCCTATGGGTTGGTCATGGGAAGTTACAATGGAGTACTCCAGGCATTGGTAAGCGGCCTGAAAATATTAATACTCATATTTATGACCTTATTAATCTGCTTTCCTTCATTTTATATCGTACAGCTTATTCTTGGTTCAAAAATCGTCATCAGACACCTGATTATCATTTTGCTGAGTGGTTTTGTTATGACCACTACCATCATGCTGGCCTTCGCCCCCATTGTTTTATTCTTCCAGTTATCGGGCGACAATTATCATTTTTTACAATTGCTTCACGTTTTTATTTTCGTATTTTCCGGTTTTTTCGGAATGCGCGTGGTACTGGAAGCATTAAAGAATGCTTTTGAAAGCACAAAGGTTTATCCCAAAATCGGATTGACTGTTTTTCGTATCTGGTTGGTTATCTTTGCATTTGTGGGTATTCAGTTATCATGGAATTTACGTCCGTTTGTCGGCACCAAAAGCATGCCTTTTCAACTTGTGAGAAAATCAACACAGGGCAATTTTTATTCTACAATTCTGGGCTCCCTGGGACACATGATGGGTATTAGTAAAGAAAAAAAAGATACTTCTAACATCAGCAAATCGCCCGATAAAAAAGATGCAGACACTTCGCAGCCTGTGAAAAAGGATACTAAACAGTTACTCGACTCATTGTCTAAACCATAAAAACTATGAGCAATGACAACATTATGAATCTGGAGGAAGTAGCCAGGTATTTAAAAATGAAGCCTCAGACCATTTATACCTGGGCTCAAAACGGTAAAATTCCGGCGGCGAAAATTGGGAAGGAATGGCGCTTTCGTAAGGATATCATCGACGAATGGTTTATCCAGCACATGGACGAAAAATTTTTGCCGCTACTACAAAAATTAGAATCTAAAAATAAAAAATCATAATACCCGATCGCCACAGCTATTACCCAATCATATCAGCCTTTGGGGTAACAAAAGCAACCTCACCTTTTTTGCTTTGAAACAAATTTTTTAAAACGACGGACGGATTCCTGCAACCTTCAAATCCGATTTTACATCTTATTAGTAAACCAAGGGTCTAAAACTAAAATCATGTTCAAAAACTACCTGAAAATTGCTTTTAGGAATCTTCAAAAGCAAAAGTTCTATGCTTTCATAAACATTCTGGGCTTGACCATCGGCATTGCTGCCAGCTTATTAATTATTGCATATATTGCTGATGAACTGAGCTTTGACCGCTTTCATGAAAAAGCTGATAACATCTACCGCGTTGGTACCAGAGCAGTAATATCGGGTCAAACCAGCGAATTGGCTACCAATTGCGCCCCATTCGCCAGTACGGTGGTCTCAGAATTTCCTGAGGTAGACGAGGCGATACGACTGGATTTGCAAACCGAGGTCATCGTCACACTAGGCGATAAATCATTCACGGAAAAAAGATTGCTGCTCGCTGACTCCAACTTCTTCAAGGTTTTTTCCTTTGACTTGTTACAAGGGGATCCCGATTTAGCGCTAAAAGATCCCTACAAAGTAGTTCTAACTGAGTCAATGGCCACAAAATATTTTGGATACACGGGTCGTGGAGATTCTTCACCAATTGGCAAATCATTAAAAATTGGAGATAGCAACGTTGAGGTAACAGGCATTGCCGCCGACCCGCCAGGCAATTCGCATTTGGTTTTCGATATCATTGCCTCCTTGAACAGTTCCGACCGGGCGTTTGAAAGCGAATGGAGCAGTAACAATTTATATACCTATATTGTCCTTAATCCCAAAGCCGATTGGAAAGCTTTGGAAAGCAAGTTCAGTACACTGATAGAGAAATATATAGGACCGGAAATTGAAAAATACCTCGGGTTTGGCCTGCAAAAATTCAGAGAGCAGGGAGGTGACTATGGTTATTTTTTGCAGCCCATTACAGATATCCATTTAAAATCCAAGCTACACGGTGAAATCAGTACAAACGGGGACATTATTTATCTTTACATATTCGGGGTCATAGCCCTTTTCATAGTGACTATCGCCTGCATCAATTTTATGAACCTGTCCACCGCCCGATCTGCCAATCGTGCCAAGGAAGTGGGTATTAGAAAGGCCGCAGGCGCCGGAAGGATTGGCCTTGTTTATCAGTTTTTAACCGAGTCAATACTCTTCAGTCTTATTTCCACAATACTGGCCCTTGGTTTGATTTTTGTGTTGTTACCCTCGTTTAACGACCTGGCCGGGAAGGAAATTTCCCTGTCCCTCCTCTTAAACGGTAGTATTCTCAGCGGACTGGCTATTGTCATCATCCTCATAGGACTCTTTGCCGGGAGTTATCCTTCACTCTATCTCACATCTTTTAAGCCAGCCGACGTCTTAAAGGGTAAAATCAGGGCTGGTTTCAAAAGCAGTGGCATTCGAAGTACACTGGTTATTTTCCAATTCACAATTTCCATAGGTCTGATTGTCAGCACATTAATAGTCTACAAACAATTAAATATGATGCAAACAAGAAATCTTGGGTTTGATAAGGAAAATGTACTCGTCATCAATAATGTTTCCGAGCTCGGAAACCATAGGCAAGCATTTAAAAACGAATTAAAAAACTACAACGGTATTATTAATGTGAGTAGCAGTACCGCTCTGCCGCCTTATATTGGCAATAATACTGTATTCAAGGTATTGGGCGAAAATGAAAAAGAACAGCTATTACGCTGGTATTGGGCAGATTGGGATCATTTGGAAACCTTAGATATCAAACTAAAATCCGGAAGGTATTTTTCCGAAGATTTTCCTTCCGACTCCTCGGCAATCATCCTCAATGAAACCGCCATGAAAGTAATAGGCTGGGACAATCACGAGAATCAAAAGCTACTGTCCTTTCGCTACAGCGTCGAGGGTGAGGAAATGAATGTTATCGGTGTGATAAAAGACTTTAACTTCGAAAGCCTGAAAAGCAGCATTAAGCCCATGGCCATCGTACTGGGCAGTGGCAATCTTATTTCCGCCAGACTCGCTCCGGGGGATGTCAGGGAAAAAATCGCTTTGATAGAATCCAAATGGAAGCAGTATGCCCCTGATAGCCCCTTTGAGTATAGTTTCATGGATGAAAATCTGGCCCAATTATATGGAAGCGAGGAGCGACTATCCAGGATTTTTATATTATTTACCAGTCTAGCCATCATTATCGCCTGCCTGGGCCTTTTGGGACTAGCCACATTTACCGCTGAGCAACGATCAAAGGAAATCGGTATTCGCAAGGTGCTGGGTGCGACGGTGAGTCAGGTAATAGTGCTCATGTCCAGGGATTTTACCAGGCTGGTTGTGATCTCCTTTGTCCTGGCGATTCCTCTCGCCTATTTGTTTATGTCAAAATGGCTGGAAGGATTTGCTTATAAGGTAGATATCGGGATTATCAGCTTTGTCGCCGGAGGATTGGCATCTTTGCTAATTGCCTGGTTAACGGTCAGCTACCAATCATTTAAGGCCGCAGCCGCCAATCCGGTGGATTCACTGAGAAGTGAATAATATCAAACCCGATCATGAAAAGTATCTGATGACCATGCGTTTTAGACGCATGGTCACATATCCTTATTCCACAGTTTCCACCACTACATTGTGGTTGGTGTAAATGCATATATCAGCGGCAATTCCCAGGCTCTCCTTGACCATCTCTTCCGCACTTAATCCTGTGGCATGCTTTTTCAACGCAGAAGCCGCGGCTTTGGCAAACATACTTCCCGATCCGATAGAAGCGATCTCATCATCTGGCTCCAGCACATCGCCTGTCCCGGAAAGAATGAGAATTTCATCCTTATTGGCCACAATCAACATAGCCTCCAACCTTCTCAAATAACGATCCATGCGCCAGTCTTTTGCCAATTCGATAGCCGCCCGTTTCATATTTCCTCCGTAGGCATTCAACTTTTCATCAAACCTTTCCAGGAGTGTAAACGCATCGGCTGTAGAGCCCGCAAAGCCCGTAATGATTTTTCCTTCTTGCAACACTCTGATCTTCTTAACATTACTCTTGGCCACAGTGTTGCCCATAGTGGCCTGGCCATCGGCACCGATAGCTACCTGTCCGTTGTGTTTGATAGCTACTACCGTGGTTGATTTTATTTTTGTCATTACTAATTCTTTATTTTAAAATTACCGATCAAAGCATATATATCATACTTCGATCCTTTTAAAACGTATCAATTATGATGCAAAAAGTGCATTTCATGACAAACCGTCATAGGACAGCAACAGTGTGAGATAGGAGCAAGAGGCTATATTCACACATTTGCTTCGGTGGTTACTTTAAAATGGGAAGATTAAACCAGGATCCTGATGGGATCTTCCAGAATGGATTTGAAGGTTTTCAGGAAGGCTGATCCAACGGCCCCATCTACCGCTCTGTGGTCACACGACAACGTTACCTTCATCACATTACCCGGCACCACTTGTCCGTCTTTCACCACGGGTGTCTGCTTAATACCACCTACAGCCATGATACACGCATCCGGTGGGTTAATGATGGCTGTAAATTCTTCGATACCAAACATACCTAAATTGGAGATGGTAAATGTGCTGCCCTCCCAATCCGAAGGTTGCAGCTTTTTATCATGGGCTTTTTGCGCCAGGTCTTTCACTTCTGCAGAGATGTGGGAAAGTGTTTTGTTGTCGGCAAACCTTACCACAGGAACCAACAAACCCTCAGGAACCGCCACAGCTACGCCAATATGGATATGGTGATTTTTTCTCATCTTGTCTCCCATCCAGGAAACGTTAACATCAGGATGTTGTCTTAATGCCGCTGCTGCTGCTTTAACGACCAGATCGTTAAAAGAAATCTTGACAGGCGCAACTTCATTAAGGCTTTTTCTGGCTTCGATGGCTTTATCCATATTTATCTCCATGGTGAGATAAAAGTGTGGAGCGGTAAATTTGCTTTCAGATAAACGTTTAGCAATGGTCTTCCTCATCTGCGACAATGGCGCCTCTTCAAAGCTCTCTTCCCCAACTACCTGCGGCAGTGTTACTGCTGCAGCTCCGGGGGTAGCTGTACTGATTGACGGTGCGGCGGTGGGTACAAATGCTTCTACATCCCTTTTAATAATTCTGCCATGATCACCGGTCCCGGGTATTTGGGCGATATCATATCCTTTTTCCTGCGCCAACTTCTTTGCCAGTGGGGAAGCTTTGATTCTCCCGTTGGAAGATGTAGCAGGCCGGCTTTCCACTTTTGTTTCCGTCACTACCGCTACTGCGGGTGCAGCCGCCGTTTCCGCTGTAGATACAGTCTCAACCGGTACGGAGGCAGTTGCGGTTTGCGCTTTTAACAAAGTTTCATAGTCCGCTCCCTTTTCACCGATGATAGCAATTACTCCGTCCACGGCCACAGCCTCTCCCTCTTTGACCCCCACATAAAGTAAGGTACCATCATCATATGACTCAAGTTCCATTGTGGCTTTGTCAGTTTCAACTTCGGCGAGGATGTCGCCGGAACTTACGCTATCGCCCACTTTCTTATGCCAGGAGGCGATAGTTCCCTCAGTCATGGTGTCGCTCATCTTGGGCATAGTTATCACGCTGGCATTTATCCCTGAGGTATCAATCGTTTCTGAACTAGTGGTATCAGGTGCAGCAGCCGGGATTTCAGCGGCAGTGTCGGTACCGGCAGTTCCTGTTTCTATATCCTTCAATAGCGCGTTAATATCTTCTCCCTTTTCGCCAATAATGGCAATAACGCCATCTACGGGAACCGCCTCTTTTTCTTTTACACCAATGTACAATAATACGCCATCCTCATAAGACTCCAATTCCATGGTCGCTTTGTCGGTTTCTACCTCGGCCAGGATGTCCCCGGACTTTACTGTATCTCCCTCTTTAACCAACCAACTAGCGATCACCCCCTCTTCCATGGTGTCGCTCATCTTGGGCATTTTAATAACTTCCGCCATTGTTAATTCCTATAAAATAATTGCTCGTTTATAATATTTTCTCAAAATAAAGATGAAGTGATAACTTATAAAAATAAAATTGACTTTTATTTAGGCTACTTCCCCATTTTTTCTTCATTTACCAGTTTTCTTCCTAAAATCCAAGGTTAGCCACGGTAAATTCAATTTTCACATCATCCAATTCGGGCACCACGCTCAGTCTGACGCCCAAATCAATTAACTGATTAAAACGTAAAATGTTTAAATCCGTACTTAACTCGACGCCAAAGGAGTTAAATGCGTCGTTGAAATTCCTGATTTCGCCGTAACCATAGTCGTAAAACAAATTTGCTTTGATACGCTGAAAATTTAAGATGGGGCCTAATGCAAGATCTGGATAAATTAATGGCAGGGTATAATCAGCTTTCACATGGTAAAAGTTCTGAAATGCCGTGGAGCTATATCCCCTTGGAAAGAAGAAATAACTGGGAAACAAATAGGTACCTTCTTTTACATTTGTTCCCTGAAAGATAATCTCCTGATATTGAAAGCCTCCTCTCAGACGAAGAGAATGATGTTTTGCCAAAGCGGGAAAAAACAGCTCCGCCTGTGTGGCCAGGTATTTGCCATCAAAATCTCCACCGATAGGTGTATGCTGATAATTTAAAAAAATCGTTTGCCCCCACTTACTGTTGATATCACGCTGGGATCTTTTGAGCAGCCTGTTAAATCGTATGCTGTGTTCCAGAGATCTCAAGGTACCATCTGATAATTGATCCAGCGGGCGAAGTGGCTGGTTAAAATCCGTGACTTTAGTAATGCCAATATTACTACCATAGGAAAGATTGGTCAAATACTTGGATCTCGTTAAGGTAAAGGGCAATCTAAAACCCACATTTACTCCTTGTTCTTTCCACCTGAAATTAAATCTTTCGATCGCGTTGGTTTCGGGGTTGCGAAGGTTTTCAAAGGTAGAGCGATTGCTGAACCTGTACTCAAAATCCAAAATGGGATACAGCCCCTGGTAGCTTACATTTAAGATCCCCGATCCCACCTCTTCATTCACATCATAACCATAGCCCAGTGTTGTGGAAATGGTGCTTAAAACATCCCGCATTTCCAAACCTGCAAAGATGGTGCTGCTCGTAGAATTAATTTCCGGACCCCAGGTATGTGGGTTCAGAAATCCTCTTGCTTTAGCATAATTGGTCACCTCATATTGCCGGTCAGGTATGTTGTCAAGTACATGATGACTGTTCTCCTGCTCTACGATCTTTTCATAGTATCTGACATGCCGGTCCTCTATTTGTGTTATTGGTTTCCACAAGGTGGTATCAAACGGAATTTTTGCCACATTGAAACCATCTTTTTGAAAATCATTAAAATAAATGGTATTACCTTCCCGGTCAATATTCGGATTATAGGCACCATGTTTTGCCGATGTCACCTGGTATCGTTGAAGGCTTTTGATATTTACTGCATAAATATTGTCGATGCCGCTGTAAGGTGAATTATAAAATATGTATTGATTATAGGGCACAGGATGACCAATGTTTTCATCAGAAGCTGGAATAATTACTGTTTCTTTTGCTGTTTCAACATCAATAAGTACCAGTGCCTTTCCCTCCTGGCCTGATTTCAGCGCCACGATTCCCTTACCATCGCTGGTCCACCTGGGCATGCTGAAGAAGTGATTTTTTATATTTGGAAAACGCCTGACCTCCTGTCCGGTACCTGTATCAAGAACCACCAGAAAGTACTCATTTTCCTGGGTGGTTAAAACCGTGGCTACCCTGGCAGCATCCGGCGACAGCGCAGCGGCCGCATAACGCCCTTTACGGCCTAATCTATGGAGTTCATTATTTTTCAGGTCATAAAGTTTAACAACCGAATAACTTTTTGCTCCCCACCGGGGATCAAATTCAAACTCATTCCAGGCCACAACATCGTTTTGCATTGACAGCATAGAGGCTGAATTGATAATGCCCGGCGTAAAGATTACCGTCTCATTGCCCTGATCATCCAGTTTAACCAATTCCGTAATATCGCCTATCCCCGATCTCATAACCAGTATCTCACCGGAATTTAATACCTGAGGATAATTATAACTTGTATAAGCCTGACGCTTTCTCTGGTTGATGGTCGTCATAGGCGTCAACGGCAGGTCTGCCAATTGTTGTTCCCATAAACCTGTCATTTCCGTCATCATATCGTCATAAGTTTGCAACAGGTTTTTTCCGCTTACTTTTTTCAAGGCATTGGAAAAGGTAAAAGGAATAAAGGGCAAGCCAAAAGCCTTGTCGGTGATTTTTGACCAACTTTGTGCGCCATGCTTGTTTCGGACATGTGTAGTCATAAAATAACCCAGCCGATAATGATCCGGCACAAAATGTTTAAAGGATCTCAGATGTTGTTTATTATAGTCAAAAGCTCCCCTTTCCAGTAAATTAGTTCTGAAAACCAGGTCAAATCGCGGTATCCGCCCTCTTCCGCTGGGTGTTAGTGCCGTTTCCATACCGACTGCGTCTCCTTCCCAAAACCAGTCCGGCACTGATAAGTTAGCCCATAAGCTTTGAGCCGCCTGACCAAATAGAATATAGAAAAACTTGTTAAAGCCCGTTAAACTTTTGTCAAACTGTACCACATGACGAAATTCATGCACCGCCAGGAGGTTAAACCAATCATTTGTTCCTAAAAAGTTGTAATCCTGCGGTGGGGTGGTAAAAAATTCAGATCTCCTTGGACCGAGACTCACAAAACCATTGGGGATGGAATTTTGATTTTGTAAAATCAGGGACAATTTCCTGGGGCGCTTATCGAGTGATTTAGATCCCGGTTCATAGATCCCCTCCATCAGGTTGGCTACCCGCTGCGCATTTTCATCATAACCATTGGGAAATATTACTTTGAAATGTGGTGTATTGATCTGTTTCCACTTAAGATAGGCCGGATTATTTTCCAAAATCACGCCTTGCCCTCTTGTAATAAAAATGATGCCCAACAAAAAATAAAATGTTGTGAAAAGGCTTTTTCTTATCCTCATACGCTTTTTCTTATCCACACATCGGAAAATTATCAATCTTTAAATAAAGTATTTGCCGTACAAATAAACAAGTCCTTAAAAGGTTAATTTTTAATTTAAATTCCGGTGCGATAATTGTTATTTTCTGTTATTGGAATCATGAATTAGTAGCAAAAGTTCAATTAATTTTCAGGCATTCACTACATTTAAAACTTTATTTAATCACACAAATTGTCCACAATGCATAAACAACCTAAACAACCCTTTGGCTGGAAAATAATCATACTAGGTACTTTGCTTTCGGCAATTACTTTTTATTTACCGGCCCAAAAGCAATCTTACCAAAATCTTGAAGAAGCATTATATTCAGGCTCTAAGTTAAAAGGAGGAAACGGTCCCCAAAATATCAACTGGATTGACGGTGGTGATAAGTTCTCTTACGTAAAAAGAAACGTAGCCGATGGCTCCAGGGAAATCAGATCCTTTGTACCTAAGAACGGAGAAGATAAGCTCATATTTAACGGCGAGGGCCTTACTTTCCCCGACTCGGACGCGCCTTTTCAGTATTTGTCCTTCCAATGGTCCCAGGATTCAAAATACATATTGTTTCAGTCTAATTTTAGAAAAGTGTGGAGACGTTCAGGCATCTCTGACTACTATTTTTATTCACTTAAAGATAAAACCCTGCAGTTGGTAGCCAAGGATGCCCAAACGGCGGCGTTATCCCCGGATGGTCAGAAGGTGGGCTATGAAAGACAAGGCGACCTGTTTGTGTTCGATTTCGAATCGGGCAAGGAAACACAATTAACCAGCGATGCGGCGGAGCATTTTTACAATGGCCGGTTTGGCTGGGCCTACGAGGAAGAATTTGGGCTTGCCCAGGCATGGGTTTGGTCTCCTGACAGCAAATATATTGCTTTCTGGCAATCGGATGAAAGAGAGGTCCCTGTTTTCCAAATGACCGACTATAGCGGAAAACATGCCGAATACGTTAATGTCCGCTATCCAAAAGTCGGCGACATGAACCCTACCGTCAAAATTGGCGTCATAGATGTCGCGGCCAGATCAAACCAGTGGATGGATGTGGCCTTGAAAGGAGGCTATATTCCCAGGATCTACTGGACAGCCAGGAGCGGAGAACTCGCGATTGTCCATCTCAACAGGAAGCAAAATGAATTAAAGCTCACCTTTCACGATGTAAAATCGGGTAAAGGCAAATTCATCATGCAGGAAAAATCCGATAAATGGATTGATGTTTTTGACTTCTTTGCCGGTGTCGATCACCTGTTTTTCTTTCCTCCGGATACTGAAGAATTCTTCTGGATTTCAGATAGAAACGGATGGAGTCACCTGTATCGGTATAACTACGAAGGTAAAATGTTGAATCAGGTAACCCGCGGCGAGTGGGAAGTTACTACTGTGGAAGCTGTAGACAGTAAAAAAAGCACCATCTATTATACCTCAACAGAAAAGTCCCCGCTGGAACGGCAACTTTATGCCATAAACTTTGATGGAAACGGCAAAAAGCGCCTTAGCGCCCACGATGGCCGTCATCATGTCAATTTCTCTCCCAACGGCAAGTATTTTGTAGATCGCTTTTCCAACGTCGATACCCCAACACAGGTGGCATTGTGGTCCACCAGGGGTAAAAAGCTACATCAGTTTGAAGGAAACAAAAAAGTTACAGAATTCACAAAGAATCATCACTACGCTCCGAAGGAACTCATGCAGTTCACCACTTCAGATGGCCAGGTATTGGATATTTATGTTGTTAAACCCCTGGATTTCGATCCTAATACGCCTTATCCGCTCGTACTCAATATATATGGTGGCCCCGGGGCGCAATCGGTTTATAATGAATTTGGAACCAATAGTTGGGAACAATATTTAGCACAAAGTGGCTATGTAGTCGCCAGTGTGAATAACAGAGGTAGTGGCGGTTACGGCAGTAAATTTGAAAAAGTTGTCTACGAAAATCTCGGGAAATGGGAAAGCCATGATTTTGTGGAAGCTGCAAAATTCTTAGGGGCCAAGACCTGGATAGATGCAGATAATATGGCAATTCGTGGCCACAGCTATGGCGGCTATATGGCAAGTTATACGGTTCTTAACCATCCAGGGGTATTTAAGGTATCATTGGTAGGGGCACCGGTAACCGACTGGCGGTTGTACGACAGCATTTACACGGAAAGGTACATGGGGCTGTTAGGTGAAAATGAAGAAGGGTATATACAAAGCGCCTCGTCGACACATGCCGGTAAATTGGAAGACCATATGTTTATCGCCCATTCCGGAATGGATGAAAATGTTCATATGCAAAATACCATGCAGCTGGTGCAGGCACTTATCGACAACGGTAAAGATGCTGATCTCAGAATCTATCCACCGGGCACACACGGTGTTGCTTATAGCGGTAAAAGTTATGTATTACTATACAGCCAATACATGGAATACCTCGACCGCCATCTGAAAGAAAAAATGCAGGTTAAAATGCGCTCAAAATAGCAGCCAAAAGCTCTTATCCTGCTTATACCACCCAAACCCGGAGTCCAGGGACGATCGTAATTCGTCTATGGACTTCGTTACTTTAACAACCCTTTGGTTCTTAATGCCAACGAATATTACCTGCCCGCTTTTATATTCGTAATAATTTCCGAAATTTAGCTTAGAAATTAGCTTTTAAACCATCTCAAAGATGACCAGTCAACCCAAACATCACAACACCAACAAATACGGCATTCAGCACCTGATCTTGCTATTTCTGGTATTGGCCGCCATTGTCACCGGTATTTTTTATTTTTCCAATACCAGTAAGGCCGCCCGAAACCCACAAGAATCCGTGGATGCAGCCTATGGGGCCTACGTCGCCGCCTATACCGCCGGGGTAATATCCAAAGAATCGGCCATCAGAGTACGGTTTGCCGAAGAATTTCAGGAATCTGTTGTTGCCGGAAAGGAAGCGGATGATAATTTATTCAAAATAAGCCCGGCTGTCAGTGGAAAAGCTTACTGGACCGACAGTAAGACCATTGAATTTAAACCCGATCAATTACTGGCTTCCAGCCGGCAATATCAGGTGGCCTTTAAGCTGGGACAGATCATGGAGGTTCCCAATGAGCTGTCGGTATTTGAGTTTAGCTTTCAGACACTGGATCAAAATTTCGAAGTGAATATCGAGGGTTTTGCCATCTATGATAAAACCAATCTGCAAAGACAAAAACTTGTCGGAAATCTGGTAACAGCCGATATGGCAGATCCCGCACAGGTTGAAAAAATACTTAGTGGCATACAAGGTGACAAAAATTTAACGATCACCTGGGACCATAGTACCGACCAAAAAAATCACAATTTCATCCTGGAAGATGTGCTTAGGAGCGATGACACAAGTGAACTTGAAATAAAATGGGATGGTTCACCATTGGATGTAAGTAAGACCGGCGGTCAGGTTGTCCAGGTGCCAGCTATCGGAGACTTCAAGTTATTAAGTGCAAAAGTGATTCATAATCCCGAACAATATGTGAGCCTTCAATTCTCAGATCCTTTGTTGGAAAAACAAAATCTGGATGGGTTAATTACCGTGGCGGACTTAAACAATCTTCGTTTTCTAATAGAGGACAATGAGGTTAGGGTTTATCCATCGGTAAGACAAACCGGAAAAAAAACCCTCCAACTGTTTGCCGGCATTAAGAATATCCAAAATTACAAAATGAAAAAGGGCACGAGCCTGGAGGTAGCATTTGAACAACTAAAGCCAGCTGTAAAACTGGCTGGAAAAGGGGTCATACTGCCAAGCACCGATGGTCTTGTCATGCCTTTTGAGGCCGTAAGTCTCAAGGCTGTGCAGGTACAGGTAACCAAGGTATATGAAAGCAACGTTGCCCAGTTTTTACAGGTCAATAATTTACAGGGCGACCGGGAAATACGGCGTGTAGGCAGGCCTTTATTGAAAAAGACCATTGCCCTAAACAACCAGGGAGTAACCGATCTGGGCAAGTGGAACAGGTTTACCCTGGATCTCAGCCAGCTTATACAGTCAGAGCCTGGCGCCATTTATCAGGTGCAATTAAGTTTTGATCAGAAACACGCCGCTTTTAATTGCCCCGGGCAGGAAAGCGCCGGCGAGGGCCTGACAAGCATAGAAGAAGACGGTTGGGATGGCCAGGAAGAAGACGAGTTCAGCTATTGGGATTCCTACCAGGATTATTACTATGACCCCGAGTACCGGTGGGAAGAACGCGACAATCCCTGCCACTCCTCGTACTACGCGTACGGACGCCGGGCAGTAACAAGAAATTTAATGGCCTCCAATCTGGGCCTCACAGCTAAATTGGGTAACAACAAACAGCTGGTAGTAGCAGTTACCAACATGCAAACCACTGCGCCATTGTCCGGAGTTACCGTGGAAATTTACGATTACCAGCAACAGCTAGTCGAAAGCACCTTCACCGATACCGAAGGTTTTGTAAAGGTTGACCTGCAAAAAAAACCTTATTTGATTATTGCCAAAAATAAGGATGAAAGAGGCTATCTCAAGGTGGACGATGGTAATGCATTATCTTTAAGCAGTTTTGACGTTTCAGGGCAGGTAGTCGAAAAGGGGATCAAAGGTTTTATTTACGGAGAAAGAGGTGTGTGGCGACCCGGAGATGATATTTTCCTCACCTTTATTCTGGAGGACAAAAATGATCAGCTGCCGGACAAGCATCCGGTCATTTTTGAACTTCGAAACCCAAAAGGACAAATCAGGCAGAAGTTGGTTAAAACAGCCTCGATAGGCAATATGTATCACTTTGCAACCAAAACAGCAGGTGATGATCCGACAGGCAACTGGCAGGCAACCGTGCAGGTCGGGGGAGCTACTTTCAGGAAACCATTGAAGATCGAGACGATAAAGCCTAACCGACTGAAAATCAACCTGGACTTCGGCACTGATAAAATCAAAGCCGGGCAACAAAACCTTGCCGGGCAACTTCAGGTCAATTGGTTGCATGGCGCCCCGGCAAGAAACTTAAAAGCCGAATTTGATGTCATTCTTCAGCAGTCCACAACCACCTTCCCCAAATATGCCGAATATACCTTTGATGATCCCGCCAGAGATTTTTATAGTGAAAGCCAGAAAATTTTTGAAGGTGTTTTAGATGCTGATGGCCACGCCGTTGTCAGTGCCGCACTAAGTCCTGAACATGCTGCACCAGGTATGCTAATGGCACATTTTAAAGGAAAAGTATTTGAAGGCGGAGGCGGGTTCAGCATTGACAGATTTAGCATTCCCTATTACCCGTACACCGCTTTCGTAGGCTTAAGAACGCCAAAAGGCGATAAGGCCAGAGGGATGTTGTTAACAGATACCACCCACGTGGTTGATATTGTCACAGTCGATGCGGATGGACAGCCGGTGTCGAGATCAGGTGTGGAAGTCGCATTATACAAGTTGGAATGGCGCTGGTGGTGGGATCAATCTACCCAAAACATTTCCAACTACATCGGTCGCTCTCACAATATTCCTTTGGAAAAAGCAACCGTCAATACGAAAAATGGTCGTGGAAGCTGGAAGTTTAAAGTAAAATACCCGGAATGGGGCAGGTTTTTTGTCAGGGTATGTGATCCCGTTTCAGGTCATTGCGCCGGCAAAGTTATTTACCTGGACTGGCCGGGCTGGGCAGGTCGCGGGCAGCGGGAGTTTCCGGGTGCGGCTACCATGCTATCATTTTCTGCCGACAAGGAAAAATATAAAGTTGGCGAAGATGTCAAAATCAGTATCCCCACCAGTGAAAACGGCAGGGCCCTGGTCAGCATCGAAAATGGTAGTGGGGTTATCGACCAACACTGGATTGAAACGCAAAACGGAGAAACACCATTTTTGTTTACGGTTACAGAAGAAATGGCACCAAATATTTATGTACATATCAGCCTGATGCAGCCGCATGCCCAAACCGTTAATGATTTGCCCATAAGATTATATGGCATTCTCCCCATCACCATAGATAACCCTGACACCCATCTGGATCCGGTCATAGATATGGCTGCCGAGCTGGAGCCCGAGCAGGAAGTAACCATTAAAATCTCTGAATCAAATGGCAAGCCAATGGCTTATACCGTTGCCGTCGTAGATGAAGGCCTGCTTGATCTGACCAATTTCAAAACCCCCGATGCCTGGAAGTCTTTTTATGCCAGGGAAGCATTAGGTGTAAAGACCTGGGATGTTTTTGAAGATGTTATTGGCGCCTACGGTGGAACCCTGGAACGCATCCTGGCCGTTGGGGGTGACGAAAGCGGTGGGCAGGAAGAAAACACCAAAGTCAATCGTTTTAAGCCCGTTGTTAAGTATATGGGCCCCTTTTATCTGGAAGCCGGCCAAAAGGCCACCCACACTTTTACGATGCCGCAGTACATCGGATCTGTTAAAACCATGGTGATCGCGGCACATGAAGGAGCCTATGGCAAAGCTGAGGCCGTTACCCCGGTACGGCAATCATTGATGGTACTGGGAACATTACCCAGGGTACTAGGGCCCGGTGAAACGGTTTCACTACCGGCAAACGTTTTTGTCTCTGACCAATCTATCAAAAATGTGGCGGTTCATCTCGAAACCAATGACCAGTTCAGCTTCAATGGCAGCCCGAATAAAAACCTGAGTTTCAATGGCCCTTCCGATCAACTGGTCGATTTTTCCCTACTGGTAAAACCGCAGTTGGGTTCAGGCAAAGTTACGGTAAACGCTAAATCGGGTAGCAAAAGTGCTGTCCACAATATAGAGATTGAGGTGAGGAACCCAAACCCGCCAGTGGTAGAGGTAATGGAAAAAGTAATCCCTGCCGGAGGGTCCTGGGAAACGGAATTTAAAAATGTGGGCATGGCCGGCACCAATTCCGGTATGCTGGAATTGTATAGCATCCCACCTATTAACCTCGAAAAAAGATTGCGATACCTGCTGCGATATCCACACGGATGTATAGAGCAAACGGTATCCTCGGCCTTTCCCCAGTTGTACCTAGCAGATGTCATGGATATGAATGAAACCAGTCTTCAAATGATCCAAAAAAATGTGACCGCCGCCATTGTAAAGTTACAATCATTTCAAAACAGCGACGGTGGCTTTAGCTATTGGCCTGGACAATCGGACTATGACGCCTGGTCTACCAGTTATGTCGGACAGTTTTTAATAGAGGCACAGCACAAAGGATATGTGGTTCCTCATGAATTATTGCGAAAATGGAAACAGTTCCAAAGAAGCGCCGCCAGGAAGTGGCGAAAAAATTCACGTCGCTATCAAAGTGATCTTATTCAGGCTTATCGTTTATATACCCTGGCCCTGGGCGAATCACCGGAAAAAGGCGCCATGAACCGGCTGAGGGAAAGCAGTGACCTATCCAACGTCGCCAGGTGGCAGCTGGCCGCTGCCTACCATTTGGCAGGACAGGCTGAAGCGGCAAAGCAATTAGTTAAAAACATAACGACAACTGTCCAACCCTATCAGCAATCATCCTATACCTATGGCTCCAGCCTCCGGGATGAGGCCATGATTCTGGAGACTTTAAGCCTGATGGGAGAAAAGGAAAAGGGTTTTACCTTAATGAAAATGATTGCCGATCGCTTAAATAGCAACAACCGCTGGATGAGTACCCAAACAACGGCATTCTGCCTGGTAGCTGCTACCAAATTCATTCAGTTGGAAAAACCCAAAGGAGGTATTTCCTTTACTTTCACCTTAAACGATCAACCGCAAGAATCGGGCAAGACAGATTTGGCTATTGCCCAAAAGCCCTTGCGTATTGACAACCAGTCAAACGGTCAAATCAAGGTGAACAATACCAGTCAGCAGCAACTTTATGCACGGCTGGTCCTGGAGGGCACACCTCAAACGGGAGATCAAACACAGGCGGAGAATAACATGCACTTAGCGGTAATATACAAAGATATGGACGGTAAGCTGATCGACCCCGCTACGATTGAACAAGGTACTAACTTCATTAGCGAAGTAACGGTCAGCAACCCGGGTTTAAGAGGGGACTATAGAGAACTGGCCCTTACCCAGATCTTCCCGTCAGGGTGGGAAATCATTAATAATCGCCTGGACGACACGGATTATCCTGGGGATAAGGATCAACCCCAGTATCAGGATATCAGGGACGACCGGGTTTACACCTACTTTAAATTAGGGGCGAACAAAAGAAAGACTTTCCGCATTATGCTTAATGCCAGTTATACCGGTCGCTTTTATCTGCCAACCATTTATTGTGAAGCTATGTACGACAATACCATCAACGCCAGAAAACCTGGTAAATGGGTGATGGTAAAAAAGGCCGGTGTGCAGTAAAACCAGGCTCTTCTATTGGCACAGTCGGCCTGCAAACCCATTACTGCACCGGTGTGTACCTTGTGTTTTCCTTAAAGGTGATAACTACTTTATCGCTTTGTTTTTTAACCTGTTGGTCATACAGGATGCCGCATCTATAAATAATATTTTTCTCCCGGCATTCGGACAACTTAACTTATGCGCAACGTTAGAGCTTATAATAGTGCCGTTTACGGCCATGTAATTTTCTTTTCCAACAGTTATGGCAAATGTTTTTTCTTTACTTATTATCATCAATTCTATGGTGTAATGCGAATGCATTTTCGTAGTTTAGTCCTCTCCTGAAAAAATGCCTGCTCCGGCATTAGTATCTAAAATGTCGATTGGCACCTCCAGCTGCTGTTTTTCGCATAAATCCAATCAAATCTATACCTAAGATTAGCATATTGAAAAGTTTGCAGGCAGAACCCATCATTTACATTTAAACCTAAAACTTACACAGTACCATTTGGTCAAAAAAAGGTTGGAGACTTTTCCAAATTGATTGGAAATTGTGCAAAAAAACATTAAAAATATATGTATCAACTCAAATGGTTTTCAGTAGGCCTGATATTGAGTCTCTTCCTCCATATCAACGGCGTGGGGTCAACCCCGGATCCCGAACCATCGCAGGCATGGAAATTAAAATTCGCAAGCTCTATTCGATGGCAGCAAATTACACCACTTGGTAATTTAGTGGTAAATACCGATGACGGTTTATATGGCATTGATCCCGACAAAGGCAAGGTGTCCTGGGAGATTAAAAAATTAGCTGGTATCCCTTTCGAAAGTTACCAGGTTTTGCCAAATACCTTTTACGCGCAAATATCTTTGGACAACCAGGTTATTGTATTGGATCCCTATGAAGGAAAGATACTTTCCGACACCAGGAAAGCCGGATTCAAATCGGTAGTAGCCAAAAATATATTGTATGAATCGGGTGCTATTTTAATTTATGGTTTTAAGGAAAAGTTTACAGCCTCCTTAAGCCTGTTTGATATCGCTAGCGGAAAAGAATTATGGAATAATAGCGAAGTTTTTACCAAGTCCAAGGGATTGGGAGGTTTTATGAGCAATTTGAGCGCTGCCTCCGACCTGGCCGAAGGTGAAGATGGCCCTGCTTTTAACCTCATAGAAGTGGATGAACAGGCCTTTATCATCGCTAATGCCAACGGTATTTTTAACATAAATACCCAATCGGGCCAAATGAATTGGAAGGCTGACTTACCCAGACCTAAAGGGGCGGTTTCCTCTTCGAATGAATCCAAGCTTATCAAAGCGGAGTCCGGACCGTACTTTTATTATGCCAGGTCAAACTACCTGATGGGATACAATATAAAAGATGGCATGCAGGCATGGCCTGAAATTGTAAAAATCAATGGGCTGGTTAATGAAATTATCAGCCACCCAAAAGGATTGATTTTACTGCCAAAGATTGACCCGGTCAACAACATGTTCGGAACCAGAATTAACCTGGTAGATTATCAAACCGGAAAAACATCCTGGGGTAAAAAAGGCAAGGGACTAAAAATTCCAGGCTCCGTAGTCAACATCAATTATATTGACGATGACATCATTCTGGTAATGGCCGATGGTGATAAATCATTTTTAAATATTTTGGATGTCAATAATGATCAATTAAAGTTTGATAACTCTTTGAAAATTAAGGGTGTTTTGGAATATACGGAAATGACCAAAAGTGGCCTTTTATATATTACCAAACCGGATATAAATTCCCTGGGTGAAATAAATATATTCGACCTGCAAAACGGTCAACCTAAATTAGCAAAATCCATTAAGTCAGGCAGGCCTGCGGATCAGGCCCAATTTCTATCTGGTAAATTCAGATTATTAAGGGCTTTCAAGGATAATTTACTTTACGTTTTCTCGAATAAGGCGAAGACACTATATGAGGTCAATCTGGATAATGCCAAGATGAAAATATTACAGGAAAAGATTGCTTTTGAGGGTAAGGAAAGAGCCACACATTTAGAGGTTCGAAATGATGGCCTGCTATTAAATTCAGAACAAAACATTGCCTCTATCGGATTTGACGGGAAGATTAAATTTCAAAAATACTACCCCGCACCAAAGGAACCAGGTATTTTAAGAGCCTTACATACACTCGACGCCATTCACGCTGCCCTATACAGCGCCCAGGCGCAGATGGTGGCTTCAACCTTTAATCAGGCCGCGGCACAATCGTCCAATGAGCTGGGCAGAGAAATTTCCAGCGAAATTGCCAGCGCCTATGATCAACAGGCACAAAAGGCCAGGGCTTATTCATCCGGCGCCATGGCGGCCGCCAAGAGACGTTTCAAAGCCAGCGCGGTAACTTCCGATTTTATTTTTATGATGATCACGTTGGACAAGCAGAAAACCGGGGTAGCTAAGGCACTTGAAGGCAGGAATTATGGCTTGGTCAGGGTTAGTAAAAACACTGGCGAAATCATCGAAACTATCAACATGAAAGACGAAAAAGAGCCCAGCTATCAGGTAGATGACGTTCAAAGCGCCATCTATTACAGGCAAAATCCAAATGAAATTGTAAGTTATAAATTTAATAAGTAGGTTTTTGCAGAGCAGGCATCGCGGGAAAATAACTTAATAAGCAGTAAAATTTTATATTTCGGTGCCCTGGTGATTGCAAGGAGTAAATCGCCAGGGCACCAAAACGTTTTTAGGAGAAGGCTTGTTTAGAGACCACGCCCTGTTTCGCGATGTAAATGGCTAGGGTTAAAAGATCCGGTCAATCGTGATTTTCCTCCCGTTGAAAGTTATCTCGTCACCCGCCTGATGTTGGTGCAAGGCCTGACCAATAGGAGAAGCCAGGGAAATCGTAAAATACACAGTGTCTTCTATGGTAATCTTCCCCAGGCTTACAGCGATGAAAAAATTGCCTATCGACGTGACAATTACACTACCCAGTTCAGCGTGATCGCAAGGTTCCTGTAGCTTAATCTGGTGTAATTGTTTTTTCAGTTTTATGACTTCTTCCAACTGAAATGCCATCTTTTCAAGCTCAAGTTGCATCATGGCCCGGCCGGTTTCATATTTATCTCCCACACTGCTTTTGGACTCCTGGTTGGCCGCTTTTTGTACCACCTCCATTGCAGACCGGGAAGCGTGGATCTTTTCTTCAACCATGGCAAGGCATGCTTCATGTAACCTGTGCTTTAAATCCATTGAGCCTTCCATAACTTTCAGTTTTAACAAAAACTTACCTTTAACATATTTATATTTCCACTGAACATATCCAAAAAGGTATTGTTTCGTAAAATATGTTAATTCGTCGAATATTAAAAATTAGATACGTGCGCCTATACTTTACGATCATCTTAAGCCTATGCTCAATACAAATTTTTGGACAACAACGCGGGGGAAATTTTAAGAGACCCGCAGCCAGTACAATCAAGGGTAAAATTACCGGAATAATTGTGGATGCCAAAGATGATAAGCCATTATCATTCGTGACCATTGTGGTACGAAATCCCGTGACCCAAAAAGATGTGGACGGTACCATTTCCGAGGACAACGGAAGCTTTAAGTTGAGTAATATTCCCATCGGCAATTACAACGTACTCATATCATTTGTAGGCTACGAGACCATCACCAAAAAAATAACCTCGACACCAAAAAAACCTGATGTTAACCTGGGAAAGGTGAAACTGGCAGCCACTTTTCAGCAGTTGGATGAGGTAGTCGTACAAGGTGAGAAAGAGTTGGTAGAAAGTAGAATAGATAAAATTGTTTACAATGCCGAACGGGATGTGGCCAATGCCGGTGGCGATGCCTCGGATGTTTTGAGGCGGGCACCGCTTTTAAGCGTAGACCTGGAAGGAAACGTATCCCTGCGGGGCAGTTCCAACATTCAAATATTACTAAATGGCAAACCCTCCACCTTATTTGCCGGAAGTCCTGCCGACGCCCTCAAAGTAATCCCTGCTGATCAGATCAAATCCGTTGAAGTGATCACTACGCCATCGGCCAAATACGACGGTGAAGGCACTGCGGGTATTATCAATATAATCACCAAAAAGAAAAAGGTCGAGGGGTTTGTTGGTAATGTCAACATGTCTGTAGGCACCAGGCAAAATAATGCCGTTTTAGGTCTCAACGCGGGAAAAGGACGATTTGGCTTTAACGCCAACGGAAGCACCTATTACAGCTGGCCACGGGATGGCAGCAGCAGCTTTTACCGTGAAGATAATGTCGGTGAAACGCTGAGAACATTAAACGAAGATGGCAGCACCGAAGGCAGCAGAATAGGATTCTTTGCTACGGCCGGAGCATTTTACGACTTCAACGCCTATCACAATGTCACCTCCTCGTTTAGATTACGCGGTTTTGGCTCAGACCGGGAGGGTATTTATCTGACAAACTACGACGATCCCTCCATCGACCTCTCGCAACGCTATCAGAGATCAAGTATTAGCGACAGGTTGGTCAGCGGCTATGAATGGTCCATAGACTACATCATCAAGTTTCCGGAGCACAAGGAAAAAGAACTGGCATTCTCCTACAAGCTTGACGGTAACGTAAGCAACCAGGATTTTGTTATCGAGCAAGAGGATCTGGTGGGCAATGATGCTGATCTTTTCCGGGATGAAAGAAATGAAAACGACGGCACCAATCGCGAAAATACTATCCAGGTAGATTATGCACATCCCGCCGGTGAAAAAATAAAAATTGAAACCGGTGCCAAGGCGGTATTAAGAAGTGTTAAAAGCGATTACAGCTATGAATTCTTTGATCTTTCAAGGGATGCTTACATTATCGACGCCTCCAGAACGGACCTGTTTGACTACGAACAAGATGTTATGTCCGGATATTTTTCAAGCAATATAAAGTTCAGCGATAAGTACGGTTTAATTGCCGGTGTACGCTTTGAACATACCCATATAAGCGGTGCTTTTGAAAATTTTGAGGCGCCATTTGAAAATGACTATGACAACTGGCTGCCCAACATCATCTTCAGCCGGAAATTCGGGAAGATGACGACTGCCAAATTAAGTTACAATCGCCGGATTCAAAGACCTAGTCTCCGGTTTATTAACCCTTATGCACAAATTGATAATAACCGAAACATCTCGGTGGGAAATCCCGAATTAGAGCCTGAGCTGACCGACCAGATTGAGTTAAGCTATAATACTTTCATTAAAAAGATGTTACTCAACATTTCTGGCTACTACAAAAGGACTACTGATAATATTGAAAGTTTTCTGCAGGTAGACGATGAAGGTATATCGACAGTAACGTTTCAAAATGTAGGTGAAAATAACTCCTTTGGTCTGAATGCATTTACTTCTGTTACCATGTTTAAAATATGGACACTCAGGGGCGGCATAAACCTGTTTACCTATAATGCGTCTGGCATCGTAGACGGTGAAAGCCTGACAAACGAAGCCGTACTGTTCAACGGTAATATCAATTCAAATATTAAGCTTAAAAAAGACTGGATAATTGATATGTTTGGTTTTTACCGCAGCCGGCGGCAGACACTGCAGGGTTTTAACCCGTCATTCTCAATTTTTAGTATGGGGATCAGAAAAACCATTTGGGAAAAACGAGGGTCGATAGGATTAAGAATTGTGGAACCTTTCTTCGAAAATAAAAAATTTGGTAGTGAATTGCGTGGCGACAACTATTATCAAACCAGTGAAAATGTCATTGCCTTTCGTTCGTTTGGTATCAATTTCAACTATAAATTCGGAAAGCTGGATTTCAAGCAACAGCAAAGGCGAAGTAAAATAAAAAATGATGATATGGGAGGCAGAGATGACAACCAACAGTTTTAGCGCCTTTTTCCGGTTTCAATTTCCTCAGGTGCAGGGGTGATGATTTTCCGGAATAATTAAAACGGTTATCCTGGCCATCAAATGCCAAAATTTTCAAGAAAACGCGTCTTTCCTGCAAAAAGGTCTTTAAGCAAGAATTTAGTGTCGTAAAAATTTCTTAAATTTTAAAAAATTTAAAAAATCCAAATCTTATCTACCGAAATGGCAAATCGCAAAATTTTACTCTCCGAAAACGAAACTCCTGACAAATGGTATAACATCGTGGCTGATATGCCCAACAAACCCCTGCCCCCACTGCATCCGGGGACCAAGGAACCTATTGGTACCGAAGCGCTGGCGCCGCTTTTTCCAATGGAGTTGATCAAGCAGGAAGTGAGTGCGGACAAGTGGATAGACATTCCCGACGAGGTGGTTAATATCTACTCGTTATGGCGTCCCACGCCTTTGTATCGCGCCTATAATTTTGAAAAGATGTTGGATACCCCGGCAAAAATTTATTATAAATATGAAGGTGTCAGTCCCTCGGGGTCACATAAGCCCAATACGGCCGTTGCGCAGGCATATTATAACAAGCAGGAGGGGGTTAAACGAATTACGACAGAAACCGGTGCCGGTCAATGGGGCAGTGCCCTGAGTTTTGCCTGCAATTTATTTGATATTGCCTGCGAGGTTTACATGGTAAAAATCAGCTATGAACAAAAGCCCTACAGAAAGCTGATGATGAATACCTGGGGGGCCGACGTAATTGCCTCCCCATCTGATCAAACGCAGGCGGGCAGGGAAATACTAAACCAGGACCCCAACTCACCCGGAAGCCTGGGCATCGCTATTTCCGAAGCAGTGGAAAAGGCGGCCATGGATGAAAACACTAAATATTCCCTGGGGAGTGTCCTGAATCACGTTTTAATGCATCAAACTATTGTAGGTCAGGAGGCATTATTACAAATGGAAAAGGCGGGAGATATGCCGGATATCGTCATTGCTCCCTTTGGCGGCGGGTCAAATTTTGCGGGATTAACATTTCCTTTTTTACGCCTTAATTTTGATGAGGGAAAAAGTATCAGATGTATTGCCAGCGAACCGGCTTCCTGCCCTAAACTTACGAGAGGGGTATTCAGGTACGACTTTGGAGATACAGTTGGTATGACACCACTACTGCCGATGTACACCCTGGGTCACAACTTTGTGCCCGCTCCTATTCACGCCGGCGGGTTGAGATATCATGGCGCAGGGGTAGTGGTCAGCCAATTGCTAAAAGACAAACTCATCGAGGCGCAATCACACGACCAGCTCGAGTGTTTTGACGTCGGCGTTAAATTTGCCAAGGCAGAAGGCATTATTCCCGCTCCGGAAGCCAACCACGGTATTGCCACAGTGGTACGGGAAGCCATGAAGTGCAAAGAAGAAGGTATTTCCAAAACCATATTGTTTAATCTTTGTGGTCATGGTAATTTCGATATGGCTGCCTATGAAGCCTATTTTAAAGGAGGATTGACCAAACACGAAGTCACCACAGAAGATATTAATGCCTCCCTCGCCAAATTAAACACACCGGAAATAAATTAAACCAGGAACTAAACAACAAAACCCCTTCCAAACATGAAACACAATTATTTTGTGGTGGTGAATTTATGCCTTGCCACCTTTTTTCTGTTTAAGTGTACCACTCCCAATAACCCGGAGCAGGCGTCTGCTGAAGCCATAGCCATGGAATCCCAAAAAGCCAACACCTTTTTTGAAAAAGCCTTTGAACGGGACACCGATAGAAAACCCGAACTCCAAGCCCGGTTGGGCATCAAGAAAGACTATGGTCTGTGGAATGATGTCAGTGACAACTTTGCACAGGAGGGATTAAAAATCGCAGAAGATAATTTAAAATTCCTGAAGGATTCGATCAATTTTAACCTGTTAGACAAGGACACAAAATTGAGTTATAAGATTTTTGAAAAAAAGCTGAAGAACGAGATCGCTAAATTTCCTTTCAGGCTCCACAACTATCCCATTAATCAAATGCGGGGCTTTCACGCCCAGATGCCGGCCTTTTTAATTAACTACCACCAGATCGGAGGTGAATCAGATGCCAGGGCCTACATCTCGAGATTAGGCAAAATAAAAAGCCATTTTAAACAGCGGTTGGAAAACCTAAAGGTAAGAGAGGAAAAAGGGATTGTATTACCAAAATTCCTTTTCTGGCGCGTAATTGAATCCTCTGAAAATATTATCAGTGGTCAACCATTTGATCAATCTGATAAAAAAAGCACTTTGTTGGCTGACTTTGTCAAAAAGGTAGATAACCTTTCGCTGGACGATCAAATTAAACAAGATTTGATCGGTGAGGCTACCCGGGTGCTGGTTGATTCTGTAAAGCCCGCTTATGAAAATCTCATTACTTTCCTGAAAGACCAGGAGCTAAGGGCCACGAATGAGGCCGGTGCCTGGAAATTCCCCGAGGGTGATCGCGCCTTTAGTGTAGCGCTGGCTGAAACCACTACCACAAATCTTACGGCAGAGGAAATTCACGAGATTGGATTGAAAGAAGTTGAAAGAATTCACAGTGAAATGGAAAAGATCATGAAGCAGGTAGATTTCGAAGGAGACCTATCCTCATTTTTCGAATTCATGGCTACTGATTCGCAGTTCTATCTGCCCGAAACCGAGGCGGCAAAACAGCTATATCTGGACTCTGCTATCTTGCTAATTAATAATATGAAGGAACGGCTCGATGAATTATTTATCACCAAGCCAAAAGCCGATATGGTTGTCAAGCAGGTGGAGGCATTCAGGGAAAAATCTGCCGGCAAAGCCTTTTACAATCGTCCTGTTATCAATAGTTCCATACCTGGCACTTACTATGTCAATCTCTACAAAATGGCAAATATGCCAACCTATGAAATGGAAGCACTGGCTTATCATGAAGGCATTCCGGGGCATCACATGCAGATTGCGATCGCACAGGAATTGGAGGAGCTTCCCAGGTTTAGAAAATTCGGCAGTATTACCGCTTATATAGAGGGGTGGGCCCTTTACTGCGAAGCTATCCCGAAAGAAATTGGCTTATACGCCAATCCCTATGCTGACTTTGGCCGGTTGGCCATGGAATTGTGGCGGGCGTGCCGTTTGGTAGTGGATACCGGCATTCATCATAAAAAATGGTCGAGAGAGGAAGGTATCGAATATTATAAAAAAAATACGCCTGCTCCGGAGGAGCAATGTATTAAAATGGTCGAGCGGCATATCGTGATGCCTTCTCAAGCCACTGCTTACAAAATCGGCATGCTTAAAATCATGGAGTTACGACAGCATGCAAAGAAGCAATTGGAAGAACAATTTGATATCCGCGAATTTCACGATGTTATCTTAACCAATGGTGCTATTCCCCTGGATATTTTGGAAGAATTAGTCAATGACTGGATTGAAACTAAAAAGTCATGAAGCCATAAACCACGACTCAGCTGGTCCATATCGGGCTTGCAAAATACTTCTATTAGTATAATTAATTCTGCTAATAATTCTATAATGATCATGACTTGCCCACCCCCTCCTTCTGTAGGGGTTATTTAATATTCTATGCCTAAAAATTCATATGGATTCCTTTGAAAGGAAACTTGTTTATTAAGTTTTTTCAAAAAATAAAATCTGATTTTTGCTCATTTTATCAATATAAGTTATTGATTATCAGAATTTTAAATATATGTACACTTATTGTATACCTCAAAAAATCACTCTTAAGTCATCATTGTCGTAACATTACAGTGGAATAATTTTATTCGCAGACTAGCATATATTGTACATACATCAAACAGTAAAAAACTAAAAAATCAATACCTATTATGAAAAGAGCCTTCACCATGGCGTTTATGCTATTAATAATAGTATCATGCCATAACAGTAAAAAGCAGGTAAAGCTGGAAGCGCCGCTATTTGATAATCTCGGGCAACATCATCTGGAAATCTCAACAAACGTAGCGTTGACCCAAAGATTATTTGACCAGGGATTAAACTTGTCCTATGGATTTAACCATGCAGAGGCAGCCAGGGCCTTTCGGGAGGCCGCCAGGCTTGATCCGGAATGTGCGATGGCTTATTGGGGTATCGCCCTCGTATTGGGTCCGAACCTCAATGCCCCCATGGATCCCAGTGATATGAGTGAAGTATATATGGCCGTGCAAAATGCGGTGGCTAAAAAACAGAACGCTACAGAATGGGAACAGGCCATGATAGATGCCATTGCCGTAAGATACCCGGATAGTATTACCACTGACCGTGCGCAATTTGACATTGATTACGCTGCTGCCATGGGCAGGGTCTACGAACGGTTTCCCGATAATTCTGACATCGCCACGCTGTATGCCGAAGCCCTTATGGATGTGCACCCATGGGATTTATATACTTATGACGGGCAACCCAAAGAATGGACGCCGCAGATTGTGGCTTTATTTGAGACCATTTTGGAAAGATGGCCGGAACATCCCGGAGCCAATCATTTTAATATCCACGCGATAGAAGCATCCAATAATCCGGAAAAGGCGCTGGCCAGTGCCGATGTCTTACGGGAGCTGGTACCTGGTGCAGGTCATTTGGTACATATGCCTTCACATATTTATATCAGAACAGGCCGATATCACGAAGGATCCATCGCCAATGAAAAGGCCATGGTCGCTGATAGTATATATATTAGTACCTGCCAGACCCAGGGTCTTTATCCGTTATTGTATTATCCGCACAACATCCACTTCCTGGCGGCAACTGCTGCGCTGGAAGGCAGAGGTGACCGGTCGATCAGCGCATCATGGCAATTGTCCAGGCGTGTCGACACGGAATTAATGAAAGATCCCGAGTGGGCGACCTTGCAACATTTTTTCTCCATACCTTATTTTGTCATGGTCAAGTTTGGCCAATGGAACAGAATTTTGGAATTGCCGGAACTGGTTGACGTCCCGCCATATCCGAAAGCCATTGAACACTACGCCAGGGGAATGGCTTACCTGAAGCAGGGAGAGACAGCAAAAGCAGAAGAAAGTCTGGCCGGCATACGGGAAATTATGGGTGATGAATCATTGCAGGACCTTACAATATTCGGACTCAACCTGATCACCGATGTCCTGAAAATTGCCAATCACGTATTAACCGCTGAAATAGCGGCAAGTAAAGGAAATTATGATGTTGCTGTAGAGCATTTTCAAACAGCCATTGACATAGAAGACCATTTGATTTACAACGAGCCTCCGGATTGGTTTTTTTCAGTCCGGCACCACCTTGGCGCCACTTTGTTGGAAATGGGTAAATACGAGGAGGCCGAAGTCATCTTCCGGAAGGATCTTGCCAAATACCCTGAAAACGGCTGGGCACTTAACGGATTGATGAACAGTCTCGAGAATCAGGATAAAAAAGAAGAATCCGGCGAGGTAAAAAAGAGATTTGACCAGGCCTGGCAATGGGCCAATGTTGAGCTCCAGGGGTCATTGGTAGCTCAAAATTCCTATAACGTTTATGACGATCAGGATCTATTTAAAAATAGCCTGGCCTTTCACGAAGTAAAAGCCTTACCCAACTGTGGGGTAAAGCAATAATCCTCAATACAACCGAGCAAGCCTTACCAGTTCACTGGTAAGGCTTTTTTTATGGTGGACAACATAACCGGATTTGAGACGAATGGCAATTGTGTATAAAATTTTGTATTATGAACTTATTTTATAGGTCAGATTAATAGCTAACAAAACTCAAACTACTCATGATTATCTCCAGTAAAATTATTATCAACAGACCGGTCAAAGAGGTCTGGGATTTTTTTAACGATCCGGACAATATGCACCTATGGCTAACGGGCTTTAAACGATTTGAACAGATCAGTGGTGAATTTGGAAAAGTTGGCGCCAAGGCCAGGCACATTTATGAAGAGCGGGGTAAGTTGCTGGAAATGGAGGAGGAAATAACCGGACGGGAAGAATACAAAAAAATATCGTTGATTTTGAGCCATAAATCAATGGAATCGACAATCGAAACCGATTTTGAGGACCTAAACCATGATCGCACCTCATTAATCTGCCTGGTCAATGTGACATTTAAATCTGTCTTTTTCAAGCTGTTTGGAAAAATGATGTTAGGATCGATGCAAAAACGACAGGACAAAGACTTTAATACATTAAAAACTGTGATTGAATCAAGATGAGTACCATCCTTTTCCATGTTTTTATCCGAAAATCATTCATATGAAAAAATCAAAAAAACCGTTGATTGAAGCTATAAAATCCGGTGATATGCAACAGGCAATCTCACTGTTAAATGAGCACCCACCCCTGGCCCAGGAGCACACGGATGAAGGTGTAAGTCTACTATTGCTGGCAGCTTATTACCGGCAAGCAGATATTGTTGATGCAATCCTGCGTTACAAGGAGCATTTAACCGTCTTTGAGGCAGCTGCCTGTGGCCATGTAAAATCTCTTAAGGAGGCCGTTAACAGGGATCCAGCCGTTTTAAATGCCCATGCCAAGGATGGTTTCACACCCCTGGGCCTGGCTTGTTTTTTTGGGAATGAGGAGATATGCAGCTTTTTGATTGAAGCCGGCGCGGACGTAAATCTTGCCGCCAACAACTCATTCAAAGTTCGTCCGCTACATTCGGCGGTCGCCACTAAAAACATCAAAATCGCCCGCTTATTGCTAAACCGGGGTGCTGCAGTAAACGCCAGTCAAATGGCGGGCATCACACCTTTGCATTCAGCCGCACATAACGGACAGATGCCAATGGTTGAGCTTCTTTTGGCCCATAACGCGGATAGATCTCTCAAAACCAACGAAGGTAAATCACCGGCAGACCTGGCATTGGAAGGTGGTTTTAACAATATCTCAAAATACATTGAAGACTTTGAAGACGACAGGAGTTGATGAAAGCAGATTGCCGGAAAAAAATGACCACCTCTAAACAAGGTGGTCAATAGTCACTAAAAATGGAACAAGCAAAAGGTCCATTTACTCTTCGATTTCTTAAATAAGTTCTACGCCTAATCCAGGTTTGCCGGTAATGGACATCCAGCCGTTTTCGATCTTAAACCCCGGGCTTACTACGTCTACTACCAGGTCAAGACTACCGTCGAGGTCTATGTACTTTGTATGGCTATACGCCAGTGCACCGTGCAAGGCGGCGGTAATACTGATTGAACTTTCATCATTACAACCCCACATTAAATCAATGCCGGCTGCCCTGGCTATCGTGGCAATCTGTCTGGCGGGATAAATACCCCCGGACTTCATCAATTTAATGTTAAAAATGTCGCATGCTTTCGGCGCGGAGGACAGGTGGAAAGCATCTTCCGCGGACTTAAGACATTCATCAGCTGCAATCAACGCTTTAATTTCCTCCGGTAATTGCTTCATCAAATCTATCTGACTCGCCGGTACCGGCTGCTCTATCAGCTCCATGTCCAACTGCCTTGTTTCCTGGAAGAATCGGATCAAATCATTTTCATCGTAACCCTGGTTGGCATCAACCCGGATGGTCATTTCTCCATTGTAACGCTCCCTTAGTTTTCTCATGCGTTCAATATCTTCTTCCACATCCCTCCCGGTTTTCACCTTGAGTACCCTGAATCCCATTTCATAATATTCCTGTGCCTCCTCAAGGGTATCGGTAACATCTTTAATTCCAATTGTCACCGAAGTAGGCATAGATTTTATTTTCTGACCCAAAAAGACACTTAGCGGCATATCAATCGTTTTGGTAAAAGCATCATGTACGGCGATATCCAGCGCGGCCCGGGCTGCAGGCGTAGCTGGAAAACGGGTGAGAATCTCATCCAGAATGCCATAAAATTCTCTGATATCCCTGCCTATCAGGAATTCCAGGTTTTCCTCTGTTAAGGTATTCATGCTATCAGCCAGTGACTCGCCAACAACCTGTTCGCTTGGGTTGCCTGATCCGAGGCCGTACTGGCCGTTTTCGAGATTAAGCTTCACAAAAACGTTGTCGACATCGTCGACGGTTTTGAATGCGATGGTATAGGGCCTGGTATTGCCCAGGTTTTTTCTCCAGACTTCTATTGATTTTATTTTCATACCTTGATCATTTTTCTTTTGATAACTTCAACCAGCCCACTCATGCCGTCTACCAGCGGACTGATAACCGGCAGGCCGCTTCTCGCTGCTAAATCTTCCTTGCTGGCACTTATTTGTTCGGTTGTCATGTCTGCGGTGTTTACCGTTAAGGCCCAGGTATCACACCCCAACAATTCAATGATCCTGACATCCTCCAGGGCATCTGGAATGGTGGCCGGAAAATATTCCAAATTACTGTAATGGGTCCGGATAGGGTGATGCTGCAAAATTACGCCATCCAACCTGCCGGAAACAATAAATTCCGATCCACAGGGCCCGCCAGGATTTTTGAGACTGGCCTGTCCTTCAATCAACATCACCTCGGGCTGTTCATTTTTCCAACAGTTATACATGGCATGTTCCAATTCTCCCGGAATAAAATCGTTGGGAGTGGCGTCGAAAATAAAACCGTATTTGGTACCTTGCAGCCAGCCGGTCTGACCGGTAAATATCATTTCAGATTTAATCCCGGCCTGGTTGAGCGCATTGTTGAGCAATTTTGTGGTGGTTCTTTTACCAATCGAACAATCCGTTCCCAACACGCCGATTTTAAGACAATTCACCTCCTGTATTTTTCCATCCCAAAAATGAAGGTCCTCAAACGGTTTAGGTTTTCTAATGTCGTAAAGTGTGGCACCATTTTTTTTGGCCAGATCGCTTAATTCGCTAATACCGGATAAGGGCTGGTGTAAACCGTTGACAATATGAATACCGTGAGACAAGACCTCATTAATGACCGGATAAAGGCTAGGTGGAAGTATTCCTCCCTTGGTAGCCATGCCAATAATTGCATATTCCGGCTTGTTCCCATTTCTCTCAATTAATTGTGCTATCGAGGAGAGAATCGGGATATCACGGTACTGGCCGTCCAAAACCTCTCCGGCATCCCGGTTGGTGGCCTTATTGTCAATGACACCCACAATCTTGAATCGTTTAGACTCCCTAATCAGACCATGCGCGGTTTTGGCATGAATGGTCTCCAATAAATCTCCGGTTATAATACAAGCCGTTCCTGTCAACTCCGGATCAATCATACGCTGTACTGTTGTCATCCTTATTTTAAATCTTTTAATTATTTAAGTTAATTATTTGTCCATTGCTAATGGCCAGTATGTTTTTATTATCTTTTTTCAGCAGAAAATAAGCCTCTTTACCCAGGGTAGGAAACGGCGTGGATTCACGATCCGGAGTCACCAGCCGAAGTGGTAAACGCATCGTTTCTTTATTCGTTGGTATCGTTTTTAACCTGACTGTTGTATAACCTTCACCAAGCCATTCTATGGCAGCGTTTGGGGCAATTTTATTATAATCTGTGAATATTTGGGGATAGACATCACCTGTGGACAAGGTCATACCCTCCGCATTGACTTCTTTATAACCGTAATAAGTGGAAAGATCTCCCATATCGGCAACGGCGCTTCGATAATGCAATTCTTCACTGCCATCAAAAGACATTTCATGTAGAAAAATACCTATATCACTGGTGTATGAGTGACCGTTTTTTTCGATACCAACATTTCTAATTAATAAATCAAACAATTTTCGATCGTTGTCCGGAATGTCGTAATAATCCTCCTCTACCTCATTTTCATAATCGCCATCCGCAATATTTATTAAAGCAGTTAATATAGCTACAAAGTTCAGTTTAACCAGATTTGTTTTTTCAGGATCGTTCGGGTATCCACCTGATTCGATTAAAATGGTACTCGTACCCCATTTCTGTATGTTATCGCCAAAGGCCCTGGGTTCGAAGCTGTCGTCATATTTGCCCACCTGGCCCGGAATATATTGTTGTAATACTTTGTTCATAGAAACGATGACTTTCATAGCATTTCTACGGGTCTCGTTTACTTCTTTTTCATAATTATAAGCCGGGGCCAGAAAAGAAATTGACGCGGGCTTACCCGTGCGATCAACGTTATAGTATATGCTCTGATCGTGCAGGTTAAAACCAAAATCCGGATCATATTGATCCCTTACTTTCTTGAGAATCTCAGACTCCGGCGCCTGAAGACGCAAAGCATCTCTGTTCAAATCGAAAGACCAGGCGTTTCTCCTATTAAATCTTTCCGCGCCATCGGGGTTGAGCATGGGTATAAAGTACAGTGTCAACTTTTCCAATAGCTTTTTTCTAACAGGATCCATCAGGTCTTCGGAAGAAAGGAATCTGAATAGCTCAAAGAGTGACCGGGTTGCCGTTGACTCATCGCCGTGCATCTGAGACCAGAGCAATACCTTTATTTCCCCGTTGCCGGCCTTAATAAGGTTTATTTCCCTGCCCTCCACCGAGGTTCCCACTTTGCTAACTTCAAAAAGTGGTACCTTTTTTAACCCGGTAATAAAAGGTGCGATGTCTCTGCGCTTTATCCTCCTCTTACCCAGCGCCGGAAGGTGATAGTGTTGGTAATTCTGATACAAACCGATGTGTGTTTCACTTTGCCCTCCCACAGGTTTGTCATAGCCCACCATAAACTCCGACAGATCGGGAACCTGGCTTCTGCTCCTTTTTAATTCATACTGATACACTATTTCACCAAGGTTTTTCATAAAAGGGAGCCCCACCTCCTCATACTCATATTCACCGTCATTATAAATCTTGTTTGCGTTGGTATGAATGACGGCCGACAACATAAACTCCACCTTGTTTTTCAAATCGACGATATATGCATTATCGATCAGGTACCCATAAGCCAATCCAATTTTATTAAATATCCTGATATGCGGCGGAATGGGTGTTTTCTCCGAACCATACATCAAAAATTTACTATAAGTATCATAGTAATTGGCCGTATCGTAGTCGGGGTAGGTAGTTTCTGCCGGTAATTGGGACATGTACCGATACAAAAATTTATAGTCATCGTTGCTAAGCGTAAAACGCTGCTTTTCCTGTACGGATTCCGGAAATATTATTGCGCGAAGCATCATTTGCATTTCGTCCAGTGGGATATGATTCTTTTGGCCAAAGTCCATCGGTTCATTAATAATACGTTCTCCCTTCAAATATCCCTTGCCTTTTAAAATCTGTCGTTTTTCGGGCAAAGGACCTTCATTGTATATCAAAGGTTGCTGATATACAACACTGTCATTTCCTTTAAAAGTTACAGGATTTGTATGTCGATTTTCTTCCTCACTAAGCGGAATGGAAAGGCGGTGGGTAATACGCGCATTCGCATAACCCTTTTGATGTAGCTTGTCATTGATGGTAGCCTGGCCTAAAAATTCATAAAGCCGGTTAAACGCATCATTATCACTCACCAGAAATATTTTCTTGATGTAATGAGCAATACTTGGCAGGCCTGAAGCGGCAGTTGTATCCTCGTAAACTGCCGACTGGCCTGAGTAGGCACTATCCGTCGACATGGTGGTATATTTGTCCAGACCGTTGATTCCCAGTTCGTTCAGCTTTTCAAGGGCCAGGAAAGCTGCAGGCATTTTTACGGTGCTGGCGGGATAGAAATATCGGTCCCGGTCAAAGTTGTAGTAAAATGATTTAAAGGAAGGAACATTGTTGCTATCGCGGTTGATCTGTGTATAGATAATTTGCGTTTCGTACCCTTCCTTATTTTGCAGAATCTCATCAAATTGAGCAGGCGCCGTTCGCATCAGGTTTTCCAGAAAATCCTGGTCTTCGATTAATGCGTGGTCGTTATTCAAACAGCCAGAGAGTATAAAAAAAGCGAGTAGGGAACATCTTATAAATGGTTTCATGGCATCCTGTTTATTTCTCTAAAATGACCAAAAAAAGTCTCATTTGCTACCTCTAATTTATTTTAGCGCCCTACTTTTAAACAAACCCGGCCATTTTTGGCTATTGTTGGGCTGTTACCTGTTGATCTGTCAATCGAGTACATCAGTTGTTAGTTCTGTTAAACCTAAAATCAAATTACTGCAGGTTGTGACAATTGAATAGTGCCTGCATCCGCATCCATATTTACTTCTAAGCCCACCGGCAACGTAAATTTATCTTTGATGTGGCCGATCATGGCGCCACTGAAAGCCGGTATCTTTAAAGGTTTGATATAATGATCCAATAACTCATCCAGCGTCAGCGATCCATAACCCTGACCGGGGTGGCAGTCGGTACACTTGCCCATGACAAATCCTTTAAGTTGCCGGAGGACACCGGACAGCTGCAGTTGAGACATCATGCGGTCAACACGATAAATTTTCTCGTCAGTATCTTCCAAAAAAAGAATTTTGTCTTTCCAGGACGGCAGGTAATCTGAACCTATCATGCCGCAGAGAACGCTTAGATTTCCACCCACTAAGATACCGGAAGTCTTCCCTGGGGTCAGCGTCCTTATCCTGTCATTTACCTGTACCAGATCATCAGGTGACTTTTCAGGATTCTTAAAAAATACCTCCTGCCCTTCAAACAACAATCTTTTAAAATAATCATAAGTGAAGGAACTCCAGGAAGAAATGGCCACAGGCCCGTGAAAGGTAACCAACCCGGATCTGGCATAGATGGCCAGAAGTAATGCCGTGATGTCGCTATACCCGATAAATATTTTAGGATTATTGGCAATGGCTTTATAATCAATCTTTTCCAGGATCCTTGCAGCTCCCGACCCACCCCTCAAACAAATAATGGCATTTACCGAAGGATCTTTAAACATATTGTTTATTTCCTCAGCCCTGTCCTCATCCTGACCGGCCAGATGTCCATACCTGTCAGCAACATGTTTGCTCATCTTTACCCGAAGCCCCATGGCCTGTAAAACCTCCATCACCAGATCATAAGGCCCGGCTTCATACAAAGCACCGGACGGGCTGACCACACCTATAGTCTGACCCGCACTTAATCTTTTGGGCACGATCTTTTTCACAATCCCAGGCTTCGCCTTATCCGCGCTTTCATCAGCGGTGGTAATTGGCCCAAAGGGCATAAAAGAAGCCATAGTCAGTTCCTGAATAAATCTCCTTCTTTGAAGTGGCATAACCTAAAAAATAAATATTACAACGATTTGTCGGAAGGGTTTAGGGTGCCAAACCCTTCCAACTAAAATCTGCTAATTAACCACTAAACAATTATTCGATATTAAAACTATAACTTCTTGCATAGGAAAGCGTATTCTGATTGACCACCTCAAACAGCAATGTTATTTTGGTATCCACCGGAAGCATTGGCACCGTGTAATCAAATACCAAAGTATCCGTGCCGGAGCGCTGAGAAAATGCTGGCTCATAGGGCGTATTTGAAACCAAAGCGGTATCAGTTCCGATAATATCATAAATATTCACCTCGTCAATCGGGTCGATTGACCAGTATTGCATCTCTAAGAAAACTGTTCCTCCCGGTGAAAAATCAACGGTTAAACCCTGGTTTTCCAATGTTCTGATATTGGCTATCTCAGGGTAAAAATTTCCCGATTTATCGATGAGATCATCCAAAGGATCCTCCTGGTCATAACAGGCACCCAAACCGACGGCGATTAGTGCCAGCCATATAACTTTTGATGTTAAACTAAATATTTTCATTTTTTAAATCATTTAAAATCTTCCTGACTAATTATTTATCCCACCATAACTTTACCTCCAGTCCGCGCTGTACCTTGCTGACCTCTTCGCTGTTTCTGCTCAGCTCATCAAGTGGGTAAAGCACTCGTCTGATCCATTGGCCATTCAGATCCGGGTTGTGATTAACCGGTAATTCCAGGTCTTTAAACAGCGTGGGATTGTAATCATATCTTCTGAAATCCACCCAGGTTTCAGGATTCAAAAAATTGGCGATATACTTTTCTTTCATGATCAGCTCCAACGTCAACGCCCCGGCCCCTACTGCAACGGCCGGGTCGGCCAGGTAAGCATCCCGTTCTGCCGGATCGACACCCAGTTTATCCATGTGAGCGCTAATACCTGCCAGATAAGCGTCATAAGCTTCCTGCGTGCTTCCAACAGAAGTCGTGGTTCCACCGTTATTCAAAAACGCTGCTTCAGCCTCGATAAATTTCGATTCGGCATAAGTCAACATCAGAACAGGTGCTGTAACAGTAGAATACCAGGTATCAACGGAAAACTTTGAATTTGAATCTTCGCCGGCTTCCGAGCCATTGATGGCGCCCTTGTATTCGGCTTCCCCGTCATTTTCAGCAATGATGGGCAGCCTGGGGTCAAAAACCCCGTAATCAGTGCCATTCATGGCGTCAATAAGCTGTTCGGAAAAAGTAATGGAGGCATTGCCCGTGGCATTAGCCAGTGCTGGTCTTTTATGCCAGGGGTTTAAGTTTCGTTCATCATATAGAAATTGGAAATCATCTTCATTACCGTCAAACCCATTCGCAACAGCCGCCAGCGCTTTAGCAGGTGCCTCCGGATCAAACTCGCTCAAATGCAGGGCATATCTGGCTTTCAGGGTATAGGCAGCTTTTATCCATTTAGACAAATCACCACCGTAAAGCACATCATCATCGCCTGGTGAAAAAACCGAATTATCGCTATTCAAGGCAATAATTGCCTCATCCAACAGCTGCTGAATAGATGCATAAATTGTCTCTTGGTTATCAAAGGCAGGGGTCAGATTCTCATTCGCCTGAAAAGCTTCAGAATAGGGCACATCTCCCCATGTATCAGTCGCTAATCCCAGGTTTAACGCCAGGACTATCTTGGCCACACCTTCATAATGAGGGGAACTCTCCTCCCCGGATTGTATCGCCAATAAATTGGCATTGGAAAGTGCGCGCAAATAGATGCCGGTCCAGGTGGTGCGTAACCTTATCTGGTTGTGGGTGTCTGTATCGCCGGCAGTGGCAGTTGCGGAAGCCACATATTGTACAATCTGTGAAGTCCGGAAACCCAGGTTGTAATGATTTAAGGCTGTGGAAGCTGCGATAGTAGGCAACAAAGCCTCAAGGCTCACTTCCCCTACCCTGTTGGGATCAATATTAGTGTCCCCCCCCAGGTAATCATCACAGGAGAACGAGACAATGGCAAGTAGCATTGCCAAAAGTATATGTTTGAAATATTTTGTCTTCATCATGCTAATCATTATTAAGTCTTACAGGGAAAAATTAAGCCTCACCGTGTAGCTTCTCGTATTGGGAATGCTTTGTCCTCCAAATCCAAAAGAATTGGTGCCGGGGCCGAATTGTGACGTCTCAGGGTCAAACCCCTGGAATGGTGTGGACAGGAACACGTTGTTCCCGGCAAAAGTGATCCTGGCACTGGAAAACGGTGATTTATCCAGTAATTGCGACGGCAGCGAGTATGAAAGACTCACATTCCTTACCCGAAACCAGGAAGCATCCTGCAACAAAATATCACTGCTGCCTACAAAAGCAGATTCGTTTCTGTAGAGTGCCGGGCTAACATTATTGCCGTAGCCGGTAGGCCTGACAGGTGTCGTATTCACTGCTCCTGATTCAGTCACACCGCGGAATACAATCTGCTCATACCTGAGGCCTGTTCTGGCGTCGACGCCGTTCCTTAACCGGTTTCTCAGACCGGTGTCGAGCAGGTCGCCACCTTCCCTCAACTCCAACAATACCGACAGCGAAAACCCCTTCCAGGTGAAGGTGTTTGTCATGCCACCGGTCCAATCTGGAAATGCATTTCCTACCAGCAAGAGTGTATCCAACGCGCTCATCGGTAATCCATTGGAATCGATGATCAAATTACCCTGATCATCCCTGATATAAGGGTGACCATAAAGATCGCCCGCTGACCCGCCTTTAATCAATTTGTTCACGATTTCAGAAGGGCGGTCTTCATAAAAAATAATTTCATCAACCAGTGGGGTGATGGATAATACCTCGTTTTTTATTTTTGAAAAATTGAGGGATACATCCCAATTAAATCCTCCCACATTCAAGGGGTTGGCTTGCAACAATAATTCAACGCCTTTGTTTTCAATTTCACCGGCATTGGTGATAAAGCGTGACAGGGAGGTTGTGTTACTCACAGGCACCGGAATGATCTGGTCTTTGCTCGTCTGGCGAAAATAAGTGAAGTCAAGCCCCAGCCTGTTTTCAAAGAACCTGAGATCCGCCCCAAATTCTATGGCTGTGGTCCGCTCCGGCTTCAAATTCACTGACCCGGCTACATCATCCAAACGAAATCCATTTTGCCCCAGGAAGGGGGAATTGGGATCATTTTCAAAATAAGTACCAACTGCATAAGCCGCGGCATCCTTTCCTACTTCCGCCCAGGAGGCCCTTATTTTTCCGTATGTAAATACATCCGGTAATGGGAGATGTTCCGAGAATACGTAACCCAGGCTTACACTGGGGTAAAAAAACGATCGGTTATCTTTAGGTAAAGTTGAAGTCCAGTCATTTCTGCCGGTAACACTAAGAAACAGCGTATTTTGGTAATCCAGTTTAAGTTGTCCAAAAACACCTACCAGTTTTTGTTCTCTGTCATCTTTGACGGTGAATAAATTGGTGGTATTGCTTAAATCAAAAAAATCCGGCAACGCAAACCCCTCACCCCTGGTACTGATTAAGCCTGATCTGATGTCAGTGATCTGATTACCTAAGGTAAACGAAGCAGATAAATCCTGACTTATAGAGCGATTAAATGATAGAAGCAGGTTGGAGTTAATTTCCCTGTAGTTGGCATTTTCTTCAACGACGAAACCACCATTTTGAAAGGTGATATCAATATTGGGTGGGGCGATCCTGGTTCGCACATCGCTATAATTATCGATACCCAGCTGATAGCTCAAATCTATCCACTCCACAGGCTTAAATTTGAATCCGGCATAACCTACAATACGATCCACATCATCTTCATAGGTGCTAAATTCTGCCAGGTATCTCGGGTTATCTATGATCGTGCCCGCATAACTGTTTTGGGTGCCATCGGGATTGAGGTAATCATTTACATCAAATGTTGGTGTATGGTAGTTCAGCGTGCTCATAATCGACTTATCTCCCCCCTGTGACCTGTTTCCTCCTGAATTGGTATATGTCACAGCACCGTTAATTTCGAACTTTTCTGTGATGGCGCTAGAGCCCGCTATTTTAAAAGACGTTCGATCCCAATCCGAATTAGGCACTACGCCGGTTTGGGTAAGCCGCGAAGCAGAGGTATAGTAGGTAGCCTTGTCGCTTCCTCCGGACACGTTTACAGATGTTGAATATTTATAACCAGTTTCAAAAAAGTTTTCAAAATTGTCAAATACGCCGTCAAACGGTGAAACCGCCGGCCCCAGCGTCTGAAATCTTACGCTGGAGCGGGTGCCGTCAGAATTCGTTCTTATTCTTCCTTGCCGGCCTTCCCGGTAACGGGTTTGAATATCAGGGGTTGTGACCACGTTATCCCAACTGACGGAGGTACTAACGTTGATCCTCGCCTTGCCGGCTGCTCCTTTTTTTGTGGTAATAACCACCGCTCCGTTGGCAGCTCTCAACCCGTATAGCGCCGTGGCAGCAGCGCCCTTCAAAATTGATATCGACTCAATATCATCGGGATTTATGTCTGCCGCCCTGTTGGTATTGGAAAATTGCTCGGCACTGGCTAAACCAGGCAGGTCTGAGCCTGATGCGGCATTTGATCCCGCACTTGGAATAACATTTCCCGCAACGGTCTCATTGCTTATAGGAATACCGTCGACAACAAACAGGGGCTGGTTGTTGGCACCGGGGCTCAGGGAAGTCAGCCCGCGAATAATAATACTTGATCCCGCTCCCGGAGCGCCTCCGGAAGAATTGATCTGTACGCCTGCAACCCTTCCCTGCAATGCATCGATAATGTTAGGCTGATTGGAATCCACTATTTCCTCGGCTTCCAGCTGCTGCACCGCATACCCAAGCGCCTTCTTTTCCTGTTCGACCCCAAAAGCCGTAACCACTACTTCCTGCAATTGGGTAATATCGGGCGTCAATTGGTAATTTATAACGTCCTGTGAGCCTATTGCCACCTCCGCGCTGGTATAACCTATAAAAGAAAAAACAATTATTTCAGCGTCCTGAGATATCTCAAGACTATAATCACCATTCGTGTCGGTAATGGTGCCTACGCTGGTCCCCTTTATGCTGACCGACGCCCCCGGCAAAGGGGTCCCGGTTTCCGCGGTCACATTGCCTCTTATCGTCCGTTGCTGCCCCAGCGTGGTGAAAGCCATGCAGCAAAAAAGACCCGAGATCAAAAACGTAAAAAGTTTTTTCATATGTATGATGTTTTTTTGATTTAAAGATCACCCTATTTAGGGCAGTCAAATCAAAAATAAAAGAGGGCATATCATATTTTAAGAAGTAATATAAAATACTGTTAATCAGCATTTTATGAGTTAATTTTTTGAATAATCCGGTCAAATCCAGGTCAAATGTTTTGACTGTTGGGAACTTTTTTTTCCAGACCCCGGGATTAAGCGTTTATTTCTTGATTATTACGCTTTGGTTAAATATAGAAGTAGGTTAATTTGCAATATGATATCACCCAAAATCAAGTTGGAAATTGAAAAATCCCCTGCACTCCAAAAGGTCATTAATGCGGGAGAGCATGGTAGGGACTGGTCAAAATTTACGCGGACTTTCTTCGAAAGGATCGCCAGAAAGATCAACCTGGAGGTTACCAAAAAAGTAGTAGCCTCTCCATTTTTAATTAAAGACTATTTACTTTTTGGGGAGGATGAATTTGAAAACATACTTTTCAAATTCAAATTGTCGGGTATGGATGATTTTATTGAATACCTGCGTGAACTGAATGTCCAAAAGCCTTACCTATGGATTAGTGGTAAAACACTGCAGGGCTACTGGAATAATGGCAACGCCAAGGACAAAAAACTAAACGTTCTTCTGACTTACCTGAACGTGGACCTGTCCCAGTGGGATAGCTGGAAAAACTTCAAGGCCGATGACAAAGGCGAACAGGATCGCTTTGGCGGTAATGACAAACATACCTTACAATTACTAAAAAAGTATTATCTCGGCAATTATTACAGGTACTATCAAAAAACCGATAACAGTCCTGTCATGGTAAAAGCACCATTTATCATTAGGGAAGATCCCAAGAAAGTGGCTGTTATTGAGACAAAAACAATAGGACACCGTTACATCAACTCGTCGGTAGTTATTCGCGACGGTGCCCTGTATATAGATTGTGAAAACCTGGACTGGAATGAAAAAGAAAGTTATATCCTAAACATAGGTTTTGAAACAGACCCGGAACTCATTTTTGGGGTTTCCAATACGCTGGATAAAAGAGGAAAGGCATTGGCCATTAGGAATGTATTTGTGAAACAGCCTTTAAAATATGATTATGGTCAGGCCAAGGCATTGGAGATTCCGTTCAGCCAGGAATTTGAAAAACCCTGTGCAGACGCCACATTGCTTGATTTTTTTAAAAGGAGTTCTAATAATTTAATTATTACCGAGCGTTTTTTCTCATTTAAAGATCTTGCCTCCCTCTCAGGTGATCAGCTGTTACATTCATAAAAATCCCTAGTGTTTTATTAATTTCCTGAATTTCTTTTTAGCTGACCCGTAAATATAGGCGGCATCGGAATAGGCTTTCCCTAGAAAAAATTTACCCGTATAATAACGCTTTATCTGTAGTTTTGCGTCGCCCTGCAGGTGAAGTGCATGAACGCGATCTAATTCTTCTTTCCTGTTTTCTTTAAAAAAGAAGGGCCGTTTTTTCACAAACTTCACCTTTTTTCTCCCAAGCTCAGTAACGTATTGATCAATCTCCGAATTGGAGGCCGCATTAATATTGTCATCAAATACATTTCCCTTATGACTTTTAGAGAGGCTGACGACCCGGCTTGTATTTGCCTGCCAAAACAAATAAAGTGTGGTCATATCACATATCCCACCGGGTTTGTTCTCAGCAACGTGCCAATGCCACTTTTGCTTATAAAGATTTAAATAATCCTTCTTTTGATAGCTCTCGAGAATCATTTTGCAAAAATCCTCCAACACATCGATGGTCCAAAAGCTAATGTGGCCCGAGGCCGTCCACTTAAAAGAGTTTGAATCCTGCTTTGGAATGGATAAGGCGCAATCCAACGGCACATCGGCGTAAGCCTTTTTAATATCTTCAATTGAACTGTAAAGCATCACATCCGAGTCCAGATGCAGCACGGACTGAACCTTATTTTTACGCATATAATTTAGCAGGTGAAACCACCTGACCCAGCAGAATAATTCAAATTTTTTGGAATTTGTAGACATGTGGGCATAGTGCGCCTTGAATTGCTCAATTTCTTCACTATGAAGGTTGTCCAGGTGTTCGACCTTAATTCCCTTAAACTTCAGCTTATCGCCAATGAGTACAATGTCAGAATTAGGGGAGGCAGATCTTGCCTGATAAATCGCGTAAGGTAAATAACGGCTACTACCCTTATGGATAAAGACTATTTTGGTGTTTTGGTTCAAGTTTTATGTTCTGATAAACAGGTGCTTACGCAAGTTACCAACAATTAGGTAACAAACCAAATTTTCAAAACGCCTGACCTATTAGTTTTTCAATTTAATGTGACCGGAGGCCCGGTAAACTTTAACCCTGTCTTTTAATCCTGTTTATCACCGACAATGCTACCCGGGCTATCGTTACCCGTTTTTCTCCCTTTACAAAAGTATTTACATCCTCCAGGTTTTGAAGAGATCTGAGTTTTTGTATGGCCACTCTGACATTATAATTGCCGCTATGATCGTCAAATTTATTGGTACGGGTACGCGAAGGAGGTTTGGTTACGGCTTTTTTTCTAGGTGCTGTTTTAACCTTCGGCCGGGCACTCTTTAAGGGTTTACTGTCTTTCTTCGCACTCTTCGAGGGTTTACCCTCTTTCTTCGCAGCTTTTTTAGGTTTACTGTCCTTCTTGGCAGCCTTCTTGGATTTGCTGTCCTTCTTGGATTTATTTTTGCTGGCTACCTTTGCTTTCTTGGCGTCGACAGTTTTTCCCTTTTTCTTGGTATCCTTTTTTGCTTTAACCGCTTTTAGCTTTTTTTTCTTCTTTTGTTCTTTATCTTTCTTGCCTTTTTTTGATGATTTAGCGGCTTTTTTCTTTTCTTCCTTTTTCTTGGCCATGATTAAAGCGTTTGTTTATGATCTAATTCATTGCAATATATTAATATAGCCTTAATATATGAATAACCGGCCATCTTAGCGGTTTAAATTGCAGACAATCAGTATGAAGTACCAAATCAGTTCATTTTCGCCCTTGCCATGGATTGGTAACTCTTAACCTCCTTTTCAGAAGTGGTAATGGCTAAAACTCAAAGCTGCCGGTAAAGACAAAGCCTGCCTAAAGAGTTATAAGGAAAGAAATACCTGCCGGATGCATCAATACAGGCTTTCAAAAGATGCGAATGTCTAACCTAATAAATCAGGCATTATTTACTTCTTCTATCAGTTTTTGAATAGAGCTTTTGGCATCCCCAAAAAGCATTTTAGTTTTTTCTCCAAAAAACAAGGGGTTTTGAATACCTGCATAACCGGGATTCATACTTCTTTTCAGAACAATTACGTTTTTGGCCTGCTCGACATCCAAAATAGGCATACCATAAATAGGGCTTCCCTGATCTTCCTTTGCCGCAGGGTTCACGACATCGTTGGCACCAACCACCAAAACGATATCGGTGGAGGGAAATTCTTTATTGGCATCATCCAATTCCAGTAATTTTGGATACGGCACATCAGCCTCAGCCAGTAGTACATTCATATGGCCGGGCATCCTTCCGGCTACGGGATGAATGGCATACTTAACATCTACCCCCTCACCTTCAAGCAAAGACTCCAATTCATGGCAGGTATGTTGCGCCTGTGCTACTGCTAAACCATAACCTGGCACTACTATTACTTTTTGCGAATATTTTAGCTGGATAGCCAGGTCGTTGTGCATGGCTTCTTTTACAATCTGTTCCCTTCCATCTCCGGATGAAGACTTGCCGCTGCCTGAAAATCCTCCAATGACCACATTAAAAATAGACCGGTTCATTGCGTTACACATGAGAACCGTCAGGATAATCCCGGCGGCACCAACAAGAATACCTCCAAATATCATCACTTGATTGCCATAGATAAGTCCCGCCAGCGCAGCCCCGATTCCGGTAAATGAATTTAATAGAGAAATCACTACCGGCATGTCTCCACCTCCAATGGGTGTTACAAAGGTAACACCATAAATAAGTGATAATGCCAGGAGAATGATCACATAGTTAAAGTTTAATTCCGGCTGTATCAAAGTAAAGACACTGAGACCAATTACCAATATCAGCAGGGCCATGTTGATAAACTGTGGAAAAGGAAGCACCAGAGAATCCCGTAAAAACCCCTGCAGTTTTCCATAGGCGATCATTGATCCGGTAAAAGAAATGGAGCCAACGAACAGCGCAAATACCGTGGTGATCATTTGCCCGTTTAAAGGACTTTCAGCTATTGGATAATTATAAAACTCTACAAAAGATATCAACATCGTGCTGGCACCACCTAAACCGTTAAAAAGGGACACCATTTCCGGCATTGCTGTCATTTTTACCTTTTTGGCTACCACAAAGCCAATGCCTCCGCCAATGATCATGGCGATGATAATCCAGATGTAATTATTATTGGCCCCTTCAATTGGGTATATCAGCGACGCCAAAATTGCCAGTCCCATGCCAGAAGCCGCGATTAAATTTCCATTTTTGGCGGTATCCGGATGGCTTAATTTTTTCAGCCCTATAATGAAAAGAACGATACTGATTAAATAGGTATAGTTAAGTATAATTGTAGTAGTAGACACGTTATTTCAATTTTGGTTTTACTTAGCTTTTTTTCTTTTTTTGAACATTTCGAGCATTCTGTCCGTCACTGCATAACCTCCCACCACATTGATAGTAGCTAAGATTATTCCCAAAACTCCCAGGGCCATTACCGCATAATCGGTGGGGTTGGCCTGGCGAATTAATATGATGGCCCCGATGATAACCACACCGCTCACCGCGTTAGCCCCGGACATTAATGGCGTGTGGAGCACCGTTGGCACTTTTGAAATAATTTCCATTCCCAGATACGATGCGAAGACTAAAAGATATACCATAGTAAGGTTGTCTCCGAGAAATTGAATGGCTTGTTCCATAATTATTACAATTATTAGTTAAGGATTACAATCGATTAAAAATAGTAAATCACCTGCTAATTCAGGCCGTACCGCACTTCCCCTTCAAACGCTATGCAACTGGATTTTATAATTTCATTGTCAAAATCCAGGCTTAGTTGCCCCTCTTTCACAAAAAGCTTGAAGTAGTTCTGGATATTTTTACTAAAGAGCTGGCTGGCATGCATAGGCATGCTGGCGGACAAATTGGAATCGCCAATGATCGTCACACCATTTTGATTGACGGTTTCGTCATTTTTGGTAAGCGCACAGTTACCCCCTGTCGAAGCCGCCAAATCCACGATCACCGCCCCCGGTTTCATGTTATTAACCGTCTCCTCCGTTATTAGCAATGGCGCCGGCTTTCCTCTCAACTGGGCCGTGGTAATAACTACATCGGCCTTTGATGCCTTCTCCTGAATTAAAGCCTGCTGTTTTTGCTTATATTCTTCTGTCTGCTCTACGGCATAACCTCCCGCGCCCTTATCATCAGTAGCACCTTCAACCTCGACAAACTTTGCACCCAGACTTTCAACCTCCTCCTTCGCGGCCAGCCTGGTATCAAAAGCCTCCACCACGGCGCCATTTCTGCGGCACGTGGCTACTGCCTGCAGTCCCGCAACACCAGCACCAATTACCAATACCTTTGACGGAGGTATACTTCCGGCAGCGGTAGTCAGCATGGGGAAATACCTGGGCAGGTGATCCATTGCCCTCACCACCGCCTTATAGCCGGCGACGGATGCCATGGACGAAAGTACATCCATTGCCTGAGCCAGGGTTGTCCTGGGAATCATATCCAAACTCAGGGCCGTCAACTTGTGGCGGGCAAGCATCTCAGCTACAGCCGGGTCGGCGAATGGCTGGAATAACGAGACTACCACAGTTCCAGGCTTTAATTTGGCATAATCTTCTTCCTCCAAAGGATTAATTGTAATTAAAATTTCTGCTTCCTTCAGTGTTTCTTCTCTGGATGCAATGGTAGCCCCTACTGCTTCAAAAGCCCGGTCGTCAAAAGACGCCAGGTGGCCGGCACCTTTTTCCACCAAAACCTGATTGTTCTCTTCAATAAACTTCTTTGCAATGTCAGGAATGATAGCCACTTTGGCATCATTCATTTCTTTGAGAACACCAATCTTCATTTACGAATATTTAGTTGAAAAATAATCACTTTATCACATCAAAAAACCCCGTGAAGTTAGGCATCAATAATTTATCCATGCAAACACATCAGAAAATATTAAATATTTTTAATTTACCGGGATTAATTTGACGATTTATTAATAATACCGTAATAAATCTAACCAAAAATTTGAGATTTGAAAACCTGAAAGTATTATAATTGCGACCTTACAATTATTATATCCGGAATATGTCGATCGTGTGAATAAAATATTCTCCGGGTGAAGCAACCTTTTCCGATACAATCAATCTTATAGATAGTAAAGCTAAATCTGTAATTACAATGAAAGCCATTAAAATGAAAACTCCCCTATCTGTAATCCTTATATTTTTTCTTTTCAGCCTTGTCGCCCACGGCCAGGAAAGAAAAGAAACACTTAACCTGGGTGACTTTGATGAAGTTCACCTCGGTACTTCCGGCAGGGTCTTTATTAAACAGGGCAATAAAACCGAAGTAATTCTGGAAGCCTCGGAAAGACGGAAAGAAAGACTTGAAATAGAGGTTAGAGGTCATAAACTCCACATTGGCAACAAAAGTGGATGGAGCTGGAAGGGCTGGAACAGTGATGAAGATCTTACAGTGTATGTCACCGTAAAAGAAATCGAAGCCCTAAAAGTAAGCAGCTCAGGCAAAATCATCGGCCAGGGAATATTAAAAACAAATGACTTGAACTTAGCCGTCAGCGGGTCGGGACGAATAGAGATTGAAACAGAGGCCAATGACATCGAGTCTGCCATCTCAGGTTCAGGAAGAATTGAGGTAACAGGAAAATCCGGATACAACAGCGTAAGAATCAGCGGATCGGGAAAGCTGATAGCAGAAGATCTTGTTGGCGAAGAATATGATATAGCCGTCAGCGGATCCGGCAACTGCAAAATTAACGTCTCCAAAAGCATTGAAGCCCGCATATCCGGAAGTGGTAAAGTGTATTATCGCGGCAACCCCGACCGGGTAAACAGCAGAGTGTCCGGCAGTGGCTCGGTCAGAAAGATCTGACACCCGTACCTGGCGCACCGTTGTTCACAGGATGAGGAAATCAATACCGATTAGACTTACTTTTCTCATCCTGTTGAAATCTGATTAAAAATCTGGCGGGATTCTGCCGGGATTCTGCCGGGATTCTCAGTTTTCCTCTTCAAAATTAGCCAGTCCTGACATTTTCAGCCAGTCCGCAATACCTTCAATTGAAAGGTAAATTTTCGCGCTATTGTCTTCCGATGCTGTTAACAAATGCTTATGATCACCTGAAAGCCGCAACCGGTTGATTTGTGCCTGATGCAAATTAATACTTGTGATCAACTCACCGGAATACCGAAAGACCAGTAATTTACCATTGGCCGTGCCTGCAAAAATGATCTGACGATCAAAATCACTCGTTGCAGCAGTAATATTTCCAAAACGACGGGGAAAATGATGTACCACCTGAAACTCCCGGTCGATCAACAATAACTCCCCATTTCCCTTTGATAACAAATACCCGCCCTCTTTTTCTTTATGTAAAATTTTTCTGACCGGTTGGTCTTTAAATCCAACCCAGTTCAATTGATCGGCATCACCCAACGAGGCTAATCCCTTGTTGGTGGCAAGGATCAAAGTTTTGTCATCGCTATATTTGAAGTCATTGATAACCAGGGTTGAATCTTTGAAAGTGAAGACTGTATCTTTGGGAATAGATAACATTTTTAGTGTATTATCAGCTGTGAGCGTGGTCATATGATTTTGCCCGGCCGCTATGTGTAGCTGCAGGTTATCCGATCCCAACTGGTTCCATTGGGCTTTCACCTCGCCTGTAGCGCTGAGTCTTTTTACCAGCCCGTCAATTACTCCTAAAAAATCTCCATTTTCCATTGTGAAGATTTGGGTAATAACAGCGCCGTTGAGGAAATTCCCATTGATCATTTTTCCATTTTTATCCCACATCCTGACGAACCCTCTGCCTGAAAGCGTGAAAATATTTTTTTCCTTCCGCTCATAAAAAACATCTTTCACGCCCCTGGCATGTAAATCCATGGATACCAGAAATTTGGAATCAACCGGCCATGTTTTGATGGTCCCGTCTTTGGCTGCGCTGGTGATCTTTTTGCTATCGGCTGAGAATTGGGCTTTGGTAATCGTTCCCTGGTGGGCTTTTAATGTTTGCAAGTGGTTGCCTTTATTATCCCAGACCTTTATCGTATTATCCAGTGAAACTGTCAAGATATACAACGAATTTGGAGAAAAGCTTGCGTCTACTACCGCGTCTGCGTGACCGGCCATGGTTTTAATAAACCTGCCATCCCAGGACCATAATTTGGCTGTCTGGTCGTCGGAGGCCGTTACCACTTTGGTTCTGTCCGGTGAGAAGGCAGCTACATTGACGATGCCATTATGTCCGCGCAGTCTTTTGATCATCTCGCCTTGTTTGGACCAAATAACCGCTGTACTATCAAAGGAGGCCGATACTATGCGACTTCCATTAACGGAGTAACCCAACTTTATGATTTCATCAGTATGCCCGATAAATTCCTTTAATGTTTTTCCCTGAAAATCCAGCAACTTAATTTTATCTCCAAATGCCGTAACAATAATGGCTTCTACCGGCGAAAATGCAGCATAGTTAACAATTTCATTTTCTTCGCCTAATGTTGAAATCAGGTTTCCCGCGTTATCCCATATTCTCAATGAATCATCGGTGATGGTGAGCAACCTGTTTCCCCGGGGAGCTATCATGCCAAAAGTAACATCATCCTGGTGTCCCGGTAAAGTTTTTATCAGCTCTCCATTGATGGTTAAAAGGTTAACAGTATTGTCGTCGGAAGTGGTGAGGATAAACTGATTAACCGGAGAATAAGTTACCTGGTTGACTTTGCGTTTGTGGGCATTAAATGTAGTTTCTACCTCCCCGGTTTTATTAACTATCCGGATTTTACCATCATCGGAGGCCACCAGCAATTTGTTGACTTCCGAGATCTCCTGAAAATCATTGACCGCCGAGTTGAAGGCAATATCATTTTGATAAAAAGCATATTTGAGAGAATAACTGGTATAGAAAGCATCATACATAGAGGACAAAATACTTGTGGGGAGATTTTTGTCTTCCAATCCAAAATTGAGATAGCCCTGCTCCGCATACCTGATGGACTTGGTCGGATCGCTGGCATAGGCGTTATTGCTATTGACAGCCATTTTGGTGGCATAGGCTAATTTACCCTGAATAGTGGCCTCATTTTGCCGTTTATCTGTTTCTTCAATGGCCAGCTTTGCATTTTCCCTTTCCTGGTCTACGGTTAGCTGAGAAGCATTCACCAATTCCCGGTTGGTCGTCAGTTGATCCGATAAATAATATATATAATAGGAGGACCCCAATATAAAGAAAATGGAGATCACCACCAGCGAGGCACTGATAAGATTACTTTGCTTTAAAATTTTGTTTTTCACCCTGAAAGTCGCCGCGCTGGTAATGGCATCATAGATAGCATTAGACGGTTTGAAACTTTCAAGAAAAGATGGTTTTTCGGCTACTTTTTTTTGATTTTTTAAGAGGTAGTACCACCTGGAATCTTTTAAAAATCCCATATCAATGGCGACGATGGCTTTTCTGTTTTTAATAAAAGCCTCCACTGTTTTTTCAATAAATTCTGACTGCATTCCCTCCTCGGTAGCCAATACCACCAGCAACGTGCTTCCGTGAATCGTACTTCGGGCGGGTTTATCTCTGATATCCAACCCATTTACCAAATGTAAATAACATCTGAAATTATCATTGGACAAGTAATTTGCCAATGATTCTACGTAAGCTGAAAACTCATTTCCCGCATGTAAAAAGCAGATATCATAGCCGAAAATAAGATCTCTTATTCTTGCAAACATGATGACTAACGGTATCTAACAAACAATTTTAAAGGGAAGGCTTTTGCTTAAAAAATAACCTGGTTTATCATCATAAGTCATAAAAATGTTCGGTTTTTCGGAGAAAAAGTAACTTACCCGCATGATATTAATTTTCTAACAACTTCAAATTTTATTTTCGATTCGTTGGTCTGCTCATATTCGCAGCTATAATCAAATATACTTATAAATTGTGAAAATGGGTTTCAGTTTGGTAATTGTTATACCTATCTTTATTGAGCGATGAATTTTTTAGCACACATATATTTATCCGGCGAAATGGATGATCTGATGGTGGGTAACTTCATAGGCGATTTTGTAAAAGGTAAAAAATTCAAAAATTACTCCCAGCAAATGGTAAACGGCATAAAACTCCACCGGGAGATCGATTGGTTTACTGATAATCATCAAACGGTGGAAAAAAGTAAGGACCGGTTGTGGAAAAAATACCGCCATTATGCAGGTGTTATTATCGACATGTTTTACGATCATTTTTTAGCCAAGGATTGGGCTGTTTATTCCCGTGAAACACTAGATGATTTTACGCAGAAAGCCTATAATGTCTTGTTGAGGAAAAAAGCCGTACTCCCTCAAAAAGCCCAATATATGTTGCCTTACATGATAAAAAATAACTGGTTGTTGGCGTACCAACATATTGAAGGAATTGAAAAGGCCTTGCAGGGAATGGCCCAAAGAACCACCTTTGAATCAAATATGGAAAAAGCCGGGGATGATCTTAGAGAGGACTATGAGCTGTTTGGCCAGGAATTTCATGAATTTTTCCCGGAGATCATTGACCATACCACCAACTTCAAGAACAACCTGTAATTATTACAGGAATCATTAACTTTTCCTATTGCCCTTTTAGGTATTTCAACAGCAGGTGAAATATTTGGTCAGCCTTCAAAGAAGTGTTTTCAGGTAATTGATCTGACGCATTAAGAATATCTCCTGCGAATATCGGCCAGTCTTCCTGCGATTCAGGAATGCGACCGTGGGAGCCTTTTATGAGCCGGTCATCCAGAGGAATAACATCCATAAGCGTTCTGAAACCCAGTTTTTTCTTTAATAATTTATACCCCACTGTCAAAAGAGGGAGTTTAATTTCAGGATTCAGCACCATTTCTACCGGATCATAACCGGGTTTGCGATGAATATCAACGGTTCTGGCAAAATCAGGGGCTTTGGCATCTTCCAGCCAATAGTAATAACTAAACCAGGTGTTTTCGTCAGCAACCGCTATCAAGTCGCCCGATCTTGGGTGATTTAGCCCGTATTGTGTTTTGCCTTGAGCATCCAGTACCATCTGAATACCCTTGACACTACCTAAGATATTTTTTACTACCGGAATATCTTCTGTATTTTTTACATAAACGTGCGCTAACTGATGATCTGCCACGGCAAATGCCCGGCTGGCTCCTGCGTCCAAAAGTTCCCTACCTCTTTCTTCCCTGATGGTTACTAACCCCGCCTTCCTTAAAATACGATTGAGGGATACGGCCTGATTTACATCTGTAATGCCATATTCGGAAATCAGCATAACCTCTGTTCCCCTTTTTTCATAGAACGCTATCAAATCCTCAAGCACCGAATCAATTTCCTGCAGATCGTCACCTATTTTTTTAAAATCAATTCCATGACGCTGCAAGTTGTAATCGAGATGAGGCAAATAAATAAGGGTCAGCGTCGGCTGATACTTAATATCTACTTCTTTAGCTGAATCCGCAATCCACCTGCTCGACTTGATGGATGTTTTTGGGCCCCAGAAATTGAACAGCGGAAATTGCCCAAGCTTGTCTTGCAACGAGTCTCTCAGGTCGGCGGGATGGGTATATATATCGGGGATTTTCCGGCCATCAGCCAGGTAATTGGGCCTGGGGGTAATCGAGAAATCAACTGATGAATACATGTTATACCACCAAAACAGGTTGGCACAGGTAAACGATGGATCCTCTTCCTTCAATATCTCCCAGATCTTTGGGGCCTGTACGAGTTTATTTGATTGCCTCCAGAATTTAACCTCACATTCTTCTTCAAAATACCAGCCATTGCCTACGATACCATGCTCGGCCGGCCATTTTCCGGTGAGGTAGGTAGCCTGTGCGGAACAGGTCACCGCGGGTAAGACAGGTTCAATTGTTTTTAGCCTTACCTTGTCCAGCCAACGCTCGAGGAAAGGTGTATTGGTTCCAATCAGTCTTGAGGTCAACCCGACCACATTAATAAGTACTGTCTTTTTCATAGGGTTTAATTCCTAGACATTTTTCAACACCCAGTTCAACTCCCTGGTAATTGATGTAGTTAAATCAACCTGCATAGCTTGTGGCAAAACTTCCCAGGTGTAGGTCTCCACTTCCAAATGCAGTGTAATCTCATGCGCTTTATTTAACGCAAATACCTTGAGAATATCTTCCTGGGTAGATTCCAGTTGATCATATTTATCCAAAAAGACCGGAACGTGAAAATGCGATCGCCATTCCCGAAAATCCCTGTCCTGAAAATGCTCGATAGCTGCCGGCAGGTCATTGTACTGGTATTTGACGTCGCCGGCATCTCTTCCTACCACCTGGTGAAGATAAGTGGGCTCATTAAAATGGCGAAAATCTTCCAGGATCTGAGCGGTTTTATCGGCATCCGAAGTGAAAAGTGCTTTCAAAGCTGCACTGATCTGTATTTTTCCTATCCCAATGCCTGCCGACCGGAAAGTTTCAAATACCTCGTCGGGTTCCTCATATACCACCGCAAAATGGCAAACATCGTAGCAAATCTGCAAGTGTGATTTAATACGACGCTCAGCTTCCTCCGGTTCAAATCCGAAGTGTTCCTTTAAAAAAACGATGCCCATTGGTATTAACCATTGCCGGAACCAGGTAAGGACCTCTTCAGTATTTTCGAGAAGGCCATCGGGTTCGGGTTCAATATCCAGGTGAAGTTTTTTACCAGTTTTTTTCTCCAGTTCAATCAGGTATTTAGTCACTTCCAGCAAATGACGGGTCCCCTTTTCCCACACCTCTTTTAAAGCCTGCTCATCGTGCTTCCACCACAGTTTATAAGAAATTGGCGAAGTGGAAATCCCTCCTTCTACCCCCTGCGGTAAAATTTCAGCTAATATTTTAAATAGCCGAACCGTGTAGTCTACCCGTTCTCGGGTTGTCCAGTCCGGGTGGTGTACCTGATCTTTAACCCTTTCCCCATGAAAATTCCCGAAAGGAAAACCGTTCATCGTAAACACGTACAGGTCTTTTTCTGTCAACCAGCTTTTAAAATTATCGAGTGCCTGTCCTTCCAAAAGCTCTTTGCTGGCCACGTCCGATAGTCTAATGCCGATACCGAAGGGGGTGTCGGGCGATACCTGGGATTTTATTTCAGGAATATACTGCTTCAGGTAAGTAAACACTTCTGACCAGGACTCGCCCTTGTGAATGTTGGTGCAGTAAGTCAGGTGTTGGTTGTTTTTTAGTTGCATTGGTTAAACCGGCTTCGTTGCATCAGGTAAATCAGTATTTTGGTACTGTTTCTTCGTCGAATTTCTTTAATTCCAATATAGCATGCTGCATTTGTTCATAATCGATATCGTTGACCTCTACTCCTTCACCAATATCTTTCAATAACATAATAGTCAATTTCCCTCCCAGGTGTTCTCTAAATTCATTTAGCCCTTCCAACACAGGGTTTCCATGATCTGTGTTGGCCAGCAACTCGGGAACAAAGAGCTTAAATTTCAGATTTTTAAACAGCGTCAAAATCTCATTTAGCGCTGCCTGGGACAATAATCCGATTAATTGGGAATAGATACTATCCAGGGCAATTCCGATGGCCACTGCCTCCCCATGTCTAAGTTCATAGTTTGTTAACTGTTCCAGTTTATGAGCTGCCCAATGTCCAAAATCCAGTGGTCGGGAGGAGCCTTTTTCAAATGGGTCGCCTCCACCGGAGATATGATCCAGGTGGAGTTTGGCGCATTGATAGATGAGTAAATCCATGGATGGTGCATCCCGGCTTAGCAGGGCTCCTGTATTTTGCTCGATTTGCCTGAAAAACTCCCGGTCCTTGATCAACGCCACCTTGATTGCTTCGGTAATTCCGCAACGCCAATCCCGGTCTTCGAGTGTCGAAAGAAAGGCAGAATCATTGATTACAGCAAAAGGTGGGGAAAAGCAGCCGATAAAATTCTTCTTTCCAAATTGGTTGATCCCGTTTTTAACACCAACTCCGGCATCATTCTGGGCCAATACTGTGGTAGGAACACGGATATGCCGAATACCTCTATGGGCAATGGCGGCGGCAAAACCGGCCATATCCAGCACTGAGCCACCTCCGATAGCGATTAAATAAGCATGCCTGTCCAGGCCAAACTCATTGATCGCAGTCAGGATTGCCTCAACGTGGCGATTATCATTTTTGACTTTTTCACCGCCGGGCACTACCAGAGGCGGACACACCAATTTAATACCCAGGTCGCCATTATTGGTGTAATTAGTAATGCCCGTAATCAGCCGGGGATGGGCGGTGACTACACCTTCGTCGACAACAACCAATATTTTGGCTGTTTTCTGATCCCGGGCGCTGCCCATTAAATCTTTTAAAAGACGGTTATTCTCCGCAAACAAATCGCGGGTAAAATGTACTTCATAAGAAAACGGGACTTGAAAAGTCTGGCTAATTTTCCTCATATTACTTCTCCTATCACATATATTTATGTTACCGCAAATACCTTTGCCATAGCCATCGAAACCGGTAACAATAACAAAATTATCACTCCCGGCAACCATCCCCCGTAAGTTGCCGCCAACGCAGCATCCAGCACTATTAAGGCCAATACGCCCGCCTTTACCGCCTTGCCTATTAAAAACGGCTCATGCCGCTTCCAGGCGCTAAATAAAGGCGGAATGATTAAATATGCAAGCAAGGCCAAAAAAGTTAAACTGTAAACAAAACTTGCTTCCATGATCAGCCCCAGGGATAGAATGAATAAAATTACCAAAATGTAAAAAAAGAATCCGATGATGAGGTTAATTTTTTTACCACCGTGTACCTCCCCCTGACTAATCAACGTAATTGCTCCAATGTAAAATATCGGTATCAATATAAGAAACCAACTTGCATTGATCATTGCCGGGAATGCACTGACCCCCAATAAAAGATTGCCTCCCCGGCAAAGCCCCATGGCCAAAGGTCCTAAATACGTTTGGTGTTTGGCATATTTATCATAAAACAAAGCCATCAGCGTAATGCCGGCAGCTATAAAAAGGCTATGGATGTTTACTTTGAAAGCCGCCAGGTTACCAATGAGCAGCAGCCCCGTCCCTAATAATGCAGCTTCCAGCTTACTGGTTCTCCCGCCTGGTATCGGTCTTTCAGGCCTTTCGACTCGATCCAGTTCGGCATCAAAAAAATCATTAAAAACTACACCCCCACCGTATAAACCAAAGGTAGCGGTCAGTAACCAGAGTAGCTCGTGATTGCCCAGGTAACTTATATTCCAATCGTTAGTGGTTCCCGACTGCAATACATACCCAATCACATAACCAGCCACAATATCAGCAAATGCAGTAAGAATATTGGCCGGACGCATCAGTTGCAGACAGGCAAATAGTTTCGAACTTTTCAAAAGCCTGAATTTAGATGAAAAAGGTCAAAAAATACCAAAATTGTGAAGATGGATTACTTAATTATATTGCCATTTGCTCCTTCTACCAGAGGATTTTGCCCACCTCTTAAAACAGAGTTCCCTTCGAAATTCAGCTTTTGATCAACGCCATTAGCCATTTCCCAATCAGACGCATTAAACTGCCCGCTCTTTCCGTAGGCTTCCAATGCATTTTGATAACAAACTTTATGAATTGCCTCATCCGCCACACCTCGTTCTTTCATTAATGCGGCTGTTTTTGGCACGGCCAAAGGATCACTAATACCCCAATCGGCCGAACTGTCAACGATGATTCTTTCACTGCCATACTGCTTCACAACCTCTACCATTCGCTCATTACCCATTTTAGAGTGTGGATAAATGGTAAATGCTGCCCAAAAACCTCTGTCCAACACTTCTTTGACGGTCTCTTCATTGTTATGATCAATAACTACCCAATCCGGCTGAGCACCATGCTCGATAGCGACATCCATACTTCTGGAAGTCCCTGCTTTTTTGTCGCGATGAGGCGTATGGATCTGGATGGGAAGACTCAGTTCAAGGGCTAAATCAATTTGCTTCCGAAAAAATTTGTCCTCCACCGCAGTCTGATCATCGTAACCGATTTCTCCAATGCCCACTACCCCTTCCTTACTGGCAAAAAGCGGCAACAAATCCATCACCTCTTCAGCCAGCGCTTCGTTGTTGGCCTCCTTGGAATTTAATCCAATTGTACAGTAATGTTTAATACCGAATTGACTGGCCCTAAATCTCTCCCACCCGACAAGGCTGCTGAAATAATCTTTGAAAGTTCCCACCTCTGTCCTTGGTTGTCCAAGCCAGAACGATGGTTCGATAATGGCAACAATTCCAGCCTCACGCATGGCCACATAATCATCGGTTGTACGAGAAGTCATGTGGATATGTGAATCTATAAACATATTTAATCGTTTTAATTTTTATTCGTATAAAGGTTTCTTCTGATATCGTCGGCTTTCCCATTGACTACCGATCTGTTTCCAGGTAATCATTTGGTTTTCAATTCCTTCCCTAAGGTCATTATGATTTAACAGCAACGTTTTTGCTCTTTCCGAGTCACTGTTGTAACAGGCCAGCGCCGCGGCCTGCTGCTGTAATTCGTCAGTGTCGTCTAGCAGGCGGCGCAAATCTGCCAGCAACCCATCTGTCACGAAAGGACCTATCCCACTCCATAATTCCGGCATGGTAATCCGGCCTGCAGCCCAACGTTCATGGGCATAGTCGGCAATCATGGCTGCCAGTTTTTCATTGTACCGCTCTTCCATGCCCTGAATTCTGTAAACAGGCCTTTCCATAAAAAAAGCCTTCAGCACCATCTGATTCCAGGCTACTTCATTGAAATAGTCTTTGGGATAAGGGTTGTTTAGCGCCATAGCATCAAATACCGCGGTCATATTGGTACGTATTCCCTCAGCGGCGCGCTGATGCAGCTCTTCGCCTATCGGCAAAAGTGGCAGTCCGGCATATAATGCTACCAGTTCATCTACTCCTGCTGTTTCAAAAAGGTTCTTAAGCGTATTCTGGCAAAATGACTTTTCATGGAACGGCATATATAACAAAATCAAATTACGACCAACCTGATCAATGGTCCAGTGACTAAGGTCGAGTCCGCTTCTCAGACTTTGTCCCTCCGCTATTTCCTGATCATTTGGATTCAAAGCCTGTTTTCCAACAAATCTGGGAACCAAATTGAAAGAAATATAAAAATCCATTTCCCGGGGGTCCTTGAGGAGTTGCTCAATTTTCTTATCAAGCCATTGTTGTCCTTTTTCATCGGTTCGAGCGACGATGATGTTATAAAGATATTGTTGAGCAAGTTTAATATTCGAAAAAGAAATGAGATTGGAACTTATCATAGTCTTAAAGTTACAAAAAGATTTATGATCGAAGGACGGAATCGGGGAATAGTCTTCGTTTTACGGCCTAAAAATTTAAAAAATCAATCAAATTTACTGGCATAACCGCTCAAAGCCAGAAAATCCTGTCCATTTTGGATCTCGAGAATACTTTTTATCGCCGCAGTTTTGTCGCTGGATTGGTTGTAAAAATGTTCTGCAATTTTGTATCCGATATAATAACCTAAATCGCCGGGGCGGTTGCCGGCATTTGCTCCGTTGTAAAGCCAGTTGGTAGTGTTGGTGCCTGCCATCTCCTGTTCAAATTCCCGCCAGAGATCCTGCTCGATAGGATCGGCAAAGTCATGAATAAAATCATTAAAAAATTCCCCCAGCACCAAATCTGTTATGAAATCTGCGCTCCCCTCGGCCAGCGACTGATCCAACAACGTCCGCCCGCTCAAAATCGAGTTTCCCCGCTCATTGGCTATTCTCATTTGCTGAACGTGGATCAATTCATGTATAACAATTGATGGCAGGAATGTCCCATTTCTCACCACCGACCTTTGCCAATCGTTTAAGCCATCTAAAGGGGTATTGTCGTCGATAGCAAACATTTCGGTGCCTATCACCATTTGACCATTCTTTACAACTGTGCCACCGGTGGAAAGGGCGCCGATAACAAAGACGATATCTGAGAATACCGCCTCTTCATACAACTGTTTCAGTTGGGAAAAGCCCGCATAAATCTCATGGGTAGCCGCCTCCAAATTTTCGGTGTTTTCCCTGATTCCCAAATAATAATCGTTGACACCCGGACTATTGAGGCTATTGCTAAGTTTTGAAGCATTCTTAATTTTTTGTTCGAAAAACAGGGCCAGCGCTTCAGTACCAACATCGAAATAATCTTTTTTAAATGCCTCAGCGGTAAAATTGTTGCCGGCGGCATCATAGGTTTTCCAAAATAATGGAATATCGCTGGTTACGATACTGGCGTCAAGGGGGTTTTCATAAAACCGGACCGGAGCCGCTCCCGGGTCGTCGTCACCACAGCTGGTGAGTAACCAGAGTAGTGGCAGGAGCATCAAGCCTGAATTTCGGTACCGTTTTAAACGTTTAAAGGCCATGGGTTGATCTTTATAGCCAAATAAAACCTTGCTACCATCAGTAACAAATATTCGAAAAAACAAGTTTACAAACAATAAAAAATGTAGTGGGAATATGTCGCCACAGGTGACTTCCCGGGCGGATTGCCTGGTGTTAAGTGAATAAACTGTCGGCTTTTACATATTTTTTCCCTTCCTTATTATGTAAGGCAAAACCAAATCCCTTTTGCAAACTATAGCCCCCGTATTCTCCGTTTTTATTCATCGCAACAAATCCTACCTGAAAATCCCGGTAATCCGGATTTTTACTTTTGATACGTTCAATTGCCAGGCGGCAGGCTTCTGTGGGTGTATTTCCCTGGCGCATTAGTTCAACCACTAAATAACTGCCGACTACTTTGATGACCTTTTCTCCCAGCCCCGTTGCAGCTGCGCCACCAACTTCATTATCCACATATAATCCGGCACCTATTATCGGAGAATCTCCTACCCGGCCCCGCATTTTATAGGCGGCACCGCTGGTCGTGCATGCCCCCGCTATATCACCGGCCTTATCAAGGGCCAGCATACCGATGGTATCGTGATTTTCAATATTTATGACCGGTTTATACTCGGCTTTTTCCAGCCAGGCTTTCCATTCCTTTTCCGAGGCTTCTGTCAACAAATTTTCTTTTTTGAAGCCACTTTCAAGTGCAAATTTCAAAGCGCCTTCACCAGCCAGTATAACATGGGGCGTATCTTCCATCACCTTTCTGGCCACTGAAATGGGGTGTTTTATATTTTCCAGAAAAACCACTGATCCGCAATCACCTGCAGGGTTCATAATACAGGCGTCAAGGGTTACCTTTCCATCGCGATCGGGTCTGCCGCCATACCCCACACTCCGATCACCCGGATCCGCCTCCGGAACCTTAACGCCGGCCTCTACCGCATCCAGGGCATGACCGTCTTTGCTCAATACTGACCAGGCTGCATCATTGGCCTTGATATTGTTCCATGTTGATATCACCAATGGATTATCGCCGGTATTTTCGGCGGGTTGCTGCGAGGCATTATCAGGTTTTGCACAGGATTCAAACACCACGGCAGATCCCAGTAAAGTGGTGCCCATGGCTGATTTTTTAAGGAATTCGCGGCGATTTGACATGTTATTGATATTTAAGTTTTTGCATAAAATTTCAAAAATTATTGTTGAGAATCCAGTTCATGCCAGATTAAAGCTGCAGCACCCAACACGGCCGCATTTTTATTTTGTAATCCAGATGGCAGTAATTTGACCTTATTTTTAAAGATGGGCATCATATGTTCTTCCATATACCTTTGTGTAGGCTCAAAAATAAAATCTGCCGCTTTTGCCAGACCACCTAATAAGAAAATAGCTTCCGGGCTATTAAGTGCGACGGAATCGGCCAGTTCCATACCCAATATTCTTCCGGTATATTCAAAGGCTTCCTTTGCGACTTTGTCGCCATCCTTGGCTGCATTCGTGATCATCTCTGCCGTGAGGTCATTAAAGCTCACGCCCGCCAGGTTACTATCCCCGTTGTAATCGGCCAGTAGTTTATAAATCGTTCTCTTTATCCCTGTGGCGGAGACGTATGTTTCGAGACATCCTCTTCGGCCGCACCCGCAAAACCGACCATCTGGCTTGACGGTGACGTGCCCTAGTTCTCCGGCAAATCCATCATTTCCATAAATCAGCTTGCCGTTTGCTACAAAACCACTTCCTAGTCCCGTGCCCAGCGTAACCACGATGAAATCCTTCATGGACTTGGCGCCACCAAAAATCATTTCACCAATAGCAGCAGCGCTTGCATCATTGGTAATGGCCATAGGAAGTGAATAATACTGCTTTAACAACTCAATAAAATTTACTACGCCTTTCCAATTCAAATTAGGCGCATGTTCGATAGTACCCCTGTAGTAATTGCCATTAGGCGCGCCAATGCCGACACCAATAAGCCGCACCTCTTCCTCCAGGTTGTTCAAACCCTTTTGCACATTATCAGCTAATGAATGCAGATAAGATTCAATGGTCTGGTGGACCGCGGTGGAAATAGAATAATCACCCAGCAGGTCGCCCTCCCGGTCCACAAATCCAAATTTTGTGTTGGTGCCCCCAATGTCTATCCCTAATACGACTTCTCTCATAAATATTTAATTTGAATATATTATTCTCCAATTTCAAAAGTTAAGCTACCGGGAAGCCGTTATTTTGAAAATTATCAACCTAATTCCCAAACATGATATTTGGTGCTGAAATCTAATTAACGCAAGCTTATGCCGCTATAACTTTTCTCAGCCGTGAAAATGATTAATATTAGCCAGTTTTCAAATCTTTCGTAGAACAAAACTTGAAAATTAGTAGCCTTTCCCACTTTCCAAAGATATTACAGGTTATTTATTTTTCGCCATTCGAATGATCACATAGCTGCCAACACCTATATTGGGCAGCAGCGCTGTGTCAACCGATTTATTATATTAAAACCTCAATTATTGGCAGATCTCAAAAATGCCACCTGACAAATGCTTCGATGGCCTCATATTCAGCCAATCCCAGCGCATCGTATTCCATGGCGGTAGCCCTGTTTCTGTCTTCGGCTCTTTGCCAGAATTCACGGCTATCGTGGCCGGGAAATAAAGGCCGGTCTTTTTGGGATTGATGTTTGAAAATGGCCCTCCTCTTTCTGTCTAATTCCAAAGGACTGATGGGTACCGCCATTTCTATCTTGTCGGCCTCCCATTCCTGCCAGGCTCCCCTGTACAGCCAAACCCAGCAGTCTTTCATCCAATCCTGATCTTTTAACACATCTATTGCCCGCGTAATAGCGTTCAGGCAAACGCGGTGTGTGCCATGCGGATCGGATAAATCACCGGCTGCGTAAATCTGGTGGGGCCTGATTTTGTCGATGAGATCTACGGTTATCCGAATATCTTCTTCGCTAAGCGGTTTTTTCCGGACCCGTCCGGTTTCGTAGAACGGTAAATCCATAAAGTGGGCCCTTTCCTGTGGAATACCGCAATAGCGAATAGCCGATTTAGCTTCGCTTCTTCTGATGAGGCCTTTGATCTTTTGGATATTTGGCGAATCCACCTGCCCGGGTGTTTTGTTTAAAATAAAATCTCTGATGCTTTTGTTAATTTCTTCTACGGGCTCATTATCCAATCCGAATTCCTTGTTGAAGTCAAGATTAAAATCCACAAACCGCACAACGTCATCATCAAAAACAGCAATGTTGCCGGAGGTCTGATAAGCCACATGTACCTCATGACCGTGATCCACCAATCTTATCAAGGTCCCGCCCATCGAAATTACGTCGTCATCGGGGTGAGGGCTGAAAATCAATACCCGCTTTGGAAAGGGAACTTTTCGCTCCGGCCTGTGGCTATCATCTGCATTGGGTTTCCCTCCCGGCCAGCCGGTGATGGTGTGTTGCAGCTCGTTAAATATTTTTATGTTGATCTTATTTGCCGGTCCCTGCTCGGTAATAAGGTCGCTCATGCCGTGTTCATTATAATCTTCATCCGTGATTTTCAGGATGGGCTTATTCACCTTGCGGCAGAGCCAGACCACCGCCTTTCTTCGCAAGGTGTCGTTCCATTCGCAGGGGCCCACCAACCAGGGTGTTTTAACCCTGGTTAATTCTGCCGCAGCCGCTTCATCAACTATAACCTGGGTATCGGGATGATTTTGCAGAAAGGTGGCCGGCACCATATCGGTTATCTCTCCTTCCACGGCCTTGTGAATAATCCGGGATTTACCTTCTCCCCAGGCCATTAGTATTACTTTTTTGGCATCAATGATGGTGCCCACACCCATGGTCAGCGCTCTTCTGGGAACATTCTCTTCACTAAAAAAATCGCTGGCGGCATCTACCCTGGTAATTTTATCGAGGCTAATCAAGCGGGTCCGTGAGCTGGCCTGAGAACCGGGTTCGTTAAAACCAATATGTCCGGTTCTTCCAATACCAAGGATCTGTATATCCAAACCACCCAGTTTAGTGATCTTTTCCTCGTACAACCGGCAAAAAGCATTGATCTCACTGACCTCCAGCAAACCATCGGGTATGTGTATATTTTCTCTTTTGATATCAATATGATCAAACAGATATTCATTCATAAAGCGCACATAACTTTGTAAAGAGTCTGGTTGCATGGGGTAGTACTCATCCAGGTTGAAAGTTGCTACATTGGCAAAGCTTAACCCTTCCTCCTTATGCATGCGTACCAGTTCCTCATATACCCTGGTAGGTGTTGATCCTGTCGCCAGGCCCAAAACCGCCGTCTCATTATGCATTTGCTTTTCCAATATTAAATCTCGAATGGATTGAGCGACCGAAATAGAAGCTTGCTGCGCATCGGCAAAGATTGCAGTCGGTAGCTTTTCAAATTGTCTTTCAGGATCGTTGTTTAACATGTGCTGGTTTTTAATTGATGATGGATACTTTAACCGGGATATGCCGGACTTTATTTTTAGCGACCGATGTTATTTATCCACAGGCAAAACTCAGGATATATCCATTTATATCTCTGATATCAAAATCACGAATGCCATAATCCCGTTGTTGCGGTTCATTGATAATTTCCACTCCATTTGCTTTTAGTTCCTCATAAATGCCATCAATATCATACACAAAAATATAATAGGCGGTATGCATTTGTGAAGGTTTGAAGTCATCTCCTTTTTTACTGAAATGGATTCCCACGTTTTGTCGCTTAAGCACAGCGTAGGTGGGAGGATCCTCCCATAAATATTTGACTTCAAATCCCAGTTTATCTCTATAATATTCGACAGTCTGTTTTACGTCCTGAACCGGAAATACAGGAGCTGCGTGGGAGAGCTGCTTTTTATTGTCCGTTGAAACGTATTTGTTTAACAGGTTAATCACTTCATATTCATGGACTTCAACCGCCCAGTCCATGGGTGTTTTGTTAAACTGTGTCTCTACCTGATCAGGATCAGCCCCATTTGCCAACAGCAACTTCAGCGATGGTATTTGTCCTGCATAAGCGGCGTAGTGCAAACCGGTTTGGTTATAAGATATGCTACAGTTGGCAGATACCCCTTTGTCAAGCAACATTTGTATTACCTTATCGCGTCCGTGCAGGCAGGCGTAGATAAAGGCAATTTCCATCGGGTTCTGATCTTTAGGCGGCGGCCAGGAAAAGCGTCCCATTTGTGTTTTGTCCGCCACTTTAAATTTTTTGGCCGCTTCCAGCAAATTACCGCTGGCGTCAAAAAATGAATTGATCAATGCCGTTTTTCCAAGTGCAGCGGCAAAAATGAGGTTATTAAAACCGGCACCCTTCGACGCCAGGGTTTCAGCTGCTTTGCGATAGCCAAATCCAATCGCTAAGCCCAGTGGCGCACCGTCGTTGAGTAAGCCGTTGGGATTGGCACCATACTCAATCAGCAAGGCTACCAACGCAGACTGCACACCTGCCTGATAAGGCCACCAGCTGCTTACGAGGTTGTTAAGCGGTGTCTGAGCGGGGCCGCCACCATACATTTTTGCCGTGGCATCTACCTCTGCGCCGGCGTCCAGTAATATGCGGCCAATTTCCACCGCGTTGGGCGGGGTTCTTTGCAAGGCATCTTCCACGCCATTGGCCGCCAGATAGTGCAATAAAGTACCTTTATGCTCCAAAGGTGATCGCAGCTTGGGTAGTTCGGGGTTTTGGGCCAGCAACTGTCTCAGGAGCTCCTCCTCTCCATCAATAACCGCATTGACCGCCTGATAAAAAAGTTCCTTTTCAGGGTTATCGTCACTCATAGCAGGGAAATCATTAAAGTTAACAGGGTTTTACAACCTCCTTAAATTTAATTCTTTTCCCTAAAAAAACAATCCTGACTTATCGGATTAATGACGGCTTAGGAATCTGCCAGTGTGATCAAATAGTTCTTAAATTCTTCGGTGTTGTAGGTAGCAAAACCTGTTTTTTTCACGGCTATTTTGCCGTTTTTGGAAATTACGTAGGTGGTAGGTATACTTTTGGCGGAAAACACATCGGGTAAGGGGCCGTTCAACTGGTAAATAGGAAAAGTGTACCCTTTTTTATCCACAAACTGTTTGGCTCTCCCAAACCTATCATCTCTGGAAATCATCACAAAAGCCACTTTACTTGAATCGACGGATTGATACAGATCATGAATATCTGACATTTCTGCCAGACATGGCGCACACCAGGTGGCCCATAAATTCATAAAAACTACCTTCCCTTTTAAATCTTTAAAGTCAACATTTTCTCCGGTGCGGGATTTAAGCATAAAGTTGTAGTCTACCTGTGGTTTGTTATCAAGAACCAAATCTGTTTCAGGCCGGATAATCCCAGTGGCTACGACCACCCGCTGAAGTCCGGCAGCTATTTGACGGTGAAGCCCGGTAATGTATAAAAAGCCAAAAATCGCTAACGTCAATACCCACGACAATATTTCTTTTCTTACTTTTTTCGCCTTTTCCGTCATAACATAGATCGCATCAGATTAAATTGAATTAACGGATAATAAGCGATTTGTGTTATTGGTTTTATGAACTCAAGGTATTGAAGCAGCCATAACAAGTAGTGGACACTACGACGATCGCCGCCGGTTTTTATCGGTTGTTCAGTTTTTTGAACAAGTTGTCTATGAGTCTTAAATAAATCAGATTAAGCAATAGTAAACAAAAAACCACTATGGAAAGGGCCACCCAGGAAAACAGGGCAGGTAACTCCGTATTCAAAATAACAGCCAGCAAAACGAGCACAATGGAGGCACTCAGCCCGATCCCTACCCCTTTGCAGGCCAGCTTATTTTGAGAACATTGCCAACGAGCCCACCTCCTGGAAGCATTCATCAGCTTAAAGGGAATAAGTTTTATGGAGAATTTTAACGATGGCAAATAGTTGCCTTCAATTGATGATGATTTCATGAAAGATCCATTTTTACCCGACGTTAAACCACTACAACACTATTTAATCCCGTTTAATTATCCGTGCCTTTTTATCCAAACCGACATTCAGTCTTGCCGTCCATCCCGAAAGTTGTAGTAGGGAATGTTCCTCCAATGTGCCGGTTATAGATGCACCGTCCAGGTTAAATAATGCGCATTCTGATTTATCCTTTAAACTGACGGCAACCTGTGTTACCCTGCAATTATTGCTCCTTAACCTGGTGTGGGCAGTGGCTTTGACGGCCAGATAGTCCAAGGCAATCTCAGTGGCCGCCAATTCAGCCTGATCTGATAAATCAATTTCCAGGCTATCCTGATCCAGAGTACGTACGACAAATCGGGCATTTTCTTTGAGTATTATTTTTTTGACCTTTGGGGCTGTTAATTGAATTTTATGCCGATGACGCTCATTCTCATAGTTTTCAGGGAGCTTAAATTCCAGGTTTCCTGCATTTACCTGTGTGCTGATATCCACATTTACATCTTCCGACTTGCGTCCGATAACTTTTAATCCGTAGGAATCACCTTCGATCAGCGTTATCCTGGCATTCTTTTCAACCGTTATTGATTCAAATGGCTGCACCGGGATCTCAAAAATCTGAGGTTCTTCTTTAACGGCTGCTTTCACATCTCCTATATCTAATCTGATTGTCACCATCATCGTTACAATGGAAGCGAAAATCAGACCGAAAATTGACAATAATATCTTGTTACTTAACTTCATTTCTTTTTCAGTTAGCCTTATTATTATGGGTGTTATAATATTCTTTTAGTTCATCAAAATTGATATTCAACAAATCCATGGCCTTAAACATGGAAGGGAGTTCATGTTTAATAAAGTTTTCCTTTTTAAAGGATAAAGTTTTGTCGAAGGCATCGTCAGATACAAAATAGCCAATACCCCTTTTATTATATATGATTTCCATATCTTGTAAGAAATTAAAAGTTCTCATTACCGTATTTGGGTTTACTTCAATGTTGACCGCCGTCTCGCGTACCGAGGGAATTCGCTCCCCTTCATTCCATTTTTTAAGCAAAATGTTTTCACAAAATATATCTGCTATTTGTAAATAGATAGCCTTGTTATCTTTAAAGTCCATACTTATATCTCCCTTTCTTTAAGCTTTAAATAGGTAATAACCCAGCAAAGCGGTGCCAAAACATACCAAAAAACATTTTCCAAAAGAACAGGCAAGTCATATTCTATGAAATTTTGAAGATCCTGAGATAAAAAATCAGGTACGTCAATATTGTTATCGGTATTGAAAAACTCCGAAAACATGAAACTCGCTAAAGTAACCGTTAAAATAATTAATGAAACCGCCGCCAGGAAAATAGTCAACAGCGTAAAGAGAAACGGAAACTTTTTGAAAGCAGCAGCACCCAACAGAAAAACCGACTGAATGACCAGGTACAGTTTTATAGCCATCACTACCGGTTCTGCGGTAACATCAAACCATCCGAATTCCCGTGCGGTAAGAATCATGCCTAATCCATTCAGGAACAAGGAGAACACCATGTAGTAGACAATGAAAAAGATGGTATATATCACTGTAGTCATCAACAGCATGCTGAGTGCCCGTTCAAAATTAGAAACCGGCAATGTGAGGTAAGCGTAAGCCTTATTGACTTGTAGCAAATCCTTATAGGCCAAAGAGGTGAACAATACCCCAATGATCAAATAAGGTGGAATAAAAAAGAACATATGATTATCCCACAATGATTTGCTTAAATATCCATCGTTCTCCCAACTAAAAATATCCAATAAAAATACGATCAGTAAAATCCCCGACATGGCGCCCAGGGCAATAATGAAAAGTTTCAGGTTGGAAAAAACTTCCTTTTTCAGCAAATACCCAAAACGTTTTATGTCAAAATAACTATCTAATGTCATCTCCTTTACTGTTTAAAAATTTGATGGATTTTGTCTTTACTTGAGGTGATGGAATTAAATAAAATTTCCAGATCGATGCTACCTTCCACACCTGTTACATTTTCTGTTACCACCGAGTAGCCTCCCAACACGCTTTGTGAGTAAACCACCTGATCGTCCTCGACGAGTTCCGTCTGCACCTCAAAAGCCAATTTCTTACTAACCATTTCAAATGTCTGATGAAAGATAATCTCTCCCTGATCCATAATAATAATCGGATCAATGAGGTTCTCAACATCCTTTACCTGATGGGTGGAAATAATAAAACAACGATCCTCCGTGGCTGAAGAGGCCACAATTTTCCGGAACTGGCTCTTGGACGGAATGTCCAAACCATTGGTCGGCTCGTCCATCAACAGTAAATTGCAGTTGGAAGCCAGCCCAAAACCTATAATCACCTTCTTTTTTTGACCGTAAGATAAAGCTGTTAACTTCTCCTTGGGATCCAGCTTAAACTCATCCAATGAACTATAAAACTGTTCTTTACTAAAACGGGGATAGAATACGGAGTAAATATCCACGTATTGGTTTATCGTAAATGAGGGGAGGCTGAACTCTTCCGGAATGACATAGGTTTCGCGCAAAACCTGCGGCAGGCGTTGATGTGCATGATAGCCAAAAACCTTCACCGATCCTTGCTTTGGAAATAGTAAACCCGCTATGTTTTTAAGCAAAGTAGATTTTCCAGCGCCATTTTTCCCCAATAATCCAAAAATATTGCCCCCATGAAGTTCCAGGTTTAAATTCTTAATAATGGGTTTCTTTTTGGAATAGCTAAAATTTAAGTTTTTAATTTCAATCATTCTTTAGTGATTTAGTGTACTACTTTACTAATACACTACAAATGTAAAATAATTTTTTTAAACTTCAAGGAATTATTATTTTTTTTTCTTCGATGAATAAAAATGCTACCAGGCTGAATTACAATGTTTAAAAACACTGAAGAGTACATAGTCAAGCAGCGTCTTGTTTTTTCGGTAGCCTTGTTGATCACTTTTCGGAGAAATTAATGAGGGATCGACTTTTGGTCTAAACCTTTTTTAATAAATTTGCCGACTTTTAATTCACGCCTGGGAATTATTAAATTAGTCAGCGGAAAAGCTTAACAAAATTGTATAACAAGAAATACGATGAATGAAAATAACCATTACCTGTTAATTGCCGAAGAATTGTCTGTTGCTACCAATCAGGTGAAAGCCACGGTAGCATTATTAGACGAAGGTGGAACAGTTCCTTTTATTTCCAGGTACAGAAAAGAGGTGACCGGAAGTTTGGATGAGGTATTTATTACCAAAATAAGAGATCGAATTCTGCAATTAAGAGATCTGGACAAACGCAAAGATGCCATTATAAAATCCCTGAAAGATCAGGAAAAACTAACTGATGCATTGGAAAAAAAGGTAATGGGCGCCCGGACAATGGCAGAACTGGAAGACATTTATTTACCATACAAGCCAAAAAGAAGAACCAAAGCTACCGTTGCCAGGGAAAAAGGGCTTGAGCCACTGGCGAAAAAAATATTTGACCAGGAGCATTTTGATCTTGAAACCTTTGCAGCCGGCTTTGTGGACGAAAAAAAGGAGGTAAAAACGGTCGAAGAAGCTTTGCAGGGTGCCAGGGATATTATGGCCGAGTGGATAAACGAGGACCAGGAGATCCGAACCCGTATGCGAAAGCTTTTTCTGGAAACAGGTACCTTTAAATCTAAAATAATTACCGGGAAAGAGGAAGAGGGTCAAAAATATAAGGACTATTTTGAATGGGAGGAAAAAATCAAAACCGCTCCCTCGCATCGGGTATTGGCATTGAGAAGAGGCGAAAAGGAGTTAATCCTGACTTTAGATACGGGGCCGGAGGAGGAAGAAGCGCTTTTCCTGATCGAGAAATCAGTTATAAAGGGAAACCATGAGGTTTCTGCTCAGGTTAAGATAGCTGTAAAAGACTGTTACAAGAGGCTGTTAAAACCTTCCATCGAAACAGACATCCGCATGTTAACCAAGAAACGGGCTGATGAAGAAGCGATCAGAGTGTTTGCAGAGAATTTGCGACAACTATTGTTAGCCGCACCGCTGGGACAAAAAAATGTGCTGGCCCTGGACCCTGGCTTCCGAACAGGATGTAAGGTGGTATGTCTGGATAAGCAGGGTAACCTATTGGAAAATACTACCATTTTTCCGAATGAACCCCAGAAAAAAACCATGGAATCAGCTGCCATTATTAAGATGTTGGTTGAAAAACATAACATTGAATCCATTGCCATCGGCAATGGTACGGCCAGCAGAGAGACGGAGGCTTTTGTGAAAACCATTGGGCTGGGTCCGGCGATAATGGTAGTAATGGTAAATGAAAGCGGTGCTTCGGTTTATTCCGCTTCTGAAACGGCCAGAGAAGAGTTTCCCGATTATGATGTCACGGTAAGAGGCGCCGTTTCAATAGGCCGCCGGCTAATGGATCCACTTGCCGAGCTGGTCAAAATTGATCCAAAATCCATTGGGGTCGGTCAATACCAGCACGACGTTGATCAAACCGCCTTGAAACAGGGCTTGGACGATGTGGTGATGAGCTGTGTCAATGCCGTAGGGGTTGAAGTGAATACAGCCAGCAAGCAACTACTGACCTATGTCTCCGGCCTGGGCCCGCAATTGGCCCAAAACATTGTTGACTACCGCCAGACATATGGCCCCTTTAAAAGCAGGCAAGACCTGAAAAAAGTGGAGCGATTAGGAGAAAAAGCCTTTGAACAGGCCGGCGGTTTTCTACGAATAAGAGATGCTCAAAACCCGTTGGACCGCAGTGCCGTTCACCCCGAAAGTTATTCGGTGGTAAAAGACATGGCAACCCGTTTAAAATGCGATATCAATAATCTGATAAAAGACCCGGTCCTTAGAAACCAAATCAACCTGGCTGACTACGTTTCGGAAACGGTGGGACTTCCTACTTTACAGGACATCCTGGAAGAGCTGGCTAAACCCGGGAGAGATCCAAGGGATACTTTTGAAACATTTGCCTTTCAGGAGGGGATCAATGAAATGGAGGATCTCAGGCCAGGAATGAAATTGCCTGGGATTATAACTAACATTACCAACTTCGGTGCCTTTGTGGATATTGGTGTGCATCAGGACGGGTTGGTGCACGTCAGCCATCTATCGGACAGTTTTGTCAGCAACCCGGCCGATGTTGTGAGTGTACAGCAGAAGGTAATGGTAACCGTGCTTGAGGTGGATATCCCCAGAAAAAGAATTTCCCTGTCGATGAAAGACGGCAGTCAGCCGCGAAAGGATAAAAGGCAGGCGAAACGCAAAAACACACCAAAACCACAACAAGAGGGTGATTTACAAGCCAAGCTATCGATGCTTAAAAACAAGTTTAAATAATTGAGCCAGGTACCGGCGCTGGTCCGGTGCTCACGTCGCTCATAAAGTTGTATTAAAAGTGTATAAAAAAAGACCAATGCTATTTGGCATTGATCTTTTCACCTTTAAAACGAGAATATAAAAAGAGTGTAGAATATTACGCTATTTATTGGATTATTTTTTTCCAGTCGTCAAAACGTTCCGTAATCTTTTTGGTCATTATCTCATAATTTTTCCACGAGTCCTTGACATGATAAATGGATGGCAGATCCTCTGCCAATAAATTTTCGTAGTCCTTTTTATATATGCCACCACCATAATAATAGTAGGTAAACATATTTCCTTCCTTGCTAAAAAATTCATACCCCAGGTATCCGTCCCAAAGTTCACTTAAAATGGTAGGACTCAATTCTTTTCTTTTAAAACGCAACATTTGCACTTCCGCTTCGTCTTCAAAAAATTCGGAATATAATTCATTTTCAATAATCCATCCAAGGTAAATACCAATATGAACATAAGCTTGTTCAATGGGTAAGGACTCAGGAAAATTTCCTAAGAAATGTGTTTTGGCGTTGTCATAAATAGTCTTCTCCCGTGCCTGATTCAGTAAGCCCATAATTTGATTGTTTGCTAAAAAATTTGGAATCTTTGTTTTTCAATGATCTAAAAATACAATTAGCAATAGTAAAAGGTAGGGACAAATCCAGGGATAAAATACCCTTGTAATATTTAACTATTTGTTTAAACTTTATTTCAAGAATTGTTACTTCGAGGTTCGAGAATATTGACTATTTGGCTGATTAGGGTGATTTTATTAATGATAGAAAAACAAATAACAAATAAAGATAGCCATAATAATACCTGCCAAATCAGCTATTAATCCAGCTCCGACGGTATAACGGGTTTTTTTAATATTAACGGCGCCATAATATACCGCGAGGGTGTAAAACGTCGTTTCTGTTGACCCCTGAAAGGTTGATGCCAGCCGGCCGACAAAAGAGTCGGCGCCATAATTTTGCATTGTTTCGATCATCATGCCCCTGGCGCCCGAACCGCTCAGCGGTTTCATAAAGGCCGTAGGTAAGGCCGGCACAAAATCCGTATTAACTCCCAGTAGGCCAAAGAGTTCCGCAAACATGGATATAATCAGATCCATGGCACCAGAGGCCCGAAAAACACCAATACCCACCAACATGGCAATGAGGTATGGAATGATCATTACCGCAACTTTAAAACCCTCTTTGGAGCCGTCAATGAAAGTTTCATAAATATTAATCTTACTCCTGATACCCAGGATCATAAACAAGGTAATCACCCCCATGATAATGAAGGTACTGGCAAAGGTAGTCACAACTTCCAGTTGCTTTTGATCCATCTGGGACAGGAGATAGATAATACCTCCGACTAAAAATGTCCCTCCGCCCAGGTAAGCTAGTATGGTTTTATCAAATAAATTAATTTTTTGTTTGATAGCCACTGCTATCAAACCGGCCAATGTGGAAAAAAAGGTGGCCAGCAAAATGGGAATAAATATATCTGCCGGGTTTGCGGCACCCTCGGCCGCCCTGTAAGCCATTACAGTGACAGGGATGACAGTCAGCCCTGAGGTGTTTAATACCAAAAACATGATTTGAGCATTGGAGGCTGTCTCTTTATTGGGGTTAATCTCCTGCAACTCCTCCATAGCCTTAATGCCTAATGGCGTCGCTGCATTATCAAGACTCAACATATTGGCAGAAATATTCATCATCATCGAACCAAAAGCCGGATGATTTTTAGGAATATCCGGAAACAGTTTCCCAAAAAACGGGTTAACCAGTCTTGATAAAATACCAACGGCACCACCTTTCTCGGCAATATTCATAATGCCCAACCAAAGCGTCATGACGCCGATCAACGTTATGGCGATACTTACGCTGGTTTCAGCAAAGTCGAAAGTACTTTGGAACATATCGCGAAAAATATACAGGTCGGTCTCATCGAAAATAATTTGAAAAGTTTCGGCAAAAAAATCGCGGTAGTAATAGCCTATTACCCTAATTAAGCCTACCACAAAAGCCACAAGAAAAAATCCGATCCAGATATAATTTAATGCCATATATTTTCAATTTTAAGCTAAACAACATTAATTTCCGTAATTATGAAAATGATAACCACACTTTTTGGTGAACCCGGACAAATATTCTTTTAAACAACTATTTGTCTTATTGTCGACCTAATTTTTAAAAGTGTTTGTTTTATTTACCATCCGGAAGATGACACAAGGTTAACCCTAAGGCATGGATAGAATCGTTAGCGTTAAAAAACCAGGTACTAATCTCATAAGAGATAATTGGATATGGAAGTTAGCCTGGAAAGACGCCAAAAATAATTGGCTGCGGCTGTTGTTATTTATTTTTTCCATTGTTATCGGCATTGCGGCGCTGGTGGCAATCAATTCCTTCAACGACAACCTGGTGAAAGATATCGACAATCAGGCCAGGGCCTTTCTAGCGGCTGATGTGGTATTATATGCCAATGAGCATTTTACCGCCGCCGATTCATTATTCTTCGATTCCATGGCCAACGAACAGGCCAATGACGCCAGACTATCATCCATGATTTCATTTCCAAAAAGCGGTGCCACCCGCCTCGCCCAGGTAACGGCTATTCAGGGTGACTATCCTTTTTACGGGCCTTTTGAAACAGTTCCTGAAAATGCCCTACAATATTATCGCCAGGGCAAATGCGCGCTTGTAGATGAAAACATGGCACTTCAGTATAAGCTCGCTATTGATGACACCCTCAAGGTGGGAAACCTGATGTTGCCCATCGCAGGATTTGTCACTAAAATACCAGGCAATGTCAACATAAGCGCTTCATTTGCCCCCTCTGTTTACATTCCATTGGATAGCCTGGAAAAAACAGGCCTGGTTCGTGCCGGAAGCAGGGTATACTACCGAAAATATCTTAAAGCACTAGACAACCAGTCTGAAAAAAGCATTTTAACAAGCATTCGTCCGGCTATAAAAACCTTTAACCTGAGCTGGGAAACAGCCGCTTTCAGGAAAGAAAACCTGGGTAAGGGGTTTGAAAATATATTTCGTTTTCTCAACCTGCTGGGATTTATGGCCCTTATTTTAGGAAGTATAGGGTCCGCCAGTTCAGTTGTAATTTACCTGAAAGAAAAGCATAATACCATTGCTATTCTTCGCTGCCTCGGTATCTCAGCCGCGGAAGGGTTTCTGATCTTTTTTATACAAACCGTTGCCCTCGGTTTGATCGGCAGTTTATTGGGAATTGTTTTAGGGCACTATCTGCAAATGTATATTCCTTTTATGCTCGCCGATTTTATTCCTATAAAGTTTAGTTTTGGCATTTCATGGAAGGCCGTATTATTGGGCTTAAGCACAGGGCTCATCTCCACGCTGCTTTTTTCTTTTTTGGCACTGCGAAACATTAAATACATTTCCCCTCTCAAGGCACTTCAGATAGGGCCTGAGGTCAACAGCCCCGGATCATTGAGTAAAATAGGGATCATTGCCATCACCATCATTGCGACATTCATTTTGGCAATCATACAATCTAAAAGTACACTGATCGGAAGTGGTTTTATGGCTGGCATCATCGTAACCTGCCTGGTGATGTACCTGATAGCAAAGCTGTTAATATTCACCATGGGCACTTTATTTCTTCGAAAATCCGGTTTTGTATGGCGGCAGGGAATGATAAACTTATTCCGGCCAAATAACCAAACCATGGTGCTGGTAATTGTGTTGGGCATGAGCACTTTCCTGATGGCCACCTTAAATCTTGTTCAAAACAACCTGGTCGAGCAGGTGAATATCATTGGCAACAAGAGTAAGACCGACCTGGTTTTATTTGATGTCCAGCCCCACCAGCTGAAGCAGGTGGATAGTATGGTTACAAATCATAATGTCGCTGTTAACCGCGTTGTGCCCATTATCACCCTCCGGTTTGAAAAGATAAGGAACAAGCGGCTTGGCGCCTTGAAAGATGACAAGGAAGGTGCCATTCCCAATTGGATTCTCTACATGGAGCACCTGGTAACTTACAGAGATGAGTTGCTTCCTTCCGAAAAAATAATTGAAGGCGAATTTATACCTGTCAAGGCACATGACAGTGACAGCACATTTATTTCCATTACCAAATCGATGGCAGCGCAATTACATGTCGGCATTGGTGATGCTATTGATTTTAACGTGCATGGATTGTCTTTAAAAACCTATGTCGGAAGCATCAGAAAACTGGACTGGCAAAGAATTCAAAACAACTTCATGTTTGTTTTCCCTAGCGGCGTGTTGGAAAAAGCACCTCAACATTACGCCTACCTGATTGACTCTCCGGACAAAAATGCCACTGCTCAATTACAGGCCGCGCTTAGCGACGAAATTCCCAATATCTCCTCTGTTGACCTCCAATTAATCCTGGGCACTCTGGACACAGTCATTGACAAAACGGCATTTGTAGTCCGCTTCATGGCATTCTTTAGTATCATCACGAGCCTGATAGTTTTGGGAGCCACCGTTTTGAATACGAGGCAGGCAAAAATCAGGGAAAACATTTTACTACGTACTTTAGGTGCCAGCGAAAAGCAGGTAAATGGCATATTGCTGCTGGAATATGTGTTCATTGGTCTATTCGCAGGCATAACCGGCATTATACTTTCTATCTTGTCCGGCTGGGGATTAACCGCCTATTTTTTTGACTTGTTATTTATCCCTGATTTCAAGCGAATTTTGGTTTTACTACTGGCGACGATTACTGTCACTGTTGTGATTGGGTGGCTTCACAACAAATCCATACTAAATCAATCGCCAATGGAAGTTTTAAAGCAACAAAAGTAAAACTTCCGGACTCTGCAAGATACACCTATTTATATAACGGCCGCAAGAGATTATTGGACCAAATGCTTATTTCCAAGCCTTTAATCCCCTACTACCGGAACGCCGAAATTCATAATGAAGTGCTGCATGATGAAACCATTGCCTTTGCGCTGGATACAAAATTTCCGGAATCAGATCACGCGCCATTTGTGGTTGAATTTGAAATTTAGGGCTGTTATTTGTTTTGTAATAGTTTTTTCTTGCCTTTCACCGCGGATATTTCACCTTAAATCTGAGCAAGCCTCCTATTCATAAGAGATATAAAAAAGAAAATTATATTAATCTCAATATTTAGAATAATCCAGATGAGACCTTATGGGGCTGATCTGAAATCCCAAACCACCCTTTTTAACGGCAGTTGCTCACTAAAAATACATAAATTTGCCCAAAAAATACACATTAGTTACTAAGTGCCCTTCTTAATTTTGTTCTCTGTTTATAAAAAGGTCTCTTTTTGGTTTCTTTTAATATTAAATAACAAAACCTAATTATCAACAGTATTTATCATTTTCAGATAAATAATTGTGGAATTCGTACAGTTAATTATAGACATAGCTTATGAAAAGAATAATTGCTTTTTGTTTAATAAGTTTCACATTAATAAATATTAATGCGCAGGAATGGATAGCTTTTGAAGGGAAAAAAGGTGCTGGAAATGGTAAGCACATTGTCCTGATATCTGGAGATGAAGAATACCGATCGGAAGAATCTTTACCCATGCTGGCAAAGATTCTTGCCGAAAGACATGGATTTAAATGTACGGTACTTTTTGCAATCGATCCTGCCACAGGGAATATTAACCCTGAGGTTAATAACAATATTCCTGGTTTACACTTCCTTGAATCAGCTGATTTAATGTTGATTAATACCAGGTGGCGAAAGCTGCCGGATGATCAAATGAAATATTTTGATGATTACTTACTTTCCGGAAAACCTGTGCTTGGGTTAAGAACCTCCAATCATGGATTTAAAAATGAAACCGGCAATTATGTTCATTATAGTTCGGTTTATAAAAAGGAAGACCCGAATCATCCCTGGTACCGGGGATTTGGAGGTTTACTATTTGGAGACCATTATGTGAAACATCATGGAAGACATAAACACGAATCAACTAAGGGTCTATTTGCAGAAAATGCATCCAAGCATGAAATATTGAGAGGAATTAAAGATGGAGAAATTTGGGGCCCCACAGATGTTTACGGATGTAGAGTTGCTCATTTACCAATTACACCTCTTGTTATGGGACAAGTATTAAAAAGAGCCGGGGAATATGATAAAGATGATCGCTTCTTTGGAATGCGACCAACAGACGAACCGTTAGAAGGGCCTAAAAACAATCCGATGATTCCGGTAGCCTGGCTAAAAGATTATCAACACCCGGACGGAGGTGTTAAAGGTTTAGCTTTTCATACGTCCATGGGTTCCTCAACCGATCTGGAAAATGCAGGATTAAGACGGCTGGTAGTAAATGCAGCGTATTATTTACTGGATTTAAAAATCCCCAAAAAAGGGACAAATGTCAATTACACCGGGGCATACAAAACGACAGCTTATGGTTTTATGGGTAAAGCTTTCTGGGATGACAAAGGCTTAAAACCAGCAGATTTAAAATAGGAGATTCGAAATAAGTTTGTTCGGGTAGATTTGATTTTTTTTAAGTTGTAAATATTTATGAGACAGGATATGAATACTTCTGAAAAAATGTATAATAAAAAAACCCTTAAGTTCTTAACTGTTATATTCCCAATCATATTTCTGTTAATTTCTGGTTGCGCACAGGATACGGAGGTATCAGGGCTTAAAAAAGGCTCCCATATCGTCCTGATTGGAAATAATTTAGGTTCGCGAATGATGAATTTCGGACATTTTGAAACCGAAATGCATTTGCGCTATCCGGATAGTACGCTTTATATAAGAAATATGTGTGACGGTGGAAACACACCTGGATTCCGGCCGCATCCATCTCGAAAATCTCCCTGGGCATTTCCGGGAGCAAAGAAATTTGTCAAAGAATCCATAGCGGAACATTTCGAAATATCTACCGGCTGGCTCAAGACAGCTACTGAGGGACATTTTGAGACGCCAGATCAATGGCTTGCCAGGCTCAAGGCAGATATCATCATCGCTTTTTTTGGCTATGGTGAATCGTTTGAAGGAAAAGAAGGATTAGAAAATTACAAAGCAGAACTGCAAGCTTTTATTCAACACACCTTAAAACAAAAGTATAATGGAACCAGTAATCCAAAATTGGTTTTGGTATCTCCCATAGCTTTTGAAAACCTCTCCACGGAAATGGATTTGCCGAATGGTATTAAAGAAAATGCAAATCTGTCCATGTATACCCAAGCCATGAAAGAAGTTGCGACAGCAAATAACGTGGCTTTTGTTGATGCCTTCGGTCCTTCTAAAAAATGGTTTGATACCGAAAATGAAAACCTGACCAACGATGGCTTTCAATTGAATGAGCTGGGGTACCGGAAATTTGCGTTACTACTAGCAGATAAGATATTCGGAAAAGTAAAGGCCAAAGCCGAAACCCATCGCAAACCGGTACATGATGCTGTTATGGAAAAGAATTGGTTTTGGCATAACGATTTTAAAATACCCAATGGTGTGCATGCCTATGGGAGGCGATATAAGCCTTTTGGGCCTGAAAATTATCCGGCCGAAATTGAAAAAATTCGCGAGCTTACTGCCATTAGAGATCAAGCCATTTGGCAAGCTTCCAAGGGACGTAAAATGGATCTGGTAGAGGCCGACAAAAAAACAAAAGTGCTTCCTGAAATAGAAACTAATTATAAGCAAAGTAATAAAAATGGGGACCCGGAGTACTTATATGGAAATGATGCCTTGGAAAAAATAAAAGTAGCGCCTGGGTATAAAATTGAGCTTTTTGCATCAGAAAAAGAGTTTACAGATTTAGCAAATCCTGTACAACTGTCTTTTGATAATAAAGGACGGCTTTGGGTAGCGGTAATGCCAAGTTATCCGCATTATAAGGCTGGAGATAGTAAACCAAATGATAAACTTATTATTCTCGAAGATACAGACAATGATGGTAAAGCAGACAAGCAGATAACCTTTGCAGATGGGTTACATTTAACTATTGGATTTGAATTTGCACCGGAGGGTGTTTATGTATCGCAGGGAACTAATCTCGTTCTTTTAAAGGATACGAATGGCGATGATAAAGCAGATGAGACTGAAATTGTTTTAAGCGGCTTTGATGATCATGATACTCATCATGCGATAAGTGCTTTCTGTGCTGATCCATCAGGGGCAATCTTAATGGGAGAGGGCGTTTTTCTTCATTCTAATATAGAAACAGCATATGGCACCAAACGTGGAACCAATGGAGGGTTTTTCAGATATAGTCCACAGCGACATCATTTGGAGCGTACTGCGCAGTTACCAATCCCAAACCCCTGGGGAATTGCGTTCGATAAGTGGGGACAAAATTTCTTTGCCCATACTTCGAATCCTAATATGTCCTGGATGGCACCAGGTTCTATTAAACCTCGCTATGGGGAAGGATCGCCATTGCCAAGAAACTTAATTGAAGAAAAACATCTTGTCCGTCCAACTTCCGGCCTTGAGTTTATATCCAGTAGTCATTTTCCTGATGATGCCCAGGGTGATATTCTAATTAATAATACCATAGGCTTCTTAGGGACCAAACAGCATACCATAGAAGATGATTCTGAGTCGGCAGGGTATAATAGTAAACACAAACAAGATCTTATTGTTGCTACGGATAAGAATTTCAGACCAGTAGATATGGAATTTGCTCCGGATGGATCATTATATGTTATAGACTGGCATAATGTACTTATTGGTCATATGCAACACAATGCCCGCGATCCTTTACGAGATCATGCTCATGGTAGAGTATATAGGATAACTTATCCATCCAGACCGCTTGTAGAATCGGCAAAAGTTTACGATGCAACCATAGATCAATTATTGAATAATTTAAAGCTGCCGGAATATCGTACGCGATATAGAACAAAAAGGGAATTACGTGGAAGGGACAAAGACGAAGTGCTATCCAAATTAAAGGTTTGGGTTAAAGATTTGGATAAAAATAACCCTGACTATGAGCATCATCTATTGGAGGCACTTTGGGTAACCTGGGGCTTAAACAAAATTGATGGCAATTTATTAGAGCAATTGTTAAACGCTAAAGACTATAGGGCAAGGGCTGCAGCTGTTAGAGTATTACGATATGTGGGGCATCAAATATCTAATCAGGTAGCGTTATTATTAAATGCTGCGCAAGATGACAACCCTCGTGTCAGGTTAGAGGCATTTGTGGCAGCTTCCTGGTTAGAAAGGGAAATAGGACTTCCTATTGTAGAAGCAGCTGGGGAAAAGCCTTTAGATGACTGGATGAAAAAACCTTATGAAGCAGTACTGGCACACTTTAATAATGAAAGACATAGCGAAGATTACGCTGCAGATAAGATAAAGACCCATTTAAAAGGTAAAGAAAAAGAACTATTTGTTAAAGGAGCTTCCATATACACAAAAGAAGGGTATTGTGCTACTTGCCATCAAGAAAATGGGAAGGGCCTTGAGGCCTCAGGGTTCCCGCCATTAAACAATTCTAAATGGGTAACAGGGAATCAAGATCGACTTATTAAGCTTACACTTAAAGGGCTAATGGGGCCTATCGAGGTGAAAGGTAAAAAATATCCGGGACAGGTGCCAATGACCCCGTTTGAAGGTATGTTGAATGACGAAGAGGTAGCTGCTGTATTAACCTATGTACGTAACTCATTTGGCAATAAAGTCTCCGCTATATATCCGAAAAATGTTAAAGAAATTCGTAAACAAACCAAGGAGCAACAAGGTTTTTATACCCCTGAAGAATTACTTAAAGAACATCCCCTTGAATAAGGCGATACACTTAAGATAGTGTTATCTACTAAAAAGAATTATGAAGAAAAAGAGCGGTGTAATGAAAATTATGGAACGCTTGTTTTCTAAAAATACCCTACATTTCTTCTAAACATTGCCGGAGATATTTGTTTGGCTTTTGAAAATGCTTTCGTTAAATGATGGCGATCCGAAAAGCCACATTTATCTGCAATTACATCAATGGTAAAATCAGTGTATAGTAGAAGATCGCTGGCTTTTTCTATTCTAACCTGGCTGATGTAACCTTTGGGGCTTTTGCCTGTATAGGTTTTAAAGATCTTAAAAAGTGCATTTGGAGATAAAAGAAATGTTTTTCCCAATACCTCACTAGTTAATTTCTTACTCATATTTTTTTCAATATAATCAATAATAGATGAGATTTTGGGAGTCATTCTTTTTTCAATGGATATGTCCGGCAAAATGTCCAGCATAGAAGACATAATAAGGTTGTATAAATATAAACTTTCTTCTAAGTGAAACACCGTTGAATCGGATAATAAACAATCCAGCACTTTATCCAAATTCTCTTTTTTACGCTTATTTAAAGCGATAGAAAAGATTCCTGGTTTTACACTATCATAATTAATACCTAGGGTGAAATGGGTGAAATAATGTAATATTCTTCCATTGTTTCGATGACGCCTTTCTTCTTTTTTAGAATTTATTCTCCCACATTTAAAAAAGTACTCATTCTGGAGTGGGTGATTTTGATTAACAATACCTGTTGAATAAGGCGTATGCGGAGCAATGAGGTAAATATGATCTGGCAATAAATTAATTCTTTCCTTTAAATAAATATAAGCTCCTTCATTTTTGTTCCAATACAGCCGCCAGTAAGGGAAAGACATTCGGTGCCCCTTCCATATTTCAAACCACCAGTACCTGCTACAATATACCTTAAGTTTTAAGTTCTCAAACTTTTGAATATCAGTAGAAGGATCGCCATTGTCTGATATTTTATCGGTTATTAGCATATCACAAATTTAAATATATATAAACTTAGCAGGATATAAAACCGTCCCTATACACTAATGTATACGAGGCAGTTTCATTTGTGATATAATTAGTCATCCGAGGCTTTTAAAATATGAGATAAAGAAGCTTTTATCTATCGGGGGGCAGCCGGATAGTTTTTAAGGGTTGACACCAGTTAATATGGCCTCCGCTGGGATGCTTTAACGAAAACCCGGATATTGACACCCTCATACTTTCAAATAATTCAGAACTGGTGGTTTGGCCTGGTATTTGCCTTTTATTTAAATATTAAAATGCAATAGACCAAATCTTAATCACCCATGAAAAACCTGTACATAAAAATCGGCCTTAGATCCCTGTTGATAATACTAATAATTTCTATATTCTCTGCCTGCCAGGATATAGATCATATTTTTAGCAATTTTCCTAATAGAATTGAAGGCAGCTGGAAATTCGACCGGGTCAAATTCAGGGAAAACTGGGCCATTGACGGAGACGAAATTACAGGCGACTATCGCAATCTGGTATTCAACTTCTACCAGGACGGTTTCTTGACGTTGGAATACGCCGACAGTCAGGGAAATTTAAAACTTGATGAAGGGGAATGGGATACTGAGGTGGATAGGGATTGTTATTATGATGATAGAGTTAATTGCGAGCGTACCCGGTATTTTTATATAACATTATATGAACCCGAAAATGGCTTTTTTGATCGCAATAATATATGGGAAATCACTTATCTGGGCAGCCGCAAATTAAAAGCCAGGCAAAATGCGGGTGGTGGTATATTTAAATACAAGCTGGAGCAAAGTTATTAACCGGAGCAACCGGCACCAATAGCAAAAGTTCGTGCAGTTCAGGCACAATTGTTCGCCTGGCACATGAAATAATGATCCGCATTAATAGTTATTTATAGGTATTTATCATTATTTTGTTGACGTGTGCAAATGTGACGGACAATGGTTAAAAACGCTTTTGTTGTTCTGCTGTTAATCTATGTCAAAATTGGTTGCGCCCAGGATTTGGCGCCGACTTTAACCGATGCCCTGTTGAAGGTAAAAGTTACCGACCTAAACGATATCCCCAGCCAGGGTGAGATTATTACTTTCATCAACAAACAAAATCAACGCGCCTACGAAGGTATTACAGACGCAGACGGGATGTTTCAAATTTTGATCCCCAAGGGCTGTACCTATATTGTACAATACAGAAATTTTGGTTACGATCATCAATATGCCGAGCATGAGATACCCAGTTATGAAGGGAAACTGGTATCAAAAATAAACATCAAGTACCGTCTCCCTTCCAAAACGGTACTGGAGGGCGTTTCCTTTGAGGCCGATAATGTCACTTTATCTCACCAATCCTCTACTACCTTGAATAAGCTGGTAGAGCTACTAAAAGTCAAGCAACATATGTCTATCCGTTTGGCGGCCCATAATGATGGCAGGGGCGGCGCCAAAGCGAGCCAGTTACTAACCGAAAAACAAGCCCTGAGTGTGAAAAATTACCTGGTGTCGAAGGGGATTGCAGCTAACAGGCTGGCGGTAATTGGCTATGGCGGACAATATCCTATGGCCAGTAACCAAACACCTCAGGGCCGGGCAAAAAACTGCCGGATTGAGGTCGAGATAACAAAAAAGTAGGCAAATCTGCGATAACCGGCCGGTGGCTTCAGCCAGCTAAGCATTTTCCCGTCGAATTCTATTCCCAATTTTTTATGCTTCAAGACAGTTTCAGCCATATTTTCTGTGGAAATCCAAAGAAAATTTTCAAAAAAAGTAGGGGGAAGCAACCAACGCTTGTATTAATAATAAATTGCTTAGAAGCATATATAAAAGATGGAAAGTGGAAGAAAAAACATAAGGTTTGAATTATTGGGCAAGGGTGAAGAAAAAATAATGCAATTGATGTCTCAACTGTCTGTGCCTGAAGGAAAGAGTAAAATACAGGTATGGGAAGCGTTGGAACAAGCTATTCAAGCACGAGACCGGAAAAGGGCTAAAATTTTTCCCATGTGGTCTAAATGGCAGGTTGGTGTAGCGGCATCACTGATATTGTTAATAGGCGTATATTTTGTATTTAATCAGGTTACCAATAAAACAATTGAAACTTTAAAAGGGGAACAGGTAGTTTTCTATCTCCCCGATAGTTCCAAGGTAACGATGAATGCAGATTCCAAAATCACTTACAATGCCATGTTTTGGAAAAAAAACCGGAAGATACAGTTAGAAGGAGAAGCATTTTTTGAAGTAAAAAAAGGCAAAGACTTTCAGGTGACTTCAAGAATCGGTATTGTAGAAGTGCTGGGAACAAGCTTTAACATATTCGCACGAAAGGATAGATATATAGTTGATTGCATGACCGGTAAGGTCAAGGTAAGTAACAAGAATTATGACGATTTTAAAATTTTAACACCTGGCCTGTCAACCAGGATAGAAAATAATCAGGTACAATTGATTTCCAGGCGTAATCCCGATAAAGTATATACCTGGGCCAAAGGAGAATTTTACTTTGAAATGACTCCTTTGCGTGAGGTGATAGAAGAATTGGAAAGACAATATGATGTGAGAATACAGCGGGACAAGGTAGTGGATCACCAGTTATATACTGGATTTTTCTTCCGTCATGATAACCTGGAAGAAAGTCTGGAATTGGTATTTTCGCCGATGGGCTTAAAGTATGAAATCTTTGATGAGAAGGAAATAAAAGTTTCCACTGAAAATATTTAACAGATGGAAAATGAATAAAATGTGCTTTTATAACAGAATTTAACTATTCCTTAACACCTCTCCTCTAGCCGGTAGACGATTCATAGGCGCGATTCTACCGGCTATTTTTTTATCTTTTAATTCAAAACGTAATTCTACTAATAATCTTATTTTATATAAGGATTATTTTATTGGATCTTGAAAAAATTTAATAAAGTTATACAGTTCCGAAATTTTAATATTACATTTGACACCAACAATTAAAAAGGAATATCAGGTTTAGACTGAAATTTTTACCAACGCACCTTTTCTTTCCAAACATGAATCCTTTCTTATTAAACCTTTTGTAATATGAATATTTTTGTAGCAAATCTTGATTTTAATTTCAAGTCTGAGGGATTAAAAGAACTCTTTGAAGAATACGGAGAAGTGTCCTCTGCTAAAATAATTATGGATTTTGGTACTGGCAAATCAAAAGGATTCGGTTTTGTAGAGATGCCCGATGACAACGAAGCTCAACTAGCCATCAATTCCCTTAATGAACATGAAATTAATGGGCGGCCAATAGTGGTAAAAGAAGCAAAGCCCCGGTCGTAACAATTGATAATCAAAAAATTAAGACAAAAGAAGCAGCTGACAGCTGCTTTTTTTTATAGTACGGTAATTTAAACGTATAGATGAAAATTGGCTTACTTTCAGATACCCACGGCTACCTGGACAAAAAAATTTTTCCGTATTTCGAAACGTGTGATGAAATCTGGCATGCCGGTGACATTGGTACCCTGGAACTATATGATCAGCTGTGTACGTTCAAACCTGTTAAGGCCGTTTTTGGCAACATAGACGGTCAGGAAATTCGCCAGCTTTGCCCGGAATGGCAGCAGTTCAACTGTGAAGGGTTGAAGGTATGGATGACACACATCGGCGGGTATCCGCCCAAGTACAATCGGCGGGTTTATCGCATGTTGAAAGAAAACACACCAGACATTTTTATCTGTGGCCACTCCCACATACTGAAGGTCATGACCGACCCACGGCTAAACAATCTTTTATATTTGAACCCCGGCGCAGCGGGAAGGCATGGATTTCACAAAGTAAAAACCCTGATACGATTTGATATCAATCAAAAGAACGTGGAAAATATGCAAGTGATAGAGCTGGGAAAAAGAGCAGAAAAAAAGCAAGGCGATTAACCTTGCTCTTTATATCCATAATCAATATCAGACGCAATTACGATTCCTTGGTCTGATCTTCCTTTGATGCTTTCTCTTTTTTTGCTGCGGGCTTTTTGGCAGGTGCCTTTTTCGCTTTGGGAGCCTCGGCTTCCTCTACCTTATCAGCCGCCTTTTTGGCCTTTGCTGGTGTTTTTGCTTTGGTTTCTTTTGTCGCCTTGGCAGCTGGCTTTGCAGCTGTTTCACTTTTGGCCGCTGGTTTCTTTTCTTTGGTAGCCTTGGCCGCTTCCGTTTTTTCTGCAACAGGTGCTGCTTTTTTTGCGACTTTTTCTTCAGCACCAGCCTCTTTAACAGCCGCGGGCTTCGCTTTGCCAGCCTCCTTAAATTCTTCCTTAATTTTCTCCACGTCCACCATTTTCAGCACCGGCTGGCTGTTCAAAAACTGAATTTTCTTGATTTTATTGGTAGCCCTGGATTTGTTCTTTCTATCTTTTCTTTTTAGTCTGGTAACTGCCATCGCTATAATTTTTGCTAAAATGAGCGGCAAATTTAATGGAATAGTTTGAATAATCTAAGTATTTATTTAATAATTTTATTCAAGGCGCACTAACCGCTCGGATTGATTATATCCCGCAAAAATCCCAAAGCCGTTTTGGATGTTGTTGTGAACAGGGACTGGTTCGGCGAAGGGATCACCGTCCACCCAGTCCTGTAGCAACCGGCTTCTCTTATATAAATAATAATCCTTATTCACATTTCTTAAGACAACCGTTACCGTGGTGAATTGTGGTGTGCTGGTATCATAAATGAAAATTCCCGGGTCTATAGAAAGAGAATATTTTTTTCCTTCAAAAAAGTTATCGCTAAACACATAATCCAGGTTGGTGCCCTCCCTTTGAAACTCATCTATAATCAAATCTTCCGTTTCGGACCAGATCGGTATATTGACACTATCGATCAATAGATACGTTCCAGTTTCCTCGTTAAATTCATAATTTCGATTATATCCAAAGATTATAAACTCATAGTAATCTTCTCCCACCCGATCATCTATTTCCACTTTAAATTTTAATCTTTTAATCCCATCCGAAAGAATCGTATCAATCTTAATCTTTGATATCAAGGCCGGTCTCTGTGGAATCGTTGCCGCACTAAAAATGTCTTCATATCCCTCTTTGCTAACTTCAATTCTATAATTCCCCCCTTTTTTGGGTACCAAATTGCTATTGGTATAAACTCCAAAACCATCATGATCCAACTGGCCTAAGTATTTATCCTCCTCATAAATATCGATGGTTGCACCTTCAATAAATTGCTCGCGCTCATCCAACAGAACATACCAGCTTTTTGATAAATTTACTTTTATCGCACTATCAGGGTTTATTATACTATTCAAAACCAAACTTGCGTCGTCGGGCTCAATACCGGGATCTACCACAGTTTCACAACCCCAGCAAACCATGAATATAATAACAAGCAATTTTTTCATTTCTAAAATTTAAAACTATAACTTATAGATGGAATGATAGGAAACAGACTATACTGAATGAATTTTTTGCCACCACCTTTATGGTATCCTATATCAATAAAAAATGGATTTCTCGTACTATAGGTATTGTAAGTACCGATGGTCCATTTCCGGGTTCCCCATTTTTTCTGTTTTGAAAAACTAATACTAAAATCCAGCCTGTGATAAGAGCGCATTCTATATCCGTTTCTTTCACCATAGTAGGTAATGGGATTGCCACCCCTAAACCAAAAATTACCTTCATACATAAACCCATTGTATTTTGATATAGGCAATGTTATTGAATTACCTGTACCATATACCCAGGCGCCCGAAATATCAATGCGGTCATTCACCTTATACACGCCGGTTATACTTATGTCATGGCGGCGATCATATTTGTAAGGGAATGATCGCCCAAAATTAAGATTATCAAATTGTCTGTTTGACCATGAAAGCGTGTAACCAACCCAACCGGTAAATTGGCCTGTCTTTTTCTGGATAAATAGTTCCGCCCCATAGCTTTCGCCTTGTCCAATTTCAACTTTATCCTGCCAGTCTCCTTCAATATTAAGGAAGCTGGCCCCTTCCTTGTATTCAATCAGTCCGTCCATTTCTTTGTAATATCCTTCCAGGCTGACCTCGTACTTCCTGTTAAAGGTCTTTGCTAATCCCATTGCAAATTGATAAGACTCCTGTGGCGATACCCTTCTGGTAGAAGGAAGCCAAAGGTCCGTAGGCAGCCCGATGCCACTGTTGGTTAACAGGTGGATAAACTGCGTCATTTGAGCGTAGGAACCTTTGATGGACAGACCATTATTTAACAGATACCGAATTGCCAGCCTTGGTTGAAATGACGTATAGAGCTCATCCTCCACACTGAATGCTGAAATGTGGATACCGGCATTCACTTTTAAGTGATCGGTCACTTTGATATCATCTTCCAGGTATGCAGCGAATTCATTGGCACTGGTTTTAAAAGAACCCAGGGTGGTATCGCTTTCAACCGTTGATTTGTAGGAAAGAATGCCCGGATTAAAGGTATGGTTGATACCGCTAACCCCAAACCTGATATAATGACTAGGGTTGGGAATAAATTCAAAATCCGCTTTAGCGGCAAAATCACGGATACCTGAAAAATAGGCAATGGATTCCTCTTCATTTTCGACGCCCGTAGAAGTATTTCGCTCCTCTTCATGATTCTCAAATATATCAAAACGGTAACGGCTGTAGGTTAAGGTAAGGTTACTGAAAAATTTGGGATTAAATACGTGATTCCACCGCAGGGCAGCGATGATATTGCCCCAGTTTAGCCCAAATTCATCTTCATAGCTGACATTTCCGCCACCTGAGTTATAGCTTTCCTTTAATCTACTATAAGCATCATCATTCCCAAAATAACCGCTTAAATAAACCCTATCGTTATTTGAAAATTTATGATTGATTTTGGCATTGAGGTCAAAAAAATAGTACCCGGCAGTCTCATCGCCCTCTGTCGAGGCCTTAATTAATGGCCTGGCCAATAAGTCTATATAGGTTCTCCGACCTGAAACAAGAAAGGTGGTATTTTCATTGATTGGCCCCTCCAAAGTTAATTTTGAAGATATCAGTCCTATGGCGCCTTCACCTCGCAGTTTTTCATGATTGCCCTCCTTCATGGTAATATCAATGACCGATGACAGCCGCCCACCATACCTTGCCGGAAACCCTCCTTTTATCAGGTCTACATTATTAATGGCGTCAGCGTTGAAGACTGAGAAAAATCCAAAAAGGTGGGATGCATTGTAGATTGGTACACCATCAAGCAGGATCAGGTTCTGGTCAGGACCACCACCCCTCACATAAAGCCCACTACTTCCTTCTGTCCCGGATTGTATTCCCGGCAATAGTTGAAGCACTTTTAATACATCTACCTCACCCAAAAATGCCGGCATCGCTTTAATTTGAGCAATTGGTACATTGATTTTACTCATTTGGGTGACTTCCTGGATCTCTTCCCTACCGGAAATCACAATTTCATCCAGCGCCACCACATCCTGCAGGCCAATATTTATCTCTGTGTCTTTATTCAGGTTTAAGCTTACCTCCATAGATTGGTAGCCAACATAAGAAAATACGAGCTTCATGGAATCGGCTGGCAAGGTGAGACTGTAAAAGCCGTAGTTATTACTGGTAGTACCCTGATAGTTCTCTTTGTTGTAAATATTGGCACCTATCAGTACCTCGCCTGTATTTTTATCCTTAATGTAACCGCTGATGGTAAATTTTTGGGCATAAAGTTCCTGAAAAGCGGACAACAAGCAGATGCCTAGAAGCGTAGCTCTGAAAAAATTTTGCACTTTGGGACAGTGTTTTGGTTAATTAAAACTATTTAACGAAATGCAACAAACTATATTATGGTTGCTTCCGAGCGCTCTGATAAGACACAGGTTTTTATAAAAAAGTCAAAATATAGACCTTTTTTTCTCTTAATTGTCAAGATTCACAGCTAATTAGGATTAACGATCCGCTGGTTAGTGCCCAATACAAAGGGCTTCCCCTAAGAAAAATTATAGGCGATCCCTGTTTTTTTTAATAGTTTTGGCAAGCGAATAAAAACACTGAATAAATATGAGTACGCAAAAACCAGGTTTACCAAAAGGGATGCGGGATTTTGGACCTGATAAAATGGCTAAACGAAATTTTATCTTTAGCGCCATCAGGTCCACCTTTGAAAAGTTTGGTTATCAGCCTCTGGAAACCCCAAGTATGGAAAACCTTTCCGTACTTACCGGTAAATATGGAGAGGAGGGAGATCAGTTGTTGTTTAAAGTACTTAACTCCGGAGATTACCTGGCCAAGACTTCTACCGATGACTATGACGCAGGCTCTAAGCGGCTACTACATAAAATATCCGAAAAAGGGTTAAAATATGACCTGACCGTACCTTTTGCAAGATACGTTGTCATGAACCGGCACGAGCTAACTTTCCCCTTCAAAAGGTACCAGATTCAACCGGTATGGCGCGCTGACCGGCCTCAAAAAGGCCGCTACAGGGAATTTTATCAATGCGATGCGGATGTTATTGGCACAAATTCCTTAATCTGCGAAATGGAGATAGTGTTGATGATCAACGAAGTCTTCGCAAAATTAGGCATCAGCGATTATGATATTAAAATAAATAACCGGAAAATTTTGGCGGGAATCGCCGAGACCATCGGGGAAGCAGACAAACTCAGTGAACTTTGCACATCAATTGATAAATTGGATAAAATTGGAAAGCAAGGCGTGATCGATGAACTGGGATCAAGATCCTTTGCCCCGGCTGCCATAAATGCTTTAGATCCTTTCCTGAATATCGAAGGAAATAATGATCAAAAATTAAAGACCATTAAAACACTTCTACAGGACTCAGCATCAGGAATGCAGGGAATCAATGAATTTGAAGAAATCCTGCATTATCTGGCTCAGTTTGGCATTAAAAACCACCACATGGCGTTTGACCCGATGCTGGCCAGAGGGTTATCTTACTACACAGGCACCATACTGGAAGTGAAGTCAAACAATGTTAAAATCGGGAGCCTGAGCGGCGGCGGCAGGTACGACGATCTGACCGGCGTTTTTGGTATGCCCGGAATTTCGGGTATAGGGTTTTCATTTGGCGTCGATCGTATTTATGATGTGATGGATGCCCTGAATTTGTTTCCGGAAGAAGCAATCGTGTCGACCACAGCCCTGGTAACAAACTTCGAACGTAAAACCGAGCCATACGCATTAAAAGTGCTGAGCGCGTTAAGAAATGCCCAGATCAAAAGTGAAATTTATCCGGAACCCGCAAAGCTTAAAAAGCAAATGAATTACGCCGACAAAAAAAACATCCCGTACGTTTTACTGGTTGGAGAGGATGAGATGGAAAGTCAGCTGATTACTTTGAAAAATATGCAAACCGGTGAGCAAACCAAAGTAACCGTATCTGAGGGTATTGAGATTTTAGCAAAGCATTAGAATTTCCGGGTCTCCATCCAGGTGTCATTAAGCTGAATTTTCAACCGCGGTGGCTTGAATAAAGGATAATTTTAGTCAAAATGCATCGTTTATAGAAAATGGATGGGTTTTGTATGTTTGCATCTTGCTAACCATTGTAATTTTACATCAAAAGGCCTCTGAATTAAAAGTTTGAAGTTAAAATTTTTATATAGCTTACTTTTCACTTTGTTATGGTTACCCTATCATAACTCGCTGGCACAACACGCTAGTGCAGGAGGACGCTTTGAAGTCGATTACATTAAAGGCTGCGCACCTCTCACGGTAAACATCACCCAGGTGGGTCTTCCAGGACTTACCAGAACTTACGACTATGACAGGGATGGATTGTTTGAGGGAAATCTTACCACCTATACCTTTACCACTCCGGGCACATATACCATCCTGGAAATTGTAGCCAATCAATTACCCCGCGATGATAGTATTACCATTGAAGTTATTGAGCCGCTGGAACCTGAATATACTGTTAGGAATTGCGCTAACAACAATGTCAAAATTGATATCACCGACACCTACTATGACCGGTTTTTTATCGATTTTGGTGATGGCACCAATTTGACCATCAACCAGGGAGATAATGTGCCTCCCCATAATTACGGTGTACCCAATAGCTATAACATTACGGTCAGAGGTATTATGAATGGCGCCAGGGACAATTGTGCAGAAAGGATAGTAAACATCAATACTGTCAATAACCTCGTTCCAGCTTCGATCAACTCCCTCAATGTCACCACCATCGATCCTGGAACAGGAAGCCTTGTGCTGTCTTACGGCCTTAACCCCGATATAGTTTATGAGCTGGAGCAGGCTGTCAATCAAGCGCAAAATTTTCAAATGGTGGAAGTGCTCACAGAACCTACCCTGAAAATCGTTGAAAACCTGAACACCCGGGATAATTATTACTGTTACAGAATTAGTGCAACTGATGTCTGTTCCGGAATAACTATTTACTCCGATACCATTTGTAGTGTCCTACTTGACGCGGTCGCCCAGGATAATAACAATAATCTATCCTGGACCACGGAGAATTTAAATTTTTCCAATTACACCGTAGTCAGAGACAACAATCCTATTAGCGTCATTAATAATGCCGCACAGACCACGTATGATGACGGTAATGTAGTGTGCAATCAGAACTACTGCTATCAATTGGTTAACAATTATGCCAACGGATTGATCTCTACCTCCGGTCAACAATGTCTAACAGCTTTTAGTACAGATATTCCTGACCCGATCCAGGATATTACAAGTTCAGTTATTAATAATGAAATTAATATCATCTGGGATATTCCCACCAATGAAACACCTGCACGCTATTTCATCTACAAGTCAGTTAATAATGCGCCTTCAGTACTTGTCGATTCCGTAGATAACAATAATTATACTGACAATGACGTCAACATACCGGCTGACACCTACTGTTACAACATTAGTTACAAGGATCAATGTGGTAACACTTCCCTGTTAAGCCCGGCAACCTGTCCAATAATACTTACGGGAAGTCTTGAGTCAAATAACCAGGTTTCTCTGACCTGGACTGATTATCAGGGTTGGTCCCTGGGTATTAATCAGTATTTTGTTGACATATTTGATAATGAGGGGAATTTACTGGGGTCTGTTCCCGTGGGCAATACATTATCCTTTCTTGATGACGCCTTGTTAAGGGGGTCTCAGATATTATTTTATCAGATCAGAGCCGTTTCCAACGATGCCACCCCCAGGGAAAGTGTATCCAACCTATACAGGGTTCAGTTGGAGGTATTGATCTTCTTACCCAATGCCTTCACTCCCAATGGAGACGGTTTAAATGATTTTTTTGAAGCCAAAGGGCTTTTCTTCCAAAGTTTCAGTATGAAAATCTTTAACCGTTGGGGGGAATTAATCTTTGTCTCAGACAATGCCGATGTAGGGTGGGACGGCACTTTTAATGGCAAACTCATGCCTGAGGCCACCTATGTTTACCGCGTGGATGTAACGGATTTCACCGGGATGAAATCATCCAGGTCCGGCGGGGTATTGTTACTACGTAAATGACGCTATCGTCTCCTGGCAACCATATTAACTGATAAATTTAGCGCATACTGCCTTCTTTAGAATATGAATTCATCTATAAATAGAATACTTTTGTATCTAAAAATAAGAGAGCAATATGTTTGACATGATGAAAATGATGGGTAAGATCAAGGAGGCCCAGGAAAAAATTCAGGAAGCCCAAAAAGCCTTGACAAAACTGGAAATTACAGCTGAGTCTGGCGCAGGAATGGTAAAGGCTACCGTAAACGGGAAAAAACAATTGATTAATCTGGACATAGACAACTCCCTGATGAAACCCGGTGATGAAGACATGTTGAAAGATTTAATCATTGCGGCTGTCAACAAGGCCATTGAAGATGCAGATGAACTAGCCAAGGAGGAAATCAAAAAATCAACGGAGGGGATCATACCCAACATTCCGGGGATGAACCTCGGCGGTCTTTTTTAAATGAGCAAGGTAGCCATAGTCATTCTTAACTATAACGGTAAGAATTATTTAGCGCAATTTTTACCTACCTTAAAAAAATATAGCCAGGGACACACTATTTTTGTGGCTGATAATCAGTCCACAGATGACTCTGTGGATTTTCTTACCAAACATCACCATGATGTAGAAAAGATCCTTTTATCTCAAAACTATGGCTTTAGCGAGGGCTACAATCAGGCACTGCAAAAAATAGAAGCTGATTATTATATATTAATTAATTCAGATATTGAGGTTACCGAGAATTGGATAGCACCCGTCATAACCCTGATGGATCAGAACCCTGACGTTGCCGCCTGTCAGCCCAAGATCCTCTCCTTTGAAAATAAAGACAGATTTGAATACGCCGGTGCCGCAGGTGGGTTTATTGACATATTAGGTTATCCGTTTTGCAGGGGTCGCCTTTTTGAAACAATCGAAGTTGACGCCGGTCAATACAATGACAACCGCGAAATATTCTGGGCTACAGGTGCCTGCCTTTTTGTGAGGGCGGACGCCTATTTTAAGGCGGGGGGTTTGGACAAGGACTATTTTGCCCATATGGAAGAAATAGATTTGTGCTGGCGGCTGAAACGGATGGGATATAGTATATTTTATTGTGGGAACAGTCAGGTTTATCACATCGGCGGCGGAACCTTACATAAAACCAATAGTTTTAAAACCTACCTGAATTTCAGAAACAGTCTTGTCACGCTTTACAAAAACTCACCCTTCAGCCAATTATTATGGAAAATGCCATTACGCTGGATTTTGGATGTAGCGGCAGCCTTTCGATTCCTGACTCAATGGTCATTTGACAACTTTTGGGCTATAGGCAAAGCGCACCTTGCATTTTTAAGAAACCTGTTGAAAATCGAAGTGAAGCGCAGAAAAGTATTGAAATTGGGCTCAAAAACGCAATTTATGGAAACCTATAAAGGATCAATTGTAGTGGCTTATTTCTTGAAAAAAGTGCGTGTATATTCCCAGTTGAAACGTTAGAAATACCAAACCCGGTTATTTCTCCTTCTCAGGTGCTTTCTGAAGTTAATGATGAAAGCAAGCGTCAGGTAGATGATAATTGGTGACCCAAAGGTCAAAAAAGAGGCATAAACAAAAAATAATCTAATGCTGGCAATAGGTATTTTAAGTTTTTCTCCTAACTTCGTGCAAACACCAAAAGCTTGTGATTCGAAGAAATATTGAATTTTACGCATTGTATCTTTTAAAGAAAGATTTGCAAATATAATAAAGAAAGTAAGGAATTATTTCGAATATTAAAAGATTTTTTCACTTAAAATTGCATTCGTAATTTTATAAATATAGTTTTGCACTTCGACACAACCAAAATTTTAAATATGACTTTTATGAAAAAATTAGTTTATGCGTTATTCCTAGTTGGGATTTTATCTTTGTCAGGTTGTTCATTAAGCCAAATGGTTAAAATGGCTGATCAACAACAACTCACCGTTACACCCTCCCCGCTAGAAGTTCATGCTGATACTGTAAATTTTGAAATGTCAGCAGCTTTACCTGTTAAGATGTTAAAAAAAGGTAAAGTTTATACAGTTAATACTTTCTATGAGTTTGGCGGACAAGAAAATCAGCCACAACCGGGAAACATAGAGTTCAAGCAGGAGGATTTTCCTAATGCCAATGAGCAACAGCCAAGAATCAGCCAAAACTTCTCGTTCCCTTATGAAGAGGCTATGCAGTCTGGTAAATTAACTGTACAAGGTGTCGCATCTGATCCAAGAAACGGAAAATCCAAAGAAACTCCCAGAATGGACGTAGCCGAAGGAGTAATCACTACGTCAAGATTAGCGCAAAACAGCTATTACCCATCTTATGCTCCTCATGGTTACAATGATCAAGAGGAATTGCTTCCTACCAATGTCGAATTTTTCTTTACACAAGGAAGCCCTGTTTTAAGATACTCGGAAAAACGTAGTGATCGCGGTAAATTCTTCGACGCTTTCGTAGCCGAAAAAAATGTTACACGTACGGTTACCATCACAGGTACTCACTCTCCTGAAGGTGCTGAAAGAATTAACTCCAGACTGTCGCAACAAAGGGCTGAAGCCATTGAAAAGTTCTACCGTCAGGAGATGAGAAAATACGATTACAAAGGAGCTGCAGATTCTATTAACTTCATTCTCAAGCCAGTGGTTGAGGATTGGGGTGAATTTAAAGCGTATTTGGATGAATATGATGGTATTTCATCGGATGAAAAATCTGAAGTCCTGAATATTGTTAACGGCGCCGGTTCTTTTGAAGACAAGGAAGACGCCCTGCATAAACTATCTGTTTACAAAAAATTATTCAGAGATGTTTATCCTAAGTTAAGAACTGCCGAAACTGAAATTCTTACTGTTAAGGAAAAGAAGTCAAATGCAGAGATAGCGATTTTGGCTAAAAGCATTGTAAATGGTAGTGTGAGTTCAGATACACTTTCAGATGAAGAGCTAAGCTTTGCAGCTTCTCTGACTCCTTCGCTGAGCGAAAAAGAGCAAATCTATACAGCTGCTACCAAGAAAAATGACAGCTGGAGTTCACACAACAACCTGGGTGCTACTTACCTACAAATGGCTGCCGAAAGCAATGGTGGTGAAAACTTAAACAAAGCGATCACACAATTTGAAATTGCCAATAAAAAGCAGGAAAGCGCACAAGCCTATATCAATCTTGGCTCGGCTTATTTGATGCAGGGTAATACTGCCAAAGCTTACGATGCTTTGAATAAAGCTGAAGGCCTGAATCCTTCTAACGAAGATAAAAAAGGGCTGAATGGCGTGAAAGGTGCTATTGAGGTAAAAATGGCAAAATATAGTGATGCAGTAAGTAACCTATCTAATAGCTCAGAAACCACTACTAACCTGTTTAATAAAGGGTTAGCTCAAATCCTGAGCGGAGATCATAGAAATGCCATTACTACTTTAGAGCAGGTAACTGCTACTGATAATAACATGGCACTTGCCTACTACGCTGCTGCAGTTGCCAGCGCCAGACTGGACAACGAGTCAGGTGTAACCAGCAATCTCACTAAAGCCGTAGCAGCCGACGCATCATTAAAGGAAAAAGCTTTATCTGATCTAGAATTCAGAAATTATGCTTCCAATGACGCCTTCAGAAATGCGATTAAATAATTAACTAAATTCTATACAAAAAGCCCTCCAGTTTTGGAGGGCTTTTTTTTTGGAATCCGGGAAAAATCTAATGGCATTAAGTTTTATTAATTACAAACAATATTTTATTTTTACGGCGCAAATTCAATATTATACATCATGAGGGAAATACAATTCAGGCAAGCACTAGGCGAAGCGATGAGCGAAGAAATGAGGAGAGATTCCAAAATATTTCTAATGGGTGAGGAAGTCGCCGAATATAACGGTGCCTACAAGGTCAGCCAGGGTATGCTGGATGAATTCGGTGCGGACAGGGTAGTTGATACACCAATTGCCGAACTTGGATTTACCGGCTTGGGTATAGGGGCAGCCATGAATGGGTTACGTCCTATTATTGAGTTTATGACCTTTAATTTCTCATTGGTAGCCATCGACCAGATAATTAACGGTGCCGCTAAAATGAAGTCCATGTCAGGAGGCCAATTCAATGTTCCCATTGTTTTCAGGGGCCCCACTGGTAATGCCGGCATGCTGAGTTCTCAGCATTCACAAAATTTTGAAAACTGGTATGCCAATACACCTGGATTAAAAGTAGTAGTTCCTTCCGACCCACACGATGCCAAAGGTCTGTTGAAATCTTCTATACGCGATGATGATCCCGTTATTTTTATGGAATCTGAATTGATGTATGGGGACAAGGGTAATGTTCCCGAGGGAGAATACCTGCTGCCACTAGGCGTAGCGGAGATAAAAAAAGAGGGAAATGACGTCACTTTGGTTTCTTTTGGGAAAATGATGAAAATAGCCTTTGAAGCCGCGGCACAATTGGAAAAAGAAAATGTATCCTGTGAAGTAATAGACCTTCGCACAGTAAGGCCAATTGACTATGAGACCATCGTTAATTCCGTAAAAAAAACCAATCGACTGGTAGTAGTGGAAGAAGCCTGGCCATTGTCTTCTCTGGCCACAGACATCGCTTTTAACATTCAGAGAGAAGCCTTTGATTACCTCGATGCGCCGGTTAAAAGAGTAAATAGCCAGGATGTGCCGCTACCCTATGCCCCTACCTTAATCGAGGAAATTTTACCGAATACAAAGAAGGTTATTCAGGCCGTGAACTCGGTCATGTATCGATAACAAATCACTTGATTGTAAAGCAGTTAGCTGGGATTACATTTTCCTGACGGGAAACACTTGCAGGTTATACTTTGGTTAAAAAAAATGTTGATCCATCAATTAATGTGAATGGTATTAACGGCCACCGAAAGGATTCAGGTTTGCCAGCCCCCTTTTTCCGCCTCCCATCTTATTCATGGTTTTCATTAACTTCCGCATGTCTCCGAACTGTTTTAACAGGTTGTTTACCTGCTGAATTGAAGTTCCGCTTCCATTGGCAATCCGTTTTCTTCTGCTTCCGTTAATTAAATCCGGGTTTTCGCGTTCTTTGACAGTCATTGACTTAATGATCGCTTCGATGGGCCTGAAGGAGTCATCATCAATATCAATGCCTTTTAAAGCCTTGTTCATGCCGGGCAACATGCCTACAAGATCTTTAATATTTCCCATTTTCTTTATTTGCTCCAACTGTGACAGGAAATCATTGAAGTTAAACTGATTTTTCCTGATCTTCTTATTAAGTCTCTTCGCCTCTTCTTCATCAAAAGTTTGCTGGGCCTTCTCCACCAGCGATACAACATCGCCCATACCCAATATCCGCCTTGCCATCCTGTCGGGATGGAATATGTCAATGGCCTCCATTTTCTCACCGGTACTTATAAACTTAATAGGTTTATTGACCACGGTTTTAATGGACAAGGCAGCTCCTCCCCTGGTATCTCCATCCAGTTTTGTCAGCACCACCCCGTCAAAGTTAAGCCTTTCATTAAAGGTTTTTGCAGTGTTAACGGCGTCCTGACCAGTCATGGAATCGACCACGAATAACGTTTCAGATGGATTCAGATGCTCTTTCAGCATGGTAATTTCCTGCATCATTTCTTCATCCACCGCCAGGCGCCCGGCCGTATCGACAATAACTATTTTCTTATTATGAGCCTTGGCATGGGCCAGGGCATTTTTGGCAATTTTAAGTGGGTCCCGATGATCTGTTTCCGCATAAACTTCCACATCAATCTGTTCTCCCAATACCTTCAGCTGCTCTATGGCAGCGGGTCTGTATACATCACAGGCTGTCAGTAATACCTGTCTGTTTTGCTTTTTAAGCATACTGGCCAACTTACCTGAAAAGGTAGTTTTACCCGACCCTTGCAAACCTGAAATTAAGATAACAGCCGGGTCACCTGTGATGTCAATATCAACCTTCTCACCACCCATCAAAGCTGTCAATTCTTCATCGACAATTTTGGTAAGCAACTGCCCCGGTGACACGGATACCAAAACTTGCTGACCTAACGCCTTCTCCCGGATGGTGTCGGTAACTTCCTTAGCTACCTTGTAGTTAACGTCGGCATCTATCAGCGCCTTACGAATTTCCTTGACGGTAGTCGCTACGTTAACCTCGGTAATGGAACCCTGTCCCTTTAAGGTCTTAAACGCTCTTTCCAGCTTTACACTAAGATTATCAAACATAGTACTTAAATAAAATTACTTGTGAAGGAATGATATAAATAGGTTTTCGGTTTTTATCAGGTGTTGCAAAATTAATTAAATCAATTATTAAATTGCAATATTAATCATATTAACGGATACATTAATTTTTAATGCTTTCGAAAATGGCTTCGGGTATTATTTCATTTTTTTGTGTTTGGCTGTTCCTTACCCCACAGAAGGATACGATTTACATGACCAAATCCGGTAATGCGAGTTTTAAATCTGAGGCGCCTCTGGAGCTCATCATCGGGTTCAGCAACAGTTTGGCAGGTGTAATAAACGCCGACAAACATACCTTCGCTTTCACCATTCCGATCAATTCATTTGATGGCTTCAATAGTGCGCTTCAAAAAGAGCATTTCAGGGAAAACTATATGGAAACGCACAAATACCCCAATGCCACTTTCCATGGAAAAATGATTGAAATAATTGACCTCGAAAAAAAAGGTGATTACGAGGTCCGGGCAAAGGGAAATTTGGAAATTCATGGAATAACCCAGGAAAGGATCATTAAGTGTCAACTGGCTATCAACAGTCAGGGTATTAAAGTATCCACGCAATTCGAAGTTTTTTTGCAAGATCACGATATTCAGGTACCTAAGGTGGTCTATCAAAAAATAGCGGAAGAGATCATTGTCGCAGTCGACGCTGAATTTGTACGGAGATGAATAGTATATTCCCTAAAATAACCAGGTCGTCAAAGGCTTTGCGTTGGATAGGCATAGTAGTTCTCACAACGATTTTTCATACCCTGGCAACAGCCCAGAAAATATTGACCAAAGACCTGCCATTCAAAAAAGAATATGAAGGAGTCAATATCAACAAGATATACCAGGATGACGACGGCCTTTTATGGTTGGGAACTACCTCAGGTCTATTCCGTTATGACGGGCATTCCTTTGATCAATACCTGCTCCCCGATTCTATTACAGACAATGAAATAACCAGTGTTACACAAACCAAAAAAAAACAGCTTTGGGTTGGTTATCAAAATGGTAACATTGCCATCCTGGCTAATCACCACCTGCAATTGTTAGACACAACTTTTGGGGCTGTGCCGATAACTGACATTCTGGAAGATAAAGATGGGGTGATGTGGGTGTCTACCTACGGTGAAGGTATTTTTTATAAGCAGGATGATCAGTTCGTAAACATCAATCTGGACGATGGTCTGAATGATAATTTCATATATATCATGGTCGAAGATACCAAAGGTCGTAAATGGGCCGGTACAGACAGGGGTATAGGTATTTGTCACCTGGAAAATGGTATTCCTAAAATCCGCACCCTGAGTACCAGTGACGGGTTAAAGGATAATATCGTTAAAACCATCACTTCGGATGAGGACGGGAATTTATTCATAGGGTTGTATGAAAATGGTTTTTGCAAATATAATTTAAGCAAAGAGTCCATAGAAACACATAATTACTCATCGTGGCCTTTCGGTCCTATCAATGATATCGAGGTTATTCAAAACAACGAAATCTGGCTAGCCACTGAACGACATGGTATTTTTGCGTTTGACTTTGAGGACTTTGGGTTGTCTAAGGTTATGGAAATAGACGGCTTTAAGAATGCTAAAGCACTTTCAATGTTGAAGGATCAGGAAGGAAACGTATGGTTTAGCGATAATGCCTCCAACTTAAAAATCTCAGATCCGCGATTTAAATTTCATCATGACTTTAACCAGGAGGAGCATGAAATTAATTCCTTTGCTACCGATCCACAGGGAAATATATGGTATGCCGGCAAAAACAGTATCATTAAATATAATCCAAATTCCCTGCATAATCAGGTTGTCCAATTTCCCGCCCGGCAGTTACCTGACCCCGAAAAAGTGATCAGCACCTATTTAGACGATTTTGGATTTTTGTGGCTTGGGACCTATGAGGCCGGTGTTTTCCGGTTTGATCCTACGACCGCAACTTTGATTAATGTGGACGAATCCGACGGCCTGGTAAACAATAATGTCTTATCCATTAATGGTCACCAATCGGAGATATGGTTTGCGACATTGGGTGGGGTATCCAGGTGTACCTTAAATGGCACTGTGAATTCAAAAAATCCTAATTTCCAATTTGAGAACTTCGACCAGGAAGGAGGCCTCGGTACAAACTATATTTACCAGGTATTTATTGACTCAAAAGGCAGGGCCTGGTTTGCTACGCATGGAAAAGGCATTGCCGTTTATGACAATGGCGCCATCAGACAGTTTGGAGGTATTGATGATTTATCAAGTAACGTGATTTACTCTGTAACTGAAGATGCCCAGGGCAATATTTGGTTCAGCACCGCAAACGGCGAGCTTTATCAATATAATGATATCAAATTTAAAAACCACACCTCTTTGATTGGCCAACGGAAAAAAGCTATTTCAAGTATTGTTGGTGACCAACATGGGAATTTGATCATTGTCTTTGCCGATGGTATTGGATTGCTGGACACAGCTTTAAACTATCACGATTTCAGGAGTAGCTTAGGCACCACCTTTACCAACAGTCCCTTAAACGCAACGGATAAAGATCTCCAGGGCAATATCTGGATTTCTACACAAAGGGGACTCATCAAATTCCAACAACATAAAACACCCTATCAAAGCAAACCTACAGTCTTTGTTGATAATGTTGCTGTCTTTTTTGAAAACGTTGATATCAAACCCAATCATCAATTTTCACACAATCAGGATCATTTAACATTCTATTGTCGAAGCACCTGGTACCAGAATATAGAAGACATTTCATATGAATATATGCTGGTAGGTTTTGACCTGAATTGGAAGGTGTCAAAGGACAACCACTTCACCTATCCCAAATTGCCTTCCGGCGATTATAGTTTTAAGGTAAAAACTACTTTGGCCAGCCAGGGTCGCGAATCTAATATGGCACAGTTTGACTTTACCATTGTGGCACCTATCTGGAAGCGCCCCTGGTTTTATACAGGCGTCATATTAGCCATGGCGGTGGGGTTGTTTTATTATATCAAGTCCAGGGAGCGACGACTTAAGCAATCCGAAAGAATGCAGAAGGACATTATAGAGTTTCAATTTCAGACGCTCAAAAGTCAGATTAATCCCCATTTTTTATTTAATAGCTTCAACACACTGATAGCCATTATAGAAGAAAACCAATCTGTGGCCGTAAACTATGTTTCCAAATTATCAGATTTTTTTCGCCATGTTTTGACTTACCGAGACAAACAAATTATCAACCTGGAAGAGGAATTAGAATTGATGAACGATTATTTTTTCCTGCAACAAAAAAGATACGGTAATAACTTCAATATCAAGGTCAATGTCAGCGACAGGGCAAAAAAGACATTTATTCCACCGCTCACCTTGCAATTACTCACTGAAAACGCTTTGAAGCACAACGTGGTTTCCAAGAAAAAAACCTTAACTATTGAAATATTTGATCAGGGTGAGCAACTTTATATCAAAAACAACCTAAACCCAAAAACAACCGATCCGGCATCTACCGGTTTTGGATTGGAAAACATAAAAAAAAGATATTTATTATTATCCAATAAACAGGTAGAGATTCATAAATCAGATACTTATTTTTCGGTGATGGTCCCTTTGTTAATTAAAATTGCATGATAAACATATTTATAGTCGAAGATGAAGAAGCAGCACTGAACAGACTGTTTAAAATTATCAAGAAAATCATTCCCGACGCCAATATAGTGGGCGCCGAAGACAGCATAGAATCCTGTGTCGAATGGTTTGAAACCCATGCCCAACCTGATCTGGTATTCATGGATATCCATTTGGCAGATGGGTTAAGTTTTGAAATCTTTCAAAAAGTAACTATAACCGCACCTGTTATCTTCACCACTGCCTATAACCAATACGCTGTCAAGGCTTTTAAAGTAAATAGCATTGATTACCTGTTAAAACCCATTAAGCCAGAGGAGTTGGAAAAAAGTCTCGAAAAATTCAGACATTGGAATAAAAATAAGCCCCCTCAATCAATCGACTATGACCGGTTATTCCGGATGTTGAAGGAAAGCCAGGCCACCTACCAGGAAAGGATGGTGGTTAAATACGGGCAAAAAATAAAGACAATAGAAATCAGCAATACCGCCTATTTCTACACTGCCGAAAAGGTAGTATTCCTTTGCACATTTGATGCTAACAACTACCCCATTGACTATAATCTGGATACCCTGGAGAGTATGGTTAATCCAAAGGATTTTTTTAGAATCAACAGACAATTTATTGTAAATATAAAGGCGATAGACCAGATGTTCAGCTATTCCAAATCCAGGGTCAAAATACTACTTAACCCACCAGCTAACATTGAAACAATTGTAAGCACCGACCGGTCAAATAAGTTTAAATCCTGGCTCTCAGGAAAAATTGATTAATTTTTGTAAGGTGCCTTAAATTAAACCAATTCCCTATTCAGTTTAAGATTATTCCGGTTCAGAGAAAATTAATTTATTGACTCCTACCCCTTGGATATATTTGGTTCAACATTCGAATAAGGATATCCGTGCGCTGGCTATTGATAAAACCACGTTTGAAGCTGGTATGATAAATGTAGCATATCTAAGTTATTTGGATGGATCATATTACCTGGAGGTGGCAACGGAAATTTAATGGGCGAAAACAATTCTTATGGTCGATATGATTGTTTATTAAAATCTCAACTCATTAAACAAATATTAAATATGAAAAGAAATTTAATATTTATAGGACTAATATTACTGATCTCAATAGTTGTTTACGGTATCTTCCAATATAATAAACCTCATCGGGATATTGCATCGGAAAAATCATCCTATGACCTATCGGCAGATGATTTATATAAGGAGTTTGAGCAGGATGTGGATAAAGCTTCTATGCAATACGCGGATAAGGTAATCACTTTTGCCGGTACCATTTCAAATGTAGAACAGAACCAGCATGGAGGGTACAATATATTGTTGAAAGGGGAAAAGGGGATTATTAATTGCGAAGTTGATGCCGCTCCGGATCTGGATAAGGAAAAGCTGTTGGAAAATTCGCATGTTAAAATTAAAGGCTTATGCGTGGGGTTTGACGACCTGTTGCAGGAATTGCAATTTAAAAAATGCCACATCGTCCAATGATAATGATGCACAGGATGGATCCGTGAAAAGGTATCCGGAATGCAATTGGTGAAAAAATACTTTCAACACCCGCGCCGGTGACCACTCCTTGTCGGTCCCGGGTCCGGCAGGAAGAAATAAAATCCAATGTACTTTGTGGCTACCCGAAGAATCGGGAAGAGAACTAAGATATATTGATAATTACTAATTGTCTGAAAATGAAGCGAAAAATTACTGAAAAATTACTGGTCCTGACATTTATATTAGGCGTTGTGTTTTATGGCTGCACTTACGACAATGAAGCTGAATTGTATGGGTTAGGCAATTGTGACACCACCGACGTATCTTTTTCCGCTACCATTGAACCGATCATTGCTACCAACTGCGCTATTGTTGGTTGTCATGTGCCGGGCAATGACCGGTTTTTATTAACGAATTATGATGAAATCAAGGAAAACGTAGACAATGGCAGTGTTGGAAGACACGCTATCAGAGACCGCGACATGCCACCCGACGGACCACTTCCTCTTTGTGAAATAGCCCAGTTAGACTCCTGGATCAAAGCAGGAGCTCCCAATAACTAATTGAAACAGAATATAATCTTTATGAAAAATTTATTTCTAACAGTAGTATTTAGTGTAATTATAATCAACATTGGCTTTGCCCAGGGTAAGTATTTTACCCGAACAGGCCATATTTCTTTTTTCTCTGAAGCAGCATTGGAAAACATTGATGCCCATAACAATCAGGGCACCTGTATTCTTGACAGCGAAAGCGGAGAGCTTGCCTTATCGGTATTGATCAAAGGATTTGAGTTTGAAAAAGCATTAATGCAGGAGCATTTCAATGAAAACTACCTTGAATCACACAAATTTCCTAAAAGTACATTTAAAGGTAAAATCACCAATTTGGATGATGTTAATTTCGAAGATAATGGTAAGTATAATGTGAAAGTCGAAGGAGAACTTACTATACACGGCGAAACGAATACCGTATCCTCTGACGGAATTTTAGAAGTAGCTGACAATACCGTCAACGCTTCAGCAGCGTTTCCGGTGACTGTAAAAGATTATAAAATCAAGATCCCCAAAACCGTTATTGACAATATTGCTAAAGTGGTAGAGGTAAAGGTGGAATTAAAGTTAGAACCGTATAAAAGATAACCATGAATAAAAAAGTACTCACATTTTTGACGGTGTTGCTGGTTGTTACCTTTACACACTTTCAACTTCACGCTCAGGAAGATTTATTGGAGTTGCTGGAAGAAGAAACAAGGACCGGGGACAATACAGAATATGCTTATGCCACTTTCAAAGCTACGCGGATCATAAATGGTCAATCTGTGGAGAATACCGCCGGAGGTGTGTTGAGTTTTATCATCGCGCATCGATTCGGCAAAGTCAACGACGGCTTTTACCAACTTTTTGGATTAGATCAATCCACTATCCGATTTGGACTGGAATACGGCATTACCGACGATTTAAATATCGGTTTGGGTAGAAGCTCTTTTCAAAAGACATTTGATTTTTACGGTAAGTACAAGCTATTAAAACAATCAAGTGGCGCCAAAAACATGCCGGTTACACTTTCCTTGTTTAGCGGTATCGCCGCTACAGGTGTTGAAGATCTGAGCCCGGGCAATGAAGATGTCTTCAGTTCGAGGTTATCTTATTCTTATCAGCTGTTACTGGCCAGAAAATTTAACAATAACTTTTCGTTACAGTTTAGCCCAACTGTAATACACAGAAACCTGGTTCGCAGCCCGGAAATAGACAATGACGTATTTGCCATGGGTATTGGTGCCAGGTATAAACTCAGTAACCGGGTCACGCTAAACGCGGAATACTTTTATCGCTATAGAAGCGATAACCTGGACGATAATACATTTGACGCCATCGCTTTAGGGTTTGATATTGAAACAGGAGGACATGTGTTCCAATTGCATATTACCAATTCAAGAGGCATGCTGGAACGTTATTTCGTGGCTGAAACTACCGGAGACCTTTCAGATGGCGATATATTTTTTGGATTTAATATTAACAGGGTGTTTACCATTGCCGAAAAATAAACCTCAACCAGCATCAGGCATCATCAAAATCAAACGATTTGTGAGACCCATCACACAATGGCTTGTTGGATGATAGTCCACAGCGGCAAAAGGCTGTGGATTGATTGCTTTCGGTAATTTGACCATCAACTCCCTGTATCTTCACAATTCCTTTTACCAGAATGGGCCCTTGCGGCAATACCTGAACAGTGATCGCCTCGGACTTAGGCATAGTAGTCTCTTTTGGCTGCTCATAAGACAAAGCTCCTGATGGGCATTGATCAATCTGGTCCCTGATTTTATCATTATCTGCCTTATCTAAATTTATCCAGGGTCTCTGGTTTGGATTAAATACATGTGATAACCCTTTAAAACACTTTTCCGAATGAATGCATTGATCGGGCTTCCATATTACGGTTAATTCTTCTTTCGAATACTTTTTTTCAATGTTTTTCATGATTACAATCCTTATATTTTCCGATTCACTTAACAAACAGGGAAACAAGCAGAATTAGCAAAAGGCCGCCGAGTATTGCCAATACTATTTTTTTGGTGCTATAAGGCCTGTCCCCCGCGATTGCTCCGGTTCTGCCATTGACAACAAATTGATATACTTTTCCCTTATACCGGTAAGCGCTTAACCATATCGGCACCAGGATTTGCTTAAACGAAGCACCGGAGTATTGCGTATTTAAATGGTCTATTCGCTGCCTGTCTCCTCCAATATCCTGTTTTACACTAAAAACTATTTCTCTGTGCATTTTGGTTTTAGCGTTTTCATAGCCGTCTTCGATGTTTACCGTGTACGTCTCCGTTCTAAAACCACTCAAGTATTTATCATCATAGGGCACCAGGTTATCCAGATCCCAGGCCTTGATTTTATTCATTTTATGCTGGGAAACTGCACTGCTTGCCACGACCAATATATCGTCAAAAATATTCTGCACCTCGCCACTGGCATGCTGCCACCGGGTTTTGGTTACATACCGGGTTCTGGTTACGGACTTACCATTTTCTATCACATTTACCTGTCGCTGAACCTGGTAATCACGACCTCTGGCACCTGAATATTGTGTACGGGTGTGGCAGTCATAAGTCCAAAAAGGAATGTACATTCCATTAAAATGGTCATTATTATCCGCATAATGTTTCAGATCGCCAGGGGCAAACCATAGGGACTTAAGCCAATGTTGATAGTTACTTAAAGCTTTATTTCTGCTTATATCAAAGGGCAGCAGGTATCCCGGCTTGTAAACAGAGGCGGTGGTTCCTCCCTGTATTACCTTCGGGGAGCTGCAAAAAGGGCAAAAATCAGAACTGAGGTTGGGCTCAAATGTAAAAGAACCTCCGCAACCATCACATCTGACCGTCACTATCTCAATTTTTTCCTCTTTTCTTAATCCCTCCTGCAAATATTCTTCAAGGCTGGTTTCTTCAATGGTGACAACCTGGTCATCGGGGTTGAATATTTCGTTTTCCGCCCCGCAATATTCGCAGCTTAAGTGATGTGTTCCAGGTTTAAATTTAAGAATTGCCCCGCAGCCCTGACATTCCAATTCATTGCTTACTTTTACTTCCGGTGATGCATCGTCGGACATAAATCGATTTGTTTTGATCAAAAGTCTGGTACCTTCCTGAGATTAATTTCCCGGAATTGGTGGCGGGGTCTCATCGAACATACCGTTTATTCCGGGTACCTCAATAGCCGGCAACCATTCTTCCATGCCCTTTTTCCAGACTAAAGTTTCTCTGCTGATGTCTCCTTTTTTAATCATTTCCAGGATTACATCCATTTTATAGGGACCGGTTTGTTGTCCATCGATGGCGACAAATACCGATATCACGCCGGGAATAGGCGGAGGCACATTGGATTGGGGCTGCTGGCCCGGTTGATGCGTCTGCGGATTATTAAGCATTTGTCCCATTTGATTGGCCATGGCAAAGCCCATTCCCATGCCCACACCAGCGGAGGCATCGCCCCCCGGGTTTTTGGCAGCGGCTTCCATCGCATTCGCTGCCTGAAACTGCGTATATTGATGTAAATTCCCCAAAATACCCATACTACTTCTTTTGTCCAGGGCAGCCTCTACTTCTTCAGGCAGTGAAATATTTTCAACCAATAGTTTTGTTACCTCCAACCCATATTCGAGAAAGTCCGGATTAATTCTGGCTTTTATGAATTGCGACAGCTCATCATAGTTGGCTGCCAAATCCAGGATGGGAATGTCGCTTTCTCCCAAAGCGTCACTAAACCTTGTAACAATCAAATTCCTCAGCTGATTGGTGATCTCATCGATGGTAAAATGCCCATCGGTACCAGCTATCTCTTTGATAAACTTCGCAGCATCATTTACCCGATAGGCATAATTTCCATGAGCCCGTAATCTTAAAGGGCCGAATTCCTTATCCCGCAACATGATGGGATTTTTGGTTCCCCATTTCTGATCCGTGAAATTTTTAGTATTTACAAAGTAAACCTCTGCTTTAAATGGGCTGTTGAAACCATATTTCCATCCTTTGATAGTCGTCAAAATAGGCATGTTCTGCGTATTTAACGTATACATGCCCGGCAAATAGACATCGGCAATTTGTCCTTCATTCACAAAAACGGCCACTTGCGACTCTCTGACGGTTAGTTTTGCTCCGTATTTAATTTCATTTTGATATCGTGGAAACCGCCAAACCATAGTGTCACTACTAAAATCGGTCCACTCAATAATATCAATAAATTCTTGTTTCAATTTATCCAGGATACCCATATCGGAATTGATTTAAATTGTTTTGTTAAAGTCCTTATTAAGATAAGGAATATTGGCGAAAATTTACAAAGGCATTTTAAGAAAGGCATTTATTTCATGTCAGTGGCTATCGAAACGCCATGCTACACCACTAACACGGTGGGTATAAAAAAACCCTTCTGAATTAATTCAGAAGGGCGCTAATATGATAAAATGATTATTATGAATTATAAAAATATTTTTATAGGTTGTTCAAATCTACCAGTCTTACTTCCACCCTTCTGGATGCTTCATTGCTTAAATTCTTATCGTCACTGGCACCATAGCCTTTGGCCACAATTCTCCTCCTTACAATTCCCTTTTTATTAAAGTAATCCAGCACACTTATGGCCCTTTTATCCGAAAGCTCACGATTATATTGCTCATCGCCATCGGAAGAAGCGTAACCTGAAATCTCAATACCAAGCTGTTCATATTTTTCAAGCGTGGCCAGCATCTTATCGAGTTCGAAGTTATAGGTGTCTTTCAAATCACTTTTATCAACATCAAAATAAACAACTGATTTTAGGCTCAGCGCCTCACTATCGATTTTCGGTGAAGTTTTCTTTTCAGCATTTTTCTGTGCCTCAGCCAGTTCAGCAACATACATTGTAGGCAGCGAATAAATGGTTTTACCATCTATGTTCTTGGCCTCCAACTTACTCTTATCTGTTTCGTCATAGTAATAAACCCTGGAAGCAGACTCAATTTTGTCATCATCAGCCTCAAAATCAACCGCATCAATCGGGTTAGTTGCATACATCAGGTCCAATAAATACTCGAAGGCGGTAGTATCGGCAGAACCAATAATGCCATCCATAATATCATACAGGTCAAGGCTGTCGTTGTTGACTAACATGGCTTCATTTGCCTTCCGAGGCTCTATGCGATCACTTTGTCCGGTATCATAGAAGGCATTTTTCACTTCTACCTCCTGGCCCACGACTACACCAAACTGCTTAATTGGTTTCAAAAATATTTTTTGATATAACTCATAAAAGTTATCCTGATTAGGCACATTGATATTGATGGTATAAGGTAAATATCCCTCGGACTCAATAATCATATCATAATTTTCGCCAGGAGGAAAAATAATCAGGTAATTCCCGGTTTTGGGGTTGGGGTTGTAAACATAATCTATTTTTTCCTGGGTCTTTTTATTGACTACTTTAATTTTTGTCGCCAGCGGCTTGCCGGAATCTCCGTCAAGAATTCTTCCCTTTATTAAAGTCAGTGGAATATTTCTCTCTGATTCAGGCATGTTTATATAATAAATATCCTGGCCACCTTTTCCACCCAGGCGATTTGAAGAAAAATAACCTACGCTACCATCGGCAGTGAGGGTAAAATAATTGTCATCGGCTGTAGTATTAATAGGATACCCCATATTTTTAGGTTCCTGCCACTTTTTCCCGATATAAGAAACTTTGAAAATATCATTCCCTCCAATTGAATTTGGACCATTGGAAGTAAAAAACAGGGTTTTACCGTCGGGGTGAATATAAGGTGCATCTTCGTCATTCCTGGTATTTATGGTCGGGCCCAGGTTTTGGGCTTTACTCCATTTGCCATCCCTTTTTTCGGCTTTATATAAATCCATCCCACCATAGCCACCAGGCCTGTTACTGGCAAAGTACAGGGTTTTGCCATCTGGCGAAATACTTGCTGTGCTTTCAAGATAATCTGAATTAATCCCCCTGTCCAGGGGAATGGGCTGAGACCAGCTGCTGGCGCCTTCTCTTTTAATTTTATATAAACTTCCCGTGTTATTGGTAGATCCAACAAAAATCAGCATATTTTCGCCATCGGGCGATATTCCAGCTGTTCCGACATTGAATTTTGAGTTAATTGGAATGATCTCAGGTACCGACCATTTACCACCAATATTACGGTAGGATACGTAAATTTCCTCAATATACTTCTGGCTGGATGTCAATTTATCTGTATTAGGCTTGAGGGCTGTATAAGCCATGATCGTTTGGTCGGTAGAAACCACCGGATTATATTCCGTAAATTCAGAATTAATCCCGTTTTCAAGCTTCCCAATCTCGATGTCTTTGGGTGAAGACATGGCAAACAATGCATTTTTATAAATCTTCAATTTATAAGTCAATTTCTTTTGAAGCTTCTTATTATAAGGATCTACACTTTTTTTATAACTTTCCAAGGTGGCCATGGCCTGGTCCATCTGACCATTTTTGTGATACATTTCAGCCAGTTTTTCCGGTAAGTTGGCAGGGAAATTCTTTGGATCCTTGTTAAGGACTTTTTGAATATACGGAATACATTTCACCCGCTCGGAAAGTTGCTCGGCCTCGTAATAACAAACACCTATTTTATAGCTTAATTCGACATCAATTTCTGAGGAATTTGCTATATCCAGATAAATTGGTAATGCATTTTCGTAATTTCTTACTCTAAAATACTTGTCAGCTTTATCCTTTTTTTTGTTATTATCAGCAGATTTTTGGGCCAATAAATTTTGATTGCAACACAAAATTAGTCCCAAACACACCATTGAGAAGTAAATTTTCCTCATCACTTATAAAAATTTAGTTTTATCTTAATTTCAATAAACCTATCTCTTATTAGTTAATTTAATAAGCGATATTGATTTTGAAACTTACAAGGTAAGAATTCTAAGAGAGTTGTTTTTGCTTTAAGTCTATGGCTTTAAGTCGTTGAAGCAAAGGTGGGTGTGAGTAATGAAAGAAAACGTAGAGGTAATGTGGAAGCAGGTTGCTTAGATTGTCTACCGATAATTTCTTTAGCGCTACCTTCAATGCGTCTCCGTCATAAGTGTTAGTGGCAAAAGCATCGGCTTCAAATTCATTTTTCCTTGAAAACACATTCATCAGCAAACCGGTAACTCTTGAAATTGGTGAATAAAGTATGGTGAAAGCCATCAAATTCAAATGAATGCCCCACTGTTCAGCACCCAATGCCATCGACAATTGCTCATTAAAAATCATTTTTGACAAGATAAACAGCATGATCGCCACCTGGAAAACGGACAAGGCGAGGCCTGAGACAATATGTTTCTTTTTATAATGCCCAACCTCATGCGCCAATACTGCTACTAATTCCTCAGTAGTGTGGTTATTAATCAGGGTATCATACAAGACAATCTTTTTCTTTTTTCCCAGGCCGGAAAAAAAGGCATTTGCCTTGCCAGACCTTTTGGAACCATCGATGACGAAAATATTATGTATTGGGAAATTTATTTGTAAACTATAATTATGAATGGCCTGCTTTAGCGCTCCGTCTTCAAGTGGTGTTAATTTATTAAATAAAGGTAAAATCAACGTTGTATAAAACATGTTCATAAATAACATGAAGGCTGTTATAACCAACAAAAAGTAAATCCAGAAACCCTCTCCCAACTGATTGAGCAATATGATCAGGATCCATAACAGTACCCCCCCGATGATGAAGGCTATCAGGTAGCCTTTTAGTTTATCGATAATAAACAACCTTGGGGTCGTTTTATTAAATCCAAATTTTTCTTCAATGACAAAAGTATGATACCACTGAAAAGGGGTATTTAGCAGGTCGGATGCCAGGAACAGTGCTCCGAAATAAACTAACGGCAGTAAATCGCTGTTGCCAATGTTGTTTCTCAACAGGGTATCAATGTATCCGAATCCTCCTGTTGCCAACAAAGTAAACGCCAGCAAGAAACTTAAGGTGGAAGTAACAAAGGACAGCTTGGTGTTTTCTTTTTGATAGGCCAGCGACTGTTGATATTTTTCCTCGTCATAGATCCCTTTCAGATCGTCCGGAATTTCTTTCTTCTGATGTTTTAAATTCAAAAAATCCAGTATTTGTTCAAGGATGAAATCAAACGTAACAAAGCTAAGTATTAAAATTAACAGCACCTGGGCATCCATATATAAAGCAAATTAATAAGGGTCGGCTAAATATTGTCACTTCACTAAATGCAAATTTAAATAATCCCGAGGGATAAAGAACAGGCAATATTCATTTATTTCCTGCGAAAATAACGTTGAGGCTATAGATAACGCGATGGGATAAGGCAAACATCGCCGATGAAATGAATAATTGACCCGCTAGAATTTTGGGCAAGGGATCTGCCGGACGTTTTTTGGCGGTTTTCTTTTGTCATCCAGACCAAAGGTATAAGAAACGGATATCTCATGAGCGCCGCCACTGGAAATTCCAAGATCCGATATCGTATAATCGAAGCTGTACCCTACATTTAGACCGTTATAGGTCATCCCAACAAGAAAAATAATGGCCTCATTATTCGGAAATCCATCCAGGGTTTTCACCGGCAGACCACGGTAGGTCAAACCGAAGACAATAGGTTCGAGCGTAACGTAGGTACCCACATCCAATTGATCAAACTGGCCTTGTGTTTTGTACTGAACAGTAGGGGTAATGCTCCTTTCACGGCGGGTGGGAATTTGTCCTTTGGTGTAAGAAACTTTAGGTAATTTAATTTTATATCCCGCGTGCACCGAATATTTTCTCGCCAGCAGGCTTTCTGTTGTACCGGTAAAGGATTGATCAGGAGTAGTCAAATGACTGGCGGAAAATCCTACCCAAAAATTTTCGGTAAAAATCAGCACGCCGGCTCCCAGATCCAGGTATCCGACATTATTGAGATTTATCGGTTCGTTGGTCACCGGAGTAATGACTTCTCCGCTGATGGGGTCAAACTGGTCACCAAAAGTTAATCTTGCAAAGTCAATATCGCGGATCACATAACCGGCCGATAGGCCCGGTCTGACAGTCAAAAACTCATTTATGCGTAACTGGTAAGCGTAATTAAGGCTCATGCTGGTAGATCTCAACCCCGCCAACCCTTCTCTATCCGTGCTTATCAACAACCCCACCCCACTATTATATTGATCTAGATAATAATCGAAATAAGCCGCTGAGGTTACGAAAGAAGCTGGTATGGAGGGCCACTGATTCCTGTAGTTCAGGCCGACCCTGGCCTGACCGGTAGCTCCGGTAAAAGCCGGATTTAAGTACAACGGAGCAGCATAAAACTGAGAAAACTGTGGGTCTTGGGCATTTGCTGTTTCACCTGAAATCACCACCACTACAACTAAAAATGAAATATAATATTTTATCATCTAACCCGTATTAATCAAAAATCTAAGATATGTAGAAAATTAATTTTTCTTCATGAAGCGTAATATATTAGTTAAAATTGTCAGATTATAAACGAAGAAATCACGGTTTAATATATTATTTTCGTAAAAAAAGATACGATGAACCTTCGTTTTTACGTATTAGTTGAAGAAAGATATTTAAATTTTTTAAATTAAATACAATGGTGATAAAGTTCTACGTAAGGAATCTTCTCATTCTCAGTCTTTTAATTTTCCTTATCGGTGCCAATAATCAATCCCTTGCACAAGGGTATTACGACTATAACTGGTACTTTGGAAATTCGGCAGAGGGGATCATTTTCAACAAGTTTGACAATGAGCCCTTGGTAGTGAACGATCAGGCGATCCCCTTTGGCATTGGGGGAAGTGTGGTAGCCACAGATGCTAATACGGGACAATTACTGTTTTACGCAGATGCAGATAACATATACGATGCTTCGCATAATATTATGGTCAATGGTAATGGTATATTGGGCAGTGCCGCCAGTAATCAACCGGTAGCCATAAGTCCTATTCCAGGGCAACAGGGCATGTATTATGTATTTTCCAACACCGCTGATTTTAACAACGGCGCTGTAAGCAGCGTCAGTTATTCGATTGTCGACATGAATTTGCCGGGAAATGCCATCAACCCGGGACAACCGGATTTGGGTGAAGTAGTTGGCGGAAGTAAAAATGTAGCGTTTATCAACCAGTCAGCAGAAGGAATGATTGTGGTTGAGCAAGGAACAGCCGGGCAATATTGGTTAATTGTCTACAATCAACAGACTTTTGATATTTCCGCCTACGATATCCAACCGGCCGGTAGTATCGTTACCACACCGGCTCAGACCTTTAACGTCGCATCGCAGCCACTGGCAGCTAATTTATCGTATAGTGCCACGGCCGGCAAAATTGCTATTTCTCCTCAGGACGTTAATAAAAATGTTGTAATCCTAAATTTTGACAACAACACCGGTACATTTACTTTTGATCAAAACATTGCAAACTCCGCCGTGAATGACGGGGTAGGACAAGCCATATATGATACCGAATGGTCTCCCGACGGCACCAAATTATACATTTCCAGGTTTGGCAACCTTCCCGCTCCGGGCGCTACCGGCGACCTTTACCAGTTTGACTTTAACAGCCCGGGTAACTCTTTTGTTTCCCTTGTTAACGGTCCTATTTACCGGAGTTACGGTATCAAAATAGGTCCTGATGATAGAATTTATCATTTGTATCAAATCGGTGAATTGGATCCGATTCGATTAGGAAGAATTAATGTTCCCAATCAAATTATTGATAGCATTAATTACGAGACAGATGTATTGAATGCTACCGGTTTTTCGTCCCGGCAATTTCCGGAATTTGCACCTCCGGAGGAACAGATGTTAAACGCTATTTCATTTGATTACCTGGATTCCTGCTTAAATACTTCTACCAAGTTTTTCCCCGACTTTGAAGATGAGCCCCAACCCGACAATTTCACGTGGGATTTCGGAGGCGGAGGGGCCGGCCAGGAAAACTATGTAGCCCCAATCGTCACTTACCAGGCCCCCGGTGTTTACAATGTTACTTTAACCATTTCAGCCGGCGGTGATACCGAGGTCTTTAATGATGCTGTAGAGATTTTTCAGAACGATCTGATGATTAATCTGGGTAATGATACCACCATATGCCCTGGGGAATCCTTACTGCTTGATCCTCAGCCGATGGGGCAACAGGGTACGTTGACCTATGGCTGGTCTACCGAAGAAACTTCCCCGACCATCACGGTGGATTCTGCCGGTACTTACTGGGTGGTGGTTACAGATCAGGCCACCGGATGCAGTACCTACGACGCTATTGTAGTTACAGTCTATGGAAACGAGGAACAAATTGGCAATTTCTGGTATTTTGGCAATAACGCCGGTATCGATTTTAATGAAAACCCGCCCCTGGCACTCTCCGATGGTGCGCAAACTGCGCCCGAAGGAACGGCCACGGTATCGGATGCCAACGGCGATTTACTATTCTATACCGATGGGGAAACTGTGTATAACCGCGATCATGTGGTCATGCCCGGAGGCAATGATATAAATATGGGTGGTGGTAACGGAGGTACACAATCGTCCATCATTGTACAATTCCCGGGCGATGAAACTATGTACTATATTTTTACAACCGACGCGGTTTTTGGAGATGGTACTTTCAATATGCGCTACTCCGTGGTAGACTTAAAAGAAGATCCTCCCCGAGGAAAAGTCACGGTAAAGGGAAAACCCTTATTTGTCAGAAGCACCGAAAAGCTAACCGCTACCATTGGAGGGGACATCACCTGGGTATTGGCGCATGAATTTGGGAACAATACTTTTCGTGTTTACCCTATTGACACGCTGGGTATCCGTCAGGCCGTTTTGTCTTCGGTTGGTTCAGTACATAACAATAGTATCGAAGAAAATGCCAGGGGTTATATGAAACTGACCCAGGATAACACCAAATTGGCAGTGGCTATACCGGGCAATCCCAATATAGTAGAAGTATTTGATTTTGATGATAACACCGGGGCAGTATCAAACCCCTATCAAATCGATTTAATGGAAAACAGTGGCTTTGTGTATGGTCTGGAATTTTCCCCGGGAGGCAATAAGCTTTATGTTAGTGTCAACCTGAACAATGGTAATTCTGTATTGAAAGAATATGCCTTTGATTCCCTGCGCACGGAAGCGGCTTTAATCAATGAAGAAAACGTTAATTTATCCTTAGGGGCCATTCAATTTGCCCCTGACAATCAGATTTATGTGGCCATTGACGGCTCAACCACGCTGGGATCTATCTCTGTCAACGAGGACAGTGCCCAGGTTTCTGTTTTTAATCCGGCAGGATTTAACCTGGCAGGAGGAACTACCAGTACGCTTGGACTTCCCAACGCCCCACCGGTACCACCGCCGCCATCTATGGAGCCCAGTATTGGTTTCAACCAGGCTTGTGCCGGTCAGGAAACCTCGTTTACCGGTACCGGCACCTCGGATATTGATGAGTTTTTCTGGACTTTTGGAGATGGTAATCAATCCAATGAACAAAATCCAATGCATACTTATCAAACGCCGGGAACCTATAATGTGGCCTTAAGGATCACCAATCGTTGTGGGTTTGATTCTACATTAAATGCCACGGTGGAAGCATTTGCTCCGCCACAAGGTCTGGGTTCAAGGGCCGAAGCCATATGTGATGATGATTTACAACTCATCGCCACCAACGACACTTCACCGGATCTTACGTTTGCCTGGACCTCTAACAATGGCCAGATTTTCTCCGATCGTATTATTACCATTATGGATCCGGGTGAATACATCGTCACCATTACCAACGGCAATGGTTGCTCGGAATCAGATACTATTAACGTAGTTGATGGGCGGCCGGCTACCAATTTAGGGCCGGATCAGACTATTTGTCAAAATGAAACTGTCAACGATCTGGACGCTCAAAATCCCAATGCTACCATTACCTGGTTTATAAATGGTGTAGATCAAAACAACCCTACGAGATTTCAATCCGTTGACAGTTCGGTGGATGGCACATTTCAGTATGTTGTATTTGTCGAAGATGCACTTACCAATTGTATCAGGCGCGATACGATCAACATTACTGTCAGTCCGGAGCCCGATATTGCCGTAGCCACCAATCCCTCAACATGCGGGAATAACGATGGGTCCATTGATTTAACGCTGAATGACACAGGAGACTTCAGCTATACTTTAACCGGTCCCAACCCTTCTGGTGGTCCTATTGTCAATGGCGTAAATCCGATAGCAGGTCTTGGCGCCGGTGTCTATAATCTGGTTGTCACCAACAATTTAACCGGTTGTACGGTTACGCAAAACAATATCAGTATTAACGATTCCCCTTCTACTTTCCAGATTACTTCGATAGCGCCCAGCTCTACCATAGAAAGCTTTTGCGATAATACAGGTAGTGTCCTGGTAACGCTGGATGCAGCTGTGTTCCCTGTAACCTGGCGGGTGTTTGACGACATGGGTACAGATATCACCACAACGCTGGGTGGTGCGGGTGGCCCTTCCCTGGACGAAGGAGGCTTCACGTTCACAATTTCACAAATGGGCGATGGCACATTCACAGTAGAAGTAACAGGCGCTACAGGATGTATTCAAACGGAAAATGTTACCATAACCACAACCCCTGTTGATTTTAGCATTGCTGGCCCGGCAGATGCCTGTCTGGGTGATGCCTCGCAATGGCAGGTACAGGATGGCTCAGGCGCTCCCTTTGTAGATCCTGATTTTGTGGTAGAATGGTCTACTACTACGGGAAGTTTTTCCAGTGGTGGCCAATCACAAACAGGAGCCACAGTTGGTATCAATCAAATCGGCACACATCGCTATTACGTAACCGTAAGAAGCCTTGTAGGTGGTTTTTGTGATACGACAGATTCGATAGACGTCACCATCCAGGAACCGCCAGTAGTAACTTTCAGTACCAGCGGAGATATCTGCGACGGCCAGGTGCAGCTGACGGCAAACGTACAAAACCCTTTACCGGGAGAGGTCTTCACCTACGATTGGTCAAATGTAGCATTCCCGGATGTGCAAACGATCAATGTGGGCCCGTCCGCTAACGAAATCATGCATGTGGTGAGGGTAGGTAGTAACCTGAGAACGTGCGTTACCACCGCAGACACCACCTTTAAGGTCAACGAACCCATCGAAATAGTTATAACACCGGAACCTGCCTGTGATGATGGCCAGCCGATTACCATCACGGCTGAAGTGTCACTTCCGGATGTGACGTATACCTGGTCACTCAATGGAGGTACTTTAGGTTTTACAACGCCGGAAATCGAAGTACTGGATGAGGGTTTTTATACCGTAACGGTAAGTAATGACGAATGTAGCTCCCAGGAGTCTATCAACGTGGTACGAGCGCCGTTTACCCCCGGCGACTTACCTTCGCAGGTGGTTATATGCCCAGCTGATCCCGATCCTGATGTAAATTCTGTTTTACTTGATCCGGGGGGAGGCTTTACTTCTTATGAATGGATATTTAATGGCAGTACCAGTACCAGCCCTACGTTCCTTGCCGACCAGGGAGGAACCATAGAGGTAAATCTTACAAATGGTTTTAATTGTACGGACAGGCGTACAGTCGAAGTGTTAGAAGATTGTATACCCAGGTTATCGGCGCCAAATGCCTTTAGCCCCAATGGCAATGCACAAAATGAAACCTTTTTTGTATTCTCCACCTTCGTGACCAAATTTGAAATATTCATTTACAACCGCTGGGGTGAGCTGGTTTATCACAGTAATGATAAAGATTTTCAATGGGACGGCAATGTCAATGGTAATCCGGCCCCGATTGGCACTTATGCCTACGTTATAAAATTTTCAAGCGACTTTGACAGAAGTGAACGAACGCACGAACAAAGAGGTGGGGTTACTTTGTTGAGATAGCGCCGCCCCCGATAATTTTAAAAGCCTGGCAAAGCGAAAAGCGTTTTTCGGTCCTTTGCCAGGCTAATTTTTTGCCTGCTTAAAAAAGCATTGAATATTTTTATTTTTTACTTTTATTATCTTAATTCATAAAAAATTGGTTGCAACAAACAGGTTGGATCAATTTCTCCCAGATAAAAACACAAAGCAATAGCTTGACGCCATATGATCAATCCTGAGTTTTTTCTAATTACCACATTAGTTGGTTTTTTTGCTATGATGAATCCGGCTGGAAATCTTAAGGTTTTTATGAAACTGGTGGAGCACCATCAAAAAGACCCTATCAAACAGATAGCCTTAAAATCGGTGATGTATTCGTTTATCATCATTACGGTGTTCACACTTTTTGGGAACTATATATTTGAGTTTCTTTTTATCTCCATCGACGCATTTAGAATTGCCGGAGGTATCTTGGTTATCGTTATCGGTTTTCAACTATTACATGGTAAAATAGCGAAATCTCATGCTCCCCTGCCCATTAAAAGAAAAAACCGGTCAGATAACTGGTTAGCCCTGACACCTCTTGCCATTCCAATGTTGTCTGGTCCGGGAACCATTCTACTGGCTATAAACTTTTCAACCCTGCATAAGGAAACGCTACATATCCTGGTCATACTGGTCGGATTGGCGCTAAACTGTATTTTTTGTTACGTACTTTTCATTTCTGCCGAAAAAATCCTGCATAAAATTGGTGAGGATACGGTGGATGTTATTGCCAGGCTAATGGGGTTAATAATTGCCTTTATGGGTGTTGAAATGCTTATTTCCGGCATCTCGGAAATAAGCAGGAGCCTGCAACCATAAACCATTCTAATCCAATTGACCTAAGACACTTCATCAAGTACTATGCGCTCATATTTCAGGTTTAAAACAAACCAACATAAATAGGAGAAGATATAAATTGAAAAGCCGTAAATGGTAGTCAAGCTTGAAACCTTTAACCCTCCGGCCAACATGGCAGGAGACACATGCTTGATTCCCTCTATAGCCTGGAAGGCGTCAAACAAGCCGATCAGCTGACCAAAGACACCCACTACCAAAGACATTAAGCCAAAAAATTTTATGTATTGCAATCCCCATTCAAGTTTCTGCTGAGGCATCTCATTTCGAAAGAACAGATCTATGGCCTTTTTTACACTAAATCCGATCACCACCAGGGCAAGCAGTGTTAACAGCCCCATAAATTCTATTCCTCCAGTGATTAAAAATTGAAAGAAATTCATAACATTTAATTTAAGTAAAACAATTAGTAAATACGGAATTATGTTTTTTATTTTTTGATAAATACTTATTCATTCGCTTAAGCTTATTTTCACCTGCGTCCCCGGCAATTTTTTTAACAAGGCATGGAATTCGTTTTGATCATGCCCCTTTAAGTAATGGTTCAGAAACAATAAAATACCCTGATTGCTGGTACGAATACATTGCCTGGCGTCGATGTCGCCCGCGCTGGAAAGCGATTTCAATCTCGACCAAAGTGCCACCTCATAAAAATTGGAATGCGTCGCCCCGATCAGCTTGAGGTCATAAAAATCATGCCTGATAATCTTTTCGTAAACAATGGGATTAGGATCATATGCTTTAGGACCTCTGTCGGCCTGTATGTACAAAAATGGCTTATTGACGGTGGAGTCCAACACTGCTCCATATTGCCCGCCATCCAGGTTTATAGCTACTTTGACCCGCTCATCGGCCATCAGCATCTCAACTGCCAACGCTCCTCCAAAAGAATGTCCGAGCATTCCCAGATTTTTTAAATCCATTTTTTCCCTCAAAGCAGGATAAAAATCAGCATGATGGATTTGATCAATCAGAAATCTGGCATCTGCCGCCCAATATTTCATCCGGTCATGTAATCCAACAGATTTAAGCGCAGCCAGGGCTGCTTTTATTTTCTCTTCTTTGGTGCTTGCAGCCACGTATTTATTGTAAAATGGTTCAATTTTGGTCCAGTCAAATGTTCGAGCGACGGTAGCCGTATCTGTAAAAACTGTGGTTCCATCCGGAAAGGTGGTTCCGGATGATTCATAGGTATGGTTGATAAAGAATATTATATATCCATGGCTGGCAATTTCTTCCGCAAAAGAGTAATACATAGAAGGATGGCTTTCATAACCATGCGAAAAGATCAACACCGGATACCGGTCTTGATGTCGGGCCAATGGTGCATCTACATAGCTGTGCGTTTTTATCAAATTGAAGTGAGATAAAAGGAAGGGAAGCGGCGCCTTACGCTCAGCAATGTATCTTCCTATTTTAGCTGATATATAGGGGGAGGTACGCATGGATATTGTATTTTCTGCCGGATACCATAACCTGACAACAAAAGCACGCCGGTCTTCTTTAGCAGCTGTAATTAACTCCTCTCTGTTGCTGTCTTCAAAGAATAAAGTCCTCACTCCCACTGAATAATCTCCTGTCGGTTCGGAAATTTTAAAAACCGGAAAAACATAACATAACACCGCACCTACAAGCAGGGTCAATACACCAATGCCCCATCCAATCCACTTTAGCCAGTTAAATAATGGTGATACCTTTCCCCGTTTCTTTAAAAAAGCAACTGCTGGTCTAAGAGAAAATAAAAATATTATCCCGGTTAAAATATATATGGAAAGCATTTGCCACCGATAACCTTCAAAAAAAACATGGATAGCAAGCATAAATACAATAATTGCGGGTATCTGTTTCCAATTGGGATGATTGATTTTAAGAATGAAGCCAAGGAGATAAACAAACAGGCTTAGGATGATAATTATTTCAAATGGGCGCATATTTTCGATTACTTTTCCCGAATGTATCAATCGCCGGGTCTCGAAACTGAGAAAATAGATGGAGCACCAATAAAACCAGCATTATAACACAGAAATGCGGCGTTTGGGAGCTCGACACCTAAAACCGGTAGAATCCACCGAAAATGACGTCACTGGTCTACTTAAAATAAATAGTCGTTTATAATTTATTATTTTTTTAATTTTAAAATACTTTAGATATTATGTATGACAACGTCGGCGCCGGTTAGAAAAAAACATCTGCGAATATTAACACATATCCTGTTTTGGGTAACAGTTCTGGCCTTTTATACTTATTTTTACGGACACACCTACGACGATTACCACAGCACCTTTCTCTTTGTTTGTTTGCTATTGCCCATTACCATTGCAACGACTTATTTTCTCAATTACTACCTCATCCCCAAATACCTGTTAAAAAAAAAATATAAATTTTTTGTACTCTACGCCATTTACTCACTCATCTTTTCAACTTATTTTGAATTAGTAGTTATCTTCCTCGCCTACATCATATTTGCTGATTTGAATATTGACAAAATGAATCCGCTTACCAAGGATATCTTTTTTCTGATGGTGGGATTATATTTTGTGGTTTTCTTTGCGGTGGCGGTAAAAATGTTGAAAAACTGGTATCAAATACAAAGAAATAATCAGCAGTTAAACAAGGAAAAGCTGGAAGCCGAACTCAGACTGAAGGAAATGCAGCTGGAATTACTTAAAGGCCAAATTCAGCCTCATTTTCTCTTTAACACGCTCAATAATCTATATGGGTTAACGCTGTCCAAATCCGATAATGCCCCGAATGTGGTATTGCTCATTTCCAACCTGCTCGATTATTTGCTATATCAATGTAATGCCCCTGAGGTGGGGCTGCAAAATGAGATCGATCACCTGTCAAATTACCTGGAGTTGCAGAAAATACGATATGGTGCCAACATTCGAATTACATTTGAGGTTAGCGGCACCATCACCAACCAAAAAATAGCGCCTTCATTACTGCTACCGTTTGTGGAGAACAGTTTTAAGCACGGTGTCAGCAATGAGGTCAACGATGGTTTTATCGCCATCAAATTACGTATCTCAGGCAACGACTTTTATTTTAACGTGGAAAATTCAAAAACCAACCTTGATTCAGAAGATACAGGCCGGCTATCGCAGGGAATAGGTCTCGCAAACGTAAAAAAAAGACTTGGGTTAATTTACCCCAGGCACCATAGACTGATCATTGAAAACGGTGAAAATACTTATAAGGCTTCTTTATACATAGGTCTTCATAAAACCGTTACAGGGCTTTCTTCCAAAAAAGAAACGGCTGCGCCCATTTCAGGGAAAGGGGGATTGTCATGAAAACCAGGTGCCTGATTGTTGATGATGAGCCAATTGCTATAGAAGTAATCAAATCTCATCTTCAACATTTTGAAACCATTGAAATTACAGCCACTGCCAACAACGCGGTGAAGGCTATTGAAATATTGAACCGGCAACAAATCGATTTAATGTTTTTAGACATTCAAATGCCGCAAATCACCGGCCTGGATTTTTTAAGGTCTCTCAGTCACCCACCGGGCGTCGTCATTACCACAGCGTTCCGCGACTATGCGCTGGCAGGATATGAGTTGGATGTAGTCGATTACCTCTTAAAGCCCATTTCATTCGAGCGCTTTCTCAAAGCCATTCAAAAGTACTTTAAACTGGCAGGCGCTAAAAAAAATCACATCTCGACTTCAACCGCTCCCAAAAGCCCATCCCAGCATATTTTTATCCGCGCCGACCGGAAGACGATAAAGTTGGCTTTAGAAAAAATAATATTTATTGAAAGCCTGAAAGACTATGTGAAAATTCATACAGACCAAAAAGTAATTATTACCAAAGAACAAATCAGTCAACTGGAAGGTAAGTTATCACCCCACCGGTTTATGCGTATACATCGCTCATTTATCATCGCCACGGATAGAATTGAAGCATTTTCACATGAAGGTATTGAAGTTGGAGGCAAAGTACTACCCATCGGGCGGAGTTATAAAAATTCCGTAATGAACCGGCTTTATTCGTCATAATAATTATTTTTTGCGTTATTAACAGTAACAGTAATATGGCCACCCTCCTGTCGGGATTCATATACGCGATACATCAAAAAATTTACCAGATAATTCGATTGCTTTTATTTGAATCGTTATATTTTAGTATATTCAAAGGAACAATCCGAATTTCTCACTTGTGAATTGGAAAAATTTAATTTTATCAAGCAATTCCCAAAACAACTTTGTAATTTGCATTAGGCATGGATGAAAAAATCCTCTATAATTTAATTTTAGACTATATTGATTCTCCCATCTGGCTAATAAATGATCATTATGAGTTGTTGGCACATAATGAGGCATTTACAAGGGTTTTTGGGCAAATTTCGGAAAATGCATTGGTTCAGGGAGATAGTTTCATTGATATATTCGATGAAGAAACCGACCTCAACCGCTGGAAGTCAGCTGTGCAAAAAACGCTGGAAGATGGAAGGGACAAATTCACCTATTCGCTTAAAATTGGTGATAAGCTGACGTTTTTCGAAATTAAAACTTTATTGATTGAAAGCAGTGGCGAAAACAAACACATTTCAGTAATCGCCTATGACATCACCGAAACGAAAGATGTAGAAAGAAAGCTGGCGCAACAAAACTTTGAGTTTAAAAAAATCAACCAGGAACTGGATAACTTTGTGTACAGTGTATCCCATCAGATTCGATCTCCACTTACCTCGCTACTGGGACTGATCAATATCGCCAAAATCGATACCTCCAATAAAACCCACGAATACCTGGATCTAATGCAGGCAAGCATAGAAAACCTGGATCATACAGTGCATGAAATCAATGACTATTCCAGGAATGCCCGTTTAGAGATCAAAGTGGAGAAAATCTCTTTCCACAAGATTTGGGATGAAATCATTAGTGATTACAGCTTTGGCAAGCGGCTGAATACTTTCAATATTGTTAAAAACATTGAAGAATCCGGCAATTTTTACTCCGATGCCACAAGAATAAAGGTGATCATTTCAAATATTTTTTCCAATTCCATAAAGTTTAATGATCTGGAAAAAGAAGAATCGACCATCAGTATCGATATTAAAATGCAAAAACAGGTTGCCAAAATAGTAATAACCGACAATGGAGAAGGCATTGAGGAAGAGGCTTTATCAAAAATATTTGATATGTTTTACAGAGCTTCCCAAAGCGCCAGAGGCGCGGGGCTGGGGCTTTATGTAGTGAAAGAAATTGTCAATAAATTAGATGGAACCATAGCCGTAGAATCACAGTTGGGCAACGGATCAAAATTCATCATTGAACTTCCAAGCTTGAAATAACCAGGGTACCGTACTGTTAAATAAAATTAAAATCCAGCCTCTTCTTCACCATCCTTCGCTACCAGCTATCTATTAAGTCAACATACCACCATCAACCTGCACTACCTGCCCGGTAATATAAGATGACATATCAGAGGCTAAAAAAATGGCGCAATCTGCCACATCTTCCGGTGACCCGCCACGCTTCAGGGGAATGGCTTCCCGCCAGCTTTGAACGGTCTTTTCATCCAGTACATCGGTCATCTCCGTTTCTATAAAACCGGGTGCTATCGCATTGCAACGAATATTTCTGGAGCCCAACTCAAGCGCTACCGATTTGGTAAAGCCAATAATACCTGCTTTGGAAGCGGCGTAATTTGCCTGGCCTGCATTTCCTTTAAGTCCTACAACCGACGTCAGGTTAATGATGGATCCCCCCCGTTGTTTCATAAAGGTTCTGGTAGCGGCCTTGACCGTATTAAAAACTGATTTTAAATTAACATCTATGACCGAATCCCACATTTCCTCACTCATTCGCATCAATAAATTGTCTTTGGTGATGCCGGCGTTGTTTACCAAAATGTGTAATCCTCCGAAATCTGAAACGACATCATTAATTAACGCTTCCGCTGCTGTAAAATCCGACGCATCAGATCTATAGCCTTTGGCCTTTATTCCCAAAGCCGTCAACTCCTGTTCCAGCGCTTCGCCTTTTTCAACACTTGTTAAGTAAGTAAAAGCTATATCGGCTCCCTGTTCGGCAAACTTTTTAGCCATGCCATAGCCAATTCCTTTAGATGCTCCGGTAATTAAAGCCGTTTTTCCTTCTAATAATTTCATAGATATTAAGTTTCTGTATAATTTAAGATTTCAGGTTGCTTTAAATTAAGATACCTTCAAAATTCGCCCTAAATTAGAGTATCATTTTAAAATAATAAAATGATTGTAAAAATAGATTGCTTCATCTTACTCATCCTGCAATAAAACTTTGAATTTAAAACCTCCCGCCACCCGTTTTTTGACAGACCAGACGATCATGGTACTGGCCGTGTTCATGGCCCTGGCCATCTATTTTTATGCCAATATCAATGGGTTGGGACTCACCAACGATTCGCTCCAATACCTGCATAAGTCTATAGTGTTTGCTGAAAACCATTCATTGAAGGAAATCGGATTTCCAGGTCTTTTCCCATTTCAAAGCCTGGAGATCGTATTACTATCGCTTTTAGGTGACCAAGCATTGATTGCCATGAAGTACCTGCATGCAATTCTCTTGGGTGGTACGGTTTTTATTCACCTGATCATAGCCTTTGAAATACTCTCCACCCCTAAAGTACGAATCATCTATGCGGTCATACTGACCTTCAGTACACCGTCATTAATGGTTCATAGCTTCCTTTGGACGGAGCCGTTGTTTATTTTTTTAATTAGTAGTCAGTGGTATCTTTTGTGGCGTTTTTTTCAACACAAGAACTTCAAAACTATGCTACTCCTATTATTGATATCGGTACTTTACTGTTGGCAAAGAAAGGCGGGTATGCTGTTTTCGCTGGGCCTGGTTTTGGCACTGGTCAGGTATTTTTCTTTCTCCCGAAAGCAGATACTGATTATTTTCACCGGTCTGTTGATTCTCATCCTGGGGCTATATGGCACTTTTGGAACCGCCAATTTAATAGGTGAACGGCCTGTGTTGAGTAGTATACCGCTTAACTTCAAAAATTATTTTGGCGCCCTCAGCGCATGGATACTTCCATTACCGTTAAATCCCTGGTTGCGAATCGGGGTATTGGTCGTTGTTATCATATATATGAGTTATTGGTTGTGGAAGACCATTCCCGCCATGCCGGAGCCAATCAAGGCTTATCTCAGCAGCATTCTGATCATCGTGCTCACCTATTTTATCATTAGACATTTTTATCATCGCCCTCATAGTGATGAAGCCGATCGATTTTTGGCGCCTGTGTACCCAGGTGTCTTCTTTTTGATTATATTTGTAATGGAGCAAATCATCCTGAAAACAGACCGCCACATTCGTAAGCTTGTCTTTTCTGTCATGTTAATCTTATGGTTGGCTTATCCGGTGGTAAGGACATTTAAAAATGCTGAATTATGGCATAAAAGAACCAAAAGCCCGTTATTGATAAAAGAACAAATTCAAGCCATTCACAAAAAATGACCGGAGAACCCAAAAGTGCATCTATCAAAACTAAAGTCATGATCGGCTTTGGTTTAATTATATGTGGGGTGTTGTTTGTGGGATTCATTGCCTATAAAAGTTTTAATCTACTGGTCAGCTCAATTGATCAAATATCCCAGCCGGATACTAAAGTCATACTACTCAACAAAATTGTAAGAGACATTGCCGAGGCGGAAATTATTCTTCGGGAATCAACGCTGCGCTCCGATGTGGCGGGGCTGGAACCTTTTTTTGTCTATACGGACAGCGTTAACAACCGGCTGGATTCTCTGCGGGTACTATCTGAAAATGAACCGGAAACCATGGTAATGCTGGATAGTATCGCCTTTTTAATCAATGAAAAATTACAAGGTGCCGATGGATACGTTAAACTATACTCCCGCCAAAAGAGCACCGATTATTATAAAAAGGCCATCAAGGAAATAACCGCCAAGGAAATTGCTGCCCCGGAAAGCGACACGATTTTATTGGGTGACGAAGGCCCCATCAATATTGACTCTGCCGTGCTTGTACTTGATTCCATTACTAATCTACGCGTCGAAAAAGAGAAAAAAGGATTTCTTCGATCCAAAAAACGAAAAAGAGAGGACTCTATCAAACGCGCCGAGGAGCAGGCGAAAGCAAGAGAGCAAATCGAGTCTGTTCTGGATGAAATCAACAAATCAAAAGAAAAAGAAGCGGCTGTTATACCTGCGCAGTCGGCGGTGGTCACAGACACTGTAACCAAAATAATTGCCAACATAAAGCGCGAAGAGCAACAAAGTGAATATGCCGTTACCCTGAAGGAATTAGAAATCATTGACAACAATTCGCTGATATTAAATCAAGTGAAATTTTTAATCAATGAAATGGAAGCCGTCGAGGCCAATGAGCACCGTCAAAATATCATCAAAGCCCGGGAAACCTCCAACAACGCTATCATGATCATCATTGGTACGGGTATACTGGGTACTTTCAGTGGTATCATGTTCATATACATCATTTTTAACGATATCACCAAAAGAAATTACTATCGCCGGCTGCTGGTAAAAGCCCGCGAGAAGGCCATTAAGGAAGGCAAGGCGAAGGAGGACTTTTTGGCTAATATGAGTCATGAAATAAGAACCCCCCTCAATGCCATCCTGGGCTTTTCCGAACAGCTTTCCAACACCAGCCTTGAAAAGACGCAAAACGAATACCTCCAGGCGATTACCAGTTCCTCATCGCATTTGCTGGCAACGGTAAATGATGTACTCGACTTTTCAAAAATACAAGCCAACAAGTTATCTATCGAAGAAATTCCTTTCAAGTTAATCAACGTGGTAAAGGATGTCTATGCTACCCTGATCCTGAAGGCGGAACAAAAAAATATTAAACTCAAATACAGTTTTGATGAAAAATTGAACCAGGTGCTGGCCGGAGACCCGTTCCGGTTGAAACAAATTCTTTTAAATCTGGCCAATAACGGGATCAAATTCACGGACAAGGGTTATGTGGAAATCAAAGCCATTTTGGAAAAGGAATTTAAAACAAAGTTAATCGCGAGAATTGAAGTAAATGATACCGGCATTGGCATCGCGGAAGAAAACATCCACAAAATTTTTGAAGGCTTCAGTCAATCTGACTCCAGTACCACCAGAAAATATGGTGGTACAGGCCTGGGGCTTAGTATCAGTAAAAAATTAGTGGAATTGCAACATGGTAACCTGGAGGTCAAAAGCGAAGTGAATAAGGGGTCTTCCTTTGTGGTGGAATTAACATTTAAGAAGGCCAAGGATTTCAAACCGCTACCACAGGAAAATACGCTGCCATTCAATGACCAAATATTCGATGATTATAAAGTATTGGTAGTTGACGACGATAAGTTGAACCTACAGCTTACAGAAATAATATTCAAAAAATGGGGCCTGAAAAGCGATTTTGTGATGAATGGTAAGGAGGCCACAGAAAAATTGGAACAGGATTATTATCATCTCATCATCACAGATATTCAAATGCCGGAATTCAGCGGTATTGATCTGGCAAAACATGTCCGTGCCTTAAGCGATCCAAAAAAATCCCAAACGGCGATTTTAGCATTCACGGCCAATGTAATGAAAGATGACATCCAAAAATACCTCGATTCAGGCATCAACGACTACCTCTTAAAACCTTTCAAAGAGGCCCATCTTTTTAATAAAATTGTAAGTGCGCTGAAGATTGATGTCAAGGGAGATCCTAAATCCAACGGGCATTTGGAAAAGGCACCAAAGCAACCGGCCACCAAGGCCCCTGACCCATTGTATAATCTGGACGAAATTTTGCAATTTACCGGAGAAAGAAATGAATCCCTCCTGGAGGTTTTGGAGTCTTTTCTATATAATACCAAAAACTCGTTGTTGATGATGGACAGTGGGTTAAAAAATAAGGATTGGCAAAAAGTAAGCATGATGGCCCATAAAATGTTGCCCTCTTTTCAGCATCTACAAGTTTCATCGATGATTCCTGTCCTGAAAAAACTGGAAAGCATAAATGGCCACTCCCAGTCTTCAGAAATAGGTCCGCTGGTCCGGAAAATTGAAACCGGTGCCAAGGAGGTAATGAAGGCATTGAAAAAAGAGATCATTTCCCTGAAACAGGAGCTCAGTGCCAAACAACTACCTTAACCCAATGCAAATATTGCCCATCCCGGTATAATTGGGTTAGCTCTCCAGATTTTCGTTAATAAAGACGTCCTGTGTTTTTAATTTGACAACTCGGTAGGAGGCCTGAAGGGCACACCATCATTGATTAGGTTTATAAAATGTTTATCTAATTTCTTTTTAAAGTGTTCCCAGGATAGATTCTCTTTTTTTGACCACCCCACCTCGGCCAGGGCAAAAGCTCTTGGATAGGTCATATAAAATGCACGCTCAATATTTGGTATATATTCACCCCATACACAACCTTCTACACCCACGATGAATTGGCTTTCTTTTTCAGAAAGCCCTCTGACAGGATCGAACGCATAGGTATTTTCCAAAGACAGGACCGGCATCCAATTTACATTTGGTAGGTCACCTTTCCATTGCGGATAGTCAAAATAGGCATTTCTTCCATAAGCATTGATCATTCTTAATCCTCTGGTTTGAATCTCCTGCATTTTAGTATCCGGTTCTTCGTTGCGCCATAATATTACGGTACTATTTTCGGGATAGCTCTCCACGTTACTTTCATACCAAAGCAAGGGTTCTTTTTTATGTTTAACAAGTACCTGGTTAATGCGACCAAAAAAATGAGCCATTAATTCTTCTTCATTCTTTAAACCGTGTTTTTGTATGGCTAACTGGCAATGCGAACTTTTCTCCCATTGATCCAAGGGTGCTTCATCACCGCCCAGGTGTATCTTAGGGTTGGGAAAAATTGTTGCGATTTCGGCAATAACATCTTCATAGAATTGATATACTTCCTCTTTGCCAGCACACAAAAGTTCCTTTGACACACCAGGCACAGTGCTTAATTCAAATTTCCGTGGAAAACAGGCCAAATCCGGATATGCCGCCAGAATAGACATCCCATGACCCGGCATATCTATCTCCGGCACAATTTCTACATATTTACTTTTTGCATATGCGACCAATTCTTTCAATTGTGCCTGTGTATAAAATCCTCCGTGCGGTATACCATCTCCATTGGTTTCTTTTCTTATGGAACCAACTTTCGTCAATAACGGGTATTTCTGAATTTCCACTCTCCAACCATGATCATCCGTCAGATGCAGATGCAAATAATTAAATTTATAAGATGCCATTGCATCTATGTATTTTTTGATCCCCGGTACAGGTAAAAAATGTCTTGCCGGATCTAGCATCAAGGCCCTGTAGTCAAATCGCGGATCATCAAATATTGATAGGTAGGGTAATTCCACCGCAGGCTTATTTTCAATTGGAACTGGGAAAAGTTGGGCGAGTGTTTGTATAGCGTAAAACAACCCGGCTCTATTAGCTGCCTTAATATGAATCCCGTTTGCATCTATGTCCAGGACATACCCTTCTCTGTTTTGAATTTTAGGGTCTCGAAAAATGTGCACTCCTATGTTCTTTGTTGACTTCCCGGTAACCAGCGGAATTTCTATATTGGTTTTTTTGGTTATTAATTGCTGTAACAGTTTTGCCTCGGGCATTGCCCCCAAAAAATTATCGCTCAATAAAATAAACTGATTCTCATCCAGGCTAAAATTCCCGGGCATCACTTGCAGCTGTGATGGCTCAGGAATTATTTTGATGTCGGCTGTTTGAGCTTTTGCAGCAAAAGAATATAAAAAGATAATTGTGTAAAATTTGACCCTTGGCATTCCCATGTTTTAATATTTCCTATGAAAATATGAAAGTAGTTATTTCATCCATGATTTCATTTATGTCCCTTAAGAAAATCCGGATTTTCAACGGCTGCCTGTATCGATTAATGAGAGTGGTTTAACCGATGTCAGGTATAAACCAAAATCTGAGAAAAGAAAGCTTGTGCAGGTAATTGTATAAAAAAGGAAGAACACCTGAATGGTTCGATTGGCAGTGTTTTTGGATCTATTATCAGATGGGCTAAGGGGGCAACATCTATTCCTTCCTAAACCTCAATATTGAATTGCTTAATTTTATTATAAAGTGTTTTGCGGTCAATATTCAGGATTCTGGCGGCTTTGGATTTATTATATTTTACCTGTTCCAAAGTTCGGAGGATCATCTCTTTCTCCTTTTTTTCCGTTACTGTTCTTAGGGCTATACCCTCGTCATCCTCTACAGATTGTGGTGAGTCAACCTCCATAGGATACCTTATTTCATCCGGTAAATTTGCCGCCCCCAAAGAAGGATTTTTTTCCAATAAAACGGCGCGTTTTAACACATTCTTCAATTCCCTGATGTTACCGGGCCAGGAGTAATTCAAAAACTTATCAATTACCTCTTCATCAATTTCCTGTATATCGGTATCTAATTCCTGATTGGATATTTTTAAAAAATGGTAGGCAAATTCTTTTATGTCAGCTCCCCTTTTTCTTAACGGTGGGATTTTGAGCTGGAATTCGTTAATCCGGTGGTAAAGATCTTCCCGGAATTCCCCTCTGGCCACAGCTTTGGTCAGGTCTTCGTTAGTAGCAGCGATTAACCTCACATCCACTTCGATATCAGTATTGCCGCCGACTTTTCTGATTTTTCTTTCCTGGGTGGCTCTTAATAATTTTACCTGAATTTCGTAAGAAAGATTTCCTATTTCATCCAGGAACAGCGTGCCTCCGGCAGCCACTTCAAATTGTCCTTTTTTCTCATTGGTCGCCCCTGTAAAGGATCCTTTTACATGTCCAAATAACTCACTCGCCGCAAGCTCATCAGATAAAGCCCCGCAGTCAATAGCCACAAACGGCCGGTCATTCCGTTTACTTTTTTGATGAATTAATCGTGAAACATATTCCTTGCCTGTCCCGCTTTCCCCGTGAATCAATATAGACATATTGGTTGGGGCTACCAATTCGATATGTTCGTGGATTTTTTCAAAAACGGCACTTTTTCCGCTGATGAATTGAAAACTTCCCGTGGCGCCCGTATTTCTGGCACCGGGTTTCGCCAATGATCTTTTTTCTTCTACAGAGTCCAATGCGTTGTTGATGGTAGCCAACACTTCATCGGGATTAATAGGCTTGGTTACATATTCATAAGCGCCCATTTTTATTGCATTTACCGCGGTTCGAATATTCGCGTAGCTGGTCATCAGGATAACCGGCGTATGAGGTACAATATTTTTGATGCTTTTTAACAAATCGAGACCATTGATATCAGGTAGTCTGAAGTCCGTTAAAATAATATCGAAGTCCTGTTGCTGGATTGCTTTGATACTTTGCTTGGCATTATGCACTTCGTAAGCATCAAAGTCCTTTTTAATTAAGAAGGACTTTAACATTACGCAAAAGGTCGGGTCGTCATCAATTATAAGTACCTTTGACATATAGTAAAATGTAGATAGATTTAATAAGTTAGTTGGACTTAAATTTAACCAGAAAAGTTCAAACAAACCCTAATATACTTATAAAAAAAGAAACCCTCCTATTTGGAGGGTTCTCAAACGTTTTGGTTGATTATGGATATAAATTATTGGTCTGTAATTATATTGGTCTGCAAAATCAGATTTTGTAAGGACGCTTTTTTGCGAATTTCTTGAAAAAAGACCCTTTCAGAAATTTCTTGCTGAAAGAGTCTTTTGAGCAAAGTCCCAAATTAAATCACTACTACTATCTTCCTCAGATCAAGCATAACAAAACTGTTATACTCAATGCCGAAAGTTAGCGTTTTTACTTCTGCCAGCTTATATCGAAAAACTGTGCCAAAACCTTCAGGATTTGAAAACATGCTGATTTATAACTATTTAGGATAATATTGAGATTTTATCCCCCTGATTCCGTGAAAAAATCTGTTGTGCATTTCAACACTCTGTAGAAAAAATCCACATAATGTGATTTCGCAGCAGCATGATTTTATCAAATTAATCGCTATTTAATATTTTTTTGTGACCATTAAATTAAAAATGGCCGTATTAGCGTTTTTTGAACATTTCCATGATTTTTTTCTATCACCAAAAAACATAAATTTGTGGCAATTAAATCAGGTAACATTAAACACATTAATATGTCCGCAAAATATGATCTTATAGTAATAGGAAGTGGCCCGGGAGGGTATGTGGCTGCGATTCGTGCTTCCCAGTTGGGTATGAAAGTTGGCGTTGTAGAGAAAGCCGAGTTGGGTGGAATTTGCTTGAACTGGGGTTGTATTCCCACCAAAGCATTGCTAAAGAGCGCCCAGGTATTTGAATATATTTCTCATGCCGAAGATTATGGCATTAATATAAAGGGGGCGGCAGTTGATTTTGCCGGAATGATAAAACGAAGCAGGAATGTGGCCGGTGGTATGAGTAAGGGTATTAATTTCCTGTTTAAGAAAAATAAAATTGATCACATTGTAGGGTTTGGAAAATTAAAAGCCAATAAAACGGTGGAAGTCAAAGATGAAAATGGCGCTATCACCAATTATCAGGCAGACCACATCATTGTAGCTACCGGCGGCAGGTCGAGGGAACTTCCCTCCATGCCTATCGATGGCAAAAAAATCATAGGCTACCGCGAAGCCATGTCGCTGCCAAAACAGCCTAAAAGCATGGTAGTCGTTGGCTCAGGAGCAATTGGCGTTGAGTTTGCCTATTTTTACAACGCCATTGGCACCAAAGTAACCATTGTCGAATTCATGCCTGAAATTGTGCCGGTAGAAGATGCGGAGATTTCAAAACAATTGGAAAGAAGCTTTAAGAAATCCGGCATTGAGATTATGAAAAACTCCGAAGTAACTGCGGTAGATACTAAAGGCAGCAAATGCAAGGTGACCGTCAAAACGCAGAAAGGGGAAACATCGCTGGAATGCGACATTGTGCTCTCCGCTGTAGGTGTTGCCACCAACCTGGAGGGCATTGGGCTTGAGGACGTAGGTGTGGCCACAGATAGAGGTAAAATAATTGTGGATGATTATTATAAAACCAATATTCCCGGTATTTACGCCATCGGCGATGTTGTTCACGGCCCGGCGTTGGCTCATGTAGCTTCAGCAGAAGGGATCATCTGTGTTGAAAAAATAGCCGGACAATCCCCGGAACCACTGGATTACAACAATGTTCCCGGATGTACCTACTGCAGCCCTGAAGTTGCATCGGTAGGTTTCACGGAAAAAGCTGCCAGAGATGCGGGTTACGACATAAAAGTTGGTAAATTTCCATTTTCAGCCTCGGGAAAGGCCAAGGCCGCCGGCGCGCCGGAAGGATTTATCAAAGTTATTTACGATGCTAAATATGGAGAGTGGCTCGGTGCCCATATGATCGGTGCCAATGTCACGGAGATGATAGCCGAGGTCGTTGCCGCACGTAAATTGGAGACTACGGGCCACGAAATTATTAAATCAGTACATCCTCATCCCACCATGTCGGAGGCCATTATGGAAGCCACCGCAGCCGCTTACGATGAGGTGATCCATCTCTAATGAAAAGTATTTTCAATAACCTGAAAAGCGTATTATCCAATACGCTTTTTTTTATTTTAAAAACCGCTCACCAGCCTGCATGACGGCATAAGTCTTAATCGTCTGGTATTCCTGGTCGTCCATTTGTTCGCTGGCCTTTCCACATGAGGGGGGTCGAAAGGCCTTGTCCGTTTCCCACCATTTCCTGGCGTGCTCCCGTACCTTCTCTTTTTCTACATCAAACATTTCCACACAAGAATCACAAACAATCCAGGCCTGGTCTTTTTCGCTGTACTTGTTGAAAATCATACCCCTCATTTTGGTGGCCGTGGCATCCTGAGATTCAAAATGCGCTTTCGTGTATGAAAGGGTATCCGGTTCAACCATCAACTTATCCCAAAATGCATTGGAGGTTACAATTTGCGAGGAAGTTAATACACTTCCCTCTTCGTACTCCATCCTGGATTTACAAATACCACACTGCGTACCCGGTTTTTTTTTCTTCTTAAAAGGGTTAAATGAGAATGCCATAAGATTGTTGTTATTTTGAATAATTTGACCTGATGCTAAGCATGTAATTAGCAAATGTAAGGGATTAATATTCAAATTTTATATGAAAAACGCTATTTTCTTCGAATTAATATATCCCGTTGTTTAGATATTTCAGCATTTTGCCAGCTTCCCGGCACCTCTTTATTAGCGTATCTCAGCCTATCAACCAAACGGCGCGTGACAGCAATTTTAAATCACTTCCCTCCCCCTTCCATTCATTAATAACCAATAAAAAAGCTATGTAAGTTTCCACACTTTTTAAAAATAATTGTCACTGGGCTAAAAAGTAAATTTGTTAAGTGTGGCACTATATTCAATTAAACGGCAGAAAGCTTATGAAAAGAACGATAAAGCTAACATTGGCTATCGCGCTTTTGTTTTTAGTCAACAGGACCCTGGCGCAAAATAAAGCTGTTTTTCAAATCAAAGCCTTTAACGTTAACGGCGTTGCTATCGGCAGCGGTACGGGATTTTTTATCGATGATGCAGGCATGGGTATTACCCATGGCAAAATATTTAAAAACGCCGATAATGCCGCCGTTATCCTACCCGATAGCAGTGTTTTTAAGGTTGGGAAAATTGTGGGCGAAAGCGAAGAGACCGGGCTGGTAAAGTTTGATTTGGAGGGTTTTACCGGAAAAAGCGCCTCTTCGGGCCTGGTCAATCACACCTATCAAAAAAACGAAAAACTGCTTATTATCGTTAGAGACAAATTTGACCAGGCCGGTAAAAAAACTGCCACAGTTACCGATGTAGGTAAATCCAAAATATTTGGCAGTTGGATACAGGTAAGCGGTGAAAGTAAGGCACCTGCCGGAACACCGGTAATCAACAGCAAGGGTGAATTAGTAGCGGTAAACATCGGCGGTCTGCAACAGGACGGCAAAGTCCTGACGCTGGTCGACCAGGTGTTCATTTCGAATATGAAACCCAAAAACCAAAAGCTTAAAGATTGGTCAAAGGGATTTAAGTACGACTTAAACTTCATGAAAGGTTTAATAGCTTTTCAACAAAAAAACCTCTCTGCCGCCGAATCTTTAGTGTCAAAAGCCAAAATCAGCTTTCCCCAAAATCCGCGCGTGTGGTTATTGGCTGCCTTTATCAGTCAGCAAAAAAACAAAACCACCGCCACGCTGGCAGCACTGGACAAGGTGATTGCCCTGGATAGCAAAAACACTTTTGCACTTTCTCTGCGCGGACAAATTTATTTTGACCAAAAAGCCTATAAAAAGGCTTTGGCAGATTTAAATGAAGCCATCAAGCTCAGATTCCAGGATGCGGCAACCTTTGCTACCCGTGGCAAAGTGAAATATGAATTAAAAGACATCACCGGCGCTAAAGAAGATTTGCAAATCGGGATCAAAAAAGGAGATGAATCAGCCGACAATTACTTTTACCTGGGCAATGCCCATTTTAAATTAAAGAAATACGAAGCGGCTGTCACGGCATTCACCCAGGCTGAGCATCAGGGACTCAAGAGTGAAGTACTTTTTAATAACGCCGGCAAAGCCCGGTTTTTGATGGAAAAATATAAAGCCGCTATCGATTACTATGACAAGGCTATTGCCATCAACGACAAATATGAAAAAGCCTACGTCAACCGGGCCCTGGCGAAATTTAAGTTAAAAGCCTGGGCCGGCGTCGTCGAGGATGGTGAGAAAGCGCTTTCAATAGGGAACAAAGATCCCAACGTTTTTGCGCAGCTCGGACAAGCCAGCTTCGAGTTAAAAGATTTTGAAAAAGCCAATAACTACTTCAAAAAAATCCTGACCACGGAATTGGCCACTCAGGAGGTGTGGCTTAAAAAAGGGCAATCAAGTTATCAGCTAAAAGATTATAAATCCGCCGACAGGGAATTTGGCAAGGCACTGGAAAAAGGACAGGTGGGAGGAGGAATTTATCTCCTGTCGGCCCTTGCCAGGTATGAGTTGAAAAATTTCAAAGGATGTATTGAATCCGCGGCAAAGGCGACATCGTTAGGAATTAACGCAAAAGAGCTCTGGCACACCAGCGGACAAGCCAGGTATGCACTGAAACAATTCGACGAAGCGGAAAACGATTTCCGGAAATCCATCGCCCTTGGAGGCAATGAACCTGACATGTTTTACAAATTGGCTAACATACTTTTCAGAAAGGAACAATATAAAGAGGCTGTTGCACAATATAACATGGCCATAGGGCTGGGAATAGAAAATGAAGTCATTTTTAACAACCGGGGAAAAGCCAAACTAAATATGCAGGATTACGCCGGCGCCATCAGCGATTTTGATAAAGCCATCGGTATCAAGCCGGATTATCTCAAAGCATTCAATAACCGGGGAAATGCCAAATATCAATCAAAAGATTATCAGGGAGCTATTTCCGACCTGGAAAAAGTGTTGGCGTCTTCGGATAACAAACACCAGACCCATACCCTGCTGGGTTACGCCAAATATGAAATACAAGACCATGAAGGAGCACTTGCCAACTTAAGCAAAGCCATAGAACTCGGTGGGAAGGAAGGTAAAATGTATTACTACCGGGGTAACCTATATTATGATAAGGAAAACTATAAAGCAGCTGTTGAAGATCTGCTTAAGGCCAAAAGTAAGGACATAAAAGCACCGGGACTATCAGAAAAAATCGGCTTTGCCTACCATACCTTAAAAAATTATAAAGCCGCTGTAACGTATCTTACCGAAGCCATTGAAGAGGTGACAAAAAATAACTTGGTTTTTGCAAAACGGGGTCACAGCTATTATCTGCTAAAAGACTACGAAAAAGCCATCGCTGATTTCCAAAAGGCCATAGAGCTCGGCAACAATGACGGCCAGGTTGCTTTTGATCTCGGCAATGCCCAATTCCGGCTCAAGGCGTTTGATGAAGCGCTCAAGGCCTATGACAGGGCTATCGTGCTGGGCTTAAAAAATCCGGTCATATTCAATAACAGGGGGAAGGCCAAAGCCAATCTTGAAAGACATGATGAAGCCATTAAAGACTATAACACGGCCATTGCCATGGACGGAAACTATGGGAAGGCATTCTTTAATCGAGGCATCGCAAAATTTGCTACCGGTGACTTCCAGGGCGTATTTGAGGATATTTTCAAAGCACAACAACTTGGTGAGGAAGATAAATTGATAGATTTTTATCTCGGCTATTCGCTTTATCATCAAAAAAAATATGAAGCAGCCATTACCCACCTCAACAAAGCGCAGCAGGCGGGTGTGAAAGATCCTAAATTATTATCGGCACGAGGGCGATCCTATTATTTCAACGACGACATAGATGAGGCCATTCAGGATCTGTCGAAGGTGGTAAAAACCGAGACGGCTGAAAAAGAAGACCACTATTGCCTGGGTAACGCCAAATATATGAAAAAGGACTTTAAAGGAGCGTTCCCCCACCTTGACAAAGCCATACAGTTAGGTATGGCAGATCACCTTGTTTTTAAACACCGCGGGCATGCCAAATATGAAAACAAAAACTATAATGGCGCCATAGAAGATCTCGAAAAGGCCATTACATTTGATGATAAAGACGGCGAAGTTTTCACCATCAAAGGCAATAGCCATTTTAGATTGAAAAAGTACAACCTGGCCATCTCAGACTACGATCAGGCCATACAATTAGGAGATAAAAAAGCCATGGTTTACAACAATCGTGGCAAAGCCAAGCAACTTATCAAGCAATTTGAAGAAGCTATCAAAGATTATAATCAATCTCTTGAACTTGATGCAGAATATGCCCGCGCCTACGAAAACAGAGGGACTTCCTTTTATCATTTAAAAAATTACGAAGCAGCTATAAAGGATTTTGAAATGATACAAAGTCTGGGAGATCCCGGCAAGTGGGTGTTTTTCTTTATGGCCGAAAGTCACTTTTACCTGAAGAATCATCCCCAGGCCATCAGTCATTACAATGAGGCGGAAAGTAATCAAATAAAAAACAAAGATTTGTACTTTCACCGGGGACAGTGCTACATGGCTATAAAATCTTATGGTGATGCGGTGAAGGATTTTGAGAATACGTTAAAGTTCATCAGTGATAATCCGAAGATCTTTTTGTACAAGGCAGAAGCGCACATGTATCTTACCCAAGACCTGGCGGCGATCGAAGACCTGGGACAAGCCATTAATTTAAGCCCTGACAACGCCGACGCTTATTTCAACCGGGGTGTTTTATATGAAGGAAAAGAACAGTTTGACGAGGCCCTGGAGGATTATGATAAATCCATCGAAATCGACCCCAAATATGCTGTCGTTTATTATCATCGGGGTAATCTGAAATCAAACATGGAAAATTATGGTGCTGCGTTATCGGATTTCAATAAAGCCATTGAGTTGGAAGCCGACAATGCCTCCTATTTTAAGGGAAGAGCAAACATAAAGTATCAGTTGAATGATCAGTCGGCCTGTGAAGACTGGCAGCAGGCAGCCAATTTAGGGGATTCCAAATCGGCGTTTTTTATCAAGCAGTATTGTAAGTAATTAGAAACCGCTGGCGACGCCAATACTTTCCTGACCTCCTTGCCGGGCTGAGCATCGGTTGTACCACCTCCTGCCAGGTAAATAAAAGTTATTTGCAAATGATGCCTGTAAAGGCAATATCACTAAACTGCTCATTTTTTACCGCTTGCAGGCTTTTGTGGCTAGCGGCAATCGATTGGGCTATAAATCGCCTGGCAATGTGTACTTTTCGCTCATTTTCCTGCGCCTCCTGCATTAACAGGTATCCCCGGTATATGTAACTGTAAACATCCACCAGTTCCTTGGCTGCCGCTTCCCTGAAGCTAAGATCTTCATTATCCTCGATCAACTGTTTTAGATCGGCAAACAGGCCCCGCATTTCCTTCATCTTTTTTGCCAGCACTTCCAGTTCACCATTATAGTTTTTGTTTTCATTTTCATCAAAAAAATCACACAGTACATCGTTGACAACACTTTTATAGCAGGCTCCGATGTGGATTTGAGAGGTACCTTCGTAAATCGTTGTGATGCGCACATCCCTTGCCAGACGTTCTACTGCCATTTCCCGCATATAACCCATGCCACCATGCAGTTGCTGTGCATCGTAGCATACCCTAATCGCTGTTTCGGTAATAATGTATTTAGCCAGGGGTGAAAGTAAATCCGTGATTTTAGCCGCGTGCTGAAAGCGGTTTCTGTCCGTTTCTGAATCCTTACCTTCTTTTTTCAGTTGCTCTACCTTCTCTTCCAGGTTATTTCGCAAATCCAGCCATTGGGCTCCGGCGTACAACAATGAGCGGCAACTCTCAATGGCCACCCGAATATCAACTAACATATTGGCCACCGGCGGCATGTCATAAATCAACTTGCCAAATTGTTCGCGGATTTTAGCAAATGACAGGGCCTCCTGGTAGGCCGCCTCAGCAATTCCCAAAGCCTGGGCCGCCACACTGAATCGGGCATGATTCAACACATACAGGACATGGAGTAACCCCTGCCGCCTTTTTCCTACCAGATAACAGGGCGCATCGTCAAAATATAACTGACAGGTCGGGGAACCGTGCAATCCCATTTTTTCTTCGATATGGGTAACCTGCACTTTATCTCCTCCCGGGCATACAAACAGACTAAGCCCAAACATATTTTTTGTACCAGACTCAGATCTTGCCAACACCAGTAACATATCGCCGCACCCATTGGAAATAAAATGCTTGACACCCTTCAATCGCCACTGTCCCTGCTCATCCTGATAAGCCTTTAACTGGATGGATTGCAAATCCGATCCGGCGCCGGGCTCCGTCATCACCATCGATCCGATATGTTCTCCGCTGATGTACGGCGGCAAAAAACGTTCCCGGATTTCTTCGCTTCCAAATTTGCTGATGGCCTCACCGACATCCTGATACCCAAATAACGTCATTAATGAAGCATCTGCTCTGGAAACTATTTCGATTAACATCATATATATAGTGGCGGGAAAATTTATCCCGCCATAACCATGGGGTAAAATCACACCGGTAAGGCCGGCCTGTGCCAGTTGCTTATAGGATTCAAGAGTCTCGCTGGCATAGGTAACCTTTCCATCCTTCAGCGTGGCACCCTTCATATCTACCTTATCGGCCCTGGGAGCAATGAAATTAGCGGCTAAGTCTCCCGCGAGCTCCAGCGATCCCTGATAATTTTGAAGAGCCTCCTGGAAATTTTTTGGTGCCCCGGGAAATTGCTTGCCAAAATTATAATCATCTTCAAGAATCTGTACCGCTTCTTCCAGATTCAGCCGTTTGAAGTGGAACAACAGGTCTTCGTTTTCAGTAAAATAGTTGGGCATCGGCAATTAGTATTTGATATGTATTCAAGCCTCAAAGATAAATGATTTAATGGCCAATACAAGCCTCCTTCAGCCCGAAACAGACATGCGTAAATCACCCGGCCAACTAAAATTACGGAGGATCAGAGGATGGCTTACACCTCGTCAAATACCAGGATGACAGAAACACAAGAAAGATAATCATCGCCGCTACCAAAAAAGTTTTTCCCTGTATCATATCGTATAAAAACCCGGCTAATATTAACCCGATCACGGAGGCCAGACTTCCAAAACTGTTGCCTAAACCCTGAATTACACCCTGCAATTTATCTCCGGCCAGGGAGGCCAGCAGTGCCAGAAAGGAAGGCCACATGATCCCGTTGCCAAGGGCAAACAATACAGCCGCAACATAGGTGAGGGCCGCGTTCCCGTAAGCCAGTATGATGAAATTCAATCCCAAAATTGCACTCCCGGCAATAATTAAAAACACCTCTGAAAAATAACCGGATATTTTGGGCAACAATATACCTTGCACCAACACCATCATTCCACTTAAATACGCGAAAAATAAGCCTACCCTGCCAACGTCCCACTCGTAAACCTCCATGGCATGTATGGGAAACGCGGGGTAAAAGAAATTAAAACCGAGGAATATCAAAAAGTACAAAATCAACATGAGAGGAATGTAAGGCATATGAAGGATGGCTTTCCACGGAATGCCATTGTCACCTTTTGGTCTTCGACGCTCCTCATGGATCTTCAATTCCGGTAACCAAAAATAGATCAAAGACAGGCCTATCACCGAAATTAAAGCCGCCGCTATGACGGGAACAACATACCCGTAGCTGGTAGCTCCTAAAATACCGGCCATCGCCGGCCCTACAATAAATCCGATGCCGGAAGAGGCTGACATTTTGCCAAAATTACTTTTACGGTTTTCCTCTTTTGAGATGTCGGCCAAATAGGCATTGGCCACCGATATATTCCCGCCCGTGAGACCGTCCAGCACTCTTGCCAGTATTAACATAATAATAGGTAAAGTGAGCACCAGCTCTCCTAATAAATTAGAATCAAAACTGATCAGCACCGTGCGTTTGACATAAAAAGCCATTAGAAATACAAGCCATGAAAACAATGTGCCAGCCTGACTAAGTGCCAGAATCTTTCTGCGACCATATTTGTCGGACCAATTGCCAAGAACAGGCGATCCGATCAATTGAAAAAAGGGATAGGCAGCCAGTATAAACCCATACAGTATACCATTGCCGCCAAAATCATCTACTACAAATACCAAAAATGGAATAACGATGCTGAAACCCAGTGAGTTAATAAAATTGACCACCAGCAACGGCACTATTTTCCTGTTACCGGAAGCGGTCAAATCAGATGATTTATTCAAAGTCTTACATTTTCTACTAAGCTAATTAATTTGCTTATAAAACGGCTAATATCGCCATTAATTAAAGATCAACTTTTTAAATTATTCGACTCAGACTACAGGCAATGGACAAGATAGCAACGCTGGTAAGGTCCTGACGTTACCTATGCCATAGTTAAATTTTAAAATCTGCCTCATTGCCTCTTTACCAAATGTCGATTGCCACTATTGTGGTAAATGATGGAGTGACTCCTGTTAAACAGGATCAATAAAAAGCGCGTTTAAAAGGCAGCCGTTCAACCATACTATTTTCCGATCAACATCAATTAACTTCAATTAACATTTTATTGATACCCGCAAATTATTCCATTGCGTATATTTATTGTAAACCTATAAGAATGATTGATTATGAGATTTAATCAAGCTATTACTATCGTTTGCCTGGCGCTTAGTTTCTGCGTTTTTGATCAAATGAAGGATAAGGTGATTGAAAGAATCGGTGTTCCGGATGATAATCACAAAATTTTAACGAGCAGTGTCAGTAAGATTCAGGGCATAATCCCTGAAACATGCGCTGTTGGCCGAGAAGCGGACTGTTCTAAAGGAAATAGTGATATGATTCTGGTTGATCTTGGCAAAAAGGTTTACAAAGTAATACTGTTTTCAGCGCTTTAATCACCAACAACAATATTATCGCGGGCTATATTTCAAGGAAAATTGAAATATAGCCAATTGCGATAAATCACGCCATCTACTAAATTTACATCCCAAAGGTCAGCTTAGAATAGCAATGTATTCAACATGACTCATTGGTGATAAATAATTTTCTCTTCCATGGCTCACTACATAGAAAAAAAATTATGGCAAATTGACGGTCTCAAACCAACCCCTGAAAAAATTTATTATCAGAGACGAACCATCCTCAAAAAGCTGGGGATCATTTCAGGTGGTTTGTTGGGTGGCTCAACTTTGCTCAGTGGCTGCACCCAAAAACCAAACAGAGAAAATTCCGATCTGGAACAACCAGGGGTCATTTCCAATCATTTTAATTTTGACGGTATGGCTGACCTGTATCCCGCCAAAAGAAATGAGAAATACTTATTGGATCGTCCATTGACGGATGAATATCATGCTACTCATAAAAACAACTTTTATGAATTTATAAGCCGCCAGGATCCCGATATCTACAATGTGTATAAATTTGTATCAGATTTTGATAACCGGGATTGGAAAATTGAGGTTTCCGGACTGGCTGATAATACAGGTACATTTTATCTGGAAGATCTAATCAAAAAAATGGGGCTTGAAGAACGGACTTATCGTTTTCGCTGCGTGGAAAGGTGGTCAATGGCCGTGCCATGGACAGGCTTTCCACTGGCAAGGCTTGTCAAATATTTTGCCCCAAAAAATGAAGCCAGGTTTGTGTCCATGGTTTCCTATTCCAATCCTGAACAAATGGAAGGCGTCCGGAATCTTACCCATTATCCATGGCCTTATTCCGAAGGGCTGACCATGGAGGAGGCTACGAACGAACTGGCTTTTATGGCCACCGGGCTTTATGGAAAACCAATTCCCAAACAAAACGGAGCGCCGATAAGACTGGTGGTACCCTGGAAATATGGCTATAAAAATATAAAGTCCGTTGTCAAAATCACCTTTACCGACCAACAGCCGGAAACATTTTGGAATCAGGTTGCTCCGGCTGAATATCCCTTTACTTCCAATGTAGATCCCAACGTTCCACACCCCAGATGGTCCCAGGCCTTTGAACAAATGATCCCCGACGGCGAAAAAAGACCTACTTTGAAGTACAACGGCTACGAAAAACTCGTCGCCTACCTCTACAACTAATTCTTCCACACACTTACTTATGAATTACCCCTTCCGGCCAATTCATTGATCCTAATTGACACATACCCTCCGGGCCACCTTCCCCAGGGAAGGATTAATTATCTCTTTTTAAATAAGAACAAAAACTGCAACCAAGACTACCCACACTTCACACTCACACTCACACTCACTCTCAAACCCCTCCTCCCAGCCTATGCCCGGACTTCTGCCACTTGTCCAACAAAGGTTGCTCCAGCTTAAATTCACGATATTCATCCGGATTCATAATCGGAATTCCCTTTACAATAGGAAACAGGCGTTCGCAATCATGGCAGGAAAGAAACCCTTCTATCACATTACCATCAACATCTTTGGTAATACTTGTCAGGGTGAGTTCCGCCTTGTCAAAAGGACAACACAGTTTTTTTATGGTCTCAAGTTTCATCTGTTTATAATTTGTTTTCATCGGTCACATGGAACCTTTTATGCTTTATTTGCTTTTAATTGTTTTGAATATGCCTGAATGGCCTGATCCGGCTTGTCTGCGTTCATGATCCCTGAAATAACTGCTACGCCATCAAATGAAAGCGAAGCCAATTCCGGCATATTTTCAGGTTTTATACCACCGGCTAAAAAAACCGGCATGGACGTTAAACTTTCGGCTTTTTGAATGGTTTCAAATCTTACCAGCTCACAACTGTTGGAAGTTGTGGATGGAAAAACCGAGCAAAAAGAAAGGTAATCAAAACCATTTTCATCGGCCCATTGCACCGTTGAAAGATCATTATTACAGGTCAGGCCACTTACAAATTCCCTGTTTATGGCCTGCTTAATATGCCCGAAATCACGCGGTATCCTGTCAAAGTGAACCCCGTCCAATGCCGTTGAGCGAAGCCATTCCCATCGATTATTGATGAGTACGGGAACATGCTTTTGATGACAGCGCTTAGTGATATCCCGGATTAATTTCAGAGGATCGCGTTGTGGTGAAAAATTGTCCCATAACTGCACGGCTACAATTTTTTCCTGGAGTACCAATGCCAGTTTATCTATTAAAACCCTTTCATCCTGCGCAGGGTCTATGACCAGATAAACGCCCGGACTTATTTTTCGCTTCCTTTTCATTATTTCCATCCTTTGCGCATAGCCCCAAAGAATGCTTCCCAGTAGGGATCTTCCCGGAGATAAATTAAATCTGTAGCCAGGCCGTTTTCTACCAGCCTGATACCATTTTCTTTTTCCTTGATTTCACCCACTACACGACAAGGGATGTTTTCCCTGTGCAGACGTTCTATTATCAATGGTGCGCTGTCTTTTTTACAGGTAATAATCATTGACCCCGCACCTACGCAGTAACGGGGATCGATAGAGAACAGCGCGCAAACATTCTGCTGTACATTGCCTACGGGAAGGTGATCACTAAAAATAATGGCACCGTTGTCGGAGGCACTGGCTAATTCATAAATAGCGCCAAGCAGGCCGCCCTCTGTCACATCGTGCATGGCCGTTACATCGTTGTGCCGGGTGCGTTGACCAACGGCCGTCAACGCGTCCTGCAATGATGAAGTGTCATAAAACATGGCACAAGCTTTTTGATAAGCTTCCTCACCGATATAGTTTTTTACTGTTTGCGGAAAACTCATGGCCAGTATGGCGGTAGCAGAAAGAGCACCCTGTTTTGTTACTAAAATAGTATCTCCGGGGCTGGCATTTTGCGAAGTGAGCACCTGTTGCCGGGGTGCGATGGTGAAAAGTGTGCCTCCACCGGCAATTGTAGAGTTTTGCCCCTCAATAAACCCGGTATGTCCACCGGTAATAGCGATGCCAATAGCTGCACAAAATTTATGAATGTAATTCCAATAAGTTTTAAAGTCCTGTTTGGAAAGCGTTGGCGGAAGGTTTAATACAAACTGCCCGTACATAGGGGCAAAACCGGTTGTCGCCATATCATTGGCCATCAGGTGCACCGACAGCCAGGCAGATTCTTCCAAACCCAGGGAAGGAATAAGCGACAATGGATCGCTGGTGGCAGCCATGGCCATGCCTCCGGGTAAATCAGTCACCGAAACATCAACACCAAACCGTGGGCCGACGCTTACTTCATTTCTTTGATGTCCACACTGCGTTCCGACAATGTCTGTAAACAGGTGGTGATCTATTTTTCCTAGCTTGTCCTCCATCTACGCGGCATCATTTAATTTAACATAAAGACCGAAAAAATCGCCATAGGGCAATCCCCATTGTTGTACCGGAAACCACCTGGGTAATCCGGTACATGTCCATTCGATTGAAAAGGATCTGCCCGCCAGGGCCTGATTGATAATATTGATCAATTTTTGTGGCGTATAAAAAGTAGCGGTGATGTAAAACGGATTCTTCCCAAAAACCTGTTGGACACGCCTTCTTACTACCTTCGTTGAATTTCTGTTCATCATGCCCATGGCAATACCGTACCTGGCAACCCTTGCTGCCTCCTGTATTACTTTGACAGGATCTTTGTAATATTCAAAGGTGGTGATAAAGGCCAAGGCATCGAAGGTGTGGTCTTTAAAAGGCATATGGTGGGAATCGGCCATTACCAGATCACCGTCAAACAAATGTATGGCTTGTGACAACATGAGCGGCGAAATATCACCCCCGGTGGCCTGTATTCCAATTTCCTGCCACCATCTTGTAAAACGCGTGGTGCCACAGCCAAACTCCAGTAGTGTTTTGATACGATTGTCTTTGGACACAAGCTGTTCCATTACCTTTTTTTGCCAGACCTCTGCCCTTTTGTACCGTCCCTCATACCATTGTTCATAAGTATCGGTATATACGCGATTGAAGAACCATTCGGGCCTGCCTTGCCAGTTTTGCTGGCTTTGCGGAATTAATTCAAAGGATTTTTTCTCTAACGCCATCTTTTTATTTGTTTAAAACAAAAATTCAACCCTGATGGAAGGCCCAAAAGGATGGCGCATAAAATGGAGTTTTTTAATACTGCATCCCTACGTTGGCATTATCCAAATCAGGTGTCGGGTATAATCTCAGCCAAACTATGCGTCAGGCACCCCGTGCATCTATTAGATACAAACATAGCTAAATTTGATAAAGACATGTTGATTTTACCTCCCTCTTTTTTTACTATTTCTTCAGGGTTCCTGTAAAAAGCTAAGTAGCAGTCATTTCGGGAGTATGGCGGTGCCGGGTGACGTGGATTCCTATAGGCGGCTGAAGAAATTCTTCACTGAATCAGGTATCATCAGCACTTAAATGCGCAAAAACAGCCTTTGCTGTTTCCCAACTTCTCAAAAAGATTTTCCATCTAAAACTGCCGGTACCCACGCCTCAATTGTAACCTTTTGGCTGGGATAACAGTCAAATAAGAAGAGGTCATTCCCTGATTTAACACCCGACTTATGAAAAAACAATTTAAAACCCTGGCTATCTTTATTAGCGTGGCAGTGGTACTAGCCTTCATTTTATTTGTAATCAACCAGGTGGCTGCGGTCTATGCCAATCTTTCGGCGGTGAATCCAATGCTGGCGAAAGTGGTATTAGGCGTATTGGTACTCGTCTTTGCAGCTATACTTATTACACCGGTGGTTATTTATGTTAAACTCCCAAAACCAATCAACTTCCCTGACAATGATGTTGAAAAAGAAAAATATTTCAGGCAACTGGCCAAAAGACTGGAGAAAAACAAACATCTCCAAGGCCAGAATTTAGATCTGACCAGCAGAGAAGGATTAGAAAAGGCGTTGGGGATATTGCAAGAGAAAGCCAACGATACCATCCAGAAAACAGCTACCAGTGTATTTTTGACCACGGCTGTATCGCAAAATGGAAAGCTGGATGCTTTAACCGTGCTGGTGACACAAACAAAAATGGTATGGGAAATAGCCCATATTTACTGGCAAAGGCCCGCTTTACGAGACATGATCCATTTATACGCCAACGTCGGTGGCACTACTTTTCTGGCATCTGAAATTGAAGATCTGGATATCAGCAGGCAAATCGAACCAATTTTGAGCGCCATGTTTAAAAGCCCCGGTAAATCATTGCCCATTGTGGGGCATGCTGCTCATATTATCATGGATTCTATTCTGGAAGGTTCAGTAAATGCCTTTTTGACCCTAAGGGTTGGCATTATTGCTAAAAGATATTGCGGGGCTCAGGAGGCGTTTGACAGGAAAAAGGCCAGGAAAAATGCCTTTATCGAGGCTTCGGGGCTGCTGAAAGTTCTCGTAGTAAAATCGTCCGGCAACGTAATAAACAGCCTGATAAAGGCCACCAAACGTACGGGTATCAATACCGTCAAATCGGGCGTAAGCGCCCTGGAAAATGCGGCACAAAATATTAAGGAAAGCCTGGGTGGGCTGGCGGAAAAAATGGGAATCAGCAAAAAGGAAATGGAAAAAATCGAGGAAGAGGATGGGGCTTAAGAAATTTATTCACTAGGCAAAGGGGAAATCCAGCTTTTTACGAAGCTGGATTTTTTTGTAGAAATCGTAAAATCAAAAATTTTCTTATATTGTAACTAAAACCAGCCAGACATAACCTTCAATTATATAGCATCAAGCGTTATTTAATATTTTGCCCTACAAAAAACTTAAAAAATGAAGCTAATAAGGATTCTAGATGATCTAGGCTCATTGGAAAAAAATTCTTTTATTAAAATAATTGACAGCATAATCTCGGAGGAGCCTAAAAATAAAAAACAAATTGATAAGATTTTAAACAACTCGGATGGTGGGTTAAAATCGGCAGATAGCCAGATCATATTCAATATATTTAAGTTGGTAGAAAATGAATTTATTGAGATAATAAAATCCGAGTTTGTAAATACCTCTTCTCAATTAGACATACTAATTGATATCATATCTAGAGATGGTAATTGTATTATGAAGTTCGACTGGTTTTCCCGGCTCTACGATTCTGAGCTAAAAAACCTTAGAAAAAAGATAAATGACCTAAAGTCCTTGTTGGCCAATGATAAAGCCGATGTTGAAGTATCAAGACTAAGAGATTACGATATTTATAGATCTTGCCTACATGTGGCTTATAACAACGATTCTAAGAGAAATCGAGAAGCAAAAATCACTGATGACGAGTTAGAAATTCTATTAACATTGGCTAATAAACTAGACCTATCCCAGGAGGAAGTTAAGCTTTTTAATTACATGATTATAGGTATTGTAAAAATGGATATCAATACTATAATTAACAGCTTGAAGAATATAGGGGTAATCTTTTATGCAAAGAAAATAAACACAATTTTTGTTGCCGAGGAAATAGTAATGATCCTTAGAAAAGTAAGGAAAAAAGAACTTGCCGACAAATACTATAGAAGAACTTTAAGGTTGCTAAGGGAATCTCAAATTAATTTAGTTTGTAAAAAACATAATATTGATCGGAAACTCCCATTAAATGAAAAGATAAGAAAAATTATCAATGAGGGCATATCGTTTACAGCTTTGCTAGGCAATGAAATTTTTAAGGAAGGTACAAGTCTAACGGAAAGAAAAAAGCTTATAAATGATGTATGGAATAAAGGTTTGAATCTAAAAACGGGTTTAAAAGGAACCACTGTTGAGGATAAAATATCCAATTTCATTCGATACTTTGAGGAAATTGAAAAAGAGGAAAAAGTTGGTATCTCAACAGATGGGTATGAAAAACTATTATCCGATCTTGGAAATGTTCTTCCAAAGTTAAGTAAAGAGTTAAAATCAGAATTTGAACTTCAGGAAGACAATGTTTTAAATAGTAAATACCTACTAGATTACAATATCAAACCACGGGATATTTTGGATTTAGTTTCGAATAAGGATCTTGACTTCTTTTGCAAGAAAATGGAAATCAGTGTAAGAGGAAATGAGATAACAAATATTCTGGATTCTTATAAAGATTCGGAAAATCTTTATCTTGAAAATTATGAAAATATTGGCTTTCGAGATTTAAAAGCGTTGAAAGAGAATGGGATCATTATTAAGGAGAGTGAGCTGGGAATTAAGTTTGAGGAGTTGACCAAATCAATTTTCAGGAAACTAGGATTTAATGTGGATGAAGACTTACGCAAAAAGCTAAACACCAAAAAGGACCAAATGGACATTGTATTAAACCTCGGCAATAACGAGTTAATCATAGTGGAATGTAAAACCAAAAAGGAAAGTGGTTATAACAAGTTCAGCTCGGTGTCTAGACAATTGAAATCTTATAATAATCAAGTTAATTCTCAAAATCACAAAGTCATCAAATCACTGTTGATCGCACCGGAATTCAGTGATGAATTTATAAATGACTGTGAATTAGAATATGACCTGAATTTATCTCTGATTGTTGCATCATCACTTTATCAAATCTTAAATGGATTCAAATCTTCAAAAAAACACAAGCAGTTCCCCTACAAGTTACTCATGAGAGATGTTTTGATTAAAGAAGACAGAATTTTAAAAGCGATTCTTAAATAAGCTAGGTAAGAAATTATTTTTTGAAAAATTGTTAAAAAAAGCTAACCCTATAATTAAATGATCGTTTAATTATTTAACTTTGCCTTATGGCAAGACACAAATCGGAAGAAAAGCAGGATGCGATCATGCAGGCTACCCTCCACCTGGTAATTGAGGAAGGCTTTCACGGTTTGTCAATGTCAAAAATTGCCAAAAAAGCAGGGATAGCAACGGCCACTATTTACGTTTATTTCGAAAATACAGGAGAGATCATCAACCTTTTATATTTAAATTTAAAAGAGTTGATTTCAGCAGATATTATGAAGGGATACAACGATACCATGACGACAGAGAAAGGATTTAAGGTAATCTGGCGTAATTATTTCGATAGTATCAGGAAATACGCCAGGGAGTTCCAATACCTGGAACAATTCGCCAATAGTCCCTATATCACCCAGGTATCGAAGGAAGAAGGAAGAAAACAGTTTAAACCTTTCCTGGATTTTTTCGATCAGGCCATGGCCCATGGAAATATCAAAAAAATGTCGCAGGGATTGGTGCTTGCCTTGTTCATTGCACCGATGTCCTCTTTGGCTAAAAACATCAATTCCGGCCAAAGCCAGATCGACGAAACAGCCATTGAACTGGCGATGAACAGTACATGGCTGGCTATGAAAAAGTAAAAATTTTCACAATTAATTAAATAAACATTCATTTAATTTTAAAACCTTATTATCAAAGATGAAATATCGAACTTTAGGAAACACCGGATTAATGGTATCCGAATTATGCATGGGCACAATGACCTTTGGCGGCGACGGTATATTTAAATTCATCGGCGCGCTGGGCCAGCAGGATGCCAATGCCCTGGTAGACAAAGCCCTGGATGCGGGCATCAATTTTTTTGATACCGCCGATTCTTATGCCATGCACCAATCAGAGCAAATGTTGGGAAAAGCCCTCGGTGACCGTAGAAAGGAGGTAATTGTAGCCACCAAGGCGAGGTTTCGCATGGATGACAATGTTAATGCCGTCGGGTTGACACGTCATCACTTATTTAACCAGGTAGAAAAAAGTCTGCAGGCATTGAATACAGATTACATCGACCTGTTCCAGATCCACAGTGTAGACCCGATTACACCCCTGGAAGAAACGTTGCGCGCACTAAACGACCTGGTGCAACAAGGTAAAGTGCGTTATATCGGCTACAGCAACCTCACCGCATGGCAGGCCATGAAGGCTTTGTCCATATCAAGGCAGCACGGCTGGAACGAATTCAAGTCTGCACAAGTTTACTACTCTATAGCCGGGCGCGAGTTGGAAAGAAGTACCGTTCCGTTTGCACTGGACCAGTCCATTGCCATCCTTCCATGGAGTCCGCTGGCCGGTGGTTTTCTTAGCGGTAAGTTTACCCGGGAAAATCAGTCGGCGGAAGGATCCAGAAGAACCGACTTTGACTTCCCCCCTATCGACAAAGAAAAAGCCTTTGACATTGTGGAAGTCATGCGCGACATTGCCGGCAATAAAAACGTCAGCGTACCACAAATAGCACTGGCATGGCTACTGCACAAGCCGGGGGTTACAAGTGTCATCATAGGCGCCAAAAAAATGAGTCAACTGGAGGATAATTTGAAGTCAGTAGATGTTTCGCTAAATGCAGAAGAAATGACCCGCCTTGACGAAGTCAGTCAACTCGGACTGGAATACCCCGGTTGGTTTGGGCTGTCACCAAGTGACCGTATGCCTGGCGAAAGAGGCTGGTCGCAGCAAGAGTAACAAACAGATTGTATTTAAATTCAATCCCGCCACCCTGGCCTGTTACTTTATTGTCAAAGTTTCCGTGGAAACCACAGATTTGACAAATAAATACCAATAGATTATAAAGGCTGTCCTGAAGGTTTATCTGATCGAAAAAATCAACCCGATTAAAAGATAAAACATAACACCTTCAGGACAGCCTTCTTTCATTAAACTTAAATAAACGGGAACAGGACGTAATAAAGATCATTACTCGCCTTATCAACCATTTATGTCCATTTTCTTGCCGTATCTGTAAATTCATCTCTCAAAAACCTTCTAAATCTTTATCTTTAGTGTTAAAATATTTGAACACTAACATAAGTCAAACCCAATTAACATTACCCAAAAATGGCAAAGTTAACCCTTTACTTCATCAGCTTTTTTTTAATGATCAGTCCCATGGCCAATGGCCTGGTTTTTCAGGAGGAGACAACTAAAAGCGACTCTACCAAAAAGGATAAAAAGAAAGGGCTTCCTCTGGAAGCGGAAAGAAAAATCAAAATTAAAACCGATGAGGGCACCTGGATGTCACTGGATGTGAGCCCGGATGGCCAGACCATCGTCTTTGATTTTCTGGGCGACCTGTATACCCTGCCGATAACAGGAGGTAAGGCGGAGAGAATTACCGAAGGGCTGGCCTTTGACAACCACCCGAGATTCAGCCCGGATGGAAAAAGTCTCGTTTTCATATCGGATGAAGACGGCGCTGAAAATGTCTGGCTTATGAAATTGTCGGACAAGAAAAAGACACAGATCAGCAAAGAAAAAAATAACAAATTCCAGTCGGCAGAGTTTAGCCCCGATGGAAAATACCTGGTAGCAGCAAAAGGAAAGCTCAATGCAAAATTGCATATATACCACGTAGACGGAGGGTCAGGTGCCAGCCTTATCAGCAAACCGGCGGGACTGAAAAGCATAGAACCCGCTTTTGGACCGGATGAACGTTATATCTGGTTTTCAAAACGCAATGGAGACTGGAATTACAATGCCCAGTTTCCCCAATATCAACTGGCGGTTTACGACCGTGAAACCGGTAAAACACACAATAAAACCGCCCGGTACGGCTCTGCTTTCGCCCCCACATTATCACCGGATGGCCAATATCTGGTTTATAGTACCCGTTACAACACGGAAACCGGATTGATCATTCGAGACTTAAAAACTGAAGAAGAGCGCTGGTTGGCCTATCCGGTACAGCGAGACGACCAGGAAGCAAGGGCTACGCTTGGGGTTATGCCTGGCATGTCCTTTACACCGGACAGCAAGTTTTTTGTGACCTCCTATGGCGGTAAAATTTACAAGATCCCGGTGTCAGGTGGTGACGCTATAAACATTCCCTTCGAAATTGATGAAGAATTGGCTATAGGTCCCAGGTTAAATTTTGACTATCCCATCAGTGATGATAAAACAATGATCGTCACACAAATTCGCGATGCGATTGCCTCACCGGATGGAAAAATGCTGGCTTTCACCGCTTTAAACAAATTGTACGTCATGGATTTCCCAAATGGTTCTCCCAAACGTCTCCTGGAGATGGATGGCGTTCAGGCACAGCCAAGTTGGTCACCTGACGGTAATTATTTGGTCTTTACGACCTGGGCTAACAATGAAGGGCACATTTATAAAGTTAATCTGAAGGGCAAGGCCAAAGCGCTGAAATTGACACAACAATCCGGCCTATACCTTGAGCCCGCATTTAACCTGCAGGGAAGCAGGGTAGTGTATGTGAAAGGGTCGGCCCGGGAGTTTCAAAACGCCTCCAGCATCTATTCGTTTGACCGCAGATCGGAAATCGCCTGGGTCAACGCTAACGGCGGGCCTGAAAACTTCATTGTTGAAGCAGAAGGCCGTATGAAACCACATTTTGTAAAGGGAAAGGACCGTATCTTTTTATTTAGCGGCAGCAAAGGATTGGTATCCATAAAATGGGACGGTACTGACGAAAAGGCGCATGTAAAAGTAAAGGGGATTACCACTTACGGAATAAGCAATTGGGAAGAGCATGGCCATACGCTGTTTACGGAAAACATGGAGCCTAAAAGACAACCCTCAAACGCGACCGTCATCATGATGTCGCCGGAAGGGGATCAGGCGATGGCACAGGTAAACAATGATATTTATGTACTCACAGTCCCTTACCTCGGCGGCCAGACACCGGAAATTTCCGTAGCAAATCCTTCTTCTTCCCAATTTCCGGCCAGAAAATTAACCAAAATTGGCGGGCAGTTTCCGCATTGGACCAGCGATGGTAAAAACGTCAACTGGTCTATTGGCAATGCTTACTTTTCTTACAATTTAGCCGACGCAAAAGCACGGGAAGAAGCATTGAAAAAGGAAAAAGAGGAGAAGGAAAAAAAGGAAAAAGAAGAAAAGAAAGACGAGCAAAGCAAAACCGGTGAAAAATCAAAGGACGACGAAAACAAAGAAGAGGAAAAGGAAGAGGATAAAGGATATCAACCCAATGAAGTAAGGGTCAATGTTACCGTCACAAAAGATATCCCCGAGGGAGTCATGGCATTTAAAGGGGCAAGAATAATTACCATGAATGGTGAAGAAGTACTGGAAAAGGGAGACCTGCTGATCGTCAATAATCGTATCAAAGCTGTTGGAAAAAGCGGAGAAGTGGCCATTCCTGCTAATGCGACCATCATAGACGCCAGTGGCAAAACCATTACACCTGGCTTTATTGACACCCATGCCCATATGTGGCCCATGTGGGAAATTCACAAAAAAGATGTGTGGCTTTATGCTGCAAACCTCGCCTACGGCGTTACTACTACCCGTGATCCACAAACCGCCACCACCGACGTGCTGACCTATGCCGACATGGTTGAAACCGGCGAAATTCCAGGGCCAAGAATCTATTCTACCGGTCCGGGTGTTGGTTTCTGGATGTACAATATTAAAGATTTGGAGCATGCCAAGAATGTCCTGAAACAATATTCCGAATACTACAAAACCAAAACCATCAAAATGTATATGGTGGGTAACAGGCAGCAACGCCAATGGATCATTATGGCTGCCAGAGAACAAAAATTAATGCCTACCACTGAAGGAGCGCTTGATTTCAAATTAAATCTCAGCCAGGCCCTGGACGGCTATCCCGGGCATGAGCATAGCTTCCCCATTTATCCCATTTACAATGATGTATTGAAATTAGTTTCCGAATCCAAAATGGCTTATACTCCCACCCTGCTTGTTACGTATGGGGGACCCTGGGCAGAAAACTATTTTTATGCCACCGAAAATGTAAACAACGATAAAAAATTAAATTTTTTCACGCCCAAAGCCGAGCTGGATGCAAAATCCAGAAGGAGGCCGGGTTGGTTTATGGAAGAGGAATACATGTTTAAAAAACATGCTGAATTTGTCAAAGAGCTGGTTGAAAATGATGGTATTTCAGGTGTCGGCTCGCATGGCCAGCTGCAGGGACTGGGTTATCATTGGGAATTGTGGTCGGTAGCTTCCGGTGGTTTGAGCGAACATAACGCTTTAAAGACCGCCACGATTTTAGGCGCCAAGGCGCTGGGCTTATCCAACGATCTTGGAACCATTGAACCGGGCAAACTGGCTGACCTGGTTATCATGGACAAAAACCCTCTGGACAATATCAGAAATACGAATACCATTAAGTGGGTGATGAAAAACGGGAGGTTGTATAAAGGGGATGATTTGAGCGAAGTATATCCCGACCAGAAACCTGCCAAACAGCCCAACTGGTTACAAGCCTCGCCAACAGGGATACCGGGCATAGCGAGGTAAGGATTGACAATGAATCATGTGAAATAGGCTTTAGAGGTCCCTGACATGAAATCGGCAATATGGTTATTGGCACTTTTTGCTTTTGGACAAGCACTGTGTGCCCAGGAAAAGACAGCATGTCAGGACGATCCGCTATATCAAATGATGAATTTCTGGGTCGGCACCTGGCAGGTGTATGACGAGGAGGGAAAATTGGTCGGCAATAATCGCATTGAGAAGATTCTGGATCAATGCGCTGTGATGGAGCATTGGCGCTCTGCAGAAGGCAATGAAGGGAAAAGCCTGTTTTATGTTGATAATAATACAGGCACGTGGAAGCAGGTATGGGTTACTGCCAATGCCAAATTACCATGGGGACAAAAAGAAAAAACACTGATTTTTAGCAAGGAAAAAGAACAATTGCTGTTTCAGGGTACTTATCTGATGAATGATGAAAAGGTGCTGGACAGAACCTTGTTAACACGGATTAACGCCAACGAAGTGAAACAGGAAATTCAGATATCACGCGACGGAGGCCTTCACTGGCAAAGTACTTTTGTTGGAATATACAAAAGAAACTAAAGGTATTCTTACCTCAGGTACCGGTATTTCCCCAGACAACCCTGCCTGATTTTAAAAACAGCATAGCCACACCACTTGCGCCCTGATGCCGGAAAAATTCCAGAAAAACATAGCAGAATAAGCCATAGGATAGCTTCAGACAAACACTACCAGCTCCCCCTCTGTAAAATTCAGTCTAAATTTTTTAAGAAATTTATTTAGCAATTTCGCTAAATAAATTATCTTTATAAAGATATGAGCAAAGCTGAAAGACAACTTGAAGACTTCGAAAAAGTCTTTAAAGCACTGGCACACGCATCGCGGAGAAACATCCTGGTTGTGCTGAAAACCCGGGAAAAAATGACGGCCGGGGAGATTGTTGAACGGTTTACCCACAAATGGCCTACAATTACCCGGCATTTAAAGCAACTGGAAGACGCCGGCCTGGTGCAGGTCAGGAAAGTAAGCAGGGAACAATATTATTCTTTAAATACAAAACGACTCACAGGGGTTGTTAATGAATGGTTAAAATGGTTTTAGAACAATAAATGAAAAAATTATGCAAACTAAAATGGCATTTTGTATGTACCGCCCTAAACCCGGAAAAGAAAAAGCATTAAAAGAACTGGTAAGTCAGCACTTTCCCACCCTGAAAGCCTATGAGCTGGTGACGGATAAGCACAACTTCATAGCGCAGTCAGAAGACGGGACCATTATCGAAATCTTTGAGTGGACCGGAGACAGCGCCATCGATGCCGCTCATCAGCATCCTGCTGTGACGGCCATTTGGGAAAAGATGGCTCCTATCTGTGACTTTCCCGTCCTGCGTGAGTTGAAAGAGGCGGAAACGAGTTTTCCGGATTTTAAGGTAATCAACCTGGAATAACAAAGCTACGGCTTTTCCTGGGTACATCTTCTTCGACAACATTGCATTTCCGCATAGCAATTCCAACGATTATCATGACGTTAGTGTCTGAGTATAAGAAAATAAACTTTAATAAATTTTTACTATGCGAAACTATTTTTCGACTCTATTTTTCGCACTGTTAATTTTCAATGTTGGCTGTAGCGAAGATGATAATGTACCGGTGAAAAAAACAATGTCACTGGACTATGAATTTGCCTCGGATAAAGAGGGATGGACGGAAGGCTTTGCTGATTATCCGCAAGGCGAAGAGAGTTTTTATGAGCTTTCCTATACTTATGCAAATCTGCCTGATGAATTAGATACCTCTCAGGGATCTCTGAAAATATCAGGCAATAATCATAGCGACGATTTGTTTATGTTTATCAAACGAAAGATTACCGGATTGACGCCAAATGCATCTTACCAGGTAAAGTTTGAAGTAGAGCTGGCCTCCAACGCCCCTAGCAATGCCTTTGGTGTCGGCGGAGCCCCCGGAGAAAGTGTTTATCTGAAAGCCGGCGCGACCACCGGGGAGATCACTACAACGGTTGACAATTCGGGTTATCACAGAATGGACCTCGATAAAGGCAACCAGGAAGAAGATGGAAAAGATATGGTCTTAATCGGTAACGTCGCCAACGGAACCGACAAAGACCAGTATGTTCTGATCTCCAAAAGTAACAAGGACACATTTTCTGTCACGGCAGATAGCAATGGTGAGTTGTGGGTAGTGATAGGTACGGATTCAGGATTTGAGTCTGTGACCACACTGTATTACAACAAAATCAGCATCTTATTTGAGTAAATCGGTTAATCTTTTTCCATAAGAGACAATCCTCCCTCGTTTGGGCTACAGGCCTGGAGAGGGAGGGTCTCTCAAAACTGGTTTGAGTCTTCAGAACCGGTTTCAGTTTTCAACTGAAATCCAAAATGGCTAAAGTTTGTAACTTTAGGCATAAACGCTTTTCAATAACATTAGCGCTTCGGTAAGTTAAAACTTACCACATTTTGGGCATAAGTCGCAGACTTAAGCCAGTAAGAAATTTATAAAATTAAAAGGGGATGCCATACCACATCCCCTTGCTTACAAACTTAATCCACTAGAACTAATAGGTGTTTTTCAACTTTGCCCAGTTAGTGTTGGCCGTTTTTATTAATTTGGGATCATTGTTTTCAGCCAGCCACAATTGTTTGGCATCCAGTTCCACATCGTAAAGGAACAGGTATAGCTTACCATTTTTAACCAAAAACTTGTTGGGATCTGTTCTGAATTTTGCCCCTGCATATACCCCAAAAGCGCAGTAACCGCCATATTGGGGCAAGTATTTATCCGGATTAGCCTCGAATCTGGATTTCTGTTTGGCATCGGTAAAGTAGTATTTTACTTCCTTATGCGTAGATACAAACTGTTTTGTACCTTTCTGTGCCAGTCCAAGATCAACATATGAAACAGGGCTGTAGCCTTGTAAAGCGATTTTGCTGTCATCGACGTTATAACGTGTTTTTAATGATTGCCCATTGACAGTCATAGCGAATAAAAACAGGATCGCACTAATAATAATAGCTTTCATTTTTAATTTTTTTTTTGATGCCTAAAATTAGTTTTGGAAATAACGTTCTTCGATTACCTTGTCACCAGCCCATTTCCGGCTGATCACCTCGTGCCAATCGATTTTTCCGCCGTCTTTCATGTCAAACTGAAAGGTATACTCCGAATAAGTAGTGTCACCGACGATGGCACTGTTGTGAACAGTAATCCCTCTGACCGCTGCAATGCTGTTCACAAAGCCTACTAATCCTTCTCTTTTGCCAGCTTTGCCTTCCACCGGATCACTGCCGACCTCCTGGGTAAGAATATTGTCGTCAAAAAACCGGTCCACGGCTTCGATAATTTGCCCCTGACCAATCAGGTGATTCATTTGATCTAAATTTTCCTGTATCATCATTTAATTATTTTTATGATTAAAATTGATTTGATTATGGCACAAAGGTGGGCAAAACGGTGCCAGGTATTAATACAAGAAATTCACTAAAGATTGTACTTTTTGTTAAGGAAATCCGTGGGTGTTATCCCTGCATACTTTTTAAAAAAAGCTGAGAAATGATTGGGTTCTTCGAAACCCAATTCAAACGCCACCTCCCTGATAGCCACACCCTGAAGAAGCATTAGCTTGGCGGTTTGTATAATTTCATTTCTGACTAACTGGCCAACAGTCGTGTTGAGCTTTTCTTTAACCTTGCGGGAAAGCGTTTTAACACTCATATGGATTTTTTCGGCGTAAAAAGAGGTGGTGTGATGCTGGGTATGGTTGTTTTGTATCAACTCCAACAGGTCCTGGATAAAACTATCGCGGTTTTCAAAACCAAAATGACGCCTGAATTCCAATGGCGTTAACCTGGTTTTGTTTTTAAAAAAGCGATTCAAATAAGCCGGATCTTTAAATCCCAGCTCATAGGCAATCTGTTGAATGGGTTTATCGGTAAAGGCAATATCCTTCTGAGATTCCAACAGCAACTTATTGTGAACCATATTTTTGATGGTGAGCCCGACGCGGTTTTTAAATAATCGTGTCAGTTCATAACTGTCATGGCTGATCGCGGAGAGTAATTGTTCGGCATTTAAATGGTGGGTGAAATGTTCGTCAATCACCTCCTTCACGTCAAAAATGATATTATATTCCTCTTTACTGGCTTTAAACGGGTTCTGCCAGTACCATTGACGGGAAGAAATATCAAGGATTTCAAGAAAGTTGCTTGATAAAATGGTATTCAAAATAACCTGATCTCCCTGATCAAATTGAATATAACCCAACGAGACCAGGTGTTTAAACAAAACCCTGAAGTCCTGGGACTTGGATATGTATTGAGCGGGGATCTCCAGTTTAGCTACTTCAAAATCACCAAATACGAATTTAACGTATTGACCGGGTGAAAGGTAGATCAGCTTGTCCTGAAAATCGTTATAATGCTGAAAATCTACTTCAATGAGCCCCTTTCCCGATTTAATCCATATTAACACATGACTATCGAAGGTATAGCTTTTATTAAATTCCGGTATGAAATACTGAAGCATAAAGTGTCACAAAGATACAAACACACTTTTACATAAACCACTTCCTTCCAACCCGGGGTGGTGGCGTGCATTCAGTCAGAAACGGCCCTCCTTACTTATTCATATCTTATGGACTCGACAGGATTGATCATTGCTGCCTTGATGGCCTGATAGCAAATGGTAAATGCGGCAAGAAGCAATACGCCAATGCCTGTAAACACATAGACTAACCATGGAAAATCAATGTGATTGGCAAACCCGGCCAGCCAGCCGTTTACCAGATACCAGGTAATTGGGGTTGCTACTATAATACCGATGCCCACCAGTTTCAGGAAATCCTGAGATAACAAAAGAAGCACCTGGCCGGCAGAGGCACCCAAAACTTTTCTAACCCCGATTTCCTTAAATCGCTGTTTTGTGGTAAGTGCCGCCAGGCCAAACAGGCCAAAGCATGATATAAAAATGGCGATAAAGGCAAAGTAGGTCACCATAGAAGACAATGCTTCCTCCAACCGGTAGGTATTGTTAAGTGCCTCCTCCAGAAATGTATATTCAAACACCTTCGCCGGAAAATATTTTTGCCACTGACTTTCTATATAAGCAATGGTGTTGGGGATGTCACTATTTTCAATTCGAATCGAGTAGTAGGAAAATACACCAGGATTCACTTCCATGATCAAAGGCGATATGGATTCGCGGAGACTTTGAAAATTATAATCTTTGACGACACCTACTACTTTTCCTTCTTTGCCTTCCACCACCAGCCGCTGACCAATAGCCGCTTCCGGACTTTCCCATTTAAAGGTTTTTACGGCTTGTTGATTGATGACAAAACTTTCCAGGTGATCCGTGCCATAGGATACATCGAAATCACGGCCGGCTGTTATCTGTAATTCAAAGGTCTCCACATAATCATAATCCACGGCCAGAACACTAACAAATAAGTTCTCTTCCGCATTAATTTCATCCGTCCAGATTCTTCGATTGACCGCGCCAAAACCCGGTTGTGTCTGGCATTGGGTGACCGCTTTAATCCTGGTATGGTTCATCAGAGTTTCATCCAGTTGATTCATTCGCTTGCGAATCTGCGGATCGCCGGGTCTGAATACAGCGTTAAAATTAGCACTGCTAATGGGCACGCTCAGGATAAGATCTTTATTAAAGCCCAGAGGTCTGTTCCGCAAATAATTGAGCTGGCCAAAAATACTCATGGCTCCGCCGATGAACACAACAGCGGCAAGAAATTGCAGGGTAATCAAAGATTTCCGAAGCAAGGCTCCTCCGGGGCGGTGGGCATTTCCTTTGCTACCTTTGAGTACAGTTACAGACTTAAACCGACTGACAAAAAATGCGGGATAACTGCCCGCTAATACCCCAACTACCAGGAATATTGCAGCAAATATCGCTGTCAGGGCCAGATTGCCGGTAGGTGTATACTTAATCTGTAAATCGGTCAAATCATTCAAAAAAGGCAAGCCAATTTTAACCAGTAAAAGAGAAATCAAAAAAGCAACAAAGCTTAGCAAAAGCGATTCACCTAAAAACTGTCCCACAAGGTGACGCTTCCCGGAACCCATTATCTTTCGTACACCTACCTCCTTGGCCCTGTTCATGGATCCGGCGGTGGACAAATTTATAAAATTGATGCAGGCGATAAACAGCGTAATAAGTCCAATGCCCATAAAAAGATAAAGGTAATCAAGGTTAGCCGTAGGACGTGGCTCCCCATTGGCATTGGAATAAAGGTGTATGTCTTTTACGGGAAAAAGGTTGAAACTTTGTTTGTCCCTAAATCTCTCATCGCCAAATTTCAGTAGGAAATCATCAAATTTGGCGTTCACATTTTCAGCCAGCTGGTTTTCTTTAAGCAGGACATAGGTGGGAGAGTGAGAGGCGACCTTGTTCTGTTGATGATTTTGGCGAATGGAGGCCCGCGCTCCTTCGGGCTCCAGGTCATACATATTGTCATAAGGCGCCAACATATTGAAGGCAATGTGAGAGTTATCTGGCCAGTCTTCTATGACCCCTGTAATAGTAAAATCATCCCTGTCGGCCAGTTGCAATCCCTTGCCCAGTACGTCGACACTTCCAAATAGCAATTCTGCCGTTTCCATGGTAACAACAATGGAAAATGGATTTTTTAATGCGTTGTCAGCGTCACCGGCTATAAAGTTGACATCAAAAACAGTTGTAAACAAGCTATCTGCAAAGTAAACCCGCTCCAGTTCAATTTGCCGCTGATTTTCCGGGACAGTAATACTGACATTCCTGGGAAACAACCTGACACTGGCTTCAATTTCCGGGAAATAATCCGGCAGCAAAGGGCCAAAGGGGGGTGGTATCGCTGCTACTTCAAATTCATTGCCAAAGTTAGCATGATATTGTACCCTGTAAAGCCGGTCTGCATTCTCATCAAAGCGATCATAGCTGTGCTCATAGGATACATATAAAATAACCAAAAAGCAGCAAGCCATTCCCAGCCCAAGTCCCAGGACGTTGATGGCTGAGAATAAACGTTGATTCCATAAATTCCGGAGGCCAATTTTAAAGAGGTTTTTGAACATGTCAAGCTGTTTTAAATCGTTACGGTTAAATTATTGGAGGTGTAGCTCCAGTATGCACAATATCGCAATAATTTGGATCAATGTGTAGGCAAATAAATGAAATCCCGGAAGCACGGGATATAAATCCCGACTTCCCGGCTAAAATGCCATTTTTAGCACTAAACTGAAGCTGGGCTCGCCTGAAATACGCTCACTAATGCATAAAAAATTGTCGCGATTTGACTTGGTGGGTTAAACAGGTCTGATTGCCGGCCGCCATCCAATTGATCGGAATGCAATCACCAGGCCTGTCTTTGTGTTGATTAAAAATATTGGTGGAAGGTTGGTATTTGGCGCCAGGTCTGTTGGCAGTCTATTTGGGTGGTGGAATTGATCCAGGTAAACCTCCGGCGGATCAGTACATTTAAGTGCCGATACCGCCGAAGATTTCAGGTCCCCTCTATGCTAAATTCTACGTTGAAACAACAGATTCTCTATATGTCCCGGAAGGGCATCGTTCCGGAGGGTCAATTTGCGTTGGTATGATCTCCGGGGAATATCATATTTAACGTTACCCTTACTGCCTGATATATCGGAATCCCAGGTTTAAGGAATATCCGGCCCCGTCCTGGCGTGAAGCGACAAAGTTTCCGTAGGATACTTCAATCCCTAAATTAGGTATTAACTGATATTTTAAACCCGCTCCAACCTGGGTAAACCAATTTGAGAATCCAAATTGCTCTTCTATGTTATTGGATATATTTTGAAATCTAGGAGAATACTGGGCAAAACCAAACAAGGTAGTTCTTGAATTAGGAAAGTAACTCAAAAAGCCGCTCACAGGTGTTCTGAAGAAATTGACCTGGTTACTATTTCTTTTAAGTCGGTAGAGGAAGTCAGCTTCCAGGAAAACACGCCATTTGGCGCTAAGTTTTTTATCGTAGAAAAATTGCGTAAACCAGGTATACCTGTCATGTGCGGTAAAGAAGGGCGTTTCCAGGTCGCTGGCCACCGGAAATAGAAAGGTGGATTGTACACTTAAATTAGGCAATGAGGCGAAAGGAACAAATTTTACTCTTGGACCTATGGCAGACACAACCGTTCTGCTCAAGTCACTACTTCCGGAAAATACTTTAAACGGGCTGCCGTTCTCACTGTCATAGAAGGCGCGGTTGAAGTTTACCTCAAAACCCACGTTTAACCTGCCCGACTGCGAAATACCGTAAGTAAATTGCAACATCGAATTTAGGAATGTTTGACGTTGACCTAGTTGCACTTCGTCTCCCTGATCGTTTCTAACCTGGTTTTGGGTATAAATATTATTAAAAGAGGTCAAATCCCAGGTACCCTTTCCCAAAAGTGCCGAGGGTGTATATTTTTCAAGGTTGGACTCTTGCGCTTGCACCGCAAACCCAATGAGCATCATCCATATAAAGCTTCTGATTCTAAGTTTCATTGTAGTAGTATTATTGATCATTAATATTCCAGTTATAGGTATAGTACCCGATTTTGGTTTTATCATCTACCTTTGTTTCCAGGTATTGATTAATATATCGAAGGATAGACTTGGCTTCTTTGGTAAAATCGCTTTTGTACCAGCTGAAAATCTCAGAAACCTCAAGCTTGTTCCCTTTGACTCTGATAAATTCCGGATCATTTAAAGTTTGCCTGGTGACGGCCTCAATTTGCTGCTCCAGTTTATCCGGTACGTAAGCATAGCTTGCCAGTTTGGGACAGCTTTGTGCGGCGCAGACCAACACAAAATGAAGGCGCGGGTCTTTGGCAACAGGATACAGTCTTTCTTTCTCGAGTTGGTTAAGTGATAATTTTTCACCCGCTACCATATAACTTTTCTGATCAAAGAAGTTATTGATGTTCATGGGTGATTTCACCGGATACTTGTTGATTATTCCTTTGATAGCCAATATATTATAACTGTTGATCATAAAGGCTTTGGCTGTATTCTTATCAGCTGACTTAAGATCAAAAGACGCTATTTCCTTTAATAAAACATTTAGCTCTTTATCCTGGCTACTCTTGATCGCGGCGTAGGCTACTTTCCCATCTTTTACATATTTGGAAAAGAACTGATCAGCCAATGAGAAAAAATCACCAGCGTTTGTGTCAAATCCGTAGGAAATGAGTGTAATTAACAGAAGATGTTTTAACTTTTTCATGATTACTATTTGGATGTGTAGATTCCTTTAATTTCCAGGCCCAGGTATTCTCCTGACAATGAAATGGTACTATCTTCCAATCCATTAACTATGGCTGTATATTCTCTGTTAGTACCTTCATCAAATATAATATTACTGCCGTTACCAATTATCCTCCAGGTTCCCGAGCGCGTCAGTTCAGAATCTTCCGCTCCACACAAAGTGCCTCCGGAATCATATTGGTAAGTACCATCTGCTTTCACGACGATGATGTCATCAAGTCGGCAATCCTGGAGTCCATCAAAGCCGGCCAGGGTAAAGGCCACCGCCGACCAGGCAAGCTGTTCACCTCCATGAAACTGTGTTTCAAACTCTCCAAGGCTCGGAGGAATAGAATTCGGCTGGAATACATCTATAGGAATTCCATCCGGCCCCAGTTCTTCCAGCGTGGTAAGGTTGCAAGAGGCGAAACCGAATGCCATCAACGCAAATGCCAGGGGACTTAGATATTTTTTCATTTCGTATTTCATTTTTATCAGATTTGTTTTTGTTTAAAATAAGTTACGCATCCCCCCTGTTATTGATGCCAATTTTTGGCTATTAGAACGTTATTGTCTTCCACCATACAAATTACCCCCCAAAGTATCACAAATGTATCACGACCCTATCACAATATCATGGAGCTAGAAGCCATATAATGCAATTATTCTACCAACCCACAGCCTATAATCGCGGTTTACCGCGACATAATACAAGCGAATTCAGGGGAATTTCAACCCCATTTTCTGAACCACCAGCAAACGTCCGTCTGTCCCGGCAGTGACTTTAATCATATTAATTTTGGTTTTCTTGACGGACATTGCGCCATTGAATTGGAATTTTGTGTTGCTCACAAATCCGAATCACCATTTGAATTACCTAATGTATCCAAAATGAAAAATGGTATTGAAACACAAAAGACTTCCCCAACCCTGGAGGCCGTAATCGCCTACGTGACGCGTCTGCTTAAAGAGGATTTAACCGATGAGTATAAATTTCACAGCTACGCGCACACTTTTGAAGTAGCGGATTTATGTGAAAAGATGGGGTTATACTATCACCTACCCGACGAGGACTTTGAAAATTTATTGATATCTGCCTGGTTTCACGATACCGGCTATACTTGTTGTTATAACGGACATGAAGTCACCGGCGCAGAAATAGCAGAAAAATTTCTTGCATCCAGGGATTTTGATCCCAAAAGAATTGAGGTCGTTAAGGGTTTGATAATGTCTACTAAAATAGAAGCAAAACCGGCCGACCTGCTGCAAGAGATCCTCCGCGATGCTGACATTCAGCACGTTGGTAAGAAGAATTTCTTTGTGAAGGGGCAACTGCTTCGGGAAGAGTGGCAATCGATACTTGGCCATACCTTTAACGATCTTGAGTGGGAGCTGACCCAGTATAAATTCTTGACCGGCAGCCAGTTTTTGACGCAATATACCAAAGAGGAGTTCACATCCCGAAAGAAAAAAAATATTGATAAACAAGAGGCGATACTATACAAGCTATATGAAGCAAAAAGTAAATTCCCCGATACCGGTAAAACGGGGCGAGGTACGGAGACTATGTATAGGGTCAGCTACCGCAACCATATCAACCTGTCGGCCATCGCGGACCGAAAGGCCAATATGATGATGAGCATCAACACCCTTATCTTATCTGCTATCATTGCCATAGCCGGTTCCGGTTTTGCCATGGTAGGTGGGCAGCGGGTAGAATATTACCGTTTTGGCATTCCTATCGCTGTTTTGCTATTAACCAGTCTTGGATCCGTTATATTTGCCATTTTATCGGCAAAACCAAATGTTACCCATAATCTGGCCAGTGCCATTAGGCTAAAAGAGCGGAAAAGCAGCATTTTATATTTTGGCAATTTCACACAGATGCCCTTGCAGGATTACCTGGCGGATATGGAAACATTAAGAAGAGATAATAAACTTCTCTATGACAATATGTCTACGGATATTTATTATCTGGGCCTGGTTTTAAAGAAAAAATTTAAATTATTGCAGGTCTCTTATACCGTATTTATGGCGGGCCTCATACTGGCGGTGGTGGCGCTCATATTAATACTTATTTACAGCAAGTATATTTCCGAAAGTCCGATTCTCTAAACCGGCTCCCCATATATCCTACCAGCCTCATCAATTTAGCCCCTGTGCCAGCGCCAGCAACTACACTTTGGGTCGAAATGGCTTAATGATCGACTCATTACATTCCAGATAAGGCCCTTCAATCAGATCTATACAATAGGGAATAGCGGGAAAAACCGCATCCAGGCACTCGCGAATAGCTTTGGGTTTTCCCGGAAGGTTGACAATAAGTGTATTGTTTCTGACGCCGGCGGTTTGCCTGGATAGAATAGCCGTGGGGACATATTTCAGACTTTCCTGACGCATTAGTTCTCCAAATCCCGGCATCATTTTCTGGCACACGGCCTCCGTAGCCTCGGGAGTAACATCCCTTTTGGCCGGTCCGGTGCCTCCACTGGTGACAATCAGGCAACAACCCTGTTCATCAGCCATTTCAATCATTTTTGCGGCTATCTGGTCTTCCTCGTCGGGGATGACGGCATATACTGCTTCCCACGAAGAAATCAAGTATTCTTTCAACGTAGCTACAATAGCCTTACCTGGAATATCTTCATAAATACCCTTGCTGGCGCGGTCAGAAACATTGATAATGCCAATTTTGATCTTATCCATATGCCTTTTATTTCTTATAAATCAATTTTTCTGATCTGCCTTTGCGATAGATTTGCTGTCCCTTTTTTACTCCTTTTCTCAGCGCCTTTTTCTTTTCTTCGGGAAGATTAATGATTTCCTTGCACTCATCGGAGCAACAGCTTTGATACTTTTCAGCACATTCATCACATTGAATAAAAAGCAGGTGACAGCCTTCATTTCGACAGTTGATATGTGTATCGCACGGCTTACCGCACTGGTGGCATTGGCTGATTATTTCGTCGGAAATCCTTTCTCCCAGCCTTTCGTCAAATACAAAGTTTTTACCTTTGAATTTATTGGTTAATCCCTTCTCCCTGACTTGTCTGGCATATTCAATGATACCTCCCTCCAATTGGTATACCTGCTTGAATCCTTTATGTTTATAATAGGCGCTCGCCTTCTCACACCGAATTCCCCCTGTGCAATACATGACCAGCGGTTGGTCTTTTTTATCCTTTAATTGCGCTTCTACAGTACTTAAAGCTTCCCTGAAGGTATCAACGTCGGGGGTAATTGCCTTTTCAAAATGACCGACCTCACTCTCATAATGATTCCGCATGTCGACCACAATGGTATCTTCGCGATCCGTCAATTTGTTAAAATTTTCCGCATCGAGATGAACGCCTTTATCGGTTACATCAAAGGTGCCGTCTTCAAGTCCGTCAGCTACGATTTTATTTTTGGTAATGATTTTTAACTTAAAAAAAGATTTACCATCATCTTCAATCGCAATATTCAGGCGAATATTTTCCAGGAACGTAACTTCCTTTAGCTTGTCTTTAAATACCTCAAAATTTGCCTCGGGCACACTTATCTGAGCATTTACACCTTCGGAGGCTACATAAATTCTCCCTAATACACCAAAAGGCGCCAACAACATATAAAAGTGATCTCTGAAAAGATCCGGGTTTCCAATGTGGGCATACTGGTAGAATGACAATGTGACTCTCGTGACAGAATCCTGCTGCATTTTTTCCTTTAATTCCTTTCCGTTGACCCGATTATGTAAATGTTTCATTTCGCAAGAACAATTATTATCTCTTTGTATTTAAATTTGTTTTCATGCCCACTCCGATCACTGAATTGTCAGCTTCTTTCTTTTTTGGTACCGGATCATGTCCATGCCCTCCCCAGGGGTGGCAGCTGGAAAACCTTTTGATGGCCAGCCAGGTTCCTTTTAATGGCCCCCACTCCCTGATAGCCTCCACACCGTATTGAGAACAGGTCGGCGTATACCGGCAGTTGGCTCCCAGCAGTGGGGAAATGGCCAGTTGATAAAACCGTATCAATCCCGTAAAGAACGCACTCAATATCCGATTTACCATGTATTTGATTAATTTCAGCCCGGTTCCGGACTACGATTAAATCGATTCCCCCAAAATTAATTATTTTTGACCAATTCATTTTAAGATTTGGAATATTAGAATTTTGAAATCAAACTCTAAAACAGTTAAGTTGCCGGATGTATCAACAATTGACTTAAATAATCGTTAGCAATTTTGGAGATCATTTGTAACTTACGCAAGTTCAAAGTCGGAATCAGCTTCTATGCAACAAGCAAAATTATTATTTGAGTATTCACCCTGGTTTATCTTTTTGTGTCTTGCCCTTGGGGTACTCTATGCCTTTCTGCTTTATCAAAAAGAAGGTCCATGGGGTAAAAAAATAAACTATTCACTGGCTGCATTAAGATTCCTGCTTGCCAGCACTTTGGCTTTTTTATTGATAGGGCCATTTTTAAGACAGGTAAACAACACGATAGAAAAGCCTTCCTATGTATTTGCCATTGACAACTCTGCCTCTATTAAAGCCATGGTAGACAGCAGCGACCTGAAACAAATCATTGGTAGTATTACCGGTATAAAAGAGCAGGTCACCACGCAAAACTATGCAACCGTTGTCAGATCATTTAGCATCACCGAGCTTGACCCGGCTAAAGACAACATCACTTTTGACTATCAGAGCACTGATTTGGATGGTATGCTGAAAAAAATTCAGGCTGATTATGAGGGGCGCAGTCTGGCGGGTGTTATTCTGCTCAGTGACGGCATCTACAATCAAGGCGTCTCCCCCACTTTTTCGCCCTATAAATTTCCTGTGTATGCGATTGGGGTTGGTGATACAATACCTAAAGCCGACATCAATGTTAATGCTATCTATTACAACAAAATAGCCTATCAGGGCAACAAGTTCCCCATATTAACGGAGATTGTCTCCAATGGTCTGGCTGGCAAAACGATCGAAGTCAATATCTCGCAGGGCGGCAAGACGCTGGCTTCAAAAAGTCTTACCCTGAAAAGTAACAACACCCTGGACGAAGTAGAATTGTTTGTAGAGGCCAAAAACAACGGGTTGCAACACTACCAGGTGACGGTTTCGGAAGTTGCCGGTGAATTTACCGGCGAAAACAACCGGCGCGATGCCTATATAGATATTATTGAAGGGAAAGAAAAAGTGCTACTGATTGGAAGGGCGCCCCATCCGGATATCAAGGTCATCAGAAATGCCATTACTAAAAATGACAACTACGAATTTATTCTCCACATACCAGGCCTCAATACTTTCAAAAAAGATAAATACGACCTGGTAATTTTCCACCAAATACCTGATGTCTCCAATACGGCGCAGCGTTTAATGGAAGATTTTCTTGCGGAAGGGGTTGCTACGTGGTTTATCATTGGCGGACAAAGCAATCTCGATTATTTCAACAGAGTCAACGGGATATTGGAATTCGAATCAGTCAATTGGCAAACAGACCGGGTAACTCCTGCGTTTAATCCTGATTTTCAAAGATTTATTTACGACCCCGCCTACCAGGGACAGCTCAATCAGTTTTCTCCAATCATTGTCCCTTATAGCGAGATAAATATAAAACCTGACGCCCAGGTGGTTCTTTATCAGCAGGTTGGCAGCATTGTTACCAAAAAGCCGCTGCTGGTCATCAGAAACGAGGACGATAAAAAACTTGGTGTACTCCTGGGTGAGGGATTCTGGCAGTGGCGAATTCAGGAATTTGCCAACAATCAGAATCATGAATCTTTTGATGACCTGATATCCAAGATTATTCAATACCTCTCGTCCAAAGAAGACAAAAGAAAATTTAAGGTATATCCAATCAACAATGAAGTATACGATACGGAAAGTGTGGTTTTTGAAACCGAAATTTATAACAATATCTATGAAAGGATTTACGATCAGGAAATTGATCTGACCATTACGGATGAAAACAATACGCAGCAAAAGTTTACGTATAACATCAGTGCCAATAATTCAAGATATACTGTCACCGGGCTGTCTCACGGCATTTATAAATATTATGCTTCTACGATCCTCGACGGCAAAAAAGAGTCCAGCGCCGGGGAATTTACGGTAAAGGCCTTGCAAATTGAGGATTTAAATCTCACCGCCAACCATCAACTGCTACGTTCTTTATCCATTCAAAACGGCGGTAAATTTTATTACCCGGACCAACTAAACCAATTGGCTGATGATCTGTCGAATCAAAAAGTGCAGGGCATCATTCGTTCCAGTGAGGCTTACCTCCCGATTATTAACCTCCCCTGGCTGTTTTTTCTTCTGGTCACCCTGGTTAGTATTGAATGGTTTACCAGAAAATATAACGGGGGATACTAAACGAAAGTCGGAGTTATCCTATTGAGCCAGTGAATTTCCAAGCCGGGAGCTATTTGATTCAAGACGCAACGCTGTCCCACGGACCGGTAATGGCCAATGTTAAACCGGCTCCCTGGATATTGACAAACAGCGTCTTTCCCGAAGGTGAAAAAGTAGCTCCGGCAAATTCTGTTTCGTAGCCTACGTTTTTAGCAAATTGATAAAACTTCCCTTTGGGGGTCAATCCTACGATGGAAGGTGACGTATTGTCTTCACACAGGATAATGTCTCCCCAGGGGGCGACTGTTAAATTATCGCAATTTCTCACAACATTGGTATCGTTGGGTTCAGCAAATAACTCCAGGTGACCGGGGTTATCGGCTTCCCCGGCAGTGCCTTCAACTTCGCTGGGAATATACCGGAATACTTGTCCCTGTGAAATATGTCCGCCATTTGTGCAGGCAAAGTAACATTCGTTTGTTCCAAACCAAATACCTTCCCCTCTGGCAAATCGTGCGGCGCCAGCGTCAAAACCCCTGTATCTCAGATCATCTTTGGGTGATTGGATGTCCTCCAAATCAATCCAGCTGACAGGCATTTTTTTCCCAATTGGAAATTTTTCGACATCCAAACCATCCCAATTTCTTGTATCCACGCTTTTTTGATCCTTGATCGCCAGCGCCTGAAGTACTCCGCCTTTAGACAGCTGCCCCTTTTCATGAGGAATATAGCGATAGATCAGGCCATCGCCACGATCTTCGGTCTGATAGACAATGCTGGTCTTTGGGTCTACTGCCACTGCTTCATGGTTAAATCTTCCCATAGCCGTCAATGGTTCCGGTTTCACCGGACCTGGCTCTAAGGTCACAGGAACCTCAAAAGGATAGCCATGATCCCTTTCCAGCATATCACCGGCAACACGCACATCCTCCTCACATGAAATCCAACTATTCCATGGGGTAGGCCCACCCGCACAATTTCTGATCGTTCCCGCCAGACTCAAAAATTGCTTTTCAATTTTTTGCTTATCCTCATTAAATATGAAAGTGGTAGTTCCTCCCAAACAAGGCATTTCTCCCCTGCCAAAGTCATACAAATCTTCTTTGCGCAGTTTTTTAACCAATTTATTTTTTTTGCCATACGGCCCAAGCTTGGTAGTATCAGGGCTCACCTCATGGTTTCTTATTACCACCGTTTCATTTCCCGGTCCTAAAAACGTGGCCATGCCATCTGGTAAACCAGGCAATCTCAGTCCGTCATCCATGACCTGTTTTGCCTTTGAAATGACTTTATAACTAAATCCCTTAGGCAAATTTAATACTCCTTTCGGGTCATCTACCAGCGGGCCATAACCCCCGCTGACTCGTTGATAAGAAGGTATGCCTGCGTTATTTACAAAATGGTGAAGTCCTGAAAACCCCGCACTAACCATACCGGCCAGCTTAATAAACTTTCTTCGGGAATTGGAAATTGTCATGCTTAATTCAATTAATTTCGGGCAATTTAGCTAAATTAACTATTTTATTCCTAACCGGTTTTAAACTTAATGAATAAATAATACCAAAACATTGAAGAAAGAAAAAGGACAATTTTTTAAAGACGTTTATGAAGTGGTAAAGCTAGTTCCCTACGGCAGGGTTACATCCTATGGTGCCATTGCCAGGTACCTCGGGGCAAGCGGAAGTGCACGCATGGTGGGCTGGGCTTTAAACGGGGCTGGTAAATATCCATCGGTTCCGGCCCACAGGGTGGTTAACAGTAAAGGCATACTTTCAGGCAGGGCTCATTTTGGTCCCTCGGATGAAATGAAAAGCCAACTGGAGGCCGAGGGAGTAAAAGTAAAGGATGACAGGATTATCAATTTTGCCGAATGTTTCTGGGATCCCGGTGCAGAATTACTATAACCTCTTTGTTAAAACACCATTATTTCGCCCCTGAAGTAAGAGGCAGTAAATATTTTTTTAATTTTTTTTTAAAAAAACTTACATGCCCTAAAAAATTCCATAACCAGAAGGTTTTTAACACTTTATCCAACGACCGGCATACATTTTCGCGTTAAAATCAGCACTATGACTTCACTTTTAGTTTTGATATTACAAAATAAAATCTGTACATTAGCATTCGAATTTGTACTATTCTTCTAAAAAAATAGACTAATTCAACACAAAACTGTAAAAAACTGACCCTTCTTTAGTCCGAATTTGAAATTGTCAAGTCGGCCCACTTAGTTATAAAATCATGTAATTTTCTATCCCTAATTGTCATTTTGGGGAAAAATTATTGAATATACCTGAAATTATGACTAACTAAATTTAATCTAATATTACCAAACGTCTTATGAAAAAGTTATTAGCCGTGGTATTCATAGCCTTGATCATGCTTTCTTCTTGTGGCAGAAGGGTATATTTAAATGAATCCAACAAAATTACAGTGAGTAAAAAGAAAACAATGTCGCCGAGACCCAGGGCCAGTTCAGATGTATGGATTGCCCTCTTGATAGCAGTGCCTAATCTGATATTCTTTGGCAACACTATTGCTGATCAAAACGGTCATTAGATTTGGTTTTATGCAAGATAAGTTTCTTCCTTTTAATGCAAACGCGGAACCTCTTTCACAATTAAAAAACTACCGAAACCTAAATTACCTATACCTATACTTTCGCATTATTAGAGAAGGAGCTTATCAACCATAATCCCAGTAAAGTTAAAAAGCCATTAACGATCAGAATAAAAAAACCAAAGCTAAACCCCGAAAACCATGTAGCGGAATTGGCGTCTAGAATGACGGAAATAACCGGCGCAGCCACACATACATAAGGCGTATATTTATCGACTACCCTGCCTTTAAAGAATAACCCAAAGGCATACAGCCCCAGCAATGGTCCATAGGTATAGCCCGCAACCTTAAAAATCGCGCTGATGACACTTTGGTCATTAACCGCCTTAAAAACCAGAATTATCAGAAAGATCAGCAGGGAAAAACCAATATGTACTTTCTGCCTGATTTTCTTTTTGCTCATCTCACTTCTGGGCGCCTTTCCATCTTTGTGATCGAAGTTCAAAAAATCAACGCAAAATGAGGTGGTAAGTGCCGTCAAAGCAGAATCTGCACTGGAATACGCCGCTGCAATAATTCCCAGTAAAAAAATAATTCCGGCAAAAGTACTAAAGTAATTCAGAGCTAAAACGGGGTATAAATCATCGGAATTAGCCGGTATCGTTATACCGGATTGTTCAGCATATATGTACAACATGGCCCCCAATCCGAGAAATAGTAAATTGACAAAGACAAATACCACACTAAACCAAAAAATATTTTTCTGCGCATCTTTCAGGTTACGGCAGGTCAGGTGTTTCTGCATCATATCCTGATCAAGCCCCATCATGACAATAGAAATGAAAGCGCCTGCTAAGAATTGTTTGAAAAAGTTCTTGCCATCCTTTAGATCCCAGAAAAACATCTGGGAGTAATCGCTTTGTTCGATGGTGGAGATCAGAGCGCCGGTACTCAGGCCTAATCTGTCCTTAATCAGCCAGATGCTAATCGTAACAGCAGCTAGTATAAACAGCGTTTGCAAGGTGTCAGTCCATACAATAGTTTTAATGCCTCCCCTGAATGTATAGAGCCAAATCAATAAAATGGTGATGGCGACGGTCACCGCAAAGGGAATATTCCAGGCATTAAATAACGCAATTTGTAAAACCCCTGCTACGAGGAACAAGCGAAATGATGCGCCAATGGTCCGGGACAGCAGGAAAAAGAATGCGCCGGTTTTGTAAGACCAGAATCCAAACCGCTGCTCGAGATAGGTGTAAATTGAAACCAGATTCAACCGGTAATACATTGGCATCAACACCAGCCCGATCACAGCATAACCCACCAGGTTACCCAAAACCATCTGCATATAAGAAAACTTACTATCTGCCACCCATCCGGGTACGGAAATAAAAGTTACCCCTGATAAAGAAGCTCCAATCATTCCAAAGGCCACCAGATACCAGGGAGATTGCTTGTCAGCGGTAAAAAAGGTGCTGGTATTTGCATTCTTCGAAGTTAATTGAGAAATTAATATGAGAATTAAGAAGTAAATTCCTATGACTGAAAGGACGATGGTTGGATTCATATTAAAAATTTAAACCATAAAAATGCAAATTTTTATTAATTTTGATAAATAATTAATTTATTTAATAGCATGAAATTTTCCTACCTTGAAGATGAATTAGTCGAAGTTTTGGAGGACAACGACTCCACCAAAATGAAAGATCTGGTAGTTTTTAACGATGATTTCAATACTTTTGATCACGTCATCAATACTTTGGTAAAGGTATGCCGTCATTCCCTGCAACAAGCTGAACAATGCACTTACGTAATTCATTATAAGGGAAAGTGTGCGGTTAAAAAGGGGACTTATAACGAGTTAAAACCTATGAAGGACGGTATTAGTGAGGCGGGAATAGCTGTCGCCATAATGTAGGCAGCCATTAAAGAACCAGCCTTGGTTGTTTAACTTTTATAGCTTCAAATGCAATATCCCTCCAAATTAATAGAAGACGCTGTCAATGAAATCTCCCAGCTACCTGGTATCGGAAAAAAAACGGCATTGAGGCTCGTTATTCATTTATTAAAACAAGATAAAGAATCAACACTCCACCTTTCAGAGGCGCTTGTTAACATGAGAACGCAGGTAAAATACTGCAAAGTTTGTCACAATATTTCCGATGAGGAGGTTTGTAATATCTGCACCAGCCATCGCAGAGATCATTCGGTGATATGTGTGGTGGAAAATCTTCCGGACCTTATGGCCATTGAAAATACCGCTCAATATAGTGGCACATACCATATCCTTGGAGGAATTATTTCACCCATTGAGGGGATCGGCCCCGACGATCTGAAAATTGACTCTTTAATACAACGTATAAAAAACAGGGCAAATGAAATTAACGAGGTCATCCTGGCATTAAGCTCAACCATGGAAGGAGATACCACTGCATTTTATCTCACCAAAAAACTGAAAGATTTTGATTTAAAAGTGAGCACCATAGCCAGAGGAATACCGGTAGGCGGTGAACTGGAATACGCTGACGAAATAACCCTTGGCAGAAGTATCTTAAGCAGAACCGCTTATTTACACGGGTAAATAGGTAATGACCGCTTCGATCTGGTAACCCCATCCGTTAGAAAATAAATTAAAATAGGGTATAATTTGTTTTTATAGCCATAAAAAAAATGTTTTGCACATCCTTCCCGTTCAGAAAAAGACTGGCATTTTCTTGAAAAAACACAATTTAGTAAAATATCGTTAACATAATTGATCCATAAAAAATTAAATCCAGGGATTATTTAATGCCTGGATCTCTTGTTTTTATACAATTCCTTTCCCTTTCTTACGCGTAAGCTTGCACACATAAAGTGCAAAAATTTATCCGGCAAAGCACGCTAAATTGCATATACCATAAAACCAAAATTCCAACTTTAACTAGAACATAAGCCATGAGAGTTAAAAAGAGACATCCGTTTATCTCAAGTTTGCTCGTAACATTGCTAATGTGCATATTTGGGTGCGAGGATCCTTCCTCAAAAGTTACTCCTTCTGCTAATGAATACCAGGTAACCACACTGGCAGGGGGTGGGCCGGCCGGTTTTTCCGACGGTACCGGCAAAGATGCTAAATTTCACAATCCAACTGCATTGACCATCGATCCGCAGGGCAATCTGTATATAGCTGATCGCGATAATCATTCTATCAGAATGATTAGTCCCGATGGTGAGGTAACCACTATTGCCGGCAACGGAGAGGCAGGGCTAACTGATGGCAACCTTTCGGAAGCCAAATTCACGAGCCCACAAGCCATTACCTTCGACCTTGAAGGCAATTTATTGATTGCTGAAAAAACAGTGTTAAGGAAAATCAATATTACCGACGACCTGGTAAACACCATCACCGGTAAACCTGACACATTTGGATATGAAGATGGCAATCTGGCTGAGGCTGTCTTCAACGATATCAAAGGGGTGGCCGTAGATAAATTCAATCACATTTACATCTCCGATCATCTCAATCACGCCGTCAGAAAAATAACTACAGACGGGCAGGTAACTACCTTTGCAGGTAACGGCACACCTGGTATTGAAAATGGGTTGCCCCAAAATTCGAGATTTAATCATCCTCAGGGAGTTTTTATGACTTTAGATGGCACCCTCATGCTGGCTGATGAAGAAAATAACCTGGTCAGAAAAATCAATAGTGGCGGTGTCGTGGAAATATTGGCAGGAAGTATTTACGGATACCAGGATGGCGTGAATGATAATGCCCGGTTCAGGCTACCTACCGCCGTAGCAGAAGATGTGGAGGGAAGTATTTACGTGGCTGACGCCAAAAACTTCAGGATAAGGATTATTAAAAAATCAGGACTCGTGGAAACTATTGCCGGCAGCGGCGTACAAGGTTTTAAAGATGCCCTCGGTCAGGAGGCTGTGCTGGGCAAAATAACAGGCATTGCTACAGATAACGCCGGTAACATATACCTCGCAGATCAGTCAAACCACTGTATTCGAAAATTGATAAAGCCCGAAGACAATTAACAAACAGCAGGCGTCCTCAGGCTTGCCGATGACAAATAAATATCTCCCGGATCTGCCAAAACGGATCCTCTCGTTTTAAAAAATTTCAATTGCTGGTTTAGGAAAGTTAAAAATTCTATTTTTGCCACGGAATTTTTAAAAACTAGAACCAATGAGTCAAAATTTATCAGATCGCATAGCTAATTTGGCTGAATCAGCTACATTAGCCATGGCAGCAAAAGCAAGAGCTTACAAAGAAAAAGGGATTGAAATTATCAGTTTGAGCCTGGGGGAACCGGATTTCAAGACCCCTAAACACATTCAGGAAGGAGCCAAGCGTGCCATTGACGAAGGTAAATATTTTGCTTACCCCCCGGTTAATGGCTATCTTGACCTAAGACAGGCCATATGCGACAAGCTGGAAAGAGACAATAAAATAACTTACAGCCCTGAAAATATTGTCGTCTCCAATGGCGCCAAACAGTCGATAGCCAACGTTTTTTTTAGCCTGCTTAATCCCGGTGACGAGGTTATTGTATATGCTCCTTATTGGGTGAGCTATACCGCCATGATCCAATTGGCAGAAGGAAAGCCCGTTTTCATTAAAGGGGCTTTGGAAACTGACTTTAAAGCCAGTGCTGAACAATTGAAAAATGCTATAACAGATAAAACCAAAGCCATCATATTTTCTTCTCCATGCAACCCTACCGGCGCGGTTTTTACAAAAGAAGAATTTCAGGCTATGGCCGATGTTTTGAAGGATCATCCGGACATCTATGTCATCGCCGATGAAATATACGAGTACATTAATTATACCGGCGAACACGTCAGCATTGCTTCCATTGAAGGGATGAAAGACAGAACCATTACCGTTAACGGGTTTGCTAAAGGGTTTGCCATGACCGGTTGGCGCGTAGGATATATCGCTGCGCCTGCATGGATTGCCAAAGGCTGCAATAAAATGCAGGGACAAATCACTTCCGCCAACTGCTCCATTTCACAAAGAGCGGCCTATACTGCCCTGACTGAGGATATGGGACCTACTTATGAGATGAAAGAAGCATATTTACAAAGAAGGGCTATGGTTTATGACCTTCTGAAAGATATACCCGGCATAAAGGTAAATATGCCTAAAGGCGCCTTCTATTTCTTCCCCGATGTTAGTGCCTATTTCGGAAAATCCGATGGTAGCAACACCATTAATGACGCCAGCGATCTTTGCATGTATCTTTTAGACCATGCCAACGTTTCTTTGGTTACCGGCCAGGCATTTGGGGATCCTGATTGTGTGAGGTTGTCATACGCGGCGTCTGAAGAAAACCTCCGCGAAGCCTTGAGGCGCATCAAGGAAGTGCTTTCCAGACTAAATTAAATATGAAAGCAGATCACTGTAATCAAATTTTCAGGCAATGCATTGAAGATTATCATCGGCTTGATCAGGTAGATCAAGCGATTAAAAACCCCTTTTCGGAGGATAGTTTTGATCATTTGATCTATCTTAAAAACTGGATAGACACAGTACAATGGCATTATGAGGATCTTATCCGGGATCCGGAGCTCGACCCGGTGGAAGGTATGCAACTCAAAAGACGAATTGATGCCTCCAACCAGCAACGAACAGATGTTGTTGAAAAAATAGATGACCGGTTTATGGCAATTTTTAAAAATGTAGTTGCCGCCCCAAATGCGGGAGTGAATACGGAAAGCCCCGCCTGGGTGGTGGATCGACTGTCAATCCTGGCACTAAAGATCTATCATATGGAGGAACAGGTATCGAGAAGCGACGTAGAAGACCGCCATATACAAATACATCGCAACAAATTAAATGTATTGCTGGAACAGCAAAAGGATCTTTCCGAAAGTTTTGATATCTTAATCGACGACTTAAAAAAGGGCCATAAGGTGATGAAGGTTTACCGGCAAATGAAATTATACAACGATCCTGAAACGAATCCGGTACTTTATAAAAAAGACAAATCTGATTAAAGTCTGTAAAACCAGGTTTTATGAATATACTGGTATTTAGGTTTTCTGCCATGGGTGATGTAGCATTAGCCCAGCCTGTCATAAAACAGATGCTCTCCCAAAATGCCGATGTTGAAATCACCCTGGTCACCAAACCTGAATTTGCGCCGTTATTTGAGGGGTTACCAAGATTCAAATTCTTCGGTGCCAATTTCAAGCGCGACTTCAAAGGCCTGTCGGGATTGGTAAGACTCCAAAAACAACTCCTGACTGACGTCCATTATGATTATGTTGTTGACCTGCACGATGTCGTCAGAACCTGGATTTTGTGTTTTCTGCTTTCCATCAGGGGAATACCTTATAAAAGAATCGATAAAGACCGTACTTCAAGAAAAAAATTAACCCGGAAAAACGACAAAGCATTTAAACCCCTAAAGCATACCAGCCAAAGGTACCTGGAGGTATTTAGACAGGTTGGGTTGCGGACGGGTGATCTAAGCGACCTGCAAGTTACCCCATCACCTGTACCTTTCCATCCCGCCAGCCGCTGGAAAGCGTTGCTGAATGCCGGTCATTTTCTTCCCAAAGACCGCCCCTGGGTGGGGCTTGCCCCCTTTTCGAAACATCCCCAAAAGGAATGGCCTCTGGAAAAATTGAAGGTATTGATAAAAGCATTAACTGATGAAAAAAAATTCTGTGTTCTTTTGTTTGGTGGCGGCCAAGAGGAAGTCAGCAGGTTAAAGCATTTGGCAGGAGATAACAACGACGTTCTTAATCTCGCCGGATCCCTTAACCTGGCTGAAGAAATGGAGGTGGTCAGTCAATTGGATCTGATGATCACCATGGACTCTTTCAACATGCACCTCGCTGGTCTGCTTGGTGTTAGGATAGTCTCCATTTGGGGCGCTACCCATCCATATGCCGGCTTTGGCCCTCTGGGTGAAAATGAAAAGTACCTGGTGCAAATTTCACATCAGGACCTGCCCTGCCGCCCTTGCTCCATATTTGGTAATCGCCCTTGCTGGAGGGGAGATTTTGCCTGCATGCAGCAAATTACACCCGACATGGTAATGGAAAAAATAACCCTGGCGTTGTCAGCTAAGCTTTAGCGGGTGCTTGTCAGGTAATTATTATTTTAGGCTGAATTCTTTTCCAGTTACAGGACATAAATTGGAAAAGTCTGTTTAATTTTACGGGCTCATCTATTCACTAATTTATTATGATAGCAGGCATTGTGCTGATTGTGATTGATTGTCTTCCTATCCCTTCCAAGCCATTTAGCGCCTTGGTGTTAGCCAAACACATCGCGGTTATCCTACCATTTATCTATATATTTATCCGCTATTTTGAAAAACGGTTGAGCGTGAAAGCAACGCAACTACATAAGATTGCTCAACCGCTCTATGAGGTCAAAGACGTATTGGAACAATCAAAACCTCTGACGCAGTCAGGCAAGCCATTGAAAGGATATCTACCCATGAAGCGAGGTGTTTCTTTGGTGGCGAAAATGGTAATTTTTATTTTAATCCTGGCAATGATTTTTTTACCGATTTATTCCTTACTAGATCCCAATGGCTTCCATCCATTTATCAATTAATCACAACAGCTTAAGGTGAAAATTACCGGAAAATCAGGATATCTTATCCTGTCCCGATAATCCATGCCACTTCAACGATAAAAATGAGTAGCTTTGTTTAGCTGAAGCAAATTAACGGATGTTTAATTTATCTCTATGAGCCGATCGAAAAAAAAACGTCGAAACGAGGTATTACCAGCGCTGACTCTGAAAAGCAAGATAAGCGTGATGCCAACCGCAAATACCGCAGGATTGTTAAGAAACAGGTCAATAGAGGGGAAGAGGAGCTACCTGAGGTAAGGGAAGTCTCCGATGTATGGGAATTTAGCAAAGACGGCAAGGTGTATGATCCTGACATGCGTGAAAAAGACAAAAGAAAATGAAAACAACTTCATTCAGTCTCCTGCCCATTATTTTTTTTGCCTGCTGGTCATTATTGTCATGTGCTCGCTCCAACCAGGTGGATACCGAAACATTGACACTTTTGATAAAAGAAGGGGTCGTAGAGGACCTCACTATGGTCAATGGTGAATTTGTTGAGATCCAACTCAATGAGTCAGTATTAGAGCGTACGCATTTAAATAAAGACTTTGACACCAAGGAGTATATACCATGGATATCGAATCCGCACAATCTTTCGAAAACTTTTATGCCGCTTTGGAAAAGTCCCTTCCTCCCGAAAAACAACTTTCCTATGTTATTGCCCACCGGTCTGGCTTGTGGCCATTCATCGGAAGCTGGCTGGTCTTGTTTGCCCTATCAGCAACTTTGATCATTCCAGTGTTTATTTTGCGGTTCCTAACCGGTAAGCTAAAATTTAAAGTCAGTAAAAATAAAGGACGTTGAACAAAGTCTCACAGCTGAAAAACATTAAAAATTTTATTTATTGATGTTTTGCTGAAAAACGTGGTCAAATTGTCGACATAATTTGTAAAAGTGGCGATTTCCCATAAAGAAATCTGCATGTGGTACAAAAATTAAACACCTGATGCTATCGCTTCTTCCGTGGCTGTTACCCAACTGGCTAAGAAAATCAGGATCCCCAAATCCATAATCTCTTTTTAACTTGTATTTGATTTTCTGGTATTTGGTCTTTACTATAGCCGCTTGTCAGGTAATTATCACTTTGAAGTAAATTCCTTTACCGTTTCAATAAAGCATTTGACCTTTTCAGGGGAAGTATCGGGATAAACCCCATGTCCGAGATTGGCAATGTGAGGGTGATCACCAAACTGACGCAACATCTCCTGGGTGGCTTTTTTTATTTGATCATAAGAGCCATAAAGCGCACAGGGATCCAGGTTTCCCTGCAAAGTTTTCTCCGGTCCGATCAATTGTTTGGATTCCTCGATATCCATATTCCAATCAAGCCCCACCGTGTTACAAGCCAGTTGACCAAGGGCTTTTCTGGCGAAATAAGCCCCTTTTGCAAAAACAGTTACCGGCACCGAATTAACGGCATCGCAAATCTTTTCGATATAAGCCAGGGAAAATCGCTCGTATAAATCAGGGGGAAGGATTCCCGCCCACGAATCAAATATTTGTACCAAATCAGCACCGGCTTCAATTTGAGCTTTCAGGTAGTGAATGGTGCTGTCTGTAATCTTGTCTAACAGTTGTATTGATAAATCGGGATTGTTATATAGCATTCTTCTGGCCTGGGAGAAAGTTTTGCTCCCCTTCCCTTCTACCATATAACAAAAGATGGTCCATGGAGCACCTGCAAATCCAATCAATGGCACCCGGCCGTTCAGTTCTTTTTTGGTTATCCGAATAGCTTCCAACACGTAGGACAGATCTTCTTCGGGATTCACCCGCTTCAATTTAGCTACCTGTTCCGCTGTCGCAATTACTTCCGGGAAAAACGGACCGGTTTTTTCTACCATTTCATAGGACAATCCCATAGCCTCCGGAATCACCAAAATGTCGGAAAAAATAATGGCGGCATCTACGTTTAAATGATCTACGGGCTGAATGGTAACTTCAGCAGCCAGTTCCGGCGTTTGCACGAGCTCTATAAAACCGCTTAGTCTGGCCCTTATTGCCCTGTATTCCGGTAATATACGACCGGCCTGACGCATTAGCCATACAGGTGTCCGCTCTACTTTTTCACCCCTGGCCGCCCTTAACAAGAGATCATTTTCCAATATCATAGCGCAAATATAATCCGAAAATTAACTTTACAGTGAATTCCATTTTTAAATTAATTGAAACCGTTGCCTCCAATGTGACATCTTATCATACCGAATAAATAAACATCCAAATGGTTGGGGTTCTAAGGTCTTGGTATGGCCTATACTCCAGACACCCTTCTTATCGCATGGTGGCGGTAATAGTCAATTTCTAATCTTTCACGGTAATTTTATTTTATGCGTTTAGAGTCAATCAAGGCGGTTTTTAAAAAAGAACCAGAAAATAATTCAAGATTTTATAACCGTTTTGGAAAACATACGTATGATTAAGAAACGAACGGTCTATTATTATAATGAAACATAATATAAGCGACATACTGGAAAAAGGAATTGAATTGATCAGACTTAATGGTTACCACAACACAGGAGTTAGAGACATACTGAAAGCCTGCAACATGCCGAAAGGATCATTCTACCATTGCTTTGAAAGCAAAGAAGATTTTATTATCAAGGCTATTCATCATTTTGATGAAATCATTAGTGAGGACACCGCAAAGAACTTCAGTGATCAGAAACTGTCTTATTTTGGCCGGATTAAAAATCACTTTCAGCTTCACATCAATTGGTACATTGATCATGATTTTAGAGTGGGATGTTTATTAGGTAATTTAAGTACTGAAATCGGTGGAACAATTGACAGTGTATCCACTGAAATTGGAAAGGTGTACGAAAAATGGGCCATAGGCCTGGCAACATTTATAAAAGAAGGTCAAAAGGCCGGCGAAATATCCGATCAAATGGATGCCGTGGATCTCGCCAATTATTTATTTGACAGTTTCAATGGGGCACTTGGTCGAATGAAGGTGGAAAGAAGCAGGAAACCATTGGACAGGTTCCTAAATGTCAACTTGCAACTTATTAAACCCGTTAACAAGGCCGCTGCCGCTGCTTAACATATATACGGCATGAAATTATTAATTTATATAAATATAATAAACGAACGGTCTATTATTTTAATAAACTAAATGAAAACGTACTGTTCTTTTTTAATCAAAAATAAACGAACGGTCTATTATTAAATATTTTAAAAACTAATATTATGAAAACTAAGAATCAGAATTACGAAACAAAAGACCTCATTGCCCTGGTTACAGGTGCGAACCGAGGCATTGGAAGAGCTATCACCGAAGGATTGCTGGATGCCGGAGCTGCAAAAGTGTATACCGCGGTGCGCGATCTTTCCTCAGTGAATGAACTTATCGATACGTACGGCGAGCGTGTTGTACCTGTCGAGTTTGATCTCACCCGCCAAGAAACCGTTGCTTCAGCGGCAAGTATAGCAGGTGATGTTAATCTAGTGGTCTCAAATGCCGGAGTGATTAAGCTGGCTTCACCGGTAGACGAAGACATGCTTGAGGCATTAAAGTACCAGCTGGAAGGGAACGTCTACCCTATTATCCATATAGCACAGGCGTTTGGACCTATACTCAAAAGCAATGGTGGTGGCGCGTTTGTTCAGATGAATTCGCTGGCATCCATCAAAAACTTTTTACCCTTCACCGGATATTCAGCATCAAAAGCGGCCTCCTATGCTGTAACGCAAGGTTTACGCGAGGCCTGGGCAGAACAGGGAACCCAAGTCATTAGCGTCATGGCCGGACCAATCAAGACAGATATGTCAGATTCCGCAGGCATGGGAGCAGGAGCGCCACCACCAAGCCTGGTAGCAGATGGTATTCTCGCGGCCCTGAAATCTGGTGATTTCTTTGTCTATCCCGATCAGATCGCTCAAAAAGTAGCTGAGATTTACAGCCCTTTTGCTAAAAATGTCCTGGAGATTGAGCGATAGCGCTTATATATCCAGTATGGTATCAAATCACAAGTAATCACTTTAAATACTAAAATTATGTCAATTGTATATTCAAAAATGATTGGGTTGGGATCAGAAGCGCCAGCCTTCACACTTCCAGATGCTATTTCCGGACAAGAATTGTCCCTGGATAGCCTGAAGTCAGAAATTGCCACTGTGGTCATGTTTATATCTAACCATTGCCCTTTTGTTCAGCACCTGAATGAAAAGCTGTCGGAAGTGGCGAGGGACTATAAGGAACGAGGTATATCGTTCATAGCGATTGGATCAAATGATACACAGCACTACCCACAGGACGGACCTTCTACCATGAGAAAAGTAGCTGAATATTTCGGGTATACCTTTCCCTACTTGTTCGATGAAACACAAGAAGTTGCCCGTGCCTACAATGCGGAGTGTACGCCTGACTTTTTCGTTTTCGACAGGGATCTGAAACTAAGCTATAGAGGTCGCTTTGACGAAACACGCCCGGGAATGGGGCAACCCACCGGCAATGATATAACGACTGCTTTAGACGCGCTGATCGCAGGAGAGCCGGTGAACGAGACACAATTTCCAAGTATAGGATGTAGCATCAAATGGAAGTAAACCCTTGGTAATTAAACAAAACAATAAACTTTAAAACCATGAAATACGCAACATTAATTATCGGACTTCTATTAATTGCTTGTACAGCTCCGGTAAAAGAAAAGGAACAGCCAACCACTCCTGAAGTTCAACCTGAGCTGACCGGGGCAAAAAAAATAGTGGCTGAAATGATCGAAGCCACCGGCGGTAGAGAAAACTTCTACAATTTAGGAAGTGTCACCTATGATTTTGAATATCGAGATCCTGTTTCTCCCATCACTTTGGTGGGTAAAGAAACCTACGATTTCGATGGAGAACTCTCCTATGCCACCTACAAGGGACACAGTCTGTTAGGAGGTAATGGCAAGGTAGTAGAAGGTTATGATGGTAGCAATGCCTGGGTCACCTTCAATGGTAAGATTTCCGATGACGAGCAGGCCAATGGCATTGCCCGTTTCTTAAGAAAAACCAATTATTACTGGTTTGCCATGTACTTCAAACTGTTGGATGACGGGGTTAACCATGAATTAATAGGCAGTAAGACAATAAAAGGTCAGGACTATGACCTGGTCAAGGTCACCTTTGAAGATACCGTTGGTGATGCCCAGGATACCTACGTCCTGTACATTAATAAGGCGACGAAACTTGTGGATCAGTTTCTATTCACGATCATCGCTTTTGGTATCCAAGAGCCAAGTTTGATGCGTTTTGAATACGAAACCATCAATGGAATCAAAATCGGCACAAAAAGAAAATATATCAAAGCCGATTGGGAGGGAAATATCCTTGGAGAAAAATACGTCACGACCACCTGGCAGAACGTTCGATTTGACATAAAGCCAGACCGCGCGATGTTTGCCAGACCCGGCGAATAACATCCAACAGAATGGAACTGAAAGGTAACAGCATCTGAAGTTAATTATAAATCCTGAGCTACAACGCTTAATAAATAAACGAACGGTCTATTATTTTTCCGCACTTAAACAATAATCAATTACTAAAATGGAAACAGTAAATCAATCACCATTCGAAGAAAACGCTAAACAAATCTTTAAAACACAAAAATTAAAAATCATGAAAAATCTAAAAAATATATTCGCGCTCATTCTATTAGCTGCTTTTACAGACAACACGATTTACGCACAAGTGCATACAACAGCCCAGGCAGAAGTTTCTGCTGAAAGTAAGTATGCTAATAGCTACAAGTACATTGAAGTTCTCGGTTCCAAAATGGCCTATATAGACGAAGGCCAGGGCGATCCGATTCTTTTCCTGCACGGACAACCCACTTCTTCCTATTTATGGCGAAACATCATGCCACATTTGGAAAACCAGGGGCGTGTAATCGCTCCTGACCTGATCGGTTTCGGCAAATCAGACCAACCTGATTTGGACTATACTTTTGTTGATCATTATCCATACATCGAGGGGTTCATTAAAAAGTTAGGGCTTAAGAACATTACACTGGTAGTCCACGATTGGGGTTCCGGGCTAGGATTGAATTATGCCAGGCTGAATGCCAGGAATATAAAAGCTATCGTTACCATGGAATCAATCATAGCACCTACGATTCCTGCAAAAAGTTATGAGGATATGCGACCTGATTTAGGTGATTTCTTCAGCCTGGCTCAAGGTAAAGATGGCAGAAAGACCATTCTTGTGGATAACGCATGGTTGAAAAAGGGAGGTTTCCTGGATGCTTTTATAGTACGAGACCTGGACGATGAAGCATTAAGTGTTTATCAGGCTCCTTTTAAAACCGAAAAATCCCGCAAGCAGGTATACCAGTGGCCACTTGAAATGCCTATCGGTAAAAAGCCGTTAGAAGTACACAATATAGTGACTGCCTACAACCAGTGGTTAGAAAAAACAAATACGCCCTGGTTATTCCTTTATGCCTCTCCAGGCGCATTAAATGAAGAAAATGCCGCAGATTACTGGTCAGAAAGAGCAAAAAATATAGAAACAGTGTACATCGGTGCCGGAACGCACTACGTGCAGGAAGACCAACCTTATGCCATTGGCAGAGCCATTTCAGACTTCTATCGAAGACTGGAGAAATAAAATAAATTTAAAGAGGGAGCATTATGCTCCCTCTTCAACATTCAAACAAGAATAATATTTTTTTTAACCTAAAATCATAGAAATCATGAAAACGATAAAAGCACTTTTGTTAGTAGGTGGGCATTGGTTTGATGAACCACGCTTCTTTCATATGATCAAGGAATTGAGCCACTTTGATCCCAATACTGATATTGAATGGACCGTCGAAGAACATCCCGAAGCAGCATATGCGCTTAATCCTCAAAATGCAGGTCAGTATGACACGGTTGTGTTTTACGATATGCCTGGTGTCACCTACACCGGATCGGAACCACCTTTTGCGGTGAGTGATCCACCGGAACGGTTTAAAGAAGATTTTCGAGCCCTGTTGAAAAGTGGTAAAGGGTTGGTATTCCTTCATCATGCCATTTCAAGCTGGCCTACCTGGCCGGAATATGCCGAGGCTGTTGGCGGCCGATTCCATTTTCTTCCTGGTGAACTGGATGGAAAATCGTATCCCGGGTCCGGATACAGATTTAAGGTTCCGCAAACTATTGAGGTGCTGGATACCACCCATCCGATTGTTCGTGGGATTGATCCTGTCTTTGAGATCACCGATGAGATTTACCTATATCCTGTAATGGAAGATAAAGTGGTACCTCTTCTTAGAAGTGATGCCGAATTTGAAAGTAAGAATTTCTTTCACGGTGGAGTGGGTTTCAAAGAACACCCAACGGGAAGTAACCTTGCCGGCTGGGTAAAAGTATCGGATAATTCGCCTGTGGCCTATATTCAGTTTGGTCATGGTCCCAGCGTATATCTTGATGACAATTATAAATCATTGATCGTGAACGCTGTGAAATGGGCCGCTAGCGAAGAAGCTGCCAAATGGGTGAACGAGTTTAAAGAAGTATTGTAGGTCTCGTTGCCAGACTTTATCCGGCAAATGCAATGGAATGCTATGATTTTATGGCTGTGAGGTGCTTCGGAAATTCACTTTTTAAATAAGTTTTGTGCACAAAACTGGCAATTTCACATCTTTTAAAAAACAGCGACCGTTCAATGGGTTTTCTTTTGTTAAATAAGTGGGTATTTTTGTAAATAGACTAAACATAAACCATGAGTTTTTTATTTACTGACTTTTCCAGCTGGAAAAAATATTGTGAGGAAAAGCAATTAAACCTCCATGAAGTGGTGCTGGAATACGAAGTTGAGCAAAAAGGAAAATCACCACAGGAAATCTGGGATAGTCTCGCCACGGCCTATCAGGTGATGAAAGAGGCCATACACACCGGCCTTAATGATGATATGACCTCCAGGTCGGGAATGGTAAATAACGGCGCAAAAAAAGTTTACCAGAATAAGCTTACAGTCCTATCCCCTGAGTTTCAAAAGCTGATAGCCAGGGCGCTGGCGGCCAAGGAAGTCAATTCCTGCATGGGAAGGATCGTAGCAGCCCCTACTGCCGGTGCGTCGGGGATTTTACCCGGTACGCTGTATACACTTCAGGAAATTCACCAGTTGGACGACAAAAAAATATCCGAAGGACTCCTGGTTGGAGCTGGTATTGCCCTGGTTATAGAGGAAAAGGCGTCATTGGCAGGAGCCGTAGGAGGCTGCCAGGCTGAAACAGGAAGCGCGGCAGCCATGGCCTCGGGGGCCATTGTATATTGCCTCGGCGGACATATAGACCAGGTGTTCAACGCGGTTGCCATCACCATTCAATGCATGCTGGGACTGGTATGTGACCCTGTCGCAGGGTTGGTAGAGGTCCCCTGTATCGTGAGAAATGCCAGTGCAGCAGCCATTGCCAACTCATCGGCACAAATTGCCCTGTCCGATGTCAGTGCTGTTATCCCCGTTGATGAATGTGTAGAGGCTATGGGAGAAATCGGTCAAAGTATGGAGGATAAATATAAGGAAACAGCCCTGGGCGGATTAGCTACTACGGCTACAGGCCAACAAATCGCTAAAAAAGTATTGATCCAGGACATTGAAATTTTACCTGATCAACCTGACGAATCGTCTTAAAACTTGATTTCTGAAATAAAAAAATAAAATACCGTAGAAAATATAAGTGACCAGAACACGGCACTAAACAGCATGTAATAGATAATTTTCTTTCTACCTCCTCCCAGATAAGAAACCAGGATGGAACCGCCAATTGGCGTGAATATGATTGGCGTCAGAAAAGACACACCAAAAAGACCATATTTCTTCCAGATGCCAACAAATCGCCTGTTTTTTTTGGTGAACTTCTTCCTTTTTCGCTTGAATATGGTGGGAATATTATTCTTAAATCTTTTGCTGGTGAATATAATTACCGACGTCATCATACCGGCAACGGTAATGAGGACTGTTTCAACCCATGATAGCCCTGAGGCCGGCCCCATGGTGGGTCCGGCTATAAACTTGACCATGCTTAAAAGGTAAATCGAAATATATTTTATTATCTCAGCCCACATGCCTTATCCGATTACAATGTAAGTATAAAAACCATAAATAGTTAATAGCAAAAGCCCTGAGGTACGGCCCATTTTTTTGTTGAATGCCATCATTGGCAAAATTATCAAGGTTACGCCAAGCATCCAAATCATATCCACATTTAAAATCGTCCCGCTTGCTTTGATGTCGGTTATTAAACCGGTAATTCCTAAGATAAACAGGATGTTAAAAATATTGGACCCGATCAGGTTTCCGATGGCAAGGTCTGTTTCCTTTTTAAAGGCCGCGACAAGGGAGGTCACCATTTCAGGAAGGCTTGTTCCTCCAGCCAACACCATAATACCGATGACTCTTTCGCTAATTCCAAAGACCCAGGCCATGTTTTTCGCTCCGGTAACAAACCACTCAGATCCAAAGTACAGGCCCAGACTTCCTACTATTAAAAACACGATTCCCAGCCAAAGGTTTCCTTTTAATTTGATTTCTTCATCAACAGGGTTATGTTTTTCAACATTTTTTAGTTTTTCCTTTCTTGACTTATCAATAATAAACAAGGTATAGGCCAGCAATAAAACCAGAAATAAAGTGCCTTCCAGGTATCCGATAGTCCCTTTCAATAACAGGAAGTACAACAACAAAGTTGCGCTCATAGCTACAGGCCAATCCACTTTTATGCTATCTGAATTTATCTTCATCGGCCTGATCACGCTCGTCAACCCAAAAATCAGGGCCAGGTTACAGATGTTGGAGCCGATTACATTTCCCATGGTAAAATCTGAGCTACCCATCAATGCCGCCTGTATGCTGATAAGTAATTCCGGGGAAGAGGTACCAAATGCTACCACTGTCGCACCAACTACCAAAGGAGATACGCGGGCGCGCAATGCTATGTCAGTAGCGCCTTTAAGCAGCAAATTACTTCCTATAATCAGCACGCCAAGCCCCACTAACATCATCAACATTTCATACACCATACCTCAGATAATCATTAAAGTTTTTGACCAAATGCCAGATCTCCGGCATCGCCAAGTCCGGGAACTATATAGGCTTTATTGTTAAGCTCCTCATCTATGGCGGCCACCCAAAGGTCAAATTTGAGATCAATATGCTCCTTCAAATAAGCAATGCCTTCCGGTGAAGCTATGGCACACATGATATCTACGTGATCCGGTTCCCCATTTTGTCTTAATGCGCGCAAAGTCTTCAATATGGATTTGCCTGTTGCCAGCATAGGGTCGATAAGTATCAGTCTCCTACCTTCCAATGATGGTGTGGCCACGTAATCCAGCTGAATCTCAAAATCATTATTATCATCACTTTTTCCTCTGTAGGCTCCAATAAATCCGCTGTCTGCGTGATCAAAATAGTCTAGCACACCCTGGTAAAATGGAATACCGGCCCTCATGATCGGTATGAGTAATGGTTGGCTGCTTAAAAGGTGAATGTCCGAGCTGCCAAGCGGCGTATTAACGGTCTCAGTCCGGTAACTAAGTGACTTAGATAACTCATAAGCCAATAAACTCCCCAAACGTTCAAGATTCTTTCTAAAACGCATACTGTCACGCTGAATGTCTTTGTCCCGGATTTCGGCCAGAAAATGATTTGCAATGGAGTTAGTCTTATTTAAAACAAACATTATCGGGGTTTATTGATTGAAATTTAAATATAGCCAATAAATGATAATCAATTGATTACCAATTATTTAAATCTACAAAAAACTTCCTTGGAAATTTTTTAATACTTTTTTATTACCAATCACCTGCCTCTTCGTACCTTTTTATCCACTCAATTCGAAAGCAACCACTAATTTATTTAAATAAAGATCATTTTTATGATTTAAATAAGAATTTATATGACATGGGTGTTATTTAAAGTTTTATAAAATAATCCGGAATTCATCGACAGCAAAAAACGCAAAATCATGATAACGGTATTGGCAAGATACTTTTATTTTGTTTTTTTGATTGTAACATAACTTCAAAGTATCGATGGAATTATTAAAAACACTTTGTCAGATCCAGGCACCCTCCGGAAACGAGTTGCCTTTGAAAGAATTCATTCTCAATTATGTCAGTGAACAACAGTCGAACTGGGCCAGCCAGCCAGAAATAATTCATGGAGAAGAATTTCAGGATTGCCTGATCTTAAAATTCGGGCAACCCAGGACTGCGGTCTACGCACATATGGATTCCATCGGATTTACCGTGCGGTATGAAAATCAACTGGTTCCTATTGGCAGCCCTGAAACAAAGACCGGTTCACTACTGGTTGGTCAGGATCAGCTGGGACCCATTGAATGCGGGTTGGTTGTAGATGAACACAATATGATCCGATATGATTTTGGCAGAACCATTCAACGGGGTACAAACCTGGTATTTAAATGTGATTTTAAGGAAAATGAAGCATATGTTCAATCCTGCTACCTGGACAATCGGTTAGGTGTCTATAACTGCCTGAAGCTGGCTGAACGTTTGGAAAATGGTGTACTGGTTTTTTCGTGCTGGGAAGAACACGGTGGAGGGTCGGTGCCCTATCTGGTCAAATTTTTATACGAAAAATTCAACATCCGGCAATCTCTTATTTCAGATATCACCTGGGTAACGGATGGTGTACACCCCGGCAAAGGAGTTGTCATCTCCTTACGCGATAAAAACATTCCCAGGAAGAGTTTTGTGGACAAAATCGTACGTATTGCCGATAGTTCCGGCATTAATTATCAACTGGAAGTAGAAGGTTCGGGGTCGAGTGATGGCAGAGAGATCCAGGTCTCGCCATACCCGGTCGACTGGTGCTTTATCGGCGCACCGGAAGAAAACGTACATTCTCCAAGAGAGAAAGTTCATAAAAAGGATATCGAGGCTATGATCGCATTATATAGTGAGCTGTTGAAAGAATTATAATCGTTTTAAAAAGACAGTTTAAAATTAATATCTATATTTGCCGCCCATGACGCCCGGTTTTAAAAAATCGCGATTATCACCCTCAACTATGAAAATTAAGGATAAGCATTTTAAGGTACTACTTGATTACGAGCAAATTTCTAAACGGGTCATGGAGCTTGCGGAAGCCATAAACCATGATTATGAGGGTAAAAACCCCCTCTTTATCGCGATTATGAATGGTGCTTTTATGTTTGCTGCCGATTTAATGAAGCATGTACACATCCCCTCGGAAATAACCTTTATCAAAGTCAATTCCTATCAGGCAACAAAAAGCACCGGTAATGTAAAGGAATTAATAGGGTTACAGGAAAATATTTTCAAAAGAAATTTAATCATCATCGAGGACATTGTCGATACGGGTAATACCATATCGCACCTGTTGGAAGACTTTAACACCTTGGGCGCTGATTCCATCGAGATCGTCGCTTTGCTACATAAACCGGAAGCCGTCAAAAAAAAGGTAGCCATAAAGTATCAGGGGTTTTCAATCCCCAACAAGTTTGTTGTCGGATACGGACTGGATTACGATGGGTATGGCAGAAACACCCGTGATATTTTTGAATTGCTGGAATAATGGCATTCCACCTTAACACCTTAGGATTAATTACTAAATAATTTATCTTTGCTTTTTTTTAGAAAATCTAAATACTAAACTATGCTTAACATCGTGCTATTTGGCCCTCCCGGCGCTGGAAAAGGAACGCAAAGCGAAAAGTTGATTGACAAATACAAGCTTGCACATATTTCAACGGGGGATTTGTTTAGAAAAAACCTTAAAGAAGGTACCAAAATGGGCGTTTTGGCGCAGAAGTATATGGATGAAGGAAACCTGGTCCCGGATGAAGTGGTGATCGGAATGGTTGATGATAAAATTAAGGAGACCAATAAATCCAATGGCTATATATTTGATGGTTTTCCAAGAACCGTCGAGCAGGCAAAGGCCCTGGATGAATTGATGAATAAAAATGAAACGCCGATTTCTACCATGATATCGCTGGAGGTTCCCGAAGATGAGTTAATGAAAAGGTTATTGGAAAGAGGAAAAACTTCGGGCAGGCCTGACGATCAGAATCTGGACAAAATCAAAACCAGGATACAGGTTTATCAGGATGAAACACTCCCCGTGGCATCTTATTACCAGCAACAGGAAAAGCACAATAAGGTGCTGGGTGTCGGAAAAATCGATGAAATATTTGAAAATATCTGCGAACAGGTAGACAAATATTTGTAAATCCGTAAACGCCGAATCAATAGAAAAAGGCTGTAAAAAACCCACCTTTGGCCAACTCAAATTTTATCGATCACGTAAAAATTTATCTCCGTTCGGGCAATGGAGGTCCTGGGTCTGTGCACTTCAGAAGAGAAAAGCATGTGCCAAAAGGTGGGCCTGACGGTGGAAACGGTGGTCGTGGAGGGCACATCATCTTAAAAGGCAATCAGCAGTTGTGGACTTTGCTGCACCTGAGGTATAAAAAACACCTGATTGCCCGTCACGGTCAACCGGGAGAGGGAGGCAGACGAAGTGGCGCTAACGGAGAAGATGTCATCGTTGAGGTGCCACTTGGAACAACCGTAAAAAATGCCGAGACCGAGGCTTTTATTACGGAGATCACCGAAGAAGGCCAGGAAGCGGTTATAGCAAAGGGAGGACTTGGCGGACTTGGCAACGAAAACTTCAAAACCGCCACCCAACAAACACCCCGATACGCCCAGCCAGGAGAACCCGGAGTGGAAATGCAGGTAATTCTGGAACTTAAACTTCTGGCAGATGTTGGCCTCGTCGGGTTTCCCAACGCTGGCAAATCCACCCTGCTTTCGGTCGTTTCTGCTGCCAAACCCGAAATTGCGGACTATCCGTTTACCACGCTTGTGCCAAACCTTGGCGTAGTGGCCTACAGGGATTATAAATCATTTGTGATGGCCGATATCCCGGGAATAATAGAAGGGGCAAGCGAAGGCAAAGGACTGGGATTGAGATTCTTACGTCATATCGAAAGAAATGCCATCCTCCTGTTTCTGGTACCTGCCGATGCCCGGGATATAGCCGGGGAATATAAGATTTTGTTAAAGGAACTGGAAAAATACAATCCCGAATTATTAGACAAGAAAAGACTGCTGGCGATTTCCAAGTCAGATTTACTGGATGAAGAGTTGGAAACCGCCCTCTCCAATGAATTACCTGAACAGGTGAAATGGGTTTTCATATCCTCCATAACCGGTAAAGGCATTCAATCACTGAAAGACATTATCTGGGAAGCCTTAAATGAATGATCCCGAATGACCGCTTTTTAAAAGTAAAAGCCGGCTAAATTTACCAAGACAGATAACCAGTATGTATTCTGACATCGTGAGTACCTAAATACCCGCTATGTCACCTCCTCTACTGGCGGAAAATATATGACTCGATAGTCTTAAGCATTTACCTTTTTATACCATCCTACGAAAGATTTGATCTAATCGTGCCAATTTGGCATAAATAGCCAATTGGCAAAAAAATTGTTTCTTTTGACAGAAATCAGGGTAGAAAAAAAACCGAATTCACCCTTAACTTTGAATGAAAAAAATTGAAATTGTAAGATTTAATTTGGTTTAAGCTGTTAAATCATGAAAAAAGAACATTTAGAAGAACAGAAAGAAAACACTACCGCCGAAGAAAACGTGACCGAGGAGGGCGGCAAAACCAATAATAACGAAGAAAATACGGTTGACAACGAAAAAATAACTGACGAAATTTCAGAGGAAAAATCAGAATTGGAACAGGTGAAGTCAGAATTGGCAGAAGCCAAAGATAAATACCTGAGATTATATTCTGAGTTTGAAAATTTCCGCAGAAGGACGGCCAAAGAAAGATTAAGCTTAATTGGCACAGCCAATGAAGAGATAATCAGTGCATTACTCCCTGTACTGGATGATTTCGAAAGGGCTAATGAGTCCAACAAAAAAGCCGAGGCCGAAAGTATGAAAGAGGGCTTTATTTTGATTCATAACAAGTTAAAAAATATATTGGAACAAAAAGGGCTTAAGGTAATGGAAAGCAAGCAGGGTATGAGCTTTGATCCTGAATTACACGAAGCCATTACCCAAACCCCGGCGCCCAAAAAGAAATTAGTTGGGAAAGTGGTAGATATCATAGAAAAAGGATATCACCTTGGAGATAAAGTTATTCGTTTTGCAAAAGTTGTGATAGGAACATAAATATGGCTAAGAGAGACTACTATGAAGTATTGGGTGTTGACAGATCTGCTGCTCCTGAGGAGATAAAAAAGGCGTACAGAAAAATCGCCATAAAATATCATCCGGACAAGAACCCCGACAACCCACAGGCTGAAGAAATGTTTAAAGAAGCTGCTGAGGCTTACGAGGTTTTAAGTAATGCGGAAAAGAAACAACGCTATGACCAGTTCGGTCACCAGGGTGTAAATGGTGGCGGATTCGGAGGAGGTGGCATGAATATGGAAGATATATTCTCTCAATTCGGCGACATCTTTGGATCTGGCAGCCCTTTTGAAAGCTTTTTTGGTGGTGGCGGAGGCCGGGCCAGGGGCAGAAAGGGTTCAAATCTACGTATTAAACTCAAGCTTACACTACAGGAAATAGCCAATGGTGTAGAGAAAAAAATAAAGGTAAACCGGCTGGTTCCGGCAGATGGAGTAACTTTCAAAACATGTACTTCTTGTCAGGGTTCTGGGCAGGTGAGAAAGGTCGTTAACACCATGCTGGGTCAAATGGTATCCTCCAGTACCTGTCCGGCGTGTAACGGCTCGGGAAAAGTGGTTGATAGCCGGCCTCCGGGTGTAGACAGTTCGGGACTGCAGCAAAAAGAAGAAGTCATCAATATCAAAATACCTGGCGGCGTGACAGAGGGAATGCAACTTTCCATGTCAGGGAAAGGTAACGCAGCACCGGGCGGAGGAGTGCCAGGTGATTTGTTGATCCTCATCGACGAAATCGAAGATCAGGATTTAAAAAGAGAAGGCAATAATATTACTTACGAGCTTTACATTAGCTTCATCGATGCGGCCCTGGGAAGTACTGTTGAAGTGCCTACTATCGATAGCAGGGTGAAAATAAAAATTGAGCCGGGCACGCAATCAGGAAAAATATTGCGACTACGCAACAAAGGTATCAAAGATATTAACGGTTACGGCCAGGGTGATCAGCTGATCCATGTAAATGTATGGACGCCCAAGAAATTAACCCATGACGAAAAAGCTCAACTTGAGTCACTCAGGGAATCACCAAATTTTAAACCCAGGCCTGAAAAGGGTGAAAAAGGCTTTTTCGATAAAATGAAAGACTTTTTTTAGCAATCTTTCTCAATACTTTTAAAAGTTACAGATTTTTTTCGGTTTTTGGCTTCTGCGAGCAAAATTACTGCGAATCGCCTGTATAACGTAACACATTTTTCCTTAAACACGTACATAGGGACATGTGGAGGAATAGTTTATTACTATTATTAGTTTTAGGAACTAATAGCGGGTTTTTATTTGGGCAGACTAAAAAACGGTACACGGTAGATACTACATCGGAGTATAATAAATTAGCATTTAGCTTATACTCTCCTTCTGGCACCTGTCAAATAAGGCCTACCGATCATCCTAAACTGGTAACCGTTTATTGTAAATCTGAAAACGACGATTACCACCCGGCTTTTATTACAAGACAAAGTAATAAAACAAAGCTGGTTTCACTCGATATGGATGATGGTAAATCCGACGGTATCACCAGAACCCTTTCCGGAAAAGTATTCAAATCCTCCTATATGGAATTTGAAAACAAATGTAACGTTTATCTCTCGCACCATAAACCCATCATGCTGGATTTAAAGTATGGTGTTGGCGAAGCCTTTGCCGACTTGTCCGGATTGGCTGTGGAACGACTTAAAATAGGTACCGGAAGTGCAGATGTCACGGTCGGTTACCAGGAGGGGAAAGAAAACCTGGTCGAGATGGATACCTTTTCAATAAAAGTAGACCTGGGATCAGTAACCGTTCAAAGACTAAACCTATCCAAAGCCTCCAATATCATCGCCGACGTAGGATTCGGCGATTTAACCCTCGAATTATCTGACACCTTGATGTTAAATACAAACGTCAAAGCCAGTGTAGGTGCCGGAACCATGGAAATTCTAATAGCGAATCAAAATACCCCCGCCATTATCTACGTTAATAACTCTATCCTCTGCCGGGTGAAATTAAACAAACACTTCAAAGAAATCAGAAAAAATGTCTTTGTTAACAACAGCTACCACAAGGACGCAAAAAACCTGATTACCTTCAACCTGGATGTTGCCATGGGGAATATCATTTTCAGGTAGTAGTTTACGGTTTTGGACCATGGCTCAGATTAAAAGTTGATAGCATACATTTCAAATCAATTGTAATCAATCATTTTCTATCATTCAGATTCCTGCTTTTAGGCGTGCGGGTAACACAAAAGGCAATTTAAACGGCGGAATTACCTTTTATAATTATTTTATCCTAACCTCGCGTTTTTATGAGTAGATTTGTAATTATCACCATTACTAAAATTGCAAAAATTGAATATTGTTGTCGCAAAAAACGTAAGTAAAAAATTTGGTGATCACCAGGCTTTGGACCAGGTGAATCTAAACATACCACAAGGCGCTATTTTTGGTTTATTAGGCCCAAACGGGGCAGGAAAAACCACCTTTATCAGAATTGTAAATCAAATCATCACCAATGATGAAGGAGAAATTTACATCAACGATGAAAAACTGGCTTCTCATCATATCAAAGACATTGGCTACTTACCGGAGGAAAGAGGGCTTTACAAAAAAATGAGGGTTGGAGAGCAACTGCTGTATCTGGCCCGGCTGAAGGGTGTTGCTAAAAGCGAAGCCACCAAAAAAATCAACGAGTGGTTGATTAAATTCGATCTGAAAGAATGGAAGCACAAAAATATTGAAGATCTCTCAAAGGGAATGCAGCAAAAAATTCAATTCATTGCTACCATTATCCATAGCCCCAGTTTAATTATCCTGGATGAGCCGTTTTCCGGATTTGACCCCATTAATGCCAGCCTGATCAAGGAAGAGATCCTTAAGATCAGAGACCAGGGCAGCACCATCATTTTTTCTACCCACCGGATGGAATCGGTCGAAGAGTTATGCGATCACATTGCACTTATTAATCGGTCAAAAAAAATATTGGACGGCCCTAAATCAGCGATCAAAGAACAATTCCGAACCAATACATTTGAGGTTATACATAAAGGAGATATCAGCCGGTTGAACCCATCTGATTACGATATTGGCGAAAAAGTAAGATTTGACGGGGAAACGGAAAAGACCCTGATTCAGATAAAAAACGGAAATTCCCCAAATCATTTATTAAGCGACCTGATCTCGCTGACGGAAGTGCACGGGTTTACAGAAAAAATACCCAGTATCAACGATATTTTTATTGCGAAAGTCAAAGAGGAAAATAACCATGAATAAAATATGGCTTATCATCAAGCGGGAATATTTTTCCAGGATAAGGAAAAAATCTTTTATTATCATGTCTATTCTGGGGCCACTGCTTTTTGGAGGCATTTTGGTAGTCCCGATTTGGCTGGCTACCCGCGACAACCCGGAAAAGCTGGTGGTTGTGAAGGACGAAAGTGGTTTCTTTGACCATAAATTAAATGCCAACAACATTCAATTTGTTTATACCACTGAAAGAATAGAACATTTATTGTTGCAGGATAGTACTATTTTACACATCCCCCCCATTGATATAAAAGAAACGGTAGACATATTTTTGTATGGTGAAAATAATCATGGAATTGATTTTGAAAATCGCATCAAAAACAGCCTGGAAAGGGAGCTGCGAAAAATAAGACTTTCAAGGTTGGGGCTGAATCAAGGTAAACTCGACAGTCTCAATACCAGGGTCAACCTTCAAACCAAAAACTCACAAACCGGTGAAGCTGAAGCCGATTCCGGCGTGGCCAGTATTGTTGGCTATATTGGTGCTTTTGCCATCTACATGTTTATCTTTATTTATGGTGCCCAGGTAATGCGTGGTGTCGCGGAAGAGAAGACAAACAGGATCATTGAGATCATCATTTCTTCCGTAAAACCATTTCAGTTAATGATGGGAAAAATAGTGGGCATTGCCCTGGTAGTGCTCACCCAGTTAACGGTCTGGATCACCCTCACCTCCGCTATCTACCTCGGAATCTCAGCCTATTACTCCGACGAAATGAAAGTGCTGACAGAAACCCAGAGCGAGCAATCAGCGTTGAGCAACCCCGGTATGAACAAAATTGAGCAGGCCAAAATGCTCAGCGAGGTAAAAGATAAAATTGACGGTTTTCCTGTTTTTAAGACTGTTTTTTCTTTCATTTTCTATTTTTTGGCAGGCTATTTAATGTATGCGGCTTTATTTGCTATGGTCGGTTCAGCAGTAGATAGTATGGAGGATTCACAACAATTTATGCTCCCAATCACTATTCCACTTATCGGCTCCATCATCGTACTGGGAGCTGTATTACAGGATCCCCATGGCTCTCTGGCTTTTTGGATGTCGATGATCCCGTTAACCTCCCCGGTGGTTATGATGATGCGGGTGCCATTTGATGTGCCTGACCTTGAGTTATTGCTATCTATGTTCCTATTAATAGGAGGATTTATATTTACTACCTGGTTTGCCGGAAGAGTATATAGAATCGGTATATTGATGCATGGCTCCAAGGTCAACTATAAAACCCTGTGGAAATGGTTTTTCATGAATAACTGACCGATTGTAACATGGAACAAAATATAGGTAAGTATATTATAGTCACCGGTACTGTCATTCTGATAATAGGTATAATTTTTTATTTTTTCCACGACAAACTGCAATGGATCGGACGGCTGCCAGGAGATATCAGGATCGAGAAACCCAACTTTAAATTTTATTTTCCAATTACGACGATGATCCTGGCCAGCATCCTGCTAAGTCTTTTGTTATGGATATTCAGGAAAATCTTTTGACAGCATCATCAGGCTAAAACGGCTAAAACAATAATAATTAATTAAATTAGCGATTTAAAATCCTTTAGACTTGCCTGAATACGCATTTTATGGGATAATTGCATTGATTTTTCTATGGCACAGAACGATGGCTTTAATATCTACCAGAATAATTCCAGAATTAAATGGGTAGTATTGGTCGTTGCCGTAGTCATTAGTGCCACCTCAATTTACTACACTAACCTACTCGTGGAGGAGTTTAAATTGAGGGAAGAAAAGATGATAGAATTGCATGCCAACATCCTCGAATACACTGCCAATGTATTCGACTATGATGAAAACATAACATTTTACTCGGATATACTTACCTCCAATACTTCCGTGCCCCTGATCCTCACCGATTCTGTCGATAACATTCTATCTACACGCAACATTAAAATGCGCGCCGATATTACGGAAGAAGCAAGGGTTAAGATTGAGAAAAAAGAACTGGCGGTCATGAAGGAAGCTTATGAGCCCATACTGGTAACCGTACGTGATCTGGAAAATGATGAGGTGATCAACTATCAATACGTTTATTACCGAAATTCCGATTTATTATCCCAACTAAAATATTATCCATACATACAGCTGTCTGTCATATTCATATTCGGATTGATTGTCTATATGATCTTCAGCTATTCCAAAACCGCTGAGCAAAATCGAATTTGGGCCGGGCTTGCCAAGGAAACCGCACATCAACTGGGCACACCACTGTCATCCCTGATGGCTTGGGTGGAATATTTCAGGGCCGACGAAAATCAGGCCAACAGGGAAATTGCCAAGGAACTGGACAAAGACATCAAAAGACTGGAGATGATCACGTCCAGGTTTTCCAATATTGGTTCCGTACCCCTTCTCCAGGAAGAAAATGTTTATGAAATTATCCGGGATACAGTGAACTACCTGGAATCAAGGGTTTCCTCCAAGGTAAATTTCGATATTACCACCGTTACCACCGAAACCTATGCCGATTTAAACAAGCCTTTATTTGAATGGGTGATAGAGAACATCTGCAAAAACGCAGTAGACGCCATGAGTGGAGTGGGTACTATTACAATTAATGTTATAAAAGCTAATGAAGGCAGAGTCATTATCGATATCTCTGATACCGGAAAGGGCATTCCAAAAGCCAATATTAAAAAGATTTTTTCTCCGGGTTTCAGCACCAAAAAAAGAGGATGGGGATTAGGGTTGACCCTCGTCAAAAGGATTATCAACAACTATCATAAGGGACAAATTTTCGTAAAATCCTCAGAACCGGACGCAGGAACAACCTTTCGGATTGTTTTAAAAACTTAATCCCTTTTGCGGGCCTTAAACACGCCATTTACAGCTTCAAACCCGCTGCAAAACGAGCAAATAAATATTCTGAAATTCCTATCATATTACCTTTGCTTTAAATAATTAATCGTTTAGATTTGCAGTCTGAAAATTTAACGTGAAAATTCAATTTAAGAATTAATATAACATGGCTAAAACAGGTAAAGTTACACAAGTGATCGGTCCGGTAGTAGATGTTAGTTTTGATACTGAGGATTCGCTACCTAATATTCTTGATGCACTCGTAGTTACAAAAGAAAACAATCAAAAAGTTATATTGGAGTGCCAGCAGCATCTTGGAGAAGACAGGGTACGTACCATAGCCATGGATAGTACTGAAGGATTAACCCGGGGAATGGAAGTACTGGACACGGGATCTCCCATAAAAATGCCGACAGGTGAAAGTATCAGAGGCAGATTGTTCAATGTAGTAGGTGAAGCTATCGATGGCATTGATCAACCCGAAAATAGCAAAGGACTTTCCATACATAGAAATGCTCCCAAATTTGAGGAACTCTCTACTACTTCGGAAGTTCTATACACAGGAATTAAGGTAATTGATCTTCTGGAACCTTATGTAAAAGGTGGAAAAATCGGACTCTTTGGTGGGGCCGGAGTAGGAAAAACTGTTCTTATCCAGGAATTGATCAACAACATTGCGAAAGCCTACTCAGGGCTGTCAGTATTCGCCGGTGTTGGAGAAAGAACAAGGGAAGGAAATGATTTGCTTCGTGAAATGATAGAATCAGGGGTTATTAAATATGGTGACGACTTTCTCCAATCGATGGAGGATGGTGCCTGGGACCTGTCCAAAGTTGATAAAAAAGAATTGGCCAACTCGCAGGTAACCCTGGTATTCGGACAAATGAATGAACCTCCCGGAGCCAGAGCCAGAGTGGCATTGTCCGGTTTGACTGTAGCTGAGTATTTCAGAGATGGTGACGGAGAGGGAGAAGGAAGAGATATTCTTTTCTTTATCGATAACATTTTCAGGTTTACCCAGGCTGGTTCGGAAGTTTCGGCATTGTTAGGCAGGATGCCATCTGCGGTAGGCTACCAACCTACATTGGCCACTGAAATGGGTGCGATGCAGGAAAGAATTACTTCTACCAAGCGTGGATCGATTACCTCTGTACAAGCCGTTTATGTACCTGCCGATGATTTGACTGACCCCGCGCCGGCCACTACGTTTGCCCACCTTGATGCAACTACTGTACTTTCAAGGAAAATTTCAGAGCTTGGAATTTACCCGGCGGTGGATCCGTTGGACTCCACATCCAGGATCTTAACAGCTGAGGTTTTAGGCGATGAGCACTACGACTGCGCTCAAAGGGTAAAAGAAATATTACAACGATATAAAGAATTGCAAGACATCATTGCCATTCTCGGAATGGACGAATTGTCGGATGAAGATAAAGAAGTGGTACACCGGGCAAGAAGGGTGCAAAGATTCCTCTCTCAACCTTTCCACGTGGCCGAGCAGTTTACAGGTACCGAAGGTGTATTGGTAGATATCAAGGACACCATCAAAGGCTTCAATATGATTATGGATGGCGACTTTGATCACCTTCCTGAAATGGCATTTAACCTTGTCGGCTCTATCGAAGATGCCAAGGAAAAAGGCGAAAAAATGATCGCTGACGCTAAATAGAGTCGAACCGGTTATTATTATTTGATATGCATTTAGAAATTATTACACCGGACAAAAAGGTCTTTGAAGGGGAGGTAGAATCAGCTACTTTCCCCGGAACCGACGGTTCTTTCCAGGTACTTAAAGATCACGCGCCATTAATCAGCTCTTTAAGCAAGGGAGATTTGGTCTACCAAGATACTGACGGTACTCATAGCCTGGTAGTTGATGGAGGCGTAGTGGAAGTACTTAATAATAACGTCATCGTTCTGGCTGAATCCATCCTGGATTGATATCTTCAGTCCGGAATGCCCGGCCTTTCATCCGCTTAGACGAATGTATTACCAACCGTTTATCTAAGAGATAGCAAAACCAACGCTACCGGGAATTATCTTTTTTACTTCTGAAAATTTGCTGCATTCTTTTAAAGAACCTTTTTTCGAATGCCCAGAAGAATTTAAACTGGCCAAAAAGAAATGCATAAACCAGTAGTACAACCTGGTATAATGGCAATATTAATAGGTAATACAGAAAACTATAAAGGATTGAATTGCGCGCCTCCTCTCCCAGCAACCCCAGGATAGGTCGCTTTAAGAACAGGACCGTAAAGCCGGTACAGGCAAAAACCAATAATACTACGACTACCTGAAAAAGGCTATTTAACTGCCATCGCTTTTTGAGCTTTTCAAAAAAGTTCTTTTCTTCCATACACCTTAGAATTTTAATACCTGAACCTTGGCCACCCCTAATTCTACCAGGGTAACAACAAAAAGCTTATCATATTCATTTTCCTCCAACTGCCGAAAATCCTCCTTGCCGGTAAGGTGGTTTACCAATCCGGGAATCGTATTTGAATGGCCGACAATCAGGTAATTAGCATCATTGTTTTCTCCCAGGATCTCATGAAGAAAACCTTTATCATGGGCGTCATAAATCTTGATTGAAATATTTTTACGATCAGCCAGTGGGGCAACCGTGTTTTTGGTCCGTAAATAGTCGGTAGTATAAATAGCTTTAAAGTCTACTTCTTCCAATAGGTTCATCAATCGAAGGGCCCGTTGCTTTCCCAACTCGTTTAACGCCGGGTCTTTTCCACCGTCCTGCGCCTTTTCCGCATGACGTAATAAATAGAGGGTAGTTAATGATGGGTGTTGGCTTTTGACTGAACACGATTGCCCAAAAATGATTGCCCAAACGAATATGACCAGGTATCTGCTCATCATTAAATTATTTAAATTTAAAATGTTCCTACCGGAAATCCCGGAATAATTTCCACATCTCGCTATTTCCCGGGCGGCTATCCAGTGTCACTAATTTATCTTTCACAGGATGGATAAAGCGCAGGGCTTTGGCGTGTAACTGAATACTTCCATCCCTGTTGGCGCGACTGAATCCATATTTAACGTCGCCTACAATGGGGCAACCAATCTCTGCCAATTGAGCCCTTATCTGGTGGGGTCTGCCTGTCAAAGGTTCTACCTCCAGCAAATAAAATTCGCCAATCCGGCCTAACATCCGGTACTCTAAAATAGCTTTTTTGGCCCCATTTTTATCGCTTTTGTGGATTCTGGCAATATTTTTTTGGCGATCTTTCAACAACCAGTTCGTCAACCTGCCCTCTTCATCAGGTGGTCGCTGCTTTACCATCGCCCAATACGTCTTGGATATCTCTCTTTGCTGAAATAATTTTGTCATTCTTTCCAGGGCCTTTGAGGTTTTAGCCAGTATGACCAAACCGCTAACAGGCCTGTCAATTCTATGTACCAGTCCTAAAAAGATATTACCCGGTTTTTTGTAGGTATCCTTAATATACTTCTTATATAAATCAACTAGTGTAAAATCACCGGTTTTATCTCCCTGCACCAATATTCCCGCTGGTTTATGCACAACCAGCAGGTGATTATCCTCATATATTATTTCGTACTTAAGCTTCAAAACCGACACATTACTATGATATTGTTAAAACACTGATTTTACTGCCGTTCATCCCATAGCTATCACATAAAACATATATCAGAAGATTAAGATAGCTTTGGACTCTTCAAAAAAAATAATAAAAAACCGGAAACCGGTATATTTTAAAATGTTTTTCGACTATTTCTTTGGATGCCCTGTATCAAAATTCTCTTATAAGATCACCGCAATTAATATTCTGAAGTAAAGTGAAAATTGATCTCCGGAAAATTATCCTGAACCATCTGCAGCCAGGCTTTGGTTTCCGCCATGAATACCAATTTGCCATCCTTGTCATGAGCAATATGTCTGTACTTTGACTTTATAAACTCATCCAATTTCTTTTTATCATTGCTGCTGACCCAGCACGCTTTGAATAAATTGATGGGAACAAACCTGCAGGTGGCGCCATATTCATTTTTCAACCTGTGCTGTATGACCTCAAACTGCAGCGCGCCAACGGTTCCAACTACCTTCCGGTTTCCCATTTCATAGTTAAAAATTTGAGCCACTCCCTCTTCCATCAACTGATCCAGGCCTTTACTCAACTGTTTTGATTTCATAGCATCCTGGTTGATCACCTCTTTAAATATTTCGGGAGAAAAACTGGGAATTCCTTTGTAGTTGGTTTTTTCTCCTTCGGTAAGCGCATCTCCTATTTTCAGGTTGCCGGTGTCATATATCCCTATGATATCGCCAGGCCAGGCTTCATCAATGGTTTCTCTATCCTGGGCAAGAAAGGCAGTGGCATTTGAAAATCTAAAGTTTTTTTCCAACCGCACATGATGGTAGTTTTTACCTCTTTCAAATTTTCCGGAGCACACTCTGATAAAGGCTATTCGGTTTCGGTGCCGCGGATCCATATTAGCATGAATCTTAAATACAAACCCGGAAAACTTATTTTCATCAGGTTGAATAATCCTTTGCTCGGTCTCTCTTGATTTAGGTGGTGGCGCAATATTAATAAAAGTGTCGAGCAATTCTTTCACACCAAAATTATTAACTGCACTGCCAAAAAATACCGGTGCCACGTTGCCGGACAGATAATCGTCCACGGCAAATTCGGAATAGACACCCTCCACCAGTTCAATATCCTCACGTAAGCCCGCAGCATCCAGATCACCTATCTTTTCCTCCAATATGCCGTCATGAATGTTTTCTATGGCAATACCGGTTTCCTCGAGTTTCTTTTTGCTGGGTTCAAAAAGATAAAGACTTTTATCAAAAAGGTTATAAACACCCTTGAAACTTTTTCCCATACTGATTGGCCAACTTAACGGCTTGACCTTAATAGACAACTTTTCCTCAATTTCATCCAACAACTCATAAGGATCCCTGCCTTCCCTGTCGAGTTTATTGATAAAACAAATGACCGGCGTATTGCGCATACGGCAGACCTCCATCAGTTTTTCGGTTTGCTTCTCTACCCCTTTGACGCAATCAATAACCATTATCACGCTGTCAACTGCCGTTAAGGTGCGGTAAGTATCTTCTGCAAAATCCTGGTGCCCGGGGGTATCCAGGATGTTAATTTTTTTATCTTTATAGTTAAATCCCATAACGGACGTAGCCACTGAGATACCCCTTTGTTTTTCAATCTCCATCCAATCCGAGCGGGCATGATCTTTTATCTTATTGGATTTCACAGCGCCGGCTGATTGAATCGCCCCGCCAAATAAAAGTAATTTCTCCGTAAGCGTGGTTTTTCCAGCATCAGGGTGACTTATAATTCCGAATGTCCGCCTTTTTTCAATCTCTTTTGTTAGTTCCATATTTCTGTAATCCTGCTTTACAATCGTCTCCTCTCCTGTTTGATCAGGCAAACTTTACCTGCTTTACCTTCTACATTGTCAACCGGGAGTATTTGAAAACACCTGTCAAGATAAATCAAATGACAGTACAGTTTTTGTAAAATAATGCCATCGATACATTTAACGGCTGCAAAAATAGGTATAATAACGACAATACTGCAATATTTTAAAGGGGATAGCTATTATATAGTGTCGTATTTTGTCGGCATATTCATTATTTAAAAACAAATTCTGCCAATCTGTCACAAATGACCGTCTGAATAGCTATTGGTATAAACATTGATAAAAGGTTAAAAGTTGAATAGATTATTATAACCAAAGATAATTATATAAAATGGGAAAAATTATAGGAATTGATTTAGGAACTACAAACTCTTGCGTGGCCGTGATGGAAGGGAATGAGCCGGTGGTTATTCCCAATAGTGAGGGAAGAAGAACCACACCATCAATTGTGGCTTTTTTAGACAACGGGAAAGGGGAAAGAAAAGTAGGTGATCCGGCCAAAAGGCAGGCTATTACCAATCCTAAAAATACTATCATGTCCGTAAAAAGATTTATGGGCAAAAAATATACGGATGTTGATGCAGAAAGAAGGCATGTCTCCTACGATCTTGAAAAAGGCAATAACAACACAGTACGGATAAAAATCGGCGACAGACAATATACACCACAGGAAATCTCCGCCATGATTTTACAGAAGATGAAATCAACCGGTGAAGATTATCTTGGAACTTCCATTTCAGAAGCGGTAATCACTGTACCTGCTTATTTTAATGACGCGGAAAGGCAGGCAACCAAAGAGGCAGGTCAAATTGCCGGATTGGAAGTAAAAAGGATTATCAACGAACCTACTGCCGCTGCCCTGGCCTACGGCCTTGATAAAAAAAATCAGGATATGAAAATCGCCGTTTACGATTTAGGAGGCGGTACATTTGATATTTCAATCCTGGAACTGGGAGACGGTGTGTTTGAGGTAAAGTCCACCAACGGTGATGTTCACCTGGGCGGTGACGATTTTGACATGGTTATTATTGACTGGCTGGCGGAAGAGTTCAAGAAAGACGAATCCATAGATCTGAGAAAAGATGCTATGGCATTGCAAAGATTGAAAGAGGCTGCAGAAAAAGCAAAAATAGAATTATCAAGCTCTACCAGCACCGAAATCAACCTGCCATATATCATGCCGGTTGACGGAATTCCAAAACACCTGGTCAGAACACTAAGCCGGGCCAAATTTGAGCAATTGGCGGATGAGTTGGTAAAACGAAGCCTGGAGCCCTGCAAAAAAGCATTAAGTGATGCCAACATGAGCACTTCGGAAATTGATGAAGTGATATTGGTAGGTGGATCTACCAGGATACCGAGAATCCAGGAAGAAGTAGAAAAATTCTTTGGCAAGAAACCATCAAAAGGTGTGAATCCCGATGAGGTCGTTGCTGTAGGTGCCGCTATCCAGGGTGGAGTACTCACAGGAGAAGTAAAAGACGTATTGCTACTGGATGTGACGCCACTATCATTGGGGATTGAAACCATGGGAGGTGTATTTACCAAATTAATTGAGGCCAATACTACCATTCCTACCAAAAAATCTGAAGTATTTTCAACAGCAGCGGATAATCAACCTACTGTGGAAATTCATGTTTTGCAAGGTGAAAGGTCAATGGCCAAGGATAACCGAACTATTGGAAAATTTCATCTGGGCGATATTCCACCTGCACCGCGGGGAATGCCACAAATCGAGGTAACTTTTGATATTGACGCCAATGGAATTTTAAATGTTTCTGCCAAAGATAAAGGTACAGGTAAGGAACAAAAAATTACCATCGAAGCTTCATCCGGTCTGACCGATGAGGAAATCGAAAAGATGAAAAAAGAAGCGGAAGCCAACGCAGAAGCTGATAAAAATGAAAAAGAAAAAATAGATAAAATCAACGCTGCCGATTCATTGATCTTTCAAACTGAAAAGCAGTTGAAAGAATATGGTGACAAATTATCCGAAGGTAATAAAACCGCTATCAACGAATCACTTGAGAAGTTAAAAGCCGCTCACGGAGCTGCTGATATTGCAGCGATTGATGTTGCCATGGAAGGTATGAACAAAGCCTGGGAAGGCGCCGCACAGGAAATGTATGCAGCCACACAGGGAGCTGACGCTCCGGGAGGCGAGGCACAACCCGGACCTGATAATGCCGACGGAGGCTCTTCATCAGAAAACGGAGATGTTTCAGATGTTGAATTTGAAGAGGTAGATGACAAAAAATAACACTTTGATGTTTATTTATATTCAACCCGGTAGTTAATACCGGGTTTTTTTTTGCTCTTTTCCATATAAATATGCTTCCCAAATTGGGAATATTATCCCACCAAAACCTCATTCCCAAATTGGGACACAATTTCTCCCGCAGTTTGGCACACAAAAACGTCCAAAACAAGCCATAAGGAGCGTTTTTTCATAAATATTCGGAATGATTGATTTTTTGGCAAGCAATATGCATTACGTTTGCCAAAAACCAAGTATTATGAAAAACACTGAAACATTAACAAAATTTACTGAGAGCACATTATCACTTTGTTATCTGGTTAGTAATGTGAACGGAGACATGAATCATTACGAGTCAAGAATGTATGAATTTATTAAGCACGAAGAGAATATCTCTGAAGAAGCCGCTGAATCTATTCTGAGTGAAATAGAATCTTTAACACCGGAATACATCTTCGACAGAGGAATCAAGGCGCTTACTAAATGCGAAAAGACCGATCAAATCAAATGTCTGGCCTGGATGAATAAAATCGCCAATGCCGACGGATATCTGGCTGATCAGGAGTGGTCTATCATCTATAAGACCTACAAAAAAGAGTTGGATATTACACTCGAAGAAATACTCGAGTTCGAATTACCCGAATTGGATTATACATTTTATATCAGTCAAAACTAACAGGTTGTAAGTTTTGCCATAGACGGAAATGAAAAGTTTTGAAGATTTAGAAAATAAACCGTATCTAATTTGTAAAATATCACATACGTATTTTCAGGTTTTATATGATATTTTATTTTCATCTCTTAAAAGGGATCTTTGCATCCCAAGGTTCAAGATAATCGATATTCAATTTCACAGCTAAAGAAATAAACTCATGGTTACGCACAGCGAAAAATTTACCGAGGCCATCGCTTCACTCTATTATTTGATCAGTTCAGCTGACGGACAAATCAGCGATTTTGAAAAAAGAATTTGTGAGCATATGCTGGAAACAGAAAAGATCAATGAAAAAGCTTTTAATCAGTTGATAGCATCAATTGAACACCTATCACATGATGAGGTTTATGCAAAATGCGTAGAATTATTGAATGCCTGTCCAACAGAGGAGCAGATCAGGGCATTGGCCTGGATGAGAGGTATTGCCAACTCCGACGGGTTTATGGCAAAAGAAGAATGGGCTTTGATATTCAAAATTTATAAAAGAGAATTGCAACTAAATCTGAAAGATATCATTGATTGTGATCTGCCAATACATGCTGGTTTAGCCTGATAAACCCATTCTGTTGCGATTTTTAAGAGTCCAGAAAATTTTTGTACCACTCTCCTGAAGATTTGATAATCCTTTTTTGGGATTGAAAATCAACATAAATCAATCCAAACCTGGGATCATATCCTTCAGCCCATTCAAAGTTATCCAATAAGGTCCATACAAAATAACCAGCTACTTTGACGCCTTCTTTTTTCGCTCGCAATACCTGGGCGATGTGGTCTTTTAAATAATTGACCCGGGATTCATCCATCACCTTGCCAGCAATGGGGGTATCGCTAAAAGCCACACCGTTTTCAGTGATGATTAATTTTTTAATCCCTTCATAAGAATCATATTTCTTAAGCATTTTATATACACACGGTGGGAATATCTCCCAACCCATCAGCGTGGTCTTAACCCCTCTTTTTTCGGCCTTCACAAGCTTGGCCTTAATGAAAGGTACAAATGGTGCAAATTTTACAATTTCCCTGGTATAATTTTGAATACCGATAAAATCAAAGTTAGCCTTCATCCTGTCCTCATCACCCGGTTTCATGTATTTTTCGATCCTATTCAGCACGGTCAGCTCCTTTGTCGGATATCCGAGTCCCAACGTGGGTTCTATAAATAACCGGTTTAACAACGCATCTACCCTGATCGCTGCATTGACATCACTGATCTTGTGGCTATAAGGTTCAATGTAAGAACAGGAAAAAGTAGTTCCTATTTCAGCATTTGGAGAAATTGATCTTACAACCGCTGCTCCCATGGCCTGGGCCAGGGTGGCATGATGGACGGCTGGTAAAAAATGTTTCATGCCCTTTTTACCAGGCGCATGAACCCCCAGGAAATAACCGGCTCCTACAAAAACCATTGGTTCATTCATAATCATCCAGTGATTTACCTTATCCCCAAATTCCTGCACACATAGCGCAATGTAATCCTGAAACCAGGAAATAATATCCCTGTTAGTCCAACCTCCCCTGAGTTCCAGTTGGTGGGGCAAATCCCAGTGATACAAGGTAACCCACGGCTTAATGCCTGCCTCCAGGCAGTAATCAAATACCCGATGGTAAAAATCTATCCCTTTCTGGTTGACACTGCCAACGCCTTCCGGGAAAATTCTTGGCCATGACAATGAAAGCCGAAAGTTTTTGATATGCATTTGACGCATCAAATCGATATCTGTTTGAAACAGGTGATAAAAATCACAGGAGTGATCCCCATTTCTGCCATCTTGTATATTGCCTTTTATCCTGGTGAATTCATCCCAGATAGACAGACCTTTGCCATCCTTTTTGGCGGCTCCTTCAATTTGGTACGCCGCGGTCGAAACACCCCATTCAAACCGTTCTCCAAAATCAGCACTGGATATTATCATGTACGCTTAAACACTTTAAAAAACACCCCTACTTTAAAAAATAATCCGCCTCCGGATGAGCATAATGCGACTCATCAATGTGATGGGAACTGTTTTCAATAATATGGTCAATAATTTCTTCTGTTTCATCGGGGTAGTCAACTGCTATTGACTGATCAGATTTCAGCCAGTCATCAATTTTCAGGTGATGTTTCTTTTTTAGAGATTTCACTACAGGTATCCCCATTTCCTTTAACGCGGCGGCGTTGCATTGTTGTTCATATTGTCCCTTCATAGGAATAACCATTAATTTCTTTTGTAAAAACAGGGCTTCGGCAGGCGTTTCAAATCCAGCACCACATAAAATTCCCTCGCAAGTGCGAAAACTTTCCAGAAATGCCTCATTACTCACCGGTTTGATCATCACGTTATTTAATTTTACTTCTTTAAGATTGTGTTTTGAGAAAACTTCCCACCTGGTTTTTTTGAACTTTGATAAAGATTTCAACAACTTTTCATCGTCATAAGCCGGAAGGTACACCGTATAATGACCATTGTTGCCGGGCCTTAGGTTGCGGATTCGTTTTCTAATGATAGGGGTAAAAATATTTTGATCATATGACTTAAAATGAAATCCGTATTCCTTCGAAGCTGGCGCATATTTTTTTAGCACCATACTTCCCAGCCTGTCCTTTTTCTTAGGTTTCGGGGCTTTGCGGTTTAGTACTGCTGCCTGATGGCTTAATCCGATACATGGAATCTTTTTCAAATGAGTAGCCCAAGCCGAAACCGGTTCAAAATCATTTAATATCAAATCATAATCTTCTACCGGAATTTTTTTTATGTCTATATAGAGCTTTTTGGCGTTGGATTTAAGATAGGTCCGCCATACATCCACACCACCCTTTTTTCCAAAAATAAAACTAAATCCACGAAGCTTATATTTGATGGGGTAAGGCAAGGTAACATCTGCTTGTGTGCCACTGACAACAATATCTACCTCTCCTTTTTTCTGCAGAACAGGAACTATATCCTGAGCCCGGCTTAAATGACCATTGCCGGTTCCCTGAATAGCATAAAGTATCTTCATTTTTTCAATAAATTAAATTCCTGCTGCAGCTTTTTAAAAAGCTGGCCGTTTTCCAGCGGCTTATCTTTACCTGCGTTAATGTTGATTAGTTTTGCATTTTCATCTTCATGGTACCGGTACATGGTCCAGATACCTTTGTGGCACTCCAGGGAGGTTAAATTTTCTATCCAGTCACCGGAGTTCAGGTAGGTAACCATGCCTTCCTTATTGGCCATAGTTTTAATCTCCGGCTGATGAATATGCCCACATACTACATAGTCATACCTATTGGAAATAGCGATATCGGCTGCTGTCTGTTCAAAATTATTGATAAACTTGACTGCTGATTTTACACTGTTTTTGATTTTTTTAGACATTGAAACCGGTTCTTTTCCCAGCTTAATGAAGAAAAAGTTTACCGCCCTGTTAATTAATATCAGCGTGTCATAGCCAATGGCTCCCAGCTGGGCCAACCATTTGGAATGCTGCATGGTCACGTCAAAAACATCTCCGTGAAAAACCCAGGCGCGCTTGCCGTTGATCTTTAGAATAAGTTTATTTAAAATACTAAATGAACCCAGTTTAAAGCCAACAAATTTTCTTAACAATTCATCGTGATTTCCGGTAATGTAATATACTTTAACACCGTTACTGATCAGCCCCAGTAAATGCTTTACCACCTGCATATGGGATTTGGGCCAGTAACGTTTACTAAACTGCCAGATATCAATGATATCGCCATTTAATATTACCTTTTTTGGTTTGATACTTTTTAAATATTGAAGTAGCTCTTTAGCATGGCAACCATAGGTACCCAGGTGGATATCAGAAATAACCACAATGTCAATTTCTCTCTTTTTTTTTCCCATGCTCCCAGGTTAAAAGAATTTCCCGATGATTTTTTTTTTCTTTCTGTATGCTTTCAGTGGAGAGTAGAAGGAAGAGAGCCTGATCAAAAACAGGTTTACCAGCAAATTTTGATATTTAAACAGAAAAGTTTTCAATTTATTAAGGGTTTATTCAAAAATAAGCCACTCATATCAACAGGATATTATCTTAACTTTAATTTTCCTTGAAGGATAGAACTGTGAAACAATTATTTATTCACAATAATTTAACTTCAACGATCGGCAGGATCAGATAACCTCCTTACCAACAATAAGGTTCAGGCTTTTTGGTTGAATTTCCACCTGGAAATCAGCAAGGCTGCTATGGAAATCACCATCTACATGCATAGGCACCGGATGCTCAGCTTTTAAATGAAAGTGCTTGGTCCTATGGGTTTTAATATATCGCGAGGTGTGTAACTGTTTTGTCAGGGTCTTGAAGATCAATACCGGCCAGTAATAAAAGGGAAAGGTTTGAACAAATACGACATCTAAATAGCCATCCTTGATACTGGCGCGAGGTGCTACATAAGCGTTGTTGCCATATTGCTGGGAATTGGCAAAGGCGATGGTCAGGTAGCGCTGCTTAATTAACTTACCTTCTACCTTAAATTCATAGCTTTCCGTGCGATAGCGGTTAAAATGCTGCATAACACATTTCAGATAGGTAAGAAGCCCCCGCTCATGGCTTTCATTAAAAACCTTGCTGATGTACGCTTCAAAACCTACGCCTGCCATGTTAACAAAGGTCACTCCGTTAACCAAACAGGTATCAATTGGCAGGCATTTACCTTTGTTGATACTGTTTATCGCTTTTTTAGGATTTAAGGGGATACCTACATGCCTGCCCAGGCCGTTGCCGGAACCAAGCGGAATAATACCAAGCTTAACTTGCGTTTTGGCTAAAACATTAACAATTTCATTAATCGTGCCGTCGCCACCAACGGCTATTACCGTGTCGGTTTTATCGCTGATCGCTTTTTGAGCCAGTTCTCCGGCATGTCCGGGAAAATTTGTTTTAAACAGCTTATATTCGTATTTATGATGATCAAGGTATTTATCAATTAATGCCCCGATCTGGTCTTTTTTTCCATAACCGCTGATGGGATTAACTATAAATAACAATTTTTCCTTTCTCTGCATAAATTATTAGGTTTTTTTCGCCATATTCAAATATATAGATCATTTATAAATCCAAACATTAATAAATTATTTTAAAATTATCTTGCAGTTAACTTTAAGTTAATTATAGGCAACCAAGCCCGTTTCTGCAATTTTTCTGTCATCTTTGCAGGCATGTATTTCGTACATATTTAATACACTTAAATACAAAATAATATTAATTCGTTTTACACCTAAACCAGTTATTTTTTAATGAGTTGGAGCAATTTGCATAGCCATTGTTTTTATTGCGATGGGAAATTTGAACCCGAAAGATACATTCGACGAGCCATTGACATGAAAGTATTTTCCTACGGTTTCAGTTCTCATGCCCCGGTGCCTTTTGAGTGCGGCTGGTCTATGCGACCGCAGGATACACTAAATTACGTCAATGAAATCAGCATACTCAAACAAAAATATGCTGATCAAATTCAGGTTTACATTGGCATGGAGGTGGATTACATCCCCGGTGTAATCTCTGTTGATCATCCCTCAATACGTAACCTGGATTTAGACTACACCATCGGGTCTATCCACTTTATAGATCAGGACCGACATGGAAACCCATGGGAAATAGATGGCAAGCACAGTACCTTCCTGCATGGACTCAATACCATATTCAAAAATGATATCATGCAAGTAGTAAAACGCTACTTCCAGCTAACCAGGGCCATGGTACGGGAGGCCTGTCCTGATATCATCGGGCACCTGGATAAAATCAAAATTCAAAACCGGGAAAATAAGTTTTACCACGAATTCAGCCGTTGGTATCAATATGAGATTATGCATACACTGGAAGAAATTAAAGCTTCCGGCGCCATCCTGGAGGTTAATACACGAGGTATCTACAAAAAGAAAACAGTACATACCTATCCGGGACGATGGATTCTGGACCAGGTAAGAAAAATGAAAATTCCTATTACCCTTAACTCTGATGCCCATCATCCGGAAGAAATCATCAATTGCTTTGAAAAGGCCGCCTATATGCTTAATGAAATTGGCTTTAAATACGTTCGGGTATTGGTCAATGGAAAATGGACCGATGTTGAGCTGGATCCAACCGGTTTGAAAATACCAAAATACGCCTGATTTAAAGGTTGTGCCGGGTGGGCGTGCTAAAATGAGCACAACATGATCAACTTACTGATCCAGGTTAAACCGGTAACCCACCCCCTTAATGGTGCTGATATAGTTTTTGCCAATTTTATCTCTGATCTTCCTGATATGTACGTCGATGGTACGGGGTTGAACGTCATAATCACTGGACCAGATATTGGACAATAAATCGTCCCTGGAAAACACTCTTTGGGGGTTGGCTGCCAGAAATCGTAATAAATCAAACTCCTTCTTCGGGAAATTTAATTCTTTCTGGCCAAGGAAAACCGTGTAACTATGATGGTTAATAACCAGCTCGCCACCGGCTATCAACTGCAGGCTGGAGCCTTTTTGCATCTTCCTGGCAAATATTTTATTCACCCTTTCTTTTAACGCACGGATCTTGACAGGCTTTGCCACAAAATCATCGCCCCCGCTTTCAAAGGCATCCACTTCCAGCGACTCATCATTGTTGTCGGAGAGAAACATTACATAAACATCCCGAAATATTTCGTTTTCCTTAATCGTACGACAAAACTTTAATCCATTTCTGTCTGACATTAAAGGATTGATTATAAATAAGTCAGGTAAAAACTCCTGGGCACTTTCCATGATAGTTTCTTCCTTATCATGTGTCTTTACCTGATACCCTTCTTTTTCGAAATGATCTTTCAACAATTCTAATAATTCAATTGCATCATCAATTATCAAAATTTTCCCTTTCAGCATTGTTTCGTAGGCATAAATTTTATAACCCACAATTAATTAACTAAAAGTGAATAGAATTTTAACTGCGGATTAACTATTTATTAAGAATTGGAAACATTGCATTAATTTGATAATTAAAATTTAAAATGGCCTGTTGAATCAAAGGCACTAAGCCATGTATCACCGTTTTACTTTAATGACCATAAATTGACATTTTACGATAAAAAGGGATATTATTTTATTATTTCTCTATAAACGTTATATTTACGTTTATCAAATCTGAAGGGACGCTTCCAATGAATGCAAAATACATAGAAAAAATCCGTGTGATGTATACTTCAAACTTTTCTCAGGAGCCGACAATGATTGGTGCTCCCGGGAGAATAAATATTTTGGGGGAGCATACTGACTATAACAACGGTTTTGTATTACCTGCGGCGGTAGACAAAATGACCTATCTGGCCATGGGTGTCAGCGGAAGCGATGTATGCGAGATTATTGCGCATGATCTCGATGAGAAAATCACCTTTAATATTCAAGACGAATTGCACCCCAAAGACCAGCACTGGAGTAATTACATATTAGGAGTTGTGGACGAGATTAAAAAATTAAAAAAACCATTGCAGGGTTTTAACTGTGTCTTTGGTGGAGATATTCCCATAGGCGCGGGGATGTCCTCTTCCGCGGCTTTGGAATGTGGTGTAATTTTCGGTTTAAATGAGTTATTTAATCTGGGGTTCGACCGCATGGAAATTGCCAGGCTGGGTCAGGCCGCCGAGCATCATTTTGTTGGTGTTAAGTGTGGTATTATGGATCAGTTTGCCAATATGTACGGCCAACCCAACAGCGCCATCGAGTTGGATTGTAAAAGCATGGATTTTAAATACCATCCGTCTTCTTTCAAAAATGTCTCCCTGATGTTGTTTGATACCCGCGTTCACCATTCCCTTGGCGATTCCGAATACAATAAAAGAAGAAAGGAGTGTGAGCAAGGTGTGAGCGCCCTGCAAGATGCATTTCCCGGGATAGAAAGCCTACGGGACGCCACCCTCGAACAACTGGAACAAATTAAAGATCAAATCAACAATGTGGTATACCGAAGATGCTCCTTCATTATTAAAGAAAATCACCGGGTTTCCCAGGCGGCCAAGGCGCTGGAGGAGGGTGACTTTTCAACGCTTGGTAATATTATGTATACTACCCACACAGGGCTAAGCAACGATTACGAGGTTAGCTGTGAAGAGCTTGATTTTTTGGTCAAGGAATCAGAAAAGTATCCCGAAATCCTTGGTGCCAGAATGATGGGTGGGGGATTTGGAGGTTGTACCCTAAATTTGGTTCGGGACGATCATTCCCCGGATATGATCGATGAGATCGGACAAAATTTTGCCAGCCAATTCGGTCATGATATGAAAGTTTACCCGGTAAATATTGCCAGGGGAACATCAGTTATCTAATAAATATAAAATAAGGCCTGCAACAGCCAGCTATGTCCATTGATAACCTTCGGAACGCCGGCTGTTTTCGAGGCTTTTGACAGTCAATTGGCAGCCCTGAAAAAGGTCAAAGGAATGGGGTCAAAAACCAGTTAGCTACTTTTAGCACAACATTTAAATGAGATTAACACCAGGTATTTCTGAACATATTTTCCAGAAATTTTGTTTTGATTAACGTTTGAAACTGGTTACTTTTAAAATAATCATTTCAGTGATAAAAAAATTACTTATTATTATAAATAGTGCTTTTATCACATATATTTGCTTGGTTCTACAAGGTTTAGTGGCATCACAGACACACTTTTCTTTGTATTTCTTCGTCTTATATAAGCAAAGAAGAGGCAAGGCATTTTAGATTAAAAAAAATGAAGGCTAAGAAATTTATATAGTATTTAAGAACTTATTCGTTATTATTAGCCTGTACTAAGCAAAAATTGTATTCAATATTATTAAGCTAGTTTTAAATTAACACCATATTCTACTAAACTCTAAAATTCATGACAAGACTTTACAAAAGCTTATGGTTAGTGGTTTTAGCCATATTCATCCTTTCATGCAAAGATGATGATCCTCTGCCGATGGCGGTAGCAGATTTTTCCGTTGATCCAGCGGTAATAGAAGTAGGCTTACCAGTGATGTTTGACAACCTTTCTACCAATGCCGCCAGGTATGAATGGGATTTTGGTGATGGGCAGGATCCCATTACCGATATATCTCCCAGCATTACCTTTACATCGGCCGGAACAGCGACCGTCACCCTGAGAGCCTTTACCCAGGATGAACAGATGTCGGAAAAATCCATGGATATTACCGTGAGAGAACGCGTTTTAACCGCCATCTCCGTAATCACCTATCCGATCACAAATGATGGTGTGGCGTGGGATGACGGCGAAACGGGTGTAGACACGTTGGCTGACGTAGTCCTACTACTTCAACCCGCTGAGTCTCCGTCACCGGATGAAACGGTCTTGATTGGCCCCTTAGATAACTTTACAGCCCCGGCAGGGTTTACCATAAATCTTGACGTTGCCCGTATTGTTTTGGGTAATGAAGATTGGGTATTTATTGCCGATGACTTTGATGGCGTAGACATCAACAATGCAACCGCAGATGATTTTGAGCGAATAACCGGCGTTCAGTTTAATCCGATATCAGTACCTGCCATAAAAAATGAAGCCGGAGATGCCGGTTCAATTTCCGTACAATTTTTTGATTCGGACGTCAACGGTCTGGTGCAGCTTGATTTAGGTTTTAGGTTGGAATAGAGGTTTAATACGGTTATGGCTATGGTTTCCATGCGCGATCAGAATCTTAAATTTAACAAGAAGGGCTGGGTTATATTGTTATTTGTGTTGCTCGTCCAGACATTTTCTTCATTTGCTCAGGAGCAAACAACGGTTACTGGAAAAGTGACAGACGATGGTGGTGAGGCGCTCGCAGGCGTCTCTGTATTTATCGAAGGCACAACAAAAGGAACTATTTCCGGCATAAACGGGGACTTTTCCCTGGAGGTTGGGATAGGCCAGGTATTGGTATTCCAAATGTTGGGCATGGAAACAGTAAAAATGCCTGTGACAAACGATAGCCCTCTTGCGATAAAGTTAAAGGAGGAGTCATCGATACTCAACGAGGTAGTGGTAACCGGTTTTCAGGAGGTAAACCGGAAACTATTCACAGGAGCGGCGGAGAACATTAAAATGGAAGACATTCAGTCCATTAGTACTGTTGATGTCAGTAGGGACCTTGAAGGGCGTGCCGCAGGTGTAAGCGTTGATAATGTCTCTGGAACATTTGGCACCTCTCCCAGAATCAGAATACGGGGTAATGCATCTATCAACGGTAACAATCAACCGTTGTTTGTGGTCGATGGTGTAATTCTCGAAGATCTCACCAATGTGGATACCGAAGATTTTACGTCCGGGAATTCCAATACACTGATCAGTTCTTCCATAGCAAACCTCAATCCAAATGATATAGAGTCTTTTCAGATTTTGAGAGATGCTTCTGCTACTGCCATTTATGGTGCGCGGGCTGCTAATGGCGTTATTGTCATTACCACCAAACGCGGAAGAAGCGGAAGACTCCAGGTAAATTATACCGGCAATTTCGCCGGCAAGCTCAGACCTACCTATAACCAGTTTGACTTGTTGAATTCAGCGGAAGAGATGTCGGTATACAGAGAATTATTTGAGAAAGGACTGATCGATATAAGTACAGCCGTCCAGGCGCAAAACTATGGGGCGATGGGTAAGATGTTTACCTTAATTGCAAACCATGAGCTTGACTGGGGCCCTGGAGGCACCTTAAATGAGGAATTCCTGAACCAATACGAAAATGCCAACACCGACTGGTTTGATGTATTATTTAGAGATGTAGGCCTGCAACAACAGCATTCGTTGAGTTTTACAACAGGAAATGAAAAATCCAATAACTATTATTCCGTAAGTTACCTCGACGATCAGGGACAAACCATCGCTGATAAGGTGCAACGATTTACCGGAACGGCCAGAAATACCTATTTTATTTCAGATAAGTTTACTTTTGGACTTAAACTTAATGCCAGTTACCGGGATCAGAAAGTACCGGGTACCAGAAACAGGGAATTCGATCCTATCACAGGCCGCTTTAGCCGAAACTTTGATATTAACCCATTAAGTTATGCGCTAAATACCAGTCGTTCTATCAGACCTTTTGATGAAAATGGTAATCGGGAATACTTCAGGCGTAATTTTGCTCCCTTTAATATTCTCGATGAGCTTGACCTTAATTTTATTGATATCCAGGTAGTGGATGTATCGGCCCAGGTTGATTTTGAGGTAAGACCCATGGAAAATCTGGCCATCAAAGGAGTAGCCCAGGCAAGATATGCCAACACCCAGCGCGATCACACGGTCCATGAGAATTCTAACCAGGCCGAAGCATACCGCGCTAATGACACTCAGTTTATTCAGAATGCCAACAACCTGTTATTCCGTGATCCTGATAATCCGGGCCTGAACCCCCAGGTGGTCTTACCCCAGGGAGGTTTTAACTATCTGGATCAAAGTGAATTACTCAATTTTTTTAATAGAATAAGCGCCGAGTGGTCCCACAAATTAAATGATATTCATGAGTTTAATATCCTTGCCGGGCAGGAAATGCGGTTTACGAACAGATCCGCCACCAGCACCACCGGTATTGGTGTCGTTTATGAAAGTGGTGGTGTGGTTGTCACAGATCCGTCAATCATTGAATTCTTCAACTTACAAAATATTGATTATTTCGGCCTGAGCGAAGAGCGCGACCGCTTTTTCGGGTTGTTTTTTAATGGAGGATATTCCTATAAATCGCGTTATATCGCCAATTTTACTGTCCGTTACGATGGATCAAATCAATTGGGAGAAAGTGATGCAGCCCGCTACCTGCCAACGTGGAACGTCAGCGGCGCCTGGAATGTCGATAGTGAGCCATTCTTTCGAAATATTCGCGTATTTAATTCATTTGATTATTTGAAGTTGAGAGGAACCTACGGCATCTCCGGTAACCTGCCACCAGCCGCCAGCGCCCTGCTAAACCTTCAATCGGATGTTACTATCCGTCCAACAGATGTAGAACCCCTGCTTAATATAGTGGATCTGACCAACACTGAGCTAACCTGGGAAAAACTGAGGGAATTTAATGTGGGTTTGGATTTTGGGTTGAAGCGGGAGAGACTAAGCGGATCACTTAATTTCTATATCCGTGAAGCTTTTGATCTTATTGGCACCGTACAGACCAGTGGTGTCGGTGGCCAGGGGCTTAAATTTGGTAATTTTGCTGATATGGAAGCGGTGGGGTATGAGATATCATTGTCATCGCTTAATATGGTGAAAGGGGATTTCAGCTGGAGTACCCAATTTAATTTTGGTTATACCAAGGACAAAATTACAAAACTGGATTTCGGTCCCAGGATAGCGGACGCCATTGGGCAGAATGGAGCTGCAGTGCTTGGAGGTCCCAGAAGAGGGCTGTTTTCCACAAAGTTTGCAGGTTTAAATTCACAGGGAATTCCCGAATTCTTTGATGAAAACGGGGAAAGAGTCTTTCAATATGACTTGCAGGAAAGGGGCAATTTGAATGAAGTCCTTCAATTTGAAGGGCCGGTAGAGCCCAGAGGAACCGGAGGGTTGTCTAATACTTTCACCTACAAAGGATTTACGCTGAGTGCCTTGCTGTCTTTCAAATTTGACTATAAAATCAGGCTCAACGATGCATTCTTCCCCACCTATACGGACTTTGATGCCCTGCCAGGTGATTTAGCGGATCGTTGGGCAGTGCCCGGTGACGAAAACCGGACTGACATTCCCGTTATCCTTGACCAGGGAGTGGCAAGAAGTGATGGAAACATAACACTTGCTTATCAGCTTTTCAATAAAAGTACGGTTAGAGTAGCGGATGGAGATTATATAAGATTGAGAACGGTACGATTGTCATACCAGGTTCCGCCTGATTTGGCCAGTCGCTTTGGGTTATCAAGTATGGGGATGTCCATCGAAGGGCAAAACCTTGCGCTGCTGTATTCCGATGACGCATTAAACGGGCAAGACCCGGAATTTTTCAGGTCGGGGGGCGTTTCCCTACCGCAACCCAGACTAGTCACTTTTTCATTGAATATTGGACTGTAAAGACTTCGTAAAATGTTGTTTAGAGATAGAGACATTCCACAAAAAAAATATAAGATCAACCGTTACGGGCGAATCAGCCAGCTTACTATAATGCTTGTGCTGGTCACAGGTATAGCCTGTGACAGTTTTTTGGATGAAGTACCAGACAACCGCGTAGCACTTGATGACCTGGAAAAAGCCTCACAGCTGCTTACAAATGCATATTCATCTTCAAGTTATGCGTTTACGGATTGGATGACGGATAACGTAGGCTTTACCAGAGGCACTAATATAAGGCCAAATCACCGTGAAGCTTATAACTGGGAAGATTTTACAGGCGATCCCAACAATGAAGATACACCTACTTTTTACTGGTTTGAGTCTTATAATGCGATCGCCCACGCCAATGAAGTATTGGCTATTTTGGATGAATTGCCGGCAAACACGCCGGAACTTGAGGAAAGAAGGGAGGCGGTAGAGTCCGAAGCATTACTGACAAGAGCCTATGCTCATTTTATGCTCGTTAATCTTTTCGGCAAACACTATGATGAGACTTCGGCCAGCAACGACCCGGGTGTGCCCTATGTCGAAACGCCTGAGACCGTTTTCATTGGTCAATATGAGAGAAATTCAGTGCAGGAAGTTTATGATAGAGTCGAGGAAGACATGCTCAGAGGTATTGCCCTTGTAAACGATAACTTTTTCCTGAACTCGGGCAAATATCATTTTAACAGAAATGCAGCGCTGGCATTTGCTTCCCGTTTTTATCTTTTCAAAGGAGATTGGAACAAGAGTATTGAGTACAGCGATCAAATGCTCGGCAGTGATCCCGCTGCATTTATAAGAGATTTCACCTCCGACGAGTTTCGGGCTGCAAGCTCATCAATACAGGGTTATCCGCAACTCTACTCCTCGCCGGACTTACCCAGTAATTTAATGCTCATGCGAAAATCTTCCCTGGTGCAAAGAACCGATTTTGCGCATTCGCCGACGAATACCATTTACAGTAATTTGTTCGCCGCTCGTCCGTTTACAGGTGTTATTGACGATAGAGAAAACCCTTCCTTTGTGAAAGGCGTCAACGGTTCATTCCCGGTAAGATACGAGAGTCTTTTCCAGAGAAGCGGACTCAATTCAAATACCGGATTTCCGTATCATATAGCCCTGGCTTTCAGAGGGGAAGAGGTATTACTTAATCGTGTGGAAGCCTACATCCGTACCGGGAGGATCTCTGATGCCATTGCCGACCTTCAGGTACTCACCGATAACCGGTATCGCATTACAACGGCTGGTGGCGACAGAACCCTGACCATAACACTGATAAGAAATTTCTATGGTGTGGGTGGCAACCCATTTATCCGTGACGAAACGGTTTTAATGGAATATTACCTGCTGGAAAAACAGAAAGAATTTATTATGCAGGGAATGCGTTGGTTTGATATAAAAAGGTTTGATATTTCGGTACAACATATACAAGGAGATAATGTAACCGTTATTACATTACAGGAAGATGACAAACGAAAAGTATTTCAAATACCGCAGACGGCTATTGATGTGGGAGGGTTAAATCCTAATCCCCGGTAATTTGTGAAAGTAAGTAAAGAAAAAAAGACATCAACATGTTACACAACGTTATTTCAAGAAGCAACCTAACAAAATTAACCCTTTTTCTGGGGCTATTTTTGATCAGTAGTTCTTGCTACGATGATGAATCTTTAAATGTGCCGGTGCGGGACGTAAACGTGGACTTAAGCGACCCATTGGATAGATATATACAGGAAAATTTCACTGATAAATACGGTATGGCCATCCGGTATCGCTTTGTGGATCGCTACGTTGATCCCGACGAACGCGTGGCGCCACCAAAAGTAGAGCTGGTCAGACCAATGCTTGATTTTATTGAAAAATTCTGGATAGAGCCCTACCTGGAAGTTGAAAACGGAGAAACGTTTTTCAGAGATCACGTACCGGCAGAGATCGTGTTTTTGGGAGGGTTTATTTTTAATGAAGACGGAACGGTTACTTTGGGTACGGCTGATGCCGGTGCTCAGATAACGTTTACCAACGTAAATTCAATCGATCCCGATGATGTAGATTGGAGAGCGCTTCAGTTGCAGACGGTTTATCACGAATTCGCCCATACGGTTCATCAGCGCTATAAACTTCCTGTAGCATTTGAGACTATCTCCCCTACCGGTTACAGCAGTGCAGGATCCTGGTTCAACGTACCGGAGGAAGAGGCGCTGCAAAGAGGGTTTGTATCTCCCTACTCTACCAGCTCCCCGAATGAAGATTTTGCAGAAACCGTAGCCTTTTATCTCTTTGATCCCAATTTTCTGGACGATGTTTTGACGGATGAACCAGATTGTGAATCAGCCGATTGCGAAAGCAGAAATGAAGGCAGAGAGCGCATACGGCAAAAAGTCAATGCCATTTCCGCCCATTACGAAAAAGTGACAGGCGTGAGCCTTCAGGCATTGAGAGAAGCCGTTCAATCAAAACTTTAGAAAATTCATGACTAAATTATATAACATACTGCTTTGCTTTCTTTGCTGCGGTCTGGCCATTTCCTGTAGCGATGATGACGGTCCCAAACTACCATCGGTTGAAGAAAGGGTGGAAGAAGCTATCTCCACCTTGAGAAATGACCTGACAGCACCGGCCAACGGATGGAGACTTGAATATCGTCCCACCCCGGAATCCGGCGTTTTTCTAATGATCCTTGATTTTGATGCCGAAGGAAATGTAAGAATAAAATCCGACGTGGTTGATAACAACGGGGAGTTTTTGGATCAAACCATTACCTATAGAATTGATAACGCACTGGGCCTGGAACTGATCCTGGAGACCTACGGCGTTTTTCATTATTTGTTTGAGCAGGATCAAGCCAGTTTTGGTGCGGAGTTTGAATTTTTATTTGACAGAAAAGAAGGTGATAATTTAGTATTTGAAAGTATTTCCGACTTTTTCGTTCCTACCGTTTTAACCTTTGAACCGGCTCCTGCAGGTGCAGAATCTGCCTTTTCACGGGAAATCGCCGAAAACCTGGATACTTATGGCACCATAACCACACAAATATTCGGCGGGGATCCTCCCATACAACAGTTGATCCTTGAAGACAGAAATGTCTCTGTTTTCTGGTCCATTGACCTGGAAAAAAGAAACATATTCGCTGATGTAGCCGGTATTGGCACCACCCTCGCGGAAGTAAATGCCAATGGCCGAACCACTATTGGTCAAAATAGCGGTTACGCCCTCAGAGATGGCAAATTGGTATTGCTTAGCCCCATTACCTTCAGTTTGGGAGGTGCGCAATTTACAATTGAAGAAATCCGTTTAACCGATTTCCAAATGACAGCACCGCCTTTGTGCGCCTCCGATGTTGAATTGGGACCGAGCTATAGCGGCCAGATTTCAGGACTAGGTAATGTCAGGTTAATCAGCAGTTTATATAATAGCAATGGCTTCGGATTCCAGCCAAACAACGCCTACACAGTTAATGTGATATTCGTTTTTGATGGAGAAGGCAATTCACTGGCACAAGGTGGTATCATAGAGGAAAAATTTCCGGAGGCAAGCGCTTTCGCATTTTTATATGGAATAAATCCTATCGATCCCAACCTGCCACCCAATTCTATCGGATTGATTATGGAGGACGGCAGTATTTACGTAAGAGAGTTTGAGCCAACCACAACAGAAGGTAATAAGGTTTCCATTACGTTTACAGAAAATTTCTACTTTGACGATGGTTCGGTTGGCCTGGAAGATGATCTGAGGGAAATTACAGACCTGATATTTGAAGGAAGTGACCTATACGCCTTTGACCTTCCATCCAATGCCAATACGGTTTTCCGATTATTTAATCCCTGCAATAGGTACGAAGTATTTCTGGTTCAATAGCTGCCAATGATCTTCTTTCAAAAGATTTAAACATAAAGGATGAATCTTCCTACAATTAGGTTCACTTCCTTTGATGATTTTCTTGGCTTTATTACAAATTGATGACCAATCAATTCATCACACCCCGGCTTGGTAGTTATCTACTTGTGCTGAGAAATACGCTTTTGCCAACCAGGCTTTCTAAGAGATAAGCCCACCTTTAACAGTTCCGCAATCACAAAATTAAATACTGGAAACAAAACGGCTTCTTTATTTAAGCAAGCCGATTTTTTTATATTTAAACTTTCATTTAAATTAACATATATCTTAACTTTTTGAACGCAGGCGATGAAAGCTACCAAAACCGATCATTCTTTAACAAATATTTATTACTACGGCTCCGATAAAATTCTGGTAGCTGTCGATTGCATCATTTTTGGTTTTGATATCATCGAGGAAAAATTAAAAATTCTGCTGTTCAAAAGGTTAGTGGAGCCATTTGCCGGGCAGTGGTCTCTTGTGGGGAGTTTTGTACGCAAAGATGAAGATATCTCTTTGGCCGCATCCCGTATTTTATTTGAATTGACGGGATTGGGAGAGGTTTTCATGGAACAGTTGAGAAGTTATGGTAAACCCGACCGGGATCCGGGATCCAGGGTAATTTCCATTGCCTACTACAGTCTTATTCAAATCAACGATAAACTCAACAACCTACACGATGCTCAATGGTTTGAAATTAAAGACATGCCGAAACTGGTATTAGACCACGACGAGATGGTGCGTGACGCCCAGGAACAATTGAAGCAAAATGCTATACGAAGGCCAATTGGCTTTAATTTATTGCCTGAATATTTCACCCTTCCCCAGCTATTGAAGGTTTACAAGGAAATTTACCAAAAACCGCTGGACGACCGTAACTTCAGAAAAAAAATCCTGTCAATGGATCTGTTGATCAAATCCAACGAAAAAGATAAATCCGGCTCCAAAAAAGGAGCTTTTCTATATAAGTTCGACGAAGAAAAATATCAAAACCTTGTAAAAAAGGGCTTTTTATTCGAACTATGATCGTGGATACAAGCCATCAATGCAGGTTCCATGTTTACAGTACCTGTCCGAAATTTTACTACGCGGGGTACCTCCGGATCGTTTTGCGTTGCTACCACCTTTCATTATCTTTGGCTAGTTGAAAGATATGTTGTTTTGAACGAAGTCAAACTATTAGAAGGGATAAAATCCGGTAATGCCAGTTGCTATGAAGAAGTTTTTCGTAGATACTATCAACCGCTTTGTCTATTTTCCCTTAAATATGTTAAAGATCCGGATGAGGCAGAGGAAATTGTTCAAAACATGTTTGTCCGAATATGGCAGAAAAGGAAAGAACTTGCCATTGCCACATCGGTAAAAAGTTATCTTTATCAGTCTGTACGCAACGCCTGTTTAAATTACCTTAAACACAATAACGTAAAACTTGATTATCAAAAAAACGCACTGGCCTCCACCTCTTCGGCCAACACCGGCGATACACTGGTAGCATTGGAGCTGGAAGTCAAAGTCCGGGAAACGCTGCATAAGCTTCCACCGGAAAGAAAGAAAATATTTCTGATGAGCAGAAATGAGGGTTTGAAATACCGGGAAATCGCGGAGAAGTTAAATATTTCGGTGAAGACGGTAGAAAATCAGATGAGTCAGGCATTGAAATTTCTAAAGTCCGAACTGGCGGATTTTCTGAGTGTAATCCTGGTAATATCCGTTCAAATAATAGAAAAGCTGTGGCCATGAATAGGGGTAAATTAATTGTAAATTGTCTTGTGAGTAATCCATGAAAAATGATGGAAAACATATCGATTATGACAAGCTGACAGCCTATATTGCCGGCGAAGGGAGTGCGGAAGAGCGGCAGTCCATGAAAGCATGGATAGACGACTCAGAAGAAAACCGCCAGATCTATGAGCAATTCAAGAAAACTTTTGAATTGGACTATACGGCTGATCCTGATGCCGCAAATATTTCACCGGGCAACGTTGTATTTGACACCGATAAAGCCTGGAACAAGGTGGCGCAAATAGTCAAATTTGAAGAGGAAGAAGCCGACAATGTCATTGAATTTTCTCCGGATATACCCGACCAGCAGTCAAAGACAATAAAGTCATTCCCTTGGTTAAAAATTGCCGCTTCCGTACTAATCGGGATATCTGTGTTGTACTACCTGGTCTATACCCCCGATGCCGGTCAGGTCGTTATCAGTTTTAACGAGGGGATTAATGAGCATATGCTACCTGATAGCTCCAAAATTGTACTACAGGGCGCTACTGAAATTGCCTATGATAAAAACTTCAATCAAAGGCATCGTTCCTTGCGATTGAAGGGAAAGGCATACTTTTCCGTTGAAAGAAACGAAGCACTACCCTTCATTGTAGATACCGAGTACGGACAGGTAAAAGTATTGGGAACAGCATTTCTGGTAGAGGAAAATGAAAAAAATATGACCGTGACGGTGGAAAGGGGAAAAGTTAGCTTTGCCTCTCAACAATCTAATCTCACATCTTCTGTTATTTTAGAGAAGGGTGAACAGGGAATCCTGGAAATTGAAAAAAACATATTTCATGAATCCAAAATCGCCAACCTCAATCATTTGTATTGGGCGAATCGTAAACTCACCTACCGGCAGGAATCATTGCAAAATGTTTTAACCGAACTGGAAGCCATATTTGATAGGGAAATTCTATATGACTCCACCGCCATTGCTGATTGCAGAATGACGGCTGTATTCAAAGATCAAAAGTTTGAAGATATTATAAAGAATATATCAGCCTCGCTGCAATTCGATTACGTTATTGCTGATAATCGGGTTGAAATCACGTCGAATGGTTGTATTAAGAATTAGTTTGATCTGCTCGATTTTCTTTTTTTTCGCGCAAGCCGATACCTTTGGCCAGCAATCGGTATTGAAGAAAAAGCTAACTTTCCAGGCCAACAATGAACGTCTGGAAGACGTATTGTTGACCCTGGCCGAAGCCGGGGGGTTCTCGTTTTCCTACAACCCCGATCTCTTGCCGGTGGATAGTCTGATCTCTCTTAATGTTGAGAATTCTTCTGTTAAAACGGTATTAAACCTTCTCTTAGGAAAAGAATTGGAGTATAAGATCAGTGGTAGTCTGCTTGTGATCCTGAAAACAAAGTACACCGATGACCCTCCTGATGAATCTTCCTTTACAAAGAAAAACTATACCATCGATGGGTATCTTCAAAACGCGGAAACCGGTGAGTACATCGGCAATACCACCGTTTATGATATTGGCGGTCTGCGATCTACCACGACGGATTTAAATGGTTATTTCTCGCTCGAAATACCTATCAGAGAGCAGGTGGTAGCCCTTAGCGTCGCCAGCAATGATTTTGAGAAATCGGCCATGGTGGTGCTTAATAAAGATCAGAATCTGAATATTCCTGTCATCCCTTCCAAAGGAATTTTAACGGCTTCCCAAGGCAACAGCCGGTCAGGGGCTGCCATGGTCAACAAACTAAAAGTAGTACAGTTTGTCGCCTCCGAACAAGGATTAGCCCGTTCCGAAAACCTGGATGTCAGCAATTACCGGTTTGCCCAGGCATCATTCGTTCCTTTCGTCGGCACCAACTTAAAAATGAGCGGCACGGTCGAAAACAGCCTTTCACTGAACGTACTGGCAGGATATAATGGCGCCAGCAAAGGCCTGGAATTTGGTGGCATCTTAAATATCAATCGTTTTCACTCCCGTGGAGCACAGGTTGCCGGCATTGGAAATGTAGTAGGAACCGAGACCAACGGTGTGCAGGTGGCCGGCATCTTTAACACCAATTTTGGTACGGTTAAGGGATTGCAGATAGCGGGTATCAACAACCTGGTACTTGACTCGTTGAAAGGTGTACAATTTTCAGGTATCAACAACGTCATTATTGGCAGGACTGAGGGCATTCAGGTAGCAGGTATCAACAACCTGGCAAGAAATGATGTGGATGGCCTGCAGGTAGCCGGCATCTCCAATGTCGCTATCAGGGATGTCAATAAATTACAGCTCGCAGGGGTCGTTAACTTTGGTGTAGATATCACCGGTGTGCAGGTAGCGGGCGTAATCAATGCCAGTTACGGCCAGGTGCGCGGCATGCAGGTAGCAGGTGTCATCAACACCTCCGAAAGTGTCCTTTCGCTTCAGTTGTCAGGTGTCATGAATGTCGCTGCCGACACGGTGTTTGGTACGCAGCTTACCTCAGTCGTCAATTTTGCCAAACACAATAAAGGCCTGCAATTGGGCCTGGTAAATATTGGCCACTCTGCTTCGGGCACTTCCATTGGTTTGCTTAATTTGTTTCTGCACGGTTATAACAAACTGGAACTATTCACCAATGAAATCCTGCCGCTAGGTGCTCGCATAAAACTGGGCAACAGACGATTTTATAATACGATTGGCATTGGTACCAAAGGTTTCAAATCAAGCAATGTCTGGGGTTATTCGTATGGAATCGGCACCGTTATTCCCATCGGTAAAAAACAAAATGACCTCAATTTTGACCTTTCAGTGACAGATCTGCAGGATGATGACACATGGTTTGAAACCTTAAATTTAAATGCCCGCCTTGGTATTCACTACGGATTTCGTATCAATCAACGACTCATGGTTTATGGCGGACCGGTCTGGAGCCACCTGATTTATGACCCCGAAAACCTGGCAGAAACTCCATTTCTGTTGGACCTGGAGCCTTACGAAATGTACAAGACCAGTATCGGCAGCCGCACAGTCCTGGGATGGGTAGGCTTCGAATTCGGACTACGTTTACTCTAATAGCCTGGCACCAGGATATCTCAGGCTATAGCTTGCCAGGATCCATATCTGTCTCCTTATTACTGTTTTCCCTTTATTCAGGATTAAAATATTTTATGGTTCAAGTCTTCGTTTTGGTGGTCTGAGACTATAAACTGATCTTTTTTAAAAAATTTTCAAATCACAATGGGGGTAAAATCAGTAACGGTTGTCATAGCTAGGAATTCAGGATAAACAAACAACTAAAATGAACAGGTTAGAAACAAAAATAAAAATGATGAGCAGGGTAGGTACTTTATGGATTGCCATGCTTTGTTTAGTAAGCAATTACTCATGGGTTTATGCACAAAGTGAAGATCACCCGGTCAAAACCAGGCCCGCACAACTGACATTTTTCTATCCGGTTGGATCCAATGGTCTCAATTCCTACTATTTTATAAACAATTTCTCCATCAATATGCTGGCTGGTATTTCCGCCGGGGTAAAGGGTTTGGAACTGGGAGGTTTGGGAAATTTCAACAAAGGGCACGTGAAGGGAGCCCAAGCCGCCGGATTAATCAATGCATCCACAGGTAATGTAGCAGGGTTGCGAATGGCAGGCCTGGTCAATTTTAATAAGGGTTATGCCAATGCGATACAAGCCGCAGGGATTATCAATGCCACCATGGGACCGGTCAAAGGGCTTCAATTAGCCGGCGTGGCGAATACGCCCGCTAAAGATGTCACCGGGGTTCAGGTAGCCGGCATATTGAACACCAGCCTGGGTCACCTCCGGGGCGCGCAGGCGGGGCTCGTCAATGTCGCTACAAAAAGTGCTACCGGGTCTCAAATTGGTCTGGTGAACTATACCGGAAAGCTGAATGGATTCCAGCTGGGTTTGGTCAATGTTGCCGACTCGGTGGGCAAAGGTGTTGGCCTGGGGCTCGTCACCTATTACCGCAACGGCTACCATAAATTTGAAATTGAATGGAATGAAACTTTTTACCTCAATGCTACTTTCAAATCCGGAGTTGAAAAGTTTTATATGATCTACACAGTAGGTTTCAAAACCAAAAATAACCGGACCTTCTGGGCACCTGGTATCGGGGTTGGCAGTCTTTTCCGGCTTTCACAAGGGTTGGCACTCAACACCGACCTCATTACAAGCCAGGTCAATGAAGACGAATGGTGGACCAATGAACTCAATTTGCTTAATACCTTAAAATTTAATTTTTCATTTAGCTTCACCGATGAGCTAGCCATCTTTGCGGGTCCCAGCTTCAATGTAGTGGTATCTGACCTGGAAGATGTCGAAGGCGCCATAGTCGGCGACAGCTTTAGCCCATGGGATTTTTATGATAAAACACGCGGGGGCAGCCGGGTAAAAATGTATATAGGTTTCAATGCCGGCATACGCTTCTAAAACCCGCTTAAAAAAAACACAAATTTTAAAACCAGAAATAATGAACTATCGAATCATCACATTCATAGCAAGGATATTACTATATCTAATTTTACCAACATTTGCTGCATTGGGGCAAGAAACATTGCACCAGACAGTCAAAGGTACCATCACAGACCTGGACAGTAATTCACCCATCATTGGCGCCAATGTAATCGTGTTGAATTCCGACCCGATATTAGGAAGCAACACGGATATTAACGGTGACTTTCGTATTGAAAGAGTCCCTATAGGTCGCATCACCCTTGTTATTACCAGTATTGGTTATGAACAGCGCGTTATTGCTGATATCGTCGTAGGCGCCGGAAAAGAGGTGGTCGTTAATGCCCCGCTGGAAGAGTCATTGGTCAAATTGGAAGAAATAGTCGTTACCGACCGCGCACATAAATCCGAAGTCTCCAACGAAATGGTTCAGGTCAGCGGTCGTACCTTTTCCGTAGAAGAGACCAATCGCTACGCCGGCACCTTCAACGACCCGGCCAGGGCAGTGTCAAGTTTTGCCGGCATTCAAGGCAATGCCGAGGGCAGCAATCACATCGTGGTACGCGGTAATTCTCCGAACAATGTACAATGGAGAATGGAGGGCATTGAAATTCCAAATCCAAATCACTTTGCAGAAGAAGGGTCATCGGGGGCGTCCATTAATATATTAAATGGGAAAATGCTGGCCAATTCGGATTTTTATACCGGCGCATTTACCTCGGATTATAGCAATGTCCTGGCCGGTGTTTTTGATATGAAAATGCGTACCGGCAACAGAGACAACCGGGAGTATTCCGTCGGTGTGGGTATCCTGGGTACCGACATAACATTGGAAGGCCCCTTTGTAAAGGGCGGTAAATCCTCTTACCTCGCCAATTATCGTTATTCAACATTGGGATTAATCGACAACCTGGGCATCGTAGATTTTGGCGGTGTGCCAAAATACCAGGACCTGGCTTTTAAGCTTTCCTTTCCTACCAAAAATGCAGGGCTTTTCACGCTTTTTGGCATAGGGGGCTTAAGCTCTATCAAAGATGACATTGAAGATGAAGAAACCGATGAAATCATTGGTAAAGACGATTTTACAGCATCCATGGGAACGATAAACCTTAGTCACACTTACTTCTTTAATAGTAACAATTCCATTGAAAGTTTTTTATCATTGTCGCAAAATGGCAGCGGCTATGAGTTAAAGGAAAACAAGACCGATCCCAATGTATTTGAAAAAACATTTAAGGATCAACTGGATAAATTTACCATGACTGCCGGCACATCGTTTTTAACCAAAATCAACGCCAAAAATACGATAAAGACCGGGGTCAACTATCAGCATTTTCTATTCGACTTTGAACAGGAATTTCTAAACAACCAAAATGTGCTTGAAACCTGGTTAAATGACGATGGTGATGCCGGGATGGTGCGGACATATGCCACCTGGAAGCACCGGCTAAATGATGACTGGACCATTACAGGCGGGCTGAATTATACAAACTTTCTGCTCAATAACAGCCAGGCACTGGAGCCCAGGGCCTCTGTAAAATATCAGTTAAATGAAACCCAATCAATTTCCGCCGGATTTGGTATGCACAGTCAGCTGGCCTCCCTGCCTGCCTATCACTCACTGGTGGAAAACGAAGCTGGCGTCCGGACCCGCCCCAATCTCGACTTGGATTTAATGAGGGCCGTTCACTACGTGCTGGGATATGACAGGGTGATCAATGAAAACCTGTATTTCAAAACGGAAATTTACTACCAGGATTTGTATGATGTGCCTGTGGAAAATGATCCGACCAGCAGTTACTCTCTTATTAATGCTACCGACGGGTTTACCGACCGGGCCCTTGTTAATGAAGGAACGGGCGTGAACTATGGTATTGAAATGACACTGGAGCGGTATTTTAATAGAAATTATTACTTTCTGATCACCGGATCGCTATACCAATCTAAATATACCGCATTGGATGGCATTGAAAGAGACAACCGCTTCAACGGGAATTACCTCACCAACTTTCTTTTTGGTAAGGAAATATATATCGGCGGATCAAAAAACAAAGTGTTGAGCCTGAATACCAAAGTGAGTTGGAGCGGCGGTCGTCGATTTACCAGGGTGGACCTCGACGCCAGCAGGGAACTGGGACGCGCAGTGTATGATGAGGCCAACGCTTTTAGCGAACAGGGCGATGATATTTTCAAATGGGATTTGTCCTTTTCCTATAGCTGGAATAAGAAAAGAACCAGACAGGAGATCAATCTGTCCATTCAAAATGCAACCAATAATAAAGGCCAGGTTGATCAATATTATGACGATCTGGAAAATAAAATAGAAACCAGTGAGCAATTGCCCATGTTTCCAACCATCATGTATACCTTAGAATTTTAGGGAATTTATTGAAAGAAAATCGTGCAGTTCTCTTTCTAATCAACCTGGCAGTTATTGCCAGGTTTTTTCTATTAAAGACCACCCTTGACAGGTTATTAATTTTAGATTTACGCTAATAATTTTAACTTGTCGGTACATTTAGAACATAAAGGCTTATGTTTAAGAATTACCTGATCATTGTGCGGCGTAACTTAGCCAGCCAGCCTGTCTATACAATTTTGAACCTAACCTGCCTTACTTCGGGTATTTTGGCCGTATTGTATATTTTGCTCTATCTCAATTTTGAGCTCACATACGATCGCTTTCACACTAATGGCGATCGGATCTTCCGTGTGGAAACTACCTCTATTAAAACGCACGAAAAGGTAATGGACGTCGAGTGGAGGTCTACACCGGCTAATCTGGGTCCTTTTATAATGCAAGATTACACGGGAGTAGAGAATTACGTGAGATTCTTTCAATTCTGGCAAAACGAAAGTGTAAAATTTCATTTTGGGAGCAAATCCCTTGAGGAAGAAGATGTTCTTGCAGTTGATGCCACAGTATTTCAAACTTTCTCATTTAATTTAATAAGTGGAGACCCGTTAACAGCCCTTGATGGTCCAAACAAAATTGTTCTCTCCAAAGGCTTGGCTGATCGAATTTTTGGTAATGAGGACCCGGTAGGCAAAACACTGACAGGTAGCCTGGTACATACAATTCCGGATACTGACAGTAATTATTCTCTGATAGTGACAGGAGTTTACAACGATAACCCCAAAAATACTCACCTGACCGCCAAGGCTATGATTTCTGCAGAGACAGATCCACACTTGGAAGCGTACTATTTCAATTCATTCAATGTTCATACATTTCTACTACTGGACCATCAGACTAATCCCGGTACTGTTGCGTCATGGCTACCTAAAATATATAAAAAATACCTAAATGCTGAACGTGAGCCAGTTTTGATGAGTGCCAATCATGAACTTGTTCCGCTTACAAAAATCCATATAAACGAAACCGGCGGCCTCATTTATATTTATATATTTAGTGCAGTGGCCTTGCTACTACTTCTTATTGCAGGTATTAGTTATGTCAACCTAGTGACTGCCAGAGCCAAAGGAAGAAGAGTGGAAATAGGCATCCGTAAAGTTATGGGTTCACACAGGTGGCAAATAGCCATTCAGTTCTTAAGTGAATCACTACTTTTTACATTTACCTCATTGGTTATAGCCCTAGGCTTGGTAATCATTTCCATTGGTTTCTTGAATAAAATGCTGGGATTACAGCTGGAGACCTGGCACTTAATACAGTTTCCGATACCTTTCGGTATCATAGCCATTATGCTATTACTTGGTATTTTGGGAGGAGGTTATCCTGCTTTTTTCATGTCCTCATTTGAACCCGTGGGTGTCATGAAAGGCAAGCTGGTAAAGTCGACGCCAGTGCGTACAGGTCTTGTTGCCATCCAATTGATAGTTGTCATTTTTGTAGTTACATGTACAGGCTTAATTTACAGTCAGTTGCAATATCTAAGGAATAAGAATCTGGGTTTTAATAAGGAGCTCGTGATTATGTTTACACTCCCGGAACAAAGTGAAATCAAAGATTGGCAGGCTATGAAAAATGCCTTGGCACAAAGTCCCCTTATTTCATCTTCCGGTACCTCAAGCTTTATTCCTGGAACAGGTAACATGAGGTTTGGACCGGTAAGTGCCGAAAATTCGGCAGAACACGAGCAAAGATTTGCACACATAGGCAGGATCGACTATGATTTTTTGGCTACAATGGGCATAGAAATCGTATCAGGCAGAAATTTCTCACCGGATTTTCCCGGTGATGCCTATCAGGCAGTTATTATCAATGAGACGTTTGTAAGTAATTTTAACCTGAAGGATCCTTTGGGAAAAAAAATACGTTTTGGTGGAAAGGGAAATCCCAATTTCTTCCAGGTGGTTGGCATAGTAAAAGATTTTCATCAAAATTCCCTTTACGATTCTATCCAATCTCAAATGTTTCTATTTAGACCCTCTAACAATCTGTCGGTTAAAATTTCAAAAAATCTCCAGGCAGCAATGGCTCACATTAAAAGGAGTTGGGAGCAAGTGTTTCCTAATTCCGCTTTTACTTATAAATTCCTTGATGATCAGCTACAAAGTGTCTATGAAGCAGATCAGGTGCGGGGAAAAGTTTTCTTTTCATTATCGTTGCTTACCATCGTTATATCTTTCCTGGGGCTGTTTGGGCTAGCATCCTATCTTGCAACGCAGCGGGTAAGGGAAATTGGCATTCGCAAGATTCTGGGAGCCGGGTTGCCGGATGTTATTTTGCTAATGACACGAGATTTTCTCTTAATGGTAGTTATTGTGGCCATTCCCGGTTTCACTATCGCCTGGTTTACATTCCGCCAATGGTTAGAAAAATTCGCCTTCCGAATCCAAATAGATTATTTCCTATTTGGTTTTGTGTTGTTATCCATACTTTTACTAACTTCTGTTACCACCGGCCTGCATGCTATTCGATCCGCCCGACTCAATCCGGCCGATGCCCTGAGGCGCAATTAAAAATTAGAAAAGACATATTAAGCAGCAAATTCAGCATAAAAACGTATCTTTCCTTTTTGTACCCAGCCAAAATTTTTCTACTAAAAAAATTACTGTCACATTTCAAATTATTTAGTGTTGATCTTAGCAAAAGAAACTGACCTGTCACAAGTAGTTAAGCTTATAACCCGTTCCTTTGACAAAAACAAAAGTGTAAACTATGTTGTAAAGCAAGATAAAAAACGTATTCGGCGTATCGAAAGGCTTGCTGAATATGCATTTCGGGTATGTTATACCTTTGGCGAAGTCTGGATGTCAGAAGATAAAAATGCTTGTGCACTTTTCCTATTCTCTGAAAAAAAACGACCAACCTTGAATGCCATTTGGTGGGATCTCAAATTAGCCTTTAGTGCCATTGGAATCTCCCGGGTGTCAAAAGTATTGGCCAGGGAAGGAAAAGTCAAAAAACAACATCCTAAAAACACCCACTATTGTTACCTCTGGTTTATCGGTGTTGATCCCAATCATCAGAAAAAGGGCCTTGGAAGTCAACTTTTGCAACAACTCATTGACAAATGCCGCCAATGGCAAAGGCCCATTTACCTGGAAACTTCTGTTTCATCCAATCTTAAGTGGTACAAATCATTGGGGTTTGAGCAGTACCGGACCATCCAATTTGACTATGAATTGTTTCTTTTGAGAAGCAATGATCCGGTTACCTGACATCTTGCCGGTCTGCAGTCTACCACATTAATTCTTAAAGATTAGCCATAATGCCATAAGGTCTTTCATCCTGCCAGTTTCCTCTTGTAAAATCAGGGAATTTCACAGGAATATTACCCAACTCTATCGACACTTTTGAAAGTGGGGTAATCACCGACCAATCGGCACCGTCGTAAACATCCATATCGAGAGGTAATCCGCGGTTAAGATTATCTATCAACCGGTATATTTGCACAAAATCCATTCCCCCGTGCCCTCCATACTGGGCTATTTCATTTTTCAATTTGTCCCAAATCGGATGTTTGTATTTTTCTTTCATCTCTTTATATTCTGCTTCTGAAAGCCACTGATGTCCTCCTTTGAAGCTGTTCGTCGACAACCGGCTTGGATAACCCTCGTGATAGGCCTTGGTACCTGCCAACGCGTTTATGCGACTATAGGGCCGTGGAGTTACGACATCGTGTTGCAGTAAAATCGTGCGGCCTTTGGCGGTTTTAATGAGGCAGTTATTCATATCACCATGGGTGAAATCCTTTCTATTAAAAAATTCATTATCACTTTCAACCGTTGCACTATGCTCACTTAATGAAGCTTCAAGGCTGCTCATGGAAACCAGGTGGCTAAAACGGTCTCCCCTGGCAATTCCCAGATACTGGGCAACCGGTCCTAAACCATGTGTGGGATACAGGTTTCCATCACTCTTAATATGATGGCGGATACGCCATTGATTATAGTAACCTGTCTTACTAAACATATTTTCCCGAAGATCATGGATATAGGCGGCTTCGGCATAGGTTAAGGTTCCAAAAACACCTTGCTGGACCATATTGAGTATCCAAAGTTCTTCGTCCCCATAACAAACGTTTTCCATCATCATACAATTTCGCTGTGTTGCCTCAGCGGTATCGACCAGGTCCCAACAACCCTCGAGGGTCACCGCCGCCGGAACTTCCAGGGCCACGTGTTTTCCCTGCTGCATGGAATAGACAGCCATAGGGACATGATCATTCCACGGGGTGGCAATAACAACGAGGTCAATATCATCTCGCTGCATCATTTCCTTCCAGGAATCGGCAGTTCCGGTATATACTGACGGTTTATTCTTCTCCTTTTTCAGAAATTCCATGGCCTTATCCGTCTGCGATTTTCTAATGTCACAGATGGCGGTAATTTTGGCTTTTGGATAAAGGGCGTTTACATGTCTTAAATGCCCAAAACCCCGATTTCCCAACCCTATAAATGCTACTTTAACCTCCTTGATCGGATCCATTTTTAAACCCATCACTGACTTTCCGGCAGGCTGCCTTTTTTCACTTATCGCCTGTAGCCGTTCTTCTATTACGTCTTTCGCGTAGGTTCCCGTAATCGGTAATCCCAGAAATGAGCCCGTTACTGCGGATAGCTTAATAAATTTTCTTCGGTTTTGCTTGTTCATGGCTAATATGCTTTTATTTAAAATTCATTTCAGATTAAATTCAGAGATTATTTTTTAGTTGATATTTCACGATTTAACCGCGCTACCGCTATCTCGATATCCTCAATATGATCTTGTTTGACAGTATCATTTCTGATATACCCAACAAACTTTAACCAGCCGTCAGATCGCAACTTCCTCTTCGCGTCGACAAGCCGAAAAAGACTATCTGATTCGATTCTGTCAACCAGTGTTTTTATATCCTGATCAAATGTGAATCCAAAACTTTTCAAAAACTGCTGTGCAATAAAAAGGTGTCCTGAAGCGGAAGGATGAATGCCATCGGTTGAATAGCTGAATGATGGGTTTTGTGATCTCAGATCCATTATTCGTGCTTTCATAGGACCGTGCACATCAATAATCCTTATTTCGTCGTCATTGAGTGATTGCAGCCATTCGCTATAATCGCCCAGGACCGTGTCATAATTTTCATAGGGATGTAAATAACTAAAGTCCGTGGCGTTGGCATCAACAACCTGCTCGACCAGGGGCAACGAATCAAAAACAGGTGGAGACATTAAAACCGCCTTGGCACCTGCCTCATTAATTTGCTGTACCAAATGATGAATACCTTCCCGAAATCGCTCCATTCTGTCGGGAGATTGCGGGTGATAAATACCGTCATTCATTCCATAACACGCCACCACTATATCCGGCTTAACTTTTTGAAGGGCTCTTTCAAGCCGTTCTCGCAGACATGGACGGGGAAAGGGATGAGCCGGCTCAGTAAGACAGGATACCGTCTCACTACTTAACCCAATACTAATGATATCAATTCGATCGGCCGGAAATTGCTTTCGGAGGTAGTATTCGATATAACTTACATAACCGCCATGATTGGTGATACTGTTCCCAAGAAATAAAACCCTTTTATTCACTAACACGGTGGCCTCGGAAACTGTTTTCTTTTCACAGGAAATCAGCACCATCAGGAGGAGAAAAAAAGTGAAGTAAAATTTCAAAGTGATCAGTTTCATCATCGAAAAATTATTGCCTGTGGTTTTTCAACGTAAATTTGTTTTTCAGCCCAAAAACCAAATGGTTGAATAAACTGTCTATATGCCTATCGTTAATGACAGGCCTATCGTGATTTTGACAGCTATTGGCAAGCTTTATCCTGTAATTCATGGTCTTGGTCTCAAAAGTATTCCCGTCTGATTCATACTAATTTTCAATTTAATCTACGGTACCTTAGTCAAATACCTCCTCTATTTCCGGTAACCGTTTCTTCATCAATTTACTCAAATGAAGCTGGCATCTCGCCCGCTGTAAATTTTGTTCGGGGAAATCTATTTTATAGTACTTATCTCCCTGCAGGTAGTCCGTTAGAAACCGAAGCCCCATAATAAAACTCATATAGATCCCCGATTTGGGTAATATCGCTATTTCATCGCTAGTGAATAATTTCCTGGAGGCATCCATATACCCCCTTATAAAGGCCTCGACCATTATTAAATCAACATCAACCTTTTGTAAATCCAACTCGTGTTCGTCGGCAGTAGATGCGCCTGTTCTAATACCGTCTCCCACATCAAAATACACATAACCGGGCATCACCGTATCCAGATCGATAACACATTGTCCCTTGTCATTTCCGTCCAGGAGCACATTGTTAAATTTTGTATCGTTGTGGGTAACACGAAGGGGCATCCTCCCTCCTTTTGACATATTATAAATTCCTATGACATAATCGGCGGTATCCAGGACATATTTTATTTCATTTTGCGCCTGTTCAAGCCGATAATTTTCCGCCTCATCCCTCGCAGCAAAGAACTGCTTAAATCTGAATTCCATGTTATGAAAGTTGGGCAATGTATAGTGCAATTCCTCAATCGGGAAGTCGGATAAAGCATACAGGAATTCTCCAAAAGATTTTGCGCCTTCATACATCTGTTCAGGGGTATTTGGCTTATCGTAAGATTTAAAATCCTTCATAAACTTAAAAACCCGCCAGTATTCACCTTCTTCTTTGTGAAAAAGGCACCCCTCACGCGTATGGATCAAAGTAGCCACCTTGCCGTTTGCAGGACCCGTGGAAAAAAACAGTTTTTTTCTAATATGTGAGGTCACCAACTCAATGTTGTTCATCATAGCCGGAATGTTTTTGAACACATGGTGGTTTACACGTTGCAGGAGATAATCCGGCTTTTCGGCACTTTCGTTAATTAATCTGAAGGTATCATTAATGTGCCCGTTCCCAAAGGGTAAGATCTCCTTAATACCACCTTCTATTGCAAAAACCTTGGTCAACAACAATTGCTTCATGTTCCCGATAGTAAAATCAATTCACAGTTCTGACATCCGGTATTCAGTAGCAAAAACATCAATTTGCCAGCAAGTCCCGATAGCAACAGCTATTACCTGGCCGACCGGAGGTCTTCAAAACCTATTTACAGCAAAAAAATTTTCCGTTTCTATCTAAAATCAATACACTTTGTGCTTACACAAATTAGTAGTCCGACAGAACCGATTAGCAATATACACAATAACGTGCTCGTGCACAATATAAATTACATAAAGTTTGCCCGGTTAATCTTTAAATAATATATTTTTTTTTACTATTTTATCAGCTTTGATCTAAGCGGAATCGATTTTTGGAAAAGAAGAACTATACTATCAAAGAAATTGCCAAGTTGGCCAAAGTTTCAAGAGGCACGGTCGACAGGATTTTACACCAGCGTGGTAATGTTTCTGACAAGGCAAGACAGAAAGTTGAAGATATTTTAAAAAGGATTGACTACAGTCCGAATATCATTGCCCGATCACTTAAAGCCAACAAAAAAAACAGGGTGGTTGTCCTGCTACCCTCCAATGAAAAAGACAGCTACTGGGATCAATCGATCAACGGTATACTGGAGGCAACCAAAAAGGCAAATCAGTTTAACGTCAGCATCGACGTAAAAAAGTTTGACGTAGACAAGCCCGATCGTTTCAACAGGCTTGTCAATGAAATATTTAAAGACCCGCCGGATGGCATTCTGCTGGCACCTTTATTTTATGACCAATCGCTTGATTTTTTAGTGAAGTGTATTTCGGCGAATATTCCATACATTTTATTCAACACACACATTGAAGATTCGCAGTCCTTATGTTTCATAGGACAGGATTTATTTGCCAGTGGCAGGGTATCTGCCGATTTACTTAACCTCATTAAAATACCGGACAAGCGGATACTGATCATTCACTTTGATGAAGACCCGGACACTTCCAATCATTTGAAGGAGAAAGAAATCGGTTTTCGACGTTATTTTGAAGAAAAGAATATCAGTGTCGTCATAGAATCCATGAGGCTCTCTTCGCATTTAGCCGATCATACCGAAGAGAAACTACAGGAAATTTTTACCCATGATGATATCGGCGGCATTTATGTGAGTACCTCCAAAGCACACATTGTCGCGGATTTCCTGCAAAAAAAGTCACTGAAGAAAATCCCTCTGGTGGGTTATGATTTAATTGCTGAAAACATCAACTATTTAAAGTCAGGGGAAATTAACTTTTTAATTAATCAGAACCCCAAACTTCAGGCTTATCTTGGGACTTCTTATTTGTCGGATTTTCTGGTTTTCGGTAAAAAAATTGAACGCACCAAATTATTACCATTAGACATTATCACCGTAGAAAACCTGGATTTCTATTTATAATTCCTTTCCCCATTCACGGCGTCACAACATCAATTAAATCGTTAAGAAAGGTTTTGTTAAAATCATCCCCGGCAGGTTCCGCCAATGCTCCCGGTTTACTGCGAAATCTTGTCATGGCCCATTGAATGTCTTCATGCTCGCTATCTATATATTTATCAATTAATAGCTGGAGCTTTTCAGAATTCCCGGTTCTCCTGGCAGCTAACAACTGGGCCAATAATAGCGGGCTATTCCCGCTTTCATCATTGAAATCGATCACATTTTTATAATATTTATCGGAAGCCTGTTTGGCTCCTGATTTTTCGTGCACATAGGCAAGCATAAAATCCGGTAAGCGTTCATCCACCGAATAGGGCCTTCCCACCCCCAGGTTTTCGGGCCATTGTTTTGACATCTCCAGGTATTTTATGGCTCCTACCCAATCCTTTTTCTTAACCGCCTGCAATGCGGCTAACATGGCATTTTCGTAATAGACCTTTCTACCTTCATTCGCTCCTTCGTATGGAATTAACTGTTGCTTCTTCAAAAATTCAAATCCTTTCCTGTACTGCCTGCTACCAAAATAAATCCTGGCTTTGGCCAGAATAAGCTCAGGGTTGCCAGGGTTAAGTTTATAGGCTTTGTTTATATATTGGTTCGCCATTTTTGGGGTTGGTGCTGATTTGGCCGCTGCCAGATTTGTTCGCCAATCATTGCGCGACAGTTCTAATGCTTTCTGGATATCAGCCATCCCCTCATCAGCCATGAATTGATGCCTGAAGAGATAAAAAGGAGCAAAATCAGCTTTCATACCAATATCCCCCAGTATCTTCCTTGCCTCCTCTTCACGTCCTAAATGAGCATAAATCAGTGCTCTGTAATACTGTGTTTTCCAATGATTTGTCTTTTCTGCGGCATGAGCCAATACCGGCAGCGTTTCAAGCCGGAACGGAAACACCATTTCAGGCGAAGCAACAAGAGCCCTGTTCAGATAAGCTGCCTCTTTAGATTGATCTCCCTGATGATGGTATAAATAACTTAACCAATAGGCAATTACCGGGTGGTCGGGATCTGTTTCCAGGCAGGCGATGGCTTCCTCAAACAAGCCACAACTAACATAGCTTAGCGCTAACTCGATCAGGCTTTCATGCGGCAGCTCATTGGTCAGGCCATTTGACCGGAAATCAAACACACCATCTTCCCCGGAAGTAAAAAACCGCTCAAAAGCAACAAATATATAGGTAGGATCCAGTTTGGAAATGTTGGTTAGCGTGTTTTGATAATCGTTATGCTTCCCAAGTTTCCGTAATGATATGGCCTTAAGCTGCCATCCCAGGAGGTTTTCCTGATTCGCGGCAATACTCTTTTCTGCGAATCTCAAGGCCATCATATAATTATTTTTGCGCAATGCCAATCTGGCAAGATTGAGATAGGCAGCTACCCTGAAATTGCCATCGGCAGCAGCCACAGCAAATCCGCTTTTGGCATCATCAAGGTTCTGAAGCTGCGTATTTACCAGTCCGTACACATAATTTGCTTCAGGGTGATAGGTATCGTGCGATAAAGCAATTTTGGCATAACGCAACGCTTCCTCCCATATACCTTTTCGATAGTAGGCCATGGCCAATTTGGCATAGGCCGGTGTATATGAAGGCATCATTTTGAGCGTCTCCAAGTAAAGCGGCAAAGCATCGGCATAATTCCTCTGAGCTTCCAGCTCCGTAGCCATGACGTACTTCCCATATGCCCCCTCCCAGTCAAAAGCTTTGTCAATCTCCAATGGCCTTTCCAATTGCTGATGTTTTGAATCCGCGTCAAATATCTCACCACCGGAATCGGACACCAGTTTAAAATTGCCTTCTACAGGTCCGACAGCAAGGGTTGCCAACTCCAGGGGTTTCAGGTCAAGATCAAATGATTTCAACTGGTTCCGGCCTTCTAATACGGTGAGTTTCTCTTTGACATGCGCCAGGGCCATTACCTTTAATGTCAATTGATTTTCTTTTCTTTCGGTCTTAATCACCAGGTCATCCGCCACCAGATCAGCACCGCCCGTGTTTACCAGGGGAAACCATTTTTCGTGCATGAAATCGGCATCTCCCGGAATAAACGTTTTGTGCTTAAATGGCGTTTTCGTACTACCGGTAGCAGCCTGGTTGAACAGTTTACCCGATTGCCATTCCATATATTGCCCATCACTATCCGTAAGCAAATCTTCCCATATCATGCCCTGCCGGCTCAACCCCCATATCCACAATTTTTTCCCTGGTTTTTCATCATAGCTGGTCCAATGCCCAAACCCAAAGTCGTCATCATGCCAATATCCGCCAAAAAAATCAGTGTAAGCATTGAGAATATGATAGGACTTATAAGAGCCGAAATTATTGTTTTCATAAAAAGAAATCTTGTTACCGTCCTCTTCCGGCCAGGTGCCCACTTCTCCGCCATGTCCAATATGGTGAGTTCCGGGATAAAGAAACTCCAGGTTGCCGGCAGTTTTAGCGGCGGCGTTGGTCCAATGATAATAAGAGGTGGGTATCTCCGACAGGTTAAACCAGCGGGCATCAGTAGAAAAATAGGCCTTATCCGGATCCAGGGATATTTCGACATTCCAGCGTGTGCGGGAAGTCAAATCATAATTTCCAATTGTACAGCTCACACTGCCATCTTCATTTTTTAGTATTTTATAATCAACCGGGTTGGCAACATTTGGCGTATGGCCAATGGTACCAAAATTGAATTCCACCCCTCCCGACGTCCAGGGTCCTCTCATTGCCACAGATCTGAATTTTACCGCATGGTTGAAATAAACAAAGGCCTTTCCCGTCGTTTTTTCAATGGCGCCCCAAATCTTTCCTCCGATTTCAGGCGATACGTATACCTTAATGTAATCGTTTTCCAGGACAACCATTTTCCAGGATTTCGGTGTGCTTACTGCAGTAAAACCAGCAAATTTAAAGTATGGATAAAACCGCTCGGACTCCGGAACCGGGTTTGGGTCGGAAAACCCATAGGTTTCCAAAGTAAGATCCTCTTCATAAATTTTAGCGGTTTGTGCAAATGAAATATCATTGACTACCGAACCTACGGTAAATATCAGAAAAATAAAGCGGTATAAAAACATAAGTATTTGTAATTTAATAAAAGGAATACGAAAGTATTTTTTGTTTACAAAACATTTTTATTAACTCATAAATTTATCTAAAGGTTTCAAGAACTTTTTGTCAATTTAAGAATTATTTTGGATTTTTATGTGCACGAGCAAATATTATTTGGGTTCGAACAAAACGCTTGATAGCCATTATTTGAATACCTGGTTAAATTATGAAACGTCAAGGGGCATGTTTTTGGACTTTTTCTCTAAAAAAGACTGGTATTTATCTTAAATTGTTTTCAAAAGGACGGAAAGGATCTGAGTAAGATATGAACGAGCACCTCACTTTAACATACATAATTAAACTTCGCAAGTTTGGTTTAATCGGGTGTCGAAAAAGCAGCCCTGATAACATGAATTGCCAAACCGGGGAAAACGCCAATGAGTCATAAAAAACTATCCATTACCGGGACATTCCTGGATGAAATAAGCCACGACATCAATCATCAAAACTGGGGGGAGGCAGAATGGGAAAAGGACTTCAGTGCCATGAAGTCTATTGGTATAGACACCGTTATTTTAATCAGAGCAGGTTACAAGCGATGGATTACTTATCCTTCCAGCACATTAATCAACCAGGAGGGATGCTACCAACCGTACAATGACCTGGTCGCCATGTTTTTGAAACTAAGTGAGCAGTTTGATATGCAATTCTATTTTGGCTTATACGACTCCGGCAACTATTGGGTAAACGGCGAATATGAAAAAGAATCAGCGCTGAATATCAAAATTATTCAGGAAGTATGGGATCAATATGGAAATTCGCCATCTTTTGGCGGATGGTATTTTTCCCATGAAATCAACCGGAGCAACCCGGGGATCATTGAGCAGTATGCTGTGTTGGGTGATTATTGCAAGTCACTTGCCGACCTGCCTGTTTTGATCTCCCCTTATATAGACGGCAAAAAGGCGTTAATGGCCCATGAGTCAAACCTCACCAAAGAAGGACATATATCACTGGAACAGCACCACCAGGAATGGGATCATATCTTGCGCCAGGTAAAAGACGCTGTAGATATAGTGGCCTTTCAGGACGGCCATGTAGACTATTATGAACTCCTGGATTTCATGAAGGTAAACAAGCAACTTTGCGAAAAATACGGGTTGGCATACTGGACCAATTGCGAATCTTTTGATAGGGACATGCCAATAAAGTTTTTACCCATAAAATGGGATAAAATGCGATTGAAGCTGGAAATTGCCCGGGCAGCAGGGGTCAATAAGGCCATTACTTTTGAGTTTCCCCACTTTATGAGCCCCAATTCAAGTTTTGCCCAGGGAAGGGCTTTGTTTGACCGATACAAAGAATATATAGATGATCAAAAAAACCTGCCATAGCAAGGCTTACATACTAAACCCCGTATAATCGCGTGAAATCCTATAAACTACAATATCATAAATCACTATGGGAGGATGTCATTCCTTTCTGGGAGAAGTATTCGCCGGATTACGAAAAGGGGGGCTATTTTACCTGCCTCGATGCAGAGGGCCAGCCTTATGATACGGACAAATTCGTTTGGTTGCAGGCGCGGCAAGTTTGGTTTTTTTCTACCATTTATATGCAGGTGGAAAGGAAGGACAGCTGGTTGACAATGGCCCGGTTAGGGGCTGAATTTTTACGCAAACACGTTTTTGATCCGGAAGGTCAATGCTATTTTTCACTCGATCGTGATGGAAAACCGCTAATGGCCGCCTATAATATATTCTCAGACTGTTTTGTGACGATGGCCTTTGCCAAATATGCCAGGGCCAGTGGAGAATCCTATTACGCCGACCGGGCGCTTTCTTTGTTTGACAGCATTCTCGAAAGAGCCGACAACCCCAAAGGAAAATACAATAAAGCCATCACTAAAAACCGGCCGCTCAAAGGACTGTCACTGCCAATGATCCTTTGTAATCTGACCCAGGAATTAGGATCTCTGCTACCTGCAGCGGTCCTGGAGAATACAATAAACAACGCGTTGCATGAGGTGTTAAATCATTTTTTGGATGTCGATCGTAAAATTTTATTTGAACACGTACTTCCCGATGGCGCGCACTCGGATACATTTGACGGCCGGCTCATCAATCCCGGACACGGACTTGAAACATCCTGGTTTTTAATGGATATTGGCGAACGCCTCAAGGATGCTGATCTCATCAGCCAAATGGTAGACCTTAGCATCAGTTTGCTGGAGTTTGGGTGGGATGAAAAATATGGTGGGATCTTTTATTTTATGGATGAAAAAGGGCATCCACCACAGCAATTGGAATGGGATCAAAAGCTATGGTGGGTACATCTTGAAGCGTTGGTGGCCCTGGCAAAAGGTTACCGGCATACCCGCGATCCCCGTTGCCTTTCATGGTTTGAAAAAGTGCACCGTTATACCTGGCAACACTTCCCGGATCCCCGTGGTGGCCTGGAATGGTACGGTTATCTTAACAGGCGGGGCGAAATACTGCTGCATGCCAAAGGCGGAAAATGGAAAGGTTGTTTTCATGTTCCCAGAGGACTTTATTTATGTGACAAGGAGTTGGGGCAGATTGGTGATTAATTGTTGGTTTTGAGTGCTTGCTTAGTTTTAGTCAGAGCTTCCAAAAAATTGTTTTAGTATAAGGAATCTTATTTTTTGGGGGAAAGGGTATGTTTTGATATAGTCTCTTACATCTTCCTTTCAAAAAGCCTCAGTAAAGTAAGCTCCACAAAAATACATATTAATTTGTTTTCGTGGTTCCTGGCCTGAGCTCATTTAAATCTCCTTGGAGATAAGATTTTCCCCTAATAATATATTGTGAGCTTCGTGCTCAGCTTAGCCTTCATTTCTTTTCCTTAGATGAAAAGAGTCGAGTAGGCAAGGGCTAATCAGCCCAAGCCTCTCACAGAACCGTACGTGACAGTCTCCTGTCATACGGCTCTTGACAATCAAGTCTTTTTATCCCGGGAGGAAACCATATCTCCAATGCACGAATAAGTTTGGGTATTCTATTGCCAGTTGCTTCAATTTGCTTCTGGCTTTTCCTACTTTTCGCCTGTACCTTTTATACTTATTCATCAACCACTTAACCAATCTGTCGTTAAGGCTTCTAAATACTGGGTACATTGCCCATTTTCGATATTTTCCAAAGTAGTTTATCCACCCCTGTATCTTAGGGGCCATCTCTGTGGCAATTTGTTCTACGTCTTTATTAGCCCACCGATGTGGCTTTAGGCTTTTAAAGGTTTGTACGATGTGCTTTTTAGCTCTCATACTGATTGCCGGACCAAACCCTAACCTGTATGAACCATTTTGCTGCTTGATCTTGCGAGGCTGGAAAGTAAATCCAAGAAAATCAAAGGTGTTCTCAGGGTGTTTTACCTTTCGATACCCTTGTTTGCAATACACTACTTTTGTTTTGTGTTGGTGTACCTGGAGTTTACAAGCTTCCATCCGTGTCTTTACAGCCTTCAGGATTGTCTCAGCTTGTGCCTTGGATACACAATGAATGATGATGTCATCCGCATACCTTTCAAAAGGCACCTCAGAAAATTGCTTGCATATCCACATGTCGAAAGCGTAATGAAGAAACAGGTTAGCTAACAGCGGGCTTATTACTCCCCCTTGCGGTGTGCCTTTGCTTCTTTCTACCAATTTCTGTCGCTCTGGAAATTTTACAGGCGATTTTAGCCAGCGTTTAACATACATGATCAGCCATTTGTGGTCAGTATGTCTTTCCAGTGCTTTTATGAGTAGATCGTGATCCAGGTTATCAAAGAACCCTTTAATATCCAGGTCGATCGCCCATGCTCGCTCCCAGCATCGTTTGCTGCATTTTGTTATTGCCTGATGCGTACTTTTGTTTGGCCGGTACCCGTAGCTGTCAGGGTGATACACCTTTTCCAGGTCAGGTTCCAGCATATCCTTAATTACCTGTTGAGCAATTCGGTCGGTGACAGTAGGCACCCCCAGCCATCTGTTGCTGCCATCCCACTTTGGTATACTTACCGCCTTAATTGGCTTGGGGTGGTAACTTCCAGATGCCATTCGATTCCACAGTTTGTAGAGTTCATCGCTCAACTGTTCTTCTACTTTGAAAATAGTTTTTCCATCGACCCCACCACTTCCTTTGGCAGCCTTGACTTGGCGCCAGGCAACCCTTAGTTGCTCTTGGGTAATGGGAACTGTTTTCCCTTGTAAATACTCTGTCTCAAATAAGTTCATCTTCCCTGTTAATTAGGTTGTGTAATTATTTAAAACTGATCGCCTTAGCCCCTTCGCTCTTTCTTCATTTCTGAAGACTTCTACACTACTACGAGCTAATCCGCCCCAACCTTTTCTGGTTGGTTCTCCTGTTCCATCTAATAGCCTATATTGAACTCCTGCCGTCTTAATGCCGCCTGCCAATGTGCCAACTCTCAGCCTGCGCCGCACATCTCCTCCCAGGGGCTTCGTTATCCTCTGGTTTTGACTAGGAAGTACTTTTCTCGACACTTCATCGAACGGTTCACTTTCGTTCAGCTTTTCAAAACACATTCCTCTTGATCGCTCAGTACCGAGACCTTGAAAGCTTAGCACCATCAAGGGAATTTGACTGGTCTGCCTGATCCAGTCCCAGCCGTCGAGCCAGAAGCTTTCACTCCTTTCGACATCTAATTAGATAGCATGTTAAAGAACTACTCCTTAACTTCAGGACACACAACGAAGCAAAGAAAAATCAAGCCAAAATTATCCTTCCACCCACCTGCCACCGCCGGCCCGGAATTTTGGCGGACCTACCCGCTTGGACTAAATGTATCGTCCTGAAATAAATTTACGGATTTAACCATGAGGTTTGAGTAAGAACAGGCTTCATAAGTAGCGCTCCCGATTACAGAATCACAAGCACTCGCAGCATCTTTTAATTGGTGTGTTGCCTGAGATCAAGTATCACATGCTTTAACGCATCGACGACTACCCGGGTAATCTTAGCACCCTTCTCCCTATTGCCTGATGCCGCCTCTCCGAAAACGCCGCTGGGAGTCATGGCCTTCATGGTCCGGAACAGGCTGACCTTCGCCCCATGCAACATATCCGCTTCCGCCCAACTGAAAGTCGGAGCATTGGTTTTCGGCCCAATTTTATCAATCTGAACCAAATCCGGAGCAATTAGTAGCATCAAGGAGGTTTCAAATTCTCCGGCATGGCCAGTACCTCCATGGGAAGTTTCAGTAATCTTGATTAATTCTTCCAGACACAGACGCCACCAGGTAACCATAGCAATTTTACACTGTGGATGCCTGAAGCCAAATGCTTCTACAAAGGTCTGTCCAATCGCCTGATTCCCACCATGACTATTTAAAACCACCAGGTTCTCAAAGCCATATTTCACAACACATCCCGCTATATCCGTCATTTGTTTCAGCAAAGTTTCATGTTGAACACTAAGGGAACCGTCAAAGTCAATATGGTGCTCGGAGCATCCGACGCTTATTGTTGGAAGGATCAGTATGTCATTTGGTATTAGTTGATTAAGTTCCCTGCAAAAGTGTTCGCCAATAAGCCTGTCGGTTGCCAATGGCAGATGATCGCCATGCTGTTCGATGGCCGCAATAGGCAAAATTACCGGAATATTTTTATCAGATGCCTTAATTTGAGGTGATGTAAGCTGTTCCCAATACATTTTTATAAATCAGTTAACAATATGTTTTGCAAAAATTATCAGTTAAAAATAATCTTATTTTTTTATTGCCCACATTTCAATTTCCACCAAAAAGGTATACAGTAGTGGCGTTTGCACAGCTGTGCGTACCGGCCGGGGCGCCTTAAAATAAGTCTTATAAACCTCATTAAACCTGGGCCAGTTAGCAAGGTCTGTCAAATAAACGTTTACTTTAAACACATCATTCAGGTCACAGCCACCGGTCTGCAACTGCTGAAGGCAGTTTTTGATCGTATAATGTGTCTGTTCCTCTATAGTATCGCCTACGACCTTCCCTTCCGAATCTATAGCCGCCTGACCGGAAATCACTACAATCTGGCCTGGTGTCACTTGCAATACAGGAGAATAAGGGCCGGCAGTATCATGTTGTTTTGCTCCGGCGGGTAGTTGCTTACCTGGCATTTGTGTATCTCCGGATTGGCCCATAGGATGCGGTAAATACCCGGTAAAGCCGGCAATTTTCCAGCGGCCGGCTACTTTGCGGCATCGATAAAGCGTTTGCCAGTTTAAAGTAGCCTTTTCACCGTTTTTCTTCAAAATATGACCATCAAATTTCTTGTGAGCCACGGCGCTATCGCCTGCTATTTCAATATCCCTTAATGTCGTGGCCTCATAAATGGCCTGCTCAGGATCTTCTGCCCATGCGGTTTTGGCAAAATCCTGGGCCTGGAACAGCCATTCTTTTTTATAGGCCTCCAGGCTGGGGAAACCCAACCGCCAGGAATCGGGATTATGACGTCTGCGTCCATCAATACCCATAAAATTTTCACCTATGAAATCGTCGGCAACCATCTCCCAGTTTTCCTGACAAAAGGCTATAATATCGCGTTCCACCAACATTTGCCAGATCTGGTGGCGGTCAGCGTCGGCTTCCGGAAAAGGATTTTGATAAAAACTCATTACTTAAATTCTTTTTGTTGTTTTAAAAAACGATTAATAGCCTCCTCATCGGGTGTAACCCCCAGGCCGGGACCCTCGGGCAGATGGACGAAAGGAGGTTCAATCTTCAATGGAGTGGTTAACAGATCGTGAGAACGAATCAACCTTCCAAATATATCACTGGGCCAGATACAGGACGCCGCAGCTGCAGCCGAATGTACGTACATGGCCTCCAAAATACCCAGGTCAACTTCGGATCCATGCCAACAGGGCAGTCCGGCAGCAGTGGCAATATGATCCAGCCGTTGAAAATTGGCCAGACCGCCGTTAAAATTAAAGCCATCAACGGCCTGCGCATTCAGTGCCTGGATCGCGTCTTTGATCCTTTGCCCATGTAAAATATAGGGTAAGGAAACATGTAATACGACAGGAACGGCGCTGAATTGTCTGAGCAAGGCATATTCAGACAACATCCACCTGGGTAAAGGATCTTCGAGGCAAAGCACATTCCCTACCTCCTCCAGCGCTCTGGCTCGTTTTCTGACCTCCCCGGGATATAACCATCGTTCGTTGGGGTCCAAAATTACCTGCATGCCCGGAGCAGCCTTTTTTATCTCCTGACACCAGCCTGCTACATCGTCTTCCAGGTCCGTTTTGAATTTCAGGCAATCATACCCTTGCTGCGCAAAACCAGCGGCAAGCTGCCCGATTTCATCCAAGGTCCGGTGACTTGACCATGCGCCGACCTTAACCTTTTTCTGCACGGCGCCACCCAATAAATCCACCACCTGCAAATTATGCGCCTTGGCATAGGCATCCCAAATAGCGCATTCGAAGCCGTCATATTCCCGGCAAAAATTGAAGGGGAGTTTTTGCAGGCAAATCTGACGGATATCCTTTCCCAATAAATTTTGAATGATGCCTTCTACCACCGTCCAGTTGTGATCTCTATATAATTCACCCCAGCCAACAACACCGGAATCCAGCTCCATTTTAATCAGTAATTTAGGGAGTTCATCAAATTGCATGGACCAGCCCGATTTAATACCGACCGGTAACTTATGCAATGGTTTGTGGATACTTTCACTTTCTATAACCCCCGCATTGGCAGGGACTATAACTTCGTAACAGGTAAAATGTTTGATAACCATTGAGATAGCTTTTTCGTTTGTAATCACCGATCTTCAATAAAACCACGGTTGTGAATCATTACTGTTGTGCCGGCATCAATGTATATAGTCTGTCCGGTAATTGCAGCGCTAAAATCCGAAAGCAAAAAGGCTACGGTATTCCCACAATCTACCGGAAAAATATTTTTGGGTATGACCTGTTGGTCATTGATAAAATCGGCCTCCCACTGGTGCGGGTCATCGGCCCAGGTTTTAATTAAGTCATAATTCTGTTCCGCCTTCACCAATCCCGGCCCAATGGCATTGCACCTGATGTTAAAGCGGCCAAGTTCATAGGCCATTCCCTTGGTCAGGCCTTGCACAGCTGATTTTGCGCTACAATACAATGCATATCTCGGTTGGGTCGCATGGGCGTGGACGGAAGACACATTTACAATATTACCGGTCATTTTATTTGCCAGTAACTGGTTAACAAAAAACTTTGAAACCTGCCATACAGCCCGGATATCAATGTCATACAAATGATCAAATTCCGCCTCACTCGCCTCGTGGGCAAAACGGCTTAGTCCTACACCGGCATTGTTGACAAGACCGTTGAGGGGCCCCACCTTTTCTTTGATTTCCTCAAACATTCGCGCTACCTCCTCCCCTTTGCCAATATCAGCGCCAACGGCAATGGCATCAGGGTACTTCTCAGCAGCAACTTTTGCCTTGTCGACATCCAAATCGTTGATAACCAATGTTGCTCCAAAGTTGGCTAATGCCTCACAAATACCTGCGCCCACTCCTGTTCCTCCACCTCCGGTAACTAACACATTCAGGTCCTTCAGATCCATATATTTAGCTTTTTATTTTATTTATAGATAAACCGCGGATGCAATATTCACTTTGGCCAACAGTACATATTTCATATCATCCAAATTTGTCATGGGCCACAAACTTTTTTTGCTTCCGTTGGGATAATCCCTTCCCCACAAAACCATGCGAGCACTACCCGTATCTCGCAAATTACCAATTTTATTCTTCAACTTTTATATCACCCAAAGCTACCATTTTGAATGTCTCCGTATGAGGAGCCGTTCTTGCTTTTTTCATAATGGCTGCCATTTCCCTCACCACCTCCGGGTGCTGGGCTGCAATATTATTTTGTTCCCCTGGATCCTTTTCCAAATCATACAGGGCTATATCCATTTCTCCTTCAAACAAATTCTTGCGAATGGCTTTCCAATTAGCCATTCTCACTGCCTGTTGGCCCGTATTGGCGGGAAACTCCCAGTACAAGTACTCATGCTGCCGCTGAGGTTTTCCAAGCAAAGCCGGCAGAAAACTAATCCCATCGGTATTTTCAGGCGGGGCAATGTCAAGTATATCACAGATAGTAGGTAATACATCATAAAATGCCGAGATATGATGGCTTTCGCTGCCGGGTTTTATTTTATTGGCCCAGCTTGCAATCATGGGAACTCTGATACCTCCCTCATGTACAAAACCCTTTCCCCATCCGTATTCGGATTTAAAAGGTTTAGCACTATCAAAAAACGCGGCATCTACGCCGCCGGTGTACGTTGGACCGTTATCACTGGTAAAAATAATCAGCGTATTTTCATAAATACCCAGCTCTTTTAATTTCTTCACCAGATCCCCGACCTGCTCATCCAGGTAGCTAATCATGGCCGCATACGTAGCTCTGGGTGTTTGGTTTGGAAAGTAACTTCCTTTAGTAAAGGGTTTTTCTTCCCCTAATTTCTTTGTGTAATAGTCTACCCAACGCTTTGGTGCCTGCAACGGTAGGTGGGGAACGGGGGATGCATAGTATAGAAAAAAAGACTGATCGCTGTTTTGTTCCATAAATTTTAAAGCCTCCCGGTGCATCAGGTCGGGTGCGAAATCGGTAAGGGAAAAATCAGCATAACTTTCCGGATCATCGGGGTCAGCGCCTTCGGCAAGCTGGCTATGTGGGGCAACCATTTTATTGTTCAGCAAAACTCTTTCGTTGTTTTTCCACAAATGCATAGGATAATAAGTGTGCGCCTGCCGCTGGCAATTGTAGCCGTAAAAAAAATCAAATCCCTGTTGGTTGGGAACTCCTTCGGTACCCGGTGCTCCCAGGCCCCATTTTCCCACAACACCTGTTTTATAACCTGCTGTTTTCAAAATTTCCGCAATGGTAACAATACTGTCAGGAATTGGCCGCTGGCCTTCCAATCCCGGATCATCAAACATAGCCTGGTAATTCCACACATCTCCCCTTGCCCGCCATTCATCGTTCCCTCTGACATGGGCATGACCTGTATGCTGTCCCGTCAGCAATACACAACGCGCCGGTGCGCATACCGGTGCCCCCGTATAGTGTTGGGTGAATTTCATTCCTTCACCGGCCAGGATATCAATGTTAGGGGTTTCAATAATCTGCTGGCCGTAGACGCCCAATTCTCCATAGCCAAGATCATCGGCCAGTATATAGATAATGTTAGGCTTCGTTTCAATTTTTTCGCCATTTCCGACACAGGCCTGCATCACAGCAAAAATTATCAAACATAAAAAAAAGCCTGACCTCGAAATCATTACTTTTTCGAATTTAAGGTTAACAATAAAAAATTTCAGTTCGAACATTTTTCAGCGAGGTATTGATGTCATAAAAAATAAAATCAATTTACTCACCTCATGTGTATTAAGGTGCTCAAGCTAATAAAAAATTTTATACTGTGCACCAACACAATTGATTTATTTTAACTTTTTGGAAAAAATAAATCAAAAACCAGTTCCATTTGCAGGATACAATTTTGAAGCTTGAAGTTCGTATTTTCGGTATTTAAAGTTGTTCAGGCATTTACCGTATTATCAAGGTTGTCGTACCAGTATTTTTTCAGTAACCAGCTGGTGATTACAAAAATCAGGAAACTTATGATCAGAGAAATTGTCTCCCCAATCAGCAGATAGACAGGCATAACCACCAGGGTCATTTGCCAGACTATGCCGATAATCACATTTGCCAAATCAGCTTTGAAATTCTTATTGGGGATAAAATCCGGATCCTCCTGTTTTATAGCCTCTATTACCGGCTTCCAAAATCCCCAGGGTTTGGTTTGCCGGTAAAAATTCTTTAGTATATCCATATTGTCGGGGCGATGGAAATAAGTGCCCAGCAGACAGCCGGCAAACGAGATCAACAGTATTAATGGAAATAAATATATGGCAGCGACATCGGGGAAAAGGACTGGTACAAAGGTGGAAGCGATCAATCCGCCAAACATCCCGAAGAAATAGCCATAACCATTAAATCGCCACCATACCCACTTCAGTACATTAGCTGCGGCATAGCCACCGTACAAGGCGGAGGTAATCCATAGGGTCAGTGAATTTATTGAGGCCGCGAAAAAGCCTCCCAATACACCTATGAAGACCAATAAAAAAGAAGATAAATAGCTATACTTTATGTAGGTCTTGTCACTGCCATGTGGGTTGATATATTTCTTATACAAGTCATTTACTATATAAGCTGGGGCGGCATTGATAAAGGCAGCAAATGTTCCCATAAAAGCGGCCAGTAATCCCGCCAGGAGGAGTCCCTTGAATCCCAGGGGCACAAACCGTTCAATGGCCAGTGGTAGCACACTCTCAAAATCTATTTCAGAACCCATGGCCTCAAATTCAGGAATGAGGTAGGCCAATGCGAGTACAGCAAATCCGGCTATCATCAGGTAACGGGGAAAGTATAGTACCAATATTGTCAAGCCACTCATCTTAGCCGCTTCTGCAGTCGTTCTGGTGGAAAGTACCCGCTGCATATCATAACTCGGTACCGGACCTGCAAGACTGGCAAATATGCCTTTAAAGATCATTAGCATAACCAAATACCCTATTAGTTCAAAGCCATCGCTTTCTATTTTTTCATTTACACTATCCAGGTAGCCGGTCCAGTCAAGTCCCAGTTCCCAGCCAAAAAACAAATCTTTCCAACCAGGAGGAACAGCAGCTGTAATCTGATCTGCCGTTACGGTAGTAAAAGCAATATAACCAATAACCACACAGGATATGGTCATAATTATAAACTGTAGAATTTCGGTAAGCACCACACTATACATACCTCCTTTAATGGCGTAAAGTGTTGTAATCGCGATGATAATTCCCGCATAACTTTGCTCCGAGCTGATACGCACACCGCCCCAGGCAAAGGACAGGTCCCAGGGAAAAAAGACCGTGGCAAACTTGCCGATGCCAACAAAAAAATAGGCAATAAATCCAAAAACGCTGATAACAGCAAATATCGTGACGATGATGTGGGAAAGTCGCGCGCCCATTTCCTCGCCAAAACGGTGCGTAATCCACTGGGCACCGGTCATTACGTTGGAGCGCCTTAACCAAATTGCTAAAAAAACCATGACAAACACCTGGTTCCAAACCGGCCATAACCAGGGTATCCAGGCACTTTTCAAGCCATAAACAAATAAAATTGAGACCGTCCACATGGTACCTGAGATATCAAACATTCCCGATGCATTTGACAGGCCCAGATAGTACCAGGGTATTTGGTTGCCACCCAGAAAATAACTGTTTAAGTTTTTAGACGCCTTTTTAGAAATCCAAAATCCGATGAATACAGTAAGTATCAAATAGAACAGAATGATACCCAGGTCGACAGGATGTAGCTTCATAAAGTGATTAGTATAGTTAAAGGCATCGAATGAACTTTAACAGAAAAGTCCGCACCAGTTATATTCCATCCCTATGTATTATTTTTTTCAAAGTGCCTTGTATCGGTAGGTGTCATGGTTATTTTCATTCCACCAACGCAATGACACCAAATGCGGACGGCACGTGAAAGTCAGGCTGCTCAGTTTTGGGATCTACCCAACTTATCCATCGTAAATCGGCATTTTTTCCATTCAATGCAACACATTCTCCCCGAAACAGTCCGGCCAGCAATTTACGTTCTTTCAGGATCTCCAGCTTTTCAAGAGAAGCCAGGCTTATCCTTCCTTCAACGATGTATCCGTTATCAGTTTTGCTGCCTTTTACCGACAAGCCATTATCCGGCCACTTCCACCCAAAATTGACCTTGCGGTAAAAGTGCGCGTCATAATCAAGTACTCTGCTCAGCGGGTCCATCTCCAGACAAAAATATGGCGTCATTTCATCATCTTTTTTAAAAAAAATCTCAACACGATCAGAGTATACAACCTCTTCCTTGAGATCCTGATCGCGGAATACCAAAATATTATCATCTTCTACCTCAAACCTGAACCAGAAATTATGCTCATCCCAAACAGCCTGAAAAGCAGTGGCTGCCGGGGTCTCCTCCCTCCATGGATAACTGAAATCTGTCAACTTTTGAGCGGCGGACCAGTCTGGTCCTGTATTAACATCAATGCCCGCTTGTTTTTTAGCGAAATAAACTTTTTCTTTCTTCACATTACATGAATTTATTACCAAAAGACCGGCTATTATCAGAAGTGCAATTGCCTTCATAAACATACTGTTGAAAATTAATCATTTAATTATGAAAGTCTGAATCCTTTTTTATCGACCAAAATTATTCCCTTGCCTCAAACCGTTTGACATGGAAAAAGCAGTTCGGTATGTAGTTTTATATTTTGATAAAAACCTTGTTTTGATATAAATAGTAACATACATACCATAAGATGCCAAGCACAAAAAGCGCGTTGAATACACCTAGCAAGGGCTCCGACATTCCTGTGAAACCGAGAAATCCAAAAGTCCAGATTTTGCCAAAACCCCTTAGCCATTGATGACCTATTGTTTCTGAAAACACATAAATAAAAATGGAGTTCATTGCCACAATCGTAAAAAAGGGCGTCCATTTTTTGTTTCCCCGGATATCGATTATCCAATAGAAAAAGGCCATAGCCAAAAGGCACCAGCCTCCTGAAGCAAAGACGAAAGAAGTTGTGGCAATCCTTTTAACGATGGGGGTAATGGCGGTCCAATCCAGGCCGTAGCCAATCGCCAGGCCTCCCAATCCCGCCAGTATAAAATATCTAACTTTCCTGTCAACGGCCATATCCGACAATAAAATCTTACCGCAAATAGCGCCCAGAATCGTATGTGAGGCAGTGGGAATACAATTAATCGCCACCCATCCGCCGCCCGGGTTGATCTTTCCCATTAATACCATATCCATCCATGAACCAAAATTTTGATCCTTCACAAAAGGCGCCTCAGGATTGTAACCGCGATACAATATTTCGGTTAAAACCAAAAACCCAAAAAAAGCAAAGATCTGCACTTTCAGGGGGTATCGCATCAGCAGAAAAGTGACTAATATCGTAAATGACAACTGGGTAAGTACATTCCACAGTTCCCATACCAATTTTTGATTATAAACACAGTGCAGGCCGGTTCCCAACAAAAATAGAATCCCACAGCGATTGAGGAGATGCCTGAAAACAGCCTTCTGCGAATGCCCTTTTTTCAGGCGGGATTTCAGCGAAAATGGCATCACTACTCCTACGATAAACATAAAAAAGGGTTGGATCAAATCCCAGAATCTGAGGCCGTTCCAGGGGTGGTGGTGGAATTGTTGCACGATGAAATGCCCAAAGCCCTGCTTAGGCACATAACCATCCAGTGCCTGATACAGGCTTGCTGCTTCGGCCATTAGCAAAAACATGGTAATGCCCTTGTAAACATCCACAAATACCAGGCGATTGTTGTCTTTAATCATAGTCAGCTATTGTTGCTCCTGTCGCAGGTAAGCACTCTTCGGAAACCATTAATCTTCAACCTCAACAATCATTTCAATTTCTACGGCAATATTACCCGGCAAAGCAGCCATGCCAACAGCAGCACGGGCGTGTTTTCCGCGCTCTCCGAAAACTTCCACCATCAAATCGGAGAATCCGTTAATTACCTTGGGTTGATCACTGAATTCAGGTGTACAATTTACCATGCCCAGCACTTTGACCACCCTTTTCACTTTACTAAGATCGCCTAACTCAGCTTTTAGTGTCGACAGTTGATTAACCGCAGTAACTTTGGCAGCCTCATAACCCTGTTCAATACTTAAATCCGCACCCACCTTGCCGGTAATGTTTTCACCGTTGGCCTGTAACGGCCCCTTGCCGGATAAGAAGACCAAATTGCCCGTTCGGACGGCATTAACATAATTGGCCACCGGGGTAGAAGGAGGGCGTAGTGTGATACCAAGCTCCTGAAGTTTCGCTTCGGGGTTATAGTCTGAGACCTGGGCCTTCACCACCTTTTTCTCACTATCTTCAGTCGTTGTTGGAGCACATGAAAATGCCAGCAGGACAATAATTCCGTAAATAAATTTTCGCATTACATTAAATAATTGATAAGACGTTATTAAGATTTTTTGCTTAGTATTTTTTGAATGGAGCTAGCTACTATTCTTTCCTCACCCGGGTTCATCATCCAGGTAGTAATATCAATAGACTCATCCCCACCTACGGTCTCTATGGAAGGGTGGCCATTTCTCAACGCTTGCCTTGCCTCATTGGGTGTCATTTTTACTTTCTTATTATCCCAACGGATGCGGAGCGAAGGCACATGATTGGCGATATCAGGCACGTGTATTTCGGTTTCCACACCATCCACGGTTGCCGCTGCATCAGCAATGAGTTTGATCTGACTTTCCCAAAGCTTCCAGTCGCTTTCGTGGTCGCGGGTTAAATAGTTTTCCACGGCCATCAGCATGGCCAGAATTTCTTCTTTGTTAACTTTCATACCTCTGCCAACGGTATCCCCGCGAGGAGGGGCACTTAATCTTGCGGCAGCGATCAAATCTTTCCTGCCAAGCAACAAACCGCAACTTTGAGGACCTCTCAGTCCTTTGCCCCCGGAAAAACAGGCGAGGTCGAAACCCATGTCCGTGTATTTCCAAAGGTTTTCTACTGGCGGCACATCGGCAGCGGCGTCGATCATCATGGGTATACCATACTTTTTGCCTACTTCCACGAATTCTTTGTACTGTATTTTTCCCTTAAAATTATTGGCATTCAGAAACCAGAGCATGGCTGTCTGATCATTAATGGCTTTCTCCAACTCTTTCCTGGTTTCAATTTCTATCACCTTTACACCGCAATTTTTTATCGCATGGGCATATCCGATTACATGCGACTTTTGCATGATAACCTCTGTTTTCATCCCTGAAAGATCGGTGGGAATGCGGGATGCCTTTTTGGGGTCCATTCCCGATAAAACACCGGCTGTTCCGAGTGTTATGGCAGAAGCAGCTCCCGCCGTAACCGTAGCGGCCTCGCAGCCAATCAGTTCTGCCAAACGCGCTCCTACCTTATCCTGTAACTCGTCCAGCGCCACATATTGTCTTGTAGCGTAATTGTATGCATCTATGGCACTCTCTCGCATCAGACAACCTGTTAAAGCGGTGTATGTGCCAGCTGCGTTGATAAACGTACGTAAACCCAATTCCTTATAATAATCACGCCTGGTAACCGCATCCGGCCAAACAGCAGCGGTTACTTCAGTGGTGGCAAATAATCCTCCTACGAGTGGTAAGGCCGACATTTGTTTTAATAATTGCCTTCTTTTCATGATTTTAATTAATTAAAGTTTTCTACAATAAAAGATAGTTTCGACAGTGGCCCTGATGATCACAACCCTACCTATAAGGCTGCGATGCAATCCATCTCGACCAATGAATCACCGGGTACACCACCGTAAGTTGCCACAGTAGTACGCACCGGAGGGTTTGGGCCAAAGCGACCGCGAAAGACTTCGTTCATACCATGGTAATCTGCCAGATCGTGAAGATATACGTTTACCTTCAGCACTTTTTCCATGGAAGAGCCATTTTTGACCAACTCTTTTTCCAGTTCTTTCAGCACATGATCTGTATGCGCCTTGATGTCACCTTCAAAGTGTGCGCCCTTGCCCGCGATGTATAGCGTATTTCCATGCTTAACAGCGCCGGAAAATAGTGGTATCTTCTGGTCATCCGTGACAATTTCTCCCACCACTTCTTTTTCAGGGTATTTGGGATCACTATGACTGGCGGCTTTTGCCACACCAACCCCCATAGCAGCCAACACCGTGGCGCCAACTTTTTTAAAGATTGATCTTCGAGTACTTAATTTTTCCATAATTAACAATATTTTGATTAATGAATAACTTCATAAAAGTGTTAGAAAAACTACCAGGTTCTCTTCTTTAGCAATTCCTGGATCTGTGCCTTAGGTACCGGCAAATCATCTATATGATCCTTCAGCCACTTGGAAAAGTCTTTTTCAATTTCATCTGACCATTTACTATCGATCTGGCCCGGTGTATATTTACCTTCCTTTAGCCTTGTGATGCCAAATAAATCCCGGAGTCTTACTACCTCGGAGGTAACCACCACTTTTTCTGCCAAGTGAGCGGGAATAAATACAACACCTTCTCTTTTTGCCACTACAATATCGCCTGGCAACACGGTAGCGGCGCCCATTCTAATCGGCACGTTGAGTCCTGACAGCATTACCTCCTGCAAAAAGGAAGGATGCCAACCTTTAACAAAAGCATTGAAGCCTTTGATCTCTGCCAATCCTTCCAAGTCCCTGCTGGATGCATTAAAAACAACCCCATTCCCCGATTTGGCAAAAATGGAATTTCCCAGGTTATCGCCGATGAGTGTGCCATCCACGATTTTCCCAAATCCATCGGCCACATAAACATCTCCCTTGGAGAGCATATCAATGGGCCAGGAATTAGTATTTCCTATTCGTCCTTCTTTTTTACCTCTTTGCTTAATTTGATCAGCTACGTCGGGTCTGTTAGGCATATATTGGGCGGTCAGGGCACGGCCAACCACGGCTACCTCCTCATGGATTGGTTGCCAATTACCTTCAAACTGGTTATGAAAACCTTCATTTCGCAAAACGCCCCATGCCTCTTCGATGGTTACATGATGCATTCTTTCCACGATATCATCCGGCACCTTTGGCCGTCCATCTGGGAAACGTTCACCTTCCCATTTGGCGGTGAGAAATATCATCTCCTCCCGGGATATAGTCTGGGCGAGAACAGTAGTGCCTGCCATTAAAAAAATTATAAAAATAAGTGCGGTACGTTGTGCTTTCATCATTTAGTAAGTTATGAATAATAAATGGTTTTTTAATTGGTTAATCATACATGGCTATTCGTCCCAGGCCAGACTGGAAATCCCGTTTAGGTCCCACACAACTTTACCTTCCCTGATAGTTAATTCACAGACCAGCTTTTTATCTCCATCCATGCGAAATCCTTTGGTATCGACAAAACCAAATTTTCCTTTTTCCAATTTCAAAACGGCCACGTCGGCAATACCTTCGGGGCTCAGGTGTCCTAATTCCGGTTTATTTATGACTTTGGCTGGATTAAAAGTGGTTTGGGCCACCACTTCCTGAACCGTCAGGCCCATGTTTAAAAATTTGGACATTACATTGGTGATATCTTTCATACCTGCATTCATGCTGCCCGTGTGCAGGTCCGTGCTGATGGTGTTTGGTTTTAGCCCTTGTTCGATGGCCGGCACAGCCTGTTTAAATAAAAAACTTCCGCCACCATGCCCTACATCAAAGATGATTCCTCGTTGCTGTGCTTTGAGTGCAAAGGGTTCCAGCTTACCATTTTCATCCACTACTGGCATCCGGCCGTTAACGTGGGCGTAGGCATGTGTGAAAATATCTCCAGGGCGCAGTTTTTCCATGAATAAAGTTTCAAGTGACAAGGGAGGTTGATGGCCACCGAAATCAACCATTACCGGAATATTCGCCAATTCTCCGGCCTTCACAGCCTGCTCGACCGGCGTCCACTCGGCACCCTGATAATGGGCTACCTTAACCCCTACTATATATTGTGGAAAAGATTTGGCTTCCATGGCCGTTAATTTACCGTTCATATCCGGTAGGTTTTGTTCAGTCGCTCCACCTTTCATCCCGGCACCTACGATATTTATAAAGCACAATACCCGGGTTTTGGAATGATCGATCACTTGTTTCTTAAAGGTTTTAAAATTCCGCCACCCGGCTCCTCCGGCATCCACAATTGTGGTCACGCCTGAACGGAAACTGAATCCATCCGGCGGCAAGGACGAGAAGCTATTGCTAAGGTAGCCGTATGCTTTCGTACCAAAAAAGTTATGGGCATGGAGATCAATCAATCCGGGCACGACATATGATCCTTTAACATCGATTATCTTTTCTACGTTGGCTGTCGAAATATTACGCGCCACTGCCACTATTTTTCCTTCGGCTAAAGCCACATCCATGATGCCATCAATATTGTTTTTAGGATCAATGACATGTCCTCCCTTCAACAGGATTTCTATCGGTTGCGCTATAGCTCCGATGAAAGAGCAGCCAATGAATAAGGTTAATAGGGTAAGCTTTTTCATGCTGTATCATTAGTATTTAAAACATAGAATCTCGTTTTATTAGTCATTGGCAACTTTTATTGCCGCATTGCCCATTCCCTGCCGGGGTGCTCTGCCCGAAATGATTCGAGGCTGCCCCTGTCCTGCAAGGTGACGTAACAGGTTTTACCATCATCACCCCCAAAGGTAATATTGGAAGGTTTTTTACCTGTCAGCTGAATTTCCTCCAACAGTTTACCTTCCGGCGAGACCACTGCGACCGTTCCCTTACCGTGACGGGTAATATAAATGTTCCCTTTCACATCACATCGCATGCCATCCATACCAAAATCCTCGAAACGAATCAAAAGCCTCTTACCTGATATTTCTCCGGAAGGTGACAAGTCATAGGCCCATACATTGCGTTGAACGCTTTCATTGACGTACAACGTTTTTTCATCCGGACTTAATTCAAGGCCATTGGTAGTACCCATATCAGCCTCCAGCAAAGTGAGTGACCGGTCGTTATCTACACGCCAAAGGTTACCGGTAGCTTCTTTCCAGTTGGGATCGCTGGCGTAAAGCGTTCCGTTGCTGCTAATTGCCAAATCGTTGGGTTGATTCATACTGTCTCCGTGGACATAGACATCAATTGATTTTGATAAAACGTCAATTTTCAAGACATTATGGCCGGTATAATCGGCTACAAACATGTTGCCTTTATTATCCAACCGGATCCCATTTCCGATACTTCCCTCCGGTAGTTCGACGAAGAGGCTGCTTTTACCTTCCCGGCTTACAATACCGATGGTTCCCTGTTTTTGAAAGTTAACTACATAAATATTGCCTTCCAAATCTGTCGCCGGCCCCTCAATGCCGGAGGTGAATTCTTCCGGTGTTGTAAAATCGCTGCTCTTGTATACTGCTTCATCCTCCTTATTATTTACCTTGCCCGACTGACAGCCCCATAACAAAAACAATACTAATAATCTAATAAAGTCCCTCTTAACCATATTGAAATCCAATGCCCTGAATGTTTAGATTGAAAAATAATTTAGCATTTTTAAAGTCTATTGTGTAGAAGTCCTGGCTTGCCTCACTTCTTCTTGTGAAACAGCGCTTGCGTCATTCCCAAAATTTTGTCTTATATAAGTTAAAATACTTGCCACTTCATCGTCCGGAAGAAAGCTATGTTGGGGCATAACACTGTTGTATGGTTGCCCGTTTACCTCGATCCCTCCTTCCAAACCATTTAGTATAACCTTGATCAATCTTTCTTTATCTCCGGTAACCCAATCCGTTTCCCGGAGGGGTGGATATCTGCCCGATGCGCCCCTACCGTCTCTTTGATGACAGATTCCGCAGTATTGAAAATACAATCCTTCTCCCGTATTTGCTAGTATTTTCAGCAAGTTATCTTGTTGTTCGTCCGGTGTTTTTATGTTTGGTTGCTGTTTTCGTTTTTCCATGGCAGCCAGTTGTTTTTCGCCAAAATCATCCTTATCTCCCCTGAAAGTTACTTTCCAGACCTTTCCCTTTTCTGTTTCGCTAAGATACAATGAACCGTCAGGTCCCATGGCTAAACCCATGGGCCTGTATACCGCATCGCTCACATTAACAATGGTATCTACTTGTGCAAATCCATCGGCAAATATCTCCCACTCTCCGGTAGGTGCTCCGTCCTTAAAGGGAACGAAGGCTACGAAATAGCCTGATTGCGGATAAGGCGCCCGGATAGTGGAGCCATGGAAAGCTACAAAGGCTCCATTTTTATATCGCGCCGGGAATTGGTCTCCGGTGTAAAACAATAAGCCATTAGGCGCCCAGTGGCCCGGAAAACCCATGATAGGCAGATCATAGTCGCCGCACCTTCCGATTGAATCGCCACCATCGCCACCATATTCCGGTGCCAGTACTTTCTTTTCGCGCAATTGATCATAATAACAGTAAGGCCATCCAAAATCAGATCCTTCCGTTACTTTCAGAAATTCTTCCGAAGGTAGCATGGCACTCTCCCAGGCTGTGTACAAGTTAGGAAATAACCTTAAAAGATCGTCGCGGCCATGCATGACAAGGTACAGATTGTCATCCTGGTCATTCCAGTCCATGCAAATCATACTTCTGATCCCGGAAGCAAAACGTACGCCATCCTTCTGTGTTTGCCCGGTTTTATTAGCATCAAAACGCCATACACCGGCATGATTCTCCAGCTGCGGGCAAGGATCCAGGCCTGGTTGTCCAGGGGTTCTTTTGGGTTCCTGACAGGCATTGGACGGCGCACCGAATGGCACATAAAGGTTGCCTTCATTGTCAAATGCTATTGGCTTGCCATTGTGCTCATGATCGCCATGTTCGTGGTCATCCAGTACAATTAACTCCAGCTCACTGTCAGGGACTAACTTTTCAGGATTTAAACGATACCGGTACACCGCTAATTCGGTACTAAAGTATAAATAGCCATTGTAAATCTCTACCGCTGTTTGAAACCCCCAATTGCCTTTGTGCTCATATACGCCAAATCTTTTAACAATATCAGCCTTTCCATCGCCGTCGGTGTCTCTGAGCGCTGCAATGCCGCCATCTTCAAAAGAATATCTTAGCTTGACATAAACATCACCATTTTCATTGACAGTTATTTCCCGCGCCTTTCCTTCCAGGCTGTCGACCACTACCACAGCCTCAAAATCCTCGGGAATGAAAAGACCACCGGTCGAGTAGCTTACCGGCTCCTGGCTACACCCTGTCAAAAAAAAATAATTGGAAAGGATAATCAGCAGGAAAATCCCGGAGTAGGTACAGTCTTTTTTTTGAGGCTTTTGGTTAGTTTTCATTTTAAGGACCAGAAAAATATTTTTGAAATCACCTGATTTTCAAAACTTTCTTCTGTATTTATTTCCTTTTCCGATCAGATTAATAGAAAATACAGAGAGCACCAGTTAAATATTAAAATCTAAGGAATATAAGTTAATTATTTTGCAATTCAAATAATTTGTTCACGAACACACTGGCCCCAGAACTAAAAATTGGAATTTATGGTACTTTATTGATATTTTTTTTACTCAAGCGGATAGGGCCGGAACCAGGTATTTAAAAAACCTGAAAATCCAGATTGATTTACACCTACAGGAATTGGCTTTCCCTGATATCCAGGTTGATGAAAAGTAAAAAAAGCCTGGCTTTAGGTGCGCTTCGTTGCGGCTATTTCACAGCGGAACGAAGCCAAAAACGGAAATGAGCAGTTATAAAGCTTCGGTAAATGAATTCTTACCGGCCAACGATCAATAGATACATTTTGTATTGTCAGACTTCAGGTAGTAGCTTTTATAGTTTTTAGCTTTTTCATCAGTACATCCGCAAAGGTCCAATACCTCTATTTTTTTAAAGTCTATCGGATGTGTTTCTGCCTGAATGGCAATGTATCCCTTACCTAACGGTCCGGACAGGCTCGCTTTTTCCGGGATCAACCCTGAAACATTGCCACCGCCAACTACAGGCCTGGTATAGGTTAATACGGGGGTGCCACCAGCTATGTGCTGCAATATTGAATCACCCAGTACCAATGCCTCTACTTCCACCCATTGATCTCCGTGGAAGGTGTCAGACGTGGAACTAATGCAATGGGGTGTAAACAGTGTATCGGCAAAGTGTACATTTGTACCAGGAGTGCATAGGTTGGCAGTAGGCCGTGAACCCTCACCACCTCCCCCCAGAAGTTGCATTTCCAGTGATATGGGAAAATCCTGATTCAACCCCATACTTTCCGGAGATTGGGAGTGAAGCATAAAACCGTTGTTTCGAAAAGCCCATCCCGGCCCCCCTTTGACCTGATCTTCAACAAAGCGGTAGGTGGCTTTCAGGCGATAATGTGAAAACTCCCGGTTGTAAAACAAATGGCCAAACTCCCGGTTAACAAAGCTGTCATATTCATGATAACGTACTTTCAGTAAACTATCCTCTACCTTAAAAGTATTTTTATAATTTAGACCAAGCTCATATCCATTAAACTTGACTGACCAATTATCAATATCCTGACCGTTGAAAAGTTGGATCCATTCCTCCTGATCCGGATTGTTATTCTGCGGTCCGGAGCAATTAAAAAGTAAAGTGCCGCTTACTAAAAGTGTTATTACCTGAAGTTTATACATATTGTTTTATTAGTTTAATATCTGTCCGGGATATGGCACCTGTGTGCCGGCCGATTTCAGCGATGGCATCTGGGCGTTGGATTCCTGCAGGTAGGCAGTTAATACCGTTGCCAGCTCGGAAGCTTTGCCGGGATTCTCTTCCGCTAAATTGACAGATTCTCCAATGTCATTTTTCAAATTAAAAAGTTCAACCCGTTGATCTACGTGATAGTATATATATTTCCAATCACCTAATCTTACAGCGCTGAATGCACCTATTCCGGGTCCTGTCGGGCCCCACTGATTGGGATAATGCCAAAACAACGGCCGATGCCCTGTCTGCTCGGGTTCATTATTTTTCAAAAGATAAACAAAACTTTCACCATCTACCTGCTGCACAGGCCGGTAATTTTCAACGCCCGCCATCTCCAGGATGGTAGGATAAAAATCTTCAATAATCAGGTAATTGTCATTTACTGTCTGAGGCTGCACTACACCCGGCCATTTTACGATCATAGGTTCACGTATCCCACCCTCATGGATCGAGCCTTTTCCACTGGATAAAGGCTTATTGTGTGTATGCTTCTCACCTCCCCTGGCGACAGCGCTTAGTCCACCATTGTCAGACATAAACATAATAATAGTATTATCTTGTATGTTTCTTGCCTCCAGGTAGTCCATCAGGTCACCTAAACTTTTATCCATTCCCTCCACCAAAGTAGCATAGCTTGCTTCAATAGAGTCCAGGCCCATGTCAAGATAGGGTTGTAAAAATCTTTTATCAGCCATAATGGGTGTGTGTACCGCATATAGCGACATATAAAGAAAAAATGGTTGCTTTTCACTGACGGGCTTATCCAGCGCCGCCACAGCCTCTTGTGTCAGCGCTTCGGTCAGAAATATATCCTGGCCATGGTATTTATCCAGATCCGGCACAGGCCACGGTGAGCCTTCAAATTCCGCCGTATTGCCAAAATTCTCCACGCCTAAATAACTTTTAGGTGCTCCTGCGGCATGTCCGGCAATATTTACGTCGAATCCCAAATTTAACGGGTTTTCTGCCGGTGTGCCGATAGCGCCCAAATGCGCTTTTCCAACATGGACAGTATGATAGCCAGCGCGTTGCAATAAATATGGGAAAGCATTGGCGTAAACCGCATGGTCCAGCGTTGAGTCGGGGGTCATGCCATTTACATTCCAGTAGGGGAAATCAAGTGTTGGGTGCCCCGTCTCCATAGGCTGCAACTTGTCTTTGCGTAAAGTCCAGTTGGTAACCCGGTGACGGGCGGCATTCATACCGGTCATCAGACTAATGCGGGTAGGTGAGCAAACAGGTGTCGCGTAAGCCTGGGTAAATTTCATGCCCTCCCTGGCCAGCCTTTCCATATTGGGTGTGCGGTAGCGATGATTAAAGGCGGTCTTTTCTTTCCAAAAGGGGACAGAAGTATCTTGCCAGCCCATGTCATCGACAAAAAACAATATAATATTGGGAGATTGCCTGGGTTGTTTGTCAGCATCGGGCTTGCAAGCTGCCAACATCAGTATGGCCAAAACGCAAACGCCCTGGCAAAACTTTCCGGGTATCATAGTCATATGTGTTTAGGTATTTTCATAGGTCAAATCCCTGTTATCAGGACCATATACTAATCATAAATTTTTGACGAATTTAAGTTAAAAGCTCCTGATTTTCCCGCTAAATATATGGTAGTTCCAGGCTATAAACTAATCACCACCATTTTTTTTGGCCTTTCCCCAAGGATTAAGTATTGCTAAACTACCAGAGACTTGTTGTGGCTATGTTCCTCAATCATTTGCCAGGCGTAGGAAGCCGCGCCAAGGACGGCTATTTTCTCGCTGTCCAGTTTTGACACGTATATTTTAGTTTTTCCGCGCAGGTTATGCAAAACTTTTCTACTTAAAAACTGCTCTAACGGGCCGATGAGCAGGCTACCTGCATTGGCCAGACCTCCTGAAAAAATGATCCCCTCAGGATTAAACATGGCAATAACATTGGCCAGCGAGGATGCGAGCACTTCGCCGGTAAACTCAAAGATATACTCAGCCAGTGGATCACCATTGGCAGCAGCCCTTGCGACGGCTTTGCTATCAGGGTAAGCTGCCTCATCGTGCAATACACTATTTTCAAAACCTTTTTTGGTCTTAAATTCACGAACGGATTTCATCACGCCGGAGGCCGATACATAGGTCTCCAAACAACCAAGTCTACCACAATTACATTTCCTTCCCTCGGGAATGACGGTTACGTGACCTAATTCTCCTGCATAACCATGTTTTCCATGTAACAATCTGCCGTTCACATAAATACCACAGCCCAGACCGGTTCCAAGTGTGATCAGCAGGAAATCATCCATCTTTTTAGCCAGTCCGAATGTTTTCTCACCAATCGCCGCCGCTGTGGCATCATTGACTAAATAGGCCGGTTTATTAAAAAATTCAGAAAATCTTCTGGCCACCGGTACCTTTTTGCCCCAACCTAAATTTGTGGCCATGTCAATACTTCCTTCAATAAAATTTCCCATCGGTGCGCCCACACCAACTCCCAGCACCTGACTGGCCGTCTTTTTACAGGCTAGACTTAATTTGTCTGTCAAAGCCTCAAAATATTCATCAAAACCGGAAAAACCTGTTGTCGGCATATTATCGTGGAAAACCACCTTTCCCGCTGCCGTCATTAATCCGAATTTTGTTATGGTTCCTCCAATATCTATTCCTATTACCACGTCAGCCATGATCCTTAAAGCATTTTGCCGCAAAAATAATTAATAATGGTATCTAACGAAAGCCTCAATAGCTTCATATTCCGTTAAACCCAGCTGATCAAAATACTGAGCGGTTTGACGGTTTCTATCTTCTGCCCTTTGCCAAAACTCCCGGGGGTCGTTTCCGGGAAAAACGGGGCTATCTTTTTGAGACTGATGCTTAAAGATAGCTTTCCTTTTATACATCAGGTCGACCGGGCTTAAAGGAATGGCCATTTCGATTTCATCGGTTTCCCACTCATGCCATGCACCGCGGTACATCCAGAGCCAGCAGTCTTTAATCCATTCCTCATCTTTGAGTTCATTCAGCGCCATGACGATAGCATCAAAACAAACCTTATGAGTGCCATGAGGGTCTCTCAAATCACCGGCGGCAAAAACCTGATGGGGCTTGACCTCCAATAATAAGTTTTTGATAATGTCGATATCTTCCTGTCCCAAACTATTTTTTTGCGCTTCGCCTGTTTCATAGAAAGGTAGGTTCAGAAAGTGTATGTTTTCATCTTTCAGGCCGATAAACCTCGCCCCTGCGGAGGCTTCTCCCTTTCTGATCAACCCTTTTACCGTACGGATCAGTTCAGTATCCTTGGATGAATCCTCTTTTGACTCGATGGCTTTTACGACATCATCGTGTATCTTGTTAAATTCCTCGGAAGCCAGGTTTAATTGCCGGGCAATATCCCGCATAAATTCTCCATACCTTCTGGCATCGTCGTCAAATACAGCAATATTTCCGGAAACCTGATAAGCGACATGTACCTCATGGCCTTGTTTCACCAATTTTCGGAAAGTTCCTCCCATAGAAATCACGTCATCATCAGGGTGTGGGCTAAAAATGACTACCCTTTTATGGGTGGGTTGCGCTCTTTCCGGCCGGTGGGTATCGTCAGAATTTGGTTTTCCACCTGGCCACCCGGTAATTGTATGTTGCAGACTATCAAAAATTTTCACATTTAGCTTTTGCGAATCTCCGGCGAAAGCAAGTAAATCACCCAGGCCGTTTTTGCGGTAATCCTCTTCCGTCAGCTTCAGGATGGGTTTTTTCAGTTTTTGTCCCAGCCAGATCACCGCACTTTTGGCGATATCAATATCCCATTCCACTACCGAGACCACCCAGGGTGTTTTGATCCTTGTTAATTCCAGGGCAGCATCGCTATCGATCATTACTGATACATTTGGATGATTTTGCAGAAAAGTTGCCGGGATTTCTTCCGAAATTCCTCCCTCGATGGCTTCTTTAATGATGGGTGCTTTCTTCTCACCCCATGCCAACAGATAAACCTTCCTGGCTTTACTGATCGTTTTTATGCCCATAGTGATGGCTCTCCTGGGCACCTGCTCCTCTCTGATAAATTCCCTGGTGGCATCCATAATAGTGACCGGGTGTAATTTGACCAGCCTGGTTAACGATTCCTGCCTCGAGCCCGGTTCATTAAAACCAATATGTCCGGTTCGGCCTATCCCCAGGATCTGGATGTCAATGCCTCCGTAAGCGTCAATTTTTTCCTCATAAAATTTACAATAATCTGCAATTTTATCACTTTCTATTTCTCCATCGGGTATATTGATATTCTCAGCGGGAATGTCAATATGATCAAAAAGATGGTGATGCATGAAGTAGTAATAACTTAGCTTAGAGGTTTTGCTTTGCGGGTAATACTCATCGAGATTGAAGGTAACCACATTTTGGAAGCTCAAACCCTCTTCCCGGTGCTTTTTTACCAATTCCTGATAAATTTTAATGGGAGTCACGCCCGTCGCCAAACCTAATACTGCAGTTTTACCTTTTTTCTGTTTCTCAATAATTAGCCTTGCAATGTCAGAAGCCACTTCTTTACAAGCGACATCTTCGCTTTCCTTGATGGCAACCGGCATCCTTTCCAGCATAGTGGCGGATGCATCCTGACTATTTTTAATTTTTATCATCCTATCGTAGCGTTAAATTTGTAGCAAGAAACCATTTTTTTTTTATAAATCCTAGTAATTTAAAAGAATTGTGTTCGTGCACAGTGATGTTTTTATCGAGCACAATGGTTATTCCTGTTTTATAGGTTTGACAAAAATAATTGCTATGATTTTTAATAGCTACCTATCTGTCAGCGAGAAAGGGATTGTAACATTTTATTAATGCTATGAAAATGTTTTGATAATCAGAAGATTAAGACTTTACAATATCCTGGTTAATCAGGACTGCCGCTATGACCGCTCTTCCTCAAAGAACTATTTGGCAGAAAACAACCTGGTTTAAAGAGAAATACAAACCCGGGGGACTCAACAATGGAAATGAAATCTGAAAAAATGGTTTCATTATTTTGAGGTATTTAAGTAATAAAAATTTGATATAAGATACTTATTATCAACATTAGCAAATTTCGGCAGCAACAGCGTCGAGTCTGAAGTGCACTGGCTTTCTTTAGTTATCGGATTGGCACCGGAGCAAATGCATTGATTTTTACAAAGTCCATTGGCGTTCGCCGATAGCTGTCAGCTAAAAATGGTAAGTCAAAAAAATGCATAAGATATATGCCTGGTACTCCTGTGGATCTTATATCTGAAGAATGGCTATAAGGTTCTCACACATAGTATGAACTAAGGACTAAAACATCTATATTTAATAATATTAACCGATCCGGACTGTTTATGTTGTTTGATTTACGTATTAGCTCATGGGCATTTTTTATACTGATAATTATTTTCTTATCAGCATGCAGCCACAATGATCATTTAAAATATCAGGGCACACTACCTGAAAAGGTGGATTTCAACTATCATGTAAAACCAATCCTTTCTGACCGTTGTTTTACGTGCCACGGTCCGGATAAGAACGCATTAAAAGCAGAGCTGCGGCTGGATATTCCGGAAGGAGCGTTGAAGAAGGTATTGGCGTCAGGCGGTCACGCCTTTGTTCCCGGTAAAACAAACAGAAGTGAAGCTTTTAAAAGGATAATTTCCGATGACCCCGAATTGCAAATGCCTCCACCTGAAGCAGGGCTTGCACTGACAGAATATGAAATTGCCGTGATAGCCAGGTGGATCGATCAGGGAGCGGAATACAAACCTCACTGGGCCTTTATACCAGCTCAAACACCGGCCATCCCCGAGGTGAGGAATAAAAGCCGGGTACAAAATCCCATTGATAACTTCGTTTTGAAAAACCTGGAAAACAGAGGTTTATCCCCAAACAAGGAAGCAAGTAAGGAGACCCTCCTTCGAAGGGTCACACTTGATCTCACAGGTTTACCGCCTACCATCGAAGAAATTGACAATTTTATCTCTGACAGTAGCGACGAGGCTTATGAAAAAGTAGTTGACAGATTATTAGCATCGCCACATTACGGGGAGCGTATGGCGCTGGAATGGCTGGATGTTGCCCGCTATGCGGACTCACACGGCTACTCTACTGATGGTTACAGAATGATGTGGCCGTGGAGAGACTGGGTAATCAATGCATTCAATGAAAACATGCCTATGGATCGCTTTATCATCTGGCAGATAGCCGGTGACAAAATCCCCAATGCAACCAAAGAACAAAGGCTGGCCACGGCATTTCTTAGAAACCAGAAGTTAAATGCAGAAGGTGGAATAATTCAGGAAGAATACCTGGTTGAGTATGCAGCAGATCGAACTGAAACGACAGCCACGGCTTTTCTCGGATTGACTATGCAATGCGCCCGATGCCATGATCATAAATACGACCCAATTTCCCAGGAAGAATATTATCAGCTTTTTGGTTTTTTTAACAGCGTAAATGAAAGAGGATTGGTCCAAAACGATGGTAATTCTGGGCCACAGATACTGCTCACAACAGAAGAGGTGGAGGAAAGGATCGCTTTTATTGATAGCAAAATCAAGGAAGAAAAGTTAAAACTCGCTGAATCCATAAGTGTAGCCGATTCATTAAAATACCCCGAGCCAGAACTGGATCTGGCCAAAAGTCTGTTGGTTGATCTCTCATTTGAAAAGATTACAGGAAATAAGGTTAGAAACAACGCTGACACAAAGGAATTGTACGATGTAAAAGGAGATGTTATTCAAGTAGAAGGAAAAAATGGCAAAGCCGTTAAATTTGAAGGTTATAGTACAGTAAATATTACAAACAAGTATCTGGATTTCGAACGTTCAGATGCCTTTTCTTTCAGTTTTTGGATCAATTCTCATCATGCCAATGACTACATGCCGTTACTCTTTCATCTGGCAGGAAAAAATGAAGGCTACAGGGGATATGAAATTGCAGTTATCAATGGTTATCCCACACTCAGGCTTGTAAACAAGTTACCTGCAAACCTGATAGCAGTTCGTACTGAAAATCAACTGATCAAAGATGAATGGAAACATTTTACCTTTGTTTACGATGGTTCAGGAAGCGCCAACGGTGTTGAAATATTTGTGAACGGCAAAAGGGACAAGCACCATGTGGTATTTGATCAACTTACCCAAACGATTTCCATTAACCGGAATTTTGTAGCGATTGGAGGAAGGCAAGATTATCAGGTTGATGTTAAAGGATATGGGTTAATAGACGATTTAAAAATTTATAAGAGAATGTTGAGTGAGGTAGAAGCTCAAGCCATTTATAACGGCTCTAGTATCAATCCAGCCAAGATTTCTACAAAAAGCTTAAAGAATCATTATCTCTTAAATACAAATAAAGAATACAAAAAGATACAGCAAAAATTAAAGTTGCTAAGGGAGAAAAAAAACCAAATCCTGGATACAGTACCTACTGTAATGGTCATGCACGACCTGCCGGAAGCCCGTCCTGTCTTTCTGCTCGAAAGAGGGGCCTATGATGCCCCGCAGCAACAAGTACAACCTGGCACACCCAAAACTATTTTTCCATTTCCTGAGGATTTTCCCGTTGATCGGTTAGGATTGGCGAAATGGTTAGTGGACAAGAGGAATCCCCTTACCGGACGCGTGATCGTTAACAGGTATTGGCAAATCTATTTCGGCCGGGGAATTGTAAAAACGACGGAAGATTTTGGTAACCAGGGTGCACTACCCTCACATCCGGATTTATTAGACTATCTGACAACAACATTTGTTGAATCAGGCTGGAATACGAAAACATTGCAAAAACTCATTGTGATGTCTGCGACATACCGGCAATCTTCCCGAAGCTCTGAGGAACAGCGTAAAGCCGATCCTGAAAATGAACTATTGGCCAGGGGACCTAGCCACAGGCTCCAGGCAGAACTGATCCGCGATTGTGCCCTGGCAGCTAGTGGTTTGCTGGTAAATAAAATAGGTGGACCAAGTTCAAAGCCCTACCAACCAAAGGGTTTGTGGCAGGAAAAGAGCAGTTTTAGTAAAATACTGAAGTCATACAAGGAAGATGAAGGAGACCAGCTCTACCGAAGGGGGCTTTACACTTTCTGGCGAAGAACCTCCCCGCCCCCCTCCATGATCACATTTGATGCACCTACGAGGGATTACTGCATTGTAAGAAGGCAAAAAACGAATACACCCTTACAGGCGCTTGTATTGCTGAATGACCCTCAATTTTTTGAAGCCGCAAGAGTACTTGCTGAAAGAGTTACAAGCCAAGATGCTGGTGTAAGCAACCAAGTTATTCTAGCCCACCGGCTCCTTACCGGATTAACACCGAAGCCTGAGGTGCTCAAATTACTCAATGAGCATTATCATGAACAAAAAAAACAATTTGAGCAAAATCCCGAGCTGGCGGATCAACTGCTGACTGTGGGTCGTTTTCCCGTAAATGACAAGTTATCACCCATTGAAGTGGCCGCCATGAGTGTTGTGTGTAATACCATCATGAGCTTCGACGAAACAATAGTTAAAAGGTAAAATTTAACAGGCATATGAAACCGAGCATGACGTAATCGACACACACCGCGTGTCGCTAAAGCTTTAGCGGAGGCGCAAGGCAATGATTATAATATGCGAGGTTCCGTCTGACCTTAAAAATAAATTATAAACAGATGAAATTCCCCGATCTTAAAAAAGCGCATGAGCATCCGGAAATAAAACAAGGGCTTGAAGTCAATCGCCGTCATTTCCTCACTAAGGCAGGATTTGGCATAGGAGGCATTGCCCTTTCTTCCCTCAGTAACCCACTGCAATTATTGGGACAGGTTGGCAAGACGGTTAATGCCAATGTTGAAAATGGAATGTCCAAACTGCCACATTTTGCGCCGAGGGTCAAACGGGTCATTTATCTTTTTCAAAGTGGAGGACCATCGCAACTTGACCTTTTTGATCATAAACCCACTCTAAATAAAATGAATGGAGAAGAGCTTCCTGATTCAGTACGAAAAGGACAGAGGGTAACAGGGATGACGGCCGGACAAAAATCGTTTCCGCTTGCCGGAGCTCAATTTAGTTTTCAGCGATATGGCAGCTCCGGATCTTTGATAAGCGAATTGTTGCCATACACGGCACAAATAACAGATGACCTATGTTTTATAAAAACGATGCATACAGATGCCATCAATCACGACCCTGCCATCACATTTTTTCAAACGGGCTCACAACAACCCGGAAGGCCCTGTATAGGATCATGGCTGAGCTATGGCTTGGGAAGTGCTAACAAAAACCTTCCCGAATTCTGTGTGCTTCTTTCCAATGGCAGCGGAAGATTGAGAGCGCAACCCTTGTATTCGCGTTTATGGGGGAGTGGCTTTTTACCTTCTCTTCATCAAGGCGTTCAATTCAGGTCTGGCAAAGATCCTGTACTTTATTTAAACAACCCTCCTGGTGTTTCCGACGAAACACGCAGATCATCACTCGATTATTACAAGAAAATACAGGAAATGCGTCATCAGACCGAGCAGGATCCTGAAATCCAAAGTCGTATAGCCCAGTATGAGATGGCTTATCGCATGCAAACCTCTGTACCCGATGTGATGAACGTTTCCAATGAACCTGCCCACATATATGATATGTATGGTCCCGAGTCAAAGATTCCCGGGACTTATGCGGCAAACTGCCTTCTTGCCAGGCGGCTTGCGGAAAAGGGCGTAAATTTCATTCAGTTGTATCACCGAGGATGGGATCAACATGACCATCTTCCGAAAGAAATACGTGGGCAATGCAGAGATACCGATCAGCCTTCGGCTGCGTTAGTTCAGGATTTGAAACAAAGAGGCTTATTGGAAGATACCTTGATTGTTTGGGGTGGTGAATTTGGTAGAACAAACTATTCCCAGGGTGCACTCACTAAAACAGATTATGGCAGAGATCATCACCCAAGGTGCTTCACCATCTGGATGGCAGGTGCGGGCATTAAAAAAGGCTTCAGCTACGGGGAAACCGATGAGTTTGGATATAATATTGTTAATAACCCGGTACACGTGCACGACTTTCAGGCTACCCTGTTACATTTGCTAGGATTTGATCACGAAAGACTTGTTTTCAAGCACCAGGGTCGACGATACAGGTTAACGGATGTTCATGGCCATGTGGTGAAAGATATCCTGAGTTAACATTAGTTTGGATAAGTCTTGGTGAAAGCATCATTATTTCTTTCTTCTTTCTCACGTTATAGATCTATGATCAAAAAAGCCAGGTACAATTTGATCACTTAAAATCATCTGCTAGCTCTTTTTCCTTTTTCGGTTAAGTCTATAAATACGCTATAAGAATGCGTGTAATGGTTTAAAGGACAAGTTAGGTGACAAATCTGATAGGGGGCATCTCTACGGCATAAAACTTTAAGGGTGGGAAATAATACATCACGTACAGCAGACAGATAATAGCCGGGGCTGCCAAGAAAATGGTGATATTATTTAAGAAGGAATAATGAAAGGCTACTACCCCCGATTAATGTCTTTGGCGTATTAAGAAGGAAGAAATATCCCCCTGTCCGGGAGATCAGATCAGGGGGAGTTAGTTGTAAGTATTGATTTCGTGAAAAATATTATTGTAGCTAATTATAAAGCAAGTGCCATCCGAAAAGCGGCTTATTGAAGCATTCTATTTCGAAATGGTAATGGTTATTGCCAAGCCTTCGCCGGTCTCCGACTCCGTATACTTGCCGCGTTGTCTGTTTTGTTCATTAATCTCCCGGGTCCAAACGGATTCATCTACATCTCCCGGATCAAACGTAATGGTGGCCGCTGACGACCTCCAGGTAAAATTGTCATTCTCGGTAATATTGCCTATTCCCGGGACATTATAGCTATAGTTTTCCTTGCCGGTAAAGTCACTATTAAAAGTTATGGTACCGGTGGGAGTAACCGTTTCAGAAATTCCTATCCCTCCTATCGATCCGCTGACCTGAATCAGGTCCACATTCCAGGTACCTACCAGGACATTGGCATCACCCGGAGCACTATCGTCATCGGAGCAGGCCATCATCGACATTAAAGGAAATACCATCATTAGTAGCAAAAAGGTGTCAAATCGTTTCATTTATATATAATTTTTGGTTTGAAAAGTTCATATATGAATCCCTGCTGCGGCCTGCGCTTTAAAAAGTTATCGCAATGCCACCTTGCAAAGTCAATTGTACATCGCCTGGTGTGGCAATTTTAAGTTGCAGATTACCGGCGGCTTTTCCGGTGAGGTGTATCATCAAACCGGCACCAACATTAAGGCCGGCTTCCGAGTCCGAAGCTGAAAATGAATTGCCCAATGCGCTAAACTCAACTTTAGCCTTTTCTACGGCGATGCCAAATAGTCCATAGAATTGGATATGGCTGTCTTCGGAGAAATAATATCGCCCGTCGAGATTCAAGCTGGTAAAACTTCCGGGATCTACAAAAAAGATGGAAAAACTGGGAGCTGCGCTAATTTTGTCGCTGAACAAATACTCTCCGCCAACATTAATCCCGGCAGTCGCTACATCCGTACCATAAACAGCAGCCAGCGATCCCCGAATATCCCCCTTTGACTGGGCCTGACTTTTTGCGGAAGAAAACAGTCCTGCCACCCACAACAAAACCATTAAATACTTCATGTCTTTTAAAATTATTTCCGACAAATAAGTTTAATAGTTTCGAATAGGCAGTACTTCTCCATCGAGGAGGACAAATTAGTTGATATTTGAGATGAATTTCGAGGGTGTATGGTCCACCTTGATAAAGTAATCCGCGCATATCGATGATCGGCCAATGGTGAGCCAGGTGAGGAGAGACCAAGCCAGGGAAGTGAGCACCGTGCATTTTAGTCCATCGCCCTATCTTTCAAATCAGGACAAGGGCCGGGCATAAAGGCTGTCTGAGTCAATTTTATGGTAGCTTATTGGCTATTTAATAGTTTTTAGTCTTCGGGCTTGTTATTCACAGTATTTTTGTAATAACTGGGAGCGTGACCTGTGAACTTTTTAAAGGCCTTGTTGAAAGAATTCTTAGAGTTAAACCCAGCCTCAAAAGCTACAGCCAAAAGCGTCAGTTTTTGATATCTCTCATCGGCCAGGTTTTTTTTCACCTCCTCAACCCTGTAAGCGTTGATCAAATCATAAAAGCTCATGTTTAATCCCTGGTTAATGGATTGTGAGATATGATGGGCCGGTATTTGCATCTTCTGGCTAAGGTCAGCCATAGTAAGATCACTTTTTCTGTATATTTTTTCCTGTCTCAGAAAGCTTTCCAGCGCACGGCAGATCTTTTGGATATCTGTTTCATCCAGTTTAGAGGTTTTATATTTTTCCCGGCTGCTATTTTCCAACTTTTTCAAAGTAGTCAATAGCTCCGGTTGCATCAGGTTTTTGTATCCGGTGATTACCACTACTCCCGTAGAATAGATCCATAAGGGATAATAATCTGAAATATACACAGGTTGCGGATAGTTGATCACCTCGAAAAAATAGTAGCCCAGCCAGGTAATACCCGAGATATAAGCAGCAAATGTCAGGTTTTTAAGCCAGGTCAGGTTTCTTTTCTCAATGAAAGAAAAATTTCCTTTTATTGCTTTTTGATATTTTGATATCTCCATAAATCCCAGCGTATAACAAAACAGGCTAAAAAGGATCGCAGGACCTTCCATGATCAAAAATTCATCCTGGATGTATAGATAGTTGTGCTTCTCCTCAGCGGGGATATAAGAGGCAACATACAAGGCTCTCATTATATTGTAAGTGAAAGCTAATACAAAAGGCAACATGAACAGAAAGTGTTTCCAGGTAATTTTAAAATGAATATGTAGCAGGCTTTTTACATAAAACAAATAAAGAAACCCAAAAGAATATTCAAGAGAAATACGATTAATGTAATACCAGTCCACCTGCCGATAGAGGTAATTGGCACCCTCCATGTCCAGGTAGTTAAGTGACACTGAAAATAAGAGCAATCCAAGCCACCTGGAGGCCTTCCTGTTTTTTTTAGAAAAGAAAAGTAAAACGGATAAAATGATGGCGTTAACGACACCAAAATATATGACAAATTGAAAAGTATTTAATTTTACCTCCAGCAATCTTCAAAGTGAATTTGCAACAATTATAGCAAAATCAAGGCTAGCATGCGAGTAGTTTTTTACAAGTCCCGTACTTTGCGGTATTTATCTAAACATTGGTAAAATGAGATTTGTGCCTGGATGAAAACAGTCCAAACTTTTGGAATTATTCAAAAAAAATTCCTCGGTATGGCTTAATTATCTTCGTTTCTCCTTTGATTAAGATCACAGCTATAGGGTATGATAAATGTAATAGTTTGACAGGCACGGTTGAATACCCCTTAAACTCAGGAAGCACTTCCAAAGGGTGTTGTAACCGTAAGCTGCGGACCAGGAAGTATTTTTTTTTATCATTAATAAGATATACGGAGCTGCATTTCCTTATTTGTCTTTTTTTCGGGCGACTGAACTTGTTCAAAAAGATGTGTAGGTATCTCCTTTATAAAACGGGAAGGTGTCATCGATTTAACTTCACCGTGTAGCTTGCGGCTGGCCACATGACAAATCTGTAATTCCTCCTTTGCCCGGGTAAGCGCCACATAAAATAGTCTCCGCTCCTCTTCCTGGTCAGCACCTTCTCTTTGCAATGGGGTAATGCCCTCTTCGGCTCCAACAATAAATACCACCGGAAATTCCAGGCCTTTGGCCGCATGAAATGTAAGCAAATGAACGCCTTCAGTGGATAAACGTCCCACATCTGTGTATGGGTTCAGGATCATCTTATCCAAAAAATTTTGTACATCGGCCTGGCACTCGGCGGCTAAATTCAGGATGGCCTCTTTTTTCAGCAGTTCGGCATCATTTAACTTACGATCGGGGAGATATTGCTCAAAAATGAGCCGTACGGCACCTTCTACACCATCGGGTTGAAAAGCATTCGGTAACGACCGAAAAAATTCCTGCCATTGCTTCCAATCCTGGTACAAGCTTGTCTTGACGATGGAAGAGGATTGCTCTACCCAATTGTGGTCTGATTCATGTAAGACATTTAGCAGCGCTTTGACGTCTTTCTTACCCCAGCCGAAACCGTTGGTTAAAACACCATTTAGCGCCACCAGATCATTGACGTTAAGATAGAGCCGCAAGATATCAGCAATGAGGGTAAATGGTGGATCTGACAAAAAGGACGTACTATCTCCAAAATGGGCAGGAATACCACCTTTCCGAAGTTCTTTAAGAATTTCGTTCCCCACTACTCTTGTGCGAAATAGAATGGCAATATCTGAGAAAGCATAAGCGCCGTGTCCCGACGGCGTACCAATAGTAAGATTTTCCGTACCCCCTATATATTTCTCAATTTCCTTCAGCAAATATCTGGCTTCCTTGAAAGTATCGCTGGCGCCACATAATTTAATTTTTTTGCCCATTGGTTTGTGCGCCTTTAATTTTAAGCCGCTATTCAAACTGTTATTTTGGATGAGATTTGTGCTGGCTTCAACTATATTTCCAGAGGAGCGATAGTTATGGAGCAAGGTTATTTCTTGTGCTGTGAATACCTCCTTAAATTTGAAAAACAAGGTCATATCGGATCCCCTGAAACCATAAATCGACTGGTCCGGATCGCCAATAGCCAGCAGGCTTTTTTCTTTGCCCAATTGCCGGATGAATTCATTTTGTAAAGCGTTTATGTCCTGAAATTCATCAATGGCAATTGCCTTGTAACGACTGCGAACATATTCCAGCCATGCTGGTTCCTTCTTCCATAGCTGCAGCAAATGAGCCATGATATCCGAAAGGTCAATAGCGCCTCGTTTGTGAACATAAATACGGTATTTTGAAGCATATTCACTGATATTATCAAACCCCGAGTCTTCACCAAGTTCAAAGTAACGAACCAATGCCTGGTTGAGTTTTTTGATTTGGGCGGCGTTTAGCTGAGGAAATAAAATGTCCAACACCAACTGTCTGCTTTCATTACCATAAACCGTATTCAGGTTTGAATACTTCTCCTGTAAAAACTGGTAGGCAATGGCATGAAAAGTGCCAACAGTAATCCCTCTCGTTTTGTCTTCCAAAAGCGCGGTCAACCTTTCTTTCATTTCATCTGCCGCCTTGTTGGTAAAGGTCAATGCCATGATTTCACCCGAATCTATTTCTTTCTCATTAATCTGGCCCGCAATCCAGTGAATAAGCGTGCTGGTTTTGCCTGTTCCCGGTCCGGCTTTCACCAGCACAGCCCCGGAAGTGCTTTTCCTGACCGATAGTTGCTCATCGTTGAGCAGCGTAGGTGAGGGAAGTACTTTCGTTTCTTTTTCATGGCCGGACAGGTTTGAAGGTTTTACGGCTCTTTGTGTCACGGGCTTTATGGCCGCTGAACCAAAAAAGTTAAGCTGCCCTCGTAGTTTTTCAATTTCCCCTTCATTAAAGACACGAATAACGCCATACACGCCGTCATAACCTGATACGGCTTTTACTTCCTGCTGCCGCATGCGTCTGATGGCTTCGGCCATTACGGGTCCTCCATATCGCTCAATATCTTCTACAGGTACTTGTTTCAACAAAGTAAATTCATTTCCGAAAGTGGATATTGCCTTATGAAAGGCTTTCAGCACTTTTTTGCTGGAGGGGCCGACATTTTCTATCTCTCCCAGCATTTCAGGCAGAGGAATGATGTAATCAAAGTCCGCAGCTCCTTCAGGTTTTTGAGGCAATGTTCGATCTGCCAGTTTTTCTACCCGATGCAGGACACCCACTGTTAGTGGCCGGTTGCATTTGGGACAAAGGCCTTTGTATTGCGAGGTGGCTTCCGGCTCCAATACAATACCACAGTTTCTATGGCCATCCAAATGATACTTCCCCTCTTCGGGAAAGAACTCATAAGTTCCCAAAAAACCCTGCTTTGATTTGATGGCATTGAACATGGCTTCGTAACTCAGCTCAGTATCAAACAAATTGGCCTCTCTGCCAAGCTTTTGCGGAGAATGTGCATCTGAATTGGAGACGAGGGTATAACGGTCAAGATCGCTCCATTTCCAGTTCATGGCCGGATCTGAGGAGAGACCTGTTTCCAGCGCAAAAATGTGATCGGTCAGGTCCCGAAAACATTCCCGGACACTATCATAGCCACCTTTGGAGCCCAGGGTTGAAAACCAGGGAGTCCAGACATGGGCAGGAATCAGATGCATCTGTTCTGATGTTTCCAGCGCAATATGTAATAAATCATGGGAAGGAAGCCCCAAAATAGGGCGGCCGTCGGCTTCCAGATTTCCAATAGCCGACAGTCTGGCATTCAGGCGAGCCACCGTGTCAAGATCAGGTGCATACAATAAGTTATGATTCTTACGGACCTTATCGCCGTATTTATAAATAGAACTAATTTCAGTGGTCAGACAGAAGCGAACATCTGTTTCTGCCACTTTTAAACCTGATATAGCGGGCGTCTTCGGAGGGTTTTTCAATTTAAAAAATCCACTTCCATCGGGCACTAACTTATCTTTTAGTTCTTTGAACCACTGCGGATGTGTAAAATCACCTGTACCAACCACATTGATACCTTTGATCTTTGCCCATTGATAAAGCGACTCCAAATTAAGATCTTTACTGGTAGCTCTGGAAAAGTGAGAGTGAACGTGCAGGTCAGCGATGTAAAACATGGCGGTAATTGAGTTGGATACTGTAAATTTTTTCCCACCGACAATATAATTAATACCAGCTGAAACATCCACTTTGGCGCATCATTCTTTTGTGGATAATTTGGGTTGCAAAACAAAACCTCGTAACAGCACCTCTAACCAACTTTCCAAAATGCTATTTTGTCAATGTGGAAGGATCATTCTGAAAAATTTACGGGTTTTGTAACCAAACGCTGCTTTGGTCATCTAATCAATAGTATTAAGCTAACTAAAAAATAAGACTATGAAAATGATCAAGCCATTTGTAAAAGTAAATTTCCTGCTATTGGCCGTCATGGTAATGCAGGCACTGCCGGTTTCGGCACAAGAAAACCCTACGCTTTCAGATCCGGAAGTGGCTCATGTGGCGGTGGTAGCCAACCAGATAGACATAAGTTATGCGGAGATTGCAAAGAAGAGATCAAAAAATAAAGCAGTTTTGAAATTTGCTGAAACCATGGCCAATGACCATACGGCCGTCATAGATCAAGCCGCCGCACTTGCCAAAAAACTGGGTGTGACCCCCAAAGACAATGCCGTTAGCCAACAGTTACTGGCCGACGCTGAGAAGACCAGAAAGACGCTTGAGGCCAGTTCACGTAAAGCATTTGATAAGACCTATATCGACAATGAGGTAGCTTATCACAAGGCAGTGATCTCGGCCGTAAAAGGACTTTTGATACCGGAGACTGAAAATGCGGAATTAAAGGAATTATTGCAGAATGTCATGCCAGCGCTTGAAACACACCTGAAGCATGCTGAAGAAGTACAAAAGGAATTTCAAGGTAAGTGAGGAAAGGAGCTTTGATATTTTGGATACTGATACTAAGTGCCGGATGCTCACCTACTCCTGGCAACGAAGGCCGGAACGGTAACGACACGTCGATAAACCCCGCTCCACAACTTCACATGGTTGAAATACGGCAAATGAAATTTTTTCCGGATTCCCTGATGGTCAATAGGGGGGATACCGTTCGGTTTATCAATAATGACCTGGTAATACACGATGTCACTGAAGCATTGAGGCAGTCCTGGACCTCTTCGCCGTTATCGGCGGGGAAGTCCTGGGACCTGGTCATCACGCAAAATGTTACGTACTTTTGCAGTCTTCATGTGGTGATGAAGGGGGAGATCACGGTCAACAAGTAATGGTGGTTTCCTGTGTAATTTCTTTTAAAAGATATCTATTTTCTTAAGAAGGGCCTTCTGGAAGCTATATTGGACTATTTTAAGTTTTAATGCTTATTCTTAAGTAAACATTAATAAAAGAATTAATCAATGTTTATTAATGATTAATGAAGATGGCATCGACATATTCAGACATTAAATTCGGTTAATGCAAATGACATAGGCTTAATTATTGAGTATGGAATAGCTTTTACGCTTCTCACTTCTGACAGAAAGGTATAAAAGCTACCTGGCAAAGTTTTCAACTTATTTGTTGTAATTATATTACCAATTCAATTATCAAAATCCACAGGTTTTGATAAACTTTAAACTTTTGGGATCTTATTTGTCAAATACAAATATTGTTAGTAAAATATTATATTGTTCAAACAAAAAGTTGGTTTACCGATCATTCAGGTGCCAAAATCTTTAAACCGCATTTTAAAGGTTCCATAGAGTTTTTTTTAAATCAAAATATTTCTCATGGAATTTATTTGGATCATATGGCTTTAACTTCCCTCCCACTTTTTAAAATTTAACCAATGCCGCAAAGGTCATTGGCAGAAACATTAACAAGAATAGACTTGTCAATAATATTGATTCTAATGGCTAACCTTCTTCTACCCTTATTTTCTATTAAAATGCCTTTCAGACCCTTAAGCGGTCCTCTGACAATGATCACCTGGTCACCTTTGTTAAACTTTTTATTTGAAACTTCAAGATCGCCTAAAAGAGATTTACGTATAGTCTCCACTTCGGTTTCTGATATAATAGCCGATTTTCCCTCAAATTGCAAAAATCTTACTACCCCGTTCACATCGAGCACATTCCATCTATCAGGAGATGATATACGCACAAATAAATAATTGGGGAACAAAGGAACTTCAACCTTCTTTTTTCTATCACTCCATTGCCTAATAACTTTTTGAAGCGGTAAAAATGTCTCAATTTTCCTCTCTTGTAGTCTTTCAAAAATTTTCTTTTCAAATTTTGGCCTGGTATATATAACATGCCAAACTAAATTTTCGGCTTTAGGATATGTCACAATACATTACTTTAAAAGTTCGCAAATCGACTGGTTTGTAGCTATCTACAATACAAAAATCAATACTTATCTAACTTTGCCATGGTCAATGACAACGCTAAATTTCCATAAAGTAAAATTAAAATTGCCTAATCTTATTTGATAAAGACCTTTTAATATACCAATGGGATTTCTATGTGGATCATTTAAATAAAGATGGACATTTCTAAATTAAAAATCAATAGCAGATAGAAAAAGAAAAATTGTATTCTCTCTATAAATAAAGATACATACGAGTAAATTTACTAAAATCACACTTTTCACGATCCGACTTAACTTCTATCTTACTTCCGGCCTCTTCAGAGAGAACATGTACTTCATTTAAATCTATATGTTTCTTCAAAGCTTTTGCAGGATTTGCACTATCCATTTTCTCTAACCGGGAACTTCTTTTCAACTTATCTTTTGACTAACAAGTTCATCATCAATTGGAGATTTCATTTCACCGAAATGATTTCTTAAACCCATAATTATTTGGAAATTTTGTCAATCCACAGTATTTATAAGATCAATGGTTCAAACTGCACCATCGATTTGATACCAGATGCGCGTCATCTACGCTAAGCAATAAACAACAGGCACTTCTTTGAACAAAACGGTAAGATCAGGCATCACCTCATCAGAAATTCGGACAGTTTACAGGTTTACAATTTTAACTGATGTATCATGAAAAAGGTAAAATTCGCCGAGAGCCGATTCATCAAAGTCTTAAAAGAAAATGAACAAAGCGGTTTGGTGGAAGATATTTGACGTGAGATAGGCATTCACATATCCATGTTTTACAATTGGCATTAGAAGTGTGGGGCATGGATGTCAGTCAATTATAGCGGATAAAGGAATTAGAAGTGGAGAACACCAGACTCCAAAAGATGTACGGGGCGCCGAGACTGATTAACATTATGCGATAGACATACTTTCAAAAAAGTAGTATATCCCGCGGTCAAAAGACAAGAGAAGCTGTAAAAAGTGGAAAAGTACCAGACTGCACGCCAGTCCACAACTTCCCCACCATTAACAGCTCTGATAACTATGAAAATTTAAGAAAAAGCCGATTTTAAATAGTTCGGAAACCAGTAAGACTACATTTTTGGTAATAGGTCATTTTTGGATTTTGGTTATTTAATCTTATGATGCTTAACCTCGTTATATCTACCCATTTTATCTTACCATATATTAAGCCAAAGGCAATTTCTCTATATCGTTTGAATTAAGAAGTAATCCTATACTAAGCTCTTGTCATCAATGATACGAATATATTCAGCGTCATTTTCAATAAGTTGAAGACGGCCTTTTCCCTTCATTGTTTTTAGATTGATGTCGGCAGTACACCTTACTTTGTCATAATTTAAAGTAAGTGCTCCTTCCAAATGAATTTTTCCTGTTCCTTTCTCAAAATTGGCTTTGCTAAAATCACACCTTTCCTTATCTAGTCTGATTCCTATTTCCGTCCCGGTCTCTTCAAATAGAATATGTATATAATTTAAATCTATACGTTTTTGTAAAGCTTCTACAGACTTGTCAGGTCTATTTGCCTGAATAGCGTGTTCTTTTTCCGATAATCTTTTAACTAATTCATTCATAATAAATAAAAGTTTTATTTTTTAAAATTTATTTTTTTAACGCCTCCACTAGACTGGAATATGATCAAATTGAAGTACCTCAAAATCAATGGCTCAAAAAGAGTTTTTGATCACATGTTAGGTACAAATACAAGATATTACACTTTTGAAATTGATCTTCAGAAAATAATAATCAAATGAAATCCTTCTTTTCATAAAACGGTGATATCGGTTCATCAAAATATTTTGTGATAATCTTCGAATTCAATACATTACTTAATTATTATACTCTAATTTAAACCTTACACGTCTTCCTCAGCCGTGATACAAGATGTATTGAAAGCAGAACAATAACGTTTCAAGGGTTTATCTAAAGTTGTTGAAGGTTTGATGAGATGGCAGCTATACTTCCTTCGAAACTTTTTAATCCCTATCAATGGTAGATGTGTAGTGCTTTCAAAATTAACTTTAATGCAACTATTCAATTACATACCTTTACTTTTTGCTTTTTAATAGTCTCAAAGTAAAATTAGTTTTTTTGGACCTCCACGAACTTGTACCATTTTTTTGAGCCAAACCGTTTGAATTCAAATTACCAATTGAACCTTTTGAACGAGTTGAGCGATAATTTGAAGATACGAATGTAAATATAGCTTTAATCCAGGCTGGTAACTCGCTCAATACCTTAAATAAAGGATATAAAACCAAGATTACAGGATAAGAATTAATTTTATCAACTTCACTCTTTTCCTTTTGCAGCATAAGCCTAACCCACACCAGCTTTAATAAGTAGCAAGATACCAACATTATTAAGGATATCCTTAAACTGAAAAATGCTACCAGAATTATTACAAATGGCAATGTTAAAAGTAAAATATTATTCAGTAGATCAAAAAACGATCTCAATCCGAGCCTTCTAAGTGAAATGATTTGTTTAACATACAACCCCTTTTCTTTGCTAAATGTCTCCAGATAACCCAAATCCCATCTAGCCCTTTGCAAGATTAACTTTTTGATTGTGTCGGGCGTTCTGGTTACTGCCAATATTTTATTTTGATAAAATACCTCATAACCAAGTTTTAATCCTATAATGGTTGTCTCTCTGTCCTCACCATTTCTTCGACCACTATGGCTTTCAAGTATTTTCAGCAGCATCTCATGCTTGTATAAGGATCCTGCACCAGGCATCACAGGAACACTTCTGTCAATTGAAATATATTTATACCATATTCTTGAGATAGCGTATTCCAACTTCTGGTATCTAACAATGATTGAGGCCCCATCTGCTGGAATCATTCTAAAATAACATCCCATCATAATACAACTATTATCCAACGTTTTCAACGTTTCTGATAGGTACTCCAGATTCACCAAATCGGTATCAAAATCGGAAAAAAGGACATAATCATAATCAATGTTTAGAATAGTTAGATATAATGCCCCTATTTTGTTTGCATTTGGAGTTACCGAAACAGCGCCAAATGAAACCGAATTTTTTTCGATAAATTCTTCAATTGCTTGTAGACTATTATCCGTTGAACCATCATCAATAATAATTAAATCCAAAGTTTTAGTATGTAGTTTAGCAAGCTCATTAAAATAGTGAAGACGCTGAATAAAATTTCCATGTGACAATTCATTGTATTGGGGAATTAATACTACTACTCTTTTAACATTTAAGTCTGGTGTCAATATCCATTTGATTGCTTTTTCAGAGATCGATTCTTTTAACATATTAGAATTCTATTTGAAATTTTTGCTTTTTTTTAACCGAGAAAATACCAAAAATATAGCTTCCCACAAAAAATTGACAAAATGAGTTCAAGCTTTTACTTTTTTGAATACTGGATGCTGAAAAGTAAGCCAGCTCAGTGTTTCACCAAAATTAATTCCTTTTAGATGATTTGATAAGCCAACGTTACAATCCGGATGTTCCAGAATAAATCAAACCTTTTATTATAATAGTTTTCTGACTCTGCTTAGATATCTAAGGTTAAAAAATGATCGGTAAAAGCAGATAACTTTTATATGGCAATGAAACTTATCTTTTCACCAAGAGCCCTGTTCACCAAAATAAAAAACTGTCCAAGTATTAAATCGTTCATTGTAAAGCCACTGTTAAAATTTGTGAGATATTAAAAATTTAAGATCTAGAAAGTGAAGTATCCATCTTTATTTATGGTAGTCCAATACGGACAATAAGCTTCGTCAGTACCTATAATACCGTTTCAAGGTATACAGAATTAAGTAATGGGAGTAATTCTGATAATTACTCTTCGGATGGCTTTTAAAAATGTTTTCATTACAAAAGAGGTAAAAACTATTTACTATAGTTAGACACCCCTATCAAAATTAAATTTGTTAAAAAAAATGAGGTAAATTGGTACTGGCACACAGCATTGCAGACTACTTCAATGGCATTCTAGATCTCACCAAACTTTTATCAAAGAATACAAGATTTCAGATGTTAGGAGGTGCATAAAATATCCTAAGGCTGAAAAATTGACCTTTTCAGCATCTAAGAATTAATTGATCAATTTCTTATATTTTCAAAAGCTAATAAAACAAATGGCAAGATTAAATGAATATTTTATTCGATTTTAAGGTATTCAGAATATTTTAAATGATAATCTCTTATTAATTTATTTATGGAATTCCGCTCATAGCCAAATAATAATCCTTTATCATATGAGACGCCTTCATTATATTCACATTTTGGATCAAGTCTATAATATTTTTCAACTTTGAGAATTCGTTTCTTTAATGTATTCCATCCTTTGTGAAAAAATTTAATTTTTTCACATGAAATTACTTTTCCGTAACGTGCAATATTTATTGGTAATCTGGAATTATGCAAGGGTTTAGAATCTGCACACAATCCTGAAAAATGTCTCCAAACCGCTCCTGACATTTGTCTGGCAGCGCCCATTAAGGGAACCATTAAAGGATAATCTGGGTCATCCCAAACCGAGATCTTTGGACATTTAATTCCCGAAATATTATCGCCCATATTAGATAAGATATCCCTGATTTGATCATTTGGCTCTAATATTTCATCATCGTCTAAATGTATAATCCATTCCGGGCAATAGAAATCTGCCATTCTGTATAGTAAATTGATCATTTCAGATTCTTTAAAATACCAATCTTTATCAGAAATATTTGGATCAGCGCCGAAAACGTTTTTTACCTTTGAAAAATTCATTGCAATTTCTTTAGTTCTATCCATACTCCTGTCATCCAAAATATAAATAGCATCGCTGTAATTAGAAATTGCCTCTAACGAATCCTTGATGCGTTTTTCGGCATTTCTTATCATCATTATTGTTAGAATTTTCAAGTTCTTAAATTATAGTTGAAACTGATGTTATGCCACATGCTCCCAATAACTATATCGCATATAAGGGTATGAATTAAATGTTGCTTGTTTAAGCAAATAACCATTTCCTTCAAAATAAGTAATCAATTTAGAACACTGGTAATTTCACTAATCTTATATTTGATTTTTTTAATAAACAGATTTACATCAAAATATGATTCCGCTATTTCCCGCCACATCATAGGCCTTATACTCAGCGCCTCTTTGATATCATCCTTAAATTTTGCAGCACTAAAGTTTTCTCCATATCCTGTTAAATTTCTTTTAAGCAAGTGTTTGACATTTCCACGCGTTATTAACCCACCATAGCCTAAACCAGCACATATCGTGGGTTTGCCGGAGGCACATGATTCCATAACACCTCGCCCCGATGATATAATTAAATCAAACTGCTGCAAAAAAATTGGAATTGAATGGTAGGGTATGTAATTTATTATTACGAATCTATCACCAAACAAATCACAAAACTCCCAAAACAATGGTCCACTACCCAAGACTGTCACATAATAATCAGCTGTTTTTAATTCATTTAAAACTGAAAAAATTGTATTGCGTTTGTCCTGATTCATCCGGGTATATATTAGGATATTCAAATTCCTATTTTGCTTTAAATCAAAAAGCTCATTGCGGCGTCTGAATCTTTTAAGATCAACTCCTTGATGAATAAGAACCAGTTTTTCAGAGGGAATCGTTTTAACTTGAAAATTCCAGGCAGTCTCAGTCATACATATAAAGCAATTACACATTTCGATTAAGGCCCTGTTGAATAAGGTGCCAGCATTGTGTACTATACATATCTTGGGAGTCTCTACAGGTAAGCACCTTGTCATGCGCTCACAGATTACATCGACTATCGCTATATCCGCGGTTTCCAAACTTCCGGCTTTTCTCCACTCAACCAAAGTACAATACGGTTGAATAATCTTATAAATAGGAAAGTTTTTAATCTCATCCACTATCAAATCAACTTTGATATTTTGTTTATAGGCATTAATTAAAAAGTCATAAATAAAGCTATGTTGGCCATAGCTTTGGAAACGTCCTTGATAATAAAATTTGCTGCCATATAACAGATTTTCTTTAGTAGAAATATAGTATCTCATTCTCATTGCCGGGGGACTTAATTCAATCTTTCAATTGCTGATGCATTATATATCAATTCCATTTCTTTCATTGTAATTTTGCTTTAAGTTTTATCCTTTCAATCAGGACAGTTTCTTTACGACAACGCAATTAACATCCGGTCATTAAACGGTTCTCATAACTTTGAGGCAACCGCCAATAATGTTTACATGATAGATCATCCGGGATAAGATCTACATCTAATAACACCAAAATTTACTCCCGGCTGCGCTGGTTCTAACTTCTAATAATTCGATCCCTTTAAAATTATCTTCCAAAGGAATCTGGTTAAACTTGATTTTTGAAGTGTTAAAAAGGGATTTTAGTGCCAGGATATAATTCAACCTACCTTTATACACTTGAATGTGGTCATTTAAAGTGATTAAACCAAGTCAATGTTGCTTTATATAATTGCATCCTCTGATAGGGTCTCTTGGGTTAAAGATCCACGACAACCGTTTCATATCCTGCAATTTTTCATTTCAAATTAAAGCTGATTTTTTGAAACACTAGCGGTTACATTTAACAACTTAATATTGGTAGTGTCTTAAAATATTCAAAAATTGCATGACCCTTTTATTTATAAAGCCATTTTTTCTTTTTTTATACATCAATTCAAGGTTAAAAATTCTCATTTCATTCAACATTTTGAGGTTTCTGGCTAATAGCGAAATCCTATCGAAAAATTCGTCTTTCGTCGAGCAAATAAATCCGTTTTTTCCATCTTCTATCATTTCAGTCATCTGGCCGACTGGAGTAGTCAATACAACAGATCCTCTTGCCATAGCATCCATGGCCGGCAATGGCCCTCCTTCCTGGAAAGAAGTACATATATATATCTCATGATTATCCAATAGATTGATATATTCATTTTCGGGAAGTATATTTAATCCCTCCTTTAAATGAATGTTTAATTTCAATTGCATCTGGCAATATTCTTTGATATCCATCATTAGCTTTAGGTTTTTTCTAGCAGATATGTTGTATATCGAATGAATATCACATTTTGTAGTACTCATTTTTTTTTTATCCCTTAATGGAAGCAGACTATCTGTTGGTATTAAATAAGTATCTATTTTATAATATTTTAACAGGCAATGCAACTCCCTGGAAATAACAATCACATTTTTAGCCAATCTCAATAATTCCAACCTTTCAAGATTGGGTTGGGAGAAATGCCAATACTTTTTTTCAGGGAATAATTCTATTGGGTCATGAATAGCAATAATGCTTTTATCCAGATTATATTTAAATTTAAAATAGATATTTAAAAAGCCAAAAAATACAAAATCGTAATCGTGAAATAAGCTTGTATCTTCTATTCCATTATAATTTTTAAATGTTAACTCAACCTTATTAATATTTTCCAACCAGAGCCTCCCGACATTAAAGATTGCCCATTTTTCATGATCATGTAAATATAAAATCTTCATTACTTTGATAATAAATTATTGAATATTTTGAAAAGGTTCTGCTTAATGCCTTTTTCCATTCAACATATATTTCTAGATGGATCTATTAGTTAAATATTTTAGACGGTCGCCCATTTTCGAACCGAGTTTTTCACACATTTTTAGCATCGTTGATTTTTTATATTTTTTATATTCACAAAGCAACTCCAAATTCTTTTTATAGCTTTCCTGACTTGTAATATTGTTGCTATCACTTTTGTGCCATAAGTGAAAAGCATATGATGAGCTTTGATATGTATTCTTTACAAGTAGGTTAAGTTTAATGGTCATGGCATCGTCTTCTCCTCCCCAGCCCTGAAATCTTTCATCGAAACCACCTATCTGCTCATAAATATTTTTCCTAAAAACCACAACACCGCCACAAAAACTGGTTCCGGGCCTAACTTTCCCGGTTGTACTTAATAAACCAGACCAATGAAGTTTATTTAACCCGGCACCATTTAAAGTTTGCGTCTCTTGCTGAGTCAAGTCAAGTATTTTTCCGTAGGGGTTTACAGCATCATATCTATGGTAACACAATTTAAAACTATTTACCAAATTAGATTTATTGATTAGAATGTCACCATCTGCTAAACAGATAATATTACTATTAGCGTTTCTACAACCGATATTAAAACCCCAAGACCTATTGAATAATCCGGGATTGTACGCAAATATATAATTGCAATTTCCAGGCAGTTCACTACGGATAAGTCTGGGATACGTATCTTGTTCCACCAAAATAGTCTTCAAATTAGATAACTTTGATGTCCAATTAAGTGTAGTAATTAGATTCCGGTACCTATAATCATCACTGGTTCTATAATTGATAATATATGAAATATTCATAATATCGATTCTTTTATTTGAAAGTAATAAATTGTAAAAGGCAGCAAATTAGGTGGTTGAGCCTTATAAAACAGATACCACCTTTTTTAACACGAAGTAATTTTATAGCTCCCAAAGGTTTTAATCATGGAGAAATTAAATTATAAGTTTATAGGCATTCCAATTCTATTGTGGGTTTAATTTACTTTATTCCTATCAGCCCTAGATTAGGGATTTTTACGCCAAAATATTTTTCATTTTCCTGAAAAGGAAATATTGAGGCACAATCGAAGCTCCATGAACCTGCATCAAACACTTGAACTTCCGAAAATCCATAATATAACAATTCCTTTTTTAACTCATTGGCTCCCCATATGAATTGATGATGTTGCAGATCGCGTCCTGCGATATTAAATATTTTTTTCCTTCTGTCTAAAGGGGTAAAAATAATATCTCTTAAGCAATAGAAGTCCAGTTTATTTTGAGCAAAAAGTGATATCGTTTTTTTGATGTCAGTCTGTACGATCATCAATTTTCCTTTTTCCTTGAGTTTCTTCAATAGTTTTTTCATATAACCTTCCAGGCTAACCGATGGTAAATGTTCAAAAGTATGATTTAACTTAAAAATATCAACGGAGTTATCATGACAGTAATTGTCAATATCCATAATGTCCTCTTGGATATCTACACCGGGAAGCAGATTAATGGTTTTCCAACCATCTTGGCCCTTTCCGATTCCACCTAAATCTAATTTTATCATTTTAAACCATTAAGATATTAGAATTATTTACAAAAATCTATTATGTAGCGTTAACATAACTAAACATGTTCATTTTAGATACGAAATAATTTTTCCTTTTAGACATCACAAATTTAGAATCTTTATCTAATGAAACAGCAGCATCCTTCACTATTACATCGCGATTAAAATTTGGCCGCTTAGTATGTCAAATCAAAAATCTTTCCATCCGTATTTTTTGCTATTTCTTTTAAAAGAAGTAAATACTGATCAAATAAGTACACCATCATTGTTGATGTATAAAACTTAGGAGAAAAACAACACTCAAATTGAAATGCATTATCATGTTCTGTTATAGTCAAGTAAGATGTAAAGTTATTCAACGATTCGATATGTGAGTGTTTTGCATCAAAATTGTTAACAACACTTTTCCCCTTTATGACAGAATCAAAATAATTAATTTTAAATATCCAACTATCCTTAAAAGGTGAATCTTCATGTTCATTCCATGGATATCTATATTTTGTTGAAGAAAATAAACTTTTGTAAACCGATTGAATAAAGCTTTTTGTATCAAGGGAATTGTCAACCTGACTAAAAAGAAAAATAATCTCTGAACAATTGGCTACAAGATTTTTAAATTCATTCTTATCTCTGCCTCCAAATACAACTGAAACCAAAATCTGTTTCTGATTAAATAATTTAAAAATTAATATTTTAAGACAACCAAGAAGTAATCCAAAAACACTGACTCTGGCGTAGGAGGCCAATTCATTCAAATTATTTTTCAAATCCTCTTTAATAAAAAAAGTATAGGCTAAACCTTTGGTCAATGCCTTTGTCTCGGAGCTATCTAAACTGATACTCTTTTTATACTTTTCATAAAAATAATTTATATCAATTACATGGGAGGTATCCAATTTTTTCAATTCCCAATATTTAATATTCCTCTCGCTGTTCACCAATCTGTTCTTCCAAGCCGTCAGGTCTTTTAGTTGGATTGCCAAAGGCTTTAAAGGATTTTGCTGTCCTTCGGAATAAGCTTCATATAACATTAATAATTCTTTTTTTAAGATATTTATAGACCACACATCACTGATAATATGTTCAATTATCAACGTTATATAGTACAAATGCCTATTAATCCAAAATATTTGCATCTTAACTAAGGGCTCCGTCTTTAGATCACCTATCTTCATTTTTTCGTTATAGTATTCCTTTTCTGCAATTGCTGAAGGATTCTTGATTTTTCTAAGATCAAAAAATGATATACCAAATTTTTCTGAACTATAAGGAATTATCTTTTGTTTTATATCGCCATTTAAATTAAAGAATATAGTTCTTAAACTTTCATGGCGATTTATTATCGTTTTAAAGGCTTTTTCCAGTGCATTTTTGTTTAATTCGGATACCTCGAAGACATAACCAAAATTGTAAGGGGTATCACCCTCTCTCAAATTGTTATTACCTACAAAATCAAATATTTGATGATGTGATAAACCATAAGAGTCTTGTTCTTCGATTGGGAGAAGATTTCGGGTATTTATTTTTTCTTTTAATAAGATAGACATTGTTTTAAAAATGATGTATTCTCTCAGAATATATTTGCTTGATTCTGAATAGTATTTAAAATGTATTCGAACTATTTAACATGATACAAAATTCACATATCCAATTTTCAATACTTTACATTCGAGTTGACCCTGGTTACAAAACCGGAATTAACTCATGCTTGTCAAAACTATTGTACCTACTTCCCAGGCTTGCGATAAGCTTATAGCGTTCTTTATTACACAATTATTATTAAACATATGTCAGCTATAAATAAAACCTGTACGAGCTTTCAAAGTTATTGTTAATTAGTTTGATCCGTTTGCCTATATAGCATTGTGCTACAACAACCTTTAATTCCGCGTATTTTTCCAATATTATGGATACAATTCAATATATTTTATTCATAGTTCAAAATTTCTTCTCCCGTGACTATTTTGCCGTTATTAAGTTTAATGACTCTATCAGCACAATGAAAATAGGCGTCATCGTGGGTGATTGCAATGACTGTTTTATTTTGTTTTTGCAATTCCGGAAGCAGGGTATTATAAAAATATGCCCGGTATTCCGGATCTTGCTCAGCTGCCCACTCATCTAATATCAAAACTTTTCGCTCTTCCAATAAGGCTAAAATCATAGCCAAGCGCTTTTGCTGTCCTTTTGAAAGGTTATTGTCAAACCGAGCATTGACTTCATCAATTCTCACTATATCAACTAATTTCATTTTCTTAATAAACTCCATCAAACGCCTGTTGTCAAAACTTAGTTTAAAGTCATCGTAATTCTCGCTGAATAAATACGGATTAGTAAAAATGGCAGATAGCTTTTTGATATATTTTGAAATATTTGTTTTATCTATTTCCCGATTATTTATAAATATTTTTCCCGATTTTGGTTTATAAAGGCCTGTGATTAGATTTACAAATGTACTCTTACCACTACCATTGCCCCCTGTCACAAATATTAATTCTCCTCTTTTTATGTCCAAATTAAACGGTCCAAACGTAAAGGTCACATTGCCATTATCGTCAATGTATTCAAAGAAAAGATCTTTGAATTCTATATTTTCAATTTCATTAAAATCCGGTCTATCATCCATTATATTTATTTGATCAATTTTTTTTTCTTTCAGATTTTCCGATAATATTTTGCTGAATTTATTTAATCGTGAAACAGCGATTTTTACGTGCGTAAAAGTAGGCACCAATACAATCAGGACTGCAATAGGCCCCATTAGATATAAAATTGTGATGAGAAAAGAACTTACTTTAGCAAAATCCAGATCAAAAAAGCGAGGTAAACCAAACATAATTATCCCAATGATTATATACCAACTAAAACTTCCGGTAAGCTCATTGTTCAAATAACTGATTCTGGTATCCTGAGCAATTTTTCTTCCTTCAAAGCGATTCTTTTTCAAGAACTTAGTATGTATATTTTCATTTCTGGTAGCACTCATTTTAAGTTCTTTAAAACCGTATAGCAAATCATTAATATATCTAAAAAAATGATTTTGCAAATCCCTTAGTTTCTCTAGTTCTTTTTCAATTTTTACATTTCGTAAAATGTAAAATACCAGTAAAAACGACATAGTTGCTAATACCACCGTCGCACCCAACACCGACTGCCAAAAAAGATAAATAAAGCCGCATATAACGACAATGGTTGAGTTAATGGCATTCATTAATACTTCCGGTATATTCCCTAAATTCCTGATATCACCCATAGCTGTAAACACTTTCTCCTTCCCAAGTTTTTCAAAATCCTGATATGTAGCGTACCTAAGCTTTTCAAGAATTGCCATTTCAAAATCAAAGTTCACCTCCGTAGTCAATTTAATCATATCGGATTGAAATACCTTATTGGTGGCAAATGCAGCTAAAATAAGCAAAATAAATAATACCCAATCATATTCAGGAAATATGGGAATAGCCGTCTGCGTAATAGCGTGATTAATAAATGTCAATAATCCAATATTCAACAATCCGTTCACAATGCTAAGAAACACTAATCCCAGGTACAGCAATTTGGACTTAGCCAGAAGTAATTTTAGAAATTCCAAATTTTTATTTAATGATTTAAATGATGACTGAAACTATTTTTATCAAAAACTTTCAGATAGTAAATAAACGTTTTATATAGTTGACTAATACTCTCTATATAAAGTTGATGCAAATATTCTGTTAAACTAGAACCGGGTATAGCTTACTTTTAATTATCTTCAATATTTCCCGTTCATAATTAAAAATAAAAAAGTGGTTGCCAGGAAATCTCTTTATATCCAGACGTTTAGTGGTTTCCTTTTGCCATGTCTGAACTTTCTCATCAGTGGTTTTCTCCTTCAGGCCAATCATACAGGTAATTGAAACTTCGAAAGGGGTTGATTCCACATAGCTATAGGTGTCAGTTGCTTGAAAGTCTGCTCTAAGGATGGGTTCAAAAAACCTCATTAATTCATCATCTTCCAATATCTCATCTGGGCTACCTCCAATTTCTTTTAGCTTTGAAATAAACTGGTCTTTTGGTAACAAGTGCCGTGGTGGTTCATTCTCTATTACAGAAGGACCGTTACACCCTGTAAAAAACAAATGTTTGGGTAGTGGTAATTGCTCGTAACTTATTTTTTTTGTAAGCAGGTAACCTAATAATGACCCCATACTATGACCATAAATAGCATATGGGTGCTGCAAGTGCTCTTTTACCTGATTAAATATATCGTCCGTTATTTTATGAATATCTGTTAACAATTTTTCTTTAAACCTAGTGCCTCTTCCCGGTATCTCTATGGGTATTACGTTTATATCCGGAGGTGCTGATTTTTTATATCCGTCATAAGAATAACTACTACCACCTGCAAACGGAAGACAAAATAAATTTACTTTAAGCATTGTATGTTATTGGTTTGTATGATGTTATAAACAATTAGATCGTTGATAATTCTGTCTTTTTATCCCTCAATAGTTCCTTCTCACCAAATAATCGTTCTGAAATAATGCCTTTGCTTTTACAATAATTGACTAATTTATTGGATTCCACAATTGGATGATCCTGGTCTTTGTATCTCTTACTACTAATAAATTCGAGCCAAGGCTCCAATCCCATGGCATATACATATGTTTCTTTGGGATTAAAAGTTTCTACAAGCGCCTTTCCTCTTTTAAAATTTGATCCTGACAGGGTACGAGACCTATCCTTCTCCCTTTGGAGCTCTCCATTAATAAGTGGGCCATAAAGCCATGAAAGAGGAGCCCCTTCACATTCCATTCCCAAAAATACAATATCCACCTCGCCGGTATGTTCATACACATGATCATACAAGATAGGTTCTATATTACAGGAGTCTGCAACAAAAAGAACTGTAAATTCATCAAATCTAACATGATAGCACATTTTACACTGGATATCCAAATCACAATGCTCCCCTATAAAAGGAATGCCGGTAATTATACAATCATTGAAAGACAAGGATTCCATATCACCCACCTCAATTACATTAGCAAACCCAATAGCATTAAACATATATCTAAGGTTAGGGTCCTGCAAGGCTCCGCTGGTTGTTTTTGGAACAACTAAATTTTGTATTTTATGCCTTAATAATATCAGCGTTTCAAGAAGAACATGATCCTGATGATTATGGGTAATTAATACATAATCAATTACATCCGGAAGATCGTAATCCGAAAAATGATTTATGGCGGATACATATCCATAGTAGCTGATTACGGGATCAATTAATATAGAAAGATTTTGAGTTTCAATCAATATACAAGCATGACCAAAATATCGCATCCTGACTTTGTTACCCTCATATTTATTATAAGGGACATATGGTTCTTCCGTAAAGAAAGATTGGAAAAGAGCTTCATCTTTTTTTGGAACCTTCAATGCTTCTTTTATGAAATCCAATGAATTAGGATTGCGTTTCATTTTGGCAAGCTGATCCAAACCAGCGTCGGCAAAGGACACTGGCAAATGTAACACATGGTCATTGTCAAGTCTTGGTGTACTTAACACAAATGGCCTTTCATCATTTTCTGTTAACCACAGTGCAATACTTTGCGATTCTGTTTTGTAATATTTGCTCTTGTACAATAATGGTTCAAAAAATCTAAAAGACGGATTATCGTGAAGATCATATATTAATTCCACATATCCTCTTAGAATTTCAGGTATTTTTTCGTATAAAGACTCGAGGGAATATCCTTTTGCCTGATTTTGAAGCAGGTCATCCAGTTCAAAAATAGCATCAGACAATTCGAACATATCTTTTTGTTTTTCCAATGTATGATCTCTTAATGCTTTAATTTCATCTACCTGCTGCCCTTTAAGATCCATAAAAGGTCCTCCAAGCATTTTAGGGTTTTTTACGGCAGCGGCATGAATTTGAGGTGCTTGAATATACGAGTCAATAATTTTCATATGTCGATTGCGTATGTTCAGTGCAGCCGTTGCGGGGGAAATCAAATGCCCCCAGGCGAACCATCGATCATACAACATTTCAACTACAACATTTGGTTTTAGGTATACTCTGTTTTTCATACTGTATATTGTTTATTCCCAATAAATTTCAATTACACCATCATTAAAAGTCACGGTAGACCTCGATATTCCGTCAAGTCTATGAATGATGAATTTGTCCCTAATGGGTACGAGCTGCTGGTTGTAAACTACAGTACGCTCATCCTTCTTATGAAAGACGGTCGGAGAGCTCGATGGATTAATTTGCTCGTCTAAAATTACTTGCTTTCCTACCGCTCTTATTTCTTTTGACCTTTTCAAATCATATCTTTTATTCTCAATCAATTTCAATATGCGTTCAACATTTGGAATGCCATATCCCAGATAATTATTTCCAAAAGGATAAATGTGTCCAGATTTTTTAAGTATCTCTTTTACTTCATCAATTCTCATCGCTGGCTTTTTTTGGAGCATACAGGCCACAATACCTGTAATAATCGGTGCTGAAAAAGATGTTCCACCATCAGAATAACAGGCAACATCGGGTTTAATATATGGTAAAAAAGAAGGACCCACACTACTCACCTCCTTTTTCAATGCATATTGATCTGTGGCGCCAACTGAGATTACATCCTTAGCATCGGCCGGCGTGGATAATATCTTCCAGCTGTTTCTACCTTCATTTCCGGCGGAAGTTACTATTATCATTCCTTTTTCTTTGGCCGAAATCTGGGCAGCTTTAGCGATTGCACTAATTTTTCCATCCATTTCATGAACCAGATAATCTTCCTGCGGATTATCAAAACCAAAAGAATAGCCAAGAGAGGTATTTACCAGGCGTACTCCCACACTATCCATCCATTCCAATGCGGCTATCCAGTAGTCCTCTTCTCCTCTAAATTCTTTATTTGAATCATCGGTGGTGGCCAAATAAAAACTAGCATCCAATGCTGTCCCATATTGCAAATTTTCATTAGGATCAAAACCTGAAATAAAAGTAAGCACATAAGTGCCATGTTGATCGAAACCATTATGCGTTTCGCTATACGGAGTATCTCCAGGTAATACAAAGTTCTTAATACCTGCTACTTTTTGATTTTTGAATAAGTGATTTAATTTAATGCTTTTATTCGCTCCTGCGAATCTACCATCAATTACGCCAATTTTCACTCCTTTTCCAGTCAGACCGGCATCTTTAAAAGCTCGGGCCTTAATTTGCTCCAATGAATATGTCATTTTAACAATATCAGAACCAATATCAGTTGGAAAAATGTCGAAATTTATCAGCTCAATATCCTTTACAAACGGGTAGCTTCTAACTTTATGTAATTCGCTTTTCGCCAAATACATTGAAACGGCATTTAACCATCTTGACTCATTAACGGGGATCAACTTCTCATCCATAAGCTTTTTCAAATAACTTCGATTCACCGGAATATCTGAGTATTGTCTTAGTTCAAGTTTTAGCAGCTTTCTGTTGGCATATGTTTCACTTGATACAAAATCTTTATTTATTTCTTGATCTTTATCTTTAAAATATATCCAATACTTATTTTGTGCAAAAGAAATGTTAAAACAAAACAGTAATTGATAAATTATAAATAACCGTCTCATATTTGAATTTATTTAGTATCGCTTTTGATTATTTGCGATAAAATTTGTTATAATCTTTTATTTTTAGTCCGATCGAATCAGAATTCTACATCAGAAATCACTTTTTATTTAAAGGTTGTTTGCCTGCATGTTTTTATAAAAACTTGTGAGTAACCGGGGCATAGCCTGGAAGAAGCCATTTGGCAAATCAAATAAGTTTTAAGGAGGCATCACCCATTTCACGATATCTGCCTTAATAATGCTTAGTGTATTTCGTTTAGTTCCTCATTACATTTAGGTTGATACTTATCGCTCCACTCTGTTTTTTTTAAAAGCCTGTCTTCCTTTTTAGAACCGGGCAACAACTGATAAACCAACTCTTTAATTTTTATGGATAAAATAAACTCCTTAAAACACGAATCAGATTCTTTAACTGATTTATCAAAGTGCTTTTTAATCGCTTTCTGAAGGTTATTTGTTTCTCCTACGTATCTTGGATTAGCTGCCCTCCCATTTACCCTGCCACAAATCATATAAACTGCCGGGCCTGTGGGTATATCATCCAGATTATCTCTATGATCCAAATTATTGTCCTTTTGATAAATTACCAATTTTTTAATTTCTGATTCTTTTTCAGCTTCGATATAATTATGCTCCATGATTTTTAAAATTTATAAAATGGGAAAAATATAATTCAATACAATATTGATCCGGGAAACTCTATTTTTTCTGATTTTCCGACCCTGAGATATTCCCTTTGATCGATTCTTTTTTTATTATACATTGAGAAATTGTCAAATGTCTTATTTCTGCCAATTCAGCAATGGTTGCTAAAAGCGCTTTAGCCGTATTAGCAATTAGCTTGTAATTAATTGTTTCCATGGTATCCTCTGGTGAATGATAATTCAAATTCCTTGTGTCTCCGGCATCGCCAATATTGATAGCAGGGATTGCATTATCCCAAAAGGGGATGTGATCACCAACTCTGAAAAAAGAAGGAGCAAATTTGCCATTATCAGGGACGAGTATGGATACCACCTCCAATTCAGGACTATATTTAATGGCATTCAAATCGAAGTGTTCTTGCAATAACTTTGAATTATAATTAGAAGTATTTAAAATAAAATTACCTCTAAATCCATTTTCAGAAACTTGGTAGTAGGCCATTGGGAAAATTTTTTTTAATGCCTCCGGAAAAATTTGACTATTAGCCTCCTCTGAATAATAACCAATCATATCCAAATTAATATAACCTATAATTTTGGTCATTGAAGTAGTGGGGATGCTTTGAATAAATCTTTTGCTTCCCAGAAAACCAAATTCTTCCTGGTCTAACCCCGCAAAAACAATAGAGTTGTTGAAATTGTGTTGCGAAAGTACTTTCATTACTTCCAGCAACGCTACTACCCCAGAACCGTTGTCATCGGCTCCCGGGCTATCACTGACTGTATCAAAATGGGCGCCTAATATTATCAAGCTGGGATCCGATCCAACACCTTTGATTGTACCAATTACATTTGCGGCAGTATAACCCGAAATATCGAATTCCTGGCTTTCGACTTTGAGCTTCCCTTTATTGAACTGCGTTGTTATATAATTCCTTACCTTCGCCAGGTGGTCCGGAGCTACTATGTAATGTCTGATTCCATAAATTTCATTTAAATTATCGTATAAATTTTCCGATTTAATTTGATTGAGCAAACTATTAATATCTATCTCATACTTGTCATCTGCCGCAATCTGAAGTTTGTAGTTGGAATCTAAAAAAACCGAATCCGGATAATTCCAGGTTATATATTTATTTTTACCAATCTTTATTTTGCTCCCAATATCCCCTTTAATCAACGGTCCGTCCAATAAGAATCTCTTTCCATCCTTTCCAATTAAATGCACGGTTATATCAATTTCCGTTTCTTCCGGGTCAAAGGAATCGTAACTAATGGTTAGTTTTTTTTCTTTATTATTAAATTCAGCTTTAAAATTTTTAATGGTGGGTGGCTGGTTTTGTCCGTAAGCACCCATTATAAAAAAGATAAATATTAAATAAAGTAGCAATCTTATAGAGACCATGATTATTTCTGATGAATTAGGCAAGTGTTATCATTCAAATGATTTTTCTACTAAAGCGTAAAAGCTGAAAACTCTTTAATATGTCGTATTTAGAGGGATACCCTTTCCTTTCCATTCGAATCTAAGTTAGCCTTTTGGCTATTTTTCTTCCTTTCTTCTTCGCTAAAGGTAATTCTGAATTTCATTTTGGATAATTCCATTTCTTTATTAATCCTATAACTAAAATTCTCATACTCTTCCAACTCTTGCCAAATCTTTTCCAAATTTTCATTACTTTCTTCAGCTGTATTTAAAAAGAATATGGCAGCACTACGGCGCGTTAATAAATTTTCATAGGGCAGCTCCCATTCCGAAATAAGTTCCCTGTTTTTAAGGTTATCCAAACGATTCTTTACCTCGATAATTTCTGGTATATACATAATTATAAATTTTATGATGTGATGGCATATTTATTGTGTTTAACCCCGCATTTCCTCGTCGTAAAATTGTTACTTGTTGACAAGAACATTGATTATATATACTGTTTTAGTATTAAATTATTTTTAAAAAGCGTTCATGATATTTACCAGGAGCAGATTAAAAAAGCTATACTAAAGAATATATTGCTATTATTTAAAGTTCAAAATTTTGAAGTTAAAAATCAACATTTTGTGCTTTTAATTTTAATGATATCTGCGTTATTGTCAAGCCAACAACGGCGTTTAGAATTGGTGTTAATCTCTAACTATTTTGCGCTTCAATAAAGAAATTGGACCCAACCATCCTTTCAGATATCAACAAATTTGGTTTTATGTTTAATTGTGCATATATCTCAATAGTATCGCTTGTACATTTATGTGAAATCGAAGGTTCAATTTGGCCTATAGATTAGATGTGGCATTATCCGCTCACTTTGATATTCAAACTGCGGAAAACAATAACACCAAATTAACCCAAAGCAATTACCATTTTAAAATTCTCTGTATTAAGGCCCTCGTTGATTCAGCGTCTGCCTATTCATCATCTTCCAAGCGTTTTGGTTGGGTTGATCAAAGCAGCTTTCATAGATTGAAAACTTGTAGTAAAAAATGCTATAAGAAAAATGATAAATCCTGGTATAACAAAAAAGATCCAATTTAATTTTAATCGAAAAGCAAAACTTAAAAGCCACTCATTTAATAGAAAGTGAATTACGGGGACTCCAATAAGAAATGCTATAAATATAAGTTTTAAATAGGTCTTGGATAACAAGACCATAATATCAAACATTGAAGCTCCCATGACCTTTCTTACGCTAATCTCCTTTTGTCTTAACCTTACCGTATAAGAAGACAATCCAAATAATCCCAGGCAAGAAATTAAGATAGCAAGAAATGCAAATAAAGTTGAAACTTTGGCAAATTGGTCCTCAGACTTATATTGTTTGTTAAAAAAGTCATCCAAGAAGAAAAAATCAAAAGGATTCCCTTCAAAATATTTATCCCACTTATTTTCTATTGTTTCTAAGGTATACCCTAAATCTTTAGTATTAATCTTTATTGAATAGTAATTTGGTGCCGGAGGGGTCAAATAAAAAATTATAGGATCAAAATTATTAATTAAAGATCTTTGATTAAAGTTTTTTACCACACCGATAATTTTCTTTTTACCAAAATAATTCCCTATAATATTTTCCTCAATTGCATCCTCGGGGTTACTAAATCCAAGTAATTTGGCAGCCGCTTCATTAATCACCACATTTTCGGTATCGCCGTTATTTTCTACAAGGAAGTTTCTTCCATATAGCAAGTGTATTTTAAAGGTTTTTATAAAATCTGCATCCACTCCAGCTACCCCGTAAGTATTGTCATCACTATCATTGGCGGTTTCTCTTCGGAAATTAGAGTGGATTATGGCTTCACCAGGAATATAATCTGATTTTGTAATATTATTAATTTCATTGTATTCTAATAATTCCGTTTTGAAACTTCGGAATTTTGTAGGATATCCGGGATCTACAATACCGGGAGATCTTACCACCAAAACCTGATCTATATCAATACCTTTGTCGAATTCGATCATATACCTGATCTGACTGTAAACTGTCATTGTTCCAGCTATTATAGCAATTGAGGCGGAAAATTGGAGAATAACCAAAATATTTCTGTGAATTATTCCCTTTGAAGAACTCTTTAAATTACCTCTTAAAGTATCAATGGGTTTAAATGCACTTAAGACAAATGAGGGATAAAGGGCTGTAAAAAAAGATCCTATCAAAATAGCCAGGACTATTAACAATAAAAATAAAAAGTCAGATGATAGGGAAAGGGTAATGGGTTTTTCCGTTACCATATTCAGAAATGGTAATGAATATTTCAGCAGAACTATTGAGATAATTATCGCTATTGTGTTAATAAACAAGGATTCTATTATGAACTGTTTAATCAATTGTAACCGGGTAACGCCAACAACTTTTCTAATTCCAACTTCTTTTGCCCGTTCAAGAGACTTTGCGGTAGAAAGATTTATATAATTAACCCAGGCCATTAGAAGAATAATGACAGCGATTATTGATAGAAAATTTACTGCCTGGTTATCTCCACTTTCTTTGATCTCCTGTTGTAATTTAGAATGCAGATGTATCTCTCTTACAGGTTGAAGGTGAACAATTTCTTTTCTGTTAATTTTTCTCAGACTTTCTCCTTTGTTTTTCTCAATGACATTGGCTATTCTTTTTTCAAATTCCGCTAAATTAATATCTGGTGACAGCAAAAGGTAACTATAGAAAAGGCCCAAATCCCAACTTGTATCGACTACCTCCCCATTTGACGTAACCAGTGTCTTCATGGAAATAATGTAATCAAAGTCCAGATGTGAATTTTCAGGGACATCCTCTATTATGCCGGTTACAAGAAGAGACTCACTAATTCTACCCTCTCTCAATCTCATGGTCTTATTCAATGGATTTTCATTCCCGAAATATTTTTTGGCCGCTGTCTTTGTCAATACGATAGTATTGGTTTGACTCAAGGCGATTTCCGGATTCCCTTCAATCATGCTAAAGGAAAAGATATTAAAAAAGGACCCGTCAGCATAAATTATCTGCGATTCATTAAATTTCACCACATTTCCGGCATCTTGCTCATAGCTTAATACCAAAGTCCCTTGAATGGGGAAAACTCTAACGAAATCTTTAACCTCCGGGTATTCCATTTTTAATGCCGGAGCTAAGGCAGGAACTGTTTTTGGCAATTGAATTTCTAAATTGTTATTTTGGTAAATATCCCATTTTAACCTGTACAGGTTTTCAGCATTTATATGGAAATTATCATAACTTTTCTCATAGGAAACAAATAAAAAAATGTATAAGGAACCTACCATTCCAATAGAAAGGCCAAAAATATTGATAGCAGAAAATAATTTCTCCTTTATTAAATTTCTGGTGATAAGTTTAAAATAACTTTTTAGCATACAATTTGGTCCTTTGTTACAATTTATTCCATTGACAATAATTATGCCATGCGCCTATAAATATAGCTATTAAATCTGGTATGTTCAACATCGAACAGATGTGTTCCATAACGAAACAAATAAGGCAGATTATGAAATGAAATCTACGGATAAAGCTGAAGAATTGCTTCCTCAACTTCCTTTACTGATATTTCTTTAGTGCAACGATTATCGTAAGGACACTCACCTCCACTAAGAATATCGAAACAAGGGGAACAAGCCAAATTTTTATATATGTTTATATTATTGCTATGTCCAAAGACTTTCGGTGTTGTATCCCCCCATATCACCACTCCTCTGGTACCAAAGGCATTGGTGGCATGTGCAAGAAAAGAATTTACACCTACAAAAAGCTCGGCATATTTTACGAGGGCCATGGCCTCCCTTATAGAAGTTTTTCCAAGCAGGTCAATGGCCCCTTTTATTTTTTCTTCATTTTTTGTGCCGAGCTGGATAAATGTAAGATTGGGAAACCTCTGGACAATCTCTTCCCATTTATTAATTTCCCACATCGTATTTTTGGAACTTTTACTGGTTATATTGATAATTACCGTTTTTTTATAATTCGAAATTGTATTTTTAGCCTTGGTCTCTTCTTTCTTGGAGAAACAAACCTGCAAGGTTTCGTCAGCAAGATTTAGATCTTCGTCTAATGTTTCCGCCACAATTTCCTTTGCATGTTTATTACCACATGAATTCGGCATATATCTGTAAATCGAAAGTGTAAAGAACTTCACCAATTTATAAGTGTAAAGGATGGCATTGACCGGATTAAAAAACATCGAGGAAGAGCGAAGAGAATCGATGTTCGGATTATTTTTCAATATGTGGTGGTGGTCTTTCCCTCTACAAAAAACTATGATCTTGGATTTGGGATATTTTTTTTTCAAAACCCGAAGGAATGGGGTAATTAATAACTGGTCTCCTAAAGCCCCCCAGGTAATTAACCTAAATCGTCTCTTAAACATCCTTTTCATATAGCTTAACTATTTTTTTGATTTCTGATAACAAAATATTGTAGGTATAATCTTCCCTATTTAAAAAGTTTATAACTTGATAGCTTCTGGTATCATAGGGTCTCAACAATTCTTGTTCCCTTGTTGATTTAATTAGTTCCAGCCTGCTTTCTATTTCCAGAATTCTTTTTTTTATTGCTTCGCACATATACGTTAATTTAAAATGAATAATGTTTTTACATTTTATTCTTCCAAGGCCGAACTAAACTCTTCCTTTTCCAATAAAGATTTAATGCAAGTCGCTAACTCACTTATAGTTGGATAGTCAAAAATATCCTCAACCTCAATATTTAATTTAAATTTTTCCTCAATTTTATAAATCATCTGAATGCCATTCAATGAGTTTCCTCCCAGTTCAAAAAAATTTGAATCCAATTTCACATCCTGAATTTTCAATATCTCATACCAAATATTCATTAACTCCTTTCTTATTTCAGGCAAGGCATAAACATTCATCATCTCCCTATTAACAGGAGCTTTCTTTTTATTTGCCTGTATATCTTGCTCAGGTGTATTATAATCTGAAACTTTGTAATATGGATTTTCTCCTATATCATTTGGGTTTTCTTTGGAGATAATTGTGCTGGTGATATTGTTTTGTAAAGTGAGATCAAAGGCTAAAAGTCCATCTTTGGTCAGAATGCTATTATTTGGTATATTCCCGCCAACCTGGTCAAAATATCTTTTCCACATGCCAGTTTCTTGCCATGAAGGCCAGGAGATTACCCTGCCCCTGATATTATCCAGTTTCATTTGATGAACAAAGCTCTCCATGAAGGCATTGGCCGCACTGTAATTTGTGCCTCTTGCACTTCCAATCAAAGCGTTGTGAGATGAAAACATAACAAAAAAGTCCAGAGATTGATCTTTTAAGCATTCATACAAATTAATCGTTCCATGAATTTTTGCCTGCAAAGTTTCTTTGAAGGTCTCTAATGAATGGTTTTTTACCTTTTTCCGGCCAGGAATGCCCGCCGAGTGAATGACTCCCTGAACTGAACCATGTTTGCTTTTTACAATGTTCAAAGCATTGTTTAGATCACGCCGACTGGCAATGTCAAGTGAAAAATAATATACCTTAGACCCGGATTGTTGGATTTCTTTGTAACATTTGATTGCTTTTAAGTTGTGATCCTCTCCTTGAATTACCTCCCATTCCGATACGTTTGGAAGCAATTTTCTGCCAAAAATAATAAGAGTGATATTGGAATTTTTGCTTATGTACTTACATATTTCCAATCCTATGCCGCTTGTCCCACCAGTTATTATATAGACACCTCCTTCTTTAATAAAATTTGATGGACCATTATGAGGCTGCAACACGTCCAATTTAGCGACATATCTAAATCCCATTCTATAACCAACAAGTAATTTATAATCAGCGGTTAAAAGCTCTTTCTCTATTAAACCAGCTACCCTGCCATCGGGGAGTAAAGCTTCATCTATATCAATACACCGGGCATCAAGTTGAGGGTATTCTTGCACCAAAGAATTAAAAAAGCCGTGACATGACGCATACAAAGGAAAAATTCGTTTTTCATCTCCACTAATCATTCTGGCATTTCTGGTAATAAATACAAATGTTACTTCTCTTTCACTAAATTGTTTATCAAAGATCTTTGTTAAATAATATTGAGAATATAGGCTATTCATTAAGACATGATCTACGTTACCATACTCATCTGATGTATAAGAGTAACATCCTCCCAAATGAATTATTCCTGAAAATTCAATCCCCTCAGAATAAATACATTGTTTTAGTTCCTCATAATGCTTTTCCTTACCCCAAGACATATGGCAAACGTCCTTTGCAGTGATTTCAAATCCTTCAGATTGATAAATTCTTATGCACCGGTTCTGGTTCCGTTCAAAATGGCTGGCAATGGCCTCACCCAGCCCTTGGTCATCCATAAAGATTAAAACAGTTTTTCCCAAAATTGACGTATTGGTTTTCAAGGCATCCTGCTTTTCCCACTGTAGTTGGTAGAACCATTGATTTAAATTTTGAAACAAAGGCTCTTTAACCCAACATCTTTTTCTTTGAAATTGATATGTAGGGAGCTCTATTCTTTTGCCCACATACTCCGATCCATACTTTTTCCAATCAATATTACACCCTTGTAGATACAACGCTTTAAGTAAATTAAGTATCGGATCTTGCGCACTATTTGAAGTATTTAACACTGAATAATTATATTTCGACACATGGTTTAGTTCTTTTAAATTATTTGAAATTTCTCCATCAATTCCAAATTCCAAAAACAATAGTCTCTTATTCAAAGACTCTTTTTCTACATAAATTCTTAATTTATCCTTTAAATCATCTATTTCATTCTTGTAATTGCCTATTTTGTGCATAGCATCCGCTAAAGAGATTTTACCATTCAGAACTAAAATCACTAAATCACCAACCCCTATTCCCAATAGTTTTTTCGATACAACCCCAATTTTTTGAAATGACGTATAAAGCGTATATTGGAATATAAAGGTCTTAGCCTTCGCAATATTATCCGAGAGATTATTTAATAAATGCTGATGTTTTAAAAATTCCTTGTTGAAAAGGTCACTGTTTTTGCAAAAGTTCCGAATGAGCTTGTCAATTAAATCTGTTTTTTGCGAAAAAGTGAAAATTAATTTAGGTTCGTCTTTTGCGTGACGGAAGGTTTTTTCTGTAAATTCGCTTAGCAATGCGGATTGTAAATTTTCTAAATTATTTACGACTGCGCAATACCTGTAGCTGTAATGCTTTCTCCCTGCGTTTAAAGTATAACTTATATCACAAAGGTCTTCTTTATGATTGGTAGATAGGTATTGGGTAAAATTCTTAATATTATCCAATAAACCCTCGTATTTTTTTGATGAAATAGTAATTAAATATGCTCTTTTTTTGGAAATCGCATTTGTCGAATTTTCGCCCGCTTCTTCAAGAACAATATGGCAATTAGTCCCACTTAACCCAAACGAACTAATGCCAGCCCTCCTCTTGTCACACCGCTCTGAATCAGGAATTTTCCAGTCTGTTAGTTTAGAATTTATGTATACCGCAGAGTTTTCAAAGTCAATTAAAGGATTTGGACTACTAAAATGTAAAGACGGAAACAACACCTTGTGTTTTAATGAAAGAATTACTTTAATTAATCCGGCGATTCCGGAAGCAGCATCCGTATGTCCGATATTGGTCTTTAAGGATGAGACTGCGCAAAACGTATTCTCTTTGGTGAATGATTTAAATGCCAAATCTATTCCGTCGATTTCGATCGGATCTCCGATTTTAGTGCCGGTACCATGTGCTTCAATGTAGTTAATGGTTTTGGGATCAATATTTGCCTTTTCCCAGGCCATCTTAATTACCTCTGACTGTGCGACTTTACTGGGGGCCGTCAGGAAAGAAGATCTATCAGCATCTTGGTTTACTGCTGCAGCTTTTATGACAGCGTAAATATTATCCCTATCATTTATGGCTTGACTTAAAGGTTTTAGCAAAATCGCCGCTACAGCTTCTCCTCCCACCGTACCATTTGCTGAAGCAGAAAATGCTTTGGCTTTTCCATCAATAGAGTCTATACCCACATTTAATTTTTTTTTCACTTTTACAGGGGGAAATAAAGATAATGAAGCCCCACAAACAATTACATTTTCGGCTTCTCCCAATATAAGATCGTTACATGCAAGATAAATAGAAACCAAAGATGAAGAACAGGTAGTATCTACCAATAGTGCATTGCCATACAGGTTATAAAACCTTGCAATCTTTCCAGCGGTAATACTATTGCTGCTACCGGTGAAGGCGGTTGGATCGCTACTATGAAAATGATTTTGATATTCAAATTTTGGACAGGAGATGTATAAATTTGATTTTGTCTCACTTAAATGATCAATGGGATATCCGGCATTTTCTATTACCTCATTGACAATTTCAAGCATCAAGCGCTGGTGTGGATCCATATATTCCGCCTCGCGTTGCGAAATACCAAAAAACTCCCAATCGAATAAATCAATATCATCCAAATACCCTAATAGCTGGTATTCCTTTTCCGGTATCGTAGTAAGGCTTTTCCTTTTTTCGGAAATTTCCCTCACACAATCCCGACCCTCCAGTAAATTTTGATAAAACTCTGCTATGCTATTTGCCATTGGGAAACGGCCTGCCATACCGATAACTGCAATATCTTTATACATACTTTATAATTTTTTAAAGCAAACCATTCTGTTCAGGGCTTTCTTCAAATGAGAATTTTGACTGAGCCAATTGCGACAACTTGGAGATACTATTGTGAAGAAATAAGTCTGAAATTTTAAAGACCTGAGGGTATATTTTTTCAATCAATCTAAATTGCTGAATGGCTTTTAATGAATCGCCGCCGATCTCAAAAAAATTCTCATTTGTTCCAATAAGTTCCCTGTCTAATACAAATTGCCATATTTTCAATAGTTGTTCTTCAACCTCATTTTCCGGCATTAAATATTCTATGTCTCTTTTTCCTATATCATCGGGATAATGTAAACCATTACGATCTATTTTTCCGTTCTTAGTTAGTGGCATCTCATCCAGAATGGTGATATGAGAAGGTATCATATAACCTGGTAATTGCTGCTCCAGGCCTTGAAAAATAACTCCATCAGTACAATTATTTTTTTCATTAAGCTTGACAAATCCATATAATTGTTTATTCCCGACATTGTCTTTCTTCACTACAACCACTGACTGATCTACATTAGGAATTTTGTTTATAGCCAATTCAATTTCTTCCAACTCAATACGGTATCCTTTCAATTTAACCTGATGATCATTTCTTCCGAAAAACTCTATGTTACCATCTGCCAAATATTTTCCCACATCACCTGTTTTATACAGTCTTGCTCCTTTTCCAAAAGGATCATCAATAAAGGCTTCTTTGGTTCTGGCTATATCATTCAAGTATCCTCTACCTACTCCCAACCCGGAAACACATATTTCTCCTTTGACTCCGATAGGGCATAATTTCATGTACTCATCCACAATATAGATTTTAAAATTTTGAATGGCTCTACCTATGGGAACACGTTCACAATCTACAAAATGATCCATCACATAATGGGTAACATCATCTGACGCCTCGGTAGGTCCAAAGGCATTAACCAATTTAATAGATGGCAGGCTTTCAAAAGACCGTTTTATCAAACCAGGCATAACTATCTCGCCCGTAACTAAAATATAAGATAAACTTAAAAAGTCGTGGGGACTATCAAAATCGTTTAATGCGTCTAAAAATATAGACAAATAGGAGGGCACCATTTCTAATATAGTTATTTTATCCGCCATAATGCTTTTGATAAAGGCATTGGGATTTAAGATAGTTTCATAATCATAAATTACCGTGGTTCCTCCTACTATTAGGGCTGAAAAAAATTGCCAGACTGAAATATCAAAAGTTTGTGAGGCATTTTGAGCAATTACATCATCTTCGTTTATGCCCAGATCATTTATTTTTGCAAAAATATGGTTTATCATTCCGATATGTTCTATCATTACTCCCTTTGGTTTGCCTGTGGAGCCGGATGTAAAAATCACATAGGCAAGATCAGATGAATTGACAGACCGATTCAGGTTTTTTTCATCCTCTTGCTGTAATTCTTCCTCGGCGTCATCTAGAAATACTATTTCACATGTATGCTTTAATGATTTTAAAAAGTCAACACTTATGGTTGTTGATATACCAATGATCAATTTTGGGCTGGCACTCTCTATCAGACTTCTGATCCTCTCATCCGGATCATTTGGGCTTAGTGGTACGTAAGCGGCTCCGCATTTCCAGACTGCCAAAATACATTCTACAATCTCAATAGAACGTTCCACCAGAATCACTACCAAATCGTCTCGTACCAATGGCGTTCTTTTTAATAAAATACGAGCTAATTGATTAACTCTTTCATTCAATTTTCCATAATTCACCTTTCTCCCTGATTGTACAACAGCTATTCTTTCGGGATTTATGACAGCTTGTTCCTCCATCAGCTCAAAAATTGTTTTATTTAATGGCAATTTTTTTTCGGTCCCATTAAATTTCTCTAACAGGAGACGATCATCTTCCACGAGGGGATCATATTGATATATAGGCAAATTGGGCTGTTTGACAACACTTTTAGCAATTTTGATAAAATAATCACCCAATCTTTTTATACTTTCCAATTTAAATAAATCTGTATTAAATTGAATGTCCAGATTTATTACATCTGCATTCTGTCTAAATCCAAAAGTCAGGTCATATATACTAGTCTTAGTATTTAATGAAAATGAATTCATTGCAAGTTCGCCGGAATCTTCTAAATAAGTTTCCTGATTAGCATTGATTTCGACAGAAGTATTTTCAAAATTTTGCAAAATAACCATTACATCAAAGAGGGGTGATCTACTAAGATCAATTTCAAGATCCAAGGCTTCCACCAGGCTGTCGAAGGGGTATAGCTGATTATCAAAAGCGTCCAACACTATCTTTCTTAATTTTATCAATAGCATCATGAAAGTATTTGACGGGTCGAATCGAGCTCTCAGGGCAATGGTATTAAGATAAAACCCAATTTGATTTTCGATATCTCTATGATTCCTTCCAGCAGTTGGAGAACCAATAACGATGTCGGTCTGTTTGGTATATTTAAATAATAAAACGTTGCAAATTGTTATTAAGGTGATAAACAAACTGAGATTATTTTCCTTGCTTAATTCATTCAAGTCACTACTCAATTTGGGGTCTAAAGTAATTGCCCAAATATCACCGCTATATGTTTTTATGCCAGGACGCGAATAGTCCGTTGGAAATTCCAAAACTGGTATATCACCCCGAAACTGAGATAGCCAATACTGTTTTTGAATATTCAGATTATCGCTATGCAATATGTTGTTTTGCCAGGCAGCAAAGTCTTTATATTGAATTCTTAGTGGGGACAATGGACTTTCTTTACCCGCGCAATAAGCGTGGTAGAGAATCATCATTTCCTTTACCAGCACCCCCGCAGACCATCCGTCGGATGTAATATGATGCATGGTAAAGGTGCACCCATATACATCTTCATCTATTCGAATTAACTTGGCTTTAATTAACGGGCCTTTTCCCAAATCGAACTTTTGCCGTCTTTCTTTCAAAGCAATATCTTCGGCAATCTTCATTGGATCCTCCTCCATACTTATATCAACATACTCCAAATCGTATCCTAAAGGTTCACCGATTTTCTGCTTAGGTTCACCATCAATCAGTAAAAAAGTTGTTCGCAAGCTTTCATGTCTTTCAATCAATGATTGATAGGCCTTTTTTAATGCTTGCCGGTTTAAATAACCCTTAAAAAGGTAAACTTCACTTATATTGTAAGCTATAAGATCATTTTCAATCTGGTCTAGTATCCACAAGCGTTTTTGTGCGTGCGACAGGTCGTAATAGTCCTGTTTGCCAATAGGTGGAATAGCGCTGTGCTGCACTTTATTTCCTTCTTTAAGCATTTCTCTGATACGCTTAGAAAGCATTTCCACGGTATGGAAATCAAATAATTCCTCAAACTCTAATTTAACATCAAACTCTTTTTCTATTCTATTAAGTATTTGAGATCCATTTAGAGAATGACCACCTAAATCAAAAAAATCGTCTGTCAATTCTATTTTATCAGATTTCAGCACGTCGTACCAGATAGATAAAACCCTGGTTTGGGTAGAATCAATATTCCCATTTATATTATTAACACGGTTAGCTGGTGTCACATCCGGGGTTTGTTCACTTTCAGCTATTTTACTATTATTGGTATTTACCAGGAAGTATGGATTACTCGAAAATTTGGATAAATCCATATTAATAACTGCCAAGTTTGGTTTATTCAGGCCCAAGGCATAATAAAATGTTTTGACTCCATCTTCATTATCCAGCAATTTTAAGGGGCCACTGTCATTTGAAGGTGAATTATGCTTTAAAGACATTCCGGTGTTTCTCCAGCCAGGCCACTGAATAGTACTAAAAGACGTCTTATTTTCCGCCTTTTTAAATAAAGCAAATGCATCCTCAAACGCGTTTGCTACGGTATAATCAAAGCTGTTTTTTTGGGGAACAATGGCATTTAAAGATGAAAACATGATAAAAAACTCCGGACTTAACAAGCTGGTATATTCTGCTAATAAAATTGTTCCTTGTATTTTAGGTTTGCAAACGTCACAGATTTCCTCAATTTCCTTTTTATCTATTGAAACCGGGTTAAAGTTTACACCTGCTGAATGTATAACTCCATTAATTTTTTTGTGTTTTTTATAAAGAAGATGAAATAATGCTTTCATCTCATCCGGATTCCCCAGATCTACAGCATGATACTCGCAGGTAATTTTGTATTTATTTCTTAAATCCTCCAGGACCTTTATCTTCTCTAAAATAATTGGTGAATAATCTTCTTCATCCAAATTTTTCCATTCGTCTTCATTTGGCAATTTGGTTTTTCCCAAAATGATTAGGTCACCTTGTACTTCATTAGCAATAGACGCACTAATCTCTAACCCTATGCCACTGATACCACCTGTGATTAAATAGGTACCCTCATTTGCCAGAACAGTATTGGCATCAGGGTGTAAATCAGGTATCACTCGGTCTAAAAGAGGCACATAACGGCAATCATTTCTATATGAAACAAATCTCATGCTATCATCAAGCGCTATCTCATTAAGAATGTTTCTTGCCGTTGAAAGCAAATTATCCTTTCCATATTCAAAATCTATACAATTTAATCGTAACATTGGAAAGTCTGCCAGGACACCTTTGAAAAATGCTATGGCAGCAGCATTAAATGGCAATACATTTTCATCTTCCAACACCTGGTTGCCATGAGTTGTAACAAGCACATAGGTAAATCCTCTTTGATCAAGTAAAGATTTAAAGCCCCTAGTTAAATAGTAAAAAGACAATAATTGAATAATGTCATGTGAATTGGATTCCACATCATTTTCTTGGTGATCAATAAAATTGGCCAGGTGCAAAATTCCTTTAACTTCTTGTACATCCCTTTCCAAATCCTCAAAAAGGCAGATAAAGTCTTTTTCTTTATTAGGATTTATTTCATAGTGAGAACTCGAAAATCTTTTGTAATGATTTCCATAGATAATTCTGATAATACTATTTCCACTTTCCGAAAGAAAATTGGTCAATTCGCCGGCAATTCCCTCTTTGTCTTCAATGACTAAAAATGTTTGGTCACTAATGATAACATCGGCTTTTGCCTTAACGTTTTTAATCCAGGTCATCTCATAAAACCAACTACCTACATCACTGCTTAAAGGTTCTTTAAGCCAGCATCTTCTTTTGTTAAACTCATATGCCGGCAGTTCTATTTTGGAAGCTTCCAATTCCGGAAAAAATACCGACCAGTTTAAAATACAATCCTTAAGATATAGATCTTTGATATAGCTCCAAAAATCATTGTTACCTATACTTATTTCCTCATAATTACTCTCTTCATTTTTAAGTTTTTTTAACTCCCCCAAAATGTTCCCTTCAGGCAATACTTCAGCAAAAACTACAAATTCCTGTCTGAATTTGTTGAGAAGCTTTTGGCAACGATTAACTAAATTATTTTTGTCATTCGAAACAACTTGCAACCCTTTGATTCCCTCTCCAATAGATTTTTTTTTCATTAATACGCTTATCACCAACTTACCAATGCCATCTCCTATAAAGTATTTACTAGTAATCCCACATGATTCCAGGAGTTTATAAAAAGCATATTGAAAGGCAAAAACATAGAATTTAGAATTTTCCTGATCAGGATCTTTATATGGCAAACATTTTTGAAAAGCTGAGTTAAAAGCTGGAAATTTACGGTAGTTTTCTATCAAATCTGGGGAGACCTTTACACCATTAGAAAAAACCAATATCAGTTTTGAAACACTTTTGGTTTTAGATACTGTATTCTTCTCTTTCCATTTTTCAAGCAAATTTATAAGTTCTTTTTTCGACCTCACGACTTCTGCAAATCTGTAGTTGTAATGACTGCGTCCCTTAAGTAAAGTATAACATAAGTCTTCCAATTTGATATTGTCCAAATTGGAAGATACGAAATCAAATAGGGCATTAACGTTCTTTAGTAAAGAAATCTTACTTTTTGCTGAAATCGTAATGAGATAAGGATTGTTAACCGTTGAGCTTATAGCTTTCGAATGGGAGGGTGCTTCCTCTAACACTACATGGCAATTTGTACCAGAAAGACCAAATGAGCTTATTCCCGCTCTTCTTATTCCGGCGTTGTCAACGCGCCACCTCTCAAATTTTGTATTGATATAAATCGCAGAACTTTCAAAATCTATGAATGGGTTAGGTTTGTTAAAGTGTAAAGATGGGAATAATACCTTGTTTTTAAGAGATAGAATTGCCTTAATTAAACCAGCCATACCCGCGGCACTGTCAGTGTGTCCTATGTTAGTTTTTACAGAGGATACGGCGCAAAAATGTTTTTTATTTGAAAATTTTCTAAAAGCTAAATCCATACCTTGAATTTCGATGGGATCTCCCAGTTGGGTTCCGGTACCATGCGCTTCAATGTATGTAATTGTTTTTGGATCAATACCAGCGTTTTGCCATGCTTTTAAAATAACTTCCGACTGAGCTTTACTACTTGGCGCAGTTAAGCTTGCCGAAAGATGCGCGTCCTGATTCACCGCAGAACCTTTTATTACCGCATGAATAATATCCCCTGCCTTTAGTGCTTTGTCCAAAGGCTTCAAAAGTACACACCCAACTGCCTCGCCAGTGGTAGTTCCATCTGCCTCCGCAGAAAAAGCCTTTACCTTGCCATTGGAGGATTCGATGCCTACACTATTCTCTGTTTTCTTTCCCATTGGGAACAGATTTAAATTAACCCCACATACAATAGCCATATCAGACTCTTCACTAGCTAAATCTATGGAGGCAAGGTGTAATGCTACCAATGATGAGGAGCAGGTGGTATCAACCATTAAGGCCTTGCCTCTCAATTTAAAAAACCTGGCAATTCTACCCGCAATAGCCGCACCCATGTTACCCGTTAAAAGAGTAGGATCAAACTTTTCGGCGTGTTCAAAGTAATCAAGTTTCACATCCCCAACATATACTGAGGTATTCGACTCATGGAAATATTCAATGTTGTATCCTGAATTTTCTAATGTATGATATGCGACCTCCAGCGCTTGCCGTTGATGGGGGTCCATATTTTGTGCTTCTCCTAAGGATATCCTAAAAAAATCATTGTCAAACAAATCTATATTCTCCATGTACCCCGATTGCTGGTAATCTTTTTCCAATGGAATAGTTGTATTTTTCAACCTTGTCTTAGAAGGCTCCTTTACACTATCTATTCCATCGGACAGATTTTGATAAAATTGCTGTAAATCTCTTGCCTCCGGAAATCGTCCGGCCATACCAATTATTGCAATATCCATAGTTTAAGTCTTAATAACTTTGACAATGATTTGAATTTAACGCGGGTAACAGATTGTTCATCCGGGGCTGTCATTTTGCCCCTGAGTGTATTTTTGAAGACTTCTTGTAAAACTTAATTCAGTGAATCCTAACTAAAATTCAACCTCTTCAAATGCCATATTGTTGCTGGTATTTTTTCCAATTTTTTCTTTGAGATAATTAGCCTGGCTAGCAACGCTAGGGTTGTCAAACAAATCAACCACTTTTAAAATATCAGGGTATGACTTATTTATTAATTCGTGGAGGTTAATAATCCTCAAAGAATTTCCACCGATATCAAAAAAATTATCATGAATTCCTATTTGATTTCGGGCTAAAACCTTTTGCCAAATGGCAACTAAATTTTTTTCCATTTCAGTTTTGGGAGCAATATATTCGTTGATATCACCAGTCATTTCAATGGGATCGGGTAGAGATCTATAATTTACTTTACCATTTACGGATAATGGAATTTCATTTATTTCTATAAAATACACCGGGATCATATACTCAGGAAGATATTTTTTAAGATATCTCTTTAATTTTAGAACTTCCACTTTATTGTAACTGGTATAGTAAGCAATTAAAAATGGAATTTCATTTTCATCTTTCCTGACCACAGAAACGGCATTTTTAATCAGTTTGTGCCGCATCATTGTATTTTCTATTTCACCTAACTCAATTCTAAAACCTCTTATCTTTACCTGGTCATCTTTTCTACTCCTAAACTCAATATTGCCATCAGGGAACCACCTTCCTATATCTCCCGTCTTGTACAATTTCCCTTCTCCAAATGGATTATCTATAAATTTCTCTGCGGTTAACTCTATTTTATTCAGGTACCCGCGACCTAAGCCAATTCCTGTTATGCATATTTCACCATACACTCCTATTGGTTGCAATTTGAGGTTCTTGTCCAATATCAATATCTTTATATTGGATATCGGCTTACCAATCGCAATTCGATCATCATCTGCTTTTGTTTCATAGGAGGTAACATCTACGGATGCCTCTGTCGGACCATAAAAATTGTACAATGGTACCGAGGTCTTGTCATAATGTTTCTTCACTGTCTCCAATTTTAGGGCTTCCCCGCTCGCTATTATCCTTCGCAGGCTGTTTATTCGATCCCGATCTTCGTCCCTTAATATTTCCAAATACATATTAAACATGCTTGGCACAAAATGCAGTGTTGTTATATTAAATTTATCTATGTGATCCACTATTTGGCGAGGATCGTAAATTACCTCCTTTTCGCATAATACCATTTTAGCCCCAAAACACAAAGGAAGAAATATTTCCCATACCGACACATCAAATACCATCGGAGTTTTATGAAAAATAACATCCGACTCATCAAATGCATATTGATTCCACATCCATTCTATGCGGTTGACTGCTCCACTATGTTCTATCATAACTCCTTTTGGATAGCCCGTTGATCCGGAGGTATAGATAACGTAAGCCAAATCGTTGCTGGTATTTATGGTTGACAATGACGCTGATGTCTCCTTAAAAATAACCGGGCTGCAACCAGTGAAATCTATTATTGCATGCTCGGAAACCCCTGCATATTCATTTTTATCTCCATTCATAATTAACACCTTTGCCTTTGAATCTGTTAATATGTAATCGATTCGGTCTTTTGGATACGCTGGATCAATTGGAAGATATGCCCCCCCTGATTTCAATACGGAAAGTATTGCGACAACTGCCTCTATTGATCTATCCAGCATTATACCCACTATATCATTTGCGCCTATATCATATCTTGTTCTTAAATATTGAGCCATTTGATTGCTCTTTTCTTCAAGGCAAGCATAAGTGATACTTTCATTATTGAAAAAAACGGCTATTTCATCTCCAAACCTGGCAGATTGAATTCCAAATAATTCATGTAACGTCATCTCTTTCAAAAATGTCTTAGTGGTATTGTTGAATTCCTTTAGAATATTTTCCCGTTCCTCATTTGACACAAAATTCAGATCTCCAATGGGACATTCAGCGTTATCCAAGATAGCATTGATGATATTTTCATAATGTTTCATCATCTGAGAAATGTATACTTCGGAAAACAAATCAGTATTGTATTGTATGGCAGCTAAAATTCCATCTTCATGCTCCACAAAAGTTATGGTAAAGTCGAATTTACTTGTTGTGGCTTCGGGGTAATAGTTATCTATAGTTAAACCATCCATCTCATGATCATTCCTGCCACGCATTTCAAAATTCTGTAGAACCACCATTACATCAAAAACAGGTGACCGACTTGTATCCCTTTTCAGGTTTAAATCATCTACCAACCTATCAAAAGGGTATATTTGATGCTCAAAAGCCGACAAGGTATTTGCTTTGACTACTTTCATTAAATGCTCAAAGCTTTTCTTTTCTGAGAGTAGTATTCGCAAAGGTATGGTATTGGCATAGAATCCGATCTGATTGTCAAGATCAACATGGTTTCTGGCCGAAACAGGTGTGCCAATAACTAAATCCTCCTGACCTGTATGCTTATGTAGCAAAACATATACGGAAGCCATCAAAGTCATAAACAAGGTGGCATTATTGTCAATGCTTAATTTATTAAGCTTCTCACCAATATCTTTACTTAATGAGAGACTATGATTGCCGCCATTATAAGTTTTCACCGAAGGACGTATTCCTTTGGTAGGAAGATCTAATACGGGAACCTCATCTCCAAATTTATTTAACCAATAGTCTTTATGTTTTATAAAACTTTCTTTACTAAATTCTTGATTTTGCCATGCTGCATAGTCTTTATACTGGACTCTGAGCTGGGCAAGAGGTGATGGTTGATTGGTCTTTAAAGCATTATATACCTCAATAAAATCCTTTATTATCACACCCATTGACCATCCATCAGAAATAATATGATGCATTGTAACTACAAAAATAAATTTCTGATTTTCTACCTGAATTAATTTGGCATTAATAAGGGGCCCATTTTCCAAATCAAAAGTTGAATTCACCTCCTGATTGACCAATAGTCTAACTTCATGTTCCTTATTGGGTTGCGATCTTAAATCCAATGTTATCAATTTAAAGTTGCTATCTCCCAGATTGTGTATTTTCTGTTTTATTTCCCCATTAATACTCGTAAAAGTAGTTCTTAAACTTTCATGTCTTTGGATAAGTATTTCAAAGGCCTTTTCAAAGGCCGCGCGATCCAAAGTACCAAGTAGCTCATAAGCACTTATCATGTTATAGGCCACCTGCTCCTCTTCCAGATGGCATAAAATCCACAACCTTTTTTGAGCATATGAAACATCATAATATTCCTCATGAGGGGTGGTTGGAATTGCCTCATAAACAGTATTGGAAGATTCGTTTATTATTTTAGCCAGTTTTTTAATACTTGGATTCAAAAACACATCTCTCAACTCTACTCTGACATTTAATTCTTTGAATATTGACGATACTAATAGTGCCGCTCTTAAGGAATGACCTCCAATTTCAAAGAAGTTTTCGTTCACATCTATATTGGCGGTGCCTAGTATTTCTTTCCAAATATTTATTAACTTCTTCTCTGTTTCATTCTGTGGAGCTGTATATTCGCGTTCATTTTTAATTGATAACTCCTCCGGATTTGGTAGTAATTTACGATCTATTTTGCCATTGGCGTTTAACGGGAATTCTTCTACCTTAATAAAGTAAGATGGAACCATATAATTGGTCAAGCTGGAATTGCAAAATGCTATCAACTCGGAAATACTTAGCTCTTCATTCCCAATGTAATATGCTGCCAAAAATTTTGAACCTTCTTTATCAACTTTTGCCGCTACAATTGCATTTTCTATCTTATCGTTTTTACATAAAACATTTTCTATCTCTCCTAGCTCTACGCGATATCCTCTTATTTTAACCTGATGATCTTTTCTTCCCAAAAACTCCATGTTCCCATCTGGCATCATTCTTCCCAAATCACCAGTTCGATACATTTTACCACCTGAAGTTTTAATAAACGGATCATCTAAAAAGGCATGATCTGTTTTTTCCCTTTCATTGATATAGCCACTTGATACACCTACACCACCAATATACAACTCTCCGACCACGCCATTAGGGACCATATTTAACTCCTCATCCAGTATATAAAAGAAGTTATTTGCAATAGGCCTGCCATAAGGAATGCTACTCCATTGGGCATCTACTTTTTCGATCGGATAGTAATTGGACCAAACGGTCCCTTCGGTTGCACCTCCCAAACTAGTCACATTGGCATTTGGAAAATAGTGTTTAATTTTTTCCGGCAAATTTACAGGAATCCAATCTCCGCTCAAAAATACAACTCTCAGATAATTTTGAATAAATTGATTTTGTGAGTTTTCCAATTCTCCCACGAAGAAATTCATAGTGGTAGGAACAGAATTCCAAAACGTGATGGCCTCATTGGTAAGAACTTTTTGCAATTTCAGTGGATCCTGCACTTCTTCCTGTTGGGCTATGATTACTGTTGCTCCAGCCGATAGGGCACCAAAAATATCATATACCGACAAATCAAAACACATCGAAGTCATAAATAAAAGTCTATCGTAGGAACTCACGTCAAACGCCCGGTTAACCCATTCCACCAAATTAATGGCGGCGTGGTGTTTTATCATTACACCTTTAGGCCTACCTGTGGAACCGGAAGTATAAATAATATATGCAAGCTCTGTACCAGCTGTTTCAAGGTTTAAATTTTCATTTTGATATGTTGATAATTTTTCCGGGTCTATAACCACAAAATCAGTATCATTCCGATTTTCTCTCATGATCCGATAATGATCATCCATTAATACTAATGAAATATTTGAATTCACAATGATATAAAGTTGCCTATCTAATGGATATTCCGGATCAATCGGAACATAGGCCGCTCCGGCCTTTAGAATTGCATACATGCCTATTATCATCTCAAAATTTCGTGCTGTAATAAGGCCTACGTTATGGCCAATTTCTACCCCACAGTCTATCAAATGTTTTGCAAGCTGGTTGGATAACTTATTTAGCTCATCATAAGTCATCTCCTTTTCACCCAGCTTTAGGGCTACATGATTTGGGTTATTAACCACTTGTTCTTCGAACAGCCGGTTCAATTTTTTGTCACTGGAATATGGAACCGTGGTATTATTAAATTCCTCTATTAATTTCCTCTTGTCTTCTTCCAATATTAACTCGTATTTCTTTAGTGGCGTCTCTATATTATCCAACATCAAAGAAACAAGTTTTTTATAGTGTAGTGCCATTTGCTCTATTCTTTGATATGAGAAAAGATCCACGTTAAAAGCGAACGTAACAGAGAACTCCTTTTCATACTCCCGAAAGTAGAGGGTTAAATCAAATTTATTGGCAGAATAATCAAGATCACAATTTTCGATTACAATTTCGTCGAGTTCTTTTGCGGCATTTTCGCTATTACCATCCAAAATACCACCAAAAATATTGGATACCACCAAAACATCGAACAATGCCGACCTACTGGTATCCCTATTTAAATTCAAATCTTCCACTAACCTGTCAAAAGGATACACCTGGTGCTCAAAAGCTTCAAGCAATGATTTTTCTGTTTTGCTCAACAAACTGTCCGCATTTTCATTGACATCGAATTGTGTCCTAATTGGTAAAGTATTCAGATAATAACCAATTTGATTTTCCAGGTCTGCGTGTTGTCGTCCCGCGATAGGAATTCCTACAATTATATCGTCTTGTCCCGAATATCTATGCAATAATGTATTGACAGTTGCCATTAGTGTCATAAAGGTGCTTATCCCCCTTGTTTTACTTATCTGATGTATTTTTTGTGATAAGCTCTTTCCCAAATCCAAGTAAAAGTTGCTACTGTTGAAGGTCTTCACAGTGGGACGGGGATAATCAAGAGGCAATTCTAATAACGGTATTTCACCGCTAAACTTTTTAGTCAAATACGCTTGATGCGCTTTCATTTTATCTCCACTCAGCTGCTTATTTTGCCATTCTGTGTAATCTTTATAGTGAATTCTCAATGGTTCAAGTGGATTTTCATTTCCCTTGCTGAATGCGCTGTATAATGTCAATATTTCATCTATTAATACTTCCCTTGACCAACCATCTGAAATAATGTGATGTACTGAATAAGAAAATACGTACTCCAAATCACCCAAATGTAGTAACCTCGCCCTAAACAAAGGTCCTTTCTCTAAATCAAAGGGGGTCTTTGGTTCTAAAGCAATAAACTTATTTACTAGTTCCTGCTTATTCTTTGAATTGCGTAAGTCAACATGTTCCAACCTAAACCCTACCGACTCATAGCTGTGAATCTTCTGTTTTGGCTCTCCCTCTACTGTAATGAAAGTAGTCCTTAAACTTTCATGCCTGCGAACAATAGCCTCCAGAGCTCTTTCAAAAGCACTTACTTTTAAGTTCCCTTTAAGATTGTGTGATTCATTTATAATAAATGTTAATGATGCTTCTTCGAACTGATCAAATATCCATAATCGCTTTTGTGAATGAGATACGTCATAATATGGCTGTTCTTTTACCGCCTCAATCGTTGAGAAGGTATTATATTCTTTCTTTTCTATCATTTGATCTAAGCAATCGCCTAAGGATCTTATGGTGGAATGATCAAATAAATCCTCAAATTCGAGCTTTACATTAAATTCTTTCTCAATTCTGTTAATCACCTGGGCCCCATTTAAAGAATGGCCTCCAATTTCAAAAAAATCATCATCTAAAGTTATGTTTTGCATTTTGAGTACTTCATACCATATGCTGCCAATACTATTTTCAATTTTTGACCAGTCACTATGCTCTTCAAATTGATCTTTTGAAATCTCTGTATCTGAATTATCCGTGTTCTGATGATCTTCTTCCTGTGGCGTGATATCTACATCATTTTCCGGTGTAACTACGGAAAAGTATGGATTATCTCCGGCTTTGTTTGGATGTTGTTTGGATACAATGACATTGGGGATCTCTTCAGCTAATATCATTTCGAGCGCAGCAATGCCTTCACGTGTTAATAATCCTGCCGATTTGTCAATGTCGGAAGTAAATTGATTATATCTTTGCCACATGCCTGTTTCAAGCCAGGCAGGCCAGTTAATGGAAATTGCTTTTACTCCCTCTAATTTTAGTTTATTGGCATAATTATCCTGAAAAATATTAGCGGCACTATAATTACTAATTTTCTCCGCCCCCAAAATAGCATTATGAGATGAAAATAGGGCTACAAAATCAAGAGGATGTTCTTTTAATAGTTCCACCAGATGAATAGTACCATGAATTTTGGGTTCTAAAGTCTCTGTGAAAGAGGCCACCGTATGGTTTTTAATCCTCTTTTTCCCAGGGATGCCGGCAGAGTGGATCACTCCACTTACGCTGCCAAGTTTTGTTTCAATATCATAAATCATTGAATCCAAGTGCTCCCTATTGCTGAGATCAACAGCGTAATAGCAAAGTTGTACACCCTGTTCCTCAATTTCTTTGAAGGTTCTAATTAACTGGTAATGCTCATGGTCTTTATTTTCTAATATAGAGGGCCACTCCGTTTTGGGAGTTAATTGCCTTCGCCCTATCAAGCCCAATTTTATTTGATAGTTTTTTCCAAGGTAACTAGCAATTTCCAATCCAATACCACTTGATGCGCCGGTAATAACATATACGTGACCCTCTTTTATAACACTTCTACTTTTTGTTTCATTTGCTGTAATACCTACTTTTTCAATCTTTGGAACAAAACGCCTCCCCTCCCTATAGGCTATGATGGCCTTGTTATCATTTATTGCTAATTCCTTCAATATATCTGACGTGTTAGATGAACCGGCATCTTTTATATCAACATCAATACACTTGACCTTTGCAAGGGGGTATTCTTGAAGTAGACCAGCCATAAAACCATGAGAGGCCGAAAATTCGGGAAAAACCTCTACATCCCCAGCCGTAACCAATCTTCCGTTACCACTGACAATTGAATATGATAACTGACCTTCGTTTAATAAATCGCTAAAAGTTTTGGCAACTAAAAATTGTGAAACCAAACAATTTTTCAGCATTTTACCGGGATCAGGTTCTTTTCTATACCCGCAACTCCCTAAATGAATTATTCCCGTCAATTGAATTTCATATTGGTCAATAATTATCTCTCTCAAATGAACATAATCGTCTTCTGTTACTGAAATTGTAAAAGAGTCTTGCTCGTTTCGTTTAAATTCATTGCCGTGGTAAACCCTAATACATTCATTGTCGATTTGTAACTGATTTATTAGATTTTCTCCAATGGCCATGTCATCCATAAAAACAAGTAATTTCTGTTGCCTAATGAAAGATGGTGTTAAACTATTGTTTGTTTCTTCCCATCCTAACCGATAAAACCATTTATCTATATCTTTACCTAAATTTTTCAATGGTTCTCTATACCAGCATCTTATTTTTTCAAATGGGTAAGTCGGTGCGTCAACCCTTTTATGGCCTCCTTGTAAATAGAAAACTTTCCAATCTATCTTTCCTCCCATATTATAAACATCTGACAATAGGGCTAACAATGATTTATTTGACAATTCGTCCAAAGTGTTAACAATGGACAAATTTTCATATTCATCTTTCCATTCAGATATTTTTTGAAAGAGTATGCCGGGATATCCTACTTCCAGGAATATGGGGGATTCAGAAATGACAAGCTCCTTTACCACATTCTTTAATTTTTTCACATCTAAGGGAGTGGAGGGCAATTTATTTTCAATAATTATTTTTATAGCATCTGTTACACTTAATTCTTCTGTAACAACCTGCTTCAGCAATCTCCCCATTCCAGTACCAATCACTGTTTTTACTGAAATACCAAAAGACTTCCATTGTTTATACAAAGCATACTGCAAAGTGAATTTTTCGAGAGTTCCAGTTAATTCGTGGTCATTCAGATTTTGTCTGATTTCGTTTATAGTATTATTGAAAACCTGATATTCTTTCGAAAGTGTCTCTATAATGTTTTTACAAGGCAAATCAAATTCTTCAGAAAACAAGAGTACAATTTGTTTGTTTACAACTGCCTTTAAATCATCTTGCTCAATGTCATTCCTTAGTACTTTCAATTTTTCGAGTAATCCTTTCTTATGGGGGGCAGTAACACTTATTCTATGGGTATAGTCATCCCTCCCAATATTCAGCGTATACAATATGTGTTGAAGCGGAGCGCTCGCTGATTTAATATAATTGTATGTGTTATGTAGTTGTTCGGCCAAGGCAGAAGGCGTTTTAGCCGAAAGCGTTAATAATAATTCTGAAGGTGATGAGACATCATTATTATAGTTGATGCTATTTGGTTCTTCCAGTACCACATGAACATTGGTGCCACTCAAGCCAAATGAACTTATTCCACATCTTCTGGGATAATCATGCCGCTCCCATTTTTGCAACGCCTTATTGACGTAAACTGCAGAGTTTTCAAAATCTATAAATGGATTAGGTGTATTAAAATGTAAAGTTGGATATAGTTCTTTATGTTTCAGTGAAAGTACCGCTTTTATTAACCCCGCAATACCTGCTGCATTATTTAAGTGACCAATATTTGATTTTACCGCACTAATAGCACAAATTTGTTTTTCATCAGTAAATTCGCTGAAAGCTTCACTTAAGGCATTAAATTCAATAGGATCGCCTAATTTGGTACCAGTACCATGTGCTTCAATATAGCCTATTGAAGCCGGATTAACTTCCGACTTATTCCAAGCCTCTTTTATTACCTCGGTCTGAGCCAATGGACTTGGGGCAGTTATTCCGTTCGCTCTACTTCCATCATGATTAATCGCACTACCTTTTATAATAGCATGAATATTATCTTGATCTTTTAAGGCTTTATCCAATCTTTTCAGAATAACGATTCCCCCTCCTTCTCCCCTGCCAGTACCATTTGCGTTTGCATCAAAAACTTTACTTCTACCATCAGGAGAAAGAATTCCCATGGTTCCTTCGCCTAAGCTTACTTCTGAAAAAGTATTCCATATGCATACACCGCCAGCAATAGCAAATTCAATGTCATCATTATAAATTAATTTTTCGCAGGATTCATGAACAACCACCAAGGTTGATGAACAGGAGGTATCGATCATCAAAGTAGGTCCGTTTAAGTTTAAGAAATAGGAAATTCTACCTGCCAACATCGAATGTAAATTTCCTGTAAGGACGGTGGGGGAATCTTCCTGGGCAAGAAATGAAAAATAATCTGAATGCGGATTACCTCCTAAATAAAGAGCCACTTTGCTCTTGCTGAAATCAGATAAGCTGTATCCTGCGTTTTCAATAGCTTCACATACCAGCTGTAACAGAAACCTTTGATCAGGATTCATAAGTTCAGCTTCTTTTTTAGAAATATTAAAGAAAAAATGATCAAAATAATCAACCCTATCTAAAAATCCACTTACTTGATAATCCAAATCAGGATCAAGACACGAATTGATAATTCTTTCGTCCGAAAGTTTTTTTATCATGTCTTTCCCTGACCTTAGGTTCTGGTGAAACTGATTCAATGTGGAGGCTTCAGGGAAAACACCACTCATTCCAATAATTGCAACAGATTTAGTATTATTTTCCATAGAATTAAACTTCAATACCTTTAATAGTAATAGTGTTTTCCTTGTCTTTATACTTCTCGCTTATTGAAAGAAACTTATTATAACCTTTTATAACGTACAGGAAATCACTATTCCAAATAAAAGGTGTCCTGCCCCATTGCATAGCACTTAAAACATCTGGAAAAAATCCTTTTCCATTAAAATTCGCGCTGGTATTACATAATACCGGAATACCCGTGAGTTTTTTATATTCAGTCAGCAACTCGTATATTTCCGGATTATCCTTTTGATTTATTGTTTGCAATCTGGCGGTATCATCAAGGTGGCATATTGCAGGAATACGTTTTTTCCATGAATCTTTCACAGAATGATCATATAACATTAGAGGATCTGGTATTCCCGGATCAAATATCTCAGGAGCATCTTCTTCCAAACAGATAGGCGCTACCGGGCGATAAGATTCTCGCTTCTTTAGTTTATTCAATAATTCTTTCATTGAGGAACCAGTAGCGGCGGCTACAATACTTCGATTACCCAAGGCTCGTGGGCCCAATTCTGCCCGATTATTTAGAATTACTATGGGATCGTTCGTTGTGTGGATCAGCTTTGCCAGATCTTTAACAGAAAAAGGATACTTTTCCCAAAGACTGTCTTTCGCGCTTTCTTTTAATAACGGTCCGCTGTACACACTCCACTCCAAACTTTTTGCACCTGTGGCATTTACCATCTCACAACATGCCGTGCCAATCGCACTTCCGGAATCATTGGGAAACGGGGGCACCCACATTTCTTTAAATATTCCACTTGACCGAATAGCACTATTCCATTTTATGTTCAGAGCGCACCCTCCTGAAAAACACAAATTTTGGGTATACTCCGGGTAATCAGAAATTCTTTGACGCAACAGATCCACTATTAATTCCTCAATAAAGACGTGAAAGGTTGCTATCATATCAGCGGATTTGTAGCCTTTATTCTCTCCGTGGTTTACAAATTTCTTAATAAGCTGATCTGTGATCTCTACAGATTTATCTAATTGGCTCTCATATATATATTTAAATTCATCCAGAATATTCTCTACTACCTTACCTAAAGCTATATACGCCATTACTTTTCCTCCCACACTCATATCGAGTTTATGGGTTTTGGCAAATGGCTCAAAGTTTTGTGCAAAAGCGCAATACGCATTTCCATTTAGCAAGAATAGAGGGCGTAAATTCTTTACTTTCCCAGATCCATAATCAAAATAAAATAATTGAGGGCACATCCCCCCATCCCAAACCAGGACGAAGGAACTTTCTTGTTTTTGAGGAAAAGGACTTGTACAATATGCTCCCAAAATATGGCCGGTAACATGCATATAACTGTTGTATTTTAAATTATATGTAGGATAGTTAAACGTTTGTGGAATTAGCACATCCTGTTTTACCACCAAATGACCGTATTTTGCCACTTCCAGAATCATATCATCTTTTCCACTCTTTACCTTTATTTTAAATGGTTTGTTAGATGGTTTTCCACTGTCCCCCCATCCATCTATTACAAACCGATCCACCTGTTTTGAGGTATAGCCGTTTTCTTTCAATATATTATGAACAACGGAAAAATCTTTTATATCAGAATATCTCGGATTATTATTCAATTTTTCCATTTCATAGCTGAAAATCAATTTTCCGTGATCAATTAAGGCCACACCCCCATCATGTGTTAGTTTTATTCCACATATTATCATTGGTCATAAATTTTTGTTACAGCAAATTATTAAAGTATATTATGGATAGCTGGTTATTAAACCTCTATTCCCTGTTCAAATGTTGTGCGCTTCTCACCCTCCAGATAAGACCCTATCATCTCTACAGTAGTGTATTTAAATAAATCCGTAATGGTGATATTACTTTGAAACTGTTCACATATCTGCTGGTTCAGCGATACTAACTTCAAGGAGTCACCCCCCAAATCAAAAAAATTATCCCTGATACCTACACGTTCCAATCCCAACACACCTTTCCATATTTCAACCAACCGGGACTCTAACCTGGTTCGGGCTCCCAAGTAGGCTACTCCACTTCCCTGCACACCCACCAGCGGATCCGGTAGCAATCCCTTGGCCGTCTTGCCACTTCCAGTTAATGGAACCGCTGCTATCTGAACATAATAAGCAGGTAGCATATATGCCGGTAGATAGCTCCCCAGCCATGTCTTCATCTGCTGACCCGATAACTCCTCCGCACTTACTATGTAGGCCACCAGGGTCTTCTCGCCCTGGAGCTCCTTCGAAACCACTATCGCAGAACTTACCAAAGGGTGTTGTAACAACACACTCTCCACCTCGCCGGTTTCTATCCGGTAACCATGTATCTTTACCTGTTCGTCTTTCCTTCCCATATAAACTATCTCCCCATTTAATTGCCACCTGCCTATATCGCCTGTCTTGTACAGCCGGCCTGATCCATTGATCTTATCTTCTATAAAACACAAATTGGTTAATCCTACTCGGTTCAGGTAACCCCGGCCTACTCCTGAACCCCCTACATATATCTCTCCTGACACACCCAGTGGCTGAAGCGCTTTCTCATCGCTAAGTATATATATTTGAGTATTACCTATCGGACTGCCTATCGAAATCAGGGCATCCTCTGCATCTATCTTTTTCACCGTACAACCTATCGTGGCTTCTGTTGGACCGTATTCATTGTATATGTTCACCTCAGGGTTTAACTCTCGTAACACTCTCACCTGATCGACGGTCAACTCCTCGCCCCCTACTATCACTTCCGAAATATGAGTCTGAGATAATCCCAACCGATCCAACACTTTTATATGGGATGGTGTCAGCTTCACTGCCCGTATCAAACCCGGATTACTAAAAATATCACGCAGTACATCTCCCGTCGATACGCTATCTTCATAGATATGAACAATATCACCTCTCAGTAAGGTGCTAAATAACGAAGTTAACGTTAAATCAAACGATAAGGAGGTAAATAACGCAAAGGGATAACCACCCTCATCCCCAAAATAATAACCATTCGCCCATCGTATATAATTGGTTAAGTTCCCTACCTCTATCCCCACACCTTTGGGGTCACCGGTCGAGCCTGAAGTATACATAACATAGGCTAAACTATCCCATGGCTGATCTACTTCACCTGACTGCTCCTCCTCCAATATTAATGGTAACTCTATATCCAGAGATAATAAGGACCCCTGATAATAGCTCCCAACACTATACAAATAATCTGACTCGGTAATCAATAACTTTACCGAAGAATCTGATAACATATAGCTTATCCTGCCAGATGGATAGGAGGAATCTATCGCAAGAAAGGACCCGCCACATTTCATCACTCCCAAAAGACTTACTACCATCTGCTCGCTCTTGCTCAACATAATCCCTACTATATCTTCCCGACCTATGTCGTATTGGCTTATTAAATAAGCCGACAACTGACCCGATTGATCATCCAACTGTTCATAACTCAACATCCGATCTTTGTAGCTCAACGCTATCCCTGATGGATTGCGCAATACCTGACGCTTAAATAATTCCAGAAGCGTCTCATCAGTATCGTATCCAATATAACTGTCATTATATCCAGTCAACATTTGTAGCTCCCCTAAACTTAATAACGGAAAACTTTTGATCCGAACCCCTACATCCTCTAAAACACCGCTAACTAGCAGCCTGTAATGTTCGGCCATATATCCTATGCGCTCTTCTGTGTATAAATCACTGTTATATTCGATACTTACATGAATACCTTCCATTGACTCACTAAACCTAAAGCTTATATCATACTTACTGATGGTTTGATCAATATCATATCTACGCACCTCCAGACCCTCCAACTGTTCCCCTGATGCTACCCCACTTTCCGTATTTAACATCTCAACCAATACATCAAACAATGCTGAACGACTCATATCCCTGCTTAATTGTAAATCTTCTACCAACCGGTCAAAGGGATATTGCTGATGAGAATAAACTTCCAGCATCGTGGCCTTAACTTTACCTAGCAAACTGATAAAACTTTCCCCCTCGGAATATCTCGTCCGCAACGCTAAGGTATTTACATAAAACCCTATCTGATCTTCTAAAGCTATATGATCCCTCCCTGCTACCGTTGTCCCTACTATGATATCATCCTGTTGACTGTATCTATGCAATAACATCTTTACTGTAGTCAATAAAATGATAAATATACTCGTTTGTTCTATCTGACTCAGATTGATTATCGCTGCTGTTACATGTGGATCCAATACAAACCCAAGCGTATTGCCTTTATAGGTCTTAACGGATGGCCGAACATTTTCCCCAGGTATCTCCAGCACTGGCAATGACCCACTTAATTCTGACAGCCAATATTGCTTTTGAGCTGCTAAGCCTCCTGAGCGTAAACGGGTATTTTCCCAAACACTATAGTCCTTATATTGCAACCGAAGCGCTGACAAGGGATTACAATCCCCTTGTTTATATGCATTATACAATGTAATAACCTCTCTTACCAAAACACCCATAGACCAGGCATCCGATATGATGTGATGCATACTTAGAACAAATATGTGTTTACACTCTTCCAATTGCAGCAGTCGTAACCGCAATAAGGGACCCTCCTGTAAATCAAAACCCATCCCACTTAAGGATTCTATCTTTAACCGGACTGCATCTGATCCTGAACCCTTCATATCAATATAATCATAATCCAAACACCTCTTGCCGATGGCATGAACTCTTTGCTTAGGATCGCCGCCTACATCTATAAATGTCGTGCGCAATATCTCATGGCGGGCCAACAGACTCTCAAAGGACGACGCCAAGGCTTCAGGGTCCAAGATACCTTCAAAAACATAGGAATCCGTTATATTATATGCCGTCTCATTGCCCGTAAATAAACTCAGTATCCATAACCGACGCTGGGAAGAGGAAACATCATAATAAAACTGCTCCTCGATGCCGGCTATAGCCTCATAACTTGCCTCTCCTCCAACAGCCTTCAATTGAGTCGATAAACCCTCCACACTGGGATGCATAAATATATCCTTTATACTTAAGGCACTCCCAAAAGCTTTATTAATACGAGAAATTATCTGAAGCGCCTTTAACGAATGACCGCCATGATCAAAAAAACTATCCCGTATCCCTATCGGGGACCGCTGTAATACCTCTTCCCAAAGACTGCATAACTTCTGATCCAAAACCGTCACCGGAGCTACGTAAGTCGTCCCTTCCGTCAAAGAATACGAGCCCGGAACCGGTAAGGATGACCTGTCTACCTTACCGTTTACCGTTAATGGAAACTCCGTTAAAAATATGTAGAACGAGGGTAGCATATAACTGGGCAAATGATCCATAAGATAGCTATTCATGTGCGCTGAGTCCAATGTCCCATCGCTTACTATATAGGCCAGTAATTGTGTATCTCCCGATGGATCTTTATGCGCTATTACCATCGAGTCCGATACATGACTGTGCTCCTTCAGAATCTGCGCAACCTCTGTGGGCTCTACACGGTATCCACGCACCTTTACCTGGTTGTCTATACGACCCTTAAATGCTACATTCCCATCCGGTAACCAGCATCCCAAATCACCCGTCCTATACAATAAACCCCCCTCAGCATAAGGACTCTTTATAAAACAATCAGCCGTTAATTCATCCCGCTTCCAATACCCTAACGCTACACCATCACCACCTACATAAATCTCCCCATCTACACCTATTGGAACCAACTGCCGATCACTGTCTAATATATAGACCGTACTATTCGATATCGGTTTCCCAATCGGTATCGAATCATCTGCCTCTACCATTCCTATGGGGTAATAGGTAGAAAATGTCGTGTTCTCCGTAGGACCATAGGCGTTTATGATGCCTAGAGACTTTTCCGATGACCTCAATTTTTTAATATGACTAACTGATAACTTATCCCCTCCAACTATGATTTGACCCAGATCACTAAATAGACTAACATCACTATCTACCAACTGGTTAAACCACGATGAGGTAATCCACATGATATCTATCCCTGTCTCGCTTATCTTCTTTTTTAAACTCGGTACATCCATCAGCTTGGCATGTGGTAGTAAATGTAGTTCGCCCCCATTCAATAATATCCCCCATATCTCAAAAGTCGTCGCATCAAAGGATAACGCTCCGGTCTGTAATAACCTGGTCCCGGCCTTTAAGCTTACATAATTCGGACTCTTTACCAAACGTAAAATATTCTTATGACTTACCATAACCCCTTTTGGCCTACCTGTTGTCCCTGATGTATACATAATATATGCCACTGAACCTGAATCTACCCCTAGCTGCAGATCTGATGACGGGTAAGTCCCGATCTCTGCCCATGACCGGAATGGAGAAATTCTAATTATCCCCCGAGTTGTCTCTTCATCCCTTGCCTCCTGATCCGTTAGTAATACTTTGACCTCCGTTTCCTCCAGCAGGTAGAAAACTCGACTCCAAGGATATGCCATATCTATCGGTACATAACTCGCACCCGCCTTCAATATCCCCAAGATACTTATCACCATCCATTCAGAGCGATCAAGCATAACACCTACATAATCCCCTTTGCCCAACTTTAAACTTGTCCTCAAATAAGACGCCAGTTGATTCGATCGTGCGTTGAGCTCTTTGTAGGTTAAAGATATCCCCTCATAGACTACCGCCAACGCATCCGGATGGGTAATGACCTGAGCCTCAAACAGGCAGGGTAGCGTCTTTTCCATAGGGTATAAACAACGGGTCGTATTAAAACCATACAAAAGCGAATCCCGCTCTGCCTCACCGATATAATTAATCTTTCCGATAACAACTCTGCTATCCAATAAAACAGATGACAGCAAATTATTATAATGACCTATAAATCGCTCTATCGTCCCACTTTTATATAGATCCGTATTGTATTGGACAGATCCCGATAACCCTCCATCCTCACTCTCCCATAAATTTAAGGTAATATCAAATTTGCTCACTTGTGTCTTAATTGGATAGGAACGAACTTGTAATCCATCCATCGATTCAAGCCCACGTTCGCCAATATCAGCATTTTGAAACACCAACATAATATCAAATACCGCCGAATGACTGCTATCCCTTTCTAAATCCAGCTCTTCTACCAGTTGATCAAAAGGATAGCCCTGATGTTCATAACCATCCAAGGTCACCTCTTTAACCTTTTGTAACAAATCTTCAAATGTATCCGATCCTGAAAAACCGGTACGTAACGCTAAGGTGTTTATATAAAAACCTATCTGCCCTTCCAAATCCAGGTGATCCCGGCCTGCCACTGGGGTCCCGATTATGATATCTCCCTGACCCGTATAACGGTATAACAAAGCCTTCAATGACGCCATTAATACCATAAATAGACTCGAACCATGAACTTGTCCTAATCCCTCTAAGCCGGATACTAAAGCCTTCGACAGTCTAAACGGTACTGCAGCACCTTTGAATGTCTTAACCTGTGGCCTTACATAATCTGTGGAAAGTGATAAAACCGGCAATAAACCCGACAATTGGTCCAGCCAGTAGGTCTTATCACTGTTTAACCCTGCTCCAAACAATTGCTTCGACTGCCATCGGCTATAGTCCTTATACTGAATCTCTAATGAAGGTAAACTATATGATTTATCAAAAAGATACCCATTATAATAGCTTACTATATCATTGATCAAAACATCAACAGACCACGCATCCGATACAATATGATGCATATGAGACACCAAAATATAACTGCTCCTTTCAACCTTGATTAATTTTACACGAAGCATCGATCCTGCACCAAGATCAAATGGACTGCTTATCTCAGCATTTATTATGGAATCCAAACGCTCCAGCTTATCTTCAAAATCCTGGATATCTATTCGCTCTATCGCAAAGCCTGATTCCTCGTAACTATTGACCTTCTGGCGCGGCACACCATCTACTGTTATAAAACTCGTCCGTAAAATCTCATGCCGCTCTATTAACGAGGCAAATGACTTCGTTAAACTCGCTTCATCCAAATAACCCTCCATTTGATAAACCGCTGGCATATTATAGGCTATATGATCTTCTCCAAACTGCTCTATTACCCATAAACGACGCTGACCATGAGACATCCCATAATATTCCTGATCCTCCATAATTCCTATCGATACATATTCAGATGGCTTCAGATTACTTATTAAAGTACTCAAACCCCCTATCGTCGGAACTGAAAATACATCCCGTATGTTTATCTCTACGCCCAGGTCTTTCAATACCTGAACTACCATACGCAATGCACTTATCGAATGACCACCCAAATCAAAAAAATTATCTAATACACCTATCCGATTACCAGGCAATATCTTTTGCCATATGTTTACTAAACGCTCTTCTATGTCATTCCGCGCACCAACGTATTCTGACCCAACCTTAATTTTCTTACCACCTAACTTTCGTAAACCAATTCGATCCACCTTGCCATTAACGGTTAGTGGAATATCATCTATTGATAAAAACTCCAAAGGAATCATATAATCCGGTAAACGCTTAGATAAGTAGTTCCTTAGATTCTTAACAGTAACAGGGTTTTTTGAAACCAAATACGCAGCCAGATGTTTCTCGACCTTTTCTTTACTTTTATAGTCTTCATCATATCCAATTTCGTTCAACATTGCTTTGACTTTCTTGACATCAATTTCATCATCAAGCTCATCAACGGCTTCTTCTCTGGTTTTATGACCCATTCTGACATCCCATGAATAGGGGAGAGCATAATTATGAAATCCTTGTTCTTTCTTATGAATATAAATACCTAAATCATTGATTAAACAATTCGTAGACCGTCCGGTATCTGCAGGCCTTACCCATGGAGCGTGTTTATCCAAATAGGCATACATCTCCTCCAATTTAACATCAGAATATCTATAATAATCAATCAATTCAACCTTTTCAAATATTTTGTCATCTTTAAATATTCCTACACTAAGGTGTTTAGACACAGCATCATCAACGGTATGATATATTTTTCTTGCATCCAGAACAATTTTATCGATTTCATCCGGGTCAAAAATTTGGGAATCATACAATTCATTTAAACGAGTTTCAAATAACTGACCTCTGGACAATCCGGTCACTATGAACTTTATTTTCTTCTCATAGGCAACCTGAAAAGCCAAAGTATAAATCGTTTTATAACACCCATTACACACATTGCTGTATCGTTTAAGACTATCAACAAATATCTCATTCATATGGGAAGTACTACCCCACATTAATTTCACCCTCAATTCATCGGTTACTCTTCGAATATTAGCTTTAGCTTCTTCAGAGATGAATCCGTTGTCAAAACTAAAAGCCAATACGTTAAGCTTCATTTCACGCACGAGCTGATATAATACAAATGTGCTATCCTTTCCGCCACTCAAAAGCATTAAACAATCATATTCACTTGTTTTTGAAGCCTTTGCATTTTCAAAAATTTCATATAACAGGCCAATACTTTTAAAATATACCTGAGCCTTATTTTTATAAAAATTGAAGGAAGAGCACTTATCACACAATCCATCGGAGTCGAACGTTATGTCCGGATAATCAGAAGAAAGACCACATTGGGTACAACTTTGACTTTCATAGTTCTGATATGAAACCTTTTTAGAGTCTTCAATAATATCTACCACACACTCAGCAATGGACTCATGAGACATAATCACCGATTCAATCTCGCCGAGTTCTATTCTATGTCCTCTTATTTTAACTTGGTTGTCCTTACGCCCGGTTAATTCAATATTTCCATCTGGTAAAAATCTACCCAAATCACCCGTTTTATACATTTTGCCGCCCTTGACAAAAGGATTAGCGACAAACTTTTCTCTGGTGAGATGGTTATCATTTAGATATCCCCTGGCCAAGCCATCACCTGCAATATACAAATCACCAATTACTCCCTGAGGAACAGGATGGTAATATTCATCTAATAAATATATTTGAACATTATTTATAGGTCTTCCTATAGGAATTGAGATATTATTGTCAGTTGTAGGAGAAAATTTATATATCATACATCCCACCACTGCTTCAGTGGGACCATACTCATTGAAGATTTCTATATTATCATCAAAATTATCACTAATTTCTTTGGCTAAACTAGTTTCAAATTCCTCTCCGCCTACAATAAAACGTTTAACATTGGAAAACTTAATTTTCTTGTCTCTAATTAATTTTAAATGAGAGGGAGTTAATTTTATTACCGCTGCTTTATTATCATCTAATATTTTTTCCAACAAAAAGGCCTGATTATAATCGGCATAAACTACAATAGCATTTCCAGTGATTAATGGCGTAAAAATGGAAGTTATTGTTAAGTCAAAAGAAATGGATGTAAAGAAGGCAAAATTATTTTTTTCTTCTTTTACGTATTGGTTAGCTGCCCAAGTCGCATAATTCACTACTCCCTGATGCTCCACCATTACTCCTTTTGGTTTTCCCGTAGTTCCTGAAGTATAAATTAGATAACACAAATCTTTGGATGTATTTATTGAAGTTGGGTTTGAAGCATTATCCGAGTAAATATTACTTTTTTCCGTCACAAGAACTTTTTCTAAAGTTTTAATTTTCTTTATGTCCTTGTTTTTAAAAAGTATACTTTGTTGTGTAATAAGAATTTTTGCTCCGCTATCTTCAAGCAGCAATTTCTTTCTTGATATTGGAAGCCTTGAATCAATCGGCAAATAAGCTGCTCCGGCTTTTAGGATACCTAAAATACAACTAATTAATATAGTTGATCTTTCCTCCAGCATTAAACATATAAGTTCATCGGGAACTACATTGTAGTTATCCCTTAAATTATGTGCCAACTGATTTGCTCTTTCATTCAATTGCTTATATGTCAATGATCTATTCCCCGTTATTATTGCCAGCGCATTAGGGGTTTTAAGACATTGGACTTCAAATAATTCATGAATTGTTTTATTCTTAGGATAATCCTTTTCTGTTCTATTAAAATCTCTTAATAATGCATTTTTTTCCTTTGTTGAAAGATACTCTAATTCAGATAAGGAAATGTCTGAATTTTTAATTATTGAATGGACAAGATTGACATAATGTGCAAAAAATAAAGTTATACTGGACTCCTTAAATAAATCAGTATTATAGTCAAGATCAAAAAATAACTTATCATTGAACTCTTTAATATTAATCAACAAATCAAATTTGCTGTTTGATACCTCAGTGTCATATTCTTTGACTGTTAGGCCTGGCATTGTGACATGCTCAATGTTATTAATTTCCGTATTGTTAAATGTTACCGCCACATCAAACAATGGAGATCTGCTTAAATCCCTGTCCAAATTTAAATCCTGTATCAACCAATCAAATGGATAAATCTGATGACGGTAAGCTCCTAACGTCGCCTCCTTCACCTTTTCCAGCAATGCCGTAAAGCTATCTTCCCCGCTAAACCTCGTACGTATCGCCAAAGTGTTTACATAAAATCCTATCTGATCCTCCAGGTCCTTGTGTCCCCTGCCTGCTACCGGAACACCTAATATTATATCTTCCTGACCCGTATAACGGTACAGCAATACCTTGATCGTTCCCAGTAAAATCATAAATAAACTAACCCCCTGAGCCTGACTCTTCTTGTTCAGCATCCTTGCCGTATTCCTATCCAACTCAAAACTAACCCTTCTCCCTTCATAGGTTTTTACCAATGGACGTTTATAATCTAACGGTAATGACAATAACGGTAACGGACCGCTGAATACCGTTAACCAATAGGCCCGAAGTGACGACAAGGTATCTCCAGCAAACCGCTTATTTAACCACCCTGTATAATCCTTGTATTGTGTCCTCAATAAGGGTAAACTTCCCTCTGACCCTTCCTTGTAACTTGTATATAAGGACGATATCTCGCGTACCATAACCCCCATTGACCAGCCATCTGATATAATATGATGGGTCGTAAATAAAAATATATAGCTCTTTTCTCCGGTCTGAAGCAGCTTGCAACGAACCAAAGGACCTCCCGCCAGATCAAATGGCGTGTGTGACTCTTCCGATATCATACCGGCAACCTTCTCCTCTTGAGAGGAAACACCCCTCAAATCTATATACAATATCGTAAAACCCAATGAATCCACAGGTTGCACTCGCTGCTTCGGCACGCCTGATAACACCGTAAATATTGTTCGCAAACTATCATGCCTGCTTACCAAATCCCGAAAACTACTCTCAAATGCAGCTCGATCCAGGAACCCTGATATTTCAAACACCTCCGCCTGATTATAGGCCACCGACGCTTCCCTGAATTGACTCAACAACCATAATCGCTTCTGAAAAACTGATAGCTCATAATAATCCTGGCTCTCTATTACAGGTATAGCTTCAACGCCTCCATCCTCTGCCAATTGTAAGCTCTCTACATAAGCCGATAAGGAGCGTACCGTCGGATACCTGAAAAAATCCTCAAAACTCAACACTATATTATATTCCCCTATCAAACGGTTTATTATCTGATTTGCTATTAATGAATGTCCCCCTAGCTCAAAAAAATTGTCATCAATACCAATATCGCTTAGCTTTAATACATCCTGCCAATAGGACTTTACACGATCTGTTGTACTATACTGACACGATATATAATCCCCTAAACCTTGTAACGTCGGGTATTCAAATATGTCCTCAAAATCAAGCAATATCCCAAAATCACTATTCAACTGATGAATAACCGTCGTCGCCTTCAGAGAATTTCCCCCTAACTCAAAAAAATCATCCCCTAAAGAAAATTCTTTTATCTCCAATACCTCAGACCATATTTCCGCTATCCGATGCAATATCTCATTTCCCCCTCCCCTCAACAATACACCTCTCACTGATGATGAATCCGACCCGTTAATCGATAAATTGACCTTGGGACTCTCTCGTATCCAACAACGGGTCTTCTCAAACTGATAAACCGGTAACGCTACCCTTCTCCCTCCCCTGTCCTTATAAAATAAATCCCAATCTAAATGATAACCACGATCATAGCACCACTGCATAAACCTCAATAACATATCATCGGTAAACCCACTCCCTAATCGATAGGTATAATAATTACGCCCATGATCATGAGCCTCAAACATTGATAATACTATTGGATCTGCTCCCGCTAATACAAAACCTACCTGATCCTTTGATGTTTCTCTTCCTATCATCGAACCTATACGCAATCCCAGATCCTCTAACGGCTCCTCTTCATAGGATAATAACCTTTCCAGACCTTCTGATAAACTATATTCCCCGGATATCACACCCGCTAATAATCTGCCTATACCCAGCCCCAAAACATCTTTTATCATGATACCACTAACTTCCAGCAGCTTGTATAAACTATACTGAAATGCAAAACCAGTAAATATTGCACTGCCCGTATCCCCTTTATAATTCCTCTCACAATTGCAATAGGCCGAATTAAACGCTTCATAAAAAACAACATATTGACCTATATCTTGAAGTGTTACATCCACCCTATCCATAAATACCATAATCAGCCTATCCATGCCACGGCCCGAAACAGAAACTGGATCTGTTTGCTCATCCCCTGAAATTATATCCTCCAATAAGTCAGATACATCTTTACAGATAAACGAATAACGATGCTTGTGATGCTGACGACCTACTCCTAATGTATAACTGATATCTTGTAAACTATTAACATGTCTCTTTAAATATTCGCCAAGCTCCTCCTTGTTCCTCCTTAATCCAGATGGGGTCTTCGAGGATATCGTTACCAATTCTTTCCTTGAAACCTCTTCTGTCTCTGGCATCTCGGGAGGCTCTGCCAATACCAAATGACAATTTACCCCTGACAAACCTATCGAACTTACACCCGCATATCGGCGCTTTCCCGTTTCTACCTCCCAGGGCTTCAATGTCTCTGTAACATATACTGAGGAGTTATCAAAATCTATCAGTGAACTACCCTGAGAAAAATGTACCGTCGGAAATAACTCCTTATGCTGAATCGATAAAATCGCCCGAACCATACCTGCCAAACCAGCTGCTCCCCGGCAATGACCTAAATTTGACTTTATCGTCGATATCGGACATAAATTCTTCTTCGAGGTAAAACTTGAAATCGCCGAATCCAAACCTCCTACCTCTATACTATCGCCAAGTTGCGTCCCTGAACCATGGGCCTCTATATAACCTATGTCTTCAGGTATTACACCCGCTTTTATCCAGGCCCTCTTGATCACCTCTGCCTGCGTTACACTGTCCGGGGCCGTTAGACTCGCTGAACGGTCACCATTATTATTTATCGCCGAACCCTTGATCACTCCATGTATATGATCACCACTTCTTTGCGCCTTTTCCAACGGCTTCAATAATATACTTATCACTGCCTCACCAAATGACATCCCATTGGCCTCTGTGGTAAAAGGACGCGATTTACCATCAGGTGAATCCAAATCCAGGCTCCCTTCGCTTTCCTTATAAGGAAATAAATCCAAATTTACACCGCATACCAAACCATAATCCGAATCCCCCAATATCAACTCATTACAGGCCAGGTGAACCGCTACAAGTGAGGATGAACAACTCGTATCTATCATGGAAACATTACCCGTGAAATTAAACTGCCGTGATATCCTTGACCCTAAAAACGCTTTCACATTCCCCGTCTTTAATGTGGGAACAAAATCATCCGCATGATGATAATATTCCAGGTTCGAATCTGATACATATACCGATGTATTGCTCCCGCTAAACTCTCCGATATTGTAGCCCGCATTCTCAAATGTCTCATATACAACCTCCAATAACAAACGCTGGTGAGGATCCATCGTCTGTGCCTCTCCAGGTGATATGTTGAAAAATGAATAATCAAACTTATCTATGTCTTCCAGATATCCGCATACACGATAGCTACCACTCTCAGGTAATGTCGTCCCTTTTAGCCGGGACAGTGAAATCTCCTTAAGACTATCTCGACCCATACGCATATTGTCGTACAACCCTTCTAAGGTAGATGCATCCGGAAACCTGCAGGAAATACCGATTATCGCAATGTCACGTTTCATTGTATTCTCACTCTTTTTTGTAAATGTTTCTTGAAACTTATAACTGGAATTTAATCTCCCTCTTTCCTAAAATAGTGTATAAGTTTACAGCAAATTATTAAAGTATATTATGGATAGCTGGTTATTAAACCTCTATTCCCTGTTCAAATGTTGTGCGCTTCTCACCCTCCAGATAAGACCCTATCATCTCTACAGTAGTGTATTTAAATAAATCCGTAATGGTGATATTACTTTGAAACTGTTCACATATCTGCTGGTTCAGCGATACTAACTTCAAGGAGTCACCCCCCAAATCAAAAAAATTATCCCTGATACCTACACGTTCCAATCCCAACACACCTTTCCATATCTCAACCAACCGGGACTCTAACCTGGTTCGGGCTCCCAAGTAGGCTACTCCACTTCCCTGCACACCCACCAGCGGATCCGGTAGCAATCCCTTGGCCGTCTTGCCACTTCCAGTTAATGGAACCGCTGCTATCTGAACATAATAAGCAGGTAGCATATATGCCGGTAGATAGCTCCCCAGCCATGTCTTCATCTGCTGACCCGATAACTCCTCCGCACTTACTATGTAGGCCACCAGGGTCTTCTCGCCCTGGAGCTCCTTCGAAACTACTATCGCAGAACTTACCAAAGGGTGTTGTAACAACACACTCTCCACCTCGCCGGTTTCTATCCGGTAACCATGTATCTTTACCTGTTCGTCTTTCCTTCCCATATAAACTATCTCCCCATTTAATTGCCACCTGCCTATATCGCCTGTCTTGTACAGCCGGCCTGATCCATTGATCTTATCTTCTATAAAACACAAATTGGTTAATCCTACTCGGTTCAGGTAACCCCGGCCTACTCCTGAACCCCCTACATATATCTCTCCTGACACACCCAGTGGCTGAAGCGCTTTCTCATCGCTAAGTATATATATTTGAGTATTACCTATCGGACTGCCTATCGAAATCAGGGCATCCTCTGCATCTATCTTTTTCACCGTACAACCTATCGTGGTTTCTGTTGGACCGTATTCATTGTATATGTTCACCTCAGGGTTTAACTCTCGTAACACTCTCACCTGATCGACGGTCAACTCCTCGCCCCCTACTATCACTTCCGAAATATGAGTCTGAGATAATCCCAACCGATCCAACACTTTTATATGGGATGGCGTCAGCTTCACTGCCCGTATCAAACCCGGATTACTAAAAATATCACGCAGTACATCTCCCGTCGATACGCTATCTTCATAGATATGAACAATATCACCTCTCAGTAAGGTGCTAAATAACGAAGTTAACGTTAAATCAAACGATAAGGAGGTAAATAACGCAAAGGGATAACCACCCTCATCCCCAAAATAATAACCATTCGCCCATCGTATATAATTGGTTAAGTTCCCTACCTCTATCCCCACACCTTTGGGGTCACCGGTCGAGCCTGAAGTATACATAACATAGGCTAAACTATCCCATGGCTGATCTACTTCACCTGACTGCTCCTCCTCCAATATTAATGGTAACTCTATATCCAGAGATAATAAGGACCCCTGATAATAGCTCCCAACACTATACAAATAATCTGACTCGGTAATCAATAACTTTACCGAAGAATCTGACAACATATAGCTTATCCTGCCAGATGGATAGGAGGAATCTATCGCAAGAAAGGACCCGCCACATTTCATCACTCCCAAAAGACTTACTACCATCTGCTCGCTCTTGCTCAACATAATCCCTACTATATCTTCCCGACCTATGTCGTATTGGCTTATTAAATAAGCCGACAACTGACCCGATTGATCATCCAACTGTTCATAACTCAACATCCGATCTTTGTAGCTCAACGCTATCCCTGATGGATTGCGCAATACCTGACGCTTAAATAATTCCAGAAGCGTCTCATCAGTATCGTATCCAATATAACTGTCATTATATCCAGTCAACATTTGTAGCTCCCCTAAACTTAATAACGGAAAACTTTTGATCCGAACCCCTACATCCTCTAAAACACCGCTAACTAGCAGCCTGTAATGTTCAGCCATATATCCTATGCGCTCTTCTGTGTATAAATCACTGTTATATTCGATACTTACATGAATACCTTCCGTTGACTCACTAAACCTAAAGCTTATATCATACTTACTGATGGTTTGATCAATATCATATCTACGCACCTCCAGACCCTCCAACTGTTCCCCTGATGCTACCCCACTTTCCGTATTTAACATCTCAACCAATACATCAAACAATGCTGAACGACTCATATCCCTGCTTAATTGTAAATCTTCTACCAACCGGTCAAAGGGATATTGCTGATGAGAATAAACTTCCAGCATCGTGGCCTTAACTTTACCTAGCAAACTGATAAAACTTTCCCCCTCGGAATATCTCGTCCGCAACGCTAAGGTATTTACATAAAACCCTATCTGATCTTCTAAAGCTATATGATCCCTCCCTGCTACCGTTGTCCCTACTATGATATCATCCTGTTGACTGTATCTATGCAATAACATCTTTACTGTAGTCAATAAAATGATAAATATACTCGTTTGTTCTATCTGACTCAGATTGATTATCGCTGCTGTTACATGTGGATCCAATACAAACCCAAGCGTATTGCCTTTATAGGTCTTAACGGATGGCCGAACATTTTCCCCAGGTATCTCCAGCACTGGCAATGACCCACTTAATTCTGACAGCCAATATTGCTTTTGAGCTGCTAAGCCTCCTGAGCGTAAACGGGTATTTTCCCAAACACTATAGTCCTTATATTGCAACCGAAGCGCTGACAAGGGATTACAATCCCCTTGTTTATATGCATTATACAATGTAATAACCTCTCTTACCAAAACACCCATAGACCAGGCATCCGATATGATGTGATGCATACTTAGAACAAATATGTGTTTACACTCTTCCAATTGCAGCAGTCGTAACCGCAATAAGGGACCCTCCTGTAAATCAAAACCCATCCCACTTAAGGATTCTATCTTTAACCGGACTGCATCTGATCCTGAACCCTTCATATCAATATAATCATAATCCAAACACCTCTTGCCGATGGCATGAACTCTTTGCTTAGGATCGCCGCCTACATCTATAAATGTCGTGCGCAATATCTCATGGCGGGCCAACAGACTCTCAAAGGACGACGCCAAGGCTTCAGGGTCCAAGATACCTTCAAAAACATAGGAATCCGTTATATTATATGCCGTCTCATTGCCCGTAAATAAACTCAGTATCCATAACCGACGCTGGGAAGAGGAAACATCATAATAAAACTGCTCCTCGATGCCAGCTATAGCCTCATAACTTGCCTCTCCTCCAACAGCCTTCAATTGAGTCGATAAACCCTCCACACTGGGATGCATAAATATATCCTTTATACTTAAGGCACTCCCAAAAGCTTTATTAATACGAGAAATTATCTGAAGCGCCTTTAACGAATGACCGCCATGATCAAAAAAACTATCCCGTATCCCTATCGGGGACCGCTGTAATACCTCTTCCCAAAGACTGCATAACTTCTGATCCAAAACCGTCACCGGAGCTACGTAAGTCGTCCCTTCCGTCAAAGAATACGAGCCCGGAACCGGTAAGGATGACCTGTCTACCTTACCGTTTACCGTTAATGGAAACTCCGTTAAAAATATGTAGAACGAGGGTAGCATATAACTGGGCAAATGATCCATAAGATAGCTATTCATGTGCGCTGAGTCCAATGTCCCATCGCTTACTATATAGGCCAGTAATTGTGTATCTCCCGATGGATCTTTATGCGCTATTACCATCGAGTCCGATACATGACTGTGCTCCTTCAGAATCTGCGCAACCTCTGTGGGCTCTACACGGTATCCACGCACCTTTACCTGGTTGTCTATACGACCCTTAAATGCTACATTCCCATCCGGTAACCAGCATCCCAAATCACCCGTCCTATACAATAAACCCCCCTCAGCATAAGGACTCTTTATAAAACAATCAGCCGTTAATTCATCCCGCTTCCAATACCCTAACGCTACACCATCACCACCTACATAAATCTCCCCATCTACACCTATTGGAACCAACTGCCGATCACTGTCTAATATATAGACCGTACTATTCGATATCGGTTTCCCAATCGGTATCGAATCATCTGCCTCTACCATTCCTATGGGGTAATAGGTAGAAAATGTCGTGTTCTCCGTAGGACCATAGGCGTTTATGATGCCTAGAGACTTTTCCGATGACCTCAATTTTTTAATATGACTAACTGATAACTTATCCCCTCCAACTATGATTTGACCCAGATCACTAAATAGACTAACATCACTATCTACCAACTGGTTAAACCACGATGAGGTAATCCACATGATATCTATCCCTGTCTCGCTTATCTTCTTTTTTAAACTCGGTACATCCATCAGCTTGGCATGTGGTAGTAAATGTAGTTCGCCCCCATTCAATAATATCCCCCATATCTCAAAAGTCGTCGCATCAAAGGATAACGCTCCGGTCTGTAATAACCTGGTCCCGGCCTTTAAGCTTACATAATTCGGACTCTTTACCAAACGTAAAATATTCTTATGACTTACCATAACCCCTTTTGGCCTACCTGTTGTCCCTGATGTATACATAATATATGCCACTGAACCTGAATCTACCCCTAGCTGCAGATCTGATGACGGGTAAGTCCCGATCTCTGCCCATGACCGGAATGGAGAAATTCTAATTATCCCCCGAGTTGTCTCTTCATCCCTTGCCTCCTGATCCGTTAGTAATACTTTGACCTCCGTTTCCTCCAGCAGGTAGAAAACTCGACTCCAAGGATATGCCATATCTATCGGTACATAACTCGCACCCGCCTTCAATATCCCCAAGATACTTATCACCATCCATTCAGAGCGATCAAGCATAACACCTACATAATCCCCTTTGCCCAACTTTAAACTTGTCCTCAAATAAGACGCCAGTTGATTCGATCGTGCGTTGAGCTCTTTGTAGGTTAAAGATATCCCCTCATAGACTACCGCCAACGCATCCGGATGGGTAATGACCTGAGCCTCAAACAGGCAGGGTAGCGTCTTTTCCATAGGGTATAAACAACGGGTCGTATTAAAACCATACAAAAGCGAATCCCGCTCTGCCTCACCGATATAATTAATCTTTCCGATAACAACTCTGCTATCCAATAAAACAGATGACAGCAAATTATTATAATGACCTATAAATCGCTCTATCGTCCCACTTTTATATAGATCCGTATTGTATTGGACAGATCCCGATAACCCTCCATCCTCACTCTCCCATAAATTTAAGGTAATATCAAATTTGCTCACTTGTGTCTTAATTGGATAGGAACGAACTTGTAATCCATCCATCGATTCAAGCCCACGTTCGCCAATATCAGCATTTTGAAACACCAACATAATATCAAATACCGCCGAATGACTGCTATCCCTTTCTAAATCCAGCTCTTCTACCAGTTGATCAAAAGGATAGCCCTGATGTTCATAACCATCCAAGGTCACCTCTTTAACCTTTTGTAACAAATCTTCAAATGTATCCGATCCTGAAAAACCGGTACGTAACGCTAAGGTGTTTATATAAAAACCTATCTGCCCTTCCAAATCCAGGTGATCCCGGCCTGCCACTGGGGTCCCGATTATGATATCTCCCTGACCCGTATAACGGTATAACAAAGCCTTCAATGACGCCATTAATACCATAAATAGACTCGAACCATGAACTTGTCCTAATCCCTCTAAGCCGGATACTAAAGCCTTCGACAGTCTAAACGGTACTGCAGCACCTTTGAATGTCTTAACCTGTGGCCTTACATAATCTGTGGAAAGTGATAAAACCGGCAATAAACCCGACAACTGGTCCAGCCAGTAGGTCTTATCACTGTTTAACCCTGCTCCAAACAATTGCTTCGACTGCCATCGGCTATAGTCCTTATACTGAATCTCTAATGAAGGTAAACTATATGATTTATCAAAAAGATACCCATTATAATAGCTTACTATATCATTGATCAAAACATCAACAGACCACGCATCCGATACAATATGATGCATATGAGACACCAAAATATAACTGCTCCTTTCAATCTTGATTAATTTTACACGAAGCATCGATCCTGCACCAAGATCAAATGGACTGCTTATCTCAGCATTTATTATGGAATCCAAACGCTCCAGCTTATCTTCAAAATCCTGGATATCTATTCGCTCTATCGCAAAGCCTGATTCCTCGTAACTATTGACCTTCTGGCGCGGCACACCATCTACTGTTATAAAACTCGTCCGTAAAATCTCATGCCGCTCTATTAACGAGGCAAATGACTTCGTTAAACTCGCTTCGTCCAAATAACCCTCCATTTGATAAACCGCTGGCATATTATAGGCTATATGATCTTCTCCAAACTGCTCTATTACCCATAAACGACGCTGACCATGAGACATCCCATAATATTCCTGATCCTCCATAATTCCTATCGATACATATTCAGATGGCTTCAGATTACTTATTAAAGTACTCAAACCCTCTATCGTCGGAACTGAAAATACATCCCGTATGTTTATCTCTACGCCCAGGTCTTTCAATACCTGAACTACCATACGCAATGCACTTATCGAATGACCACCCAAATCAAAAAAATTATCTAATACACCTATCCGATTACCAGGCAATATCTTTTGCCATATGTTTACTAAACGCTCTTCTATGTCATTCCGCGCACCAACGTATTCATTAATATCTGCAGTCTTTTTAGTCGGATCCGGCAAAGCCCCATAGTCTACTTTACCATTAACCGTCAGTGGAATATCATCTATTTCCATAAAACGCACAGGGATCATGTAATCCGGAAGTTGTTCGCTTAAATAAGTACGTATCTCCGAAACCTTTAACTCAGAAATGCTCACATAATAACCCACCAAATACTCCTCATCATTTGACCCCTCCTGAACTACTACCAATGCTTCCTCTATACCCGAATATTTTAACAGACTGTTTTCTATCTCTCCCAACTCGATACGATAACCTCTTATCTTAACCTGAGTGTCTTTCCTGCCTACAAACTCTATATTCCCATCTGACAACCAACAACACAAATCCCCGGTTCGATACAGTAATTCCCCTTCTGAATATTTATTGGGCTTGAACTTCTCATACGTTAACCCTACACGATTCAAATACCCCCTGCCTACTCCGGCCCCTCCTATGTATAACTCCCCTATAACCCCTATGGGTACAATTTGTCCATAATCATCCAGAATATATAATCGCGTGTTCCCTAATGGCTTACCGATACCCCATTTGCTCGCTCTTTCACCTTGCACCAATTCAAAAGTCGAATTTACCGTTGCCTCTGTAATTCCGTATACATTTATTAATTCACTATTTGGCAAGCATGCAACATAGTCTTTAAATAATTTTTCCCCTAATACCTCACCGCCAACTAACGTATATTTAATGTTCAGCTTTTCATTCCTCCCTTTCATTGCCAACAAAACAACACTCAGATAAGATGGTGTGATATCGATTACCTCTACCTGATGCTTTACCAGTTCAGATATATATATATCTGGATCTTTTTTCTTCTCCTCAGGAAGAACTACCAATTTACCCCCGTTCAGAAGGGGAGGAAACAATTGTTGTACCGAAGCATCAAAGCTGACCGATGCTGTCAATAATGCAGTGAAAGGCCCATCATGCTTTTTATATATCAGCTCCGATAACCATGTAGACAAGTTTACCACCGAGCGATGTTCCACCTGAACACCTTTGGGGTGGCCAGTCGTCCCCGAGGTGTAGATCACATATATCAAATCCGATGAATAATTGTGTATTGATGAATAATTATTTATTACAAGATCTTCCGCCTCATTCGCATAGATCTCTTCCGAATCTATGTCTACCATCAATCTGAAATCCAAATCCTTACTATAACGACCCTCTGTTAATAATACCTTGAGATTACTGTCTGAAATCATATAGGCTTTCCGGTCCTTTGGATAACCCGGATCTATCGGCAAATATGCTCCCCCCGATTTTAATATCCCCAATATCCCAACCATCAACTTCTCCGATTTGTCTAACATAATCCCTATCAGGTCTTCACAACCAACACCACAGCTTTCCCTTAAATGAGCCCCCAACTGATTTGACCGCTCATTTAACTCCCCATAACTTAGATACTGCTCACCATAACAAACCGCTATTGCATCCGGTGTCCGAAATACCTGGCTCTCAAATAACTCCTGTATGCTTTTGTCAGCTGGAAAACTTACCCTCGTATTATTAAAATTAACCGTTAAATCCTCCAGCTCCGTATCGCCCAGATAATCAATCCCGCAAACCGGCTGATCCAGGTCTTTTAACACTGCCCTGACTATCCCTTTGTAATGGTCAATAAAACGCTCAATCCTTTCCCTTTTAAATAAATCGGTATTATAGTCAAGATCAAAAAATAACTTATCATTGAACTCTTTAATATTAATTGATAAATCAAATTTGCTGTTTGATACCTCAGTGTCATATTCTTTGACTGTTAGGCCTGGCATTGTGACATGCCCAATGTTATTAATTTCCGTATTGTTAAATGTTACTGCCACATCAAACAATGGAGATCTGCTTAAATCCCTGTCCAAATTTAAATCCTGTATCAACCAATCAAATGGATAAATCTGATGACGGTAAGCTCCTAACGTCGCCTCCTTCACCTTTTCCAGCAATGCCGTAAAGCTATCTTCCCCGCTAAATCTCGTACGTATCGCCAAAGTGTTTACATAAAATCCTATCTGATCCTCCAGGTCCTTGTGTCCCCTGCCTGCTACCGGAACACCTAATATTATATCTTCCTGACCCGTATAACGGTACAGCAATACCTTGATCGTTCCCAGTAAAATCATAAATAAACTAACCCCCTGAGCCTGACTCTTCTTGTTCAGCATCCTTGCCGTATTCCTATCCAACTCAAAACTAACCCTTCTCCCTTCATAGGTTTTTACCAATGGACGTTTATAATCTAACGGTAATGACAATAACGGTAACGGACCGCTGAATACCGTTAACCAATAGGCCCGAAGTGACGACAAGGTATCTCCAGCAAACCGCTTATTTAACCACCCTGTATAATCCTTGTATTGTGTCCTCAATAAGGGTAAACTTCCCTCTGACCCTTCCTTGTAACTTGTATATAAGGACGATATCTCGCGTACCATAACCCCCATTGACCAGCCATCTGATATAATATGATGGGTCGTAAATAAAAATATATAGCTCTTTTCTCCGGTCTGAAGCAGCTTGCAACGAACCAAAGGACCTCCCGCCAGATCAAATGGCGTGTGTGACTCTTCCGATATCATACCGGCAACCTTCTCCTCTTGAGAGGAAACACCCCTCAAATCTATATACAATATCGTAAAACCCAATGAATCCACAGGTTGCACTCGCTGCTTCGGCACGCCTGATAACACCGTAAATATTGTTCGCAAACTATCATGCCTGCTTACCAAATCCCGAAAACTACTCTCAAATGCAGCTCGATCCAGGAACCCTGATATTTCAAACACCTCCGCCTGATTATAGGCCACCGACGCTTCCCTGAATTGACTCAACAACCATAATCGCTTCTGAAAAACTGATAGCTCATAATAATCCTGGCTCTCTATTACAGGTATAGCTTCAACGCCTCCATCCTCTGCCAATTGTAAGCTCTCTACATAAGCCGATAAGGAGCGTACCGTCGGATACCTGAAAAAATCCTCAAAACTCAACACTATATTATATTCCCCTATCAAACGGTTTATTATCTGATTTGCTATTAATGAATGTCCCCCTAGCTCAAAAAAATTGTCATCAATACCAATATCGCTTAGCTTTAATACATCCTGCCAATAGGACTTTACACGATCTGTTGTACTATACTGACACGATATATAATCCCCTAAACCTTGTAACGTCGGGTATTCAAATATGTCCTCAAAATCAAGCAATATCCCAAAATCACTATTCAACTGATGAATAACCGTCGTCGCCTTCAGAGAATTTCCCCCTAACTCAAAAAAATCATCCCCTAAAGAAAATTCTTTTATCTCCAATACCTCAGACCATATTTCCGCTATCCGATGCAATATCTCATTTCCCCCTCCCCTCAACAATACACCTCTCACTGATGATGAATCCGACCCGTTAATCGATAAATTGACCTTGGGACTCTCTCGTATCCAACAACGGGTCTTCTCAAACTGATAAACCGGTAACGCTACCCTTCTCCCTCCCCTGTCCTTATAAAATAAATCCCAATCTAAATGATAACCACGATCATAGCACCACTGCATAAACCTCAATAACATATCATCGGTAAACCCACTCCCTAATCGATAGGTATAATAATTACGCCCATGATCATGAGCCTCAAACATTGATAATACTATTGGATCTGCTCCCGCTAATACAAAACCTACCTGATCCTTTGATGTTTCTCTTCCTATCATCGAACCTATACGCAATCCCAGATCCTCTAACGGCTCCTCTTCATAGGATAATAACCTTTCCAGACCTTCTGATAAACTATATTCCCCGGATATCACACCCGCTAATAATCTGCCTATACCCAGCCCCAAAACATCTTTTATCATGATACCACTAACTTCCAGCAGCTTGTATAAACTATACTGAAATGCAAAACCAGTAAATATTGCACTGCCCGTATCCCCTTTATAATTCCTCTCACAATTGCAATAGGCCGAATTAAACGCTTCATAAAAAACAACATATTGACCTATATCTTGAAGTGTTACATCCACCCTATCCATAAATACCATAATCAGCCTATCCATGCCACGGCCCGAAACAGAAACTGGATCTGTTTGCTCATCCCCTGAAATTATATCCTCCAATAAGTCAGATACATCTTTACAGATAAACGAATAACGATGCTTGTGATGCTGACGACCTACTCCTAATGTATAACTGATATCTTGTAAACTATTAACATGTCTCTTTAAATATTCGCCAAGCTCCTCCTTGTTCCTCCTTAATCCAGATGGGGTCTTCGAGGATATCGTTACCAATTCTTTCCTTGAAACCTCTTCTGTCTCTGGCATCTCGGGAGGCTCTGCCAATACCAAATGACAATTTACCCCTGACAAACCTATCGAACTTACACCCGCATATCGGCGCTTTCCCGTTTCTACCTCCCAGGGCTTCAATGTCTCTGTAACATATACTGAGGAGTTATCAAAATCTATCAGTGAACTACCCTGAGAAAAATGTACCGTCGGAAATAACTCCTTATGCTGAATCGATAAAATCGCCCGAACCATACCTGCCAAACCAGCTGCTCCCCGGCAATGACCTAAATTTGACTTTATCGTCGATATCGGACATAAATTCTTCTTCGAGGTAAAACTTGAAATCGCCGAATCCAAACCTCCTACCTCTATACTATCGCCAAGTTGCGTCCCTGAACCATGGGCCTCTATATAACCTATGTCTTCAGGTATTACACCCGCTTTTATCCAGGCCCTCTTGATCACCTCTGCCTGCGTTACACTGTCCGGGGCCGTTAGACTCGCTGAACGGTCACCATTATTATTTATCGCCGAACCCTTGATCACTCCATGTATATGATCACCACTTCTTTGCGCCTTTTCCAACGGCTTCAATAATATACTTATCACTGCCTCACCAAATGACATCCCATTGGCCTCTGTGGTAAAAGGACGCGATTTACCATCAGGTGAATCCAAATCCAGGCTCCCTTCGCTTTCCTTATAAGGAAATAAATCCAAATTTACACCGCATACCAAACCATAATCCGAATCCCCCAATATCAACTCATTACAGGCCAGGTGAACCGCTACAAGTGAGGATGAACAACTCGTATCTATCATGGAAACATTACCCGTGAAATTAAACTGCCGTGATATCCTTGACCCTAAAAACGCTTTCACATTCCCCGTCTTTAATGTGGGAACAAAATCATCCGCATGATGATAATATTCCAGGTTCGAATCTGATACATATACCGATGTATTGCTCCCGCTAAACTCTCCGATATTGTAGCCCGCATTCTCAAATGTCTCATATACAACCTCCAATAACAAACGCTGGTGAGGATCCATCGTCTGTGCCTCTCCAGGTGATATGTTGAAAAATGAATAATCAAACTTATCTATGTCTTCCAGATATCCGCATACACGATAGCTACCACTCTCAGGTAATGTCGTCCCTTTTAGCCGGGACAGTGAAATCTCCTTAAGACTATCTCGACCCATACGCATATTGTCGTACAACCCTTCTAAGGTAGATGCATCCGGAAACCTGCAGGAAATACCGATTATCGCAATGTCACGTTTCATTGTATTCTCACTCTTTTTTGTAAATGTTTCTTGAAACTTATAACTGGAATTTAATCTCTCCCTTTCCTAAAATAGTGTATAAGTTTATGGTCGGACCTCAATCCTGAATTTCTAAAGCCTCTGTGTCAACTAAAGAAAACAGATTAATCTTATCTCTCTTTTCAAACAATGCATTTTCACACCATACATAATTTAATCGGCCCCATTGTGTAGCAGATAACACATCTGGGAAAAACCCTTTTCCATTTAGGTTGGCACTTGTATTGCATAACAAGGGTATTCCCGAATGCTTCTCATACTCTATCAACAATTCGGCAATCAATTCATTTTGCTGAAAATTAACTGTTTGAAGCCTGGAAGAACCGTCCAAGTGACATACCGCAGGAATCTTTTCAAGCCATTCAGGTCTCACCATATGATCAAAAAGCATATAGGGATCACTTGTTCCTGGATCAAAGATAACAGGTGCTTTTTCCTCCAAACAAATGGGAGATACAGGCCTATAAGGTTCTCGCTTTTTGACATAGTTCAAGACGTCCTTCATTTTGGCAGTGTTAGCCGGAGCCAATATACTTCTATTTCCTAAAGCTCTTGGGCCTAATTCCGAACGACTATTAAAGAAAACCACCGGCTCATTATTTTCATGAATAATCCGTGCCAGTTGTTTTATAGAACATGCCTTTTTTATCCATCCTGAAGCCGAGCCATTATTTAAAATTTGTGGACCACTGTAAACATTCCATTTCAAAAGCGTATTGCCTTGCCTATGATACATAGAAGCACACGCAACCCCTATGGCACTACCTGAATCATTGGGAAAAGGCGGAACATAAACCTGGTTAAATATACCACTTTTTCTGATGGCCATATTCCATTTAATATTAAGCGCACACCCACCAACAAAGCATAAATTCTTAACCTTATCTTTATGTTTAGATATCTTCTTTTTTAGCTTATTAATTAACAGATCCTCCAGGTAATAATGAAATGTGTTTAAAATATCTTCATCGCTATAAACTGAATCGCCAATTCTTCTTTTAACTTCATTGGCAAAAATGTTAGCAAATCCCATAGGATTATTATAATTGTTAACATAAATATCATTAAAAATATGGTATAATTCTTTTCTACATTCACCAAGTGCAATGTAGGCCATAACTTTACCAGCAATTGATAAATCGTCTTTTGCAAAATTTCCTTCAACTTTGAAAGGGCCAAAGTGTTGTGAAAATATGGTATAAATGTTTCCTATTAATAAAAAAAGAGGACCTAGATTTTCAATTGTTTTTGTACTAACATCAAAATAATAAGCCCTGGGATACATCCCACCGTCCCAGACCAAGATAAAAGAACTTTCATTATTCCTGGCAAAAGGACTAGTACAATACGCGCTCATTATATGACCTGTAACGTGTAGATAACTGTAATAAGCAATATTGTGAGCTCCAATTTTCAGTCCGTCAAATCTCCATTCTTGCAATACGCTGTGTTTTAATAATTTCTCACGATATTGAGCGATATCTAGGTTATAAATATTGCCTTTGTTGTAGGCAGTTAAAACATTAGTATTTTTATTTACTTTTAAACGAGGCTGAATTGCAAGAGCCTCCTGATCATATCCTCCCCAACCATCAATCGCAAAGTAATCTATATCCCTTATCTCATACCCGTTATTCTTCAGAATTTCAGATATTAAATAAGTATCTTCAATACTAGTATACCTTGGATTATTGTTTATTTTCTCTAATTCTATACTAAATATTAACTTCCCGTCATCAATTACTGCAATTGAACCATCATGGGTTAATTTAAGACCACATATGATCATCTTTATTATACTTTAAATTAAAAATCTATTTTATTTATTTTTCTTTTTTTCTCTGTTTGAGGCTTATGATTACTCAGCTGTGTAGCTAATTTTCTAATGGTAGGATTGCTAAATATTTCATGTACTGCTATAGTTTTTGGAAATTCCATATTAATTTCTTTATGCAATTGAATTACCTTGATAGAATTACCACCTATTTCGAAGAAGTTATTATTGACGGATATATCTTCCCTATCCAACACTTTTTGCCAGATTGATAATAATGCTCTTTCTATTTCATTTTCAGGATTTTCATGGGAAGGTTCCGTCAGAAGAGTTACTTTATTTGGATCTGGAAGTGCTTTATAGTCAATCTTACCATGTATATTTAAAGGTAATTTGTCCAATAAGACTAAGTAAGAAGGAATTATGTATTCAGGTAGATTCTCAGAAAGATATTTTCTTAGTCCTGCGATAGCATGCTGTTGGTTGCAAATAATATATGCTGCAACGTATTTTGTTTCTTTTTCATCTTCATTTGCGATTACTACTGCATTGCTGATACCTGGATACTTAAGAATTACACTTTCTATTTCACCAAGTTCTATCCTGTAACCTCTTATTTTCACTTGAAAATCATCTCTCCCCAAAAAGTCGATACTTCCGTCGTTACTCCACCTTCCTAAGTCCCCGGTATCATAAAGGCAACTTTGGGGTTTATAGGGATTTTTAATAAAACGGGAATTGGTTAAATCAGGTCTATTCAAATAGCCTCTACTTAGCCCTTCCCCAGCTATATAAATTTTTCCAGTTACCCCAATCGGCACCAAATTCAGGTAATTATCCAAAATATAAATCGTTGTATTTGGCAACACTTTTCCAATTCCATTTTTACTTCTCTTCTTGCTATTTACAATTTCATATGTAGAGTCCACGGTCGCCTCTGTCACACCGTATATATTAATCAATTTGTTATTATTCTGAAAAATTCCATAGAAGTCATCTACAACTTCCGATTTTAATACCTCACCGCCAACTAACGTATATTTAATGTTCAGCTTTTCATTCCTCCCTTTCATTGCCAACAAAACAACACTCAGATAAGATGGTGTGATATCGATTACCTCTACCTGATGCTTTACCAGTTCAGATATATATATATCTGGATCTTTTTTCTTCTCCTCAGGAAGAACTACCAATTTACCCCCGTTCAGAAGGGGAGGAAACAACTGCTTTACGGAAGTATCAAAGCTGACCGATGCAGTCAATAATGCAGTGAAAGGCCCATCATGCTTTTTATATATCAGCTCCGATAACCATGTAGACAAGTTTACCACCGAGCGATGTTCCACCTGAACACCTTTGGGGTGGCCAGTCGTCCCCGAGGTGTAGATCACATATATCAAATCCGATGAATAATTGTGTATTGATGAATAATTATTTATCACAAGATCTTCCGTCTCATTCGCATAGATCTCTTCCGAATCTATGTCTACCATCAATCTGAAATCCAAATCCTTACTATAACGACCCTCTGTTAATAATACCTTGAGATTACTGTCTGAAATCATATAGGCTTTCCGGTCCTTTGGATAACCCGGATCTATCGGCAAATATGCTCCCCCCGATTTTAATATCCCCAATATCCCAACCATCAACTTCTCCGATTTGTCTAACATAATCCCTATCAGGTCTTCACAACCAACACCACAGCTTTCCCTTAAATAAGCCCCCAACCGATTTGACCGCTCATTTAACTCCCCATAACTTAGATACTGCTCACCATAACAAACCGCTATTGCATCTGGTGTCCGAAATACCTGGCTCTCAAATAACTCCTGTATACTTTTGTCAGCTGGAAAACTTACCCTCGTATTATTAAAATTAACCGTTAAATCCTCCAGCTCCGTATCGCCCAGATAATCAATCCCGCAAACCGGCTGATCCAGGTCTTTTAACACTGCCCTGACTATCCCTTTGTAATGGTCAATAAAACGCTCAATCCTTTCCCTTTTAAATAAATTCGTATTGTATTCAACATGCATTTTTATCCCTGCTGCCTCTTCAACAAAATTTATTACTATATCAAACTTACTTAAGGTTAACGCTCTATTATAATCTGATACCGTCACCCCCTCCATATCTTGTAATTCCTTCCCGTTTACTTCCGTATTCTGAAGTACTACCATAATATCAAACAAGGCATGACGGCTCATATCCCGGTTTAATTCCAACTCTTCTACTAATCTATCAAACGGATATTGTTGATGTGCATAACCATTTAGTGTCATCGCTTTTACCCTACTTAATAAATTTGCAAAGCTCTCTCCCCCTTCTACTTGAATCCTTAATGCCAATGTGTTTACATAAAATCCTATCTGACCCTCCAAATCCGGATGCTCTCTCCCTGCTACAGGAGTCCCTAATACTATATCGCTTTGACCGGTATACCTATACAATAATACATTTACACATGATATCAAAAACATAAATAAACTCACACCCTCTGACTGACTTAAACGCTCTATCGAATTATATAAATCTCTTTCAATGCTACCTGTTACTACATCTCCTTTAAACGTCAGCACCGACGAACGAACATAATCCAATGGCATTTCCAACGCCAAAACTTCTTCCTTAAACTGATCCATCCAATAGGCCCGATGCCTGGACAATGAACCTTCCAATAATAATTTATTCTGCCAGCTTGAATATTCTTTATACTGAATACGCAGTTCCCCTAAATTCACCTCCGCCCCTTGTACATAGCCATTGTAAAAGCTTATTATCTCATCGATTAATACATCTGTCGACCAACCATCTGATATAATATGATGCATATTGAATAAAAATATATAGCCAACCTCATCTATTTGAACCAATTTACCTCTCAGTAAAGGACCTTTTTCCAAATCAAATTGCTCTCCAATATCTTCTTCACCCAAATCCCTTACCCTTTGTTGGGAATCCGAATGATGCCGCAAATCAATATACTCCAATTTAAATCCAATATCCTCTAAACTATGAACCTGCTGCTTTGGAATACCCTCTACTGTAATAAATACAGTTCGTAATATCTCATGGCGATCTAGTAATCTTTTAAAAGATCGCTCAAAATAATCTATGTTTAACGATCCCTCAAATACATAACCCGCTGGCATATTATAAGCGGTCGGATCATTGTTAAACTGGTCTAATATCCATAAACGCTTTTGAGCATGTGATAAATCATAATATGACTGCGACTCCACTGAAACAATCTCACCATATGTTATATCAGGAGTCTCGCTTATCACTTTTGATAAACTCTCTATGGTTGAATGTGTAAATAAATGCCGTAACTCTATTTTCTTCCCAAGCTCCTTATATATCCTCGATACTATATGAGCCGCATTTAATGAATGACCCCCCAACGCAAAAAAATTGTCCTTTAAGCCTATAAGATCCCTCTTTAAAGCCTGCTGCCAAATATCCGCCACCTGAACCTCTACACTAGTCCTGGGGGCTTCATAAAACCCTTCCTTTGTCCCCTCTAATGAACATATGGGTAGGTTGCTCCTGTCCAATTTACCATTCGAGGTCAATGGAAATGAAGCCAAACGCATAAATCCCACCGGAATCATATAATCCGGAAGTTGTTCGCTTAAATAAGTACGTATCTCCGAAACCTTTAACTCAGAAATGCTCACATAATAACCCACCAAATACTCCTCATCATTTGACCCCTCCTGAACTACTACCAATGCTTCCTCTATACCCGAATATTTTAACAGACTGTTTTCTATCTCTCCCAACTCGATACGATAACCTCTTATCTTAACCTGAGTGTCTTTCCTGCCTACAAACTCTATATTCCCATCTGACAACCAACAACACAAATCCCCGGTTCGATACAGTAATTCCCCTTCTGAATATTTATTGGGCTTGAACTTCTCATACGTTAACCTTACACGATTCAAATACCCCCTGCCTACTCCAGCCCCTCCTATGTATAACTCCCCTATAACCCCTATGGGTACAATTTGTCCATAATCATCCAGAATATATAATCGCGTGTTCCCTAATGGCTTACCGATACCCCATTTGCTCGCTCTTTCATCTTGCACCAATTCAAAAGTCGAATTTACCGTTGCCTCTGTAATTCCGTATACATTTATTAATTCACTATTTGGCAAGCATGCAACATAGTCTTTAAATAATTTTTCCCCTAATACCTCACCGCCAACTAACGTATATTTAATGTTCAGCTTTTCATTCCTCCCTTTCATTGCCAACAAAACAACACTCAGATAAGATGGTGTGATATCGATTACCTCTACCTGATGCTTTACCAGTTCAGATATATATATATCTGGATCTTTTTTCTTCTCCTCAGGAAGAACTACCAATTTACCCCCGTTCAGAAGGGGAGGAAACAATTGTTGTACCGAAGCATCAAAGCTAACCGATGCAGTCAATAATGCAGTGAAAGGCCCATCATGCTTTTTATATATCAGCTCCGATAACCATGTAGACAAGTTTACCACCGAGCGATGTTCCACCTGAACACCTTTGGGGTGGCCAGTCGTCCCCGAGGTGTAGATCACATATATCAAATCCGATGAATAATTGTGTATTGATGAATAATTATTTATTACAAGATCTTCCGCCTCATTCGCATAGATCTCTTCCGAATCTATGTCTACCATCAATCTGAAATCCAAATCCTTACTATAACGACCCTCTGTTAATAATACCTTGAGATTACTGTCTGAAATCATATAGGCTTTCCGGTCCTTTGGATAACCCGGATCTATCGGCAAATATGCTCCCCCCGATTTTAATATCCCCAATATCCCAACCATCAACTTCTCCGATTTGTCTAACATAATCCCTATCAGGTCTTCACAACCAACACCACAGCTTTCCCTTAAATAAGCCCCCAACCGATTTGACCGCTCATTTAACTCCCCATAACTTAGATACTGCTCACCATAACAAACCGCTATTGCATCTGGTGTCCGAAATACCTGGCTCTCAAATAACTCCTGTATACTTTTGTCAGCTGGAAAACTTACCCTCGTATTATTAAAATTAACCGTTAAATCCTCCAGCTCCGTATCGCCCAGATAATCAATCCCGCAAACCGGCTGATCCAGGTCTTTTAACACTGCCCTGACTATCCCTTTGTAATGGTCAATAAAACGCTCAATCCTTTCCCTTTTAAATAAATTCGTATTGTATTCAACATGCATTTTTATCCCTGCTGCCTCTTCAACAAAATTTATTACTATATCAAACTTACTTAAGGTTAACGCTCTATTATAATCTGATACCGTCACCCCCTCCATATCTTGTAATTCCTTCCCGTTTACTTCCGTATTCTGAAGTACTACCATAATATCAAACAAGGCATGACGGCTCATATCCCGGTTTAATTCCAACTCTTCTACTAATCTATCAAACGGATATTGTTGATGTGCATAACCATTTAGTGTCATCGCTTTTACCCTACTTAATAAATTTGCAAAGCTCTCTCCCCCTTCTACTTGAATCCTTAATGCCAATGTGTTTACATAAAATCCTATCTGACCCTCCAAATCCGGATGCTCTCTCCCTGCTACAGGAGTCCCTAATACTATATCGCTTTGACCGGTATACCTATACAATAATACATTTACACATGATATCAAAAACATAAATAAACTCACACCCTCTGACTGACTTAAACGCTCTATCGAATTATATAAATCTCTTTCAATGCTACCTGTTACTACATCTCCTTTAAACGTCAGCACCGACGAACGAACATAATCCAATGGCATTTCCAACGCCAAAACTTCTTCCTTAAACTGATCCATCCAATAGGCCCGATGCCTGGACAATGAACCTTCCAATAATAATTTATTCTGCCAGCTTGAATATTCTTTATACTGAATACGCAGTTCCCCTAAATTCACCTCCGCCCCTTGTACATAGCCATTGTAAAAGCTTATTATCTCATCGATTAATACATCTGTCGACCAACCATCTGATATAATATGATGCATATTGAATAAAAATATATAGCCAACCTCATCTATTTGAACCAATTTACCTCTCAGTAAAGGACCTTTTTCCAAATCAAATTGCTCTCCAATATCTTCTTCACCCAAATCCCTTACCCTTTGTTGGGAATCCGAATGATGCCGCAAATCAATATACTCCAATTTAAATCCAATATCCTCTAAACTATGAACCTGCTGCTTTGGAATACCCTCTACTGTAATAAATACAGTTCGTAATATCTCATGGCGATCTAGTAATCTTTTAAAAGATCGCTCAAAATAATCTATGTTTAACGATCCCTCAAATACATAACCCGCTGGCATATTATAAGCGGTCGGATCATTGTTAAACTGGTCTAATATCCATAAACGCTTTTGAGCATGTGATAAATCATAATATGACTGCGACTCCACTGAAACAATCTCACCATATGTTATATCAGGAGTCTCGCTTATCACTTTTGATAAACTCTCTATGGTTGAATGTGTAAATAAATGCCGTAACTCTATTTTCTTCCCAAGCTCCTTATATATCCTCGATACTATATGAGCCGCATTTAATGAATGACCCCCCAACGCAAAAAAATTGTCCTTTAAGCCTATAAGATCCCTCTTTAAAGCCTGCTGCCAAATATCCGCCACCTGAACCTCTACACTAGTCCTGGGGGCTTCATAAAACCCTTCCTTTGTCCCCTCTAATGAACATATGGGTAGGTTGCTCCTGTCCAATTTACCATTCGAGGTCAATGGAAATGAAGCCAAACGCATAAATCCCACCGGAATCATATAATCCGGAAGTTGTTCGCTTAAATAAGTACGTATCTCCGAAACCTTTAACTCAGAAATGCTCACATAATAACCCACCAAATACTCCTCATCATTTGACCCCTCCTGAACTACTACCAATGCTTCCTCTATACCCGAATATTTTAACAGACTGTTTTCTATCTCTCCCAACTCGATACGATAACCTCTTATCTTAACCTGAGTGTCTTTCCTGCCTACAAACTCTATATTCCCATCTGACAACCAACAACACAAATCCCCGGTTCGATACAGTAATTCCCCTTCTGAATATTTATTGGGCTTGAACTTCTCATACGTTAACCCTACACGATTCAAATACCCCCTGCCTACTCCGGCCCCTCCTATGTATAACTCCCCTATAACCCCTATGGGTACAATTTGTCCATAATCATCCAGAATATATAATCGCGTGTTCCCTAATGGCTTACCGATTGGCACCACCCCCTTATCAGGTAAATCCTCAACTTCCTCTTCGAAATAACAAGAATCTATTGTCGTTTCAGTAGTCCCGTAACTGTTAATGATTCGCATCTGAGTGCCAAATCTGTTCAAAAGATTCATGTAATCTTCCATTAAACAAATATCCGAGCCAAGAATCACCAATTCCATAAAAGAAATATCGAAGCCCATATCATAGATATAGTTCATAAAGGGAACTATTAATGAGGGAGTTGATTCAAACACATTGATACTATGCTTTTCAATCAGTCGATACAATAACTCAAAATCAAGCCTCAGCTCGGAGGGACAAATTATCATTTGGCCACCGGTTAATAAGGCTCTGCAAATATCACCGCAATAGACATCAAAGGAAATACTTGCCAATTGAAGTAAACGTACTTCAAAGGAGTCCAATTTATAAGCCGCTCTCCATGAATTGGCTATACTAACCAAGTTTTTATGTTGAACCATTACTCCTTTAGGCTGACCAAGAGATCCCGATGTATATATAACATAAACCAAATCATCAGGAGAATTGACGTTTTTGGGATTGTCACATGGATAAGTAGCAATAACATCTTTTTCCACATTTAAATTTAAAACTGGAACATGATATTCCTTCCAATCTTTCACAGTGGAATTATCGGTAATTAAAACCTTGATTTTACTATCTTTAACCATATGGTTGATCCTGTTCTCGGGATACTCCGGATCAATGGGAACAAATGCTGCACCTGATTTTATTATACCTATTGTATTTACGATCACATTATCTGATCTGCCTAGCATAAGACCAACTAAATCATCGGCTTTTAAATTATAAACTGCCCTCAAATAAAAGGCTAACTGGTTGGCTTTTTCATTAAGCTCACGATAATTTAATACAAGACTACCAAAAATAACAGCATTTGCATGAGGGGTTTTTCCTACCTGCTGCTCGAATAATTTTTGTATTGTATTTTCGGAACCTTCAGGGATTTCAGATAAATTGAAATCTACCAGTAACTCTTTTTTTTCTTTCGCGACAAGATAATCTAATTTATTTATTGGTTGGATACTGTCTGATAAAACAGCTTCTACAGTTACATTAATATGCTGAATTAATCTTTGAATAGTTTTTTTCTTATATAAATCTTTATTATACTCTACAAGCAATTCCAGCTTATTATCGGAGTCAAAAAAATCTATCGATAAATCAAACTGGCTTTGATTTTTTTCCATATTGAAAGGAGTGATAGAAACATTTTTCAGCTCCGATAATCTTTTTTCGGTACTCCTTATATTTTGCAAGCCGATCATAACATCAAATAGTGGTGATCTGCTGGTGTCCCGTCTTAAATTTAAACTCTCAACCAGGTAGTCAAATGGATATATTTGATGTTCCTGCGCATCTATAACAGTCTCTTTGACTTTCACCAAAAGTGTTTCAAAACTATCGGTATTTTTTAATGATGTTCTTAAGGCCAAAGTATTTAAATATAATCCAATTTGGTTTTGCAGACATGCTTGCTCTCTGCCGAGTACCGGGGTTCCTATCACAATATCATCTTGGCCTGTATATCTGTAAAATAATGCCTTTACCACTGACAGTAAAGTAATGAACAGACTGACTTTATTCCTTCGGCAAAATAAATCAAGTCCATTTTTTACGGTTTCACTAAATTCGAAATGAACTAAATCTCCATTAAAAGTTTGAATTAAGGGTCTTTGAAAATCAGTTGGCAAAGCCAAAACAGGAATATCTCCTTTAAATTTTTCCTTCCAATAATTTTCATGAGGCCTTATAAAATTGCTTTTCAGTACATTGTTTTGCCAAAAAGCATAGTCTTTATACTGAACACTCAGTGGCTCTAGCTTATGGTTCTTCCTCTCACAGGAAATATTATATAAAAGAACAAGTTCATTTACCAAAGCATCTATTGACCAACCATCTGATATGATATGATGTATGGTAAAAAACAATAAGTATTCATTTTCTTTATTGTGTAAAAGCGTTATCCTTAATAAAGGACCTTTTTCCAAATCAAAAGTGATTTGAGCATTTTTCTGATATGTTTCAATTATTTCTCCAATATTCTCCTTTTCCCTCAAATCATCATATTTTAATTTAAAATCAAAAGACACAAAATCATGAACCTTTTGTTTGAGCTCTCCATTATGAAGAAAAAAAGTTGTTCTCAAACTCTCATGGCGATAGATCAAATAGTAAAATGCCTTTTTAAGCGCATCAATAACTAAATTTCCTTGCAATACATAGGCCCAAGACAAATTATAGGCCAATTGACTTTCTTCAAATTGATCTAATATCCATAACCGTCTCTGACTGTTTGAAACTTCATAATATTCTTGTTCTTCTATTGGCTTAATTTCTTCGAAGTCGGAAGTTACCCTATTGCCAATAAGGTCAGCCAATCTTCTAATCGTTGAATTTAAAAATATATCTTTGAAACCAATCTCAATTCTCCATTTCTGCTTAACCAGGTATAAAAGCCTGGTTGCTTTTATTGAATCTCCTCCAAGCTCGAAAAATTCATGATTTACCCCAATAGTATCAATTTTCAATACGTTTTTCCAAAGCACGACTAATTCTTCTTCCAATTTATTATCTGGGGTCACATATTTCCGTCTAGTCAGTATCGAAGTTTCTGGTGCTGGCAATGCTTTATAATCTATTTTTCCATTCTCAGTAAGGGGTATGGAAGGCAAGTATATCAAAAACGATGGTATCATATACTCGGGCAGGTATTGCATTAGAAATTCTTTAATCTCCTGATCCACCAATTCATAAATACCTGTGTAATAAGATATAAGATACTTGTTTTGATTGCCATCCTCTTTGGCGATTGTAACAGTTTTAACAATTTCCGGATGACTTATCAAAACTTTGTCAATTTCTCCAATTTCTACACGATATCCTCTAATCTTAAGTTGGTTATCTTTTCTGCCGATAAATTCTATATTACCCTCTGTATCCCATTTTCCAAGGTCACCGGTATGATACAATTTACCATTTCCAAAAGGGTTCTTTACAAATTTGTCCTCCGTTAAACTCCTATTATTTAAGTACTCCCGTGCCAGACCTGTTCCATGAATACAGATTTCACCGATAACACCGATAGGCTGCTGGTTGCCATAGTCATCGAGAATATAAATTTTATGGTTAGCAATTGGCTTTCCTATTTTTGAAATTTCAGAGGATAGATCTACTTTAGTAAATGTCGCACAAACAGTAGATTCGGTAGGTCCATAAGTATTATATACATCAGTTTCTTTTATTATTTGATCAATATCTGAAGTTTTTAATTTATCACCTCCACTTATTACGGTCCTTAAGTTTGTAGATTTTCCTGTCACCTGATTAATTTCATGCAAAATTGCTGGTGTACTGGTCAATATCGTAGCTCCATTTTGTTCAATAGCATTCAACAGTTTTTCAATATCTTTACCACCTTCTTTCAAAACAATCACACTTCCACCAACACATAAAGCCGGAAATATTTCTTCTATAGACGTGTCAAACGTCAAGGAAGATTGTTGAATTACCTTGTCATTTTCGTTTATGTTGAAATAATTAATAAAGGTTTGCACATAATCTGCCAAAGCGTTGTGTTCTATTATAACGCCTTTAGGCATGCCGGTAGATCCCGAGGTATATAAGATGTAAGCAAGATCATTTGGTTTATTTATCCGTGACGGGTTTGATAAGGGTTGCCTGCGAGTTTCCGAATAAAGTCTTTCTATCACAAGTGGCATTATGGAAAGAAAACTTATTTTTTCCAGTGAAATCTCATCTGTGAATAAAATTTCAGCCCCGCTATCTTTCAAAATATACTTAATTCGCTCAGGAGGATAATCAGGGTCAATCGGGACGTAGGAGGCCCCTGATTTAAGAATGGCAAGTAACCCTATAATAAGGTTTTCTGTTCGCTCCAGTATCAGGCCTATTTTGTCTTCCGGCTTTACATCAAATTGATTTCTTAAGTAATGCGCCAAGCAATTTGCTTTTTCGTTAAGTTCCCTATAGGTCAGGGAATTATCATTGCTTACAACACACAGCGAGTTACCCGCTTTTTTCACACTTTCTTCAAAAATTTCGACGATTGTAGCATAATTGTTTCGTACTTTCAGGGTATTATTTGTTCTTTCAAAAAGATCCAATTCCTCATTTAAAGTTATGGGATATAAAGAAATCTCTCTAAGCTGGTTATCGATTACAGATTGGACGAGTTTTTTAAAGTGCTGGCCTAATCTTAAAATCTGATCTCCTTTAAATAAATCCGTGTTATATCTGATGTTAAGTGATAGAGCATCTTTATATTCAATAAATTCAAAATGCAAATCCAATAAACTTGTATCGATGTCTGTATTAAAACTATCAATCTTTATATCGTCCAGTTCAAGTTGGTATCCAAAATTTTGAAAGACCACAAGTACATTAAATATTGGAGAACTATACAGGTCCCATTTTAAATGGAGCTCTTCAATTAATTGATCAAAAGAATAGTATTGATGTTCATAGGCTTCTAAAGTCATCTCTTTAATCCTTTTGACCAGGCCTATAAAATTTTCGTCCTCCTGTAATTTGGTTTTAAGTACTATGGTATTAAAATAACATCCTATTTGGTGTTCTAAGTCTTTAAGGCTTCTACCGGCTATATCTGTTCCGATTATAATATCTTTTTGCCCCGTATATTTGAATAAAAGGATTTTCAAAATTGATACTAACGTCATAAACAACGTGCATTCATTTTCTTTGCTAATCCGGTTCAAACTTCTTAGCGTATCATTTGAAAAAGTAAAACTTTGAATACATCCATTGAATGTTTGAATTGCCGGACGAGGTTGATAAGTAGGCAAACTCAATACTGGAAGCTCTCCTTTGAATCGATTATACCAGTATTCTTGATTTTTTTTAATCTCCTTTTTTTGATACATCTTTGCCTGCCAGGCAGCATAGTCCTTCCATTGAATATCTAAAGAAAACAACTCATCTTTTTTCTTCTTGATTTGTGTTTCATAAAATCTATTTATTTCCTTAAAAATTACCCCTATTGACCAACCATCTGCTATTATATGATGTATCACCAATGAAAAAACATATTCTTCAGTTGTAGTTTTTAATAACTTAACCCTAAGCAAAGGTCCCTTTTCAAGGTCAAAAGTAGCGTTAGCTTCATATTGAGCGATTGCTTTAGCCTCACCAAAGGCATTTTCCATGGCAGACAAATCTTGGTATGAGATGTCACAGCCATAGGAATCTTCATCGTGGATTTTTTGCATAAGCTCACCATTCAGTAAAACGAAAGTTGTTCTGAGAATCTCATGTCTTTTAACTAGGTGTTCAAATGCTTCGAGAAATAATGGCACATCCAGTCTCCCTCTAAACACAAAGGATACTGGAATATTATAAGGACTAAGGTACTTTTCGTAATTATCTAATATCCAAAAACGTTTCTGAGCGCGGGAAACCTCATAAAAATCCCTTGATTCAACCGGGGAAATGTCGAAGCCATTTTCTGAATTTCTGTTCTCAATTGTTTTTAACAAACAAGCAATAGAGGGGTTATCCAAAATTTCTTTTATGGATATACTAATATGCAAATAATCTTCAATTTTAGCAGCTAACAAAGTCGCTTTCAAACTGTTAATACCATACTCAAAAAAATTATCATCGGTCTTTATTTGATCTCCTAAAACCTCATTACAAATTGATAAAAGTTTTTGTTCCTGAGATTTACCAATATTATTCTCCTGCCCTTTCAGGTATAATAATTCCTCAATTTCCGCAAGCTTTTCATCAAAAAAACCTCCGTTATAAAGTTCTAGCAATTTAAAATTTTGAATTTTACCACTTGTAGTTTTGGGTATTTTTCTAACTGGAATTACCTTATCAACAACAATTCCTATTTTGTTAATAATTCTTTCCTTCAACTTTGATATAATGGGTAAAAAATTACTGGTATTACCTTTAAACAAAACGAATAGGATCAACAAATCTTTTCCCGAAGTTTCATCCCTATTACCACAGGCTACCACTTTGCCTAATTCTATTTTATCTTCTTCTTGCGCTATTCTTTCAATATCCTGAGGATAAAAATTCTGTCCGTTTATTATAATAATATTTTTGGCTCGGCCGGTAATAACTAAATGACCGTTTCTCATGAAACCAAGATCTCCGGTTCTCAACCAATTGTCAGATGTAAATAGTTTTTCAGTGGCTTTGGGGTCGTTATAATATCCTTTAGTTACATTTTTTCCCTTTATTTGAATGCATCCAATTATATTATCATTTACCTGATGATCATCGTTATCAGTAATTCGAACCTGACATTTGCGTATAGGTGATCCTACGCCGACAAAATTAACGCCGTTCATTAAGTCAGCTTGCTCAAGATCTTCCACCCTTTGTCCAACATTCAGATTATGTCTATTCAGCGTATAGGAGATTATTTCAGACCCGGGGTTGCTCAATGTTACAGCGACCGATGCTTCTGCCAATCCATAACCAGGATAAATAACCGAACTTCTCAAATTATAACACTCTAGAGCCTGCATAAACTCGGCACACAGATCTTTTGAAATAGGCTCCGCTCCATTGTATATAAGTCGTATACAGGTCAGATCCCATTGTTTCTTTTGGATAGATTTAAGTGCTGAAAGAAAATAGTAGAAACCAAAATTGGGGGAATACAACAAGCTTACTCTATGCTGATCTGCCTTATCCATCCACAGTATTGGTCTTCTTATAAATAAGTGAGTAGGTAAAATATATTGGTTGATATTGGTAATTAATCCAGTCAAATGAAAGCATATCATTCCCATGTCATGTGTCAATGGCATCCAGCTTAACATGCAATCTGCATTTGTTATTCTTGAGCGATCGGCAATATCAAGTGTATTAGCAACTAAATTGGAATGTGTAAGTATTACTCCCTTGGGATTTCCGGTCGAACCAGAGGAATACTGAATATAGGCAATATCGTCCGGCGATGGTGTTTCCGGTTCAGCCAAGGAGGCTTCTTCAAGTAATTCTTGCAGTGGGATTAACTTTTTACGTATTTTTTCGAATTCCTCAAAATGATCGTTTTCATCGATTACTTTCTTTAGTCCATTTATATTATCAGCATCACTTACCAAAAAGGGCTTTTTTAACCTATCCCATATTTTAATAAGTTTCCACTTGTAACCTTCCCGGTTGCCTGAAGATATAGGTACAGGTATAATCTTTCCCAAGATAGCTGCCCAAAATAAGACAATGAGGATTTTATTGTCTTCCACCTGAAAAACAAGTTCATCCCCTGGTTTCAAACCTTTACGCTGAAGGTTATTTAAAATATATAACGCCTTGTTATACAAACTTTTATAAGATGAAAATTCTTCTTCTTGAGAACTTTTTACAAAAGTGATCCCTTGACGACTTTCAGTCATCCTATTTTTAAGAATGGAAGTAATCGTTTCAGAATCCTGATTAATATCAAAAGGCAAGACCGATTTATATGTTTTCATATATGTGAAAAATCAATAAGTCATAGGAGCTAGTGCGAGGTAAAGTCATTACAGATAATTAAAAATTACTTGTCGTTATTTAATCATTCTCATTTATCTGGGAAACAACCAAGCCCAGGACAGTTGGCTTTTTCAAGTTTTATGCTATTTAAATATTGTTTTATACACCATTTTCTAAATTTAATCGGTTTGCTTACGGACTAAATTCGAAATCAGGTGCAATATTGCTGATTTGCAAATCTCCAACACCATTTGTTTGTCTCCATATGTTTTTGATCAAATCTGCCAGAATATTTCTTGGCCCACATTCCAGAAATTTTGTAACACCGTCACTGATCATATGTTTGATTGATAAATCCCATCTAACAGGGGAGGTTAATTGGGCTATTAAATTATTTATGATCTTTCCAGTATCAGTTGTCGCTTTTCCATCCACATTCTGATAAATTGGGTAGTTAGGAATTCGAAAATCAGTTTCCATGATAGCACTACATAATTCTTCGCTTGCAGATTTCATTAAAGGTGAATGGAAAGCACCATGTACTCTCAAAGGCATCGCCCATTTGGCGCCGCTATTTTTCATTGTTTTCATAGCCAATTTCACCGCATCTTTTGTACCTGAAATAACCATTTGATCAAGACTATTATAGTTGGCCGGGACTACAACTCCGTCTATTTCTCCACATATTTCTTCTACCCGGGTTTGTGGAAGACCAGTTACCACAGCCATCGATGACGGCGTGTCTTTGCATGCCTTTTGCATGGCTTTAGCTCGTCGATAAACCAACCTTAATCCATCCTCAAATGAGACTGCGCCACTCATTGTCAAAGCGGTATATTCTCCTAAGGAATGACCGGCAACAACATTCGGCTGTACCCCTGGAGTAATCTTGGCTAATATAAATGAATATAAAAACACCGCTGGTTGAGTAACCTCTGTCTCTTGCAATTCCTCATTGGTTCCATCGAACATGATATCTGTAATCCGAAATTTCAATATTTCGTTTGCCTCTTCGAAAAGGTTACGCGCCTCTAAATTTTGATGGTAGAGCTTTTTACCTATTCCTGGCACTTGTGCACCTTGTCCTGGAAATACATAAGCGATCATATTTTAAATTTTTTATAAGTGACTAGTTGATTGAAAATTCAAATTTTGGTAACCGAAATGGTTAATTTGCTAAAACGGTTCCAACATTTTTTTCAAGGGCTATTTGATAAAAATGTTGTGCTACCGCTATGTCAAAAACTGCCATCCCCATTGGATTAAACATGATTACATCATCATCTTTGATATTTTTTAAGATGTTTTTGTTACTAACATCGACAATAGAAAAAGTATCCTGCTTTTGCAATTTTTTTTTATTATGCATTAACTCTATATCCGTATTTTCTCGACATACTTCCTGCCAATCGTCCACAATCATATAATCCACATGGTCATAAATTATTTCCTTAAAATCTCTTAACGATATATTTAATAGTAACGAACCCGGTTTAGGTTTTTGATCAATGTATCTTTTTCCCGAAACTGTACAAGTAACAAATATATCTGCTGAACAATATGCCTCTTCCCAAGAATTACATAACACTACTTTTTTACTAAAATCTGGAGGAATCTCTGACAGCGAAATTCCTTTTAAATCATACAGATATATACGATCTATTTTATTATTTAGAATTGTTGAAAGCATTTGAAAATGTATTTTCCCAATAGGCCCAAATCCAATTATACCAATATTGAAAGCTTTTTCTTTTTTCCATTTTAAATACTCGTTAATCAGCAATCCGGAAACCCCAGCGGTTCTTATACTACTTATCAATGCTGTATTGAATATACATTTTGGCATACCGGTATCAACCTCATTTAATATAGTTACCGAATGTGCTCTAAGTAATCCCTTTTCCACATTTTTAGGGAAGCTTGAAATCCATTTTATACCGGCCGATGAAATAGATCCACCTAAGTATGCCGGCATTGCTATAATCCTGTTGGTTAAATCTTTAAACCTTAAATATGGTTTAATTGGTTGTGAGAAATCGTTTGCCTCCATTAATTCAACCGCCTGGTTGATAATTTCAATTATCCGATACCAGGATATTTTTAATTTAAGTAGTTCTTCGGAGTTTAAGTAAAGCATAATTAATTTGACTTAAATTGATGATATCTTAATCAGCCTGAAGCCATTTAGGTTATTGCAAAATTCAAAATTCACTGTTGTTAAAATATCTCCGTCAAATTATCTTTCTTGAGATCATCCATAGTATGTTTTACCCAATCCTTATTATAGATGGTATCTATGTAAGCAATTCCCCTATCGCAACATAAGAACAGGACATTGGGTTTACTTCTGATTTTTTTATGATCAAAATATTTTTTAATTGCCAGATAAACTGCTCCGGTTGATGCCCCTGCAAATATCATTTGCTCTTGGATCAATGCATTACAGCCCTCGATAATTTCAGATTGTGGTAGTTTTATAACATCATCAATTAATGCCTTGTCAATTATAGAAGACGCCTTACTAGCGCCAATACCTGATATAAATCTTTTTTTGGGTTTACCACCGAATATTATCGATCCATCGATATCTACCGCTATTACCTTTAGTCTTGGAAATTTCTTTTTCAATTCAATCGATAATCCGGTGATGGTACCTCCGGAGCTTACTGCCAAAAAAACATAATCCAGATGGTCAAAACTGGAAACTATTTCCCGGGACAATTCCTTTTGATATCCTTTATAATTGTTTTCGTTCTCATATTGATTTGTCCAATAGATATTTTCACTTTTTCTGCAAATTTGTTTAACGGTTTCTATTCTGGTTAAAAGAAACCCTTCCGTGATGTCGGGTTGATTTACTTTTTTGACCTCAGCGCCTAAAATATGTAGTGTTTTTTCATAGCTTTTATTGATGTTTGGATCTATTACAGAAATGAATCTTAACCCAAGACTTTTACAGATTGAAGCCAAAGCAATGGCTAAATTCCCTGAACTAGACTCTATAACAATAGTTTTTTCATTTATATAGCCATCGTGAATAGCCTGTTTTATAATATTAAAACCAGCCCTATCTTTGACACTTCCTGAGAAATTACAATACTCCAATTTAGTTACTAAATTAACTGTTGGATGTTGAAGCTTTACCAAAGGCGTATTGCCAATAAAGGACTTTAATTTAGATACGTTAAAATTGAGAGAATTCATATTTTTAGGTTAATAAATTGAAGTTGTAAGATCAGTTGTACTAATTTTTATAACTAAATATCAAAATCGGAGTATCTAAATTGCATCTTGTAAATCACGACATGGTTTTTGTTTATTAAGCTATTCGTCTCAGATTACAATCCATGTTTATCTGATTAATGCATAATCCTCGGAAATCAAATAGCAAAGTGGATACAGAAAAAGAAAGCGTTATCAGTTGCAGATTATGTAATCAATCCATGTGAGTCGCGAGAGTTATTTATCAGTTCCAAATAAACAATTAAAAAACTTCCTGAAGCTTCTAAAAGTTACAATTAAATCATTTTTTTTGTTCTGGTGGGTTAATAATCCTGTTTTATCTTTTATGAAGATTTTCTCATCAATTTTTTGTTCTCCTTTAAAACTTTCAAAGTTTGAAAGTTTATAAACTCGGTGATTTTTATTATCTAATTCATCATTGCACATAACTGTTGATTTAGTTAAAATGAACAAACGCGAAAGATTATGAACTATTTAAAAACAATTTATAAATAAATTTAATTTCTTATACAATGGTTGATTTTACTGAGGAATTCTAAAATAGAATCACTCCTTTGGCAAGGGACTTTACTTGATTTTCAAAAATATGCTTTAACCCGGAGTCATTAGCCATAGTATTTATCAAAAAGGCAGTGGCAGTTGGCCCTATTTCCAGGGACTATAAGGTCCTAATTTATATGTTGCTAAAAGTTCAGCTGCTATTGTCTTTGCCACTTATCGAAACAATAACATTTTATTTCCGAAATTAAGGATCTGCAATGGCAATTCAACGGCTTTTAGAATATTTATAATCATTTCCGTATTACATTGTTACCAGTTTATTTGTGGTCGTCAGGTCTTTTCAATATATCATTCTTCAAAGTCAAAAGAATACTTGTATACATGAGAATCTAACATTAGATAATGTCTAAATCGTGCATTCTTTGGACAATTCTTGAAGTACTTTGGTTCTGAGCGAATTTCACAAACCTTATTTCACCAGCAAGATCACTTCCTGAAACCTCGGCATCTTTATAATCCTCTCCTTTTACAATTACATCAGGTCGTATTATCTTGATTAGATTATAGGGCGTATCTTCTCCAAATGCGACGATCAGGTCCACGATCTCTAAAGCGGATAACACTGCTATACGATCCTCTAAGCAGTTAATAGGCCGATTTAATCCCTTTAACCTTTTAATTGAGTCATCGTTGTTTAACCCTAATATAAGAACATCTCCAAAACGTTTGGACTCTAACAGACATTTGATATGACCCGCATGCAGTATATCGAAGCATCCATTTGTAAATACGATTTTTTTATTGTCTAATCGATATACATTCAACATGTTTTGCAGCTCTTCCCAAGAGCAAACTTTTTTTAGTGTATTTCCTTTATGATGTCTACTAAGATACGCAGAAATTTCATGAATTGTGGCAGTAGAAGTACCAACCTTACCTACCACAATTGCTGCTGCAGCGTTAGCAAATTTACATGCATCAATAATATTCTCATCCAATGACAGGCTATAACCAAGTGAGGCTAAAACTGTATCTCCCGCACCTGTCACATCGGATACCTGTTTTACCTTAACCGGAATTTTTATCATCTCCTGATCAAATATTGCCATCCCCATTTCACTTAAGGTAATGATCATGTAGTTTAAATTATACTTTTTTTTGAGAGTAAATCCTACCTTTTCAAGATCGCTATCATTTTTAATCTCAATTCCGGAGGCCTCACCAGCTTCTTTTTTATTGGGCGTCAACAAAAAGGCACCACAGAACTTGGAATAGTTCTTGTTTTTAGGGTCAACCAGTACTTTTATGTTTTTGTCCCTGGCTAAAGAGATAATGGTTTGACAAAGGCTTTTTGTAAGAACACCTTTGTCATAATCTGACAATAATATGATTTGGAATTTGCTCAAATTTTGGGTGACATAAAATACCATCTGAGCTTCCAGAGCCTTACTAATGGGGATAGTACTCTCTTTATCAAACCTTACAAGTTGATGCTGAGATACTAACACTCTGGTTTTTAAAACAGAGGATCTGCCCTCACTGAATAATATCCCTTCAGTATTTACATTCAGCCTATTCAATTCACTTACCATTTCTTGTCCAATGGTGTCATCTGCAACTACGCTGCAAGCATATACATTTGCTTCCAGGCTCACCAAATTTTTTATCACATTACCAGCTCCACCCAAAGTTCTATTTTCTTTTGTAACCTGGACTATTGGTACTGCCGCCTCAGATGATATTCGGTCACATTCCCCATGAATGTAGTGATCCATTATTATATCACCTATCACCAAAATATTTGGCTTATATCCACTATATCTTTCAAATTTTAAACTTTTCATTGGACAAATAATACATGAAAATACGATTGGTTTTCGTTTTAATTGTTTATTCTTTTATAATTTCTCTTATGTCAAGTAAATCATTTACGACATAGTCAAAATCAATTTTTTTCTGATTTTGTCCCTGCTTACCAACTACAAATATTTTATATTTTATTCCTCCATTAACCGCGGCTCTCATATCACTATCCTTATCTCCAATAAACCATGACTTTGATGCATCAATTTTAAATTGACTTATTGCCTTTTTTACCAATCCTATATTAGGTTTTCTACAGTCACATTTATCTTCAGGTATATGAGGGCAAAAAAAGACCTTGTCAATGACGATCCCTCGTTTTAACAAATAATTTTCCATGACTGAATTGAAAGTACGAAATTCATCGAGCGAATAATAGCCTCTTCCAATTCCGGATTGATTTGTGATTACAATTAATAAGTAACCAAGTTCCTTCAAATGAATCAAGAGTTTAAAAATCCCTGATTTAAATTCTAAATCATCTACTTCAAAAAGATAATCCTTATCTACCGTAATTACACCGTCCCTATCCAGAAAAACTGCTTTGTTTAATTTTTCCAATCTAATTTAGGTTTAATAAAATACACCGGCTGTTTAAAAAGGTTCTAAACATCTGCTTTAATTTGTTTTAAAGCTTCTGTAAAGGCTGGTTTGGGTAGTTTTCTTTTACTCTTGATTTTAAAGAAACCAAAAAACTATTATTATATCGGCTTTAATAAATTGAGATTTATTCCATTAGAAAGATCAATACTTTCAATGCAGATTCAGTTCTCAAACAATTTTATGATCAGTGGCAATATGAGAAAGGCAAGTATTTGCAATTACTTATAAGATGAAATAATTTTTATACGGCTTCGCCAATATCAGTCACAATGCCGATTTTTTTGAGAAGCAAAATTTAGCAGCCTTATTAGCCTTATTCTATAAATGATATTTTAGAATACTGGTATTTTTGAATGGCTTACTTGAAAATAAAGATCCGTATTTCTAATTTAAAAGTCAACAGTAGATAAAAAATAAATGATTATATCCCCCTTTAAACTATTATATACTCAAGCAACACTTCCAATTGAATTTCAAAAAATCCGTGACGATATTGAGATACCTATCATCTAATTTTCTCAGCTCCCAAATAGCAAATCTTCCAATTTCTCAATCAATTCTTTAAGCTCATTCATAGCTTTGACGTCTCTGTTTTCGATTGACCGATTAATTGCTGACATGATCCCGGCTTTTATTCTATTAACCCTTTCACGTTCATCCGCAAAAATAGCATCTCTGTTTCTTAATTCCTCTTGCGCTCTTTTAATTCTCTCCGCTTTATCTTCTTTTAATTTTTTTTCAATATCCCCCAAAATGCGGTTGCGAATTTGGCTCGCTTTGTTGTGTAAATCCGCCTCATTTTTAATACTCTTGATTTCCTTGTCATCGATACCAGCAAATAAAATAATGTCTGCTTTCTTTATCTTCGTCTCACCCTTTAAAATCTTATTTTTTAGTTTTGGATTAAATTTCGCTACAAGAGTTAATCCGTTTGCAAATTTAGCATCTCTTTTTATCGTGCTCTCGCTTACATTAAATTCCTCTGCCAGCTTAGTATATGTCGGTGGTTCATTTTGACCTTTCGATTCAACAAATTCATATCCGCCTCTTTTCTTTTTAAGACTTTCATACTTAAGGCCCCTGTAATAACTCATCTGGTCAGGGTTCAGATTTCTCCGGCCCAATTGATTATTAATCATCCAAAATTTTGCCTGATCAACATTATCAAACTTCAATGGTTTTACCCGAAAGGAAATATCAAGTTCCTGGCAAATCTGGTATCGGTTATGCCCATCGATCAAAATATAATCCTGATTGGATCTTTCCCAAACCATTAAAGGTTCCCGGCAACCCTCTGAAATTAAATTTTCTTTTAGCTGATTAAACTCCTCCTTACTTAGGGGACTGATAAATTCCTTTAACTCATCCAGCACGACAATCCTTTCCACTATATCATTATTTATGTTGCTCATATAACCAAAATCTCCAACAAATTGGCATTAAAAAATTTAGTATCCTGCAAAGAAAATAAATTAAATCAATTATTGAATAATAATGTCAAGTAACTTGATATTCCCTTAATTATGTCAACAGACTCGAATACGATAAATTAATTTAATAATCTTTGCTACAATTTACATAAAAATTGGTTAAATTGTTATGCTTTAGAAAATAATAGATCGTTATGATACCAAAATAATTTTTTAGCTAAAATTATCAACCGAACATTTAACCTATTTAAGCTATGGAAACGAAAGAAAGTTGGATATCCCCGGAAGGATATTCCCTAAAAATTAGCCAACTGAACCAAGATGTGATTACAGGAGATATAAAGATTAACTTAAACAATGATTATTTAGTTATCCCGTTCGAGGGGCTTATTAATATTTGCTATGGCAACGAGTTGGAATTCTGCTTTGTTATTAACTGGGATTATCATATCAATGACAGTATTTGTTATACTACCTTCGTAGGCAAAAATTACTTTGAGGATAGTATTGAGTATATCAGTTTGCGATGGCTTCTGGTACATGAAGGGGAAGCGCTGAAAATACATAAAGTGTCGATAAAAGGGAAAAATCGACTATTTAAAGCTTCAGGTAAGGTTAACAACCTTGTCTTTGCCAGTGAATCCAATAATGTGCCTTATCCCTTCTTTATGGAGGCCATGAGGACAAACTCTGAGATGATTAAGCATAACATCGATTAATCGGTTTCGCCGGTAACAATATTGAAATCATTAAGTATTATTTTCCAATTGCAATGCAAGCGCGTTGATAAATTTGTTTGTGTTATTAAATGTTTGTTTGTCGTTATCTGGTTAAAAGCGATTACCTATGCCTCCTAATACAGGTCCACCAAGCCACCAATCTGCCTTAATTTATTTTCTGTGATGCGCTTGAAATATTTATATAATATTGTTAATTGAAAAATTATTTGTTCCAACTATTTGGTGATTAAATGTCCCGCAGCTGCCTTCTCCACTTCTAAACTGACTCGCTAATCAACTCTTTTGAAAAGACAGAATTGGCTTTTGTTATATTTTAAGCAATTCTTGCTCTTAGGTTTGCTACTTTAAACAAAAAAATCACTACGTTTGCACGCTTATAAAATATATGTCTTAAATGAACATCTTATCTAACCATCGGGCCATATTTTAGACAGCCTGACCTTATTTCCCGATTTCTGCTTTTTCAGCAACAAGTTTCCACTAATCTTCTTTATCTAATAATTAATGAAAAAATATTTCAACTTATTTGACCTGTCGCAAAAAGTAGACTACAGGACTGAGGTGTTATCCGGCCTGACGGTTGCGCTTGCGCTTATTCCCGAAGCAGTAGCCTTTGCCTTTATTGCCGGCCTTTCACCATTAACCGGTCTCTACGCAGCTTTTGTTGTAGGGCTTGTAACCTCCATACTGGGTGGTCGTCCCGGCATGATCTCGGGAGCAACCGGTGCCATTGCGGTAGTCATAGCCGCACTGGCCAAAACACATGGAGTAGAATATATTTTTGCCACGGTTGTTCTGGCAGGTATTATACAGGTAACAGCCGGTTTATTAAGGCTTGGTAAGCTAATGAGATTAGTGCCTCACCCCGTTATATTTGGTTTTGTTAATGGACTGGCTATTATCATTTTCATGTCTCAGCTGGATCAGTTTAAAGATAGTTCAGGCAATTGGTTGACAGGCTCAAGTTTATATATTTTATTGGGTTTGGTTTCCATTACCATGATTATGATATGGGGATTGCCAAAGTTGAGTAAGGCCATTCCTGCTTCCCTTGTCGCTATCCTGGCTATCTTTGGCGCCGTTGTTTATTTTGACATTGACACCAAAACGGTAGGTGACATGGCCTCCATTCAGGGAGGGTTTCCACCATTTCACATCCCTGAAATTCCTTTAAACCTTGAAACATTTCTTCTGATTTTACCCTATGCTGCCATAGTAGCCGGCGTAGGACTAATTGAAAGCCTGCTAACCCTTAATATCATTGATGAAATTACTGAAACAAGGGGCCGGGGAAATAAGGAGGCTGTAGCCCAGGGATTGGCCAACATGCTTTCAGGCGTGTTCTCAGGTATGGGTGGCTGCGCCATGATCGGTCAAAGTTTAATCAATATCTCCGCCGGTGCCAGAGCACGATTATCGGGCATTGTAGCCGCAGTAATGCTATTGGTATTCATCATGTTTGGTGCCAGTTTAATTGAAAAACTACCCATGGCAGCTTTGACCGGGCTGATGATTATGGTATCTATCGGCACGTTTGAATGGGCAAGCCTGAAAACGTTCAATAAAATGCCAAAGTCAGATATTTTTGTAATGATACTGGTCACTTTGGTAACCGCCGTCCTTCATAATCTCGCAGTGGCTGTATTGATTGGTGTTATTATAGCCGCCCTGGTCTTTGCATGGGACAATGCCAAACGGATACGGGCCAGAAAACGTGTTGATGAGGATGGGATAAAACATTACGAAATATATGGTCCCTTGTTCTTTGGCTCCATTGCCGCCTTTAATGAAAAATTTGATGTGCTCAATGATCCGGAAGAGGTGGTTATTGATTTTGCTGAAAGTCGTGTAGTAGACATGTCCGCCATAGAGGCATTGAATAAGATAACAGAACGTTACCAAAAGGTAGGAAAAAAAATTCACTTAAAACACTTAAGCCCCGATTGCAGGAAACTACTCAAAAATGCAGAGGATATCATAGATATCAATGTACTCGAAGATCCTACCTATAAACTCGTGGTGGACAAGGTGTAAATCCGGGCCGGTTTTCCGGTGCAAGGTCTTTTTCATAGGTCGGGCTCACATCTTTCAAATTGGCTATATATATGGGTAGAGCCCAGGGCATGCGAGAGAATTTTTGACAAATTTAGCGTAGTTTGTAAGCTAAATATTGGCTACTTTAGATTATAAATCTTTACCATGCCGGAAATGAATATTACTGCTTATGTTATAAATGACAAAGGTGACAAGTTGTTTAACATCGAACCAGCGACGAAAACCAGAAACTGGATGGATCAATCCTCCGGAAAATTTGCCTACAATTGCCTGCCACTGGTAGTTGCCAATCAACTAGGATGGGTGATTAAAGCCTCCTTCGCCTTCAGCTTGACCTGGAATGGCCAAGCCGGTCAGGACGCCATTAAATTCAGTTTTGATCAGGATCAGCAGGATGTAGCCTATTTTGTCGCTTCCCACTTTGGTCAGGGTATCATTTCCTTTAAACTGCCGTGGATATTCAGAACCGACCCCGGGATAGGTTTAATCGTACGTGGTCCTTCCAACCGGTGGCTACCCGGAATCCACCCTTTGGAAGGATTTGTTGAATCTTGGGGGTTGGAATCGACATTCACAATGAACTGGAAGGTTGTCAATCCAGACACTACTATTCACTTTCCTGCCAATTTTCCTATCTGTCAGATTTTACCTTATGAAATAGCCACATTGAGTAATTATAGCTGTACAAAGATGCCCATAGCGAAAAACAAGGAGTTAGCCTTGAAATATTCAAAATGGCTGGATCAAAGGTCAAAAACAATTAAAAACCTGCTCTCTGACAAAAACACAACCGGTTATTTTGAAAAGGACTATGTAAAAGGCGTAAATATTCAGGGAGAGAAAGTCGACGGACACCTCAAAAATATCAACTTATCTAAGTTTGAATGAACCTGTTATCGGAACATCGGTACGAAGAATACGGCCACATTGTGCTTATTGGCATTTTATGTAATGTTGATATCTCATTTGTCCCCAACAAAACCAATCACCAAAATTCTCTTTGCTGTCACATAAAGAAGCAAGAAGCCGCTCAAAAACAACTTTCGAGACGGCTTCTTTCAAACTAAAAAATAACTTTTTATTCCACATCAGTGGCCCAAAAAGTGAATTCGTCAAAGTTGGCTGTCAAATCTCCATCAATGGAGGATATACCAACTATTCTGAGATACCTGAATTTAGTAGCATTTTCGGGGATGTCAACTTCAAACGTGGCCTGATCGTTATCCGTAACATCCAGCAATTTAACCCAGCCTTTAGCAACTGCATCTGCTTCCCAATCGGCAATAGTACCGGCGTCAATATCTGCGGTGACAGCACCGGTAAGATCATTGGTTCCCCAGATCTGATACGCTGCCGGGCTTCTGCCTCCGCAGCATGCCGATCTTTCGTCCAGTCTGAAACGGCTAAGATTAGCCGCTACACCCAGATCAAAACTCATTACCCAGGGATACTGGTCACTGGGAATATCACAACTGTGCCAAAACTCGCCGGTTGCACCATCGATTAACCTGGCATAACTCGATCCAAAACATCCTTCGGATGCATCATCTTGCATTATCAAAGGAATGATGACGGATTTATCCAATAAAAATTGAGTGGGAAAGGTGGATTCGGAAGGTACCGCACCAAACACCTCGATCGCATTTTCCAAAGGCCTGTAAGTGCTGGATACCGTAATTTCCCCGCCAAATTTATAACTATCGATGATTGTTTCAACATCTTCGTTTTGTACATTAACTGTTTGCACAGTACCGGTACCATCTTCATATGTAAGTGTAGTGGCGACAGTCCCCGGGGCGGGGTCAGACCAACGGATAATAGCATTGGTGGCAAATGCGTCAATGCTCAAAATTCCTCTGTTAAGAAGCGTAGCCCTGTATTTATCACCAAAAACCGTTGCCGGCACTTCACGCCGGACAGACTGATTACCACTGTCATCCATCAAATAAAGATCGAAAGTATATTCCCCTTCATCCAGGCTAAGATCAAATGTGATCGTATCCCTGCCGTTCCTTGTTCTTATCACATCAAACTCGTGTGAAACAGAGCCATCATTGTTTTCCAATAAACCCCTGCTAATTTTTGGATCTGCATTTATCGCCACCTGAAAACGTAACTTTTCAAAACCGGGGGCGACGATAACAGTATCTGCAGCGCCTATATAGATCGTTTCACCATTATTTGTGAATTCCTCAAAGGTTTCCTCCGTTGTTTCGCAGGCCGCTATTACGATGGAAAACATGATGAAATGTATCCATTTCTTATTTATTACTTTTTTCATAATTTTCATAATTACAATTTTTGAATCATTCAGAAACAATTTGATAAGCTTTAAAGCGCTATTCCGCTAATTGTCCCCAAAAGTTCAATTCCATAACATGCACAAATTTACCGGTAGACCAGCTTTCAAGATTGACAAAACGGATATACCTGACCGGTGGTGATTCGATAGGAAATTCGAACTCTTCTCCCTCCGCTGCCTGAGCTACATCTTCGGCACTATTATTACCAAGAGCTCCCCCGGATGGCTTGATAACTTCACCGTTTTCCACCAACTTTGTCCAGCCGTCAAAAGACGCACCATTGTCTGCAGGTATTTCATCTATACCCCATACTTCAAAATGTCTCGGGTTACCATGCGTGAAGATCCAGTTACCTTGTCTTTGCCAAAACTTGAATCTGCTAAGTTTAGCTTTGACACCAATATCCACTGTAAACATATGAAAACCTTCAGTGTAGGGAGGAATAATGGCTCCAGCTTGCCCCTGGGCGGTATGAAACCCGGCACCGCCAATAGATCCGTTCCACATATTTGATTTTACCCAACCAAAGGCATCCGGCTCGTCACCATCCAGGAAAATATCATTAAAATCTTCGATGCTAAGCAAAATCTCCTCGAGTGGTAATATTTCTGTTTCCAGGATCCCGGTAGCGTTATCCCACCGGTCAATGGCCGAAATACCAAACTTGGCACTTTGGGGTGGGAAACCTCTAAAGGTATGGTGGGACAGGTTATTGGTACTGATAAATGTGGATTGACTATAAATTAGCCTGCCTGTTTCATCCGCAGCATATAAAAGCAATTCCGCTCTGATTTCATCCTCATTTTTATAGTTAATTCGTACGCCACCAAAATCAGGCACCAACTCAAAAGTGCCAAAGAGTTTGTCAATTGGTGCGGTTTCAGGGCTTATGGAAGCAGTAACCGGTTCTGAACGATTGTTACTCCTATCCACAACCACCAGCGTCACCTCCTGTGACTCAACTTTTCTCAAACCCTCGATGATAACAAAGTTTTTGAATATAGAAGATTTTGCTGTTACTAACTCGCCATTACCCAGTCTATAACTAGCTTCTACCAGCAGCGCATCTTCATCTCCGGGAAGTTTATATTCAATTTTTGCCCCGCCAGGTAAATTTGTGACCACTACTTCGGAAACTACACCCGGTGGGTTAGCATCAGGTGTTAATAGCCCTCTTTCATCTTCTTCCTCGCAGGAAAGCAGACCGGTAATGAAGATCACACCGATCAGAAAGATTAGTAATATATTATTTCTCATAATGTTCATGTTGATAAGATTAAAACTACCATCCGGGGTTTTGAACTAAATTGCTGTTAGCTATGATATCACTTTCCGCAATAGGCCACAGATAGTCCCGGTTTAAAAAATTGTAAGTTCCTACTGATATTACCTTATAGTAGTCATCAGTAGTTTCTCCCTCAATATTCCAGGCGCGTATATCGCTATTTAAAAATTCTGATGCCCGTTTCCACCTCCTCAGATCCCAAAACCGATGGCCTTCAAAAACCAGCTCGATCATACGTTCATCCTGAATGATATCCCGCAAGCCTTCTTTATTAGAAGGTTTATCGGGATTGCTGGCCGCATTGGCCCAGGATTGCACCACGCCATCTAAGCCGGCGCGGGTACGTACTCTGTCGATCCATTCATACGCTTCATTTATCCGGTCGGATTCATTTAGCGCTTCCGCGTATAACAAATACAAATCAGCCAAACGCACCGCCGGAAAAGGGTATGACCTAGAGGTATAACCGGATCCTGAGGTAAGCTGAACATTTTCGTAGTAAACCAGTTTTTTAGCCCAGTATCCACTTAATGACCACCTGTTTGCATCCTGTCTGCCAGCCCGCTCTCCTTTTTTTCCTTCGACAATAAATGCGTTGTCATCGCTGTTTTGCCCATGGCCAAACCATATCCCTCCATCAAAACCCAGGGAGGCATAAAAACGAGGCTCTCTGTTTAAATTTAAGATAGCAGTCTGAAAACCGGGTCTTACGTAGTGCTGGTGGGCATCATCGGCGGCAGCTACATCGTAGCGGTTGTCAAAATCATAGTTGACATCTTCATCAATCGGCACGCCATTTTCCGTATAAAACATTTCGGCTATACGCAAAGGAGGTGACCACCATGATTGTGTACTTTCGCGATTTTCTGCGGTAAGTCCGGGGGCTATTTTAGCCTGCGCCCAACTTTGCAACTGGCCGCCAATCACACTTGAGGACTCGCCCCAAATCACCTCTTCGTTCCATCTTTCGGTAGTGCTTCCCCTGATACTCAATTTGGTCACTGTGGTGTCGGACCAATCAGGGCGCGCTTCGTTAAATTCATATAGTATGTGCCCGGCTTCATGCGCCAAATCGATAGCCTCTTTGCATGCCTCTGCCGCCCGTGCCCACTTTCCATCGTCGAATGTAGCGCTAATCAGCTGCCTCCCATCCTTATCAGTAAACAGGTTATAGTCCTGGTTGCCGTTAAACAAAGGACTGGCAACGGTTATTAATGTACGGGCTTTAATTGCTGCAGCGATGGGAGCGGTAACCCTTCCCAGTTCCAGTCCCCTGTTCTCAATGACACTAGGCAGATCCGGAATAGCTTCATCAAGCAATTCCACAATATAATCTGCCACTTCATCAACAGGATCCCTGCTCACTCTCACCGCATCAATGCCACTACTTACCTCGATATTCTCCCGTACAATAGGAATAGGACCGTACATGCGCATCAAATAAAAATGATAATACGCTTTTAAAAATTTGGCTTCCGCGATCCATCTCGTTTTCTCAAAATCCTCCAGATCAAAGGGCTTATCAATGTTATCAATAAAAATGTTACAATCGCGCAGGGCGATAAACATGTTTGAAACTGTACCAGAGTTACCCCAATATCCTAATCTGGGATTAACAACCGACTGACCTCCTCTGGCAATAATGCGAGCGGCCCAATTCCTGGATACGTTGTCATTAACCGCTATTTCATCACCGGCGGCCAGTGCCGGATTAGATATTGTAGAGAATGGGGGCAGGTAACCATACAATGTAGCCAAAAATCGTTCGGCACTATCCCGGGTTTCAAAAGCATCTTCTATCACCGCAAGATTATCCGGTACAACATCAATGAAGTCATTGCAAGATGATCCTGCAAGGATCAATGTAAGGGTGGCAATGTATTTTATAAATCTTGTTTTCATAATCTTCTGTTATTTAAAACCCAGCTTGAATACCTAAGTTAATGACGCGTTGTAATGGATAGTTTAACCCATTACTTCCCAGCTCGGGATCCCATTGTTTGAACTTACTCCAAACGGCAAGATTAGTCCCGGAGGCATATATTCTCAGTGTTTTTAAGCCAAGTTTGCTATCCAGATTTTTTAAGAGATTGTATCCTATTTCTACTTGTTTCAACCGCATAAAAGCGCCATTTCTCAACCACCAGGTACTTCTTTGTACATTGTTATTGATCACAGTGGTAGAAAGCCTTGGCCATAATGCATATACATCTCTGTTTTCCTCCGACCAATGGCTATCCGCATAAGCCTGGAGCAAGCCATTCTCACTCAGGAATCCATTACCAAAACCATTGCCGTTAGCATCTCTTACCAGGTTGATACCCGCGTCATCCTCGTCCAGAAAACTTGTGATGAAAGGTCCGGTAGAAACTGGATTAATAAAGAAAGATACCTCTGCCAATCCCTGGAAAAATATATTGATATCGAAGCGCTTATAACCGGCAGAAAGACCAAAACCATAGGTTACTTTGGGAATAGTAGGTTTCCCGATTGGTGCCAGGTCTAAACTTGTAATGACGCCATCTCCGTTTAGATCTTTATATTTTATATCTCCGCCTCCGTAATCTTCTCCCGGCGTTCCAAATTGGACGGGGGAGTTCATGGCCTCCTCGTCATCTACAAACAGTCGTTCGGCAATAAAGCCTTGCTGAACATTTACATTATTACCAATATTGGATCTCCAGGGAGCACCGATAGCTGAAAAGTCAGGCTCCTCGAATACGGAAAATTCATTGTCTGCGAAAGTGTACGTTGCTCTTCCGGTAATCCAAAAATCATTGTTAAAATAATGATTAACATCAAGGGATGCATCAATGCCTTTCGCCGTTACCTCTCCTACGTTGGTTTGCAGGGGAGCCTGCAGCCCCAAAGTGGAGGGTATATCTGCCCGATTCTGTAAAATGCTACTCCTTTTCTCATGAAAAGCATCGACCCTGAATTGTATAGCATCATCTAGTAAATTAAGTTCTAATCCCAGGTTTGCTTTTTGGGCTTCTTCCCATGTAACCAGTGGGTTGGCATATCTATTAATGGTTACACCGGGAATAAATTCATTCAGTTCCCTACCAAAGTTGGCCCCATTGGCCCCGCTGCTCAAGTCTACCTCTGATAGATAAAAGAACCGGTCTGCCCTGGTATCTCCGATCCTGTCGTTACCAACCCAGCCGAAGGAGGCCCTTAGTTTTAGCCGGCTGATAGCGCCGGAGAAGTCCTTGAAAAATGGTTCATTGGATACTAACCAACCTACGCCAAAGGAAGGGAAAAATCCAAACCGGTTATTTTTGGCAAAACGCTCGGAGCCGTTATACCCAAAGTTAAACTCCGCAAAATACCGGTTATCATAATCATAATTGTATCTACCGGCAATGGTCAGATTACGACTGGGCAATGAAAGCTGCACCGTCGAAGCGTTCCCATCCAGAAATTCCCGTGCTGTAAATACGAGTAACCCTGTAACATTATGCTTTTGGGCAAAAGTCTGATAATAATTAACCGCCGATTCCATATAAAGCACCGAGTTATTCTCGCGTCGGCCGCCTAAAAGCTCTAAAGACTCGTCTCCTGATCCCAGTGCCGTCCTTATCAGCCGGTAGTCTTCGGTAAAGGGGTCGAAGGTAGAAAGGCGATAGAAGAAAGGTGCATAACCCCTTCTGTTTTCAAAAAAGGAAGTGGTATTTGCATTACCCAAAAACCGTGCGCTTAGGCCGGGCACTATCGAACTCAAATCTTGCTTGAACTCCAGTTGAACCAGGGAAAGCTGCCTTCTGGTATCTCTGTATCCTCTTTGAAGTTCGGCATAAGGGTTAAACCACACCGGAAAAGGATCATCATCGTCAATCTGAATAACACCTTCGCCCCGGGGGGGAGGGCCATTACCAAATGGGATGTGAGGGACTCCTACCAGCGTGGGATCCGGATCATAAACCGCCGGGAATCGTGAAGGGCTGGTTCTTACAGCGGTGGCATAAATAGCATTACCTCCCTGGAGTGGTCCCCGGTAATCGTCAATGGTAGAATGTAACCGAACGATCATTTCAGTATTTTCATGTAAATCAATATTGACGTTGGAGCGCAATAAGTATCTTCTCAAATTAATACCGTTTGTGAAGTTGTTTCTCTTATCTACTTTCAACAACCCGTTGTCTTTATTGAATGAACCAGCCACGTAATACCTTACTTTCTTGCCACCACCTCTTACGTTCAGGTTGACACGTGTCGTTGAGGCAAAGTCTTTGAACAATTCTTCATACCAATCTGTAGCCGGATAAATATTGGGATTGCCACCTCTGATAGTTCCGGCAATTTGTTCTTCGGTAAATGTTGAGAAATCACCCCGGGTTCTATTTGCCTCATTCTGTAAGCGCATATGGGTGACCGGATCTGCCAGATCGATCAACGAAACAGGTTCGCTAAGGGAGTTTTCAATTCTCAGGTTAACCACAGCCGGTCCATCCTCGCCTGTTTTAGTCGTTACCAGTATAATCCCATTTGCTCCCCTCGCTCCATAGATGGCGGTAGTGGTAGGATCTTTCAATACGGAAAAGCTTTCAATATCATCAGGCTGTAACCGGGCGAGGTCATCGACCGTTAACTCCACCCCGTCAATTAAAATTAAGGGGCCATTTTGGTTATTGAAAGAGGCGACCCCTCGAACAAAAAACTGGGCATTGTCAGCGCCAGGCTCCCCACTGGTTTGATAAGACACTACCCCCGATATTCTTCCAGCAAGCGCAGTTGTCAAATTACTGGCAGGAATTTTTAGTTCCGAAGGCTTCACGGAGGTCATGGCGCCAACCACAGCCTCTTTCTTCTGGGTACCATAACCCACCACCACGATTTCTGACAACGTGGAGATGTCCGGGCTCAGGTTTATGTTGATTACTGTTTCTGTACCAATTTCTATTTCCTCGGTTAAGTAGCCCACGTAGGTAAATACCAGCGTTGTGGCATTATCGGGAATTGACAGTTTATAGTTGCCATCCGCATCGGTTACAGTGCCTATGGTGCTGCCCTTAACGACTATATTGACACCCGGCAATACCTCGCCATTTTCATCAGTTACCTTGCCTGAGATCTCCTTGTTAAGCTCAATCTCCCTCACGCCTGATTCCCATGCATTTTTAATGAGCTTTACACCAATATGGCCATTGACATGTTCGAAGCTTAGCCTTGCCTCCCTGGAAACATCTAATAAGACCTGATGTACAGAAGTCTCCTGATAATGATGATTAAATCGAAAACGTCTGTCAATATCCCGATGATTATACGAGAACTTGAAATCCGTCTGTGATTCTATCTTTTTGAAAACCGTTTGTAAATGGTTACGATCAAAATTAATACTCACATAGGTTTCTTTTACACTCTTCTGAGCGTAACCTCTTTCCGTTGCCAATATGGCGCCAACAAAAAATAATTGTAACAGAAAACCATAAAATGAATACATAATGAGCTTGTGAAATATAAGTAAACATTTATTTTTCATATATTTAGTTAGTTTTAATGCGTTAACAAATCCATTAAAGCGATCTATCAGGTAGAAATATCTCTTTTTCCAATTAGCCATATTTCAAAGCTGATAGAAACTATGGTTCCGGCAATATTCCTTGAACATTGCCGGAATTTTTAGCTACTGTCAAAGTGTGAAATCATGATAGTTTAGATTGAATGAAACTTAATATGTAATAGTCACTTCTTTTCCATCAATGGAAAAATCAAAATCCATAGAGTAACTCAAAGTACGCAGTACACTTTCCAACGCCCTGTTTTCAAATGAAGCATTAATAGCCCATGGTTTGGGGCTTTTGTTTAATACCTCGATTTCCACATCATACCAATGCTCCAGCCTGTTAATCACCGTGGCTTCATCGGCATTGCGAAAAAAGAGAATTTGATCCTTCCAGGATAAAACCTCCTGTAAATCAAACTTAGACTTTTGAAAAATATCCCGGGACTTCACATAGATTAACTCCTCCCCCGGAGACAAAATCTGAGTGTCAATGTCTTTATTTAAATTATCAACCTGCACTTGTCCCGTTGCCAGGGAAACTCTGATATCCAGATCTTCGGGATAGGCGCGTACGTTAAAAGAGGTACCCAGTACAGTGGTTGCCATGTTTTGGGTAAACACTCGGAAAGGCCTGTTTTCATCTTTTTCTATTTCAAAGAATGCCTCACCTTCCAGGTACACCTCTCGCTTACCTTCTTCAAAAGGGTGATGAAAAGAAATTTTGCTGGAGGAATTGAGTATGATTTTAGATCCGTCACTTAAAAAAAGTGTCGATTTCCTGCCCCTGGGATTTTCTTTGACAGTCAGCTTGGCTTTAGCCGGGGCATTTTGAGGAAAAACTAATTTTTGCAGCAAAGGAAAATAGTAACCAAGCCCAAAGATCAAAAGAACCGCAGCTGCTACAGAGACGCCTCTTTTTACTTTCCGATTAAAAATCTGCCGGTCGGACTTTGCCGAAATAACCGGGTTATTCAACGGAATGGTCTTTGTCTTCAATCCGGCCGATGGATTTTCATGAAGGTCGATGGACCTTTCTAACCTTATGGAGATATTTTTGATCTCTTCTTCCGTTATTTCATACTGCTTGACTGGTAACTGCAAAATAATTTCCACGGCCTGCCTGACTATTTCCTGTTTTTCAGGATGTTCTTCAATCCATTTTTGCCAAAAAAGATTGCGCTCTTTGCTTGGGTTAATAACCCATTGCCGGAAATCTCCGTCCAGTACAAAATCTTCTACGGTGTAATCAAGATATTTCATACAATTACAATAAACCTTGTGGTAATAAAGAGGGGACCTGATATAAAAGTTATCCTCCAAAAACGATTTTTTTTTTACTCCCGGATTTTGCCGGCGGCATTGGCGTTGGGAATCAGCCTTTTTGAGATGGCACCCTCCGGGAAAAATCAATAAGCAGTTGAGAAACCCCTGGTAATATGGGGCTTGGGTAAGTTAGTATAGAAAGTAAAAAATTAAGCTTATTACTCCGTCTGCAACATATTTTAGCTCCTTGCGCAATACGCTCATGGCTTTCCATGCAAGCGTATAAACCGAGCGGCGGTTTATATTCATAATATCGGCGGCTTCCTCATAGGAGAAACCCTCGTAGAACAGTAAATTGATAACCTCGTTTTGTTTATCCGATAATTGCCTGACCGCTCGCTTTAATTTCTCACTTTTTATAGTACTTTCCTGGCGATCGATCAATTTTTGCTCAAAAGGGAGGGTTATTTTGTAAGGTACTTTTTCAGGTAAGTTGTCCAAATACAAATCTTTTTGCCTTTTCTGAGCTAAAATCCTTCTGGACAGGGCTTTGAATAAATAATATTTTATACGGCTAACATCGCCAAGACGGGATTTACGAATCCAGATATCCAAAAATAAATCATGTACACAATCCTTAACTATGGCTTTTTTAGGTACCAGATGGTAACCATAATTCAACAAATCTTTAAGATATCTTTGGTAAATTGTTTGAAAAGCCTCCCTGTCACCTTGCTTCAACAATCCCCATAATTCCAAATCGGAAAGTTCTGCTGAAGACTCAGTTCTATTTAGTTTCAGTACATTCATAGGTTATCGTCAATTACAGACAACAGGGCTACCCGATGCTCCGGGCTTCTTTTAGAAATACTACATTAGTATTTGTTTATTTTAGCTACTTTTTTGATAAACCATCCGAAATTTTAGAAAAAAATTTGAGAATTACTTCCTTTCTTTTTGCAGTAAGTGATACTTATTTTTCATTTCAGGTGTCTGAGTATGTGCCAAACATTATTCTATTTAAACTTTCCGGTATTATAAAATTGATTTCACCTCGTGGCAAGGCATGACGTATCGGCTTCTGTGAATGATAGCCAGCATAGCAAACAAGTCTCACACGTGAAAAGCTTTAAGCATTTTTTGTCATAGGATTCGGATAATTTACAGGCCAAATGAGTAATACGCATTTAATCCCAGTATCTACTCCTCCAGGGAAAGTGATCAATCTCACGGTTTAGCCGGGCTGGGTAGTAAACATTTAACCAGGTATCATTCCGTCACCACCAGTTTTCCTCTCATCGTTACAGCATGTCCCGGAAAAGTGCAAACATAGGTGTATTCGCCCGGAGCAGGTGCCACAAAGTATATGGCCTCTGACGAGTGGGGTTGCAATATATTGGTATGGTAAAGTACCTGCTCACTGTCAGGCACATAATTTTTTTCCTGCCCTTTAAGCCCCAGTTTAATAGCTAAATCAGCAACCTCATCGGCGGTACCTGGTTTAACCACCAGCAGGTTGTGCAACATGTCGTCCGGATTTTCAAATACCCATTTGATCTTTGCGCCGGCTTTTACAGTGATTTCCTCCAGGTCAAATTTCAATCCCGGTATTGTTTTGATGGTAATTTCCTCGTCCGGACCATTATCCCACGAAGCGGGCATTTGCGTAATCCTTTTGACATTGGCCGGGGTTTCACTGCCCGTTGCCACTTCCGTCGAATTATTTTGAGGATCGGCATTGGCACGTATCGCACCGTCCGGAATACTATTCAAGGTATAATAACCCACATCATGCAAGAGTTTTCTTCCATACTTGTTTTTAACACCTGGGGCATTAATAGCGTAGATGTATCCCGGTCGCAGTTTGTCCAGGTAGAGAGATACTCTTGTATTGTCTTTATTTAGGACTATTTTCTTAATTGTCCTGTCTTCCATATCCACTACCGGGCTGCCATATGTGCGGTGGTACTTATAGGTAAAGTCACTGGTACTGTATGCTGCCATGTCGGAGGCTGACCGGGCATCGACCGGTTGCGTGAATTCAAGTTCAAATCCATAAGATTTGGCCCGTATACTTTTTATTTCAAATGGGGTCTTGCCACGCCATACCAATCGCTCTAATGCATAGTTTTTTTTGCCCGTAGATGACCAGCCCCGGCTGGTCATCCCTACATAAAGAGACCGGTCAGGTCCCCATATCAAGCGAAGGATACCGGAAGAAAAACCTTCCCTGAAAGGGAAACAGGCACCCTGATAAACACCATTAACCTTTTCCTGAAAAACGCGCATGATTTTACTATGTCCCTGATCTCCCACCAGCAATTGGTTTTTGAATGGACCGAATTTATCGTGATCCAGCAAAAGGATATCGGAGGTAGATATTCCCATCAAGGTATGGGGAAACCAAACACTTGGCGCTTTCAACTCAGGTACCACCTTTGCATATTCATAAAGCGTATAACCCAAAGTATCAGTAATGTCATCTATGGTAAGTTGCAACGGAGAGCCTGCCTCATGGGTCCATTTTAATCCTTCAGGGTGTCCTACAAAGTCCCCTACTTCTACGTGGGTCATTCTTCCTGAACCTACCCAATCTCCCTGATTTTCCGCATAAAATATATCACCGGCTTCATTCATTCCAAATCCGGCAGGTGACCGCATTCCTGTAGCCATAGGTATCACCTTTCCATCCTGGGTCACACGTAACATCCATCCGCTCCACCTGGCAAGACTTCTTCCTCCGCTGGTCCAGGCAAGGTTTAATGTAACAATCATATCCCCATCGGGTAAAAACTTCGGGCCGTAAGAATATTCATGATAATTGGCAGCCAGTTCCCACCTGCAAACCTGCTCATAGTGATCTGCCAGGCCATCCTGATCGCTATCAGATATCTTAGTCAACTCACCTCTTTGGTTAGCGTAAAATGCACCATCTCTGAAAGCCAGGCCAAGTGGTTCATGCAAACCGTGAGCAAATCTGCTAAACTGCGGATTAGCACTCTCCGGATGTTCTATAAGCCATATTTCGCCGCGTCGGGTGCTCACACCCAAACGGTTTTTATCATCAAATGCAAGTCCTCCTACCTCCAGAACCACCTCCTCAGGAATAACTACATTCTTAATTTGGTAGTACTCGCTTTCTCGTTCTGCTGCGGTATCCTGTCCATTTACGTCGATGAAGATGAGTAATGCCAGAAAGATTTGAAAAATTTTCATCACAAACATATTTTTTCTGATTTCTGAAAAATCTACCATATCAAAGAATATTGAATTGTTGATTGTAATTTTGTTGGAATTGACACTATTAGTTCTGAATCATTTCTAAGCGTTGGAGCTACATCATTCTCAGATTCAATTCTCAGAAAATAATTTCCATCGATGAGGTAAAGAAGATCATTGAGCCGGGTAATTTTATTTCCACTGGCCAGCCTGTACCACAGATTATCCGGCGGATTATCGCTGTGCACATGTATGCTCCTGGTAAGCCCTAAGTTATCTGATGAGGGCTTAATCTGATCTTCAAATTGGATATTGTCAAACGAATAGTCAAATACCGGACGCTGCTCAGGATCAATATGGTAGCCATTGAAACCTACTTCTTGTGGTGGATCCGGCCAATGTACATTTTCAGCGGTGAGTCTCGCAATGGGTATTCCATCCGCAATGTCCAGGGTAAAGTTTTTAGCATGCCATAACTGGGTAGCTCCTCTACTATGCCACATGGCAGTAGCATCGCCAAATTGCCCCTTCCACAATTTGATCAGCGATGCCTTTTTAAGATTGTAGGTGTAATGAACTCCCTGAGGATCTCCCACCGAAATAACGTGTGTTTTTGCTTCCCCCATGTGGCTTACAAAGCTCCTTACCATTTCCGGTTTTTCCAATGCCTGCACCAATATTGGTGAAACAGCGGTTTGTTTAGTCTCTGGCGATGTTTTGTGAACAAGATCTTTTTTGGAAATATTCATACTTTCATAAAATATATTGACCCTGGTTCTCCAGCCTTTCTGAATAAACCTGAGCTCAAAAGGATGCTTTCCAGCCTCTAATTCCGCTAATCCAAACTTATTTCCATATTCTTCCGAATGCAGCATGTATTTATTGACCAATCTATCATCGATAAAAATCTCACCTGCATCATCCAAATCCACATGAAACAGATAGGTATCGGTAATGGGGACATTCAGGACTCCCTTGAATATCACGCAATAACTTTTATAGGACAGATCAAGCTCCTTTACCTCAAGAGAGGTAGCCTTGCCGGAGTCAACCGGATGAATGGTTGTAAAATCCGGAAACGTTTTGAAGAGGCTATCATAAACCGTATAGGTCAGATTCTCCAAGCTAAGCGCCGATAAGGTGTAGGCCTGGTATCGAAGATCTTTGATGGCAAAGAATTGATCCTCTGTTTTGAATGTCAACGGACCTGCCTTCTTTTCATCTTTTGTAGCAGCCAAATCTGACAAGGCAGATATCTCAACGTTTTTATGTATCAAAAAGTCATTCAGGTAAACACTTTCAAACTGTGCATCTTTTATTTTATTGCCTTGATCATCAAAGCGAGGGCACCTGAAAAATACCTTAAGTTTCTGCCAAAGGCCCGGAGCTTTACAAGCATTCACAGATGGGATTATATCAGTATCACCATTTTTTAATGTTCCACAAAAATTTATCTCCGACCCATTGTTCCTCCAGGTATCTGAAAGCTCCAATCCGTATTTTCCTTGAAACAGCAAACTGGCAGTGGCACCTTTAGGTAAAAGAAATGCCAGCTCAATTTCCAGATCCTCATGTTCAAACCCGGTGCTGATATCAGACGGCTGTTCCTCCTCACTGTCTTTAAGTAAAACACCATTGCCGGGAATGGTGGTAAACCCATCGCCTTCTCCAGTCTCCCGTGGCAATGAGTTTGGGAATACATCTTTTACAAGTTTCCAACCTTTATCTGGATTACTAAAGGAACTCATGTCCTTTAGAGAAAGCACTTTCAAGGGTATCTTTTCAGGGATCACAGAAGAAACAGGTTCTTTTTTTTCGGTACAGGCCGTCATTAAAACCAGGACGATAAAAGAAAATAGCCAATACCTGATAAACTCTTTTTGTTTCATTGACAATTGATGATTTTAAAATGATAATTAATAAAGTTGGCTCCAATCACTCGGTAGCAGGATTCTTTAAAGGTTACGGAAGTGGAAAACATCATGGTGCCTGATAGATTGTCGGTATAGAAGTGATTTTTTTCAGCAAAATCTTCCGGTAATATAATTCTGCGCCCTCTGACTGTAGAGAAATATTACCGCTGCTAAGTTTGATATATCCATTCTCTGACTGCCGTTTAGAATTATACAAACGGTTAACTACCTTACCATTCACCACAAAAATACTTGAGTCTCCATAGCAAATGAGGTCCAGGTTATTCCATTCCCCATTGTTTTTTTCATTATCCATTAGCTTGATGACCCGTACATCCGTGTATTGCTTAGGTTGATGCTTGTGAAAAAAGGATCTCATCTCTCCTGCCGGGTCATATTGATGCAACACAGTATCTACTTTTACGGTAGGGGCATCCATTTTCACAGAATCCCCCACAGCCCAAAAATCCCCTAAATCCTTTTCCTGAATTTGAAATTCCTGACAATTGGGCCAGGCCCCTCCGGTGCTGCCGGGTCCTCCAAAGCAGTGATATAATAATCCACTGTCTCTTACCGCATTAGCACGCGGCGGATGTTTTTGTGTACCCCATTTAAACTGTAGTTTCAGACGGTAGTTTTCAAACTTTTCCACGGTTGAAATGGTACCAAAGACTTCACCAGACACTCTTATAGCCGGTTCTCCATCTTCCTGCACGACAGAAAAAACATCCAGGGGATCATTGTCCAATCCTGCCCTTCCCCTATATTTTCCATCTTCCCCACGCTCCATGCCTGGAAAATCTATGTCGGGATGTGGTTTAGCCAGGAATTTCACCCAGTTGGTAAAATCCTTCCCATTCCAAAGGGATGTCCATTTGTCCGCTTCGCCGGCATCGGCCTGTTTTTCATTTTGAGTACAGCTGGTAAGAATCAGGAGGCTTACTAACAGGGTATAACTGATACCCCAAAAAAATTTAGTGGCACGCATTGTAGACAAAGCTTGTGTTTTAAATGGTAATTTAACACCCAATTCTGTATTAAAAAAAAATGTCAGCAATTTTAAACGTTATTTTACGTTTATTATAATTTTCCCACTACTCCAGCACCTTGTAAAATGCGGGAGTTTGATTATTGTGGGCAACTCCTACCACTTCCTGTCCGTTTATGCGGACGATCTCGATATTTCTTATTTCTCCATCTAAAAGAATTCCAGACCTCGCAGAGGAAACAGAATTAAATTACCGGTGCCGTTTTTTATATCATTGAGAATATCCCACAAATGTGTCGGGTTAATAGGGGTTCTTGACGGCAATGAGATATAAATTAAAAGGGGTCTTTTTATCAATGAAAGGTAAGGGTGTTTTGGATATCTCCCGTCATAAATTTTTATCAAATAAGTTTATAACCAATGACAGGAATAATGTTTCTTAGGTCTGGTTTAATTTTTTTAACTGGAAATTCATGTTTATTGCGCTTGAAGCAACCGGGACTTTTGATCTTTGCAATGAGTTCCGCACTTTTTTTCATCAGGTGTTCAAAACCAGATTTGGAAACAAAAAATAATGTATACTATGTTGCAAAGGACGGGCGTGACGATTGGTCAGGAAAACTTCCAAACCCAAATGCCGCAAGAACAGATGGTCCTTTGCTTACTATCGGAAAGGCAGCTGATGCGATGAAGGCCGGCGATACCTGTTTCATTCGTGAAGGTGTTTACCGCGAAACGATCAAGCCAACCCATTCCGGCGATTCCACTCACAAAATAGTATTTATAAATTATAGCAACGAAAAAGTAGTTATCAGTGGTTGCGATAAACCGGATCAGCCATGGACCAGGGTTTCAGGGACCATTTACAAGACCACTCTTAAAAAGCTTTCTAATAAGCCTATGGTCTTTATCGATAGCGCACTTGCCCCTGAGGCCCGCTGGCCGAATAGTTCCGGCAATCTTCTCAAACCTTCATTTGCCCCGGTAGCCGATGGAACGTATCAATCCGTTACACATCCCGACTTACCAGTTGGCGCCAACCTAAAAGGCGCCAGGTTATATGGTTTTTTTGGGAAAGAATGGGCATCGCAGACCATGACAATTACCGACTACGACCCGGTCAAAAAAATTCTTTCTTTTCCGCCACCAGAGAGGCGGCAGCATTATTACAACGGACCTGCGGGATGGGATAAAAATTATGCGCCAAGAAAAGATAACAGATTTTATCTGGCCGGTAATTTTGATTTGATGGACGCCGATGGGGAATGGTTTTACGATGAATCAGATAAAACGTTATTTCTCCACTTTGAAAATGCCGGTAATCCGGCAGACAGGCTCGTTGAAACTAAAGTGCGGGACTTTGCGATCAATCTTTCAGGTCGGTCCAATATCGTTATAAATGGCCTGGAAATTTTCGGAGCTGGCATAACATCAGACAGTTTAACCAGTCAATGCATCATCAGAAAGGTTAATGGACATCACGTCGATCCCGGAATTTTCATCAATGGTGTAGCGAATGAGGTAAACAACAGCGAGTTTGCATATTGCGCAAGAGGTATTATGCAGATCGACGGAAAGCATCATCGTATTATTAACAATTATGTTCATGACGGGAACTATACGGGAACGTGGGATCAATTACTTGGTACTGACGGATGGGGACATCTGGTCAGTCACAACACCGTATCCGGCTCCGGGGGCGGTTGTATTGGACCCGACGGCAAAAATATGCGATTTTCGTACAATCATGTATTTGACGCCGGACTAATACGGCATGATGTGGGAGGGTTTTATGTAGCCAATAACGACGGCGCCAATACAGTTATCAATCACAACCGTGTACATGATGTCTATGGCATCGGTATTTACCTTGATAATAGTACCAGTAACTATACAATCCATCATAATGTTGTCTGGAACTGTGGGTGGGAATATATACTATCGGAACCACCGCCCCCATTTCTAAGTATTGAGGCTTATGACGCGATTCGCCTAAACACACCAGGCAATTTCAACAGGGTTTATAACAATACCTGCTACAATTCCTGGGGACTGGGCTACTGGGGCCGGAATTTTAAGGAAGATATGTATGGAGCCCATATTATTAACAACATCTTCACAGGATTTTATAGGGTTGGCGATGGTGTTGTAAGCAGTCATAATATCCATGAGAAAGTCAATCCGAAGTTGCTGGATCCCGAAAGTGAAAACTTTCAACTAACTGCTAATTCACCGGCCATTGACAGTGCCCTGCCACTGACTGCGATCACCGGGGATGATAAAAATAATTTGCCGGATTGTGGCGCTTATGAATACGGAGAGAAACCCTGGAAAGCAGGTCATGATTTTGATCATATGCCAACGGTTCAGTTCGAAACGTTTACCACGGACTATATGAATTTGGTCAAAAACGGAAGTTTTGAAAGGGGCTTAAAACATTGGGAAAGAGCTCACACAGAAGAAGTGGAAATCATCCGCGAAAATTCCTGGGGAATAGAAAACGCCAATACGCGTATGCAGCAACATGCGCTGGCGCTTGAAAACAGTGGTGATGGGGTCAGACAATTAATAACAGGGCTGAAAACCGGCACCAACTATACCTTATCAGGTTGGCTAAAAGTTGCAGCCATTAATCAGTCAGCCGAAATAGCGGTATATTTTTCCAATGAAAAAAAAATATCCAAATCCATAAACACTACCAAATGGGAATTTGTCGATTTGGATTTTACGGTTACCGCTGACGTAGACACTGTTTTTATTGGCGTAAACAAAACGGGTGCCGGATCCGGATACGTGTATTGCGACGATATTGGATTGATTGAAAAATTTGACCTTTACCACAAGGCAGTAAAGTAATTCCTTTTGGAAACGAATATGCTTACCAAATATTTAAAAGAACATGGATATGATGGCAAATTCGGGCTGTGGTGCCAGGCAGCCGGATTACGAAGTAGCTTTGGCAAGTCAAGGCCTGGAGATCATTTCAGCTAAGATAATCAAATAAGACAAATAATTTTTTAACTATATCTCAACACATGAATCAAATAAAAACCAATAAAATTGGTCTATTGCTATTGATATTGCTGCCTGCCATAAACCTCATCTCTTGTAAAAACAGGGAGGATCCATCTGCCAGGCCAAATATTATTTTCATCATGACCGACGATCATGCCGCCCATGCTACCGGTGTTTACAAGAGCCGTCTATCGGTCCTGAATCCTACACCCAACATTGATCAGCTGGCCCGGGAGGGAATGTTATTCACCAATTGCTTTGCTACCAATTCAATCTGTACGCCCAGCCGGGCTACTATTTTAACCGGGCAATACAGCCAACGCAACGGAGTATTGGACCTTTGGAGTGAGTTTGACGCTTCCAGGCAATTTCTTCCGCAGGAAATGAAAAAACTAGGCTATGAAACAGCTATGATTGGGAAGTGGCACCTTGGCGTAGAGCCCAGCGCCTTTGATTACTACAAGGTGCTGCCGGTACAGGGAAAATATTTTGATCCCGAGTTCCGGGAAATGGGCCGGGGTACATGGCCTGACAATATTGTTAAACATCAAGGCCATTCTTCCACAGTAGTTACCGATCAGGTCATCAATTGGTTAAAGCAACGAAAAAGCAATACGGATCCGTTTTTTCTCATGTATCATTTTAAGGCGCCTCATGATATGTTCCAGTTTGATCCTAAATATGCCAACTACCTCAAGGATACCAAAATTCCCGAACCTGCCAATATGTATTCACAACCCAATTGGGGGTCGGAAGCGACAAGGGGAAGCAATGACAGTCTCTTAAGTATAATCGGGTCCTCCATCTCCACAAGGCACACGAACCGTAGTTATGCGGATATATTTCGTATAGACACCACACTTTCCGGCGATCAGGCCACCAGTGCCGCTTACCAGGAATACTTAAAGCGTTATTTGCGCTGTGTCAAAGGTGTAGATGAAAATCTGGGGCGCTTTTTTCAATTTCTTAAGCAGCATGGTCTGTGGGAGAATACTATTATTGTCTATACATCGGATCAGGGAATGATGCTTGGAGAGCATGATTTTGAGGATAAAAGGTGGATGTATGAGGAATCCATGCGCATGCCGCTGATTACTCGATATCCCGAATTGATCGGGCCGGAAATGCAATCCGATTTGCTGGTCAATAACACCGATTTTGCGCCGACACTTTTGGAATTGGCAGGTGGTACTTCTCCCGCCTATATGCAAGGAAGAAGCATGCTGGAAATTTTAAAGGGCGAAGAACCCGAAAACTGGAGGAATGCCACCTACTATCGATACTGGATGCACATGGTGCACCATGACATTCCTGCCCACTTTGGTATCCGAACAAAAAAATACAAGCTCATTTTCTTCTACGGCAGGTATCATGACCTTGAGAAGGAAGGAAGTCTAAGCATGTATTGGAATGATGAGGAACATTCCAATAAAGTATTACCAACGCCGGTTGCCTGGGAACTGTATGATCTGGAAAATGATCCGGAGGAAGTAAATAATATCTACCAGGATCCCACCATGTCAGCAGTAGTGAGTACATTAAAAACCGAACTGGCAAGGCAAAGAAAGGAACTTGGGGAGGAGGATGAAAACTATCCTCATTTAGACCGGATCATCAGGGAGCATTGGAATGATTAAAATCATCATAATATCTTTGATCATAACGCATCAAATCTAAAATTCGCGAAGGTAAAATTTAAGTGCCATGAAAGAAAAATATTGCAGTGTTATTAATAGAAAAGGATTCAAAATAATACTTTTTTGGAATTGCTTATTCTGGATTACATTTTTAGCTGAAGCCCAGGTGTCATTTATGGGGATGAGATAGGATTGCTCTTAAAATTTTGAAATGTTAATTAGTAAGAGCGAAAGTCCTCTCAAAAAGGTTTTTGATATTTTCTTCAGGTAAAGCCCGTTAGCCCTGATTATTTTTTAATTTATCGGATTTTTTTTGAAATTAAGATTTTCAGCTTAATAACCTTTAAAATAAGGGGATAGCCCTGGAATAGGTGGTCTTAACTATATTCTTAAATGCCATTGACTTTTAATAGAATTATTACCATCTTTATCAACTATTCAGAGTGTCTGACCGTCCTTTTGGGTGGTTGGTATTTGACCGTAATGGCACCCCAATATTGTTATTGACTAGGCGAAGCTACGTCAATTAAAATTCCATCACTTATTGAATTAGGACAATCATCAGCTTATTTTCATCCAACAAGCTACGACAACTTTCCAATTATTAACTGTATAAAACAATTAAATATTGATGCTTTAGATGTAGCATTATAAAAAATAGTAAAACATACTTTCAAGTTGTTAGGCTTTATTCACTCCTTCATTTTATGCTATTAAAGATCCACTTTTAAAATTTGGTTAGACCGGTGATATTTATTAAAAATGAAATTGAACATCTTTGTATATATCGAAAATGATGGATAAAAGCTGACAGGATCAACATGATTTTAGCTTTAAAATTTAAGGAAAGGCATTGAAAAAGATCAAATAATAAATTTGCAGCTTAAGGCAAGGAAATTGATACATATGTGCAATTGGAGCGGTGATCTTCGTCCAAATCCAGAATTATCAACCGTTGATTGTATTGTTAACACAATTAGCCAAGCACCAAATTTCATAGAGACGATTTTCTGCATTTAGACTAACTATAGGTTGACCATAAAACTTAGTCCGCCTTGCAATTGTAATCGATTAAGGGCCATAATACTAAATGTAGCAACCAAAAGCCTATTTAAATCAAGAATTTATATACTTTTCACACTTTGAAGCCTTATTAATATTATGAAATTAAATTTAAAAAATCCAATAACCTGGAATTGGCCTAGAAAAGAATGGAGATATGTTATCGATCTGCTTAAACCGTATCATTCCGATAATGGTATTATTGTTGACGGTTTTGTAGACGCCACGTTTGGATACATGGAAAGTGAATCGATAACCAATACGACTATTCCATATAAAAGGAAATGGATTGGTTTTTGGCATCACCCCCCCAAAATAGCCCCCTGGATTGATAAAGGAAATTATGCTCCGGAATGTATCATGTGCAAGGAAAGCTTTCAAGCCAGCTTACCAAAATGCTATGGAATATTTACCTTCTCTAATTATCTTGCAAAATATTTAAGTGACCATCTTGATGTTCCTGTAGAGTCACTTTTTCATCCTACAAGATCTTGTGAAGTGAAATTTGATTTTAATGTTTTCAGAAAATCAAAACGGATTGTTCAGGTAGGAAGTTGGTTAAGAATATTGTCTTCTTTTTATTGTTTTGAAGCCAAAGGTTATCAAAAAATTCATCTCTTGGGACCTGGACATCTAGAAGACGAATTAAAACATATTCCAGGAAGGAATATTGATATGAGCAATGTACAATTTCTCCAATATTTAAACGATGATGAATACAACGCACTCCTATCAAACAGTATTGTGTTTGTTGATTTATATGATAGCAGTGTGAACAATACCATTATAGAATGTATAGTCAGGAATACACCTATTTTGGTCAATAGAATTGAGCCGGTCATAGAATATTTGGGGAAAGATTATCCGTTGTATTATGACCATATATCAGATATTCCTGATCTGGTGAAAAATACCAACTTAATTTATGATACACATATTTATCTTCAAAACCATATTGTAAAAAGAAAATTAACTAGCGCATATTTTATAGAATCCATACTTGACTCTGAAATCATGAACCCTGATATTTATTCGGATCGGGATTTAGTTTATTAAAAAGAAGCATTAGTACGTGGATTTGAATATAAAGCAATAAAAAGTGATTTAAGCTGACTTTCAAGAATCTGAAGTACTCTCACACATCAGTACCTTCCAACATAGCCAATTAAGACACAAAACTTATTTATGTTGCTTCAAGTTTTTACACTAAGGCCAATATTAATTTTATTAAACTTTTGAAATATGGCAAAGCTTAATTGCCAGCTACTCGTATTAATCCGTATTTTGTATATACAATTGCTTCCATCACGGTTAATCACTTAAAACTTCACAAAAGAACCCGCATGATCTGACAAGATTGACAACATCATTTTCATTTAAACTGCCCTTGGATTCAATTCTCAATACGTTGTCTATATCTTTGGTATCAATAGACCAATCGATAATAACCGGGTTATTGTTAAAAACGGGTTTGACGACTTTAATTTTTTTCTTTGTCCTAATGTTGGTTTTAAATATTAGCACATCCACAATTTGTAGTCTTTAGAATATCTTGAAGCACACATTAATTTTATTTGCTGTTCTCTTGAGGATGGTATGAGAACACCTCCTCAAGCGGTATGTCGAAAGTGTGAGCAATTCGAAATGCCAATTCCAGGGATGGGGAGTATTTGCCTTTTTCAATGGCCACGATCGTTTGCCTTGTGACCCCCACTTTATCCGCCAAATCTTTTTGGGTCATTTCATTGTGATGAAATCTTAGTTTTCGAATATTATTACTTACCGAGGATCCGCTCATCTTAAACTCCTTTGCGCAAGTAATAAAACTCTGAAAAATCCTGTACCATTCCCGATACCATTAGAGATAACATTATAATACTAAACATAACCAATGGAGACATACCCATGACAAGCGATCCCATCGATAACAAAAAACCTATCATAAAAACGCAATAAGCGTTCTTGGTGGCTTTTGACTCAATCAACCGCCCAAATTCATCTTTCAGGAAATTCTCTTCTTTTTCACCGGTGATTATCGTATTAAAAATGCTGAATAAGATATACAGGACAATCTTGGACACCATGAGCACAGGTATCAGGATTAAAACGATAGCCCCCCAAAATTTTAGTTCCTCCGCAATGGTGGAAGCACGCTCTTGATACATGTTGAATGCAATCACGTAGTATATTCCAAAGATTAGCAAACTGCTAATAATGGATACAATTGGTCTTTTTTCTTGAATAGACATGTTTTTCCTATCAGTAGTTTTTGAAAGTAAAATATAACAGACACGAAGTAAAATATTTTTTACATCATATCAAACTTACTTTACACGAACGGAAGAATGATCCCGTATTCGGAATCATGTGGCTATGAATGCCGGGCGTACGACTGGTGGGACTGCCACAAGGACGATGACAGGCATTACCAGCATTTCATTTCCAAGAATAGGTGACTTTATTGATTCAAATGGGCTGAAAACACTTTTTCAATTTTATCTTCCAACATTTGATGCGCTATCCACTCATCGACGTATGCCTTCCATATCAAATCCCGGGGCATCAAGTATCCCATTTGGAATTTGTCAAACAATTTATCAGGCATAGTGGCACACAGTTCAGGATTTTTTTTACTTTGAAACAGTACTTCGGCAACATCAGTGATCATCACATCTGCCTTACCATCTTCCAGTTGCTGAAAAATGGTGGTATTATCATGATGAATTTGCACTGTCGCCTTTTTGATGTTTTTTTTGACAAAATCCTGATTTGTACCGCCAAAATTTACAATAATTCTAACGCCTGCCTGATCAATTTTTTCTAAACTATTATACCTGGTAGTGTCTTCGCACTTTGCAATAGGTGTTTTTCCACCCGTATGATAGCCCATCGAAAACAATCCCTCCCGTTGCCGAGCCAGTTTTTTTGAAATTCCTCCCATGGCGATATCAAACTTATCTTCCTGTAAATCTTCCAGGAGTGTAGCCCAGGTAGTTGGCACAAATTGTATTTCCGCATCAAGCGTCGCTGCCAGATTGTGTGCCAGTTCAATATCGATGCCTTCGTAGGCAGACTGACTATTTAAATAGGTAAATGGAGGATAATCACCAGTTGTCCCAACCCGGAGGATCCGGCTTTTAAGCACCTTATCCAATATGCTGACATCACTTTTGAAGAAGTGGCAGCCATGAAGAACCCAACAAATGACTAAAGCTAAATATGCGAAGTATTTTCTCTTCATGGTTTTGTGCAATGCTCAACCCTAAAAGCCTGACATTCAGCAAAAGCTTCCAGGGTTATTCTCTAAGCTCTTTTGGAACGCATGGCTTTTGTTTTTTTTATGGATCCGTTGGAGACGAATTTCTTATATGCTTCCGTTCCCGCGCCATACATCGCCACTTTACCTTCCTCGTTGCTATGTATTCCCCAGCCATATCTTTTGGTTAGCGGTGAGGAACGAAAACACGGTTGCCCTTTGGAAAAGAATACTTGCCTTTGCGCTTCCAGTTCCCGCTCCGGTATTTCTTTTCTCATAGCAAATACGGTATATAAAATGTCATCAGACGTAAATTTGTAAGGGTTGTCAAATAACATATCATATTGAAGGTTGGCAATTGACTTTTTGTCTCCTTTAACCGGTGGAATTTCACCAGTTTTTGCGGGACAATCTTCAGCTATTTCAATAAATGTGTTAAAGTAATTGGTTGATTCCATTTTTTTACAAATATAAACGGGTCATACGGCAGCCCGGTCTTAGGGATTTATTAAAATATTTTTTATTGCGCTTAAACTACCTCTTGAAATCAGGATTATACCGTCGAAATTTCCATGAAATATAAAAAGTTTGAAAATTGTATCCAATCCAAAGGGCAGGGGAGCCACGCAAATTGTCAAAATCCGGCTTCCGGGATAGCCAGCTATCTGCAACCGCCGGGTTTACTTATTGTGATAATGATTGATCTGTTTTTTCAAAATCAGTGGCATTTACCCAACCCGCATCGCTTTCGCTAAGTTCTCCGCTAAGAAAGCGTTCGTAAAAATGTACCGTTGAAGGGTCCATATATGCTGCCTTATCGAAAAAATCTCCCTGCCCCAGTACTCTCGGATCTTCCTGTTCCTTTAATTCTTCAAACATTTGTTTGTTCATTGCTGACACTATTTTTTCATATTTTTGGTCTACGGCAAGGTTTACCAGGCATTCGGGATCTTCCTTGATATTATAAAATTCTTCGTCCGGTCGTTTCCCAAAATTAAGATCCCAATATTTTGTAACCCCCACCCTGTTGAGGTTAAGAATGCCCGTTTTGGTGGGGCTCCCATCGCAATTAAGATATCCTGTTTCCGGGTTTCCGGCAGGCCAGCGATCCGTTTTAAAGTTTTTTATATAAAGAAAATCGCCTTTGACAATGCCTCTAATAGGATAGCCCACATCGGCAGGCCTCCCCACATCGTGGCGTTCTTTACCAATCAGAATATGATCGCGAAATGGTTCATATTCTCCGTTGACAAAAATCGGGAGCATGCTTTTACCCTGAATTGGCTGCATCCCGGACGCGCCCTGATCGATGCCGACAATATCGAGAATGGTAGGCACAAAATCTGAGAAGCTTACAAAATCTTCAATTTTTCTGCCCGGATATTTGATACCATCCTTCCACATGATGGCCAGAGGCAGGTGGTTGGCATATTCATAGGCCTGTCCCTTGATCCTGGGGAAGGGCATGCCATTATCTGCGGTGACAATTACAACTGTATTATCCAATTCACCATAACGTGCTAATGTAGCGAGCATGCGGCCCAGGTGTGTGTCGAAGTGCTCAATCTCAAAAGCATAATCCAGCACATCATTTCTTATTGTATCATTGTCCGGCCAGAAGCCAAATACTTTATCTATTTCCGACAATTTTTTACCGCCCAACCTGTTGCCAGTTCCATATTCATAGGAACGATGTGGTTCATAGGAACCGTACCAAAAGAAAAAGGGTTCATCTTTCTGTCTGTCCTGCATAAACGCCTCAAAGTTTGCCGCATAATCAATGGAAGCAATTCCCGACGTAGGCGCTTCCAAACGGATCTTACTGTATTTTTCACCGGTAAGCTTCCGGGGCCCTCCTTCCGTTCTCCCCGGTGCCCAACCTTTGGCAGTATAACCTACGTGATAATTATGATCTTCGAGTGTTTCTACAAATGTCTTAAACTTTTTGGGAAAATTTGGAAAGTGGTTACCGGCCTCTTCCAGTTGCCAACTGTTTCTTCCGGTAAGTATTATGGCCCGTGACGGGGCGCATTTTGCGTTGGGGGTATAGGCATTATCAAAGAGAAGACCCTCGCTGGCAACACTGTCAAATGTGGGTGTTTTTATCCATTTAACACCATAGGCACCCATGTGAGGATAAGAAACATCGTCGGCTATTGCGAATAAGATATTGGGTGGTCTGACAGTCTTCTCTTGTTCCGCGTTACATCCACTCAGCAAAGCAATAATAATTCCTGAAAGACAAAGCCATTTATGTCGGGCCTGATAAAATTGAAACAAGTGCATCTGAAAAAATTTAATAGTTTACCATGTTCTTTAAAGTTAATAAATTTTCGCAGATGGGGAGTTTGATTGTTGGATAGTTATTTGCCATTGTCTTCTTCATCCTATTGGCGGCTGGCCTTTTATGAGTAAATAAACCTGGAGGGCAGCCAGACGATCCTGGCCTTTATCTACTTTGATCCGAACCGGTCGCATTTAATCTAAAAATCTAGGATCTCGCTGCCTGTTGCAGCATTTCACCAAATGTTTTAAGATTGATTTCTTCTTTCCTGGAAATCTTAATATGCCTCATTTGCTTCCCGGTACCTTCCAGAAGGTTTTCTGAATCCTGAATTTTTTCAAAATTGAAAAACCCAAGTGTGGCATGTTTTTTTGTTTTATCCAGGTAACAAAAATCCCTGGAAGTGCTATAAACAGGTCGACTCCATTTAAACTTTTCGGCTGCCTCCGGTATGGTGTCTGCAATTAATTTCCTAAGGATCATTAAAATCTCCTTTTGTTCGTCGGCCGCATTTTCTATAAAAGTTGTTACTTTCTCGTTTTGATTCATGGCCACAGGATCTTATAAATCAAGTTTAGCTGTATATTGTATTTGTTCCAAGAAATATACTCAGTAGTTGCGAAAAGACAATGCAGTTGATCGCCTAAAATATTTATTTCAAATCCGCATTTTTGCGGTATTCAATTACCTGCAAATAATCGTTGTTAGTAGCAGCCAGTATGATGCTTTTACTTTCAGATAGTGGCAAATAGGACAGGTCTTTTACATCATAAGGGAGAAAGAAACCACTTTGATGTACCGGCACAGCCGCGAAACTACCCTTCCCATCCCCTTTTAAAAAGAGTCCGACTCCGGCGTCGTTTCTCGGCGTTTCTACCTCCACAGCATAGTGGTTACCCGCTAATACGATATCAGCGTTTCCGTCTGAATCAAAATCTTCGATAACGAAGTCATTTACAGACGAAAACTGAGCTTCTATTGGCAGGTTACTTATGACAAATTGGTTTTGCTTATTTTCAATATAGATACTGGCAAAGGTTTCCACTTCATAATACAAGGCGTCCTCCAGGCTTTGTGTATCATATACCTCGACCAATGGAGCGATGGCAAATGACTGGTACGTTTTGAATTTTTCTTTAAGTGAAGGTACTTGTTGGGATGAACATTGCAACCCGCGCAACGGATACTGGACATTAAAGTTGTAGTAGCTTAAAACGATATCCTTGCTGCCATTTTTATCAAAATCAGCATAATGCACGGAAAATGGCTCTTCTAAACTCGTCTGATACTTGTAATTCAACCCCAGATTACCTACTACATAATCTTCATCCCCGTCGTTGTCGAAATCAGCTTTTTCTATGCTGTTCCACCAGCCTTTGGTATTGTTGATGTTCAAATCATTATTGGCACTGACAAATCCGTGGTTGGTATTCCTGAAAAATGAAACAGGCATCCATTCTCCTACCACAATCAGATCAAGCTTTCCGTCCTGATCGAAATCGGACCAGGTGGCATCTGTCACCATGCCCAGCCCTGAAAGGCCAGGTGCCAGTTCCGCGCTAATATCTACATACTTACCGTTGTCATTTCTCAACAAGTAGCTGGAAGCCGGCATCGGATATTGTCCCGGCACCTGCCTTCCCCCTATGAAAAGGTCCATGTCACCGTCCCGATCAAAATCGGCTGGTACCACACAACCGGTACTTTCAGTGATATCCGGAAGGGCTGCAACAGTTTTTTTGAAGTTGCCATGACCATCGTTGATATACAGGCGATCTTTGTAGAAAGCACTGTGGGATTCGTATTCATTTCCGCCGCTGCCTACATATAAATCAAGGTCTTTGTCGTTATCCACGTCTATGAAAACAGCCGACAAATCTTCATACATTTTTTCATCCGGTAATTGAGAAAAAGTATCGCCGGCTTCAAAATGCCCTTTGGGGTTTTGTAAAAAAATCTCACCACGCTGCCCCTGAGCCCCGCCAACATAAAAATCCTGTCTCCCATCTCCATTCACATCCCCAACCGCCAGGCAGGGTCCCAACCTGGACATTTTATGGGGTAATAATACCTCCCGTTCAAAATCATCATATGTATTCTCGATATGTTTTCTTTCCAAACCCAGGTTTTGAGTGATGTTCCCAAATATCAGCTGCTTTTTTTCTTCCTTTTTTGGACTTTTAGGCTGTGTTCCATAAGAAAATTCATAAGCTTGATCAGCCTTAAGGTTTGTCATAACCGACCTTTCTCCACCGGGCCATGTTATTTCCAATTGGTCTACCTTCTTTGTTTTTCCCAGGCCGAAATGGATCTGTGATTCACTGGTTGAATAGATCCCCCTGACATTGGAAATCTCAGCGACCTGCGATTTTTCACCATATTTAATATGTGCCTTGGCGCCAAAACAGGCGGTGTTATCCTCGCAGCCGGTAAGCCTGATGCGGAGTGTATGGGTTGTACGCATGGTTTCCGCATTATTTCTATAAATGTAAGCCAGGGTGTCTACATTGTTTATAATGATATCCAAATCCCCATCATTATCCAGATCCGCGACGGCAGCGCCATGAGAAAGCGTTTTTTCCTCCAAGCCCCAGGCTTTCATCTTCTTTTCAAATTGATAGCGGCCGTTATTTCTATAGATATAATTACTGATTTTTTCGGATGCGATCAGGCCAAGCATCTTTTGCAAATCAATGATATCCCATAAATTTATCTCCTCAAATGACTTCCCAAGATCCAGTTCCGCCTTAATCAAACTGTCGGCATAGCTCCTGAACTTCTTTCCCGAATCAATATTCCTGATGTCTCTCTTCAACCCATTCGTAACCAGAAGATCCTTGAAACCATCATTATCAAAGTCGGCCAGTAATGGTGTCCAGCTCCAGTCGGTATTGGAAATACCCGCCAAATGGCCAATTTCACTAAAAGAACCATTGCCATTATTCAATTGTAAAGTGTTATACATGTATTGATAATGACCACCGGCATCGACTACCTCCCAAAACTGTCGGGGATTCATGCCGCTCATATTCTCCTTTTTTCGGCGGTTGTCTTCGGCTACCATATCCAAAACAACCAGGTCCATCCAACCGTCATTATTAATATCGGCGGCATCGACCCCCATGCTATTGTTGGTAATATGTTTCATCGCCCGGTCAATCGTATTGGTAAAAGTGCCATCCCCATTATTCATATACAAAAAATCGGGCGCATCGAAATCATTGGCAACATATAAATCCGGCCAGTCGTCCTGATTAAAGTCACTAACCACCACACTTAAACCAAACCCGGCATGCAATACTCCGGCCTGTTGTGAAATATCTTTAAATTTTTGATTTCCCGTATTTTCAAATAACCGGGCGCTGTAACGCAAGTCTTTTTTGTCTGTTAACAACAGCGGGGAATAAGGTCCCGGATTAGGAGGTTGGTTCACTAAAAACATATCCAGGTCGCCATCCCGATCGAAATCGAAAAAGGCGGCATGTCTTGATCTTTCACTATTATCAAGGCCGTAAGCTTTCGCTGACTCTGTGAAGGTAGGCACCTCGCCAACCCCATCAGCATCCCCATTATTGATATAAAGCAGATTGGTTCTGAGCCCGGGCTGGTGATCATATAAGTCACGGGACACATAGATATCATCAAATCCGTCTGCATTGACGTCTGCCACGGTGACACCGGTAGACCACCCTCCGTTATCAGTAATACGGGCAGCAGCGGTAACATCCGAAAATTTTAAATTACCGTTATTGAGATAAAGCCGGTCTGCTACAAGGTTACCGGCAAAAAAGATATCCTGTAAACCATCTTTGTTAAAATCTCCTAATCCAACGCCGGCGCCACTATAAAAATTCTCATACCTTAAAAAATTCCTGTCCCGGTCTTCGGTAATAGTATTCTGAAAATCAATGCCGGAGTGATCTTCTGTTATAAGGGTAAAAAGCTTCTGACCTCTTTTTTTAGGATTCAAAGAAGACGTAAGCACCCAGGCGCTGATAATGATTATCAGAAAAATAATTCGGCCTATCACAAAACGGAAATTTTTCAAAAACAAAGTTAATGTAAATAAAAGAGCAGACAAACTCCCTCGTTTGCCTGCTCTTTTTTCTAAAAAGGACAGTGGTTAATCCACATCCCACCAAACCCTTCCGTAGAGGGTATTAAATACAGTTCCTCCTTGTCTGTCAATGGCTTGTGTCAGGTTTACTTCGTTTGTAACCAATTCTCCGTCAGGATAGCGGTAACGCGTAGGAATCTCTAATAAGGTTCCGTTGGAATGAAGCGGCCGCATGGCTGGTGTTGTACTTTCATTGGGGAATCCGGTACGTTTCCAGTTGTTCCAGGTCAGTATGGCATCTTTGAAAGAATTCAGCCATGACTGTACCATAATTAACTCCAGTCCTTTACCGGCATCCCAGGCCACATCGGCGCTGGCAATGTAATCATCGATTTCATTGGCAGCCAAAGGCACCCAGTTTTCGACACCGGCTTGTTCGGCGATAAAAAACTGTGTTTCGATGGAAGCTCTGATGCCGTTTTCATACCAGGTTTGAGGATCTTCGGAGGTAAAACCACGTACAGCGGCTTCTGCTCTCAGGAAAGAAACTTCTGCATAATTCAGGAATTGGTCATAGGCCTGACCTGTATGACCATCTACCCTGTTATCAAAAAAGCGCGGGTTCACACGGGAAAGGGTGTCATATATCCCGTTTTCCGGTGATCTTTCTCTGAACAAAATTTGATTATCGGCAATTTCATCAGGACTGCTTGGACCACCGTAGAACCTTCTGGGATTATACGTCAAGCCCAGGTCGGCACAAAGCTCAGGTGTATATTCGTTTTCGAAATAATAAATTCTAAGCCTTGGATCTGCGTTGTCATACATAAAATCCACCACGGGCTCGCCTGCAAACTTTGTATCTCCCTGATCGATATATCCCCTGGCTCCTACAAATCTACCGTCAGCGTGGTGTTCGAACAAAAAACTGTCATCGTTACTTTCCATCACACCATCGGCATCACTTAATATTTCGGTGATGACCTGACCGGCTTTGGAAGGGTTTACCTCTGAGAGGCGCATCGCGATCCTTAGCCGCAATGAATTAGCAAACTTTTTCCATTTTGTCAAATCACCGTCAAACCAGATATCAGCATCGTTGTAATTAAAGGCATCATCTATTGAAACATCGATCATGTCTTTTGCACTTTTCAGGTCACTTAGCATTTGATCAATCACAGCTTCCTGTGTATCATACAAAGGTTTGAAAACGGGATCTGTGGTTAACCGGCCTTTAAATGCATCTGAATAGGGAATATCGCCATAAACATCTACCAACTCATGGGCTTTATAGACTTTCACTATTAAAGGCAAAGCATAACGGTTGGCGTTTAATGCTCTTTGATCTTCCGGCAAGTCATCGATTTGCTTTTGAATTTGCACCAATTCCTGCATACCGGTTCCGAAAAATTTGCCCCAAAGGTTTTCGTCAGTCCAGATCGTATTGAGTTCAATCAATTCATTATTGCTACCCCGACCTGTTACCTGATTAAACCAATGGTAATGGTAGATAAAATTGCTCCAATATTTCAAATAATCTACACCACTGCCTGTGGTTTGATTCAATGCATAGGTGAAAAGGTGGTTAACCTCCGCGGTAGTTACCGTATTGGGATTTACGTTCATTTCGTCGAAACCCTCATCACAGCCGACCGATCCGCCCACCAATAATACTACCAGAAAAATATATTTTAATGATTTCATTATTTTCACATTTAGTATTTACAATTCTTAAAAACTAACGTTTAAGGTAAAACCAACACTTCTGGTCGGAGGCAATGAGCCATATTCATGCGCCCCTCCATTACCACTGTTGAAAGTTCCTTCCGGATTAATTTTATTGGGCATATCGGTTTGAATGTACCAAAGGTTTCTTCCAACCAAAGCAATACTAGCCGTTTGAAAAGGCGTTTTCTCCAACAATGTGGTAGGAAAACGATAATTTAGAATTAACTCTCTAAGTTTTACAAAGCCGCTGCCCACGATACCCACTTCTCTTACGCCGGAGCCCCAGCTACCATATGTCGCCCAATACTGATGCGCGGGAATGGGTTGTGTCCATCGCTCTCCTGTCTCCGTAACACCGTCGGGAATAAAGCCGTCGTTTCTGACATTTCCGTCTCCGTCTGTCCATTGTACTCCACCGTACTCGGCATTTCTGCCTTGCAAAGTTGATTTCCAGATACCTCTTTGGTGACCGTAAAAATGGGATCCGGAAAATACTTCTCCTCCCTTCCTGATATCTACGGTCGCACTTAAAGTAAGTCCTTTGAAGCTTACAGTATTACTAATACCGCCTGTCCAATCCGGCTCCTGGTTACCTACAACAGTTCTTTCAGGGTCTCTTTGATAAAAGCCATCAGCGTTTAAGATTCTGTCACCGTTTTCGTTCTTCAGAAAACCCTGGGCAATTAAATTACCATATGGCTCTCCGGGCTGCGCAACAGACCAGACATCCCATTGTCTACCCAAAATCAGTCTGTCTATACCCTCTGCCAATTCCACCACTTCGTTATTATTTTTAGCCATGTTAAAGCTCACATTCCAGGAGAAATTCCTGGTTCGTACCGGCGTAACACCTACCAATAATTCAAATCCCTTGTTTTGGATCTCACCTACATTGATCAATCTTGAATTAGCTCCGGAAGTACTTGACACGCCCACTGCCAGGATCTGGTTGGTGGTTTTTTGATCGTAATAGGTAAAATCAAGCGTGAGTCTTTTGCTCAGGAAATAAAGTTCAGTTCCGAATTCAATTCCGGTTGTTATTTCCGGTTTAAGGTCATTGGGAGGAACGGTACCGTTGTTCCAGCTGAACATCAGCGGCCCGGTTTCACCAAAATTACCTCTGTTTCTAAAGTCAGCCAACAGCCGGTAAGGGTCGGTATCGCCGCCTACACGAGCCCAGGAAGCTCTGATCTTACCAAAATCCAGTACTCTTGAATCCAGGCTAAGTGCATCGGTAAAGGCAAAACCCAAACTGGCTGAGGGATAAAATACCGAGTTATCGCCGGAGCCATCAGTCGAGGTCAGTGAAGAAGACCAGTCGTTTCTGCCTGTTAAATTCAGGAACAGGAAGTTTTTATAGCTTAAATCCGCAAAGGCATAAAATGAATTAATTTGTTTTTCACCGTTGCCCGATCCCCCTGCTTTTCCACCGGAGGTTTTTAAAGGATTTATTGAATTGTTCAGGGAGAAATTATTGGGAACAATCAGGCCACCCTGGGTTTCAGCTCGTAGGATGGTAGCATCTGTTCTCCATTGCTCTCCTCCAACTGAGGCACTCACATGAAAATCCTGATTTATTTCTTTATCTAAATTCAATAAGAATTTAATAGTACTCTGCTTTTTCTTGTAATTTGACACCGTGTACGAACCACCGGTACCGCCGGCATTTTCTCCGGCATTTTCTCCTTCTTCCTGACGATCTATGGTATATGTATTCCCCATCAGGGTCAGGTTTAACCAATCGGTAAAAGCATAATTCAAGGTCACATCGGCCCGTAAATTTCTATCATCTCTAAAAATATTTCTTTCATAGAGTCTCCAAAATGCATTGGTATTACGGATATCTCTGTTACGGCTACCGTCAGGATTTTTGTAGAACTCCCGGCTTACATCGTATTTGAAATTCCTTGGCGCGGCATAAATAAATTGCCTGGCAATGTTATCGCCATTATTCGATAAAGCAGGTGGGTTGCGGGTTTCGGTGATGTTATAATTGGCACCCAGATTTATATTGAGCCTGTCACTCAATTGATGGGTAACCCTTAAATTGGCAGAACCTCTTTCAAATTCGTTGTTGGGTACTACTCCTTCTTTTAAATTATGGCCAAAAGATACTCTAAAGCTCGTTTGATCATTGGCGCCATCCAGTGCAATATTGTTCACTAAATTGAATCCGTTTTGGTAAAAATCTCTTAAGTTATCCGGTTGCGGGTCATGAGGTCTAAGAACACCATCGATATACTCAATCATTTGCCCTTCCATTTTAGGGCCATAACTTGAGGAATAATCGCGAACCACAGGGTTTCCGGTGGTAGGGTTGATCAGGAATGGCGCACCGTTGCCATCCTCACCCAAATCCAGTGACATGTATCCGGCACCAAATACATTTTGGAAGTCAGGCGTATACATAATCGATTCGCTCAAAAAGGAGGAATTGTAAGATACACCGATGCCTTTCCGGGTCTTACCTTTTTTAGTTTTGATTACAATGGCCCCGTTGGCGGCTCTTGAGCCATAGAGCGCGGCCGCGGCCGGTCCTTTCAAAACGGAAACTGACTCGTAATCATCTGGGTTAAGATTATTCAATTCATTGCCATAATCTTGTCCACCCCATTCTCCGGCTCCACCGGTAGTATTGTCAATCGGAACGTTGTCAATAATAATCAAAGGCTGGTTATTGCCACTTAGTGAGGCATTTCCCCGGATAACGATCCGGCTATTTCCACTGGCGCCTCCTGCATTCTGTGAAATAGTCACGCCCGGAATTTTACCCTGTAAGGCATTGATCATGTTTAATTCGGTAGACTCCTGAATTTCCCTTCCGGAAATCTCACTCACCGCGTACCCCAAGGCCTTTTTCTCTTTTTCGACCCCAAAGGCTGTAACAACTATCTCCTGTAGTTGGGAAATGTCCTGAACCAGACGGATATCAATGACGGACTTATTACCGACGTCTATCGTCTCATTCACATATCCCACAAAAGAAAATACCAACTGCGTGGCATCTGCCGGCAAATTAAGTTTGTATTTACCGTCTGCATCTGTTACTGTACCTACAGCGGTGTCACGAATTGTCACATTCACTCCAGGTAAAGGGGCTCCATCATCGGATGAGGTAACCGTCCCCGAAACACTTCTGTCTTGTGCAAAAACATTACTTGAGAGTAATAGCATACAAAACAGAAAAAAAGGTAAAGTTTTTTTCATATTGTCTGTATTTAATTGGTTAACGGGCTTACAACAAAGTAAGCCGGATTGAAAGTTTGAATAAAAAATTTAAAAATCTGAAATTCTAAAAGTCCAAAAATGATTCGCTTACAATATGCAATTTTTTGCATGTATTTGCAATCTTTGCAAGAAAAATCTCACAAACATGCATCGATTCATGGCAAATAGCCCTGTTTTAGCGTATTTAAAGGGATACTTTTCTGGCAGCGGTTTGCTTATATACAGAAATCGGCAATTAGTTTTTGAATAGTGCTAAAACCGGATTTCCGGTTAAATCCTTACTTCTCCGGCTCGGGATCTAAAAGTTCATATGTGAATTAATATTTTGAAAAGAAGCTGCCCTTGGTACATTGAGAAATCAAGGAAAATATAAACAACAGATGAAAATATAAGTCCTTTAGCAGGTCACATTTACAATAGTATCACCTCGATTTTCATTAAACATGAAATAAAAAATAGTTTTCATTTAGTGTTCATTGTCGCGCATGCCCACCACAAAATCAATGGAAGGCATGAGAAACAATTGGCTACAGTACCAGAGACGTCAACTTTTTGACCTAAAGACAAGATCATTCAATTTGTGGATCGATTAATTTACCTGAAAACAGGATCGTGTTGCTATTTCTCTCTCTGATAAAGAATATAAAAGGCCGGTCTACACGCAGTGCAGGAGGAAGGGAGGTCTCAACTATCTCTACCACCGTAGCGGCAGCTGCCTCACTTCCCGCCTCATTCACTTCCAGAAAGGACTGATGGATCACCCTGCTGATAGCCAGGCCGAGGTCTTCCTCAAATAACCTTGACAGATCTGCCTGCCCTGTGAATGCAACCTCCATGCCCATGGCAACCAGGTAATCGTTGAGTAGCTCTTTAAACTCAATTTTAAATTTGGGCAGGTAGGCTTCCAATGTACTTTCCCTTGTGTCTTCAAGCATTTTCTCCATGTCTGCTATGGTAAATTCGCTCGCAACCTGATTAATAGCGGCCGGATCGTCCGGCATGATAATGGTAAATCCGTAGGCACCGTTACCATAAGGAATATCCATTAGTTGAAGCTTCTTTTCATTGTCATAACTGCTCCGGTAAGTGACGGCTTCGGCATACATGGTAGGTACCTGCGCCACCTCACCATCCATTAAGACAAAACCTCTGTTTTCAGTCTTGGCAGGATCAAACTGAACAGACCAGTTGGCTTTAAAATATATAGCGTTGATCAGGTACATTACCGCATCCGGGGGAATGACATCCAGCATGTCCTTGATTTTCCCATTAGTTTCATTCTCTATCCAGTTGTTGATCAAATCCACTGTAGCCGGGTCCGCAAAATCCGCTTCTTTTATTTCTGCGTTATAGAATTCTCTCAGAAGATCCTCAAAAGATGAAAGGATAGACAGCTCCTGTTTGTACCAGGTGGAATTGGCTATATTAAGTGTTACTCCCCTGTCCAACCCATAGATATATGCCACCAAATCTTTATACGTCTGATTGATCGTTTCATCACTTAGGTTTTTAAGACCAATGGCTTCTTTGATGGCTTCATTGGTCTCACCATTTGCACCGTTCAAAGTCATGGATAACGCTGTGCTGATGCTAAAAGGGGAAATAAAGACATTCTGATCTTCATAGGCCGCATTGATCCCGGACAGCATATTCATAGCAAATTCATTGGAGGCGTGAACAATTTCCTGTTCATCATTGGTTAATGAACGAATTTCAGGCTCCGGTTGGTCATAGTCACTGTTGTTACATGATATCAACAATGAAAATGATATGGTGGCAAAAAATATTCGTGTAGCGTTCAATATTGTATTCATAAGTCACTAAGGTTTATCTAATCCAAAGACACCCTTGAATATTGAAACGTTGTAATAACTTAGTTTATTGATCAATATTTACCTACAAACTTTCCCGACTGGCGTTAAAATATTGAAATCGATAAGCAATTGATTTAAAGGTGGCGGAATAGAAAGAACTCCCTGGTATAGCAAATATACAGCCATGGCATTCAACCTATCCGCCACCTGCAGGCATCAACAACAATGAGGATACTACGATAACTAATAGCGTCAGTGTTAAGTTAACCTTACGACGACTATTAAGTAGTCACTATAGTCTTCTCCTAAATAAATACCTGGTGATAAATATACCTGTGCCACCGGTTCCCAGGTCGTCAGTTACTCCTGAGCTGTATACGCCGGAAGTAACATTGGTTAATTCCCAACCTTCATTTTGCAGGGCAGCCAGTTTTTCAGAGATATCCCTGTCATTCTTCTTGATGTTGTTGAAATTAATACCTGTCAGGCTAAAGAAGTTTTTAAGTTTTTTCTCTTCCAACTGACCGTTGGTATCTGAAGAAATCATTCTCGACCGTCCAAGTCCGCCGGGAATAACAGATTCAACGGTAGTTATGTTTTGAAATTCATAAACAGTCTTGGCCGGTTTAAAAGCGTATATGGAAGTCAATACGCAAATGACGGCTATTAATTTTAAAAAATGATTTTTTGCAATTCTCATAATATATTTGGTTTAAGGTAAATTTCATATTTGATGGATTATCCGTTACAAATTCAAAATACTTAAAATGTTTATCATATAATGGACAATCCGGTTATCTTTCATTCAAATTATTATCGTAATTCCGACCTTGCTCTTTCTATAATCTCATCGCGACGCTTGTCATCCTCATTCAGGTTGACCATAATATCGGGATCAAATCCGTCATCCAGATGCCGGCCTTCGTGGTCAATAAATTCACTAACGGAAAGACTATACTGCCACCCGTTGGCCAGATGTCCGTCTGCAACGGAACCACTTCCTCCTCCCGTTCTGCCTCCAATAAACGTAACATGGGGCAAGGGATTCATACTATAAATCAGCGTAGTAGTAGCGCTGTAACACGCACGATTTGTAAGTACGGCTACAGGTTTTGTATATCGTTCACCTTTGGCGGGTTGGATGGTAATTGGACTATCACTGAAATCATTGGGCCCCGGTCCGGTTTTGAATCTTTCAAACCCGGTTTTCACAGGCTTATCGGTAAAATGACTAGCCATAATTTCGGCAGACGCCGGAGACCCTCCCTGATTGCCTCTGACATCCAGAATGATGCCTTTGGTATTGGCCAGTGCTCTAAGTACAAGATCCATGCTTTCATCTGAAACAGGCTGCAGGAAATCTCTGTAAACGATATATCCTATATTGTCGTCAAGAATGGTATAAGTTATGCCTTCCGCCATGTTAACCTCACCATTTAAGTACTGTTCCTTTACAAGGGTTGTATCCAGATTTTCCGGGAATCCTTCTAAAATGGGGAATGAAGCATCTCTGAAAATGAGCGGATCTATTTCAGAAAGATCCTTTCCGTCATACTTTTCAGTGATGGCAGAAAATTCTTCAGAGGATAAGCTGTTAAAGCCGTTAAGGCTGGTGTGTCCGTCTTTAAGCAGTAACACCATCCGGCCCATTACCCTGAATAGGGAATCATCTGATATAGAATTGTCAATCAGATCCCGGTTGTCGTTGTAAACCGCCGTCCAATCCACGCCCTTGGCGTCAAAAATGGCGTATTTAGTATTGAAAAGCTCCCAAAATTCATTGAAAATGCTGACCTGGTCTTTACCGGGGTTGGCTTCCATTGCAGCAAACTCGCATGAAATAAGGGTACCTGACAACATAAATATAGCTATGATACAAATATTTATTTTATTCATTTTTAGCGTTGTTTATTTTTTAAACCTTGAAAATATAAGTAAGTGTAACATTGTGGTCAGTCGCGGTGATAGCGCCCTTACTTATTTGCCGGTATCTCAGAAAATCCCAATTGTAGCTTAACCGCCACATACTTTTGGATCTGTTAAGATTAAGTGATAAGCCCGAGACGAGGCGATAGTATTTACCCAGTGTTGCTATTTTACCATGCTTGTACAACCTGGTTTGGTCACCGACCTGGTTGTTGTATTGGCCGCTTTCCAGCAGTTCCTGCGGAGCACTGAAAGCGAAACTTTGTCTTTCATAAACCATTCCGGCGATACCCGTTGCCAACGAATAGGTTAGTGAAAGTCTGTTATTGATTTGTTTTTCTACCTGTCCTTTGACAGAAAGTGTATTATTATATAGCAGGTAACTACTGTTGTTGGATAAATCGGCATTATCAGTAAAAATTCCTTGTACAGCAAGTACAGGGCCAAGGTACCACTTAAGGCTTGATTCGGGCGCTATTCTTCTTAAGTAAGCAATATCCAGCCTTGCGTTGAATTTATTTTCGGAACTTATTTCGTTGGTTTGAGCCTTCATTTCACCTGTTGTCAAGCTAATATCAAATTCAAAACGCGACTTCCCGGAGCGTTTTCCAAAGCCAAGGCGATAGTTGGTGGATAATCCCGAGAAGATGACACCGGAGGTTTTTAACTCCTGAATGGAACTGAAACCAGTCCCTGCCCCAATGTGAATGCCCCAAAATTTAGTTTCAATATCGTCCACATCTTGCCCATAAGTACCAGCACTTGTTAACCCTAAAAAAATTGATAGCAGTATTATGATAATATTCTTCATTTTCTTATGGATAGTTTATTTGATTAACATTCAGTTTTCCCCTTTATGTCAGAAAAAAAAGGGACAACCCCTATGGCTGGCAATTATTTTTTTGTTCTTACCAAATCTGAGAGACCATTTCAAAACGCTTAATCCATTGATTATTAATGATTTAAACAAAATCAGATTACCTGATCGCCACAGCTGATATTGGACCTGATATTTCCTGGAAACTGATTTGGGGAAATAATGGCTATAGAGCCACAAACTATTGACTTAATTTTACAATAAATGACCTTATTTGAGGTTTAGGAGCATATTTTTGTTTTTGCTATAATCAGCTTACCTTAAATTCCTTAGGAGAAGTACCAAACTGTTGATGAAAACAACGCGAAAAATATTTGGGATTGCTAAATCCTACTTTATAGCTAACCTCCGAAATTGTCAGGCCACTTTCTTTTAAGAGTACTGCCGCGCGCTTCAGCCGAAGGTCTCTTATGAATTCATTGGGACTCAACCCTGTGATGGCTTTTACTTTTCTGTAGAGTTGTGGTCCACTAACTCCGGCATCCTTTGCCAGTTGTTCCACGGAAAAAGTATGGTCATCAAGGTGCGTGTCAACCACATCCAGCACTAGTTGGATAAACTTTTCGTCCATTGGGGTGATGGTTATACCGGAAGGTTCTACCAAAATGGACTTACTGTATTTTTCCCGAAGCAGTCTACGGCCCTCAATTAATTTTGAAACCGTGGTGACCAGAAGTTCGGTTGAAAAAGGTTTAACAAGATAGGCGTCCGCCCCGGTTTGAATACCGCGCAACATGTCCTCGTCTTGTCCTTTAGCCGTTAACATTACTACTGGAATATGACTTGTAGTCAATTCTGATTTCAAACGGTTACACAACGCAATGCCATCTAATCCCGGCATCATAAGATCCGTGATGACCAATTCGGGCGGGTCATTCATAGCCTGTTTATATGCCTGTTCGCCATCAAAAGCCTGGGTTACCCGATAGTCATTGCTAAATTGTGAGGCAATGAAGTGATTCAGTTCCTGATCGTCCTCAGCAATCAATAAAACCGGAAGACCATTATCTTTCCGGGCACTTTTATCCGGCTTTAACCATTTTTCAGTATTTTTCTTTGGGACATTTAACCGGAGATATTTTTCCCCAACTTCTTTTGATAAAATATCTATATCAAAATTGATGACAAAAGTGGTGCCCACCGACTCTTCTGACGCCACTTTGATATCGCCATTCATAAGTATCACAAGTTCCCTGACAAGCGCCAGACCTATACCCGTGCCCTTTTGTACGGCGTTGCTTTTTTCACTTTCACTATAAAACTGCTCAAACACCTCTTTCATTTTCTCCGCCGGAATTCCCACTCCGGAGTCTTTAATTTTGATCCGGATAATTTGGTTTTTAGTATCACGACCTTCCTCCAAAAAGTTAACAATTAATTCTATTTTACCTCCCTGAGATGTATGCTTAAAGGCATTAGTCAAAAGATTGAAAACGATGCTCTCCAGCTTGTCCTGATCGATTCGCGCCACCAGACTTGTCACGTTGGATTCAAGAGTAAAATTTATATCATTTTTTATAGCTAACTCTGTGAAGAGGTAACAAACCTGTTCCAGGATCCCAACCAAATCCAGTGCCTCGTATTTGACTGGCATTTTGTTCAGGCTTACTTTTCTATAATCAAGCAGTTGATTGGTTAACCGCAAAAGCCTTTCGGTATTTGATTTGATCAAAGAAGCATAGTGTGTGTTTTTCTCCGTTAATTGCTGCGAATTTAACAGGTTCTCCACCGGCGCTTTTATGAGGGTCAACGGCGTTTTGATTTCGTGGGAGATGTTGGTAAATAACTCGAGCTTCATTTGCTGCAGTCGCTCCTCTTTTTCTCTCTCTAATTTTTCTCTAAAACGCCTTTCGCTTTCATTTCTCAGCCTTTTTCTGTATTGTCGGACTCTAAAAACTATAAAAATGAACAAGGTGCCTGTCAGCGTGTAACTCCACCATGTTTTCCACCATGGCGGGCCAATAACAATTGGTAATATGGCAGATTTACCGGATAGATTTTGATAGGCAGCCTTGACACTAAATGTGTAATCACCGGGTTGTAAATTGGAATAGGTAATGCGGTGCTCGCCAACATTGGTAGTATTCCAATGTTTATCAACTCCTTTCAGTATATAGGTATATCTTATAGGGTTATTAGGAGAATAAGAAAGATTAGAAAATGATATTGAAATCACTTTTTCATCATAGTTAAACCTTAAAGGTAAGGAGCCCTGTCGATTCAATTGATAGATTATTTCTTCCGGCAATTGTTTCTCCCCGGCCTTTACTTCAGTAATAAATGTCCGGGGCAGTGTATGTCCAATGACAACACTATCGGGATGAAAACTATAAAACCCATTTCTACTTCCGAAAAACATTACGCCATCCCGGCTTTGCGATGAACCCTGGGTAAAGCTATTACTCATTCTTCCCTGGGTCATTTTGAAATTTGTAAACCGTTCCTCTTCCGGTTCATACACAAAGAGGCCATCCTCTGCTGAACCAATCCACAATCTGTCTTTATAGTCTATTTGGATGCTTTCTATAGCGCGGATTGCTATGCCTTCTTCTTCGGTATAATGCTTGAATTTTTCACCGTCAGGATTGAATGAAAACAACCCGATGGAGGCACCCAGCCAGAGTACTCCTGACCTGTCAATAGTAACGTGCCGGACATTGTGTATTGGCTGTCTGGTTCCATTGACTGCCTGATACTGGTACTGTCGGGATGCATTGAGTACCGGATTCCAGGACACCAATCCATTATTTTGGGTTCCGAGCCATAACGTTCCGGATTGATCCTCTACAATTTCATGAATGATCAGTGTGTCCAGGTATCGCAAGAAACCATCCTGTAATGGCATTAATTTATTCAACCCCTTGTTGGTTCCAATCCATAGGTTTCCTTTACTATCTTCACAGATTGAACGTATGGTATTGTCACTAATGGAATGGCTATTGGATGGATCGTGTTGATAACGTTTGAACTCAGGGCGGTCTTTTGTCCGCTGGTCTTTGGTCAACCTATTAAGCCCTCCACCATTTGTGCCCAACCACAGGACCTCGTTCCTGTCCTCAAATACCGGAAAGACCCTGGGAAAACTGATACTTGTACTATCCCCTTCCACAGGATAAAACCGTTTATATTCGGGATTTGGTTTTGATGACTCTACCGGGCTCAGGTAATGTAAGCCACCACCCCACGTTCCAATCCAAAGCCCTCCATCTCTGGTAATCTTTGGAAAGCTAATATCCCTGTGAGCAAGTGTATTATCGATATGAGAATCTTGCCGAAAGTGTCGAAAAACCTCCTTTTTAAATGCTACCTTGATCAATCCGTTATTTTGAGTACCAATCCACAATATATCCTTATCATCAACGAATAATGCACGAATATTATAATCAGCAAGTCGGTTGAACACCTCAAAAGTCTTCTGATATTTCAACAGCCGTGCCGCATTATTACTATTTATGAAGTATCCCTCCCGTAACCAATTAATACCCCTGTTGTTTGTAGCTATCCATATATTACCATATCGATCTTGTACCAGCCCAGTGATATTATTCTGGCTTAGCGTGCTTTTATCTTCTTCAAGGTGCCAGAAATTTGAAACATTTTCGGAGCTATCCATCATCAACAGGCCCTCACCAGACGTGCCCATCCATATCCTTTCTCCTTTGTTATCGCGCAGCAGGCGTTGAATAGGATAGCCGGATAAAATTGCCCTGCATGAAATGTCACGTACAAGCGTATCGGTAATATTTGAATAGGATTGGTATAGTGTATTATTGGAAGATGAAAATAATAAATGTCCGGCTTTGTTTTCCCCGATGTGGCGGATACCGGGATCCACTTCCTGCCCATATTGACCAGTGGAAAGCCGAATAAACCGAGGGACGGGATGATTACCGGAAACTTCTTCCATCCTGAAAAGTCCCTTGTCTGTAGCTGTCCATAGTGTTTCGCTGGACGACCTGAAAATATCGAAAATATTATCGCCCAGATCCACATCAGCGGCAACGTAGGGGCTTAATTCATGTGTTTGTAGGTTCAGTTGATATAATCCAGATCCCTGTGTAGCTATCCACAAATTGTCATGATCATCCCCGATAACTTCAACAACCGGTGAAGGTGATTGATTTCCGGCACTGAGTTGAAAGTGTTTGAACGTGTATCCGTCAAACCGGCTTATGCCGGTATGGGTACCTATCCAAATGAACCCAAAATGGTCCTGGTAAAAACAATACACTGAATTGTCAGGTAATCCATGGTCGACAGTCATATTATCAATATCCGCAGTATATCGCTGCGCATGTACCTGTAAACAAATCATTATTAACAAGCCTATGACAACCGACTTTCTCATCATACCATAAAAACGTTTTGATTTCAAAAGTGATCATTTCAATCCTCAATTTCCAGCAAAATAGGGAATAATTGATATCAGGATAGTATCATAGTTATTTCATTGGGACCCCCTCTATTGGTATGCCATTGGTAGTAAGAATTTGAAAATCATGTACCCGGTAACCTTCATACGACCACACTATTTCTTTTTGTGGCGTCAATTCAAAAAGTTTAACTCCGTCTTTGGCGCCATAACTGGCTATTACCGTGTTTCCATTAGGCAGGCGCTGTGCCCCACAAGGATCCTTAAACGGGTTGTCTTCCACATCTTCGTTTGACACTTTCCAAACAACGGCTCCTGAGCTATTCATTTCCACAACCTTATTACCATGTGTGAGGTTGATTAAGGTATTACCGTTTTCCAGCCTGATAGCGGTGAAAGGCCAATTTTCTGCTTCCCTTCCCCCCAGCTCCGGAAGATCGGTCCTCAAAGTTTTCACCACTTCGCCGGAAGGAGTATATTCTTTAACAGCAAAAGCAAGCAAATGAGGTACAAGGTAGTTACCGTTCTCCAGTTTTCGGGCCATGCGGGTTTGCATGTGGATATTGTCGGTTTCCGGTTGAAGGGGGACAGACACCACAATAGTTCCGGAATTATCGACCTCTAAAAGTCTGGGGTTCTCACTGGATTCAGTAATCAACGTATTACCGTTTTCAAGCCGTACAGCCGTACCCAGTTCGTGATGAGAAGCACTTCGCTTAAAGCTAAAAATAACCTGTTTATTATGATCATATTCCCTGACTTCATCGGCCCAGCATATAAGTATATTACCATTTGAAAGTACATAGCCGTCTCTGGCACCTTTTCTTTCGGAGTCCCACATCTTATTACCCTGCTCGTCAATGATGCCGGTAAATTGTGGTCCCGCCACAAAAAACGAATGTGTGATCTTTTTAACTTCGGGTTCTTTTCCGTCGGCGGTCACCGTTTTACCCTTTTGGCAGGACATTATCCCTACACTTAGTAATGACATTATCAGAGCGAGCATTCTAAAATTATTCATACCCATAGGTTTGTTTAGTAGTTGCATTAGTTTGCATTAAATTATGATTATCAGAAAGTTGTGTTATGCCAAAATATCATGTACGATGTGGCCATGCACGTCTGTCAACCGTACGTCACGGCCTCCGAAACGGAATTTTAGCCTTTCATGATCAACACCTAAAAGGTGTAGCATTGTAGCGTGGATGTCGTGGATAGTAACTTCATTTTCAATTACCCGATAGCCGTAATCATCGGTTCTTCCAAAGATAGTACCGCCTTTTACACCGGCTCCTGCCATCCACATGCTAAAGGCAGAGGGGTTATGATCCCGGCCATTGGTCCCCTGCGCGAAGGGTGTGCGTCCAAATTCGCCGGTCCAGATTACGAGCGTCTCCTCCAACATGCCACGCGCTTTCAGGTCTTTTATAAGGGCCGCAATCGGCTGGTCTACCGCATGGGCGTTCCTTTCGTGCCCATCTTTTAGATTGCTGTGCTGATCCCACCGGTCGGCACTTACTTTGGGACAGGTCACCTCCACAAACCTCACCCCTCTTTCTATGAGTCTTCTGGCCAGCAGGCATTGCGAACCATAGCTTCTTGTGTGTGGATCATCCGAATCCAAGCCATAAAGCTTTTTGATGACCTCAGATTCACCTGAAAATTCCGTGAGTTCCGGGACAGATGACTGCATTTTATAGGCAAGCTCGTAATTGGAAATAGCTGACTCCACGGCGTCTGCGTGTCCCAGGTTTCCTATTAAACTGTTATCCAACTGTTTAATAAACTGCAATTTTTGCTCTTGAAGCCCTTCCTGTGTCTCCGTTGGTTTAATATTAGCAAGCGGTAACGGGCCGGCTTTTAGAATAGAAGCCTGGTATGAGGCGGGGAGGAAACCACTTTTGAAATTATCCAATCCTCCCGGAGGAATCAGCCCCCCATCCAGTACTACATAACCGGGCAAATTATTGTTTTCACTTCCCAGGCCATACGTTACCCACGCGCCCATGCTAGGTCTGCCCTGGATACCGCTACCGGTATGGAGAAAATAATTGGCATTAGTGTGTTCCGGAAAATTGGAGACCATAGATCTCACCAGGGCAATATCGTCAACGCAGGTGGCTATATGTGGAAACAGTTCACTCACGGGCATTCCGCATTCTCCATGCTGCTTAAATTTCCAGGGGCTTTTCAGTATTCTGCCAACGTTCCCAAATTGGGTGGCGTCAACTTTGAATTTTTTGTTCGGATCTTCTCCATTTTCTTTGTCAAGCCTGGGTTTCGGGTCGAAAGAATCTACCTGTGAAACGCCGCCATCCATGTAAAGGAAAATGACATTTTTGGCTTTGGGTACGTAGTGAGGTGTCTGTCCCAGTTGGGTCAGCATTGATTTAGGTTCATCCAGTTGTTTGCAAGCTGAGAAGACATTGCCAAACAGGCTTACAAATGCCAAAGAGCCGAAGCCACCTTTGCAAATACCCAGCATTTCCCTTCGGGTAACGGGTTTATGGATAATATGATTCGATTTTCCCATTAGAGTAAATAAATAAATTCCTTTAAATTAAAAACAGAATGACAATAGTCCTTCCATACCTGGGTACTGTTCAACATATCGGCCTCTTTTACCTGGTGAGACTGTGCCAGCGAGCTGATAAAGGTTTTTGCCTGTTCCAATTCCACCTGAATTGGTTGTCGGCCAAGTGCCCTGATGTATATCCAACTTAGCCTTTCCTCCACACCCATATTTTCAAGATTTATTAGATTTTTAGCCATTACCTCCGCTTGATGAATTACAAAAGGATCATTCATCAGAATCAGGGACTGGGCCGGCACATTAGTGACATTTCTTTTGCCGAATGTCGAAAAAGGAATGGGCCGGTCAAATGTGAGCATCATAGGTTGAAGAAAGTTACGGCGCACCTCCAGGTAGATACTTCTTCGTCCATTTCCATCAAGGGGGCCGGAATTTTTAGGTCTGCCGCGGCCTTTCATAAACGATGTTAGGTAAACAGGCACGGGGGGGCCGTACCTCGCTGTATCTAAATTACCGGTAATCGCCAGAAGGCCATCCCTGATTGCTTCGGATTCTAATCTCCGAATTGGAAAATGAGACAACCACAAGTTGCCGGGATCGATTTTCTTAGTATGCTCTGCAACGTTTACCGATCTTCTGAAGGTGTTGGACATTACAATGAATTTTATCATTTTCTTGATCGACCAACCTTCATTTTGAAATTTAAAGGCCAGGTAATCAAGCAACTCAGGATGTGTAGGCAACTTTCCCTGGAGGCCAAAATTATCCACAGTTTCTACGATACCCCTTCCGAACAGATGGTGCCATATTCTATTAACCATTACGCGTGAGGTCAATGGGTTATCAGGATCAAGAATGGCATCAACCAATTCCATTCGCCCACTTCCAGGTGATCCAAATGCCGGACTTTCGGAGGAAATAGCGGATAGAAAGCCTCGCGGAACTGGTTCGGATGAGAGATCATTGTGATTACCCCTGTTGAAAATGTGACTGTTAATCCCATATCCATCGTCTACCCCGGCAAAATAGGATGAATCGTTAAGTTTCCCGGCAAGCTGCTTGTTCCTTTCAAGGAATTGATAGGTTTTTGGAAACTGTTTTCCAAGTAAATTCCGGCCCAGGAGGTTATTCAGCAATTTAACCTGCTGTGGAGAGCATTTATCAGCAGCCCAATCCTGTATGGCTTGTTGGGGATCTGCCTTGTCTGACCGGATGAGCTCAACAGATTGAGGCCATTCGTTGTCAAAGGTGATGACATATTCAACATCTATATATGCATTTTGAGGTAATTTATAAGCTTGTTTTTTGTAAAATCCCGGTAAGATCTCGATGTATGCTTTATGTCCTTTCCAGGCAGCCACTTCAAACGTTATATGCTTCCATTTCCCGCTATTCACCTTTTTATCCAGTCCTCCATAGATTGGATATTGGATTAGCTGAAAATTATCAACGATAATTCTTATCGTGGCATTTTCGCCAAGGGCTTTGACCCCAATAAAGTCCTTGTCAATGACAAAGTTGGGTGACCTTAATACGCCATACAGACCTTTGGCTATCATCCGGCTTGTCGCTTTTCCTTCGGCGATACCTACCAGATTCCTTCCCTGATTATCAAATACAGGCTCACCAAGCGTTGTTTTTTCCCCAAATGCCAATCCGTCACTTTTCCATCCGTCCAGGTCATCACCTCTGAAATCAGCGATTATTTGGTATTCACCCTTCTCTTCCCGGGGCGTTATCTTAGATTCTTCTGAATTAATTACCTGATTTCCCGAAACAGTGCTGTACTCACTCAGCCATAATCTCCCAATCATACTTCTTATCGAGTCTTTTAGCGCCTCTATCTCTCCCAGGTCTTCCATTTTTTCAGCAGTGAAGTTGGCAGGTTTTAGGGAGAACCTACTGCTTTCCATTACACCATAGAGGGCATAATAGTCCGCCGTAGGAATGGGGTCAAACTTGTGATCATGACACCTTGCGCAGGAAACAGTGAGTCCCTGAAATGTCTTGGTGGTTACGTCGATCATGTTATCGATCCTGTCAGCTTCGTCCTTCCGGATATCTACCGGACTATGGGTACCTTCGCTCAGCGCGTAAAAGACCGTTCCGAGTTGGGATTCATTGATTCCATTTTCAGGGTTCCACCTGACCGTATCTACCATATCCCCTGCCAGATGTTCCTTAACCAGTTGATCGTAGGGTACATCGTTGTTAAAAGCCCTTATTAAGTAATCGCGATACTTCCACGCACCTATTATGGGATAATCAAATTCATGCCCCTTGGTTTCAGCATATCGTACAACATCCATCCAATGCCGTGCCCACCTTTCCCCAAAATCAGCTGAGCCTAAATAATGATCCACCATTTTTTCATAGGCATCCGGGTTTTGATCTGAGGTATATTTATCAATCATCTCAGAAGTTGGTGGCAGTCCGGTTAGTAAATATGAAACCCTTCGTATAAGTGTATTCTTATCGGCTATCGGTTCCGGTTCTAATCCGTTTTGTTTGACTTTCTCTAAAATGAAGCCGTCAATTTGATTGGCCGATTGATCAGGATCTAATGCTACCGGTTCTTCCAATTCCGGCTTGATAAATGCCCAGTGAGGTTTCCATTCAGCTCCCTGGTCTATCCATTTTTTCAAGATCCCTATTTCATATGCGCTTAGCTCGAGGTTTGATTCCGGGGGAGGCATTTTCATATCGGGATCGGCATGAGCAATACGTTCTATTAATTCACTTTTACCCGGATATCCGGGCACTATAGCCCTGGTACCCTCCTCCAGCAAAGCGGTGGCCCCTTCAAACGTGTCAAGGCGCAGGTTGGCTTTACGACTACTTGGATCAGGTCCATGACAGTGATAACATTTTTGAACTAATATCGGCCTGACATCAAAGTTAAAATCAATAGTTTCGGGAATGGCAGCCGGGTTTTTGTTCGTGCATTGGAACAACGTGGCTACGGCCACACCCGATGTCAACGTTAACAATAACAGCTTCCTGGTTTTATGATTTATTTCTTTGAAAAGGTTTGAATTCATGTAATAACGTTTGTTTAGACCCAATTTCAGCATCTTCAAAACTAGGTAAACCATCAACCAAACTGGTACTCAAATCAATCAAAACGGTATACAAATCATTCAAAATGACACGGATATCATAAAACAGATACGTCGAAAAAATCATCAGCGCTTTGCGTCTAATAAAATGGTCTGTAAAAGTTGTTGATAGGATTTGCCTTTAAAAAACAAAAAAGATGGCACCTGCTCTTTCTCCTATGTCCCAAAGGAAAGAAGTAAAAACTGGTTGTGAATCAAACAAAAAGATCACTTACAGATTTTAATCTATAAGTGGATGATTTCCAATGTGAACCCGGAGGGACAAATGTTGAACCCCTGCCTTGCCAGCCTGCAATTTTTTGATGAGGATTTAGAAAAATTTCTGAACTGTATCATTTTTTAAAAATGGCATAAAGCGCAGCATATGCGCAGTGCGACTGCTTGGGTAGTATTATCGCACATACATTGCTGGCGGTTCGTTTTCTATTTTAATTCCAATTCTTTTTTGGCGACAGAAACCCACCTAGGTGCATCATTGATCTCCTGACGAAGCAATAAATTAAGTTGCGCAGAATGATGTTGGACATGTCGCATATTATAAAGTAAAACTTCAAAAACCGAATAGTTCTTATAATCATTTATCCAACGTGCTTTTGCTATTTTATCAGTCATGCCTGCAATTAAATCATGGCATTTTTTCCTGCTGTACTCCAGGTAGGAAAGCAGTTCTTCTTTGCTATAAGTTCTATCTGGCATCGCGCCGGCAGGATCAAATTCCGATAAGGTATATGGCGATGGAGGTGAAAACTTATCAGGTTCAAGCGTAAGATAGTAGTCCAAATAAAATAAACAATGATACGTGATGTACCAAAATTTTTTCCCAGTATCCCAAAATTCAGGTGGGCAAAGTTTAATGGCATTTTCGAGCATATCAATACTTGCGCCAAATTGTCGCCAAATCGTTTCTTTTAAAGACTCATCCATTTTGGTTCTATTTGATTTTACATTTCCTATAATGACTGCTAACTTTTCTTTTGTATGGTATCAATTGGTGTTTCAAAGCACTTTCCTATCAATCCGCCACAAAGCCTGGTAAATGAAACCAGGTCAAGTCTTTTGTACACCTCACCGGATGCACTATATGCGATGCCGGCACCTGTTGCGGTAGGTCAACTCCTTTATTGCTTCGATTCAAAATTATAAAACATCAGGTTTGACATTTTTTCGCCAAGTTGTTTTTTTACTAAAATATATCCATAGTCATTCATTTCTTGCAAAAAACTGGTTTCAATAAGTTTAGGATATTTACAATCGGCGTGGACCTCGCCCGCTGTATGACCCATTCTTTCCATTATAACCAGCACACCACCTTCATCAAGCAATTGATGAATTTCCATCATAATCCCTTCACGCGATTCAATTTCATGAAATACGTTAAGCATCAAAACTCTGTCAAATATACCATGAGATAAACCTGTGGCGTTTTCCGTTCCCAGTACAAAGTTAAAATCTGCCTTAACAGATGAACCTATTAAATTTTCATGGTATTTCAAAACCTCTTCGAACTGATATAACCTCGATGAATCAATCTCCTGTAAATACCAGGTAATTCCTTCGATAAAGCATGAAATCTGGATTTCTTTGATCCCATTGCCTGCACCAATACTCGCTATCGTTTCACCCTGTTGGCAAGCGTTTAGGTAATAGTAGCTTTCGTAATCTCTCTTGATTTCAGAATAACTATCCGGAAACCGTTTATAGTTATAAGGTTTGTTAACTGACTTGCAAGAACATATAGGGGCAATACAAATACTTAGCAAGTATACTTTAAACTGAATATTCATCTTATCAAATTATCACTTTCCCCGCCATTACTTTTATGCAATGTTGCTCGCTGCATTGTTTTTAGCAAATAGTATTGCACTTTCAAATCCGACTCCTGTGGACGTTCCTGTAATTAATATGTTTTTATTCTACTTATGATATTGTTTGGACATGTTATTCCCTCCAATATTCAGGTTTGTTTAGTTCATTTGCACAAACCACCTTACCTCCCGGAATAACAAAACCTTTGGAAGTCAGAGATTGTACCATCCAGGCATCTTTAAACTTTTCAGGTACTGGAAACGGAGTATCATAACCTTTCTGTTTTGCATCGGGAATAAATCCGAATTTAGGGTAGTACTCAATGTGTCCCAACACCAAAACCATTTCTGAACCTATTGCTTTCAATTTATTTAAACCATTATTGATTAGTAATCCGCCAACTCCCTTTTTTTGGTATTCCGGTATGACAGCCAGTGGTGCCAGTATATGTATCAATGGCTGATTTACATTCATTTGGTTTATATACGCCCTTGTAAATAATATATGCCCAATAGCTTTTTTGTTGTGATAAGCCAACAATGAAAGGATAGGTTTGGCTGTTGTATCCCCCAATAAATCAGCCGTTAATTGCGCTTCATTCATACTGCCAAATGCTTGTTCTTCGACTTTGATAATATCGTTGAAATCTTTGGCCACCGTTTCTTTTATAAGAATTTTTTGTGTTTGCATATCCCTTGCTTTTTCATACAATAATGCGCAAAGACAGAAATGACAGTTTGCCACCTCTCCAATCTAAATATAATAAAATGATTGTCCTGAAGTATTGACGCAAATCACTGCCAAAACAACTATGTTATTTCAAAAAAAGAAAGTCGCGCAGGAATTGTAGTCCTACCAGAAATTTATCCGCGGTTTTTTTGTCAACTTTTAGACTGGCAAGAAAGGAGGTTATCGACTTATTGAACGTTTAGGCTTGCCCATCAACTTCCAGTCTTTCGAAATCGAACATAGCCTTACGTTTGATTTGGGAGTGAGTTATAAGGGATAAAACAGCCTTCCGCGCGAGTTTCTCGCTCTTGCTCAAAACTCACACGCCAAACTGTTTTGTGAACTCGGAGGGACAAATGTCGAACCCCTGCCTAGACGAAATAGTACATTTTAATCAGGATTTGGAGAAAATTGTGGAGCTGGGGAAGTATTTAAAAGCTGCTTAGTTATTTTACACACATCATTATTGAATTTTAGCAATTTTATACCTTTTTCTAAACATCTCATAACCCTCTTTAAAAGTGCATGGATAACCATCAAGAGCATCTTTCATGATGAAAAGCGGAATTCTTTTGAAATACAATTGCGATCTATGTAAAAGTTGCTCATCTTTTTTGCCTTTGTATAGCTCATAAACGCTATTGACAAGTTTTTGTCCATACTCCCATAAACCAGTAAAATCACTTGCCGGATCTCCAAATGAGCGATCGCTGAAATCAATAATATTCACTTTATTTTTGTCCCAAAGAATATGTTCCCAACTTAAATCGTTGTGTATCAGTACATTTGAATAATTGATTTGATCGACAGCGATTTTTAACTCACCAAGATAATTTTGAATAGCTAAAACCTCTTTTTTGTTGAGGCGCGGAAAAAGAAATTTCTTTGTATTATCAACAAGTTCCTTGTAATCTTTACTTGGATTATCAACACTAATATTGAATTTTGAAATGGCTGAGTTTGGTGTTGAGTGCAAATCAGTAAGAAAACCAGCCATTTGCTTGGCAAATTTTTCTTTTTCCTCGCCGGTCAAACGTTTATAGTGAGAAGATTTAAGCTCTCGACCATTCAACATTTCATATCCGGCAAGCGATTTGTTTTTAGATACAAAGGTATATTCTGGAATACCAACTTTTATCCTTGTTTTCAAAAACTTGAGTAATTGTATTTCATTTTTAAACTCTTCTTTATACTCTTTATCTTTTGGGAAGCGAAAAATGAGTTTTTCATCAAAAATAATAACAACATGATCCCAGCCATGAGTAAGTATGCGAAATTTCTTCCACTCCACTTGTGGAAACTCATTTTTTATTTGCTGTAAAAAGAATTCCGCTTTCATAAAATTGATAAAATTATCATTATTTAAAAGTGTTTCTTTTTTCAAATTTCGCCTAACTCACTAGTATAAGTAGTATATTAAGGATCAAAATTTACGACTATACTTATAAATTAATATTGTATCTGATTAACAGTTCCAGGAATTATCATTTTCTGTTGTCAGCATGATACTAAACGCAGCTCTTTCAAGTTGATTCTATTCTTACTGACTTTTGCATCTTTCAAAAACTAGGAAACAGCAGTATTAAACTTTTCTGCTTTAGCGTAAACTTCAAGTCTTTTAAAATAGAACATGCTTTTCAGTTTGAGGTTGGGTGTGGGTCTTGAGGGATAAAACAGCTCTCCGTGTGGTAGCTCGCTCTTGCTCGCTACTCACACGCCAAACTGTTTTGTGAACTCGGAGGGATTCGAACCCCCAACCTCCTGGGCCGTAACCAGGTGCACTATCCAGTTATGCTACGAGTCCTCCTACGCCAAGGCTTCGGCGGACTCTGTCCTCTTTATGCTTTGCAGCATAAATGAAGGTAGGCTTGTCCACCGAAGCCTTGGCGTAGGTGGAAGCAAATCTAGGTAAATATTCGGCTTCAAGCCAAATTTTCTGGGATGAAAATTTTGACAGGCAACCAATCACTCGTTATTTGTCATTCTAACTGTGCTAACCTTTGTTGTGATATCATCGGCGAATTGACTTTCCTTGAAAAAGGTTAGGTAATGTATTTATCCCGTGAAAGGGAGGTGCCCTTTTGATAAGGTAAAATTCACAATAGGCTCAATTGACCGCACCGATTAATTCAGGGTTTAAAAGGAAAAACTATTCATTGATTCTTAAATTATACTATATTTGCCATGTTAATTTTCAATTTGACCTCTTAACCCTATAATGAAAAAAGTTATTTCATTTTTTATCGTATTGTTTTTATCCCTCGGCACTTTCGCTTTTGAAAATGGTGATGACAATGACAAAAAGAAGAAAAAAAGCAATGCCCGGCCAGATCTTCCCGGTACCTTCCTGGTTGATGTGGGATTTAACTTTCTCATGGATAATCCCGACAATATGGATATGGGATTCTGGGGGTCAAAGGTGGTTAATTTTCACTATTACTGGCACATTCCGATCGGTAAATCCAATTTTTCAATTGGTCCGGGAATCGGCGTAGGACTTGAAAAGTACAGTTTTGACAATAATAATACCCTTGCCCTTGATAATGATGGTGAGACGGTGATTGTAGAAATAGCCAATATCCTTGAAAACAGCGACATTAAGAAAAGTAAAATCGCCGCCAACTACATAGATATCCCGCTGGAATTCCGTTTTCACCTCAACAAAGAAGATCACAGCAGGGGGTTTAGAGCAGCCATCGGCGGAAAAGTAGGTTTTTTATTTGACGGACATACCAAAATCAAATACGAGCAAGACGGTGACAATAAAAAGCTCAAGCAGAAAGAAAACTATAATCTGCAACGCCTAAGATATGGGGTAAGCGCCCGCATCGGCTTCCCGGGCATCAATCTATTTGGCTATTACGGCCTCTCCGAGTTATTTGAAAATGACAAAGGACCAGAAGATACGGCCACCACTTCCCTTAATGTGGGCATTTCTTTTTCTTTGTTTTAGTGGCGCTTAGCGCCGAATGGAAAAATCGAACCAGAATTTATCAGAAGGTTAGCTAAAATCTTTATGCCAATATATGCCGGCATATTGTAATTCCGTAGGCCCACAACCAGCCGTTCATCCTATCACACGAAAAAATAAATAGCCCCAAAGCTTACGGCAAATCCAAGCAGGGCCCCGGCATATACTTCTTTACTGTCATGATCATTTAACTGCAACCGGGAGGTCATCACCAACCCGGCCAAAACCACTAAAGCCAATATCGGATACAATAACTGATTGTCAGGGTATTTTAAATTCACGCCCATAATAAAACCAAGGGCGCCAACAATCCCCGCGCTATGTGCGCTGATTTTCCATTTGGTGGTGATAAGTGTAACTAAAAAAATCGTAGTGGTGATACTCATCAAAATTACACCAAAAATATCATTGAATTTCCATTGCGCTATAAACAGATAGGCGCAAAGACCGTAATAAACGGTGATAAAAATAAAGGGGATCACTCTTTCCTCTTTGGTTTTCATCCAAATACTTTTTGGTGCAGAAAACTCTCCACTATAATCCTCACTTTCATTCATCACAGCGATCGCATCGTTGTAAGACATGTTTTTGACATATTTCAATCGCAATACGCGAATAAAATACACCACATAGTTAAGTCTGATCAGAGATACACTCACCAATGGCAGTACGTAGGTGAGGAAGAAAATCACCATCAGAATTTGAAAAAAAGCTGAATCCGGTAAGGGCTTGACCGCCAGCGGTACAAAATACAAAAGGATCGCAAATACGATGGTAGGCATCAGCAAGGGATGCAAGACAACGGAAACAATTTTGGCAATTCTGTTGGACACTATAATTCTTTTCTTAGCCTGGCCACCGGTAGGTTGAGTTGCTCGCGGTACTTGGCCACAGTTCTGCGGGCAATATTATATCCTTTAGCCTTTAAAAGTTTTTCTAACTTATCATCGGAAAGGGGTTTCTTTTTATCCTCATTACCTATCAGGTTCTGTAAGGTATGCTTCACCTCCCGGCTACTGACATCTTCTCCGGAGTCAGTGGCAATACCTTCTGAAAAGAAATATTTCAAGGGAAAAATACCAAATTCCGTCTGTATGGATTTACTATTAGCCACCCTTGAAACGGTGGATATATCCATATTAATCCTGGTGGCAATGTCTTTTAATATCATAGGCCGCAACTTACTTTCATCGCCCTCCTGAAAGAAGTCGTATTGATAGGTGATGATAGCATTCATGGTATTCAATAAAGTTTGCTGCCGTTGTTTGATAGCATCTATAAACCATTTTGCAGCATCCAGTTTTTGCTTTACGAAAGAAACCGTTTCTTTCAATTTTTTATCCTTCTTGTTACTCTTGTCATAAGCGGATAACATATCGGAATAGGAGCGGCTCACCCGCAGTTCCGGTGCATTTCTCGAGTTGAGCGTCAGGTCAAGTTCACCGTTGTTATTGGTTAATATAAAATCGGGAATCAGATATTGGGTTTTTACCAAGCCGCCCGAAACACCACCGGGTTTTGGGTTTAGCTTGGTGATGGCGGTAATGGCATCTTTTAACAAATCCTCATCATCGACATTCAGTTTTTTGAGGATTTTGTCATAGTGTTTTTTAGTGAATTCGTCAAAGCAATCGTTGATGATACGATAGGCCAGCTGAACCGCCTCATTCTGGTCCATTTTTTTTCTGAGTTGAATAGACAAACACTCCTGCAAATTTCTGGCTGCAATACCGGCAGGGTCAAATTCCTGAATTTTAAAGAGCAAATTCTCTAATTCATCCAGATCGGTTTCAATATTTTGCGAAAAAGCCAGGTCGTTGACAATGGCATCCAAATCCCTTCTGATATAGCCATCGCTTTCAATACTGCCTATCAATTGCTTCGCTACGATTTCCTGTCGCTCATCCAGGCGTAAAAAACCCAGCTGATCGAGTAATTGTTCATTCAAAGTCGTGGCCGTTGAAATAGGAATATCCTTATCCTCCTCTCCCGGATAATTCCCATCGCCCTGCATTTTATAACCGCTAAAATCCTCATCCCTCAAATAATCTTCCACGTTTACATCATCTTCCTTGCTGAAGGACTCCTCCTCAAAATCATCCTGGCTGGATGATTCTTCCGGCACATCATCCTTCCCTTCCTCAAGAGCAGGGTTTATCTCCAGCTCTTCCTCAATTCTTGTATCCAACTCCACAGTAGGGATTTGCAGCAGTTTAATAAATTGAATCTGCTGAGGCGATAATTTCTGCGATAAAGTTTGACTTAAATTAAGCTTCTGCATTTATAGCTTTATAATTAAATCCTTTGATCTTTAAAAATTCAATAAAGATAAACGGCAAAAATTTCATCTTTCGTGCATTTTATTCTAAAAAATATTCATGTCAAGATGCTACAATTATTAAACCGGCTTATCACACACTTTTCAAATAATTAATATAGCTAAACCCAGCCAATCAGGTTGAATTTCAATTATTTGTTATTTAATTCAAATTTATAATAATTCTTTTATTCTTTGATAAAAACCTCAAATTATCGTTTTTTTGCGAACATTTTATTGTAAGGTTTGTCTCCAAAGACTCCATTAAATATTAATAAACGTGAGTAAAAGCAAAAGAACCAAGATAATTGACATACTTGACGGGGATCAATTGGGATCAACGGTTGTGGTAAAAGGCTGGGTAAGGACAAAAAGGGATAGTAAAAACGTGGTTTTCATCGCCTTAAATGATGGTTCGGTGATGCGTAATTTACAAATAGTTGTTAATAATGGTTCTATAAGTGAAGAAGTTTTAGCCAGGATAAACACCGGCGCCTGCCTTTCGATAACGGGAGAAGTCATTTCCTCAGAGGGCAAGGGCCAGGCGGTGGAATTGTCGGCGCAAGCCATCCAGGTATTAGGGGAAGCAGATCCCGAAAAATTCCCGTTACAACCAAAGCGACACTCTCTTGAATTTTTACGTGAGATAGCCCACTTGCGACCAAGAACAAATACTTTTGGCGCCATTTATCGCATTCGCCATGCGATGATATTTGCTGTACATCAGTTTTTTACCGATAAAGGTTTCCTCAATATTCATACACCTATTATCACGGCTTCTGACGCGGAGGGTGCCGGAGAAACTTTTATGGTTACCAACTTTGATATGGAAAAGCCGCCCAGGGGAGAGGATGGCCAGATTGATTTTAACCAGGATTTTTTTGGTAAAAAAACAAACCTCACCGTATCGGGACAACTGGAAGGGGAGCTTGCCGCGCTGGCAATGTCAGATATTTATACCTTTGGTCCATGTTTCAGGGCTGAAAACTCCAACACCAGCCGGCACCTGGCAGAATTCTGGATGATTGAACCCGAGATGGCTTTTTATGATCTGACAGACACCATGGATCTGGCTGAGGAATTTGTCAGATACCTGGTGAAATATGCGCTGCAACATTGTGAAGAAGATCTTGCTTTTCTAAACAAGCGGGCCGAAGATGAAGATAAAAATAAAAAGCAGGAGGACCGAAGGCCCATGTCATTGCTGGAAAGTTTGCAATTTGTGGCGGATCATGATTTTGAAAGGATCACCTACACGGAGGCCATCCAAATTTTGAAAAATTCCAAACCAAACAAGAAGAAACGCTTCCAGTTTTTGATTGAAGACTGGGGAACCGATCTGCAGTCGGAGCACGAGCGCTACCTGGTGGAAAAACATTTTAAAAAGCCTGTCATAATCCATGATTACCCTGCCAATATCAAGGCATTTTACATGCGGGTAAATGAAGACGGTAAAACGGTAGCGGCCATGGACGTATTGTTTCCAGGTATCGGAGAAATAATCGGAGGATCTCAACGGGAGGAGCAATATGATCAGCTTACCGGTAAAATGGAAAAGATGGGTATTCACGCTGCTGATTTGCAATGGTACCTGGACACCAGGAGATTTGGTACGGCGCCACATAGTGGTTTTGGACTGGGATTTGAAAGGTTTATGCAATTTGTCACCGGAATGCACAATATCAGAGATGTAATTCCATTTCCTCGCGCAAGGGGTAGCGCGGAATTTTAGGTCATAAAAAAAGCGATTGAACCTCAATCGCCTTCTTAAACAATTACCTTATAACTTTAAAATTATCTTATGACTTTTTGAAATTTAAATGCCCTCCTATAAAGAGTACCTTTGTCTTTTATAATTAAAATATAGTGTCCTGCTGCATATTGTTTCACAGGTATTCTATACTCACTATCATTGACTTTTTCCACGTTCATCTGAACCTTATTGCCGATCAGACTGATTATCTCGAATTCCGCTTCCACAAAATTGTCTCCCGCAGATTTTACATTTAAGAATTCCGATGTCGGATTCGGATACAATTCCACCTGATAGTCTCTTTTAATAACTTCTCCGTTGACATTCGCCACGTGCGGCCTTTGCTGGCCCATGACCCATCCCGCGGAGCAGAAAATTAAAAGTACCAATAATAGTAATATTTTTTTCATATGTCTTACCTATCTTTTGCACAAATTCCACTTTATATTGTTATACCGCAAAAAGCACACCAAGGTTTTAAATTTTCTCTAAAAAATTTAAATCTCCCAGCTGATGCATTTGCTTCAGGATCCAGTTTTTTCTACGGTTAATATAGGAAGACGGGTTTTTGGCCGAAAAACGGATTGGATTAGGCAAAACTGCCGCCAATAAGGCACATTCCGGCCTTGACAGTGTTAACGAAGATTTATTAAAAATATTTTGTGCCGCTGCTTCGGCACCATAAATATGTGGTCCCATTTCAGCAATGTTGAGGTAAATCTCCACAATTCGCTGCTTGCTCCACAGTAATTCTATTAAAAAAGTATAATAAGCTTCAACACCTTTTCTAAAATAATTCCTGCCGGGCCAAAGGAACAGATTTTTGGCCACTTGCTGCGTAATGGTGCTGGCCCCTCTGACACGTTTGCCTTGCTTACCCTCGGTATAAGCTTTTTCAATCTGCGCTATGTCAAAACCAAAATGATCGGGAAACTTTTGATCCTCCGAAGCAATTACGGCTAATACCAGGAATTTGGAAATCTGATCATAACTTTGCCAGTGATAGGCAATGCCAGTTTGCTGCGCTGCATCAGGGACTGATGAAAACTTGTCCATCAACATTTTAGGCGTGACCAAAGGAGGGATGAATTTGTAAAGCAGTACCTGGGTAAATGTAAACAAAAAAAATATCAGGGCACCCCAACCCAGAAACCTGAACACTTTCCCGGGCTTTTTACCAGAACGACTGTTATTTGCAGGATTATCAGGTTTAGGATATTCCTTGTTTGTAAAAGAAATTTGCTCCTCGTTCCGGCTTATGGCGCCGAAAGCCGCTGGTAAGAAATCAATGATGTCACTGGCAATTAAAGATGCCTGTCCTTTTTCATTGGCCGCCAGATCGCCTGCGAGACCATGCAAATAAACACCCAGAATCGCCGCCTGCAATGGGGTGTAACCCTGGCCGAGTATTGAAGTAATTATGCCTGTCAACACATCGCCGCTGCCAGCAGTAGCCATCCCAGGGTTACCCGTACTGTTAAAATACAGGTGGCCATCGGGGGTGGAAATCGTCGTGTGTGCTCCCTTAAAAATTACAAAAAGACCGTGATTAACAGAAAACTGCTTTTGTAGATCCAGGCGTTCATAGTCGTTATTCCATGGGCCGGCTATTCTTTCAAACTCTTTGGCATGGGGGGTTAAAATGGACTCTTTCGGGATTTTTTCAACAAAGCCTTTATGTCGGCCTATCAGATTCAAACCATCTGCATCAATAACCACAGGCCGCTGAAATTGACGCAGCAGCTCTTCCAACAGGTTCGCCGTTTCATCTTTCGTATCGATTCCGGGCCCGATGCCGATCACATCGTATTTTAAATGCTCAGGGACTTTTGCAATAAACCACTCCGACTCATCTATAGATATCATTGCTTCAGGAACCGCTATCTGCATAATTTCATAACCACACGCCGGCGCATGTACAGTGAGCAATCCGGTACCGGATCGCATACAAGCCCGCGCCGAAAGGATTGCCGCCCCCATTTTCCCCCGGCTTCCGGCAAAGAGCAAAGCCTTGCCAAAGTCTCCCTTATGCGCGGCCGCGGATCTATTTTTCAACAAAGGCTTAATATCTGCCAATTGTACAAAGTCGGCCTGGCTTTCCGCCCGATCAATAAAAGTTTGACTAAGCCGGATATCAGCCACCTCCCATTCTCCTACCCGGCTATGATTTTCAGGAAGTAAAAACGCCATTTTTGGCAACTGAAAGGAAATTGTATAATCCGGTTGAATAATCGAACTTCCACTACTGGGTTGATCTGCAAATAATCCGGAGGCAATATCTACGGATACAATCGAAGCGCCTGATAAGTTTATTTTATCTATTACCTCCCCAAACAGGCCCGTTACGGCTCTGGAAAGTCCGGAACCAAAAATAGCGTCTATAACCACTACATTCGGTGCTATATCCGGAATTTCACTGCTTTCCCGGACTATGATCTTTGGAATCCTAGCGGCAAGCCTTTTTTCATTGGAGGCAAAATCATCGGATGAGGTATCGTTAGTTTTTACAATAACCACAGTAACCTGGAACTTCTTATCACTTAAAAGTCTGGCAATAGCCAGTCCATCGCCACCATTGTTACCGGTACCACAAAATATCCAGACAGGTTTTTCATCGCCAAAACGCTCCTCGAAACAAGCTACAAAGGCCAGGGAAGCTCTTTCCATTAAATCAATGGAGGCAATTGGCTCCTGTTTAATGGTAAAGGCATCGGCCTCTCTTATTTGCCGGGCTGAAAGGATTTTCATGAAAGGTTCTCAAATTTTAGTATTGACCAAAAATTACTGCGGATTTATCCAATACTAAGTAATGATCATTTAAGCTGCAAATTTTGCTTCAATAATTTGCCAATGACCCTCTGGTTTCCAAATCCGGCATACTATAATAAAAACAAAATTTAAGGTATAGTTGAAGTAATATCGCCACAAATGGCTGCAATTTTTTAAAAATCAAGTCGTTATGTAATTTTTGGGTGATTTTTGAGGAGAATTCGCTCTTAAATTGTTTTAGGAATACTTTAAATTAGTGGTAACTTTAAAAACTAAACCATTAAACAACCAAAACGACAGATGCTATGTTCAATAATAAACAAGAAGAAAAGTTTGTGCAAGAGGCCAGTAACGTAAGCAATACCATTGGTAAAGGGACTACTTTAAACGGTAGCATTGAGACCTATGGAAATCTAAGAATCGAAGGTAAAGTATATGGAGATATCACTGCCAAATCAAAAGTGGTTATAGGTAAGTCTGCCTGCATCGAGGGTAACATCCTTGCGCAGAATGCCGATATTGAAGGCGAGGTTCGAGGCAAGGTTGAGATTAGCGACATTTTAATTTTAAAACCCACTGCCAAAATCCATGGCGATATGCTGACCAATAAATTAATCGTCGAATCAGGCGCTCAGTTTAATGGTCAGAGTAAAATGGGACAAAAAGTAAGGGAAATACGAATCGGCACCAGTGAAAATGGAACTGCTGCTGCACCCAAGATCGCCAAAAAAGAAGAGCCAAAAAAGCCGGAACCCCAAAAGGAACAGCCCAAGGTAGCGAAAGATTTACATAAGCCTTCGGTTGCTTCCAACTAGGTTGGGGGCTACTAAATTCTTTTTTACAGAACGTTTCACAGTGTGTCTGCTACCGGGAATTTTACTATTTGCGGTAGCAGCAGTCTCATAGAAATTTCATTTCACCACTTGCAACGAATTACCCGGCACCGAAGTCGGGATTGCCTGAAAGCGGTTACTAAGATCCGTTGCTCCCGGTAAAATGCTTTTAATTTTGGGGATCAACCCGGCGTCAACTTGCTTAAGGGTCGTTTAACCGTTGTGGTAAATGAAATAATTTTTTTCCATATTTCATCAAAAATGCCGCTGGTGAAGAAATTCTTACGTCTTTATGTCGCTGAATTTTTATGGTTTGGATCAAAGAATTTGAATTAATTACAAACAATCACTCAATCCTCAAAGATTATTGAATCGCATCATATAATTCACGTCATAAAATTACCTGATAAAAAAAAAGCAATTATTTTTTAGATTCTTAAATAAAATAATGAAAACTTTATTCTGATTTTTTATCTAATCCAAACCATTGATTAAAGTATCGTAACGGATACAAGTGCCCTGAGGGAATTTTTGATTTTTTGATTACTTAATTGTTTTTTAATTGGGTTTGGCCTTACAAAAATTTCAATCGACTATCAGTAAGTAAGGCCGCCATCGCAGCCTGGGCGTAATTTGACTTCACCAAATGAATGCCATACGCCCCCCGGGTTAACCCACCGGGAGATGAAAACATATCCTAAAACAGTAGCCAATTTGTATCGTAAAACAGGAATCGAAATGGTTAATGCAAAATTCGCCGTAATAAATATCAATTTCCAGGATCAGTTTATGTATGTTAAATTAATGGATGGCAGCATTTTCGAGGTGGCTCTTAAGTATTTGCCGGTATTGAATAAGTCTACTGAAAAGGAGCGAAATAACTGGGAACTGTGTGGCAATGGCTTTGCTGTCTGCTGGCCGGATCTTAATAACTTTATACTAACTTCATCTGAGCTGATCAGAAATTTCAAATAACTCCTGACGAGATCCACCAATTAATTATGCAGGTTAGACTGGATTATTCCTCCGGTTGAAAATCAAAATTTAGACCTTCTCATCGTAGAATCCGGTATCAGAGTGCTCCGATCAAAATGCCGATGCACTTGTATCTCCGAAATGGATATGTGATGCCCCAATGTTTTTCCCGGTAATTTATTTTGAAAGAAAAACCGGATATCTCCCGGAAAAAGAAATCCGTTTTTTCGTATAAAGTGTCCATAAGCAACTGTCGCATAGGCCCATTTTGCCTGATCTCTTACGGTGAGTTCCAGGTAATCTATGCTATAGGTCTCAGGGTTGACATACACCAGGTACTGATCCATTGCCTTATTGGGTTCCTCTGATTTCCAGGTAAAAAAAAGCAGTTCATATACCAGGTTATTAACCTTTTTTGTGCCGGCATACCTAACTATTTCTGCTTCTCTGATCCTGAAAGGAAATTCCAGGAAGTATTCGATAGTGGGTAAATGAAACCACATTTTTTTGTTTCTTTTAAATACGATTTTATCGTTTTTTTTCTGGTAGGTCGACCAATGCTGCAAGCCGTATTGCATTCCTGTTTTTTTTCCATCCAGCAGTGTAATCCTGGAATTATCGGTGTTGGGGGCCCACGTGAAGGAAAAGCCAGTTTTTTTGTCCTTCCATGGATTTGCAATAAGGCGCCAATGAAAAGTAGGCCATTCGTCATAACCCCTGACGGTTACCGCTCCCGTCTTTTTCCAATTTTCATAGCCGCCATAGGTCGCTTCAACCTTTGAGAGTATTGATTTTAATTTGTCTTCATTTTGCCACAATGCGGCGCTGTATTCGGGTCGCACGTCACTTATTTTGCAACTTTGAAAAACAAGACAAACTATGAATGCGATATAAATCAAGCGTTTCATATTCCTTTTTTGAGCAAAGGAATGGCTCGATTTCTTAAATCTTCTTGCCCTATGACAAGAAATGGCGGTTAGGTCAGATTTTTCCGAATTCGGCTAAGGGAAGAGTCTGTGATGCCTATATAGGTAGCCAGGTGTTTCAAAGGTACACGCTGCAAAAGTTCTGGCTGTGATAAAAGCTCCAGGTAATGCTCCTCCGCGCCTTTTGAATAGAAAGTCATTAGACGTTGCATAGTCATAACCAGCGCCTCTTCTGCAAACTTTCTCCCAAACTCCCTATAATCCGGCCTTTTATCATAAAGCTCGTCCAATCTTCTTTTAGATATTAGCCTTACCTCACAATCTTCCAGAGCCTGCACATAAAAAAAAGCCTTTTGACCGGTATAAAATGACATGAGGTCAGTGATCACCATATCTTCGAAAGAAAACCAGGTGGTTATCTCCTTTCCGGCATCATCGCAAAAATATACTCTGAAAAGTCCTTTTTCAATAAAGGCAATAAAGCCGCTTGACTGTGGCGGCCGTAAAAAAATATCATTTTTCCGGACATGTTTTATCTCTGAAAAGCTTGCCAGGAGCTCTTCAAGATCTTCCCTGGGAAGATAATATCTTATAAAATCAGTCAATTTTTTCATTTCTTCTACTTTGGACCACCTTTTACAACAATGAATCCGGCCAAAAGATTTCTACTATCCTTCCATCAAAAACATTCATACAACGTCAACAGCCAGATTACCCGTATCTCGTTTTTAAATATCCCCTCCATACAATTTCATTGCCATGTCGAAAATGGTATATATGGTTTCTACGGGAATGTCTTTTTGAGGATCTACCATCAGTAATTTCACAAAAGTTCGATTGCCCTGAATCAATTCAGGATGCTCAATATGGCGACCTTTTCCAATGGCTATATAAGGTTGTTGTGTCTTCTTATCAACCCACAAATAACAAAAGATATGGTTCCCGTACATAAAACAAGGCAATCGATATTTCCATGCGGGCTCAAGCATTGAATTATAATTGAGAACAATATCTCTCAATGCCAGCAGGCAACCTTTGACTGGCTCTTCTTTTGTCAAATAAAAGTTGTCTATCTCCCGCAGCATGACTATTCTTTTACACCTATAAAAATACTTACTTCCGCATCGGCAGGATTTCTGGCCTTTTCCCCGTAGATTTCAAAATCAACCACATAGGATCTGGGCATTGGTTTTTTCCAAATGTCATACCATGTATTGACTACTACGTTCTTGGTGAGATCCCCCTTGGCAATAAATTCCACGTAGTTTCCTCCGGCGATATCCAGCCCCACCATACCTTCAGGAATATGCGCTAATGTATTGACCTTACAACCTAATATTGTGTCGTAAGGGCGCATATAGTCTCCTTCGTAGTTAGTATATAAGGAATAAACAGCATGGTCAATCTTGTCTGGTATTTTCTCCAGGATTCCCTGAGACATAAATTCTTCCCAAAGCCTGGGGATATCAGTGGCGGCCTGACCATTCTCATTGGTAGTTCTTACGGAGATCCCGATAACCTTAAACGGTTCAATTTTTACTTTTTGCATTTTTAAATTTGTTTTGATTTAATGCAAAGGTGTAACATCATTGTGTCATAGGTATGTCAGGGGTGGTCTGGGAATTTTTGCGACACTGCTCAAAATAATCCTGAAGGGTCATGTCATGAGGTGTGAAACGGTGGCTGGTGACCTGCAATTCCTGGATACAATCCAATCGAAATGCTCTAAGTTCATTTCTCAACCGGCAAAAGGCTATCAATATCCAGTTTTCATGGGCGCTATACATGGCAAAGGGCTCAATATCTCTTTTGCTATGTTGATTTTCAAGAGACAGGTATTCTATCCTGACTATTTGAAAATTTACAATGGCAGACTGAAGCTGAATTAAATAGTCACTGGTCTTTTTATTTTCTTTATTACTGCGGATCTGAATCCTTTCTGCCAGCAGCGATGTTTTTTCCTTTTGAGAATATCGAAGTACAGACTTTATCTTTGTAATGGCGCTTTGATATAATTCCGAAAAAGACCGGTCTTTATTTTTATTAATTATCTGTTCGGCCGTTATGAGTGCGTTAGCCTCTTCTTCTGTAAACATGACGGGTGGGATCCTAAACCCCTCCATCACTGAATATCCCTTCCCCTCTTCACTAATAATCGGAATGCCGGATTTTTCAAGTGTCCTTATATCCCGATAAACCGTTCGAATACTTATATCATGTCTTTCTGCTATTTCCCTTGCTGTCACAATTCGCTTTGATTGCAATTGTGTCATTATCGCCGTTAATCTGGCCAGCCGGGGTTTATCCTTTTCCATGGGGTTTTATGGCTTTTTGCTAACAAACCGGATAAACTGATGAACTATATCCGATCTTCCATCATCTTAAAGATAATCTTTCCGGGTGAAAAAGGAACAGATAACCAGGAAAAGTAGCTATCCAATCAGCGATCTATTCTATCACGGAGTTGTCCACATTGATAGGGGTATCGCTATGCATGGAAATAGCGGGATAAACCGGATACCACGACCCGCCTATGTTATTCCGGATCGTTGAATCATGGATCTCTATATTTCCCGAGTGGTCATTGGACACAAAAAAGATGGCCGAACCAAAAGCATTTACTTCATTTTCCTCAATTTTTGAGCCCAGCACGCTGAGCGTCATTGTATTGCCATCATTGTAAATAGCCCCTCCGCTTCCTCCTCCGGGCGTATTGTCCTCAGCGGGATTGCCACCGTTGCCTATGGCCGTGTTATGAGTAAAGAGGCTGTTGATGATAGTCCATGACACGCCGATACTGCTGATAGCTCCTCCATTGGAACCGGTGTTTCCGTATCCCTCAGCCCCGCCGAATGTACTATTCACCACATATACCGGCTGATTATTGTATTGACTGAATACCCGTACAGCGCCACCACCTACATCAGGACCCGTACCGGCGCACACATTGTTAAAAAATCGGCAGTTGACGATTTTAAACCTTCCGCCACGCACCCAGATCGCACCACCGCCATCATACTGAGACTCAGCGGTGGAATTCCCGTCGGCAAATGTTATATTTTGAACGGTCAGCCTCGGGTGATCCTGGTTTTGGCAATGTGGCGTGGTCCAGTGCTGATCCTGGTCGCAGGTGTTCATGTATAAAATACGGGTTTTGCCGTCACCACTAAGCGTCACCAGGCCACCACCATCAATGACGATTTCCTGACTGGCATCGTTAAAAACCTTAGCCGGCCGGTCCATCTTGATTACCACAGGATCCTGGCCGCAATCAAAAACGATCTTCCCTCCCCTCGCCACAGCCTCCACAAAGGCATCGCAAGTGCAACTTTCCGGTGTTCCATTACCCACTACCTGGTCGGGGGAAGACACATCTTCGGTGCCTGCATCAGCGGGAATGGTATTATTGCCATCCGGGTTACCCGCGGGAGGCCCGTCCGCTGGGTTTTCCAATGGATTATGAATATCAGGCGAAGGGCCCTCTGCATCATCCGAACAGCTCCAAAGCCCTATCGCTATCACAAAACTTATAATAAGTCCTTTTTTCAAATTTGTCATTTTGGTTTTTTCTTGTTTTGGTTTGTTCTTCGAGTTAACGATTTCTGATTTTAGTTTAAAACGGAGTTTTCCTGAAATCATTTTGATGTAAGGAACGGATAGAAAATATGGTGCTGCATCAGCGATCTTAAAACCGCATAAACAGTAAAACGCAATGATCCGGAACTGAAAGTCAGGTGATGAGGTGGGATGAGATAACTAGTTTTCCCCTTTGACTGAAAGTCATCTATTCAATCTATAATAGCGGGAATAATGCACTCTTCCAGCAGCAACCACCGATCATGAGGCCTTCCGGCCAATTTCGACGCGATCGCCACGACCAGGTCTTTTCCCGGGATGCAATAGATATGGTTGCCCCCATGACCCGCCGCATAAAATGTGAAGCTATTCCCCTTCCCCCTCAGCCACCATAAATAACCATATTCATTAGAATTGGGCGCTATTGATGCACCGATCCATTTTTTGGAAATAAGCTGTCTGTTATCCCAAATGCCGTGATTCAAATATAGCCATCCAAAACGTGCCATATCTCTGGGCGTTGTTGTCAGTCCCCACCCTCCTGCCGTGTTACCTCCCGGATCTTTAATCCAGCCGGCAACATTCTTCCCAAATACCTCATCCGTTGTGTAGGATTTCATTGGATAATCCGGGATCTCTCTCATACCAAGAGGGCGGAACAAGTATTGGTTTGCAAATTCCCTGGCACATATGCCGGTGGTTCGTGTTATAATAGCTGAAAGCAGATGGGCTCCGATGCTGTTATATTGAAATGTGCCTGGTCTTCCATTCTGGCCCAAAAGGTTTAAAATAAATTGTACCCAGTCACGCTGTCTTCGCAGCCTGTCCAGCGGTTCGCTCCTGACGCCCGATTGCCAGGCAAAGGGCGCCGTCATGGTAAGCAGGTGTCGGATAGTCAGGGTACGTTTTTGCAAATCATTGTCACCGGGAATGTATTCCGGAAAAAAATCAAGTACCGGCTGGTCTACCCGCTTAATATATCCCGCATCTATGGCAATACCAATAAGCGCAGACAGGATACTTTTGGTCACCGAGGTGACGTGATGCGTATCATCGGGACCAAAGCTGTTGTTATATCTTTCAAAGGCTATGTATCCTTTTCGAACTACGACTATGCCATTAATAGATTTATACCGGGATCTTAAAGCCTTATCCACAGCAAAAAGTCGATCCGGCCGCATACCCAGATCTTTGGGTTCGGCTGTCCGCCATTCGATGGTGGGCCAGTAGTCTCTTCGTTCAGGTAAGCTATTCATAAAACCGGATCTGCGTATAGGTGAGTTTTATACTTTTTCCCTTTTGTTTGCTGCATCTTCGCTTTTTTTGACGTTTAAGTACCTGCCGGTTTTAGATTTTGGATTGTTTTTTAATGCCTGTGGCGGTCCCTCGGCAATAACACTACCTCCCGCTGTCCCACCACCAGGACCGAGTTCTGTAATCCAATCACAAATTGATAAAATGACTGGATCATGCTCGATAACAATCACGGAATTTCCTTTTACCACCAGTTCATCCAACAGCTGAATGAGCTTTGCGGTATCGTACAAGCTGAGGCCGGTTGTGGGCTCATCCAGTACATAAAGAATATTGCCTTTTCGTCTTCTACCGATCTCCTTTGCCAGCTTGATCCGTTGCGACTCACCTCCACTAAGGGTTGGCGTAGGCTGGCCCAATTTTATATATCCCATGCCAATCCGGTCCATTACTTTTAAAGTGGTTAGAATCCCGGAACTTTCCGCAAAAAAAGCAACAGCTTCAGAAACACTCATTTCCAGGACATCATAGATATTTTTATCTTTGTATTTAATCGATAAAGCCTCGTCGCTATACCGTTTTCCCCCGCATTCTCCGCAGGTATTATCTAAGTAGAAATCACTTCCCAACCAGATTTTTTCGCGACCACTGCCGCCACACACAGAACAGGCGCCTTTTGAGTTGAATGAAAAATGACCTGCCGATAATCGCTGCTGTATTGCCTTTGGTTGTTTTGCGAAAAGCTTACGAATTTTATCCCAGATACCCAGGTAGGATGCCGGATTGGAATTCATATGTCTGCCAATGGGATCCTGGGATACTTCGGCGAATCCGGAGATATGCGCTGCTCCCATCAATTTATCTGCAACTGTATCCACCATCACAGATTCTGCATTGCCCTCTATTTCGAGAGATTCCGAATTAGTTCTGATAACCTTCCGTTGATGGTGAAAATGTCCTTTAAGTAGCGGAATCAATGTATTGGCAATCAATGAACTTTTCCCGCTCCCGGATACACCGGCAATTCCTGTAAGCCCTCCCAGCGGCAATGATACGGTTACCCCCTTAAGATTGTTGGTACAGGCATTCTGTATGGTCAGACAAGGTGTTGATTTATGGAGCCGGGCTTTATGAGGCAAAACTTTGTTTGCTGTCAAAGTATTCGACGCCATACTTTGAATGGTTTTCCGCCCTGGCATCGGTATTTTGCCTGAAAGAAACTGCCCTGTTACAGATTTTTCACATTGCAGCAGACCAGTCAAATCACCGGAGTACATGACCTGCCCCCCTTCTACACCTGCTTTTGGTCCCAGGTCAATGATATGATCGGCGGTTTCGATAGTACTTCTGTCATGCTCTACCACAATAACCGTATTTCCCAGTTCCTTTAGGGAGCGAACAGATTTTAAAAGTTCACGTTTTTCAGATTCGTGCAGTCCTACCGTTGGTTCATCTAATATATAGATCAGGGAATCCATCTTAGATTCCAGGTGAAAATTAAGAAAGAGCCGTTGAATTTCGCCGCCACTTAGCGTTGGCATTTCCCGGTATAGGGACAAATGGCCCAGGCGGGATTTTATCAAAAAATCTAATTTCCGCTGTATTTCTCTGAGCAGGTTTTTACCGAAGGACCTCAAAGCATTCTGCTTCAACAGGCTCCCAAGAAATCCCTGCAATTCGGCAATCGTCATTTTTCCCAGCTCTCCAATATGTTTTTTATTTAAAAATACGTTGCGCGCTTCTTCCCCTATTCGGGATCCATGGCATTCCGGGCATATGGATTTGGTATACATACCATCTAAATCTTCTCCTCTCGAAAGACGGGCACGGAAAATTTTCGTCAGGCAATAACTAAGTCTGTTAGAATTATTGTTTACAGGATGGCCATAGATTATTTCTTCCCTCACTGTATCTGGTATTTGCACAAAAGGCATCTTCATGTATTGTCCAAATTTCCTGTCTAACAGTTTTGCATAGCCTGGCGTCACACCAACGGTATCATAAACCTGCTTGAGCGTTGTACTTTGGGCCGGGACCAGCTTTTCCATATTTATTTCAAAATAGGCACCTCGTCCCGCGCACTTCATACACATGCCATTAGACGCGTTATAAGAAAAATAATTCGCTTCCAGCCGCTCTTCGGTGTTTCCGCATTTTCCGCAGGTTAGCGTATCATCTACCAGTGTTCCGCATGAAGAACAGGAAATCCGGCCTTCTCCGGCATAAAGCACAGCGAGCATATTTAAAATATTCGTTCTTGAGCCTACCGTGGAGCGTGGGTTACTTTGACGGATAATACGCTGCTGCACGGCAATGGCAGGGCCTATCCCCGATATACTGTCAAACTTGTCCTCATCGGCGATCCCTGCCAACATGCCTAACGACTGCAAATATTGCTTGCGACCTTCTTCAAATATAATGTCAAATACAAGGCTGGATTTTCCCGATCCGCTCACACCGGTAGCCACCACCAGCTTATTTTTAGGGATGGAGATGTCTACATTTTTGAGGTTATGAGCGCGAGCGCCTTTTACACTTATTTCCTTCATAAATTCACTTTAACTAAAGTATAGGAAGTTGCTTTTTCAACAAGAAGAATAACAGCTGCCTTAGGAAGAAAGCAAAAAAATTGAAACCACCACACCTGCTGTCATAAATGCCAAAAATAGCAAATACTTCAGTTATGATTGTAAATCCGGCAAGTAAGAATGCCCCGGCTAGAAAAAAGCAAGAATCAGATTGCAACATCACCATTTTATAATGAAGTTTAGGTATGGATACTACCATTATCAAATTAAAAGGACATCATCATTTAAGCCATATCAAATGAACCGGATACAGAATTTCAGAGTAACTTTCTCAACAACGATGGGAATAACACTTATATCGCTAAGTTTTATTTTAAAAGAGCTTATTGCGGAGGGCCTGAATATTGACGAATCTCTTATTGTGATCAGTACTGGTATTTTGAGCTTGATATTTAGTCTGATCTCAGCAACGCTGTTTACAGAACTTTGTCTAAAAAATAGAACCGTAAGAAGGATTATTTATGGAAAAAACTTCATCGAAGGCTTTTGGCTTTTCGAGTCAGTTGTGGAAGCAAGGCCAGGAAAAGTTAGCCTTACCACCACAAGGCTCACCACACCGGGCTTGGGAGAAATCTTCTATGACACAGGGAAAAAAAGCTTCGCGGTAACCTTCTATCGGTACCATCCGAATGACACCATCGAGGAGTCTTTTACACATTCTAATGCCATCATATTCGATGATGTTGGGTTGAACTATGTCAACCATTTCGCTTTTGGCGGTGTAGAGGGCAGCGCTTTCGGCAAATTTTTCAGTTCCCCGGGCGAGCGACTGCCAAACAGGTATCAGGGCACCCTGCTCACAACAGATGGCTCTTTAGCCATCAAGCAATTTGGAAGAAAACTGGACGCTAAAGAACTACACAAATTAAGGAGTCAACACAAAGAAAATTGGAGAAAATACCTGGTCCAGCAATCTGACAATCATTTGGAAAAGGCTGCTTAGCCATCCAAAGATGTCAGCTCCACTTCCCAACGGATTCTGGTTATATTATTCTTTCTGCAATTCTCCTGGGCTTTTAACATCAGAAATTGTTCAAAAAATCAAAAATAGTGGCTTCTCCATTTTCCAAATAATCAATCTCCGGAGGATATCCGGTAAACTTGCGGTCGGCTATTATTAACTGCCACGATCACATGGTCTTTATTTACGATTAAGTTTCGCACATCGCCCTTTATTTTCAATCCACTATGAAGAGAAAATAAATTTGTAAAACCGCCATTTCCGTCCCCTAACAGGATCGTTCCAAAGTTGCCTACAGCTTTACCAAATCTTGCCCTGACTTGCGAGAGATTCCCCACTGCAATAATGTCGAGGTGGCCATCGAGATTGACATCCAAAGCCCCAAGGCCAAATACCGGGGCAATCTGAAGCTCAATCGGCAATTCCATTTGAACAAACCGGTCGCCGTCATTCCTGAAATAACCGGACCTGAACTGAAAAGCGTGAAGGATGTGTGATTTTTGTATTTCATCCCGGGTGAGCATATCCTCTATGGTAGCAGTGGTATAAGATTTATAGTCTGTGAAACGCTTTTTAAACATAGGTGACTGACGTGTCAGCTCATCTCTGGTGGGCAAGGGATAGCTTTTATTGCCAATAAAGTAATTCATAATAGGGTCAAGCGACCCATTATTGTCATAGTCAGCATAATACATGGTAACAGGTTTTTCCGGCGAGGCTTTAAATTGATTATTCATTCCAAAGTTGCCGATCACCAGGTCCAGGTCACCGTCATTATCAAAATCAGCAGCCAAAATCCTGTTCCACCATCCGGCTGTTTTTTCGTTCAGGTATTCATTTGTTTTATCAACAAACTTCCCACTTTCATTAATAAATATAGTGATTGGCATCCACTCTCCCACCACAATCAGATCCTGCTTACCGTCATTATTCAAATCTATCCATACGGCATCAGTAACCATGCCCAGGTTTTGAAGAGCCGGCGCCAGGCTATCTGTTTGGATACTGAATCTGCCATATCCGTCATTTATAAGCAGGTGGCTTGCCGGGGCTTCAGGATACCTGCCTGGCATGACGCGGCCCCCTATAAATAAATCAAGATCACCGTCTCCATCCAAGTCGGCTGGCCGGACGCAACTACCGCTGGTGTAAAACGTAGGCAGGGGCCTGGCGTGAAAGTTACCGTTTCCGTCATTGAGGTAAAACCGGTCCTGCAATAAACTGTCCTTTAGTTGATATTCATAACCGCCACTCACTACGTACAAATCTTCATCACCATCATTATCTGCATCAAAAAAGGCGGCATCCACCTCCTCTGATAATATGTTCTCTTGAAAGCTTTCTTTTTGAATATAGTGGTCGTTTTCTCTAATAAAAAGAGCGCCGCCATGCCCTTTTGCCCCACCAATGTATACACCTTCTGACCCGTTTCCATCCACAATCCCCACTGCCAGGGCCGGCCCCTGTGTTGAATACATCCTGGGTAGCATGGACTGTACGTTAAAGTCAATGAATGCATTCTCCTGGTGTTCAAACTTTATAGCTTCCTTTATTAGGGAAAAATAATTTTTCCTGTTCAGTTCGCTTAAACCGGCGGAGATTTCGGAGCGGTTATTTATCTGTACGATTTCAATCATCTGATCAGCTGCTAAGCTATGTATTGCCTGAACATTACCATCGGGCCATTTAATCTTCAAGGAATCTATGTTGCTTATCGGGCCCAGACCGAAGTGCAATACTGGCTCCACTGATGACTGAAATCCTCGATAGGGATTAAGTATCCTCATCATTGACTGTCCATTGGCATAAAGAGATACGCTGGCCCCCACGCCAAAAATGTTTTTCCCGGCCCCTTTAAGCCTGACCTTTAAAAAATGGTTTACCGGCGCTGTCGTGTTTTCATACACCCCGGCCTCTTCGCCAAGATTGTTCACCACAATATCCAGATCACCATCGTTATCAAAATCCGCATAGGCAGCCCCATTGGACAGCGTTGTCTCTCCAAAACCCCAGGTTTCAGACATGTCGGTAAATAACACGCCATTCTCGTTGCGAAAGATATAATTGTGGGCCTCGTTTGTCGGGATAAGTTCAAGTACCTCACCCAGTTTCCCGGGTCCCTTTCCCTGCTTGGCCTGCATGACCAAATTGCTTTTAAAATGCAGGAAGTCATTGTCTGTAAAATTCCTTTTAAATCCATTAGTGATAAAAAGATCCTGAAGGCCATCGTTGTCAAAATCGGCCACCAATGGTGCCCAGCTCCAATCGGTATTGGAAATACCGGCAAGCTGTCCGACTTCGCTAAAAGCACCTTCCCCATTATTGAGATGGAGCATATTTCTCATGTATTGGTGATGTAATCCGTTAGCAACCATCGAATTGTAAACATCATACTGATCTGGCCAGAAGAAACCTTTTTGCCTTTCATTTTTTTCTGGTAACATATCTAGTGAGATGATGTCGGGCAATCCGTCATTGTTTACATCGGCGATGTCAACACCCATGGTGAACTGTGACATATGGGTCAATAAACTGTCACTGCCATCATAGAATCCCTTCCCATCTTTGTTGATCAACAACTCATCCCTACTGGTGTAATCATTAGATACATATAGGTCCAGCCAGCCATCCCCGTTAATGTCGGCATAGGCCAAACCCAATCCATAGTTGGCAGCATGTCCGAAAATTCCTATAGTGTCGCTTATATCTGTAAACCGTCCTTTATCATTTCTGAAAAATTTATTTCCCACATATTTAACCCGTCGTTTCAAATAACGTTTTGAAATATCATAAGAGTTTGAAATAGACAACCTTGAGTGGTTGAGTAAAAATACATCGAGATCGCCATCCCGGTCAAAATCAAGAAAGGCTGCCTGGGTTGAGTATGAGTCATCATTGAGGCCTAGCTCCTTAGACTTATCTGTGAAGGTAAGGTCTTTGTTGTTAATAAAAAACGAGTTCTCTCTAAGCAGCGGATGGGCATTACCTGACCGGCAAACGTAAATATCGAGAAACCCGTCTCCATTGATATCAACCATCGATACACCGGTTCGCCAGCCACTTTTAGCGTGTATACCTGCCGATTGGGTAATATCCTTAAACTTAAACCCACCCTGATTGAGATAAAGCTTATTCTCACCCTGGTTGGCGCTGAAATAAATATCTGCTAATCCATCATTGTTGATATCGCCTACTGCCACGCCTCCACCGTTATAAAAGTACTCATAGGTAAGGATGTTCTGGCGGTCATTTTCTTCATTAAAATTAATGAAATCAATGCCGGTTTCGGTTGGTTCCAGCTTTACAAAAAGTAAATCTTCGGAGGCGTTTTTTTCATATTTGCAATTGCTGAAAAACATTGCCAGGCCAATGGCAATTCCCAAAACATAAATAAAACGCATTTACAGGATTTTTAAGTTTTCGAATGGCGATTTTTGAAACCGGCCGTGCATACAAAAAGCAAATGGCAGCACCAATTTCCATTGCCAGGATCCATAAGAGGAGGCTGTCCAATAAACAGAATATTGAACAGCCCCAGGTCCCGCAATAAAATTTACAAAAGTAATCAGGGCAATTTTACGATTCGTATATTATCCCAATACATATTCACATCAATCGGATCCGGGCTATCATTTCCAAACTGGATAAAGAAAGGAACGGCGGCGGGGTCTATTCCCTTCAAATCTCCATAAGTTTGAATCCCGGCATTCGTGATAATATCGGTTAAAGGCACAGTAAAAGTAGTCCACCTGAATGCTTCTACAGGCTCGGTATCATACGGTTTAAATTGGAGGCTTCCACCGTGAGAACCACCCTGGCCAAATTGTAATTTCCAGTAGCCACGATCAAATGGTTCTTTGGTGTAGAAATTAAATGCCAAAGCCATTTCGCCTATCGGTGTTTCATCAGTGATATCATTAATGGCGGGCCAGGGGGAGAAGTTAACAGCCAGGGTCAGAGGATCTAACCAGCCTTCATCAGAACCTTGTACGGCCATATTCATATGTAAATAGTTCCCGGTTCCGACAAACGGCGCCTCGCTGCCATCGGCAGCTTCAACCGATCCTTTTCCCCAATCCCAGCCAAGGCCGTCCCAATTGATCAAAACACCTGAAAAATCGTTGAAATTGATGGGACTTTCAATGATGTCAAAAGCGGTATGCAATTCCACTTTACCAAATCCTGTCACACCGTTGGGAACCATTAATTCCATCTGTGTATTTAAATCGTTGAAGATGATATCTTTGGCAGGAACTTCAACACCTCCCGGAAATACGACTTTTTCCACAAACTCAAAAAACTTACCTTCGATGGTAACAGGTGCTCCCGGAGGCTGTATATCATCGCTGAGGCTCAAAAATTGAGGAATTGGATTCAGCAGGTAATCATCTGTAACCTCCCCGCTTTCGGCAATGACGGTAATTTCACCGTCCAGGTTAATCCCATTGGGGATGGTAAATGAAAGCACATCGAAGTCGTCATTTACCTCAAAATTAGTCACTTCAGCCAGTGTGGTCCCCCCGGAGGAAAAAACAACCTTTTCCACATTGTAGAAATTTTGACCAAGAATTTCCATTGTTTCGCCCGCAGTGAGCGGTGGAGCAAACTTAAAAAGGCTAACACCAGGCTCAGGTGCCAGAAAGATAAAATCATAACTTCCTGCCCCTACATTATTCACTACTTCTATGGTATTGGGCAGTAAAGGGTCTTCACCCTGGAAAGGTAAATCCTGAGGAATGGAAACAATGATACTCGTTGGGGTAACATAGTTTGAATTATAGGATACCGCAATCCCATTCATTCTTACCTGGCTTACACCTACAAAATTCATCCCTTCGACGACAATCAGCTGCCCGCGAAATGATTTGCTAAAGGTACTGTCAACCGTTGGATCAGTAATACTCACCTGAGTGATTACCGGGAGGGCCGATGCCATAGCGTCATCATCCTCGGTACATGATAGGAGATAAATGCCACTACCTACGATTAATACTGTAAATAGCAGCGTTCTAAAAAGCTTAATATCATATATTCTCATAATAATTCAAATTAAAGTCTTGATACATGTCACGATTGCCTTTGCTTATTACTGAAAATCATAAGGTACCGGTGGTTTCCTCAGATTAGGTGCTCTGGTAAGCTCTGTGGCGGGAATAGGTATGATGAAGTTCCCCAGATCAACCGGGAATTTCCTCGATGTGCTGACCGCGATGGTCCACGACGTAGGATCAACCGGCTGGTCAGGAGTAATGTCTACAATTCCACGTTCCTGCTGACTTAGAATATCATAAGCCAACTGGGGATTGTAATAGTGCAACCTGGTGAATTCATACCAGGCCTGACCTTCCATTGCAAATTCCACTAAGCGCTCGTTAAATATATCTTCAAATGTGATCGAAGTTTTGGAGGACACACCCGCCCTTTCCCTGACGCGATTAAAATACTCCAGGGCTTCAGCGTCGGAAGTAGATGCCGAATTACCCAAAATGGACTCAGCATAAATCAGGTAGACATCAGCCAATCGCAGCATATAAGTGTTTATTTCAGTCCTTTGCTGCAAAACCCTGCCATCATTGTCTTCAGGCCTGCCCACTACATATTTTTTAACCCACGCCCTTTGGTTGAAGCCTTGATTTCCAATAGGCACTCTTAAATCCTGAATAACACCGTCGACATCCTGGCTTATATAATCATAGTGATCACCCGGGAACATGTAGGTTGCCTTTCTGCGCACGTCCGGCGTGCTTCCGGTAGCAAGGAGATCTTCATATTTTTCCAAAATGTAATAGGACCCTCCGATATCGCCACCCCAGCCATCGGAAAAACCAGTGATTGCAGAACCGAATGCTAAAAATGCCTGCACACTGTTTTGAGAACCCCAGGTACCATTATAACTCCATTGAAGGGCAAAAAGCGATTCAACATTGTTATTGTTGGCCGTTTTAAATAAGTCTTCATAATCTTCCACTAATTCAGCGCTGCTATTATCAATCACGTCTTTGGCAAGCGTACGCGCCATATCCAGATCAGCCTGATCTCTGGTGCCTCCGGAACTTGAAACGCCGGAGCGGATAAGGTGCATCTTGGCCAGCATTCCCTTGGCAGCAAAGCTTGTCAATCTGCCTGGAAGAATAGGTTCTTCCGGAAGATTTTCAGAGGCAAACTGTAAATCGCGAATAATGAATTCCCAGACAGTTTCCACAGTATTTCTGGTCTTTGTAGTATCCTGCAACAAAGTGGTGTTGTCCTCAATAATCGGAACAGCTCCCCAATTTTGCACCAAATACGAATACGCCATACCTCGCATAAATCTCGCTTCGGCGATCCCGTGCTGCTTGATACTTTCCGGGACGGACTCACCGGCAAATTGATTGAGGTTATTGATGACCGTATTTGATTGAGCAATAATGTTAAAGAAAGAGCGCCAGGAGCTCCCGTTTTCGCCGGTAACCGCCGTGGTGTTCATTTGTATGTTGGTTAATTGGTAGGAATTGGAGCTCAAGATCCCTCCACGGGCGTCGCCAATACCATGTGAAGCTTTATCATTATAAGAAAACCAGACCTGGTTATACAAGGGGGCAGTACCTGCTAAAACCTGATCTGTTGTCTGATAAAAGTTGGCATCAACAATATTAGATTTTGGAGGCCTGTCTAAAAATTCTTCACTGCATCCTCCAAAAAGGCCTGTCAATAGTAGAAGGGCCAGTACATTTAAATATATGTTATTCATTTTTTTCACTTTTAACGGTTAATTAAAAACCAATATTTACGCCTAGGGTATAAACCCTTGTCAAAGGATACCTTCCCGGATCGACACCTATTTGCTGATTATTTGCCGCAACATTGGCTCCCACATAGGCCCCAACTTCCGGGTCTAAACCGCTGTAATTGGTGAAAGTATGCAGGTTTTGCACTCCTAAAGAAATTTGAGCGTTCCTTACAACATTTTGGTTTGATAATAATTGACCGGGCAAATTGTAAGTAAGCGTTACATTTTTAATCCTTAAGTAGGAACCATCCTCGACAAATTTGTCCGTAATCCTTCCGAAATTTCCATTGGGGTCAGAAGTAGTAAGTCTTGGTATATCGGTGCCAGGATTTAGCAGGACAGGGTCACCACCCTGGTCTTCTATCCGCGCATAGCCGAATGTTTCATCCAGCATATTCCTACCTAAATTAATGTTGTTAGGATTGGTATTGACGTACCTTACATAATTTAAAATATCGTTACCGTAAGAACCTGTCAATAATATGCTTAAATCAAAACCTTTATAACTAAACGTATTGGTAATGCCGTAAAAGAATTTAGGCCAGGGATTGCCAATAAAGGTTTGGTCTCGATCATCAATGATTCCATCTTCATTTAAATCCCTGTATTTAACATCGCCGACATATACCCCATTCACACCAACGGGTAATTCTGCGCCCGAACCATCTACAGGCAGTGCACTGTTATTGATTTCTTCTATTGATTGAAAAATTCCGTCGTGTACATAACCATAGAATAGCCAGGGTGCTTCTCCAACAACTGAACGTTGCGTGAAATTACTGAAATACCAGGCGACCCGGTCAACAACTGCTGTCTCCGAGAAAAATTCCGTAATCTCTGTCCTGAAAGAAGAAAAGTTTAAATTAGTCCGCCACATAAATCCACCTTTGTTATAATTAACAGTATTTAAGGTGACGGCAAAACCTTTGTTTTCCAGTGAGCCAATGTTAACCAGGGGAGGTGAGATGGAGCCTTCACCGGCAGTGCCCATGTAGTCGGGAAGCGGATTATTTAGCAGCAGGTTATCGGTCTTCTTCAAATAGACATCCCCTTCAATTTGGATTCTGTTCTCAAACAAGCTTATATTAATTCCCGCATTGTATGTTAGTGTTTCCTCCCATTGTAGTTCCGGATTGGAAAAAGTACCTAACTTGAAACCGGTTCCCCACGGAGTTGTTACACCCGCCAGGGGTCCAAAAAACCCTTTAGCCGGTCCCTGGTTACCTGTAAGTCCGGTCTCCAGTCGAAGTTTTAACTCATTAATAAATCCTACTTCATCCATAAACGACTCTTCGGCAACCCTCCAGGCCAGAGAGACTGAAGGGAAGGTACCCCACCTGTTTTCCGGCCCGAAGTTGACAGAACCATCCCGGCGAATGGCTGCCTGAAGAATGTATTTGTCGTCATAACTATAATTGATCCGGCTAAAGTAGGATTCCATAGCCCAGTCGTCAGATCCACCGCCGTTGGTGGCGCCATTGGCATCACCCAAGTTTAGATCTAAAATGTCATTGCTTACAAAATTAATCCTGCCGCCGCTTAGGTTCTTCCAGGTTGACTCCTGGGTTTCATGACCAACCATCACACCAATATTATGTTTGCCGAAAGTTTTGTTGTACCTGACAAGCTGACTCCAATTCCAGTAGGTATTGACACCTGAAAATTCATTCAGACTGGCCAGGTCATTGCGTCTGTCTCCCAGCACAAACGTTGGTTGGAATTGCGTTCTGTTCGTAAAACCTAAATTTGTATTGAAATTTGTGCTGGCCACTAACCCGTCAATTAATTTTACCTCTGCATTAATTCCACCTAAAAATTGTCGCCTCACCTGTGATGTTGTCTGTAAATTGGCTAGTGCGATTGGGTTAAGCGGCGTGAACTGAACGCTTTGCCCGTTATCGGCATCCGCGCCTCCCCAGGTGCCGTCGGGGTTTTTAACCGGAATGTTTGGGGCCATTTGCAAAGCGCTTCGAATCACGTTTCCTTGCGTGGTATTCAAGGACTCATCGGTTTGACTGAAATTGAAATTTCCGCTTATTTTTAGCCACTCCCGGGTCTGATTATCAATATTTAAACGGACGCTATACCTCTCGAACTCCGATCCGACTGCTACTCCTTCCTGGGTGAAATACTCACCTGACAGATAGAAGGTGGTATTATCAGACCCACCACTTAAACTCAACTGATGTTTTTGTAGTGGTCTTGCTTCAAATAAGGCATCTTGCCAGTTCGTACCTTCACTTAACAATGATATGTCCAAAAATTCCGTGGGTACCGTTCCCCCGGTAATGTTTCGGATATCGGTGGTCATTTCAGCAAATTCCCGCAGATCCATTACCGGAATTTCTTCAGGCTTGTCCTGCAGGCTGTACAGATAGCCATAATCCACTTTCAGGTCTCCGGCTTTTCCTCGTTTTGTTGTTATGATCACAACGCCATTGGTAGCCCTTGAACCATAAATTGCCGTTGCGGAGGGTCCGCGCAGGATTTCAAGGCTTTCAATATCGGAGGGGTTAAGCCCTGCCAACGGGTTAGTTGAACTTTGGGCACCGAACCCCACTCTTCCAACTTCAATTTGTACGCCATCAATTACATACAAAGGTTCATTACTGCCGTTGATACTGTTTACACCGCCTACAGAGATGGATATTCTACCTCCCGGCTGGCCGGTATCCTGGGTCACGTAGACGCCAGCGGCCCTCCCCTGGATGGCTTGTTCTAAGGTAGAATTAACCGTTTTTTCAATGTCTTCCGCAGATATGGATGTCTGGGCACTCGACATATCGGCGCGTCGCATTTCACCATATCCAATAACTACTACTTCTTCTAATTCCTGCAAATGGACTAAAAGTGAAAAGTCAATCTTTGTCCGGCCGCCAACATTGACCTCCTGGGTGATATACCCAATAATTGAAACGACAATGATGTCATCGGAGGCAACTTCCAGTGTGTAATTTCCATCAACATCTGAGTTTGTACCCCTGTTGGTACCCTTAACCAAGACAGTAGCGCCCGGAATGGCACTTCCATCTTCTACCGATGTGATTTTCCCGGTTAGCTTATACGTTTCCGCATTCTGCGCCATTGTTATTAGCGAAAAGGACATCAGGGTAACCAGTAAAAACAGGGCCCTCAATTTCAAGCTTTCCCGCCATAAACTTTGGTGGTCTTCAGGATGAAAACCTTTCATTAATTTGTAAATAATTTTATTCATAAGCTTGGACTAGTTAAATAATATAAATGCTGTTCTATATTTCATGTAGAGAATTTTTAAAACAAATGAGGTATTCAGTAATTTGCATTTCCCACCTAATTCTTCGAGGCTTCAATCCCTCTGGTAAAACATGTAATTTTGAAGTGTATCAACATGCTTAACCTATTGAATTATAAACCTGGGGTTCCTAAAACCCGGTTATAAAAAAACACAACAAAACCCTACATCTTCTATCGGCTCTAAAACCAAAATGCTATAATCATTAACAATTTTTCAGTAAAACAGCCATGATTTTATGAAACTCAAATTTTAATGCGATTTTTGTACGTATTCTTTTCTAAATTACCAACACCCCTCTCGTTTGGCAAGGTTATATAGGGTTCGAAATGTTACTAAATAGGGGTTGAAATGTTAATAAAGCGCTGCTTAGGTCGTTTACAGTGGTATTTATTACATTAAGAGGTGAACATCCGGATATTGGCAGCATGTGTCTTTTAGGTTCACCTATGACTGTGTTAAGCGGCCATTTCACGCAGGCTTTCCGATGGTCAACCAGCTAGCATTCAGAATCCGGCATGAAGGTTTTGGCATATTTAGAGGGGAGGATTTTATATGCTGCTTTAAAGTATTTGGCGAAGTTCTTTGGGTTGTTAAATCCGACCTGGTATGCAACTTCTGCCACGGTCATTTGGCTTTGAGACAATAATTGAGCAGCGCGCTTCAATCGGATATGGCGGATATATTGAATAGGAGTTTTATTGGTAATTGCCAGAAGTTTTTTATAGAGATTAACCCTGCTCATCCCCAACTCCCTGCTCAACTCTTCCACCGAAAAATTCACATTATCTATATTGGTTTCAATGATCCTGGTAATTTTTCTTACCATATCTGCCTCTACCGACTTCACTATGATTTCCGAAGGTTTAAGTTCCACCTTCTCATGTACATCGAGGGACTGTCTTACTGCAATCAGGTTTTTAATCCTGGATTGCAGGATTTCAAAATTAAAAGGTTTGGTGATGTAGTCATCGGCCAAAGTTTCATAGCCGCGTATCATGTCATTGTCTTCTGCCTGGGCCGATAATAAAATAACAGGGATATGCCGGGTTCTAAGGTCACCTTTGACCTTAGCGCACAGCTCCAGCCCGTCCATTACAGGCATCATGATATCGCTTACAATAAGTTTGGGACTGATTTCCAATACCTTCTCCCACCCTTCTTTTCCATTGGCAACATCAACAATGGTATAATTGCTCTTAAGGTTGTCCTTTAAATAAAACCTGAAGTCGTCATTGTCCTCGACCAACAAGACTACCTGTTTCTGGCTGTCAACCTGATGACTGGGTGCTTTATTAGAAAAGATATCATTTAGATGATCATCCTTTTTGCTGATAATCGATGTTGGCTGGCTTTTATGAATGGGACCATTGTTGGTAACGGGTATGGTAACGATAAAGGTGCTTCCTTCATTTGGTTGACTATTGACGTAAATGCTTCCATCGTGAAGTTCCACAAATTCTTTGGTCAAAGCCAGACCGATCCCGCTTCCAGGATTCATCAAGGCTCCCTCCTCAGTATTTTGAAAAAACCTGTCAAAGATCTTATCCAGTTTATCTTTAGGGATACCAATTCCCGAATCCATCACCTTAATGCTCAGCTGCTTTTGGTTTGCTGTGGCCTTGAAAACATCAATGCTGATCGTAATAGCGCCATATTGAGGCGTGAACTTAAATGCATTGGAAAGCAGGTTGAAGATAATTTTTTCCATTTTATCCTGGTCGAACGACATAATCAATTCCTCAATACTGGTCTTTATTTCAAATTGTATATCATTGTTTTCTGATAAATCAATGAAGGACTCACTGGTTTCCTTAATAAACCGGATGATGTCGGCATTACCTGGGTTCAGCTTAAACTTCTGCACCTCCATTTTTCTAAAATCCAGCAGCTGATTGACCAGGTTCAGAAGCCGCTTTGCATTTCTTTGCATTACTATCAGCTGCCGCTGTTGATCTCCACTATGTATAGTTTTAATCAGTTTTTCGATAGGGGCAATAATCAGTGACAATGGAGTCCTTAGCTCATGGCTAACGTTGGTAAAAAACCTGGTCTTTATCATATCCAACTCATGCATTCTTTCCCCCTCCTGCCTTTCCAGTTCCAGCTTGTGCTTCATCCTTTCCCTTTCCAGTATGATAGTCCTTGCCAACAATAAGGCGCCCGTAATAAAAATTCCATAAATCATAAACGCCAGAGGGGTTTTCCAGAAAGGTGGGGAAATAACAATCTTCAGGTTTTTGATCTCATCGCTCCAATAACCTTCCGCATTGGAAGCCCTTACCTTGAATGTATAGCTTCCGGGATCCAGGTTTGTGTAGGTCACTTTCCTGAAGTCTCCACCCGTGATCAACCAGTCGTTGTTAAAACCCTCCAGCATGTAGGCATATTTGTTTTTTGCAGGCTGAAAAAAGTCGAGCACGGCAAACTCGATAGAAAAAATATTTTCGGAATGTTTTAGCTCAACCTGATCAGCATAAGTGATTGACTCTTCAAGTAACACCCTTCCATTTAATTCCTGTCCAACTTGAATTGGTTTATTAAACACCTGAAAATTTGTAAATGCGACCTTTGGGACTTTAGTGTTTAAACCAATCTCTTGCGACAACACATTCATCCCGTTTACTCCACCAAAAAACAATTTCCCATCCCTGGTTTTGTAGGCAGCACCGACGTTAAACTCACGGCCCTGAAGTCCGTCCTGACTGCCATAATTTATAAACCGGTACCGAAAATCAGGGGTGCCCGGAATACCCTCCAGCAGCATATTTGATAGCCCATTGGAAGTTGCCAGCCATAAATTTCCTTTGGCATCTTCCAAAATTGTTAAAATGGCATTGTCAGGCAGCCCATCATCTGTTCGAAAGACGCTAAAGGACGAATTGGCCTTATCATAAAAGTTCAAGCCATCACGCGTTCCTATCCATAAATTGCCTTGGCTGTTTTCATGGATACAGTTAACATTAAAATTACTGAGGGAGTTTGGGTTGTTGGGGTCAGTTACAATATGCGTGAATTTATTGTCCTTTCTGTCATAGTGGTCAATGCCATAACTGGTCCCTATCCACAAATCTCCGTTTTGACTTTCTTCAAAGTCAGTGATAAAATCGGAGTGGATTGAATTTCCTCCTGCTGTCTTAAAGTGAGTGAATTCACCCGTTTCCTGATTTAATGTATCCAGCCCAGCCCCCAATGTACCTATCCACAATGTACCTTTGAAATCTTCATAAAGCCGCCAGGCTTTATCACTGGCAATACTTGTGTTAATATTATTGCTGTACCTGAACTTTGTAAATTTTTTTCCGTCAAATTTGCTTAACCCTCCATAAAAGGTTCCAATCCATAAATTATTATTACTATCCAGCTCCAGGCTTATGATTACATCACTTGACAGACTATTAGGGTCATTTTCATCGTGTTGATACCTTTTGAAAGTATTCCTTTCCCGATCGAAATATATTAAACCACCCCCATTGGTACCGATCCAAAGATTGCCGTGGCGGTCTTCTTCAAAACATTGAATATCATTGAAAGGAAGGCTATTAGTATCGGATGCGTTGTGTCTAAAAAGTTTAAAATTAAAAATCCCTTCGCGATAGTAGCTTATCCCTTTTTTAAACGTGCCTACCCATATCGTCCCTGTGTTGTCTTTATTAATGCAGCTTATGACATTTTGCCTGACGCTAAATGGCTTCGTGTTATCATGAAACAGGTAGGTGATATTAAAATTGCGCTTATCCAGAATATTAATCCCTCCATGGTCGGTGCCTATCCAAATCCTGCCATTATCATCTTCTTCCAACCCTCCTTTAATAATATCAGTACTCAACTTATAATTTGATTTTGTGCTCAGGTGTACAAACTTTTTGTTTTTACCATTAAAATAAAATACCCCCTTTGCATCATCTACAGCACATATCCAAACATCATCATCGCTGTCGATAAACAGCCGATATGACAAAATTTTGTTGTTGTAAAGCGATGACAGGTAATTGTTTCTGTATTCCACTTTATGGGTACTGGGATTCAGCTTTTCCAAAATGCCATCCGGGTATACAAGCCAAAGATTTCCCAACGCGTCGGTTTGGATATCAGAAATATTGTTTGAATGCAAGGAAGAAGTATCACCGGGTTGGTGCTCAATGACTGAGACCTTCGTGCTATCCCCGTTTTCATCAAAAAATATCCTGTATAACCCGGATCCTTTAAAGGCAATCCAAAAGATACCGTTTTCATCACATAACATGCTACTCATCACCATTGGGTTTATAGGCGTTTCTTTTGAGATCATGTTCGGGTGGCTGGTAAACCTTTCAGTTTTTGGGTCGTATCTATTAAGCCCTTTCCTGGTTCTTATCCATAACCGACCCAGCCGGTCTTCCAGCATATCTTCTATGTAACTATCTGACAAACTGGTTGAATCTCCGGCAACATGCCTGAAAACCTTAAAATCGTAACCGTCAAATCTGTTCAGGCCCGACATGGTACCAAACCACATAAATCCCGATCTGTCCTTTATGATTGTGTTAACCTGATTATTGGAAAGTCCATCTTCAATATCAAGATGTGAAAATTTTATATCGTTCGACTGGGCATAGGCTGGTGCACCCACCAATATAACAATGGTTGACGCTGCACCAAAAATCAGCATGGACAGCCAGTTGAATATGTAGCACTTTTTAAACATGTGGCGTTGTTTCAATACGCAGATAGCACACCTGCCCGGGATTAATTCCCAATTACTTAATACCAAACCTAATTGTATGTACCCAGGTACCTATAAAATAGCGCCATTAAACAGCCAGCAGAGCCTCATCGAAAAAATAGAGACCCCTAAATTTAACAATAATGTTTAAAATAATTTAATTTGTCGGCTTTTAAATTGACCCCATTCAAGCCGGCCCTTGAATGGTGCTTACCAGCCAAAGATTCCCTCTTATAAAGAAAGATAATGAATATCAAACGGTCAAAAGTCTGTGGGTAAATACTTTTACTCATTTTTATGTTTTGATTTTTTTCCAGATAACAAAATACCGGCTCCTATATGGAGAAATGTAAGGCTGCTTACCTGCTATTCTGTACTCAGGCATCGTGAAGACTTATTTGAACCTATACGCAAGGACTTAGTTAAATTTGACACACACAGAGCTATACTTAACACATTAGAATCCGGGAATTTATTGGTTGAAAGAGAAAAAAAAGATAGCCCGATTGACAACAAACTGAGTATAAAATAAAAACTCGGAATGTTAAAAAAGCTATTATTAATATTCGGGATATTATTTTCTACCACCTGTTTTGCGCAGAAAAACAGCAATTTCCCTAATGGTGATGATCCGCTGTACCGGAAGGTTGAAATGTATGAGGCATTAACCCTGGATAATCTGTGGAATGAGGGGACAATTTTATTCCAGGCAATCTACCCTCCTACAGGCAAAGTCATGCCGGGCTTTGGCCTTCATTCGGATCTGATTGACGCCACAGGTGAAATGCTGGTGGCCTATTCCTGCAAATATGCTGTTACTAAAGATAAAGCAGATAAAAATATTGCCGATCAGGTCTTCAATGGCATTCTTAAGGCCGAAAATGTTACCGGGGTTCCGGGGTTAGTTTCGAGAGGGTATTATAAAACTGATAAGCCGCAATGGTTCGAAAAAATGTGGTATGACGAATGGCACTGGTCCACCACGATGCCTGGTTATCGATGGCTGGGAGATCTTAGCATAGACAAACTTGTTTCCATTTTCCACTCACTAGGCGTGTATTTTGAGCTATGTGCTGATGAACAGCATAAAGAAAAAGTTAAGGGTCTGCTGGATAGGTTCATCGGAAAAATTGTGGATGACAATTTCAGGATAATGGATTTGGACGGAAAATTAACATTGTGGGGAAATATGTGTCCTGATCTTCCGCACAACAAGTTAAATTCATTGGTCGCGCTTGCCGCCGTAAAAGTGGCCGCAACCCTAACCGGCAAGCAGCGGTTTGAATCCGCCTATAAAATGTTAATCGAAAGATACCACTACGATGACAGACAAATGCTAACTAATCATTTGTTTCCGGTAGCAATGAGACATATTTGGGACGATTATCATGCCGCCAGAAGTCTTTATATGGTAATGAAATATGAGACCGACCCCGATTTGCTCAATAAATACAGAATGACCCTGAACCGGCAATGGTATGCCTGGAAAGACATTTCCTTTGAAGAGGAAAGTACGATTTTTTATATCATGCTTTACGATCTTATTACCAATGAAGGCGTAATGCAGCATCCTGCCAGAATTGAAGTGCTTAAAAGCATGAATGGTCATCCAAGAAAAAAAAGGATTTTTAATGTGACACAGGAAGACGGAACTATCAAACAAATAGAATCTGAAATTGATCGCGCATCTACTGCCTTCCTGCGAAACTATTGGTTTGGGAGATATTATGGCTTTATTGATCCTGACTGGTAGTATTCAAATTTTCCAATTATAGATTCAAAATTATATTCACATGACGAGTACCGGATTAAAATATATAAGCATCATACTCCTGGCATCAATAACCGGCCAAACCGGGCTCAAGACAGATGACAACCCAGATCAAAAAACTATTGAACCACCACCAGGTATGGTTTATGTTCCTGCCGGTCCATTCATTATGGGTAGTGACATTGACGACCCTGACTCCAGTCCACAACATATCGCTGAAACAAATGCCTTCTTCATAGACAAATATGAAGTCAGTAATGCAGCGTATGCCAGGTTCGATCCGGCATATACGTATCCTGAAGGTGCTGAAGAACGCGCTGCAAAGGTCAATTGGGAACAGGCAAACGCCTATGCCTTATCCATTGGGAAAAGATTACCGACAGAGAAAGAATGGGAGAAGGCAGCCAGAGGCACAGACGGCAGGATGTTGCCGTGGGGAGATTTTTATGATGATAGTTTTGTGGTCTATTCAAAGAACAATACCCGTGGACAATCCATTGCCAAGCCTGCAAGTCCTTTTGGGTGTTTTGATATGGCCGGCAGTGTGTGGGAATGGACTGCTGACTGGTACAAGCAGTATCCGGGCAATACACATCACATGGAGCAATATGGTGAAAAATATAAAGTCATCAGAGGAGGTTCTACCTTCAACAATTTCGCGTGTTATACTACATTCCATCGTTATTATGTTCACCCTACGGATACTAGAGCCTATCCCATTGGAATGAGGTTGGTTCAGGACGTTGAGCAATAGAAAGCGATGGTTATTTTGATAGCAGACTTTTTTTGATCAAACCAACCGGATAACACTCCCTGAAAACATATTTATTATATCAGCCAAACAAAAAAAGCAAGGGCACCAGCTTTTTAAATTCGACATGAACACTACCTGATCAGAAGGTAAATTGCCGCAGTCAATAACAAAATGCTAATAATCAGAATCATTATTGAGAGCAGCTTTTCAATTACCTTCTTCATGGGATTAATGATTTAATTTTTTTTGATTTCGCTCAGATAGATCTGCGAAAAAAATTGACCTAACTTAGGTAATAAGTCAGGTCAACCGATAAAGTGTTTGACCAAAGGGTATTAACGCCTGTTTCGTCATTGTTCAGATGAAGTTTCAGCGGTCGCGACATCAGCTATTGATTCATATGAAAAGTGCTGCCCGCCGATAGATGCTTCATACATCAAACCACCATTGACCATTGTGAAAACTATAACTCCTTTGTAGTATGAGGCATCTAATGCGGCGCCCTTCTTCAGCGCCACCGCGGTTGCCTGTGCATCAAACTTAAGATTACCATTTATGAAGCGTTGAAAGGATTTTTTATCTTTAAATAATATCACCTCACTATATTGTTGCCCGCCTAGCTGTAATCCGAAAGATGCTTGTTTCAAACGCGAAGTACCAACCGCCTCATGACCCTGGAAGACAGTGCCTCTACCAGTGGCGCCACCGACACCAATACCTGCTTTAGTGATTTTAGGAAATACCACGTACCCATAGGACTCATCTAAATATGTCTTGAGTTCAGGGGTTTTGTCAGTCATTTTCTTTAAGGACTCCTGGGAATCCTTAATAAGGCCAGTATGTCTGTCCCCATCTTGTGCACTCAAGCCGAACGGAAAAAGGCTGCATCCTAAAAACGACGCTGCGATGAATAATTTTTTCAATTTTAATGTGATCATAACGATTATTCTTTTGATTGAGAATTTAAACTGAAGCAAAAGTATGCCTGAGGCGAATAGCAATCGACCCACCTTGAAAGGTGAGACGATTTAGTGGTACTTCCTTGCAAGAGGGTACGGTGGAATTGTAAACTAAACCTTTGTGACAGAGGAGAAATACTCAGAGGGAGTTTGACCCGTGTTTTTTTTAAAATAGCGATTAAAGGCTGATTTTGAATTAAACCCACAGTCAAAGGCCATTGAAAGCAGGGTAAGATGGTGGTTTTTAGGATTGGCAATCAGTCTTTTGAATTCTTCCACACGATAGTGATTCACAAAATCATAAAAATTCCTTCCTTCCCGTTCATTGATGATTTGGGAAAGGTAATTGGGGTGAACATCCAGTCGAGAGGCCAGATCACTAACAGATAGATCCCCATTTCTGTGAAGGGCTTCTGAGATCATAATTGTAATTAACTGCTCATACAGCCTGGAAGATGACGCTTCATTTAAGCCTGACTTGGCATACTTACCCTTAGAAGGTTTTGAATCAACTTTGGTCGTTTCATTGGAGGTGAATATTCGAACCTGTCTGATGCCAAAAAAAGCAATCAGAAATACAAATATGACAACACCTGAAAATGTAAATACACTACCCTCTTCAAAGATCACAATCAACCAGATGCCGCCCATTCCGCAGATTAATATTTGTAGCCAACGAAGGTTTATCTTTTCAACATCAGAAAACTTATCCAGGATGTTACGCCTATGCTTTCTCAGTAATAGAAGCGACCAGGTTACATAGGCAATTCCGGAAATAATGGTGGCATAATTAAGCAGATTCAAAAATATTTCATAGCCGGCACCTTGATTTTCATATATCCAGACTTTTTCACCGGAAGGGAGCATAAAAAATGAGATGAGATAGATGTAAGCGATAGCAGCAGGTAATAGGTGCAGCAGTAAAATTGATCTGTTTTTTGGAAGCAGGTTGGTGAGCGAACCCACATAGAAATAAAGAAAGACGGCTTGAAGCAGTGGTAGCGGAAGAATTATGCCTAGCAAAAAAGGATACTCAAAGGCCGCACCCGAAAATTCGACATAAAATAGAAATAGATGGACTACGATCAAAAACATCCATAAAGTCAATAGCTTGTCCGATTCGGATTTGTTCTTTTTACTCAGGAGTAAAAATTCTATCAGGATGGCAATGGAAATACCAGCAACAAAGATCATTTTTTAATTTATGATTTTTCGCTGGTAAGACAATGGTTTATGGCATCTTGTTGATGGGGTTGGCTTATATGGTGGATTTCTGGAATATTAATTTGTTATATGGGGTAAATGAAAAAGCAAGAGCAACAGCATACAGCAACAGTAAATATTTGTTGCTGTATGCTGTTGCTCTCAACTCAATATGCAGAGGAGGAGGGATCTGGATCGAACTTTTTGGTGGAGGATTTGGGGAGGGTGGAGAAGTATTTTGAGTTTTTTTACGGGGAATAAAATACTGTTAGATGTGCAAGATCAACGATACTCAGTCTCAACCTTATATCACTGCCTATCACAATCAGGGAAAACAAATGACTATCAAAGACATCATCAGGAGGGTCAGGACTTTGGTTTTTGACCCCATAATTTTGATATAATTTTCTAAAATCATTTTCATTGAAATCAACACTTAATTGATGATGAAATATTAATCGGTTAGGCCTGTTTCATTATTAATTTGTATCCTAACTATTACCAATCAAATACCAAAGGTTGGGTATTTACATCAAGTCAAATATCATTTAAATTGAAGTTAGTGTCAGATAATAGGGTTTTCACTAATTGGTATTTATTATATGAGAATCATTAATAAACTTCTATTTGCGATCACAGTATTAATAGTAATTAACAACCAGGAAGTACTAGGTCAAAACGAAAATTTAAATTCTAACAATAATTCAAATTCAGCAAACAAAACTCCCGACAAACCAAATAACAAAATAAGTAAACTAAGTTTCGTGGGTGGGGCAGATATCCAAAGAGCCGTAACAGAGGGTGGTGATTTACCCGCATCTACTGGAGTTGGAATAATTTATAACCGAGCCTTTCAAAACGATGGCAAAATAAAACTATTTCAAAATATGAATTCTTATATTTATGTTAACGTGGCCTCCACCGCAGATACAATTTTCTCTATTCCAACGATAAATATTGATTCAACTATCGGACTACCGTCTAATGTGAATGAATTTGGAGATTATATCTTATTACCAATCAATAGCAAGCAATCAGCTTCAGTTTTTTTTAAAGGATATTTTTACTCCGATAGCTCAAGAAAATATAAAAGAAAAGTTTTCCGAAATATTCTAGACATGATCGATGGAGTTCAATTCGTTGGCCTAGGATCAAACAGGACATTTGTTGTGGATAGTATAACTGCTCAGTCCAACAATAGTATGTCTTTAAATGCGTCAATAGTTTCTTTTAGGCTAGGAATATTCCATGAGTTCATTCCAAACGACGATAATAGAATCAATTATTCAATAACATTTGGGATTGATTTTTCGGAGAGGCTTATTTTTGGTGATCTTGGTCAGAATAGTAATAAAGATTTGAGAAAAAAACTAATCGGCACCGAAAAGAAAGCATTTTTTGGTATAGAGCCATATGTTTCATTTAGGTTGAGAAATATTATCGCTGAAATTCTACTACCCACACTTTGGCCAATGAATAATGAGGATGTACCAGGTCTTACAAATACTAGGATGATAACCTCATTAAAGATTGTTGGTGGATTTCCATTAGAAAAGAAGCAATAATCAAGATTGACCTTCTCGCATTGATTATCATCAGTAAAAAATGGAGAAAAATCCGATTATTATTAATACTTCAAATTTTGCCATTTTATTCTATTTATCCTGTCTTTTAACCAGAGTATAAATTAAACTTCTAAGTTGAAAAAATGTTAAATTTTTTAATTCACATTGCAGAATCGATGTGTGCCTTAATTTACCTAAAAATAAATGACATTAGTTGCTTTAGCTTTCAAAACGCAGACAGGTCTTCAAATGCCAATCTATATTGACATTTAAAGACCTGAATTGAACATCTGCAATCTTCCTTTCGAAAGCCTTCGCTCGTAAATAAAGCACTAAAAGAAAGGATAAAACCTATTTTTGGTGGCTGCAAACGTTTAATATTAAGAACTAATTTAACTTATTGACAGCAAGTACCTGACTCCCATCTGGGAAATGCATCATGATAAACCACAAGATTACCGTCACTTTGAACCACTAAATGTGAGCCTGGGTAATTATAGGTTCCTGTTGACCAATAGGGAGTATTATTACTATCATACAGTACGAAATTGCCATCAACTTGCATTAAAGCTCTAGTAACGGGAGTCCCATATGTTCCTGAAGACCATATGGCCGTACCAACATCATTGCGTAATACCAAATTGCCATCTCCTTGCAGTTTTAAGGTAAACCTGCCATCTGATGAGGTTATGGTCTCCTCTCTAAACAGCTGCTCATTCTCAAAAAGTCTATCTCCTGGGGAGTTTACAGGATACAGGGTTTGAACTGCTACAATATCGAAATTTGAAAATCCTCTCACTACGATAGGACAACCTCCATTCATTATTGACTGAGGATCATTACCCACAGGTGTACCATTTATATGATAAGAAACTTCACCAGAAACCGCATCCTCATCAGGAGCGTTTCCGTGACGAAGACCAATCGCATGCCCAATCTCATGTTGAAGAACAGTGGTGTATTGCTGCGGATTAATCACACCATCGCAGTTGAAAAGTTCATCATCCACCGAAATAATTTCTCCAGGTCTGTTATTACTTGGAAAGTCAGCACAAGCTAGGGCATCTGGATTAAATTGGCCATCCCAGGTTAAACCAATTACAGCGTCAATATCTGCTTCGATTATGATATCTGCATTAGCTGCATTATTGACTATATTGAAACTTAGGTTTGTGTTGGGCAACGCATTCCAATTGTTAACTGCATCTACAGCGGAAGCAGCCCATTGATTTGTGTTGGGATTAATAAAAACATCAATATCTTGTTGATGACTCCTGCTAATTACAAATTCTGTTCTATATTGTTGCGTTTTACCATTTTTTGGTGACTCCTGATTGGGGACTTCTCTATCCTTACTAAAAAGGATATCTCCTTCAACAATATAGTAATCTTTGCTACTTTGTATATGCTTCGGTAGAAATCCCGCATTTATAATACTTTGATATACCGGATCAGTAGGATCTATTTTATATTCTGATTCACTTTCAAAAGTTTCAATGGATTCATCACATGAATAAAAAGAAATCAAAATGAATGAGGCAATAAAAATAAATTTGATTTTTCTCATGACAGTAGTTTAGTTGGTTAAAATAAATTCGTTTCTAATTAAAAATAATCAGAGCGTGTAAATCCAAAAAAAATGTATCATTTCAATCAAACATTTTTAAGACATAAAAATTTATATGAGATACTTTTGATTATAAATGTTGTAAAGCTGATTGAATAGTTGAAACAAAATTTGAGTGCTCCCCGGCTTTTGAAATTAACCAAATTTATTTCAAATAAAAATAAAATACTGATATTTTTTAATTCGAATTGGCTTCGTGAGAAATTTCACTAATCAACTGCACTTTTGAATTATTTACCCCCCTGGCTGTAGTTTAAACTACACTCTCATATCAGCTCAACGTTAATCAATGCATCAAAGCGGGTATAATTCCTGATACTACCGCAAAGGAGGTCTTCAGAGCTTATAAAGTAACACTCGAAACATTAAAAAAGACATTATTGATCGATTTCGGTTGGTAGCCGGCATTCCAAATGCCTGGTCTGGTTTCCAAAACAATAGGTAGATGTAGAGGATTCTACACCCAGTACTGCCCTTTTTTTATATTCCTCACCTGGCAAGGGGGATTGCTCATACCCCACTAATCAAAAAAAACAGTAACATTAAAAATCTGTTGCTGTATGCTGTTGCTCTCAACTGAATCTGCAAAGGAGGAGGAATTACTCATATCGGCGGTCCCTGCCGCACAGTCTTCGCGAATTCCGAATCCCAGGTTCTTATTCCTGAATATCTTCCAACAAAACAAGCAAGAGCCCGGCTTTCAAAATGATTAGTGATAGTGAGTGTGAGTATTGAGGGAAAACAGTGTGAACGCGTGAAGTCTTAAAACTCACGCTGTTCACTCACACTGTTTTGCAGAGGAGGAGGGATTGCTCATTCCCGCAGTCCCTGCCGCACAGCCCCTCGCGAATTCCGCTTCGCTCCATTTCGAACCCCGGGGTTCTCATCCCTAAGTTTTATTCAATAAAAAAAGCAGCATACAACTCCAATAATCTGTTGCTATATGCTGCCTCTGCAGAGGAGGAGGGATTCGAACCCCCGGTACCTCGCGGTACAACGGTTTTCAAGACCGCCGCGTTCGACCACTCCGCCACTCCTCTAATGGTCGTTCATTCCTTTAAGGCTGCAAATCTAAATTTTTATTTCCTTTTGACAAAGAGTGGTGGTAAAAGTTTTTTTCTTTTTATTCATTTTCCTCCGGATCTGACACAATAGAATGTGCTTTGTGGATGCTGGCATTTAACTCGTAGCCCACCAATAATACCACCGATAATATCAATTGCCATATCATCAGCGCTATCAGCACGCCTATCGACCCGTATAATTTATTATAGGTGCCAAAATTGGTGACGTAAAAAGAAAAGGTATACGAAATTCCCAGGCAAAGCAGGGTGGCCAGAAAAGAACCGATAGAGAAAAAGCGCCAGTTATAGTGTACGGCGGGACCGAAGTAGTAGATAAAAGATATCGCCAGAAAGAAAACAATAAATATCACCACAAATCTTAATATCAGTAACAGGTTTACCACATAGGCATCCAGGTCCAGCCAGCTTAGCTCGGAGTTGATCAGGTTGACAACAAAATTTCCCACAATGAGCAATATGATGGCCAGTATCAATACAAATGCCAGCATCATGGTTAGTCCGGTGGCAATTAGCCTGGTTTTAAAAAACCCACGCTTTTCGACTGTTTTATAACAGGCGTTGAAGGCCTTCATCAGCGCCAGCATGCCGCTGGTAGATAATACCAATGAAAACAGGGCGCCAAACGTCAATAGCCCGCCCCGCTGCTTGCTGATAATATCTTCCACGGTGGATGATATGACATCATACATGCTTGGCGGCATCATATCGCCAATAAATTCCATGATGTTTTCGGTACTTACATCAGGTATCCACTGGTGAACAAATGGTATGAGCGTGAAAAGAAAAATGACAGCCGGGAAAATCGAAAGTGTGAAGTTGAAAGCGACAGCCTCTGCCCTTTCTATGACCTCATCCTTGGTCAACTTCTCCAAAAAGATCTTGATCACATCATATAGGGAGACATTGGCTTTTTTGAAACGTATCTTTTTCAACAGCGCAATGATCCAATGAAACATTGGAGAATTCATAATATATGTGATAATCCTTCTCTTCATTGCCTAGTTAATCGTTCTTAATTAAAATAAGGATCAAGCAGATCCTGCATCACCTGGGGTGGACGGCATGGACGGCCTGAGGTCATATTGACAAAGGCTAAAACCGTTTCACCCGTATTGATCAATTCGGATTGTTCGTTATATATCTCATAATGAAAGATGATTCTCACACCGGGGCGACTTGCAATTCTGGCTTTAATAGTTAGGAGCTCATCATATTTGGCAGGCGCCAAAAATTTGGTCTTGTTTTCCAACACAGGCATCATCACGCCCTGCCCCTCCAGCTCTTTATAGGCAAATCCCAGATTTCGGAGACTTTCAACCCTGGCTACTTCATAATAGCTTGCATAGTTACCATAATAAACATACCCCATCTGATCCGTTTCGCTATATCTCACCCTGACTTTTACTGAACTTTCGTACATATCTTATCTGTATAATTTTGCCTTGTTCAAAGCCCTCTGATATCTTGCCGCGTTGTTTAAATGTTCTCTCAGGTTGGTGGCAAAATTGTGATATCCCGAAAAATCTTCTTTGGCACACATATATATATAGTTGTGATCTTCGTAATTCAAAACGCCGTCCAGCACCACGACGGGGGGCAGGTTAATAGGTCCCGGAGGAAGCCCGGTGTATTTATAGGTATTATATGGCGACTCTATCTCCTTGTGTTTATTTAATACTCTTTTAATAGTAAAATCCTGTGCGGCAAAAATCAAAGTAGGGTCGGCCTGGAGGGCAATGTTTCTTTTCAGCCTGTTCATATATAAACCAGCTATTCTGGGTATTTCATCCGTTTTACTATTTTCAGCATAAACAATGGAAGCCAGCACAGATACTTCCACCGGCGATAACCCTATTTCCGCTGCCCTTTGCTTTCGCTCCTCGCTCCAGAACTTTTGATGCTCCTGGCTCATGCGATTGAAAAGACCTTCAACGCTGACATTCCAATAAACTTCATAAGTATTAGGCAGGAACATCGTCATGATATTTTCAGGGCTATATCCATACTTTCCGGTCATGGCCGTGTCGTTCAACGCCGCCAGGAATGCCGCCTTGGTTATTTCCAGGTTTTTGGTAATTCTTTCCGCCAGGTCCTCTTTCAACCTGATGTTGTTAAAAGTAACATCCACAGGTAACTGATTGCCGGATCTCAGATAGCGGATAGCCTCGAGGTTTGACATGTTGGGCTTGAGCAGGTATCTGCCGGGTTTTACATTTTCATGGTACTTTAATATTTTCGCCAAAAACCCAAAGGCAACCGGATCTTTTAAAAACCGGCCGGCACTCAGGGAATCCTGTACCGTCTTAAAATCTGCTCCTTTGTGAATGAGTAATACCTTTGCCTCCTCTCCCACTAAAATATTGGGAGATTTGAATGCTTGATACCCGTAAAAGGCTAGTGAACTCACCACTACCCAAAAGCCAATAAACAATACTAAAAATATATTCCGTTTCTTCACCGACCGCAATTTAATTTTTTTGTCAAAAAATGAATTGATAAAAATACAAATTAGTTTACAAAACCAAGTTTTTAATAACTTTCTAATTAGTTTGAAGTTGGGAACAAAGATTTATATTTTGCCAAACTTTCAAGGCCATCAAAGGAAATAATGATTTCATGCCCGCACAGCTGTTAAAACTTTATCCGGAAAATCCCGATCCAAAAAAAATTAATAAGGTTGTTACCACCCTGCAAAACGGAGGCATTATTATTTATCCTACCGACACTATTTACGGAATTGGCTGTAATATTTATGATGCAAGGGCCATTGAAAAACTATGCAATATTAAAGGAATAAAATCCGGCAGATACCAATTTTCCTTTATTTGTGCAGATATCAGCAATGCTTCGAAATACGTCAAAAATTTATCGACACCGATATACAAACTGATGAAAAAATCCTTGCCGGGCCCATTTACATTTATTTTGGAGGCCAATAGCGCTGTACCCAAAATATTAAAAGTAAAAAAAAAGACCATTGGTATCAGGATTCCGGACAATGCCATTATAAGGAGTATCGTCGAGCAATTGCAAAACCCGATCATGACCACCTCTATCAAGGATGAGGATGAAATCATTGAGTATACCACCGACCCCGAACTGATCTTTGAGGATTTTAGACACCTGGTTGACATCGTCATCGATGGAGGTATGGGTAAAAACATCCCTTCAACGGTAGTCGATTGTACGGAAGAAGAAGTGAAAATATTAAGAGAGGGACTTGGTCGCCTGGAGTTATAACTACTATCTACCAGGGAGACATGTGATTTTCTGTATAAAATTTAGCGGAATCCAGGCGATTCAATCTGGATAGTGAATAAATAATGGTATCTTTCAGGTTACATTACACTAAAGTAGAAGATTAATAGTTAAAGATTTGATCGACCTCAAATTGATTAAAGGGCGTCCTGTTTTAATAGAATTGCAGTACCTGCCAAGTCTGGAATACTTTATTGTTTTTATGAACAGCGAAGAGGTAACTATCGAGGCTGCTGAGAATTTTGTGAAACAAACGTATCGGAACAGATGCTATGTCAAATCTGCCAATAAGGTTGAAGTGATGAGTATTCCGGTAAAAAAGGGGGCGCGAAAAATTAAAGATATTAAAATTGATTATCGGCAGAGCTGGTTAAAGGATCATTGGAGAACTATTACTTCAGCGTATGGTAAATCTCCTTTTTTTGAATATTATCGGGATGGTTTTGAGTCCATACTGTTTTCAAAAGAGCCCTTTTTATTTGACTTGAATTTGAAATTGCTGACAAAATGTCTTGAATATCTGGAGATAAAAAAGCATATAAAGTTCACTAATAGTTATGATTTTAATCCAAAAAGTCCTGTTTTAGATTTAAGATCATTAATTTTACCAAAAATGAGCTTTCAGGACAGAGGTATTTACAGGGGCCATGCTTATAATCAAATTTTTGGCAAAGACTTTGCCGGTAATCTAAGTATTATTGATTTATTGTTTTGTGAAGGTCCGGGGGCATCTTTGATTCTGAACAAATCAATGGCAGACAAAGCCGAACAAATAAAGAATTAAATTCGTTTTTATTACATAATCATAAAACGAATAAGAAATTCTTAAAAAGAAGATCAAATAATTAGCAAAAATAATTTAGATTTATATATACAAATTACACCATAGCGTATGGAGGCAAAATTTTCAAATAGGGTAAAGGAAGTAATTTCACTTAGCAGAGAGGAAGCACTCCGCCTTGGTCATGATTATATTGGCACAGAACATTTATTGTTGGGCATGATTAGGGAAGGTGAAGGAGTAGCAATAAGTTTGTTGAAAAAACTAGGCGTATCCCTTGACGAATTAAGAGCGGCTATTGAGCATGCGACGAAAGGGTCAGCCACCAATAATGTTAAGAATCTGGCCAATATCCCACTTACTCGACAATCCGAAAAAGTCTTAAAGATAACCTATCTGGAGGCAAAAATATTTAAGAGCCAATTGATTGGCACGGAGCATCTCCTACTGTCAATTTTGAGAGATGAAGATAATATTAGCTCACAGTTGTTAGAAAAATTTGACGTTAACTACGAAACAGTGAAAGAACTTTTGGAATATCAGACCGAAAACCCCATGAGTTCATCATCCGATACTGACGATAGCGATGAAGATTCAGCAAGGATGTTTGGAGGAAGCTCCTCATCGGGAAAAGAATCCTCTTCCAAATCATCCGAAAAGTCAAGGACTCCGGTACTGGACAATTTCGGCAGGGACCTGACCAAGTTGGCAGAGGAGAATAAGATGGACCCTATTGTGGGACGTGATAAGGAAATTGAACGTGTTGCTCAAATATTGAGTAGAAGGAAGAAAAATAACCCTATTCTCATTGGAGAACCCGGCGTAGGTAAAACTGCAATCGCGGAAGGATTAGCCCTCCGTATCGTGCAGAAAAAAGTATCAAGGGTACTATTCGGAAAAAGGGTCGTTACACTGGACCTGGCTTCTTTAGTAGCCGGCACCAAGTATCGTGGCCAGTTTGAAGAAAGAATGAAGGCCGTGATGAATGAATTAGAGAAATCCCCTGAGGTGATATTATTCATAGATGAATTACACACGATTGTAGGGGCGGGTGGCGCTTCGGGCTCACTGGATGCTTCGAATATGTTTAAACCGGCACTGGCAAGAGGAGAAATCCAATGCATCGGTGCGACGACTTTGGATGAGTACCGTCAGTATATTGAAAAGGACGGCGCCCTGGCCAGAAGGTTCCAGGTTGTGATGGTCGATGCCACCACTCCGGAAGAAACTATACAGATACTCGATAATATTAAAGAAAAATACGAGGAACATCACCACGTTAATTATACCGCCGAGGCCATTGATGCCTGTGTGAAATTATCGGATCGCTATATCAGCGACCGCTATTTGCCGGATAAAGCCATCGATGTTTTAGACGAGGCCGGCGCCAGGGTACATATAAAAAACATCCATGTACCGCCGGAAATAACCAAATTTGAGGAGTCTATAGACAACATCAAAAAGGAAAAAAACAAGGTAGTTAAAAGTCAAAAATACGAAGAGGCTGCCCAGTTGAGAGATAAGGAAAAGAAGCTTATTGAGCAGCTTGAAAGAGCGAAAAATAAGTGGGAAGATGAGACAAAAACAAAAAGGTATACGGTCAACGAGGAAAATGTAGCAGAGGTAATTGGTATGATGACCGGTATTCCTACCAAAAGAATAGCCCAAAAAGAAGGCGTTAAGCTTTTGGGCATGTCCGAAGAATTGCAGCGACGGATTATAGGACAGGATGAAGCTATTACCAAACTGGTGAAAGCCATACAAAGAACAAGGGTGGGACTGAAAGATCCTCAGAAACCTATTGGGTCATTTGTATTTCTCGGACCAACCGGGGTTGGTAAAACCGAATTGGCTAAAGAACTTGCCAGGTACCTATTTGATAAGGAAGACTCTCTGGTAAGAATCGACATGAGTGAGTACATGGAGAAATTTTCTGTCTCCAGGCTGGTAGGAGCGCCTCCCGGATATGTCGGTTATGAGGAAGGGGGCCAACTGACCGAAAAGGTCAGAAGAAAACCTTACAGCGTTGTACTGCTTGATGAAATAGAAAAAGCACACCCGGATGTATTTAACTTGCTGCTGCAGGTTTTAGACGATGGTATTCTAACCGACGGTCTTGGAAGAAGGGTTGATTTCAGAAATACCATTATCATCATGACTTCCAACATCGGTGTCAGAGATCTGAAAGACTTTGGTGCAGGCATTGGATTTGCTACCAAGTCTAAACAGGATAGTAGTGATGACATAATGAAAAGCACTATCCAAAATGCTTTGAAAAAAACTTTCAGGCCGGAGTTTTTGAATAGACTTGACGATGTTATTGTATTTAACTCATTGCATAAGGAGCACATTCATCAAATTATTGATTTGTCGCTGGGCAAATTGTTTGAACGTATCAATGCCATGGGTTATGCAGTAGAATTAACTAATAAAGCCAAAGATTTTCTTTCGGAAAAAGGATATGATCCTCAATATGGTGCACGGCCTTTAAACCGCGCTATCCAGAAATACCTCGAGGATCCCGTTGCCGAGGAGATATTGAAGGGTGATCTGTCCGATGGAGATATCATCGTGGCCGATCACGATGGAAAAAGCGACGAACTTAAGTTCCGCATCAAGACAAAGAAAGTCAAAAAAGAACAAGGAGAAAAATAAATGGAAAGGGGCGGCTAGCCCCTTTTATTTTTTCTATACGACAGGTGGTTAAAGTTTAGCCTGAGGGATTTATCGCACTCGCTGGTAACTCTCATAAAAATAAGCTTCGACTTCTCCTCACCGCCAACAACCACTTCTACCGCCTCACTGATTTCCTGGCTATCCCCGTTGACAATAACTGCCTCACATTTGACTATTTTGGGTTGGAGATTCACTAAAACTACTTCCCACTTGGTAAATTTTGATCCTGAATATAAATCCCCTATACACTTTATCTGATAAGAAAATACGGCTTCATTCTTCGTGTTATACCATTTTATGGGTGGAGATTGCCCAACCGCCTGAATGGTGGAAGCCAAAAAAAATAGTGTTAATCCGGTCGCCCAAGCCGTGGTCTTCATCATATCCTGTCTATTTGATAATCCTTCAATTGATTTACATGCGTTAACCTGTCTACAATAGTATGCCGGGAAAGCAATGTTCCCGGATTTAAGACTGAGTTAGCCCCTACTTTACTTCCATCCCCAATAAGCGATCCAAACTTGGTGACATTTGTTTCAATGGTTTTATCCTGGTGTAAAATGGTAATTTCTTTATGTTCCCTTTCATTAAAGTGGTTTGCCAGGATTACACCTGCCTCTAAATTTACATTTTCACCAATGATTGAGTTGCCTACGTAATTTAAATGAGCGACACTGGAATTTTCAAAAATCACACTTTGTTTAATTTCGCAATTGGCACCAATGGTAACATTAGGACCTAAATATATCGGCCCTCTCAGATAAGCCCCCGATCTGATCAGGCAACCACTCTCTACGATTACTTTTCCCTTGATGGTAACATTATTTTCAACCGTAGCCAGGTTATGGATCAATACCTTATCTTCTCGTTTAAAACTTTCGGTTTTCACTGCGGCGTCATATTTCTCCAATTGCTCTTCCAGGGAATCAATCAAATCCCAGGGGGTATGTTCCCGGCTTAATAACGGAAAGAATACGTAAAAATTGGTAATGAATTCGGAAATTTGAACAGTTAAATTGCTCATTGACAAGTTTAGCAAAGTTTAATACCAGATAAAAAACATCATTGGTGTTATTGTCTGGTTATTTTTTCCAGATACGTTTTGAGATATTTCATTACCACCGGCCAGGATTCGCTCACCGCCTCGTAATACCAGTCCCAATCGCCACCTTCAAGGTAGCCGGATTGACAAATAGTTAAGGCCGGCACATCCTGGTCATTGGACACTTCTATACGCAGCGACGTTGGTCCCAGGATCTCCATTTTCGGATTAAAATAAAGAAAATTCCCTATTTCCAGCAGTGCGTTCTCCCTATAAGTTTTAATCAATCCGGTGGTTACGTAACCGAAACTATCATCGGAAACTCCCCATGCCAAAGCATAGCTACCACCTTCTCTGGCTTCAATAAGCGTCTTTTCCACACCCCACCAATCTCTTAACATTTTTGGTTCCAAAAATGCCATGAAGATTTTCTCGGGTTCCACATCGATGTTAATACTATTTTTAACTTCTTTCATCCAACTAGTGTATGGTCTTGATCCTTACAGGAAACAGAAGATAATTCTTAAATAATAGAATATCAAATCAACCAATGGTTTTCTATTTTATATCCAACGCAGGGACAGCCGGTTTCATATCAATTACTTTTTATTTTTAAGCGATATCACCAATACGCCGGCAATAACAAATACCGTTCCGGCGATCTGCATCCAGGTGATCCTTTCTCCAAGGAAAAAATAAGCCAATACAATTGTAGAAACCGGGCCAATACCACCAATAATGGAAGCATTGGAAGAACCTATCCGCAAGATCCCTTCAGAAAGTAAGAAGGAAGGCAAAACAGTACAAAACAAGGCGATAATCAGGGAAAGCCAATATACCTCCCCGGGGAAATTTAACATAGCACTAGCTGAATGTCCGGCAAAATAATGAAGGATCACACAAACGGCCGAAACAGACATTGCCAGGGCGGTAAAGCGAATGGACCCGATCTTCGGAATAATCTGTCCACTTCCTACCAGGTAGATCGCAAAGGTCAGTGCACTCAGCAATATCAGGCCGCCACCAAGCCAGACATCTTTCTGATCTTCCATATTCAAGTCATTGGTAACGATTACCAGGATGCCTGAGTAAGTCATAAAAATCGCTAAAATTTGCAGCCAGGAAATCGCTTTCTTAAATACCAGCGCTGTGATAATTACTACAAAAGTGGGATAAATAAAAAGGATCAACCTCTCCAGACTGGCGGTTATGAATTTTAATCCATAGAAATCAAAAAAGCTGGCTAAATAATAACCTGACACCCCAAGAATGATAATGGACAGGTAGGCTTTTCCGGTCAGTTTTTGTTGCCTGGTTTTAGAAGACAGGTATATATTGACGATCAGGTAAAAAGGCAAGGCCATTAACATCCTCAAAGTCAAAAGGGAAATAGCATCTACCGGGTGGCGATAAGCCAGCTTGATTAAAACAGCCTTGGCAGAGAATAGTATAGCGCCAACAAAAACAATTACAGCGCCTATCAAATATTTTTTTCGCGACATATAAAATGTAAAAAACCCGGTATCAGTATGGTATTAAAATAAAAAGAGCCAGAAAAAACATCCTGGCTCCATCTAATCAAATAGTTTCGTGTGATTAAACGTTCATCGCCTTGGGTGATTTAATATGGGCTGCCAGCCAATCCCCGACTTCCGACGTTTTGTAGGCTTTTTCCTCAGCGATATCTTCGGTTACTACACCGGCTTCCAGGGAAGCGGTCACAGCATCTCTGATGGCTTTGGCTTCTGCGGTAAGATTAAATGACAACTCCAGCATCATGGCTGCCGAAAGTATTGTGGCAATGGGATTGGCAATATCTTTGCCGGCTGCCTGCGGGTAAGAACCGTGAATAGGTTCAAATACCGACGTATGAATTCCAACAGACGCGGAGGGCAACAATCCTAAAGATCCGGTAATTACACTAGCCTCGTCTGACAATATATCGCCAAACATATTCTCCGTAACGATCACATCAAATTGTTTGGGCCACTGGATTAATTGCATGGCGGCGTTATCCACAAACATATAATCGATTTCAATACCGGTATTAGCCTTTTCCATATCCTGTGCGGTTTCTCGCCACAATCTTGATGAAGCCAACACATTGGCCTTGTCTACTACCGTCAATTTTTTTCGCCTTTTTCCGGCGTAATCCAGCGCCAGGTTGATGATGCGTTCAATTTCCTCTTTTGTGTAAACACAGGTATCGAAAGCTTTATTGCCATCTTCCGACCTTCCTCTTGGCTCACCGAAATAGATGCCACCGGTCAGTTCCCTTACCACCACGAAGTCAGCACCCTCGATGATGTCGGCCCTAAGGGGGCTTTTATGAATCAGGGAAGCAAAGGTTGTTACCGGCCTGATATTGGCGTAAAGTCCCAGTTTTTTTCTCATCGCCAGTAATCCCTGCTCGGGTCTTACCTTGGCCTTAGGATCATTATCATATTTGGGATCCCCGATGGATCCAAATAACACCGCTTCCGACTTCATACATAGCTCCAGTGTTTCATCGGGAAAAGGATTACCCACTTCGTCTATCGCGTGAGCTCCAACCAGCCCGTATTCAAAGTTGAAATTATGATTGTATTCCTTTCCTACAGCCTCCAATACTTTGATGGCCTGGTTTACTATTTCCGGGCCTATACCATCGCCCGGCAATGTCGCTATCCGATATTCCATTCGTTTAGTTATTTTTATTTTCAATAATATTTAACATCTTGATGGTAGCCTTTATGGCTGCCACGGTCTGATCCGAATCCAGGCCCCTGGTTTTAAATTGATAGCCGTGGTCCCAGGTAATAATGGTTTCCACAAATGCATCTGTTTTTCCGCCAGGTGGTATGGATACAGCATAATCTATCAGCACCGGATAAGATTTGTTTAATCTTTTATAGATTTTCAACAAAGCATTCATAAATGCATCATATTGACCGTCACCGGAGGCGGTTTCCTCATAAGTCTGACCTTTGATTTCAATGCTTAGCGTTGCCACTGATTTTAAGCCTTCAGCCACAGAAAGTGAATAATTCTTTATTTTGATGTGCTGCTTTATTTCTTCACTTTTTAATATATCAGCCACAATGTAAGGCAGGTCTTCTTTAGTCACGGTTTCCTTCTTATCTCCCAGTTCTATGATCTTTTCCGTAACTTTTTTCATAGATGCCGGATCGAGCTCCATACCCAGTGCGTCGAGATTCTTTTTGATATTGGCTTTCCCTGACATTTTCCCCAGGGCATAGGTTCGTTTCCTTCCAAACCTTTCCGGCTTCAGGTCATTGTGATAAAGATTGTCTTTATTGTCACCATCGGCGTGAATTCCACTGGTCTGGGTAAAAACAAATTCCCCGATTAATGGCTTATTGGCCGGAATCCGAACACCGGAAAAGGATTCAATCATTTTACTGACCGTAAATAACTTTTTTTCGTCAATATTCATGTCAAAATGAAAATGATCCTTAACGACTCCTATAACACTTGATAGCGGCACATTGCCTGCCCGCTCTCCCAGTCCGTTAACCGTGGTATGAATTCCCTTTATTCCAGCCTTAATGGCAGCATAAACATTGGCCGTAGCGAGATCGTAATCATTGTGAGCGTGGAAATCAAATTCAGAATCGGGAAATTTCTGAAGCATCTGCTGACAAAATGAAAATGACTCTTCATAATTTAATACGCCCAGTGTATCGGGCAACATGATTCGGTTTACACCAATTTTATGTAGGGATGCCACCATCTCATCCACATATTCCCGGGAATCTCTCATGCCGTTGGACCAGTCCTCCAGGTAAATATTTACGGTAATGCCGCAACTTTTGGCATAATCAATCACCTTTTCAATATCGGATAAATGTGTCTTGGGAGATTTTTTCAGCTGTTGACGGCAATGCTTCAACGAACCTTTGCACAGCAAGTTGATAACACTACCTCCGGCATCCCTGATCCAGTCGACGGATGCTTTACCATCGACAAAACCCAGTATTTCAACACGGTCGAGACAGTTGTTGCTCCTGGCCCATTGCAGTATTTTATGGGCACCCTGAAATTCACCTTCCGAGACCCTGGCAGAAGCTACTTCTATACGATCAACTTTTAGCTCCTCCAGCAACAACTTCGCTATGGTAAGTTTTTCACTATCCGAGAATGACACACCGGAGGTTTGCTCTCCGTCCCTGAGTGTTGTATCTAAAATTGAAATTTTCATTATTGTGTAGGCATCAGACCCGCTCTTTTTCGAATCTTTCTATATCATCTTTGATACTTAGCAGATAATCGATGTCATCATATCCATTAACCAGGCATTGTTTCTTGTAGGGATTTATATCGAAGCTTACCTGCTCTCCGGTAGCAACTATTTCGAAACGCTGCGCCTCCAGGTCTACTTTGAATTCGGCATTGGCATCTCCTTCTATAGCTGAAAATAGCTTTGCCAAAAAATCTTCGGAAACCACCACCGGCAAAACACCATTGTTTAAGGCGTTGTTTCTGAAAATATCAGCAAAAAAACTGCTGACCACCACCTTAAATCCGTAATCATGGATAGCCCAGGCAGCGTGTTCTCTGCTGGAACCACTGCCAAAGTTTTTACCGGCAATTAAAATTTTACCGCTGTAGTCCGGATTGTTTAATACAAAATCTTCATTCGGTTCGCCATTATTTTTGTAACGCCAATCGCGAAACAAGTTATCTCCAAACCCCTCTCTGGTTGTGGCTTTTAAAAACCTTGCCGGGATAATCTGATCAGTATCGACATTCTCTATGGGCAAAGGCACCGCCGATGAAATTATAGTGTTAAATTTTTCTACCGCCATTATATTTTTCTTTATAAAATTTATCCATCCCCGAACGTGCCGGGGTGCCTAAAGTTTAAGTTTTTTACAATATTTTTCTGGGATCGACAATCTTGCCGGTTACCGCCGCCGCAGCAGCGGTCAGGGGACTGGCCAGGAGTGTACGTGCGCCGGGTCCCTGTCTTCCTTCGAAATTTCGATTGGAAGTGGATACGGCATATTTCCCTTTTGGAATTTTATCATCATTCATAGCCAGGCAAGCGGAGCAACCGGGTTGTCTCAATCGGAATCCAGCTTCTTCCAGTACCGTAACAATACCTTCTTCATATGCCTGTTTTTCCACCTGCTTGGAGCCCGGAACAATCCACGCTGTAATGTTGTCTGCTTTTTTTCTTCCCTTTACAAATGCGGCTACCTCTCTAAGGTCTTCAATCCTTCCATTTGTACAGCTACCGACAAACACATAATCCACTGGTTTTCCTTCCAATGCGTCGCCCGCATTAAAACCCATGTAATCCATGGACTTTTCAAAGCTTAGCTTTTCTTTGTCGCTGATTTCATCCAGCGATGGAATATTGGCAACGATTTTCGCGCCCATTCCCGGATTGGTGCCATAAGTAATCATCGGTTCAATATCGGCAGCTTCAAAATTCAACTCTTTGTCAAAAACCGCCGCATCATCGGTAAAGTATGTCTTCCACTTTTTCACTGCCTGCTCAAATTCCTCCCCTTTCGGAGCGAATTCACGCCCTTTAATGTAGTCAAAAGTAGTCTCGTCGGGCGCAATCAGGCCACCGCGTGCCCCCATTTCAATACTCATATTGCAAACTGTCATCCTTCCTTCCATACTAAGGCTCCGGATGGCATCTCCGGCAAATTCCACGAAGTAGCCCGTACCCCCGCTGGCGGTGACTTTCGATATTATATAAAGTATCACATCCTTTGCTGTCACGCCTTCTTTCAGTTGACCGTTGACATTAATTCGCATTTTCTTAGGTTTTGGCTGCAACACGCATTGTGTAGCCAAAACCATTTCAACTTCGCTGGTACCAATACCAAAGGCAACGGCCCCAAAGGCACCATGGGTGGAGGTGTGGCTATCGCCACAAACAATGGTCATTCCCGGTTGTGTCAAACCCAACTGCGGACCTATGACGTGTACAATGCCTTGAAAAGGATGATTCAGCCCATACAAGGTGACGCCGTGTTTTTCACAGTTTTTGGTAAGTGTATTTACCTGAAAACGTGACAGCTCATCTTTAATGCTTAAATGTTGATCGATAGTCGGCACATTATGATCCGGGGTGGCTACCGTATTTTGAGGTCTGAAGACCGGAACTCCTCTTTTTTCAATACCTGCAAAGGCCTGGGGGCTGGTAACTTCATGTACCAGGTGTTTATCGATGTAAAGGACACTGGGGCCATCCTCAATTTCACTTACCACATGGGCGTCCCAGATTTTATCAAACAATGTTTTAGGCATCTCTTTTAAGTATTTTTTTACAATTTTCTATATCTGTTATATATTAAAATTCCCCTCTTTCGAAAGAGGGGATTATCAACAACCAAAACCAGGTTTCTACTCTTTCAAATTTAGAATGAAAGCCTCGTTTGAAGAAGTTTGTGCTAAATTATCATTACAGCCAATGTCACTTCGAAACCGCCTCCACTGTTTGCAACAAAGAAAGTAAATCTTCGTCATTAATTTGCTTTTTCTCATCGGCCCATTCCAGGAACTTCAGGTAAATTGGCTCCAAATCGTTCTTATCAAATGCGTACCCCAAATTTTCCAGCCGATGCTTCAAAGCAGCTCTGCCACTTCTTGCGGTCAACACAATAGATGATCCTGACGCACCGACATCTTTAGGATCCATAATTTCGAAATTATCGCGATGTTTTATGATACCGTCCTGGTGTATTCCAGAAGAATGTGCAAAGGCGTTGGCGCCTACCACAGCTTTGTTTGGCTGAACCGGCAAGCCCATCACCTCGGAAACCATTTCACTGGTCTTGCAAATTTCCGGTGTATTAATCTGCGTATAAAAACGGTCTTTATAGCGGGTCTGGATAGTCATCACCACTTCCTCCAAAGAGCAATTACCAGCCCGCTCTCCTACCCCGTTGAGCGTGCATTCGATCTGCCTGGCGCCATTAATTACACCGGCCAGGGCGTTGGCTGTAGCTAAACCAAGGTCATTGTGTGTGTGCATACTCAGCACGACATCACTTTTAAACGCCGGGATCCTTTCTACCAGGTTTTTGATCATCAAACCCCATTCTTCAGGCAACGCATAGCCTACCGTATCAGGCAGGTTGATGGTTGTAGCTCCGGCGTCTATCGCTACCTGGGTAAACTTTACCAGATACTCAAAATCAGCCCTGGAAGCATCCATGGGAGAAAACTCCACATTCTCCATATAAGATTTTGCCTTGGAAACGGCCTGGTCCACCATTTTCAGCACCTCATCACGCGTCTTGCGCATTTGATTTTCGATATGTATGTCGGAAACTGAGATAAACGTATGGATCCTTGGGGAAGCGGCATTCTCTACCGACCGTGCAGCAACTTCAATGTCTTCATCCAAACCCCTGGCCAGCGCACAAACGGTAGATCTTTTAATCGTATTGGCAATCTTTTTAACTGCATTGAAATCTTCCGGAGAAGAAATGGGAAACCCGGCTTCCATGATATCCACTCCCAGCAGTTCCAGTTGTTTGGCCAATTCTATCTTCTCTTCTGTTACCAATTTTGCTCCCGGGACCTGCTCACCATCCCTTAAGGTCGTATCAAAAATATAAACTCTATCCTTCATAAATCTTAATTAAGCCTTTGATTAAAACGCACATATCACTACCAACGTTAAAAGTAATCCTTAGGGGGTATGATTTAAAATAATTATCAATTAAATTTACGATGTCTAAAGGGATTTCAACATTTTCAATATGTTGATTATCAATTATTTAAAACAAAATAAGCTACAATGCCCAACAAAAATAACGAGCCACTTTTCCAATTAATAAAGTCGCTTACAAAAGCTGAAAAACGCTCTTTTAAGCTTTTTGTATCCAGGCATAAGAGCGGTGAGGACGCAAAATTCCTGAAATTATTTACCTGGATGGACAAGCAGGGTGAATATGATGAAGCCAAGATTCTTCTTAAGGAACCTGCCATTAAAGCCTCGCAGATAAGCAACCTGAAGGCTCATCTCTACAAGCAAATTCTGCAGAATTTAGGCAGCAATAAATCAAGCAATGACATTCCAATGCAAATTCGTGATTGCATTGATCAAGCTTCCATTTTAAACGATAAATGTTTGTATAAACAAAGCTTTAAAATTCTTGAAAAGGCAAAGGCATTGGCTGAAAAAAATGACTTCCCGTTATTACTGCTCGAAATTATAGAATTCGAAAAAAGACTGGTTACCAAGCTCGCCCAACCCAAGGTAGACAGAAGGATCAATGACCTGATGAAGGAGTCTGAGGTTATTAGCGAGCAACTTAAAAGCCTCCACAACTTTTCTAATCTCTCCCTGAAGTTGTATTCGTTTTATATGAACATTGGCTTTATCCGCGATCATAAGGATTTTGAAATTGTCAATAGTTTTTATTTTTCCAGTATGCCCGCGTTTAAGGAAGAAAGGTTGTCCTTCAATGAAAAAAACTATCTGTTTAATTCTATGGTGGGCTATTATTTTTTCATTCAGGATGATGAGAGGGCTTATGAGTACGCAAAAAAGTGGGTGCAGTTGTTTAAAGATAATCCCTTCCTGATTGCCCCAAAAATTGACCTCTATATCAAAGCCTCCAATAACCTGCTGATCGCCCAAAATAAACTGGGAAAATTTGATGAATTTGTGGCCACTTTTAAAGAGTTGGAGGCCGTTTATAACATAAAAAACCTTCACTTGACCGACAACATAAAGTTGCAAATATTCAAGTATCTATCTACCCATCGCATCAATCATTACTTCTTGCTGGGTACCTTCGAGGAAGGTGTCAAAATTGTACCGGAAATTGCCGAAGGACTCAATAGATTCATAGATCAACTGGATATGCACCACATTCTGATCTTTTATTACAAATTTGCCTGCATGTATTTTGGCAACAACCAATGGCAGGAGGCCGTGTCGTGGTTAAATAAAATTATCAATGCCACCAATGTGGATCTGCGTTCCGATATACAGTGTTTTGCCAGGATATTAAACCTCATCTGCCATTACGAATTAGAAAATACCGATCTGGTAGATTACTATATCCTTTCCACCTACCGGTTTTTAATTAAAAAGGAAGACCTGTACATGTTTCAAAAATATATCATGAAGTTTTTAAAAGACCTCAATAGCATCAAACCAACGCAACTAATGGACGCGTTCAAGAAATTAAGAAAGCAAATGCTGTCGCTTAAAAACAATCCCTACGAAAAAAGAGCATTTTTGTATTTTGATATTATTTCGTGGCTGGAGAGCAAAATTGAGAACCGCCCTGTTGGGGAAATTATCAAACAAAAAGCAATGAAACGCAACCAGCCACAAACGGTATAGCACTGACTTTCAGACGTTGAACCAATACCAGCTGCGGACTAAAACTAATTCAGGTCAATTTCCTCTCCCAGGCTGGGGATCATTACATCTTTAAATCCCTGTTGCAGTAAAGCAGCTTTAAATTTTTCCTGACGGGTTATTTCGCCGTGCACTAAAAACATTTTTTCTAGTTTCCCGGCATCCTGGGTGCTTAGAAAATCAAGCATCTCCCGTTCATCGCCATGAGCACTGAAAGAATCCAAAATCCTGACCTGTGCTTTTAAACTTTTTTCCACACCAAATATTCTCACTGTTGGAGGCCGGTTTCTGATCCTTTCACCCAGGGTTCCGGGAGAACAAAAGCCAACTACCAGGATAGTATTGCGCGCATTTTCAATATGATTAAACAAGTGGTGCTTGATTCTTCCCGCCGACATCATGCCCGAGGCACTGATAATGATAGCTGGGCCTGCCAGGTCATTTAACTTTTTGGAATCTTCCGCTTTGCGTACATAATTTAAGTTGCCAAACCCAAAGGGATTTGGGTCGGTGTCCATATATTCCAGTAAGTCATCATCGTAACACTCCGGGTGCAATATAAAAATCTCGGTGGCATTCACGGCCAGGGGGCTGTCAATAAAAACCGGTATCCTGGGCAACTTGCCACTGGATTCCAGTTTATCCATCATGTAAACCAATTCCTGGGTTCTGCCTACACTAAAAGCGGGAATCAAAAGTTTCCCTTTATTTTTTACGCAGGTTTCCTCAATAATTTTCAGCAGTTCGTGCTCGTCATTGGGCCGGTCATTATGCTCCTTGCCTCCGTAAGTGGACTCGCAAATAAGATAGTCACACGGCGGCATGGGTGTAGGATCTTTTAATATCGGCCGGTCAGGGCGGCCGATGTCGCCGGTAAACCCAATAATTTTTTCCTGGGAATCTTGGGTTTTGATGCTTAGCGTGACGTTGGAACTGCCAAGAATATGACCACTATCCTTAAAAAGAACCGATACCTGCTCGTTAATTTGAAACCATCGGTTATAGGCTATGCCTACAAAGTTATCCAGACATTTCTTCGCATCAACGGCAGTGTATAGCGGTTCCAACGGCGCTTTTCCCTCCTTAACCCTTCTTTTATTGACGTATTGAACATCCTTTTCCTGGATAAAGGCGCTGTCTAAAAGCATAATGGCCGCTAAATCCCGGGTGGCGCTGGTACAAATAATATTTCCGTCGAATCCATCCTTTACCAGGGCAGGCACTCTTCCGATATGATCAATGTGGGCATGGGAAATAATCAAACAATCAATTTCAGAAGGTTCGAAACGCCACTGTCGATTAAAATCTTCGTAGCCATCTTCCCGCCCCTGGTACAACCCGCAATCGAACAATATCTTATAGCCATTGTCAAGTGTGAGCAAATGGCTGCTTCCTGTAACCGTTCTGGCGGCACCACAAAATTTTATCTTCATAGTTGATTGTGTAAATTTTATGAATTGTGATAAAGACTTCGCTGGCAATATATGAATTTTAGCCTGAAGCAAAAAGCTATGCACACCAGATAACCGGCGGATAAAAATCCAAAAATCTATTGCTTGACAAGATCCGGGCATTCCCGGTTGACTAATTCCAGAAGATCGTCATCGAATTTGGCGAGGTACAGGGTCTTAACTTTGCGAAGTTGCTCTATCGTGATTCCTGTAGTTTGGCGTAAATCTGCGCGATATAAATTGGCATTTGTAAAATCAGCACCGGTGAGATATGCACCTTTCAGGTCTGCTTCCATCATAAAGGAGCTGCTAAAATCAGCTTTGATCAGGAAGGCATTGGTGAGGTCGGCCTTGATTAAAAATGCCTCGGCAAATTGAGCACCACTGGCATAGGCACCTCGCAGACTGCACTGATTCAAAGTGGCAGATTCCAGATTTGTCTGGTTAAGCCTAGCCTCCTGCAGGTTGGCCTCAATCAAATTGGCACCCTGGAGATTGGCAGAGTTCAGGTTGGATGACTTCAGTACTACATAATTTAAGTTTGTACGTGCCAGATAGCAATTTACCAGATTGATATTATAAATGTGGTGCCTGTTCAGCCTTTTGATGTTACCGACATTCCGAAAGGCGGCCTCATCTGATTCCCAAAGCCGGAAGTCATCTATTTCATCTTTGTAGGTTCTGATCCTTAACCTTTTTTCACCGCTCTTATTGAGCCAAAAGATTAAAATACCGATGACAAGTATGTCAAACAGCATACCGTGAGCCTCGGCCAGTACATTCAGATAGAATTCCTCAAAATCGTGGATATAAAAGCGCAAGCTAAGTCCGATCACCACCAATGTCAGAAAAAGAAAAACCAGGAATGAGGTTAATATTGGTTTTTCAATAATTCCCTCGATCGCTTTCTTTATTTTTTTTACGGAAAAGCTAAAAGACATTCACTAAAGATTAATTTTCCCAATACCAATGCTCAAAATTAGAAGAATGGTAAGGTAATTAATATTCAATAACAGGGATAAAATTACATTAATAAAGTATCCTATATATTTTCAAATATCACCCTGGAAAGACTTTTGACTTAAATAAAGGGGACGGGTTGGCGTTATCTTTTGTTTAAATAGAAAGCCGGCTTATTTTTTCAAATAAAATCCTGCTGATCTTTTCATAGGATTCATGAGTCCACCCGCCAACATGAGGGGTAAGCAACACGTTTTCAGCAGTTTTGAAAAAATCAAATAATGCTGCTTCATCAGGGCTGAGTGATTGCTTCTTTTCAAATTCGTGTACATCGAGGGCAACTCCAATGACTTTACCACTTAATAATTGTACTTTTAGATTGTCAAGCGGTAAAATTTCGCCTCTGGCGGTATTAACTATATAAATATTCTTTTTAAAATCAGCGATGAATTTCGCATTTACCATGCCTTTTGTCTCTTCTGTCAAAGGAACGTGGAAACTAACGATATCACATTCTTCAAAAATCCTTTGCAACGAAACCTCCCGGATAAATCCATCTGAAAAGCCAGTTTTATATTTATCATGGGCCAGAACATTACAACCGAAGCCACTTAATCTTTTTGCAAATGCTTCACCCATGTAGCCATAACCGATAATTCCTATGGTCTTCCCGGTCAATTCCACGCCCCGGTTGACTTCCCGGTGCCACTCACCCGCAGTTATTTGGTTGTTTGCCAAATGGATCTTATTCAGCAGGCAGAGGATCATACCTATACAATGTTCGGCCAGGGCATCTCTATTACCTTCCGGCGCATTAACAATCGTAATCTGACGTTTTTTGACCTCTTCCACATCAATTTGGTCAAGACCGGCTCCAGCCCTGGCAATAAACCTCAACCGGTGGGCCGCATTAAAGAATTCCTTGTCAAGAAATAATTTACTTCTTACAATAACGCCTTCATAATTGCCTATAACTTCCAGGACTTCCTTTCTGTGGATATCGGGCCGGTAGCTTACCTCAAATCCTAAGTTTTCAAGGTTAGCAATAATGCTGGTGTGGAGTTCATCGACGATCAGGCATCTCTTTTCCATAAGTACCTATAGCTTACTAAATGGCATAAAACAGTCGCACTACAACAAGGTATACACCCAACCCAAGAATATCGTTGGCGGTGGTGATAAAAGGACCGGAGGCAAGTGCCGGGTTAATGTTAAACCTGTTCAATAATAACGGGGTAACAGTTCCCATAAAAGAAGCCAGCAATACCACACAAAAAAGTGCTACCGACACGACCATTGCGAAATCTACATTTTGCCAATCCATTATCCAGTAACTAATGCCCAAAACAATAATTCCAAGAACAATACCATTAATCAACGCAACCAATAATACCTTGAGGAGCCTTTTGACAGTATTTTCCTCAAACACCGACCGGCTGGCCAGGCTTTGTACAATAATTGATGAAGATTGTATTCCCACATTACCACCGGTAGCCATAATCAGTGGAATAAACAGGGCTATTTCAGTTATTTTTTTTATATCTCCTTCAAAGAAACCTATTACTTTAGCCCCCAACAAACCGCCGAATAACCCGAAAATCAACCAGGGTAAACGGGCTCTTGTCAACACCCAAAGATTATCATCTTCTTCTACATCTTCAGATATACCGGACATAATTTGCCGCTCCTGCTCGGCAATTTCGGTAATAACGTCTACCACATCATCGATGGTAATTCTTCCTACCAATTTACCTTGCAGGTTCACTACAGGCACGGCCACCAGGTCATATTTTTGCATCGTAGCAGCTACTTCCGCTTCTTCCATAAAGGTTTGTACCGAGATAACATCCTCGGAGTAAATATCAGCTATTTTTGTTTTGTCATCCGAAAGGATAATCTTTTTCAGAGAGACTCTTCCCAATAACTTATCCCGGTCGTCCACCACATACATGGAATATATCTTCTCCACGTTTTCCGCCTGGCGCCTGATTTCTTCAATACATTGAATGACGGTCCAGTTGATGTTGGCCTTGATCAACTCCTTGGCCATCAACCCTCCCGCCGTATCTTCTTCATATCTTAACAGGTCAAGCAAATGAGACACTTTCTCCTCATTGTCAAGGCTGGCAATGATCTTTTCCCTGATTTTAACGGGAAGTTCATTAAGAATATCGGCACCGTCATCGGAGTCAATTATTTCGATAAACTGCGCAATCTCTCCGGGCTCAAATACCTTCAAAAAATCTTTCCTGGTATCTTCCTCCAGGTCACTGATGATCTGAGCACCAATGGCTGTATCCAGATTATCCAGCACGTACTTGGAATCCACGCCATCAAACTCCTCCAATACGGCGGAAATATCGGCCGGATTGACTCCCTCCATAGTTTCCCGGATGAAGTCGACGTTTTTTTCTTCGATGGCCGACTTTAATCTCTCCAGATATTCTTTAGAAAGCTCAAATTGCGCAGATACGGTCAAGATTCCTCGATTTTTTTTGTTAGAGCAATGAATTCATCAACAGAAAGCTGTTCAGCCCTTTGATCCAATATCGAAAGGTGCCGAATTTTCTCGGGCAAATTTATTCTTTTTAAAGCGTTCCGCAATGTTTTTCGACGATTTTGGAATCCCTCCTTAACGACCTTTTTAAATAATACCTCGTCACAGGACAATTTAGCAACTTCGTTTCTTTGAAATCTAATCACCGCAGATTGAACCTTCGGCGGTGGACGAAATACATGGGGTTCGACAGTGAAAAGATATTCCACATTGTAAAACGCCTGTAACAAAACACTTAAGATGCCATATGCTTTATTTCCTGGCGGAGAGACAATTCTGTTGGCCACTTCTCTTTGTACCATGCACACCACCTCAGGTATTTTATCTTTGAATTCCAGGACCCTGAAAAAAATCTGCGAAGAAATATTATAGGGGAAATTACCTATAAGGCCAAACTTATTTTCAAACGTTGTCGCCGGATCCCATTTTAAAATATCACCTTCAATTATCTGTCTTCGCAATTGAGGGTAACGTTGTTGCAGATACTGAACAGACTCTGCATCAATATCAATAACATATAAATTGGCATCGCTCTTTTGCAATAGGAAATCAGTCAAAACCCCCATGCCTGGTCCTACTTCCAGCACATCTCGGTAATGTGGGGTGAAAGTCAGGGCATCAACAATTTTTTCTGCTACCTGCAAATCTTTTAAAAAATGTTGCCCCAAATACTTTTTTGGCCTGACTTTGGTCATATTATTGAAATCTCTCTAAATTGCAAACTTATATTTTAAAGTAACAATATTTCAATAGAAGCTTCAATTTTCGATTTTAACCTGTGCCGGGTATTACAAGCTATCGTCGGGAATTTGGATAAAAATTCTATTTTTGCGAATTGAACTAAGTGATAAATGGTAAAATATGGACAAAACTGCGCAAAATGCTAAAGCCGGCAAACCTGTAATCGGCATCACGGTCGGGGATCTTAATGGTATTGGAACAGAAATTATCATTAAGGCGCTGTCTGATAACCGGTTATTGAAAATGTTTACGCCGGTGGTGTATGGCTCCACAAAGGTTTTGTCCTACTACCGCAAAACACTGGGGCTCGAACCGTTTAATCATCACCCTGTCAACAATAACTTTGACCTGCATACCAAAAAGATAAACGTTAAGAATTGCTGGCAGGATACGGTGGAGCTAAACCCTGGTCAGGTGACATCAGCTGGTGGCAAATATGCTTTTATAGCGCTGGAAGCCGCCACGAATGATCTGAGAGAGGGAAAAATAAATGCGCTGGTCACTGCGCCAATCAACAAGAAAAATATTCAAAGTGATGATTTTAAGTTCATTGGCCACACCGAATACCTTACCCATAAATTTAACACGCAAAATCAGGAAAGCCTGATGCTGTTGGTAAGTGAACAGCTGAGAATTGGGGTCGTAACCAGCCACATTCCATTAGCTGAAGTGAAAAAAAGTTTGACACAGCAGGCGATTGTCAGCAAAATAAACCTCCTCTACAAGAGTCTGAAAAAAGATTTTGGTATTGTAAAGCCAAAAATTGCCGTACTAGGACTTAATCCGCATGCCGGTGAGGATGGGCTGCTGGGAAATGAAGAAACTGAAATCATTATACCCGCTATCAATGAATGCAAGAAAAAAGGCAACCTTATATTAGGTCCTTTTCCGGCCGATGGTTTTTTCGGAAAAATGGAGCATAAAAAATTTGATGGTGTTATGGCCATGTACCACGATCAGGGCCTTATTCCATTCAAGACACTGGCTTTTGATGAGGGTGTCAATTATACGGCGGGATTGCCGGTGGTAAGAACCTCTCCGGATCATGGAACAGCCTACAACCTTGCCGGTAAAAACAAGGCTAATGAGGAGTCCATGTTGCAAGCCATATTTCTGGCTATGGATATTACAAAAAAAAGAATGGAGGTCAAAACCGAATAATTTACCCCTCACTATACACCAAAAAAATCGCAGAAACCTCAAACTTGTCATCGTGGTAATTCCATAATTATATTTTAAAATTATAATTATCTTTTTAACTTTGCGGTCTTAATTTCCAAGGGTATGGAGCACCGTGAATTAAAAGGATGGGATATTGAAATTTTCAAGTTGCAAAACAAATCCTATGATTTTGATTTTGCGGTAGATGATTCGTTCTTTCAAGCCTTTGATGACAGTTTGATAAGTAAGGGGAAAGCAGCAGTTAAAACTACCCTGAAAAAATCCGAAACTTTTATCGAAGTAAACATACAGATTGATGGTATTGTTGAGTTAATTTGTGACCGGAGTCTGGAAAATTTTGACTACCCTTTATCGGTTGGTCAGGATCTGATTTTCAAATTCGGAGAAGAGGAAAAAGAGCTGGATGATTTTATGATGCAAATTACAAAAAACACAACACATATTAATTTGGCTCAGTTCATATATGAATTTATCAGCCTGTCCATCCCTATGAAAAAATTGCATCCCAGATTTATGAATCTGGATGAGGCCCAGGAGGAAGACGGCTTAATTTATTCTTCTGATAACAAAGCAGCAGATAATCAAGCCGATGAAGCCAGTCCAGGTAATGACGACGGCATCGATCCCCGCTGGAAAAAATTAATAGAATTAAAAAATACTAAACAGTAAATTATTATACGATGGCGCATCCTAAAAGAAAAACGTCAAAAGCAAGAAGAGACAAACGTAGAACACACTACAAGGGTACCGAAAAAAATCTTGTAATCTGTCCTGCCACAGGAGAACTACATCTACCTCACAGAGCTCACTGGTATGAAGGTAAGCTCTATTACAAGGGCAAAGTAGTGATGGAAAAAGAAGTATTGGCATAGATTATATGAGGGTTGCCTTAGATGCAATGGGTGGAGATTTTGCCCCGGAAGCCACAATAGAGGGGGTAAAATTAGCCATAGAGGAAATGCCATCAGATTCCGGCATTGTTCTGGTCGGGAAAAAAGATATCATCAATCCTTTGATTGCCGCTAAAGGTATTGATACATCTTTAGTGGAGGTTGTTCATGCCAAGGATGTCATTAATATGGGTGAGCATCCGACCAGGGCTTTGACCCAGAAGCCGGAGTCAAGCATTGCCATAGGTTTTGGCTTGCTTAAAGAAAAAATAGTAAATGCCTTTTGCAGCGCCGGTAATACCGGCGCTATGCATGTTGGCGCCATGTTTACCATTAAAGCCATTGAGGGGATCATTCGTCCGGGGATCGCCGGTTTTGTCCCAAAAGAAAATGGGGAGTATGGTGTAATCATGGATGTGGGGGCAAATGCCGATTGTAAACCCGATGTATTGGTGCAATTCGGCGAAATGGGTTCTTTGTATGCCAAGCACATCTTTAAAATTAATAACCCCAAGGTAGGATTAATGAACTTAGGGGAGGAAGAACAAAAGGGGACACTCCTCACCCAAGCCGCATTTCAACTTTTCAAACTTGACAAAAAAGTAAATTTTATAGGCAATATTGAGGGACGGGATGTTTTCAATGACAAAACCGATGTGATTGTTTGTGATGGCTTCACCGGTAATGTTATACTAAAATTTGCGGAATCCATTTACGATATATTGAAGAAAAGGGAATTGTTAGATCCATTCTTCAATAAATTTAACTACGAGGCTATAGGCGGAAGCCCGATATTGGGCGTTAACGGTAATGTAATTATTGGTCACGGCGTATCCAGTCCACTCGCCATTAAAAACATGCTGTTGCAAGCTCAAAAAATGGCCAAATCCAATATACATCTTAAAATTAAAGAGAGCCTGGGGGAGTAATGTGATGCTATTGGCCACGAGGCTTTATGCAATCACCCTCTTTAATTTTATTATTGTAAAAATATTTTTAGTTTACCTCTTAAATGCAAAAATTCTGAGAGGTCTAATTTAAAAAATTTAGTAATGAGTAAAATCACGGCGGTAATCAAAGGCATTCATGGATGGGTCCCTGATTATGTTCTAACCAACGATGAGTTAACCACCATGGTTGACACCAGCGACGAATGGATTACATCAAGAACAGGAATAAAGGAAAGAAGGATTTTGAAGGGGGAAGACCAGGGAACATCTGTCATTGGAGCCAATGCGGTAAAAGGCCTGTTGGAAAAAACCGATACTGACCCACAAGATATTGATCTTATTATCTGTGCAACGACCACCCCGGATATGCTTTTCCCCGCAACCGCCAACATAATCGCCAATGAGGTGGGTGCAGTCAATGCTTTTAGTTATGATTTACAGGCGGCGTGTTCAGGGTTTTTATTTGCACTATCCACAGGAGCGCAGTTCATTGAAACCGGCAAATACCGAAAAGTTGTGGTCATAGGCGCCGATAAAATGTCGTCGATTATTGACTATGAAGACCGAACTACCTGCATTATTTTCGGTGATGGAGGAGGGGCCGTTTTGCTCGAACCCAATGAGGATGGCTATGGCGTTTTGGATGCTATTCTAAAGTCCGACGGATCCGGTGAACCGTATCTGCATATGAAAGCCGGAGGTAGCAGAAGACCGGCAACGCACCAGACACTGGATGAAAAGCAACATTATGTTTACCAGGAAGGAGCCATGGTTTTTAAATTTGCTGTAACCAATATGGCGGATGTCTCAGAGGAAATAATGAAAAAAAATCAATTGTCTTCGGAAGATATTGCCTGGCTGGTCCCCCACCAGGCCAATAGAAGAATCATCGACGCAACATCCGACCGGCTGGGACTGAGCAATGGCAAGGTGATGTTAAACATTCACAAATATGGAAATACTACCAGTGGTACCATACCGCTTTGCCTTTTTGACTACGAATCTCATTTGAAAAAAGGTGATAATCTTATCCTTTCCGCTTTTGGCGGAGGTTTTACCTGGGGGTCTATTTACGTCAAGTGGGGCTATGACAGCTAATTAACCTTTCATACAGTATTATCACAGCAATAATTGGTCTCAACACATTACATACCCCGACAATATTCTGCTTTCTTTTGATGGAATATTTGAAAAAATAGAAGGGGATGTTTCATTTTTCTATTTGATTTGTAACTTAGCTTAAATTTATTTTCCATGGCAACAACAGCAGATTTTAGAAATGGACTATGTATAGAATTCAACGGTGATTTATATACTATCGTTGAATTTCAGCATGTAAAACCAGGGAAGGGTCCAGCCTTTGTGAGAACAAAGCTAAAAAGTTTAAATACGGGAAAAATAATTGAAAATACCTTTAACTCCGGTGTCAAAATTACCACCGCAAGGATTGAACGCCGGCCTCATCAATTTTTGTATAAGGATGATCTCGGATACCATCTCATGGACAGCAATACCTTCGAGCAAGTGGTCCTGCAAAAAGAACTGATCAGCGCCCACGAGCTTATGAAGGACGGACAGGAAGTAGAGGTCCTGTTCCACGCCGAAACCGAAAGCCCGCTGAATTGTGATTTACCTCCTTTTGTTGAGTTGCAAATCACTTACACGGAACCGGGGATAAAGGGTGATACAGCTACTAACGCCACAAAGCCTGCTACCCTGGAAACCGGTGCTGTTATCCAGGTGCCTTTGTTTATAAATCAGGAAGAATATATTAGAGTAGATACCAGAACAGGTTCCTATTCCGAACGCGTAAAATGACAATAATGAAAGCCAAAGAACTACAAGATCTATTAGATTTCATAGCAAAATCTGGCCTCGATGAGGTTAACATAGAAACTGAAGAATATAAAATAAAAGTCAAAAAATCAACGGAACCCAAAACCCGGATTGTTGAAGCAGCTCCTGTAGCCACCCCTCCCCCGGTTGTGCCAGTACAAAATAACGTACAAGCGGCCCCGGCTGCACCAGACAACACAGCAAGTTCACCGGCACCTGCAGCAGAACCCGAAGACGCTGAAAGCAAGTATATCAGCATTAAATCGCCAATGATCGGTACATTCTATCGTTCGGCAACACCTGATTCAGAACCTTTTTTAAACATTGGTGACAAAGTGACTTCAGGATCCACTGTATGTATCGTTGAGGCTATGAAACTTTTCAATGAAATCGAGTCGGAAGTTTCAGGTACGGTTGTTAAAATACTGGTTGAAAATGCCTCTCCGGTGGAATATGATCAACCGCTTTTTTTAGTTGACCCTTCTTAAATTAAGAAGCCTTTATGAGTTTATAGGCCAGGTTTCACGCATTGGCTTTGGTATAATTATAAAAAAAATTAAAGGTGTTTAAAAAAATATTAATTGCCAATAGAGGAGAAATAGCGCTGCGGATTATCCGAACATGCAAGGAAATGGGTATTGATACCGTCGCTATCTATTCCACAGCTGATAAGGATAGTTTACACGTCAGGTTTGCCGATGAAGCGGTGTGTATTGGTCCGCCGCCCAGTAACCTTTCTTACCTGAACATCCCACAGATTATCGCTGCTGCAGAGATAACCAACGCCGACGCTATTCACCCCGGATATGGCTTTTTAGCCGAAAACGCAGAGTTTTCCCAGGTTTGCCAGGAGCATAATATAAAATTTATTGGTGCATCACCTCATATGATAGATCAGATGGGTGATAAGGCCACTGCCAAGGCCACTATGATAAAGGCGGGAGTTCCCACCATTCCCGGCTCCAAAGGCTTATTGGCTAATATCGAAGAGGGAATAAAAATCGCCAATGAAATAAAATACCCGGTCATTCTGAAAGCTACCGCAGGTGGCGGAGGAAAAGGTATGCGCATAGTAAACAACGATGGCGAATTCAAAAAAGCGTGGGACGATGCCAGAATGGAGGCAGGAGCAGCATTTGGCAATGACGGACTTTACCTGGAAAAATTTATTGTTGAACCTCGCCATATTGAAATTCAAATAGTCGGCGACAAAAAAGGAAAGGCATGCCACCTTTCGGAGAGGGACTGTTCCATTCAAAGAAGGCATCAAAAGCTGGTTGAGGAAACACCATCACCGGCAATGACCAAGAAATTGCGTGAAAAAATGGGTGATGCCGCGGTAAAAGCAGCGGAGGCCATTAATTACGAAGGTGCCGGCACTGTCGAATTCCTGGTAGATAAAAACAAGGATTTTTACTTCATGGAAATGAATACCAGGATACAGGTCGAGCACCCTATCACAGAACAGGTGACGGATTTTGATCTTATCAAAGAACAAATTAAAGTAGCAGCTGGGATTGAGATTTCAGGAAAAAACTATTATCCGCATCTCTACTCCATGGAATGCAGGATAAACGCCGAAGACCCAACCGCCGACTTCAGGCCAAGCCCGGGAAGGATAACCAATTTACACCTACCCGGTGGACAGGGAGTAAGGGTTGACAGTCATGTTTACGCCGGTTATACCATTCCGCCAAATTACGATTCCATGATTGCCAAATTGATCGTCTCAGCCCAGACCAGGGAGGAAGTTATCGTAAGAATGAAGAGAGCTTTGGAAGAATTTGTGATTGAAGGAGTAAAGACGACGATCCCTTTTCATATTAAGTTAATGGAGGATCCACAATTTCAGTCCGGCAAGTTTACAACGGCATTTATGGATACCTTTGACCTGAGCCAAATTGAATAAAAGACCAATTTATTCAATGAGGTAATAAATACGGACTAAACCGACCCAAAGCCCGGGATTTATTGTTTATTTTAGAATAGTGAAATTTTTAACAATTCTAACACTCGCGGTTTTTATCCAGATAAAGGCAGCTGCACAGATGCCTACCAAATTGGTTTACGGAGGTATTGCCGCTACTTCTTATAAGGGAGATCTGAGTGGCTATGAAAAGTGGTCATCCAGTTTTCATTTGGGGCTTAAACTAAATCAAAATCATCGAATTAACAGTAATTTTAATTTGGCTTTCGGAAATGTCACGGGCCAAAATGTAAACTACGAATTCCTTGTCGACCAGATACCGACAACTCCCAACAGATTCTTTAAAACTACCTTCTTTTCTATTAATTATGACTTGCAGGTCAATATCATAAAAAAGAAAAATATCATTCTATATTTAAGCCAGGGATTGGGCTTTTCTTTTTTTGATCCCGAAGATCAGTTCTTCAATAAGCTAATTGACCAGGAAGGCACCCGGGAAGAAGGTGAAACCTACTCGACAACGGCCCTTATGTTACCAACACAGATTGGGGTCATTTATTTCCTTCCCAACTACTATGGCTTTGGATTTAATCTGGGTATACTTAATATACAATCCGATTACCTTGACAATATTTCAAATTGGAGTGTCAATACAGGCAATGACAATGTCATTTGGGCTAAATTTTCATTTTACGTACCGGTCAGTTTCAAAAGTCAGGGCCTGATCAAGAAAAAAAAGACGGAAATCAAAACCTGAACCTACCAAAACCGGCGCTTGATTCTTCCTCCGTTTCAATCCTCTCATTAAATTCCGGTATTTTTCCGGGATCAGCGATACCTGAACACGAAGTCTGAAGCTATCACTTTTTAAAAAATGCAAACAAACTGGTAACCTTCTGTTTATTGGGTTGTCTTTAGTGACAAAACCTAGTTATTTATTTATTAACCAATGTTAAATGAAAACTCAAAACAGAAATATTTACCTAATCCTGGCTGTATTCTTTTCCCTCCTAAGCTCCTGCGATGACTACTACCATGATTGCATCCGAGGTAACGGGCCTACCATTCGGGATGAACGAAATGTCGATGATTTTGACGAGATTTACAATGTCATCAATGCCAATGTTCACATTACCCAGGGTGAGCCGTTTCAGGTGATCGTCGAAGGAAGAGAAGATATCGTTGATAAAATACGAACCAGGGTAAACAACGATGAATTGAGTATTGAAAGCAGGTATTGCCTGAAAGGAGGAGGGGTTGACATTTTTATTACGATGCCTGAAATAACCCGAATTTCCAATGCCGGATCCGGCAATATCTATAGCGACAACGTCTGGATAACGCAAGATCTGGATATGTCTGTCTCGGGGTCCGGTGATATCAATGCCGATCTGGAGGCCGATAATCTTGATTATAAAATCGCCGGTTCAGGAAACATTACATTGACAGGGAATTGTGTTGTGCAGGAGATCCGGATCTCAGGATCCGGTCGGGTAAACAGTTTTGGTTTATTTAGCGATGAAGCTGATGTTAATATTTCCGGATCGGGAAGGTGTGAGATCAATGTAGATGAAATACTCGATGTGAGAATTTCAGGTAGTGGCAGAGTCTATTACAAAGGTAATCCTACCATCGATTCTTCCATCTCAGGATCTGGCAGGATAATTGATGCAAACTAGAAGCACCATTTGAAGAAAGAGAGGGTAATCAGGATCGTCGGCTTCATACCGGCTATCACTTACTACCCTCTCATTCGTGATGATCGGATCAGACTTGTTTTAACAATTCCAGGTTGCAAACAATTCGTACCTCCTCTCCGATAGCCAGTCCTCCGGAATCCAGAATCGAGTTATACTTTAAACCAAATACATTTCGGTCAATGGTCCCGGTAATTTTAAAGCCGGCCCTTGTACCTCCCCAGGGATCTTTTATGACACCGCCAAATTTAACGGCAAGACTGACCGGCCTCGTCACTCCTTTGATCGTCAAATCTCCCACTAGCTCATAGCGATTGTCCTTGATTTTTTTTAGTGACTTGCCTAAAAAGGTCACTTTTTCATAATTTTCCTCATCAAAAAAATCAGCCCCTCTTAAGTGTTCGTCTCTTTTCGGATCCTTGGTGTTAATGCTGTGCACCTTGGTTTCAAAACTTATTTTTGCATCCGTAAAATCATTTCGGTCAGACAATACCACAACCGAATAATCCTCAAACTCGCCAGTAACCTCTGAGATCACCAAATGATCAATGGAAAAGCCAATGGAAGAATGGGAACCATTCTCCTCCGTCACCCACCTGGTTTGCTGTGCAAGGACGTCGAAGACTATTCCGTAAAATAAAATAATAAAGCTTAAACTAAGTTTTTTCATGATAATGATAAATTTAAATGTATATACATATATGTATGTACACTAATACGGGAGCATCTACTGAAAGTTTAGCATATTGAAAAAAAATCGGATTGACGGGAGAATTATTTTAGGAGATACAGCTTCCCAAATCCCTTCTTAAATGCTTTATCAGCTGCTGTTTCACGTCTTTTTATATCGCTGGCATTCCCACCCATGATCACGCGATACAGGTATACGCCATTAGCCAACTGATCGCCATACTCATCGCGACCATCCCAGGCGTAATCGGAGATATTATTGCCGACTCGGATAAGGCCTAGCTCGTTTTGTGTGATCTCCCTGACAATTTTTCCTGTGACTGTCATGATTTGAATTTTTATCTTATCCGGAATCTCATTCCCGGTCAGCGTAAATACAAATCTGGTGCTGGTAGAAAATGGATTAGGATATGGGTAGAAGTTGGTGATTGTCGATTCGTTGATGACCTCAAACCTGATTTTATAAGGTGACACACCAGACTTATTGCCACTGGCATCTGCCGCCTGTACCAAAAGCGTGTATAAGCCGTCACTTAATTGTTCGGGCTGGAACTCAACCCGGAAATCAGAATTTTCGGTAGCTTCGAAATAGCGTACGGTAGGATCTGAAAAGTTTATTTTAGTGAATTCACAGTTTTGGCACCCATCGTCAGGCGTACAATCACTACATGGAATTCCCAGAAAGATATCAACGCCTACGGTATCCTTTTTCAGCAACGTCTCATTTTCGTCTTTGAGTGTAATAGAAATCAAGGGGCTGGGTGAAACAATTTCTCCATCCAAGATATATACACCGTCAAATGAAACGTCAATAACAGGGTTAATGGTATCTTGTTCAACGATCAAAGCATTGGCAATGTCGATGATATTGTTATTATAGCTTTGCTCCACCTGCAGTCTTGGATTAACAAATACATTCAGGTTATTTTTCCCCGCCCTATCGTCTGTATCAAACGATAACTTAAAAGGTGTGGTTTGTCCCGGTGCCGGCTCCTTTATCTTAAAATTTGCCGCAGATGTTGTACGACTACTTTGATTAAACAGCGCATACTCCACCGTCAATGAATCGCTAAATTGTTTATCCGAAATGTTCTCAAAAATAAAATCGCTTTCTACAATCTCTCCTTCCTGCTTGCCATCTTCAAAATTATCCAAAGCTTCTTCTGTCAGATATACTACTCCTTCCGGTGGGGTATCGTAGAATACCTGCCAGGTCCTTAACTGAGCGGCCGTAAAATTGATTTCATCTGTAACATCATATCTGATTTTAAGCAGCGGATAGGTGTTCGCATCAATTCCGGTCAAATCAATTTCATTGGCCGACAGGTTGTCAAACAATTTTGTTTCCATGCCCGCCAGGTCAACGCCATAGATGTCAAAGGTAAAAACGTCGGTTTGAGGTAACTCTGAGATTTCAACTTTATTGACAAAATTCCGCCAATTGGTAGCAGGTCCAATCAAGGAAGAGGTAATGGCTCCTTGCTTGAACTTTGACAACAGGGTTTCATTTAAAGAAATTTGCTGCGCATTGGTGGGTGTAGCTGATAATGGATCTGCCACCACGACCGTAGCAGTACCCGGCGCCGCTCCCTTTCTACCAAGAATAATGATCGGTTCCCCCGGTTGCATGGAAGTAATGGTTGCGCTTGACACACCTATCTCTTCCATTTTTGTAATGGTGCTTGCCGGCCAGCTCGTATAGTCAACATTGCCCAGAGACATCAGCAATACGTAATCGTCAGCAGCCGCTCCGTCGATATACTGCTCCAGGTAAAGGTTAGTGGTAATATCATTACCGGTAAAGTTATTAATCAATTGTGGGACTCTACCACATCGTCTCAAGTCGCTGACATCCCGGTTGCCAAATGCCAGAATGACGTAAGGCAATCCGGTCTGGTGGTCAAACGCCAGGGCATTTATACTATTGTCCCGGCATCTTCTGTTGCCCGGACTGCTGATAATAAACGGAATTCCCTGCACTGTTAAAATGATATTGACCGGACTATTATCCGCATGGAATTCACCAAAAGTTACTGCTTCGAGACTGGTAGCTGTCTCCAGGAATTGCCACGATTTGGTGGTTTGATTTCTTTCAAGACCTGAAACAGCAGCTTCCGAAAACTGATCAAACCTGGACTGTGACCACCCTTCGGGGCTATCCTTAATATAAATAAACGAGCTCACGGACCAGATATCTTCTTCGCCCGGTTGCAAATTGGCAAATTTGGTCCGCCAATAATATACCGTACTATCATTGGCCTGAATATCTTCCAGCAAACCGGGTTGCCAACGGGCAACGATCCTTGCTTCCACGGTATTATTTTTTTTGAACGGGCTGTCAAATGTACTTACCGTATCAATTTCAAACAAAAAGGACCTCGTATCAGAAAAAGGATCTGTGGCCTGTGCTATAAGTTCTACCGGCTGCGAATTAACAACTGCATAGTTGTGAGGCAACAAATTATTGGTGCCTGAGGAGGGAATGAAAAAGGTAACAAAGGCTACGTTATTGTTTTCATCAATTTCCGTAATCAATCCCTCGGAATCAAGCTGGATTTCAAATGTGTTATTGCCGAATGCATTACCTCCCATGGGCACATCGTAAAACAATGTATCCTGGTAAAAAACCGTCGCATATTTCAAGGTATCATAGCTCTGACTGGCGCCATTGCCAAATGTTCTGTTAACATTCACCGTTATGGAATCGGTACCTACCCTGCCGTAGTTTTCGACAATGATTCCAATTCGCAGCGTTTCATCGGAAGCATTAACCTCTCCTCCATCCACTGATTGAAAGAAAACATTTTCTTTTGTAATGGCAAAATCCGGAAGATTGGCACCAAAAAGCTTTATAGCGGGGTCACCTTGCAAAACCACTTCCTGAGATTGTGTTATATTTCGTTCCGAAGTGCCAAAATTATTCAAAAACCTTTTGTTGGTTTCCAACATAATATCGCCGATAGACTCATCCACAAAAGCAGAATCACCATAGGCTGTCGCATAGAAGGTATTGCTGTGATTTCTCAACTGGGTAACAAAACCTGTTGTACTATGTGCCAAAAAGTTAAGTGCACCTCTTTCCGGGGTAAATATCCAATCCTCACCAAAAGTCAGAAAGGTATTAAATATATCTCCTGCATCACAACCATTCACCAGGATGGTGGGATATTTACCTCTGTTATCATAACCTAATAATTCATTTGACACATTCCCTATCTCAACATCTGTTAAAGCCGAGGCAGAGTGGCCATAAAAAGTAATCAAAGACACCCCCTCGTTAACCTGCTCTGAGACATTAAAAAGTTGTACTACACTATTATCGCTTTTATTGATAGTAAAAACCCTGCCCCCGAGATAGACATCTTCGGCCACATTTTTGAAGCCATCGACAAAACCGGCAAATTGCACCAACTCCGACGCTGTCTGTCCACCACTTAAGTGGATGATATTTTTTCTCCATAAATTATCGAATGGCTGTGCTTCCATTTCTTTTACCTTATCCAGATAGGCTATTACCTCAGCCGGCGTCCTGGCATTTAACCGACCTATGGGAACTGGTGGCAAATTGACATCTCCTCCCAAACCGGAGATAAGCGCTACATCAGAACCCGGCACACCGTTGGTGGGTATCAAATTGGTTACAGAAAATGACTGTGGAGACTTCCGGTAATAAATACTGGTATTTGAAATTCTGGTTTCCAGTGACAAGGCTTTTCCAATGATATATACGTATCGCAACACCCCTCCCTGTAACATAAAATCAGTAAATCTCCTCATAGCCAAAGGCGATTGTTCGCCATAGCTAAACTGATTATAAAGCTCATCGATATCCATTGATAAAGTATCAAACCTACCGCCGGCATCCGATGCTCTGTAGGTGGCATAATGCTTTATTGGATCAGCTACTGAACCAATCGATTGGCGCAAATCCTTATGAGAGATAATAACATAATCAGACTGCGCCGGATTGATGTTGCGAAAATTTACTTTTTTAATATTGGGTGATAAAAATCCATTGGCATTGATAAAGATTTTTCTTCCGGCGCTGGTGTTGTCTACCATAAAATTCAAAGAGCCACTCTGATCATTAAATCCAATTCTCCTGATATCATCCAAACTTGATATATCATAAATACCAATCTGCCCCGGTGTATTGGTTACTTCAACATAGGACTTATTGGAAACATTGTTGCGTAAATTGAGAATTTTCACATTTTCACCGGCCATATCAAAAAGCTGCGGGTAAGTAATTTTTATGAAGCCTGGCGCCACCACATCAGCGGATCCATCCGGCGCAACCGAAACCCTTACAATTAACTCCCCGCCGGCACCGATATCCGACCATTCCAGGTCCTGCAACAAACTATATTTGCGGTAAAAGCTAAATTCGGCAGTAGTCAGTAATCTTAATGAAGAGACATTGGGCCCTACCAAAATATCTACTTCGTGATCCCGATTGTTGTTCCCCACCAACAGTAAATCCAAGATTGGTTTAATGCCTGCTGTATTGTTTTTTTCAAGGGTAAAGGTGAAATCTCTGAATTGCCCCAGCTGTATATTCGGACCTATCCATCCCTCACCCATATCAAATTGTGCCAGCCAGGTCTTACTGTTAGTTCCGCCTTCCGGGTAGTTTGTTCCCCTCGAATACTGATCTGTGTAAACCTCTAATAACTCGTGGCCATGATCCGTTTCCGCCGGGATATTTGAGACATTATTTTCAGAGAAAAAAGCCATTCTTCTTCCATTGGTGGCACTTAGCCTCCAGGTCAAAAAATAAGCGGTAGAATCAGAAAAGAGATTATAAAAAGTATGGGGCTGATCTGCAGGGTTTAAATACAGCTCCGTATCCTGAGTTCCGTCATTTCTCTTTCCATAAAACTCAATAAAATCTCCCGGATCAAAATTTGCGTCCTCCTGCCCTTCTATCCTAATTGCCTGCTCTACTCCTCTGTGAAAAATCTGAATTCTTCTGGGGTCAATTGAACTTATGGGAATTCCGGCATTTGTTAAATTATCGAAAGTCAACCGGTAAATACCATCTTCGGCAACTGATAATTTATAATAAGTTTGGTTGAAGTCGATCCATTCGTTCCCATAAATCTGGGCCTTGCCGCTATTTGAGTATATCAACAAAGCCGCCAGAAATACTTGACAAATTGTGAATTTTTTCCAAATACCTAAACCAAAACTATGCATTCGAATAACGTTCAAAACCTTAACAACCGGTGTAACCAGGAAGTTTCCTATCTCCATATTAATCTAATCCCAATTTAATCGAAAATACATGCGAATACAGCGACTCTGACTGATCGCCAATATCGGTTAGTGCGTAATCTATGATCACTTTGTTAATCTTTACACCAATTCCTGCATTAGGTTGAAAGCTGGTATAGGTGGACTCATCAAAATCCTTGACCTCCTGGATATTTCCTACGCCCAATCTAAAAAATACCGTTTTCAGATAGTCAAGCTCCATTCCAACATTCAGATCCATGGAGGCAAAATCAGATTTTACAATTACATTCCTTCTACCGTCAAACGAGAGCACCATGTCGGTGGAAGCCAAAATGCCAAACTTTTCCTTCACCTTAAAATATCTTGATACGCCAAAAATAGCTTTGGGTAGTGTAATTTCCACAGAATTTTCCGGAATCTCATTGCCGGTTTGTGTGTAAATATCAAAAACAAGCTCTGAATTATGCGTCCAGGCATTAAAGGTCCCTGTAATATCCCGCACCATCACCCCGAACTGCCATTGTTTCAATTGTAACTGTGCTCCTACATCCAGGCCAAACCCCCAGGCATTGGCAAAATTACCAACATTTCGATGGACTATTTTGAAATTAGCACCGATGCGGAGACCAGGTAAAAAGTTTACCCGCCTTGCATAGGAGAAAATAAAAGCATAATCTGCTGAGGAAAAGAAACGAATATTGTTGTAATCGATGGCCCCATTGGCATTGTATAAAAATCTGGTATCGGGAATATCATCAACCGCAAATCTTATCAGTGAGATACCCAAATGACTGGATGTATCTATCGCTGTTGCAAACGCTGCGTAGTCGTACTTGGCGATTCCTGCAAAATACTCCGCATGCATCAATGAAAATTCGTATTTATTTTTTATCCCCGATAATCCCGCTGGATTCCAATATCCGGCGGTGACGTCCCGCACGTTGGCTGCCTGCGATCCGGACATACCCAAGCCTCTTGCACCCACGCCAATAGACAAAAACTCATTACTGTATTTGGGGCTTACAGCTTGTGAATAACCGAGTTGGGTTGTTACAGTAAATACGATTAACTTTATTAATACCTTCTTCATTCCACAGCGCAATCAAAGATCTAAATTATCAATATTTTGATTTTTATTTCAATAACAAATGTCTAAATAAAACACAAGGTAATGAAAAAGGTAAATTCAAAGTCATTTTTTAACGCTAACAATTGCCACCACCTGGAATTCATCGATTTTTTAGAACACAGAATTATTAGAAAAATTATATTTTTATATACAAACGGTTAACAGACTATTTACTATCCTTAGATATTCTGTTAACATTTATCAAGATATTCGATCTAAATTGCCTTTATGTTATTTTCTATTGTAAAGATTATCGAACTAGCCATTGAAGTTCAAACAAAAAGGTCAAAATTTCTTAAAATAAGCCTTTTTCAATAAAATAGATTGAATTGTGGAACAAAATTAACAATTATTTAAACCGAGTTTTTTCAGTGATAAAATCACACCTGGATTCCAAACCGGTATTTGCTTCTAGAAACGATCTGGGCCTGGCAAATCTATTTCCTTCAGGTCTTAATCTTGGTTAAATACAAATGTAACAAAATCAGAAAATTATGCATAAAATAGAATTTTAAATGTCTTTTATTGAAAATACATTACATATTTCCTTAAACTCAATATTTTAAATTTTAATAAAAATATTGGGTATATAAACAGCTTTTTAAACTAAAAATTGTTTTAATGCTTCCTAATTGGATATTTATGTTGCCAAACAGAAACTATTACACTATGTATTTCGTAAGGATCTTCCATAAAAAACAGTTATTCTTACAATATATTACATTAGTAATGTAATTATGCTTTCATAGATAACTCCAGTAGGTATTAAATGTATCTTACTAATGGGAATAGCATAAGATTATTTAATGAAGTATCAATATTATTGCTATTTTATTAAATTGTTAATGAATTTATTGTGACATTCGAAATTGTTGGACTTTTCTATCAGCATAAGCAGCAGGAAAGAGATCTTATCATATAAAAGTCCTCCTCTTATAATAGACTAATTCATAAACCTCAGTGCCTGTATGGAATACAGGTGAATGGAAGAAAAATGACTTTGCACATATGGGTTAATTAATTAGAAATGTTGTAAACTTTTAAAATGTTATCGTATGAAAAGGGAAAAAGCGGAAGTAGTAACTAAAACAGATTTGGAGCCTATTGCACTTGTTGGCATAGGTTGCAGGTTTCCGGGTAATATAAATGGTCCGGATGAACTTTGGCAGGGCCTGAAGGAAGGTATTGATGCCATTACAGACATTCCAGGTGACCGCTGGAATAATGACGTATTTTATGATCCGGATCCAAACAAAGCAGGCAAAATAAAGTCAAAAAAAGGTGGGTTTCTAAAGGACATAGATAAATTCGATGCGGATTTTTTTGGTGTTTTTCCAGCCGAGGCAAGTAGAATAGACCCTCAGCAAAGATTTTTACTGGAAGTTACCTATGAAGCACTTGAGGACGCCGGAATTTCACTTGAAAGTATCTCCGACTCTAAAACGGGTGTTTATATAGGTGTATTTACTAATGATTATTGGGATATCCAGGTATCCAGTTTACAAAAAGATCAAATTAGTCCGCAGGTACCCATGGGTGTTATCCTTACTGCTATTGCCAACCGGATTTCCTATACTTTCAATCTGAAAGGCCCCAGCATTACCCTGGATACGGCATGCTCCTCTTCTCTGGTAACGGTTCACCTGGCCTGTCAAAGTATCTGGTCAGGCGAAAGTGAGCAAGCACTTGCGGGCGGTGTCAATATGATATTCAGGCCTGAATCTTCCATTATGATGTCCAAGGGAAACTTTTTATCACCTGATGGATACTGTAAATCATTTGATAGCCGGGCCAATGGCTATGTGCGTAGTGAAGGGTGCGGCGTCATTGTTTTAAAACCACTCTCCAAGGCCGAAGCCGACGGCGATGATATTTATGCCATCATTCGAAGTACGGCTGTAAACCAGGATGGTTATACAGAAGACGGATTCACCGTACCCAGCGCCGACTCACAAATCGAAATGTTAAGATCAGCCTATGAAAAAGCCGGAATATCTCCCGACACACTATCCTACCTGGAAGCCCATGGTACAGGCACACCGGTAGGAGATCCGTTGGAAACCAAGGCATTTGGCGCAGTGGTTGGCAAAAACAGATCTCCGGAGAATAAATGTACCATTGGATCCATCAAAACCAACCTTGGGCACCTGGAGGCTGCTGCAGGCATTGCGGGGATAATAAAACTGGCATTAGTGCTAAGAAACAAGCAAATACCGCCAAACCTGCACTTTATCAAACCCAATCCAAAAATTCCCTTCGAGGATTACCGGTTAAAAGTCGCCACACAGCTGGAAGATTTACCCACCAACGGACAACCTCCCATAGGAGGGGTAAATTCTTTTGGTGCCGGTGGCACAAATGCGCATGCTGTGCTACAGGCTTATGACAAGACAAAAAACAGGGTAGCTAACGGTGAAAACCGGGAGGAGAAAGCTCATATTTTTACCCTTTCTGCAAAAAACAAAGAAGCCTTAAAAGATAACGCCAAAAAACACATCGCATTTCTGGACACCACGGATGCTGACCTTGGAGATATATGTTATTCCTCAACCATCCGGCGTTCCAGTCATCCATGCAAACTCGCCATTGCAGTGAGGTCAAAAAATGATTTAAAAAGTCATTTGCAAGCATTTATCAATGACGAGACACGGCCTGGAATGAGTTATCAGAAGTCGCGAGGCCCGGTAAAGAAAAAAATAGGTTTTGTATTTTCTGGCCAGGGGCCACAGTGGTATGCTATGGGCCAGGAATTGTTTAAGTCAAACACGCTTTTTAAGGAGATAATTATCAAAATTGACCATTTGTTCTCCAAAATAGCAGACTTCTCCTTATTGGAGGAAATGAACAAAGATGAAGCAAATTCAAGAGTCAGTGAAACCAGAATTGCCCAACCTGCTATTATGGCCATACAAATTGGATTAGCTGAGATCTGGAAATCATGGGGAGTACTGCCCGATGCCTGCGTAGGTCATTCGATAGGAGAAGTTGCCGCCGCCTATACATCCGGCGCTCTTAGCCTCGAACAGGCGGTAGAAGTCATTTACCATCGTAGCAAGGGCCAACACAAAGCCACGGACAAGGGAAAGATGCTGGCTGTCGGATTACCCCTGGAAAGTGTTAAAAGGGAAATAAAGGGTTATGAAGATGTGGTATCCATAGCCGCTATCAACGGACCAAACCTGGTAACTTTGTCAGGAGATGCGGCCCCACTTAATACCATTGCCGAGCGACTGGACAAAAATGAAGTATTTTATCGGTTTTTGAAGGTGAATGTGCCATTCCACAGCCACCACATGGATCCGCTCAAAGATGATTTGATCGACGCATTGACCACCTTAAAATCCAAAAAAGCAGAACTCCCTTTATATTCTACAGTAACAGGTCAAAGTGAGTCCGGAGAACACCTAAACAGCGCTTATTGGTTCAGAAATGTGAGGGAACCTGTATATTTCACTCAGGCAGTCAATAATATGATTGATGATGGGTTTCATACCTTCATCGAAATAGCACCACATCCGGTTCTTTCCAATGGTGTTAACGAGCTACTGAAAGAAAAAGAGGTTGGACAGGGGTTAATTATCCCGTCGTTAAGGAGAAAAGAGGATGAGGAAATCCGGATGCTCGAGTCCCTGGGGAAATTGTATACGGCCGGAAATGCCATCAACTGGTCAAAAATGTTTGAAGGGGATTATCAATACGTCAAATTGCCACATTACTCATGGCAACACGAAAGTTATTGGTTTGAAAGTGATAATAACAAAGCGGAAAGACTGGGTTCAAACCTTCATCCCCATATTAAATCATTCACACAGTCTGCCAATAATCCGGACCAGGGAATTTTTGAATTGAATTTGGATAAATCCATTCACCCTTATATTGAAGGGCATAAAGTAGACGGAACCATCATTTTCCCTGGCACCGGGCACCTTGAAATCGCTACGGCAGTCGGAAAGCAATTATATGATGATGATTTCTTCCTGGAAAATATTCACTTTGAGTCTGCCTTGTTCCTTCCTGAAGAAGGTGAGGCGCCCGAAGTCCGGTTGGAAATATTCTCAGGAGAAGGAAATTACGCCATTTATACCAAAGGAAGCGGCCAGGATCAATGGACCAAGCACTCCAGGGGGGTCGTCAATCATTCAGGTGACAAATTCTTTTCTAAGGCTATCGACCTCAGGAAGGTTCAGGAAAAGGTAAATGAGCCTATTTCTGTCTCAGATTTTTATCTTGAGCTTAAGGAAAAGGGACTGCAATATGGTGAGCCCTTCAGACTTCTAAAACATATTTGGCAAGGACCAAACGCCTTGTTGGGCTTATTGGAACTTGGCGATAATGAAAAATATGGTGTAGAAAAATTCAACTTCCACCCTGCCCTGCTCGATGCCAGCGTGCATTTAATAGAGCACGCCGGAAAGTGGACCAATGACGAGCAAAACGGAGGAATTTATCTACCCACCTATATCTCAAAATTCAAAATGCATCGTCGGCCGGAAAATGTTGTATGGTGTTATGCCAATGTTCTTGAAGCTAACGAAAGCATGATCAATGCTGATTTTTGGATTGTTAATGAATCCGGAGAATTGGTAGTAGAAATACAGGGATTTGTCATTAAATACATAGAAGGATCCCGTGGAGAAAGTCACAACGAACTTTACCAGGGAATGTATGAATATCAATGGGAAAAACAAGCCGGCTATAAGACGGAAGCACCCGTGAAAAATTCTGGCACCAGTGTCATCTTTGTCGATGACGCCGGAATAGGTGAAAAACTGGCCAACAAACATCAGGCTCAAGGAGATCAGGTCTTTGTGATTAAAAAAGGCACGAGCTTCAAAAGCACCGAAAAAAATTGCTTTGAGGTAATCCCGAACTCCCAGGGACATATCGAGCAAGCGCTCAACGCTATCCAGGATCAGGGACAAATTGATAAGGTTATTTACCTCTGGTCATTGGAAGTAGCACTTGAAGAGAATTTTGACACAGATCAGTTACTGGCCCAGCAATCCGGGTTTTCCCAATCGATGTTAAATGCAATGCGGGCCATAACGGGTATTGGATTGGAGGTACCGATTTATTCTCTTACGCAGGGATTGGAGTATATCCATGAAGGTGATGATATAAATCTTAACCAGGCGACGGCATTAGGAATAAGCAGGGTATTGATGAATGAGTTTTCACACATCGATACCAGGATTATAGACATTAGCAAAAATGCCTCGGATATAGAGCTAGACAACCTTTATTCTCTACTTACGGCTGCCACGCTGCAAAATATATCTGAGATCGGCCTTAGGGAAGATCAGGTATATTTTCGTAAACTGCGGAGGGTAACGGAAGAAAGCGCCAGTAAACAGGTAGAGCGACCATTGAAAGCCACCGGTACCGGCTTTCAGCTAATGACGCAGGAGCAGGGCGACCAGGCGAATATTATCTTTGCGCAAACCCATCCTACCGAACTGACACCAGGCATCCTGGAAATTGAAGTACAATATGCCGGTATAAGCCGCGCCGCCCTGGGTAAATTTTCAGGGGGTGAAGATACTAGCCTGAAAAGTGAATGCACAGGGATTATTACGGCAATTGGACCTGACACCGAAGGTTTCAAAGTAGGTGATAAGGTCATTAGCTTTGCCCCTCAGCCACTGTCAGGCGAGGTGTACGCTCAGGCCGATCATACCATTCTAAAACCTGAATATTTGACTTTCGAGGAAGCTGCCATGTTATCAGGTGCTTTTTTGACTGCCTATTTTTCAATGGATTATCTTGTAAAGATTCAAAAGGGTGCGGTGGTACTGATTCACGATGCTACGACTTCGGCGGGATTAGCAGCTATACAGTTAGCGACATTAAAAGAGGCCCTGATAATTGCCTCCTCCGACTCCGAAGAAAAATGTCGTTTTCTTGAGTCACTTGGTATACAACATGTATTTAACCACCGGAACCCGGGTTTTGCTGATTATATTAAAAAGCACACCCCGAAAGGTGGGGTAGATGTAGTTTTAAACACGCTCCGGGGAAAAGGGCTGACCCAGACCCTTAAGTGTTTGCTGCCTTACGGGGCATTGATAAACTTAAATAACGAGCATGATCACAGTGAGGCAATGCGGATCCATAGCCTCACAAATAATGGATCTTACTTTAATGTGAATATTGATAACCTGATGTTAGAAAAGCCGGAGTTATGTAAACAATTGCTTCGGGAAATACTTTCACTGAGAGCCGATGATAAAATTCATAGTATACCGGCCAAACAAATTAGCATCACTGACCTGAAAGAGACCCTATCACCGTCTGACCAAAACGCCTTGCCTGAGCAGTTGGTGGTTGAACTGGAGAAAAGTGAAATTAATGTTTTGCCTCCCAGAACTTTAAGCCTGAGCCCCGACGCCACTTACTTAATTACAGGAGGTGCCAGTGGGTTCGGTTTGTGGCTGGCTAAATGGCTGGCAGAGAAAGGTGCCAGGCACCTGGTGCTTGTCAGCAGAAGTGGTTGCAAAACCGAAGAGGATCGCGAGATAGTTGACAGGCTGGAAAGACAGGGACTGGAAATAAACCTGGTCAATATTGATATTACCAAATACGAGGACGTAAAAATGGTACTGAGCATGGTCAGTGAAACCATGCCGCCGTTAAAAGGGATTATTCACAGCGCAGCCGTACTGGAAGATGCTACCCTGGCCAACATGGATCAGCATAGATTCTTCAAAGTGTTCGGCCCTAAAGCACTTGGGGCCTGGAATCTTCACCAGGGCACAAAAGAGGATCATCTGGACTTCTTTTTAATGTTATCCTCCATCTCCTCGATGTTTGGCTTACCGGGTCAATCCAATTATTCATCAGCCAACAATTTCCTTGATAAGCTGGCGCATTACCGGCAGTCACGAGGATGGGCGGGCTCTTCCGCCAACCTGGGTGTATTGGGAAATTATGCGGGGATGTCTAAAGGTGGTGGAAATGTATTAAATGTACTGGCAAATCAAGGTTGGCTACCGCTTTCCTTCCGCCAGGTATCAGATAAAATAGAGAACATTCTTTTACAAAAGCCTGCACAGCGAATGGCAGCCAACCTGGACTGGAAGCGGTTTAAGGATTTCTTCGCTCACCTGAATGAGGATTTCAGATTCGAAGAATTCATCAAAGAAGCACAGCTGAATGCGGGTAAGGAAAAGCAATCCGGAAGTACGCTGATAGACCAGGTGTTGTCTACGGACCTTGAGCAAAGACCTCTTATTTTGCAGGAAAAAATAGCGGATGCGCTGGCGAGAATACTGGGAACCACCAGTGACAAAATAGAGCAGGAGGTACCAATTTCAAATATGGGTCTCGATTCTCTTATGCTCAATCAATTGAGAAACTGGATCCATCAGAAACTGGAAATCAACTATCCCCTCATGAGAATTGCCAAGGGGCCAAGCATTCGTGAGCTGGCGCTGCAACTGCTGAAGGAACTGGCACCTGATCAAAATGAAAGCCATGTAAACACAAATGATGCTTCTGGTATTAGCAATGATCCGGATATGGAAGTGCTGGCGGAAAAATGGTTAGTTAGAAACAAAAAGAATAACCAAACCATTAATCACAGGATTTTTTGTATCCATCCTGTGGGAGCCGGTGCCTCAATGTTTACGCATTTCCTTTACAATCAACCCAAGAATACCGATGTGCTGGCTATTCAATTGCCTGGCAGAGAGAACCGGGCGAATGAAGCGCCATATGAGAACATGCCCCTGTTGATAGAAGATTTGGCGAACATAATAAAGCCATACACTGACAAACCATTTATCATTCTGGGTCATAGCTTTGGCGGTATCGTAGGATTTGAATTGATAAAGTATTTGAGAAGCAAATTTGGCATCACGCCATTGCATTTATTCATTACAGGGACCATTGCGCCACAGTTGACCAAAGAATGGAAAAAAAGAGAGTCCATCCATCAAACTTCCAAACACTCGAGTTCGGTAGAAAAAATTCTCAAAACCATAAATTACATCGATGATGTTGAGTTTTTGAAAAGTATCATACCGGTCATGAGACATGATATGCCGTTGATTATGAACTATCCATATGCGGCTGATGAACCTTTTGATTTTCCCATAACCGGTTTCGCGGCAGACAAAGATGAAGTGGTATTGATCTCTGAAGTCAAATGTTGGAAAGAACAAACCAAGTCGGAATTCAACCTAGAAATAGTAGAAGGTGATCATTGGTTTTTAGGAAGAAACAGGGACCTTGTGCTGCAAAGGCTGACGGAGGCTTTGGATGATGCAAAAGTGAGTGAGGATCGCGAATCCATACAGGATATATGATAAATGACATTCATACCGTGAGTTTCAGCTCATTAAATGTAACCGGCGGGAGATCAACCGATCTCCCGCTGCGTTATTTATCCTGGATCGATCAGACGAAATAAAGAAACAAACAAATAATTATATGACCAGCTAAAGCCCATGTTCTATTTCATTTGACCCCATTTGGGGATGAACAATGTACTGGCACAAACAATGTCTGCATGTCAATAATTCACGATTATACAGAGCCCGGCTGCATCCACCTTCCTTTACAACGGAATGGCTGGACGTCAACAGCCTGCCTGGGAATCCTGGATAACAACAATAATAATTCACCGATAGAAAAATACTTGCACCCAAGCGAGTTAGCGCACTATGGTACCTATCGTTATGAGGCCAGAAAAAAGAGTTTCCTTTCCGGCAGATATCTCGCCAAAAGTGTGTTATCCCACTTTTTACACGAACCGGATCTGCGCAAAATAATTATACGGTCCGGCGTATTTAATCAGCCACTATTGAATTACCCTGTGCTCAATCCTCCGGGTTTTAGTATTTCACATAGCTCATCATTTACTTCCTGTTTGGTATTTCCTCGTGAACATCCCATGGCCATCGATATTGAATCTCACAACAACGAGGCTACGGAAGCAATTGCTTCACAACTTACCGCAAAAGAAAAAATGCTATCCAGACCTGCGGGATTGAGGGAGGATATCTTCATGCTTGAACTATGGACGATCAAAGAAGCTTTGTCAAAGGTACTCACCACCGGCCTAACGGCCCCGATGCATGTTTATGAAATTGGTGAAGTTTATAGTAAAGGTCAATTTCACTATAGTACCTTCAAAAATTTCGCTCAATACAAAGCAATCTCTTTTAATTGGAAGCGTAATATTTGCAGTTTTGTTTTACCTCTAAAAACAAAATGCGATTTAGAAAACCTAATTGCTTACATAAACCTCTAAATCAATAATATCGATAATCTTGAACAGATTGCTTCCCGCGGAAACAAAGGAACCGAAAGACAGCTACAAAAAGATCATTTCGGTCCCGGAAGTGGCATATTCAGCGAATTTCATTTAATCATGGAAAATGGGATCCTGTCCCAGCCTCTTTAAAATAATTATTTTTTCAACATAAACTTACTTGTCTTATTATTTAATTATCTCCGTTGGGGACTTCAAACTATTATACGACATATTAGCACTCCTAGCGAAAAGAATGATACAATTAGAAACTTATTTATGATGAAAAGGATAATTGAAGTTGGACTGAATCATGATATGCCAGACTATATCAAAAAAAGAATTGTTCCTACCAATATAATTACCTTGTTGCTGCTGTTTACAGTAGCTACCCCGTTTACAATCATAACCCTTATATTTCTACCACCACTATGGCTTTTTCCCGGGGCAGGAATTGTTACCTGTATAGGCGTTTTAATAGCCAATTCACTGGGTGGCATTAAATATTCACGTTTTTTTGTTGCCGCACTTCCTGTTTATGAGATTTGCTTGTACAATGCTTATATAAGGTCACCGGGCGAAACACCTATTGTAGGTTTCTTTTTAATTGCCCTTGGCTTCGTGATGGTAACATTGCTGGTCTTCGATCTTAGGGAAATAAGAGCCATTATTTTTACAGGGACCGGATGTGCCATTCCTATTGTTTTCTGGCCGCTGATCAGTGAGGTACTCACCTTAAGTGCTGAGCAATTGACGGCAGCCGCTGACTATATCGAAATGCTTAAAACCGGATGGTTAAATTATGTCACGGTAACAGCGGGTGTCATCGTAGCTTACGGCAGTATGGTAGGTCTTGCCTTCATTAATAAAGGAGCCGAAAAAGAAAGTGAAATGGCCCGAAGTGAGGCAGAAGAAAAAAATAAAGCATTGGAAAGCCAGCAGAAAGAGCTGGAGGAAAACCTTAAGAAAGTTGAAGAAGCACAGGCAGAGGAAAAAAAGAGAAACTGGGCCATTGAAGGTATAGCTAATATCGCTGAAATTCTAAGAAGCAATAAAGATAGTGAGGAAATCTTTGACAACACCATCTCCATGATTGTGAATTATACCAAATCTAATCAGGGAGGATTATTTATTGTAGATAGAAATGAAATTGAGGCAGAAGGTAAAGCCAAAATAAAGTTACAATCCTGTTACGCCTATTCCAGAAAAAAATACCTGGAACAGGAATATGAGGAAGGGCAAGGGTTAGTTGGACAGGCATACCTGGAGGGAGAATACATTCACATGACAAAAATTCCTTCCAATTACATTAACATTACGTCCGGGCTTGGAGAAGCTACACCATCTTCTCTGCTGATAATGCCGCTCAAAGTCAATGATATTATCGAGGGCGTTATTGAAATTGCTGCTTTTTCCAAGTATGAGGACTATCAAATTGAATTTATTGAGAAGCTCGGTGAAAATATTGCGTCTTATATTCAAACCAACAGGATCAACGAAAGAACGAATAAGCTTTTGAAAGAAGCACAGGAGCAATCTGAAGAATTGAGAGCACAGGAAGAAGAAATGAGGCAAAATATGGAAGAATTGTCTGCGACGCAGGAAGAGTTGAGCAGAAAAGAAAACGAATATCAAAAAGTAATAGCCGATCTCAAAAAAGAGGTAGAAACCTTATCCCCCAAATCGAAGACAAAAACACCAACAACACAGTTAAACTAAAGCAATTAATTTTGCTATTTCATATATATTAAGGCCCACACGAGTGGGCCTTTTTCATTTTCCAGCACACCCATCTCAGTTATTTTGAAGGCATAATTTATAATTATATTGCTTTTATATATAATTATTTAAAGATTATATAATACAAGCTAGTTTTTTTTACTTAGTACTTGGCCATACATAGTACTTTCCCGTATATTGTACTGAAGTTAGGTTACAAAAGAAATGAAACATGAATGTTGAAAATACACAGGTACAAATGCGAAAGGGCATCCTTGAGTATTGTATCCTGCATATAATCTCCCGTGGGGAGGTTTATGCATCTGACATGTTGGAGGAGTTGACGTCTGCCAGGATAATCGTTGTGGAAGGAACGCTGTACCCACTGTTAACCAGGTTGAGAAAGGCAGGCCTGCTAGAGTACAAATGGGTGGAATCAACCTCAGGTCCACCCAGAAAATACTACAAGTTAACCGATGACGGTAAATCATTTTTATCGAAATTGGAGGAAACCTGGGATGAGCTAATGTACTCCACCAATCAAATTATTTCAAAAAACAAAAAAGAATCAAAATAAATGCTGTCATGAAAAAAAATATAAGCATCAACATAAGCGGCATCATTTTTCATATTGAAGAAGACGGTTACGACCATCTAAAAAATTATCTTGAATCAATCAACAAATATTTCGCCTCCTTTGAAGACAGCAAGGAAATTATCGAAGACATTGAAAACAGAATAGCTGAAATATTTCTGTCCAAGCTCACAGATGGCAACCAGGTGGTGACAGCTGAAGACGTTGCAAGCCTGATCGCCACGATGGGAAGTATCTCAGATTTTGAAGCAGCCGAAGAGCAGGCAGATTTTGGACAAAAGATCGCTGATGATCATGAAAGTTTCGAGTCATCATCTTCTACTTCTTCCTCGGAAGAGGAGTCGGCAGATACCGGCGAAAAACCCAAGAAACTTTTACGAGATACCAAAAGAAGACTTATTGGAGGGGTGGCCGCCGGATTAGCACATTATTTTGGTATAGATCCGCTTTGGGTAAGGCTGATTATCATCGTTTTGTTTTTTAACCTTGTGTTTTGGGCACCGGTCAGCGGGGCTATTCTGATAGGTTACATCATCATGTGGATCGTAGTACCGGCCTCGCAGCAGTTGGAAGAGGATAAAAACATGAAAAAAATGTTTCGCAATGCGGATGAAAGGGTACTGGGCGGGGTGGCTAGTGGACTGGCTGCCTATTTTGGGGCCGATGTTACCTTAATACGTATTTTATTTGTGGTGGCCACTATCGTTGGTGGTACCGGATTGATCCTGTACATTGTGCTGTGGATTATTACCCCCGAAGCTGTATCTATTACAGATAAAATTCAGATGCAAGGGGAGCCGGTAACACTTTCCAATATAGAATCGAATGTCAAAAAAGGCCTCAATGTTGAAAAAGAGGAGGATGAAAATCTTTTTGTAAAGATCCTGCTTTTTCCATTTCGGTTAATTGCAGCGATATTTACAGGATTAGGTAAAGTGCTGGGACCGATTTTATTGTTTTTGGGGGAAATCATCCGTGTTTTCGCCGGAATTATCATTCTTTTAACCGCCGTTGGACTTATCATCGCCTTTTCGATTTCCATCAGTGTTATACTTGGCCTGCTGGCCGGCGGTGACTACTTTTATCTTGGCAGCGACATACCGATCGATCTGATAAAGTCCAGCATTCCGCCTTTCACGGTTATTGCGGCTTATGTGGCCGTGTTGATCCCGTCATTGTCTCTGGCCATTTTAGGCGCCACCATTATTGCCAAAAAGAAGATATTAAATGCTACCACCGGCTGGTCACTATTCGGTATCTGGGTACTGAGCCTGTTTGCCATCGGTACCACTGTTCCTATGATTGTCAAGAACTACAGAGTGGGAGGAGAATACCGGGAGGTCGAAACCTTTAATCTAAATGGAAAGACAGGGGTGCTGGATCTGAATGAGGTAGGATTTGATGAGTATGATGTCACCTATCTCAAAATCAGAGGGCACTCTGAAGCTGGTTATAAATTAGTGAAAAGCTTTGAAGCCCGCGGTCGATCAAGACAGGATGCCATTCAAAATGCGAAAATGGTTGAATACTCTGTGGTTCAGGATGATTCGACAATAATTTTCGACTCAAACTTTACCTTTAAAGATGGCTCCGAATTCAGAGCTCAGGAATTATATATGACACTTTATATACCTTACGACACACCTTTTAAGATGACATACCGGCTTCGCCATGTGTTAAGCAACACGTTGTATCACAACGGTTATAATACAAACGACCTGGGCAACAACACCTGGATGATCTCAGACGATGAGGGATTGTTATGCCTCACATGCGACGATGGAAACTACGGCCGAAATTCTAACAGAAGGGGGTATGAAGAAGATATTACAACATTTGATTATCGGAATTTTAATGAAGTAATTGTCAATAATAATTTTGATGTAGAGATATCAAAGTCTGATGACTACAATATTAAACTGGTGGGTCCGCAACGCGAAATAAAAAGAGTGCGGGTAGAAGAAATGGGATCGAGCCTGGAGATAACCATGAACAGAGATTACTATTTTGATTCAAAACGTCGAAAAATCAAGGTTGAAATCAAGACCCCCGATCTGAAAGGTGCTTATTTGGGAGGAAACACCAATACCACCATCAGCGGATTTACTACCGAAGATTTTGATATCAGGCTTTCAGGTAATGCCGAAGCCGACATCAACATTTCCACGGAAAGGCTATCTCTGGACATGGGCGGGTCTTCCCGGTTAAATTTACAGGGCCAGGGTTCGGAAATGGAAGCCGATATTTCAGGCGCCGCCAAGTTTGATGCTTTTGATTACAGGGCGGCAAATGTTGATCTGTCAACCTCAGGCGCTTCAAATAGTAGAGTATATGCTTCCGAAAACCTGGATATCGATTCAGGTGGTGCCAGTACGGTGCGCTACAAGGGAAACGCTAACGTTAATACCAAAAGTAGTGGTGCCAGCCGGGCAGAAAGGGAGTAATTGACCACTGAATTTGAATTCAGACCCAGGATTGAGCCAATCGTGCTCAATCCTTTTTATTTTTATATCTTTATATTAAAGGTATTTGCCATATGAAAAGGATTTATTTTGCGTCAATTGTCGCCCTGTCTGTTGTGGCTTGCGTAAATCAACCCTTTCAAAATTCGCAAAAAAAGATAAGACAGGGCATTAAAGGTACCATCATCTGGCTGGAAGGTAATTTAATGCCGGGAACAGACAATTCCAATATCAAAGCAAAAGCGGGAAAGCCGGTGGTTAGGGAAATTTACGTTTACAAGTTAGTCAATGTAAAAGAAACAGAATCCGAGGGAAGTTTTTTTACCAGAGTAAGAGGTAACCTTGTCAAAAAATCCCAATCAAACGAGTCAGGTGATTTTTACATACAATTGCCCGCCGGAGAATATTCTATCTTTGTGAAAGAAAAAAAAGGTTTATACGCCAATTTATTTGACGGAAATAGTAACATCAACCCGGTTGTAGTCAATAAAAACAAAGTCACTGAGATCGCTCTGAAGATAGACTACGAGGCGTTTTATTAAACAATGAAGGTAAATTAATCCGGTAAGCTTCATTTTCCTGCTACAGGGAGAGTCTTTATCCTTTTCTAAACAGCCTGCTTTTTAATATTTTTATAAAAAAAAGGCAATGCAACCTTTTATTTTGAATTCGCATCATTGAGTTGAAATTAATCGCATGAGATTGGGAATCAACAAATCAAAACCAATTGAGGATTTAGTCCAGGGATGCCTTGACAACAGTCAAAGGGCACAGCGTGATCTTTATGACCGTTATTCCTCCCTGATGTTTTCAATTTGCTTAAGATATGTTGGTGATACCGCTCAGGCGGAAGACATTATGATTGCAGGCTTCATGAAAATCTTTGCTAACATAAAACAGTTTTTGGGGAAAGGCAGCTTTGAAGGCTGGATGCGAAGAATTATGGTCAATGAAGCGCTGGCTTTTATCCGTAAAAATAAAAGCATGTACCTGGAAGTTGATATCCAGGTTGCCGACTACGAGCCCAATTACGGTCTGTTGGGCGATCGGTTGGAAGCAGACGACCTGATGAGATTGGTAAATGATCTGCCGGTTGGCTACAAAACTATTTTCAACTTGTATGCCATAGAAGGATACGCGCACAAGGAAATTGCCGATATGTTAGGAATTAGCGTAAATACATCAAAATCTCAATTGAGCAGGGCAAGGACTCTATTACAAAGTAAACTCATTGAATCCGAGAGAATTTTAAACAATAAGGCTATTAACCATGAGTAAGCATAAATTGGATGGATTGTTCAGAGAAGGATTGAGTAGCCACAAAGTGGCACCCAGATCTGAGGCATGGACTAAATTGAAAGAAAACCTTGATAGTGATCAAAAAAAAGGTTTGATGGTATATTGGCGTGTGGCGGCGATTGTGCTGCTCTGCTTAGGTTCAGTATTGCTGGTTTATAAAATCAAAAAGTCAGATAAACCGGAGACTTTAGCGGATAAACCGGAGAAAATTACACCCCGCGGGATTAAAGAAACAAATGCCGATCAGCTTGTAGTTGCGGAAGAGCTTCAAATAACCGATCAATACGAGACCGATATTGCCCAAACCGGTAATAAAGCAGCGAGCGTGGCGGCAAATGTGAAAAAGGAAACCATAATCTCACCTCAGGCAAAAGAAAAAACCGGCAAGCCCATAAAGCAACATCAGGAAACAGCCATTGATCAACTACCAAAAAATGAAGTTGTGGCGACCATTAATCAAACTTCAGCAATTGTCGAAGAAAATGGATTGGCCAAAAAGGTTGCAAATCCCATAGAAACTGTTGAACTTAAAAAACTCACTCCCGAAAAAGTTGAGGACCTACCTTTAACCTTAGCCCTCCAAAAACAACCGATAGATCCTAACATTGCCGATAAACCGGACTTGCCAATGGTGTCTATCACATTTAAAAAAGATACAAACCCGGCAACGGAAGAAGTGGCAGGAGACAATAAAGAGGTGACAAAGTTAAAGAGATTTGCCTTGATGAAAGTAATTAGCCTGGCCAAGAATATCAACGAAGGCGAAGTGGGAATTTCCACATTAAGAAAAAAGAAAGACGAATTACTGGCCTTTAACTTTAACAAAAAGAAAAATCTCAAAAACGCAAAATAAATAGGACAATGAAAAATTTAATCAAAAAGGTAGGCATATTAACCGGGCTGTTTGTAGTGGCTTTTGCCTACCCGCTAATAGCTAATCCAATAACCGGTAAGCAACCCAGAGACTCCATCATCATAGATTTTGATAATAATACCAAAATATTAATCTATGTAAAAGACAAAAGCGACTTGGAAAATTTGAGAAGCTTTGACCTGAATGCGATGCTGAGAGACGTTAGTTTATCTATCGACTCCTCCAAGAATGTCACCTATCTGAAGCTTGAAGATGACGGCGGCGATAAATACTTAAAAGATACTACTGTCGTCTTTGATAGTAATGCCGATGAGGACGATTTTGAGCAGTCGCGAAGTAGTGACGATCACGAGAATAAAGCCAGGATCAAACTTGGAAACTATCGACTTGAGGTAGATGTCGATGATATTGAGGACCTGGAAGAAACCTTTGAAGATATAGAAGACGACGGACTGAAGGTCACTTCATCTACCGAAGAGAGAAGACTTCGTAGAACTACCCACGAATTCAACGTCGAAATCGGTGTAAACAACTATCTTGAAGATGGTGATTTTCCCGACGGCAATGCCAACTATTCCGTGAAACCGTGGGGGTCCTGGTACGTTGGATTTAGCTCCATCCATAAAACTGCCATCGGCAATGGCCCCTTTTTCCTTGAATGGGGAGGTACCTTGCATTGGTACAACTTCAAATTGGACAACGAGGATATCCAAATAGTCAAAACTGAAAATGGTACCGAGTATCTTGAACCCCCGGTGGGTACGACGGGCATAAAAAGCAAACTGACCGCATCTTACCTTAGTGCCGTGCTGGTACCAATGCTGGACTTCAGTCATGGCACCAGAAAGGTCAAGAAATATGAAAGCGGGAGCATCTCCATTTCAAAATACAAAAAACAAGGTGTAAGAATTGGCGTCGGAGGTTATGCAGGTTACAGGCTCGGCAGCCACACCAAATACAGGTTTAAGCAAGATGGCGACAAAGATCGCGACAAGACCAGCGGCAATTTCAACTTAAACAACTTCCGGTACGGCGTCAGGGGACAAATCGGATACAAGGGCATGGATTTCTTCATCAACTATGATTTAAATGAGTTGTTTAACGATGATAAGGGTCCCGCCAAACTAAACGCCATTAGCTTCGGATTTATACTGTAATTTTCTAAGACTTTCTCACATTAAAAAAGCAGGCACAGGATCTTAAGGGTGCCTGCTTGCTTCTCACAACGCCATCAGGCTGATTCTAAGGAATAATATCCTCTTTGTTAATGGTATTGATTTCCTCTTCGGTAAATATATTGATGGCAATAATCCGCTTCTTTGTAGGGCGAATCAAGGAAAAACTAAACAACACAATCATGTAGAGCGCGACAAATATCCCCTCTACAAAAAAATAGAAAACAACCACCGTTACTACCGAAGCTATGAAATAACCGGCATAACGGATGAGGGAGGCCTGAAAATAAAAATGAAGTTTTGATTGCAGCAAAAATTGACTAAAATCCCGCTTCATTTTGTTCTTAAAAATCTGCTCTCCGGTTATCACATCTGCTATGCCCATTAGCACCACAGCCAGCTTAAAATACAAGTGCTGGTCTTGCAGGAATCCATGCGTTGTTAAGGTCTCTTTTTGATTGAGATAAATAAATAAAAACAAAACCAAAGGTATACCCACCAGAATGTAATAAATCATATTGAGCATGTTAAAATAATCGGTAATGCTCCTGAAATTTTTACCTTCCTCCATATTTGTTAATGATAGTACTATTGGCGAATATAAGATATGAAAATCACAGATACAGCATTTGAAAAGAAAACCTACCTCTGACAAGTCAATTCAAACTGCTATCAACGCAGTAGTGATAAAATTCCTGTTTTTATTTGCTAACGATCGTTAGGTCTTTATATTTGCAAAATGTCAGGAAATGAAAAAACTTCCAGGAAACATCAATTAGAAACAATAGCCACCCGGCTTTTTAAGGAAAAGGGTTATACCGCAAGTTCCATGCGTGACCTGGCTAATGAAGTTGGTATTGAGGCGGCCAGTCTTTATTCCCACATCAAATCCAAAGAGGAAATACTCAGAAACATTTGTTTCCGCATGGCTGACCAGTTCTTTGCTGCCATAGACGTTATTGAAAGCAAACCTATCGAATCGATGGCCGAAAAGCTCGAAAGATTTATTGTTGCCCACACCGAAGTAATTACGCGTGATACCGAAGCCACATTGGTCTTTATCAATGAGTGGAAGCATTTAAGCGAACCGTTTTATTCCAATTTTGTGGATCAGCGGCATCGCTATGAAAATCGGTTTATTGAGGTTTTGAAGACTGGTATTGAAAGAAAAGAATTTTTGCCTATTGATGAAAAATTTGTTGTATTGACGATCTTGTCTTCTTTAAATTGGATACCAAACTGGTATAAACCGGAAGGAAAAATGTCGCCAAAAGAGATCGGACAGCAACTATCCAGGATGTTGATTAATGGCATTAAGTCAGTTTCCCGGTAGTAATTAAGGAATTTAATAAACGACATCCATCAGTCCGTAGCCAGACGCACTTCAGATTTTTCCGCAGAGGTGGGAGCAGTTTCGGCCTTTTCGTCAAACAAAAAACTTAGCGCAAATAAAATAACGCAAAAAAACAGGCCAACCAATATTTTCTTGAGGGTCTTGTGTTCCATGGTAGTAGCTTTTTCTACACAATAATCAACAGCTATGCCAAGTTTGATAAATGGGACGTAAACGCAAAAAAAACTAATTTCTTAAGTCTGTAAACCTTATTACTGTTTCATTTTGGGAAAAAAGTCCCCAATATGAGACTAAAAGTGTTTCAAATTTTACCGCGCTTAAGAAATTTAGTTAACCGACATTTTATTAACTTTGATGCTAATAAAGAAAAACCATGAAAAATATAATCAGCAACACCTCCATTCTCCTCTCTATTGTACTGTTAATGGCCTATGGTTGTGGGAACAAGACCAATAAAACTAAATCCAGCATAACCGATATTGACTCAGTTAAGATCGTATTGGTTTCATTGCAGGATAGCACAGAAAGCACATGGAGAACCATGATATCCGAAGATGATCAAAAAATTGCCTATTTGAAAAGGCTCATCGATGAAGTCTCCTACACCAAGGTTTACGATAAGAAAGCCTATGACTCATTATCACTGGCCATTGAAAATTTAAGAGAAATACGCTATGACCAAACCTCAATGGCCATTTCGGAGAAAATTGATGCATATGATGTAGCTACAGCGGCAGTCGTAAACAATGTCATTACTTTTGCTCAAAATCATCCCAACTTTCAGGATTATCCGCTTATGGAAGAATTAATAGGTGATATTTTAGCTTTTGACAACCAGGTGATTTATCGCAGAGTTGATTATGACAACATTGCCGGCGAATACAATAAATTCATCCAAAAAAACCATGATTTAATTGAGAGATCCGGCAATGTGGCCAGCGCCAAACCGCTTTTCCAATTGTCAGAATAATTCCAATCATCGGACTGGTTCAAAAAATTCTTTTTTTACGTGCTTTTATAAGTTGGTTTATCCTATTTTTGGCGGGTAAATTCACAATGATAAATTCAAAAATATGAAATTTGGAACCAAGGCAATTCATGCCGGTATAAAACCTGATCCTTCAACCGGGGCTATCATGACGCCCGTTTTTCAAACTTCTACCTATGCTCAAAGCACACCGGGTGACCACAAGGGTTACGAATATTCAAGAACCCATAACCCTACCCGCGATGCTTTGCAGAAAAATCTGGCAGCCCTGGAGAATGGCAAACATGGCATTTGTTTTTCATCGGGCATGGCCGCTATTGATTGTATCATAAAATTATTAAAACCAGGCGATGAGGTAATCAGTGCCAATGACCTGTATGGCGGGAGCTACCGGATTTTCACGAAAATCTTTGCTGGCTATGGGATCAAATTTCATTTCATCGATATGAGTGACATTCAAAATATTGAAAACTATATCAATGAAAAGACACGTTTGATCTGGGCGGAAACACCAACCAATCCTATGATGCACATCATTGATCTCAGAGGTGCCAGCGAAATTGCCAAAAAACATGGGATTCTGTTTGGGGTTGATAATACCTTCGCCAGTCCCTACCTGCAAACTCCCCTAGATTTCGGAGCAGATATTATCATGCATTCCGTGACTAAATATATCGCCGGCCATTCTGACGTTGTCATGGGAGCGCTGGTTGTAAATGATGATGAATTACACGAAAAACTCAGCTTCTTACAAAATTCAAGCGGAGGTGTGCCCGGCCCCCAGGATTGCTTCCTGGTATTAAGAGGGATAAAAACCTTGCATTTAAGAATGCAGCGGCATTGTGAAAATGGTCAAAAAGTAGCTGAACTGCTGAAAAATCACCCAAAGGTAGGAGAAGTTTACTGGCCTGGGTTTTCTACTCATCAAAATCACGATATTGCAAAAAAACAAATGAAGGATTTTGGCGGTATGATTTCATTTTGCTTAAAAGATGATAATATTGAAGAAGCCTTTAGAATCCTTGAAAGTTTCAAATTCTTTACCCTGGCAGAGTCTCTTGGAGGGGTAGAATCACTTTGCGGGCACCCGGCAAGCATGACCCATGCCAGTATTCCAAAAGAGGAAAGAGAAAAGGTAGGACTCAAAGACTCGCTGATAAGGCTAAGTGTCGGTATTGAAGACATCGAAGACTTATTATGGGATCTTAATCAGGCAATAGGATAGTGATCGGGAATGGATAACTGATAATGGATAATTATCAACTGTAAATTTTCAATTATCCATTATCAATTGCTAATCGTACAATTTCTTTCCGGCCTCCTCATACTTATCTCCTGATGTCCAAAAAGGGCGGTTTTCATCGTTGGCAATTTTAGTGGCGGTCAGTGCATAGGACCTGAAATACTTTAATAAATAATTAAAATTCAGTCCATCCGGCTCGTCGGAGACCTGATGATAGTATTTCATAATTTCCTGGTCGAAAGCTGTGAAACCTGTGCTATAAGTTGGGGCGGGAATGCCTTTTCTGGCAAAATTCACGTTATCGGAACGATCAAACAGGCCCTGTTCAGGGGCGGGATCCGGAGAGGCGGTAAGCCCGTATTGTTGTGCCGCCGCTATGATATGTTCTTCCGCGCTGGTTCGTTGCAATCCTATTACTGTGATCAAGGTAGTATCATTATATCCGGCGCCATCAATATTGAGATTGTAAACGGTTTGGTTTAAAGGGATCAACGGATGATCGGCATAATAGGCACTCCCCAATAATCCTTTTTCCTCGGCTGTCCACGCTGCAAAAATCACCGATCTCCTGGGAGGGTTTTTACCCAGAACGCTGGCCGCATTCAAAACTGCCACCGTCCCAATGGCATTGTCCCGTGCGCCATTAAATATAGAATCATTGGGATTATTGCTTTGTCCCACACCCACGTGATCGTAGTGCGCTGATAACAGCAGGTATTCATTTTTGAGTTTAGCATCGGTACCTTCAACCATGCCAAGCACATTTTTGGATGGCAACGGTTTTTTGATCAAATCAGAGATTACCAGGGAGGCCTTTTTGATTTTCTTTTCTTTGAAGGCTACAAGTTGCTCATTTTTTGCATCCTGCAACCAAAGATAGGGCAATTCGTCCTTGTCCCCCTCGTCGATAATTAATTGGGGTTTATTGAAAAAGTTAATCAGCATCGGCCACGGAATATTAGGTGAATTATATAATTCCACAACTGCCACGGCCCCTTTGTCTTTTGCCAATTCCTGCTTAGTTTTTATCAGGCCAAGGAATTGTCTCGGATCTCTTTCGCTATCTGACCCGGCTTTCACTACCAGAATTTTACCTTTCAGATTGAGGCCTTTCAAATCTGCCGCCAACCCATAATTTGCAAATACAATTTCCGCATTTAAATCTACACCTGCTCCCCGCATCACCAGTAATTCCTTACCCTGTTGAAATGATGCCTCATCCAAGGTCAACCGGCCATCCGCTGGTGGGAAGGATTTTATCAAATTCATGTTTTGATAGAATCCATCTGCTCCCGGCAACGGCTTAAGGCCGGACTTCCTGAAGCTCTCGGCAATATACCTGGCGGCAATGTTGATCTCGGGAGAACCGGTATCGCGTCCACGTAACTCATCAGAAGCCAGAAAACGCAAGTGGGACTCAGATTGGGAAAGGGTAATGATTTGGTCAATGCTATGCTTATCAGGAGCCTGACTGTAAGCTGTGGGCATGGCCACTAATAGCAATAGTATTGATTTCAATATTTTCATTTTGTGGGGGTTTAGGTCATCTTAATCCTGAAAGATAATAAATAGTTTCGATAATGAATCCTATCAGAAACATTCTTATCGGGCAAAAATTGCATTTCCAAATGAGACAAGGAAGCCAGTAGAAATTACAATAGCCACTATCAAATCAGTTTTTAATAATTTTTCGCTTGGTTAAACCATTTTGCGTTTGCAAACTCAGCATGTAAACACCTGGTGGAAGCAGGCTTAAATCCGCATAGATAGTGGTACTCTGGTGATTTGTAAGAACTTTATTACTAATTTCTTTTCCACTTAGCTCAAAAAATCTTAATTGCGCGGAGGCTGGAAAAGTTTGTTCGGATGAAATGGCTACTACATCCGTGCTGGGGTTAGGAAAAACACTGATCCCTCCATTTCGAAAGTCGTCTTCAATGCCCGTTACAAATATTGACGGGGTCAAAATCCATCGGTCCTGATTAAAGAATATCCGCTCTACCTTTTCGCCCAGGTCAAAGTTAAAAGTTTGCCCGGAAAAAGTATGATCAAAAACCAGCACCGTATCTTTTCCACTGGCCGTAAGCATATTAAAAGGAAGTGGCATTTCAAAAAAATCAACACTATTGTCAGAGGTACTTTGCACGACTGTGATGCCATACTCGGTACCGGAAGGTTCCAGATATTCAAATTCATAGATGGGATAGCCCTGCCCAAAATACCAATCCTGAAAAAACTCTTCAAAATCCTTTCCACTGACTTGTTCAAAGTGCCATTGCAGATCCTTTGTATGCGCATAGTCGTAGGTCAAATCCGTGTCATTCAGATAATTTTTAACGGCTGTAAAGAAATGCTCATCTCCTACTACCCCTCTTAACATATGCAATAACATAGCTCCTTTTGCATAACTTAATCGCCCGTCAAATATCCGGTCAAATGAAAGCGTGTCGGTTACAAAAACCGATCCGCCGTTTTGACTGGTTATACCGGCGATAATATCATTCAACCAATCCCTGAAATCAACCCCGCCCAACCCGTTTTCGTAGGCCAAACCTTCCAGGTAAGTGGCAAAGCCTTCATTTAACCATATATCTTCCCAACTGGCACAAGTCACCTGATTGCCAAACCATTGATGGGCTAGTTCATGCGCCACCAGTCTGAACGGAAAATCTTTCATAAAGCTCATGGTTTGATGCTCAAGCCCACCTACAAATTCAAACATGGCATGACCGTATTTTTCCTCGATAAATGGATAGAGGCCAAATAACTCACTGTATAGCTTAATCAGCTCTCCGGTTACCGGTGTATTTTGTCTGGCGCTGCTGAGGTGTTGGGGATAAACATAATTGAGGATCTCCAGGTTTTTTCCCCCTACTTCCACAAAATCACTATACACTTCGTAATTTGTTACTGCAATGGCGATCAGGTAGGTGGTAATGGGATAACTATGTTTCCAATGAAACGTGGTCGATCCATCATTGCTGACCTCCTCCACCAGTAACCCATTACTGGCAGCCCGGTAAGTGTCAGGTGTGGTGACGTAAATATCCAATGAATCAATTTTATCGCCCAGATCTACTTTACTCGGCCACCAATCTTTTGATCCGTAAGGTTCGGAAAGTGTATAAACGATGGGGCCTCCGGCGTGGTTGGTTTGTGTAAAAGCATTAAGTACACCTAAAGAAAACGGTGGTTCGCCCTGGTAATAAATTGTTACCGAATCAAGCTGACCTTGTGGAAGTGCGGTATTAAGATCTATTAGCACTTTATCGTCCTCAGCCTGGCTAAAGGTCAAAACCGTTTCTCCTGATTTCACAGAGTCTACGGTCAATTCTCTGGCAAGGTCAAAACTGATTTTATCAATACCATCCTCCGCAGCCACAAAATAGCTGGTCACTACCCCATTGATATACAACACATTAGGGTCTATTTCCCATGCCATTCGATGATACTTCAGATCTATGTTGTTGGCAGCACCGGAGTTTCTAAAGGAAATCCTGTTACTATTATTAACTTTCTTTTCAAATCCGGCTATATCATCAATGGAAAATTCAACACTCTTCTGAGCCTGAACAATGCAATTACAAAGCAGGGATAGTATTAATCCTATCGCATGTATCTTTACAATCATAAGCCTTGATGAAATTTAGAGGTCCAATTTGCCGGCCACTCACTATACTAATATTACAAATAAATTTACAGTTCCCCCACTGCTATCAGGCAATTAACAATATTTCAAAATCTAAAGTTTTAATAAATACGTAAATTCACTACATTCAACAGCCAATTAATCCTAAACCTTAGACCCATATGTATACCCCCAAACCTACAACACAAACCATCATTGTCCATTTTGTTCTTTTTGCGATAATCCTTTCAGGTACATTGCCGGGTTTCGGCCAAAAAAGAAAAAAAAATCAACCCAAAACCACTTCCTATAATCTGGAGATATTCAAAGGATTTAAGTGGCGATCTATTGGCCCCTATCGCGGCGGCAGGTCAGCTGCGGTCACGGGTGTTCCCGGTAAACCTGAGCTTTTCTATATGGGCGCCACCGGGGGCGGTGTCTGGAAAACAGGCGACGGTGGGTCAACATGGGAAAATATCTCCGACGATTACTTTGGAGGATCTATTGGCGCAATAGCAGTGAGTGAATACGATAATAATGTGATCTACGCAGGAGGTGGAGAAGTAACGGTCCGCGGCAATGTTTCCTATGGTTATGGCATGTGGAAATCGGTGGATGCAGGTGTTAGCTGGCAGCAAATCGGCCTGACCGAATCCAGGCATATTCCCAGGGTACGGATTCACCCTAAAAACCCCGACCTTGTGTATGCCGCTGTTCTGGGAGATTTGTACAAATCATCGGACATGCGCGGCGTATACCGTAGTGAGGACGGCGGAAAATCGTGGAAGAGAATTTTATTTGTCAATAAAGACGCCGGCGCGGTGGATCTGATCCTGGATCCAAACAATGCGAGAATTATCTACGCCAGCACCTGGCGCATCCGCCGGACCCCCTACAGCCTGGAAAGCGGCGGAGAGGGCAGTGCATTATGGAAAAGTGTGGACGGTGGCGATACATGGGACAACATTTCGAAAAACAAAGGACTGCCCGGCGGCACCTGGGGAATATCGGGAGTCACTGTTTCCCCCCAAAACAGCAACCGCATATGGGCCATTATAGAAAACAAGGATGGAGGCGTTTTTCGTTCGGAGGATGCCGGCGAAACCTGGAAAAAAGTAAATGAAGACAGAAGCCTGCGGCAGCGGGCATGGTATTACACCAGGATATATGCAGATACCGAAGATGAGGATAAGGTTTATGTATTAAATGTAAACTACCACCTTTCAAAGGATGGAGGAAAAACGTTCCAATCATTTGCAGCCCCACATGGTGACCATCACGACCTTTGGATAGATCCCCAAAACAGCAATCGTATGGTAATGGCTGATGATGGCGGAGCCCAGGTGACGTATGATGCAGGTAAAAACTGGTCTACTTATTACAACCAGCCAACAGCCCAGTTTTATCGGGTTACTACCGACAATCATTTTCCATATCGCATTTATGGCGCACAACAGGACAACTCTACCGTCAGGATATATCATCGAACTGGTGGCAATACCATTGGTGAGAGAGATTGGGAACCTACAGCCGGCGGTGAAAGTGCCCATCTGGCCATCGATCCGAAAGACCATGACATTGTATACGGCGGAAGTTATGACGGATTTCTTACCAGGATCAATCACCGCACCAAAGAAGTCAGGGCCATTAACGTTTGGCCTGATAATCCGATGGGGCACGGCGCCAAGGAAATGAAATACCGGTTTCAGTGGAATTTTCCCATATTCTTCTCTCCCCATAATTCCAACAAACTATACACTGCCAGCAACCACCTGCACGTTTCATACAACGAAGGCCAGTCGTGGCAAACCATCAGTCCTGACCTGACCACCAATGACTCCACCAGGCTGGGGCCTTCGGGAGGACCTATTACCAAGGACAATACCAGTGTAGAGTATTACTGTACCATTTTTGCCGCCACCGAATCGGCACTGGAAAAGGATTTACTCTGGACCGGCTCCGATGACGGTTTAATTCATGTGAGCAAAGATGGCGGAGAAAACTGGGAAAACGTAACTCCACCGGACATGCCTAAGTGGACCATGATTAATAGCATAGAAGTTAACCCCTTCCAAAAAGGAGCTGTTTATATTGCCGGCACCCGTTACAAACTTGGGGATTACAAGCCTTACTTATACAAATCAGAAGATTACGGCAAAAGCTGGACAAAAATTGTTTCAGGCATAAAAAACGACGCATTTACCAGGGTATTAAGAGCTGATCCTAAAAGAAAAGGATTACTATATGCAGGCACCGAGAGTGGTGTATATGTTTCTTTTGACGATGGCCTTTCCTGGAACCCTTTTCAATTAAACCTGCCGGTAGTCCCGATCACCGATCTGGCTGTAAAAAACGATAATCTGATAGCCGCAACGCAGGGAAGAAGTTTTTGGCTCATCGATGATCTTACCCCGCTTCATCAAATGAATGAAAAGATAGCCACCAGTAGCTTTCACCTGTTTAAACCGATGCCAAGTTATCGTATGAAAGGGGGGCAAGGAGAATCAAAAAGGTCCGGTCAAAATCATCCAGGTGGTGTGATGGTACATTATTTTATACAGGATACGGCCAAAATTGATACCGTCACCCTGGCATTTTTCGATACGGATGGAAAACTGATCCAGAAGTTTTCCAATAGGAGCGGGAAAGATTCAAAAACCGGAAAGCTGGAGGTCACCGAAAACATGAACCGGTTTATTTGGGATATGCGTTACCCCAAAGCCGAAAGCTTTGATGGTATGATTCTTTGGTGGGCATCTTTAAATGGACCAAAAGCCTTGCCCGGAAAATACCAGGTGAAATTAACGGTCAATAACCAATCCAGTCAGGCCGATTTCGAAATTTTACCGGACCCCAGGTCCACTGCTACCGCAGCTGATCTCAAAGCTCAGTTTGACTTTTTGATCTCCGTCAGAGATAAATTGAGTGAAACTAACCTGGCGGTAAAAAACATCAGGGAGGTCCGCAAGCAAATCAAGCTGGTGACAGAGAAGATGAAAGAGGACGAATCGATGAAAGACGTCATTGCGCGGTCGGAAGAAATTCTGGAAAAAATGAAGGAGATAGAAGAATCACTATATCAAACAAAAAATCAAAGTCAGCAGGATCCGTTAAATTTTCCCATTCGCCTGAACAACAAACTTGGGCATTTAAACTCATTATCCGGCATGGGTGATTTCAAACCTACCGACCAGGATATTGCTTTTAAAAGGGAAGTTAGCCAAAGAATCGACCATGATCTGAAACAGCTAAAATCTGTATTTGAAGATGATATCCCTGCCTTTAATAAATTGGTCAGGGAAAAATCAATAGATGCTATCATCATCAATCGTAGAACCAAAGAGGCCAACCCTTAAGTTTTTGCTTTATCAGATTTTTGGGAATCCCTCCAACCAAAAGGGAAACTTTATTTTTGATATATAATGTTTTAAACAATATATTACAACTGGTTAACTTGCCGCTGCATGCCTAACAACAGAAAACATGTGCACAGAGCGCTGGACCGTGTTAATAAAAACAGCGAGTCAAGAACAGTAGACATTGATACGGGCAAATTCATTATCTTTTCCGATCATCACCGGGGGAGAAGAGATGGCGCCGATGATTTCTTAAACAACGAGGTCACGTATTTAAAGGCTCTGGATTATTATTTACAGCAGGGTTTTACTTTGATTCTCCTGGGCGATGTGGAGGAGTTTTGGGAAAACCCCTTCAAAATTGTTATCAAAAGCTACCGGGAGGTGCTGGAAAAAGAAAGTGCATTTTATCAGGAAAACCGGCTGATCAGAATTTGGGGCAACCACGATGAAGTCTGGCGGGCAAAAAGTTTTTTAAAGAAGCATCTGGGAGATATTTTTACCGGTATTGAGGCCTATGAGTGTATCAGGCTCAACTTCCATGATCAACAAAAAGCGATAGGCACCATGTTGTTTGTTCACGGCCATCAGGGTACAGCAGCCAGTGAAAGGTTCGCCGAGATAAGTCGTTTTTTTGTACGGTATGGATGGCGATATATTCAAAAGTGGTTTAATATTCCCCTGTCCACACCTTCGACAAACATACAGTTAAAATCTGAGCTGGACCTGGATATGTTTAGCTGGGCTTCTGCAAAATCAAGACTTGTTATTATCTGTGGTCATACGCATCAGCCCGTGTTTATGTCTTTCACCCACGCCGATTTCCTGACATCCAAAATTGTGAAATTACAACATGAAATCAATGCCAGCCTCAAAAATCCGATGAAAGATATTGCTTTACTGGAAAAGGAAAAATCAGCTGCTGTCACCGAACTGAGGAGGATTCAAAAAGATTATGGCGGTACTAATATGAAAATCGAGAAAGGTTCCAGGAAACCCTGCTATTTTAATACCGGCTGTTGCTCTTTTAGCAATGGCGCCATCACTGGCATAGAAATAGACCATGGAAAAATAAGACTGGTCAAATGGTCTCCCCTACAGGAATATGACAGAATGATATTGGAGGAAAGTGATTTGAAAAGAATATTTGAGGCTTGCCGCTAAAACAGCCCGCATATTTTATCATCCAATCAAGGTTTTATGGATCACATTCGCCTCACCGGTAATAACGGGTTTCTGATCTGCCACATTGATGATCCTCGTTTCAATCAAAGCCCTGTGCCTCGACTCATGGATTTCCAGAACCTTTAAAACCGCCTTGTAGTTTTCACCGGCATACATAGGACGACGGAATTCCAGTTTCTGATTTAAATAGACGGTTCCTTCACCCGGAAAATGATTCCCGAAAATTTTTGAAAAGACACTGCCCCCAAGATATCCGTGCATAATGGGTTTTTTGTAGATAGTATTTTCCGCATAGCCGGCATCAATGTGAATAGGGTTTTTGTCTCCCGTTACTTCAGCAAAAGCTACTACCTCATCCTGCGTAAAGGAAAAATCCATTTCAAATGTATGTCCCTCCTGTATTTTATCCATCGTATAAATAACATTTAACTGATACAATTAAACCTGATCCGGATGCTATCTCCGGAAATGCGACACGCGCGAATTGCGATAATACTATTTTTTTTTCAAATATTGTTAAGCGTTCAAAACCATTATGGAAATACATCGTTTGTTCGAGAAGGTTGGCTTGGTGATTAATGTTGATATCTTTTGCCTTATCAGCCTGACTAACGCTAATTATTGTATAGATTTACAGAGTCACGGGGACAAAATCACATCAATCCAATGAAGAAAAGTATTAAATGGATTTCCATTATAGCCATTGTTGGGATCTTTATTTACTTTATAAGTCCAACCCTGTTTGGATCAAAAAAATCAGATGAGGGAAAAAGTGCCCTTCCGGCAGCATCATTTGCCACCAAAATACCTGTTTCCGCCGTCGTGGTTAAAACCAAGAAGGTCGACGACAAGATAAACATCACCGGATCAATTACTCCCAATGAGTCGGTAGAGTTAAAAAGTGAGATCTCCGGTAAAATTGACCGTATTTATTTCAAAGAGGGAAGCACTGTTAAAAAAGGTGATTTGCTGGTAAGCATCAACGACGATGAATTGGTAGCGCAATTGGAAAAATTGCAGCACCAGCAAAAACTACTGACTGAAAGTGAGTATCGCCAAAACCAGCTCCTGGCAAAAGAGGCCATCAGCCAGGAGGAATATGATATAGCGTTAACAGAATTAAAGAGTGGGGAGGCAGACTTAAAACTGGTACAGGCACAGTTAGCTAAAACAAAAATCAGAGCTCCGTTTAGCGGAACGATCGGTTTAAGGTATATAAGTGAAGGAAGTTACATTACACCCAATCAGCCTATTGCCTACCTTTTCAGTAATGATCCAGCAAAAATTGATTTTTCGATTCCTGGAAAATACAGCAGCAGGGTAAAGGTCAACGACCAAATCAGGTTTATTACAGATGCACTGAAAGACTTCAGGCCCGGAAAAATATATGCTATTGAGCCACAAGTTGATCCCAATACACGCACACTTAAAATGAGAGCCGTCAGCCCCAATAAGGATCAGGCGTTATTACCTGGCCAGTTTGCCAGAATTGAATTGGTTTTTAATTCTTTTGATAACGCGATCATGATTCCAACTGAGGCAGTTATTCCCGAGTTGGGAGGTCATAAAGTTTATTTGATGAAAGGGGGAAAAGCTGAAACCCAAAAAGTTGAAATTGGCCTTCGTACCGAGCGTGAGGTAGAAGTGACCGGCGGTCTCAATCCGCAGGACACGCTCATAACATCAGGCGTTTTGCAGCTAAGACCTGGGGCGGATGTATCTGTCACTTTAACCAATTAAGTCATGAGTTTAACTTCCATTAGTATCGAACGGCCGGTTTTGGCGATAGTAATGTCTATCGTTATCGTGATTTTTGGCCTGGTAGGTTTTAACTTTTTAGGCGTTCGGGAGTATCCCAGCGTCGACCCCCCGATTATTACTGTAACAAGCAACTACACAGGGGCCAACGCCGATATTATCGAATCACAAATTACCGAGCCGCTTGAAGAGTCAATAAACGGTATCGCCGGCATCAAATCGCTGACCTCTGTTAGCCGGGATGGCAGAAGCACCATTACGGTGGAATTTGAATTAGGCATAGATTTGGAGGCGGCAGCCAATGATGTAAGGGACCGGGTTTCGCGGGCGCAAAGAAGTTTACCTCCTGATACAGATCCGCCCATCGTGGCGAAGGCGGATGCCGACTCTTTTCCTATCATTATCACCAGCCTGAGAAGTGATACCCGCTCCCTCCTGGACCTTACGTTGATTGCTGATAATATTATTAAAGAGCGTTTGCAAACCATTCCGGGTGTAAGTGAATCCCGGATCTGGGGAGCCAAAAAATATTCGATGAGACTATGGCTGGACCCATTGAAATTAGCAGCCTATCAGCTCACACCCCTTGATGTGCTTAATGCCGTTAATAACAATAACATTGAGCTACCTACGGGCAGAGTAGAGGGTGCCAATACTGAGCTTACTGTACGCACCAACGGCCGGCTGAATACACCGCAGGAATTTAACAACCTTATCATCAAAGAGGATGAATTTAATATTGTAAAATTTCAGGATATAGGCAATGCAGAGTTGTCTCCGGAAAACCTTCGCACGGTTTTAAAAAGGGATGGGATTCCCATGGTAATGCCCATCCTGATCGCACAGCCCGGTTCCAACCATATTAATATTGCAGATGAATTTTACAAAAGGTTTGAATCCATTAAAAAAGACCTTCCCGGTGATGTTGAAGCCGCTATTGTATTCGATAGCACCGAATACATCAAAACTTCTATCACAGAGGTGCAGCAAACCATAATTACTGCTTTTAGCCTGGTGGTAATCATTATTTTCCTGTTTTTAAGGGATTGGCGCACCACGGTCATACCGGTGGTAACCATACCCATTTCTTTGATCGGCTCGTTCTTTTTTATGTATATCATGGGGTTTTCCATCAATGTGTTGACGCTGCTTGGTGTTATACTGGCCATCGGGTTGGTAGTCGATGATACGATCGTGGTATTAGAAAATATTTACAAAAGAATTGAAAGAGGAGAGGCGCCCAAGCAAGCTGGTATTAAAGGAACCCAGGAGATATTTTTTGCGGTAATTTCCACTACAGTCTCCCTGGTGGCAGTTTTTCTACCGCTGATCTTTTTGCAGGGTTTGACAGGCAGGTTGTTCAGGGAATTCGGTGTTGTGGTGGCTGGCGCGGTGGTTATTTCTTCGTTTGTGGCCTTAACCGTCACACCAATGCTCAGTACCAAGCTTTTGAAAATGCGAAAGAAAAAACCGCGTTTCTACACTATTACGGAGCCCTTTTTCATTTGGCTAAACAAAGGTTATAACAGGTCATTGGAGGCCTTTATGAAACAGCGGTGGCTGGCTTTTGTAATTATGGCGCTGGCTGTAGGATTGGGGTATTTAATCTACCCGGTTTTGCCATCTGAATTATCACCAAGAGAAGACCGTAACAGTTTCAGAATTTTCGCTACCGGACCGGAAGGTGTGACGTTTGAGTACATGGATAATTATGTAGACGAGATTGTAAAAACTACCCTGGAGGAAGTTCCTGAAAAGAATTTTGTAGGCTCGGTGACATCTCCCGGTTTCGGCGCTGCCAGCTCTGTGAATTCAGCCTTTGTTTTTACCATCTTAAAGCCAGCGGACGAAAGGGAAAGATCACAGCAGGAAATTGCGATGGCACTGACACCCAAAATACAAAGTAATACCAAAGCCCGTGCTTTTGTTATCCAGCCTGAAACGATCGGAGGAAGAGGAGGAGGAAGCAATTTGCCGCTGCAATTTGTTATCCAGTCCCAAAATCTCGATAAATTAAAAGAGGCTCTACCAAAATTTATGGAAAAGGCCTATCAAAACCCGACTTTTAACTTTGTCAACCTGGATTTGAAATTTAACAAGCCTGAAATTAATATAGAAATCGACCGGGAAAAAGCGAGAGCATTAGGGGTTTCAGTTTTGGACATCGCGCAAACCTTACAACTGGCTTTTAGCGGCCAGCGTTTTGGTTATTTTATTATGGACGGAAAGCAATACCAGGTAATAGGCCAGGTAACCCGCGAAAATCGCAATGATCCACTGGACCTGCAATCTGTTTATGTCCGGAACCGGAGCGGTGAACTCATTCAATTAGATAACCTGGTAAAAATGAAGGAGCATATCAATCCGCCGCAACTATATCGATACAACCGTTTTGTGGCAGCTACCGTTTCTGCCAGTCTGGCACCGGGCCAGACTCTGGGTAAGGGCATACAGGTGATGGAAGAAATCGGCAATGAGGTTTTGGATGATAGCTACTCTACAACACTGAAAGGCACATCAAATGAATTTAAGGAAAGTAAATCAAGCCTATTATTCGCCTTTGTATTTGCTCTGGTACTTATCTATTTGTCACTTTCAGCACAATTCGAAAGCTTTAAGGATCCTTTGATTATCATGTTTACCGTTCCTTTGGCCATTGCCGGTGCGCTGCTTACTTTATGGCTCTTTCAGCAATCATTAAATATTTTTAGCCAGATAGGTATCATCATGCTGATTGGACTTGTGACAAAAAATGGCATATTAATCGTAGAATTTGCCAACCAGAGAAAAGCCCAGGGTGAAACATTGATGGATGCCATCATCAATGCTGCCGAGGCCAGATTCAGACCGATAATGATGACCAGCTTTTCTACCATCCTCGGTATATTACCCATTGCCCTGGCGCTTGGCGCCGGTGCTGAAAGCAGGATTTCCATGGGTTTATCCGTTATAGGGGGGTTAATCTTTTCAACAATCCTCACCTTATACGTAATTCCGGCCATCTATTCTTTCATCAGCAGTAAAGAAAAAAGAGTGGCCAGATTTTAATAATTTATTAAGAATGAGTAAAAAACTAAGGATATTTTGCCTGATTGCTTTTATGATTCCATGCCTCAAAGCACAGGAAATTTTAAGCCTGAAAGATGCCGTAGCCATTGGCCTGGAAAACAACTTTGATATAAAAATCGCGGAAAAAGACCAACAAATTAACAGCAACAATAATAGTTTGGGAAATGCAGGATTCTTGCCTACCGTGGACCTCTCGGTAGATAAAACTTTTCAGACCCAGGATGTTGAACTTCAAATCCAGGGGTCCGAAGGTACATTTGACGTTAACCGCGACGGCGCCAAGTCAGACCGCTTTAATGCTGGCGCAAACTTTAACTGGACTATCTTTGACGGCCTGGCCATGTTTATTGCCAGAGACAGACTCGTTGAACTCGAAAGCCAGGGATTACTGAAAAAAAAGGTGACTGTAGAAAATACCATCGCCGCGATTTACAATACCTATTACCAGATTGTTTTTGAACAGGACCGGCTGGCGGTACTCAAAGAAACACTGGAGATTTCAGAGGCCAGGCGCGCCTTCGCCAAATCCAGGTATGAAGTAGGTAAAGGTTCAAAGTTAAACTATTTGACAGCACAGGTGGATTATAATACAGATCAATCCAATGTCCTGAGACAGGAGGAGCTTCTGAACAATGCCAGAATTGATTTAAACCTGCTGTTAGGCCGAGATAGTAAAGCAATATTTCTGGCCAGCGAGTCAATCGATGTAAACCCGGAGTTGCAGCTGGAGCTGCTATTGCAAAAGGTAAGCGATCTAAATCCATCGCTATTAAGCGCCATCAGTGATCAAAATGTTGCCTTCCTGGAATATAAGGAGCTGGCTGCAGAACGTTATCCAAAACTTAACCTGGGGCTTTCTTACAATCAAGGCACCTCTAACAATGATGCGGGACAGCTCAGATCTTCCTCTATCAATGGTATCAGCTACGGTTTTTCGGCTTCATGGAATATTTTTGATGGGTTTAACAAAACCAGAGAAATTCAAAATGCCAAAATACAGCGGGAAATCAGTCAACTCGAAAAAGAATCGCTGGAGTTGTCACTCCGTGGCGCCGTAAATGCCGCCTATATAAACTACACTAATAACCTGAAGCTAATTGGCCTGGAAGAAACAAATGTTACAATTGCCCTTGAGAATGGACAGATAGCCCTCGATCGCTATGAGTTGGGAGCCGGCACCTCACTGGAACTCCGGGAAGCACAAAGAAATGCCGTCGACAGCCAAAATCGTCTTTTGGATGCCCGGCTAAACGCTAAACTGGCGGAAATTGAATTGCTCAGGCTAAGCGGAAGTATTTTGACCAGTGTTGCCCCTAACTAAAATATAACGAGGCTACTCTCCAACGCTAATGGCGATCTTGCCCCTCACCTTTCCGGATTCGGCATATTCATGGGCAGCTTCGATCTGATCTATCGGAAAGACTTTATCGACAATCACCTTTAAACCTCCCCTATCGATCATTTCATTTAGCACCTGCCAGTCATCCTGTTGTTTTTTTAATAAAATTGCCTTTGCTTTTTTAGAGCTTATCATGTTGAGGAGCGGCCAAAGCAACACCGATTGCAGGCCCGGTAGGGTCGATATATAAGTACCCTGTGGTTTTAACAATTTTTTGGCGTTGGCATAGCTGCCGGTGGCAGCCACATCAAAAAATATATCAAACGAATGGGTGGATCCCCATAAATCATCTTTTTTATAATCAATCACCTCGTCCACGCCCAGTTCTTTTGCCAATGTCACATTTTCCGTCCGGCAAACACCGGTGACAATGGCCCCATAATACTTTGCTATTTGAACGGCCATAGATCCCACGCCCCCCGTACAACCATTAATTAAAACATGCTGTTTGGCTTTTAACCCGCCCAGGTCTCTCAACGACTCAAGGGCTGTCAGGGCAGCAATTGGCAAGCCGGCTGCCTCTGCAAAACCCATTCCCTCGGGTTTCAAGCTGATCATATTTTCGGAGGCCACCACCATTTCACTACAGGCACCGCCAACCACCGTATTTAAAGATCCGTAAACTTCATCGCCGGGCTTAAACGTTTTGACATCCTCGCCAACGGCCTTCACCACACCGGAAAAATCGCTTCCTACAGCTTTAGGAAATTTTTTTCCGGAAATCATCTTTAGGCTCCCACGCCTGATTTTGTAATCAACGGGATTAACCGAACAGGCCTTTACCTGTATGAGTATTTGATCTTTTGAAAACTCCGGTTCACCTACCACCCGATATTGTAACACTGACGGGGGGCCAAATCTTTCAAAAATAACAGCCTTCATATTGCTAAACCTTTATAATGATTAATTGAACTGAAAGATCTTTTTTAAAAAGTGTTGCCTGGAATTGATAAGTTATGAAATCCATACCTACGATTTAACGGTTGACCTCCCTGATCCTCCTCCCTAAAAAAGAACCAGGCTCACATGAATTCCATCTGTTGTTTGAAAATGAAAAACTTTAACCTCTTATGCAAACAATAAAATGAAAATTGTATGGTATCAACAGCACATCAGACGTTTAAACCACGCTGGTATTAAGTCAATGGCTCTCAACCACCACAATTTCGTGTAACATATTCAGGGCCTCTTTGGCCTTTTGCGGTTTATTTGATCTGCCGGCAGCCATAGCATAGCCTCTTAGCGCCAGAGTTCTTTTAGGCGCCCTTTCAAATACCTGTTCGAACTGTGCCAATGCCTCCTCAGGCCGATTATTTGCCAGCAAAAATTCCCCGTAAAGCTCTTGCGGTGGCTTGGCAATGACGGGTGGTCCAAAACTAAACGACATGTTCTCTTCCAAAGCAATGGCTTTCTTCAAAATCGACTCAGCTGCCGATAACTTGTTTTGCTTTATAAAAATTGCAGCTTGCAACTCATTTTCTAAAATCAGTGATATTCTGGCCTCCTGTGTCTTTTTAGGCATAGTTCCCGGCGCATAGCACATGGTCAGGTCAGCATCCAACGTTTGGGGCACCTTTTTCTGCCTCAGCCCGGCTATCTCTCTTACCATTTTTTCGGCATTTGTCACATTGTTCCTCTCCAGGGCTACCATACCGTTTATGAAAGCGTTCAGAGAAGTGTTGACAAGTCCAATGCTACCTAAATTAATTTTTATATCTCCCACATCGTCATCCCATTTTCGGGAGTTGACCAGGTAAGCAGCCCTCATTTGGTTGAGATGCACTTTTGCCCTTCCTGTGGTATGGTGTTTAACATCGTCCTGTATAATTGCTATCATCTTTTTCGCCGCCTCAAACCGCTCCTGCTGTAAATAGCCATAGGTCAACCAAAGCAATGAATGGTAGGCCCTTTGTGCATGATGCAGTTTTTTAAGTTTAACTCTTTGTTCACCTGCCTCCCAGGATGCCTCATTTGAAGCTACCACCTCATCCCACATGCCAAGGGCTACAAATATATGTGAAGGCATGTGCAGGGCATGTTCAGAACCCGGGGCTACCCGCGCATAAGCGTTGGCAGCAGGAAGACCCAAATGTGCGTGGGTGGGCTCATCATAGGCATGGATCGTATAATGCAAAGCGCCCGGGTGCCTGGGATTTTTCTCTAAAACCTTCTCCGTTATGCCGGCTGCTTTTAAATAGGTAGGAATGTGCCTGCCATTGTGCCTGCTCCCCATCAGGGATAAGGCATAAAAACAGGAAATTTCATGATTTTCAGGATACTTGTCACGCAAATCTTTTAAAAATTCCATATATTTCAGATCACGCTCTTTCTTAGTTCCTTCTCCATACAAAACATCCGCCGCAGCCATCAGGGCTTTTTCAACAGGCAATTGACACTTTTGAAGTCTTTGTGTGGGGGTAGGCGCAATTTTGTTCAAAGCGCTGGTAGCGCTGTTTTTTTCCTGCTGAAACCAAATGGGGTGGTTATAAGTCATTGCCTCACCCCAGTAAGCCATCGCAAAACCGGGATCCTTTTTTTGAGCTTTGCGAAAAAATTCAGCCGCGTCATCATATTCGAAACTATGAAGCAAAAGCATTCCCATGATAAAGTCATTTTGGGCTATGGCCTTGCCACTGGTCGGGAAATCAATGTTTCCAAGATCATCTTGTTGCGCAATACAAATTGTACTCCTCAATACACAGCATAACAGGCAGGCTATCATAGGCTGGGCCAATAGGGTCTGCAGGCGTCTATATGGTTTCATGGTTTTCCGGGTTTAGTTCATCAAACAGATGTAGCATTGAGACTAATTAAAAATACACAAATCCGGAATTAATTGAAAATGACGCCGGCTTATATAAATATTTAACTTAAATGGGTATGCTTTAGCGTGATTAAGTAAATTTTTATTTCTTTGTCAAAAATTTAGAAATCCCATGGCAAGAATACTTACCGGCATACAAAGTTCCGGGAGACCACATCTAGGCAATCTTTTAGGAGCAATTGTACCAGCGATTGCCTTATCTGAAAAATCGGAAAATGAATCCTTTTTTTTTATCGCGGATTTACATTCATTGACCACGATCAAGGATCCCGCGGTAAGAATTGAAAACGTTAATGCCACTGCTGCCGCATGGTTGGCTTTTGGTTTCGATACCGATAAAAACGTCTTCTACCGCCAATCTAAAATTCCTGAGGTGTGTGAATTGGCGTGGCTTCTAAATTGCTTCACCCCTTTCCCTATGCTGGCAAACGCACATTCATTTAAGGATAAAGCGGATAACCTGGCTGATGTAAACGCCGGCCTGTTCACCTACCCTGTTCTGATGGCAAGCGATATCATCATGTATGATGCTAACTATGTACCCGTCGGAAAAGATCAAAAGCAACACCTGGAAATCACCAGGGATATTGCTTCCATTTTTAATAATACCTACGGAGAGACCTTTGTGGTTCCGGAGGTAATCATTGATGAAAACGTAATGACCATTCCTGGTACCGATGGTAAAAAAATGAGTAAATCTTATGGCAATACCATTGATATTTTTTTACCGGATAAGCAATTAAGGAAACAGGTAATGTCCATAGTTACCGACAGCACACCACTCGAAGCACCAAAAATCCGGACACCTGCCAGGTATTTGCCATTTATAAACTACTGGCTGACCAGGAGCAGACAACCGCCATGAGAAATAATTATTTAGGTGGAAATTATGGTTACGGTCATGCTAAACAAGCGCTGTTCGAACTGATGATTGACAAGTTTAAAGCACAGCGGGAGACATTTAATTACTTTATGGAAAACCCCGATCAGTTGAACAAAAAACTGGAGGCCGGTGAGGAGAAAGCCAGGGTCATTGGAAAAGCTGTATTGGCAAGGGTAAAGGAGAAATTAGGGTATTAACAGGTGTTTTTTTTGGAATGAATCACATCGGTATAACCAGGTACCCTCGGAGAAAGCACGCTTAATAAAAATGGTGAGGGCAAAACCATAACTTTGAAATATCCGTATCAGGTGTTTGAGGCATGCCTCCTGTTTCTGCCGCACTGGACCAAAAATTAAGGCCAATAAGTAACAATAAAAATAAAATTAGTTTGAATACAAATCTGTTCAGATTAATCTTTTTCTTCCCCATAAGAATGTGAAAATATTAAAGTATTTGTTAGACATATTTTGCAAAAAGTAATTAGCAATTCATTTTATGTCCGGGACCCTTAAAAAGTATTATAAAGGTAAATAATTCATGAAGTTTGGCCAAAAATGGTTGTCAAGCATTATTACATATGTAATCAAAGGTTACAATTTAAAACTATTCATATTAATGGATGTCTCTGTAAATACTAAAAGATTGTATCTTTATTTTTTCATTTATTAAGAGCATCCGAAACAAAAAGTGTTTTATTTTTTGAAAAAAATTATCGTTTCGCTATGCGCCCTAAAAACCATAAGACTTTAATCGGCCTTTTATGGCTCTTCCTGCTGGTCATTAACAACTTCCTGTCTCTGGCTAAGGAAGTTGATAAAACAAGTGCTTTATTAAGGCCACTGCAAAACAAAGATTCTTTGAGAGCTGAATCGCTGCGACAAAAGGCTATCCGGTTGCATGAGGAAAGGCAAGTTGACAGCGCTACTTTTTATTTCAGACAAAGCATGGCGCTTTTCAAAGCCGTCAACAGCTGGAAGGGTCATATTGTAACCAAACAAAACCTGGCAAACCACTACCTCAAAGCCGGAAAAGTAGATTCTTCAAAGACAATGCTGTTTGAAGCGCTCCGGTTGCTGGAAGAACATCAACCTGAAGATACTGCCACCTTGATAAGAATAAATTTTAACCTGGTGGAGATATATAATCGCAGAACAGAAAAACTTGACAGCGCCGTTCTTATGGGAGAAAGAAATGCCGCTTTAATCAAAAAATTCAGCAGCCCCAAGCAGGCTACGGACCTGTTAAATACCTATAACTTCCTCGGTGTCTGCTACAGGGACCTGGGTTTATTACAAATCGGCGGCAATTACCTGGATAGCGCGCTGCATGTTTTAAATACTAATACTGTAAAGAATCAAAGCCTCATGCGCAGCATGGTTTATCACAACAAAGGAACCATCATGGGGTTTAAGGGTAATTTGAAGGAAGGTTTATTCTATTATACCGAAAGTCAAAAAATTCTGAAAGAGGCGGTACCGGCTACCAGCCCTTATTTAACCCAGCCCCTCACGGGCATCGGCAATCTGCTGATCGATCTCAATGAAAGTGAAGCCGACAACTTAAAGGCTATAGCATATTTCCAGGAAGGTGTTGATATTTTAGAAAAGGGAGGAAATGCCAAACACTACTTTCTCCCGTACCTGTACTATGGCTTTATGAGAGCCTATATAAACCTCAAAGCATACGACTCTGCCTTGTTTTATATAGAAAAAGCGGAAGCGGTCAACAAGGCTTTGTACGGGGAACAATATGGTGAAAAAGGTTATGTATTGAATGGCAAGGGATTAATTTATTTAAAAAAGGGAGATCTCGAAAATGCCGAAACCATGGCCAATACCGCACTGGAATTTCTCGGTAAGGAACTAGGCAAAAAACATAAATTCAATGGCAAGGGTCTGAAAATACTGGGTGAGGTATATCAGAAAAGAGGTGATTTTGATAAGGCGCTTTCCTATTACCAGCAATGCCTGGCTATCCATGCTACCAATTTTACACCTCGCGATATTTTCAGCCTGCCGTCCTATGATTCTCTTAATTTCAACATGGACCTGGTGAGGGTCCTGCAATCGAAAGCGGATATATTAAGACAGCTTTATATGGAGAATCACGACGAAAGATATTTACAGGGTGCCATCGCTTCCTATGATTTAATTGATGATTTTATCAAGCTGTCCAGAAAGGGATTCTATGCCAATTATTCCAAAATAAATTTTACCGAAAAAACTGATACCATTTATAAAAATGGCGTTCACCTGATAACCGACCTGGTTAATGCATCAGGTAACAAAGATTACCTCGTCAATGCATTGAGATTAGCCGATAATCATAAGTCAGGTATCCTTTTGGAAAACCTTGAAGATAATGGTGCCAAAGTCTTTTCCGACATTCCCAACAGCATCAAACTAAAGGAATTTTCACTAAAGTCCGAAATTGCCAACCTGCAAAAAGAACTTTATGATACCAGCGACAAGACTGCCGAACAGACGGGAGAAATCAGGCAGAAACTTCTGGAATCCGTGGAAACGTTTAATCAGTTAAAGCGGAAAATCGAATCCCTTTATCCTAATTATTATACATTTAAATACAGATCAAAACCCTTTAGCCTCACAGATGCCATTGGAAAAGATGAGCTGTTAATGGAATATTTTCTTTTGACTGACTCCATCTATATCTTTTTTCTGGACCGGGGAAAAGTAGATTACCTAAGCGTAAAACGGGAACCTCATTTGGAAAAGGATGTAGAGCAATTACTGGCCTCTATAAAATCTAAAGACTTCGGGGGATTTGTCGACAGAAGCCATGATCTTTACCAGCAAATTTTTGAGCCGGTTGAGGCGTACCTGGCGGCGAAGGCTTCTTCCATCAACAAGCTAATTATTATTCCGGATGGCATATTGAGCTACCTGCCTTTCGAAGTGCTAATACGCCAACCCGCGTCGAACGATGGCAATTATCTGACCCTCGAATATATGATCAGGGATTATCAGATTTCGTACCACTACTCCATTCAACTATTAAAACGCGGACCGGATAAAGAAAAGAATGACCATCAAAATACCTTTGTTGGGTTTGCACCGGAATTTATGAGTAACGAGGCATTTCAGGTGCTGGCCGTCAATGATGTTGAAAGATCATATCTTGAAAGCAGTGCTGCGCTGCCTCAGGCCAGAGAGGAGGTTCAGTTCATTGCCACACTGCTGGATGGCATTGCCAATATTGGTCAGAATGCTACCGAATACAATTTCAAAAACCTGGCTAAAAACAGCAGGATCATCCACCTGGCTTCACATAGTCTGGTGAATGACGAGGAACCAATGTATTCCAAGCTTTTATTTAGTACCGGGAATGACAGTATTGAAGATGGTCTGCTGCATACCTATGAGCTGTATAACATGGAATTAAATGCGGATCTTGCCTGTTTAAGTGCCTGCAATACAGGCATTGGAAAATATTATAAAGGAGAAGGAATCATCAGCCTGGCGCGTGGATTTATGGAAGCCGGTGTGCCCAACCTGATGATGAGCCTTTGGTCTGTTTCCGATCAATCTACCAAAGACCTTATGACCAGTTTTTACCAGGGAATAACCCAGGGAGAAGAAAATGTTTCAGCTTTGAGAAACGCCAAGCTAAAATACCTCAGCGAGTCAGATAACCTTTCCGCGGCACCCTATTATTGGGCCCCATTTGTCTATATTGGTAAAACTAACGGTACGGCCACAACAACACCTATTGTTTATTATTTATTGGCCGGGCTGGTGCTAATCGTCTTAGGCACTGTAATTTACAAAAAAAGGGGAGGTAATGATAAGCTGCCCGATCATTGAAGTTCCTGAAGAAGTTCATCGGCGCGGGTGGCGTAGCCATCGTTGTTTTTCTCCAGAAACTTAAAAATTTCAATCGCCTTTTTAGGACGGTCCTCTTTCAAATAAGCCAGGCCAAGATACCAATTGGCAGCGCCTAAAAACGCAAAGTCCTTAATGTCAGCTACCTGCGATAAGTGACTGATGGCTTCAGCAGTAAGCCCAGCGTTTAAATAAGACAAGCCGGCATAGAATCGCAACTGGGCATCGTCAGGATTTTTCAGCAGCAATTTTTCAAAAGATGCGTTAGCCTTCTGATATTGCCCGGATTCATACAGCTGGTAGGGGTCCTCTATGCCAGATTCTCCAAGTTCTCCCCTTTCGATACCACTTACTACATTATAGTAAGGTTTAAAATAAGCGGCATACAAAGCTTGCGTATCGGGTTTTCTATCAAAGATGAAAAAACTCACCACCAGAATTAATGTAAAGCCGGCCGCCAGGGCAAGTGCTTTAAAAATAGGAAACCCCGACTTTCCAACAACCTGATCACCTTGATCCAGGCGCTTTAGTTTCTCCTTTAATTGTCCCCTGTAATGTAACTGAATCCCCTCCAGCAATACGCGATCAAGGTCGACTTGCTTTGCCAATTCCGGATCGCTGTTAATACGACTCTCAAATTGTGCTTTCTCACCCTGATCCATCTGATCTTTAAGATATCTTCTCACCTCATCAAAATTCAAATTTGAGCTTTCCATGTTGTTATTATTATCGGGTTAATCAAATGCTTTCACTAATGCTTTCCTCAGTTCTTTTATGCAACGTAGTTTTTGAGATTTAACGACGTCTGTATTCTTGTAATCCAACTTGACGGCAATAGATTCCATTGAAAATGAATCGTAATAAAACAATTTCAAAATGGAATGACAAGGCTCACCCAGTTTTTCCAAATGGGCAGTCACGAATTGGTTTTTTTCGTTAACTATAATATCATTTTCAAAATGAGTTTCATTGATCAAGCGGTCAAACTCATCCGGATGGTCTTTAAAACGTTGGTTGTATTTTAATTTATTCAGCAATAGGTTTTTGGCTATTGCGAATAAGTAGGTCTTTATCGTATAATTTAATTGGTGGATTTTTCCACCTTTTGCATTTTCATAGAAAGCAATAACTGCATCCTGAAAAATATCGTAACCATCCTCCTCGCTTAAGTTATACTTTCTCAGAGCCCAAGCCAGGAATTGATGCCTATACCTGGTATATAAGCTTACTATTTCAGATTCATCCCCTAAACGTATCTTTTCGAGGATACTGGTTTCCGTTGATTCCTGCTTTTTGATAATTGGTAATATTTAAGCCCGACATGTAAACCAATTAAGCGAAAAGTTAAGGCAAAGTATTGCGATTTACCAGTTTCACAAGGTAAAATTTAATTTTTTCAAAAAAAAATACAAAAAATTTACTCATTTCTGTTTACCTCTTCCTTTTTGGATTTACAAAGGTTCAAAAATAATTACAGGCAATACTGCCTCATATTAAAAAAGAAGTAAACATGAAAAAACTATCCAGAACTTTAATCCAGGTTACCATTAACATGATATTAATTGTATGCGTTTTTGGCTGTGATTTGATCAATGACGCAAAATCAATAGATTTTGATGTCACATTGCAGGATGATTTCGAGATCAATGCCACAGAAGAGGACGGAACCGAATATGCGCAACAAATAGTCCTTGATGCGACCGCTAATGCTGATGTTCGCGATAATCTAAGCAAAATTGAAAAATATCAAATCAACAAAGTCGAATATACTATAAGTGGATATTCCGGAAGCCCTGAAAATCTTTTTTCGGGTAGTATTCAGTTTAGTGATCTGGCCAATACGACAGGCCAGTTTTCAGCCGCTCTCAATAACGTGAATTTAAGCACCGCCGCGGCAGCGGGAACACAAACTTTGCCGGTAAGTGAAAATGACCTGAGAGAGTTGGAAAACATTCTAAAGAATTCCAACGGCTTGAAGGTGTTCATGACCGGCAACTTCTCGCAAGTACCGGTAAATTTTACCCTTAACATCAAGCTAACTATCAAAGTAGAGGCTGATGCCACAAAATAATTTATCCCCTAAGAATCCATACAAAGCCATGCAAATAAATTTTCGAATATTTTTGATCGCATTACTACTTTCAGGTATTGCCGTCGCCGAAGGGCACGCACAATTCACCAAGAATCTTAAATACGGTGTGGGTATCGGGCCCAATCTTTCAACCCTTAGCGGGGATAGCCAGGAGGACAATAAATATGTTCCCGGTGTAACAGCCGGATTTTATACCCAAAAACCCCTGGATAACGGTATTATCCTGGAGACTGGTGTTTATTACGCCAACGTAGGCTCAAAATCCACCACCCAGATCTACGATGAAGTTACCTTTGAAGAAAGAGAACAAACCGAAAGATATTCATTGAGCTATCTGAATGTCCCATTTGTAGCAAGGTATCAGGTGTCTGATAATGTAAGTGTATTTGCCGGACCTCAAATTTCATTTTTGGTTGGCGCCAAGAAAAAAGTAGAATACGGCGATGAAAAAGACAAAAGAGATGCGAAGGATGAGTTTAAAACCGCCGCCGCCAGCTTGTCAATAGGGGCCAGTTATGAATTTGCCAGTGGCGACCGCGTGCAGCTAACCGTGAATCCAGGTCTTTCCGACAACACAAAATCTGAAGGAGATTATCCCGGCTACGGCGGCAATGGGGGACGATTAAACGCATTGATCATAGCATGGTTTTGTCCTTTGTTTGGTGAAGCAGAATAAAAATATAAGTTAATTGTCCGTATCCATTTTGGATCAAACAAATAAAGCACCGGTGGGTGCTTTATTCGTTTAAAAGTTTTAATAAAGATTCCCCATCTTTAAAAATAGTTGAAAAACCCAAACCGGCTCCATCAAATTCATCACCCCTCTATTTAGGTATCCCAGCTTAATTTGCCAACGCCTTAATTCCAGGCATCTCATTGCTCCATCCAACTTCAGAATATCCTTCTACCAAATTGGGATTAGTAACCGGAAATCAGCCGGTAAATTACAAACACCAGCCACTATTCAATGCCGCTGATTTTACAACCTGTATGATCTTGTCTCACAGCAATGCGACGAATTCCGCGACAATTTGATAGGTGGTAATCAATCAAACAGTTCCTTAATACCGGCTTTAATGTAACCCTTTGGATCATTATTTCGTGTATGTAATTATATTAATATCATTTTGATATCATTTTAAATAAAAAAATCATGATCAACGAAAAAGTCAACAAACCGATTTCCGGTTATATAATGTTAGTTACAGTTTTTCTATTATTGCTGGTAGGTATTGCTGGCATTGTCGCTTTTAAAAACCCTTTCTTTGCGCTTATTATACTGACAGCCGTTATCATGCTTCCGGGATTTTTCTTTGTCAACCCAAATGGATCGAGGGTATTGGTACTTTTTGGGGATTACAAAGGTACCGTCAAGAATAATGGCTTTTTCTGGGTCAATCCTTTTTATGCCAGAAAAAAGATCTCTCTACGGGCACGGAATTTTGACAGCGAACGGGTGAAAGTCAATGACAAGGTTGGTAATCCTATTTTGATCGGTGTTATCTTAGTTTGGCAGGTAAAAGATACCTTTAAGGCCGCATTTGAGGTCGATAACTATGAAAACTTTGTTCGCATACAAAGCGATGCTGCTGTCAGAAAATTAGCGGGAAGCTATCCGTATGATAATTTTGAGGATGATCACTCGGAACTTACACTACGTTCGGGAATGAAAGAGGTCAACGAAGCGCTGGAAAGAGAACTAAGTGCTCGCCTTGACATTGCCGGTATCCACGTGATTGAAGCCAGAATCGGCTATCTGGCCTATGCGGCCGAAATTGCCAGCGCCATGTTAAGAAGGCAACAGGCTGCTGCCATCGTTGCGGCCAGGCACAAGATTGTCGAGGGAGCGGTAAGCATGGTGGAGATGGCGTTGGACGATCTGTCAAAAAGAGATGTTATCGAGCTGGATGAAGAAAGAAAGGCAGCCATGGTCAGCAATTTAATGGTCGTGCTTTGTGCCGACAAAGACATCACCCCGGTGGTAAATTCCGGTACACTCAACCATTAAACAAAAGTCATACGTAGTCATTTAATTAATAAACGAATCTTTACGAATGAGCAGAATATTATTTTCAGAAAACCAGAGATTTACGCAGGTTTGGTTACTGGTTGTTATGATAGTTTCCAATCTGGCAGTTGCCTTGCCCCTGGGATGGGGCTTTTATGTGCAGATAATTACCGGAGAACCCTGGGGTGATCAACCAATGTCAGATGCAGGCCTGATCATCATGATCGCCCTTTCCTTTTTACTAATGGCAATGGTCAACGTGATAATCTTTGGCGCCAAGCTGGAGGTTCAAATTAAAGATAACAGTGTTTATTACAAATACTTTCCTTTTATCTGGAATTGGAAATACGTTCATAAGGACAATATTGCCAATTATGAAATGAAGCAGTTTAGTGCTATTAAAGATTACGGCGGTTATGGGTATCGGAAAAGATTCTTTAAGAAATTGACGGCCCTGATTATCAAAGGTAATCAGGGGCTGCTTTTAACTTTTCACGACGGAAGGAAACTACTGATCGGAACACAGCAGCCTGAGGCCGTGAGGCAGGCCATGCAACACATAATGGAGAAAGATAGAGACTATTAGCTATGACCAAGAAAAAACCATTTGTATTGCGGCTTGACCCAGAAATTCTGAAGGCCATCGAAAAATGGGGCGCCGATGAATTTCGTAGTACAAACGGACAACTGGAATGGATCATTCACAAAGCTTTGAAGGAGACGGGAAGACTAAAAAAGGGTACCGGTAAAGATGATACCTAAAAACTCATTGAATAAAAGCTATCCGAAAGCCTAGTTTAAAAGCCTTGTTGTGTATCTGCAGTTGTCTAATTATTAAACAATTAGCTGTATCAAAATTAAACTATTCGATACAAGCAAAAAAAATAGAATTATATAAATTACTCATTATCAATATTTTAAATTATGGCATTTGGTTTGTAATCCGCTAAAAAATGCAGGGTTTTTATCTTAATACCAATTAAATGCTAAAAAACAATTTTAGACTAGCCTTTCGGAATTTAAAAAGAAATAGTACTTATACAGCCATCAATATCCTGGGCCTCTCTCTGGGAATATCGATTAGCATTATTATTTTTCTTACCGTTCAACATGAATTCAGCTACGATGAATTCCATAGTAAAAAGGATAAAGTATATCGGGTGGTCGTGGACCAGCAAGATCCCACCGGAACAATATATTCCGCAAACGTGCCCTATCCGCTGGCGGTGAGCCTGAAAAATGCAATGCCCAATATTCCCGCTATAACTGGCATGCACTTTTCCACAGAAGAGCAGATCGAGATCAACGGTGAGAAGTTTAATGAACCCAACATCATTTTTGCAGACTCCGGGTTTTTCGATGTATTCGATTTCCCGGTTATTGTCGGTAACCCCAAAAAGGCATTAAGTCAGCCCAACCAGGCACTGGTTACGGAAGATTTTGCGGCAAAGTATTTTGAGGACGGGGAAGCAATAGGCAAATATTTTAAATTGAATGCTGTGGCAGACATTCAGGTGTCGGGAATAATAAAAAATACACCTTCCAATTCTCATCTTTCTTACAACCTCATTATCTCCTACAGCTCTTTTACCAGGGAAGTTGCCAACTTTGAACCCAATAATTGGGGTCTCATCTCTTACGGCTACTGTTATTTGACCTTACCAAATGGTTATGAAGTGAAAGATATGAATGACAGATTACAGGTCCTGGTGAATAGATTCCAAAGTAAAGATGCTGCATCCAAGCGTAAGTTCCGCTTGCAACCTTTAAATGAAATACATTTTGATGAGCGATATGCTAACGGGCAGTTTAAAACCGGTAATAAAGGTCATCTGCTTATTTGGATCTGTATCGGAATTTTTATATTGGCAATTGCGTCTATCAATTTTATCAACCTATCCACTGCTCTTTCGGTAAAAAGATCCAAGGAGGTTGGGGTGAGAAAGGTTTTAGGGGCTGATAAACAACAGCTGGTCAAGCAGTTTTTAGGAGAAACCTTTCTGATCACGCTGGTTTCAGTACTTTTATCCCTCGGCCTGGTTGAGTGGATATCAAAGGTTTTCAACAATTATTTCAATGTGTATTTAGAACTGGACCTGCTTGGCAAGCCCTCTCAACTGGTGCTGCTGGTGACGATATTGTTATCGATTACATTGTTATCAGGATTATACCCTTCATTTGTATTGAGCAATTTTAAGCCGGTTGAAGTTTTAAGCTCAAAATTACCTAAACTGGCTGTATCCTCCATTTCATTGAGGCATGGATTGGTTGTTTTGCAATTTATCATTGCGCAAATACTGATCATTGGTACCATCGTTATTTCACTGCAATTAAACTATTTTAATGACAAGCCCTTGGGGTTTAGCAGTAGCGCGTTAATTAATCTGCCACTTCCCAGGCAGAATACTACCCTACTGGAACAATTAAAAGGCAGATTGCTGGCCCATAAAAACATCGAAAACGTTTCATTTGCTATCGGTCTCCCCACCTCGAAAATCAATGCATCTACCGGATTTAAACTCAGCGCTAAAAGTGGTGAAATCAAAGGAAGTATTGATCTAAAGGTAGCTGATAAAGATTATCTAAAAACTTTTGGGCTGGAAATGAAGGCAGGTAGTTGGTTTCAAGACCAAAAACAAACCGCTAGCTCCAAGAAATTCGTGATCAATGAAACAGCTGCTAAATTAATGGGATTCTCCAACCCTGAGGACGCCTTGGGCAAGTATCTTGACTTGGGTGTAAACGACATTAGAGCACCCATTATTGGGGTAATAAAGGACTTCCATATGACGTCTCTTCGTGAAAAGATAAATCCAATGGTAATTTTTTCAATGCCACAATTCTACCAGGAAGCAGGGGTCAAGGTGAATAGCGCCAATCTTCCGGAAACGATTGAATTTCTTCGTGAGCAATGGGAAAATACATTTCCTGACTATGTGTTTAAATACAGTTTTTTGGATACATATTTGCAAAGCCTTTATCAAGAAGAACAAAAGACCTTAAGCTTGTTCAAGTTATTTTCAGGGTTATCAATTTTTATAGGTTGCCTCGGTTTATTTGGGTTAATTTCTTTTACCGTATACCAACGCACTAAGGAAATTGGTGTGAGAAAAGTATTGGGCGCTTCAATCGGTCAGCTACTATATCTTTTATCGAGGGAATTTCTGCTGCTGGTATCAGTGGCATTTGTTATTGCCTCACCCCTGGCCTGGTATTTAACGGAAAAATGGCTTGCTAACTTTGCCTTTAAAACGACTATAAGTTGGTGGTACTATTTTGTAGCTTTTGGCTTGACACTATTCATAGCATTGGTCACTATGAGCATTCGATCTTTCAAAGCCGCTACAATGAATCCGGTTATATCACTTCGGGACGATTGAGTTTAGCCATTGTCTCCTTGGACTAAAAAATATCGCTTTGATTAAAACCACTGGTGTATCCATAGTATGGGTGGTAGTGCCCTCTTCGCGATGAACCGATCATGTCAGCACTTTATCAACTATGACATCATGATTCCTCCCGGGTTGCTTTAATTTGAACACCCTGAATATAAAATGGACTCCAGGTAATCAGTCAAATAAAGACAGCTGCCTCGGCTTAGATTTTGTAAGACTTTTAGTCTTCGGAGGTTGTGCCTTACCAAATACTGTCATGCCCCCATATTTGTAAGACTCCTCCCGCTCCTTGGCAACTACGCGGTTAAAATTGGTATTCGGCTTAAAATCTTTTTCAATGTGCGCGACAATCTTGCCGATACTTTTAATAGCCCGCTGTTTATCATAAAAACCAATTTTGGCCTTTTCCACGGAGGTCTTCAAAATCTGGATAGTTTCATCGTACACTTTTGTCGGCACCGGAAACGGATGCCCGTCTTTACCACCGTGGGCGAAAGAAAACCGGGCCGGATCCTGAAAACGCGTGGGAGTACCGTAAATTACCTCACTAACCAACGCCAAAGACTGCATGGTTCTGGGACCAACACTCTTGAGTAGGAGCAGTGACTCAAAATCCTGGGGTCCATGGTCATGAGCAAAAGCCAGTAAACTTCCTAATCTTTTTAAATTGACATCCTTGGATTTCACGTCGTGATGAGCCGGCATATAAATTTTACGAATTTCCGGCAACATCCTGGAGGGGGTTTCCTGGATTATTTCCAAAACTTTGTTTCTCGTTTCATCGGCATTCCGATCTGTCAGGTTGAGAATTTTTCCCTGGTTATTGCCGCAAATGCAGGTGTGCGGTTCGTTGACAAACGAATCCAGAGCCTCTGAATGCCAATGATAGCGGCGCGCATAGCCACTGGCCCCATTCATCCCTTGCTGAACTACCGCCCATTCGCCCTCGTCGGAAACCAGAAATGAGTGTAAATACAACTGAAAACCATCCTGAATAGCGGTGTTATCTATCTTAGCGCTAAGCTTGCTGCATTTTACAAGAACCTGCCCATCGAGTCCTGTATGATCTGCTATTTTCAATAGTTCTGCAGGCGTTTGCCGCGAGTGCCGGCCTCTACCTCCGCAGACATAAATTCCCAGTGCATCAGATATAGGATTAATGGCCCTCTTAAGCGCCCCCATCACTGAAGTAGTAATGCCCGATGAATGCCAGTCCATGCCAAGCACACAACCCAATGATTGAAACCAAAGCGGATCACTCATACGCCGAATGACCTCGGACTTGCCATATTCAAGGATAATAGCCTCAACGATTCCCGCAGCCAGCTTACTCATACGCTGCGCCAACCATACGGGCACGCGGCCGTGATGAAGTGGTAAATCTGCATGTCCTGCTCTTTTCAATGGAAACTACCAGTTGGTGAGCAGCAATAATAGCTAATAATTTTAGTAAATTCAAGATTTACTAAAATTTATTTAGCATTCAGGACCGATCCGGTAATTAACATCAGGCTTTATTTCCCTGGTCTTTGGCAAAAAATTCTTCCATTTTTTGTCTCATGACCTCCTCAGTTTCCATATACGTCGGCGTCAGCGTGTCCTGCCCCGGTAATGTCTCCAGGTGTAGTGTCTGTGTGGGAAATGCAAACCGAACGCCCAGTCTGTCGGCCAAACTGATGATGGACATGATAACTTCCTGCCGCGCCTTCAATTCATCCGGCCAGGTGGGCACCTCAAAGAATATATAAAACATCACATCCAGTGAATGGGCAGCCATATCGTTGAGAAATACGTTGTAATAATCTTTGCGGGTGTTGGGGTGTTCTTTAACTATTTTTTCCAGTCCGTCTACAAATATCTGAATCAAGGCTGGCGGCGTGTCATAGGTAAGTGCAATTTTGGTGTAAAACCGGCGGTACACACGCAGGCCATGGTTGTCGATGGTACTATCTGCCAGTTTTCCATTGGGAACGTAAACCACTGAATTTCTGAAAGTCCGCACCCGTGTCGACCGGAAGCCAACCTCCTCTACGGAGCCATCGATTTCGCCGGAGGTAATCCAATCTCCGATCTGAAATGGTTTATCTACAAAAATCATGAAAGACCCAAAAAAGTTTTTGATGGTATCCTGAGCTGCCAATGCAAATGCCAAACCACCAATTGACAGCCCGGTAAGCAGCGGAATAATGTCTACGTTGAGATTATACAAGGTGTAAAACACACCAATCACCACTACAAATGTTTTTAAAGCCTTCCGAACCAACGGCACCAGTTGATCGTCCAGAGTAGTCTCCGTCTTTTCGGCCAATCGCCTAAAATACTCGGACAGCAGATCTACCAAATGGTAAAAGACCATAGTGGCAAATATGGGAAGCGACGCCCTCAAAGTCATCAGAATATATTTATAGTAAGTATTTATTGGCAATTGCAGCGCGGGTACAACCAATGTAGCCAACCAGAAAACCAAAAATAAGCTGATGGGTTTGGCTACAGGATGGATCACTTTTTTAGCAATATCCTTTCTACCCATTTTCACCAATACTTTCGTCAGGATCCGCCCGATCAGAAAAGTCAGGATCTTATGAATAATAAAACATGCGGTGATAATGATCAACAACCCAATCAGCTGCCATATGTATAAGCCAAAGTAGCGGTCATTCCCAATTTTAGGCAGCCACGATAACAACTTGTCCGTACCAAACGGATAGGTTTTTTTGTAAATTCTATTGATGCTTTCGACGGTTGTTTGGGAGTACAACCATTGGTTCCCTTCTTTCACCACATACACCTCGGGTACCTGACTGGCAAGCACATATTTTTGCCGGCGCGTTAATGAATCGACGTAGTTTGGATTGGTTGGAAAATCGTGCTGATCAAGATAAATGATCTTACCATCGAAAATGTGTTTTAATTTAATAGCCAGTTGTTCAGCCTCTTTAAGGCTTACACCATTTCTCAGGAAAGGCCGGGCGGCGATTTCAGGGTGGTAATTATAGTCCTGTAAATTCTCAAAATGTGTGTAAATAGCACCAAAAGGACTTGATAAATCATACAGCCCCGCGGAATCACTTTCCTGATTCTGTAGTTCAAGCGCCATTAAAGGAAGAGAATACAGGATGGTAAGCAGGCTAAAAAAAGTCTTGAATTTCATATCCACTTAAGTTTATGCATGAAATTATTATCTTTTGTAATCCAGGATGGAAAAATTATTTTCATAGTTCTTAAATACGCGGAAACTTTTGCTGGACTCAAAATACATTAATCCAATATTAAATCCACTTTCGATCGGCTGATAATTTATTAATTTGCCATCGGCGTCATACAAATAGGTAAACTCCTGCTGTTGATCGGTCAGTGCGTATACCCGTCGCCCCCTGCCAAAATCATAATACTGCACAGCCATCTCCCCCGATGCTGCGTAATCCTTCTCAAAAATCTCCTCTCCGTTTCTGTCAAGCACACTCACCCTGTTTTGCTCTTGCCTGGCAATAATATACGTTCTGCCCAGGGCATCAACGGCCAGTTTAAAGGTGGCATCCTTGGTCGGCCTAAGAAGCTGCTTGCGCTCAAAAATAGCACCATCGAAATTAAAACGCACCAGTAACCCACTGTTGGTAACAGAGGTAAAAAATGATTTTTTAAAACTGGTGCCAACATCTACAAAAAGAGGATTATTTATTTTATCTTTTAAATCAAATGGAAATCCCGGATACATTTGCCCCCGCCTGTTAAGCATATTGACCACGCCGTCTTCCTGAACTGCCACAATACAATCGCGCCCCCGCACCCGAACGTGAAACGGAGCGGTAGCCAGGCGATTGCCCAGTCTTCTTGGCTGCCAGCCATCCAGGTTTTTGCCATACTTATCAAACATATAGATATTTCCTTCCTTATCTGCTACCAAAAACCGGTATTTTTTACTTTTATCATAGTCAACCACCGAAGTCTGATACAGCGATAGTCCCGACTGAACCCGTACAGGAAAGTTTTCCACATAATTACCCAGCCTGTCAATAACATGTAAAGCATCATCTGTAATGAAATAATACTGCAGCTTTCCATTACCGTAATAATCAATTTGCGCAATACCTCCCCGAATGGCAGCCCCAATTGAATCTCGCCACAAGGTTTTTCCGTCAGCACCAATAAGATACAGGTAATGCTGCTGATCCTGCATTAACACCTCTCTTCGGTTGGTGACGTGATTGCGTACGACAAAAGGCTTGGTGGTAATAGGAGTTTCTGTGAAAGCGTTCTGAACCAGCACATAGTTTTGGGGTTGGTTATCTGTCGGCTTCTTCTCCACAAAATCCATTGATAAACTGGTGAAAAACTTATTATCCACATAACTAAATTGAGCGGACATGTTTTCAAATTGCTTTAGCTGGTGTGCATTTTTTTTTGAAAACCGTTGCCATTTAGGGTTGAGATTGGCTTGCAAAATATTCCACACACTCAGTGTATTCACGATCAGGCTCACATTCGCCTCTTCCAGTATGCTTTCCATAAAACCGGTTTGCCGTAAAGATTTGGACCATACATTTTCCAACTCCCGGTCATTGATCAGGTTCTTGAGCACCTGCACGTTATTAGCCATTACCAGGTACGAATCCATCACCGTGTAAAAACAACTTTTGAATCCATTAAACTGCGGTCCCAGCAACAAGCCCGGAAAATCCTGGATGGGTATCTGCCGGATTTCCAGGCCGGAATAATTTTCGATATACAGGGTATCTTGCTCGCTACCGGCCAAAAGTTCTGTTGACTTGTTAAATTGTTTAAGCCCTTCGTTTACATCCAGGGCATTGATAATTAATATTTTTTCAGGTTCATTCGCATCGACCGACTCCAGCGTTGCCAATCCGATTTCATGGCCCAACCATGAAAAAAAGGCATCAACATCAAATTGGTGTTTTTTACCAAGGTCTTCCCATTTCTGCATTTGATTGGGTACCCGCTTTCTCCAAAATCTTACCAAATTTTCCTTCCAAACTGCCGCGTTTTCAAATGTCAAATGAAACAATATGGCCGTTCGGTTAGGCAAATAGGATTGTATTTGCATTTTTCCGGGCTTTTGCCCCTTAAAAGTTCCCAGGAAGGTAGTATTGGCCTCCTTATCCACCTGGCTGAACCCATTTAACAACAGCGTTTTATCGGTTAATGTCACATCCAGGAATACCTGCTCGGAAAAAAATCTGAGTTGGTTCCACCCCTTTTGGCTGGCAAAAGTTCCATACAGCTCGGAAATCTTCTCACTATTGACGTAAAGGTTGCCGTCATCATTGTCCAGCTTGGAGAAGTTAAAGAGTGCCGTATTTTGATTTTCAAATGTCTCCAGGTTTTCACCTGTAATATTTCTTATGGCATCTTCTACCAAATGCGGCGTAAAGCTGCCAATAAAAAAATTTTTATAATTAACATAAGTGAATGAGCCTTTGCTGTCGACATCCCTTATCTCGTTAATATCAAAGTCCTTGTATTTTCTCTGGCTGTAAACATGGCCCTTCTTTTCTTTAAACAGTCCCAGAATTCTATTGGCCAGATCATTGGATTTGAGGTCCTTTAATTCAATATAATACACGTAATCGAATGTGTCATCCCCGGTAATGTGCATCGAAATTAAAAACGGATTTCCCCTGAATAATTCATCTAATTGGCCAGACCCTCCTCCCAGGCTGTCGAGAGATTCAAAATTTTCCTTTAAATCACGAAAGAAGGGGATACTTAAAAGGTTTTTCCAGGGTGCTTTTTTTTGCAAAGCATTCCAGACTTTCACCGTGTTAGCGGATTCATAAACCATGACGGCGCTATTAGGCACAAGCGTCCACGTGTCCACCTTATAAATATTGCCGAAATATTTATAGGCATAAAATCCTCCACCCGCCACAATGGAAGCAATAACCAGGATAAGAAAAAGTTTATTCTTCAATTTGAATCGTATTTTGCTACAAATAAAAGAAATTGATATCAAAAAAACACTCACTATTTACCTGGAGGCAAATTAGCGTCAGGCGACATTTTTTATCCGACAACTAATTATTCCAATCCATGCACGCGAGCTATTCCTCAATTTCCCTTACCAGCTCATCATACCAAATTTTGCCATACTTTCTGATTAGCGGCTCCTTCAGAAACTTGTAAACCGGCACATTTAAAGACTCACCTAACACACAGGCATCGCTACATATATGCCATTGATTATAATTGATGGCATCATAATCATCATAGCGAGTAATTCTGATCGGATAAAGATGGCAGGAAATCGGCTTCTGAAAGGAAATCTTTCCATCCCGGTAGGCCAGTTCGATACCGCATTTCAAGATACCTTTCTCATCATAAATAGCATAGGCACATTCTTTCCCATCAATAGTAGGTGTGGAATACTCGTTTTCTTCATCCAGTATGTATTTACCCTGCTGCTCAATTGCCTGCTTACCTTCTTCAGACAAATAAGGCTTGACCTTTTCATAGATATCTTCCAGTATCGGTAACTCATCGTCTTCCAGCGGAGCCCCCAGGTCGCCTTCTACACAGCAGGCTCCTTTGCACTTTTCAAGATCGCAAACAAATAGTTTATCTTTTATATCATCACTGATAACCGTTTTTTCTATCAATATCATAAGGATGGACTTTTCACAGGAGCAAAGGTAGGATTTTAATGATTAATATTAAACGGCAATAAATGGTAAAAGATAGATTTATCATAACCCTATGATGCAACCGAAAACCAAAACTTTTGTCTTCTGATTAGGTGTGATCATTAGTTTTAAAATAATCAGCATTTTCCGATATGCTCCACAGACCAAAAACCTAATCTACATGTTAAAAAACTATTTCAAAATCGCCCTTAGAAACCTCATCAAGCACAGGATTATCTCTCTGATTAATATCCTGGGATTGTCTATTGGATTTACCTGCTGCATACTTTTAGTATTATTTATCCAGCACGAGTTAAGTTATGACAAATTCCACTCCCAATACGACCAGATTTACAGGGCGGACCTTGTTTACAATTTTGGCGGATCGGGTTCTGCCGGCATTGCTACTCCCACGGCATTACTACCGGCATTATTGAGAGAAGTACCTGAGACAAAAACCGGCGTCAGGATCTTTAATTCCGGAAATTTTCGGCCTTTGGTTGTAAAACACCAGGATAAGATATTTCAGGAATCCCGCTTTTTTTATGCTGACTCCACATTTTTTGAAGTTTTCGATTTCGAACTTATCAAGGGCGATCCGAAGCAGGCCCTGAAAAATCCTGAAAGCGTTATTCTCACACAGTCCACCGCTGAAAAATATTTTGGGGCCACCGATCCCATCGGTAAAACAATCCGGGTGGATGACAGGAAGGATTTCCTTGTAACCGGAATCATGCAGAACATACCCGCTAATTCACATCTCCAATTTGATTTCTTAGCTTCATTTAATAGCCTCAGGGCTTCAAAAAATGAAATTTGGTGGTCGGCGAATTATTATACCTACGTGGTGTTAAACAACAAAGGCAATTTCCCGGCTTTACAAACGAAAACCGATCAAATTATAAATCGAGTGTTTAAAGATGAAATTGCCGGGAAGGAAGATTTTGTGAGATACGAATATACGCCACTAGCTGATATTCACTTAAAATCGGAATTAAAAGAAGATATACCCGGAGGCAACATCACACATGTTTACATTTTTTCAGTCATTGCATTTCTGATTATTGCCATCGCAAGCATTAATTATATGAATCTGTCTACCGCCCGGTCCATAGATCGGATTGGAGAAGTCGGGTTAAGAAAAGTTTTTGGTGCCCTGCGCGGTAATTTATTCCTTCAATTCATGAGTGAAGCTATTTTGGTGACTTTTTTCGCCACCCTCCTTTCCCTTATTTTGGCGAATTTACTGATGCCTTATTACAATAATTTGACTGGCCGATATTTATCACTTGACCTAATACATAACAACTATCTATTATTTGGAGTTATCATTAGCAGTTTCCTGGTAGGTTTAATTTCGGGCTGCTATCCATCGCTGGTATTATCAGCCTTTAAACCTTCCGCGTTTTTGAAAGGTGGCTTCAAAAGGTCGAATTCGGGTGTCTTGCTTAGAAAAGTTCTTGTGATATTCCAATTTGCCATTTCTACCTTTTTAATAGCAACTACCCTGATCATTCATCAGCAACTCAATTTTATCCAAAATAAAAACCTTGGCTACAGCAAAAGTCAGGTGATGTTACTACCGCTTGACAGACAGGTTCGCAAAAATCTGGAAGTTTTCAAACAATCCGTGACTGGCAACACCAATATAATCAATCTGGCCCGCGCCGGAGAGTCTCCCGTAGTCATTGACGGAGGCTACAGCATATCAATAGAAGGTATGGACCAGGGAGAAAGTTTAAATGTCAATGCCATGAGCATAGATCATGAATTTATAAAGACGCTCAATATTACCTTGCTTGCAGGTGAAAATATTTCCGAGGCAGATGTCGCCAAGGTAAAAAGTGAAGTTCGGGAAACAGTGCAGCGAAGCTTCATATTAAATGAGTCATGTGTTAAAATGTTAAACTTTACCAATCAGGAGATTATTGGCCGGAAAATTAATATGAACGGCAGAACCGGCTTTGTAAAAGCAGTAGCCAAAGACTTCCACTTTACCTCGTTGCACCAAAAAATAGGTCCCCTGGTGTTATTCATCGAACCATGGGACAACAATTTCGCCCTGGTTAAAGTCAAACCTGAAAATATAAGCAGTACCATAGCCTTCATGAAAGATAAATGGGAGCTACTATTTAGTCACCGGCCATTTAATTATGAATTCATGGACGATCAATTTGATCAATTATACAGGTCTGAGAAACAGATAGGTCAGGTATTCATTGCTTTCGCCGCCGTTGCTATCCTTATAGCCTGCCTCGGGCTTTTTGGATTGGCCTCATTTATTGCCCGACAAAGGATTAAGGAAATCGGCATCCGGAAAATCGTGGGAGCGGGCTTAATTGACATATTAAATTTATTGGCCGGAAATTTTGTTAAATTAGTTATCATCGCCATTATCCTCGCTACCCCAATCGCTTACATATTTATAAAAATGTGGTTGGAAGACTTTAGCTATAAAATATCTATTGGTATGAGTGCATTTATGCTCGCCGGAATTACTTCCCTGATCATTGCACTGGCGACAGTAAGTTATCAAACTATCAGCGCGGCAAACACCAACCCGGCCCATTTGCTTCGAAATGAATAATTAATAACAAGGCGGGATTATTGGTGCATGGAATGAAATAAGCCCGGATTAAATTAACATTCATAATTAAAATGATCAATAAAGTCGAAAATAAAAAGTCTCCTGTTGACGTGCAAAAGGAGACTGTATGTGAACTGATTGTTTAAAAATTCATAAAAGATTATTCCAATACGAAGCCTTCAGACTTCCAGGCGGCAATGCCACCCTGCAAATTGTAAACATTCTTAAAGCCCATCTGCTTCATCACCCTGGCTGCGCTGGTACTTCTGCCATCATTATTACAATAGACATAGTACTTCTTGTCTTTATTCAAGACCTTAAATTTCAGCCAGAATTCATCCTGTCTGATATCAATATTTTCCGCACCCGGGATTCTACCAACCACAATTTCTGTTGGTCGCCTGACATCTAACACCACAACGCCCGATTCGCTATCCATAGCTTTTTTCATGTCCGTTGCTTTAACTGTTTCTATAACCGGCTGGGCTTTTGCACTATAGCAATACAAAACCACCGTTATCAATAGAAACCCTACCCTTTTCAAATTACACTTAATCATGTCTAAAATTGTTTTGCTGTCCATGATAAAACATCAATATAGAAATATTTCAAGAAAGTAAAAGGCAGGCGCATGTGGACTTCATGTAATGTAAATTGTATTCAATCAATAAAAGGCCTCCAAAACAAGATATTTCGAGGTTTTGACATAGCAGATATCGATAAAATGCAATTTAGTACAAGATTCTCCTAGTAATATTTTCACTTTATACAAGCAATTTCAAATATGCAGGCCAAATAAAAATGGTAATTCCATCCACAAACTGTCAACATTCTCGACCATTGAACCCTTAGAATCATCCAAAAACTAAAGAAAATCGATAGAATCTGTTTAACACCAGTTGGTTGAATACATTTTAGCGTTGGAGGTCTGCTGTCAGGAGTTGATCAATTGCCGTGCAAATCAACCGATAATATAACCCTTGTCAGAAATTACTCTATTTTGTAACCATTTCTTTCCCAGGCTACAATACCTCCGACGACATTATAGACTTTGCGAAAGCCCATTGTACCCATCTGTGCAGCCATCCGGCCACTTCTCGCGCCGGAATGGCAATAGAGATAATAGGTCCCGGATTTATCCAGTTGCGAAAGCTTTTCCCGGTAACCTGCGGTGCCGTACTCAATATAAATTTTCCTTCCTGGCAATACGCCACGTTGAATTTCCGCCGGGGTTCTCACATCTATCAACTGGAAGTCTTCACCACCTTCAATCTTTTCTTTCAGTTGCGCCACACTCACATTGCCGGAAGTCTGCTCCTGGTTGGAGCCGCAACACGTTAAAAATAAAATGATAAGGGTTGGCACGGTTGAGAACTTCATACTTTGAGCAGTGTCGTTTTTGTAATTGAAAATGATTAATATCTAAAAATAGGCTATTTTAAACATATGCTAAAAGTTACTGGCAGTCCGGTCCATCTTATCCGGAGGACCACTTTAATATAACGGGAAGAATTATCTAAAAAGATGCCTCCTTGCAAACACCCCAGACGCCAATACTTGCTTAAACAGAAAAGATTAAAAATAAAATTAACCAAGCTGTTCCATTTGAAAAGATAAATGAAATTATTGCTTAGCTTGCAGCTAATTTTAGTTTCAGCAACATTATGCGGAAGGTGTAAATTAGAGGAATATTTAATTGTATAAATATGAATATTGGTTTTGATGCCAAAAGAATTTTTCATAATCAAACCGGATTGGGGAATTATAGCAGGGATACGGTAAGGATATTGTCTGATTTTCACAAAGAACATAACTATTTTTTATTCAATCCCAGACCTCACAGGGCAGGTCGGTTTTTTCCCGGCCAGGCAAATATTACCGAGGTCAATCCCCAACATCCTTTTTATAAAAAATTCCCATCACTTTGGCGTTCTTCAGCCATTGTAAACACCTTAAAAGCGAATCATATTCAACTTTATCACGGGTTGACCAACGAATTACCGCTGGGCATACATAAATCCGGAATTAAAACGGTGGTCAGCATACACGATCTCATATTTATACGATTTCCCGAATTATACCCTGTCGTTGATCGCAACATTTACAGGTTCAAGTTTAAATATGCCTGTAAAATCGCCGATAAGATCATCGCCATCAGCCAACAAACCAAATCAGATATCATTGAGTATTTTGGAGTGGCAGCAGAAAAAGTAGCGGTAATTTATCAGGGTTGCCATCCCATATTTCAAAAATCATTACCAGAAGATGAATTGACACGTATTAAACAACAATATCAGCTACCGGAAAAATACGTGCTAAGCGTCGGTACCATTGAGCAACGAAAAAATTTACTCTCACTGGTAAAAGCGATCAAACCGCTGGAAAATATTAATCTGGTAATCGTCGGAAAAAAAACAAAATATGCAGATATTGTTTTTAAATATGTTCGGGATAACCAAATGACGGACAGGGTATTTCATCTGGAAAATGTCAACTTACAAGACTTGGCTGGCCTATACCAAAATGCAGGTATATTTTGTTATCCATCCATCTTTGAAGGGTTTGGCATTCCCATTATTGAAGCCCTTTTTAGTAACGTACCGGTCATAACCTCCACTGGCAGTTGTTTCTCGGAGGCGGGCGGGCCACACAGTATTTATATAGACCCGAATAACGTCAGGGAAATTCGGGAAGCCATTCTATCAATTTGGGACAACCCCGAAAAAGCGGCCCACCTGGCAGAAAATGGATGGCAGTTTGCCCAGAGATTCAAAGATGACGCTATAGCCACTAATCTAATGGCAGTATATAACCAATTGATGGTCCAGACAACAAATTAAAAACAATGCAATAAGAATATGAAATAGATTAAATTTGTGCTATTTCCCGGGCGTCATATGAAAAAGTATCCCTCCGTCTCATTAATCATTAACAACAACCGACCACCGGCGTTGGAACTTACACTTTTGAGCGTTATGGAACAAAAGTGCCTTCCCGACGAAATCATTGTTGCCGACAACAACGCTCTGGAAAACACAAAAATTATCGTTAGTAATTATAAGGAAAGGTTTTCCATTCCTCTAAAACATGTTTGGAGAGCCAATCCGGATCCCGCGCAAACCGCTATTTTAAACGAATCAATTCGCAACGCATCTTTCGAATATATCATACAGATAGGTGGCGATACCATACTGCATCCCTATTACATCCGGGATCATTTGGAATCTGCCAGGCCTATGTCCTTTGCCGCCGGATGCGGCATTCGGATTAATGAGAAATTATCGCAACGTATGCTGACCAATAAGCCGCCCGGGCTATTAAATTTTTCAGCCATCAGCAAAGAGCGTTTAAAGGCTTTACATCTAAAATACATGTCGAAGCTATGGTGCAAACCGGGTATGAATGTTTTGAATGCCCGGGGCCGAATCACGGCTTTCTGGAAACAGGATTTTGTAAAAGTCAACGGCTATAATGAAAAAATAAATGATCCGGCAAAGAAAGACGCCGAATTAGCCGTAAGATTTTTAAACAATGGTATCCGAAACAGGACCATTAAATTCGCTGCCATTCAATATCAGCTATATTCGAAGGAAACCGAACTTGAAAACCTGCCGGTTTCGGATCCTGTCGTTAAGGAGGTCATTAACAAAAAAATAAGATACTGTCAAAAAGGGTTAATCGACCTGAGTGATAAGCAGGCTGAATCTGAATTCCGACAATTGCAGCAAGGAAAAATATCGGCTACCATTATCACATTCAACGAGGAAAAAAACATTGAAAAGTGCCTGAAGTCACTTGAAGGCATTGCCGATGAGATTATTGTGGTTGATTCCCATTCTAAAGATGATACAGAAAATATTTGTAAGCGGTATCCGACCACCTTTATAAAAAGACCTTTTGAGGGCCATATTCAACAAAAGCAATTTGCATTATCGCAAGCGACACATCAATATATTTTAAGCCTTGATGCCGATGAATATTTGACACAGGAATTAAGAAATTCAATCCAGGAAATTAAAAACAACCTTGCATATCATGCCTATTCCATGAACCGGCGGAACTATTACAGAGGTAAAAATATCAATCATGCCGGTTGGTATCCCGACCGGAGGGTCAGATTGTTTAATAAGGATAAGGCCAGGTGGGGCGGCGAGAATCCGCACGATGTTATCGTACTTGACAATCCCTCCTATACGTTACACCTGGAAGGTGACCTCCACCACAATACCCTTGACACGCTGGAAGAGCATAAGCGCCAAACAGATAATTATGCAAAAATTGCTGCCAAATATAAATTTGCGCACGGTCGGCACAAGAAGACTGCCTTTCTAAAAATGCTGTTCAGCCCTCTGTCCAAATTCCTGAGAATGTATGTGTTAAAACTAGGTTTCCTGGACGGCGGATTTGGACTTCGCATATGTTACGAAGAATTCAGATGTACACACAAAAAATACAGGCTGCTTCTGGATATGTACAAAAATCAGGAAAAATAAAGCTGTAAAATACGGCTAACCAGCCTGCCAGACTTCCTCTCTCTGATCTTTGCCTACCTGTAATATAATTCTTGTAGGACTCGGCAGTAAAACCAACCTGGTTTCCTTACCGGGAAAATCGTCAACATCGACAATAACCCCCTCGTTAATTTCCACGTCAAAAGCAGTAGAACCGTCAGCATTAGTGCCTGTTTCCAGGTATTTATTGGCCAGATAAGCAATGGGTAGAAGTACCTCATTATCAGGGCAAAACTCATCGTGAACGTAATGAAGCGCATCTTCCACGTAATCGCCAAATTTTTCTCCAAAATCGTCTTCCAACCGATGCAGCTCTTCCTCTATCAGGTCATAAGCCTCGTCATTATAATCAATCGTGCTAAGCTGATTTTTCTTTTCAACAATAGATATGAGTGCTGCGTCTAAGGCTTTTATATCCATCACTTTATGTTATTTTAAGTCGTAAGTTATTTCGTAAAAATCCAAAGTCTACAGATAACATACAAGTGAAAATGCATTAAAATACTACGTGACCCTGAATTTTTCATGTCCCAACACCTGAACAACGTACCGGGTCCGTTACCGGCGGTTACTTTCTTTCAATGAAATATCATCGCCTGTGATTTAGTCAGGGGGATATCAATCTGTTTTTTCAAAACACTAAAATTCCAACACGTTGTCGTCCCTCAGCTTATTAAAGCACACATCAAAATAATGACTTAAATTTTATCCATTTTGCACTCCATATGCTATTTTTTTTTAATATTACAACTGATAAATAAGGCCACCGGTAACCGGATAGGATTATTTTGTTTTGAAATAGAAAATAGTCAGACGGCTAAGGAAAAAATCACAGAAGTTAATCGACATATATAATGGAACAAATCATCATCGAAAAGGCGGAAAAATGGCTTAACAGCAATATTGATGAGGACGCCAAAGGCACTATCAGGAATTTGCTTTCACCCGGGAATGAAACCGAACTAACGGACTCATTTTATAAAGACCTTGAATTCGGCACGGGCGGACTAAGAGGCATAATGGGAATCGGTTCAAACCGGATCAACAAATATACAATTGGCATGGCAACCCAGGGGCTGGCCAACTATCTTTTAAAGTCGTTTCCTTCCCAACCTTTAAAAGTGGCCGTCGCCCACGACAGTCGAAATAACAGCAAATTTTTTGCTCAAACTACCGCAGCCGTATTTTCCGCTAACGGCATAAAAGTCTACTTTTTTGAAGATCTGCGGCCCACCCCTGAGCTTTCCTTTGCCATCCGGCAACTGGGTTGTCAAAGTGGCGTGGTCATTACAGCCTCTCACAATCCCAAGGAATACAATGGCTACAAAGCCTACTGGAATGATGGTGCCCAGCTTGTTCCGCCTCACGACAAAAATGTGATTAATGAGGTGAATGCCATTAAAAGCGTAGACGACGTGAAATTTGACCAGGACGATAGCAACATAGAGATCATCGGGAAGGAAATAGATGAAATCTATTTAAACGCCATTAAGAATTTGTCATTGGCTCCGGAGGCGATAAGCCGCCAGAAAGATTTGAAAATAGTGTTTTCACCCATCCATGGCACAGGGATCACGCTGGTGCCGCCGGTATTGGAAAAATTTGGATTTGAAAATGTATATGTCGTGCAGGAACAGTCCGTGCCCGACGGCAATTTTCCCACGGTTGTATATCCAAATCCGGAAGAGTCTGAAGCCATGAGTATAGCCTTGCAACAGGCGGAGGAAATTGACGCAGATCTGGTAATGGCCACCGATCCCGATTCTGATCGAGTAGGAATAGCGGCCAAGGATAATCACGGCGATTTTAAGTTGCTAAACGGTAACCAGACGGGAAGCTTGCTGATTTATTACCTGCTGAAAAAGTGGCAGGAAAACGGAAAACTTACCGGTAAACAATATATTGTCAAAACTATTGTCACCAGTGATTTGATCAATCAGGTTGCCAGGGCCTACAACGTCGATTGTTATGATACATTGACCGGTTTTAAATACATTGCAGCCCTGATCAAACAGCTGGAGAATGAAAAAGAATTCATTGGAGGCGGTGAAGAAAGTTATGGCTACCTTATAAGCGATTTTGTCAGAGATAAGGACGCCATTGCCTCTTGCGCCATGATCGCTGAAATGGCCGCCTATGTTAAAGACCAGGGGAAAAGCATATTCGACTTTTTACTGGATATGTATGACGAATTTGGCTTGTATAACGAAAAACTAATCTCCATTACCAAAAAAGGCAAAAGCGGGGCTGAGGAAATTGAAAAAATGATGTTCGATCTCCGAAACAATCTGCCCGAATCATTGAATGGTTCCAAACTGATAAAAACCATTGATTATCAAAGCGGCATTGCAAAAAACCTGGTCAGTGGCGAAGAGACAAAAGTCGATTTTCCAGCTTCAAATGTGTTACAACTCTTTACCGAGGACGGGTGCAAAATCTCCGCCAGGCCTTCAGGCACAGAACCAAAGATCAAATTTTACTTCAGCGTCAATAAAAAACTGACCGGCAGGGATGCATTTGATGATAACCTGGCAGCGCTGAATCAAAAAATTGACGCAATCATTAATGAACTGAACCTGAACTAACCTTTTTTACCGACCTATGTCTAAACAAGCCCTGATGACCCTGTTTGAACGGGATCTTGAGCAATTATCAAAAGAAATATCGACCTACAGCGAGGAAGCAGCCCTGTGGAAAACTGATGGTGATATCAGAAATTCCGGCGGCAATTTGTGCCTGCATATTTGCGGTAACCTGCAACATTTTGTAGGCAAAATGCTTGGCAACTCCGATTATGTAAGACAGCGAGAGCGAGAGTTTTCGGACAAAGATGTACCGGCATCAACACTGGTAGCATTAATTGAAACCACCAAAAAAGTAGTGCTTGAAACCATTGACAACCTTTCTGCGGAAGACATGAAAAAAAAGGATCCTGTGGAATTTTATAAAAGGGATATGGATGTCGAACAGTTTTTAATTCACCTTTTCGGCCACATGAGCTACCACCTAGGCCAGATCAATTATCACCGCAGATTATTAAACAACTGATAATCATTCTTTTACACTGAACAAGACTAATTTTTCTTATAAAACTTTCAATATTTTTTGAAAGTTTAGAAATTTTATTTATTTTTGCTTCATGAAACTTGAAGAAGCACGAGAACAATTCATTCAGGCCTGGGGCACACTGGGAAGTAGCTGGGGCATCAATAAGGCCATGGCTCAAATTCAGGCCATCTTGTTAATTGCCCCTGAACCATTGTCTACGGAGGAAATAATGGAACAATTGAATATTTCCAGGGGCAATGCCAATATGAATATCCGGGCTTTAATTGATTGGGGCATTGTCCATAAAGTATATAAAACCGGAGAAAGGAAAGATTTTTTTACCTCCGAAAAAGATATCTGGGAGCTGGCCCGGCGGGTAGCCACCGAGCGGAAAAGAAGAGAGCTGGATCCGGTTTTGAAAATGTTACAGCAGGTGTCAAAGGTTGACGATAATTCATCGAAGGAAGTAAAGGAATTCAAGAAAATTACGACGTCTATAGAAAAATTTGGCCATAAAGCGGCCAGTACGCTTGACATGTTCGCCAGGGCTGATCAACATTGGTTCTTTGGGCTTTTCACCAGAAAAAAGAAATAAAAATTTTAACAATAACTTTCAATATTTTCTGAAAGTTTTAAAATTAATATAATTATGAGAAAATTTGATTTTATAATACAAAGCCTGATAATCGGATTGGGGTTCGTGTTTACACTATCCGGCCTGTTCCGGTCCGGAGAATTCTACTGGTTTTTCCTTATCTATGCCCAACTGTTTTTGGGACCATGGCAGTTTGTTAGCTCGCTGGTAAATTATATAGCTGCGTTGAATCAACCAGCGTCCTTATACAAAAATTTAGTGACCATCCATTTATACCTGTCCGTCCTCTACCTTACGCTCACCGGTGGACTCATGGCCCTTTACAATTTTGAGCCCTCATTGAGCTGGATAATGATTATACCCTGGCTCCTCGGTTTGTATTATTATGTGCTGTCTTATTTAAAGATTAAAAGACAGCACAGGTATCAGCGGAGGGGGCGTTTTTTACCTCACCTTAAGCTCTAAGACAAATGCTTTGGCAAAAGCTCCGCGTGCCTGGGCGTGATACAGAAATTAGAAATTGGAACTCAAAACGTTAATTGTCATGAACCGTACCATAGTAATTACCGGGGGCACCGGATTCCTGGCTGGTATCCTCGCAAAACATTTTTCAGCACAGAACGACCGGGTTCTCCTGCTAACCAGAAACCCGAGACCTTCCGACAAACATATCCAATACGTGGCGTGGGATGGTGAATCACGGGGCGCATGGGAAAGGGTATTGGAAGGGAGTGACGTTGTTATTAACATGGCGGGAAAATCTGTGGATTGCCGTTATCATCGTAAAAATAAAAAAGCTATCCTGGCGTCCAGAATTAATGCTACCAAGGCTATCGGAACGGCTATCCTGGCATGTAAGAGCCCCCCTAAGATCTGGTTAAACTCAAGTTCAGCTACCATTTACAGGCATATCATCGATCGCCCCATGGATGAGTATACAGGAGAAATCGGCAGCGGTTTCTCGGTAGATGTTTGCAGATCCTGGGAAAAATCCTGCCTGCCATTTAATACACCGCACACCAGGAAAGTTTTGTTGAGAACCGCCATGGTGTTAGGGCATGAGGGCGGGGTTTTGCCAACCCTGACCAGGTTAGTCAAGGTCGGATTAGGAGGTAAAATGGGAAGCGGCCATCAATATGTAAGCTGGATTCATCAGCATGATTTTCTAAACGCTATTGAGTTTATTATCGGAGATAAAGCTATTTCGGGTACCTGCAACCTATCTTCCCCTTTCCCGATCCCCAATAAACAGTTTATGCAAAGTTTGAGGGATCATTACGGTATTGCACTTGGCATACCTCATATAAAACCCATCCTGGAAGTAGGCGCATTGCTATTGCAAACTGAAACCGAGTTGATATTGAAAAGTCGCCGGGTGATACCCGGTAAGCTATTGCAACAGGGATATCAATTTACGTATCCATCAATCAACCAGGCCCTGGTACAATTAATTTCATAACCATGATACATCCTTTATCACTTTTGGTCACCATATAATTTTTAAACAGCAATAATTATGTATAGCACAGATAAAACATTAGCCATACGATCCACTCCCCAAAATCAGCCCGAAAGGGATAAACAACAGAAAGACCGAATCAATACCTATTACAGCGAAGCCGGACCTGATTATGAAATCTGGAGCAAGGCATTTAACATGCATTACGGCTTCTTTCGCAAAGGGATTCATCCCTTTCGCCGGGAGCCAATGCTAAACCAAATGTCACAGGAAGTATTTGAGCGGTTGAAACCGGACGTCCATAAAAAACCTGCATTACTTGATATGGGTTGTGGTGTTGGTGCCTCGATGCGGTATCTGGCCAAAAAATATCAAGGCCTTTCCATCTGTGGCATCACCATCGTACCCTGGCAAATCCGGAAAGGTAAAACACTGAATTGCCAAGCCGGTTTGGATCATCGCCTTGAAATAACAGCTGGCGATTTCACTAATACAAACTTTCAAAACATGTCTTTTGACGCGGCTTATGCCATTGAAAGCGCTTGTCATGCACCGGGTCCGGCTAAAACACCTTTCATAAAGGAGGCATTCCGGATACTTAAGCCAGGAGGCAGACTGGTGGTGGCCGATGGTTTTATCAAAAACCCACATATCCCTTTCTCCAATTTTACCAAAAATTCGTATCGAAACCTGTGCGAAAGTTGGGCACTTCCACAAATGGCAGAAATAGAGCTTTTTGTGGCGACATTAAAACAAACCGGATTCAAAAAGGTGACCGTGGAGGATATCTCATGGAAAGTAGCGCCATCTGTTGCTCACTCCCCTTTTCTAATTTTGAAATTTCTTCTTAAAAAACTTCTCAAAGGAGAGAAATTAGGTCGACAAAGCTGGAATAATTTAAAAGGTGTATTTTTGACCAATGTCCTGGGTTTGAAAAGAAAGAAGTTTGGATATTACATCGTCAGTGCTGAGAAATAGCGATTTCAAATAAAGAAACCGCAACGCACAAAACATATGGCAATGTTATGACTTTGTCATGTCTTGTGTTAATAATTTTGGCATTTTATCTTAGCTTTCCAACTGCAAAAAAATGTAGGCTATTTTTGAAGGAATTTGAAAATGATACAAATAAGGAAAGCTGACAAAAAAGATTATGACAGTATCTGGGAAATTTTCAAAAGCGTAATTAAGACTGGAGATACGTATGTCTTTGATCCCAACACAAAGAAAGAAGCATTATCAAAATATTGGCTGGCGCCCAATATGAAAACTTATGTGGCTGAGGAGTATGCGAAATTACTGGGAACTTATATTACAAAACCAAATCAAACCGGACTGGGTGCTCATATTGCCAATTGCAGCTACATGGTTCATCCCAATGCACAGGGAAAGGGAATCGGAAAAAAACTTTGTGAACATTCCCTGGAAAACGCAAAAAATCTTGGATTTAAAGCAATCCAATTCAACATCGTCGTAAGCACAAATCAAGCTGCTGCAAATCTTTGGAAAAAGTATGGGTTTAAAATCATCGGCACCATTCCTAACGGGTTTAATCACCTCAAATTGGGATACGTCGATGCTCATATCATGTACAAGGAGTTATAATGCTCTTTCCTGTATTCCATTAATACTACGCTGAAATTTTGAGCAAATGATGAACGAGACATACTTACCTGACCAGCTAAAGCGACTGTAGGTGCCTCCCCTTTCCACCAAATCTATTTTCGTTGGATGGCAGAAACAATCACAACACATAAATGAAGCATTTTACTTTAAAACCCGCCGTTTAGCGACGGGTTTTAAAGCAGGTGCCGTTGTCTGATTTTATCTAAATTAAAAACCTCCCGGCATATTGCTAAGCTAAGTGTTCGGCCCAGTTACGCCAATCGCTCAGTTCTCCCGACCTGGTTTGCCCGCCTTTGGCAAAGAATTTACCCACTCTCAGATCAAAGTCCGGTGCTTTAATTAATTCGGCAAACCAGGCATTAGAAGTAATAAACTCCTGAGAGCGGCCCTCTTCAAACAGGTTTACAGTAGCTTTATTGAGCGCAATGGCTTTTGCCGGATAGGAGGCGATGCGATTGGCGAGCTCTTTGACAAAAGCATCTATTTCCTTTGCGGGAAGGGCACGATTCACATATCCATATCGCTCAGCATCCAAAGCAGAAAAATCTCCTCCGCCAAGGCATATTTCCATAGCGCGGGAGCGACCTGTCTTGCGAGCCAGGTATTGCCCTGCTCCTCCACCTGGTAATATACCAATGATAATTTCCATCTGGGACAAAAAAGCCTGATCAATAGCGGCAAAACTCATATCCATTGCCGTCACAAACTCGGCGCCGCCTCCCCGGGCCCGCCCTTGTACCTTGGCAATTGTCACTTTGGGCATCGTTCGAAAACGTTCCAAAAGACCGGAGTAAAGCGGCATTTCTTCCTTGTCGTAAACGCCTTTATCCCTGAACTCCTGTAACAAGCGAAAATCTGCATGAGATAAAAAGTAATCCGGGTTTGCACTTTCAAAAACCACCACTTTTACCGCTTCCTCATTTTCCAACTGATCAGCAAGAGCGACCAGGTCCATAACAGATGTCATGTCCAGAATATTAGTCTCACCATGATCAAAGGTGACAAATGCTACACCACCGTTTACGCGCACTTTGAAACTTTCAAAGTTATGGCATTCAAGACTCGTTGACTCAGCCTCCACTTTATCATTATTTGTATGTTTCATATCTAACATTTTTTTAGAATTATTACTTTTTGCAGTAATCTGAATAATTAAATTTAAAGTTCGATCGAAACTTTTTCCTGGCAAAAATCAAGGATTTCAACGTGAAAAACATTGATTGAAATCAAGACTTTTTTAGCCGGCTTAAGGTTTCCGGAGACATTCTTAGATAGGAGGCAATATATTTATTGGGAATCTCCTGGAATACAGCGGGGCTTCTTTCCAACAGCCTTTTATACCTTTCTAATGGAGACCTGGTCAACACATCTATTTCCCGATCCAACTGTTGCACAGCAAATTCTTCCAGCATTTTAATCCAAAGTTCGCTGTTTTCACGGCTGGACCTGATAAAGTGATTGAAGTCTTTTTTTTGAATGACCAATAGCTTGCTTTTTTTAATGGCCTGAATGTAAAACCCGGAAGGCTTTCCAGTTAAAAATGAGGGAAATGAAGTCATCCATGAGCCTTTGTAGCCAAAGCGAAGTGTTATTTCCCCGGAATTATTTCTAACAAAAATTCTTAAAGATCCGCTTTCAACAATATACATGTTGCGCTCCACAGAGCCTTTTCTGGTTAAAAATTCATTGCGTTTCAGCACTCTTTTTGGCGAACCCAACGCTAATGCATAGGATGCGACTTTTCCTTTCAGTATTTCTGAAGCAATCATAGTCTTGTTTTCAATACTCCCACGGGGAAAACTAATGAAACATTAAATAAAAATAAAAGAGGCCCGGTACAGTTCCCTGCAAAGGTCAACTAAGAAAGGGCTTGACAAAATCCAGGCACAAGCACGTAAAGAATCAGATGCAAAAATATTACTATATTACTTCTAAAGACGAATTTGAAGATGAAAGAAAAACGATTGAAGTTCTAAACATACGCTACGACGTGAGAAAGTTTATTAGAAAAATATCGTGTCCGCGCCAGTAGATTATAATAATTGACCGGCCAGCGCAACCATTCACAAGCTTCATGGGTCTGATATTATTGTAAGCGTTTGACCAAACCCTAAGTGGCACTCAAATGTTTAAGGTTCAAAATAAGGGTTAAAACGTGCTGAATTTATAGCTTGTGTAAATGTTATTATGATCCTTAGCCCCTTCGTGATCTCTCTTGAATTAAATGAGTTTTCTCAGATTAAGGATGGACATATAGTATGATTAGCTGGGCGCCACACCAATAATTAAAAATTTGTCACGTTTTGACAGGGTAATTTGTCCTACTAAACAATATCAAAACAATTTATAAACTTGGAAGATTATCAAAATAAACTGTTCCCCTACGCCTACAACATTTTAGGATCGTCAGATGATGCCAAAGACGCTGTGCAGGATGTGTTGACCAATTACGTTTCCTCCAAAAAAAATAATGTTGAAAATGTGATGGGTTATTTGATCAAAGGGGTTATCAATCAATCTATCAACATTAAGAACCGGAAAAAGAAAATTATTTCTGACAGAATGTGGTTACCAGAACCGGTAGCCACTGAAAAGGCTGACTCGAACCTTCAGCGGGAAGAAATTATATCCTATTCGATGCTGGTGCTTCTCGAGCAACTAAGTCCAAAAGAAAGAGCCGTTTTCATCCTGAAAGAAGCATTTGACTACTCTCACAAGGATATTGCCCTCACATTGGATTGCACCATTGAAAATGCACGCAAACTGCTTAGCAGGGCTAAAAATAAATTAGATGATACCAAGTCAGAATATAGGTTGTTTGCCCGATCAAACGTTTCCCCCGCTTATCTTGAAAATTACATTAATATCATCAAAAGCGGAGACACCAAAGCGTTGGAAAAGCTGCTTTCCAGGGACATTTCGATTTCTGCCGATGGCGGGGGCAAAATCAAAGTTGTCAGCGAATTAACGATCGGAAAATTCCCTACCTCGGAGCTGCTATTTTTTGTATACCAAAAGTTTCAGGAATCGCAAACCATACAATTTGCTACTGTGAATCATCAGCCCGCACTGTTATTCTTTCAGGGCCACCAACTGGTCAATTGCCAGGTTTTTGATCTGGAAGATAACGGCATAAAAATCAGAAGTATCTATTCAATTCTCGATCCGGATAAGCTAAAAACCTTATCTAATTAGTCAATACCTGTCACGTTTTCTTTCATTGTTTTGTCATGTGGTGGTAAAAAGACCACAGATGAAAATAAATTATAAACAATGAAAACGTTATTAAGAATTGACACAAGCTCCAGGGTCGTGGGTTCACATTCGCGTGCGCTGGCAGATTATTTTGAAGGCTTATGGATGAGAGACCATCCGGACGGAAAAGTCATACGCCGCGATCTGGTAAAACAACAGGTTCCCCATATCCCCAACCGCACCATTGAAGGTTTCTATACCCCCAAAGAAAATGTAACCACGGCAACCCTGCAGGCTACAGCATTATCTGATGAATTGATTTCAGAACTGAAATCTGCAGATGAACTGTTAATCAGTAGTCCGTTATACAACCTGAATATCCCTTCCAATCTCAAGGCATATATCGATCATGTCACCAGGGTTGGCCACACTTTTGGAATCAACGAAAAAGGATATTACGGATTATTAACTAATAAAAAGGCCTATATCTTAACTGTCAAAGGAGGCATTTACAGGGGTACCATCATGGAGCAATTTGATTTCCAGGAACCTTATCTATATGCGATTTTGGGCCAACTGGGTATTAAAGTGGAAAAGCTTTTTTCATTGGAAGGCACCAGTGATGAAAAAGTGCGTACTAAAAATCAAAAAGAAATATACAAATCCATTGCCGAAATATTTAATCATAACAAAAATGAATAACAACGGGAAAACAGATTATTTTAATGACGTATTAGCAGATAAAGCCGTCATTATAAAACCAGGGGAAGGAGAAAGTTTCCATATGAATGGCGTCCGTATCACCTTCAAGGTAACCAGTCAACTTTCTCACGATCAGTTAGGTGTTTATGAAATAGTTCTCACTCCGGGAGCCATAGGGGCCAAGTTACATTATCACAGATTCATGGACGAAACCTTTATTGTTAACAAAGGGATTTTGACGATACAGCTCGCAAATAAGGAAATCGATGCGGCAAAGGATTCGGTCATCTACGTCCCCAGATTTACTCCTCATGGATTTTGTAACAACACGGATGACGAGGTGAGATTGACCTTGCTATTCAACCCTTCACAAAACCGTGAAGACTTTTTCAGAGGTTTGAATGAAACGCTTGGTGAACAGCCTATCGACCCTGAGAAGTATCTAAAGCTTTATAACAAGTATGATAGTTTTCCGGTTGATACATCAAACATGTTACCGGTCAAGGAATAAAAAAATATAGTGATGTCCAAAACCAATTTAAGTTTATAACTTATTCCTGGCGAAAGCCAACCCGGGATCTGCGCGAGCTATGAGCAAAAAATCCTGAACCTACTGACACAGGGTTGTCAGTAGGTCACTTTACCTTTGCGCATCAATGATCAAAAATGATGATAAAATGACCCACTACAAAAATTGCCAAAGTTGCAATATGCCCTTAAAAAAAGACCCGGAAGGTGGCGGAACCAATGCCGACAGCACAAAAAGTAATATGTATTGCAGCTATTGCTATAAAAACGGCCACTTTACCCAGCCCAATATCACGGCACCTGAAATGCAGCAGTTTGTAAAGGGGAAAATGAAAGAAATGGGATTTCCAGGCTTCCTGACAGGATTTTTCACCAGGGCCATCCCAAAATTAGAGAGATGGAAAAATCAATAAATGTACTGAATAAGCTGGCCTCAGCGCTCGACCGGCGCGATGAAGTCCCCAACCAGGAGTTAGCCGAAGAAATTGTGGCTGCCTCGGACGCAAAGGCTGTTGACACGCTGATCCAAAACCTGGCCAATAATAACAGGGCCATTCAAAATGACTGCATTAAAGTGCTATACGAAGTGGGTGAACGGAAGCCTTCCATGATTGCAGGGCACCTGGATAGTTTCTTATCCTTACTTAACCATAAAAACAACCGCCTGCAGTGGGGGGCTATGACGGCGCTGAATTGTGTTGCAAGTGTTAATCCTCAGGGGGTTTACGACAACCTGGTACAAATAGCAGACGCCGCCGACCGCGGCTCGGTAATTACCAGAGATCATGCCGTAAATATACTCGTTCGGCTTATAGGCATCCCGGAATACACGGCAAATGCCTTTGGCTTATTAACCGAGTTACTCCTGAAAAGTCCCGCCAATCAATTACCTATGTACGCAGAAAAAGCGCTTCCAACCATTCCGGATAGCTATAAAGCTGACCTGGTTAAAGCATTAAGATCGCGACTTGTCGATATAGAGAAAGCAAGTAAAAGAACAAGGGTTGAAAAGGTAATCAAGCAATTAACCCAATAAAGTCATAACAGATTATAAGCAGTATCGGGGGCAATAGTGTGAAAGGGGCATAAAAAAGCCTATCTTTGCTATTGGCATAATGCCTTATCAAAATATGAATTACCCCGCGAAAATAGCAAAATGGATGCTGGCAATAGCTGTGCTGTTCAGCCTTTCTGCTTATTCCGGGTATGCCGGCTGTTTTCAAAGGTCGTCCGGTGAGTCCGTCAAAACGGAATTGGTGATTGACAGGCACCAAAATGTGACAAAACCTGTTTCGTCGCGGTATTTTCAAACCGGATTTTGCAAAAGCAAGGTCATTTCCGGTTTTTACCAACATAATCTCTGCCTGGCCTCACTGATCTACTCCCAACTTTTTGTCGCAGCATTCAACACCTTTTCAAAACAGGTCTTTTGCATCAGGCAACCCAAAAGCTTTTACACGCAAAAAACCATTCCCCAAAGCTCAGAAGAAGAGCCCCCTCACCTATTCAGAGGATAGATTACCTCCCAACGGCCATTTAACATGGCTATGATCATTTTTCCAATACTGACAAATTAATGCGAAAACGCATTAACCAATCATTTATTTATCCAAACATGAATAGACTGAAGAAGATTATACGAATCTTAATCTGGACATTATTTATTTTATTGGCGTCAATGGGTATAGGTGCCCCAATCTCATTTAACAGCAGGGAAAGATATATGGACAGAGAAATCAGAATTGAGCAAGTTGAAAAAAAAGATGAAGAAAGCGACGCCGAATCCACCGATGAACTCAAGGAAACATAGATACAGCAAAAACAGATATGATACTTATTTGTTCGTGCACAATTTTTTATTTTCATCACTAAATTGTTACTTTTATCTCGTTACCCAATTTAAAGCGCAATGTTCAGAGACATTATCAGGCTTGCCAAATCTTTTTCATTTCTGCTTATTGTGACGATCAATTCATTAAATGCTGAGGCTTTTGTTGAATCCGATATCAAGTACGTTCGCAGCGAATTCAATAAAATTAACCAACTGGCCTATCGAATGACACCGGAGCACCTTGACCTTCCGGATAAGGGAGCTGAGGTTCTGGTATATAAAACAGAGGGCCGGCTTATCAAACTCGTTGCCCACCACTTTGCCGAAAAGGAAAAGCCGGTAAAGGAATATTATTTCGATGGCCATGGCCTGTTCTTTGCTTTTATCAGTAATCATATATACAAAGATCCTGTTGATTGGCATAAAAGAAAGGACAATCAAAATGATAACAGCTCCGGGTTGATTCGGGACAAGCCAGAAATTTCAGAGAATCGCTATTACTTTAAAGATGATAAACTTATACGGTGGTTGGATCCAAATAAAAAAGATGTATCGCCCTCGGCAAAAAGTTTTGACCAGGCCCACATAGAAATGTGGCAAGAGGTATATGCGCTGGTTGAAATGTTGGATAGGTCTAAATAACAACGGTTCTTTTTACCATATCCATTGAAGGATCTCCTTGATTTATTTTCCCGGTTTGTAAAACATAAGATTATGATATTTGAAAATATAAAAGAGCCTGCTGTCATCCATTGTATGATCGTTTGTGGCATATTCCTTTCAATTATTTCTTGTTCTCCAGAAAGAGAGCCGGTCACAGGCATAAAGTTGAAGTGGAAACTTGAGAAAAATTTTGAAGAGAACGGTCGTTCCTTCCACGAAGCCATCTTTACAATTACAAACACCGGGACCGGCGTGCTCAAAGACAATTGGGAATTATACTGGAATCAGTCACCCAGAAAAATTGTACGTTTCGACACCTCCCAAAATGTAAGTATGGTGCAGATCAACGGGGATTTTTATCAAATGAAGGCTTTGGAAGGATTCAACCTCGCTGAAAATGAAACTATACAGATTAAAGTGGTAGCCAGTGACTGGATGATTAAGGAGGGTGATGCGCCGGTAGGCGTCTACATGGTTTCTTATCACAATGGCATCAAAAAAATCAAGGTAATTGAAGCCTACACGGTTGAAAAATTCGAGAATGAAAATCAGATCAACCGAAGCAGTGACGATGCGGAACCATTTCCTACAGCAACCTATTTGTTTGATCAAAACACCAAGCTCTCACCACTGCCCCCAAACGAATTATATCCGGTTATTCCCACCCCCTCTTCTTATCAAAAGCAAAAAGGACAATTTGTTTTTATTCCCGAATACACTGTAAGTGCAACGCCGGAACTTCAAAACGAAGCATCCTATCTATTGCAAACAATAAAGGATCGTTTTGACCTTACCGGCAACCTGCTTCGGGAAACAGACAACGACGCCACCATTGAACTAAAAATAGACAACACGATCAACAAGGCAGAAGGATATCGGCTTACTGCTAAAAAAGAAAAGATAAAAATTACCGGCAAGGATCCCGCAGGCGTTTTCTATGGCATTCAAACCATGCTTGAACTGATTGAAAAGAAGGAAGACAACTGGACCGTCCCTGCCTATAACATCACTGACCATCCCGCCTATGGATACCGGGGAATGCACCTGGATGTAAGCAGAAATTTTCAGTCTAAAGAAACTGTTTTGAGATTATTAGATCTTATGGCCTATTATAAACTTAACAAATTTCTGTTCTACCTGACCGAGGATGAAGGATGGCGGCTCGAAATCAAGCCGTTTCCGGAGCTGACCCAGATCGCCTCCAGAAGGGGTCATACCCTAAATGACAGCCTGCACCTTCAACCCGCCTACGGGTCAGGGCCGTTTGCAGACGACCCGAATTCCTATGGCAACGGATATTACTCGAGGGAAGATTATAAAGAAATTATCAAATACGCACAGCAAAGGCATATCGATGTGATTCCCCAGGTAAACTTTCCCGGACACGCACGAGCAGCTATCAAGGCCATGGAGTACAGGTATCACCGGTTGATGAAGGAGGGAAAAGAAAAAGAGGCGCGTCAATATCGACTGATAGACCCCGACGATAAATCGGTCTACCTCACGGCTCAACATTATACAGACAATGTCGCCTGCGTTTGCCAGGATGCGGTTTATGACTTTTATGAGGTGGTACTGGACGACATCATCGAAATCTATAAAGAAGCAGAAGTTCCCTTAAAAATGATCCATACCGGTGGCGATGAAGTACCAGCCGGTCCCTGGAGCCAATCTCCCATCTGCAATGAGTATGTCAAAAATTTCCCCGAAATAAAAAATGCACGGAATTTTCAGAGCCATTTCTTTTCACGCCTGGTAAAAATGATCAACGAAAAGGGATTGCAAATCGGGGGTTGGGAAGAGGTGGTTATGGATTATGATGATAACAACCAATGGTTTACAAATACCTCCTTCGCTGATAAAAATGTCTATCCCTACATCTGGAACAACTTGTGGGGGCTGCAGGATTTAGGTTATAAAATTGCCAACCGTGGTTACCCAGTTATCCTCTGCAATGTTACCAACTTCTATTTTGACCTGGCATATAACAAAGACCCCCGTGAGCCAGGTTTATATTGGGGAGGCTTCAACGATACCAGGGATGCCTTTGAGTTTATTCCGGAAAACCTTTTCTTTTCTACCACCGAGGACAATATGGGAAGAAAATTAGATCCCGAGTCTGACTTTGATGGTATGGAGCCGCTAAGTGCTGCGGGGAAAGAAAATATTATTGGATTGCAGGCTCAGCTCTGGAGCGAAACTGTAAGAGGTCGTGACATGCTTGAATATTATATTCTTCCCAAACTGCTTGGATTTGCGCAAAGAGCCTGGCAGGGACAGGCATCATGGGGCAACGAGCTAAACACCGTCAACAGGACTGCCATGATCGATGAAGACTGGAATAAATTTGCCAATACCATCGGTCAAAAGGCGTTTAAGAAGCTGGAAAAATTAAACGGAGGCTATCACTACCGGATCCCCGCACCTGGAATCAAAATGGAAAATAACCAGATACATATCAATGCCGCCTATCCCGGATTGACCATCAGATATACTACCGATGGCAGTGAACCTGACGCATCGGCAACACTATACGAGGGTGCTTTTAGGGCAACCGAGGGAACTGTTAAAGCAAAATGTTTTAACACATCAGGCCGCTCCGGATTTTCTACAACTCTTAACTACTAATAATAACTTTAATGTCTTCTACCTTAAACAATCGTCTCATTTCTCTTGATGCTATGAGAGGTTTTACCATTGCCGGCATGGTCATTGTGAATGATCCGGGCTCGTGGAGCCATGTATATGCCCCCTTATTACATGCCAAATGGAACGGCGCTACACCTACTGATTTGGTCTTCCCTTTTTTCCTGTTCATTGTCGGCGTTTCTATCGCTCTGGCTTACCAAAAAAGACTGGATCAAAAAATTGATAAAAGGCCTTTGGTTAAAAAAATTTTTATACGAAGCCTGAAAATATTCGCCCTGGGTATTTTCCTTTGGCTTTGGCCGAAGTTTGATTTTGGCCACATTAGATGGGCTGGCGTACTCCCGCGTATTTCCCTGGTATTTCTGGCATGTGCCCTGCTTTTTCTTTACACAAACTGGAAACAACAACTCAAAATCTCCATTGGCATTCTGGTAGGTTATTGGATTATCATGGCTTACATTCCTATTCCGGGCATTGGAGCGCCGGATTTATCAGTGCCTGAAAAAAATTGGGCTAATTTTATCGACTATAAAATACTTCCCGGAGTTTTGTGGCAAAAGACCTGGGATCCCGAAGGGATATTGAGCACCTTTCCGGCTATCGTAAGCGGCATAACCGGTATGTTGATTGGCAGAATTATCTTAGATACAAAAGAGGAATTTAAAAAACTAAGCTGGATATTTTTCTGGGGATGGGCTATGTTGGGCTTAGGTAATATCCTGGGTTGGTTCTTTCCCATCAACAAGCATATTTGGACAAGCTCTTATGTTTTGTATAGTTCAGGCCTTGCCGCACTGAGTCTCGCTGCCTTTATACTGATTGTGGATATATTGTCTATCAAAAAATGGACCCAGGTTGGCAGGGTATTCGGAGCCAACGCCATCACGTCCTATGTGCTGGCGGGAATGCTTACCCTGGTCTTTTATCGCGACATATTCGGCGATAGGGGCCTCAACGACATGTTTATGGAAACTATGACCGGTATTGGATTTTCGCCAAATCTGGCCTCACTTAGTTATGCGATTATTTACATGTTTATCATTTACATCCCCGCCTATATCCTTTACAAAAAGAAAATTTTCATCAAGGTCTAGTGTTTAAAGCATGTTTGAATATCTGAATAAAATCAAGGCTCATTTAGACGACATTGTGCAGGATCAGGAAGCCTGCATCAACATCGCCGCAGATTGGATCGCACAAACTTTAATTGATGATCAGTTGATACATACTTTTGGCACCGGTCATTCACACATGATCGGATTGGAGCTATTCGTTCGCGCCGGTGGTCTTGCCAATGTCAACGCTATGCTCGATAGCATTGTCATGACAAGTGAGGGGTCCAGACGAAGCGCCGAAATAGAACGAATTGAAGGGATTTCGGATATTATCTGGGATCAACACAGCATTGACCCTGCAGATCTGATGATTGTCATCTCCAACTCGGGAAGGAATGCCATGCCTATTGAAATGGCCATGCGCGCCAGGGCTGAAGGGTTGAAAGTTATTGCCATAACCTCCCTTCAACAGTCCAGGAAGTATCCTTCCCGGCATTCCAGCGGAAAGAAATTATTTGAGATTGCGGATATTGTTTTGGACAATCACGTTCCGCCGGGGGACGGGCTTATGCGAATAGGTGGCAATCTTACAGGACCGGTTTCATCTATTGCCGGCATGATGCTGATCAATCTCATCGCCACAGAGGGCATGAAAAAGGCCGCCGCCAGTAATGTCAAGCTGCCTGTTTATCACAGTCAAAATATTGATGGATTTAGCAATGATGAATTGTATGCTTTATTTGCCCACCGTATCAAACACCTTTAATTCGGCAATTCAGTAGTTACGTAAACCTGCATTGGCTTTTGCCCGGCTCAAACGCCGGTAGCATTTAATAGCGGGCGGGTCTAACTGATAACTCCGCCATTTTCCATGGCCTTTTCCGGTTTGATAAATGACAGTGATCCGTCGGGGTTTTCCGCCATCAAAATCATTCCCTGCGACTCTATGCCCATAATGGCGCGCGGTGCCAGGTTGACCAGCATACAAACCTGTTTTCCCAGAATAGCATCGGGATCATAGTATTCGGCAATACCACTTACCACTACCCTTTCATCCAATCCTGTATCAACCTTCAATTTTAACAGCTTCTTTGACTTCTTAATTTTCTCCGCCGATTTAATGGTACCAACCCTCATATCCACCTTCACGAAATCGTCGAAAACAATCTCTTTTTTGGCGACTGCTATCGTCTTTTTCGCAATCTCATTGGCTATTTTGGTTTCTTCCAATTTCTGAATCTGGTCCTGGATAATTTGGTCATCTATTTTTTCAAACAACAGCGATGGTTCGTTCATAACATCACCGGAATTAATCAGGGTCGCGTTGCCGGCCTGTTTCCATCGCGGGTTTTCAAGCCCCAAAATTTCAAATAGCTTTTTGGCCGTGAAGGGTAAAAACGGTTCCGATACTATCGCAAGATTCGCCGCAATCTGTAAGCTGATATTTAATATCGTCTTCACACGTTCCTCATCCTCCTTTATTAATTTCCAGGGCTCCGTATCCGCCAGATATTTATTTCCCAACCTGGCAAGATCCAGCATTTGATTTAACCCATCCCGGAACTTGTAATTTTCAATCGACTTTCCGATCATGCCCGGGAAAGCCAATAGCTTATCTACGACTTCCTCATCAAGCGGGGTCAAGGGTCCTTTGGGAGGCACCACCCCCTCAAAGTACTTATGGGTTAAAACCAGGGCTCTATTAATAAAATTCCCATAGATAGCCACCAGTTCGTTGTTATTTCTGGCCTGAAAATCCTTCCAGGTAAAATCATTGTCTTTGGTTTCCGGTGCGTTGGCGCACAACACGTATCGCAATACATCCTCTTTGCCGGGAAATTCATCAAGGTATTCATGTAACCATACAGCCCAGTTGCGAGAGGTGGAAATTTTGTTACCTTCCAGATTCATGAACTCATTGGCTGGCACATTATCCGGCAGTATAAAATCTCCCAGGGCCTTTAAAATGGCGGGAAAAATGATACAGTGGAATACAATGTTATCCTTACCAATAAAATGAACTAATTTGGTATCCGCTGATTGCCAGTAAGGCCTCCAGTCCTTGTCATTTGCCTCAGCCCACTCTTTGGTTGCTGAAATATAGCCTATAGGCGCATCAAACCAGACATAGAGTACTTTTCCTTCATTTCCCTCTAAGGGCACCTTGATACCCCAATCCAAATCCCTGGTCATGGCCCTTGGTTGCAACCCCTGATCAATCCATGATTTGCACTGGCCATAAACATTTGACTTCCATTCTTTATGCCCCTCCAGGATCCAGGATCTCAGCCAGGACTCATATTCATTCAAAGGGAAATACCAGTGTTTTGTCTCTTTCAAAACCGGCTTTTCACCGCTAATGGCCGACCTTGGATTAATCAATTCCGACGGACTCAGGGAGGTGCCGCAATTTTCACATTGATCGCCGTAGGCTTCGTGAAAACCACAGTTTGGACAAGTCCCTAAAATATAGCGATCGGCTAAAAATTCGTTGTTTTTTTCATCGTAATACTGCTCCGAGGTCTTTTCGATAAATTTGTTATCGTCATATAACCTTTTAAACAATTCCGCTGCCGTACGGTGATGGGTTTCAGAGGAAGTACGGGAATAGTGATCAAAACTGATGCCGAATGCTTCAAATGATCTTTTTATAATCTCATTATATTTGTCTACAATCTTTTGAGGGGTTACGCGTTCTTTCCGTGCTCTGATCGTGATAGGGACACCATGCTCATCGCTTCCGCAAACAAAGGCCACCTCCTTTTCATTTGATCTCAAATATCTTACAAAAATATCGGAAGGCACATATACACCTGCCAAATGACCGATGTGGACCGGACCGTTTGCATAAGGCAGGGCCGAAGTAACCGTATATCTTTTTATTTCCGACGACATAAATGGTTGTTTAAATTTTGGCAAAGATATAAAGAATTTAGGCTTGTGATAACTTCGCTAAATAATTATTACCAACTGTGGATGAATCTATGGATATTTTACTGGTATTGACTGGCTGAAAGTCAAAACTTATAGTTGTAGCACTTCCTGCTCAACTGTTTTATTTTGAAGATTTGGCAAAATAATTTCAAAAGTCGTATTGTCAACCGGCTTTGTCAGGGCTATACTTCCGCCCAGCCGCTCGATGGATTTTTTGGTCAGGTAGAGTCCCAGGCCATAGTTAATATTTGACCTTTCGGTTCCCTGAAAAAACATATTAAAAATCTTATCAACCACATCTTCCGAAAAGCCGACACCATTGTCGGAAAGCGTTAATTTGACAAAATGACCATTGATTTTGCGCACTTTAATGTTGATTTGGGGATCGACCGCAGCGCCATTTACAAAAGCATTTTCAATCAGGTTTTGCATGGCTGTTTTAAATAAGACCCGGTCGGTCTTCCACTTTAACCGCGCCGGTATATCATAAACCAGGTTAATCTGAAAAGTAAGGTTCTTGTTTCTGAATTCTTCCACGTAGCTTTTCAACTCCTCTTTTACCACAATCTCCTCGGATTTAAAGTCATGCTGATAAATTTCGTGGACCGTCAACAGCCGCGAAAGCATTGCATTCATTTCAAACGCAACTTTACCCAAAATATCAAAATACTTTCTCGAAATGCGCTCTTTAGCTTCCAACATACCAAGGTTAACGACGCCAACAAGACGAGTAATAGGTCCTCTCAGATCATGGGAAGCCCGATATACAAAATTGTCCAGCTCCATATTCGACTGTTGCAGATCCTGTATGGCTTTTTCCCTGATGGTCACATCGTTGGCAATAGATAGTATGGATTCCAACCTGCCTTCCTCATTAAACAATATCGAATTGCTCCATTCCACATCGATCAGCGAACCGTTTTTATGGTAGTTTTGATTTTTATAAAAATTTCTGGGTTTCTGACCGGTCAACAATTCGGCAAATATTTTATCGATGGAATCCTGGTGATCCTTTTTAATGAGTGGCAGGTTTTGTATTTGACAACCAATTACTTCAGAGGCCTTCCATCCAAATATCTTTTCAGCCTGGCTTGACCACCGTATCAATTCCATTTTATCATTCCATTCCAGGACCGCAAGCGGGGTATTATCAATATGAAAGGACAATTTGTGGTAAGTTCTTTTCAGCTCCGTGGTCCTTTGTCCAATGATCGTTTCCAGTTTTTCATTGGCTTCCCGCAGGGCTTTATTTTTGGTTTCAATGGTATTACGGGCTCTTTCAAGCTCCATATTATTATCTTTGATAATATTACTTTGGCCTTCCAGAATCGATTTCTGCTTGCTAATTTCCGAATATTGTTTTTCCAACAATTTATTGTCCTGCTTCTTGGCTTTGTAGCGGTAAAAAATCAGTATCGTCAGCAATATGATTAGAAGCATGGAAAACCCTAAAATCAAGAGCAGATTAGAGGTCAGCTTGTTTATCTGGTCTTTGTAGGCGGCATTTTCATTCAGCTGCTGTTTTTCCTTGATGAGTAGGGCAATTTCCTTTTCCTTTTGTTCAAACTCCAGGTTAGCTTTCAATTCTGCAATCTTTCTGGCATTTTCCTCACCAAACAGTGTGTCTTTTAAGGCTACATAATTTTTGTAATACTTTATTGACTCATCAAAATAGCCATACTTTTCATACACAACAGCTATCTGTTTATTGACCCTGGCCTCAAAGGACTTGCTATCTATGGTCTTGGCTATTGTCAGCGCTGCATTTAAGCTTTTCAGGGCCCTGTCATATTCGTGCATATAAAAATATGACAGGCCGATATCCATTTCCACTTCAAACAATGCGGTCTTATTTTTTATTTTTTCATAAATACGCTGCGCTTCGTAAAAGTAGGTCAAAGCGCTGGCCCCATTGTTTTTTGTCAGGTATATTTCCCCGATGTTCTTAAGGTCGTCGGCCACTTCCTTTTTTGTCCCGTTTACTCTTTGAAAATCCAGGGATGCCTGATAAAATGCCAGTGCCTGTTCAAAATCCTCAACTTTCAAAAATCCGTTGGCAATTTCCCTGGAGATTTTTCTGTCGTCTTTATGTGTATTATATATATCCAGCGCTTTACCTTGAAAATAGGCGACGGTATCAATCATGCCTTTATTCCAATACAGTTGCCACAATCCGGTATATACATTGGCATGCAACGATGGGTGGTGGATAATACCCTTAAAATTTAAAGCTTTCATCAGATGGCTCTCTGCCTCATCAAAATCCTTGATAGCAAGGAAAACACCTGCCATATCCAGGTGCCCCTGGATCACACCTACTGTATCATCCAGTTGAACTGCTAAACTCCGGGTCTTATCAAAGTACATAATGGCCTGCTGGTAGTCGCCCCGCATGACCGATATTTTTCCTTTGATGCCAAGCGCTGTTTTTAAGCCGTCGGGATAGTTCTTCTCCAAAGCTACTGTAGCGGAGCTATCGGCATAGTAGAAGGCCAGGTTAGGCTCTTTTTCCAGAAAATGGATGGCGATGCGATTGTTGATGTCAACATTTTTTCTTGACAAAGAATCTGCCAATATATTATCCGACGAGAAACCAATGGATGCGGCCGACCCATTGACTGCAAAAAGTAATACACATCCTAATACATATAAAAAGTGCATCTCCCGATTTTAAAAAATAATGTTCAATTTAGTAAAAAACTTGGATTAATACCATCTCTGCCAAATACTCCATTTATATCTGCACATTAACGTATATTTCTGATTTCTATTTACTACCTTTGCGCTTTTCTTTTATACGATCGATGAAAAGTCTTAGAAATATAGCCATCATTGCCCACGTAGATCACGGTAAAACTACCCTGGTTGATAAAATAATTCACGCGTCAAAATTATTGCGGGAAAATCAGGAAAGCGGGGAGTTAATCCTGGATAACAATGATCTGGAACGGGAAAGGGGCATTACCATTTTATCTAAAAATGTATCGGTAAGATATAATGATGTCAAAATCAATATCATAGATACACCGGGTCACGCTGATTTTGGGGGTGAAGTAGAAAGGGTCTTGAAAATGGCCGATGGGGTACTTTTATTGGTAGATGCCTTTGAAGGACCCATGCCTCAAACGCGTTTTGTGTTGGGTAAAGCCCTGGCACTCGGGTTAAAGCCTATTGTGGTAATCAACAAGGTAGATAAAGAAAACTGTCGCCCCGACGAGGTTCAGGAGCAGGTTTTTGATCTGATGTTTAATCTTGATGCTACAGAAGAACAATTGGATTTTGTAACTATTTACGGTTCTTCAAAGCAGGGTTGGATGAGTCACGATTGGCAAAAGCCCACTGACAGCATCACTGATCTGCTGGACGAAATCATCAAAACCATTCCCCCGCCACCGGTGAAGGAGGGGATTCCTCAGCTACAAATTACTTCCCTGGATTATTCATCATTTGTCGGCAGAATAGCCATCGGACGCGTGTACCAGGGAACATTGAAGGAAGGACAATGGTTGGGGCTATGTAAAAGCGATGGGTCGATTCAAAAGGTTAAAATAAAGGAGTTACAGGTTTTTGAGGGGTTGGGAAAAGAAAAAGTAGAACAGGTAAGTGCCGGTGAAATTTGTGCTATCGTCGGTATTGACGGATTTGACATTGGTGACACACTTACCGACATAGAGAATCCACAACCACTGCCAAGAATTTCTATAGATGAACCAACCATGAGCATGTTGTTTACAATTAACAACTCGCCATTTTACGGGAAAGAGGGCAAGTTTGTCACCTCCCGCCATTTGAGAGACAGGCTTTACAAGGAAACTGAAAAAAATCTCGCTTTAAGAATTGAGGATACCGATTCTGAAGATAAATTTTTAGTTTACGGTCGGGGTGTACTGCATTTGTCCATATTGATAGAAACCATGAGAAGGGAAGGCTACGAGTTTCAGGTCGGTCAGCCACAGGTGATTGTAAAGGAAATCGATGGCACGAAATGCGAGCCGCTGGAACACCTGGTGGTTGATGTTCCGGATGTCAGTTCAGGGAAGGTCATCGAGCTGGTAACGCAAAGGAAGGGTGAATTGACAATTATGGAGCCAAAGGGTGATTTACAGCACCTGGAATTCGATATCCCTGCCAGGGGTTTAATAGGCCTGAGAAATCATGTGCTGACCGCCACTGCCGGAGAGGCCATTATGACGCATCGTTTTAAAGCCTATGAGCCTGTCAAGGGGGACATCCCTTCGAGAATTAATGGTTCGCTTATTTCAATGGAAACCGGTCCGGGTACCGCCTATTCCATCGATAAGCTTCAGGACCGCGGGATCTTTTTTGTAGATCCCGGGGAAGAAGTTTATATGGGGCAGGTAATTGGGGAACATAGCCGGTCAAATGATCTGGTAGTTAACATACAAAAAGGCAAAAAGCTAACCAATATGCGCGCTGCGGGTTCGGATGATAACTCTAAAATAGCGCCCAAAAAGCAATTTTCCCTGGAAGAAACGCTGGAATACATTAAAAAGGACGAATACGTCGAAATTACGCCTAAATCAATACGTATCAGAAAAATTTACCTGAACGAACACGAGCGAAAAAAAATGGCGGATAGTATCTAGTGTTAAGTTAATCATAAAATGATGGTTAATTTAACACTAGTTACTCCAGGAATCTGGCTTTTAGTTCCGGCGTAGGAATCCAGCATTCATCGGTACGGCCGAAAATTTTATACCGGTTATTGGCAACCAGGTTATAAAAAAAATCTCTGATGGGAACGGGGACAATCATGAAGGCATAGAGCAACCGCCATCCTCCGCCAAGCTTATTAAAAAGCCTCAACGCCGCCGTTGACTTCCGGTAATAGCGATCTCCTTCCACAAGCACAAAGGATTCAAAATCGGAAGTGGGAAGTTGAAATTTTTGCAGCAGGCGTTGCCCCATATTCGATTGCAGCGAGGTGAAACTAAACTTTGCATCAGGATCTCTTTTAATCACAAACTGCACCACACCATTACAAAGGTTGCATACGCCGTCAAACAACAAAACCGGTTTCTCAAGTTCATTCATGCGCCTATATTCTCCCTAAATTTACGAATATTGCGGCATTAAGTTGACCGTCAGGGCAGATCGTGTTAACCTTTGTTTCTCATGGCCTGCAGCTGATCCCACATTTCCGGCTTGATCATATCGAGGAAACTAAATTCCCCGCCATTCTTGAGCCATTCGCCGCCATCAATAGTAATGACTTCTCCATTGACATAGGCTGAGAAATCCGACATCAGATAGGCTGCCAGGTTGGCCAGCTCCTGGTGGTCGCCCACTCTTTTCAGCGGCACCCTCTGTGCCGGATCCAGCTTCTCTCTCAAGTCTCCGGGTAATAACCTGCTCCAGGCACCCTCTGTTGGAAAAGGTCCGGGGGCTATGGCGTTGCTTCTGATACCGTATTTTGCCCACTCTACCGCCAGGGATCGGGTCATAGCCAAAACACCTGCTTTTCCACAGGCCGAAGGGACCACATAGCCCGAGCCGGTCCACGCATATGTTGTAACAATATTCAGAATAACTCCCGGCTGATTTTCTGCGATCCACTTTTTCCCCATGGCTAAAGTGAAGTTATAGGTTCCTCTTAACACAATATCCACTACCGCATCAAATGCGCGATGGGATAATCTTTCGGTGGGACTGACAAAGTTCCCGGCGGCATTGTTCAATAAACCGTGTACAGCGCCAAATTCGTCTCCGGCCTTGTGAATAACAGCTTCCACTTCCTCATAATTACGCACATCGCAGGCAACAGGCAAAACTTTACCTCCCGTATCCGCTTCCAGTTCGGCCGCTGCTTTTTCCAAAACGGCTAGCTTGCGACTGGCAATTACCAGATTAGCTCCCAGTTCCAAAAAGTATTTGCCCATGGATTTGCCCAAGCCGGTACCACCACCGGTAACAATCATGGTTTTTCCTTTTAACGCATTCTCTTTTAACATTCCTTGTTGATACATCGTCTATAAACTTTATTGATTTTAGGGAATATCCCGCTGGTTTTAGCCAAATGTAACGAAATCAGCATTAAATATAGTAGGTATGCATAATAATTCTTCCGCTTATCCGGCATGGCTTACCCGGATAATCTTAGCCTGGCAAGGTACTGGTCGGTCTCGTCCTCATACAATATTTGGGCATACCATCCATGTTTCCAGGCAATATCCTGCAACCGCTCGGGATCAATATACAGCCAGTTAAACCATTTTCCTTTCTTATTTTGATATTGATAACAATATCCGATTTCACCAAAATAATGAGCACCGGGCTTGACTTTGTCCTGGTAGAAGTAAGCGATATTACTGGAGTCCAACAAAATTTGCCCGGAGGGTGTCAGCAGTTTTTTGGCATGTTCCAAAAAATCCTCTAAACCCTGGATCGTGCCTACCAGGCCAATACCATTCATCATCATCAAAACCGTATCAAAATGTTGGCCCTCGTATTCAAAGATATTCTTACAGATCACCTTCTTAATGCCCCTTTCAATCATTATATCTACAAGGGTCGCTTCAACTTCCAGCGCCGTGAGGTCAAATCCCCTGTTTTGCAATACCAGGGACGAAGCACCTACACCTGCTCCAACATCCAGCACTTTTCCACGACAGAGGCTCAACGCGTATGTTTCAAGAGCTGTGAAGTCGTCCTCATTTCTAAAAAAGGTTTCTATCGGCATCTCTTCCTGGATGCCATAACTGGTATCAAGCAATAGTTTTGCTTTAAATTCGTAATTAAAGTAATCGCGAATAGCTTGAGCATATGGACTGATCTTCATAACTAATTCTCCACGCTGGAGTGATCGGCAATGATCACCCAGCCATCTTCTGTTTTTTTCCAGATTAGTGAAAATAAACCCTTGACATCGCCAATTTCACGGGTAAGGTAAAATCTCCCGATCACAAAGTAATGGTCTTCGCCAACGGGATCCAGGTTCAAAATATCAAACTTCAATTGTCCCCTGGACTCTTGGTCGGGATAGGCTTTTTTGTAGTTATCCAATGTATTTTGCCATCCGTAGGTAACACCTCTGCTTCCCATGAATTTCAGTGAATCTGATTTCCAATAAGTGGCCATGAAACACTCCAGATCCCCTTTATTCCAGCATGTCACTTGTTGGTCAAGCGCAGCCATTATCTTTTGCTTGTCTGAGGTTTGCGCAACCGTCCATAAGGGTAACAAGCCAATCAGCAATGAACAGACTAAGTATTTTTGCATTTCATTTTTGTTTATTTTGATTCTGCCGTTGAAAAAAACACCAGGACTTTCAGGTCCTTCTCAATGTCGACAAACCTATGCGCTGCCCTTGCCTTGACAAAGATAACGCTTCCTTCCCTGGCCGCTATTTTATCGTCACCCACCTCCAAAGTAGCGCTCCCCTCCAAAACGTAATAAACCTCATCCTGCTCGTGTGGCGATTGATGGTCTGTGGCCCCTTTGGCAAGGCTATACAAACCACAATTTAAGGTGCTGACGTCTAAAAAAGGTAGCCACGGCTTGCCTGACTGCTTTAATTGATCTTGCAAATCCTGCATTTCAAAGGCCTGCCATACTTTTTCATTTTGTTCCAACATTCTTTTTTGCGATTTTAGCTGAAGCGCTCCTAACAAAACGATAGAAGCCGTCGTCAATACAAGGATTAATTTTTTCATAAGACGAACTTTTTCTCAAAATAATGTATTTAGGATTGATTACCAACCCTATGACCGGAATAGAAAAAACAAATAAGGAATAGGAATTGTTAACAAAAGATTCTCTTAGTTTGCACCATCAAACCAATTTTACCGTGCTGACGCATAAGGCATTTATGCCATAAGTGAAAAGTTGATCACAGGCAGCGGATCACAGGTAATTGCCGGTAACACGATAAAACAGGAAAGTGTTGGCAATTGAAAGTTGAAAATTAGAAACAACAAATAGATTTTTAATGAAAATAAGTGGATTTACTTTTGTTAAAAATGCGACAAAGCTTTATTACCCCGTTAAAGAATCCATTCTGTCAATATTGCCTATTGTAGATGAATTTGTAGTAGCGCTGGGTAAATCTGATAAAGATGACCACACAAGAGAAGAGGTTCTAAGTATTGAATCGGAAAAAATAAAAATAATCGATACCGAGTGGGACCTGGAAGCCTATCCCCACAACACCATTTTTGCGCAACAGACTGATCTCGCAAAAAATGCCTGCCAGGGCGATTGGTTATTTTACCTGCAAAGCGACGAGTTGGTACATGAAAAATACCTGGAGGTTATTAAAAACAGCTGTCAAAAATACCTTGAGGAGCCCGAAGTTGAGGGCCTTTTATTTGAATATCGCCATTTCTGGGGTGATTATAAACACTATCATCAGGCTCATAACTGGTATCCCAGGGAAATAAGGATCATCAGAAATGATCCAAAAATTCACTCCTGGAAGGACGCGCAATCATTCCGAAAATTTGAGGAGTTTAATAACTCCTACGAGGATTACAGTAAAAAACAGAGCACCCAAAAGCTCAAGGTGGCCAGGATCTATGCCTGGATTCATCATTACGGATGGGTCCGCCCTCCCAGACTAATGTCTGCCAAAACCAAAAGCAGCGCTACTACTTTTTGGGGGCGTAAGGTAGCTGAAAACGAACTCAAGACCATGCCGGAGGTATTTGATTATGGTCCTTTGCATAAGCTGAAAATTTACAAAGACTCGCATCCAAAAGTACTGAAAGCATGGATGGATAAATTTGACTGGCAGGACCAGCTCCAGTATGAGGGTAAAAGAAACCCCAACCGATTGATTCACAAACACGAAAAACTCAAGTATCGATTACTTAGCCATCTCGAACACCATTGGTTAAAAGGAAGGCAAATAGGGGGATTCAGAAATTATCAAATCGTACGGGAAGAAAAAAACTTGTTTTAGCAGGCAAATCAATCCAAAATGGTTAATAATTGCGTAAATTTGCAGGCAATAGCAGTGCTCACCATTCATTTACCAGGGTTGGTTCCCAAAAGATTATCATGGATATGAGGGATTACGAGATTTATACGTTGGACAATGGCATCAGAGTTGTCCACAAGGAAGTCAGCAGTACAAAAATCGTTCATTGTGGTTTCATACTCAATATTGGAAGCCGTGATGAGAAAAACGATCAGCAAGGGCTAGCTCATTTCTGGGAACATATGGCTTTCAAAGGCACTACCAAAAGAAAGGCATTTCACATCATCAACCGGTTGGAATCGGTAGGCGGGGAGCTGAATGCCTATACTACCAAGGAAAAGATATGTTTTTATGCTTCGGTACTTGATAATTACTTTGAAAAAGCCCTGGAATTGCTAACGGACATAACCTTCGATTCCATTTTCCCCGAAAAACAAATTGAAAAAGAGCGTGGTGTCATTCTGGAAGAAATGGCCATGTATCACGACGCGCCGGAGGACGCCATCCAGGACGAATTTGATAATCTTGTTTTCAAGGGCCATCCGCTTGGAAACAATATTCTGGGTACTGCTGAAAGTGTAAGATCTTTTCAAAAACAGGATTTCAAACAGTTTATTAGTGAAAACATAAACACCGGGCAGCTGATTTTTTCAGTGGTGGGCAATATCAATCAAAAAAAGATTAAAAGGTGTATTGAAAAATATCTGGCCACACTACCTGTCCGGCAAGCAAAACTAAACAGGACGCCTTTTGGTAATTACAAAGCCGGCCATTTGACCAATACCCGGGAATTGACCCAATCCCAGTGCGCCATCGGAAGACCTGCCTATCCGCTAAAGGATGAAAAAAGACTGCCATTTTTTATGTTGACGAATATTCTGGGAGGCCCCGGTCTTAACTCCAGGCTCAACATGGCCCTCAGGGAAAAATACGGTTTTGTGTATTCCATCGAAGCCAATTACAGCGCTTACTCTGACACCGGCTTATTTAGCATTTTTTTTGGCACCGATCCGCAGCAGCTGGACAGAAGTATTAAAATCGTCTTAAAAGAGTTGCAAAAACTAAAGGAAAAACCATTGGGTTCATTGCAATTACACCAGGCAAAGGAACAGCTAATGGGACAGTTGGCGATGTCTGAGGAAAACAATGCAAGCCTGATGTTAATGATGGGTAGAAGTTTGCTGGATCTGAATGAAATTCCAAGTTTAGAAAACATCTTTGAAAAAATTAAGGCGACCGGATCCGGTGATTTACAAGATATTGCAGCAGAAATGTTTGATGAAAAGCAACTTAGTTATTTAACCTATATTCCTAAGTAAGTGCCCATGTTTTTTGTGGGAATTTACCTAAATTTACGAGCGTAATTTTTTTTATCCGAGTTGCAACCAATACAAAAACTACAACGGTTATCGCTATGAAATTTTTGGATGAAGAGATAGAAAAGTACGCGGAAGCCCATACCTCTGAAGAATCGTCAATTCTCAAGAAAGTTCACCGTGATACCTACGCCAATGTTATCATGCCCAGGATGTTATCGGGACACCTTCAGGGACGCATTCTGGCTACTTTCTCTCACATGATAAAACCCAAACTGGTTTTGGAAATTGGCACCTTTACAGGTTATTCGGCCCTGTGCCTGGCCGAGGGAATTGTAGATGATGGCAAGATAATTACCATTGACATCAATGAAGAACTGGAAGAAAAGGTCAGGGGCTTTTTTAAGGAATCCGATTCCCGGCAAAAAATCGACTACAGAATCGGCAACGCTTTAGATATTATTCCGACTTTATCTGAAAAATTTGACCTGGTATTTATTGATGCCGACAAGGAAAATTATGGTAAATATTTTGACATAATTATCGATAAGGTGGAAAAAGGAGGCTTTATTATTGCCGATAATGTACTTTGGAGCGGAAAGGTGATCCCGGGAAAAAACAACGGTTCCGATAAAGATACCAGGGCCCTGATAGATTTTAATTTGAAAGTTCATAATGATACAAGGGTAGAAAACGTTCTTTTACCAATTAGAGATGGATTAATGATATTAAAAAAGATTTAAATGAAACTTTTAAACTGGACCCTTTTACTATTATTCATATCATTAAGCACCCGGATTTCTGCGCAGAAAGTGCCTACCTATATGGACTTTGCCGATATAAAACTAAAAATTACCGAGGCCGCTAAAAGGGAAATTCAAAAAGACGTGGACATGCTCACCCGAAGTCCCAAATATTTTGGGATAAAGGTGAATAGGGCTAATCTGTATTTCCCTATCATTGAAAGGATCTTCAGGGAGCAGGGATTACCTGACGATTTCAAATACCTGGTACTCCAGGAAAGTGCACTAATTCCGGATGCGGTTTCGTCATCCAATGCTATTGGATTCTGGCAATTCAAAAAAGCTGCCGCCAAAGAAGTTGACCTGAGAGTTGACGGCGCGGTGGACGAAAGAATGAATATCGTATCTGCCTCCAGAGGAGCCGCCAAATACCTGAAAAAATACAATACCTTATTCTTTAATAATTGGCTATACACCTTGCAGTCCTATAACGTAGGTCCTGGTGGCGCACTGAGGTCACTGGATAAAAAAAAGTATGGGGCTAAAAGAATGATCATCGATAAGAAAACCCATTGGTATGTAAAAAAATACCTGTCCCATAAAATTGCCTTTGAGCCGGCTGTCAATCACCGTAATTCTTCCAGAAAACTAGCAGAGCTAACCAATAATTCCGTTAGCAGTCTGAGGGATATCAACAGAAAATATGGCGTGGATGTTGACGTTTTAAAAAATTACAATAAATGGCTGAAAGGACGAAAAATACCAGATGATAAGACGTACACGGTAGTCATCCCGGTAGATAATTCAGCTAACAGACAACTGCTGGCCCTGGTCAATAATAAAAAACCAAAAGCTGCGGCAAAGCCGAAGAAATTTGAAAAGGAAGAGCCGGAGATCACAGTTAAAACGGTTGCTTATAATGCAGGTTCAGGATTCCCGAAAATTGAAAAAAAGGTAATCAGAAAAAGCGGCCTTAGTTATACAAAGATCAACGGGATCCCGGGAATGGTTGCCAATGAACAGACAAGTGTCAGCTCCCTGGCTGAACGCGGCGGTATCTCTGCCAAAAAGTTCAGGGCATATAATGATCTGAGCTCCTTTGATAAAATCATCCCAGGCCAGGTTTACTATTTTAAAAGAAAAAAAACAAAGGCCAGGATCCATTATTATGGCGTCAAAAGGAATGAAAGTCTGTGGTCTATATCACAAAAGTTTGGTGTAAGGCTGGATAAATTACTGCTAAAAAACAGAATGTTGTCGGAAAATGATCTGAAGCCCGGCCGGGTATTGTGGCTACGATTTATCAGGCCGGAGGAGGAGCCGATCGAATTCATAGATCTACCCGATCAAAAACCGGACAGGGTCGTCATAGCTAAAAATACCATCCATGAAAAAGAATTAACGCCACCAAAAAAGGAAGAGCAGAAAAAGGAAGAAGAGAAAAATTTGGCTCCTGAAGAAATTGCAGAGACCTCTAATAAACCCGAAAACACCGATAACAATGCCAGCACCCTGGACACCGAGGATATTTGGGAAGATGCCGCCGAGAATGAAAAATGGCTAAATGAGGAAGTTGCCGGGGACAACAATGGTCAAAACAGTTCACAGCAGGAACCGCAACTGAATATCATTGACCGCAAAAATCCAGGCGCTCCCGACGAATTTACAGTAGATGAAAACCCCAGATTTATCAACACCGCCGCCCCCTCGGCAACCATTGAAAATGGCAAGAAAATACACGTGATCAAACCCGGTGAAACATTGTTTAGCATCGCCAGAACTTACAATATTACAGTGGAAGATCTAAAGAACTGGAATAACCTTGAGGATATGGGAAATATAAAGTTTGATCAGCAGTTGGTTGTGGGACACATTGAAAATGTCAACGACCATGTACAAAATAGCCCGTCGCAACCTAAAAGTCAGTCCATATTGCTACATGAAGTGGAAGAAGGCGACACAATTTTCAGCATCTCCAGATCTTACAACATGCCCATTCAAAAAATCATGGAATTAAACCAAAAAACCGATTATAATATCGCTATTGGTGAAAAATTGAAAGTTGTAAAAACCAAGTAACCGGCCCACCAAAAAGGAGAATATAAATATTCATTCTAATTTAAGTGAAATTTTTAAACATATATTACTTAACTAAGTATAAATAATAATAGCAGCGATAATAAAGGAAGTTAAGGGTATCTTTGAATACAAGATAATATCCAAACACCGTGTTGATTAAAAAATTTAGGGATTTTGTTGTATTATTTGATAAACAGTCAGAAAAAATTGTTAAATTCGGGCCCCAAGTCAAATCACAAAGTCCCCAAAAGTCTACACTGGTTAATGTTATTTAAAGAGAGTTTTAAATTAAATTGTTAGATGCAAACAGACGAAAAACCAATTGATTTAGTAATGCTCGTAGATGACAATGATACTGATAACTTTATCAGCAAACGCATTATAGAAATTACTAAATTTGCGAAAGAGGTTGAGATCAAAAATTCAGGGAAAAGCGCCCTGGAATATTTGGAGCAAAACAAAGATAATGAAGACAAGTTGCCTAACATCATTTTTCTGGACATTAATATGCCAATCGTGGATGGTTTTGTATTCCTTTACGAGTTTGAAAAATTTGATCAAATATTGAAAGATAAGTGCAAAGTAATTATTCTTTCCAGCTCAGATAACAAAAGAGATATTGATAAGATTGTTAACAACAATCACGTAGTAAAGTTTATCACCAAACCTCTAACTGAAAGTGCACTTGAAGAAATTAAATTGATGGACGTTTTCAGCTAAAAAAAATTTACTTTTCATAAGACCTCCTGACTTGCGTCAGGAGGTTTTTTTTTGCCTGACGAAACAAAGCCCAGATTCCTTTCACAAGAAATCAGCAGATTAAGGCTTAAAGTCCCATATCCGCAACGTATTGGTCACATGGGTCGAGTGGTCAATTAAAAATCCGTATCCAGTCCCAACCGCTCCTTTAGTATTTTTAATTCGGGATGCTTCTCTGCCAGATAATTGAATTTTTCTCTGGCGGTGTATATCATCTCCTTGGATTCCATTTGAACCAGCTTTGCTTCCAGGGTGATCAAATTATTTTTTAGATGTTGTCGCAGATACTGGGTCAATTCAGTTCTTATTCCCTCCAATATTGGCTGTTGTACGGTATTGGTTAGTCTGATTTCAATAACGTGATCCTTGAGCGCAATGGATTGATTCAGTAAAACATATTCCGCATCTTTGCCCTCATTCCTTCTTTTTTCGGCAAATTCCTTCCAGCACTGTTGTAATTCCTCCAGTTTCACCGGTTCGTTGACCTCCGGTTGAAGCGTCTCCTTATTTTCAGTGGTCCCCTCCTCTTCTTCCTTGGAATCCTGGCCTTTCAGGATGGTATCGGCATCAAGAATTTTGGTGGTAGGCTTTAAACTAAATTTTTTCCCTAAAACAGGCTTCGAGGAAGCGGCTGGTGAGGGCAGGATGGCATCCGGATTTGCGGTATCGTCCGAATTATCCTGGTGGGTTATAGATTTTTCCTGACTGGGAGCAGGCTCATCTTTTACACTACTTTTTTTTTTAATGGCTCCTGCCCTGATTGATTGAGTGCTACCAGATTTACGGCAGCATTAATGTGGGCCAGTTTCATCAAACCAAGCTCCACATGCAGCCGCTGATTCTTGCTGGTCTTATATTGAATATCACACTGATTTGTAATGTTTAGTGCAGACAATAAAAATGACATAGGAGCCCGCGCTGCCTGGTCGGCATATTTTTGTTTGATGTTATCACTGACCATCAACAATTTAACCGTTGCCTGATCCTTGCAGACCATCAGGTTTCTGAAATGCTCGGCAAGACCAACGATAAACTGGTGGCCGTCAAAACCATTCTTCAAAATATCATCAAACGTCAGCAGGGCCTGCGAAGCATCTTCCTCGAGCAAAAAATCCGTCATTTTAAAATAATAGTCGTAATCCAGGATATGCAAATTTTTGATCGTATCCTGGTAGGTCAACTTATTCCCGGACGAAAAAGTAACGATTAAATCAAAGATAGACAGCGCATCTCTCAAAGCGCCATCTGACTTTTGCGCTATCAGGTGTAATGCTTCCTCCTCTGCCTCAATATTTTCAAGTTCGGCGATCTTCTGTAAGTGCCGGCCAATATCCTGTACCTGAATACGGTTGAAATCAAATATCTGGCACCTGGACAGGATCGTAGGTATAATCTTGTGTTTTTCAGTAGTAGCCAAAATGAATATGGCATAGGCCGGAGGTTCCTCCAATGTTTTCAAAAATGCATTAAATGCCGCATTGGACAGCATGTGCACCTCATCTATGATGTAGATCTTAAATTTACCGTATTGTGGCGCATACCTGACCTGGTCTACCAAATTGCGGATATCGTCAACAGAATTATTGGAGGCAGCGTCAAGCTCGTGAATATTCAAGGAAGTAGCGGGATCGTCATCTTCAAATCCGTTTACCATTTTGGCCAGTATCCTGGCACAGGTGGTTTTACCAACTCCTCTTGGCCCACAAAAAAGTAACGCCTGGGCAAGATGATTGTTATCGATGGCATTTTTCAAGGTCGTCGTAATATGCTCCTGCCCCACCACCGTATCAAAATTGTCAGGTCGATATTTTCTTGCTGATACTACAAAGTTTTCCATTGGCGCCTTGCGATAGATTTAATTGAAGGTTAAAAATAGCAACAAATTCATCTTTATATAAACATTTTATATTTATTATATTATTTACTTATAATTATATTGGAAAACAAATATTATCTGTCCTGTCATATTAAAAATGACATTAGTATATAAAATAATTTTATAATTTAGTTAGTTCTTAGAATTGCTTCAGCCATACCAATACGGCCTGTTTTGCCGTATTTTACTTCCTTTGCCAAAGCCGGGAGGCCATATTCTCCCATATCCATATGCCAAAAAGGCATAAAACAACGGTTAGTACAATATTTGCATATTCACTATCAGATTCGGTGGGAAAACGTTATGTTTGTAGACTTTTTCCTATAAGTTCATTGAAAATTGGGTGCACGCGATATATGGGGCTGACCGGTTTTGACAGGTCGAGTAATTGCGCGTATAAGCATGCAGGCTCATGGGGTGAGAGCCTTAAAAGATAGTCCTACATTATAATCGGCGAAGAGAATTCTTACGCTATGGCTGCCTAATTTAGCTAGATGCTAAATCGGGCTTAGGGTAGAGCGTAGCGCTCCCCGGTCATCATCGTCCCTGGTCTTTGTTCCGCTGACCAGGATTTAACGGTGTCGAATCCGCAGAACTAGCATTGATAGCGTCGCGATGTCAGTGTGAAAATTTAGCGAATAAGGTCAGGATCCGGTTGTCTTTCACCTGTCCTGGCCCGACAACCAATGAAAGACTAAGCATGTAGAAAACTCGTAAGTTGCCTTCTCTGGACGAGGGTTCGACTCCCTCCAGCTCCACCTTCGCCCGCCATAGCTTCAGCGACGGCGGGCCTTCATTAGATTGATTAATGTCTCCCGTGCAATATATCCTTCCAAAACGGGCGGGCTTCGGCGGATGCCATCCCGTTTTATCTCAAGAACTTCAGCGACGGCGGGCCTTCTTTAGATTGATTAATGTCTCCCGTGCAATATATCCTTCCAAAACGGGCGGGCTTCGGCGGATGCCATCCCGTTTTATCTCAAGAACTTCAGCGACGACGGGTCCTCATTAGATTGATTAATGTCCCCGGTACGATATAACCTTCCAAAACGGGCGGGCTTCGGCGGATGCTATCCCCTTTTATCTCAAGAACTTCAGCGACGGCGGGCCTTCTTTAGATTGATCAATGTTCCCCGTACGATATAACCTTCCAAAACGGGCGGGCTTCGGCGGATGCTATCCCCTTTTATCTCAATAGCTTTAAGAGCTCTGAAATCGGTTAAACGATTCAAATTCATGGATAAAATCCATCTATCTCCCACCATTAGTTAACTCAAATTACCCCACAAACTCATTTTTTTACCAGATCACATCAAACTTTTTAAGCTTTAATAACTATGCACACAGTTTACATTCTTTTATGCAGCGATGGGAGGCACTACATTGGCTGTACCGGTAATCTTTCCCGAAGATTAGAAAAGCATAATCAGGGATTAGTGTCTTTCACTAAATCAAGGCTCCCATTTAAAGTATTAGTAACCATCAATTTTCAGGAAAAGTATAAAGCCTATTTCTTCGAAAAATATCTTAAATCAGGTTCTGGGCGAGCTTTTGGTAAGCGGCATTTTTATTAGCTATTGTTTTTTCCCTGCTAATTTTCGATAGAATATTAAAATTGAAAATAAGTGATTTTTAACTATGGCAGAGTCAATAGAACTCAGAGGTGAAACTGGCCCGATGAAAATTGTATTTCATCAACAATGCCAAATAAAAGTAAACGAACTTTTAACAAAGCAAAGGTAGGTTTTTACTACATCGAAAGACATTGTCACCACAAAAATAAAAATACCGCGCACCCATAAAAAAGATAGCTAAACAGCGTAAAAATTTGATGTTATTCAGGGAAAAAAGTTCTATCTTGGAGACTAAAATCGATGGTTTCAAGAAACTTAACAACGTGCATTTTATTAAATCAAGTCAATCAAATTTAGCCTGCCACCGTTCAAAGTTCTGCGGAGCGTTTTTTGGGTTGAATTGGAATATAACCCGAATTGAAATGATAAGTTCTTTTTTGCAAAAACCCGTCTAAATGGAAGTTTGCACTAATTTATTTAAGCAACCTCCTCATTAATATAAATAACCTTTAGCCTTAACTAATATTTAATTCCAAGTGGTTTAATTAAGATAAGCCAAAACCTCACATAACTGTTTAAAATACCCTGATATGAATGATTTTTTCAAAAAGCCGATTTTGTTTTTCGGCGTTATCCTATGCTTAGCTTCACGCCCGGCACAATCCCAGGAACTGGAAATTGCTCCTTATTTGCAAGATGCCGAACCCAACGAAATAACCATCAAATGGCAAACCGATACAGGTGAAGAAAGTGTCGTAGAATATGGGCTTTCTCCAAAGCTTGGTAAGAAGGCAAAGGGAAAGAGTTTTGGGATCAATTTCTCCAAAGCAATACTACATGAAGTAAGGCTTTCAAAATTAAAACGCTTCACCACCTACTATTACAGGGTGAAAACCGGAAAGACCCAATCGGACATTTTTCAGTTTAAGACACCTCCCTTTTCACAGGAAAATAAAAAATTCAATCTTTTGGCCATGAGCGATATGCAACGCGACTGGAAATATCCCGACAAGTTCAGTGAGGTGGTTAATAACGGCATTATACCCTATATGGAAAAGAATTACGGAAAAAAACTTCCCGATCATTTGGCCATGATACTTATTCCAGGCGATTTGGTCGTTAATGGCGAAGTATTTGATCAGTGGGAAAACCAATTCTTCAAACCGGCAGCGAAGATCTTCAACCAGGTACCCGTATATCCTGCCATAGGCAATCATGAAAAGAACTCTCAATTTTATTTTGACTATTTCAGTCTTCCCCAAAACGGTTCCGCCGCCCATCCGGAACATTGGTGGTTTAAGGACTATAGCAATATGCGTGTGATTGGTCTGAACTCAAACGACGGATACAAGGATTCGCCGTTGCAAATAAATTGGCTGAAAAATCTGCTGCAGGAAACCGGTAAAAATGAAAATATCGACTTTGTATTTGCCGAGCTACACCATCCCCACAAATCGGAGCTCTGGATCCCTGGGGAAGAAGAATTTAGCTCAAAAGTGGTATCACTGCTGGAAAACTTTACGCAAAAGACCGGAAAACCCAGCATCCACTTTTTTGGTCATACGCACGGCTACTCCCGTGGTCAGTCAAAGGATCATAAACACCTGATGGTCAATGTCGCGTCGGCGGGCGGAGCCATTGATAATTGGGGCGAGTTTGAAGGTCGCGATTATGAAGAATTTACGGTGACGCAGGATGAATATGGTTTTGTTATTCTTGAAGTTGATGCCGACCAAAAGAATCCGAAATTTACGCTAAAACGAATAAGTCAAGGTAACTACGCTGACGGACCACGGAATAATGAACTTCGCGACAGCATCACTATTTTCAAAAATCCAATCAAGCCACAAACCCCGGAAGGTATTTCCCCAAACAATGAAACTCTTTCCATTAATGGTGTTGTTTTAAAAGCAGGAGCATTCCGGAGTCAGTCGCAAAAAGCTTTCCACGCAGCTTCCAACTGGCAGGTAGCCACAGATCCTGGCTTTGAAAAACCTGTCATAAACAGTTGGAAACAGTATGAAAACTGGTATTACCGGGAAAACCGTCAAAAAGACGATGACCTTAGTGATGAAATATTGCATCGGTTAGCCCCTAACACCACGTATTATTGGCGGGTACGCTACCGGGACCAAAATTTAAACTGGAGCGATTGGTCAAAGACACAAACCTTCAAAACGCTGAAGAAGGCTGACTGATTTCTTTCAAACCTGATCCTGACATAACCAATACGCGGACAATAAGGATATCGTGTATATTTAATTATTAAATCAACATACTATGTCAATTATTCGCCGTATCCGGTGAGGCCACCTGCCTTACCCTGCAAGATATCGTGCATTCACTGCAAACATTAAGGACTTCTACCGGATTTTGCGTTAATTCCGTTACATTCATTGTACGAAATTATGTTGAGGAGTTATATAAAAGTTGCATTCCGAAATTTTTTGCGGCAAAAAGAGTTTTCATTGATTAATGTTTCCACATTAACCCTTGGGTTTACCTGTGGTATACTGATCCTGTTGTGGGTAAAAGATGAGTTAAACTACGATCGATTTCATGAAAATGGAGAGCAGTTGTACCGCGTCCTGGGATATGACTCCCTGGCGGAAGGAGGTTCGAATGTATATTCCGAATTAACTATTAGCCTTGCCCCGGCTTTAGCGGAGAAAATACCTGAGATCGATAATTTCACCCATGTATTTAAAACGCCAAAAATCTTAATCAGATATGAGGACAAGGTGTTCAAAGAGCAGGGATATTTTGCCACACAGGCATTATTTGAAATGTTTTCCTTTTCATTACTTGCCGGAAATGATAAAGCAATTTTCAGGGATCAGCATTCCATCGTCATTTCGGAGCGGTTAGCTAAAAAACACTTTGGTAAAAATTGGCAGAAAAATAACCCAATAGGACAAATCCTTAATCTAATAGATGCGGAAACAGAGAGAACGTACAAAGTAACCGGTGTCTTTGCCGATATACCTGAAAATTCTTCCCTTCAGTTTGATTATGTGCTGCCCATGGAGGACTTGATCAGCAATCAGCCCTGGCGCGCCCAATGGGGCTTTCGGAGTGTTGATATTTTTGTACAACTACACCCGGAGGCAATTCCTTCGGATGTAGATATCAAGATCCAGGATTTCATGAAGGAACAACCCGACGCCCCCGACTATGACCTGTTTCTTCAGCGATTTGAAAAGATTTATCTTTATTCTGATTTTAAAGCCGGTAAACAGGCTTCCGGAAGAATAGTTTACGTGCGCCTGTTCAACTTTGTGGCTATTTTTATCATATTAATTGCCAGCATAAATTTTATCAACCTTTCAACCGCTCTATCCGGTAAAAGAGTCAAGGAAGTAGGCATCAGAAAAGCGGTAGGGGCGGGAAAAAGCTACCTGGTCGGGCAATTTTTGTTTGAGGCGCTGATGCTGACCAGTCTGGCCATGATTATGTCACTTTTGCTTATCCAATTGTTGCTTCCCGAGTTCAATAACATAACCGGAAAATCAATCATCCTTCCCTATCAGGAGCCCTATTTCTTATTTGGGATTTTGGGAACAACACTTTTTACCAGCTTATTATCAGGAAGTTATCCTGCCTTTTTACTTTCTTCTTTTAATCCGGCCAGGGTATTAAAAGGTACTTTTCAATTTAATGCGAAGGGTGGCATGCTGCGAAAGGGGTTAGTTGTTTTTCAATTTATCATCGCCACTATCCTGATTATCACCACCGGGGTTGTTTATAAACAAATTCAATACATTCAAAATAAAAACCTGGGGCTTGATAAAGAAAATGTTATTTTCTTCAATTTGGATGGCAATATTTTTACCCACTTTGAAGCTTTCCATACGGCGTTAATGAAACAACCAGGTATCCAAAAAATAACCAGAAGTATGGATAGTCCTATTGATGTATTGGCTTCCGGTGGAGCAGAATGGGAAGGCAAAACCACAGAAGATAATGTAACCTTTCAGATGATGGCTGTAGATTATGATTTTTTGGAAGCTTTCAAAATAAAGATCGTAGAAGGCAGAGACTTTTCGAGGGATATTGCCACCGATAGCCTAAACTATATCATTAACCAGGAAGCGGCCAGGCAAATGGGCGTGGATCATCCCATTGGGAAAAGGATGGCTTTTTGGAACGGCAATGGTAAAATAGTGGGTGTAGTCAAAAACTTCCATCATCGCTCGATGCATCAACCCATTGAGCCGGTAATTATGATGTTGTCGCCTGAAAATGCGGGAATCGGCTATTTGCGCTCGGAGCCAGGAAAAGTCATAGAGGCACTGGCCAGCTTGCGGAAGATTTACAAACAATATAATCCTGATATCCCACTTGAATATCATTTTCTGAATACAAGCTTTGAGCAACAGTACAAAAGCGAGATGCTGGTTGCCAAACTGGCAGGTTACTTTTCAATCATAGCCATTATTATCGCTGGTTTAGGTTTATTGGGTTTAGCTACCCTTAATGCAAAACAACGCACCAAAGAAATTGGGATCCGGAAAATTATGGGGGCTTCCCTAAGCGGTATTTTGCTATTACTTTCCAAAGATTTTATGAAGCTTATTTTAATTGCGTTTGCCATTACGATACCCCTGGCCAACTTTTTACTGGTAGAATGGCTCAATAATTTTGCTTATCGCATCGAATTATATTGGTGGTTATTTGTCTTTCCCTGCCTGCTAATTATAATTATCGCAGCCGTTGCGTCAGGCGGACAATCTCTGAAAGCCGCCCGAACCAACCCGGTAGACTCGCTAAGAAATGAGTGAATAAGCGCATACATACCCGCCTCCAACACGTACCCGGCTATTATGCTACTTAATCATAATCCCGCTGCAAAACCTTCCCTTATCTCCTCTCCTGGCACTATAAAATTGCTCGTTGTTTTCAAATGTGCAGGTCTCTGACATCGCAATGTGCGCAGGCAACAGCCCGCTGTCGATAAGCAGCTGGTTGTTAGCAGCTGATATGTTTACATGGGCCCTGGGATAGTTTCTATGAATAATGGCCTGGTTTTCCCCAAATACCGTCACAAACTCGGCAGCCACGGCCTCCCCTACTTCGTAGGAAGTTACGCCGATGCAAGGGCATATGGTAGCAAGTATCGCTGCCGGTTGACTGCCAAATTCCCGTTGCATTAAATTGACAGCGTTGACCACTATTTTTTTTACTGTTCCCCGCCACCCGGCGTGAACCGCAGCGATAACTTCCTTTTCGGGATCAAATAACAATATCCCGGCACAATCGGCGGAAAGAACACACAGGCATACTTCCTTTAAGTTGGTAACAAGACCATCTACACCTGCCAATTGTTTTTGCTGCTGCCGGGGTACCTGATCGAAAAACTCATGGTTAATGACGCTAATGTTACTTTCGTGGATTTGTTGTCCGAATAAAAACCGCTCCGGATCGATATCAAAGAAGGCGGCTACCTGATCACGGTTTTGTGCTACTACATCAGGTGCTTCCCCTACTGCAAAACTAACATTCAGACCACCAAAATCTCCCTGACTATGGCCACCGCGACGCGTGGTCGTAAAATGTACCAGGTTTGGAAATTTCGTAAGCGAGGCATACGTATAATAGGGCAGGCTTCCCTGGTGGAAGTTAATCATATTGGCCTGTTTTGCGCGCTTCTCTATACATTTCCCGCAATTTTCGGCGCATCACCTTGTTAGAGGCGGTACGGGGTAAATGATCTATCAGCACCAGATCCTCAGCCTTGAACAGCGGGTTTAATTGTTCCTTAATAGCCTTTTGTACGGCTTGCAGTTTTTCCTCAAAGGACAGGTCAGAGGTTTTTTCCACCCCATATATAACCAGGTTTGCCGGGCCACCTTCGGCAGAGGGAACAGCTACCGCCGCAGTTTCTTTGAACAGGTTAAGTGAATTTAGTATTTCTTCAATTTGTATAGAGCTGACCTTGATACCACCTAAGTTCATCGCGTCATCTGTTCTGCCCTGTCCACGGAAATAGCCATTGGGCAATCTTTCTATCCGGTCACCATGTCTTCTGGTTATTTTACCATTAATTACCGGCGCACCCTGATAATAAACCTGGTCGTGGTCCTGGTTCAAAAGCCTGGTAGACAGTCCCATCGTAGGAGGGATAATAAACACTTCGCCGTTGTCGGTTTCTTCATTATTTTCGTCGAGCAATACAAAGGCTGTTCCAAGGGTTGGCATGGTAAAGGCTCCGGGTGTGGCCGGAAACATGACAGCCCCTGAAATATACCCTCCCCCTATTTCGGTACCCCCGCAGTATTCAATGACAGGCTTATTGCCCGCCAGGTTCATCAGATATTGCATGTCTTCCGGGTTGCTGACCTCACCGGTCGAGCTAAAGGTTTTAATTTTAGACCAATTCAGAGATTCCATACAACCTGAATTTTTCCAATGGCTTACAAGACTAGGAACGACGCCCAACATGGTTACTTTGGCCTGTTCCACAAATACACCAAAATCTTTATCCAGGGGTGAGCCTCCATACAATGCCATAGAAGACTCGGTAATCAAAGTTGTGAACACCAGCCATGGTCCCATCATCCAGCCCAGGTTAGTGGGCCAGCAAACCACATCACCATTCTGAATGTTTTGATGAAAATACCCGTCGCCGGCACATTTGATCGGGGTGGTATGATCCCAGGGAATTGCCTTTGGTGTACCGGTAGTTCCGGAAGAGAATAAAACGGTAATGGGATCGCCTGGTGCACAGCTCACTGACTTAAAAAATGTATTGGTACTTATAAAATTATCCCACAATTGATCTTCCGGTCTCAGCTCAGGGTTGGGATCACCTGTCTTTATCACCACACACGACGGCGCATCGGCTTGCTTAACCCGGTCATAAAGTGGAATAGTTTTACCTCCGCGAACTATACTATCCTGGGTAAAAAGTAATTTAGGCTTTGTTATTTCCAGCCTGACTTTTATCTCCTGGGCAGCAAAACTATCCGCTATAGTTACAGCCACCATGCCTGCCTTGACGATGGCCAGATAAATGGCAACCGATTTGATGTTCATCGGCATGTCAATAGCCACATAATCTCCCTTTTTTAAGCCCATGGCTACCAGACCATTGGCAACTTGATTAATCAGGGCGATCAGTTGCTGGTGGCTGACAATTTCAAGCTCGCCACCTTCCTCTTTATAAATAATTGCCTTGGCACTGTCATAGTTCCTAAAACAACTATCAACAATATTCATTTCCGCACCTTTTAACCAAATCGGCTGCGTCACCCCATTGGAAAGGTCAAGTACCTCGTCATACTTTTTTTCCATTTTTATTTCCAATAAATCCATCGTGTCTCTCCAAAATCCTGCGGGATCTTTCACAGACCATTGATACAACTCCTCGTAGGTCTCAAAAAATTGGAGTTCCATCATCTTAAAAATGTTGCTGGCGTTGATTATTTCTTCACTGGGTGTCCACGTATTTTTCCAATGCATACTTGTATACTTCAATTAGTTAAAAAATTACAATTTATATTAAAAATCTATAATTTTCAGAATTCTGCACCAGATATGTTTAATTTGTCCTTATGACTGTAAAAATGTATTTCGTCACCTTACTATGTCTCTGGTTGACGCTGCCAGGTGCGGCACAGCTCATGCATCAACCGTACCAGGTAGAAAGTCATGGTCTGAATGTGCATGTAAACGCATTCAGGCAAACAGGCAAGACAGAGACAAAACACATTTTGCTGGTTCACGGGCTTACCTATTCTTCCCACGAATTCCATATTGATTATAAGGATTATAGCCTGGTAGATTTTTTATCAAAAAATGGATATCAGGTCTGGACCATGGATATTACGGGTTACGGCCAATCGGAAAAACCAGCCGATGGTTTCATAGTAAATACGGCCTATGCCGCAGAAGATATTGCTGCGGTCATTAAATACATCAGGGAAAAGGTTAACATCAATCAATTGGACCTGTTGGGCTGGAGTTGGGGGACGGCAACTACCAGTCGCCTGGTTACATCTCATGCTTCCTGGATCCGAAAATTGGTTTTGTACGCCCCTATTACCAGTGGATACAATGGCACCCCGCCAGCGCGGGAATGGCATCAAAATACCTGGGCTCATGCCGCGGCTGATTTCCAGCTAAAGGATAAAATCATCGACTATAAAATTACTGAAAAACCTGTTGTGGCTTTATTTCTAAGCAATTGCTGGAAATTTGATCAGGATGTAAGCCCCAATGGAGGCAGAAAGGATTTGATGAAAGGAAGTGCTGAAAAATTTATCATTCCACAGGATCTGATGGTTCCGACCCTGTTCATTGGCGGTGACGAGGATCCTTATTTAAAATGGGATGAAATAAAATCCATATACCAAAACCATCCTAAAAAGGCGGAGAGTCAATTGATCAGAATAAGCGGGGGAGCCCATGCTTTAATGATGGAAAAGCCCTATTATAAGCAGTTCCGAAAGAAGGTACTACTTTTCTTGCAGCCATAAGTAAGCCTAAAGCGGCAACGAAGTACTCAATAAGATCACAAAGCAATTTATCATACAAAACTGATCCGGATTTATGTTGAATTCCGGCCGCCGATACCCTAAAATTTTATGCATACCTTAATTTTTCGATAAATTTTACGTTTAATAGAAAAACCAAAGACCTTTTAAGGTCAAAAATTCAATAAACATTATTTAACTTAAATATTAATGTTTATGTGAAAAATTTACCTTAAATTAAGGTCAGAATTTGACCAAACATCAAAACTAGTAGTTAATTAATGTCTGAAAATCAATTTCCGAATTACCAAATCAACCCTGACAGGGAAAAACCATGGAATGAACTTCCCTTACTTCCGATAGATGACTCCTTATACCGCACCATAGGTATCTATGAGCATCTTGCCGAAGCCAAGGCGGCGCTGGCCAGATTGCATGGCAGAAGTATTGCTATCCCAAACCAGGGATTGCTGATTAATACAATCAGCTTGCAGGAGGCCAAAGCTTCCAGCGAAATTGAAAACATCTTCACCACCGATGACGAATTATACAAAGCCTATAGCAGCAATAAAATTGAAGAGACATCCGGGCCGATAAAAGAAGTACTGCACTATAGAGAGGCATTATGGAAGGGTTTCGAATACATGAAACAGAAAGAAGCCTTTGATATTGAATACCTGATAGAAATGTACCGGGAAATAAAGGAGGCCAGGGATGGCATTCGCCCGCCATTTACCAGTGTATTGATCAGAAAGGGTGGCAGCGGTCCGCTGGCCGGGCAAACCATTTACACCCCGCCAAGGGGGGAGGGCATTCTGGAAGATAAATTGACCAATTTACTGGCTTTCATGAACGATGATCATACCTATCCGGTAGATCCTATTTTAAAAATGGCTATAGGGCACTTCCAGTTTGAGGCAATTCATCCTTTCAGAGATGGTAACGGCCGGAGTGGCAGGGTTTTCAATATTCATTATTTAACGCATAAAGGATTACTCGACTTTCCGATATTATTTCTCAGCAAGTACATAATAGATAACAAGGATGCCTACTATCACACGTTGGCCGGCGTTTCCCAACGTGGAGATTGGAAATCCTGGATCACCTATATCCTAAAAGCCGTGGAAGTGACGGCAAACCTGACCTTTCAAAAGATTAATGACATCATTAAAGCAAAAGAGAACATTTATCAAGCCGTTCACCTGCACAGTGATGTGAGGAAAGTAGATCAACTTATAGCCGTTTTGTTTCAACAACCATTTTCCACTGTCAAACATTTCACCTCTGCCAAAATATATGCAGAGAATACCGCCAGGAACTATTTAAATCAGCTGGTCGAAATGGGCGTTTTGGAGAAAAGAACCATCAACGGCCACCATTATTATCTTAACATTGACCTTTATAATATATTAAGTGATTAGGCTTTGAGCTGCTGGCTGAAATCAGAAATTAAATTCTAAGCACTATGGCAGGGATCGGTATTTTCCGGTTTTTTTAATGATATGTATCCTATATATTACATTGGAGGATTCAACAATTCCCTGGATATATTGAGGCGTTAATCCATGCACTTCATAACTATGATCCTTAATAGCACAGGCCATCAATTTATCCTTCAAAATAGTTCTGGCGATTTCGGCGTTAATGCCATCTAATTCCTCATAGATCCCCAGCACATTGGCAGACAGCCATCCGGATTCACCGCTGACTTTAAAAACTTTCAATAAAACCGCTGGATCTTTACGCATCACCATTATTTTCTCTAAATCCTTTGAATAACTATAAACGTATTCGCCCTCCTTCACATAGGTGATTGGAAATTTTACTTTTTCATTACGATCAAAACAAATCAGTGTACCGATCACACTATCGGCTACCAACTCATCGATTTGTTCTGACTTTAACTGATTAATCATATTTTTCACTATTCATTTTGTGATGAAAATTTATGGAAATATTTTTTGAAACAATTTCACATTATCACATAAATCTTACAATTATCGTATTGCGTATATTTTCATACGAAATTCCGTATCATCAGGATGCCCGGATACGAACTTTTGACGATATGGTTAGCACAAATAGGTATTTTCCCTGAGGTATGGTTGACTACGAGCGTCATAGAAGTATTATTATCGGCATTTTATAATCTGGCTAACACTTATTCTGTTAAAACCCTACACTCATCCGGTCATTTTCACAAATAAAAAAATAAATTTTATACCTAATTAGATTTTTTTTCGTAAAACATTTATAGGTCTTAACTCAAACTAAATTTATTATGATGGCATTCTTCATCTGGTGTATTCTCCTGATATTATGTTGGCCCCTGGCATTGTTAGCCCTTTTCCTTTATCCTATCATCTGGCTATTGTTACTGCCATTCCGATTATTGGGAATTGCGGTAGAAGGCGTTTTCTCACTCATCAGGGCAATTTTCACGTTACCGTTCAGGGTACTAAATAGCCTAACCAGGTAATTGGATTAAGGCTTTTCCTCCCAATCCAGAAAAAAAGCCGTAATACCAAAACGCTGTGTAAGCCAATGCTTCAGGTTTCTGCTAACCGCAGCAGATTCCGCTACTGTCATGGGATCCAACATCAATGTTCCCGCCACTGCAATTTCATTATTATGCATTTCCCAGACTTTTACATTGTTGAGGGCAATGGATTGATTATACCTATGGCTAAGCTCATTAACAATTTCCTCCGTTTTAATTTTTTCCGGGGTTTTATGCAATAAAATGTTGATAGCATCCCTCATCAGGCCAATAGCCCATTTTGCAATTACTACCCCCACGATAATACTTAAAATTGGATCAATGACAAACCAGTCGGTGTACTTAATTATAAAACATCCCAGCACAATAGCAATGGAGGAAAAGGTATCTGCCAATAAATGAAGGAAAGCGCTTTTGGTATTTAAATCTTCCAGGCCAGCCAGGTACAAAATCCAGGCGGTGAGCAGGTTGACGATCAAACCAAGCACTGCAATTCCCATGGTTTCAAAAATATTTATTTCCTGCGGATCGATAATCCTCAGGGTGCTCTCATAAAATATGTAGAAGGTAAAAAACAACAGGCCAACGCCATTGATCAATGCCGCAATAATTTCAATCCTTCCGTAACCAAACGGATAAGCTTTAGAAGCCTTTTTCCCGGCAATAATGATGGCGATCAACGAAATCGCCAATGATAACGCATGAGACAGCATGTGCAGGCCATCGCTGAAAAGCATCAGGCTACGGGTAATGTAGCTAAAAACTATTTCCACCAACATCACGGTCAAGGTAAGGACAATACAGATTGTCAATGCCTTCTTCTTACTTAGCCTTGCCATCTTAAAATTTACTTTTCCTATACTAATCGGGATATACTTTGCAATGGGTTCATTATTGTTCATTAGTAGTTTCCTCCTATTTTTCTTTGATTAAACTGTGGGTTGTTTTGGAACTTTGGTAAGGATACCGGCCTGGCTGTCATGCCTGTGGTGTCGACCAATATCTCCATAAAACTGATCAAATCACGTTTTTCTTCATCACTCAGTTCCAGTTTATCCGGCGGTAAAGTCTGAAACTCAACATTCATCCCTAAACCTTGTCCTCCGCCCTCATTGTAAAAATCGACTAACTCCTCCAATGTTTCAAAAACACCATTATGCATATAAGGAGCGGTGAGCGTTACGTTTCTTACCGTGGTGGTTTTGAATGAATGCTTGTAAATACCAGCCCGCTCTTTCAGATTGCCGTCGTACCGGCCTAAATCCGGATCAATGACTTTCACACTATCCAGGTTTGATAACGGTACACCTAAAACTTCCGACTCGGACTCATGATACACAGGTGGCACAAGCCCGTTGAAGGTGGGAGCAAAGTGGCAGGTACCGCAGCCGGCTTTTCCCATAAATAAATTGAAGCCATTAATCACCCCATCCGGCAATTGGTTGATTTCACCTCTGACATATTGGTCGAAGGGGGAGTTAAACCCTGACAAAGATTTAAGATACGCACTAAGGGCACTGGAAAGGGTGTTCTTGTTAATCGGCTCTTTTTCCCATTGGGGGAAAACGCGCCTAAACCAGTTTACATATTCTTCACTTTTACCTAGCTTTTCAAATATCTCCAGATAGGTAGTATGAAATTCTCTATTGTCATTGATCACATGCTCCACCTGATCTTCCAGTTCTCTTACTCTCAAATCATAAAAATACTTGTCCGCAAATACAGCATTGACAAGGGTGGGGGCATTGCGATTAACAGTACCTTTAAAATCGGTAGCAATGCTTTTCCTGTTACCATCGGTAAATCCGAGTTCAGGTTTATGGCACGAAGCGCAGGACCGCTCATTGTTTCCCGATAAAACAGGATCAAAAAACAAGGTTCTTCCCAACTCTGCCAGTGCTTTATTATCTTCACTTGCTCTTAGTTTCAGATAATAATAAGGGTTTAAAAAATCGTTATCAAACAAATTACCGGCAAAGTAATTGACAGAGTGTTTCAGGTTAAGCGGTGAGGTTTCATAATAGGTTTCTATACCCAGCGCCAATTGCAAATCCAATATTTGCTGGTATAAAGGATTTATATAAGTCATCAGAAATGCCATTCGATCGAAGGTATCAAAATCCTGGTGTTCATATAAATATTCGATACCACTGGCGAAAGTTTTTCTTATTGTTTCAGCTAATAACGGATCTTTCGTCACCAAGGGAAAATAAGGCTTCAATGCTTCGAATACAGATTGCATCGATATAGTAGCTTCACTGATGGCATTGCCGGTCATCGGTGTGTCAAACCCGGTTAACCCAAGGCTGAATATTCTAATCAACTGCGACCGCGCTGCTTCGAAAACAAACCTGTCTTCCATTCTGATCGTTTGCTGGTAGGACTCAAAATAGTGGAAGTTTCTATCCAGCGCATCCATTAAGCTGGTAATAGCTGATTTTTCCTGAAAGGGATTTTCCCCATAAATTAGCTCTTCCAATACCTGCAAGCCCTCCGGCTCCAAAATGCTCAATGAGGGCGAATTCCTTTCAAGACTTTTCAACGGGGGACCATTGATATAGTCCTTGATAAACTCCGCATCAAAATATTCTGCCAGGAATTCAATTTTTTTGTATTTCACCCTCAGTTGGTCAAATGATTTTTGAAGATCTCTTACCGAGAGACCTGTTCCATCAAGTGACAGCGCTACCATTTGGGTCAGTTTGATCGCCTCCCCAAAATCGGTAATACCCCCATGATATTGAGATTTTACATAACCGCCTGGTGTGTTCGCCAGTGGTTCAGGTTCTGGCGTGAATGACGAAAATACAATACAAGCCAGGAAAGTCAACGTGGAAAATAAAATCAGGTAAAATTGCTTCATACAGTTCAGTTAAATTAGAATAAGACCTGGTGACGGGAATCACCAGGCCTTTGGCTGACTAACATAAATTAAGAGAGGGGAGAAAGTCTTATGGCTTATTGCTCTATAATCAATCTCTGAATTTCTCCTTCACTTGTATTAAGGAAGTAAAGTCCAGGAGTTAAATCAGAAACATCAATACTTTTTTGTCCTCTGAAAACTTTAATCCTTTGACCTGCCTGGTTATAGATCGCCGCATCCAATATTTTGCTGAATTTCAATTCTCTAGCTACCGGATTTGGCCATACCTTGAATTGAGATTCTGTGTCAAGAACTACCTCTTCAATATCATCAATGGCCGATACCGCAATGTCCCATCCGGTAATTGCATAAGTTAAGGAATTATTGTAAGGGAACGGGTTGTTAGTTGACGGATGCTGAGAGTTGACAAATAAAGTTTTGCCATCTGGTGTTGCCTGAGCTCCTGTTACTTCAGCGCCTACCGGTGTAACTGAAATTCTGGTAAGATCATCAACAGTCGGGTTTTCAATAGCCAGGTCCAACAAGTATAACTCACAACTCCTGTTGCTGATTCCGGCTGGTACCCTTCCGTTTGAAGTACCGTTCAAATCCTCGCAGATAACCATGAATGGCTTGCCATCGATAACCATTACATTCAGGCCATCAGGATTGGAAAGGTGTTTTTCAGGATATTGCGTAAACTCCGGAGACTCAGCGAAAAAGGGTCCTCCTTCCAGGAAGGTAGTCACCAGACCTGTTGCCGGATCAAATTCCAACACCCTGCCGTAGTAGTCATTAAAACCACCTCTTTTTACAAATTCAATCACCTGATCATCTGGTTTATCCACCATCTGTGGGTGCCTTGCTCTTACCGGTTCAAGCCAGTGATAATCCAAAACACCTCCGGCAATTACACCATTTTCAAATCGTGTACCCAAACCATCTCTGCCGGTTTCGGTCATATATACTTTACCATCATTGTTGGTTACCCACTCAAGACGGTTAAACATAGTGCCTCCGGCCTGAAGTGCCTTCTCCGCAAAGTTTAGCATATTTTCAAGCGAACTGTTGTCAATTTCAACCCATGGATCTGTAGGGGCAGTCAAAGCATCGTGCTTATATACAAATAGTTTCCCTTTGGTGAAATCTCCCGGAGTTTCCGCAACAAATTTGCTGAAGAAGCCCGGTGTGGCATCAGCGCCAAGATATACAGTTTTGTTGTCGTGCATCACTGTGCCTCCCTCAAATGGCTGACGTCCCCAGTTATACTGTTTTCTGATAGCTTTAGCTTTTCTTGGGTCGATTTCAACCATGTAATTGAAGTTCTGATATTTTTCGATGGTGCTTCCGTTAAAATCACCGGGTATGTCAGTCATGATCATAAACGGATCCAGATTTCTTAAACTGGATATAGACTCATTACTTCTTCTAAACCACTCTTCTGCTGTCCATATTCTTCCGTCTACTACAGAAGTAATACCCCCGCAATTCATGCCGGTTTCACCTACGGTATTAACAAAATCAACATTGAAATATTTGCCGCTTCGTCCATCTTCTAGTGTTTGTTCCACTATTACAATTTCATCAGTAGAGGGATCTCTTGCTACTTTGAAGACGGTCATTCCTCCTCCATCTCCAATACTGTCATTGGCATTGATTCTTTCGTGGTTCACTGAAACCCAGCCCAGGTCATCTGAATCGTTATCGGGTGTAAAGCCAATGAAATCATGCCATTGTTTTGCCAGCGCTTCTCCAGGCTCATTGCCGTAGGTAGCAGTAGTTTGCACTTTGTCTGTTCCACCCACAAACAAGACTTGAAATTTCAACGGCGAAGGTGGCAATACCACGGTATTGGGCGTCCACGCCGTATCTACAGAAACATCAAAGAAATATTGACCATAGCCATTCAGACTGAAAGCCAATGCAAAAAGCATCATCAGGTATCTTTTTTTCATTAGTTAGTTTTTTTTGGTTAGGTGTAAGAAATTATAGTTCGAAAATAATGACTAAGTATTAACTCAGCTTGAACGACTTTTTAACTCCTTGATAACAAAAACCGACAATATTACCTGAATATGAACAGATGGGATTATTTCTGAGTCGCCAGTGGAATTATCATTATCAAATTACCATTAAATTCTTTCAGAAAGGCACAAAATGACTAATTTTATCTTGAATAAATTTGATAATACCATTTGAGGCCGGAGGGTTAATGCATCAGGATTTTCCCCTTTTTATTGGCGTCACTGTTGAGAAGTGAGCGCAGATAAAAATCATAAAAATACAGACCCGGACGCGCTACCTGTCCCCTGGCATTTGTTCGATCCCACTGAATGATCTGTTTACCCTGGCTGTGGTCTGTAAAGTTTTTTTCCACCACCTTAACCAGTTCCCCGCGAGAGGAATAAATTAACAAAATTCCCAATAGGTTTTCCGGCGCATTTTTGTAGCTGAATTCAAAATTGACCAGGTTTGTGGCTGGGTTGGGGTAGGCGGTAAATTTTTGTAGTAAAGTAAAGTCCTCAGCCACCACTTTAAAATTAATGGTTTTTGAGGAACGATTGTTAAAATTATCTGAAGCTTCAACCGTCAACGTATGTTGATTTGGGGTAAGATCTGATAGGCGATATGCCAAACGGCCACTGGTAAAATCATCCAACTCAGATTGGTAAAAGCGACCAAGCAAGATTTTGTCTTCGGTATTTCCATCAAGAAAGGCTACAATGCCATTTTCGGGATTGGCGCTAAGGTTAATACCGTTCTTGTCTTTCAGGTTTGCCAACATCAAAATATTGTTGCCAACCATGCCCCCATTTTCAAAATCCTCAAAATCAATCGACAAGTCAATCTCCGGCCCCTGGTGATCATTACCACTCATGTCTTGTGAATGCTTTATTTTAATATTATTATAGCTGCCCGAAGCATCTCTACCCGAAGACTCCTCATAGGCATATAAAACTATTTTACCAGTTTTGAGCGCTTCTTCAGCCCCTCCCGGGATGGTAAAATTTGCTTTAAAATGTCCATCTTTTACGCTGACAGATCCTTTTACCAATAAGTCGTCCCAGTTTTTATAATCCATGGGTTTGTTATTGCCATTCCCAATGGTTGTCAGGCTTGTCTTTTGATCGTAAAAGCTGATATTTAAGACCCCATTAAAATCCGATAAAAGTGAAGCTCCTTTACGTATTTCTCCAACAAGACTGATAGCGGAAAATGACTGTAAGGTATCAATTTCCGGCTTGTCATTAACATCGGTTATGACCACATCATATTGAGGATAGGCCAGCTGCATAGATGGATCTCCTAACAGGACAAAACTCCTGTTTACGATGCCAAAAACACTTTTGTTTTTGGTTTCTCTTAAGATGTCCCCCAATCTGGCCAATGCCAGGCCGGCATTGTTGAAAGCGCTTTCATAAAAAGCCTTGCTTACATCGAAGTTGGTGTTGACGATCGCCGGCCTTGAAGTGGTCAATAAGGCAATGGCTCCACCACCTGGTTTAAAGAGCGCTTTTTCAGCACCGGATTCTAAATCCCAGTTATCATATCGCCCAAATTCGCAGGTAGCGGTCAAAATTACCGGGAGCCTGTTTTCATTTTCCCAGCCATCTATGGACTCGAGGTCAACAAGGCCCTCATTGGTCAGCGCTGTTTCACCCCCATGTCCGATGAAATCAAAAATTAAAACGCCCTCATTGATGTGCTGGTTTATTTTCTCCCTGGCCCGTGGTGCTGCTCTCTTTCCATTTTTATTTTCAATAGGATAAGAATCCACAAATAATCTATCCACCACATATTCAGGATCATGACTTTCAATCTGTCCAGCCAAGTAATCCGATTGATGCTGAAACTTATTTGCCTCGCCATCATCAGCTACAAAAACTACTTTGTCTCGCCACGCATGATCGTTGAATTCCTTTTCAGCATACTGAATGAGCTTGTCTACAATAATTGTTGCCTCCTGACTTGTTTTTACCGGCAACCTTCCCACACCAATATCAAGATCATGCTGGATCTTAAAATAGGAATTTGTTTCCAGCCAATCTCCCTCGCTGTCATCCATGAATGTAAAATAATCATCTGATGCGTAGGTAAAAACGTTGTGCAGAGAATTTCTCGATTGATAAGTCGGAACAAAATTGGTATTTTCTGAATTGGCAGAGAGATAGTCATAAGAGGCATCTCCAAATAGCAACAGATACTTTAGGCGGTCAGACTTAAGATGCAGGTGCCTGATGAAATCTCTCAGCGCTGTAATATCCTTTTGACCGGAAGAAAACTCGTGATATATATCGGCAACATCAACAACAGCTGTTTGCAAGCCATCATTCGAAGTTCTGAAATCAGCCAGCCTTCTTGCCTGATCCAGGAATTTAGCCGTGGTAAGAATAAGAAAATCCGGTGTTTGCATGCCGTGAAGGTTTTGGTTTTGGATCTTCTTTTCAAAATCAGGAGGTGGCAATAACAATGGGTCAAAGGCCATCAGTTCTTTAAGCTCGCTGGTATTGGTGACGACGTTTCCCTGATCGCCATCAATGGCAATAGGCAGCTCTACGATCAGCGAGGGGTTGGAAATATCCCAAACTTTCATGTTGGCACCCATACCATCGATCACGAAATTACTAACAGGGAATTCGGTACTGGCAAAGGATCTGAATATTAGCTGATTATCTGTTATCACCAGTTTTCTTTGAAAATTAAGGAGAAAATAATCCAGGTAGCCGGCATCGCCACTCAAGTCGTCAAAGGCTATTTCAAGATTGGAAAGTTGATCAACAGGGAGCAATAAATTCGCGTCAAACTCAATAACCCCTTCATTTTCCTCGGCCTGCCTTCCATAAGCGTAAAATGCCACCTTTTTAGTTTTGATATCACCGATTTTTACGTTGTTCAGGCTAAAATCGAATTGGCTGTTTTTCTTGGAGGTAGACAGCACACCTGCCTGAAGTCGTGCCTTGCCGGTCGAATGCACATGTTGAAGCGGTAGCTGAAAAGAAATTGCCTCACCCTCTGACATTTCTTCTCCATACCACTTTCTGCCTGAAGCAAGCAGGTTTTTCAATGATTGCTTATGAAAGTAATAATCATCAAAATAGGTGATAACGTTCCCTGTATCTTCGTTAGCCACTGTTTGTGACGCAACCCGCAACCCGGGTGTCCGGGAGATGGTAAGGTAATAATAGTTGTATTGATCATAAAGATGTGGTTCTACTTCAATGGACTTCTCCTCCATATCAAACTTCACGCTACCTGCGCTTTCCCCATAAAACAATATGTAATCATTTTGATCAAACCTGCCATCCCCTTCACCGACAACCAGAATAGCGTGTTCTGTCAGATCTTGTGGCCTGGATGCATCATTGGCCTGTGGCAACATCGCGCCCGGGCCTCCAAAAATTTTAATATCGCGGGGATCAATCCCATCCACATCAATTCCTATATTTTGCAACTGGTCAAAATCAATTCGGTAGACGCCGCTTTTATGTATTTTGAATTGATACCAGTTCCCTGTTGATAAAACGGAGGTCGTCACCGGCTTTTGGGCCCAGAGTATACAAGGTATCAGGCTAAGAAGGAAAAAAAATCTTTTTAAAAGGAAAGTCATCACAGTCACGGCATACAAAGTTTCCAATATGGATAACTAAGATAGTTATTAGCGGATGACCGAAAGATTGAAAGGCATCAAATAAAAATTATGTTTTCGTGAAATTAATGTTAAAAAAAAAACCAGTATGAAACTGGTTTTTTGGTTGTTGGATGTAGGCTGTAATTAATGCTTTGTTTTCTTGACTATTTGCTTTCTTTTATATTCTGGGTTGTAGTAATATTTTATCCTTTTCCTTTCATCAGCTGAGGTATATTTTCCCTCTTTCACCACTACTTTCTTTTTCCCATAATAACCATTGTTGTAAGTAACAGGTGTACATGAAAAGAACCAAACTCCTAAGATTAAAAATGTTATTAACCTTTTCATTAGCTCACTCTTTGGTTTCAGTAGTATATACCGGAATATTATAATTAGGTAACCCATCAAATGTGCCCCTACCTAGTGAAACGAAAGGATTCTAATTTATTCAATATTACAAAAGTACAATTTATTAAAAATAAAATTCTATGTAATTTACAGCCAAAATCAACATGCCTGCCCGGCCTCAGTTTTATTTTGAACGAAGCATCACTTGAATGGTCTATTTCTAATCGACTGACTATAAATCTTTTATAGAAAAGTGTAAATAAATTGTGGATAACTTCTTTAAAAAAAGTTAAATAATATCGATTAAATTTTTTTATATTGAATCGTTGGTTATTGTAAAATTTTTAGGATAAGTTGATACTCAAACGTTTAAAACTGGTGGTTAATATCTCCCGGAATTTCTATGAATAAATTTAAAATTGGCGATAAGGTACGCCTTATTTCGGGAAGCGATGAAATGACCGTTTATGCCGTCTTTGGTCTAAGGTTAGTTGAGTGCGAATGGCAGGGAAAAGAGGGAAAAACCTACCGCAATTCATTCCGTCCCGAATACCTCGAAATTTGTGAAAACCAGGCTCCTGAAAACCCTGGTTCGACCGAACTTGGAAAAGAAATCCAAGAAGATCGATCAAAAAGCTAATACCACCGTATTGCAGACATTATCTTTATTAGATTGAGAGGCTAATCGTCGGCACCCTTTTTAATAACCAGCCGCCTGTCCGTCTTTCCTTGATTCCGAAGCGCCGTAGTAGACCCCATTTTCATCATCCCACATAATGGCCTGATAGCCGCCGTAGGCACCATTAGCCCAACTCACTTTGTGTCCTTTTCTCATCAAGCCTCTCACAACTTCATAGTCAAATCCGTCTTCCAGATAAAGTGTTCCTCCATCGGTCATTTTTTCTCCCGTTGGTTGCGATGAACCGAGATGTTGCATTCTAGGCGCGTCTCCGGCTTCCTGGAGATTCATACCAAAGTCAATGAGATTGACAACTATCTGTACGTGACCCTGCGGTTGCATGGCTCCTCCCATAAGGCCAAAGCTAATCCAGGGTGCCCCACCTTTTGTGATAAAGGCCGGAATAATAGTATGAAATGGTCTTTTGTTAGGTTCATATACATTAAAATGCCCTTTTTCCAGTGAAAACAGTTGTCCCCGATCCTGCAAAACAAATCCGAGCCCGGTGGGGGTCATCCCAGAGCCCATCCCCCGGAAATTGCTTTGAATAAGTGAAACCATATTGCCATCCTTATCGGCTACGGTCAGGTAAATGGTATCTCCATCCCGCAGGTTTCCCGAAGGAAAACTTCTTGCAGCCCTGTTGGGGCGGATCATGGCGCTTCTTTCCCTGGCGTATTCCTTGGAAATCAACCGCTCTACAGGTACCTGGTTAAAATCCATATCTGCATAAAACCTGGCTCTGTCTTCATAAGCCAGCTTTTTAGCTTCCGTGAAAGTATGGACATATTCCAGGCTTCCGAAATTCATAGCTTTAATATCATAACCTTCCAGTATATTTAAGATTTGCAAGGCGGCAATACCTTGTCCATTGGGCGGTAATTCCCAAATGTCATAACCTCTGTAATTGGTGCTGACGGGCTCAACCCATTCGGACTTATGATTGGCTAAATCTTCGTAAGACAGAAAACCACCCTGTTCCTTCATATATTTGGCAATAGTCTTTGCAATTGCTCCGCGATAAAACGCATCTCTGCCACCTTTGGCTATCTCGGTCAGTGTATTGGCTAAATAGGGATTTTTAAAGATTTCACCCTTTTTCGGCATATGGCCGTTAGGCATGTAGGTTTCTTTAAAACCATCAAATTTTGAAAGAAAACCCCCGCTGAGTTGCATGTAATGGGCAATCAGTTCGCTGACCGGAAAACCTTCATTTGCATAATTAATGGTTGGCTGTAAAATATCAGCCATCGACATGGCACCAAATTTTTGATGCATCTCAAACCATCCATCGACACAACCGGGTACGGATACCGGTAATGGACCATGGGCGGGTATTTTTTTGATATCATTTTCCAGAAAGTAAGATAGTTTCAGTGCTCCGGGCGATCTTCCGCTGGCGTTTAGCCCATGCAATTTTTTAGTTTTGGCATCCCAAATAATGGCAAATAAATCTCCGCCAATGCCATTTCCGGTGGGCTCAACCAAACCCAGCATGGCATTGGCGGCAATGGCGGCATCTACTGCGTTGCCTCCTCTTTTTAAGATCTCCAATCCAACCTGTGTGGCCAATGGCTGGCTGGTAGCTACCATGCCATGCTGAGCGATTACCTCAGAACGTGTTGCAAATGACTTTCCGGTAACCCGGTCCTGTGCGGCAAGTATTTTGGTTACCGCCACAAGGCTAATAAATAGGATTAAGCGTTTCATATTTAAACAGTTTAAACGGCGTCAGATTATATTCGGTACAGGTATAAGCCTAAAACAAAATCAATATTGGTACTTGCTACCCCAAAAAGCCTTCAGTCGCTTCCTTAACTCGTTTTCCCTGGCATTGGCACCGGGATCATACAATTTAGTCCCTTTTATCTCCTCCGGGAGGAATTCCATATCCACAAAATTTCCGGGGTGATCATGGGCATATTTATATCCCTCGCCATAGCCCTCCTTTTTCATCAACTTGGTAGGTGCATTTCTTATCGGCAGCGGCACGGCCAGGTCGCCTGTTTTATTGACCAGGGATTTAGCGGATTTTATAGCCACATAGCTGGCATTGCTTTTTGGTGAACTGGCCAGATAAGTTGTACACTGCGACAATATTATTTCCGCTTCCGGGTAGCCAATCATATTGACAGCCTGAAAGGCATTGGTAGCAAGCACAAGGGCCGTAGGATTGGCATTGCCAATATCCTCCGAAGCCAGAATCACCAACCGGCGCGCTATGAATTTGACATCTTCACCGCCTTCTATCATCCTCGCCAACCAATATACTGCGGCATTGGGATCGCTGCCCCGGATTGACTTGATAAATGCCGAGATAATATCATAGTGCTGTTCGCCGCTTTTATCATAAATAGCCACCCGTTGTTGGGCAATCTGCTTTACATTGTCATTGGTAATTGTAATGCTGTCGCCCGGTAAAGCATCCACCACCAGTTCCAGTAAATTCAACAATTTCCTGGCATCACCGCCTGAAATATTCAACAACGAGGTATGCTCTTTGATGTCTACCTTCTTGGCCTTTAATTTTTCATCAGTCTTTAAAGCCCTGTCAACCAATTTTAACAAATCCGCCTCCTCCAATGCTTTCAGTGTATAGACCTGACACCGGGAAAGAAGTGCCGAGATAACTTCAAATGAGGGATTTTCTGTCGTTGCTCCAATTAAGGTAATAATGCCTTTCTCAACTGCCCCTAAAAGTGCGTCCTGCTGCGACTTGCTGAATCTATGAATTTCATCGATAAACAAAATCGTTTTGGGATACCCTTTGGCTTTTTCAATCACAGTCCTCACCTCTTTTACGCCGGCGCTAACGGCACTTAGCGTAAAAAATGCCGCATTAATATGGGTGGCGAGAATGTTGGCCAAAGTAGTTTTTCCCACACCAGGAGGCCCCCAAAGGATCATAGAAGGAATAATGCCAACTTTCACCGCGCGTTGCAAGACGCCGTTATCTCCCACCAGATGTTCTTGTCCCACCACCTCTTTCAAAGTGGTCGGCCTCAACCGTTCAGCCAAAGGATGATTTGCATTAAACATAACAGTAAATTAAAAAAAAAATCAGTAGCAATTATAAGGAATGAATCTTAATCCTTATTTAAAATTCTTAGTTAATATCCGGTTTGGTACCTTCCAATGATTAGTTTTGCGTCATGTCAAAAGAGATAAGGGTACATTTAGCTTTGGCGACAGCTGGCCTCATATACGGCGCAAATTATATCATTGCCAAAGCAATTATGCCAGTCTATATGGCACCTTTCGCACTCATCGTGGTCAGGGTATTGGTTGCCGGTCTGCTTTTCTGGATATTTCATGCGCTTTTTATTAAAGAAAAAGTGATTCATGTCCGGGATTATAAAAAATTTTTTCTGGTGGCCATTTTCGGCGCAGGGGCAAATATGCTTTCTTTTTTTAAAGGCCTTAGTTATACAAGTGCCATCAATGCTTCCATCATCATGACGATGGTTCCAATTATTGTCCTGGTGACATCATACATAATTCTGAAAGAACGAATCACCAAATTGAAAATGGCCGGGATTGTCCTGGGTGGCTTAGGCGCTATCTTATTAATTACCTCCAGCGGCACTTCATCGGAAAAGACCAGGTTTATAGGCGACTTACTGGTCATTGCCAATAGTATTTTTTACGGTATTTACCTCGTCATTGTAAAACCGCTTATGATGCGCTATCATCCGATAACGGTCGTAAAATGGGTATTTATTTTTGGTTTTTTTATGGTATTGCCATTTGGCTTTCATGAACTAACCTATGTTCAATGGTCTGATTTCCCATTTACTATTTGGATGAGTCTGGTATTTGTGGTTGTAGGAACAACATGCTGTACCTATTTATTAAATGCCTGGGCATTAAAACACACCCGTCCGTCGGTTGCAGGTGCCTATGTCTATTTGCAGCCGGTATTTGCGACATTTATCACCATCGCATTTGGTCTTGGCACCCTTGACTGGCAACAAGTATTGTTTTCTTTACTGATATTTGCCGGGGTTTACCTGGTAGGCAAAAATGATGGGAACTAAAATTAAGCCGCAAAAGATTATTCTAAATTTCGTCCGATTTCATCACCTCCTTGGAAATCTCCTCAAGGGCCTGCCTGGTTTTTGTCAACATGTGATCATCAAAATCAAGGTGTGTCACAAAACGTACCTCCTCTTTTCCAAATGGCACAGCCTTTATTTGATGTTTTAGGAGTTCCTCTAGCAGCCATTGAGGGGTTAATCCGGGAGCCAGTGAAAATATTACGATATTAGTTGCTACCGGCAGCACCTCTCTGACGAAGGATTGTTGCGTCAGTGCTTCACTGAGAATCCGGGCGCGGCGATGGTCTTCGGACAGGCGATCAATGTGGTGATCCAAGGCATAAATTCCAGCTGCGGCCAGGTAACCGGCCTGGCGCATACCACCGCCAAAAACCTTACGGACGCGATTAGCTCTTTTAATGCTTTCCTTATCAGACAGCAATACCGACCCGACCGGAGCACCCAGTCCTTTCGAAAGACAAATTGAGATAGTATCAAAGTATTTTCCGTATGCTTTCGCATCCTGATCGGATGCCACCAGAGCATTAAATAATCTGGCGCCATCTAAATGCAGTTTTAAATTATGAGCTTTAGCCACAGCGTGGATTTCTTTAATATTTTCCATCTCATAATAACTGCCACCACCTTTATTAACCGTGTTTTCAAGGCAGACTAAACTGGTATGAGGTGCATGTACATCGTCAGGTCTAATACAGCCGGTGATATCATCGGCTGATAACCTGCCATAATGCCCATTGGCAAGACTGACAGATACCAATGAATTATAAGCAATGCCACCGGCCTCGTAATTGTAAATATGAGATCTGATATCACATATGATCTCATCTTGGGGTTGTGTAGAAATCCTAAGAGCAATTTGGTTGGTCATGGTACCGGATGGGCAAAAAAGACCCGCTTCCATTCCAAAGTAATCGGCCACTTTTTGTTCAAGCTCCTTAACCGAAGGGTCTTCGTCAAAAACATCATCTCCGACTTTGGCTTGCATCATGGCCGCCAACATAGCCTCTGTAGGCCTTGTAACGGTATCGCTTCTAAGGTCAATAATCATAAAAATTTAGTATAAAAGTTTATTCATTAATAAAAACACCGATAGCCCTGGCAGCCGCTAATGGCCGGTCGGTAGCCAAAATATCGACTCCTTTTTTGATGAAGCTCAGGTAAATATCGTCTCCCCTTTTTGCCGCTCTTTTATCCAGGTTGCCGAACGTTCCCAAAATACAAAAAATGCCTTCGCGATGGAGCATGTTATAATGACTTTCATCCAGCAGTCGCACGCCGGTAAAGGCAATAATATTTTCCATTGGTATCCCCGCCTTTTTAACCCTTGACAGTTCATCGCTATTTCTGATGGTCATTGAAAGCATTAATGAAGGGTTTAGCCGGTGGACCTCAATGGCATTTTCCATATTATAGACAATGATTGTGACATTTTCTTCTGCCCCGGTTTCCTCAATTAACCGTATGATTTTATCAAATGGCACCCCCCGCTTAGCATCAATGCTGACCAGAGCTTTTCCCTTTGCCCATTCGAGTACTTGCTTGAGCGTGGGAATTTTAAAATTAGTTATATTGCCTTCATTATCCTTCAATTTTAGCTGTTGTAACCGGCCAAGTGATAAGCCGTCAACATAACCTGTTCCGTTAGTCGTGCGATCAACCTTGTCATCGTGCATCATTACCAGATAACCGTCTTTACTAATTTTCACATCGCATTCTATTAAAGCGGGTAAATGGGCGAGCGTATTCTCAAAAGTTTCTATGCAATTCTCAGGAAAACCAGGGGAGGGACCACCCCGGTGGGCGCTGATCAATGGGGAACGGTCGGGTTTCCACTTGAAAAACTCCTTCGCGCTGGTGGTTGGATGTGACCGAACCACCTGTGGTTTATCCTGTTGACAGGAAAAACATATTATCAAAAAAATTACCCAAACTAAACTATATGTATAACGCATCTGGTTGCTTTAAAACTATTCCGCTTAACTAACTGCTAAATTAATAAATATTAAAACCTGTTGTTTGCACTTTCTACATCATTTTTTTGTTCAAAAGCGTTCGAAAAAGTGTCCGTTTTTGAAACAAAAAAAGTCCTAAAAATTCATCAATTTAAATTCAAATATCTCATTCTCAGTTATTTACAAAAAATGGCATATGAATTGGCTTTATACTGATTGTTAGGTCAAAACACTCGCTATTATGAAAACAATCAATGTAATCACAAAAAGACTAATCGTTATTGTTGGTATTATCATGGCCATTTTAATTCTGTTGGTTTTTAATGCCAAAGCCGCCGGCATTGACAAGCCGGAAAGGGATTTAAGATTTAAGTCCGAGGTATTAAAAATTGAAAAAACGGCCGTAGACTATGAATTACATAAAGAACAGCGTTTTACAGGAGATGAGGATAAAAAAGTTTTCAAGTTTTTTGATAAGGAAGAAAACCTCATTGGCCAGTGGGAAATCCATACCGATAAAATAGCCCGTAATAAAAAATTAATGGCTTATCTCCACCGAAGTGATTTGATTATGAATTTAGGCAATACATCTTTCTATAGATTAAGCAAGTAGCACTTTCTAGATCAACAGTAAAAAGGGAGATTAATTCTCCTTTTTTTATGCATAAGGCAACAACGCTAATATCACCAGCACCAGCAGCACAATCCCTGAAACCACCATAATCCTGATGTTTTTTCTAAAAGGAATCAACAAAAAAATGGACCCTGTAAACAACAATCCTGTTAACTTTATGTACAGTTTTCTCTCGTGATCTTCAAACCATTGCCAGTGAATTATCTGATCAAATACCAAAACGAGCAACCCAACCAGGACCGTCCAGGTAATATATAGAATCCATTGATTTTTTTTCCCGAGGACTTGTTGATAAGAGGCATTTAATTGATCGTAATTATACTGGAGCAGGTCATATTTTCTTTTGAGGTAATTATAATTGTTGCGCTCAAAAATTAAATCCTTGCCGGTGTCATTCTTAATTCTTTCAATTTCTGACACGTATTTTTCGATTTCCGTCTTGTTTTTTGACTTGTCAATTTCTTTGCGTTGCTGGATTTGAAGATCTTCAATCACTATGCGAACGAGGTTAATAAATTCTTCGTGACCATGGATCCACCGGTCAAGGCTGGAAGCGTCATTTTCCTGATTGTTTTTTGATATTTTTATTTGCTCGAGGTCCTTTTTATAGGTAGAATCCTTCGGCAAAAAATTATTGATTAACATCAGGCACTCCTTTCTGGTGGCATTAAATAAATTATGATCGCCGTAGTTTAATTTCTTAAGCCTTCTTAATATATCTTCAAATTTTTCAATAGCTTCTAACATGTCGTAAATATAATGAATAGGGATTCGTTTTCTTATGGTAAAAAGTGATATTAATGTTTTTGAATTTTAGGCAAAAACGGCACGTGCTTGAACATCGCGGCAAAACAGCTTTGGCACTTGTAAAAAAGAAACCGGTTGAGCTGCCTTGTCCTCAAGGGCATCAAATCGTAAGCTATTCCAGGCTAAATCTTTGAAATCTTACTGATTATGGCTATATTTAATATTTAATTTCATTTCGAAGTAGTGATTTTTTTCAAATTGCATTGGTTTTGATACAATAATTATCGTCGAAATGAGTTAAATATAGTGTGTGAAATTAAAATGTTTGAGTATGAATGTTCTTGAAAAAACCACCCTTCTTAATTCCATAAAAAAGGAAAAGCAAAGATTAATAGATGATTATGATAATGTAGAGTCTCATTACAAAAGCCTTTACGGATATACCAACAGAGAAAAATATATCAAGGAAATGGAATTCTATAATTTCATCATATCAAAGTGGGATGAATACAAATTCAACACGGAAAAGAAGCACTTAAATCTTAATTAAAAATACTCACCGTCAACGTTAGGCTATTGGGGGTTGTCATCTACGGGAACCACCCAGTGTAAATGTAAAATTATCTCTGACCGGCGAAAAGTTTCCTATGGTCTTGTCCAAAGCATGGCCATAATCTATTCCGATCAGGCCCATACCGGGAAGATCAATTCTAACGCCTACTCCAACTGTTTTAAACAATTGATTAGGATTATAATCTTCGTAGCTATTCCAGGTATTTCCGGCTTCCATAAAACCCAGCACATAAATCATAGGTTTTCCTAAACTCACAGGATAACGCAACTCAAAGGTAAATTTGTTAAAAACCACACCACCGTCAAACCCTGAATTCGGATCAACCGGAACGATAGCGTTTTCATCATAGCCACGCAACCCAATTGGCTGCGAACCAATTAAAAAATCTCCCGTACTCCCGATACCGCTACCTCCCAGAAAATATCTTTCAAAAGGCCCGATGCCCAATTCGCTGGAATAGGACCCTAAAAAGCCCATGCTGGTTTTGGCATGAAATACCAAATCACCGACAATAGGTGTATAAAATTCGGCATCAAAATCCCATTTGTGATACTCTACAAACTTATATTTTTCCTCGTTGGTTTCATTTTCATAATCGCGGTCATTAAAAAGGGAATAGGGGGGTGTGAGGCTTACCCTTAATGACAATGAAGAACCCGATCTTGGGTAAACCGGATTATCGAGGTTGTATCGCGAAAAGGTGGTATTGAAGGTAAGGCTATGCGAATCCCCATTGCTTATCCCCAGGCCATTATTATTATAGTCATTAAAATCATAATAGGAGTAGGTGATAGATTGTTGCAGCTGAAAATAATCGTCGGGCCATCGCAGGCGCTTGCCCAATCCGACACTGGCACTATACAGCTTTAGCTTTCCAAATTTTTCCAACTCAAAGTTATATCGCTGATTAACTACGTGACTGAAGTTTAGCGAAAAGGAATTATGTTTTTTACCACCAAACCAGGGCTCGGAAAAGCTCAGGGAATAATTTTGAAAAGTCGACGCATTACTCTGAGCGCTGATCTGAAGTTTTTGCCCGTCACCCAACGGCAGTCCATGCCAGTCTTTAAAACTAAAAAACTTGCGGGCTGAAAAGTTATTTAACGCGATACCAAGGGTACCAAATAGTTGTGAGGTTCCCGTCAGGCCGGCCGACAGCTGAAACTCAGTACCTGATACCTCTTCAACGGTATATTCCAGGTCTACGGTTCCTTCAGTGCCGTTTAGCACCGGTTTCACATCGATCGTTTCAGCGTTAAAATAGCCCAAAGCTGCCAGGTCACGCGTCGATCTTACCAAATCCTGGCGGCTAAACTTTTGTCCGGGCAAAGTTCTTAATTCCCGTCTGATAACATGGTCACTGGTTTGCTCATTTCCTTTAATACGTATTTGATTAATAGTGAATTGAGAACCTTCATTAATGCGTATCTCCACGTCCACCGAGTCTCCTTCTACGCCTACCTCCACCGGGTTAACCCCAAACATCAGGTAACCATCGTCAAAGTATATAGAACCGACATCTCTTCCGGTGGGGTTATAGTTGAGCTTTTGGTTCAGGAGCTCAAAGCTATAAACATCTCCTTTGTGGATGTTTAGGATGGTAGATAAGGTTTTATCGCTGTATTTATAATTACCCTGCCAGGTAATGTTTCGGAAGTAAAACCTGTGCCCCTCGTTTATCTTTAAATGCACATGGGCAGAATTTTTATTGACCTGAATAACGGTATCTGCCACAATGCTGGCATTGCGGTATCCTCGCCGGTTGTAAAAGGATAGAAGACTCTTTTTATCTTCTTCGAGTGACGACATCTTTAACTTGGAATTTCCAAAAAAGTTCAAACGGAATCGATCATTGATAAAGCTTTTCAACCCCTTGTTTCCATGTACATTCCGGGATAGGGAGTCTGCTTCTGTATTGAATGGATTCCTTCGTCCCCTGGAACCTCCCGGGAACAGGCTGATTCTCACTTTTTCGCTGGTATTTGCCATTTGTCTTTTGAGCTTGCCTTCGGAAAACTGGTGATTGCCATCCATAAAAATCCTTGCCACCTTGACCTTATTCTTCTTTTTTATCTCAAATTGAAGCGTAGCGGTATTCAGAGCACCCTGATCTAAAATTCTTCGGGATTTGACTTCCGCATTGAGAAATCCTTTCTCAATGAAAAATCTTTTAACCGCCAGCTCGGCATTTTTTATAATAGCCTCAGTAATAATCCTCCCAATGATCAAGTCAATATCATCCTTCAAAGTATTTTGATGGGCCTTGGAAATACCCCGGAAAGTGACCTTTGATAACCTTGGAAACTCTTTGATTTTTATTACCAGCGATGCGCTATCTCCCTTAATATCGGTAGCATAAACACCCACATCTTCCATTATCTTCTGACTCCAAAGCTTATTGACTGCGTCAGTTATTTTGTTGCCGGGTATTTTTACCCTATCGCCTACCTTGAGTCCTGAGAGCGATATCAGCGCATTGTGATCGAGGTGTTCTGTACCGATTACCTTAATTTTGGCTATGTGATAGGTTTGCGGCCTGTCATAGGTTACCGCCATTTTTTTATTCCGGTGGTCTTGCTCACCATAGCGAATTTGTCCCAGAGCCCATGGTGTTGCGCCTGCTATTAAAAAGTGTGCTATCAACAAGTGTCTACCGTATGACCAAATATTTTTCATCTTGTTTATTTCCTTAAAACTTTCCTCCATTTGGTAACCCCTTAATGCCCGGGTTAATAAAAGCGTTGTCTTTATGATGAATTTATTTTCAACTAATTGCCTATTTTAGCACCTTTCAAAAAGCATCATGGGACTACAGGATTCTTTAATTATTGGTGTTGCAGGTTTGTTGGCAGGGTTTATCAACACACTGGCCGGAGGCGGATCATTGATCACGCTTCCATTGTTAATTTTTTTAGGCCTACCACCTAATGTTGCCAACGGCACCAACCGCCTTTCTATCTTACTGGGCACATTTTCTGCGGCTTCGGGCTTTAAGAGTAAGGGGATTTTTGTGTTTCCATACGGGTTATGGTTAGGCATTTCCGCCACTTTAGGCGCCATCATCGGCGCAAAAATATCCATCGACATCAAGGGCGAAACTTTCAATCGTATTCTTGCCATTATAATGATCCTAGTGGTATTGATGATTGTTTTTAATCCATTAAAACGAATTGCCGCCAAAACCGAAAACCTCTCTGCCGGTAAGCAGTGGGTGGGCATTATCTCATTCTTTTTTGTAGGGATCTACGGTGGATTTATACAGGCAGGTGTGGGGTTTATCATCATAGCTACCCTCACCACCATCAACGGATTTGACCTGGTTAAAACCAATAGCCTCAAGGCGATGGTTATTTTCATTTACACCATTGCTGCATTTTCCGTATTTGCACTGGATCAAAAAGTAGACTGGTGGATTGGTCTTACCTTGGCTACCGGCAATGTTACCGGTGCATGGATCGCCAGTAGATGGTCAGTGGGTAGAGGGCAAAACCTGATAAAACCCATTCTCCTGGTAATGGTAATCTTCATGGCTATCAAGCTTTGGTTCTTTTAATCGCCATTTCTTTTTAACATCTCGCCTGTAACCTTTTATTCGAAGCTCAGTATTACAATTACAATCTGGCCAACTGAAAGAGGTAGCTATTGCGGATTGTACCAAAAACAAACTAGCAGTTATGAAAAACAAAAGAATCATTGCGCTCCTCATTATTATGCTGGCGTTGTTTTCATTTCACAACAGTCAAAAAAAACTTTTTGCCCTGGTCAAAAGTAAGGTTGAATCTCATCAAGTAAGAAAGTATTATCGCTGGCTTGCCAGGCAGAAAAATCAAAAAAATTACCGTTCTCAGTCTATTGCTCCTCAGGTGCAGGGTCAACAGTTGGCAATTATTCGTTTTAAATTGGAATAAACCATTTTCAATGGTCGATTGGTTTTAGTCAAAGCGCAGATTCCCTATTAGACCTTTTATTCGGTCCATCAAACCATCTCTTTGTTTGAAAGATGCTTATGGACAGCTTCATCTTCCGACGACGTTTTTTTGTGGACAATTGACAGGTTTACAGGTTGTAGCTTTCCTCTTAATTGAATGGCACCAATTTCCTGAAAACCAAAACTATGGTGGGTATCAAGACGGTGGATAAGGTCTCGTGATATTAACAATTTGGCGTCAAACCTTTTACAGGCATCCTGTATCCTGGCGGTGGTGTTAAGGACATCACCTGAAAATATAATATCTTTTTTAATGGTTCCCACCTCGCCTACAGTAACCTCACCACAATGCAGACCTGCTTTATATCCCGGTACAAGGCCATATCGTTGGATATATTGGGCAGATAGTTTTTGCATGGTGTTTTCAATTTCAAAAAAACATTGCAAACAATTCGCTCGCCGCAAGCCATTTTTCATCTTCCATGATACTACAATTTCGTCTCCGACATATTGATAGATTTCACCATAATTTTTGAGAATAGGCTGTGTAATATCTTGAAAAAACGATCTGAGCAGTTCAAAGTATTGGATATTTCCCAACTCTTCGGCAATCGTAGTTGAGGAGGTAATGTCGAGGAACATAAATATCCTTTCTTCCTGCTTGGGTTTATTGTACTTGCCTTTTAACAAAGCAAACATCACCCCTTGCCCGTATTTATCATTGATTTGTAAAACAATCAACGTAAGGAAGGAAATAAGCGTCCAGTTAAACAGTATAAGCAGATAGGAAGGGCTGGTATAAAACTTCCAGACTTCTTCTGCTAATTGGCTGTCGCCAATAGACAATTCTTTACTCAATAAATTATAAAAGATAGATGCAGGTAACGTCACAACCGTAATGATGACAACAAAGGTGGCTGTATTAAAGAGGAGCGAAAACCACAACGGTTTATTTTTAAACCTGTCCTTTAGATAAAAAACCATCAACGGAGCGGCTATAATACCGGCAATTGAAACAGCAAATATTGTTGTAAAAAAGGTGCTGGAAGGATCATAGGCTTCAATTCCCATTATTTTTAGTTCTGACTGAAACAAATAGTCATGAAGCACAATAATCATTGAAACAACCATCCATATTAATGTGATCACAAAAACAGATCGGAGTTTAATTTTGGTGGCATTGGATAATGGCATGCAACGTGGGTTTTGTATCATATTATATACGTAATTGATCTAAAATGTTTTTCAATTACATATTGATCAGGCCATCTTGGGATAAAAGTAATGGCAAGCCACCGGGCAGAACTACTGCAAAATTATTTTTTGACTAAAATTACCACCATTAGTTTCCATGCGTAAAAAATAAACGCCTCTACCCTGCCGGCTAAAGTCAAATACAGTAGCGTTGTTTCCCCGCATTTTTCTTCCTACATACTTCGAATCCACCATTCTTCCATCAATACTAATTAACTTAAAAAGAACCACATCTGTATCTGGCAAGAAGTAATTGACGGTAACTAGTCCCTGCGATGGGTTTGGATAATGTGCAAAAGAAAGGACTTCCGCTTCAATCTCATCTTCAATACCCACCGGACCCAAATTGGGTTTGTCTTGCTGTATAAATAAATTATCAACTAACCATCCCCAACCAACAGTGGCCGGATCGGAAAATAGCCGGAATCGGAAAATAACTGTGTCTCCGGCATTAAATGTATCGAGCAGATCGACGTTATGAGCCACAAATAAATCAGAGTCGCCATCATTATCAGACTGGCTGTTATACCGGCTCAACCAACCTGAATTAAAGCTGGCATCATAGCCATCGGCAATAGATGTCCAGTTAATACCATCCTTGGTGCCTTCCACAACTACATAGTCATAAAAGTCCTGTTCGGGAAAAGTCGCGCCTTCCTCCCCTGTTTCAATGATTGCAACATCGTCATATTGAAACGTGGCATTCTCTTCGGCAATAATTATAGGCGTATTCAATTGATACGTATAGGATGTATTAGCTTCATAATCATGGGGGGTATTAATAGCCGCGTTGGAAAACCCCTGGGTGGCACCAATACTAAACCCATTGCCAACAAAATCGCCGTCTTCGCTGTCATTGAAGTCGTTACCATAGGATTTCGCAGGCGGCTTAATTTCAAATAGCTGGACTAGTTTTTCATTTGATAAAAGGGCTTTTTGTCCTGTGAAAGATCTGGCTACAACAGAAACCGTACCGCTTGAGGGCAGGTTGCTTACGCTGAATATTACATTGCCCGGATCGGTGGACCCTATGCTTCCTACCCTTTCGTCATCTATCAAAATTTGGGTAGAATCATAGGCAGAGCGCAGGGATACATTCACGTTAAGTTTTCCGGAAGCGATAAGACCGGTACTTTCTATAAAAGGAACAAAAACTGCCGGCGGAAGCGCAGGTATGGTGGTAGTCCAAATACCTCTGCCATGGGTGGCAATCACCACCTGGTCATCCTGTACTTTCATGTCCCAAACTGCGGTTCCAGGCAAATTGTCATCGAGTAAACTCCAGGTTTCTCCATTGTCAGTAGATTCCACAATGCCTATGTCGGTTCCAACCCAGATAGTATTCGTTTGATGAGGTAAAACCAACAAGCTATAAGTAGCCACATCCGGAAACCCCTTGCTGCTACCACCACCATTGAATCCGGTGATATCTTCCCATGTCTCCCCAAGATCCGTGGTTTTCAAAACCTTTGGCGCGTTGGCTATGGAAAACAGGACGTAAGCCGTGGAATCTTCCGTAGGGTGCGTCGCCAGGCCTGATAACAATCCGAATGACGCATTGTTAAAATTATTGGTGGTTTGAAATGTGAGTCCTCCATTTGTAGATACGTGTAACTTATTGAAAGAGGTCATTCCAGTGCCGGCCCAAACAATGTTATTGTTGGCAACAGATACCTTAACATCAGAGGTAGATGAAAGTCTAAAGCTATTGTTTAAAGCCGTCGCTTTCCAGCTACCGCCAAAATCATTTGATATCCAAACACCTGTTCTTCCGATCGCATAGAGGACGTCGGGGTTACTTTTAGAATTTGCTATTTTGGTAATAAAAGGGGCATTGCCCGCGCCGGTATCCGTCATACCGGAGGTGGCATTACGCCAGCTCAGTCCACCGTTCACCGACCTTGCCAAACCATTAAACTGGGATCCGGCAATAATCTTATTTGGATCAGCATTGTTCCAGACGGTTTCGAAACCATCTCCTCCCAGTTGCCGCAGGTATTTAGTAACTGCAGTGGCCTCCCGGCCGCTTGGCGACCTCCAGGTACCGTTGTCCTGCATACCGCCAATATATTCATTTGCTCCTGGCTTTTTATCTATGCCGTAGAACTGTGACGTGTTGTAGCCATTGCCGGCAAAGCTAAAATCACCATCATTGATACCCGGGTCTATGCTAATATTTGACACATATACCCCCCCGTCATTGACATTAATAATTTTAAACGTTTTAAGGCCTTCATTGACCTTAAAGGTGTATAAACCATGATGGTCGGGATGCACTCCTATGGCACTATTAGCACCAAACGCCTGGGAAAAGGAATTTTTTCCACCATTGGCATTGTAGGCATCTGTGACCACCTCAGTCTGCCTGAATCTTGTTACGATCGGACCAAAATTGATCCTTAAGGTGGAGGAAGGCAGACCGGGGGGATTCCAGGTTCCTCCGTCAGATAATACCGGCCAGATAAAATACATTGTTTCATGTTGCTGACCTATATTGGTGCCTCCATTGGTGGCTATATTGTTATTGGGGGTATTGGCATAATCAATTTTATGAATAAACAGATACTCACGGCTATGGGTTGATCCGTTTCCGGAAGTATTCTCTGTGATCAGGTTAAAGGTGCCATCTTCTTGCTGGTCTCGGAATGACACCATCAATTGTTGGTTATTGTCAATATCCCATACCTGGAATGGTACGTCTACATAATCCTGGTATATATAACCATTATCCGGAACGCCGGCACCTTGTCCACCCACTGTAAACCGGTGGGCCTTCTGAGAAATTCCAGGTCCAAAACGTACCTCCACGGAAACCAAATCTGCAAGATTTACAGACTCTCTTCCGATCTTACCGTTAAAAAAATCAGCTCCCGAGCTAATAAGATCCAGAAAAGCTCCGGTATTTTCCTCATCCACTGAGGTAACTGTCGGATTGCCCTGCTGAGTGCCGGCCTTGATCGTAGCTTTCCATAGATTCACACCTCCGAAATAGGCTATATCTTCATCGTAAGGATGAGCGACAATGGTATTATCATAGCTACCCTGCCCTCCCAAAAAGTCTAAATTTTCGCCGTTATTTTCTTCTACCACCAGGGACCAGGTGGCACCTCCATTATCTGAAATATAAAAGTCAGACTCATTGCCGGATAACTCTCCTTGCGCGGATACAAAGAGACGTTGTGTGTTAACCGGCGATACAGCCATCTCTACTCTTCCCGACGGTAAAAGTCCGTTGCTGAATCTGTCCCAGGTCTGGCCGGCATTCGTTGATTTCAGCACGCCAACGGCACTTTCTGTAGCATACAAGATGTTAAAATTTCCCGGAGAGACTACAATTTGTTGTACTGCCCTGGAGCCTGTATATACAAGAGACCAGGAAACGCCCCCGTTGACGGATCGATATATTCCGGAGCGAAAGTTACCCGATATAGAACTATTTTGCGTCGCCGCTAAAACAACATCCGGGTTATTGGGGTCAACCACAATTCTGTTAACATTACCAAAGTCTTCAGTACCAATGGTGGAGGCCAACTGTGTCCACGAATCTCCGCCATCTGTCGATTTAAATATGCCATCACCATCGATACCATCGCTGGCAAATGACTCTCCGGTACCGGCGTAAATAACCGACGGGTTGGAGGTGGCAAAGTCCATGGTGGTGATAGCTATATTGGGTAAATCGGGGGTTTTGTTTTCCCAGGTCTGTCCGGCATTGGTGGTCTTCCATATGCCTCCGCCCACTGCTCCGGCAATCCAGCTATTCCCATTTGGATCCCCGGGCAATACCAGTAGGGTCCGGGTCCTCCCAGGCACATTAAAAGGTCCCCTTTCCACCCATTCGGTCGCGTTGGTCCGGCTATGTCTTTTTCTTGCTGCTAGCTGGTTCCTGGCTTTACGGAGAGCCGTAAGTTTATAATTTCTGGGGTATGTGGACTTATAAGCCCCCTGTCCGGTTCGGATTAATTTATGATATTCGCTATACTTATCGGGGTGATCAAATTTTGAAATGCCGAGCGCTTTTTGCTGTTTTTTTCGCTCCAGTCTTTTTGCCCAAATTTCTTCGGGTGTATAACTTCTTTTTGGATTTATATCTACTGCGTTGTTATTCCCGAGGCCACCCAAAAAATATATGCCTGCCACCAAACCAAGTATTGCGGCACCAAACCAAACCTTCTTCATATAATGTAATTTATCTTTAATGTGTATCTAATTGTTTTTAGGGGCTTTTTCCATTGTTTTTTTCTTTGCTACATCGTAGTAGTAGATACGATATCCTTCCGGATAATCCTCCGTCCGGTTACCTAATGTCTGAGTAATTTTGATAGTCGTATTATTTTCCCATGCTACCTTGCCATTTTCAAGTCTCTCCTGGTAAACTATCTTCTGACCTGGCAAATGATAAACCAAAAAATCCACTTTGCCGGGGTGGGATTTATCAACTTTCCTGCAAAGTAAATAGACGCCATCTGCGCTTGTCAGATATTCGGGCTTCCCGCCTAACTTTTCCTCAATTACCATTTCATGATTAACATCATTGGGCAGGTTAAGGTTCTTTTTGGCTGGTTGACAGGCTATCAGAAAAAGCAATAAAATTAAATAAAACTTCATTTATATTATTAAGTTATCATCAGTTGTCTTAGAAGCATCCTATTAAAAGCAAATCGTAAATATTGTCATATGCTTCTGTTCCATTACCCCAGCTTATATGAAGAGGGGCCCATTTATTGGTTTTTAAATTAACTTCTAAACAACCAACTAATTCATAAAATAGTTTACCTGAAATTTATCGCAACCTGTTATCCATTATACATTTATGATCGCGACTTCCCCCCTGGTAATTTCAATATAAATTAAATTTTTAACTCAAGGATATTTTGAGAGAGGGCCGGTTTTTGGGGTTTGACACTGGCATAACGCTATACAGATGCGTTTTATTTAGTGTCTTAAGCACTTTTTAAAGGGTAATGGAAGCAAAATATTCAGACCACCAGCTTCTGGTGGTCTGTCAGTAATTATTTACCGTTGCTTTCCCGTGCCGCTGCCACTTCAGCAGGTGTCACCGCATCGGAATTATTTTCAAAATTACTTCTCACAAAGGTAAGCACACCAGCTATTTCTTCATCTGATAAAAAGTTATGCGGCGTCATGGCATTGGTATAGGTTTCCCCGTTTACCGGATATTGCCCTCCCTGGGATCCATTGAGAACAATCTTTATTAATTGGTCTTTATCACCATTAACCCACTCTGATTTGATGAGTGGGGGGTTTAACCCCGGCACCCCGGCACCATCCTTCATATGACACACAATACAGAACTGACTGTATATTTTTTCGCCTACTGAAGGCTCGTCCGGCACTGCCGCTACAGGTTGAGCGGTCTCTTCAGGTTTTTCGGTATTCTCATTTTTTGGGGGGGAAGAACAGGCAACCACCAATATAATGGCGGCGATCAGTAACAACTTCAAATCATTCATATTATAATTGCTTAAAAACCATTTACTATGTGCTTGCAGAGAGCGTTAGCTCCTTCAGGGCGCCAAATTAAAAAAGTTTTGGCAATCCGATAAGAAAAAATCAAATTAAATGAAATGAGCTTTGTCATTTTATATTAATTGACTATTGAATCTATCGGCTTAAGGCATCAAAATCAGTCATTTTTGTGATCAAACCCTTCAATTAAACCAATAATTCCGTATATTCCCGTATTGATGATTGACCGCTGCCAATCATATGTTTTATAATATTCATTTCTTAACACCTCCAAGATGAAGACGCACCTGACCCGAAGGGCAATGATCAAAAAAGGTACGGCAATATCTTTGGGTTTACCCCTGCTAGGGATAAGCACTGCCTGCCAAAATGCTATCGTTAAAAGTAAATACATGGACGAGATCGGCATACAACTTTATACTGTCAGAAACCAATTGGCCGAAAATCCGGCAAAGACCTTAGAAGCAATTGCCTCTTTAGGCTACAAACAGGTCGAATTAATGGATGTAACCAGCGCTGGCGACCTCATGCCTATTATAAAGGACCTGGGATTAATGGTCAGAAGCTCCTTTTTTTTATGGACCCATATTACCAACCGCTGGGACCTTGCAGAAAAGGCCGGCTTGCCAAAACCACCGGAAGGTTATGATTTCAACAGTATTTTAGATGATGCAGCTGATATTGGTCTCAAACACCTGGTTTTTGGCTACATGCTTCCCGACGAAAGAAGCACCATGGATGATATCAAAGCCATCACCGAAAAATTAAATCAATCGGGCGAAATATGTAAGAAAAGGGGAATTCAGTTGTGCTACCACAATCATGCATTTGAATTTGGCCCCATTGAAGGAACCGTTCCTTATGAGTACATGATCGAAAACTTTGACAGGGAATTGGTCAAATTTGAGTTGGATGTTTTTTGGGCCAGCCTGGGCGGCTACGAGCCATTAAAGCTAATGGACCGTTTAGACGGACGAATTTCCCAGTTACACCTGAAAGATAAATTAAAGGGAACCCCGGTCATTTTTGCCGAGCAGGAGGTGCCTCAGGAAGCTTTTAAGGAATTAGGCAATGGCGTCATAGAGATGGAGGCTATCATCAGGAAAGCAGAAACCATCGGCGTGCAGGAATGTCATGTTGAGCAAGATCATTCTCCCGATCCAATTGGCAGCATCACACAAAGCATCTCTTACCTTAAAAATATGTAAATGAGTGTTTACAAGCTGGGAAAGGTGACCCACAAAAGGGGAATCCGAGGGCTTTCTTTTTTGCTGTTTTTTTTAATTAGCTGTCAACCAACCGATCAAAACATTAACTGGCCCGGTTATCTGGGAGATAAGGCAAGTTCTCAATATTCACCCCTAGCACAAATTAATCGTGCCAATGTAAGTAAGCTATCGGTCGCCTGGACCTACCGCACGGGCGACGCTGATCCTGAAAACAGATCGCAGATACAATGTAATCCATTGATCATCGACGGTGTTTTATTTGGAAGCTCGCCCCGGCTTGCATTTTTTGCGCTGGACGCCGCCACCGGCGAGGAATTATGGACATTTAATCCATTTGATGAGGATTTTGACATGTTCGGCATGGGCGTAAACCGTGGGTTGGCCTATTGGGAAAAAGAAGATGATACCCGTTTATTAATCACTGCCGGCGCCAATCTGTTTGCTGTCAATGCCAGGGATGGTCAACCAATAAAAACCTTTGGTGACAATGGAAAGGTAGACCTGCATGAGGGATTGGGCAGGAAGGTAGATGACAGATTCGTTTCCGCCAATTCTCCTGGCATTATTTTCGAGGATCTATTGATATTGGGGGCGAGGGTTTCAGAGGAGAAAGGAGCCGCGCCTGGTCATATCAGAGCTTATAACGTATTGACCGGAGAAATGGCCTGGATTTTTCATACCATCCCCAAGCCGGAGGAATTTGGTGCCGAAACCTGGCCGGAAAATGCATGGAACGAAATTGGCGGAGCCAATGCCTGGTGCGGTATGAGTTTAGACGAAAAGCGCGGTGTAGTTTACATCCCTACGGGATCTGCCTCCTATGATTTTTACGGCGCCGACAGACCCGGTGAAAATCTTTTCGCCAACTGCATCCTTGCGCTAAATGCCCGCACCGGTGAAAGGATCTGGCATTTTCAAACCATTCGTCATGATCTTTGGGACAGGGATCTGCCGGCTCCTCCAAACCTTGTCACCGTCAGGCACGAAGGAAAAAAAATAGATGCATTAGCTCAGATTACCAAATCCGGTTACGTTTTTCTACTTAACAGGGATACCGGTGAACCATTATTCCCCATAGAAGAAATCCCCTCACCAAAGTCAGACTTGCCTAATGAGCAATCGTGGCCCAGCCAGCCTTTGCCAACCAAACCACCTCCCTTTGCCAGGCAATTCCTGACAGCAGACAATGTTACCGATATCTCACAGGCAAGCCATGACTATGTAAAAAAAATACTCAGTACTACCAGAACCGGCCAACAGTTCATTCCTCCCAGTGAAGAAGGCACCGTCATCTTTCCCGGGTTTGATGGTGGCGGTGAATGGGGAGGCGCCGCCGTTGACCCGGCAACGGGAATTCTATATGTCAATGCCAATGAAATGCCATGGATACTGACGATGGTCCAGGTCAGAAATGATAAAAGCAATTTAGCCTTTAATCGTGGAGAAGGGCTGTACAGACAATATTGTGGTGGTTGTCATGGTATTGATAAAAAAGGTGGTTCTTTCATGGGTACGGTCCCTCCTCTGACCGACATTAAGGAAAAGTATGGACCCGATGAGTTCCGGCAAATCCTTCAGAATGGCAAAGGCGCCATGCCTATTTTCAGTTGGTTGGCACCCTGGCAAATAGAATCGCTTGAAGCTTATTTGTTTGAATTAAAAGACCTGACACTCGATACGGAAGGTTTGGCAGCTACCCAGCCGGAAGAAAGTACCTACACCAGTACGGGATACATCCGTTTTAAAGATCCCGACGGATATCCGGCTGTAAAACCGCCCTGGGGAACACTCAATGCCATTGATTTAAATAAGGGGGAAATACTGTGGCAGGTTCCGTTAGGTGAATTCAAGGAGTTGACAGCCAAAGGCATACCGGTTACGGGCACGGAAAATTACGGTGGCCCTATTGTAACAAAAAGCGGGCTTTTATTTATCGGGGCCAGCCAGGATGAGATGTTTCGGGCCTTTGATATAAAAAACGGCAAAATTTTATGGGAATATCAGCTACCGGCCGGTGGCTATGCCACGCCAAGCAGTTACCAGGTAAAAGGTAAGCAATACGTGGTAATTGCCTGCGGCGGTGGAAAAATGGGAACGAATTCAGGAGATGCCTATGTGGCATTTGCATTACCTTAACTATAGACTTTTAACATGAAACCGAGCATAACGTAATCGACACGTATGGGAATGATAATAATAGGCTAGGTTCCATCTGACCTTAAAAATAGATTATAAAAAGATGAAATTAGGATTTGTAAGCGCTATACTACCGGATTTAAACCTGGAGCAGCTATTAAATTTCGCAGCCACCGAAGGTTATGACTGTGTGGAAGTTATGTGCTGGCCAAAGGGAAAAGCCACCAGAAGATATGCCGGTATAACGCACATTGATGTGGAAAATTTTAACAGGAAGGAAGCGGAAGCTGTTATCTCTCTGACTAAGAAAACCGGGGTAAGTATCAGCGGTTTGGGCTATTACCCGAACCCTTTGGCCCCAACTGGCAAGGAAGCGGAAATTGCTTGTGAACACATTAAAAAGGTGATTAAAGCCAGCGCCCTGTTGGGGATCAATCAAATGAATACCTTTGTGGGAAGGGACTGGAAAAAGTCCGTGGAAGAAAACTGGCCCCAATTCAAAAAAACCTGGAAGCCATTGATAAGGTTCGCCGAGAGGCAGGGTGTGAAAATCGGTATCGAAAACTGTCCGATGAGTTTTACCGCAGACGAGTGGCCGGGTGGAAAAAACCTCGCTACCACACCTGCGCTTTGGAAAAAAATGTTTCACGATATTCCAAGTGATCATTTTGGCCTTAACTATGACCCCTCTCATCTCATATGGCAACATATGGACGCCTATAAACCCATCCGGGATTGGGGGCACAAGATCTTTCATGTGCATGCCAAAGATGTCCGCCTTGATAAAGAGCGGTTAGATGAAGTAGGTATCATGGCACATCCCAATGAGTATCATACACCCAAACTCCCCGGTATGGGAGATGTCAATTGGGGGAGATTCTTTTCCTACCTCGGGGAACAAAAATATAAAGGCGCGGTTTGCGTAGAGGTGGAAGACCGGGTATATGAAGGTTCTCTGGCTAAAAGAAAGGCTTCCTTAAGGCAATGTGCTACCTATCTCAGGCAATTCATTCCGAAAATGTGATACAAATAAAACTTAGCGCCTACGTGTCTTGGTGGGTAAATAATAAACCAGGGCATCCTTGAAAATTGCTTTAAAGGTTGTTATTTGTTGTCTTTGTCTTGTCCTGAAGCGGGTAGGCCCGCCAAAATTCCGGGCCGGCGGTGGCAGGTGGGTGGAAGGATAATTTTGGCTTGATTTTTCTTCGCTTCGTTTCTTTTCATCTAAGGAAAAGAAATGAAGGCTAAGCTGTGCACGAAGCTCACCGTATATTGTCTGGGGAAAATCTCATCTCCGAGGAGATTTAAATGAGCCCAGGCCGAGCGCAGCCAAAAACAATTTATATTTGTTTTGGCGAAGCTTGCAAAAAGGTGGGCAGAAACAAGATTTAAATGAGCTCATATCGAGAACCTCGAAAATAAACATAAATTTATTTTTGTGGGTCTTGCTTTAGGGGATTTTTTGAAGGGAAGATTTAAGAAATTATATCAAAAAATCTCCCCTCTCCCAAAATAAAGTTTCTTATACTAAAACAGTTTTCAAGAAAACCACAAACCAGGAAGACACGCAAGTGCAAAAACAAACATCAAATGTGGATTGAATCTTTCTCTTACAACTCCCTGATCCAAATATTACGATAACTTACCGGGTTACTATGATCCTGCAACCCAAGCGATAATTTTTCGGCATGGGCCTTGTATTTTGCTTTGCCTATGTATTTGGTGGGTCCTTCGAGTTCCACATTGTTTTGTATTAAAACGCCGTTGTGAATGACCGTTATTCGAGCCGGACGGCCTAATGAACCGTCAGCTTTAAACAATGGCGCCTGATAGATAATATCGTAGGTTTGCCATTCTCCGGGGCCGCGGCAAACGTTCACCAAAGGGATATGTTGCTTGTATATGCTGCCTGCCTGGCCATTCGAATAGGTGCGATTTTGGTAGGAGTCCAATACCTGTAATTCATATAACCCCTGAAGAAAAATACCACTATTGCCCCGTCCCTGGCTTTCTCCTTCTACAATTTTCGGAGAACGCCATTCAATATGCAATTGAACATCTCCAAAAACCTTTTTGGTGGTGATCATCCCGGACTTTGGTTTCACTGTCATGGCCCCATCTTCCAAAACCCATTTTACCTCGCCACCATCTGATCCTTTCCATTCGTCAAAATTAGTGCCGTCAAATAATACGATGGCATCGGAGGGTGGTGCCGTGCCATTTCCGGGTGTGACAACTTGGGGCTCAGGCTCCCACACTTCTGTCAATTTTGGATCTTTGTCACTCTGACAGTGCGCCAAATAAACAAGGAAAAGAAAGGCTGTAAAAAGCAATGATGTCTTAAATTGATAATTCGGTTTCATAGATTAAAGTTTTTAGATGCGTCCATTAAAATTTGCTGTTAGCCTGATGCAGTGAAATCGACTAAAACAAAAAAACGATATTAAGATTTAAAACGGGGGGAGTCAAATCTTTGTTGAAATTTATTCCTTGTTTACAGATAAAAACAACCGGCCATACCTGAAATCATTGCCTTGATTTCACCCTTTGTGACACAAAATGTAAAAAGTTTTATGGTTTCTCTTTGTTTTTTCTTTTTTTCAAAGCCATATATGCCTGAAAAAGGATCCGACATCTTAAAAAAACGCTTTGTATGTATTGGAAACAACAATTCCCGGATCCTTGCAGACAGATTTTCACATGCTTAACATTCTCTTATTAAAATATTATGAGCCCACGTGTAACTTTGTTTTTCTTCATACTCTTATCTTATTTTCACCACTTAAATGCCCAACAAATCGGCCATCTTTTACGGGGCAAGGTGATGGAGCGAGAGGCATTCAACAGTAAAATTCTTGATAAAGAAGTTCGGTATACTATCTATTTGCCACCTGGTTATGATCATTCAAACCGGAAATATCCTGTGGTTTATCTATTGCACGGATATACCGACTCCGACATTGCCTGGGTGCAGTTTGGTGAAATTCAGGCCATTGCCGACGAGGGTATCAACAACCGCGATATTCCGCCCATGATTATCGTGACCCCCGATGCCGGCGTTACCTGGTACATTAACGATCACGAAGGCAAAGTGAGATACGAAGATATGTTTATCCAGGAATTTATCCCTTATATCGATCAAAACTACCGCACCAGGATCAAAAAAGAATTCCGCGGGATCAGCGGTTTGTCGATGGGGGGATATGGGGCATTCCTGTATGCCATTAAATACCCGGAGTTATTCGCCGCCTCTACCCCGTTAAGTGCCGCATTTTATACCGAAGAGGAAGTGATCAGTCATGAACAGGAACGTTGGGATCGAATAGAGGCTGTCATGTACGGCAAGCAACTAAAAGGTAAAGGCAGACTAACAAAACACTGGAAAGCCAATAATCCATTTCATCTATTGGCAAATACGCCTATTGACAAGATTAAATCAGTTCGATATTATTTTGATTGTGGAGATGATGATTTTTTATATAAGGGAAACAGTAAGATGCACACCGTGCTCAGAGACATGGAAATTCCCCATGAATTCAGAATCAGAGACGGGGGCCATAGTTGGAGTTACTGGCGAACCGGTATCCTGGATGCCTTGACTTTTATCGGTGAAAGTTTCAAAAGGTAGTAAAATATAAATAAAAAATTCTCCCCTTCGAAATACTTCAAAGAATAATCTTTGGATGTTTTTTAAGAATTAAAAATATAATTATATTCAGGACTCAATGTAAGAACAACCTTACTCCCAATCTAAGCGCTTTAAAGTAATAAAGGCAAAAGTTTTACCTTCGTTTTGTGTTATTATTTATCTAAAACTTTGTGTGGCGTTATTTTAACAGACCAAATGAATTAAAATCATTCTTATGAGCAAAACTATTGATAGAAGAGGTGCACTTAAAAAAGTGACCTTAATGATGGGTGGCGTTGCTGCAACACCTGCGTTGTTAAGTGTGTTGCAAAGTTGTCAACAGACCAGGGAAAAGCTTGACTGGGTACCGGAGTTTTTTGACGAAAATCAAGCACGCCTGATTATGGAAATTTCAGAACATATTATTCCTAAAACAGATACTCCGGGTGCCAGGGAAGCAGGCGTACACATTTTTATTGACGCCTTCATTAAACATTGCGTACCCGCCAAATTTCAAAATATTATTCCTGATGGTTTACTGGGGCTGGAAAATAAATCTCAATCTCAATTTCAAAAAGGCTTTCTCGATATAAGCAAAGAAGAGCAGGTTAGTGTACTATCCGAAGTTGCCAAAGCGGATTATAGCCAGGCGGAAGATAAAGAAAATCCAACGTTTTTCCGAAGTCTGAAAGAACTTACCTTAATGGGCTACTTCAATTCGCAAAAAGGCGCTACCGAAGCCCTGGCATTAGTAGAAATACCAGGCGACTATGAACCGTGCATACCACTGGAAGATGGGCAAAAAGCCTGGGCGCTCTGATGGAATTGGTTATTGAGGATTAAAATATTTTAACTATGAATTTGAATAACAAAGCTAAGAAACAAAATACATATGATGCTATTGTTGTTGGCTCGGGAATTAGTGGGGGCTGGGCAGCAAAAGAATTGTCGGAAAAGGGGTTAAAAACTTTGGTACTTGAACGTGGCAGAAATGTACAGCACGTTAGAGATTATCCCACCATGCACTTAAATCCATGGGATTTACCCAATGCAGACCATCCCTCGGAAGAAGATATACGGCAGCAGCACAAGCAAAACAGAACTGGTTACACTGTACGGCCCTCCTCAAAACACTGGTTTGTGAATGACTTGGAAAATCCCTACACCGAGGTCAAAAGATTTGACTGGATGCGCGGTTATCATGTTGGCGGAAGATCGATCATGTGGGGACGGCACTCTTACCGGTGGAGCGATCTGGATTTTGAAGCTAATGCCAAAGACGGACATGGTATTGACTGGCCAATCCGCTACAAAGATATTGCTCCATGGTACGACTATGTAGAAGAGTTCGCGGGAATTCAGGGACAAGCCGAAGGTCTGCCACAATTACCGGATGGAAAATTCCTGCCCGCCATGAAACTGAATTGCCTGGAAACGCACGCCAGAGAGAAGGTATTGGAAAGCTTTCCCGATCGCCTGATTACCATTGGCCGTACCGCCAACCTTAGTGTACCACACAAAGGCAGGGGCAAGTGCATGAACAGAAACCGCTGCATCAGAGGATGTCCCTATGGTGGTTACTTCAGCAGTAATGCATCTACCTTGCCCGCCGCCGCAGCCACCGGTAATATGACGTTAAGACCTAATTCCATTGTCAATTCAATTATATATGACAAGGAATCCGGCAAAGCCAGCGGGGTAAGGGTCATTGACGCAGAAACCAATGAAACCGTGGAATTTTATGCCCGCATTATATTCCTTAATGCCTCTGCACTGGGCAGCACCTTTATTATGTTAAACTCCAAGTCTGACCGGTTTCCCAATGGGTTGGGTAACGATAGCGGAGAACTTGGACATAATCTGATGGACCATCACTTCCGGGTAGGTGCGAGAGGTGAATATGACGGGTTTGCCGATAAATATTATTCCGGCAGAAGGCCTACTGGATTTTACATTCCAAGATTCAGGAATGTTAAAGAACAACGCACCGATTACGTGAGAGGCTTCGGTTACCAGGGTCGCGCCAGCAGGGAAGACTGGAAGCGAGGCATCAAAGAAATGTCGTTCGGGGCCGAATTCAAGGACGAAATCGTAATTCCCGGCAAATGGAATATGGGCATGACGGCCTTTGGAGAACACTTACCCTACCATGAAAACCATGTAAAACTCAATGAAGAGGTAAGAGATAAATGGGGACAGCCAACTTTGACCATTGATTGTGAATTCAAAGAAAATGAATTGACCATGAGAAAAGACATGGCCGCCTCTGCAGTAGAAATACTGGAAGCAGCAGGGCTGAAAAATATCACTACTTTCGATAGCATGGGAGGTCCGGGACTAGGTATCCATGAAATGGGGACAGCCAGAATGGGTCGCGACCCAAAAACCTCTGTGCTAAACAAATTTAATCAAGTGCACGCTGTACCAAATGTATTTGTAACCGATGGTGCCTGCATGACATCTGCAGCCTGTCAGAATCCTTCACTTACCTATATGGCGCTTACCGCCAGGGCATGCGATCACGCTGTGAAGGAATTAAACAGATCCAATCTTTAGTGTAAAGTTGGGCGACCATAATGGAAGGATTTTTATGGCAATTCCTGGCTGTAGGAATCCTTTCATCAATTTACAAACTGACCATTAAGTCTTTTAGAAAGCATCTCCCGGAGCCAGTTCCCTTTTTAAGGTATGGATATCGGTCATCAACCGATCCATTTCAACGGCCAGGGTGCCATTATAAATTCCTCTGATACGGCGAAGATGATCAATCAGTAGAAAATTTTCAGTATGCAAAAATTCATCTGACGATTTATTATATCCCTCACTTCTTTCCGCAAAATAGTATTTCCGGGCCATTTCATAAATCTTGTCGGCGTCCCCTGTAACCAGGTGCCATTTTTCAGGATCAATCTCATTTAAGCTGGCATAGGTTTGAAGTTGTCCGACCGTATCTACCCAGGGGGTGACCGAGTGAGATAAAATCAAAACGTCATCATCGTTCCGAAAAGCCTCCTGGATGGTAGACAAGTTGCCGGTCATTTTAGGACATATGCCGGGGCAGGTCGTAAAGAAAAAGTCGGTGATGTAAATTTTCCCGTCAAAAGTTTTGTTGTCAACAAATTCACCTGATTGATTCATAAATCTGAATTCTCCAATCTGGTGAATATCGCCAAACCGCGGCTCCTCTTCATCAATCCATTCCGGGGTAAAATCAGGCGTATTATAAAAAGGCAATGTACTCGTTTCTTCCTTGCCGGCACAGGAAATCAAAAAAACGATAAACACAAGGACCTTACCCACCGTGCCAACCTGCAATAGCTTAATATTCATTTTCGACAGATTTACATTGCTTAAGACCGATCAAGCCAAACCGTCGCCCATTCTCCACATAAAAGTTGGCGCGAAATGTGCCGTCCTCTTTCCACATTTGCTGGCTACCAGCTTCCTCCCCGGCATTATAATGGAAAAGTTTATACCGTGCGCCATTTTTAAACCACGCTTCATACTTCCCGTGATACAAACCGTTTAGATAAGATATCTTAAACCTGGCAACACCCGAAGGCCACCAGCCCATATGGGTACCACTTTTTTCATTGTTGTTGTAGTACCTTCTTTCGGCAATTGCTCCATGCTCAAAAAACTTCAAGGCCTCTCCCTCTTTGAGGCCATTCCGGTAATTAGTCATTGATTTAATAGCGCCGTTCAGAAAATATTGTCTGACCTGGCCGGTAAAAGGGCTATCTAAATAAAACACTTTGGGTCCCTTGACTGTCACTTCCCCAGCGTTCACTACCAAAGATCCACTGGCGTGACCGTTTAAATCCGATAAGCCGTAGTGGCGGTTATCACAGGGTATGATGCTGAGTATGACCAGTATCAAATACCATATTTTTAAAATGATCGACATTAATTAGTAACCGTTCCCGGCTCTCCATAAAATTGCCCCCCATTAATATAAGGATCTTCACTGGTGATATGATAATGGTATATGCCGTTAAGAAAGTCTGCGGTAGCATGGCTATGGCCATGGTAAGCATCTAAATCAGCATTGGTGACGACTTCATTATCTTCTTCGGGACCATAAACAGGAAACCCATCCAGCAGAAATCCTATCAATGAGGAAGGTCCGTTGTTACCGGTTAAATAAGATGGTTCCAGGTGATAATGATACTCTCCGGTCTGTTGAGGATGGCCATTGTATTGATCAAATGAATTAATTTCGTTGGTTAATGGCTGATCCGGTCCCGCATATTGGTTAAAAATAACCACGCCATTGACCGCTACGCCGATAGCTCCGAGTTGCGTATTCTGCTTGCTGGACGCCTCACCGGGATTCAGCGGAATGCGAATAACAAAACTCTGCTCCTGAATCGTATTTGGGTTAAGGTGAAAAGCAGGATTGCTACCATTATAACTTTCATAATTCTGATGTCCAACCCCAAAATAAGGGCTATTGTGATCGGGTATATCGTCGGTTTCAATCACTACAAAATCTCCGTCAAGGTAAATATTCAAATCATCGGAAAACTTCGAAAATACCTCTGGCAAATCGGTATTTGAGTCATCTGGCACCATGTCTTTGTCACTATCATCACTCCCACAGGAAAAAGAAACAACTAAAATCAGGCCCACAATTGCAAATAACATTTTTCTATTTTTCATAAATCCACTTTTTTATTTTCTTAGATGTCAAATAAAAATTAAACTTGCGCCAACAGCACTTTTGCAAGAAAACTCAAATGGATAATTCCCCAACCCTTAAGCCGGTTAAAACTTACGCCTACGTGATTTGAAGAGTTTTTTGGATAAAATTATTATCGCCTTCGCCTCATACCACCGGGGGGTGGTCCATGACGTTCCAGACGGCGCATTACGTCTTTGATTACACCATCAAATTTCCTTTGTTGCTCGTCATTGCATAGTTTTCGAAGGCTTTCGAAATGTGCAAAGGTAAGTGAGTCAATAGTTATTTGCGTTTTTCCGATCTGCTCGAGGATGTGCTCCTTCCTTTCATCATTAACTTCCCCGCCTACCAGGTCAAACAAGGCCCCTTTCAACCGTCTCATTTCCCTCAGATGTAATTCCAACTCCTGGAAGTGTGTTTCTCGCAGTTGCCGGTATTCTTCCATTTGCTCCCGGGTCAGGTCAAGCCTCCTCTCCAGGAAATACTCTAATTTAAAAGGCCCCCCACGACGACCTGGTTTCGACATGGGCCCCTTCCAAAAGAATACAATAAGGCCGACATTCAATACAGCCAGGACGATTATTAAAAAAATATATATGCGCGATTTAGTAAAATAACTCATCACCTACTCATTTAATTCGTAAATATCGCCAACATTGATCTGGTAATCACTAATAAATGTACTTACCTCGTCAGCCTGGGTGCTGGCATCATATTCATAGCTGATAACCACATAAAAGTTCAGGCACAGTAGCAGAAACACACTGGCTACTGCCATGCTAAATTGCGGAATGGTAAACAGCGCCCGGAATCCTCTTTTTTCCGCCTCCATTTTAGCTTTTAAACGGGTGTAAAAAAAAGGATTTACCGATGCCCTTTCCATATGATCGAGAGAAGAAAGGGTTCGCTCAATTTTTTTATCGATATCTTCCTGATTAGATTTCATTTATTTAATAATTTGTTTTTAACCACTTTTATAAAAATCGAACAATTTCTTCTGTAAGTTTTTCTTAGCCCGAAACATTAATGACTCTACTGAAGATAAACTTAACTTCATTACCTCACATACTTCCTGGTAGCTTAGTCCCTCAACCTTATGAAGAGTGAACGCTATTTTCTGATTTTCAGGCAATTTAGCGATCGCTGCAAACATCACCCTGGCATTTTCCTTGTGCTCGAGCTGAATTCCGGGATGCTCAAAATCCGTAATCTGCAATTTGTTGCTGTCTGATACCTCAAATAAGTTGGCAAAAAAAGCAAATCTCTTTTGCCTGTTTTTCTTTCTAATATATTCCAAAGATTTATTGACGGCTATCCTGTAGATCCAGGTTGACAGTTTCGCCTCTCCTCTAAATTTTCTTATAGCATTAAATACCTCAATAAAAACTTCCTGCGCGATATCCTCGGCATCTTCACGTGAATGTAAAAATCCAAGGACGGTATTGTAGACTTTATCCTGGTATAATTCAACCAGTTGTTTAAACGCCTCTTCATCACCTTCTTGTAAAGGTTTTAGTAATACCGTTTCGTCCAAGCTTGTGTTTTATTATTTAGATGCCATCAATAATTTTAACTTGCGCTTTCAATTTAATATTTTTTTGCCCGTATTCTTATCATTAATTTTAGGGCGTTAATAACAATTTATTTATATGGAAATACTGGATTTAAATCACGTTGCCCTTCACGTCAAAGACCTTTCGGAGAGCATTTCATTTTACAAAGACAAAATGGGACTGGAAGAAATGCCCAGGCCAGATTTTGATTTTAAGGGAGCCTGGTTTCGGTTGGGGCAACAGCAGGAATTGCATTTAATTGAGGGGCGAAAAGATGCTATCAATTCCTTGCAACGCGGCAATCACTTTGCCCTGCAGGTTCGCTCAATTGAAGAAGCAGAAGCGATGTTGGTGAAGGCCGAAGTCAAATACCAACCAAAAATACACCGCCCCGATGGTGCCTGGCAGATTTTTCTGCAAGATCCCGACGGCTATTTTATAGAATTGTGTGAGCTGACATTTAACAAATAATGATATTGGATGGACTTGAATCGGAAAGGCTAAAATTTCGTAGCATTACGATGGCCGATTACCAGCCGCTCATGGCTTTTTTCAGCAATCCGGAAGCGACAAGATTTTTTTACCCCACACAACCACCGGAAGAACTTTGCAGGGATTGGATAAAAAGACAATTGCAACGATATAAAAATGATGGATACGGTCTATGCGCGTTGATTGAAAAAGCTACCGGTCAATTGGTAGGACAATGTGGACTGTTGAATCAGGTGGTGGATGAGGTGAAGGAACTGGAAATCGGGTATAGCCTGATTCCCGCGTTCTGGTCAAGGGGATTTGCTATTGAAGCGGCCCGGTTTTTTAAAAATTTTGCTTTTGAAAATAAAATGGCTCCTTCGATCATTTCCATCATTGAAATCAATAACGTCAATTCACAAAAAGTCGCTTATAAAAACGGTATGCAAATACAAAAAAAGACACAGTTCAAAAATGTAGAGGCCTATGTGTTTCGCATTACTTTTTCGGAATGGCGACAACACCTGAAAAAGGGAGCTGATTCGTAAACTCATTTTTATTCTTCAGAAGGCAAATCACTACCAGGTGAAATAGGATCTGCTGTACCGGAAGTCAGGTTATCAGGGATCGCAGAGGTTGTACCTTCCCGTAATTCAGCAGAAGTTGCTGTATCCAAAGATTGTCCGTGATTATCTGCCTGTCCTTCATCCTCACCTTTGTATTTTATAAGCCCAACCATCATTAATATGCTACTGACTATGATCACCAATAAAAGGGTAGCCGGATTGAAGGTAGCGATCTGCAACTCCTCAGGTATCGCGAAAAACAATAAAATTGTAATCAAACCCCTTGGTGCTATCAGTACGCCAGGTTTCAATTGCTCCTTGCTTAAACCCGCCATCACGCCCAACCTCAGCGCATAAATGAAAACGATGATCAGCAATCCCATCAGGTAAACCGTAATATCGTTTAAGCCATTTACTGTAATTGACATGCCAAATACTATAAAAAAGAAAGTTCTTACTATGAATGAACTCTCTAGCGTCAACAGTTTTATATCAGCAAGTAAGTCTTCAAAACCCTCGGCACTAATAAATTTTTTCAACCCACCTCTGAAAAACAAATTCACATTATTGATCATTAACCCAAAAGCCAGCACAAAGATAAGAGACGATAAATGAAACAGCTTACCCACCGAATAAAGCAGTAACAGAATAGCCATTGGCAAAAATAATTTTACCTGGGCCTCTACCCGTTGAATAAACAGAATAATCACAAATCCCAGTATCACGGAAATAATTAAAGTAATAGCAATATTCGTAAAAATGCTGGCTGTTATTTCGCCCGCCGTTTCCATTGTAGTGGAATCCAGCACAAAGTAAAAAAACATGATGCCCAAAATATCTGAAAACGCTGCCTCACAAATGAGAAATTCTTTTTTGATGTGCGATAAATTGGCAACGCTGGGAATAATAATGGCGCTGCTCATAATGGCCAGCGGAATGGCATAAACCAAAGCGTTAAAAATAGTAACATCATTAAAAAATCTGATCACCATGGCAATACCAAAGGAAGTCAGTACTAACAACAACAGCGCAATTAGAAATGCCTTCCCAATCAATGGCATATTCTCCTTTTTCAACTTCAGGTCCAGGGCCGCCTCCAGCACGATCATTATCAATCCAATCGTTCCCAATATCTCTAACACCGGCTTGATTTTTGGCTGGTCTATGGTAATGAAACTTCCGAGTACAAAGCCAGTAACGATTAGTAAGATAACAGAAGGAATGTTGGTTTTTTTGGCAATGGCATTGTAAACAAATGACAGGATAATGATCAGTGATACCCCAATGGTGACCCAATAGATGTTTATATCTTCCATATTTTTTTCTACAAAATGATAAAAATTACTTAACCTTCTAAAATATTCTCCTGTCTTTGTAAGACCTTCTCCCGTTCGTCGCAAAAATCGATAAACCCGTTTTAAGCATAGTTCATCCGATTTATCGCTGTCTATCTAAAAAGTTAATAGCTAATGATAGTCAAATTACACTTAATTTAAAATAAAATCATTTTGTATACTGCTTTAAATTATATGGATGGCAGCAATCAATCTGTGGAAATGCCCAATCGCCTGTTAAAAAATCAACGATTATTTTTATCCGGGGAGCTAATGATCTCAGCAAAATATTGCCCGGTTTTAGTGGAAAAATTTGGTCTGCTCCCAGGCAACAGGGAATTTTCCGGCGGTTTTGAGGGTTGCATTAAAGTTTTAGCATTCTTTTTGAACAAGAATTTTATTTTTCCGTTAAAAAAGAAAACAAATTCATTAACTTGCAATAAATATTATAACAGATGTATAAATCTTTCCTTTGTTGTTGCTGTAACTGTTGTTGTCTCCGGTATCACGGTGGAAAGGATAATTATATACGCTGATTTGTAATAAAATAACTAAAGAATTAGAGAGCCTTTCCACACACGGAAAGGCTTTTTTTGTTTTTATGCTCATAAAACTATGATTACAGAAGTCGCAGATACGCAATTAAAACATAGAATAGCGCAGGTAGGGCAGCTCATTGGGAATACGCCGCTCTTTCCTATTCAGCGCGTATACCAAAACCCAAAGGTGAAAATCCTGGCTAAACTGGAATGGCAGCAATTAGGCAGCAGTGTCAAAGCCAGGCCGGCCTTTAATATTATTAAGGATGCTATTGATAAAGGCAAACTAAACAACGAAAAGAACTTGTTGGATGCCACCAGTGGAAATACCGGTATCGCCTACGCGGCGGTTGCAGCGGCAGCTGGAATTAATGTTTCCCTATGTCTACCCGAAAATGCTTCCAGGGAAAGAAAGACTATGCTTAAATCTTACGGTGTAAACATAATCTATACCTCTCCCTTTGACGGCACAGACGGGGCCCAGCTGGAAGCCAAATCGCTGGTGACAGAAAATCCGATTAAATATTATTACGCCGATCAATATGCCAATGACAACAATTGGCTGGCACACTACCACAGCACCGGTCCTGAGATCTTTCAGCAAACCGACGGTCACATCACACACTTTGTCGCAGGTCTCGGTACTACCGGCACGTTCCGGGGAACCACCACCCGGCTAAGAGAATTAAATCCTGATATCAAAGCGGTCGCACTGCATCCCGATAGTGCCATGCATGGTTTGGAAGGATGGAAACACATGGAAACGGCGATCGTTCCCAAAATATACAATGACCAGCTGGCTGATGAAAACCTCTTAATTGATTCAATGGAGGCTATCAATCTCATTAAAGACATTGCCAGGTTAGAGGGGTTATTGGTAAGTCCTTCCTCGGCGGCAAACCTGTTGGGAGCCATTAAAGTGGCAGATTCCATAGATGAAGGAACCGTCGTTACCGTGTTTCCGGACGACGCATCAAAATATAGTGAAGTAATTGAACGATTATTTAAATAAACGAAATTGAAATTAGTAATTGACAAAGAAGCGCTTAGTACCATGCATCGGCATGCTGAATCCACATTTCCATATGAATGTTGTGGCTTCTTTTATGGTAAGGACGGGCAGGTGAGAGATATAACCCAGGCAATACCTGTGGAAAACAGTAAAAAAGGAGATCAAAGAAGAAGGTTCGAAATTTCTGCCTTTGACTATATGCAGGCGGAAAAATACGCTGCCGAAAACGATTTGGCCTTACTGGGTATTTACCATTCTCATCCAAATCACCCTGCCACGCCCTCTGAACATGATTTGAAGCAGGCTGTACCTTTTTTTTCCTATATTATTATATCTGTGATGGACGGAAAAGTTGCTAAAACTACCTCATGGCAGTTAAACGATGCCTTAAAATTCGAAGAAGAAACTATTGAGCATGAAACGACCCTTAAACAATAACCATTGTTGAACATAAAATAAAAACTAATAAAATGGCAAAAATTATTATCCCCACCCCGCTACGGAAATTTACTGACAATCAAAAAGATGTACAGGTAAAAGGAGAAACCGTTATTGAGGCCATTAATGACCTCATCCGTGAATATCCGCAAATCGGCAATAACATCCTGAACGACGATGGCAGCATCCGTAATTTTGTACGTGTATTTCTTGGAGATGAAGACATACAAGCCCTGAAAAAGGAAGCTACCACTATTCAGGACGATACAGTAATCAGTATAATTCCAGCCATCGCAGGGGGAATATCGTAATCATAATAGCACATTAATACTATCATGGCAGAAATAACTTTCAACAAGGCCGAACTGGAAAGGTATAGCAGGCATCTGATTATACCCGAATTCAACATTGAGGGACAGAGAAAACTCAAAGCGGCTAAAGTTTTAGTAGTTGGTACAGGGGGGCTGGGTGCTCCGTTAATTCAATATCTCTCGGCCGCAGGTGTCGGCACTATAGGTATTGTGGATTTTGATGTAGTAGACGACAGTAACTTGCAGCGGCAGGTGCTCTTTGCAACCGCTGACGTTGGCAGGCCAAAGGTTGAAGTTGCCAAAGAAAGAATTGAAGCCCAAAATCCTTTCATTCAGATAAAAACTTATAATACGCAACTTACCTCTGAAAATGCGCTGGAAATCATCAAAGACTACGATGTGGTAGCCGATGGCACGGACAACTTTCCGACAAGATATCTGGTCAATGACGCCTGCGTGTTGCTTGACAAGGTCAATGTTTACGCCTCCATTTTCCGTTTTGACGGACAGGTAAGCGTTTTTAATCATTTGCATGAAGATGGAAGCAGGGGTCCTAATTACCGCGATTTATTTCCAAGTCCACCGCCTCCAGGCCTGGTACCGAGCTGTGCTGAAGGTGGGGTCATTGGCGTACTACCGGGCATTATTGGCAGCTTACAGGCAAATGAGGTCTTAAAGGTCATCACCGGCATAGGAGAACCGCTTTCGGGAAGGATGTTTATCTTCGACGCACTTAGCTTCGAAACGCGAACCCTGAACTTGAGAAAGGACGATAATAATCCTCTTAACGGGAAAAACCCAAGTCAGACCAAATTGATTGACTACGAAATGTTTTGTGGTATTGGTCAGGAAAGTGAGGAAGAGAAAAAGGTAAAGGAGATTACTGTGAAAGAATTGAAAACCTGGCAGACAGAAAACAGGGATTTTCAGTTGGTAGATGTCAGGGAAGGTTATGAATACGACATTGCCAACCTGGGAGGAGAGCTGATTCCCCTGGCAAGAGTGGCCGAAGAAGTAAACAAAATTTCTTCAGACAAAGAGGTAGTAATCCATTGCCGGAGCGGAAAACGCAGCGCAGATGCCATCCATTTATTGGAAGAAAAATATGGATTCAAAAATTTGTATAATTTGAAAGGTGGGATACTTGCCTATGCCGATGAAATAGATCATTCACTGGCAAAATATTAGTAAACACAAAAAAAGAGCAAGGTTTTCCTGAGGTTGCCTTGCTCTTTTGCACAGTTTATATTTTAAGCTATTATTCCAGCCAGTTTTTCACTTCTTCCAGGTCAGGGTTTTTAACATCCTTCAACTTCATTTTTTTTCGCATACCACAAACATCATTAAAAAGCTCATTGGGGTTGGCCTGTTTTAATTGTTCAATGGTTAGCAATCCGATCTTTTGCAAAATGGGGACCAGTTCCGCACGTACCCCCAACGCTACATAATCCTTTTCAGAGGCATACTGAGGCTTTTTTTCCGCCTTCATTTGTGGAAAGAATATCACATCCTGGATAGAGGGTGAGTTGGTCATGATCATGGCCAACCGGTCAATACCTACTCCCAAACCAGCGGTAGGCGGCATACCATATTCCAGCGCTCTCAGAAAATCCTCATCTAAAACCATAGCCTCATCATCCCCGCGCTTTCCCAATTCCAGCTGCTCTTCAAATCGCTTCCTTTGATCAATGGGATCATTCAATTCGGAAAAGGCATTGCATATTTCCTTGCCATTACAAATTGCCTCAAACCTTTCCACAAGCCCCTCTTTGTCTCTATGACGTTTGGCTAAAGGAGACATTTCAACAGGATAATCGGTAATATAAGTTGGTTGAATTAACAGGGGTTCACATTGCTCCCCAAAGATCTCGTCGATCAATTTACCCTTGCCCATGGTCTCATCCACCGGTACGTTTAGTTTTTTACAAACCTCGCGTAATTCCGGTTCATCCATTGATGAAATATCAATCCCCGTAAAATGTTCAATGGCTTCAAACATAGTGAATCTTTTCCAGGGCCTCTTGAAATCAATTACATTTTCTCCAACCTGTACTTTTGTCGTACCATGCAGATCTAAAGCTGCTTTCTCAATCATTTCCTCCACGAGATCCATCATCCAATTGTAATCTTTATAGGCTACATATAGCTCCACCTGTGTGAATTCGGGGTTATGAAACCGCGACATACCCTCATTTCTAAAGTCCTTGGCAAATTCAAAAACACCATCGTACCCACCTACAATTAGTCTTTTCAGATACAATTCATTGGCAATTCTCAGGTACAACGTCATATCGAGTGTATTATGATGCGTCTTGAAAGGCCTGGCTGCCGCCCCGCCATACAATGGCTGAAGTACCGGGGTTTCCACTTCCAAATAACCTCTATCAGCCAAAAAACCTCTTATAGAATTCACCAGTTGTGTTCTTTGAATAAATGTTTTCCTCACCTCGGGGTTGACGATCAGGTCAACATAGCGCTGCCGGTAGCGAAGCTCGGGATCGGTAAAGGCATCATGGGTTTTCACATTGCCTTCCTCATCCTCGGTCTGTTTTACAATGGGTAGGGGTTTCAGCGATTTGGATAACAGCTTTAAGTCCGTCACATGAACAGATATTTCTCCCACCTGGGTTTTAAATACAAAGCCCTTCAAGCCAATGATATCTCCAATATCCAGTAATTTCTTAAAAACTGTATTATACAGGGTTTTATCCTCATCAGGACAAATGTCATCTCTCCTGACATAAAACTGTATCCTTCCTTTTTCGTCCTGTATTTCCGCGAAGGAGGCCGAGCCCATGATACGCCGGCTCATCATTCTCCCCGCAATTGATATCTCTTTAAAATTTTCGGGGTTGCTCTCAAAGTTCTTTTTTATCTCCTCCGTAGTCACATTTACCTCAAATAACGCCGAGGGATAGGGTTCTATATTTAGTTCCAGCAGGTTTTCCCTTTCTTTTCGCCTCTGTAACTCTTGTTCGCTTAAATGCATGATTTGTTTGTTTAGAAGTGCAAAAATAAACAAGTTTTGATGCTAAAAAAGTGGAAACGGAGGAGTTGTCGCTTTTTTGCCTACCCGTCCCTGGTTTTCTGCCCTCAATCTCTTAACAAATATCTCCCAAATTACCGTTGCACTCCCGTCATGGATAGGTAAAAGAGCTTGTTTAGGTGAAATACTTACAGCATACTAAGCATTATTCAGGCGCGCAGGGCCGATAATCTCTCCGAATGAGGTAATTCATCAGTTGACAGTCCACCACCTACGGTATTTGGCGCATTTATCCAATATTTGTGCAGAAATTACACGTTTTTTTTACGTATTAAAGCGTAATATTGGAGGGGGTGCAGTTCAACAAGTACTTCACAACACTGGGTATTAAACAGTTAATAATCATTTCATTATAGTCTTTTTATATTTTTTTGTAAATATCATCCTTACTTTACATTGTAATACTTAGTTTTGAAGTGTAATTTGAGTCAACGATTATATTCCGTATCTTTACATAAGTTTAAACTTTAAACACACTAGACATGCATGCATTATTAGCATTTGGAGGATTGCCCGGAGGAATGGAATGGATATTGATAGTATTGGTAGTTCTGATATTCTTCGGCGCAAAAAAAATCCCTGAACTGGCAAGGGGTTTAGGAAAAGGTATTCGTGAATTTAAAGATGCCACGAAAGAAGTAAAAAAAGAAATAGAGGACGGCGAAAAAGCTGTGAAGGAATAAGTGATAACAGTAAGTTATTCTTCTCTCAAAGGTATTCAGGATGACATTAAAAAAGGACATTTAAGCTGTGTCTCCCTGGTTAAGTATTATCTTCAGAATATTGAAGATAAACGACACCTTAATGTTTTTTTGGAAGTCTATAAGGAAGAAGCCCTGAAAAAGGCAGAGGAGGTAGATCAAAAATTCAGGCAAGGCACCTATGGTAAATTGGCTGGATTGGTAGTTGGTTTAAAGGATTTACTTTGTTATAAAGATCATAGGATTCAAGCCGGCAGCAAAATTTTGGAGGGCTTTGAATCTCAAATCTCCGGCACCGCCGTCGAAAGATTGATAGCTGAAGATGCTATCATTATCGGCAGGCAAAACTGTGACGAATTCGGCATGGGTTCTTCCAATGAGAACTCACCTTTTGGCCCTACACTTAATGAAATTGACAATACCAGGGTACCGGGAGGTTCTTCCGGTGCCAGTGCCGTATCGGTTCAGGCCGATATGTGCCAGGTGGCCCTGGGCTCGGATACTGGCGGGTCGGTCAGACAACCCGCTGCGTTTTGTGGAATTATTGGTCTGAAACCAACTTATTCCAGAATATCGAGACATGGTTTAATTGCCTATGCCTCGTCGTTTGACACTATCGGCATTTTTTCAAAAAGTATTGAAGACAATGCCCTGGTACTGGAAGTTATCGCCGGTAAAGACGAATACGACAGTACCGTTTCAAAAAAAGATATAGAAAACTACACTGGCGCTCTGAATTTTGATAAAAAAGTCAAAGTAGCCTATCTAAAAGAAACTTTTGAAAATGAGGGGTTAAATAATGACATAAAAGAGAAAACCCTCAATACGTTGAATTTTTTAAGAGCCGAAGGGCATCAGGTAGAGGAAATAGCATTTCCACTCATAAAATATGCGCTTCCTACTTATTACATTCTAACTACTGCTGAAGCTAGTTCTAATTTATCCAGATACGACGGTGTGAAATACGGGTATCGAAGTCCTAATACCGAAGACCTGCTTTCCATGTACAAAAAAAGCAGATCCGAGGCGTTCGGACCGGAAGTGATAAGGAGAATAATGTTGGGAACTTTTGTTTTAAGTGCCAGCTATTATGATGCTTATTATACCAAAGCCCAAAAGGTACGACGGCTGATCAAGGATAAAACACAGTCTATACTTTCAGACTATGATTTTATCATTTTGCCTACGACTCCTACCACCGCTTTTAAAATCGGGGAAAGAAAAAATGACCCCCTCGAAATGTACCTGGCTGACCTATTTACTGTGCAAGCCTCGGTTTCAGGCATTCCTGCAATATCTGTTCCCAACGGAACGGATGCGGAAGGACTACCTGTAGGCCTGCAAATAATGACGAACGATTTCAAGGAAAGCGAACTTTTTTCGTTCAGTAAATATATATTAGATAACCAATAGCTTTTGTTAAAATATGGTTAAGGTAAGTACTAAATTGGTATTAGCAGTTCTGCTAGGTTTTAAGGGAATGTATCATACGATGGCACAGGAGGTTAATCTCCGCTATGATACCGTTCAAATACACCAACCTGATTCCCTGATGCCCGAAGCAGAGGTGATGGAAGTTTTTGAATCTCCTGACTATATTCCGGATGTCCCCTATGATTTGGTAGCCGATCGCCTGTCATGCCTGGAAACGGAAATCCCCTTGAATTTTAACAGTAAAGTACGCGGTTTTATTGAATATTTTACCGTGAGAAATCGCGAGTATACACAGGAAATGATCGACAGGAAGAATCTTTACTTTCCCCTGTTTGAAAAATATTTGAAAAAATATGGATTACCCGATGAGCTTAAATATTTATCCATCGTTGAGTCAGGGTTAAATCCCAGTGCTACCTCAAGAGTTGGCGCTGCGGGATTATGGCAGTTTATGCCCGCCACCGGAAGAATGTACAAACTCCACCAGGATTGGTACATTGATGAAAGAAGAGACCCGGAAAAATCTACGGAAGCCGCTTGTAAGTATCTGAAATTTCTCTATAACTATTTGGGTGACTGGGAGCTGGCCCTGGCAGCTTATAATTCGGGGCCCGGTAATGTCAGGAAGGCAATTCGCAGATCCGGTTATAAAAAGAACTTCTGGGAAATCTACCGTTACTTAAAGCGTGAGACACGATCATATGTGCCGCAATTTGTAGCCATCATCTACGCACTTAATTATGCTGATGAGCATAACTTTCGTAGTGACAACAGGCAATATGCCTGGAAAACAGATACCATCACGGTGCAAAAATACCTGAACCTTGAAACATTTGCCAGCTTGATCAATGTCTGTCTGGACGATCTCGCCAGGCTCAACCCCGAATTAAAAAGAAGCGCCGTACCAGAATATGTCAAGAATTATCCTTTAAAAATTCCTGCGGATAAATACGATTTTGTGGATCATAAAAGGGTTTTTATCCTGGATTCTGCCAGTAGAAAAGGACGCAAGGAATTAGAATTCATTGCCAAGAACAGCATCGGCAGCACCTACGGCAGGAAAAAAGTTACGCACAGGGTTAGAAGAGGAGATGTGATCGGAAAAATTGCGGAAAGGTATAAGGTAAGGGTCTCAGATATCAGATCGTGGAACAAGCTGCGAGGCAATACGATCAGAATTGATCAGAGACTGGCCATCTGGGTAAAACCCAGTCAGGTTAATAAGGTAAACCGGCCGGTGATGGCTAAAAACACCACACCGAAGCAGCAAATAGATCTCAGAAATGCCAAAGTTTTATACAAAGTACAGCCCGGCGACACTTTATGGGATATTTCCAGAAAATATAAGAACCTGAGTATCGATAAAATAAAAAAACTTAACAACCTGAAAACAAACAAAATCAAACCCGGGCAAACCCTGGTCCTGGGATAACAATCAATATGTGTACCGACATTCGGTAAGGATGCTGTCGTGTCCTTTTCTTCAAAGTTCCCAGTTAAAATTATTGTGACTTTATTGCTACTTTGATATTATTTAATTGCTACCCTTCCGCTAATAATTAATGGGATATTTTTAAAACCCTTGCGGATTTAGTTAATTTAAGACACCATTGAAAATTAACCTTTAAATGAGAAGATCAAATAAAGAAAAAAGATCTCATAAAAATTACATAATTATTTTACTTAGCCTCCTGTTTAGCTGCAGTCAACAGGGTGACAGTAATAACAATATCGACAAGGATCTTCTGCCGGAGGCCGCCGGGGAAATAGTCGAGGTGCTGGTGGTAATAGATTCAACCAAATGGGCCGGACCGGTAGGAGACTTTTTTAGGGAAAGCCTTGGCGCTGCCATTCCTGGCTTACCGCAGGACGAACCATATTTTACCCTGAGAAGGATTGATCCTTTTAAGATGAACAGCATTTTAAAAGCAGCCAGAAACATTATTTATGTTACCATATTGGATGATAATAGCCGGGCTGGCGTTTTCATGAGAAATAATATAACCCCTGAATCCATAGAAAGAATAAAAAATGAACCGGATCTGTTTATGTTTACAAAGCAGGATCAATATGCAAGAGGTCAGGAAATTACGCATCTGTTTGGTACCGACGATGCTTCTTTACTGGATAATTTAAATAAAAACAAAGGCCGGCTGATGAATTATTTCCAGCAAACCGCCAACACTCGCACTTCGGCTGAATTATATAGTAAAGGAGAGAAAAAAAATATTACAAAGAAAATTGCTGATAAATATAAGTTTTCAATCAGAGTGCCCAACGGTTATCATATTGCAGATGAAAAAGAGAACTTTTTATGGCTAAGATTTCTTGATAAAGAAGTAGATAAAAGTATTATCGTCTATTTCAAGGACTATACCACACAAGAGGTATTTAAGGAAGAAAACTTACTGGCACTGCGAGAAGAAATAACTTCCACCTATTTGAGAGACGTTGAAAAACCGGATTTGTATATAACTTATCAGGACATGTTACCAATGAAGGCAAATGCTACCACTTTTCACAATGAATTTGCTATGGAAGCCTACGGGTTGTGGAGGGTAAATGATAATTCATTGGGCGGATCCTACAAAAGCCTTGCGTTCGTTGATCAGGAATTAAACCGGTTGTATTATGTAGAAGGGTTTGTCTCTGCCCCCGGAAAGAATAAACGCGAAGCGCTTCGAGAACTGGAAGTAATTATGTCGACATTTAAAAATCAGTCCCAGCTAGTTAATCAGATTAATTCTTAATATTGTGTTTCAACAAAATATGCAACTAAGCACAGTCTTTTAACTTATGTCTATAAAAATCAGGAAAGAGGATGCCTTGAATTATCATACCCAGGATCAGCCGGGAAAGATAGAAGTCATTCCCACCAAAATGTTAAGTACACAGCTTGACCTGGCACTGGCCTACTCTCCCGGCGTAGCAGAACCTTGCTTGGAAATAGCTGAAGAGCAGGAAAATGCCTATAAATACACTGCGAAGGGAAACCTCGTGGGGGTTATTTCAAATGGCACCGCGGTACTGGGCCTGGGAAACATTGGCCCTGAGGCTTCAAAGCCTGTCATGGAAGGAAAGGGAGTACTATTCAAGAAATTCGCCGGCATTGACGTCTTTGATATTGAAATTGACGAGGAAGATCCGGATGAATTTATTAAGATTGTCAAATCCCTGGAACCGACATTTGGCGGGATCAACCTGGAAGATATTAAAGCTCCGGAAAGTTTTAAGATAGAAGAAACCTTGCGGGAGCAAATGCACATCCCCTTAATGCATGACGATCAGCATGGTACTGCCATTATTTCCAGTGCCGGTTTGCTAAACGCGCTGATTTTGGTGGAAAAAAAGATAGAAGATATTTACATTGTCGTCAATGGAGCCGGTGCTTCCGCCACAGCCTGTACCAAGCTGTATGTTTCACTAGGTGCTAAAAAAGAAAACATAGTAATGTTAGATAGTGCAGGCGTGATAAGAAAGGACCGTGAAAACCTGGACCCTCTGAAAGCACCATTTGCCACCGACAGAGATATAAACACACTGGATGAAGCCATAAAGGGCGCCGACATGTTTCTCGGGTTATCAAAAGGAGATGTACTCACGCAGGCCCATGTACAGTCCATGGCAAAGGATCCTATTGTTTTTGCCCTGGCAAACCCCGACCCAGAGATATCCTACCAGCTGGCTACCAGTGCCCGCCACGATATCATTATGGCCACCGGAAGGTCCGACCACCCCAACCAGGTAAACAATGTGCTGGGATTCCCCTACATTTTCAGAGGAGCCCTGGATGTAAGAGCTACCACCATCAATGAAGAAATGAAGCTGGCAGCCGTAGAAGCCCTGGCAGAGCTGGCAAGGGAACCCGTCCCGGACATGGTTAGCAAGGCTTACAGCGTTGATAAAATCGTATTTGGTAAAGATTACCTGATTCCAAAACCCCTCGATCCACGGCTGATCACCACCATTTCACCGGCCGTAGCAAAAGCAGCCATGGCAAGTGGTGTTGCTAAATATCATATCAAAGATTGGAAACAGTATCATATCGATTTAGAAAAAAGAATCGGCATCGATCAGAAATTGATTTCAAGGATCATCAGTCGCGCCAAAAACGATCCCAAACGTGTGGTATTTGCGGAAGCCGATAATTATAAGATTTTAAAGGCGGCACAAATAGTTGCTGAGGAAGGCATAGGCATACCGATTTTATTGGGTAACAAAAAACATATCGACAAGCTGTGCGAACAATACAATCTCGACCTTCAGGATTCTCAAATTATAGATACCTTCAAGGAGGAGGAAAAGACCGAAGAATTCGGAAGGAAGCTATACGAGAAAAGAAAACGTAAAGGGCTCACTTATTATGAGGGGAAAAAGCTGATGCGTGACCGGAATTATTTTGGCGCCATGATGGTAGAATGCGGCGAGGCAGATGCTTTAATATCCGGTTTAACCAAAGATTATCCCAAAACAATCCTGCCGGCATTGAGAATTATCGGTACTGAAGAAGGCATTGACAGGGTGGCCGGCATGTATATAATTTCTTCGAAAAAGGGTACCTTTTTCTTTGCGGATACAACGGTCAACGTCAATCCGTCGGCAGAGGAGTTGGTGGAGATAATTGGCCTGACAGCCAGAGGCGTGCGGTTTTTTGATTATGAGCCGCGAATCGGCGTACTTTCTTATTCCAATTTTGGATCCAGCAAAGGGCATATTCCCGAAAAAACCAGAAAGGCCACCGCACTGGCAAAACAAAAATATCCCGGCTTAATCATTGATGGAGATATCCAGGCCAACGTGGCAATCAATACGGATATACAACAGTCCAATTATCCCTTCAGCGAACTGGCCAAAGACGGGGCCAATACTTTTGTGTTTCCCGATTTAGCTTCGGGGAATATTGCCTATAAACTGGTAATGGAATTGGGAGGTGCCGAGGGGATCGGGCCGGTTTTGATGGGCATGAACAAACCTGTACATATTTTGCAATTAGGTAGTTCTGTCAGGGAAATCGTTAATATGGTTGCCATAGCGGTTGTTGATGCCCAGTGGACCGAAAAAAAGGAAGCCAGGAAATCTCCAAAAAAATGATCGCATATATTGAAGGGAAGCTTACTCATAAAGATCCCACCTTTGTAATTATTGATATTGGCGGTCTGGGTTATGAAATTAAGATCTCCTTAAGTACTTTTGGCGCCATAAAACACCTGGAAAGGTGTAAGTTACATACCTATTTAAATGTAAAGGAAGATAGTCATACCCTGTTTGGTTTTTTTGAACTGATCGAAAAAAAATTGTTCCTGTCGCTCATATCTATTTCCGGCGTAGGCCCCAGTACCGGCTTAATGGTACTTTCATCGCTCTCTGCCGTAGAATTACAGCAAGCCATCATTAATGGAGATGTATCAACTATTCAGGCTGTTAAAGGTATTGGCGCCAAAACCGCGCAAAGAATCGTGCTCGAATTAAAAGATAAAATGGCCAAGGAAAACCTAGGTGATAATAATGCGATAATTCAACCAAAATCGCACAATACGGTAAAGCGTGAAGCGTTATCTGCACTAATAACTTTGGGGTACAACAAAGGAATGGCAGAAAAAACCGTCGATCGAATTTTGAAAAACTCCGGTGATGACATTAGTTTGGAAGAATTAATCAGACTCGCGCTTAAAACTGCCTAATCAAATTATAAAACGTTGATTTTATCTAGATTAAACGGATACTTGTTATTTGTCTTGGCCGGTTCCTTCGCAATGGCGAATTGGTTTTGGCCGAATGGTGATTCTAATAATAGCAATCTGATAGTCTCGGATCAGGAGCCGCAATTTCAATATTACCTTATTGATACTACAGGCAGTGACTCCACGCAAAACGTTCAGGGACAGGACACCGTTAAAACGGATACCACCCCGGCACAACCTTATCAACCCACCAGGCAACCTACTTTCCAACCAAAAGATCGCTATGGCGACCCATTTTCTTTTGATTTAAGCCCGTCTCCTCTGTTATTAAAAGATCCCTCGGGGCTGTTGCTCGATGTGGAGATTGATACGGGGCTAAATTACACCATTTATGAAAAAATGGGAGATATAAATTTTCGTCCCACCAGCTCCATGTCTTTTGATGAATTCTCAGCCTACCAGGAAAGAAAAATATTGAAGGACTACTGGAAGTCCCGTTCAAGGGGGCTGGATGGTGAAAGCCCCGTAAGTTCCAGAAGCCTTATACCACCGTTGTATATCAGTCCAATATTTGACAGGATTTTTGGTGGAAGCCGGGTTGACATTGTGCCGAGTGGATTTGTGACACTGGACTTCGGCTCCAGGTTTCAAAGGATATTCAACCCGTCAATTCCGATCAGACAACAAAGAAATACCACACCCCTGGAGTTTGATCAGCAAATAACCATGAACGTGGTAGGGTCGATTGGAGAGAAATTGAAGGTGACCACCAATTTCGATAACAATAACTCCTTTGACTTTGAAAATAATTTTAAGGTAGAGTATACCGGGTTTGAAGAAGATATTATCAAGAAAATAGAAATTGGAAATGTAAGCCTGCCCCTCAACAATAGTCTCATTACGGGTTCACAAAATTTATTTGGTTTTAAAACCCAATTACAATTCGGCAAACTATTTGTCACCGCTTTGGCCTCCACACAAAGAGGGAAAACAGATGTAGTAGAAATAAGCGGAGGAAGTGGGGGTGGCCAGGCCAGGGAGTTTGAAATCCGTGGATCCAACTATGATGAAAACCGCCACTTCTTCCTGGGACATTTTTTCCGGGAAAACTATCAGAACTGGTTGCAAGGTATCCCGCAGATTACCTCGGGGGTAAACATTACGCGAATAGAGGTCTACGTTATCAATAGGAATAACACCACCGAAACGCTTCGGAATTTTGCGGCTTTTATGGATCTTGGTGAGGCATCAAGAATCTATAACAATACCGGCCTTATCACGGCCAATGATCCCAATGCATCCAATAGCAATAGCGCCAACAGTCTGTTCAGCACCTTAAGGGCCAACAATGAAATCAGAAATCCCGACAGGGTTATTGACGTATTAGAGAATCAGCTTAACCTGGTGAATGCCACAGAATTTAACGTTGTCACCAGTGCCAGGAAACTGGATGAACGCGAGTTTTCCTTTCATCCACAACTTGGATATGTTTCACTGTTCAGGCAACTGCAAAATGACGAGGTGCTGGCTGTTTCATATGAATACACCTTCAATGGCCAACGGTATCAGGTCGGTGAATTACAAGATGATTATCAAAGCCGGCGAGACGATGAAATCATCATCCTAAAAATGCTCAGACCCAGCAAAATCAATATCAGGGATCCCCGGAACAGGGCCATTCCTACCTGGGACCTGATGATGAAAAACATCTATAACCTCAACGCCAGCCAGGTTACCCGCGATAATTTTCAGTTAAGAGTTATTTATCGCGACGACCGGACAGGCATCGACAACCCGAGTTTGCACGAGGGAATTAATACCCAGAACGTACCGTTGGTAGAGTTACTGGATTTAGACCGGTTAAATCAACAGGGAGACGAGCAACCCGATGGGAATTTTGACTTTGTTGACGGCATTACCATAGACACGGAAAAAGGAAATATCATTTTTCCTGTGTTAGAACCTTTTGGTGAACACCTTAGAAGCTTCTTTATTGGCGACCCCAATCAACAAAGCCTCATTAACAAATTTGTGTTTGACACCTTGTACGCCAGCACAAAATTTGATGCGCAGCGTAATACGCTCCTGGATAAATTTTTCATTAAAGGATCGCTGCAGGCGGGATCTTCCAGTGAAATTCCCCTGCCAGGGATCAACATTGCGGAGGGCTCGGTAAAAGTCATCGCGGGAAATACACCTTTGACCGAGGGTGTCGATTACCAGGTGGATTATACCTTTGGAAAGGTTACAATTATTAACGAGGGCATTCTAAACTCAGGCAGACCCATAAAAATAACTTACGAAAAATCGGACCTGTTTAATTTCCAGGCACGAAGTTTATTCGGCGCCCGGTTTGATTATCGTTTCAGCGATGATTTTAATCTTGGCGCCACCGTATTGCACCTCAATGAAAGACCGCTTGTATCCAGAATAAGTGTGGGCGATGAACCGCTGCAAAATACAAAATACGGCTTTGATATCAATTATAAAAAAGACTCCAGGTTTTTGACGAAACTGACGGATGCCTTACCGTTTATTCAAACCAAAGAAAGGTCTACCGTCACCTTTAACGGAGAGTTTGCCCAATTGCTGCCAGGCACCTCTAACATAGTGGATGGTGACGGCACCTCTTACCTGGACGATTTTGAAGCTGCGGTAACTCCTTTTAGCCTGGGCAGCAATATTTTGACCTGGAAATTGAGTAGTACGCCCGTGACCGATGACAATATCTTTGGGGCGGATGCGCCATCAGGAGACTTGTCATTTGGCTACAAGAGAGCAAAAATAGCATGGTACATTATAGATAATATATTTTATCGCAATGGTGGCCCCAATGTCCCTTCAAACCTTACCGATGAGGATCGTGAGAACCATTATGTAAGAGAAGTAATCCCTCAGGAGATATTTCCACAGCGTAGTCAACAGGTGATTAACCCTCCGCTACCGCTATTCAATATTGCCTATTTCCCTTCAGAAAGAGGACAATACAACTACAATCCACAACTGAACCCGGATGGTAGTCTGCCTAACCCTACGGGAAATTGGGGTGGTATCACGCGGGCCATAACTTCTGAAGTGGACTTTGACAAGGCCAATATTGAGTTTATAGAATTCTGGCTGCTGGATCCGTTTTTGCCGGGAGAAAATGGCCGGGTAATAGACGGTATCGAAAATACCAACAACACCACAGGAGGAAAGTTTGTTCTCAACCTGGGAAGTATCTCAGAGGACATGATCAAGGATAATAAACATGGCTTCGAAAACGGCCTTCCCGCCGATGGGAGTGATGAGAATGTAGAGGTGACACCCTGGGGAAGAGTGACAACACAGCAATTTCTGACAGAACAATTTGATAATTCCACCTCTGCACGTCCCAATCAGGATGTGGGGTTGGACGGTTTAAGAAATGAAGATGAAGTGGCCAACTTCGCCGATTTTTTAAACAATATCCCACCTTCCGCCAGAGCGATTGTAGAAGCTGACCCCTCTGCCGATAATTTTCAATTTTACCTGAGCCCGGAATTGGACAATGCAAAAGTTCTGGAGAGATATAAGAATTTTAACGGTATGGAGGGGAATACCCCGGTAATTTCAGGCAATGCCAGTATTACACCTTCCGGATCAAATTTACCTGAGAATGAAGATCTTAATAAAGATAATACGCTATCCAGCCTGGAGGAGTATTACGAATATACCATCAACCTCCGGCCCGGTGAGTTGGAGGTTGGTAAGGAAAACATTGTAGACAGGGTTACCGCCAATGTGGATGGGGAAAATGTCAATTGGTATTTATTCCGTATACCCATCCGAAAACCCGATAATGTGGTGGGTAGCATTAATGATTTTAAATCCATCCGGTACTTACGAACCTATCTTACAGGATTTTCGCAGCCGGTAGTCCTGAGAATGGCTAATTTTCAAATGGTGGGTAGCCAATGGATCAAGGAGACTGCCAACCTGGAATCTGAAGGTTTTGGAACACCTAACGAGTTTGCCAATACGGAGTTTAATATTTCGGTGGTAAACATAGAAGAGAATAGCCAGGGTGGCTCCGATAGAATCCCCTACACTTTACCCCCCGGGATACGGCGGGACAGAGACAATACCACTGTAAATCAGGTAGAGCTAAATGAGCAGTCCCTGAAGTTAACAGTAAAGGAATTGGAAGACCGAGACGCCAGAGCGGTTTTTAAGAATGTAAACTTTGATCTCATCAATTATGGCAATATTCGTATGTTTCTTCACGCCGACGGCGAAAATGTGCAGGACGCAGAGGCAACGGCATTCCTAAGACTGGGTACGGATAAAACACAAAACTATTATGAAATTGAAGTTCCGCTGGTGATTACCCCGCTTGGCGCTACCTCTCCTGACGATATCTGGCCTGAACAAAATGAGATCAATGTGAGCCTGGACGAATTGTTTCAATTGAAGTCAGTGCGAAACAGAAACAATGAGGACAAAAATTTCCGTTTCTCCAATATTCAGGGGCCTCCGGAAGTAGGACAAACAAGATTAACCATCAAGGGAAACCCAGATTTGAGTTCGGTACAGGTAATGATGCTTGGTATTCGAAACCCTGAGAGTCCCGATAAAGCTCCTAAATCTTTGTGCGTTTGGGCCAATGAATTGAGGGTTGGAGATTTTGACACCAGGGCCGGGTGGGCCGCCAATGCCCGATTAAATGCGCAGTTAGCAGATTTTGCAAATGTAACTGCCTCCACCAGGTACACTTCCGTAGGATTTGGTTCTATCCAGGAAAAAATTGCTCAGCGAGAAAGAGAAGAAACAGTGCAATTTGATGTTGCTGCCAATGTTAACCTGGATAAATTCTTTCCTGAAAAGCTGGGGTTGAGTATCCCCATGTATGTCGGCTATGAAAAAGTAAAAGTTAAGCCATTCTTCGATCCCAAAGATCCAGATGTGCCGTTAAAGTCGACCTTAAACTCTTTGCAAGGGGAAGAAAGAGATAACTATGAAGATATTGTAACGGATAATACGGAAAGAAAAAGTATCAACTTTACCAATGTCAGAGTTAACAAAACCAATCCGGAAGCCAAGAACAGGATCTATGACCTTTCCAATTTCTCTTTTACCTATGCCTTTAGCGAGGAGACAAGAAGTAATTTCAACATGGAATCCTATTTATTCCGAACCTATAAGGGCGCAGTAGGGTATAACTTTGCACCGCCGGAGCTAAGTGTAGAGCCATTTCAAAAAGCAAAGTTTTTGAACTCCCCTTATTTAAAGCTGTTAAAAGATTTTAATTTTTCCCCTATTCCCAATAATATTTCTGTGCGGCTCGATCTCGATCGCAGGTTTATTAAAACCCAGTTTCGCAATGAAAACCTAACCACAGAAGGCATAGCTCCAAATTTTGAGAAGTATTTCACTTTCAACCGGATCTATAATGTAAGATGGAATCTTACTAAAGGTTTGTCCCTGGATTACGCTGCAAGGGCCAATGCGGTCATCGATGAACCGGACGGCGAGATCGATACCAGTGAAGAGCGGCAGGAGATATTGGAGAATCTAAAGAATTTGGGCAGGATGAAAAATTTCAACCAGGATATATCCTTTAATTACAGGGTACCGTTGGATAAAATCCCTTTCACCGACTGGATCAGGGCAGATACCAGATACAGCATGGGCTATACATGGACTGCCGGTGCCCTGAATCAAATAGAAGAGTTTGGCAATGTGATTCAAAACAACCGGCAAAGGAGTATAACCGGTAAATTTGATTTAGTTGGCTTATACAATAAAATCAAATTTTTCAAAGAAATTAACTCTCCTACACCGGCACGGCGAGGGCGTCCACAGACAAAACAAAATGAGGAAAAAGAGGAAGAAGATGAGTTAAAACGTGATAATAAAGGCGTAAAAGGATTTCTACGACTGTTGATGTCAGTCAGGTCCGTTGATTTCACCTATAATGTGGGTGAAGGCACATACCTGCCGGGCTTCAATAAAACCGCTTTTCTGTTTGGCATGGACTCGGCCTTTTCAGCACCGGGAATCCCGTTTTTATTGGGTAGCCAGGATGTATCTATCAGGGACAGAGCCTTCCGAAAGGGCTGGTTGGTAACCAGCGAGGATTTGACCACACCTTTCAGCCAATCCAATAACATCGACCTGAATATTAATGCCATCGTCGAACCTTTTAAGGATTTCCGGATTACTTTAAAAGCCCGAAAACAAAAAACCAATGCTTACCAGGAAATTTACAGAAACGGGGCGTCACTTAATCCTTCAAGAACAGGTAGCTACAGCATATCCTTTTTTACTTTGAAAACAGCATTTAAAAGAGATGACAGCAATGATGTTTCACCGGTCTTCCAGGATTTTGAGAATAACCGTCAGGAAATTCTCAATAGGCTGGCACGGACCAATGAAGACCTGGCCAACCTGGCCTTAAACTCCCAGGATGTGTTAATTCCGGCTTTTATCGCGGCCTACACCGGCCAGGATGTCAATAAAGTGAACCTCACCCCTTTTCCCAAAATGCCCGTACCAAACTGGACACTTAGCTATGCCGGTTTGTCCAAGTTAAACGGGCTTAAAGATATATTCAGGTCTATCACCCTTAATCATTCCTATAACTCTTCATACGATGTCAGAAATTTTACAAGTTCCCTGTTTTACGAGGAGGGTATAACCCTTGATAAAAGAGTAGAGGATTACAGGCCCCCGTCACTGACCAATGATAACGGTGACTTTGTGCCTGAATTGGTGTTAAACCAGGTTTCTATCACGGAAAGCTTTTCACCGTTAATTGGCGTTAATCTCAGCACCAAAAAACGTATGAATATCAATGTTGAATACAAAACTGAAAGAAGCCTGGCATTGACTTTGTCCAATGCACAGATCACGGAGCTTACCCGAAATGATTTCTCATTAACCTTTGGCTACACAAAGGCAAAATTTAAGCTCCCGTTCAGGTCACAAGGTAAAACAATCACGCTGGAAAATGACCTTTCTTTTAAGATGCAAATGTCACTGGGAGATAATAAGACCGTTCAAAGAAAAATTGAAGACTCCAATACCGTTACCAATGGTACCAAAAGTTTTCAGCTGAGGCCTACTATCGACTACGTCGTTAATGAAAAACTAAGTGTACAGATCTATTTTGAAAGAAATGTAAACGAACCCAAAGTATCGGCCAGCTTTAAACGTGCAACCACAGCATTTGGCACGCGAATCAGGTTCAGCCTTTCACAATAATTTAAATACGCCATCTCAGACCGGACACCCTATTTAATTTATCGACAAATATTTTTGCATTTGAAAAAAGAATGTATTTTTGGGACAAAAAAATAACTGCATGAATTTCCCGGAAGAACTAAAATACACTAAAGATCACGAGTGGGTCCGCATTGAAGGTGATACTATCACCATAGGCATCACATCTTTCGCGCAACAGGAACTCGGAGATATCGTTTACGTAGAAGTTGAGACAGTAGGCGAAGACATCGGTCAAGGTGAGGTTTTTGGTACTGTAGAAGCCGTAAAAACCGTTTCAGATCTTTTTATGCCTGTATCAGGATCAATAACTTCGTTTAATGAAGACCTGGAGTCAAGTCCAGAGATTATTAATGAAGACCCCTATGGTAAAGGTTGGATGATTCAAGCTACTATTAGCGACAAAAGCGAGTTGGATGAATTAATTTCTGCCGCTGAATATCAGGAGTTGGTGGGATAAAGCAACTTTGTACCTATTATTAAAAGTCAATGCACCATTGGCGATATCATGTTTTAACCATCATATGGATCGTAGTGATTGCCATTTTGACGTTGTCTCCGGCCAGGTCTGTACCGGACGTTCCTTTTTGGAATATCCCCTATTTTGATAAGATCGTGCATGCGGGCATTTTTGCACCGCTGGCATTTTTGATGGCGAGAGGTTTATTCAAACACTATAAACCCAACGCAAAGGCCGGAAACTTCTTCTACATAACATTCATTTTTTCGGTACTTTATGGAGGCCTGATAGAATATTTACAAAATTTCATTCCCGGACGGTCAAGTGAAATGCTGGATTTGGCAGCCAATACCATCGGTGTTCTCATAGGGCTATGGATATTTTACTTTTTCAAATCCCGCAAAAATAATTCCGTATAAGCTATTAGCCAGCCACCCCTATTCCAGGAAGAGCACTCGGACAAACAATCAACTTTAACCTATTGGTTATCAAATTGTTAATAAATTAGAATACCTAAGGTCTGCTAAGAAATATTAACTGTTAAAACAGCCATTTTATAGGCCGGGGGTTATTTTTTGTTAAAAACCAAATCGAATCCTGTAGAAACCTTTTCAATAAGTATTTTGTTTTGTATATTTGAGAGTAAGGCTATTCTAGGAAAAGCAAAATTTCGTAAATAACTAACAAAATATTTACCATGGAAGTAAAAAAGAAACCGGAAGCAGATCTGACCAAAAAGACAGGGATGTTTCTTAATTTGGGGCTGGTACTAAGTCTGGGGATTGTAATCACTGCTTTCAGTTGGAGAACGTATGATGACGGTGATTTAATGAATCTTGGACAGGTTGATGATAATTTTGAGGAGATTATGGAGGTTCCTCCTACCGAACAACCCCCTCCACCACCACCGGTAATCCAACAACCGGAAATTATCGAGGTGCCGGATGAAGAAGAAATCGAGCAGGAGATTGAGGTGGATCTCGATGTGGAAATTACCGAAGAAACGGCTATTGAAGAAATCATCGTAAGCGATGAGCCGGAAGAAGAGGAAGCCGATGAAATATTTACGATTGTTGAGGAGCAACCTACTCCTAATGGCGGTATGGCTGCATTTTATGCCTTTGTAAGAAAGAATCTGAAATATCCTTCTCAAGCGAGAAGAATGGGTATAGAAGGAAAAGTATTCGTTCAGTTTGTGGTGGATAAAGATGGTAAAATTACCGACGTCCAGGCCATTAAAGGTATTGGTGCCGGATGTGATGAAGAGGCGATCAGGGTATTGAAAAATCACCCGAAATGGAAAGCCGGAAAACAAAGAGGAAGACCGGTGAGAGTACGAATGGTAATTCCAATCACATTTAAACTAGGTTAAACATTCAAATCATAAGATAATTGTATGTACAACCCCACTAATAGTGGGGTTTTATTTTGATTCATAAAACTATTTTATTAGTTTTATAACTAAATAATTAGTTTTATGAAAAAGAAACCTGAAGCGGATCTAAGGAAAAAGTCGGGCATGCTCTTCAACCTTGGTTTGGTATGCAGCCTGTCCATGACCATTATCGCCTTTGAGTGGCGGCACTACGAAGATGGAGATCTTATTAATTTGGGGAATCTGGATGATAACTTTGAAGAAATCATGGAAATTCCACCCACCGAGCAACCCCCGCCTCCGCCACCGGTAATTCAACAGCCAGAGATTATTGAGGTGCCGGATGAAGAAGAAATCGAGCAGGAAATCGAAGTGGATCTCGATGTTGAAATCACAGAAGAAACCGCCATCGAAGAAATTATCGTGAGCGATGAACCGGAAGAGGAAGAAGCCGATGAAATATTCTATATTGTAGAAGAGCAAGCCGAACCGTATGGCGGGATAAATGCTTTTTACGAATTTTTCAAAAAACATGTAAATTACCCTCCGCAGGCACGAAGAATGAACATTGAGGGAAAAGTATATGTGCAATTTGTAGTAGATACAGACGGTACGCTTACGGATATTAAGGTCTCCAAAGGCATTGGCGCCGGATGTGACCAGGAGGCAGTTCGTATCCTCAAAAAACATCCTAAATGGAAACCGGGAAAGCAGCGAGGTAAACCTGTAAAAGTAAGAATGACTATTCCCATTATCTTCAGACTTCACTAAAATACTATCGACCTAATCAACTTCCAAGCAGCCACTTCAAATGGGAAGCCTCCTTTTCATTGAACATCACCTATTTTACTTACCGTTTATATAATTATTTTCAGTTTTATAAAAACTACCCATTTATATGTTTTAATTAATAATATATTTGGATTGTAAACAAAACCTGAAAATTTAATGAAAATGAAAAAAATCGGCATCTTAGCGATGTTGCTTCCCTTAACCATTCATTTGGTCCTTGCACAGGGAACAAACATCGAATTCACAGAATATGATTTAGATAATGGATTACACGTGATATTACACCAGGATAATAGTACACCTATTGTTGCGGTTAGTGTATTATATCATGTAGGTTCGAAAAATGAAAATCCGGACAGAACCGGCTTTGCGCATTTTTTTGAACATCTGTTATTCGAAGGATCAGAAAATATAGAAAGGGGACAATTCGACAAATTGGTGACCGGAGCCGGCGGGGCACTGAATGCAAATACCTCTTTTGACCGAACATTTTACTATGAATTGCTACCTTCAAACCAGTTGGAGTTGGGGCTATACCTGGAATCAGAGAGAATGCTCCATGCCAAAATAGATTCTGTGGGGGTAGAAACCCAAAGGGAAGTCGTGAAAGAGGAAAAAAGGCAAAGAATCGATAACCAACCATATGGCTCCATCCTGGTTGAAGTCCTGGACAAAGCTTATGAAGAACACCCCTATCAGTGGGCGCCAATCGGATCCATGGAACATTTAAATCAGGCTACACTACAGGAGTTCATGGATTTTTATAATATTTTTTATGTGCCCAACAACGCCACCCTGTCTATTGCCGGTGACATCGATATTGAAAAAACCAAAAAGATGGTGGCTAAATATTTCGATGAAATCCCTAAAAGCACCAAACCTGTGCCAAGGCCTACAGTGGTTGAACCACAAAAAACAAAGGAAGTAAGGGATGTAGTCTTTGATAATATTCAACTCCCTGCGGCCATTCAGGCCTATCATATGCCTGCCCAGGGCACTCCGGACTACTATGCCTTAAATGTATTGACCAACCTTTTATCAAATGGACAAAGTTCACGGCTTAATAAAGCGCTGGTTGACGATCAGCAAAAAGCGCTGTTCGTTGGGGCTATCCCGCTATCGGCTGAAGATCCGGGCCTGTTCATCACCTTCGGTATCGCAGCTGCGGGTGTGGATGTAAACGAATTGGAATCCTCCATTGACGAAGAGCTGGAAAAAGTGAAGACTGACCTGATCAGCGAAAGAGAATTTCAAAAAATCCAAAACCAAATTGAAAATGATTTTATTACCGGTAATGCACGGGTGGCTGGCATTGCAGAAAGCCTGGCGAATTATCATGTTTACTTTGGTGATGCCAATTTGATAAATACCGAAATTGACAAATTTAGAAAAGTCACGCGCGAGGATATCAAAAGAGTAGCCAATAAGTATTTAATTAAAGAGAACAGGGTGGTGTTACATTACCTTCCCAAATCGGCACAACAGCAACCGGATAACTCAACCATAAACAAGGAGGGCAATTAAAATGAAGCAACTAACTTATATTATACTTATCATTTTCATCGGTTCCTGCACGTCTACAAAAAAAATGGATACTGCGGCTTCAACCGAAGCGAAAAAAAATGACGCTGGTGAACGCGCGACGAGTTCATTGGTTAAAGAAGACACCAAACTTGACAGGTCAAAGATCCCTACGCCGGGCCCCGCACCGCAAATACAAATTGGCGATTACCAGTCCTTTACACTGGAAAATGGGTTAAAAGTTTTTGTCGTGGAAAATAACAAATTGCCACGGGTATCATTCTCTTTAATCATTGACAGAGATCCTATAGTGGAAGGCGATCACGCGGGTTATGTCTCCGCAGCCGGACAGCTATTAAGCAGGGGGACTAAAAGCAAAACCAAAGAGCAGATTGATGAAGAAGTAGATTTCATAGGCGCAACCCTGAGCACTTCTTCCACCAGTGTGTACGGCGCCAGCTTAAGCAAGCACAAAGAAAAACTGGTATCCATGATGGCCGATGTCGCCTTAAACCCTTCCTTTCCGCAATCTGAGCTTGATAAAATCAAAAAACAAACCATCTCCGGTCTGCAAAGCCAAAAGGAAGATCCCAATGAGATCGCCGCCAACGTAAGATCCGTACTGACCTATGGGAAAAATCATCCTTACGGGGAATTAACCACCGAGGAGACAGTTAACAATATTACATTGGAGGATTGTAAAAAATATTATGAAACCTACTTTAAACCTAATATTGCCTATTTTGCCATTGTTGGAGATATCACCAAGGCCGAGGCGGAGTCGCTGGTGACAGCATACTTTGGGGACTGGCAAAAAGGTGAGGTACCTACACATAGCTATGAGATCCCCACTCCTCCTGCAAAACCCATTGTGGCATTGGTTGACAGATCACAGGCGGTGCAGTCGATCATCAACATTACCTATCCCGTGGACCTGAAGCCTGGCAGCGAAGATGTCGTAAAAGGAAGTTTGATGAATAATATTTTAGGAGGTGGTTTTTCCGGAAGATTGTTTGCAAACCTAAGAGAAACTCATGCGTTTACCTATGGTGCTTATTCTTCGTTATCTTCGGATAAACTGGTGGGTGACTTTAATGCCTCCTCCAGTGTGCGCAATGAAGTTACTGATAGCAGTATCGTACAATTCATCTATGAATTGAAAAGAATCCGGGATGAAAAAGTGACTGAAACGGAGTTAAGCAGAATGAAAAATTACATCACCGGAAGCTTTGCCCGGTCACTTGAAAGCCCCCAGACTGTGGCCAATTTTGCGCTAAATACAGAGCGGTACAATATGCCTAAAGATTATTACCCTAATTATCTAAAAAAGGTAGCCGCTGTGAGCATAGAAGATATCCATAGTATGGCTGAAAAATACGTTAAACCAGACAACGCCTACATACTGGTTGTTGGAAAAGCCAGTGAGTTATCCGATAAATTAAAACAATTTGGCGAGGTAAAATATTACGATATTTACGGTAACAATTACGTTCCCACTACCGCTAGTGATTTACCTGCCAATCTAACACCGGAGGCGGTCATTAAAAATTATATCAACGCCATAGGTGGAGAAACCAAAATAAAATCTGTAAAAAGTCTCTCAAGCAATTCTGCGGTTAGCGTCATGGGACAGCAACTGGCCCTGGCAGAATTTAAAGCAGCACCTTTAAAATCAAAAACTGAACTGACCATGGGGGGTATGACTGCCCAAAAATGGGTCTCAGATGGAAGCAATGCTTCTATGCTGCAAATGGGACAATCTTTGCCTTTGCCTGACAACTTAAAACAGGAATCCATCATCGATAACTCCTTATTTCCGGAAGCGTATTTCGACAAACATCAAATTAAGTTGAGCCTGTCGGGAATTGAAAAGGTTGATGGCAAGGACGCTTACGTCATAGAAATGACCTACCCCACAGGAGGTAAAGCCACGATCTACTTTGATAAGGAGACTGCATTAAAAGTAAAATTCAGCAAAGTACTGGACACACCTCAAGGTAGCCTCAACAATATCTGGTCTTATAAAAACTACAAAGATGTAGAAGGCTTAAAACTTCCTTTTTCCCTGACACAGAGCGTAGGACCACAAGTGATAAACGTGGAGGTGGAAGAGGTAAAGGTCAACACCGAATTGCCGCCGGATACTTTCAAAATCGAATAACCGGCAAAACTTAAAAACACATAACTTCTATCATGCCGATTCATCACTTATAGGTGAATCGGCATTATTTTTTGCAGGTTATAAAATATCTTTCAGATCTGAAAGTCTTTTTATAAAGCGAATTTTTCTTTTTTTAAATGCACTTTCCGGTGTTGTATTATTCGCTATTCCTATAAAAGACAATCCCGCGTCAATAGCTGCCATATAGTCCTGAAAGGAATCTCCGACATACAATATTTCGTTCCGCCGAATTCCTTTGGGAGATAGTTTTTCAATGGATGGATCAAAAACCCTTGGATCAGGTTTATGGTAAAAGGTATCCTCAGCTGTTTGAATGAAGTGAAGTTGTTGAATGGGTAGATCAACACCTGCCAGTTCCGAGTTCACCGCCTTCTGGCTGGAAGCCGTAACAATACCTACCATATACTTGGAAGTCAGGTAGGTCAAAACTGATTTGGCATCATCATAAGGCTGATTTCGAAACTCTTCATTGATCATTTCTCTTCTGGCAAGAATTCTATCCAGGTCATCATCTACCGAAGTAAATACATTTTCATAGAAGGAGGAAAAAGGTGTTCCCCAGTGTTGGTCTATCAATTCATCCGGTATATCAAAATTATAATATCTTAAGCCCAACGTTTTTATGGCTTTTACCTTAATCTTCTTTGTTTGCATCAACGTATCATCAAAATCAAACAAAATTGCCTTAATATCGTTTGCCATTTCCATAGTTAATTATTCTCAACTTTTAATAACAAAAAACCCGACGCTTCAGTCGGGCTTTTCACTATCTATACGTTTACATGTCTTTCGGCGTGGTAAGACGATCTTACTAATGGACCGGATTCAACGTATTTCAAACCACGTTTTAAACCTTCTTCCTTGTATTTAGCAAAAAGATCCGGGTGAATAAATTCTGCCACTTCTATATGCATTTTAGTTGGTTGCAGGTACTGGCCAAGGGTCAGGATATCTAATCCGTTTTCTACCAAATCATCCATTGCTTTATACACTTCTTCCGGTTTCTCTCCCAGGCCAAGCATAATACCTGATTTAGTCCTTTTTCCATACTCCTTGGTCCGTTTGGTTTGTTCAAGACTTCTGGCATATTTTGCCTGGGGCCGCACGCGTCTATAAAGCCTTTCCACAGTTTCCATGTTATGAGAGACTACCTCCTGTCCAGCTTCTATCATCCGATGTAAAGCATCCCAATTCCCTTTGACATCGGGGATCAAAGTTTCTATGGTAGTTTGCGGGCTTCTCTTTTTCACCTCAACCACTGTTTGATACCATATTTCAGCACCCCGATCCTTTAATTCATCCCTGTTGACGGAGGTGATCACAGCGTGTTTCACCTTCATCAGCTTAATTGCTTCGGCCACTCTCACCGGCTCTTCCTCGTCGTACTCCGGCGGTCTTCCTGTGGCGACCGCACAAAATGAACAGCTACGGGTACATACATTTCCCAGGATCATAAATGTTGCTGTACCTGCCCCCCAACATTCTCCCATATTGGGGCAATTGCCACTCTCACATATGGTATGCAATTTATGTTGGTCAACAAGCTTGCGAACTTTTTTGAACTCTTCACCAACCGGAAGTTTCACTCTCAACCAATTAGGTTTTCTAACCTTCTGAGGTTGTGTTCCATCTTTTTTTGCTATAACCGGTAATTCTATCATCTAGTTTCTCCAAATTTCTTAATTAACCCAAAAATACACATTTGAACTCACTTATTATAACCAACTAATCTGACAAATTTGGCCACCACAGATCAATTTAGATACTTAAATTGTATGGCGTAAATGTGTTATTTTCGCGAGCCGTAAAATAAAGTAATGAAAGCAGAAGGAAACACGCTACGATTTTCGGCCTCTGGTACAATGACAATCTCTTCTGTAAAAGCCTCCAGCATAAATCCAACTTCAAACCCGGTAACATTTCTCTTGAAAGTGCCAAACTCAAAATTCAAGCCCGCCTTCAAATTTGCTCCCAGCTTAAAATCAGCCTCTCCCAATCCCTGGAATAGTCTACCGGTACCAATAATATTTCGCTGACTTTTATGGATGTCAGGATCAAAAGGAACAGATTGTGACTCAAAAGGCCCCAGCGCAACAGAAATATAATAAGGTGCTACCAGCCCGATAGTTGGGCCAACTGATAAAAGTGCATTGATTTGCACACCTTGTTGCGGTGCCTTTTTGAAGAGTATTTTTTCTCTGCCGTATTGTAGTCTTACTGTATAAAGATAGTTTTGCTTACCCCATATAAAAGTACTTCCATTAGCGGTTTGTGTTCGTTGCTCTTTAGGGTGCTTTACATTCGACAATTCAACACCGAAGGTTTCAAAAAAACCTTCATTTATCTCCCGTCCATATTTTAATATAAAACCTCCGATTAATCCACCATTCGTATTTTTATTTATCCCCCAAATAATCTCACTACTATAGTCATATTCCTGCTTAATTTGACCAAATGAAAATTGAGAAAACAAAACCAATAGAAGTGTGACTAATCCAACATACTTAAATTTTCCCATCACCAAATCTTATGAATTTAATAAAATTAGTCATTTTTAAAATAACGAAAAAAAATCGCAATTGGTTTTATGAAGATAGCATATAGCGCTTAAAAAGGCAAATTAAGGACTGATAACGCCACTTAAAAATCCAAAGCTTTTTTAACACAACACCCATCCAGTAGCAGGCCATTCGCAAAAAGCTTTTGAATTTTGCACTTTTCGAAAATACGCCTGGTTTTAATTCTGACTGATTAACTCAGCTACCTTGTCTTTAACATCCTGATAGTTTATCCCCATATGGGAGTTATCATAAACACAACGGCCATCTTTGATAATCAATATCTGTGGCGACTGATGAGGTACCTGAAACATCTCCTCGATCTGGCGGGAAATATCCCTAAACGCGATTAAATCAAGGTAATAAAAATGTTGAGGGTTAATTTCCTCCTCTTTCCACGATCGCGCAAGCCTGTCTATAGCCATAGAACTAATGGAGCATCGCGTACTATGTTTAAAAATTAATACCGGATTACTTTCCGATTCCTTTTTTATCGCTGATAATGTATTCTCATTTTCCAACTTTCTCCAACGCATAACTTAAAATATATGATTTAATTTAAGGATATTAATTATCGTTTTTTTTCACTTTTTTCCCTTCTGCCCGACCCCGACTATTATCATAGTCACTCCATATTTTAATTTCCTTGGGGTCATATTTTGATTTTTTCTCTTTCATTTTCAGGTATTTGGGCTGATCATCGTTCTTTTTCTTTCTACTCCACCATAACTTTCTCTTTCTGATCCGCTCTCTGGCCTCAACCGTTCGCTGATACCTTCCCACCTTATACCCGGCACTGGGATGCATCCACTTCTCTTTTTTGGGCCTGTATTTTTGAAATCCGATAAAAGCGGCTTGTTTTTTTGTTTTTTGCCTGTAATAACTCGCCCACTGTGCCTTGCTTCTTCCTTTGATATAATCGCTTTTATCAAGTCTTTGATAGTTCGGACCCTTTCTTTTTAAACTTCCACTGTATTGAGTACCAACTTCCCGCCGTTTTGGTTCCCTCATCTTAATATTTCCGCTATAGGAAATATATTTATTTTTATTAAGCCGGTGTTTATGTCCTTTTCTGGATTTTATGTTGCCTACATAAAGTGCGCTGACATCTTTTGGATAGGTCAACAATTTATTTTGATTGCTATTAGCCCGGAATTTGGGATTACTGTTAATAGATCTTGGCGTAACCAATACCTTTTTATATTTCTTTTGGCCGTGAGCCGAGTACCTCGGCTTTACTTTTCCATCGTTGGCAGCCGGGCCTTTCCCTCTTCTTCTGATATTGCCAGAAAATAGTGCCCCTGTATTCTTAGGCAAAACCATCAACTTCCCTTTTTTCCTGGTAGATCTTATTCTTGGATTACTGCTTATAGACCTGGCAGATACCTTGGCAAGGTTATACTTTCCGGCTCCCTGCAAAGAGGCCGGGCTTTTCCTGCCGTAATTACCCGGCTTTCTTCGGCCCTTTCTTTTGATATTCCCCTTGTGCAGGGATGCTACGTTCGACGGGTATGTTAGCAGCCTGTTTTTATTCCTTGAGCTGCCATACCGGCGATTGGTCCTGATTGACCTGGGCGTAACGGTTACTACATTGTATTTCGAACGCCCCCTGGTGTTACGAACCTGTACCCTGGTGTTGTCAGATCCTTTTGCACGTTGGCTATACCTTGGGAAAACACCTTTATCTTTGAATTTTAAATGCCCGGTGGCACTTCTGGGCGCTACAGATTTATTTTTAAAGGCCACGCTGCCACTGGCGCTGCTGGGGATCACGCGCCGGTCTTTAAACCCTCTTTTACCTGAAATACTACGCGGGGAAACGCGGGTATTTTTGAAACTAACACTTCCGGAAGCACTTCTCGGGGAAACTCTTCTGTTTTTATAACTAACTTTCCCGGAAGCCGAATTCGGCACTACTTTTTTAACCTTTGGTACAGGTTTTCGCCTTGTATAACCCGGAACAACATTTCTATCAATGTAATTCTTCCTCCCACTGATCGATCGGGGATTAACCTTTTTAACCGCTGGCGTTGATTTTTTCTTGGTATAGCTTGGCGTTACGCTTTGGTTGGTGTGATTCTTCCGCCCGCTGGCGGACCGGGGATTAACCCTTTTGACCTTTCCTGATTTTGACTTTTTGGTATTCCTGGGTTTAACCTTCTTTACCTTCGGGACTTTTTTACTCTTTGTACCTGATGGCAGATTTTGACCGTAAACATTGGGTGTGGTAAATGTTAAAGCCAGGAAAAGCAAACCCAGGCAAACCCAGATCGATTTACCTTTTGTCCGCCAAAACGTCAAGCTGTTGCACCACCAATAAACATTGATACCTTTCAAAACAATATACCCAATTTAAGCCCGTAATTTACAGCATATAATACTATAAAAATCTTGATTAATAATTGAATTCATACATTAATGACTTATAGCGTCAGGAATTACCAGATCCAAGATCAGCCCGATACATCTGTTTACCAAAGGCTCTTCAAAACGCTGCTAAATGGCTGTACCTTGCAAAAAGGCCTATATTTTCTATCGACAAAAACACATTAATACTCATATAGTTCCACCAGCTTTCTTTTAAAACGTTCTTTTGGCAAAAAATTTTGTTCAAGAGGAGAAGAAAATGGCACGGGCGTATCCAAACTTGCAACCCGTATGACAGGGGCATCCAGGCTTGTAAAACATTTTTCGCCAATCCAGGCAGCAATTTCTCCACCCAGGCCACCGGTAAGACAATCCTCATGCAAAACTATTACCTTTCCGGTCTTCCGAACCGTGGTTTCCACCGCCTCTTGATCCCATGGCAGTAAACTTCTTAAGTCGAGCACATCACAGGATATGTAATCAAGGGTCTCCAGCACTTCCACCGCCCAATGAACGCCAGCGCCGTAGGTAATTACAGAAATATCCTCACCCTCCCGCACCAGTCTGGCTTCGCCGATCTTAACAGTATAATAATCGTCCGGGATGGGTTCCTGGAGGGATCGGTACAACATCTTATGTTCAAAAAACATTACCGGGTTGGGATCTTCAATAGCGGCGTTTAAGAGGCCTTTGGCATCGTAAGGATTTGAGGGATAAATTACCTTAAGGCCCGGTGTGTGTGTAAACCAGGCTTCATTTGATTGTGAGTGGAAGGGCCCTGCTCCTACTCCTGCGCCCGTTGGCATCCTGACAACCACATCTGCCGGCTGCGCCCATCGATAATGGCTTTTGGCCAGGTTATTGACAATTTGATTAAACCCGCAGGTTACAAAATCCGCAAACTGCATTTCAACGATGGCTTTAAACTTTTTTATGGATAAACCAAGGGCGGCACCAACGATGGCTGATTCACAGATGGGTGTGTTTCTGATACGCTCCTTTCCAAAGACTTTAGCCAGTCCTTCTGTAACCTTGAAAACCCCGCCGTATTCGGCAATATCCTGGCCCATCAAGACCAGGTTGGGATATTTTTCCATACTCTGCCTGATGCCATCGGCAATTGCATCCACAAATCTTTTTTCAGTCTTTCCGGTTTTTTTCTCCGGATCAATAACCTGCTGATGGAAGGGAAAGTATATATCCTGTAGCTCTGAAGTTGCCTCGGCCGCAGGAAGCGTTTCGCCATACGCGATCTCCAGCCCTTTATCAATTTCCAGCTTTATAAGGTTTCTTATTTCCTGGTCGATCTCATCATTTATGACTTTTTCATCGAGTAAAAAGGCCCTGTAGTTATCGACCGGATCTTTTTTGGCCCATTTTTCCATGAGCTTCTTAGGCACGTATTTGGTGCCGGAAGCTTCTTCATGGCCTCGCATTCGAAAAGTCATCATCTCCACTAAAACCGGCCGCGGTTTCTTTCGGATAGAACTGGCCACAGAGGACATGGTTTCATAGACCTTCAGTACATTATTTCCATCCACTCTTTTGGTTTCCATGCCATAGGCCGGACCTTTATCTATAAATTTCTTGAAATTAAATTGTTCGGAGCTAGGCGTTGAAAGGCCATAGCCATTGTTCTCCACCACAAATATTACAGGCAACTTCCAAACGGAGGCAACATTCAAGGCTTCGTGAAAATCACCTTCACTGGCGCCGCCATCGCCGGTAAAGGCTACGGCGACCTTGTTTTCGTTATTTAATTTATAGGCGAGGGCGATACCACTGGCAACGGCCAGTTGCGGCCCCAGATGGGAGATCATCCCAACAATATAATTCTCATTACAACCAAAGTGGAAAGAGCGGTCCCTTCCCTTGGTAAAACCCGACATTTTTCCCTGGAATTGCGCAAAAAGTCGATGATACGGGATATCTCTGCTGGTAAACACCCCTAAATTTCTATGCATAGGCAAAATGTATTCGGTCGTCTTGAGCGCCAGGGTACAACCCACCGATATCGCCTCTTGTCCTATGCCGGAAAACCATTTGGAGATTTTACCTTGACGCAATAGAATCAACATCTTTTCTTCTATTAACCTGGGTCTTAACAAAGCCTCGTACAACGCAATCAAGGTTTCGTCAGAATAATTTTTTCTATAAAATCTCATTGAAGGGGTTTAATGTTGCCTAAGAATATAATCCGGATAATTTTTGATTATTTTCCACGAAATTAGAAAAAAATAAGAACACAAATGTAATTGAATGACCATACCACACAAAGAATAAGGTTATTTTTTATTTTTGCACCTGTACCTATTAAAAGTCAATGATATCTTACCAGAATTTTAAACTTTCAAACGGACTAAATGTTTATGTGATTGAAAACCCGGACACACCGGTGGCGGTGGTCAATATTTTATACAATGTGGGTTCAAAGGATGAACAGGAAGACAAAACAGGATTTGCCCACTTGTTTGAGCACTTAATGTTTGGCGGGTCAATGAACATTCCCAATTACGACGAACCCTTACAAAAGGTAGGGGGTGAAAATAATGCTTTTACCAGTACTGACATTACTAATTATTATTTAACCATTCCGGCCAATAATCTTGAAACGGCGTTTTGGCTGGAATCCGATAGGATGTTAAGCCTGTCATTTGCTCCCCAGGTATTGGAAGTACAGCGAAAGGTGGTGATCGAAGAGTTTAAACAAAGGTATTTAAATCAACCTTACGGCGACGTCTGGCTTCAATTAAGGCCCTTGGCCTATCAAAAACACCCCTATAAATGGGCGCCCATCGGCAAGAACATTTCTCATATCGAAAATGCCACTTTAGAAGATGTCAGGTCCTTTTTCTTTAAATTTTACCGACCCAACAACGCCACACTGGTAGTAGCCGGCAATGTCAAGACAGACGAGGTAAAGAAACTTTCCGAGAAATGGTTCGATCCGATTCCGGCGGGACAGGCGTATGAAAGAAATTTAGTCAAAGAACCTAAACAGCTGGCCTCAAGACATTTAAACCTGACAGCAGATGTTCCGCTGAACGCCATTTACAAAGTTTACCACATGCCAGGAAAATTATCGCAGGAATATTACCAGGTAGACCTCCTTGGAGATATGCTGGGCCGTGGTAATTCTTCAAGGTTTTACCGCAAGCTGATTAAAGAGCGGAAATTGTTTAATAAACTGAATACCTACATTACCGGTTCTGTAGACCCGGGTTTGTTGGTGGTCTCAGGCATGTTGAACAACAACATTAGTCTCGAAATGGCTGACGCTGCCATACAGGAAGTCATCGATGAGTTCAAGGCTGAGGCGATAGAAGAAAGCGAATTGCTAAAAGTCAAAAATCAGGCGGAATCCACCTTGCAATTCTCTGAAATGGAGTTGTTAAACCAGTCTCTAAACCTTGCATTCGCCGCTAACCTCGGGAATCCGGAACTGGTCAATCAGGAATCCCAAAAAATCCAGTCCGTAACAGTCGAAGAAATAAAATCGGTGGCCAATACAGTATTGATACCTGAAAACTGCTCAACCATCCATTATCATTCTCAAAATTAATTCAGTATGTCAAAACAAACACCATGAATATACGCGTTGGACAGGGATATGATGTTCACCAACTAAAGGAAGGGCATCCATTTTGGTTAGGGGGAATTCAAATTGATCACACGCATGGAGCCGTTGGCCATTCGGATGCCGATGTTTTGATTCATGTCATTTGCGATGCTCTTTTGGGGGCGGCTAATTTGCGGGATATCGGTTTTCATTTTTCCGATAAAGATGCCCGGTATAAAGGTATCGATAGCAAAATTCTGCTAAAACAGACATTGGAACTAATTCGGGACAAAGGGTATGAAGTAGGAAACATAGATACCACCGTATGCCTGCAAGCGCCAAAGCTTAATCCTTATATACCAGCTATGAAAACATGTCTCGCCGGGGTCATTGGAACTGACGCGGACAACATATCCGTAAAGGCTACAACAACGGAAGAACTGGGATTTGTGGGTAGGAAAGAAGGTGTTTCTGCCCATGCCACTGTTTTAATCTATAAAAAGTAAATGTCGGACGCGCAACCAAAAATCATTGTTACCGAGGATGGTTCTCATACGATTTACCTGAAAAATATCAATGAAACATACCATTCTTTTCACGGCGCCTGGCAGGAGTCAAATCACGTATTTATAACCGCGGGTCTGGAACACTTATTGAATACTGTCAATCCCACGACCATTAACTTATTGGAAATTGGTTTCGGGACGGGACTCAATGCTATTTTAACTGTTCAAAAACTACTGGGGAAAAGCAATGCCGTCAATTATCATAGTCTCGAACCCTTCCCGCTGGATCCGGAATTAATAGAGGACCTGAATTACACAAACTATTTGAAAAATGAGCGGGAAGGGCAGCTTTTCAAAACATTGCACACCAGTACCTGGCACAGGTCAGTGCCTATAACCGGCAATTTCACCCTAAACAAGCAAAAGATAACGCTTCAAAATTATGAACCTGACCAGTCGTTTGAATTAATATATTTTGATGCGTTCGCCCCTTCCAAGCAATCGGAATTATGGACCTATGAGGTGATCAAAAAAGTAACAGGTTTTCTTACTGAAGGTGGCGTTTTAGTCACTTATTGCGCCAGGGGACAATTTAAACGGGATCTTTTAACGCTTGGATTGCACGTTGAAACTTTACCCGGACCTCCAGGCAAAAAAGAAATGGTGCGCGCTACTAAAAATTAACGATCATTTGACCCTTCACTGGTCTCTCCACCTTTTGAGATCATTTTTATTAAAGGTCCATTCCGGCGTATAAACCCGGTTGCTATGCTTCATGGAATACCAGGGACTTATTCCCACGTGATTTGGGTTTACCAGCACATGAATTTCCTGGGCGGGCATATAACTTTGCGCCAGTAAAAATATTTTCTCACCTGTATCCATGTGTTCAGCGATGTCCATGACCAGCACGGCATGCCCTGGAAACCCTCCCTGAATCATTACATCACCGATTTGAATTTCATTGACGTCGGTGACTTTGTCGAGTTCTTTGGCGAGAGAGTATGAACCGGCATAAGCAAATATCAAATTCAGGTATTTTCTAAAATTAGGATACGAATAGTCTGGCCCGGTGCTTTTTTTCCAGGATAGGGTGTTCCCGTTGACCTTCACCCGGTAGCCCTCGGCATATTTTTTAAACGGTACCGGCTCTCCATTAGTAAAATTAAAGGATATGCTTTCGAAGTCTTTCATCTGATACAGGTATTCTGCCCGCAGCCTGATAACAGCATCGGCACATTGCTGTAAATCCCTGTTGCCTACATCAATATCCAGGATGCAATAGTGGGCGCCCTGATTAGCTTTCTTTCTTCCGTCATACAAGTTAACAACATGGTCGTCCTGCTTAATTTGCAGGCCTCTCAGGTATTCGCCAAAGGAATCCTGTTCTACTCGCACTCGTTTGTATCCCTGAGGTAACTTAATGGCGCCGATTACCGGTGCCAACTCCATAGCTTCGGTCACTTCGCCACTTGTATTGCTTATCAGTGTGGTCAAAGGAGTCTCCGAATCGGAGGTATCGTGATTTTTGTGGTTACAAGCCACATAAAAAAATGAGGGGACCACTGCCCATAAGACGAGTTTTGAAATTTTCATGAGTTTCCACCTGTTACTATATAACTACGACGAACCCGGCCAAAAATTGCTGACTTATTATTTAACAGCGCCATGCGATAATTTTTGATCAATTTTTAAAAGCTATAAATCAGACACTTAAATTAACTTTGCGGGAGGATGCTGTAATTAGTTCACTCATATTACTTTGCTTTACCCGTACCATACTTCCCCTGTTTAGGGTGTGAAATAAGAGCGCAACAACCTGCCAACGGTAAAAAACCCAAGATCAAATTTTCATAAAAGCACAAAAAAGTGACAATTCGGCGAAAACCTTTCATACTTGTTATTTATCAAAATTATTAATTTTTTTCCCTTACAAATGTTAATAGTTTTAAAATTCACAGGCTACTTCAATCGCATTCTTACCAGAAGTGAAAGGTGAAATAATTTTTAGTCTGTTCAAATAAATTATTGGTTTAATCGAAAAATTTGGTTTGAAGTCACTAGTAAACGACCAGTATAAGCGTGGAAAACAACCATTGACAGGAAGTAAAAGCGGGCCAGATACTGAGGAATTACGCAAGGCTAACGAGGAGTTAAAAATTAAAAACAAAAAGTTAGCTGAAAAACTGGCCCTCCAGAAACTGGAAGTTGATAAAATTAAAAATTCCGAGAGCCAGTACAAATCTTTATTAGACAATACCAGCGCCTTTGTAATCCTTGATAACGAGTTGCAAATTGAAGAAACCAGTGCAGGAGCACTAGTTCTGAATAAAGGGTTAGAGACTGGCAAGGACCTGCTCAAATGTTTTAGATTTCAGGAAGAAAAACAATTCCTTGATGCATTTGGGGTTGCGCTGCAGGGACAAAAACCACCGGTACAATTCATCGCCTATAAAACCGCCAAAACTACCAATTCTGATAAGTTTCTGATCCGGTTGGATACACTGAAGCCAGGTTTTCTGGTGGCAGTTTTCATACAAAAACTAGCTGCAGATCTTCAGTTTGATTTAACAAAACTCTCCTGGCTGGCCACTAAAACACATAACGGCGTGATCATCACCGACGCCAACGGCAGCATCGAATGGGTTAATAATGGCTATTGTCAGATAACCGGGTATAAAATAACGGAATGTATAGGTGAAAAACCATTTTACCTCTCCAAAGATTTTAATTATGCCGGTTTCGATAAGCGCATCCTGCAAATGATAAGCGCCGGAAAAAAATTCACCGGTGAAACGGTAAGCTATAAAAAGAACGGAACTATCTATTGGCTTCATTTGGATGTAAGCCCGGTCTTCAATGAAAATGAGGAATTAATTAATTATGTGATTATTGAAACCGATATCACCGACAAGAAAGAAACAGAGGAAAAACTTTTAAGTTCGGCCAAAAGAAGCATCAATATATTGGAGAGCATCACTGATGCAATGTTCATAATTAATAGTGAATGGAAGTTTACCTACCTTAATAAACAAGCCGAGATCTTACTTAATGAAAAAAAGGAAAACTTACTTGGGAAAAAGATCTGGGACGAGCTGGCATTTTCTCAATCCAGCAAAATGCGTGAACAGTTTCACCAGGCCTTTAACAAACAAATTGACATCCATTTTGAAGAATATATAGAACCCTCACAGCAGTGGTTTGAAGTACATGGCTACGTCTCAACCGAGGGGCTTTCCATTTACCTGCGAAGCATCCAGTCCAGAAAAATTTCGGAAGAAAAACTCCGGGACAAAAATGAGGAGTTGGTAAAAATCAATAATGAGTTAGATAATTTCGTTTACAGAGCCGCCCACGACTTGCGGGCCCCACTGGCCAGCGTACTGGGATTGATCAATATCTCAAAAATCGAGAATGATCAAACCAAAAAGAATGAGTACCTGAATAAAATGACAGATTGTATCAACAAACTGGATAATTTCATTAACAAGATCATCCACTACTCCAGGAACTCCCGGCTGGTGATAAATTATGAAAAACTGGATTTTAATAAAATATTTGAGGAAATATTTACGCACCTGCAATATTTTGAAGGCGCGGATAATATTACCAAAGAGTTAGTTATTGACGACCAGACACCCTTCTACTCCGATCCGATCAGGATTAAAGACGCTTTACAAAATTTACTGGTAAATGCCGTGCAATATCAAAAAACATATGTGGATGACCAGTTTATAAAGATATCAGTAGAAACCAGCTATTCCAAAGCCAAAATCGTGGTGCAGGATAATGGCAACGGGATACATGATGATCACAAGGACAAGGTTTTCAAAATGTTCTACCGGGCTTCCGAGCAAAGTAACGGCTCCGGTCTGGGATTATATATTGTAAAAGAGATCATTAAAAAATTAGGCGGTACCATCAAGCTTTCCACACAGCTTAAAAAAGGAAGTACGTTTACTATCGAAATACCTAATGGCCGATAGATTGCGGCCTTTTTGGTTCCCGGTTTTAATTACATAAAATGATGTTGGCATCCAGCGCATTGGGGCCGGCCAGGAATTTGGGCTCTTTGGCCGGTTTGTCTGACGCATTCGGGATTGTGGGAAAGGAGGCCGCATCATACAATAGTTGCTCCTCATAGCTCATCACCATCCAGTCATCCACCTGCTTCAGTTCACCCTTAATCGTTATGGGTTTACCGGCCAATCTTGAAATTAACGGCCACTTCGTCTTGCCTTGAGCAGCAAGCAACAAAATAAATTGTTTTTCACCATCTTCATTTTCTGTTACCATGACCGGACTAATCCCTCCGGCGATACACCGGATAGCGCAGGATCGATGCACTTTGCCAAACCCGGGTTTCATGACGCCGAAATAACACTTAGGGTCTATAATTTCTCCTTTGATGGATTGTTCTCCCAAAGCTATGGCCTTTGCCGGTACATAAGCCTTGTCCAGTACCTGGTGACTCAGCACCGAAGCTGCCTGATCGGTTAACTCAAATACCGTTTTGCCTTCTCCGTAAATCAAGGTACCCCTCAGGTTAAACTCAAAATCTGTTAACGGTCTGCCTAGTTCTTTTTCCAGGTTTCGAAAAATTGTCTCGACCCCGCTTTTACCAAAATTAACCAATAATACCGATTTGGTAATGATGGCCCCACGCTGGTCGCGGCCCGCCTCCAGGATTAACCTGGGTACCGGCTCAAGCGAAACCACCCCAGTCAATTCCGTTAATTGCCCGTATTCAAAATTGGTAGCGGCAAAATGATGCTGATTGCCGGCTATCATAAAGGCTACAATTCCAGGCAGCAGCAATAAGCCGGCAATGACGGCCTTCAACCATTTGCTCATTGACTTTGGAGCCTTTGGTAAGTAACCTACATAAAAGTCATCCTCTTTCATATATCCTGGTTCAATGTTGATTTTATAATAGCCGGTTTTCTCTCTGTTCCTTCCGCGTGGGGTTTAGGATTCAAATAAACCTTTTCCCCCTCTAACAATATGTCGTAAGTAGCTACTTTTTCTGTAAAAGGAGGAGGAGAACAACCATTATGTGGTAAATATTGATATCCATGCCAGGGACACGTAATGCATCCATCTATAATTCTGCCTTCTCCCAAAGGGCCATTCTGGTGCTTACACACATTGGAGACGGCCGATACCTTGCCATCATATTTAAATATAGCTACTTTTTCTCCGTTGGCGACGACGGTAACTGCGGCATTTTCCGGAATTTCGCTTACCTGTCCTATCAAAATATATCCCCGCTGGTTAGGACTTTTTTCCCGGTCTGACTTTGATTCTCTAAAACCAGCCAAAAGGTGTAAACCGGCAATCAAAAGAAATCCTGCCCCTAGCAGGGTAACCAGTAACACCGAGGGTTCAGATTGTACAATGCCCAGCATTACATGCATAATTATTAACCCATATGCTACATAAACCAACATATGCATCGTTTTCCAAAACTTCGGTCCCAAATTGGCCAGCCAAAAGTCGTGACTGGTAGCTGCCATCATAAAAAATATGATCAGGGCAAAAAATCCAAGTGTTTGAAATGGAAATTCCTGCAAACTGTTATACTGGAGGTTAGAGGAAAAAACAGAAACCAATGGACTTACATTACCCAATGAATGGAATTGCAAAATACTAAATACACCGTGAACTGCTGCTATAACAAACATGCTAACCCCGAGATGTCGCCGATTGTAAAGCAATGGCAAAAACCGATTGTTCAACCGGCTAAGCGGACCGATCGCCAGGATAATGTGTAACATTAATAAAGCCAGGGATCCTGTAGCCCTTATGATCAAAGTTTCTTCCGTAATTTCAGGCCTTAGCAACTGGCTCGCCACAATGAATACCAGCAAGTATATAATGACGCCGGCCAACAAAATCAGGTCGTAGATTTTTTTCTGTCGATTCCAAAGTACAGCACTATACTGATGTCCCATATTATTGAAAATTGATGGTTTCCAGTTGTATCTTCTTGATGGGGTCGTAGACTATCAATTGATACGATCCATTGGGCATTTCAAACTTGAATTGATGGTTTCCTGTTGTATTGACATCCCCCAGAAATTGATAAGCTTTAACATCCTCCCTGTTTCCGCCGACCAGGTATACCCCCGGGGCCGGTGAATCAAATGCGGTTTTTAAATTCATTTGTAATACCTGCTCACCCGACGGCAGGGTCCCGAGACTAGCCTCAAAATAAGGTTTCTCGACAGACGCGGTTTCAATTAAAGCCGGTGAATCCGGAGCCGGGGCTTTGGCTTCTTTTCCCCGGTAGGTTTGAGAAGACGGGTAAGATTTTACAAACAATACGGAAACCACAACCAGCAGCACCAGCCACATTATCCGGTGTCTTTTTCTTAAGGGCCTGATCATAAGTTAAAAAATCTCATTTATCAAATTAATTTTTAAGACGTTTTTTCCACTTTGAGAATAATACCGGCCATAATACCAGTGTACCAGGAAGTATTAATAGTTTAAAGCCAACACCGGATCCCTGCATATTTTCATCTAACCGGGTAGCCAGCTTAAAAATGAACACCAGGTAAAATACAAAACCCAATAAGAGATAAATGCCTATAATGGCAAAAACGTAATTTAAAACAGATTCCATGATTCTCTGGAGTTAAAATGCTTCTGAATATATCGAATTATTAGTCATTATTCAATTAATTATTAACAGTCGGTAAGTCTGGACATTTGAAATCCCCAATTTTTTTTAGCAACTTTGATAAACATTAAATAGTTCGAAATTATAGCCATTAGTTGTAAATTTTCGTATTATTAAATACAAAGTATTGATATTATGTTTAATTTTTTCAGAACTGTACGTCCGCTGCTGAGCGAAAAAGTAAATGAGATTCTTGGTGACCACAAGGAAAAAAACAAATTGCTGGAAGCCATTTACAAACTTCGGGAAGGAGATGAAAGCGCTGCGTTTCAATACCATGGAAAGAAGTATACTTTACGGTCGGTACGGGAACAATCCATCAAAAAAGCTTCTTAGCCCCGATCCATAGTTATTTAAATTTATGAATCTGGCTATAGGGGCAATTACACTTTTTTTACTGTTTATAGTCCCCGGATTAATATTCAGAAGGTTTTATTACACTGCCGAGTTCTCCAAAGAATATTTTAAATCCACCCCTTTTGCAGTTTTTTTATCGTCTATCATTCCCGGAACTGTATTCCAGTTAACCCATTACATTTTTATGTCCCGGGTCATTGGGTACGATGTTAATTTTGAAGTCCTGGCCATATTGATTGAAGGACCAGGCAATGTTCAGTTTATCAATGTATTTAAAGGGTTAAAAGATCAGGTCTTCAACATTATGATCTATAATGTCTCCCTGTGGGTATGGCTGGCGTTTTTGGGTTTTTCATTAAAGGGTACCATCAGAAAGTTAAAGTTAGACCGAAAGTATAAATTGCTAAGATTCAAAAATCATTGGCATTATATATTACAGGGTGAAGCGCTGGATTTTCCCAATATTTCCGGTGAAGAAAAGAAAATTGACGTTACCTATGTCGATGCGGTAGTGAACGTAGGTAGTGAAACCGTCTTGTATTCAGGAGTCTTACAGGATTATCAATTGACAGGCGAAGGCAGCGGTTTAGATTACCTGATTCTCTCTTATGTAAGAAGAAGAAATATCAAAGATGAAGAGGTAAGCGAGGACGCGCATTATTACAACGTCCCTGGCGATTTTTTTGTCATCCCCTATAAAGATGTCATCAACGTTAATCTCTCTTATTACACTTTACGGCCCGACGAAGAAATAAACCACCAGTTTTAAGTTTATCTTCTCAATTTTCCATTTCAATTACCAGATCATCCTGCTCTACCATTTCTCCGGCATTTATCAATATGGATTTGACGCTGCCCGGAAAAGGGGCCGCAACTGTTGTTTCCATCTTCATGGCCTCAATGACAAATAAGGGTGTATCTTCTACTACCTCATCGCCTTTCTCAACCAACATTTTGGCAATCCTGCCCTGCAGTGGCGCACCGATTTCATGCTCACTTTCCGCCTTTCTATGCGATGGTTTGGTGGCTTTAAAGCTGGCATCTTTTACATCTATCCGCCTGGTTTGGCCATTCAATTCAAATGATACGGTGCGGATTCCCTTTTCGTCAGGATCCGAAACATACAACATTTTAATAATGATGGATTTTCCCTTGGCAATCTGCACCAAAATTTCTTCGTTGTTTTTTAAGCCGTAAAAGAAAGCGGGTGTCGGAATATTGGTAACCTCACCATAGATCTGTTTTCTATGATAGTAATCTTCAAATACTTTAGGATATAACGAATAAGAAAGGAAGTCCAGGATCGTTAATGACGAGTCAAATTTTTCCTGAAAAGCCTCAAATTCCAGGTGGAAATTAACGGGCTCCAGGTGGGCATTGGGCCTGTCAGTATAACCGCTTTCCCCTTTCAATATGATTTTTTTGATTTCACCGGGAAATCCGCCGTGAGGCTGTCCAAGATCTCCTTTGAAAAAATTCACTACTGACTCAGGAAATGCCAAAGAATTATCTCCCTTCATGACATCATTGGCGGTCAAATTATTGGAAGTCATAAATAATGCCATATCCCCGACTACCTTTGAGGATGGCGTCACCTTAACAATATCTCCAAACAACTGATTTACCACGGCATAATTGCTTTTGATCTCATCAAATTTATGCCCCAACCCCAAGGCAATAGCCTGTGGCTTCAGGTTTGAATATTGCCCTCCGGGGATTTCATGCTCATAAACCTCGGCGGTACCGGCTTTTAACCCCGATTCGAAAGGATAATAATATTCACGCACACCTTCCCAGTAATTGGAAAAAGCATTAAGCGATTTGATATCGTAGGCCTGATCCCTTTCATGATTTTGCATATAAGAAACAATGGCATTAAAGTTGGGTTGAGAGGTCAGCCCTGAAACCGCCCCAAGGGCCACATCTACGATGTCAACACCAGCCTCAATGGCTTTGATGTAGGTGGCGGATTGAATGGAAGAGGTATCGTGCGTATGTAAATGAACCGGCAGATCTACGACCTTTTTCAGTTCCTTCACCAACATTTCGGCTGCATAGGGTTTTAACAATCCCGCCATATCTTTGATAGCAATCATATGGGCTCCCATATCCTCCAGCTGACGGGCCATATCCAGATAGTAATCCAGGGTGTATTTTTTGTTGTCCGGTGAAAGCAAATCTCCGGTATAACAAATCGCTGCCTCCGCTATGGCTTCTGTCCTTTCTCTGATAGTCTTAATACTTACCTTCATTGCCTCCAGCCAGTTCAGCGAATCGAATACCCGGAAAATATCAATGCCTTGCTCCCACGATTTTTCTATAAATTTCTCAATAAGGTTATCGGGGTAGGCTTTGTAACCAACGGCATTGGATCCTCTCAGCAACATTTGTAAAAGGATGTTGGGAATAGCTTCGCGAATAAGCTTCAGGCGCTTCCATGGGTCTTCACTTAAAAATCTCATGGAAACATCGAAAGTGGCACCTCCCCACACCTCCATGGAAAAAGTTTGCGGATGACTTTTGGCAAAGCCCTCTGCCACATTGAGCATGTCTAACGTCCTGACCCTGGTAGCCAATAAAGACTGATGTGCATCCCGGAACGTAGTGTCTGTATAAAAGATATTTTTGCTGGACCTGACCCAATCGATAAATTTGTCTCTTCCCAACTCGCTTAATTTATCCTTCGAGCCTTTGGGATGTGGTTCATATTTGTTAAAATAAGGAATGGCCGGCGGGATAAATTTTTTGTTATGATCTATATTTTTAACATCATTATTTCCATTAACAATGACATTGGCCAAAAACCTCAGGGTTTTTGTTCCCCGGTCCAGCCTTTTAGGGATTTCAAACAATTCGGGGTGATCATCAATAAACTTTACCGTTGCCTCTCCCCTGTAAAAAGTGGGATTGGTTAATACATTTTCCAGGAAGCCGATATTGGTTTTTACACCTCTTACCCTGAATTCCGTCAATGTCCTGTGCAGTCTTTGAGCCGCTCCCTTAAGCGTGCGGCCCGAAGATGAGATCTTAACCAGCATGGAGTCAAAAAACGGAGAGATACGCACCCCGGGGTAAGAACTTCCCTCGTCGAGTCTGATACCAAAGCCCCCGGCATTTCGATAGGCAAGGATCGTCCCGTAATCGGGTTTAAAATTATTTTCCGGATCTTCAGTAGTAACCCGGCACTGGATCGCAAAACCGTTACATTTCACATCATCCTGGCTGTTTATAAATATTCTGGGATCTTCGAGCTTTCGCCCCTGTGCAATGAGTATCTGGGATCGGACAATATCAATGCCGGTAACTTCTTCCGTAATCGTGTGCTCTACCTGGATTCTTGGATTTACCTCGATAAAAAAGATATTCTCTTCCCGGTCGACCAGAAATTCCACCGTACCCACATTATTATAATTTACATGCCGGCAAATATCCAGTGCGTAATTGTGTATTTTTTGTTTGGTTTCCTGGCTAAGTATAACGCAGGGTGCTACCTCCACCACTTTTTGAAACCTTCTTTGTACCGAGCAATCTCTTTCGTAAAGGTGTACAATGGTGCCATAATTATCTCCCATTATTTGCACCTCTATGTGCTTGGGATCATCGATATATTTTTCAAGAAAAACAGTATCATCGCCAAAGGCATTGAGTGATTCGTTTTTTGCCTCCTCGAAATTCGTTTTTAATTCCTCATCATTCTTAACCACACGCATTCCGCGGCCACCCCCTCCCGAGGCCGCCTTGATCATGACGGGATATCCGATCTTATTCGCCTCTTTTTTAGCAACCTCAAAAGTGGTGAGATCCTCCTCACTGTCCTGAATAATTGGTACTTTAGCCTGTATGGCAATTTCTTTGGCCGCCACCTTGTCTCCCAGCTTTTCCATAACTTCCGGTTCCGGGCCGACAAAAATAATTCCTTCCTCCTTACAGCGACGCACAAAATGTACATTCTCCGATAAAAACCCATAACCCGGGTGAATAGCATCTATGTTGTGCAGCTTGGCCAGACCAATGATTTCCTCAATATCCAGGTATGGCTTCAATGGTTCAGTTTCGTTACCGATCTGATAGGCTTCATCCGCTTTGTAACGGTGCAATGAATACCTGTCTTCATAGGTGTACATAGCCACCGTTCTGATTCTTAATTCGGAGGCTGCTCTTAACACCCGGATGGCAATCTCTCCTCTGTTTGCCACCAATATTTTTTCAATTTTTTTTAATTGAACCTGCATGCTATTGTATTGTTATGGATTCATTAATCTGGTACGTACTCAAACCAGCAACGAATTTAATCTAATTTTTTTTTTAATACACACGAAAGGTTAAAAGTTCTCGAATTTTCAAAGTCCGGCGGCATAAAGTAGTTGCCGGAGGCTGTTTTTGAGCCAAAAATTGTTCGCATTTGATACAAAATTTTGTTCGTAAATGAACATAAATTAAAATGTTTTAGCTAGTTTTAGTGTCTAATCAAATAAAATCACCCCTTTTTGCTTTTGGCATCATTTAGGTAGCCACAGATAATTGATTTATAAACATAACTGACATAATTGTGGATAAAGAACTAGGAAAAATTCTAATCATTGATGACAATGAAGACGTATTATTGGCGGCCAAATTATTACTCAAAAAGCATGCACATGACGTGATCATTGAAAAAAATCCAAAGAAAATTCCATTTCTGATGAATAATGACACATACGACGTCATTTTACTCGACATGAATTATAGTCAGGATATTACCAGCGGAAAAGAGGGCTTCTTCTGGTTAGAAAAAATTTTAGAAATAGAACCTTCCGCAGTGGTGATTCTCATCACGGCCTTTGGCGATGTGGAAATGGCGGTAAAGGCCCTTAAAGTAGGCGCTACCGATTTTGTCCTTAAGCCCTGGCAAAACGAGAAACTGCTGGCCACCATTTCGTCAGCCATAAAATTGAAAAAATCATACAAAGAGGTTGATAAGCTGAAGCAGGCGAAAAAGTTGTTGGAAAGTGATATGAACCAGCCTTTCAAAGACATCATCGGCGTAAGTGATTCGATGAAGAATGTATTCTCAGTCATCGATAAGGTAGCAAAAACAGATGCCAATGTATTGATTCTTGGCGAAAATGGTACCGGGAAAGAATTAATTGCCCGCGCCCTGCATCAAAAATCAATACGAAAAGATAACGTATTTGTCGGCGTTGATATGGGAGCCATTACCGAAACACTGTTTGAAAGCGAACTGTTCGGGCACAAGAAAGGGGCATTCACCGATGCCAAAGACGACCGGGCAGGCCGGTTTGAGGTAGCTAATAAGGGTACTTTGTTCCTGGATGAAATCGGCAATCTGAGCATGCCGCTGCAATCAAAGTTACTGACCGTATTGCAAAACAGGGAAGTAACCCGTATCGGCTCCAACAAAAGTACGCCGGTAGATATCCGCCTGATCTGTGCCACCAATATGCCCTTACACGACATGGTTCAGGAGAATACCTTCAGACAAGATCTGCTCTATAGAATAAATACTGTGGAACTAAAGCTACCTCCCCTGAGGGACCGGCTCGAAGACATTCCGCTACTGGCAGATCATTTTATGAAAACCTATTGCCATAAATACCGCAAACAAATTAAAAAAATAGCTGCCGCCACCTTGAAAAAACTTCAAAAGTATTCATGGCCAGGTAATATTAGGGAGTTGCAACATGCAATAGAACGAGCCGTAATTATGGGTGAGGGCAGCGTTTTGAATCCGGATGACTTTTTCTTTCTATCTGAAAAAGCTGATGCAAAAAAAGATATGTCTGAAAATTATAACCTGGATGAGGTAGAAAAGGTGGTAATCCAGAGAGCCATTAACAAACATTCCGGAAATATTTCCAAGGCGGCCAAGGAACTTGGGCTCACAAGGGCATCACTTTACCGTAGGTTGGAAAAACATGGACTTTAAGAATTTTCGATTTAATATTATTGCCAGGGTAGTTGTTATTACCCTGACCATATTTATTTTAACCAGTCTGTTGGATAACAGCGATTTTGTTATTCCTTCTCTTATCGTTTTACTACTTGTATTTCAGGTCATTTCCCTGACCAAGTACCTGGAAAAAACAAACCGGGAATTAGCCGGATTTTTAAACTCTATTAAATACGATGACTTCTCGCATACCTACCCCACCAAAGGGAACGGTACCTCCATGGATATGCTATATAAGGAGTTTAACAAGGTCATGAATAAATTCCGTGAGATCAGAGCCGAAAAAGAGGCGCATTATCAATACCTTAAAACCATTGTACAACACGTAGGAATCGGACTGGTCACTTTTAATAAGGAGGGAGAAATACAAATTATCAATACTGCCGCCAAGAGACTGTTTCGTATCAACCAGATCAAAAATATCAAAAGCCTCAGGTTCATCAGTGAACCCCTGGTGGAAAGTTTTTTCCGGTTAAAAACCGGCGGGAGGGATTTAATTAAAATCGAGCACAAAGGAGATAATGTGCAGTTGGCTATTTATGCGATTGAGCTGACCCTGAGAGGAGAAGAATTTAAGCTGATTAGTGTTCAGAACATCCAAAGCGAGCTGGATGAAAAAGAGATGGAAGCCTGGCACAAATTAATCAGGGTGCTTACCCATGAAATCATGAATTCGGTGACACCTATTTCTTCGCTTGCCGCGACAGTAGAGGGGGAACTTGAGTCGCAACTTAACAACGACGTGGACGTCAACCCAATCCACAATGACGATATCCAGGATTTACATTTGGCGGTAAGTACCATTCATAAACGCAGTGAAGGCCTGATCAGGTTTGTAAACGATTTCCGGAATTTAACGCAAATCCCAACGCCAAAAATGGATTATGTCAATGTCAAAGAATTAATTGAACGGATCCTTACCTTGCTAAAACACGAGTTGGAAGAAAATGATGTCAACGTGCGACTTGAGGTGATGCCGGAAGACCTGGCCTTGAACCTCGACCAGGAGCTGATAGAACAGGTATTGATCAACCTGATCAAAAATGCCAATCAGTCCATGATCTGGGACGAAGAGGAGGACGACGAAAACCACGCATTGGAAGACAGGGAAAAATACCTGAAAATTCGCGCTTTCCAGGATGGCAAAAATACCTACATTAAGGTGAAAGACACCGGACAGGGTATAGAAGAAGAAGCTGTTACTAAAATATTTATCCCTTTTTACACGACCAAAAAAAATGGATCGGGCATCGGGCTGGCATTAAGCCGTCAGATTATGCGGCAACACGGAGGAAATATAACGGTTACTTCCGAATTAAAAAAAGGCTCCGAATTTTTGTTAAAATTCTGATACTACCTTACACATTATCAGGCTGTCCGCGCCAGGGACAGGCATCAAATAATATTGATATTATATACTTTTCTTAAAAATCTTTTTTAAATTCAGGCCGATTCGGAAACTAACCTTATTCATACAAATTTACTATGGATCAAATTTATGAAGGTGTAAAAAACATTTTGATTGACAAAATTGGTTTGGCACCTACTGAAATTACACCAGACGCGAATTTTGTGAAGGATCTGGGAATTGATTCTCTTGATTATGCGGAGTTGGTCATGGAATTTGAGCAAAATTTTAACATCAGAATCCCTGACACAGATGCGGAGGAGTTAAAAACAATTAATCAGGCAGTAAATTATATTAACTCCAAGATCGCGGAAAGATAACCACGATTTCATTTCCGCCTCGCGTTCTTTCCCCACTAACCCACTGATCCTAAATTTTTACCGCTGTTCATAAAGCTGAAAAAGTCAGCAACAATGACAATATTTGTTCGTTCAAAGTTACAGTCATAAACCCCTAGTTTTTCCCTATTCATAATTACTTAATCTAAAAAGTAGAAACCTTTTTAAATAATTATTGTCTATACCTGCAAAGCATCTACAAATACCATAAAATGAAATACTTATACACGATTATTATATGCTCACTCATTTCATTTCAAAGCCTTTCGCAAGACCAACAAACTATTAGCGGATATGTACGTGATGGCAGCTCCGGGGAAGAAATGATTGGTGCTACCGTTACCATTAATGAACTACCAGGTACCGGTACGGTTTCCAATGCTTATGGATACTATTCTCTCACGCTACCTTCCGGCAATTATACGCTGAAGTACAATTACATCGGCTATGAAACGGTAACAAAAGAAATTGATTTGAAAAGCAATATGAAACTCGACATCAGCCTGGCTGAAGAGCGGCTGCATTTAGAGGAAATTGTGATCAAATCGGAAAAACCGGAAGACAACGTAACAGATGTAAAGATGAGCCGGGAAAAGCTGCAGGTGGAAAAAATCAAAGCCCTGCCGGCCTTGTTTGGTGAGGTGGATTTAATAAAAACCCTGCAATTACTGCCGGGAATTCAATCGGCGGGCGAGGGTACCACCGGGCTGTTTGTAAGAGGCGGTTCGTCGGATCAAAACTTAATATTACTCGATGAGGCCACCGTTTATAATGCCTCTCATTTTTTGGGGTTCTTTTCCGTATTTAATGCCGATGCCATTAAAAATGTGGAAATCTACAAAGGGGGTATTCCCGCCAGGTTTGGTGGACGGCTTTCTTCCATTCTGGATATCCAGATGAAGGAAGGTAACAATAAAAAATTCGCCATGTCAGGGGGCATTGGTTCCATCTCGAGCCGCCTGACCGTTGAAGGACCGATTGTAAAGGATAAATCCTCCTTTATTATATCGGGCAGAAGAACTTATGCAGATCTGTTTTTAAGATTATCTCCCAACGAAGATGTCAACAGTAATATCCTGTATTTTTACGACCTTAACGCCAAGGCCAATTACCGGATTGATGAGAAAAACCGGATTTTTGTATCCGGTTACTTTGGTCGGGACGTATTTGATTTTGATGATACCTTTGGCCTGGACTGGGGAAATGCTACCGTAACCACCCGCTGGAACCACCTTTTTAACGACCGGTTGTTTTTGAATACGACCGTACTGTTTAGTAATTTCGGTTATGGATTTGATATCGATGATGGTGTGCAAAGTTTTGAATGGAAATCCAACCTCCAGGAATACAGTGCTAAACTGGATTTCACCTATTTCATTAATCCCAATAATACACTCAGTTTTGGTGTAAATTCAATATTGCATCGCTTTGAGCCTGCTACGATCACCCCTGGAGACAATTCCATTTTTATTGATTTTGCCCTGGATAACCGTTACGCGCTCGAACATGCTTTATATATTGGTAACGATCATAAAATCAACGAAAAATTATTGATCCAATACGGTTTGCGGTATTCGATATTTGAAAATATCGGACCCGGAAAAGTATTTCTCTATGAAGAAGGCGTACCCAGAAGTGATGAGACCCTGATCGATTCCGTCCGCTATGACCGGTTGGAAAGAATCAATTTGTACCATGGCCTGGAACCCAGGTTTGCAGCGCGCTATATCCTTAACCGGCAAAGCTCTGTCAAAGCCTCTTATAACAGAATGCGCCAATACATTCAGGTAGCCAGTAACTCTACGGCAGGATTGCCGATAGACCGCTGGATCCCTGCTGATAATTATATTGAGCCTTTGATTGGCGATCAGATTGCCCTTGGCTATTTCAGGAATTTTAAGGACAATACCTTCGAAGCGTCAGTTGAAGTGTATTATAAATGGATGGATAATCTTATTGATTTTAAGCCGGCGGCGGAAATCCTGTTGAACAATAATATTGAAACAGAGATTTTAAGCGGCAAAGGCTGGGCCTACGGCGCGGAATTCACCGTCAAAAAAAATGTGGGAAAAACAACCGGGTGGTTTGGGTATACCATCGCCAAAACAGAAAGGCAAATAGATGGCATTAACGATGGTAAAAAATACAATGCCAAATATGACCGTACCCATGACATTTCCCTGGTCGTATCACACGAGATGAGCCCAAGGCTAACACTCTCGGCCAACTGGGTTTATGCCACCGGACAGGCAGTATCATTTCCTGTCGGGCGTTATAATGTGGATGGCCGTTCCATTCCCTATTACGATGACCTAAGAAGGAACGCCGATCGCATGCCCTCCTATCACCGCCTGGATCTATCCGCTAACCTTAAAGCCAAAAACAAAAAAAATAAGCGGCTGCAACGTAGCTGGAGTTTTTCCATTTACAACGCCTACGCCCGTAAAAATGCTTTCAGTATTACATTCGAGGACATTGTTAACGAAGATGTCAACTACGACTCGGACGAGGATGGCCCGGAAACCAGCAGGCGGCCCGGTTCGGTCAAGCTGTACTTGTTTAGTTTAATTCCCTCGGTCACTTATAACTTCAAATTTTAGGATGAAAAGATTTATTCAAATTGCGTTAATAATGCTATTATTTCAGGGATGTCAGGAAGAAGTGGACCTGAAATTAGATACAACGGAACCAAGGGTTGTCATCGAAGGTATTATCACTGACAGATGGGGCCCCTACACCGTGCTGGTCTCGGAAACGCTTAATTACTACGACAATTCAAACGACAACGGCGTTTCCGGCGCCGAGGTAGTTATTTCCGATAACGAAGGTTTTTCAGAGACACTGGAGGAGACGGAAAAAGGTGTTTACAAGACCAGGAACCTGCTGGGCAAGGTTGGAAACACTTATACCCTCCGCGTGCGTTATAAGGAGGCCGACTATGAAGCAACCGGTACCATTCTGCAACCGCCTATCTTTGACTCGCTCCAATACCGTTTCGTAGAGGAAACACCATTAAAAGAAGAGGGTTATTACCTGTATTTCTTTGGCAAAACCCCGAAACCGGGGATCAGCTATTATCGCTGGCTGGTTTATAAAAACGGCGAACTGTTTAACACGGAGCCGGAGGATTTTTTATTAGCTGACGATGAATTTGTCAATGAAGAATTGAGTGATCTGGAATTTCCATTCGCTTTTTCGTTGACAGATACAGTGCGACTGGAAATGTATAGCCTGGAGCAGCCAATGTTTGACTATTATAATGAGTTATTAAACATATTGTTTAACGATGGTGGCCTGTTCAGCCCTCCCCCTGAAAACCCAAGGTCCAACATTAAAAACCTTACCAACCCAAAACAACCGCCGCTGGGTTATTTCCAGGTGTCACCGGTAGTTTCTGAGGAGGTAATCATACGAGAAGGACAGTAAGAGCAGCAAAAGCAGCAACAGTGTGGGCAAGAGCAACAGTTTTATTCCTCTTGCTCTTGCTCAAACTGTTGCTATCGTTGTTGTTTTTGCTGGTATCGATAAGGCTACGGGAATATCAGGCAAGTGACCAATACAGCTATGAATTAAATTGAAAATCTTTTAGATTAAGGTTTTAGTAAATTAAATACAAACTCCACATTTGGTGTTTAGCGGATTGTTGGTATTAATTTAAAAGGACAATAATGAAAAAAACACTTGTAGGATTATTTTGCATCACAATATTTTTTTTTCAATGCAAATCCCCTGTTCAAAACTTTGTGAATGAAGATAAAATCAGAGTTGTAGATTCATTTCTTACAAAAGAAGTCGACAATGGATTTTCTGGTAGTGTTTTAATAAGCGAGAATGATAATGTCATGTTAGCCAAGGGTTATGGGCTGGCGGACAGGAAACGAAATATTCCCAACGCTAAAAATACCAAATTTGAGATTGCTTCGATTACCAAACTTTTCACCGTTGTATCAATGCTACAGTTGGCTGAAAAAGGTAAACTCTCCTTGAATGACAAAATTGACCAATACCTCGGAAATTTCAATCCTCCGAAAAACCAAGTAACAATTAACCACCTATTGCTTCACACCGCAGGATTAGTCCCCAAAGGTTTCGAGCTCGACTATAATACAAAGAAAGGTTTTCTTGAAAGTGTAAAAAATGCTCCTGCTGAATCCATTCCTGGAGAAAAATATAGGTATACAAACGCAGGATACATTGTACTTGCAGCTATTATTGAAGAAGTAAGCCAATCGCCTTATGAAGATTATTTAATTGAAAATATATTCAAGCCTCTAAATTTGACCAACACAACATTCGGATTTCAAGGTTCTTTGGTAAATGTGGCCAATGGGTATTCCGGAAAAACCATTAATTCGCTGAAATTATATAAAACACCCCAATATGTTTGGGGAGACAGAGGACCAAGTGGAATACTAACCAATGTGTCTGATTTGAACAAATTCCTGAATGGTCTGAACAACAAAAAGCTACTTGGAGACGACCATTTGCAAAAGATGTATTTTGAGCAAATGGTAGGAGAGGCATACGGGTTTCACGTACTAGACAAACCAGATATTGGAAAAGTATTGGCACGAGGAGGTGGCTTGCCTAATTTTGAAAGTCAAATTGCTTGGTATAAGGAGAAAAACGTTAAAGTAATTATCCTAATCAATAATCGACTTAAGACCCGTCAACCTATTTGGGATGGAATCGAAAAAATACTGTTCAATTAAAAACTAATGCCAATCGAGTAGATGGCTCCGCCAGCGGTAACTGACGGAGTGCACCTCTCACACCACCAAGCGTACGAGCCTTGTACTTGGCGGTTCATTGAATCTCGGGTTTGAATTTAGAGTAATAATCCAAGATACTCTCGTAACCTTTTCTTCTTAGGCGTGACAAGGTAATTGTTGTTACGAGGATTGGACTTTGAGCTACTTGCAAAGGAAAATGCAATTCGCTAGCTTATCAGGAGTTTAGAAATGTTCAGTTTACAGCGTTTCGCTGGACGTTAACTTTCATTGATGGAGCTCACAGAAAATCAAATTAAAAACGGATACTGGTATTATAGACCAAATGAAAATTTCCCTCCGAAGGCGAAACTTTTATCTGAATATATAGGCGAAGAAAGGTTAAGTTTAATAGTAACTCCAGGATATGAAACTGACAGCCAGCTTAAAAAGAGAGAAAGAAGTTACCCGATTGAAATACCAGAGAAACTTAGAAAGGTTAAAGTTCTGTGGGCTGATGACATAAATCAGGATACATTCGATGCAATATGTACAATTGAAGGTTTAAAATCACTTTACGTACAATCCAGTAGAATTAAGGATATTAGTGCCATTTCTAATCTGAAGAATATTGAACACCTGGCGCTTTTAAATTTAACAAAAGTCGATAGGATATCTGTTTTATCAGAACTTCCGGGTATCCAGACACTAAAGCTTGAACATTTTAAAAGAATAAGTGATTTCCGACTTTTATCAACATTGACAACGCTACAAGGGCTTCAGATTGATGGGAGCATGTATACGGCTCAAAGAGTCGACAATTTCAACTTTATAAGAAGTCTTACAAAACTAAAATATTTAACGTTGATTAATACCAGAGCCACAGATAAAGACTTAAGTGCTCTTCTTGCATTAAGGCACTTAGAAATGCTACAAAGCTCTGCTAATTATCCAAAACGTGAATTTGAGAAGCTTAGAGAATTGCGAAACCTGAAGTGGATTGGAGGAAATATAGAGAAATTGATAAAAAAAGAAAGTTAACAACATCTATAAATGGAGTTTTACCTGTTGCAAAACTTTGGTGAAACTTGTAATTCCTCCACAATTAATAAATTTAAACAACAGTATGGCCCGGAGCCAGAGGATTAGGTCATCGCTGACCCATGCTTACGCGTCATATCATAGCCAGCGTGTTACATGCAAGCTAAGAAAACAAGTACTAGCAAAATGATAGAAACATAATGAAAACTTTAAGATTTAAAATAAAAACCTTCGTAATTGCTGTTGTTATTTTCTGTGTTTCGACTTTCATAACGCTTATTGCTGCAGGTGCTGTAGATGAAGGGACCGAAGGAACAGGTATTTTAGGCTTTATGGCTTTAATACTTTCAAAGCTATTTCATTTATTTCGTTTTCCTACTCATACATTCTTTTTTGACTTCATGAACGGCCCAAGGTTTCTTATAGGATTATTGATCAATTGCATATTTTATGCATTTCTGACGGAAAGACTTATCTTTTTCCTTAAAAAGAGAGCCGGAAAAATTAAAAATTTAAAGCATTAGTATTTCACATAAAAAAGGAGGATTAAAGAGCCAACAAGCCCCCCACCTGTTATGAGCCAAACAATTTCCTTCTAAATTGTATAGCATATTAAATTATTTGTTTGTATATTTCCTCTACAATTTAGTATCATAATAGATTAAGTACTGATAAATGAAAGAAACACGCTTAGGAGAATTTGAAGAAGTGATCCTGTTATTGGTAGGTATCCTGGGGGAGGAGGCCTATGCTTTTAAAATTGCTGAAGAGTTTGAATCACAAACAAAACGCGCCGTATCCATTGGCGCCGTGCACTCCACCCTCAACCGGTTGGGAGATAAAGGCTTCCTCACGTCTGAAATGGGCAAGTCCACGCCGGAGCGGGGTGGCAGAAGAAAACGTATTTATACCATCACTGCCAGCGGCCAAAGAGTGCTGCAAATAGCCAGGGATTTTAAGCTGTCGCTTTGGGATCAGTTCCCGGCTTTTTCTACAGGTAAACTAAGTTTTGGAAAATAATGGCGCCGTTCAACGCATAATTTGAAACCCACTAACCCTATACCGCCCTCAGTTGCACAAAAGTTCCTGTGCCTGTTTCTCAAGGATGATTTAGCCGAGGAAGTTCATGGCGATCTACAGGAGCAATTTTATGCGATGCTGAAAAAAAAATCGCCGTTCCGCGCCAGGCTTAATTACTGGTACCAGGTGATCAACTATGTCCGTCCTTTTGCCCTCAAAAATTATAAGTCAAAAAACTCAAATTATCTTATCATGTATCGACACCATGTAAAAATTGCCTGGAGAAATGTTTTAAAAGACAAAATCTCCTTTCTGATCAACACCCTGGGACTGGCGTTAAGCATGTTTTGCGCCATGCTCATCATTCTTTGGATTAACGATGAATTGAGCTACGAAACCTTTTTCCCGGAGTCAGAACAGATTTATCGGCTGGTTCAGGATCAGGAATATGACAACGGAGAGGTCTTTAAAGTAGCCGCCAACCCCGGAATTCTCCCGCTGTATATTAACGACAACTATGCAGGGATTAAAGCATTTACCCGGTTTCGCCCGTTAGCTGATAAAGTCCTCATCGAGCACGGCAATACGCAATTCTACGAGCATATAACCTATGTTGATTCTACTTTTTTCGATGTTTTCCAGCTCCCCTTCCTGGCAGGCAATCCCGAAAACTCATTGGATGATCCCAATGCCCTAGTGATCACGGCAAACACCGCAGAAAAATACTTTGGAAAAACCTGGCAGCAGGATGATGTTTTGGGAAAAATGATATCAGTAAATACCAATGAACAATACAAGGTCACCGGTGTCATTGATAACCTGCCTTCGAACACTCACTTTAAGTTCGATGTTTTGCTCCCTTTCAGAAAGCTTTATGAGCAAGGGTGGTATTTGGGCTGGGGGAATAATTATTTCTACGCCTATTTTTTGTTGGAAAAAAATGCTTCCGCAGCAGCGCTTTCTGAGCAAATTTCCGAGTTTGCTGAAACACGGGATGATTTGACGGATGTGCTTTACCTGCAGGCGCTTGAAGAAATTCATCTTTACTCAGACTTTGATATTGATGTTTACGGCAGTACGGAACTGCGCTACCCCTACGTCAATATTTTTATCATCGTAGCCTTTGCCATTATTCTTATTGCCTGTATCAACTTCATGAACCTGTCTACCGCCCAATCTGAGAAAAGGGCCAAGGAAATTGGCCTGCGGAAGGCAATCGGGTCGCGCAGGTCTCAAATTATAGGGCAGCTGTTAAGCGAGTCTGTGCTGATCGCTATGCTTGCCTTAATTATCGCCTGGACTGCCACCGGCTTTGCGCTGCCATATTTTAATAACATCGCGGATAAATCAATCACCTTTGGCGCGGATAAATGGTTGATATGGCTTGCTTTCATCGTCGGGTCTGTCCTTATCGGATTACTGGCCGGTAGTTACCCCGCTATTTACCTGTCAAAATTTAAACCTGTACAGGTCTTAAAAGGTAAATTCCACGCAGGCGGTGGCGGCACTACTTTCAGAAGAATATTGGTGATTGTACAATTTGCCGTCTCCATCATTCTCCTGGCCGGAACGGCCATCGTGTATAAGCAATTTCAGTATTTCATGGATAAAGACCTGGGATATAACAAAGACCTGCTCATCTATATGCCAGTGCGGGGCGACATTATGAAAAATTACGACAGTTTCAAAAATGAGCTGCTGCAACAATCCTCCATCAAAGGCGTCACCATTTCTTCAGACATCCCAACCTACACGGTGCACTCTTTCGGTGGATTTGATTGGGAGGGGAAAAACGAAGAGGAGGACATTTTACTTCATGCGTTCTCTGCCGGGTTTGACTACGTGGAGACGCTGGATCTGCAACTTGCCGAGGGCAGAAGCTTTTCACCTGATTTTCCAGCCGACTCCGGCAATTACATATTAAATGAAACAGCCCTCAAACTGACAGGACTGACCGCTCCCATTGGCCAGCGTTTCAATATGTGGGGTAACGAAGGGAAGATCGTAGGCATCGTAAAAGACTTTAATTTCAAGTCATTACATAAAAAAGTAGAGCCATTAGTGCTATTTATGAACCGCAACTGGAGCGCTTACCTGATGGTAAGGATTGCTCCTGGAGATACAGATCAATCGCTCCATATTGTCGAACGCTCATGGAGCAAAGCTAATCCAGCGTATCCCTTTGAATACCACTTCATGGACCAGCAATATGAAAATCTTTATAACTCCGAGAAAAGAATGGCAAGGGTATTTGATTATTTTACCTTTTTTACCTTGTTCATCGCTTGCCTGGGGTTGATAGGCCTGATCAACCACATGGTTGAGAAAAGAAGAAAGGAAATCAGTATCAGAAAAGTATTTGGCGCTTCCATTTCCAGAATTCTTACCCTCCTTTTTCGCGAATACCTGCAGCTGATCCTGATCGCTTTCTTAATTTCCATTCCGGTCACCATTTACCTGGTCCTGGATTGGTTGGACAATTATGCTTACCGGATCGAGGTGCAGTGGTGGATGTTTGCCATTCCCGGCTTCCTGGTATTGTTTATTGCCCTATTGTTGGTCAGCGGGCAAACAGCCAAAGCTGTCCGTCAAAACCCTGTCGACAGCCTGCGACACGAATAAAAACTCTAGCATTTGAAACCGGAGAAACCTATACCGCCTCAACTCGCCAAACGCTTTCTTCTTTGGTTCCTCAGGGATGACCTGGCCGAAGAGGTGTTGGGCGATCTGGATGAGCAGTTTTTGTTTAAAACACAGAGAATTTCACTTTTCAGGGCCAGACTTAATTACTGGTACCAGGTATTTAACTATCTCCGTCCATTTGCTATCAATAAATCAAAGTCAACAAACTCAAATCATTACATCATGTTTAATCATTATTTCAAAATTGGTTGGAGAAATCTTTTAAGAAACAAAAGCTATTCTTTGATCAATATTGGTGGCCTTGCCATTGGCATGACGGTCGCTTTGCTCATAGGATTATGGATACAATACGAAACAAGTTTTGACGCGTTTCATGAAAATGGAGATCGTATTGGTCTCATAAGAAAACACACGCTTTTCAATAATATCAAAGGCACTCAGCTTTCAGTGCCATTACCCTTACGTGACGAATTGAAAGACAATTATCCCGAAGTTAAACGCATTTCAAGGTTCAACGAGCAGCGGGTAGGGCTTAAAGCTGATGATCGCAAGACCATAAAATCAGGTCTGTATGTTGACCCGGATTTCCTGGAAATGTTTTCGTTTCCCCTGATCAATGGCAACGTTAAAACAGCACTTTCTGATCCTAATTCAATAGTACTGACAAAATCGCTGGCTGAATTACTATTCAGCGATCAGGATCCCATGGGTAAGGTGATTAGAATAGATAATCAATATGACGCCCAGGTTACCGGAGTTGTGAAAGATATACCAGGCAATTCATTTTTCAACTTTATCGGCTTTTTGGCACCATTTGAATACAGATTTGAGAACATCTATTTGCAAAGGTTTAAAGACAACTGGGGAAGTAATGTTACCATGAACTGCCTTGAATTGCATGAAGGCGTTTCTATAAGAGAATTCTCAAATAAAATTGCCTCCCTCAACCTGCAAAAAGACCCAGGCTCAAAAAATCAAAAACTGAGTATTCAACCATTAAGTAAACTTCATTTGTATGATGAATATGAAAATTGGGAAAATGCAGGCGGTAAAATTGTATACGTTCGAATGTTTGGCATCATAGGGGTTTTAATATTACTTATTGCATGCATCAATTTCATGAATCTTGCCACAGCACGCTCCGAAAAGCGCGCAAGGGAGGTAGGTATTCGCAAATCCGTCGGTTCTCCGAGAATATACCTGATCAGCCAGTTTTTTAGTGAGTCAGCCATGATCGCGTTTTTTGCTTATTTGCTTTCGGTTGTTCTGATATTTTTATGTTTACCCTATTTAAATGATCTCGGGTTTGAAAACATTAAATTTGATGCAAGCAACGTTTACCTGTGGATCTTTGGACTAATAGTTTGTTTTACCACTGCCATGATTGCCGGTAGCTATCCGGCATTATACCTTTCATCATTTCAACCCGTCAAAGTACTCAAAGGCGCATTTAAACAACAAACCGGGACTGTGGTTTTTCGAAAGCTCCTGGTGCTTTCTCAGTTTGTCATTTCTATAGGCCTGATCATAAGCACACTGGTTGTTTTTGATCAGATAAATTATGTGAAAGACCGGCCGATTGGTTATAATCCCACACACATGCTCTCTGTCCGTAGCAGTAAAGACATTGCCCAAAATTTCACAGCCCTAAAACAGGCGTTATTAAATACAGGATTCGTCGAGGCCGTAGCGAAAACTTCAAGCCCCATAACCGAAGTTTACAATAAATGGAGCGACTTTTCCTGGGATGGCAAAGATCCGGATTCCAGGATTGCTCTTGAAGCATTGATGACCGAATGGGATTACGAAAAGGCAGCCGGGCTTAAGTTCATTCAGGGCAGGCCGTTTTCACCCGAGTTTTCTACCGATTCCAATGCAGTAATCCTCAATGAGGCAGCGTTGGAGATAATTGGGTACGAAGATCCCATTGGCAGAACCATGAAATCAGGTGGACAGGAAATAACCATCGTAGGGGTAGTAGAAAACGTTTTGATGAAAGATCTTTTCGAACCTATTGCTCCCGGCGTTATTCTCTTTAATGCAAATGTTAACAATACTGTATTACTCCGCCTAAACCAGACAGCCAATTTAAAAGATGCACTCGCTTCCATTGAAGAGATCTTTGGCAGGCATAATCCTTCCTATCCATTCGAGTACAGCTTCGTCAATGAAGAATTCAACAAAAAACTCGCTACGGAAAACCAGGTGGGGAAGCTGGCTGGATTGTTCGCTGGCCTGGCAATAATTATCAGCTGCCTGGGACTATTTGGGTTAGTATCATATATGGCGGAACGACGAACAAAGGAAATAGGCATACGTAAAGTGCTGGGCGCAAATGTACTGGCGCTATGGAAGATGTTATCAAAGGATTTTATGGTCCTGGCAATTGTGTCCTGTTTTATTGCAGCGCCAATTGCCTACTTTCTAATGCAAAACTGGTTACAACAATATGAATACAGAACTGAGATCTCCCTATGGATTTTTGCGGTAGCTGGATTTGGCGTATTGGTAATTATGTTGCTGACGGTGAGTTACCAGATCCTGAAAGCTGCTTTGGCCAATCCGGTAAAAAGTTTAAAATCAGAGTGAAAAATAATCCCTGAAAGTTGGAATATAAAAAACCTATACCGCCTAAACTCGCTAAACGCTTCCTCCTCTGGTTTCTCAGGGACGACCTTGCCGAAGAAGTGCTTGGCGATCTCAATGAGCAGTTTTTGTACAAAACAACAAGGACCTCTCTTTTCAGGGCCAGGCTCAATTACTGGTATCAGGTATTTAACTACCTGCGGCCATTCGCTATCAATAAATCAAAGTCAACAAACTCAAATCATTACGCTATGTTTCAGAATTATTTTAAAATCAGTTGGAGAAATTTGACCAAACAAAAAATGTATTCCTCCATCAAGGTGGTGGGATCAGCCCTGGGGATTACAGCTTGTTTGTTAATTGCCCTGTTTATCCGGGATGAACTCAGTTACGACAGGCACTATGCCAATGAGGACCAGATCTACAGGGTCGTTTATGTTGATAACGACGACGGAGAAATAGAGAAAGACGTTTTCCACCAGGCTCCATTTGCCAATGCTTTGAAGGACGACTATGCGGAAATAGTAAAAGCGGGACGGTATTGTGACGGTGACCTTTTTGGGGCCGGAAGTAAGGAGGTAAGACGGCCAGGCACCCTGCAAAACAGCTATGAAAAAGATTTTATTTATGCGGATCAGGAACTGCTGGATATTCTTCAGATACCCATGGTTTACGGCGATCTAGCGACTGCGCTTACGAAACCCAAAACCCTGGTAATATCCAAAGAAAAGGCCGATAAATACTTCCCCCATGAAAACCCCGTAGGCCAGACACTCATATTGGATAATGATGAAGAAAATCCTTACACAGTTGGAGGAGTCATGAAGGGTTCTCCAGCCAATTCTCATTTCAAACACGATTTTTTGATGACCATGTCGGGTGTTGAATTTTGGCCCGGAGAGCAGACCTACTGGCGGGCCAGCAACTATCCCACCTACGTTTTACTGCGTCCCGACACCGACCCAAAACAACTGGAGATGAAACTCAAAGACATCGTCAAGAATTATATGGTGCCTAGCAGAGAGGCCGCGGGTATAGCGGATCCTGGTGATATTGTTAATAAAATCAGCTTTGAATTACAGCCAATAAGCGACATTCACCTTAAATCAGCGAATATTGACGATGAACTATCTCATGGAGATATCCGATTTGTTTGGCTGTTTGGGACTATTGCGGTTTTTATTCTCCTGATCGCCTGTATCAACTTCGTGAATCTCTCTACCGCAAAATCGGCCAACAGGGCAAAAGAAGTCGGGGTCCGAAAAGTGGCCGGCTCCAGCCGGGGCAACCTGATTCGGCAGTTTCTGACCGAATCTGTACTTTATAGCTTTCTTTCATTTGCCTTAGGCATACTCCTGGCCTGGTTGTTATTACCCTATTTTAATACAATGGCCGACAAATCCCTGGAATTCCCCTGGGCGACATGGTGGCTAATACCTGCGGTAGCTGCGACAGCCTTAGTGACTGGCATATTTTCAGGCTTGTATCCATCCTTTTATCTTTCTGCATTCAAGCCGGTACAGGTGCTTAAAGGTGGCATGAGTCGCGGAAGTAAAAGTACTTATTTGCGCAGTATCCTGGTGATATTTCAATTTACTACCTCTATTGTACTCATTATAAGTACCGCCATCATCTTCCGTCAAATGAACTTTATCCTAAACAACAAATTGGGTTTTGATAAAGATCAGGTACTATTGTTACGAGGGGCAAATACGCTGGGAGACAAAGCCACCACATTTAAGAATGCGCTTTTAAAATTCTCAGAAGTAAAAAATATTTCAGTAAGTGATTATCTACCCATAGCCAATACCAAGAGAAATGGAAATGGCTTCTGGAAAGAGGGGAAAACGCAGGAAGATAAACCTGTTTATGGACAAATATGGCGCGTGGATCACGATTATATTAAAACAATGGAAATGCAAATTGTGGAAGGAAGGGATTTTAATCCTGACATGGCTACCGATTCACAATCAATCATCATCAATGAAAAGATGGCAAAAGCGTTCGCCTTTGAAAATCCCCTCGGTCAGCGAATTACCAACAGTGGCGATGTCTGGCAGGTCGTTGGAGTCGTTGAGGACTTCCATTTTGAAACACTGAAAGAAGATATCAGGCCACTTTGCCTGGTGATTGGCAACAGTCCAGCCATCATATCCGTCAAGGTAAATACCACCGATATGGCCAATCTCATTCAATCCATCACCGCTGTCTGGGACGAATTCTCTCCTAACCAGCCGATTCGATACACTTTTATGGATGAAGATTTTTCCCAGATGTATGCCGATGTACAAAGGATGGGACGCATCTTCAACAGCTTTGCCATTTTAGCCATCGTCGTTGCGTGTATGGGATTGTTGGCACTTTCTACCTTTATGATAGAGCAACGTGGCAAAGAAATCAGCGTTCGTCTTGTATTGGGAGCTTCTTTTAGTAACATCCTCCGGCTGCTTACCAGCAATTTTGTCAAGCTGGTGCTTATTTCCCTGATCATCGCCATACCTGTCGGATGGTTGATGATGACTAAATGGCTGGAAGATTTTGTGTATAAGATTGATATCGGCTGGGATATATTTTTATTTGCCGGTATACTGGTTTTAATTATTACGATCCTGACGGTCAGCTACCAATCAGTAAAAGCCGCTTTAACAAATCCGGTGGAAAACCTAAGATCAGAATAAAAATAAAACAGCGACCTTGAAGACCATAAAACAAATACCACCAAAACTGGCCAAACGCTTCCTCCTTTGGTTCCTAAGGGATGATCTTGCCGAGGAAGTGTTGGGCGACCTGGAGGAAAAATTTCTGGTGGTATTAAATGAAAAATCACTTTTCAAAGCCAGACTCCATTACTGGTATCAAACCATTAACTACCTGCGGCCCTTTGCCATCAGGCACTTAAAGTCAAACTCAAATTATTTTATCATGTATCAACACAACTTCAAACTGACCTATAGAAATTTTTTAAAATACAAAAGTACTTTCCTGATCAATTTAACGGGACTTTCCACCGGACTTGCCTGTGCGCTTCTGATATATTTATGGGTGGCGGACGAGCTGGCTGTCGACAAGTTTCACCAAAAGGATGCCAGGTTATACCAGGTAATAGAAAACCAAGGTCTTTCCGGGAATACACGCTCTACACGATCCACACCCTGGCTTTTGGCCGAAGCACTTGCTGACGAAATGCCTGAAGTAGCATACGCAGCGGTGGCAACACCTCCTTTCTGGTATGAAAGATCAACATTAAAAGTAAAAGACAAATCCGTGAAGGCCGGAAAACAATACGTGGGCCAGGACTATTTTAACATATTTTCCTATAACCTCATCCATGGAGACAAGCATCGAGTCTTAAATGACAAAAATTCAATAGTTATTTCTGAAGATTTGGCTGTAAAACTATTTGGTACTGTTGATAACATCCTTGGCGAGACTATAGAATATCAGCAGGAGGCGGAATATGTGGTTTCCGGAATATTTGAAAACATACCGGCCAGTTCCTCTGTGCAATTTGACTTTGTACTGTCAGTGGAATTGCTGAAAGATTCGCAGCCTCAGGCCTTCTCCTGGAAAAATTCAGGGCCATCCACCTACCTCGTTTTGAAGGAAGGGACGGACCCCAGGGCATTTAATGAAAAAATTGCCGGATTTATTAAAACAAAGACGGAAGATACCCATCGCGCTTTGCTGCTCACAAAATACTCGGAAAATTATTTGCGTGGCAATTTCCAAAACGGCAAGCGCGTCGGAGGACGCATTGAATACGTGCAGCTTTTTTCGGTCATCGCTATTTTTATTTTAATTATTGCCTGCATTAATTTTATGAATTTATCGACTGCCAGAGCTTCCAGAAGAATGAAGGAGGTGGGTGTAAAAAAGGCAATGGGTGTACCGAGGAAGGCATTGGTCATCCAATATTTGACCGAGTCCATCATTCTCGCTTTCCTTGCCCTGCTGCTGGCCATAGCGGTGGTTGGTATGTTTTTGCCGGAATTCAATCTTATTATGGGAAAGCAACTGGCACTCAGGCCCAACCCTGAATTGGCGATAGCCTCAATAGCCATTACCTTACTTACTGGAATACTTGCAGGCAGTTATCCCGCGCTATATCTCTCCGGTTTCAAGCCGGTCACGATCCTGAAAGGGAAACTCCAGAACAGTGTGGGTGCACTTTGGGCACGGGGAGGTCTTGTGATATTTCAGTTTACCCTTTCGGTGATATTCATTGTATGTGTACTGGTTGTTTATAAGCAAATCGCATTCATTCAAACAAAAAACATCGGGTATAACAAAGACAACGTTATCCACTTTGAAATAGAAGGAAAAATAAAAGAAAACCTGGATACTTTTCTCACCGAACTGGAAAGAATTCCCGGCGTCGTCAGTGCTTCCGCCGCTGCCCAAAGCATGGTGGGGGGCGGCAACACCGCCAATATCAGCTGGGAAGGTAAAAACCCCGACACAAAAATCCCGTTTGCTTTTCGGCCTGCAAACTATGGATTGATAGAACTTCTAGATCTGAAAATAACGGAAGGACGAACTTTTTCAAGGGATTATGCGGATAGCCTGGCAGTCATCTTTAACGAATCCGGCATAAATACCATGGGGCTCAAAGATCCGATCGGGAGCGTCATCGAGCTGGGTAGTATTCAATGTGAAATTGTCGGTGTTGTAAAAGATTTTCATTATGAATCGCTCCGTACCCCGATAAGACCAATGTTTTTTATCTTATCTCCTCCGCAATTTTTAGAAAGGGTCATGGCCAGGATCGAGGCTGGAAAAACAGGTCCAACACTTGAACGTATGGAGCAGTTTTACCGGAAATATAACCCCGGCTTTGTTTTTGACTTCAAGTTTCTGGATCAGGATTACCAGAACCAATACCGCGCAGAGCAAAGGATTAGTGTTCTTTCGCGCTATTTTGCCGCTATAGCCATTCTCATTTCCTGTTTGGGCCTGTTCGGATTAGCCGCCTTTACAGCGGAACGAAGATCCAAAGAAATTGGCATTCGCAAAATCCTGGGAGCCGGGAGTTTCAAAATCATCTCGCTATTATCAGCAGCTTTCACAAAAATGGTAATTATTTCCATCACCATTTCATTGCCTATCAGCTATTTCATTACCCGGGGCTGGCTCAAAAACTTTGCGTTCAGCATTGACCTGGAATGGTGGTTCTTCATTGGGGCGGGTTTACTGGCTTTGTTGATTACCTGGCTGACGGTTGGTATTCAAACTGTAAAAGCGGCTAATGCGAATCCCGTGGAATGTTTGAAAGACGAGTAAATATAAGATTTAATGGTAAAAAGATCTGAGAAACTTAAACCCCCTGGTTTGGCCCAACGGATCCTGCTAAGTTTTCTTCGTGAGGATATCGCCGAAGAAGTACTGGGCGACCTCGATGAACAGTTTCATGCAAAATTGAAAAAAAAATCACTCCCCCGGGCTAAACTTAATTACTGGCACCAGGTATTCAACTACCTGAGGCCGTTTGCCATCAAAAAACTGACACCAGAAAACTCAAATCATCTCAGTATGTTCCGACATAACTTTATCATTTCCGCCAGAAATCTTAAACGTAACAAAACGTATTCGGCCATCAATATCCTTGGGCTCGCTTTGGGGATCACTTGTGCTACAGTGATCTTTATTTTAGTTAAATATCATCTGAGTTTTGACAATTTCCATGCAAAAGCCGATAGAATTTATCGCATTATTACGGAATTGCATAGAGAGGATATCATATATGTTAGCGGCGCCCATTCGCCATTAGGCGAGGCTATTCGCAATGATTTGGCTTCAGTAGAAAAAGTGGCGATGGTTCTTACCTTACCTGACGAAATAGTGTCTGTTTCCTCGTCCAAAGATCCTGCAAAATTTCAGGAAAATGTTGCTTTTGCCGAACCGGGATTTTTTGATATCCTTAATTTCCCCTTACTGCGTGGCAATAAAAAGACCCTTTTAGACCAGCCCAACTCGGTAGTTATTACTGAAAAAATTTCAAGAAAATATTTCGGTGACAGGGATCCAATCGGTCAGACCATCCGCCTGGGCAATAAGATGGATTTCATTGTCACCGGTATTCTTCAAAACCTTCCTGCCAATACAAGCCGCCGGCAAGAAATCTACCTGCCGTTTAGTAGCCTGAAGGATTATGCCCCCTGGTTCGTAGAGAACTGGTGGTTGAGTGTCAACGGAGCCATGCAGTGTTTTGTGCGCCTTAGACCTGGTGTTTCCGCTGATATTGTAAATAAATCGCTGGCGGGCTTATCCAAAAAATATTACAATGAACAAAACGCTAAGCATTTTCGGTTTAAAGTGCAACACCTGTCGGATATACATTTTAATCCCAGGTTCGGCGGTTATATCGAAAAGAAAAATTTGCTGGCTTTAGCCTTCATAGGTCTTTTTCTGATCGTTACATGTTGCGTTAACTTCATTAACCTTGCCACCACCCAGGCATTGGGACGCTCCAAAGAGATAGGAGTAAAAAAAGTATTAGGCGGTCTTCGTAAGCATCTGTTTTGGCAATTTATGATCGAAACAGCGCTAATTTCTATGCTGGCCATGGGAATTGCTATCACGTTGACTTATCTTTCCTTACCTCATGTCAATCAGCTACTTGATACACAATTTGGGGCAGAGGTCTTTCAGGATGCATCGCTTCTGACTTTTTTAGCTTTGCTTCTCTTCGCGGTAATATTTTTCTCAGGATCCTATCCGGGATTGATTTTGGCTGGCTTTAAACCGTTATTGGCCCTTAAAGGCAAGTTAACGCAAAGGCATATCGGAGGCTTTCAACTAAGAAGAGGATTGGTAGTTGCCCAGTTTGCCATTTCGCAACTGCTTATAATCGGGACGATCGTCATAGCCAATCAAATGCACCATATACAAAACTCGGATATGGGTTTTGAAAAAGAAGCCATCATCATGCTTCCGGTACATAATCCAAAAACATCAGTTACAAGAACACTACAAAATCAGTTTTTACAAATTCCCGGTGTCGAACAAATAGCTTTCTGTGGAGAAGCACCAGCCTTCCAATATACCTCCAGTACTAACATACGTTTAGACTCCAGGGATAAGGAAGAAAATTTTTCAATCTATTACAAGGCGGGAGATCACAATTACGTATCATTGTTCGGATTGCAAATCGTAGCGGGACGTAATCTCCATCCTTCAGATACCATCAGAGAATATTTAATAAATGAAACGACAATAAAAAGATTGGGTCTGACCTCAAATATTGAAGCAATTGGCAAAAGTGCTACGATCAATGGTCAAAAGGGAACGATAGTAGGTGTGGTAAAAGACTTCCATAATAAATCACTGCACAAAATGATCGATCCATTCTGTATCACCACCCGAATTGAAGATTATCGCAACTGCGCCCTGAAGATTAATCCTGCCAGCCTAAATCCTACACTCACTCAAATTGAAAAAGTCTGGAATGAAGCCTATCCCAATCAGATTTATAAATATGGTTTTTTAAACGAACAGATTGCCAGATTCTACAAAACGGAAAGCCGGTTACTTTGGCTGATCCAGGTCTTTGCAGCAATAGCCATCATCATCGGCTGCCTTGGGTTGTATGGCTTGGTATCTTTTATGACTTCTCAAAAAACCAAAGAAATAGGCGTTCGAAAAGTACTGGGAGCAAGTATAAAAAGCATATTATGGCAATTTGGGAAGGAATTTGGACTGTTGCTGTTAATTGCCTTTATAATAGCGGCTCCCGTAGCCTGGTTGGTCATGAGTGATTGGCTGCAGGACTTCGCCTATCGCATAGAAATAGGTGCCGACATTTTCTTGCTAGGCATTTTGATCACAGTAGCGGTAGCGACCCTTACAGTTGGATACAAATCTTTAAAAGCAGCATTGACGGACCCTGTAAATAGTTTGCGATCGGAATAAAAAATGGGGAGGCAGATGAATGAAAGGTATGACTATTTAATATATACTTGAAACTCCATAAACGTAGGTTTTCTTAAAATTGAAATCAAACAAACAATTACCCCCCAAACTTGCCCGATATCTGCTCGTCAGTTTTCTGAGAAAAGATATTGCAGAAGAAGTATTGGGTGATCTGGATGAAAAGTTCTACAGCGTTTTAAACAAAAAGTCTCTTTTTAAAGCTAGGCTAAATTACTGGCACCAGGTAATTAACTATCTGAGGCCCTTTGCCATTAAAAAATCAAAGCCGATAAATTTAAACCATTATGCCATGTTCCAATATAATTTTAAAATCGCCTGGAGAAATCTGAAAAACCGAAAATTCTATTCTTTCGTCAGTGTTTTCGGTCTGGCACTAGGTATGTCGTGCAGTCTGATGATTTGGTTTTGGGCGCAAGACGAAATGGGGTATAATAAGTTTTACAAGAATTTGAATGAGATTTATTATGTGCATCTTAACGGCAAGTATGAGGGAAAAATATATACCAACAAGTTGACACCAGGACCTCTCTCCGAAGCGCTAAAAAATGAAGTTCCGGAGGTAGCATATGCTGTAAAATTATCCTGGGAAAACAATTATCTCATAACGGTGGACAAAAAATCATTGAAACAAAAAGGCATTTATGCCACAGAGGACCTTTTAAATGTGTTTGAGTTTCCAGCAAGGGAGGGTGATCCTTCGTCGGCAATAAGATCAAATCAAATCATTATCTCACAAAGGTTAGCTGCCACACTTTTTGGAAACCGTTCTGCATTGGGTAAATCATTGAAGTTAAACAATGATAAAGAATATGCTATTGGCGCTGTAATAGACAATATTCCAGCTAATTCCTCCATACAGTTTGATTGGGTACTAAATTTCAGAGAAATTGAGGCTGACTGGATGCAAAATTGGGGAAATAATGGATTTTCTACCTACGTCAAGCTCCAATCTCAAGCGAAAAAAAGAATAGCAGAGACCAACATGATGGGAATTTATGGCAGATACAGCAACCTGGAAGATATCTTTCCCGTTATGCAGCCCTTAAAAGACGTATATCTGTACAGCAACTTTGAAAATGGGGTTCCGGTTGGAGGACGAATAACCTATGTGCGCATTTTCATGCTTGTGGCGTTTTTTATCCTCGCTATAGCCTGCGTTAATTTTATCAATTTGGCCACCGCTCATTCAACAACCAGAATAAAGGAAGTTGGGCTTCGCAAAGTAATGGGCGCTCCAAGAAATACAATTATCACACAATTTTTGAGTGAGTCTGTTTTGATAACTTTAATGGCTCTTATAGTGGCTATAATCGCAGTGCATGCAGGTCTGCAAACATTTAATCATATATTTGATAAGCAGATCAGGTTCGATTTTTCAGATCCATCTGTTTTGCTTAGTCTACTAGGCCTTTTCATAATCACAAATATTTTATCTGGCAGTTACCCCGCATTTTATATTTCTACCTTGAAACCTGCCAGGATAATAAATAACAACCTAAAAAATTCGTTTAGCGTAAATTTTCTTCGTAAAGCATTGGTCATATTTCAATTTAGCTTGTCAATTTTTCTTATTATCGGCATCATTGTAATCACAAAACAAATGAATTATGTCCATAGCAAGCAAACAGGTCTGAACCGTGAGGAGGTTTTGTATGTCCCTTTGGAAGGAGATTTAAAAGCAAAAATTGAAGCCGTAAGGGAAGAAGCTTTGCAATCTTCAGCCATACTTGCAACCACAACCAGCAGTCTGTTACCGGTAAATATTCAATCTTCCTCCACAAACCTTTCCTGGGCCGGCAAGGATCCGGATTTGTCCGTTGAATATTCATTTATGCGCATTGGCTATGATTTTTTGAAAACAATGAATATAGCATTAGTGAGCGGCAGGGATTTTTCAAAAGACTTTTCATCAGATGCCAAAGCATATCTGCTTAACGAATCGGCTGCAAAACTTTTGGGAATGGAAGATCCTGTGGGACAGATGATTACCTCCGTAAATGGGGAAGGGACGGTTATTGGTGTCATGAAAGATTTTCATATACAATCGCTCCACATGCCTATTTCGCCGCTTATCTTGTGTCTTGGACCAGATTTTACACAAAATAGTCTTTTGATAAAAGTCGGGCAGGGTAAGGTCAATGAAGCCATCAAGGATTTGAAAAAGCTTACCCGCAAGTTTAACCCAAATTATCCTTTTGAGTATCATTTTTTGGATGATGATTATGAAAAGCTTCATAAAAATGAGGCTCTGACTAACAGGCTTATTAATTATTTTGGCACATTGGCTATTTTGATTTCTTGTTTGGGACTGTTGGCACTGGCTGTATATGCCGCCGAAAAACGCAGCAAAGAAATCAGCATACGAAAAATACTAGGAGCATCGGTTGGCAATATCCTTGTTATGTTGTCTAAAGATTTTATAAAGCCGATCTTGATGGCAATAATAATTGCGATCCCGTTTGCAAGGTATTTTATGGGCCAATGGCTGCAAAGCTTTAGTTACAACATAGCAATTCAATGGTGGATGTTTGGTTTGGCAGGGCTTTTTGCTATGGTTATAGCATTGTTGACTGTAAGTTTTCAATCTATAAAGGCCGCCACAACAAATCCGGTAAAAAGTTTACAAGAAAATTAAGGCTGCTTGAAAAATTAACCCAATGAATTGAATAGCAACCAGTGTATTTCACGAAGGGAGAGAGACCCAAACTCCCAGCTGTTAAGGTAGCAAATTCTTATCCTGCAACAAATGGAAAAAATGTTTCCCGTAGGTTTCACTGATAGGAATAATGATATCTCCGATTTTTATCCGGTTCTTTTCGATACACTGTATGTGGGCAAGAGATACCAGGTATGATTTATGTACCCTGACAAACTCATCCAAGGGCAAAGCTTTTTTTAAGTTTTTAAAATTTTGCAGCGTCATGATTTTCTCCTTCACCGTGACAATTTTAAGATAATCGCCCTGTCCTTCTATATATTGAATGTCAGCCAGATTTACCTTTTGCAGTTGAAAGCCGGTTTTTATGAAAATGTATCCTTCTCTTGTGTTTTGAATAATATCCATATCATTCACTGGCTTATGGGCTTCATGCACAGCCATTTTCTCATATACCTTTCGGGCCGCTACCACAAACCGTTCAAATGAAATAGGTTTTAATAAATAATCAATAGCATCAAGTTCAAAACCTTGCAAAGCGTAATTTTCATAGGCAGTGGTGAAAATTATATGGGGTCTGTTTTTCAGTACTTTCAGAAATTGAATGCCCGTCAGGTCATCCATTTCTATATCCAGGAAAATTAAATCAACCTCATTGCTCTTCAAATATTCCAGTGTTTGCAACGCGTTGTCAAAGGTGGCCTGTAATTTTAAAAAGGAAATTTTTGCTACGTACGCAGAGAGAATATCCAGCGCCAAAGGTTCATCATCGATAGCAATGCAATTAATAATCATGTTACAATTCGAGGGACAGTTTAATATGGAATTTGCTTTCCTCTTCTTTATCAACTATAGAAAGTTTGTACCTGTCTTTGTACAATAGTTCGAGCCTTCTTTTGACATTTTTTAGTCCAATACTGTTCGAAGCCTCGCTGGTTTCGATCTTATCTTTTTTATAATCATTGATAACCTCCAGCATCAACGCGTTGTCTACTATCTGCAAAGTCACAATAATACCAGGAGAATCTACATTTTTATTGCGATATTTAAAAGCATTCTCCACAAAGGGTATTAACAACATCGGCGCTATCTCTTTGTCCTCACTTTCGCCGATGACCTTTAAAGCCACAAAATTCTCCTCCTTAATCCGCAGCTGCTGCAGTTCGATAAAGCTCTTCAGGTAATCAATCTCGCGCTGCAAAGGTACTTTCGAACTGTTGGATTCCTTGAGCATATAACGCATTATTTCCGACAGTCGCATGACAGCCTGCGGCGCATTTTTGGATTGTTTATATACCAGCGAATAGATATTATTTAGTGTGTTGAATAAAAAATGCGGGTTTATTTGTGAACGCAACAACGCCAGTTCACTTGCCTGATTCTGGGTAATCAGCTCTGTTTTCAAACGCTGATCCTTAAACCAACCAATGGTCAGACTTATCAACATGGCAAATCCGGTATATAAAACAGTTGTAATAAACTGTACCCACTCAGAGGTATATTTTTTCAACAAGACCTCATCCAAAGCACAAGAACAGACCCAGCGGGAAGCATTTAGCCTTAGGTAAAAGCAAAAAATGATGAAAGCCACACTGGCAATTAACAGGGCAAGTTTTCTGCCTGAGAAAAAAAATCTGCGGAAAATTAAAAAGTAATAAAGGTAAAAATTGGCAAAATTGAGGCCTACCTGCGTCATCAATATCACATAGTCAAACTTCGTAAATTCTGCCGTGCTCAAAACAATATATCTCCCATTGGGCAAAAACTCATAAATCACCCAAAAGGCCACATGCAATAAAACCTCGTGCGTTTTTTTCATCTTCTTGGTCTTCTTCTCATAAGATAAGCAAAGTTATCTGATTACAGTCAAAACATTCACAACAATCTGTTTACCGGCAATCCCGGTCGGTAAAAACCTGTTTTCAATCTACAACGGGCCTTTATTCCTAATTTGGGATGATAACGATTTGTTTTCGCCGGTTATAGATTGTTTTTGTTTTTATTTTTTTCCCGGCTCATGTTTGCTAATACATAACAATATAAGGTAAATGAGATGGGAAAGAAAAAGCCTGAAGCCAGTACTTTTCTTTCCCTTTCCCATCATTCATAGCTTTCATATCCATTAAACCCTCGCACATGAAAAACCAAAAATTTATTTTGGCCGGATTGTTTTTTTTCACTTTAACCATCATACCAGGGCATGCCGGCCTCCACGCTTCTGTATGGCAGCAAGGCAGTAACATTAAGGGGTCGGTTACAGACGAAACCTCAAAAAAGCCTATGGAATATGCCACCGTGGCCTTATATCATCGTGTTGACTCGACATTAATAACCGGTGTTGTAACCGACAGAGCCGGCAGGTTTTACCTCGAAAACGTCTCGGCCGGCACTTACTACCTGGTGGTTGATTTTCTAGGCTATCGGAAACAAACAGTCCCAAATATCGAGGTAGGTTTATCACAAAAAACCATCGACTTGGGCACAATTGGTTTAACCGCTGACATTACACAAATGGAAACAATTGAGATTACCGCCCGAAAGGAAGCCATTGAGCACCACATCGACAAAGACGTGATCAACGTAGACCAGCAATTAAATGCCGCCGGAGGCAGTGCCGTAGAAGTGTTGCAAAATCACCCTTCAATAGCCGTAGATATGGATGGCAATGTGACCTTACGCGGCAATGCCAATTTTCTGGTACTCATCAACGGACAACCAACGGCTTTGGATGCCAGCCAGGCCTTACAGCAGATGCCTGCCGCTAATCTGAAAAAAGTGGAGGTAATTACCAACCCCTCCGCCAAATATGACGCCGATGGTTCTGCGGGGATCATTAATCTGATAACCAATGAAAACGAGCAAAATGGATTTTCAGGCCTGATGAATGGGGCAGTATATTCCAATGATTCTTATAGGGGAGACTTATCTTTAGGCTATGCGCATAGAAAACTTTCGCTTACCCTGGAAGGCAATATCAATCGGGACAGGAGCCGGCACTACGAGTATGAAACCTCTCAACGTGCCCACGGTATCCATGATCAGGTCATCAACCAATTTACTACGGTGGGAAGTAACCAGCATGTTGGCAAGCTCAAACAAATAGGGATAGGCGTTGATTTTTCCATGAATGATAAAAACAAATTATCGCTCTTTGCAAAAAAAGGTCAATTTGAATATCAATATTTGCTCAATGAAAAGCTCGTAGAAAATATTGGAAACGATCATTCCTATTTTTTAATTGGCGATGTTATCAGCAACAACAGGAATGTAACCAGTATTCATTTTACTGACTTTCAAAGTTTCGACGCCGCCGGGCACCAACTGGAAATCAGCGCAAATTATTTTTTTATTGATTACGATCGTAAAAACCTGCAGGATCAGTTCAACACCGATCCATCATGGAATCCGGAAATGCTAAGTGCTGAAATAGAAAATGGTCAGCTACAAACCATAAAGAGGCTCCGCATAAAAGCCGATTATATAAAACCAATTACTGAGAAAACAAAAATGGAAGCTGGTCTTCAGGCGCGATTGGATCAGCGCGATGCCCGTTTTTTGGTGGCTTCTTTTTCGTCCGGCGATTTATCTGATAACAGCTATCTCTACCACAGAAATATTTATGCCGCCTACTACACACTCCAAAGCACTTGGCATAAAATAGATGTAAAAGGAGGACTCAGAGCAGAGTATGTCGATCGCGAGATGGCCATAGCAGATGGTAACAAAACGCTTTCCCTGGAAAAACTTCAACTTTTCCCAAGCATTTATCTAACTAAAAAATTACTGCGGGATCAGCAGGTTCAGTTTAACTATAGTCGCAAAATAGTCCGGCCCGATGATTTTCAATTGAACCCGTTTTTTTATTATACAAGCCGGACCAACAATTGGAAAGGCAATCCTGACATCAGACCTTCTTCAGTTAATTCTTTTGAACTCAACTATATCAATAACTTTGGCAATTCTTCGCTTACAGCTAAAACCTATTTCAGAAAAACACGTGATGTTATCCAAAATATATTGCAAGGTAACCAACAAGGTGTAACCACGGGATCTATGCACAATTTAGACCAGGCTACAGATCTGGGCATAGAAATTTCCGGTGATATTGAATTATCTTCACGGTGGAGCATAAACACGTCCTTTATTTTTTATAGAAATTCATTTCAAGGAGTCGTTTTGGAAGAATATATTCACCGAACCGCTCATATTTGGAGATCAAGATTACAAACGACATTTGACTTACATAAAAATACCACCCTGCAGCTTACAGGATTTTACAACGGTCCCAGTATACGCCCTCAGGGAAAAAATGTAGCTGCCTACGCGATCAATGGCTCATTACGGCAGCGGTTGCTAAACAAAAAACTTATCCTCACACTTTCTGCCAATAATTTATTCAATTTGAGAAGATTTGGAGGTAATACTATCGGTGAAAATTTTGTTCGTGAATGGGATACCAAATTAAAATTTCCGGTCTATACTTTTAATATAAGCTACAAGTTTAACAACTTCAGTAAAAAAGATCGTGAAGAGGGCGCTGAGGGTCTGGGTTTTTAACAAATATCATCTGCGTACATACTTTTTATAATTCCGTCTTGAATGTATTTTAAATAGCATAGATTTTTCATAAATTGATAAACTAAATACGCTATTCTTAAGGGGTTTATTTATGAAAAATGTACGCTTTCGTTTATTTTTAGCTAAGATCCGCGCCGTGTTGGGATTCCTCCACACGGTATTGGAACGTCTTTTCCGGCCCATAGAGCAGCTGAGTCATCGTTACCTGCTCCGCCCCTTCCGCTGGTACCTGTCAAAGATCGACCCGTTGAGCTATGCAATTGAAGGCACTTTATTTAAAAAGATCCTCCAGGTTTCTATCTTTCCCGCTTTTATGACACTGACAGTGATCGTCGGATTCAGGCTGGTAGACAACGGATTTACCTCCCGTAGCTTCTTTGGTACGATTATCATGTTCCTTATTTTGGGAGCTATCTTTGCGCCTCTTGAAAGACTTATTCCATTCAGCAGGCGATGGCTTGACGACAAGGATGCACCTACGGATATCATGTTGTTTTTTGGTGGCAAGTTTTGGGGAGACTACATCAACCAGCCGTTGCGGCTGGCAACTATTGCAGTGGTTGTGCAGGAAATATCCCCCAGCATAGGCCGGGAAATATGGCCCTCGCATTTTAATCCGGTGGTGCAGGTTTTCCTGCTTTTGACTATTAAAGATTTCTTTCGTTACTGGTATCATCGCTGGATGCATGAATCCCCTTTTATGTGGCGCTGGCATGCTGTTCACCATTCTTCGGAACGCCTTTATTGGTTTAACGGTACCCGGTCGCACCCTCTGGAAGGCCTGGTATCCAGCATCATTTGGGGTATTCCGCTGGCCTTTATACAGGCTCCTGTGGAAATTGTTTTCGTTACCGGTCTTGTCGGTCGTACGATAGGCCGCTTTCAGCATACCAATATGGATCTGATCCTGGGGCCATTTGACTACATATTCTCATCACCCAAAAATCATCGCTACCACCATTCTAAAAAAATTGAAGAGGGCAATTCCAATTACGGGGGCGATGTGATTATATGGGACCATCTCTTTGGCACTTTTCATATGCCAAAAGGTGAGCAACCCAGTGATGAAATTGGCATTGCCGCCATGCCTAATTATCCGAAAACATTTGTAGGCCTTATGCTGGCGCCTTTTACTTATGACAGCATAAAAAAAGAGGCCGAACTGCTGGAGGCTAAGCATGTCGAAGAAGACGGGGCAAAGCAAACTGAAAAGCTAACCTCCTGATTTCGTGAGCGTTCCTGATCGGGCTTGCGTTTAACCGATATTTCAAAATAAACCGGATAAAAACCAGGGCCAAAATAAATGCAGGCTTACGAAAAAAGCCAATGACCAACACCGGGAAATGAGATAAACCAGTAAGGGAAATTAACTTCTCGGTCGTCTTATATCTGAAAAATCTACAGTATGGAAAACCGAAGAAACTTCCTTAAAACCGCTGCCACAGGCCTGGCAACCGCAGCAACACCGGCAATAGCAGGTCACCATTTAATTTCCCAAGCCACTGCCCCATTCCAGGGCCCCGTAAGTGACGTGTTACGCTATGTAACAATCAAAGATCTTGAGCTGATCAAACTTAGGTTTGACAAAAAAACACCTTTAACCTGGAATGCCATCAAAAAGTCAGGAGGCTCCTACCCTTCAGTAACTTTTCTAAAAGTCCAAACCAATGAAGGGATTACGGGATATTCCATGACCAAAGGTAGTGACAGCGATGTGAAACACTTCGTCAAAAAACTACAGGGCAAAAATCTGATGAATACCGAAGAGATCTGGCATACTATGTTTTTTGAAAACCGTAAACCTGTTGCCAAAGGCAAAGAAATACACGCCATAGGCAGTGTGGACCTGTGTATATGGGATATTGTGGGCAAGGCATTACAGCTACCGGTTCACAAAGTGCTGGGAACCTTCAGGGAAAAGATACCTGTTTACGCTGCCGGCGGCTACTACGCCGACGGGAAAGGAATCCCGGAATTGGTGAAAGAAATGGAAACCTATGTACGCGAAGGTTATAAGGTAGTGAAAATGAAAATTGGCTATCTGGACGCCAGGGCCGACGCGGAGCGCACACGTGCCGTAGTAAAAGCGTTGGGCAATGACGCCCGCGTGATGGTGGATGCCAATAACGGCTATCAATCGGCGTACGAGGCCATTCGCTACGGGCGGATGGTTGAGGATCTGGACCTTTACTGGTTTGAAGAGCCCGTCGCGCCGGATGACTGGCGCGGAAACGCAGAGGTGCGCGAGGCACTGGACATCCCCATCGTCGCCGGCGAAAACGAGTATACCCGCTGGGGAGCCCGCGATCTGGTTGAAAATCATTCCTGCGACATTGTGAATATTGACACCATCAAAGGCGGCGGTCTTACCGAGATGCGGAAAATTGCGGCCCTGTGCTCAGCGTTTCATGTACCGGTAGCGCCCCACGGGTACTCCCATATGAACATTCATGCACTCGCTTCCATACCCAACGCGCTAATCCTGGAAACCTATCCTGCCAAGGCACGGGACTTTAACCCCGCCTTACCGGCTTTTCCTATCAAAGGTGGCTTTGTTGATAGTCCTGATCAAATAGGCCTGGGCATGGACCCGGATCCGGTATTAATCAAAAAATATAAGGTGTGATGCAAAACATTTAGGTTTTGCGCCTCGCTATTCCCGGATTCCACCTGAAAAATGTATCAGATAACTTTTCCCTTTTTCAAATAATCCGGGTCAAACTCCATACCGAATCCAATGCCTTTAGGCACACTGATTCTCCCTTTCCTGACTCTTAATTTAGGAGTATAAAAACTTTCATCTTTCTGGGATTTTGCTCTGAATTCCTGGTAAGGCCCTAAATTTTTGGTAATAGAAGCAAAGTGCAGCATGTAACTTGCCAGGGCATCATTCTTAGGTGAATGCAGGGTCACCTTGATCCCTGCTGCTTCAGCCATTTGTGCTACTTTTATGGTTCGTATCATGCCGCCGTTGTACATGATATCAGGTTGCACCAGATCCAATGCCCGGTTATTGATCATCCATTCCCATTTAGGTGTACTATGGTCCTGCTCACCTCCGGCTACCGTGATATCAAGGGCATCGGTTACCTGCTTGGTGCCATAGAAATCTTCCCAGGGCACCGGTTCCTCATAAAATGCCACATTGTAATCCTGTAAAAGCCTTCCCATTTCAATGGCTTTGGGAACATCATAAGAACCATTTGAGTCAAAGTAAAGCACAAAATCATCGCCCCATGTTCGACGAGCCAGTTTGACCAGGTCCTCGGATCTTCCGGGATACGCATCTTTATTATTACTCATGCGCCCCCCAACTTTCATTTTGGCTGCCTTTGCGCCGGTTTCTTCGATGACCTTCCCCACCCAATCGACCTCCTCCTCGGCCGTGGTGCCACGCTCGGTGCTCGACATGTAGACGGGTATCTCCTCCCTGATAACCCGGTCTGCAATTAACTTGTTAACAGGGCTTTCCGAAACCCTTCCCAGCAAGTCCAGAATACTGATCTCGATGTGGGCAACACAATTCCATAGAGACATCCCGGCGTATTTATAGTTTCTCTGAAAGGTGTAGACTTCCTCCAGCAATCTTTCGATTTCTCTGGCATCTTTGTTCACAAAACACGGCGCCACCTGGTTTTTAAACATGGTAATCATGTTTTCAAGACGGCCGTTAGCCCGGCTGATTCCCTTAACCCCATCATTGGAAGCGGTGACAACAAAATAGTTATTTGCCACCTTTAAAAGCTCCACAGACCGTATCATTACCGGTGACGTGATTTTCTTTTTGAGATCGGGGATTACCGGTTGTCGCCGGATACCATGGCCGGAAGCAGCATGAAGTGACTGCGTAAGTAAACCGGCGGCACCGCTCGCGATGAAACTTTTTTGAATGAATTTTCTCCTTTTCATTTTTTCTAATTGGTTAATTGGCAATGTAAGCCTCCGCGTGGTTGATCGGAAACATTAATAGCCTATCCATAGATACGAAAATTTTATCCGGTTTTTTTGACACACTGATATTTTACTGATACCGATCATAAAATAGACGATCATCCTCCCCGGTGTCCCCTACAACGAAGGCATAATCATCCGTACAATTGATCGTCGGGCCCGCAGACAATCCGTTACGATCATGGCGCAAGACAGTTTTTCGGCTTTGCCGGAATGAAAGGCCAAGCCATCAGGAGATAGACAAACACCTAAACATATTACCCGCACCGTGGAAGCTCACATCTCTCTGTCACTTAAAAATATTCCGGGGTATTTGAAGTGACAATATGAACCTTTGGTTTCGCTGTTGTCGTCACTCCTAACAGGTCCAAAAGTCCGGCAAACGATCTATCAAAACATAAAAAAACTAACTATTTATCTGGTATCGTGCCACCTAAAAATGGGTTCGATCTTTTGCACTAAAAACAATTTCTGAGTATTTTGGCAGACGAATAAGCCTTGAAAGCCCTAAAAAGAAACCAATATAGCCGACTTGCCACAAGACACACAGGTGACCGGGAAATTGAATACGGCGCTGTGAGCGGTTCCAGGATGAAATGAAAATGATCAAAGCAATATCACCCGAAAAACACAGGATCGAAAGATTCATAGGAGGTGATGCATTGGCATTTGAAGAACTGTTTAATAAATATTATAAAAAGCTAAAACGCTTCGTCTTCCAAATCACCAAGTCCGATTACCTGGCAGAAGAGATTACGCAGGAAGTATTTGTAAACATATGGGTGAATCGTCACCAGATCGATCCCTCTTTATCATTTAATGGCTATCTTTTCCGGGCAACCAAAAACCTGACCCTGAACTACCTGAAAAGAATCGCCAGAAACGAAAAAGCCAGGAACGAATTCTGGAATAATATTGAACAAGCCAGAAACGATGTTTCAGAGCAGGTGATGCATGGCGAATATAGCCAGTGTTTTGAAGCGGCCATAAAAAAGCTCCCCAAGCAAAAACAACTGATCTTTAAGCTTTCACGGGAAGAGGGAAAAAGTCACCACGAAATAGCACAGGAGCTGGGCATTTCCAAGAATACCGTAAAAAACCATATGGTGTCAGCGCTAAAATCCATCAAGAGTTACCTGCAGGTTCACGCCGATATATCGATACCGATCCTTATATCCCTTCCTTCTATCCTACTGTCATAAGATATTTTTTTCTCCAACTAGTCCCACCCCCCCTTTGCGGTTGTATTACATATAGAACCAAGAAGTAATCCATTGAGAAATCGCGCTAATATTTCTGAGCTTTTTGAAAAACTTAAGAATAATAGTATCACAAAAGAAGAATTAAACATTCTTTTTGATAATATAGAAAGAGATGAAGCAGATCCGGAGTTAAGGTCATTGTTTTATCAACACTGGCGTTTACTTTCAGAAGCCCCTCCCAATCGGCAAGAGCTGCCATTATATAAAAAACAGTTTTCCAAAGTATTAGAAAAAGCCCGGGAAAAGGAGCTTAAAGTGCAAAGTGCCCGTAAAAGACCCTTTAAATGGTATAGTGCGGCGGCGATTTTGATATTTGTCCTCGCTTATTCACTCTTTTATATCAATGGTAAAGAGCAGGTCGAAAATCAGCCGGAGCCAATTGCCTGGGTTGAAAAACAGACAGGGCGTGGGCAGATTCTGACTGTCAGCCTTTCAGATGGTTCAAAAATCCGGCTTAATGCCGAAAGCAGCATACAGTTCCCAAACAAATTTACCGGCGGAAAGCGGGAGGTAATATTAGAAGGCGAAGGTTTCTTTGAGGTAGCTGAAAACCCACAACTTCCCTTCGTTGTGGTAACGCCAAAAATAAATACCACCGTTCTGGGCACTTCTTTCAACATCCGGTCTTATCCCGAAGAATCGACTGTTCAGGTTGCCGTTAAGAGTGGCAAAGTGGCGGTATCGGATAAGGCATCGGAATTAATTCTCACTCCCAACCAGATAGCTACCTACGACAGTCGGAATCGTCTTTTAAAGCAGGAAGAAGATATTGAATCGCTGATTGCGTGGAAAGATGGCGGGTTTATTTTTGATCAAAAACCCCTCAAAGATATTATCAAACATTTGGAAAGAAGGTATGATGTTGATATCACGATCAATGATCCCGCCTTAAAGCATATTCGGATCACCTTGAAACAAAAAGGTCAATCCCTATCCACCGTATTAAATATTCTAAGTAAATCCGGTGGGTTTGACTATGAAATAAAAGGAAAAGATGTACTACTTAAATCCCGTGGCCTATGAAAATATGATCTACGTTCCCCCCTTAAATATATAAAACAAGAGCGAAAGTAGTGGAGTACTTTCGCTCAATACGATTAATAACTGTTTACTATTAACCGATTTTGATATGTACAAAATTACGAATAATCTATTTATTAAAGAACTGTTATTTATGTCACGACAACTTTTTAACGGTTTGATACTTGTCTTTCTGTTTTCCAGCATATTGATGGCGCATGACAGCAGCTCTCAAAGACTCAGTGAGGTAAAAATCACCCTGGAGCAAAAGTCCTCCAATTTAGGCGTGGTGCTGGGCGTCATTGAAAACCAAACCACCTTCGCATTTTCATACAGTCAGGATGTCAACATGGCAACACCGGTAAGTATTAATGCAGGGGCCAAATCCCTCGATGTCATTTTACGTGAAGTGGGCTTTCAGGCCAAGGTTAACTTCTTCCGGAGAAATGATCTGATAGCGGTCAGTAATGCTGAAATTACCGCCAAAAAGGCTGATATAATTGTGATGCTCGATAAGGAAATTTCCGGAAAAGTAAGCGATGAAAATGGCGAGGGGCTGCCAGGGGTAAACGTAATAGCCAAAGGCAGTACCGTGGGAACTATTTCCGATACCGATGGAAATTATATACTCAACGTGCCTGATGACACGGAAATACTGGTTTTTTCGTACGTGGGGTATACGACCGAAGAGGTTGAAATTGCCGGCCGCTCTACCGTCGATATAAGCCTGCTCCCGGATATTTCTACACTTTCCGAAATTGTTGTTATCGGTTACGGTACTGTGCAGAAAAAAGATCTCACCGGCGCGGTGGCCTCTGTAGACGGCAAACAGGTTGAAAACCAACCTGCTGTTAGGGTAGATCAGTTACTGCAAGGTAAAATTGCCGGAGCCCAGATCACCTCCGTAAGCGGTGCGCCCTGGGCAAGAAGTTCGATACGTATCAGGGGCGGCAATTCATTGCAAGGTAATAACGAGCCGCTTTGGGTAATAGACGGCTTTATAGCCGGTACTGATTTTGACCTTAACTCCATAAATACCAATGATATTGAATCTATTGAGGTTTTAAAAGATGCTACATCTTTGGCAATCTACGGTACCAGGGGGGCCAATGGGGTAATTTTAGTCACCACAAAAAGTGGGGCAAGCTTGCCGGAGGGGAAACCTCAGATTTCATTTAATGCCTACAGTGGTGTGCAAAATTTTGCCAGGAAGATTGATCTGTTAACCGGTCCTGAGCTGGCAGCCTACCAGAACGAAGGTGCTATATTAAATGGATCAGCGGTCCCTTATGCCGATCTTAATGCAGTAACACATACCGATTGGCAGGAAGAGATCGTGCAGGTGGGCAAAGTTAATAATATAGATTTTTCTTATTCCGGCAACAACAAAGACATAAACTATTTCCTTGGATTCAATTTTTTTGATCAAAATGGCATAATTAAGGAGTCCGGATTGACAAGGTACCAGATCAGGGCAAACGTCGATAATAAATTTGGCACTAAATTCACCGCCGGCACCAGGCTGAATCTAAGTTACAACGAAAGAGACAATGTGAGGGTAAGTTTCTTTGATGTTACCAAGGAGGCGTTTAATTCTTATCCCAGGTTTGACAGTGAGGGTAATTTTAATGTCGATGATCCGGTAGGTGGGCGCGTATTTGACAATCCTTTGGCAGACCTGGCTTTAAGGGAAAACAGCACCACCAATGTACAGATACTGAGCAATTTTTATGTTCAATATGAGCCCATAAAAGGTGTCGCCATAAAATCTACTTTTGGTGCAAAGTTAAGATCTTCCCGACAAGGTATCCTGGCGCCGGGTGATCTGCCACTCAGGGCTTCGCTCAATTCAGGCAGTGAAGTTACCATCGTGGAAAATTTTGCCAGAGACCTGCTAAACGAAAATACGATAACCTTTAACAAAGAGCTTGCCACGGATCATTCCATCAATGGCGTGGTGGGTTTTACCTGGCAAACGGTTCAAAATGAAAGCTCCCGGTTAAACACGCAGGGAGATATCGTTACTATTGACAGGATTCAGTTGGGTGATGTTGATCAACATCGCGTGAACTCGGGGTTTAATAAAGCGCAATTTGTTTCCTACCTGGGCAGGTTGAATTATACTTATAAAAACAAATATTTCCTGACACTTGTTGGACGTAGAGACGGATCTTCCAGGTTTGCCGAAAACAACAAATACAACTTTTTTCCATCCGTGGCGGTGGCATGGCGATTAATTGAAGAGCCCTTTGCACAGAATTTAAATGTTTTTGATGATTTAAAGCTAAGAGTGAGCTATGGCCAAAGTGGATCTACCGCCATTGGATCATACCGGACATTGGCACTTCTCAGAACCAATCAGCCAATTGTTGGTGAAAACGGTTCGCAGGGTGTAGTTGCCAACGGTGTGGTAAAAGACAGACCCGCCCAACCCGACCTTGGCTGGGAAACAACCAACCAATTAGACATTGGATTGGAGGCTTCATTTTTCGAAGGGCGATTGAATGTAGAACTCGACTATTATAAGAAAAACACCAAAGACCTGTTAATTAATCTTTTTGTTCCTCCAATTACCGGATTTGGAAGTCGCCTTGAAAATTTTGGAGAAATACAAAACCAGGGACTTGAGCTTAAAATGGATGCCACCATTATGGACAAAAATGCTTTTAGATGGGATGCTACTTTAGTAATGGCAGGCAACAGAAGCAAGGCCCTGGATATCGGCACAAACATTGGCGCCAGTGATTCCATTCAATTTCGTGGTAATAACAGCGAACCGCAAATAGGTATTGTCATTGAAGGCCAACCGGTCGGACAGTTTTGGGGAGGCACCTATCTCGGAACTGTCAAGACCCAGGAAGAATTAGACAATCTGCCCGACAATGTATTTATTGAACAGTTCGCCCGTAATAATAACCTGCTTGGATTTCCCTCATTTTTAGATGATAACGGCGATGGCGCCTATAACAGTCAGGACTATGCGGTAATAGGCAATCCCGAACCTGATTTTTACGGAGGTTTGATCAACAGTTTTTCATACAAGAATTTCCACCTGGATATAAACCTGCAATTTACCTACGGGAATGACATCTATTACGACTTCACGCGAAGGGGATTTTTTGGAGGTACCTCTACCAATGTCTTCGGACAACTAAGAGACAGGTGGACCGAAGAAAATCCTAATTCAAACATTCCCAGAGCAGGTTCCTTTAATACCGGATCAACGTTTCAACCTAATCAACAATACGTATATGATGGTTCTTTTCTCAGGTTGCAAAGCCTGCGTTTTTCCTATGATGTTCCGGTTGGCTCCATATCGTGGCTGGAACGACTTAACGTTTATTTTGTAGGCAACAACCTGGCGCTATGGAGTGATTACATCGGCTATGACCCGGAAGTAAATACAAGTAATACGGATTCAGTCGTAAGGGGAACCGATAGAAGTACCTATCCACGCAACCGGTCCTATACTTTTGGTGTTAACGTTAAATTTTAAGAAATCATGAAAAAATACATATATATAGCCATAGTTATTCTCTTTTCAGGATGTGACGAATTTCTGGAGGAGGACACAAGCGGGATCTTAAGCCCGGATGGGTTTTATGCGACGGAAGCCCAGGCGAATGCCGGCGTATTTGGCCTGTACGATATCTTGAAAAACAATAATCTTTATGGGAGAAACCTGTACACCTATACAGCGTGGGGGACCGATGACATGACCTGCAGTCGTCGTCACGGCCAGGCAAATCCCTTACTGGATGCTTCCATTTCAACCTCTAACCTGGGACAAACGGCCGGTACCTGGAACACCTTAAATAGTCTTGTGGTTAATGCTAATTCGGTATTTTCAGGTGTGAGTAATTCCGGTATTGAGCCTGAAATTAAAAACAGGATCATTGCTGAAGCCATATTTTTAAGATCCGTAGGTTATTATCATTTGACACATATGTTTGGCAGCGTAGTTTATCATACCGAGGATTTACCCATTGAAGAACTTGCAGAATTGGGAGAAACTTCGGCAGCGGAGATAGTAGCTGAGCTTGTCAATGATTTGAAAGCTACCGAAGACAATCTGCCGGCCAGTTATCCCTCATCCGAGGCCATAAGAGCTACCCGCTGGGCTGCCAAAACACTGCGCATGAAGCTACTTCTATGGCAGAATAACTGGGCTGAAGCTGAGGCAGTGGGTAAAGATATTATCAACAACTCAGGACTCACCCTGGAACCAAACTTTGCCGATATCTGGGACAATAATATAGATGGTTTTACATCTGAAACTATATGGCAGATGATCTTTTCCATCAATTTGGACACCAGTCCTTTAACTGACTTTTACGTCCCCAGATTAAGGGATGAACCTGCCAGTCAATCAGACAGACAAACCTTGGAAGATGCCCTGGATGCTAACGGTGACGGTTTCACCGGTTTTGGGTTGCTAATTCCCTCTGCCCCTTTCATTGCCAGTCTTGCCGATGATGATACCCGCACACCTATGAACTTTACGCAGGAATATGAAGGTATAGGGTTAAAATTCCCCTACACCCCTAAATTTCAGAATTTTGACCAGGAACTCTCGCCCAGGGGTAATCACGGTGATAATAGCATGGTATTTCGCCTGGCAGATGTTTACCTGATGTTAGCTGAGGCACTCAACGAACAAAACAAAGGTAACGAAGCGTTAACCTATGTCAATGTGATAAGGGCGCGTGCCTATGAGCCCGACCGCCCTGATCTGGCAGGTCTGGATCAGGCCGCCATTAAGCAGGTGATTATGGATGAACGACGCTGGGAATTAGCAGGAGAAGGTCACCGAAGATACGACCTGATCAGGTGGGGCACCTATATTGAGACTGTCAGGAATTATGATTATGGCTCTTTATTTGACCCATCGGGAATCCAGGATCACCAGGTACTATTTCCGCTTAGTCCAAACCAGGTTGAATTGACACCAGGACTGGTTCAGACACCGGGCTACTAAAAAAGTTGCAATAAAAAAACAGATTCCGGTTTTTCCAGAATCTGTTTTTTACACGCTTGTTAATATTTATGCACCGCAGGTTCCTTATTTCAATATTGGCTCTTTGTATGCTTTGCTGTCAATCCAACAAACAGGAATCTCATATACCCCCTGTACAAAGTTTGTTTGAAGCTTTACCATCCACCCAAACCGGTATTACTTTCTCCAATGTTATAGAAGAAGGGTATAACAACTTTGTAGACCACTTCAACTATGTATATAACGGCGGAGGCGTATCCGTAGGAGATATTAACAATGACGGCCTTTCCGATATATATTTTACCGGAAATGAGGTGCCGAACAAACTCTACCTCAACAAAGGCAATTTTCAATTTGAAGATATTTCAGCAAGCGCCGGCGTCGATGCCGTTAAAGGCTGGCACAACGGGGTTACTATGGTAGATATTAACCATGACGGGTACCTCGATATATATATTTGTCGGGGAGGATGGCAAGATACCCCGGAGGAAAGAGAGAACTTGCTTTTTGTAAACCAGCGTGACCTTACTTTTAAGGAACAATCGGCCAGTTATGGATTAAATGACCCTGGGTTTTCCATGATGGCCTCTTTTTTTGATATGGACAATGACAATGACCTGGATGTTTATATAGTCAATCGTCCTGACTCCTTTTTCATCCCGATCAGCAAATTTTTATGGCATAAGAATAATATCAAGGAAAATAACAGGGACAAACTTTACCTGAATACCGGACAGGGCCAATTTAAAGAGATCGGTAAGCAGGCTGGCATTGCTCCCAACTGGGGTTATGGACTTGGGCTTGTAACCGCCGATGTAGATAAGGACGGGTTTACCGATATCTACGTAGCCAATGACTTCGTAGAAAACGACTATTTCTACAAAAACAACGGCAACGGGACTTTTTCGGAAAGCATTAAAACAGCTACACGGCATATCTCACTTTTTTCCATGGGTGTCGACATCGCCGATATCAACAACGATGGCTGGGAAGATATTTTTGTAGCGGAAATGCTTCCCGAAGACTATGTCAGATCCAAAACCACCATGGCGCCCATGAACAGAAAAGGATATCAGGATATACTTGATATGGGTGTACACGCACAATACATGCATAATATGCTTCAATGTAATCAGGGAAACGGGAGGTTTAGTGAGATATCCCAGTTGTCCGGAGTATCGCGAACAGACTGGAGTTGGGCCTGTTTTCTTACAGATTTTGATAATGACGGTTACCGGGATCTGTTTGTGTCCAACGGCTACAAGCGCGATGTATACAACAAAGATACACAGGTAGATCGCATAATGTTGCTCCGCGAAAACAGGAACAAGTTTTCATCTTTGGATGAAGCCTATAAAAAATTAGCCCCTCAGCTGATCAATATGTATGAGACCAATCAGAGCATCAATTATTTTTTTAAGAATAACGGGGATTTTACTTTTTCAAATAAAACCAGTGAATGGGGAATTCAGGAAAAAAGTTTTTCCAACGGCGCCGCCTATGGGGATCTGGATAATGACGGGGATTTGGACCTGGTGGTTAATAACATCGATGGTGAAGCGTTTGTGTACAGGAATAACGCACAGGACAAAGGATTAAACTATTTGAGAATTAAGTTAATCGGACCGGAAAAAAACCCATTGGGCATAGGCACTAAAATCACCTTGAACTACAATGATAAAATCCAGTACGAAGAATTCAAAATTGTCAGGGGCTACTTATCTTCTGTGGAACCAATAATGCATTTTGGACTGGATACCATTTCTGTTATTACATCTTTATCCGTAAAGTGGAAAGATGGTAAAAGCTCAATCCTGGAAAATATTCTAACAAATCAAAATATTGAAATCAATTATAAAGATGCAAGCCGGGGTATCCATGCGCAACCGGAAAACAAAGATCCCCTGTTTGTAGAAGCGACGGCGACACACTTCGCCAGTCCCTTTTATCACCTGGAAAATGAATATGACGACTACCTAAAACAAGTTTTACTACCACACAAAAAATCCCGTATGGGACCGTTTATAGCCGCAGGTGATGTCAATAATGATGGCCTTGAAGATTTTTACATAGGAGGCGCTGCCGGTCAGTCGGGACAATTGTATTTACAGGATGAGCACAAAATTTTTACACCAAAAAAAGTTGAGGTTTTCCTGGCGGATAGAGATCATGAAGATATGGGCGTCACTTTCCTCGACATTGATCAGGACAATGATCCTGACCTTTACGTGGCAAGCGGTGGCTATGAATTTGATGAAAATGACCCGTTATTAAATGACCGGTTATATATCAATGATGGAAAGGGCCATTTCACCAAATCAGATAAACTACCACCGATTGCCTCCAATGGTCTGTGTGTTGAAACAGTTGATATTGATCAGGACGGAGATCTCGATATTTTTGTCGGAGGCCATGTAATCCCGGGAAAATACCCCATGGCTGCAAGAAGTCAGCTACTTCTCAACGAGCGTGAAGGCTTCATCGACGTTGCAGACCGGGTCGCACCCGGCCTGTCAAACATTGGCCTGGTCACCTCGGCCACCTGGGTGGACATCGATGCCGATAGCGATCCCGATTTGATCGTCGTCGGAGAATGGATGCCCATTACTGTTTTTGAGAATCAGGCAGGGCGGTTTAAGGATGTTACCAAAAAATATGGATTGGAAAATACTGCCGGTTGGTGGAACAAAATTATCAGCACAGATTATGATAAAGACGGCGATATTGACTTTGTGGCAGGGAATCTTGGCCGTAATTATAAATTTCAGGCAAATCAAAAGAAACCATTTCACATTTATGCCGCCGATTTTGATCAAAACGGCACTATTGATCCTTTTTTGGTAAAATACAATGGCGACCAACAAGTTCCGATTCGCGGCAAACAATGTTCGTCGGAGCAAATTCCGGCAATACGCGGCCGTTTTCCAACTTTTAAGGCATTTGCCATTTCAGACATCACCGATATCCTGGGACCAGGCATTGAAACAGCGCTACATTATGAAGCTTATCTGTTTGAAAGCGTTATTCTGGACAATCAGGATGGAAAGTTTACTATCAGACCCTTGCCACAGGAGGCCCAGTTTTCCACGATCAACGATGTATTAGCCGGCGATTTTAATCGGGATGGTTACACAGACCTGCTGGTTGCCGGAAATAACTACGAAGTTGAAGTAGAGACCACCCGCGCCGACGCTTCCATCGGATATTGGTTAAAAGGAAGCCGGCAGAAAGACTTTGATGTTATCCAAAGCCAAAAAAGTGGCATTCACCTAACCGGAAGCATTAAAGACCTTCAGATGATCAAAATAGGAAAAGAACAAACTACAGGCATATTGGTAGGTACGGGTAACGGAAAACTAAAACTACTTTTAAAAAACCAAACCACTGACAATTTTTAATGGCCGTATTCACAAGACAAAAAAAGACATTCTGTACATTCATCACCTATATTGCTGTCTGTATATGGCACCCGGTATTTTGCCAGGACGGGCCGGAAAAAGATAGTTTAAAACCAAACATCATTTTTATTCTTGTCGATGATTTTGGATGGAACCAGGCAGGTTGTTATGGAAGCAAAATTGTCAAGACACCTAACATTGATAACCTGGCAAGAGAAGGAGCAAAGTTTACCAGCGCCTACGCTATGCCGCAGTGCTCACCTACTAGAGCCGCATTTTTATCTGGAAAATACCCGGCAAGATCGGGAATGACCAAAGTGATCAATAACAGGTTCTTTGGGAATGCTCCTATGCTTACCCCAAAAGTGAGGAAAAAGCTGCCTTCCGAGTGGTATTCTTTAGCTAAAATGCTTAAAAGTTCAGGTTACACTACCGGGATCAGCGGCAAATGGCATGTAGCCGATAACTATCCGCTGGCTCCTATAAAAGAGAAAAAGGGTATGTCATATTTTAATGCCTATGGGTTTGATTGGGCTGGTAATGCTTCAGAAGGAAGGGCTAAAAGCGACAAGGCGGTCATGGACATAACCAATGAGATATTAGGTTTTATAGATCAAAATAAAAGCAATCCCTTCTTTGCTTATGTGTCACACTTCACCACCCATTCTCCACTCGCGGCACCTGATACGCTGGTGGAAAGATATGTAAAAGAAGGTTATACCAGGATGACGGACAAATGGGGTATCATTCCGGAAAGGCCAACCGCTGATTTTTTAGCGATGACAGAACATCTGGATTATTCCATCGGCCTGATCCTTAAGAAACTTGAAAACCTGGGTTTGACCGAAAACACATTGATTGCCATCATGGGTGACAACGGGGCATTGGGAAGGTTCTGGGACCACACGCCGTTACGCGAGTCTAAAGGCTCCCTGTATGAGGGAGGTATAAGAGTGCCACTGATAATGAAATGGCCAAAGGCTATCAAGGCAGGTACAGAGATTGTAACGCCGGTCCACATTATTGATATGTATCCCACCTTTCTGGAGATTAGCGGGAGTCAGGCGCAGAAAGATTATATAAACGATGGCGTAAGTCTAACACCTCTCATCCTTAACAAAGGAACTTTCAGCCGGGAGGCGCTCTATTTTCATCATCCTCATTACGTGCCCATGTATGGAAAAACGCCGGGTAGCATCGTCAGGAAAGGAGATTATAAACTGATTTATTATTTCGGCGACTATCTCAATACAAAAGGCCTGGAAGCTGAGCACCGGAAATTATATGGTAAGCTTGAACTCGGTGAAAAAATTGAACTTTTTAATGTTAAGGAAGACATCGGTGAAAAAAAAGACCTGTCGGCCACGATGCCTAAAAAAGTAAAAGAAATGATGTCATTGCTCCGGGATTGGTGGAAAGAAACCGAGGCCGCTTTACCCGTAGCAAATCCGGATTATAACCCCGGTGATCCTTTCGCTGAGACTGTAAATGAGGAGCGGTAAGTTGTTTTGGATGGCAAAACAGATGATTAAAATTTTAAATATGAAAAAAGTTAAGAAGCGGTTTTGTGCTATTAGTCTGCTTTTTTTTGCTTCTGTGTCAGTATGGGCACAATCCGGTACTGATAAAAAACCAAACATCATTTTTATTCTTTCCGATGATCTTGGGTTTGGTGAATTAGGAGTCTATGGGCAAAAAACCATACAAACGCCCCACCTTGATAAGCTGGCCCGGGAAGGAAAAATATTCACTAATTTCTACGCGGGTGGCCCTGTATGCGGCCCTTCCCGCGCCTGCCTGATGACGGGCCTGCACCAGGGCCACGGATTTATTAAAGATAATCCCGGGAGAAATCCACTGAAAGAAACATTACGACCTCAGGATATCATTTTTCCCGAAAAGCTCAAAGAAGCAGGTTATTATAATGTTTGCATTGGAAAGTGGGGTTTGGGCGCCAGGGGCAGCACCGGTTACCCGTTGCAAAAAGGGTTCGACTACTTTGTGGGATATGATACCCACGTGGCAGCACATAATTATTACCCCAAAAGACTTTGTGAAAATGATGGCTGGATGGACCTGGAACAAGGCACTTATAGCCACCATGTCTTTACGCAAGAAGCCCTGGACTTTTTAGGACAGGAACATAAATCTCCCTTTTTTCTTTACCTGGCCTACACCATTCCCCACGGTCCTCACAACCCTCCTTCCATGGCTCCCTATGAAGACATGGACTGGCCCGAAAAAGCCAAAAAATACGCCGCGATGATCACCTTAATGGATAGGGACATTGGCAGGATCGTAGATGTGCTTAAGCAGCAGGGATTGCACAAAAACACCATTGTAATTTTCACCAGCGATAATGGCGCTGATGTGCAGGTTGGAGGCCTCAGCGAAAAGTGGTACACGCTCTTTAATAACAACGGGGGATTGCGAGGGGGCAAGCGCAGCGTTTATGACGGCGGTATTCACGTACCTTTTATTGCTTCATGGCCTGGCCGTATCCAGCCAGGATATGTGGATGAAATACTGGCTTTTCAGGATATCATGCCAACCATGTTGGCATTGACTGGCATGACCCATAGCGGTAAAACCGACGGCATCTCCATTACCCCTCTTCTATTTGACGAAAAGGATAAATTTAAAAGTCACGATAAGCTTTACTGGGAATTTATTTGGCAGGGCAAGGACACCGGGAGCCAGCAGGCTGCACTGGATGTAAAAACGGGCTATAAAGCAGTAAGGTTTGGTAGTAAGGGTGGAATAAAGCTTTATAATATTTTTGAAGACCCTTCCGAATCCAACAGAATTTACCGGGGAAAAAATAACAAAAAAATAGCGCTTAAACATTATCTGGACAGCGTTCGAACGGAAAGCCCGCTTTGGCCTATGCCCGAAAATGGATGGTTTCAACGCACACCGTGGGAGCCAGAAGATTAACAATTATTTATCGAAATGAAAGAAGTACTTTTTACAACCATACTTGTCATTACATTTAATGCGCTGCTCGCGCAGCAGCCTGATTCAGCCCAAAAACCCAATATCCTGTTTATCATGGTCGACGACCTGGGCTGGACCGATATCAGTACCGGAGCACCTAATCTGGGCAACGCAAGCAAATACTATGAGACCGCCAATGTAGACCAGCTGGCTGCAAAAGGCATGTCCTTTACTAATGCTTATACTTGCGGCCCGAATTGCGCTCCTACGCGCGCATCATTGATGAGTGGGCAATATGGGCCGCGCACAAAAATGTATACCGTCAATGATCCAAACCGCGCAAAACCGGAGGAAAGAGGTTTAAACGCCGCAGAAAATAAACTTTACCTGGACCTGGGCCTGGTTACCATGGCGGAAATGCTAAAAAGTAATGGATATAGCACAGGACATTTTGGCAAATGGCACCTTGGTGGTCATGAAGGCGGAGGCCTGCCCGATCAGCAAGGGTTTGATCTTAATATCGCCGGGAATAACCGGGGTCATTCCACCGCTGGTTATTTTTCCAATGAAAAAGGGGCATATCCGGCTGGACCAAATCGTCCACCATTGCCGGGCCTGCCTCCAAACGGCAAGGCCGGCGAGTGGCTGGATGACCGGATAACGGGAGAAGCGATCCAATTTATGAATAAAAGCAAGGACCGGCCTTTTTTTGTATATATGTCCTTCTTTGCAGTCCATACACCTATTTTGTCGCCGGCTGATGATAAAGCTCACTTTGATGGTAAACCCAAAACTGCCTATCATAAAAATCAGACTTATGCAGGTTTTGTTAAAAGCTTTGACGATAATATTGGACGGCTCATCAGCTATCTTGAAAACACTGATGATCCCAATAATCTGAATAAAAAACTTATTGACAACACCCTGGTGATTTTCTATTCTGATAATGGTGGCGTTGGAGGCTTTGAACGCTCTGATATCACGGTAGTGGACATTACCAACCAGTTTCCACTGCGGGATGGAAAAGGCTCTATGAAAGAGGGAGGTATCAGGGTGCCGATGATAGTCCGGTGGGATGGTCAGGTTAAAGCCAATAGCATTAATCACACGCCGGTCATAACTGTAGACTTCTATTCGACGCTGATAAAAGTGGCCGGAGCAAAAAAACCGGCAAACACTATTTTGGACGGAACGGACCTGTCGCCTTTGTTTAAAGGGAAAAAACTAAAGGACAGAGCGCTTTACTGGCACTTTCCTGCCTACCTCAACGCCCGACGGGGTGAAGATGGAAAACTGGACTTCAGAACCACGCCGGCATCTGTTATACGAAAAGGGGACTGGAAACTTCTTTTTTACTATGAAACAAGACACTGGGAACTCTATAACCTGGCGAATGACATAGGTGAAGACCATAACATCGCTGGTATTAACCCTAAAATTGTCAAAAAATTAGGCCGGGATCTAATTGCCTGGCTGAAGGCCACAAATGCCGATATGCCAAGGGAAAAATCAACAGATCAGGAAGTTCCTTTGCCGGTTGTAGCGCCATAAGATCTTAGTTTAACTAACCAATTGATGACTGAAAAATTTTAAATATGCATAAGGTTATCGTGCCATATTTTCTTGCAGGCTTACTCTTCATAACTTCCTTTCAAGGACATGCGCAATCGCCGATACGTAAAAAACCAAATATTATTTTTATCCTGGCCGATGATCTGGGATGGAAAGACGTCGGATTTCAAGGCAATAAAGTTTATGAAACACCAAACCTTGACAAGCTGGCGTCCGAAGGACTGGTTTTTACCCAGGCCTACATGATGCCTACCTGTTCACCGTCAAGAGCCGCTCTTATGAGTGGCATGTATCCTCCGTCAACCGGGATTTATACGGTTGACGCCTTTGCCGGAACCCCCGAACACATGAAAAAGCTGGAAACAATCAAATCGGCAAAGGTGTTGGATAGCGGCATAACCACCATCGCCGAAATGTTAAAGCCGGCAGGATATCAAAGCGCAACCATTGGAAAGTGGCACCTTGGTAAAGATCCTTTAACGCAGGGATTTGATTACAATATTGGTGGCTCATTGGTAGGCAGCCCCGCCAGTTATTTTTATCCCTATAAAGGGAAAAACAGTTCATCACATGATATCAGGATAGACGGAGGTTCGCCGGGGGAGTATTTGACGGAAAGATTAGCCAATGAGGCGGAAAAGATGATTAAAAAGATGAAAGAAAAACCATTTTTTCTGTATATGCCATTTTATTCGGTTCATGTTCCCCTCCAGGCCCGGGAAGATAAAATAACCTATTTTTCAAAAAAAATAACCCGGAAACAATTCAATCCTATCTATGCAGCTATGATATCATCGCTGGACGAGGCGGTCGGAAAGGTTCTGAAGGCGGTTGAAGAAAACGGCCTGGCGAAAAATACGATGATTATATTTGTTTCGGACAACGGCGGACAAAAAATATGTACCAGCAACGAACCGTTGAGAGGCCAGAAAGGAAATATCTATGAAGGAGGAATAAGAGTTCCTATGATCGTCAAACTCCCAGGGATCACCCCAAAAAGCGGAACATGTGATGTGCCTGTCACCGTAGTTGATTTTTTTCCTACAATAGCCGAATTAGCCCATAGTCAAAAGCATTTTGAGCGGATAGATGGTTTAAGCCTTGTACCGTTGCTAAAGGGTGAAAAATCAAAAGTCATTAATGACCGAGCTATTTTCTGGCATTTGCCAGGTTACAATGGCAATGGTAAGGCCAACGCAAATATCTGGCAACCGCCTTGTAGTGCCATTCGCCAGGGAGATTGGAAGCTTATCGAATTTTTTGAAGATGGTCATCTGGAGCTGTATAACCTCAAGGATGATATTTCAGAAACCACCAACCTGGCAACAACTTACCCCTCGATATCTCAAAAATTATTAAAAAAACTTAAAAGTTGGCAGAAAACGTCAAATGCACCAATTCCAAATAGAAAATAAAATACAATGAAAATTATACTAACCATGAGAAACGGAGTAAACTACCTTATAGCGGGTACTTTGGTGATACTTTTAATGGCCTCCTGTGCCCCCAAGGGATTTGAAACTAAGCTCGATGAGAAATTTAAAGAGGCCAGGGCATTTACTAAAGAAGATAAGTTGACGGTAACTACCGGCAGGATCACAAGGCAATGGCAGTTAACGGAATCCGGGCTTATCACACAATCAGTAACTAATTTTGAGGCCACACCTACTCCTTACCAAAGCGACTGGCACCTTACCGGTATTCTGCCAGAAGACGCCAGGGGAAAACTTGTAGCTCTCAGCGCAAAAAAATCAAATGACGAAGGGTTTACTACCGACCACCTGGAAGTAACCGCAGAATTTGAGTACCCAAAAGAGGGTGTAGGCGTAAAATATCTGATCTGGGCCTTTCCAAATGCTCCGGGCCTGCGTACCCAACTTTTTGTCAAAAAACTAGCCAATTATCAGGCTTCCTCTGATACCATAAGCCAGGCAAGGGCAGAATACCTGCCAATAAAAACAGACGGCCTGGAAACAAGATTGATAGGTTATTATAACCATACACAACGACGCAACAACCGGGAAGATGAAATCCTGAAAGAAGAAATAGCCGATGGTGATGCAGCACATGATTGGCCCAGTGTGATTGATATAAAATCCAGTGAAAGCGGCCTTATGCTGGTACAGGAATCTCATAAATGTGTCAATCAGGCCGGTGTAAATACCGGCGCCTACCACGTTGATCACAGCGGCGTTTCTGCTTCCGGGCTCGGGATTGGCGAGGAAAATCTAACGGATCAATACCGGCCGCTTTGGGCATATTGGCTGGTAGCTTATGAGGGCGAAGACGATCAACGTCAACTGGCCCTCAAACAATTTGACAGGACAAGATATCCCATTGATCCCAAAAGAGACATATACATTATGGCCAACAGTTGGGGCAGCGGAGCGGCAAAGGACGAAAGTCTCTATGCCTCGCGTGAAGCCAATATTCTGGCTGAAATACAAAGTCAAAAAGATTTGGGGATAGATCTCCAACAGGTAGATGACGGCTGGCAGGGCACCCAGTATAATACCTGGGATGTCGTGGCCAAAACAACATCCAAAACTTTCGGAGAGTATGACGTCTATCCCGAAGGGTGGAAAAACATCAAAGCGGCTGCCGCCCGGGAAGGATTAAGGCTTGGGCTATGGGCGGCCTGGAAAATTCCGGGAGAAGATCTGCTGAAACATTATGAGACAGGCGGATTTACCGCTTACAAACTGGATTTTGCGAATTTGAAAGATTATGAAACATTTCACGGGTTTGTCAATAAAATCAGAAACTTCATCCTGGCCACCGGGCACGAGGTTCGTGTTAATTGGGACGTGACTGAAAATCCCGCCCGTATAGGTTATTATTTTGGCCGGGAATACGGTAATATCTATCTGGAAAACAGAAAGCCTATCCAACCCGCCCATGTTGTGTACCGTCCCTACCTTGTACTTCGCGATGCATGGCAAGTAGCCAAATACACCAACCTGAACAAATTTCAAGTGAGCATTCAGAACATAGACCGCGTAAATAAAAAAGAAAGCGACGCCCACCTGCACAATCACTCCTACAGCGTGGCCATAGCACTAATGGGATCCCCTATATTCTTCCAGGAGACCCACTACTATGATGAGGGAGCCAGAAACGAGATCAAAGAAGTGATTAGTGTATATAAACAACACAGGGATGCCATGTACAACGGATATGTATTTCCAATTGGCCAAAAACCTGATAACGCCAGCTGGACCGGCTTTCAAAATTATAACCCGGAAACATCGACAGGATATTTGACCATTTTCAGAGAAATCAACAATGAAGAAACTACCCAATCAATAAAGCTTTATTTCTTGAAAAGCGTTACGGTACAACTTACCAATCTCATGACAGGAGAGGCAGAAGAAAAAAGAATCGATGAAAATGGGAATATGACGTTTGAAATAGAAAAACCGGTGGACTTTCGGTTTTACAAATATGAGATCATATAACCATTGAAATGAGCTTCCCAAAAGATAAATATGCCGTGATCATCGTGACATATCAGGCAATCAAAATAGTATTCCGCCGGTTGATGACGATTCTCTTAATCGCTTTTTTGATAAGTTGCGAAACTAGAAATCCTCATGGCCAAAGACCCAACATCGTATTTATCGTAGTGGACGACCTTGGCTGGACTGATATCGGTTGCAATGGCAGCAGGTATTATGAGACCCCTAACATAGACCAGCTAGCCCGGGAAGGGGCCAATTTTACTCAGGCCTATGCCGCGTGTGCGGTGTGTTCACCTACCCGGGCCGCCATTGTTACCGGCAGATACCCGGCCAGACTGGCGCTTACCACCCATATCCCATCTATGGCCAAAGGCTGGAATATGGGGGTGCCACCCGAAAATGCCGAGTTTACCGGTCAACATCCAGCCAGCCGAAAACAAAGTGGGGTCCCTAACAGGAACTTTCTTCCTTTGAAGGAAATTACCATAGCAGAAATGCTCAAAAAAGCGGGCTATTACACCGGGTATGTCGGGAAATGGCACCTGGGCCACGATGACTACCATCCCATTCACCAGGGATTTGACTGGCAGGCAGGGGTCACCAATTGGGGGCAACCTTTGAGCTATTATTCACCGTACCAGCGCCAGGTAAGAGGGGTGACCTACAGGATGGAAAGCCTTCCCGAAAAACCAGGGAAAGAGGAGTACCTCACCGACAGATTGGGTGAAGAAGCTATAGGCTTTATCCGCCGGAACAAAGAAAAACCTTTCTTTTTACAGCTGGCGTTTTATGCCGTACACTCACCTATTCAACCTCCCAAAGAAAAAGTGCCTCATTTTGAACAAAAAATGAAGCAGGGCAACCACCAAAACGCTGCTTACGCCGCCATGATCCATAAAACAGACGAAAATATCGGCAAAATATTAAGTGCCCTGGAGAAATATGACCTGCAAAAAAATACGATGGTCATCCTCTATAGTGATAATGGCGGATTATTACCTGTAACTTCCAACAAACCTCTTCGAAAAGGCAAGGGTTATGCTTATGAGGGAGGAATAAGAGTTCCGCTGATCATAAAATGGCCCAAAAAAATAAAAAAGGGGCTAAGCATAGATACACCAGTAACGAGCGTGGACTTTTTACCTACCTTTTGCTCGGCAGCAGGCATTGAAACAGAAGCAGGACAGCTAATAGATGGCATGGATATATTACCGGTTTTACAAAACCCGGCAACAAGTCCCGCCAGAAGTTTGTTTTGGCACTTTCCACACTACCGTGGTAACGACGTTGTGCCTTATAGCATTATTCGCAACGGCGACTGGAAGCTCATAAAAAGGTATGAGGGAAAAGCATTTGAACTTTTTAACCTGAAAGATGATATCTCGGAGAAAGTAGATCTATCTGAAAAAATGCCGGATAAGGTAAAAATGTTAAATGATAAACTGGAACGGTGGAAAAAAGATACGGATGCTAAAGTTCCGTTGTTTTCCACCGATTAATACCGGGGTTTTGAAGCGTCCTGAAATAAAAGCCAAAACTATCGACTGTCAGCCAGCATGAAAATTGTCAAATTTAAAATACCAAGGGAAACCGATGCTATTTGCCTGGTTCAGGAAGACAAGCAGGCTTATTTTTACGACACCGTTCACCAACACCCTGAACTTCAGATCACCTCAATTATAAATGGCACCGGGCAATTGCTTGTTGGTGATTATATAGGAGGCTTTAAACCCGGAGATGTATTCATCATCGGCGAAAATCAACCACATGTATTCAAAAGTGGGCCCTCCTACTTAGATAAGCGCAGTAAATTGATTTCTCACTCTATTTCTATTTTTTTTGACCAAAGCGCTTTCCGGGAAATGCTTTCCCGTTTCAGCGAACTGGAGATTTTCAGGATTTTTATTAATAAAGCAAAGAAAGGGATACGGGTTGGAGGTAAAACCCGAAAATTAGTCTTGCCAAAAATGAAACAAATGGTCAATGCCCGCGGCCTGGATAAATTCATGAAGTTTCTCAGCATCATCGAATTACTGGCCAAATGCACCGAAGGGAGGAAGCTTTCCTCGGATACGGTAAATTATGAAGTTGATGAAATAGAAGGCAAGAGGTTAAATGACATTATTGACTTTACACTTGCTGAGTATCATCGCCCGATCAGCCTGGAGGAGGTAGCCGGTATAGCCGCCATGGCTCCTTCCTCTTTTTGTCGCTTTTTCAAGAAGAGAACAAGAAAGACTTATATTCAGTTTTTAACAGAATTGAGGATTCAAAAATCGCGTGAACTGCTGCGAAACAAAGAGTTGTCCATCCTCGAAATTAGTTTTCAATGCGGCTTTAATACCATATCAAGTTTCAACCGGAAATTTAAAGCCATTACCCACTGTACTCCCTCTGAGTACCACAAACTTCTCGATAACTACTGACCATTTTTCAAGACATTTATTAAAACCTTTTCAGGTTGGGGCTTAAATAATTAAAAGCTGGCATTTAATTTACCCGGAATGGTCATATAAAGACAATTAGCCTGCCAGAGCCTAATTTCTCAGGTTCCGACAGACCAATTATCCAATAGAAAAATCAAAAGGTCCTACTTCCTCAATACCGCCCGGCTGGTGGCCTGATATCTGCCTGCTTTGATTTTGATAAAATACGTATTATCAGGAAGGGTTTTCCCCAATCCGTCACGTCCGTCCCACTGATAACTATATGATCCTGAAGTATGCTCCACACCATCTAAAAGGGTACGAACCTTTTGTCCGATATCATTATATACTTCCATGTATACAAGCTGATCTTGTGGTATGGTGAAGTGAATTGTTGTTTTATTCTTAAAGGGGTTTGGATAATTGGATTCCAGGCGAAATCCTTTTAAAGGGGATATTTCATTGGCTACCGCCTCCTTTACCGTCGATAACCGGGCCCCGGATCCGGCTGTATTTACAAGTTTCCATCTGGTCCAATTGCCTGTGGCACTGGCACTTGCGTTCTGAATATTGGAACCCGAAAGACGCCTGATCTTTTTACCGGTTTCCCTGTTAAAAATATGAACATAACCATCTCCTGTTCCGGTATCCACGGTCTCCCATTGTGTCCAATTATCGACCTGGGTATCGGGCACCTGCTCCATGAGGGAATTATCACCGGTACTCACGGGCTTGAAATGTTTCCCGGTCTCGCGATTTTTGAGATGGAAGAAGCCATTGTCCGTATCAATTTTTTCCCATTGTACCCAATTGTCTGTGGTTGTTGAAGAGGTTTTGATCATTTTTGCGCCGTCGAGGGCGGTTTCCGGTCTTATCTTCACGCCATTGTCCTTATTCTCAATGTAATAATAAGTAGTACCACCACCGGGAGGGCCTCCGCCGCCAGGTAAAGTTGTATTCAAGATAAAATCCTGAATGCCGGTACCGTAAGTAGCAAATCTGACAATGTTTTTACTGCTAATGAATTCAACATCGGTAAAATCAACATTAGGCACATCCGGACCGTCCATCGGATACCACAAGTCGTCATCGACCGAATAGACCCACGGACCCGCTGTTGCACAGGCCGCAAATATATATTTGTCGCCATCCGCTATGGCCAGGTCCTTTATCTTGGTTCCCTCGAAACCGGCTATATGATCAGAGAAAGTCACCCCACCATCCTGAGATATCAGGAAGTGCTTGTTATTACCGGCATAAAATACCAGATCCGGATTGGTTTTTGAAACGCGGATAACATGCCTGCCCTTTCGGTAGCCTCCGCCACTGGTCGGTGTACTTCCGGCATAGGTTGTCGCTGTGAAAGACACTCCTCCATCGCTGGAGTGGAAGAACTGCCCGTCTGCGGCCGATACATACCATCTGTCGGTATTTGATGTGGAGTAGCCAAACCCGGACAGATCCTTCCCAAAATCATAGGCGTGTGTAGTTTTGGTGGCAACGCCGTTGGCATAGGTAAACTTCTGAAGACTGTTACCCCAGGCTCCGTAAATAACATCTTCGGTGGTGTCTGGTGAAGGAATAATATTGCGTGAGGTCCAATTGCCGAAACCGCTGGCTACATCAGCCTTCTCATCGATGTAATTTGGGCTGGCAAAATTGAATAGATGTCGAATTTTGCCAGTGTAGAACCAAACCCAGATAGATTCGCCACCTTTGGCATAAGATATCCTCAAAATATCAGTTCCTGCCAGGCCTTTTCTTGTTACCACCTGCGCTGTATCAAGAAATCCGGATGCTCCCTTGTCCTGATGGCCGGCATGAACCGTATTAAATCGCTCATTGGATACCGCGTCGTACATCAGGGCAATCGGTGCACCGCTGTTAAGCGCCTGATAGCTGGCAGTATCTGTGGCCACATCTGATATGAAACACCCAAAATCCATTCCTATCAAGGCAAAATAGTCACCATTGGTTTTCTGATGAAAAGTCATATGTCTCAGATCCCAACCCAGCTTGTGCCCGAAACTGTTAAAGGTTACACCAAAATCCGTTGACATATTAACATCAACAAAACCTCTAAATACGGTGTTGGGCTGATCGGGATGAATCTCTTTTAATGACTTGGTGTTGGTTGTCGTCATGATAGTCCAGGTGGCACCCTCATCATCGGAGTAATGAATATTGTTTGGTGTTTCAGCAATATAAAAGTGCACTTTCCCTCCTGAAAATGTGCCTAAAGCCCTTTTGAAGTCGGTATATGATCCCGATAATGTATGTAACAATTGGAAATCACCGGCAGTATCGCTGTATTTGTAGATGGTGATGACATTAGTGGCCTTTGTTCTTACAAACAGATAAGGTTGGTCGTTATGATAAGTTTTTAGTAATTGTATCTGGTGATCCGAACTTTTGAAATTCAATGAGGATTCGGTAAACGTCAACCCCAGATCCTGAGACATGAATACATATTTGGTTTTAACGTTAGCGCCATTTTTGTGATCCCCGAGAGCAAATAACCTGGTATTGCCATTCACGACAGCTTTGAATCCATTATCCGCCCAATTATTCTGTAAAAGGGCGCCGGTGGCCGGTGTCCAGGTCTGGCCTTCATCATCGGAATAGCTTAAATGACCAATAAGCGCCTCAGGTTGTTCATTTTTTATCATTCTGAAAGTACCGTCGGGAAGGTTGAACCCAAAAAAGATCTTCTTATACTTTCCCTTATGATCCAATAGCGTCCACTGCAACTGGCCTGTTTTACTAACCCTGTACAAATGCCCCGGGGTTGAAACAGCATAGATCTTATCGTTGACCGGGTCATACACCGACCCGTCCACCCGGTAGCCATTGCCAATGCCGCCACCAATTTTAGGCGTGGGTATTGGTAATTTAGTCTGCCACTCACCGGTGACTACGCCATTGGCGTAACTCATAATGCCGGTCATATACTCCTGATGACGCTGTTTTTTTAACACGGCTGCAAAATTGAAACCAGATGCTTTTAATTTTTGCATCTTCAGCTCATAGGCTGCCAGCTCCGCCGGGCTTAGGTCATCAAAATCGACCTCGTCATAAGCTTCGTTCTGTTTATCCATGGCCATTTCAAAGGCGATTTCTTCCTCAGTTTCTTCCTGGCCGTAACCGTATTCTGGTTCATATGCCGGGGATGATTCCGGGGACATGCCTGTATCAAAATTTCCATCAATTTTTAAAAAGTAAACAAGGGATAAAAAAGTAAGGATTGAGAGTGAGAGCAGTGCCCACCTCATTTTCGTATTAAGTAGTCGCATGTTTTATGAAGTTTGGTAGTATGTTAAAGCTATGGCTATTATCTGGCATTTTCTGACCAGATTTTAGCCTATGCTTAGACATTATTGATCAATATGATTTAGACGGTGAAAACATGCAAGCAACCCCGGACCGGGCTTGAATATACTTTTTAAGCTTGAAATTGACCCTGGAATACCTCAGGCTGCAGAGAGAGCTTTGATGTCTTTGTGATTTTTTTACAACAATTACCCGTGTAACTATTTCGTACATTAATGACACAAAGTATCAATGGTGTGGTTGTACATTGAAGCATTTTTTAAAATCAACCAACATGAAAAAGCAACTTAAAATAGTGCTGTATTTTTTAGTGCTGTCAAATGCAGCTTACAGCCAAACAAGCAAAGTTTATTGGGGAGATCAAAACATTGATCAAATAATTCGCACAAACACAGATGCATCTGGCACTGAGTTCATTTCCAGTGTACAAAATCCCAGTGGCATAGCAATTAATTCCTCAAACGGAAAAATGTATTTTTCGGAGACCGGCGATATTTATGAGGCTGATTTGGTGGATGGGACCGGTGAACTAAAAACAGTAGATAACGCTAATCAATTCACCAGAAGGATCGTTATAGATCATTTGAATCAAAAAATTTACTGGGTGAATTTTAGTCTTGGTACTGTATCATGGTCAAATATTGACGGTAGCGAGGCAGAAGACATCGTGACGGGTCTTTCATCGCCCTGGGCCATTGATGTTGATCCTATTAACAAAAAAATATATTGGTCAGATACCGGATCAGATAAAATCCAAAGGGCCAACCTGGACGGATCGGGAGTCAAAGATGTTATAACAGGTGCAGGATGGAGAGAAGGTATGGCGCTGGACCTGATTAACGGTAAGATCTATTGGACCGATATAGATGCTAATGTTGTAAGCAGGGCAAACCTTGATGGAACCGAACAGGAGAATGTTATTACTAATGCTGATGTTACCATGGGATCCCCTTCAAGCATTAAGATCGACCCCGTTGAGGGAAAATTGTACTGGGGTGATCGTTTCTCTGATTATATTAAAAGAGCGAACCTTGATGGGTCTACCATTGAAGATGTGGCTATAGCAACACGTCCTTCGACCATTGCCCTGGCGGATTTTACTGATCCTGAAATCATCTCAATCGCAAGGCAGGATCCCGTCGTGCAAAACACAGATGCCGCATCCGTAACCTACAGGGTGACATTTACAGAACCCATGCTTGGTGTAAGCGCAGATGATTTTGTATTCTCAGGAACAGCTTCCGGAAGTGTTGATAACATTACCATGATCAGTGACTATAAAGTATTTGATATAGAAGTCTCTTCATTAACAACACCGGCATCTTGCGACTTTTCCGACCTGAACCTGGATATAAATCCATCACATAACCTGATGGATCTAAATGGTAATTTATTTAATGGAACCATCACTGCGGAGGAGATCTACTCAATCAGTGAAAAAATAATGCCCAATGTAGTAACTCAAAATATTACCGTAAAGCTGGATGCCAATGGTTCGGCTACAATAACAGCCACTGACGTCAACAATGGAAGTAATGATAATTGTACAGCCGACAACGACCTGGATATGGCCCTCACCGGAACCACTACTTTTGATTGCTCAGCCATTGGAACACCGCAAACGGTAACCCTTACGGTTACAGATGCTAAAGGCAATAGCGAAACTGCCGATGCTACCGTCACCGTGGTGGATGAAAAAGCGCCCAGTGTAGTTGCTCAAGATATAACAGTAAACCTTGATGGCAATGGCGCCGCCACGATAACCGCAGCTGATGTAAACAATGGCAGCAATGATAACTGCACGGCAGAAGCCAACCTGATACTGGCATTAACGGGTAAAACTACTTTTGACTGTTCAGATATCGGAGTTGCCCAGACGGTGACGTTAAAGGTGACTGATGCATCCGGAAATACTGCAACGGATGATGCAACAATAACAATTAGCGAATCCACAGCATGTGTAACCGGGATTGACACCAATGAGATGGAGGAATTGACCTTGTACCCCAACCCATCTGACAACATTGTATTTCTACGTTCAGATCTCTTAAACAGTAAGTCTGTTAAGCTTGAGGTTTACAATGCACAAGGGGGCTTAGTCAGAAGTAATAACGTCAGACCTCACCTTAATCAAATTACAGTTAATTTTGAAGACCTGGACGCCGGTTATTACTATTTAAAAGTGAGGTTGAGCAAAGGACCAGTTACCCGCAAAGTCATCATCAAATAACAGATATAAAAAGTTGGTTGCCGTCATACCATCTTGCCCCTGGCACAAGTTTAACCAGGCATAGCTTGTGCCAAAGGTGGTATGATGATATCGGCTTAAAGGAGCCGGGATTGTTGGGAGCTGTGGCGGTTTTTAAGAGATGAAGATGGTGGGTTTTGTGAGACTTTTAATAATGCCGACGGCACTGAAGAATGTAAAGCCCTTTTTCTTCCTTTCTATATACAAGCCGATGTTCCTGGTCGATTCTTCTGGACCACCAACCTGATAGATCACCCTTCAGTGGTTCTGGCTTTCCGATGCCTTCGTAAGGGGTTCGCTGGCACGGTCTGATTAATTCGTCGATCCTTTTAAGTATTTTTTGTCTATTTTTTGCCAGCACAAGTGGTCCTCCAAGGCTGGATTAAGAAAAATTGACTCCATCAATCAAGTAGTTCTCTTTTAATGCTCTTTCCCTTTTTAAATTCCTCAATACCCTTAAAGAGCCTCCCTGCATTTTTAGAACTACCCAATAAATAAAGCGTTTCCTGCATACTTTCATAGTCCGATTTAGAAAGTATTACCACGTCTTCGCCTTTAGAGCATGAAACAAACAAGGGAGACCGCGTCTTCAAAACCATATCCAAAAAGGACTTAAGGTTCCGGCGAAAATTTGAATACGTGGTTATTTCCATAAAACAGATATAGTTATAAATATTTTATTGTACAACTAATTGTACAATAAATGATTAAAATGAAGGAGGGTTTAATGATACTTTATTGTAAATAGTCTGCTTTCAGGACAAAGCGGATCTTTGCGAAGATCTGGCTACAATGCAACTATCAGGAAACAGGCTTACTTATTCGCATTTCAAATGCTTTGATTGGTTTCCAAAACAGATATATGAGTGTAGAAAATTCTACACCCGGTCGTGGTATTCTTAACGAATATTAAAGAGGCTTTAACAACAAAATTCTATACTAACAGTTCAATTTGCCTTCTCAAATTGCAGCCAGTTGGCCATCTTTACGATAGATGAATAACTTTCAATGGTATGCTTGCTAAACCTTTTAATCGGGCATGGACATAATACAGTGAATATATTGAGTTAAAGTGGAAAAGTACTATTTTTATTCCAAATCAGATGGGTAATGTGACCTTTGCCATATATCCAGTAGTTGTGCGCAAGCCAAAAAAAGAAATAGACTAATGAAATTACTCATATTTTTTACAATAGTCTTGTCTTCATTCACAATAATGGGACAAAAGTTCCATACCGAGTTTAGGTACGATGATTTACTTAATAAAGGTATAACTATACAGAATAGCTATCCAAAAGGCGGAATGGAATATATATCGCCAAATGGCAAAAGCTATAGTTACCTGGTATTTTGGACTTGTATAACTAATGAAACTGATAATGACTTGGAGGTTAAAATAGATTTTTCGGCTGATTCACTTATTATACCTTTTTGGCCAAACGAATACTTCAATCTGTATTTGCCAATGGAAGAAATGACACTTGAAAAAGAACCTTTGTTCAATTACGGTTTGGATTTAAAATCATTTTTGGATGAAAATATTTATAAACCGTCCGAATTGATTAAAAAGATTACCCCAAATGACTCGCATCTTTTTTATACGGTAGCAATTTTTAATGATGGAGTAAATGGTACGCTACGAGCAGGATTTGAATTAGAAAATCAAGATTTGATTTATAAAATTAATGGATATGGAATAATTTGTGGAAAAATAACCACCAAAAAATAAACGAATTTGAACGGAAAGATTTCGAATTGGCCAGCGCATAACAACGTATAAAAACAATAGGGCAATTAGTTGCCAAATTTTTAAATTTGGCTTATTGAGTAAAAAAATATAACAAGAAAAATTTAAAATTCAGCTTGTGTTTCATCCGAATAGATAGCGTTTGTTTTCAGCCCTACTATTCTTATACAAGACCGTTGTGCTTAATTTCTTCATTCATTCGGTGCTGGGAAATGACTTTTAGTAAGAAGAATCAATTAATATTATTAATGGCCGTTTTATGGGAAACAATAAAATTTTTAAAAAATATTCTATTAATAAACTGGTAGTAGGTTGTTTGTTGTTTGGGTTTATTACTACTGGATTTGTGGATTTACTATGGCAAAGTAAAGCCTCTTATTCTGCCATAATGGGAATGGATGCAAGTAGAGTTTATTTCTATACATTTTTTTTATTGGTAATAGGTTGTTGGCTTCTTTACAATAAATGGTTTGTTGGCATAGGCTTTATATCTTTGGCGACATTTAGTTCTTATTTTATTGAATACATTACGCTACATAATTTTTTTGCATCAATAGCTATATATATTGGTATAATAATAGATATAATTATACAAAAGCAAAAGAAATGGCTAGTTCCATTGATTGTTGTTGGGATATTACAAGGTATTGCATTTCAAACGGGTTGGTTTGGTTATTATATGGTTGGGAGTATGGAATTTTTAGCTTTATGTATAGGTTCGGTTTTCATTGTAAAGACCATACAATGAAATGTTAACCCAATCACCAACGCCGGAGCCTCCATTTAAAGGATAACTCCACGCTTTTAGTAATCACACAAAAGGCAAAAGAATAAAAGTTTCATTAAACCGTCGTTTTTCCAAAAACGTAAATATCGGGACCTGCTGTAGTGACGTTGGAAGCATCATGAATCTATTTCTGATATTCAATTTTGTTAATGCGCCACTTAAATTGAGAGGCAGGTGTCTTTACAATAACTTCATCTCCTACCTGTTTTTTTAAAAGTGCCTGCGCCATTGGAGAATCAATGGAGATGTAATCTTTCGCGCCAATAATTTCTTCATAACCTACGATACGAAGGCGTTTTCTAAGACCAGTGCCATTTTCAATTTCAACCCAGGCACCAAACATCACTTTACCTTCCTGGTAGGGATCGTAATGCACCACTTTAAAGTTGTCAATGCACTTGCGCAGATATAGTAGTCGCCGGTCGATTTCCCTGAGTCTTTTTTTATTGTAGTGGTAATCCGCATTTTCCGATCGATCACCTAAGCTGGCTGCCCATTCGACGTTCCTGGTGGTTTCGGGCCTTTCTACTCGCCAAAGGTGCTCTAACTCTGCTTTTAACTTTTCTAATCCTTCCGGGGTGATCATCGGTGTTTTCATGGCTGTAAAAATAACGTTAAAAAATCCTTTTTTCGAAATACCAAATCAAAGGTGCATTACCCGGTACGCAAATGATCCTTTAAATACCCAGGATTGGGTATTTCCAAGATATTGATAATCAACTTTATTGAACATAAATTGATAGGCACGATCAAATCAAGCTTTCAATACTTATTGCCAAATTCTGCTTATTATTTAGATACTAATATAGAATGTTTCAGTAATTGATCATTTTACCGGACTTTTTCCTCATTGAAAGACGGCTTTCAGGTAAAGCAGATATTTGCGAAGATCTGGCTGTAAGGCAACTCTCAGGAAACAGACTTATTTATTTGCATTTCAAATGCTTTGTTTGGTTTCCAAATCAGATATATGCGTGTAGAAAATTCAACACCAAGTTGGTTTGGCAAGATTTGTCTGTTCAAATATACCTGCTAGTCTTAATACTATTTTCAACCTCTTTCTAAATATTAACTCAAATCATTGTGTTATCAACTCACTTGTGTCTCCTATCAAATCAGGCTGCTTATAATGCTTAGTACTGGTTAACTTAACCGGTATGATGCGCAAAGGACTGATTTTTATGATTTCTATAATGGCCAACCTGACATGCTTTGGTCAGGATTGGACAGAGGTACCACAGCTTGTAGATGACGATGCATTTGCTGTCGATATAGGAGGTAATTATGCAATTGTCGGAGACAAAAACAACAATACCGATGCAAACAACGACAACAATTTGCTCCGCGCCGGAGCTGCGTTTATCTATGAGTGGGATGGCAATAACAACTGGAACCTAGTCCAAAAAATCGTCGCCTCTGACCGAAGTTCAACGGATGGGTTTGGCGTTGCCGTAGCAATTTCTGCAGAAGGAGTTGCTGTAGTCGGGACGGAGGCCCGGGAAACAGCATATGTCTTTGAGTATGACGGGAACCAGTGGGTAGAAGTACAAAAACTGGCGCCGGGTATTTTTCAAAATGACGATAATTATGGACGTTCCATCGCCATCCATGAAGACAAACTCATTGTAGGTGCGCCTTTTAGAAGATTATCAGATACAGAAACTCCGGGGGCAGCTTATTTATATGCAAGAGATGGTACAACCGGAAGCTGGACAGAAGTTAAGGAAATAGCAGCTCCATCTACAGATAACGGTTCTTTTGGAGCCGATGTGGATATCTCTGAAAACCTTTGCGTCATTGGCGCCCCAAACACAGATCACCCTGATGGAGACCTCTCTATCGGAGCAGTGTATGTTTATTCAGCTACGACAGGTAATTTGGAGAGTACACTTGATTTTCCTTTTTTACAACCAGGTGATAAGTTCGGTTCGAGTGTGGCCATTTCCGGTACGACAGTCATAACAGGGTTAGAAGCTCATGCCTTGGATGAAGCTGGCGCCGATGATGTGGATGCATTGGATGATGGATTGCTGCACCCTGGTATTGTAGGTGTTTTCAGTGGTGCAACATGGGGATTACAAAAGATTGTCTCCCCGAATCGGATACCCAACGGGCAATTTGGCTTTAGCGTAGATATCTGGAATGAAACAGCCATTGTGGGTGCCAATCAGGAAGGGCTTGATGCAGATGGTGGTGATTTTAAACCATTTGCCGGTGTTGCCTATGTGCTGGAAAGGTCCGCTGGTGGTGCCTGGGGTGTTACCCAGAAAATAACACCTTCGAATAGAGATCCATTTGACAAATTTGGGACACGTGTAGCCATGGAAGGCAATCGCGCGCTTATATTGGGTGAAGAAAAGGCTTTTGCCTTTAAAGCCTGTTCTGAGGTAGCTGTTCCTGATATTGAAAGTACATCAACAGATATCTGTGCAGGTCAAAGCATAACGCTTTCTATTTCCGGAGATGGTGTAGAGGGAACCACCTGGTTCTGGCATGCCGGAAATTGTGGCGGTCCGCTCCTGGCCACAGGTGCCTCTGTAGACTTCACACCTGACGTTACGACCACTTACTTTGTACGCAACGGAGACCGATGCGGCACGCCGTTCGAATGCAAAAGCATCACCATCAACATTACTGATAATTTAGACTTAGCGGTAACAATAACAAATGAAATGTCAGGGGATGATGGTACTATCGATCTGACGGTTTCCGGTGGTGATGCTCCGTATGAATATGATTGGGATAATGATGGGACCGGAGATTTTGATGACAGTGAGGATTTGACCGGCTTGCCGGCGGGGATATACCATGTGATCGTACGTGATAATAATGGCTGCATCAATAACCTGGAGGCAGAAGTAGAAGGCGGTACAATTACCAATTTGCCAAATGACCTGGTAGAAGATGAAGTGACAGTTTACCCAAATCCTGTGAGATCCGGAAACATTCAGGTCAATGTGGGCAGAAAGCCCGTTGACCTGAACATTCTGGATTCCAGGGGCAAAAAAATAGGGTTTCATACCATAACCGACGAAACACGCTTAAATCTCACACATTTACCCCGTGGGGTTTATGTATTGCAATTCATTATGAAAGACAAAGTACAATCAAGGTGGTTGCTAAAACAATAGATCCGGTTGTTGTCTATGGGTGTGATCAGAGCTTTTTTATCTTTGTCCTAATGAGTAGGTTATAGAGACCAGTCCTGTTGAATACGTTTTTGTGTCAATAAGTTTAAGTTCAACTCTTTTGAATACATCCTGGAATAATGGTTTTCCACCGCCAAGAATAATTGGATGGATGACCAATCCTATTTCATCAATAAGGTTAAGGTTTAAAAGAGAAGCAGTGAGATTTGCACCACCAAACAGCCAGATGTCTTGGCCGGGCTCTTTTTTTATCCGCTTCACTTCTGCTTCTATATCTCCCTTTACAAGAATATTTCCCAGCTTTACCGCTTTTAATGTGGTGGAAAAAATATACGCTGTCAGCTTAGAGAAACCGGGCATCGCACCATTTCCCATAGTCAAGGTTAGTTCGTAGGATTTCCGACCAATAAACACACTGTCAATACGTTTGAAGAACTCCGTCATGCCATAGTCCTGATCGGTAAAACACCAATCGTATTCACCGTTTGGGCCTTCAATAAAACCGTCAAGACTTACTGCAAGCCCCAAAATAACTTTTCTCATAATCATTGATTTCCAGGGGCAAAAATATTTATCTACAATCATTTGAAATTGTAAAAAACGGACATTCAGTAAATGACGGCTTTGGAGCAAACAAGCTCCCTTGGGGTTATTCCGGCAAATTCCTTACAATCGTGGATGAAATGAGCTTGATCAAAATAACCACTTTCATAAGCAATTTGTGTTAGGGAATAAAAAGGATATTTTTTGATGTTGTCCAATGTAAATAGGAACCTTTTGATTCTGGAATACTCCTTTGGCGATAATCCCAAAAAGTTATTGAATTGCCTGCTTAATTGTCGTTGACTAATGTTCGTCATCTTCGATAATATTTTTATGGGCATCCGTCCCTTGAACAAATTTATTTTCGAAAAACAATATTCATAGGCGCTTTTATTGGCAGGCTCTCGTTGCATAAAATTCAACAAAGACTTTTGGATAGCTGATACTCGCTCCATCTGGTTGCTGTAGAGAGAAATATTATCCTCCAGTTCATATATTTTGTCTCCCCATAAATCAAATAGTAAAATATTATTATCGGTAAGTTCCTTCATTGGAAGGTCGAAAAACCGGAATGCTGCACCGGGATAAAAACATACTGCAATTGAGCTGGAATTTTGGGGTACTTGCACATCCATATACGTGCTCATACGGCTTGTGACAAAACTTTTTGCGCTGTCAAATTGTGTTTTTGTTTTAATTTTTGCTATCGTCTCACCGTGGTATGCGAAGAAAATTTCAACACAGGTATCGGGTAAAACCCTGAATGTACATGGTGAAGTTGAATCGCCAGGATTTTCAATAGAGCTTATCGCCTTAATAAAAGGTCGTAACTCAGGAATTATATTATAAAATTCTAATTTCAAAGTGCTTATTTCTAAGGGGAGCTCTCTTTATAACGACACACAACTTGTTTGTGTTAAGAATAATGCTCCTATTTGCTCCAATACAGAAATAAAACATAATAAACCGAAATTTATCAATGAGCTTTGAGTATTGGTTTTGGGAGTTTGAATTTAAAAGGATATAGCAAAGATGCCTTTTTCTTCCAAAAATGAAGTTTTTTATACAAAAACAATTTTCAGGAAGCCCTTAAAATAGCTTTATTGACTTCGAAAAATAATACCCATGCAAAACGTCGTTTTCTATAGTTGGTTTACCATAAATCAACTATCGACAGCCTCGGCGTCAGATTGTTTCAAAATAAAGGAACTGACCAAACTGATAATAACACCTATCAAAAACACCGTCAAAGCCATTAACACCCCCTGAAACCACGGGCTCATCACAAAATCAGGCAGCGCATCTAATTGTGCTTGCCGCTCTTCCAATTCGGTAGCCGTCAACCCGGTTTTTGACCACTCCAGGAAATCGTCGCCGGCAATTATAAAAAACAGCATGCTATGAAAAAACATCACGACCGAGGTTATCGCGGTGATACCCAGGCCTATTTTAAAAGCCTGATTAAAAGAAACACTGCCATTATTCAATTTATTCCTAAAATACATAATACCCAATGGTATGCATAGCAGGGCAACAACCATTGAAAGATAGCCGAAAAACTCTGAGGCCTGGTAACCAAGCGGTCTGGCAATAAAAAACCAGTTAAATAACCCTAATGCTATCAAAATACAGCCCCCGATCAGGCCGTAGCGAATTACAAATCTTTTCATTGTATAGAATTTTGTTGAAACATGGGTCAATACTAAATCACAGGCGATAGAAAAACATCATGCGAAAGTATGATTTTGATAACAACCCGATAATTCATACTAAAGTAGGAGTCTAAAAACAATGATTATCAAATGATATTCAGATCCCTTCCGATCCGGATAGCTTGCGTTCTCCTCCTGGCATTCAGTTTAAGGAGAATTTTGGAGACATGTGTTTTGACTGTATTTTCTGAAATGAACAGGTCTTCGGCAATCTCCATGTTGGAAAGCCCCTGCGCCATTAAGGTCAGAATTTTATATTCCTGCTTGCTTAAATTGGTCTTTTTAAGTTGATCTTCGTTAATGGACCGCGTTGTGGAATCCTCTTTGTCTTTTTTGTGTAAAAATCGGTTTAAAACAAAGCCAATGGCAATGAACAACACCCCCAGGATGACAACAAAAAAATCATTATCCCCCTGAAAATGTAGAAGCGATAGTTTGCTGATCTGAAACAGGATCAAAATAGCTATAGACAGGCCACCAAAGATTAAAATCGTTTGTTTCATTAAAATCTATTTACGAATCAGGTACCCCTTGGATTTTTTAACCTAAAAAATTTTCATTTCATTTTTAAGTGCAACACATACGAATCTAATGAATTTTGAGCGGGAGTCCAGTTTTTGTTTTTGCGTATTGATTTTAACCGGCCAGACTACGCCCCGGTTTCCCTCTGATCATTCCAACTATTACCGGCGAACTAGTGTCAATTCTTTAGTGGAAACTTAATTGAAAACCAAAAACTCATGACCATGCGGCTATACTTTATTTGCCTGGTACTCCTGTTGTTTTCAGGAAAAATACACGCGCAATGGCAAAAGCAACATCCCGGCGGATTCAACAGCAGCATGTACAAAATTATACAGCCTCCGCAATCTGACAAATCCTATGTCTTTAGTTCAGGGGCATTGACCATTATCGACGACTTGGAAAAACCCTCGCAAACGCAGCCATTGGGATTGCCCATTGAATTTAAAAACAATATTTCTACGATTCACACCACAGCACGATACAGAGATGTATTTTTCACCTCCGAAAATACCGGCTACCTGATCCATAAAAATATCATTTATAAAACTACCGACCGGGGCAGCAAATGGGAAGAGGTGCTGAATATTGAACCCAACCGCGACAAGTTTAGCACCAGTGCTTATTTTGAATCGCTTTTCTTCGTCGATGAAAATGTGGGTTACGCAGTCGGTTGGTTTGAGAAAATTTTTAAAACTATCGACGGCGGTAAAAACTGGGACACCTTACGCTGGAGCAAAAGCGCCACGCCGTTCCGGCGCCTGACCGGCGTACATTTTCTGAATGCTGACGTAGGCTTTGTCGCTGGCTATGAAATAGATGATTATTTTTTAAATATCGGCGTATACCAGCACTTTTTAATGGCAACAACCGACGGCGGAAAAACGTGGACGGAGACTTTACTGGGAGGAGAGTCCGATCATCAGCTGGCTAATTTTCAATTTCTAAACGATAAAACTGGCTACCTGCTCTTATCTAACCAGAACAGGTTCTTTCCCATTGACAAAATTATTAAAACTACAGATGGCGGGGCCACCTGGGATCAGTTGCCCTTACCCAACATGGTTATAAGAAATATGGCCTGGGTCGATGAAAATATTGGATTTGCCGCCGGCGGCCCGGGTTTTGTACTGGAAGAAAACCTGGTGATCAAAACCATAGATGGTGGTAAAAGCTGGACTACCGACACCCTTCCTACCTGGAAAGGTTTTAACATGAATCACTGCTTTGATATTAAAATGCTGGATGCGCAACGGGGGCTTGTTGTAGGTGCAGGGGGAAGTATGTATTATACTACCGACCAGGGCGAAAACTGGCAAACAGGGACATTTACCTACCCTGATATCGAAGCCATTGATATAGTTTCCGACAAACTTGGTTACGCGGCCGGCGCCAATGGGTTATTTATGAAAACCACCAATGGCCAACAATGGGACACACTTCCAAATACCGGTTATTTTAACGCCTTGTCCCTGGACTTTAAAGACGAATCGGAAGGTCTGCTATTAACATCCAACGGTCTACACACTACCACAAACGGCGGTTTGCAATGGGAGGATACTTATACCAGCACTGATACCATCATGTTACGCCTGGAAAGATCCGGCACCGACTTATGGACAATCGCCCGGGTCAACAGTCAGAAAGATCTGATATTAATGAAAAGTGAAGATCAGGGAAAATCGTGGCAGGCAAAACCCGTGGCTGATATCACGAATTCATTTACATCGACTTTTGATCTCGCGGTTATTGAGGAAAATACCTTGTTGGTTTCCATGCGCGATCAAATATTAAGAACCGAAAATGGCGGCACTTCCTGGGAGCCTGTCATAAGCCTGGAAGCCGGGTCAAGTGACTTCTTCCTGGATGTCTTCACAGTAGACGCGCAATCGGCCTTTGTGTATTCTCAATTTGGTAAGATATGGAAGACTACGGATGGTGGCCTTCAATGGCAAGAAATATATGAGGTGCCCTACTACTATAAAAAATTCAAAGTTTTTTTTAAAAATAGTGAGGAAGGCTTTCTTGTGGGATTTGCGCAAAAACAGGCAGAACATCCTCAAGAGGGCGTTTTACTTTATACCGAAGATGGGGGGCAAAATTGGACCGAACAGGATATTCCCCAAAATGAAGGGCTGTTTGACCTGGCCTGGACACCTGACTTCAAATCAGCCTACGTGGTTGGTAAATTTGGAACCATCCTGCAATCAGGTCAGGAAGAGGTGGTTACAGGTATTGAGGGTGAGGAAAAGGCAAACTTAGTGGCCTATCCCAATCCCACCAGGGATCTGTTGCACTTTTCGCTTCCTTCCGTGACAAATAAGCAGATACGGGTTGAGCTATTAGATCCACTGGGACGTCGTGTCTTACAGCAGAATTTGACTTTGAATAATGAACAAGCAGGTTCCATAGATCTCCGGCCCTACAATCGGGGACTGTATATCCTGAATATTACGGCCGACAGGCAAAAAATGGTTGAAAAGGTTATTTTGTCGGGTGACTAACCCAAGTTATAAACTTGCTACATTTTGGGCATTCAGTTGAAAACTGAAGCCAGGAGGGGAGGAACTTTAGGCGGGTATGATCATTAATTTTTATTTACCTTGTCACACTGCCTATCTTGTATTAGTCTAATTAATTAAAGGATCATATGCGCGAAAAAATAGAAATATTGGTTGATAAAGCAAATTCGGGAGACCGGGATGCGCTGGAATCAGTTATCCTGGAAATTAAGGATATGGTGTATCATCTTTCATTAAAGATGTTACTCTTTGCCGATGACGCCCAGGACGCCACACAGGAAATACTGGTAAAGATTATCACTCACCTAAGCACATTCAAGGGAGAAAGCCGGTTTATGACCTGGGTTTACCGGGTGGCCACCAATTATTTATTAACTGTCAAGGGGAAAAAATCTCATGAGGTCGCCATGCCATTTGAAGCATACGCCGACCTGATTGACACCGGTCAGTCGGAACTGGTGACATATGCCAAAAATGAAGGGGAATTGCTTTTATTAGAGGAGGAAGTAAAGGTCAGCTGTACACACGGTTTATTATTATGCCTTAATGAGATGAGCAGAATGGTTTACATTCTCGGAGAAATTCTGGCATTTAACAGCATAGAGGGCGCGGAAATTTTGAAAATAACCCCTGAAAATTTCAGAAAACAGTTGTCCAGATCACGGACAAAAATAAGGCATTTTATGGAATCAAAATGTGGACTGGCCAATCCTGGCAATGCTTGCCGGTGCAAGCGGAAAATTGATTTTCTGGTTGAAAAACAGCTCATCAATCCCACACAGTTACAATTTGCCAGACATAACAACAGGAGCCTTGATCTCATCGAAAAGATCGATGCCGTTCACAAGACAGTAGCCATTTTTCGCTCAGTGCCGGTAGCCAAAGCCCCAAAGCATGTCATGAAGCAAGTAAGAAAAGTAGTCAATGCTATTAATTTTTAAATAATGAGTAGTTTAATCCATCAATATGTAAAAACCTGGAATACCCAACAGGTTGAAAATTTACCAGGTCTTTTTTTAACATCAGCTACTTACAGGGACCCGTTACAGGAGGGAAATGCAATAGCGCTTTTATCAAATTCTATTGCTGAAACCGCCGTAGCTTTTCCCGATGTGGAATTTGGTACACTTACTATCATTGAAAACTCATCCGGTGATTTGCTGGTTTTGGAATGGTCGATGACAGGCACAAACCAGGGCTCGTTTTTTGAGGCGCCAGCTACCGGCAAAAAGATCGAAATTTTCGGCGTCGATATTTTTGAGATCAGGGATGACAAGATCTCGGCGCTGAGAAGCTTTTATGACAGTAATCAATTCAAAATACAATTAGGCCTTTAGATCATGAAAAACCCAACGATTATAGATATTCCGGTTAAAATGGAAAAGTTTTATGGGAAAGGTAAAATGCTTCACCCTACCACACAAATTATTGAAGAGGCCACCCGGACCATTCCAATGGGCATGGTGGCTACGATTGAAACATTATGTAAAAGATTAGCCAAAGACTTCGAAACCGATGTTACCTGTCCTATGCGCACCGGAAATGCGATTAAGAAAATCGTTGAAAAATACGTTGGCGATATGGGTGACAAAAATCTCCCTTTTTGGCGCCTGGTAAAAAATGATGGGAGGATCATCAACTCAAAGGCCTACGAGTATTGTGCCGCCAGACTGGAGGATGAAGGGTTTAAGCTTTCCTACACTAAATCAGGGGATATCAGGATCGGTTTGGATCCGGAAAAGATTTATCATTTCTAGCATCAATCTGGCTCATGATATGGAACCATCATGCACCATCATTCCATCGTGAAAACATCGGAATTAATTTTTTATATCCTGCCCGTTCGATCCACTGGCTAGCCAATGGCTTTCTTTATTCCCAATGAGCGATTTCCCGGTTTCTTCCGTCATCATTTGGGATAACCCTCCAGGTATTTTCTTCTTACCCCTCTGCAAATCTGTTTGAAAGGTATTTGACATCAGTGGTAAATCAGGTTTTTTAACTGATAAAACTGTGAACCGGCCCTCTTAATCACAGCTGAAAGTATTAAGAATTCTGTGGCAAAAGTGCTTATTATAACTCGCGTTATGATTTCCTGAGAGCGCTTTAATGTAACAAATGTTTTAATCCTTATACCAAATGGTTTTTAGTCCCAAATTGACAGCTGGTTAGCCTGTTTGTCTAGTTAAAATCTAGTATGTTAAGAATAAAAAATGAGGGGATATTCCTAGATTCCATTCATATAAAGCTTTTTAACGCGTGTCTGTGCAATGAATTTTGTTGAGGCATTATTCTAGATTACAATTTAAATTTAAACTAATTAACTATGAGAGAACACTTTACTAAACTCGTAAAAAGAGGCAGCATTTTAAGCCTCTTTCTCATGCTTATGATGGTGGGCGTTCAGCATCTATACGCTCAGCAGAAGGTGACCGGTCAGGTCACCGATGAAAACGATCAGGGTATTCCGGGTGTGAATATTCTGATCCAGGGAACCACCGCCGGGGTGGTAACAGATGCCACAGGTAACTATAGCATCCAGGCTTCGCAGGATGATATACTCGTCATTTCTTTTGTGGGCTACCTGACGGAAAACATCACTGTAGGAAGTCAAACAACTATCAACGTACAATTGGTGCCAGACATCCAAAACCTGGAAGAAATAGTGGTTATTGGATACGGAACAACAAAGAAAAGCGACCTTACCGGATCGGTAGCTCAGGTAAATGCAGAATCATTTAAAGATCAGCCCCTTACCCGTGTGGAAGATGCCTTACAGGGTAGAGCGGCCGGTGTCACTGTTGCCAGAGCAAATGGCGCTCCCGGAGCTGCGGTCAAGGTGAGAATCAGGGGTGCCAACTCCATTACCGGCAATAACGATCCCCTGGTTGTAATTGATGGTATCATCGGTGGGGATCTAACAACCCTAAACCCCAATGACATCGCCTCCATGGACGTATTGAAAGATGCTTCGGCCACCGCTATTTATGGATCAAGGGGATCCAACGGTGTTATCCTCGTAACCACCAAGCAGGGCACCGGCCAATCAAAAGTAGATGTTGACTATTTTACGTCTTTTTCCAAAGTTCCGGAATTACTTCCCACGCTGGGCGCCGCCGATTTTGCCAGAATTGAGAATAGCAGGAGAATAAGAACCGGAGGTTCGGCTATTTTTACGGACCAGGAAATTTCAGCCCTGGAAGCCAGTGGGGGAACCAATTACCAGGATGAATTTTTACAATCCGCCTTAAGCCACAACCTCCAAATATCTGCCAGCGGCTCTGAAGGTAAGCTCAATTACTTTGTTTCCGGTAACTACGTCGATCAGGAAGGTATCGTCATTGAAACAGGTTATGAGCGGTATTCTTTGCGCTCCAATATCAATACGCAGGTTACTGATAAATTAAACGTTGGGTTAAATTTATACGGAAGCAGAGCCACCACGCTGAACGACCTGAATTCTTTTGGAAGGTTTCAGGGTAGCGATATTGTAAAGGCGTTGACCTGGGATCCAACAACTCCGGTCAGAGACGCCAATGGCGCCTACAATAACTTTTCCATTAAAGGGTTGGCATCTCTTAATTACAATCCCATCGCCAATCTGGAACAAAGCGTTGTGGAAAACATTTCCGACCGCCTCAATGCAAACCTTAATGTAAGCTATGATATCATTGATAATCTGAATTACACCCTGGTAGCAGGCGTGGGAACTATTAACTCGGCGACAGAAACTTACAGAACCGATCCTCCGTTTCCCGATGCGTCATTTTGGTCCAATAAAATTACCACACACCAGATAAGTAATATTCTTACCTGGCAAAAGGATTTTAACGAACACGATCTGAAGATCACAGGAATTTATGAATTCTCAGGCAGACAAGACCGAAGAAATAGTTATAACGCAGCAAATCTGGCTGTACCAGCCGGGTTCTTTTTGGCTGAGACCGCACCGGGATCCGGGCAGTCTATTGGCAATGACCTGACCCCCTCAACCATTCAATCTTATATGGGTAGAGGTGAGTATAATTACAATAACACTATTTATCTGACAGCCACCATCCGGGTGGATCAGTCTTCCGTTTTCAGGCCAGATAACCGAACCGGTACCTTCCCATCTGTCGCGTTAGCTTATAACTTCGGAAATGCGCCGTTTTTTAATGGTGGATCCATTGTCAGCGACCTCAAAGTTAGAGCCGGTTGGGGACAGGTAGGTAACCAGAACATTGACCCGTTTTCTACTTTCGCCAGTGTGAAAGCCAACAGCTCGTTTGCTTTTAATGGAGCCACTGCCACCCCGGGTTCTTCTCCCGATGGTTTTGCCAACCCCGAGCTGACCTGGGAAACAACCACACAAACTAACGTCGGTGTGGATTTGAGTCTTTTTGATGGAAGAGCCAGCTTATCGATCGATGGTTATAAGAAGAATACAACGGACCTGTTGTTAGAGACACCCATTCCCGACACCAACGGCGGAGGTACCATATTAAAAAATGTGGGCGAAGTTGAAAATACCGGTATCGACGTGGTGTTATCAGCGGCTGTTATCAATAAAGACAAGTTAAGCTGGGATGTGAATTTTAATTTGTCACATTACAAAAACGAAGTAGTAGACTTAGGCGGTGTGGAAGAGATTCAAGGCTCATTTGGTAGTACAGACGGACAAAGCAGGGCCTGGAATGTTATTCAATTAGGTGAGCCTTTAGGTCAATTCCAGGGTTCGACATTTTTAGGCACCTGGAAGACAGCTGAAGCTGCCGAAGCACTTACATTCGGCAGAATACCCGGAGACGCAAAGTATTTGAGAGATGAATCCGGCAATCGCGTTATTGGCGCCATCGGTAATGGTACACCAACCCTGCTTTGGGGTTTTAATAACACCCTTAGCTATGGAGATTGGGACCTCAACGTATTTCTCCAGGGAGTGCATGGTTTTGATGTTTACAATACCGTTCAGGGCATGATCGTGGGCGCCACCGGAAATCACAGAAGCTTTCTGGCTGTAGAGCAGTTAAATCAGTGGACCGCTGAAAATGAAACTGAAATCCCCGCCGGCGGTGAAAATGATGCAGGATCCACACGCTATGTTGAAGACGGTAGCTTTATAAGATTAAGCAACCTGACTTTAGGATACACATTAAGAGATGTTGTTGGACTGAAGACGGTGAAATTCTATGTTGGTGGACAAAACCTTTTCTTAATTACCGATTATTCTGGTTACGACCCGGAACACACTTCCAGACCGGCCAACAGTGCCACTGAAGGAAATGTTGATGAAGCTGCCGGTATTAATGCAGGCGCCTATCCTAATCCCAGAACTTTTACAGTAGGCGTAAAAGTTGGGTTTTAACCTCAAAAAATAATTTTAGGAATTGATTTAAAATTAAAAATATGAAAACGATAAATTTTTATAAATTATTTCGAACGCATCTCTTCCTTCTGTCAGCGGTCGCTGTAGTGCTGACTTTTGAAAGTTGTGCAGAATTAGATGAGGATCCGGCGGTTTCCCGGCTGGCACCGGGCTCGTATTCAAATCAGGCAGAATTGGAATTGGGCGTCACAGGTATATACTCCCAGTTAAGAAATGCATCCCAGTGGTCAACGTTTTTTGTTTCCGGTTGGTCCGGCGACGATATTACCACGCATAAAGCCAGTAATAAAGCTGATTTCAGGGAATTTGACCAAAGATCAGTATCTCCTGAAAATGCGCGTGTTGTGAACAACTGGAGAGATATCTACGCCATGGTACGTGCAGCCAATAGTGTGCTTGAGAATGCCAAAGATCTGGAATTGCCTGATCAGGATGCTCAAAACAGGCTACTGGGTGAGGTTTACTTTCTAAGAGGTACCATGTTCTTTCATTTAACCCGTGTACATGGAAGAATCCCGCTACCATTGACCGCTGAGCCGGAACTCGATATAAGCCGGTCCAGCCAGGTAGAAGTATATACACAAATTGAATCCGACCTGTTGCAGGCAGAAAACTTGCTCCCGGAAATATATCCAGGTGTATTGGCAGGAGCGCCCAGGCCAAATAGCGGTACCGCCCGTGCCATGCTGGCCAGGTTATATTTGGATTGGGGCGGCTTCCCAGCCAAAGATGCGTCAAAGTATGCCATGGCTGCTTCCAGTGCCAAGCAAGTGATGGATAACAGCGCCGCTCATGGCTTTGCGCTGGTTGAAGACCTGGAAGATCTATGGAAACTGGAAAACAGGTTTAACAGCGAAGGTGTATGGACCATCGCCTATTGCGTAGACTGTGGCCTGCACAACCGGAAATTCGGTAAGCTAGGTAATCCTTCCGATCTATTTGGCTGGCAGGAAACCTTTGCAGAAATCAGATTTTTCGAAGATTTTCCGGAAGGACCAAGAAAAGAAGCCACCTACAGAACCGAACATGATTGGGAGAACTTCACAGATCAGACCAATCCGGTATTTAAGAAAATTGTCGGACCTGATGGAGATATTCCTTTGAGTGAGTTCAATACCAACAGAAATGATCTGTTCATGCGATATGCCGAAGTATTGCTGATATATGCCGAAGCTTCAGGCCGGGCAGGCAATGTTACCAGCGAAGCCTGGGAAGCGTTAAATATGATTCGAAGGAGAGCGGAAGGACTACCGTTTGGCACACCTGATGCGGGGGTTGATGTCACCAGCGGAGATATTGCGGAATTAGCATTTACAGAAAGGAAATGGGAGTTTGCGGGAGAATGGATTCGCTGGAATGATCTGGTGCGAATGGAAAGGGTTGAGCAGGCGCTTTCCAACAGGGACCCGCAGGTTTCTATGAACGATGCCGGACAGTTGTTGAATGTATCTAATCCCATTATTGGTTCTCTGGGAACTGACAACTACTTTGCGCCAATTCCTCAGAATGAGATCAAGCTTAATCCGAATTTAGGAGATTAAAAATAGGCGACAAAGCTTAACTTTATAAAGGTAACGGTAAGATTTGTGATGGATCTTACCGTTATCATTTAAGCAATCCCATAAAAACAAAAACTTGTTCTACCTTTGTAACCTGAATTTCAACATTTTATACCCAAAGTCATGGTTATTCGTATTGTGGTACGCGCATTAGGCATATTGCCGGTGCTGAGTGCCGGTCTTATGCTGGGTTTGATAAATACTTCCTGCACACAGTCAGGGAACAGTCCGGAGCCGGAAAAGCAGGTGCGGCAAGATAAGCTATTTACCTCCATTTCCTCCACTGAATCAGGTATTGACTTCAAAAATACGTTGGTTGAAACCCTGGAGTCCAATTACTACCAGTACATGTATACTTATATCGGCGGTGGCGTCGCTGCCGCGGACTTTAACAATGACGGACTGGTTGACTTATTTTTTACTGCAAATGCCGGCGACAATAAACTTTACCTGAACAAAGGAAATTTTAAATTTGAAGATATTACCGAAAATGCCGGTATTGAGAAAAGAGCCGGGTTTGATACCGGTGTAGCGGTGGCAGATGTGAACAATGACGGCTTTGCAGATATTTACATCTCCAGGGGCGGTTGGATTGATCGGGACAACAGATTTGCCAATATGCTCTATATCAATAATGGCGATCTTACTTTTACGGAAATGGCTGGCCCACTGGGTCTGGCAGACACAAACAGGGCTATTCACGCCACATTTTTTGATTATGATAAAGACAACGACCTGGATGTGTATATCTCTAACACCCCCGATATCACCAGCAGAACCAAGGTAGTAGACTTAAAAGCCGTACAAAAAGATCCTAAGACACTATCATTAAAAGGGAGCGATCGACTCTATAATAATGATGGGACAGGACATTTTACAGACGTTTCTCTAAAATCTGGGATACTGCCTGATATTGGGTTTGGACTAAACCCTCAGGTAGGCGATCTGAACAATGACGGATGGCCGGATATCTATGTTTGCAACGATTTCAATATCCCTGACTTTGCCTATATCAACAATGGTGATGGTACATTTTCCGAGGGAAGAAACGAATTATTTAAACACATGTCTTTCAATAGCATGGGCGGGGATATGGCGGATGTGAATAATGACGGGCTCCTGGATCTAATGACACTGGACATGAATCCGGAAGATTATATAAGGTCCAAAACTACCATGGCCATGACCTCTATAGAGCAGTTTGATCTGATGGTATCTGCCGACTATCATCACCAATATATGCACAACATGCTGCATCTCAACAACGGGATGGGACCCTTCAGCGAGATTGCCAATATGGCCGGCGTGGCCAATACCGACTGGAGCTGGTCGTTGTTATCCGCTGATTTTGATCTGGATGGTTTTAATGACATCTATGTCACCAATGGTGTCTTCCGGGATGTAATTGACAGGGACAAAAACAATGAAATTCTTCAAATCCTCAGAAAAAATCAACGGAAGCCTACCAAAGAAGACTTTCTGCAATTTGCTAAAATGCTCCCACAGCAAAAACTTACCAACTACTTCTTTAAAAACAACGGCGACCTGACCTTTGAAAACACCTCTGTAAAATGGGTCGATTCTACCACTACCTTTTCCAATGGCGCCGTATATGCTGATCTCGATAATGATGGCGACCTGGATGTGATTGTTAATAACATCAACGAAGAAGCCACTATTTTAAAAAACAATGCCATTGAAATGGAGAAGGGCAACTTTTTACAAATAGCGTTTTCAGGCCCAGAAAAAAATAAATTCGGTGTCGGAAGCATTGCAACACTCCACTTAAATGACGGAAGCAGGCAAATACGACAGTTGGTCAATACCAGGGGTTTTCTCTCCTCCGTTTCTAATAAATTACACTTTGGGATAGGGACCAATGATTCAATCGCCAAAATCGAAGTACTTTGGCCGGATGATACAAAACAGGAACTGGTCAATATAGCCGCCAATCAATTGCTCTTTATCAAATATGACGCTACAAAAAATATCGATCAATTGGAGGCTGATAAAAACCCTGAAAAAACTGTTTTCACCAGGATACCCTCCAATTACTATCACAGCGACCCTGCTTTTAATGATTACAGTAGGCAAATTTTACTACCTCACAAACTTTCTCAAACCGGGCCTGCCCTAGCCAAAGGCGATGTAAACGGCGATGGTCTGGAGGATGTTTTTATCGGCGGTGGACACAGACAGGCCGGGCAACTGCTGTTGGGGCAAAGAACCGGTACATTCAGAACCATGGAGATCGCCGATTTTATCAGGGATAAACAACGGGAAGACGTAGGCGCCTGTTTTTTTGATTCCGATGGGGACGGGGACCTGGACCTGTATGTGGTCAGCGGAAGCTACGAATTCGACAGGAATCCAAAATTACTGCAAGACAGATTGTACCTGAACAATGGTAAAGGCCAATTCACCAAATCCAGAGATGCCCTGCCAGAATTGTTATCAGCCGGATCGGTGTCTGTGCCTAATGATTATGATGGAGATGGAGATCTCGATTTATTTATAGGGGGAAGGGTAGTTCCCGGCAAGTACCCCTACCCTCCCTCAAGTTATTTGCTCATAAATCAAAATGGGAAATTTTCCATTGCTTCCGAGGAACTGGCCCCCGGACTAAAGCAATCGGGAATGGTAACTGATGCGGTGTGGGCTGATATCAATAGTGATGGTCATACAGATTTAATTATCACCGGTGAGTGGATGGGTATCGACGTCTTCATCAATGAAAATAACAGGTTATTAAAAAGCGATCGTTATAATACCCTGTCGTCATCTACAGGCTGGTGGAACAAATTGTTAGTAGTCGATATTGACGGCGATGACGACCTGGATATCGTAGGCGGTAATTTGGGATTAAACTACAAGTTTCACGCCTCCGAAGAAAAGCCATTTCACGTGTACACCCACGATTTTGACTACAATGGTGTTGAAGATATTATGTTGGCCAAATATTATCACGACAAACAGGTGCCTGTCAGAGGTAAAACATGTATGTCTCAACAGATGCCACACCTGGCACAAAAAATTCAAACCTACAGTGATTTTGCCAGCAGGGACCTTGGCGGCATTGTAGGGGCAAATTTAAAGTCAGCTTTACATTACCAGGCTGTAGAATTTCGTTCAGGGATCTTTTTCAACGACGGGGATGGTAAGTATTCATTTTCGCCCTTTACCCTAGCAGTGCAGCAGTCGCCTATAAACAGTATATTATACCAGGATTTTGATGGGGATGATACAAAAGACCTGTTGTTGGCAGGAAACAATTATCAGTCGGAAGTTGAAACAACCAGGGCCGACGCGGGCATCGGCGCTTTCCTAAAAGGAGATGGCAAAGGCGCCTTTACATGGCGTTCAAACCTGGAATCCGGCTTCTTTGCGGATAAGGACGTACGAGATATGCAGACAGTAAGTACTTCTAAAGGTTCTGTATTGTTTGTCATTAACAACAATACGCAACATTATTTATTTAGGGTGAATCAATTTTAGCGGCACTTGCCGCAGGAACGCCAATTTTTATAATACAAAACATCCTTTCCCCTTAGGAAGGGGAAAATTGTCAAAAAATACTAATTAACGCCATGAAAGCATTAATCACTCTCTCTTTGTGTCTGTTTCAGTTAGCCACAACACTGGCCCAGGAAGGGCTTAAAATATACGAAAAGGAAATTACCATCCCTACCTATGAAGTAGGCGAACCCCGCAAGGTTCCTTATTTCTATACCGGCCGGGCTTACCAGGGCGCCCAGGGAAGGGTCTACCCGTATGTTTTTGATGGAAATCTTTCAGATGAAAAGAAGGATGCTTCCTACAAAGGGCTATTTATGGAGAATAGGTTTTTGGAGATATGCGTACTTCCGGAATTGGGTGGCCGGCTATATGCCATGGTGGACAAAACCAATGGATACAATGTCATCTACAAAAACAATGTCATCAAACCATCACTGATCGGCATGCTGGGAGCATGGATATCCGGCGGCGTGGAATGGAATATTCCTCATCACCATCGGGCATCCACTTTTATGCCAACGGATTATGAACTGGTAGAAAATGAGGACGGCAGCAAAACTATCTGGGTAGGGGAATTGGAGATCAGGCACCAGATCCGATGGATGGTAGGATTGACCATGTTTCCGGACAATGCTATCTTAAAAGTAGACATCAAATATGTCAATCAAACCGAATTGCCTCATCAATTCCTGATTTGGGCCAATACCGCCGTACATACCAATGAAAACTACCAGGTCATTTACCCGCCAAAAACAGAGTTTGCTACATTTCATCGCAAAATAGATTTTACAAGATGGCCGGTATCCAATGAAAAATACCGGGGAAACCAATTTGAAAATACCGATATCAGCCTGTGGAAAAATACACCCGAGGGAGGATCGTTTTTCGCCTGGGAAGACCAGGGGCAATTTGTGGCAGGCATTGATCATGGAAAAAAGGCCGGCATATGTGTGGTGGGAAACAAAAATATTGTCATTGGAAAAAAACTCTGGACCTGGGGCACCTCGCCCAGAGCCGATATGTGGGAAAAAATTCTGACCGATGAGGACGGCCCATACATTGAAATTATGACCGGTGCCTATTCAAATAACCAACCCGATTATAGTTGGTGTCATCCATACTTCACCAAAGAAGCTACTATGTATTTCATGCCGCTACGAGGAATGCAAAGTGTGAAAGAATCCACTCTGGAGGCCGCTGTCAATTTTGAAATGCAGGGAGACCGCAAAGCCTTGGTAGAAGTACATGCCTACACCGACTTTGAGGCGGCGACAGTACAGGTGAAAAACGGTACAGAAACAATCTGGAGCACCAAAACCGCACTCGGACCTGCCCATCCCAAAAGTTGGGTCGTCAACCTGCCCACCGGCATGGCCTACCATGACCTTTTAGTGTTGATTGAAGATAATAATAACCGGGAACTGGTAAGTTATCAGCCTGAGGAAAAGGCAGGCAATCCCATGCCTGATCCCGTCAAGCCTGCGAAGGCGCCCGATGAGATTGAAGATATTGAAGCATTAGTGTTTACCGGATTGAGATTAGAGCAGATCTTTAACCCATTGGTCTCCCCGCTACTATACTATGAGGAGGCCGTCAAAAGAGCACCAAAAAATGCTTTCGCCAATCTAAGACTTGGCGCCTGGTACCTAAAAGCAGGTGTATTTGACAAAGCTGAAAAGCACCTGCAACGCAGCGCAGACCGATGGACTACTGACTACACGCGGGCCAGGGATTGTGAGGCATTTTATTTGTTAGGGCTCACAAAAATGGCCTTGAATAAGAAAGAAGAAGCCTTTGACTGCTTTTACAGAGCTAGCTGGGACTACACGTGGTATGGCGCCAGTCATTTACAATTGTCCATGATTGAGAGCAGCATGGGGAAATATCATGCAGCCCTGGATCACATTGAAAAGGCACTTTCGGTTGGCGTGGAAAACAATCGCGCTCACGAAATAAAGCTATCTCTACTCAGGAAACTGGACATGACAGAAAGCGTCAGCCAGCAGTCAAAGTACCTGCTACAAATGGACCCGCTCAACCTTTATGCCTATGGCGAAAAACTCCTGGCTAATGCAGCGAGCCGCGAGGTCTTTTTTGCGAAAATGAGAGGCGAAATACAGAATTATCTCGACCTGATTGTCAAGCTTGGCAACTGCGGCCTTTATGAAGATGCTATTACCATACTGAAATTGGCCGAAAAGGATAAAAATCCACGGGTTAACAAAAACCCTTTGTTATACTATTATCAGGGGTATTATCAACAACTGCTGGGTAATGGTCCTGCCGGTAACCTTAGCTATCAGGCAGCCTCCCAAATGGCGATTGATTATTGTTCTCCCTTCCGCTGGGAAACAGAAAAGGTTCTGAAGGCAGCGATCAAACAAAACCCGTCGGACTTCAAGGCATGGTATTACCTGGGCAATTTACTTTACGACCATCAGCCTGGCAAGGCCATTAAAAAATGGGAGAGGGCCGTCTCTATAAACAATGAATTTGCCATGGCCCACAGAAACCTCTCCTTTGCGGCAAATCATTTTGAAAACAACCCTCAAAAGGCCAGCGATCATATAGCGCTGGCCATTAAATATGATCCGACACAGCCTGAATTTTATTTTGAACAAGACAATTACGCCATAAAAACAGGTGAGGCTCCGGAAGTACGCCTGGCTTATTTAAACGAGGCCGAAGATCTGATACATAAAAATGACAATCCTTTATCCAGAAAAGTCAATTTGGAATTGTTACAGGGATCTACTGAAGAGGCCTTGAAAATATTGCAAACCCACCATTTCAGGAAAGTCGAAGGCGTGGGAAATATACACAATACCTGGGTAGATGCGTGGTTGCTAAAAGGCAAAAAACTATTGGCTTCGGGAAATGCTGCTGAAGCGCTGAAATGTTTTGAAAAAACCATTGAATATCCAAGAAACCTGGATATTGGTCAAAATAGCAGAGAAGGGCAATCTCATTATTTCATCGGCCTGGCGCTGGAAAAATCTGGTCAAAAAAATCAAGCTAAAAAGCACTATAAAAAATCTATTGAAATGGATTTCAAAGACAATGATTTGTATTACCGGGGAATGGCTTTGCTAAAACTCGGCGATAAGAAAATGGCTGAGGAAGTATTCAACGGCTTGATTGAAAAAGGCCACAAACGAATTGAAAGCATGGATGAAAATGATTTTTTCTCCATATTCGGAAATCAACGATCGGATAACGTCAGACTGGCGGAAGCTTATGCCCTCCAGGGATTAGGGTATTGGGGATTAAATAAAAAAGATAAGGCCGAAGTATTGTTTAATAAAGCATTAGCAGAAGACCCTTCTAATTTTCAGGCTAAAACCAGGCTTTTTAATTAAAAAGAGGGATTATTGCCTGCACAAATGAATAACGGCACCTGTTATTTGTTTTTTGCCAGATCAATATCCCTTTTGACTTCGTGGATCATGGCGTTCCAATCGAGCAAATTAGTGCGGGCCAGCATCTGAGGCTTGTAATTGGCTTTGGAAATTTGGGCATAGGCTATCCAATAATCCAGCGCTTTTTGCAAGTGGGTGATTGCCTCCTGCCTGTAGTTTTTTGCCTGGCTTTCTTCATAGAAAGCCAATAATACAGCCCCTTGAATTTTCTCCGCATAATAGTGTCCTAAAAAAGCCATTGCAGCCATATCATCCAATAAGGTAGCATATTCGGAGGATATGTCCCCGGTCTTTCGAAGTTCAGCTACTTTGGCAAGGGTACTGTTTGCATTGTCGTGAAGTTCCGCCACCACCGCCTCGGGAGTTGTCTTGGTTATGGCCTTTTTGGCCATTGTTGCGCTTACAAATTCCCGGGGATTTAAAAGGTTGCTGCCAGCCATGGTGGGATTGTCCATAAAATCAATGACGCTGCGAAAGCCGCCCAATACCGGGCGTGCCATACAAGCTTCTACCGACCACATATGATCCCAGTCGCGCCAATGGAACTGATTCACCCGGGGGATGATCCTGGAGGCAATTTGCCAGGCGGCGTAGAGATCGGAGGCATCTGCCAGACCATAGTGCACCGCCAGTTTTTTCACAAAAAAATCTTTGGGCAACTGATCGTTGAATCCTAGTCTGCCCCAAAGCATAAAGGAGTACCAGTGTTTTTTTATCTCTAACTCTCCGGATAACTCCGGATTTTTGCTGATAAACTCGCGACCCCATACATAACCATCGGATCCCATGTGATATCCGGCCGTATGTTTTTCCGGAAAAAATCGTAAAAACTCGCGAACAAAATCAGGGTCTCCCCAGCGATAGACAAAAATATCATCATTTCTCAAATTCCACCAGGATTTCAGGTCATAGGGGGCCATAGCATCGATATGGGATTTGGCGAATTCCGGATAGGGAGAAGAATAAAGCCTGGCCTTGGAGTATTTAAAACTCACCTCAAAGGGATCGGGATACTGCCCCCAATATCTCATGATCTGATCCATATCGGAATACCAAACCCGGTGAATAAACGGAACGGTTCGATCGGGTTGAAGTGCCTTGGCATCAAGTATTCCCTGACCGTAGGTTTGCCATAACCATTGTTCCCGGTTATAGCCTTCCCAGGAATGGGGCATATATTCTCCGGCTGTCACTCCTATCCCTTCCACCTCCGGATAGGTTAACAAAAATGTCTTTACGGCTGCGCGGTAGTAGGCAACAGTTTTAGGATTGTTCATTTGGTGTGTTATTCCATATTTTCCAGGTTTTTCATCCCGCAACTTGATGCCAAAGGTTTTATGGAAAGGCTCCACCGGCATGGCTACACTATTCGGGCAAATATTCCAGGTTATATAGTAGATGGCTATTCCCCTGCTTTTGGCATAACGCATTACCCGCCTCCAAAAGGCAATTTTCTGATCTATGCTTATCTTCTTTATTGTCTTCAGATTCTCCATCACATTGGTGGTAACCAATTGCGGATCTCCCCACTCATTCTCCCTGCCCAGGGGTTTCAGTGTAGTCACGCAAACATCATCCAGGGCTACTTCCGGATAATCCGGCAATTTGATCATAGAAGGAAAAGGATGGGGATTCCAAAGCGTGAGTGTGTTATAGCGGTGCATAGCCATTTCATCCAAAAACTCCTGCCAAAAATCCCAGTTCCACATCTCTGCAATATTCTTTTGCGCAGCATCGCCGGAGTCATCATAACTGGGCGTACGGGCGTCCAGTGGAATGTTGAATTTTATGCCCCGCTTCTCAATGAAAGGTTTACCCGACGTTTCGGTAATCTTCTTATTTAACGCAATCTGCTCGGCTACTTCTAAGCCACCGTATAAAAGTCCCCTTCCGTCCCCGCCGTAAATGGTCACAACATTGTATTCAATTTCGACCCGATAAGCCTGTGGCGTTAGATTTACGGTATCCAGTTGAAATTTAATTTGAACTGACGCCGGTATGCTACCGTGGTTTAACCTGGCTTGTGTTATTTTTTGCCTTGCAAACTGAATATCTACTGCTCCCTGTGCCATTAACAGGCCGGCGCAGAAAAAGTGTGTGGCCAAAATGGCTACGGACAGAAAAAGTTTTTTACTTCTTACGAGGACATTTGCAAAATCCATATGGCTCATATCAGTTTTACCCGCATAACAAAATCATCTGCCGTGAGGAAAACCAATTTTTCATCAGCCGAAAGGGCGCAGTTGGAGGTTTTTTGGCCCGTAAATACCTTAGCCAACACTTTACCCTCCGGGTTGAATATCCATAAACCCTCAGGACCTGTTGCAAAAATGTAGCCGGCCTTATTGGTTTTCATACCATCCGGCAATCCCTTATTCATTTGTCCATAGGCGCTGGCATCATAAAATACGCTTTCACCAGCAGCGAGGCCCTTTTCATTTAATTCATAGGACATCCAAACAGCATTATCAGGATCTGAGCAAGCAACATATAGCGTTTTTTCATCCGGTGAAAGTGCGATCCCGTTAGGGTATTTCAAGGCTTTGGTAATTAAATCTATCTGACCATCGGGCCTAAGCCTGTAAACCCCTTGAAAATCCAATTCCCTGGCGGGATCATCAATCCCCTTGTCTAATCCATAGGGAGGATCTGTGAAGTACAGATCACCATTGCTGTGGAAAACGGCATCATTGGGACTGTTTAATCTTTTCCCCTTATAATTATCCTTTATAGTGGCATAGACAGGCTTTGCTTCATCCAGCGGACTTTCCAGCAGCGCAAGCCGCCGGTCCCCATGCTGGCAGAGGACCAGTTGACCATCGGCATTAAGCAACAAACCGTTGGATCCGGGCTGGCGATCTCTGTCAAGTATACCGGTAAATCCCGATGGGGTTAAAAACTCACTGATACCTTCCCCATCTTTCCACTTGTAAATCTTGTTCTCCGGGATATCTGAGAATAAAAGATAATCCCCCAGCTTAATGTAAACCGGCCCTTCCGTCCAGTTAAAGCCTCCGGATAAAATCACCACTTCAGCCTGCGCGTCAATGATCTGAGCCCCCTCATCAGCCAGTATTTCGACATGAGGCGTAAAACGGCTTGTCTCTGCATCCTTTGCTGTAGTATGGTCCGCAGAGGCATTATTTTTTCTGTCAGGTGATTGGCAACCAACCGTCACGCTCCATACCAACAAAAAGATTGCGAGGATTTTAACGATCATTTTCATTTTTATAGTTCTTTGATAATGCAATAATTGATTAAATAACAAAGGCACTAAGAATGGATATAATAATAATGGCAGTGGTGCCAAATACAATTGTGCCAAGACTTAACACCTGATTTCCCTCCTTGATATTCATGCCGGTCATTTGCGTAAGCACCCAGAAAAAGCTGTCATTGGCATGGGAGGCCACGGCTGAACCTGCGCCAATGGCCAGTACGCCCAGCGCTTTGGCTATTTCTGACTCCAGCCCCAGCGCCGGCATTAAAGGAGCGACGATAGACGCCGTTGTAATCAATGCCACGGTAGAAGATCCCTGGGCGGTTTTTAAACCGGCTGCCAGCAGAAAGGGCAACCACAATCCAAGATTAGTATTACCAAGTTGAGAACTGACCATCTCCGCAATCCCCGAATTTTGTAACACCTTTCCAAATATGCCACCAGCCCCGGTGATCAATATGATGGGGGCAGCAGTAAGCAAGGCCTTCCCCAACCATCCCGAAGCGGAGATAATTTTTTTATCAATTCTTTCCGGTAAGGTCATTGCCAGAAAAACACCTATCAACAACGCAATGGCCGGATTCCCTATAAACCCCAGGACATCCACCAGGTAGCCCTGACCAAAAGGAGCGGTTGGAAACATGGCAATAGAGTTGAGGATGATCAAAAAAATGGGGACCAGCACCGGCAGAAATGATTTAAATAATCCCGGTGCTTTTTGCTGCAGATCGGTAACAGCCGGCGCCGGTATGGGATTGCTGACGGTGACTTTGTCACAATATTTTCTGGCAAAAATATAACAGGTAAACAATGACAGGACGCTTACTATCAACCCAAACAGAATAACCTTACCCAGGTCGGCGCCTAAAATGCCTGCGGCGGCAACCGGCCCCGGTGTAGGTGGTACCATCACATGAGAGGCTGTCAGCCCCAGTGCCATGGCAGCAGTTGTACCTGCAAAAGGCAATTTGGATTTCAGGGATAGCGACTTGTTCAACGGATGAAGCATAATAAATCCGCTGTCGGCAAATACCGGTATGGAAATTATATAGCCTGTGATCATCATGGCCAGGTGCACGGACTTCTCTCCGATCACCCGCAATATCCTTGACGCCAGCACCATGGCACCTCCTGAATTTTCAAGAAATGACCCAATGATGACACCAAACAAAATAATCAAACCAATTTTACCAAGAACGCCACCAAAACCATCGTTGATAGACTGGAGAATAGTGTTAAAAGACATTCCGGAAAGTAATCCAAATCCTATGGCCGCCAGTAGCAGCGCCATGAAAGGGTGCAGGTCAAACCGGATAATGGAGATGACCACAAAGGCAAGACAAACAATGAGTATTAATAAAAGTATCATATTTTAGGTATCAAATAAGTAGTTACCATTCTGTTACGGATCCATCTTCATTACGCCATACCGGATTCTTCCAGCTGTGCCCAATTTGTGCGGCTTCGCGCACTTTTTCTTCGTCTATGGCTATTCCCAACCCGGGCATCTTCAGCAGGGGCACATAACCGTTATCTATTTTGAAGACCGCAGGATCCTTCAGGTAGTCCAACAGGTCGGCTTCCTGGTTGTAATGAATACCCATGCTGGTTTCCTGGATCATGGCATTGATGGCGCTGAAATCTACCTGCAAAGCCGCTGCAAAAGAAATAGGTCCCAAAGGGCAATGGGGCGCCAGGGCCACATCGTAAGCCTCTGCCATGGTTGCAATCTTCTTAACTTCCGATATACCACCGGCGTGGCTAAGATCCGGTTGAATAATGTCCACCGATCCGTCGTTAAATACCTGCTTGAAATCCCAGCGTGAATACATACGTTCGCCGGTGGCAACAGGAATAGGTGTAAATGACTGAAAAGCCCGTAAGGCCTCATTATTTTCTGCCAGTACAGGTTCTTCAATAAAGAAGGGATGGTGTGGTTCCATCGCCCTGGAAAGCACCTTGAACATTCCCTTGTGAACACGTCCGTGAAAATCAATACCGATGGAAATCTCGTCTCCAACGGCCTCCCTCACCGCAGCCAGCCGGTCGGCGGCTTCTTTTACTTTGGCGGGAGAATCAATCCATTCCATCTCTGCGGTGGCATTCATTTTAACGGCTTTAAAGCCCGCTTCAACTCTTTCTATTGCGGATGAAGCCACATCGTGCGGCTTATCTCCGCCAATCCAGCCATAAACCTTCATTTTATCGCGCACCGCTCCTCCCAATAACTCATAGACCGGCACCCCTAAAGCTTTACCCTTGATATCCCAAAGTGCCTGGTCGATGCCCGATATGGCACTCATCAAAATCGGGCCTCCGCGATAAAAACCACCCCGAAAAATAATTTGCCAGAGATCTTCAATGCTGTTGGCGGGGTGCCCTATCAAATAGGGTTCTAACTCCTTGATGGCCGCCGCCACCGTATCGGCCCGTCCTTCAACCACCGGCTCTCCCCAGCCATTCAACCCATTGGCGGTGGTAATTTTCAAAAACATCCATCGTGGGGGTACTTTAAACAGCTCGACACCGGTAATCTCCATACCTGACATCGCCGAATTTATTTCGTCGGAAGCGCTGGATTCTGATTTATTCATAAACAAATTTTATGGTCATTTTATTCTTTTATAGCCATGGTGTTCCCTTCTATCTTAAGGCCGTTTTGGTAAACAATGGCCCGGTATTCAAGTCCGGTACTGCTGGCAGAGGCGTTTACAATGCCGTCGTCACCCTGGCTATCCGGATTGCTAAGGCTCCGGAACGATTCATCGGCTACCAACAGCTCATAAGCGCCTGTCCCGTTAACCGTCATGAGGTTTGTGGTGGACCATGAAGTTTTTATCTCTTTTTCAAGTGTGCTCCTGAGAGGGCGGTATTCAAAGCCAATTTGCAGGGATGATGCGTCACCCATACCAGGTATCTCTAAGCCAAATTTTACCTGCCCGGGACCAACAACGGTTGCCTCATTGGTCTTGAATTTTGTCAAGGCCATGGCCGGCGTTACATTTTCCAGTTTTATAACCACGGGGTTAGGCCATTGATGGTTATTATAAATCCTCTGCGCCCTTACCACAGATATTTTAAGTCCGTCGGGCGTCTGTTCATAAGAAGCAGTACCGTCGACATCGGGCATGTATTCTACCACATTACCGGATTGCCCCAGCACACTTATCCTGGTTTTCCGGGTGGCTTTGACACTTTTTAGCAGGAAATCTTTGCGGGTACCTCTAACCCAATCCGGGATGTCTGTCAAATAGGCAAATACCGTATTTTGATCTTTTTGCTTTGTAAACCAAATATTACCTTCATTACTGGTTATCCATGGCCTGACATTTTGAATGGCTTCATGATTGACAAAGTTCCAGGCGGCCACCTCCATCAACCTACCCTGCTGGGCTTCATTCAGTTCCCCCCATTGATTGGGGCCTATGTTGAGTAAAAAAGTGCCGCCTTTGGCCCTGGCTTCGATGAGGGTCTTTATCAACAAGCCCCCGGACTTGTAGTGTTCATTCGTCGGCTTGTAATTCCATTGGGTGCCCATGGTCATGTTACTTTCCCAGGCAGAGTTGATGGCTTCACCCGGAATGAACTGTTCCGGTGTCAGAATAGCGCCCCTGGTAATTAAACAATCGGGTTGCAGTTCCCAAACGGCAGCTTTAACCTCCTCGGCCAACACCTTACTGTCAATAAAAAAAATATCGACTGTGCCAAAGTCTGTCATCAACTCCCTGGTTTGTTCCATCACATAGGTCCGGTATTTTTCCTGGATGGGGGCGGCAGCTTCCCAATGGTTTACCCTTCTGATGTCGTGAATACCATTTTGAAAGCTAAACACAAAATCCTCCGAGGAATAGTAGAAGCCGACGGCCAAGCCAAACTTGCGGCAAGCCGCCACAAAATCCCGAAGAATATCTTTCTGGTACGGTGTATTCTTCACACTAAAATCGGTCGTTTTGGTATTCCAAAAACAAAATCCCGAATGATGCTTAGTCGTAAAAACGATGTATTTCATTCCGGCATTTTTGGCCAGCATGACAATCTTTTCAGGATCCCAGTCTTTAGGGTTAAAGGTTTTGGGAAGGTCCTCAATATACTTGCGCGCATAGGCCGGTGAAGAACCGGCCAGCGAGTGGCTGATTACTGTCCCCAGTTGGGTATCGATACCCCAATGAATAAACATACCAAAGCCCGCATCCTTCAACCATTCTTCTCTTTCCGGTTTATTGTTGTTGATCAATTTTTGTTCCTGGCCACAAACAGTGTCCACCCGATAAAAGGTCAACTGAACGACCAGGCATACGTATAACAGGATTTTTTTCATAATCATCTATTTAAACTGCTTCATTTCCCTTCTGACATATAGACCCGCTGTGAAATGATCAATACTTCGGATGGAATAAAATTAAAATTCCAAATAGTTCTTTTTGGTATGTTCCAAATGAGCTGCCATTGTATCGTAGGCTTTCTGTCCGTTTCGCTCTTTAATGGACTTTAAAATCTCTCCGTGAAAGCCGATAAGAATTTCTTTCTCGTCCGTAGGTACCAGCTTGCTGCTTTTGGCGAATACCTTTTGCCTGTATTTTGGCATCAGGGAATAAACCGGGCGCATCAGCAGGGCAATCACCGGATTTCCTGTGGAGGCGATGATTTCGGAATGAAATTCATTATCTAAATCTGCTTCCCTTTCCAGGTCCCCTATCTGACAGGATATCATTTTGGCCTGGTTTTCCTCTAAATTATCAATATGGGCCGAAGACCGTACTCTGGCCGCAAAGGCGGCTACCTGAGGCTCCATAATCAGCCGGGCATCTATGGTTTGTATCGCCAGATCAGGCATTGTCGATAATTCAAAAAAAAGGTTCAATGCCTGCCTGGTGCGGTCATAACTTATTTCATCCACATAAATGCCACTACCCTTTTTTACAGTTATCAGCCCCCTGGCATTCAACTTACCAATAGCTTCCCTCACAGCGGTGCGGCTGACCGAAAACTGACTGCAAAGCTCACTTTCTGTCGGTAATTTCTCTCCCGGAGAAAGTCTCCCATGGCGTATGGCATCTTCTATTTCTACCTCAATTTTCTCGGATAATGAAAGCTGATCCCCTATTCTTTTAAACATGATCAAATAAGTAATTTCGATCAAGTTAATAATTTATAATACATCATACAAATTATGATGGCAATTAAATGACGCGCAGCATCTATGTTGTCTTCAATGATCATCAAAGAGAATAGCCAACATCAGAGTGGTGAAAACCACTCCTGTATCACGACGTCTTTTTCCTGATCAGCGCCACCCAATCTTCCTGTCGTTCCTTTTTGACAGGAGGCAATCCAATATTCAGCTTCTCCTGGCCATCGACCGATTTGGGTTTGCCCTCGACTTTTCCGGTGCGGGGGTTGAACCAGATAATGGTATAAGCACCACCGTCGGCACCCAGCTCAAGTTCGCTGGTACCACCATTTTTCAGGTAGATGACGTAAGTGCTTCCAGGTTTTGCAAAACAATAGTCATCTTTGTTGCTAATCAGATCGTTATGGTTTTCCATCTCCCAAAACGGTACTTCCAGTTCCTGGAAAAATTTCAATGCATACCGTCCCTGATCCCAGAAAAGATCTCTGCTTGCATAGTCCTGACAGGTCAGGTCTGAATGAGGATGTTTGTAGCCGAAATACCACTCCGTTCCCCAGGCTCCAGCCATTAATGCTCCCCAGAGTCCATTTTTACGGGCATCGTCATGAGCCGGATCTTCACTGTCAGGAAGTAATGAATGTTGGGCATCACCCGGTTCGTCTACAGCGATGGCCCATGCTTTACCGGCGTCCTGCGATATTTTCCGCCATCTCAACACTGATTTATGCACCGTACTAAAATCCGGTTTATGGGTTTGATAGGAAATTCCGGTCAAGTGACTTTCCGGCCCCAGCAGATCGTAAAACTGATTGCCATTGTGAATGACTATGTGATGTTTATAGGGATCATGGTCGTGAAAGTAGGCGGCCATTGATAATCTTTGCCAGGTAAATTGTGGCGGGGTCGGGTGCTTTTTCATCCATTCCCCATTTTCTTCACCGAGATTCCAGTTCAATGCCAGATGATGCCCGAACCTGGAGATCAGCTCGCGATAATAAAGCTTGGTATTGGCCCCGACGCCTCCACCGTCCAACAACCCCTGATTCTCAACTTCCAGGGTTTTAAAATGTAAAAACATACCTAGTTTATCAGCATGTTCAAATATTATTTCCCACTGATCCAATTTCGAAACATCAAAGTGATCGTACGTATTATAGTCTGTATAAGGAAACACATTGCGGTCGTCTCCTTCAATATTGTTGGTAAGAAAAGAAAACACGTTCATACCTTTGCCGGCCAGGTAGTTAATTGCCCCGATAATGCCTTTCCCTTTGCCATTTTGCCAGGTAGGATCTCCTTCGTTCCAATGCTTAATATGGGCTTCCCAGTTTTTGACTAGTTCATCTTTATGGCCATCATTTTGGAAGTTGCCGTCAAATTCTGTATAAGCCAAAAAATTCTCAGGTGCATCAGCGCCACACTTTAAAAAATATTCCCCGGTTTCGCCAAATTTAAGATAGGGCTCCCCAACATATTGCAATCTACCCTTTGCTCGCAAATCTTTGCCTGTTTTATCTGTTGGCAGCACTGTAAAGGTGCCTTGTTCTTTATCCATAAAACCACCGCTATCTCCCGGCTCATCGCGATCGCTCACCGCTACCCATGTGCCTTTTCTGAATGTCACCTCATAACGCCACTCACCTTCTTCATCCGGCGCAAAATAGACCCGCCACTTATTCCCGGACGTTGCGGAACTATTGGCTGCCTCACCGTCGGCCGCAAAATGACCCGGCACCAGATATTGCTTACCGGAAGGGGTGTGAATAAAGTTTACATTCAACCGGTAATTCATAAAAGGATTAAAGGTATCCTGTTCCGAAACCTGCGGCCCATGGAATAATAAAGTGATCTTGTGCCACTTTTTCAATTCGCCTTGTATCAAAGTTTTCTGAGAATAAGCTGTTGATATAAAGCATAACATTGCCAATAAAAGCAGCGTAGGGATTTTATAAGATTTGCTCATGAGGTATAGTTTATGGTAAGTTTTCTAATATCGTTGGGGTTATAAATAAAAATGCTTGTGGTGTTACTATTTTCCGTTCAATTTCAAAAAGTGTTTTCATCAAAGTGCAGCTATAAAATCTTCCAGATTAGTACTTCTGGGTAGTCCCATTTTTTTCCTGAGCCGATAACGTGTTGTATGCACAGATTCTACCGATATGCCCAAAAGTTTGGCCATGTCCTTACTGGAAAAATTTAGCTTGATCAGGGCACATATTTTCTGATCACCTTGCGTCAAACCAGGAAATTTATCGGTTATCTTCTGATAAAATCTTTCATTCACAGCTGTAAACCTCAACTTAAACTCCTGCCAGCTACGGGCGTTACTGACTGAGATTGACCTTAGGATTTTCTTTAGTTCCCTGGTCTCAATACTCCCCTGATTCCCCTTAATCTGACTCTTGAGAAAACTCAGAAATTCTTCCTTTTCGACAAGTTGCAAGGCAGATACTGCCAATTCCTTGTTTTTAAGTTCCAGCAATTCACGAGCCTTTCGCATTTCCATATCCTGTTTCTTCCTGATTAATCGCTTTTCAGATCTGTATTTTGACTTGAGGTAGTTTAAATAAATGATGCCAATAATTACCAATGATGCAATGACTACCAATAAAATCGTTCTTTGCAAAAAACCTATTTTTTCATCCTGCTCCAATTTTGCCAATCGCTGTTTTTGAATAAGCTTTTCCTGCTGTTCCTTTTCCAGCCTGAAAGCATCTTTTATTTCCAGCAGCGGCCGGTTATTTTCACTTCTGCTGTCAAAAAATCTGGCATCCAGGTTTTTTGCCTGTTGCAGGCTCTCAAAAGCCGGCAAATATTTACCTTGCTGCAGGTATAGGTCTGCTAGTTTTTCATAAACCAAAGGTGTGAAATCCACATGGCTGTTGTAACGTTTTGAAATGTCTAATGCCTTTTTATAGTATGCTTCACTAGCTTTAAAATTCGATACATGCTGGTAAATATCCCCCCAATATGCATACACCAACACGAGATAAGAGGGCCGATTCTCAATAAACCAGGGATGAATGCTTTCCATGATCTCCAGGGCCTCCTCATTTTTTCCATCCTGAGCCAGGATATTGGACCGCTCAAACTGAAGAAAGGCCGTATCAACTTGTCCGGGTAACGAAGAGAAATATAAAAAACAACTGTCCAGGTAGGCCTTGGCCGTTACCGGCTCCGCCAACTCCCGATAGGTAGCGCAAAGTGCATAGTAATTAATGACCAGCTTTGCTTTTTCCAGCAGGCCCTCAGCAACCAGGCGTCTATTGATCTCCAGCGAATTCCGAAAATATTTCAAGGCCTCTTCCTTTCTTTTATAAAAGCTGTACAACCTTCCCAGATATATATAAATAGAAGCCTTTACTTCCTCATTTTTCATATCGTCTGCCAGGAAAAGCGCTTTCCAGAATGCGTCGTAAGACAAGGCATAGTTGGCATCATTTCCATAAATATCAGCCATTTCCAAAAGAACTTCTATGGCCTGCAATGTATCGGCAGCAACCAAAAATTCTTCATAACTCTGTTGTAACAATACGAGCGCACTGTCAGGGCTATGATACCTGATGGTTTTGGCTTTGTTAAAGATTTGTTCAGTTGAAAACTTCACTGAATCCTGTAGTCCCCTTTCCGCTCTTATTCTATGTGCAGACAGTGTCCATAACAATCCGGTAATGTAAAGCGTAATTATTAATCGCATACTTCAGCCAATTATTAATCGTCGATTGTCCAGTTAGGTTGAACCACAATTTAAATATTTTCGGGCCTAAAATCCAAGGCTTTCTTGCCTGACCGGGTAGTCCGTAATATATAATAAGCCCATTAGACCAATGATTTTTAGCCAATAAGTTCCTCAATGTGCATATTCGCCGGCTACCGTCAATATAGATGATGTTCAGTTTTTGTCTAGTTGCTTTTTAGCGCATTTAAGATTTATCCTGCCATTTTTACAGCCGGCTTGTATCCGGAGTTTTACACATTTCGCGCTAATCATACAGGTCGTTGTAAGTCTTAAAACCCCTGTGATCGGATCAGACAATGAAAGGATACCTATTATCGATTCTTATGGTGCTTTGTGCCTGCAATGCTACGGAAACCAAATCTGTTCCAGGCGACACGGCTCCCGCGTCATCCGGGGAAGTTGACTTTAATTTTGGGTGGGAATTCTCCCTGTCAAATGATCCGGACGGCGGCAAACCTCAAAACAATCGGGATTGGAAAGCTGTAAACCTTCCTCATGACTGGAGTACCGAAGCATCTTTCGATTCCATTAACGGAGAGGGAGCAACAGGTTATCTTCCGGGTGGCTTAGGATGGTACCGAAAGCGTTTTCCGCTATCATTAAAAGCCGACCAAACCATCTACCTGTACTTTGACGGTGTATACAATAACACAGAGGTATGGCTAAATGGCACAAAACTCGGCTTCCACCCTTATGGGTACTCTCCTTTTTACTATGATATAACCGATCATCTTAGAAAAGACTCTCAAAACAATATTTTAGAGGTAAAAGTAGACCGTACCCGATATGTGGACAGCCGTTGGTATCCTGGTTCTGGCATCTATCGCAATGTAAAGCTCATTACCAAAAATAGCTTGCACATCCCGGTTTGGGGAACATATATCACCACACCTGAAGTTTCTCAAAAACAAGCCAGGGTATCTTTTCAGGTAACCGTAAAAAACAACTATCCAGAAGCCCAGCGCTTTGAGCTATTGACTGAACTATATGATCCAAAAGGAAAGAAGGTAGGGCAACACACAGGCCGATTCCCGATACAAAACCACGAACAACAACCTTTCAGCGGGCAAATTACGGTGGAAAACCCGGTACAGTGGGATACCGACAACCCCAATCTATATCGCCTTGTCACTTCAATTATTAAAAATGACACAGAAATTGATCGGCAGGAAATCCCGGTTGGCATTAGAACCATACAATTTGACCCGGAAAAGGGATTCTTTTTAAACGGCAAAAATATGCTGATTAAAGGCGTTTGCCTGCATCATGATGGTGGGTTGACCGGGGCTGCTGTACCAGATGGTGTGTGGAGAAGGCGTCTTAAAAAATTAAAGGAAGCGGGTTGCAATGCCATCCGCACCGCACACAACCCAAGCTCAGAATCGTTTCTTGACTTATGTGATGAGATGGGCTTTTTGGTACAGGAAGAGTTTTTTGATGAATGGGATAACCCCAAAGATAAACGGCTCAATCAGAATGAGCAAAGTGTAGATTATGTCACCCGTGGCTACACGGAATACTTTCAGGAATGGGCAGAGCGCGATTTAAAAAATACCATGCGAAGGGACCGCAACCACCCCTCTATCATACAGTGGAGTATCGGCAACGAGATCGAGTGGACCTACCCCCGCTATGCACATGCCACCGGTTTTTTTAACATGGGTTGGCAGGGTAATTACTTTTTTTCGCCTCCTCCCATTTCTCCAGAGCAAATAAAAAAGCGCTATGAGGAAAGTCCGGAAGGATCGTATGTACTGGCAAAAACCGCTCAAAAGCTGGCAGATTGGACAAGAGAGATGGATAAGACCCGACCGGTAATCGCCAACTGCATTCTGCCTTCTGCCAGCCATGTGACCGGCTATACCGATGCACTGGATATAGTGGGCTATAGCTACCGGCGTGTTTTATACGACTATGGACACAAATTGTATCCTGATAAAGCCATTATGGGTACTGAAAATTTGGGACAATGGCATGAATGGAAAAGTGTTATTGAAAGACCTTTTATTTCCGGCTTGTTTCTTTGGACAGGCATTGACTACATGGGTGAAGCCAACAAACAATGGCCAAAAAAAGGAACTTCCAGTGGGCTTTTGGATATGGCGGGTTTTGAAAAACCTTCCTATCATATGATGAAAACACTATGGCAAACACAGCCTCACGTTTACATGACTACACAACGCCTGAAGGATTCTCCCTATAAAATAGAGGAATCCACCGGAAAGGTAGTTGAAAAAAATCCGGGCGCCTGGAAAGAAGCACTTTGGGGCTGGCATCCGGTGAATGAACATTGGAATTATTCCTCGCAGGAGTTGATGGCAGTGGAGGTTTATTCCAACTGCGAAAAAATAGAACTGTTTTTAAATGGCGTATCTCAGGGCATCAGGCAGCTGGAGGATTTTGATGACAGGATCTATAAATGGGCGGTTCCTTTTAAGCCCGGCAAGCTGGAAGCAAAAGGAATCTATCAGGGAAAAATAGTTAGTACCATATTGATGACCGCCTCCGAACCGGCATCGATTTCACTCAATGCGGACAAAAAATCACTCACAGCCGACGGATATGATGTGAGTCACATTGTGGCACAAATAAAAGATGAAGCCGGAGTTCCGGTAAAAACGCACAACCGGGAAATCATATTCAGTGTGGATGGGGAAGCCAGGATTTTAGGCGTGGACAATGGTGCGCCTGACAATATACAAGATTATCAATCAAACAAAATATTAACCGATAAAGGAAGGGCTCTCCTTATTGTCCAATCAAAAAGAACACCTTCTACGGTCACCATAAAGGCACATGTTAAAGGACTGAACGGGGACTCCGTCAGTATATCTATTCACTAACACAAATTTTTCCGTATCATGAAAATTAAAAAAATAGCTGTTTACCTTTCCCTATCGTACTTTGTAGCAAGTATGACAGGATGCATACAGCAATCGACATCACAGGAAAACAGCCAGGAAGTAAGTCAGGATTACCCCGACGAGGTGTATGAGCGCAATGCTATCATGAACAAAGAGAAGCTAAGCGCTGCTTCCAGGCGCGCACTTGAAAGGAATTATGATCAGGGGCCGGAATGGTTTTGTGACTTTAAAACCTTCGATTTAAAAGGGGATTTTGCTTATGAAGAAGGTGTCACACGGAGAGATCCAAGTGATATCATTTCGGTGAATAGCACCTATTATGTTTATTATTCAAGAGCTACCGGAGAAACACATGGATTTGGCACGGGAGATCCGGAGAAAAAAGTGTTTCCCTGGGATAAAACCGAGGTCTGGTATGCTACTTCCAAAGATGGCTGGACCTGGGACGAACAAGGTTTGGCCGTACCCAGAGGGCCTGCGGGCGCCTACGATGATAGGTCGGTGTTCACACCGCAGGTAATGGTCCACGATGGCAAATATGTCCTGGTATATCAAACAGTGAAGGCACCATACGTCAACCGGGTTAAAAACCAGGTAGGCATGGCCATTGCCGATTCTCCCGATGGGCCTTTTAAAAAACTTGATGCGCCCATATTATCGCCATCCGATGACGGTGAGTGGTTAGGGGAAGAGGATTCGCGTTTTAAAGTCAAAAAACAGGGATCCTTTGACAGCCATAAAGTTCATGATCCCACCCTAGTCTATTACAAAGACAAGTTTTACCTATATTACAAAGGAGAAAGAATGGGGGAAAGAAAAACCTTTGGTGGCAGAGAAATTAAATGGGGTGTCGCCATTGCTGATAAGCTTGAAGGGCCTTATGTGAAATCTGAGTATAACCCCATTACCAATAGCGGTCACGAACTGTGTGTCTGGCCATACAATGGCGGTATTGCCGCTTTGATCATCACCGATGGACCCGAAAGAAACACTATTCAGTGGTCTCCGGATGGCATCAACTTCGAAATTAAATCACATATCAAGTGGGGCCCTCCTGCCGCAGGCCTGGATACCTCATTAGACTATGAAAAAGGACCGTTAGAGGCTGTAACGTGGGGTTTAACGCATCAATATGTCTCCTACGACTGGCAGCACATCAAAAGATTCGAAAAGAATTTACCATTCAACCCATAAGTAAATAAATACACTTAGATAAACTAATGAAAGCAGCATTTTATAAAGAAAAGGGGCAATTTTCGATTGGAGAAAGCGATCAGATAAAACCCGGTCCCGGAGAGGTAAGATTGAATGTCGCCTACTGCGGTGTGTGCGGTACGGATATTCACATTTTTCATGGCGTTATGGACAAAAGAATAAATCCTCCTCAAATTGTCGGACATGAGGCCTCCGCCGTGGTAGCTGAATTGGGCGAAGGCGTAGATAATGTCAAAGTGGGTGACAACGTTGCCGTCAGGCCGCTCAAATTTGGCAAGCCACACCCATTTGACAAGGGCAACCCACACGTAGGTAAAAACCTGAAATTTATAGGCATAGACAGTGCCGGTGCCTTTCAAAAAAGCTGGACTGTTCCGGCTTATACTTTACATAAATTACCAGAACAACTATCATTGAAATATGGTGCATTTATTGAGCCTTTGGCAGTAGCCTGCCACGATGTGAAAATTGGACGGGTAAAAGCAGGTGAAAACTGCCTCGTCATGGGAGGCGGCCCGATCGGAACGTTGATAGCCTTTGTTTTGAGGGAAAAAGGAGCCAATGTTTTTATCTCGGAAATAAACGAAAGCAGACTGCAAATGCTTGCTGACCTGGGCTTTACCACCATCAATCCGGCCACGGAAAAACTGACTGAAAAAATATCAGCGCTTACCGGAGAAGCTATGATTGATTGTGTATTTGAAGTATCAGGCGCCGCCGCCGCTGTATCAGCCATGACTGAGGTGGTCAATGTGAAAGCCAGAATCGTAATGGTAGCTATTCACGGCGGAGAAAAACGACCCGTAGACCTGTTTAAATTCTTCTGGTCTGAAATCGAGTTACTGGGTGCGAGGTTGTACCAGGAAGACGACTATGAAGAAGCCATTCGCATAGCAGCATCAGGCATTATTCCATTTGATACTTTAATTACTAAAACAGATAGTCTGGAAAATATTCAATCTGTATTCGAAATCATCGATGAAAACCCGGACGGCATGAAATATCTTATTGATTGCCAAGACTAATTTTTAAATGAAGCGCTAAAAAAATCACATTTATGGATAAATTCAGATTAGATGGTAAAATAGCCCTGGTGACGGGCTGCAAAAGGGGCATTGGAAAAGCCATGGCAGTAGGGCTGGCCGAAGCCGGCGCCGACATAATTGGTGTCAGCGCTTCCCTGGAAAAAAGTGGCAGCGCCGTAGGGGAAGCCGTGACGGCCCTGGGGAGAAAATTCGCCGCCTATACCTGCGATTTTGGAGACAGGAAGGCACTATATGCCTTCATCAACGAGGTAAAGTCCGACTTTTCAAAAATTGATATACTGGCAAATAATGCGGGAACTATTCTAAGAAAACCCGCTGCAGAACATCCCGACGAAATGTGGGATAAGGTCATTGAGGTCAATCAAAATGCACAATTCATTCTCACCCGGGAAATCGGTAAAGACATGGTAAACCGGGGTGCGGGCAAAATTATTTTTACCGCCTCATTGTTGACTTTTCAGGGTGGTATTACCGTTCCCGGCTACGCTGCCAGCAAAGGTGCCATCGGCCAAATGACGATGGCATTCGCCAATGAGTGGGCAGCGAAGGGTGTAAACGTGAATGCTATCGCCCCAGGCTACATCAGCACTGACAATACCGAAGCATTAAGAAATGATCCTGAAAGAACCGCCGCTATTCTGGCCAGAATTCCGGCTGGCAGATGGGGAGAACCCACCGACTTTGCCGGACCTGTGGTCTTTCTGGCCTCACAGGCATCCGATTACATGCACGGGTCCATTATGCTGGTAGACGGCGGATGGATGGGCCGGTAATTATTTTACAAAAATCAAAGAGCCGCTTAACGCGCCCAAAACCTTGTACAAAAATTGAGTAACATGTCAGAAGTAAAAGAATATAAACTATTTATTGACGGGCAGTGGGTAGACAACAACACCGGAGAGACGGCTGATATTTTCAGTCCCACTGACGAATCAGTCGTCGGAACAGTGCAGTTTGGAGACGAAGCCGATGCAAAAAAAGCGCTGCTTGCTGCTGAAAAGGCACAAAAAAGCTGGAAGAAAGTCCCTGCCCGAAAAAGAGCCGAGTTAATGCGCACCTTTGCACAGGAAATCAGGGACAACAAAGACGAGCTGGCTACAATCCTGGTTAAAGAGCAAGGGAAATTATTTTCGCTGGCCCAGATGGAAGTAGAGGTTACCGCTACTTTTATAGAATATGCCTGTGACTGGGCCCGCCAAATTGAAGGCGATATTGTTCCCTCTGATAATCCCAACGAGCACATTTGGATACATAAAATACCAAGAGGTGTGGTAGTAGCCATTACTGCCTGGAACTTTCCCCTGGCACTGGCCGGAAGGAAAATAGGCCCAGCTTTGGTCGCAGGAAACAGTGTGGTACTTAAGCCCACGGAGGAGACCCCACTGGCTACTTTAGCGCTAGGCGATATTGCCAGTAAAGTAGGCTTGCCCCATGGTTTGTTAAACATCCTGGCAGGAACCGGAAAAGTACTGGGTCATGCCCTGGTATCCAGCCCCATCACCAAGATGGTTACCATGACGGGAAGTACACCGGCAGGACAGCAAATTTTCAAAACGGCCGCCGAAAACCTGACCTATGTCCAGCTGGAGCTGGGCGGTAAGGCCCCGTGTATTGTATTTGCAGACGCCGACCTGGACCTGGCGGTTGAAGGCGCTTTTCATTCGAGGTTTGACAACTGTGGCCAGGTATGTACCTGCAATGAACGAACCTATTTGCATGAGGACATTTATGATGCCTTTATGGAAAAGTTCATGGCAAAAGTAAAAACCTTAAAAATCGGTGATCCCATGCTTGCCGACACCGATCTGGGGCCCAAGGTAAACAGGCACGAAATTAACAACATGGAACGGCTCGTGGCCAAAAGCGTGGAGGAAGGCGCTACAATCGCCTTTGGAGGCAAAAAACCCGAGGGTGCTCCATTTGACAAGGGCTTTTGGTTCCAACCGACCATCCTTACCAATGTGACGCAAGATATGACCATTATTCACGAAGAATCATTCGGACCAATGCTTCCAATAGTCAAGTTCCGGGATTTTGATGAGGTGATCGGTTACGCCAATGATTGTAAATACGGCCTGGCAGCCATGATCTTTACCAAAGACATGGCCACCATCATGAAATGTAATGATGAACTGGAATTTGGAGAAGTCTATGTTAACAGAGGACATGGCGAACAACATCAGGGGTTTCACAACGGCTACAAACTGAGTGGCACAGGTGGGGAAGATGGTAAATACGGTTTTGAGCAGTATCTAGAGAAAAAAACATGCTATGTTAAATATTAAGCCCGGCACGCCAATTTAAAAATCATGACGCAACAGAGAATAAAAGAGGTAACTGTACAACTTTTCAAAGTGCCCTTGCCAGAGGTACTGTCCGATGCCAAACATGGCGATCATACTCACTTTGAACTGGTTACGTGCACCATAACCTTAGAGGATGGCAGTCAGGGCACCGGTTATACCTACACAGGAGGCAAGGGAGGGCAGTCCATTAAGGCCATGCTTGAAAACGATATGGTACCTGCTATCCTGGGAAAAGACGGTACCAGGGTTGAAGAAATCTATGATTTTTTATGGTGGCACATACACTATGTTGGCAGAGGAGGCATTGCCTCGTTTGCGATCTCGGCCATAGACATCGCCTTATGGGACATTAAATGCAAGCAGGCAGGACTTCCCTTGTGGCAAATGGCCGGTGGCGCCGGCAACACCTGCAAAGCCTACTGTGGCGGCATTGACCTGCAATTTCCCCTGCCTAAACTTCTTAGCAATATCAAAGGATACCTGGAACAGGGCTTCAATGCAGTGAAAATCAAAGTGGGGAGGGCCAACCTGCAGGAAGATATCGACCGGGTAAAGGCGGTTCGCGAGCTGATCGGAAACAATGTTACCTTTATGGTGGACGCCAATTATTCCATGAGCGTGGCACAGGCAATTGAGGCGGCCAAAAAATTCGCGCCGTACAACATTCAATGGTTTGAAGAACCGACCATCCCCGACAACTATCTCGGATTTGCCGAAATTGCAGAAGCTTCCAGCATACCACTGGCAATGGGAGAAAACCTTCATACCATCCATGAGTTTGAATATGCCTTTGAACAAGCCAAACTCTCCTTTATTCAACCCGATGCCTCCAATTGCGGCGGCATATCCGGATGGCTGAGAGTGGCGGAACTTTCCAGAAAATACAATATGCCTGTCTGTTCTCATGGTATGCACGAGTTGCATGTAAGCCTTGTTTCGGCCCAGTCCAACTCCGGGTGGCTGGAGGTGCATAGCTTTCCGATAGATGACTATACCAGCCGGCCATTGGTCGTGAAAAACTATCGCGCCGTAGCACCTGACACGCCTGGCATAGGTGTTTCATTTGATTGGGAAAAACTGAAACCTTTTCAGGTGAGCCCCAGCGACTATAACAATAGCAGTATGGTATCCCGGATTTAATTGAAAAGCATTATTAAAATAAACCCCCATGAATGTTAAGCAAACGATATTTGGCAGGTATAAAGATCAGGACATAGAACAGTTTTTACTGGCCAACGATAATGGCATGCAGGTTAAAATCATGACTTTTGGTGCCACGGTGACCTCCATTTCTGTTCCCGGGCAAGGAAATACAAGGCACGAGCTGGCATGTGGATTTGATTCAATGGAGGGATACCTTTCCAGGGAATATAAAAAAAATGCCCCCTATTTCGGATGTACGGTGGGCCGGTACGCTTCCAGGATAAAAGATGGCAAATTTAAAATTGATGGGAAAGAATATATACTGGCGATTAACAACGGTCCAAATCATCTGCACGGAGGGTTGACCGGTTTTGATAAGAAAATCTGGTCCGCTCAACCCATCGACACAAGCGATACCCTGGGCGTTATCATGTCATTAAAAAGCCCGCATATGGAAGAAGGCTACCCGGGGAATGTTGAGATCAGCGTAACCTTTGTGTTAAACAATAACAATGAATTAGCAATTAGTTATGAAGCAACTACGGATCAAACTACCCCTATCTCGCTGACCAACCATACTTATTTTAATCTGTCGGGGTTTGAGCAAACGATCGAAAATCACCAGGCTACCATACTAGCCGATAACTACCTGGAACCCGATGAAACCAATGTGCCTGTTGGTGCCATTGGCGATGTAAATAATACGGCAGCCGATCTAAGAGCAGGAAAATTGCTAAAAGAGGCATTTGAGGGACTAACAACCGGTTTTGAACATTATTACCTGTTTGACCAAAGTATAGGCCCGTTGAGAAAAGTAGCGGAATTCAGTGACCGGGAAAGTGGGAGAAAACTGGAAGTGTCTACCACCGAACCAGGCATGCTCTTTTATTCCGGATACTTCACTTCAGACAAATTGCGCAGGGAAAATGGTGATCAGTACGGAAGATATCGCGGTTTCTGTTGTGAAACACACCGCTACCCCAATGGACCGAACATCGAAAATTCGCCCGCATCGGTTACGAAACCAGCGGATACATATAATAGCCAAACGGTTTTCAAAATCCACTGGTAAATTTTAATTATTGAAAATCATTTTTAACCTAATAATTTATCATGTTTGAAGGAGTTATATGGGCAATATTTGCCGGCTTAATGCTTGGACTATATGCCCTCCCTGAAAAATTTACAAAAGGGTTTAAATACGAAAATACATGGAGTTTATTCTTCCTGCTCACCATGTTTGTGGTACCCATCATTGCATCCACCACCTTGATCAAAGGTTTTGGGGAGGTCTTTGGTTCCATGCCATCAGATATCCTGTTAAAAATGGCTTTGGCCAGTTTCCTGTGGGGCACGGGGGTTATGATGTGGGGTAAAGCCATTAATCATATAGGGTTGTCCCTTGGTTTTTCATTATTCATAGGCACCATCATCCTTATTGGTTCCCTGCTTCCGTTTTTGGTCGACGGCCTACCGCCCAGCAATGCCCTATTAATGATTTTGACAGGTCTCGTTGTGGTTTTGGTGGGTATTATTGCCAATGGTAAAGCCGGTTTAATCCGCGAGAAAGACGAAAAAAATACTAATGATGCCGCGGAACAGCAGTCTGGCGGCTCCATGACGCTGGGTATTTTAATCGCCATTTCAGGAGGATTACTGGCTACTGGTTTCAGCTATGCCAATGCCGTAGGCCGTCCATTTTTGCACGAAGCCAGCCAAAAAGCCGGCAACGCCGATTGGATTACTGCTGTTGCGGTTATGTTTCCCATTTTCATCAGCGGTGGTATCGCCATGACAGCTTATTTTGCCTGGCAGCTTTCCAAAAAACAGGCTTGGGGCAACTTTAAAACAGCCAGCTTCGGCAAAAACCTGTACCTGATCTTCATCATGGCTGTTTTCCACTATGCGGCCTCAGCGCTGTTTGCCTTCGCAGCCTTCAAACTCGGCAGTATGGGAAATACGGTAGGATACGCCATATTCAACACCGCGTCAGTAGCCACTGCCATCATCAGCGGGATCATTACCAAAGAATGGGTGCAAGCCTCCGCCAAAGCTAAAAGATATTTATACTTTGGACTGACTTGTATGGTTGTAGGAATTGTTATCGTCGCTTTTGGTAATAGTTTGGGATAATTAATGTAGCATCGGTGGCACTCCACCAGGTACAGAATCTAAAAAAAAGATATCACCGGGTGTAGAATACGCTACATCCACCTATTTGTTTTGAAACGTCTACGAGGCATTTGAATGCCGGCTACCAACTGGAATCGTCTCAAAATGCAAATGATATTCCGGTATTAATTGACGTTGATCCAATATGACGGTGTAGAGGTAGCTTTTAAGCTACCTTTGATTTAGTAAAACAGAAAACAAACCTATCTGTCAGAATGATAAAAAATAAAACTTTAAGCCTTCTGTTTGCCTGTTTGATATCGGGAGTAGTTCCATCGATGGCACAGGAAGCATTTCCATTTATATTGCCAAAAGAAAAACCTAACAGGGAACTAAGTGCAGCAATGGAGAGAAACTACACAAAGTATATGGCTCCAAGACCGGAAGACAATGAGTTATATACCCAGTTCAGGTACACGAAACTGAAAGGGTTTGATTATAACAATAATGACGGTACGATCACACGCCGTGATCCATCAAAAGTGATTTTTGAGAACGGTAAATATTACGTATGGTACACCTACAGAAACACCCCTGTAAAACCGGTGGGGCTGCATCGCGCCAGGGAGGCGAATGATACCATTCCTTCCTCAGACTGGGATTTGTCGGAAATTTGGTATGCCACCAGCACAGACGGGTTTACCTGGGAAGAACAAGGCGTGGCAATTAAACGGCCACCAAAGCCAAGTGTAGGCTGGCGTTCCGTTACCACATGTGACATCTTAAAGTTTAATGGTAAATATTACCTATACTATCAGGGATTTATGGAAGCAAGCGGACTGAGAGGCGATGACTGTCCTGTAGCGGTATCTTATGCGGACTCGCCAGACGGGCCGTGGACGCCTTACAACAAGATAGTCGTCGAAAACGGAGCCGAAGGGGAATGGGATCAGTACTCTATTCATGACCCCCACCCATTTATATACAACGATAAGATCTACCTGTACTATAAATCAGACTTTGATGGAGATCCTAACCTGGTAAGAATGACAGGTTTAGCGATAGCAGACAATCCTTTGGGACCTTTTGAGAAACATCCGTTAAACCCCGTTATTAATTCAGGCCATGAAACGACTATGTTTCCGTTTATGGAAGGAATAGCCGCCCTGGTGGTAAAAGATGGTAACGAGCACTTCACGATTCAGTATGCCGGGGACGGGGTGAATTTTGAGATTGCCTCTATCGTGGAATTAATGCCGGGTGCGGCAGGTCCATTCGTTCCTGATGCATTTGCGAACAATGGTAATGGAAGAGGAATTACCTGGGGCATCTCTCACCTTGCACCAGCTTACGGTTGGGACCCTTCTGTAAGTATTCTTATGCGGTTTGATTGTGACTTAAGCCTGGATCTTCATGATCCTGACATGAAACGTCATGAATATTTCAACATGGATCCCGAGCTATACTATCGGCATGGGCTCAGTCAAAAACAGCGTAAACGCATTGAAGAAGCCAATAAGAAATTAAAACGAAAATAAGTTTAAAGGAAGACTATACGGTGTTAAGAGTAAGCATACTGCTATTGGGGCCATTATTTTAAAGAATCCTATGTTTTCAGATTTTTATGCTTGGTTTTTGCTCTTTCAGTAGGTACCATCACTATTGTAGTAAGAATAAAACCAACTTCTGTCACGCGATTGGCAGAGATCCCGTTACAGTCCTCTTCCTTAATGCACTAATAATCAATTTTCAATTCATTCAAAAATAAGGTTAAATAGTAACACTTATTTGCAAATCAAATTTAGGGAACTCCCTGGCAATAGGAAAAGGAGGTGGTTAGTAACCACTAAAAAAGAAGGTTTAAACAGGCCCGATACAACGAATAAATTACATAATCAATGCATAAAAAGCAACGAATAATTCTGAAATGCAACGAATAAGATGTATTTTCGTAGCAAAATATGCAACGAATGAAACCTTTTATACATCAACAAAATAATTGGCCTAATTTCACATGGAATAGTGAAAAAATCGTGAACTTATTAGGTGAAGCAAGAAATTTACAGGGAAGACTCTTCGGGAAAATGGAAACATTAGGATTCGATCTGAGAAACGAAGCTTTGCTTGACACTTTGACTTTAGATGTTTTAAAGTCTTCAGAGATAGAAGGAGAATTTTTAAATTCAGATCAAGTACGGTCGTCAATCGCTAGAAGATTGGGAATAGAAATTGCCGGTTCAATAGAGTCTGACAGAAATGTAGACGGTGTTGTAGAAATGATGCTTGATGCCACACAAAATTGTTTTAAGCTACTAACAACAGAAAGACTTTTTGATTGGCATGCAGCATTATTTCCAACTGGTCGAAGCGGGATGTATAAAATTACCGTTGCAGATTGGCGAAAGGACACAACTGGACCAATGCAAGTCGTATCAGGTGCAATGGGAAAAGAAAAAGTTCATTTTCAAGCACCAGATTCCTCTCTACTGGAAAATGAAATGAATTTGTTTCTGGAATGGTTCAATAAGGACCGAGAAACAGATTTAGTAGTTAAAGCGGCAATAGCCCATTTATGGTTTGTTACAATACATCCGTTTGAAGACGGAAATGGTAGAATAACGAGAGCATTGACTGATATGCTATTAGCACAATCGGACAATAGCACCCAAAGATTTTACAGTATGTCGGCTCAAATCAGACTTCAAAGAAAACAATACTATGAAATATTGGAAATTACGCAGAAAGGAAATCTGGAAATTACAGCATGGATTAGGTGGTTTTTGAATTGTTTAATCAACGCATTAAAGTCATCAGACTCTGTATTAGCTAGAGTTTTATTTAAGGCAGATTTTTGGAATAAGCATTCTAAAACATTGATAAATGAAAGGCAAAAGAAACTGTTGAATAAAATACTAGACGGATTTGAAGGAAAGCTGACATCTTCAAAATGGGCAAAAATTGCAAAATGCTCAAAAGATACCGCTATACGAGATATAAACGATTTGATAAAAAAAGATATTTTACAAAAAGAATCAGCGGGCGGAAGAAGTACCAATTACGAACTAAAAGAAATGCCGTCCCACCATCTGGAATCGCCTCAAGATCAGCGCCCTTAGATCTTTGATTTTCTGGCGACAAACGATATATTCCATATGTCAATAATATCATTTTTTAAACCTACCAGTTGGGTTAAGAAACCAGAAGACAGTCTTTACATCAGCGCCAGAAATTATACTCAGGGTGTATTGCTCGAGGTTGATCTGATATGAGGATGTAGTTTAAACTAAACCCAGGCGGGGACGTAAGAAGTTAAACCATAGAATCGCCACTTAAGAAAAATAAGAAAGGAATGAACTATTACTATGAAATACATCGAAAACAATTTTTATCCTGCCTGGTTACCACCAAAATACAGAGACAGCATTGATCTAAGTGAACTGGCTGAACCTACCGAACAGATTATAAAAGAAGCAAACGCTTTGATGGAAGTGCTAGGAATTAATGTGGCAATCTACAAGGGTCCTAACTATACACCCAAGGGAAAAACAAACGGCCTTTGTTCAGTCTTTAAATCTGCTATATTGCAGGATGAGGAATTAGAGCGTTTGTATAAAGCGGAGCGAAGGCTTAAAAATTATATCGTCGTTGCCTATGCTAATCCGCTTCAACGTCATACTTAAGTGTGATTCATCAGATATATTTTAGCAAACTTTCGGGTAAAGATTATAAAAAAAGATTTAACCAAAATATAGAAGATAATACCGGATTTAGAATTCTCTACACCTACCTATTTGTTTTGGAAGATACACCAGGCATTTGAATGCCGGGCTCCTTACGGAATAGTCCCAAAATAACCATCCCTGGTTCATTGATTTTCCAGTAAGGATTGACCTTGAGCCAATAGAACAGTAAGACTTAAACTCCACCTTGACAGGAAAGCGGGAAACCTTGCCATAACATAAAAATCAAGACCGGTATTCCCGCAATTCAAGGTTTATAAAATTGCTTTCAGCTTTTCTTCCAGTACCATTTTGGAAGTAGCGCCGACATGTCTGTCCACCACTTCTCCATCTTTCAGGTACAATACCGTTGGCATATTTCGAACCCCGAATTTTGAAATAAGCTCCGGGTTGGCATCGACATCTACTTTACCAATAATGGCTCGCCCATTGTATTCCTCTGCCATAATTTCAAGCGCCATGCCAACCATTTTACAGGGAGCGCACCATACTGCCATGAAATCAATTACAGCGGGTTGAGCATTATTGAGTACCAATGTCTCAAAATTTTGATCCGTTAATTCCAGTGTCATATCTAATCTTTTTCTTCAAAAGTCATGAATTAGTTCTATATTTGAAAGTAGTTATCTAAAGTTTACCTAGTCACTAATATTAGACTATAATTGATTATCAGATAGTTATAAAACAAAGTTTTATGGAAAAATATCGAATACGATCTGCATCTCCTATAGATTACACCATGCGAACTATTGGGGGCAAGTGGAAACCCATTATTCTCTACCTCATCTCCATGGACATTAATCGATTCGGTCTGTTAAAGCGGGGAGTTTATGGCATTAGCAAACAAATGCTGACCAAGCAACTTAGAGAGCTCGAAGCTGATGGACTCATAACACGTAAAATTTATGCGGAGATACCCCCTAGAGTAGAGTATTTTATTACTGAAAAAGGCTATTCTATTTTTCCAATTATCGACTCAATGCAAGCCTGGGGTGAACAATACATGAAATTCGATGATGAAGGGAATATCGTTTAACCGGGATATTGTGATCAATCTTATAAAACCAACGGTCCTGCTTTCTTTCCCGCTACTGGTGGCGTGTTCTAAAATTCCGGAAGGCATTTTCATTGAGCGAATAGAAAATGAGAACTTCAGTGTTTTATTAATAAAGCAGGATACTAATTCATCAAATCCGATAGTAGTCTTTATCCCGGGTTCGTCCGGAGGCTACCTGCCGAACAAATATGCTTACCCCCTTGTAAAAAGAGGCTATGATGTGCTATCCATAGCCTATACCGGGATCAACAACCTGCCAAACAGAATAGAAGAAATTCCACTGGAGTATTTTCACGCCATTATTAACTGGGCTCGAAAAGATCTGCGTGGAAAAGATAGAAAAATTGTTCTCCTCGGTCCTTCAAGAGGCGCTGAACTATCATTGCTTTACGCGAGCGTTTATAACGATATTCATGGAGTAATTGCTTATTCGCCGTCGTGCCTGGTTGTTCCGGAATCAATCTTTAACAGGAATCAGGACGAACTGAAGTCTTCCTGGACGCTTAATGGTATCCCCATTCCATTTGCTCCGATAAAGGTGTTGCCCAAAGAAGGCGGATTCATCGACTTTGTGAGTTATTATACGCCCCTGCTTGAAAATGAAGAAATCCTTGATTCTTCAATGATAGCGGTTGAGAAAATTCAATGTCCTGTGCTACTATTTTCCGGGATCGAAGACAAGGTATGGCCATCAGCGAAAATGGCAGATCTGATTGAAACAAGGGTAAAAAATGCTAATCCGGCTGCCGAAATAAAAAATATGACCTACCCGGACGCCGGCCATCAATTCTTATTCTTTGGAGACGAACCGCCCCCCAATTTTCGGCGGGAGCAACCTGTTAGAATGAATGGAGAAAAATATAGATTCCCTTTTGGTGGTAGCACCGAAGGAAATCAGAAGGCAATGGTATCAAGTCAAGCCGAAGTTTATACATTTTTGGAGGGTATAAAGAATTAATCACAGCAATGCTGAAAAGCCATCGTTCCGCTTTGCCACTGATTACCGCTGTTCGACACCTGTCATGTCTTTTCCTCTCCTTCCCATCCAAATACGGTCAATCAAAGCGTGTAATCATTATCATCAGATAGATAAAATCGATGCTTAGTAAAGACGCTAAGCATTACTGATATCAGAATTAGTTTGTAAATGTTATTGAATTCAGTATATTCGTATACCGTATACGGTACACAAAAAGTAATTGCGTGGAAAAGATATTTAACAACGAACTAAGTGCTCAAGCCTATCAAAAGGTCAAATCCATGATTATGCTAAAAGAGCTGCTCCCGGGACAGAAAATCGTTCAGGACAGACTTGCCGACGACCTGGGCATCAGCAGAACACCTTTGCGATCCGCACTTCAGATGTTAGAAGGCGAAGGGCTTATAGAATCATTACCGCGAAAAGGGGTTATAGTGAAAGAATTCACTGATAAGGAGGTGTTGGAAATTTATGACTGCAGGATAGCGCTGGAGGGAACGGCAATCCGGCTATTTACAGAACGCGCGTCAGCTGACGAAGTTGAGGAATTAAGACAGTTATTCCTTCCTTTTCTCCAGGGAGAAATAGATAAAAAGAACTATCAGCAAGCCGATGCCATGTTTCATGATACCATCATGAAGGGCAGTGGAAACAGTTTTTTACATAAACTTTTCCACCAGGGAAACCTATTGGTTTGCATAGATCTGATTGGTCTTCTGCGTGCCCCGAATGAGACCCTTCCCGAGCATTTGAAAATTATCCAGGCCATTGAAAACAAAGATGTGGACTTAGCCGAGTCATTTGCCAGAGAGCACCTGGAGAAGACAAAACAATTGATTTTAAAGCAAATAAATGGATGACAAGCGCCTTTTCCCGGTAAGATATCGAATGGTCTTTGGAACATTCGTGCTGGCTATGATCGTATTGTTCGACAGGATTCTGATTTCTGTTGCCAAGGATCCGGTAGCCAACGATTTGGAATTATCAGACACACAGATGGGCTGGGCACTATCCATTTTTGCACTGGGATATGCCTTGTTTCAAACACCTTCCGGATACCTGGCAGATAAATTGGGGGCAAGAAAAGTGCTGACCGCAGTCGTGAGTATCTGGTCCATTTTTACAGCCTTGACCGGAGCTGTCTTTAACTTCATTGGACTCTTAATTGTACGTTTTCTCTTTGGGGCTGGAGAGGCTGGTGCATTTCCTGGAATGGCCAGCGCTATTTTTAGCTGGATTCCAGCAAAGGAAAGAGGTCTGGTGCATGGCATAAATTTTTCGGGAGGTAGAATTGGGGCAGCCATCGCCCTGCCTTTTGCAGCATGGTTGATTGACTTGACAAGTTGGAGAATGAGTTTCATGATTTTAGGTGCCGTAGGGATCCTTTGGGCTTTAATATGGTACTGGTGGTATCGTGATAGCCCAAAAGAGCATTCAGCGGTTGCCAATTCGGAATTAAAGGTTATTCAGGAAGGTACAAAAAATGAAAAAGGAACAAGGAAAGCCATTTCGTTTAAGAAACTGTTCTCGTCCGGGGGCATGTGGCTGATGATGGGACAGTATTTCAGCAGTAACTTCACTTTCTTTTTTTGCTTGACCTGGTTATTCCCCCATCTAAAGGCAAAGTATAACCTGGATGTCGTAGAAGCGGGATTCCATGCTTCGGCGCCTTTTATTTTTGGTGCCTTGGGTAACTGGTTCTCCGGCTGGCTTGTGGACCTGATCTACCGCATGGGCAAATGGGACTTATCGCGAAAACTTCCGGCTATTATAGGGTTTTGCCTGGCAGCCATAGGAATCCTGGCCAGCATCTATATGGAAGAAGTTACCGGGGCGGTGATTTTTATATCGCTTGCTGTTTTCGGAGCAGATATGACCTTGAGCCCTTCATGGTCCACCTGTTTGGATATCGGAAAAGAACATTCGGGTACTGTCAGCGGTACCATGAACATGGCCGGAAACCTGGGGTCCTTTTTTACCGCCTTGGCATTTCCGTATATGGTTGCCTTTACCGGGTCCAATACGCCGTTTTTCATTTTGGCGGCGGTACTTAATATACTGGCCATTCCTATGTGGTTGGCCGTAAAACCTCAAAAGCCACTGATACTGAACTAAGAAACGACCAATGATAAAGTTTAAAGAATTTAATGAAGTCTGCAACCGATCTATTGAAATGATAGAGGCTGCAGGCCTATTGCTTACCCCGGAGGAAAAAAAAAATATAACCGCGGCTGATTTTGGCCTGAGCCGGTTAAAGAAAGAGGGAGTGCAAATTTTGACCCTATTTCAGACCGACAGGATTGCAGCGAAAATTTTGGTGCTTTTGCCCAACCAGACTGAGCCCGAGCATTGGCATCCGACCGTTGGAAATGATCCCGGAAAGGAAGAGGTCATTCGAGCTATTAGTGGAAACCTAAGGTTCTATATTCCAGGAGAAAACACGATGAAGGAAGGGTTTATCGTAGATGGCAAACAGGATTGTTATACGATGCGAAACGAGATTGTTATGAAACCAGGAGCCCAGCTTATTTTACCCGCCGGTACAAAACACTGGTTTCAAGCCGGGGAGGAAGGTGCCGTGATGTACTCTTTTTCAACGACAGTAACCGATTTGAATGATCAGTTTACCGACCCGAAAATTGTTAGAGAGACCATTATAGAAGGGGCACCTTCAAACATGCATTGACAGAAATATTAAACACTTAAATAACCGACGCAAGTAGATGAAGCAGAGTATTATAACCGCATTTTTGAGCAAAACACAAGATCGTTTTTCAGAATATCAGCAACCTATTGGGTTAAGGGAAAGACTGGAAATTGTGGCGAGCATAGATGGCGTTACCGGAGTAGAGATTGTATATCCCTATGAAACTGAAGAAGCCAGTCCGACCAAGGCTCTGATGCAGGAGATGGGGCTGGAGTTCGCCGCTGTGAATGCCAACATTAAAAAAGAGACCAAATGGGTTCCGGGGGCCCTGTCCAGGCCAAAAGAAAACCTGAGAAAGGAGGCTGTGCAAATGATTAAAGATGCCAAAGATTATGCCATTGCCGTAGGGGCACCACTGGTAACCTGCTGTCCCTTATCCGATGGTTTTGACAATTTGTTCCAGGTAGACTATCAAAAAGCATGGAAATATATGATTGATGCGGTGGCTGAAGCCGCAGATTATAAGCCTGAAATGCCACTATTTATTGAATACAAGATCAATGAGACAAGGGTTAATTGCCATTTGGACACCTGTGCTAAAACCATTGTTTTTTTGAAGGAAGTGCAGAACCCGGCAACCGGGATCACGATAGACTTTGGACATTCCCTATTGGCCAAGGAAAACCCGGCACAGGTACTTGCACTTTGCGAACAGTCCAACGTGGATTACTACCTGCACACCAACGACAACGATTGGAATTTTGACTGGGACCTCATTGGGGCCTCACGAAACTTTTTGCACACGGTTGAATTTTTCTTCTATGCCAGGGAATTTGGATATGACCGGTTTTTCACGGCAGATGCTTCCCCACGAATTTTTGATATGGTAGGTTTTTTCAGGGAACATGCGGAGATGAACCGCGCCATCTGGAACATTGTGGAAAACCTGGACAGAAAAAAGTACAGGCAATTGATGCATGAGGAAAAACATATGGATTTAATGGAATTAGTACGTAAAGAAATTTATAGACTTTAAGATGCCAAAGACAACCTTTAAAATGACCTACAGGGATGCTAAATCGTTAATGGATGCCGCTACAAAATCAGCGATGGATCATCAAGTCCCGGGCGCCATTGCCATCGTCGACAGCAGCGGGAACCCCGTCTTATTGGAAAGCCTGGATGATACCATGAGCGCTGCGGCTAAAATAGCGTTGGGCAAAGCAGCCACTGCAGTGGCCTTTAAACGCCCCACTATTGATCTGGAAAAAGTAATATTGAATGGGCGCTCTCCAATGCTGGTACTGGATGGTGCTACCTCGGAAGCTTATGTGCCCTTAAAAGGAGGGTACCCCATCCTCTTCGAGGATGAACTTGTGGGTGGCATTGCCGTGGCCGGGACCATGGATGCTGATATGGATGAGGTGGTGGTATTGGAAGCCTTACAAAACAAAAATTGGAAATATACAAAATCAAGCTAATGCAACAAAAAATCAACTACCTCGTGAAAAACGGTGCCATGATTTTATGGGCCTTGCTTTTCGTATTTTGTAGCCAAGCGCCGGACCCAACGGCCTCAGAAAAATTTGAAGTCAAAAAAGGGACCAACGTAGCGCATTGGCTTTCTCAAAGTAATCGAAGGGGAAAAGAAAGAGAAGAATTTTTTACCAAATCCGATGTGCAAAAAATAGCGGCATTGGGATTTGATCATGTGCGTCTCCCCATAGACGAAGAACAAATGTGGGATGAAAATGGAAATCGGCATGCAGCTGCTTTTCAGTTAATGCAAAACTGTATTGATTGGTGTGCTGAAAGCGGACTTCGGGTTATTGTGGATCTTCACATAATTCGATCCCATCATTTTAATGCCGAGGTAAAACCATTGTGGACTGATTTGGAAGAACAGGAAAAGTTCTTCGACTTATGGCGCGATCTTTCAGGAGCTTTAAAACAATACCCCAATAACCTGGTTGCTTATGAATTAATGAACGAAGCAGTGGCCGATGACCATGAATCATGGAACAGGCTGCTCGCCAACGCTTTTAACGCCATCCGTGAATTGGAACCGGAAAGAACTATTGTAATAGGGTCCAATCGTTGGCAATCTACTGACACATTTGATGCCCTGAGAGTACCTGAAAACGACGCCAACATTCTCTTAAGCTTTCATTTTTATGAACCTTTTTTGCTTACCCACTATAATGCAGGATGGACCTCTTTGAAAGAATATGTCGGGCCGGTACATTACCCGGGGATCATTTTGACAGAATCCGAATTTGAGCAATTGCCGGAGGCTGTCAAACCTGAGGTAGAAAAATGGGTAGGTGTCGAATTCAATAAAGAACTCCTGCTGGAAAAATGGAGGAAACCCATCCTGAAAGCTAAAGAATTGGGATTACCCCTGTATTGCGGAGAGTTTGGGATTATATCAAATGCTCCTGAACAGGACACTTTTAGCTGGTATAAAGATATGATCCAACTTTTCGAAGAGACTGGAATCGGTTTTGCCAATTGGAATTATAAGAGCGACAATTTTGGATTGATTGGCAATGATAATACTGAAAACAAAAATTTACTGGACATAGTTATACGTAACGGATAATTCGGGAAAGTTCAACCCGAAAAGACGGAAAATTATCCGATTACTTTTTAAGATGGCGGTGGCGGTCTGTGGTTGCTTCCGGGTATAAGCCACAATGTCCCTGACACCTATTGAACCATACCATTTTCAGCCGGTTGTTCAAATCTGCAGAGTACTCCAATGACTACACCGAAGTCAGCAGCGTAGAGGCCAGCTACAGGCTATTCCAAGATTTTCAACGAGCAACATGCCTATGCCGGAGCCGGTATGAATGGCTACCTATGGGAGTTCGTGTAGAGGTTTAACTCACACAACCTGCGGCCAGGTTGGTTATTTTTACAAAATTATTATAGAAAGCTTCATAGGTTTTGAATGGAATATTGACTATTTATATACATAAAGTAAATTTAAAATATCATCATCAGGGTGTTGAAAAACAGCTTTCCGGAATAATGTCAAAGAATAAGTATCTTTTTTCAACTTTTCTCAAAATTGGTTCGACTGCCTTTGGTGGCTTCATGGCACTCATTTCTGTCATCAAGGACCAGTTGGTTGATAAAGATAATAAGGTCAACGACGAGGCTTTTGCCAACGCGTTAAGTTTAGCCGCCGTCCTGCCAGGCCCTATGGCTGTCAATGTTGTTTCTTTTGTCGGCTACAAAATGAATGGTTTTACCGGTGCCCTGATCGCTATGCTGGCTGTGATCTTACCTTCTTTCCTGCTGATCTACGGCTTATCGGTTGCTTACTTTGAACTGGGAACATTGCCGGCAGTAGACCATGTATTTGCAGGGATCACACCTGCCGTTGCGGCTATCGTCTTTTCCGTAGGCCTCAACATGGCACGCAAGCATCTGACTAACATCAGCCAGGCAATTATCATGGTCCTGGCAGCAGTGGCATTGCTGGGCATAGGCGGCTACATGACTACAATTCTGGTGCTCATTGCCAGCGCAATTGCCGGCTACTTCATTTATCAGAAAGACTTTCAAGACCCGACAGAGCAAATCCCGATACACACCAAAGATGTTTTGAGAACATTACTACCCATTCCGCTGGCGGTTTTGCTGGTATTAATTCTACCATTGATACAACCGTATACCGGAGATTCGCTGGGCGGAAAGATTGTTAATCTATCGGCCCTGTTCAGCGGACTAAGCCTGACGCTGTTTGGCGGCGGCTACGTCATGATTCCAACGATGAACGATTTGTTTGTGGAACAATTAGGGTGGCTAAGCAGCCGGGAGTTTAGCGATGGCATTGCATTGGGACAAGTTACACCAGGCCCAATTTTAATAACTGCTGCCTTTATTGGCTACAAGATAGCAGGTTTTGCAGGAGCATTGTGCTCAACCATTTCCATATTCTTACCTCCCGCCCTGATCATGATCATGGCAACAAGGTTTATAGCGCTCTTTAAAGAATTGGCAACAGTTAAAGCGATATTCTTTGGATTAAGAGCAGCTATTATCGGTTTGATACTCTCGGCGTCGGTCATCCTGGTAAAGGAAATGGACCATAGCTGGAAATCGTGGATGATCCTGGCTATCGTATTGGTTTTAGTGATGAAATACAAAATGAAACTGGTATATCTTATACCGCTCTCGGGATTATCCGGATATTTTCTTTTTGCTTGAATAATGATATATCTGATAAAAACAAGGTTAGCTCAAAACAAGGCAAGGATAGACAAGCCACGGATTAGGTATCACACCGATACTGCCTATGCCTTTTTACTATTTAAAGCTGAATAGATATGAAAGGCATACAGATTATAGGTACACAAAGATCGGGATCAAATTTATTGCGGGTTATGCTCAATCAACTTCCGGCCATCTGTGCACCGCATCCGCCACATATCCTGGATACTTTCATGCCCTACCTTAACCAATACGGTAGCCTGCATGATCCTTTCCGATTCATGGAACTCATCGACGACGTATGCCAGCTGATTGAAAGCAATCCGGTACCATGGGTAGGCATTCAGCTCAACCGCCAGGTAATTGAGGCCAGGTGCAAGACCAATTCCCTGACGGAAGTTTTCAAAGTGATCTATGAATTAAAGGCGGAAAAGTTCGGCAAACAATTTTGGTGTTGTAAAAGTATGCCCAACTTCAAGTATTTCAAAGAATTGGAATTGTCAGGCATACAACCCTTCTACATACATCTTGTAAGAGACGGAAGAGATGTGGCAGCTTCCTTTAGAAAGACTCCTATCGGAGAAAAACATGTCTATCATTTAGCCAGACAGTGGAAAAAAGATCAACAGGCATCGGACCGGATCCTTTCAAAAGTAGGGTCCCGGCGTGGAATAAGGATTCACTATGAACAACTCATCCGGTCGCCTGAGGAAACAGTTGCAAAAGTATGTAATTGGCTAAACATTGATTTCCAGGACTCTGTGTTGGCATATTATCAATCCCGCGAGTCAGCGATTGCAGCCTCAAGTGGAGACATGTGGGCCAACCTGCAAAAACCCATTCTCTCCAACAATTACGGAAAATTCTCCAAAGAGCTTACCCCCGGCGAGGTGGCTATATTTGAAGCTATATCCGGCCAGGATCTGAAAGATTATGGTTACCAACTGGTTGATCCTGTAAATCTTAAGAAAAACCTTACCGAAGTCGAAATCGCAGGTTTCGACGCTGCCAATACCTTGCTCAAGCGTGAAGCTATCCAAAGACAGCGTCCTGACGATTTAAAAAAAAGGCTCCCCCAACAAAAGCTCAAAGCCAAAATTGCCCGTCGCAATGTTTTATAGCCGGACGGACCTTAATATATTAAAAATCACAGAGGTCTTTTTCCGAAAATTGGCAAAAACCTGTTAAGGCCTCGTAAAGTCCGTCTTTATTCATGTAGAGTAGGTGTAGAGGTGACCAGGTGGCATTTTATGATACTCATTCCCATCATTGTATTGTGGTATTAATTTTACATACTTAAAACCCATATTTTATGATCCAATTTATACAAACCCATTTAAAGATAATTTTGGGACTTGCATTAGCTTTTATGCTAAACTTTTCCATTTTTGGGCAAGAATCCCAGACTGTAACCGGTCAGGTGACCACTGATACCGGCGACCCTATACCAGGTGTTAATGTAGTTGAAGAGGGCACCACAAACGGTAGTATAACCGATGCTCTTGGCAATTATACGATTACCGTTTCTCCAAGCGCAACGTTGACATTTAGTTTTATTGGCTATCTTACCGAGCAAGTGGCGATAGGATCGCGTTTGGTTATAGACATAACCTTATTGGCTGACATTCAACAGTTGCAGGAAGTTGTAGTTGTTGGGTATGGCAGCCAGGGAAAGAGAGATCTGACCAGCTCTGTAGCCACTGTGGAAGTTGACAATCTGAAAAAACTGCCGGGTAACAATATTGGCACCATGCTGCAAGGGCAGGCTGCCGGATTAAGCGCTGTTAGTGGCCAGGGAACTCCGGGTTCTCCACCAATTCTTCGCGTAAGGGGTTTAAGCACTGTTAGCGGCAATGATCCATTAGTAGTGGTAGATGGTATTCCAAGTTCACTACTACAGGTCAATCCAAGCGATGTTGAATCCATTACCGTATTGAAGGATGCAGCAGCTTCTACCATTTACGGTTCCCGAGCCGCCAATGGCGTGATCTTAATCACCACGAGGCGCGGCAATAAGGGAGCGCCACAAGTTTCCATCAACTCTTACGTCGGTATTTCCAATGTCATTAAAGAGCTTGATCTGGCCAACCGCGACCAGGTGAATCAAATCATAAGAACAAGGCTGGAAGCTGACGGCCTGGAGCTGCCGGAATTCATATCCCAATCAGGATTGCCGGATACAGACTGGCAGGATGAGTATTTCAGAACAGCTTTTGAGCAGAAGCATGACATAAATATCTCAGGCGGAAACGACGCGGTATTATATAACTTTTCCGCCGGGTATTTTAATCAGGAGGGTATTGGCGTCGATACCGAATCCGAGCAATATAACTTCAGGATGAATACTGACTTTAAGATCAGTGATAAAATCACCGTGAGCCAATCCTTGTCTTATGCCCGCATTAACCGGGACAGGATGTTTAACCTGAATGAAAGCAATTTCAGAGATCGAAACTCAGGGATCTCCCCGATATTGGATCTGTTGATATCCAGGCCGCACAAACCGGCCATAGACCCAAGTACACCCACCGGTTTTGGCGCACCATCAGATCCTCAGATCGGTTCCGGCAACGTGGTAGGTCAGCAGGTGCTGGAGACCAACCGCGATGAGGATGACAGAATTCAGGGCAACCTGAAATTCGAGTACAAGATTTCGGATAACCTGAAGATATGGACCCAGATCGGGGCCAATATATTTAATGACTATTTCATCTTTCATACCCCTACCTATAACTTCGGCCCCCAGGCAAGGGTCACAATGCCAGTGTTAAGCGAAACGAGAGGACGTACTTCCGAAACGGTTTGGAATAATGTCATCGATTTCAACAAAACCTTTGGCGATCATAGTATCAATGCCCTAGTAGGTGGCTCGATGGAGAAAAGGATCTTCCAATCTACCGGAGGCAGCAACAACGACCTCGGTTCCGACAGGCTCCGCGCATTAAGCGGTGGTATCGGAGATGCCAACTCATTCGGAAGCAATGTCGAAAGAACAATCCAGTCAGTTTTTGCCAGGGTTGGTTATAATTTCGCTGACAAGTACATGGTGCAATTATCGCTGAGAGCGGACGGCTCTTCCCGTTTCCCCTCAGGCAATAAAACGGCTACTTTCGGATCCGTCTCCCTGGGGTGGCGGCTTAGCGACGAGTCATTCTTTAATGTTCCCTTTATTTCCGAATTAAAACCCAGGTTTAGCTACGGCACATTGGGCAACCAGGATATTGGCGATTTTGCATTCCTGCCAACCATTACTTCTAATACTTCCCGACTCAATTATCCAAGCGGGGAGGACGTATTGGTAGGCTCCATCAGTACCTCAATACCTTCTGAAATAAGGTGGGAGACGACAAAAACCACTAATTATGGCGTTGATATAGGCTTTTTGGAAGATAAGATTACCATGACTTTCGAATATTTTAATATTGATACAGAGGACATTCTTACAGATGCCAATATCCCTGCGACTTCGGGTTTTACCAGCGGCGTTACCGAAAATGCCGGTATAATGAATAACAAAGGATGGGAATTGGCCTTGGCATATCGCAAGAAAACAGGTGAATTCCAATACAGTGTTAGTGCCAATTTCACCCACACTAAAAACAAGGTGAAAAAATTAGGGGATCCTTTCATCAGGGGTAATGTCATCTTTGTGAATCACCCAACTACCATCACCCAGGAAGGCGGACAAATTGCCGACTTTTTCCTGTTCAAGACCGATGGCATATTTCAGTCCCAGGCCGAGGTTGATGCTCATGGCATCCAACCCGAAGCATCGGCCGGTGACCTGAGGTTTGTAGATGTTAATGGCGATGGCGAACTAAATGATGATGATCGCACACTTTTCGGTAGCAACCTGCCCAATGTGGAGTTTGGCCTGACCTTCAATGCACAATATAAAAACTTTGACCTCACCGTTTTCCTCCAGGGCAACGAGGGTAGCAAAATGTATAACGGCACACGTTGGATCCTGTATCGTGACGAAAGTTCTGCAGAGTTAGTCGATGCCTGGACACCATCCAATACCAATACCGGTGTTTTCCGGCAGATCGACAGTGATCCGAATCAGAACCTCAGACCTTCGGATTACTTCCTGGAAGACGCTTCCTATGTGCGCTTAAAGAATGTCCAACTTGGATATACAGTTCCCAGCATTGGCGATAAGGTGAGCATCTTATCCAATGCCAGGATTTATATCGGCGGTGAGAATCTTGCCACTATTACAGGCTATTCCGGGTTTGACCCATCGCTAACAAATTTTGAGCTTTTTGGACGTGGTGTTGACAGGGGCTTCTTCCCTTCTGCCAAGCGATATGTAGTAGGCCTGCAATTAGCTTTTTAGAATAATGATTAAATGTTAAAGATAAAATCATGAAGAAATTAAGTGTTATAATTTTAATGATCAGTTCCATCGGCTTCTATGTTGGATGTAGCGATTTTCTTGAGCCGGAAAACCAGGAGGAATTGACAACGGAGTCATTCTGGCTAAACGAGGAACATGCCAAACAAGGCATTATCGCCACGTACGCACCATTGCAGGCTTTTGATGGCTCCAAGTGGACCTTTTTCGAGGAAATGTATATCAGTCTGCACTGGAAATCCGATGACATCCTACCAGCAAATACAGGATATGGTAATGGTATCAAGTCTTTTACCAATGGAACCGATGATGTGACTTTCACAAGTTTCTGGAGATCTCACTATACCGGAATATTTCATGCCAATCAGGTTTTAACCTTTGTACCCGGTATTGAGAATATTGATAAGAATGTTCGGGATGGTATTTTGGGAGAGGCCTATTTCTTACGGGCCTACTACCATTTTGCCTTGTTGAATGTCTTCAAAAATATTCCGCTGATCACTAACCTCCCGGAAAATGACGAAGATTTCAAGCCTACCCAGGCAACGCCTGAAGCGGTTTGGGCCCAGATACAAAGCGACCTGGAAGAAGCAGAGCGTTTGCTACCGGATGAAAACGATCCGGGCCGGGTGATCAACACCACTGCAACCGCTTATTTGGGAAAGATCTTTTTATTCCAGGAAAGGTTTAGCGACGCTATCACAAAATTTGAAGCTGTTATTGCCAGTAATAAGTATGATCTGGTTGCGGCATATGAGGACAATTTTACCGGATTGAACGAAAATAATGAGGAGTCCATATTCGAAATCCAATGGAGCCAGGACAGATCAAACGGCAATGACGAGCGGCATCCATTTGACTTTGAGGTTACTCCAGAAGCCCTTGGTGGCTGGGAACTGTACTATCCATCTGAATGGCTGGTCAGCGAAATGCTGACCGATGTAACTTCCGGTGGCGACCCTAGCGACAGAGTTTTCGGATCTATTTTCTTTGATCACCCCCAGTCTGAAATGAGAAGGACCCGCAATGCCGGCATGGCAACTTACGATGAGGTCAGAGACAATCTTTTGAATCCTACCTACTTTAAAAAATATGCCAACGATACAGACGACGGATTTTATACCGGCAACAATATTTCTTTGATGCGGTATGCCGATTTATTGTTGATGCATGCGGAGGCTTTAAATGAAAGCGGAAGAAACAGTGAGGCGCTGGATTTTGTTAACCAGGTCAGGGCAAGGTCAAATGCAGTGGCATTGGGAGCAATGTCTCAGGCAGATCTAAGACAGCAAATCCGCCACCACGAAAGGCCTATAGAATTGTCTATGGAGTATACCATTAGATGGTTTGACTTATACAGATGGTCTAAAAGTAGTGTGGCACCGGAACCCATCAGCACAGTGCTAACGAATCATCAGCAACCGTTTGCTGAAAATTTCGTCGATGGGAAGCACGAGATATTTCCGATTCCTTTCTTTGATATTAGCAGGAATGAAAATCTTAAGCAAAACCCTGGATATTAGAAGACTTTAATCCGTAAATGCTTGTTTTCGCGGGGCTGTCTCAAAAGATCTATCTGAGTGCTCAAAACGGAATTGAATTAATACCAACATCATATACCTCCCCGGCCGCCTTAAAGGGAAGGCCCCTTCTACCCTGGGCAAGGCCGGGAAGGTGTTGATCGGACTAAAATAAATTCAGTATATTGTTTTGAATGCGGATCTTCCGAGACAGCCCCTTTATTATTTCGGAAAAACATGGAAAAAAAAGTACTGGTAGTGTTAACGATAATCTGTTGGTTGGTGGCCTGTAACCCAAGGGGTGAGGAAAAACAATCAACCCCTGCTATCACCGAAGCGGGGCCATTGTTTGACATCATTCCTATCAGTCAGAGTGGTATCTCATTCAGGAACACACTCCCGGAAAATGAGCGGATGAACAGCATTTTCTACGAATATTATTACAATGGAGGTGGTGTAGCAGTAGGAGACCTTGATGGTGATCAGCTTCCCGAATTATTTTTTACCGGAAACGTCACCCCCAATAAGTTGTACAAAAACCTCGGCAACCTGAAATTCCGCGATATCACCGACCAGGCCGGTATAACAGACTCACCAAGCTGGACCACCGGCACTACCATGGCAGACATCAACAACGATGGTATTCTGGATATCTACGTGTGCCGGTCTGGCAAACTCAAAAAGGAACAAAGAGCCAACCTGTTTTTCATTTCCACAGGCGTGGTTGATGGCATCCCGCAATACACCGAAAAGGCGAAAGAACTCGGACTGGCCGACCCCGGGTATGCTACACAAGCACTCTTTTTTGATTTCGACCTGGACAACGATTTGGATATGTTCCTATTGAACCACAACGTAGAGGTCAAGCCTTTCTACGGCCTTGATAAAATAAGAAATAGCAGGGATCCGTATGTTGGAGACAAGCTTTTTCGGAATGACACACCGACTAAGCCATCTTCAAAAAAAGAGAAGGCAATAGTATTCAAAGATATTTCTTCAGACGCCGGTATTATTGGTCATGAGCTGGGATATGGGCTGGGGGTGTCGGCAGGGGATCTTAACAATGACGGCTGGCCTGATTTATACATTGCCAATGATTATTCAGAACATGATTACCTGTACATTAATAACGGCGACGGAACATTTTCAGAGCATCTGAAGCATGCCGTCGGACACATTTCCAATTATTCCATGGGCACCGATATTGCCGATATCAATAACGACGGATGGGCTGATCTGATCACCCTGGACATGGTGGCGGAAGATAATTATGGCATAAAAACCAGCATGAGCGGGATGGATCGCGAGAAGTTCTGGCAGGCTGTTGACAACGGCTTTCATTATCAATACATGTTTAACACACTTCAGCTTAATAATGGCCACGATCATTTCAGTGACATTGCCCAAATGGCCGGCGTTACCAATACCGATTGGAGCTGGGCTCCCCTACTGGCAGACTTTGACAATGACGGTTTCAAGGATTTGTTCATATCAAATGGGCTAAAACGGGATTTCCGAAACAACGATTACCGCAATTACAAGATCAAACGACTGGAGGCTGCGGAAAGAGAACACGTGGAAAGTAAAGCATCATTGATACGTGAACTGGTTTCTCTGACACCCAAAAGAAAAAGAGCCAATTATATTTTTCGCAATGAAGGCAATCTCACATTCTCAAAAAAAGTAAAAGCATGGGGGTTTGAGAAAAAGACTTTTTCCAACGGTGCAACCTATGCCGACCTGGACAATGATGGTGACCTCGATCTGGTAGTAAACAATGTTGATGAGGAGCCAACAATTTATCGCAACAATACCCGCTCAAAAAATAATAGACACTTTTTAGGTATCTCGTTTCAAGGGCCGTCAACTAACATTAACGGGGTTGGTGCAAAAATTATATTAAAGGCCGGCGGAGAAATGCAAGTGCAGGAAAACTTTCCCACGAGAGGTTACCAGTCTTCTGTGGATCACCGTCTTCATTTTGGTTTGGGTGGTATAACGACAATTGATGAACTATTGGTTATCTGGCCCGACGCAAGATCCGAGCGAATCCACAATATTCCCACCGATCAGCAACTCACTGTTTCTTATGCCAACGCCACCGGCAAATTCAATTATGCCTTGCTGAAAAAAGATCCGTCTGATCATTTATTTCTGGATCATACGGAAAAGTCGAAAGCAAATTTTCAACACCGGGAAAACGGCTATAACGACTTTGCCAAAGAAAGTCTGCTGCCTCACAAGATGTCACAATTCGGTCCTGCCCTGGCTGTAGGTGATATTAACCAGGATGGGGCAGATGATTTTTATATCGGCGGGGCGCACGGATATGCAGGTGGCTTGTTGCTACAAAACACAGACGGCACCTTTGCAAAGTCAAATACCACTTTATGGACAGCGGAAAGACATTTTGAAGATCTGGATGCAGCATTTTTTGACCTGGAGAATGACGGTGACCTGGATCTGTATGTGGTAAGTGGCGGCAATGAATTTGTTGCCGGAGACTCGCTGTACCGGGACCGGATATACATCAACGACGGGAAAGGCAACTTTGACAGAGCCTATACGGCATTACCGGATATAAAAAGCAGCGGCTCCGTAGTAAGACCTTTTGACTATGACGGGGATGGCGATCAGGATCTTTTTATCGGAGGAAGATTGGTACCTGCGAAATACCCTTTTCCGGCAGACTCATACCTGCTTAGAAATGATGGCGGTATATTTACGGATGTCACATCGGAGTTTGCTCCCGGACTTCAGGGGTTGGGCATGGTAACAGACGCCACCTGGGCAGATTACGACCAGGATGAGGACCCCGATCTTATCATCGTCGGTGAATGGATGCCGATAACCGTTTTTGAAAACAGGGAAAACCATTTGACAAAGGTTAACCCGGAAGGATTAAAAAACTCAACCGGCTGGTGGTTTAGTTTGGCCTCAGGTGATATTGATAATGACGGAGACCTCGACTTCATAGCCGGAAACCTGGGGCTTAACTACAAATACAAGGCTACCACAGCCGAGCCATTCGAAGTTTACGCCCACGACTTTGATAAAAACGGAACGATGGATATCGTCCTTGGATATCACAACCAGGGAACGCTGTACCCATTAAGAGGACGTGAATGCTCCTCTAATCAGATGCCCTTTATCAAGGAAAAATTCCCCACTTATAATGCATTTGCATCAGCTGATCTGTATCAGGTATACGGTGCCGGAGATCTTGAACAGGCACTTCATTATCAGGCAAAAACCTTTGCTTCAGCTATCATTTACAACGAAGGGAAGGGAATATTCCGGGTAGAGCCCATGCCTGAGCTGGCACAGATCTCATCAGTCAACGCCATACTCATTGACGATTTCAATAACGACGCGATTGCTGATTTGCTCATTGCGGGAAACCTGTATGTTTCCGAGGTTGAAACACCCCGGAATGATGCCGGTTACGGGTTGTTGTTAAGCGGGGATGGTGAGGGTAATTTCACAGCTTTAAACTATCAGGATACGGGGCTTGCTATTTATGGTGATGTTAAAAAAATGAAACCTATTGGATTGCCGGGAAAAAATAATCGCGGCATAATCATCGCCAAAAATAATGATCACTTCCAGGTGCTAAAACTTAAATCCGCCCGAAAATAGCCTAAATCTCAACAAATAAATAGGATACTAATGATGATAATAAAAAAATTCGTCACCTTGCTCTTAATCTTATGCGCTTTGAACTCTTATGCACAGGAGCCAGCCTCACCTGAAAACTATTGTACAAGGGTGCCGCTATTTAACGACATGGAGCTAAACTTTTTCACACCTAAAATGTTTCGCATCAGAACGTCTTCACTGGAGGGAGAGAAATTCCCGGCCAAATACATGATCCCCTTTGCTATCGGGAAGTTAGACAGCTGGGATGCCGTCACCTACAAAATGCAGGAAGATGATCAATATAAATACATTTTTACCGGCGACATCGGGATAAAGGTCGACAAAAGCAACAGATCCTGGACGGTCTGGACCCATGACTTCAAAACCCGGATCCATCCTTCCGACAAGCCTGCCAGGGGCCTGTTTAAAAATGGCTACACCCTTTTTGATGCCGCCAGCGCCTTCAATGAAATCAATAATAACAGCCGCTATGCGCATTGGTTTTATAATGCCAAAACCGGCAATTACATAGATACCTACCTGCCTGAGGATAAACTACTGGATCAATATTTCATTTATGGTCCGGATTACCCTTCCCTGTTTGCGCAATTCAATCAATTGGTAGGTCCGGAGCCTTTGTTACCTAAAAAAGCCTATGGTTTTTTTCAAACCCAGCACTTGGCGTGCGAAGGCACCCAGGCCCAATTAATGGAAGCTGCAAAGCAGTTTCGCGCGCGGGGCATCCCGGTTGACAACCTGATCATAGATTTTGAATGGGGTGACGGTTGCGATAAGTTTGAAGAGGTCACCTGGGGAAGTCGCCTGGACTGGTCTGAGAACTATCGCCAACCGGTTTCTCCAAAAAAGATGATCCAAGCCCTGAATGCCATGCACTACGATGTGATGCTTATTAGGCATAATGCCCCCAACTTCAAAAACCGGACTGGGCAGGGATGGACTGAGACAGTCAGCGACGAGCGCACCTGGTGGCGGGAATATTTTGAAAGAATGGAGGAAGGTGTTGCCGGCACCTGGCAGGACACACGCCAAAATGACGTCACTGACAGTTATATCTGGCAAAAAACACAGGAGCATATCGGCCCGGAAAAAAGAGTCCTGTTTCTCGGCTGTCGCAAGATGCAATCCGTCAACCCCTGGGATTTTCGTTTCAGCACTGTGCCGGTTAATCAGGTGATCGGGGCACGCCGGTATCCATTTGACTGGACCGGGGACGCTTCTTTTTCCTGGAATGAATTCAAATGGCAAATTGAAGCTATCACCGATACGCATGGGGCGATGAAAGGGATTACCTACCTTACCTCAGATGCAGTAGGCGCCAACTGGAAAATACAGGCCCGGTGGAATCAATTTGCAGACTTCAGCACAATTTCAAGATCCCATAATCCAAAACCATGGACGGGGACCATCGATACAAAAAACTTTGAAAACAAGATCAGGATAACAGGCCGTGATACCATTCAGATTAAACAAGAAAGCATTACCGGTGGAAACAAGAAAACGGCAGAAGAAAGCATAACCAGGCACCGGAAATTACGGTACCGGCTTTTGCCTTACATATATTCCTACGCCATCGAAAACTACCTGACAGGATTACCCATCACCCGGCCAATGCTATTGGCTTTCCCTGACGACTATCTGTGCAACGCCAACAACTGGCCTTACCAGTATATGTTCGGTAATGAATTGCTGGTGGCTCCGGTATACGGGGATTTCAATTCAATGGAAATATACTTACCCAGAGGTTTTAACTGGATTGACTATTGGAGCCGGGAGGTTTATCCGGATGGTGGATTGATCAGATACAATACCTCCGATATCAACAAATTACCGCTTTTTGTCAAAGCTGGCGCTATTCTGCCTATGAGACAGGAAATGAATTGGATTGACCCCACGGTACGAGATACCTTAACCTTTGAAATCTATCCTTCCGATACTGTTTCCTCCCTTACCTTTTACGAAGATGACAACCTTTCCACCCGTTATCAGAAAGGGGCTTATGGCATCACCAATATCAGCTATGATGGGAGAAACTTAAACGCTCCGGGAATTTCTATCAGTAAAACGAAAGGAGATTTCGTTGGAAAACAGAAAACCGGAACCATGACTATAAAAGTCAATTTGATCCCAAAATCTCCAAAAACAATCCGGGTAAACAACGTGGCATTAACTAATCGGCACCACGACAAAAGCCACGGAAGCAATGGCTGGTTTTATGATACCGGCAAGCAATCCATTGTCTTGAATATTGAAAGGAACACTGATACTGACACCGAAATCCTGATCTTATTCTAAGCGTGGAAATCGAACCTTACAAGTATTCTCAGGGGGCTAACTTAACATATTCCGTGCGATACGGATCGGGAACACCCACATAGGCGTTGCAGAGGATCTGACCTTCCGGATTCAGTACCAAAATACTGCGCGACCTGGGTGTACAAACTAAAATATTGCCATTATCGATCAAATACGCGCTACCCATACGATCGGCATAGAATTCGTCCGGCAGATCAATGACTATCTGAGGCGCCGCGGTAAAAGCTGTTGTATCGAGGGCGAAAGACAAAATTCTGCTCTTTCTTTTCTCCCTTCCATTATCAAACAGCATATAGTGGCCCCTGGCATTGCGATGAATGGCGTGCTGACCGCTGAAGTGCAGGGTGCTGTCAAGCTCAAAATCACCTCCTTCGCCAAATTTCCACAATACTTTCCCGGTTTCAGCATCCACTTTCCAAACCTGGTTCCAGTCTCTGAAGGAAAGCAGAAAATTGCCATCCATATCAATGGATACAGCATTGGCATGTCCCCAATCATCGAGGTGATCCATAAGATCCGGATCAGCCAAGGGGTCCTCATGATCGAACACTGACCATTTCCAAAGTTCTTTACCATTCCGGTCAAGGATCAAAATACCATCCCCTGTAACGCTTTGGTTTGCCTTACCGCCTTTGGATGTCAGGTCCATGATACGGTTATCATAAATCAGGGCCACCACATTTCCATCCGCATCCAACGTTACTTCGTGATGAGCGATATAGCCTTTTTCCTCCAGGTTCAAGTGAAGTGTCTTTTTCCCTGAAAGATCATAGGCTACTATGTCAGCGCCGGCGCTGTTTTTATGTTGGTCGTTGCCATATAATACCAGTATCGTATTCTCTTTTATCCAGTGAGAAACCTTCACCATTCCTTCAATGGTTTGATACCATACAATCTCACCACGACGATCTATCAGGTGTACATTTCCACGGGGTGTTCTTCTTTGCAGCAAAAGATGGCCGGAGAAGGCAGTGCTATCAAAGGCAACCCATGACATGGGCGTCAGGTTGGCCGGGGCAGCCCCCACGGCAAATTCCCTGGGATCACTTTCAATCTGACAATCCGCCGTCTTCAGAATAGTTGTAAACGTGTATTTTTCCCGCGGGCTTAAGGGGGATAGGGTTATCAAATGCCTGGAATCATCAGTGGAAACGTCCGACATAAAAATGTTACCTTCTTCCTTGCTCTTCCAATATTTAATTTGCACACTACCCGCAGCAGCTGTTTCAACCCCAATTTCAAACCGAAGATTATTGGATTGCTGTTCCACACCCCCCACGCTAACAAAAATGGATTCCGGGCAGGTAGCCGGACCGCAGGCAGCAAAAAACATAAAACCGGAAAGCAGGTAAAATCGTGATACGCGAATCATGGAATATATTGTGGAAATCTCAAAAATCATGATCAATATAAGCATATAATACCAATATTAACCCAGGTTGTAGAGTTGCTGTAGAGCTCTTAAAGTACTTTTTGCTACCTTTTGATCATAAAATATAGTAATTTAATAATAGAAACAGTTTCTACGCGATGGCCTGGTAGAGGTTTTTGTATAGGAACTGGCAGCAAGTATAAAATAGGTACGCTATGAAAAAACTTGTACTTTATGGTATCGTAATTCTCATCACCAATAATCTGTGCGCCCAAAGCCTGGTCGATAAATTATACGACACACAAGTTATTGACAGTCTGGAGAAGGAATTATCAGGTATGGATGGAACCGAACGACTGGGAATGCTGAACATTCTGGCAGAAGCCTACTGGTTTCACAATCCGGATATGACCTTGCGGTATGCCGGCGAAGCGCTGACCTTATCACAGGATTTGAAAAATGAAAAAGCCGAAGGTTATGCCTTGATTAACATGTGTCAGGGTTATCTTCTTAAGGATATTTATGATAAGGCCCTGGAGTATGGGCTCAAGTCACTTGAAATCAGAGAAAGGCTGGAAAGTAAAGAAGACATTGCCTATACACTCCGCACGCTTGGCTGGTTATATTATGATATTGAGGATTCTGAGTTGGCACTGGCCTATCACGAGAAGGTTTTAAACATAAACCTGGAAATTAATGATCCTGAAAGGATCGCCTATAGTTACAATAGTCTGGGCCTGGTTTATGCCCAAAAAAACGATCACGAAAGGGCTATTAATTATTTTCTTCAATCACTGGAAATGAAGGAGCAATTAAAAAAAAGTGATCGTATTTCTGAAAGTCTTAAAAATATTGGCATCAGTTATTCCGCCCTGGAACAATACGGTATTGCCATGGACTATTTGCTCAAGGCTTCAAAAATATTTAATGAGACACACGATTATTACCGGCTTGCACAGGTTTACAATGAACTTGCCCTGGTATATCTCAACCTGAATCAACTTGAAGTAGCGGGACAAACCCTGGAAGAGGGAGGCCCTATCATTGATCTGCTTAGTGACAATCAGGAGCTAAAAATGAAATACCACCTGGTGAGTTCGAGGTATCACGATAAAATGGGAGATTACGCCAGAGCGCTGGACGACTACAGGGCTTTTACGGAAATCTATAACAAAACGCTTTCCCGGGAACAAAACCACAAGCTAGCGCAGATGAGGGTGACCTATGAGGCCGAAAAGAGAGAGGGTCAGATCAAGATCCTTGCCAAGGAAAAGGAATTGGCCGAGCTTAAAAGACAGGGACTGGTCATAGGCATTTTTCTCCTGTTTGTTATTGCTACATTGGCGGTAACCAGAATGCGAAGCAGTTTTAAAAAGCGAAAAGCCATTTATGAAGCCAACCAATCACTTGCGGCGGAGCGACTAAAGAATGAAAAACTGATTCAACAAAACCTTAAAAACGAGTTGCAGTTTAAGAGCCAGGAACTGATCAATTTTGGATTGCATATATCTCAAAAAAATGAACTGTACATTAGCTTTATCAAGCAAATGCAGGAATTGGAGTTTTTAAATAAATATGATGCCAGAGAACAGATCAGGAATCTTATTCAATTCTTCAGCCGGAAACTTAAGTTTAATGAAACCTTAGACAATTACGAGACCGACGCCGAATACCTCAATGAAGATTTCTTCTTCAGGCTTCAAACCAAGTTTCCGAATCTGACAGATCACGATAAACGCCTTGTCGCCCAATTAAGACGAAAATTAAGTTCAAAAGAGATCTCGTCCTTAAATAACATTTCCGTTAAATCCGTTGAAATCAGCCGCTATCGTCTCAGAAAAAAGCTGAGCCTGGAAAAAGGTCAAAGCCTGGTGGATTTTATTCAAACCATTTGATGTTGGAAAATACTTATTGACTTTTCTATGGCATCAAGATATTTAAACTGATTCCCGCTCGTTCACCCTTTATGCTGATGGGTACATAGATGGAAAGTTTTTCGGGGTTACTTCCAGATTTTCCAGTAAAGAAAATAACGGAAAAGGCACTTGTCGCCTTCATTTAAAATAGTCATTTCTCGGTATTAATCTTTCAATTTCTTTCTTTTGTTGATCACTTTCTTTCTTGAGTTCAATCACATATAATGTCAATTCCTCGATCTTCTGTAATAACTTCATTTGAAATTCTCCTACTTCCACTCCTTTTTCCAGCATTTCCTTTTCCGGTGCGATTTCAGGAAGGTGTTTGTTTTCTTTGACGAAGGCTTCCAGTTTATCAAGTTCCTGAAGTTGATAGTCGTCATTAAAAACATGGTCAGCCCCGGCGGTAACTGTTACTTTTACTTCTCTGGAGTGTATCTTGCCGGCCACGGTAAGTTTGGCGTCGAGAGTGGTGGCGCCGATGCCTATGTTTCCATTTGAACCTATAACAAAACGATCAACGGCCAAGGTACCATCCCTGATTACAAAATACTCGCCATTGGCCCCATCATTTAATATGTCCCAACGTCTATCATAATTATTAAGATAGATACCTGCTTTCTTGTTATTGGTGGCTGAGGTAATTCGAAGAAATACGTCATCAGCCTTATAAACTTGCAACTGATCAGTTGGTGCGTGCGTTCCAACACCCAGGCTTCCCGAAAAATAGGAGGAGCCGGTACCATTCACCATTAAATTGCTAGATGCTCCCTTCAGTAAAAGGGGGCGCCATCCTACAATATTTCCGGAGGTCCCATGAAAATTTAAATTTCCATCCGCATTGGTCCTGTCTTCAGGAGTAACATCAATATTCCAATTCGCAGCAGTTCCAGACCATTTGATACCTTCTTCAGGTCCAGGATCATTAATCCAAACAGCATTTACTTCTGTCAAATTTCCGTTGCTACAAATCTGACATTGAGACCAGGCCAAATTAGCAGCCATCATTGAAAATAGTAAGGCGAATATGTGTTTCTTCATAGTTAGTTTTATTTTATTTGATTGTTATCAATTTCAGCCCCTCATCACGAGGTGTATCAATGGTGGTAATAAACAGTTTGTCCAATTTTTTGGAAAAAGTTCCTCCAAAAGATTTATCCATCCATTGCATTCCTTGGAATCAATGCATGACTTTAACGAATAATAAGAAGTGTCTGTAATTCATAGTATTTCGTCAATGGCTAATCGAATGCTACCCCTTCGATAGGCAACTGGTGAGGCAAGGTAAATAGTTTCGGTGACATAGCATGTCATCCGGTTTTTTTTTCGCAAGAGACTTATAAGACAATAATGTGAAGACTATACCAAACGGAAAAGTCAAGGGTACTGCCTAATGATTTTAATAAGATTTTATCATTGACAAGGTGACTAGGAGAAAGAAAAAAAGAGAAGAGGAAATGAGGAAAGAGCCCTTGGACCAATAGAACAAGCCGAATTGTTAAAGGGAACTCTGTGGGAAATAGGTGAAATTAATATGCTTTTCGAAAAAGTTAATGCTACCATTTTTCAGGTGTTAAAATACTTGTTAAGGTTCTGTATAGGTTAAGCAGTTTGTTTCTAAAGATGTGCCATACATTTTTGCGGTAATCAATTAAGAAGTATGGCAATCACGATTAAAATTTTTGGGGCAAACGTAAAAATTGCCGGGATAAGTATTCCATTGTTTATGCCGGTAATTTTAGCAGCTTGTACCTTTGGTACAACAACCTTTGAAAGACCCGAGGAGATTGAAGACCCTACGATGATTAATATTAACCGGGAACCGGCCCATGCGACACTTTTTCCATTTGAAAATCGCGACCTTGCGATAGCAAATAATAAATCCGGATCAGTCTACTTTAAGTCTTTGAACGGTACGTGGAAATTTAATTATTCGGATAACCCGGAAACCCGTCCGGGGGAATTTTATCAACTGCAATACCAGACAAATCACTGGGATGATATCATTGTTCCAGGCAACTGGGAATTACAGGGGTTCGGAATACCTTATTACCTGGACGAAGAATATCCTTTTAAACCAGACCCACCCTATGTCCCGAAAGAAAACCCGGTTGGTTCCTATGTAAAAACTTTTGAGGTACCGGCAGATTGGAAGGAAAGGCAGGTGTTTCTGTATTTTGGTTCTGTGAGGTCGGCCATGTATCTCTGGGTCAACGGTCAAAAAGTAGGTTTTGCCAAGGGTAGTAAAAGTCCGATAGAATTTAATGTTACCGACCATATCAATTGGCAAGGTGAAAACAAATTAGCGGTCGAAGTATACCGCTGGAGCGATGGCTCCTACCTTGAGGGACAGGATGCCTGGAGGATCAGCGGCATCGAAAGAGATGTGTATTTATACGCAACACCCAACCAACACCTGAGAGATTATTTTGTCAAGGCAGATCTGGATGAAAATTATGAAAACGGGTTACTGTCCATAGAAGGCCAACTAACCAACTACCGGGCAAGCAGAGCCCTGACGCTGTCTTATGAATTGATTGATAAGGATGGGCAAGCGTTGGTGATGGATTCTAAAACCATCAATGTTGACACTTCGGCGAGCTTCAGCTTTTTCAGCAATATACAGTCTCCCTTGAAATGGACAGCTGAAACCCCAGACCTTTATCAGTTGCTGCTCACCTTAGAAACCGAAGACAATGAGTTATTGGAAGTTATCTCTTCTAATATAGGCTTCAGGAAAATTGAGGTCAGGGACCGGCAATTAATGGTTAACGGCGTACCCATTGATATCAAAGGCGTTAATCGTTGCGAAACAGATCCCGTTTGGGGTAGGTATGTCAGTGAAGAGCGGATGCTGGAAGATATCCGACTCATGAAACAATTTAATATCAATGCGGTGCGTACGAGTCATTATCCCAATGATGAGAGGTGGTATGAGCTATGTGACAAGTACGGCCTGTATGTGGTCAATGAAGCCAATATAGAAGCCCATGGCATGCAGTATCATCCGGATAGCTATGAGGGCATATCAGATAACAGGAATTGGCAAACTGCCATCATTGACCGGATAGAACGATTGGTTGAAAGGGACAAGAATCACGCGTCAGTCATCATCTGGTCTTTAGGAAATGAATCGGGAGACGGGGAAAATTTTGTTTCCGCTTATAAGTGGGTCAGGCAAAAAGATGATACGCGACCTATTCAGTACCAGGAAGCCTGGTATAAAGACCATACCGACCTCGTGGTGCCTATGTACAAGGATAAACACTTCATTGAAGAATTTGCGCTTAAAAATGACGAAAGACCCCTGATTTTATGTGAGTATGCTCATGCGATGGGCAATAGTGTAGGAAACCTGCAAGACTACTGGGATGTCATGGACAAGCACAAAAACCTGCAGGGTGGTTTTATCTGGGATTGGGTTGATCAAACTATACTTAAGGTTAATGACAAGGGAGATACAATATGGGCTTACGGCGGCGATATGGGAGACCCCAAAAATATGAACGATTCCAGTTTCTGTGCCAATGGCCTCGTTTATGCAGACCGCAGTCTCTACCCTTATATCTGGGAGGTAAAAAAGGTTTATCAAAACATCAAATTTAAGCCGGTTGATCTTTTACATGGAAAAATTCTGGTACAAAATAATTTTAGATTTACGTCACTGGGTTTGTTCGATTTCAAATGGACCATAACGGGTAATGGCAGAGAGCTTTCATCGGGAATTGTGAAAGAGCTACTGGTTGATCCACTGCAGGAGGCGCCATTAAGTCTCCCGGCCTTTGATTTTGACGTCGAACCTGGCGTAGAATATTTCCTGAAAATCAGCGCCATCACAAAAAAAGAAAATGGTGTTGTACCGGCACAACACGAAGTTGCCTGGGAGCAATTCAAACTGCCATTGTATGAAAACCGCAAAATTATTCCCTGGAAAAATATTCCTTCGTTGGTAATACATGATTCAGATAACACTATTAGTGGTAGATCTGATAAATTCTCATTCGGCATTAGCAAAGAAAATGGGATCTTCACCTCTCTCAAAGCTGATAACAAAGAGCTTATCCGAAAAGGGCCGGCGTTAAATTTTTGGAGGCACCCGATTGACAATGACCTGGGCAATGGTTTTGACCGGCGCGCGTTGGTCTGGAAAAACGTCACCAAAAACCTCCGGGTGAAATCCATCAACTGGAATAGTATTAACAAAAAGGCCGCCTGGATAAAAGTTGAGACCTTCCTTCCCGACGCTGATACCGACTGTATCATCGAGTATGTCATCTATGGCAGTGGAGACATTGTGATTACTGCCAAGCTTATACCTGGCGACAAAACGCTGCCCGACTTGCCGCGATTCGGAATGTCGCTGACCCTGCCGGATGATTTTGACAACCTCGCCTGGTTTGGCCGCGGTCCGCAGGAAAGCTATTGGGATCGAAAATCCGGCGCTGCTGTCGGCCACTATGCAGGATCCGTTAAAGACCAATATGTTTCCTACGTAAGGCCCCAGGAAAATGGCAATAAGACGGATGTTCGCTGGTTGACACTTACTGATGATGACGGAATAGGGCTGATGGTTTCAGGCGATAAAATAGGCTTTAGTGCGCATCAGTTTCCCATGGACTATCTCGACCATTTAGGCAGGCAGGCACCCAATAAGCACGGAAATGAGATCAAAGCAGAGGATATGGTCTCGCTCAATGTGGACTATAAGCAGATGGGTGTTGGCGGAGATAACACCTGGGGCGCAAGAACGCACGAACAATACACCATTCCTGCCAAAGAAATGCGGTTTTCGTTTAGAATACGTCCCTTTAACAGCCAAAAAGAAGAAGCGTTTGAAGTGAATGCCGAATTGGTTCCGGCTTTTACCAGTCTAGCCAAACTGACACAGCCCAGATAGCGTACCGTCAAGAGATTGTTGAAACTGACAACGGTGGTTTCCTCAGACTTTGATTTAATCCTCCCCGAACAAAGGTTTTCTCGTGAAAAAGCCTGAAATATAGAAACTTAATGCCAATTGGTTTAACCCTTCCTGGCTGTAAATGCAATGATTGGGGGATAGGACATAAAATGATCCCAATACCGGTTGTTTTGCTGTGAGGGTTCCAGGATCGGACTTATCCATTGAAAATCCACAAAACCCGCTTCATCAAAGGCGGTCTTGTAAGTCTCCGGATGCAGGTAATAGTTATCGCACTGAAAAACCGTATTGTCCAAATTGTAAAATGTATACCGTATAGGGTCACCTTCCTTACGCTCTGGCGTACTTTGCTTTGAAAAACCATATTGGTGATAGGTCTCATATACGCTGATGTCGCTGGTGATATTATCATTAAATCCGATAAACCGCCCATTTGGTTCGAGCTGCTGGTGAGCTGCCTTGCAAAAATCAAGTAATTCCTTTGGCGTTTTGGCGTAGTTGAGTAAATACATGGCTACCACCAGATCAAAAGGTTTCAGAAATGGTAAAGTCGCCACATCATGTATCATATAGGTACAGCCTATGGGGTTTTTCCGCTCTGCTGATTCAGCCTGGCGGATCATCCGTGAAGAAATATCTACACCCAGGGTTTCTGCGGCCATGAACTGCTTGATTCTGCGGGTATAATATCCCTCCCCACAACCCAGATCAAGCACACTGAGGTCTGTAATATCGCCCGCTATCTGAAAAAGAGAATATTCCTCTACATGTTTGCGAAAAGGAAGTTTTCTGCTATCCTTATACCCCTGACTTATATCGCCATTTAATGCTTGTTTCATTAGAACGATGATCTAAAAAATGATCTTAGTGACTACCTCCGATTATTATACAAATATCAATAGATGTTGGACCATATATTTGGACTATTGTTTTTATTTCTTGGATTATTGTTTTATCCGGAAGAAAGTTAACTAATTTAAATAGCTGATTATTAGGATTTTACAAATTTCCGGGGAGAAAGGTTAAATTCCTCCGTAAAAGTGCGGCTAAAATAGGAAGGATCGTTAAACCCGACCTCATAGGCAACCTGCGTAATGTTTAATCCCGAGGTTTGGAGTAACTCTTTAGCGCGGTGAAGGCGGATTAACCTGATGAAATGGGTGGTAGATCTGTTGGTCAGCGCCTTTATTTTTAAATGTAATTGAGAACGGCTCATGCCGATTTCCTGGCAGAGTTCAGGGATACCGAAGTTACTGTCGTTGAGATGAGTCTCTGTGATTTTTTTCACCCTCGATATAAAAGAATCTTCCTGTTGAACGATCTTATCGTCAGACCTGGCCATCGGTCCAAGGGTTTGGTATCGCTGTTGTAACATACGTCGTATTTCCAGTAATTTTTCCAGTCTGACCAGCAATTCTTTCTGATTAAAAGGTTTGGCCAGATAGGCATCCGCACCCCTTTCGAGCCCGGCAATTCTCGAATCATCATCCGCCCTGGCTGTCAGCATTACAATTGGGATATGGCTTGTTCTGACATCCTTTTTGAGTGTTTCGCAAACTTCAAATCCATCTTTCAGGGGCATCATTACATCGCTGATGATAAGATGGGGGATCTGCTCAATGGCCATATTAATACCCTCCTGACCGTCTGTTGCTACCAACAATTCATAGTCATTCTCGAGAATGGACTCAATATATTGGATTACATTCAAATTATCTTCAATAACAAGTAGTTTCGCCCGATCTGTTACCTCACTGTTAGTTGATGCCAGTGCTTCTGAAATCACCTCATGCTCGGAAATGGCGAAGATCATGTCTTCCATTGCAGCGCCGTTAGGTTCCGCTGATGGTGAAGCATTTTGTCTGATGGGCAGCAGTATTGTAAAAGTGGCGCCCTTGTCAACCTCACTTTCCACCTGGCACTCTCCTTCCATCAATTTGACCAGTTCATTCACCAGGGCCAACCCAATACCGGTACCTTCTCCCTTTCTCGTATCGGAACTGTCAATCTGGTAAAACCGGTCAAAAATGTAAGGCAGCTTCTCCCGGGCGATGCCAATGCCGGTATCCCGGATCTGTAGGTGCAACATAGGCGTATTGTCTTTTACCTGTCTGCCAATTGAAAAATAGATATCCCCTCCCTCCGGAGTGAACTTAATTGCATTGGAAAGTAAATTGGAAACAACTCTGAGTATTTTCTCTTTGTCATAGTCCATCATTATTTCCTGGTCACATTCGCTGAAATGTATTTTAATATTTTTATTTTCAGCAAGTGAATGGAAGGAATCCGTAATGTACTGCAAATAGAAAACAATATTACCCTGAATCATATTGAGCTGTAAACCTCCGGTTTCCAGTTTGCGCAGATCCAGGATTTGGTTGACCAGGTTGAGTAAATTAGCATTATTGTGCTTGATCATTTTAAGGCCTCTTTCCAGCCATTTTTGCGGGGACTTTCCAATCTGATCCACCATACCTCCGATGACGGTAAGTGGTGTTCTGAACTCATGAGAAATATTTGTGAAAAACCTGGATTTCACCTTATCAAGTTCTTCCAGCCGTTCTTTTTGTTGCAGGATTTCACTGTTCAGTCGTTGAAGCTCGGCATTGGAACGTTGTTTCAATCTGCTGTATCGCATGATCACCAATATAAAAACAAGGGCTATTACGAGCGCCATGACAGTGGCTATTTGCAACGAGCGTTGTCTCCGCAGTTCCGAATCCACCACCAGAAGCTCTTTTTCTTTTTCATAAGCTAATTGTTGCTTTTCCTTTTCAAACTCATATGCAGCTTCCTGGCGTGTGAGCTCGCGTGTATTTTCCACATTAAAAAGCGAGTCCTGCAAGGCGTCATGCTTTTCCAGGTATTGAAGTGCCTTCTTATAATTGCCTTCCTCTTTATTGATCTTATACAATAACGAGGTGATATCAGCTTTTTCGACATGCAGTACATTGGCAGAGGTAAGGGAATAAGCTGATTCCAGGCTGTTGACGGCTTTTTGTGTTTGACCCCGCCTCCAATATACACGGCCGAGGTCCGTCAGGCATAAGGTCTGCAGGTATTTTGATTTGTGCTTTGTTGACAACCGCATTGCCTCCTGCAGATAAAAGTAGGCAGAATCCAGGTGCCCAAGTTTTTCGAAGGTGCTGCCGATATTGTAAAGCGGATAAGGCTCACTTTGTTCCGGACCTACCTTCCTGCGAAGACTTAGTGACGCATGAAGATTATGCAGCGCCTGTTCATATGCCCCCTGAAACATCAGATTTCTGCCAATGCTGTTTAACACACTCGCCTGCCCGCGCCTATCCTTTGTTTCCTTTCTTAACTGGAGGCATTCCCTCAAATAAGCTAAAGCCTTATCATATTCTTTCAGTGAATTGTGAAGAACACCAAGACTTTTCAAGGTGCGCGATTTAAGCTCCATATCGCCTAATTCTTCTGCGATTTTTAACGATCGCTGGTAGCACTCCTGGGCCCGGATAAAATTGCCATGCCGGCTAAGGGTCGAACCTAAAAGGCTTAGCACAGTAGAGGCGCTTCCCATTTGGCCCAGTTCCAGCCTGATTTGTAACGCCTTTTCATATTGGCTGATACATTCTTTCAATTTATTTTGCCGGTTGTAAATTAAGCCCATATTTTGCAGTAAGGCAGCCTGGTTGCTTTTGTTTCCCGTTTCCTGCAGCAATATCAAGGCTTGTTCATAATCTGACAATGCTTGTGATAATTCCCCATTTTCCATATGAATAATGCCAATATTATTCAACGCCGCGATTTGCCCTGGCTTATCACCAACTTCTTTGTATACCTCAAGAGATTGGAAAAAATGATCCAGAGATTTTTCAGTATCATTAGTATCCCTGTAAGCGCTACCAAAGTTGTTTAATACATCTGCCAGCAGTTTTCGGTTGCCTATTTCAATCGCCAGCTGTTTGGCCCGCTCGTAAAAGATCAGTGCTGTATCCAGTTGCCGGATGATCTGATAACTTTTGCCTATCAGCCGCAGGGCCTTGGTCCTTAATTCCGGATTCTCCAGCCTATGTACTATAGCACCGGCCTGCTGGCATAATAAATGAGCACTATCCGGCCTGACATTGCCTATTTTCATAGCCAACTCTACGGAATACAAGATTTTAGCCGAATCAGTCGCAGCTTTCCTTAATTCCGTTTCCAGGCTGTCAACTATTGCCTTTTGAGCAAAGACCTCTCCTGTCAACAATAGCAAAACAACCGGTTTAAAGAATACCGATAATAAAAATTTTTTGTTCACCTTCCGCTGATAATACTACTACATTTAGTGTATTGAGATTTTTTTAAGATTTACGTTATTCGCTGTGGTTGTTATTCGTACAATCTGAAAGATGTTTTAAAGATAAGCAGCCTGAGTATTAAAAACATAGAGAATCAAACAATATTATTTATCCCTGGTTTGATGATCGTCCTCAAAGCACATGTGATTGGGTTTCCTTTCTCTTACATTTATGGTGATCCCGGAAAGGTGCAAACCCACTTATCCATTAAAAGTTGCCTGTCTTCAATGAAACGAATGGCCATTTGGCAAGGCATAAGGCCATAACGGGGTTATTTCCGGAAATTACCATTTATTCTCCTTTTCTCACCAACAAAGCGCCCGGAACCTGGTTAGGTTTGCATTTCAATAATTGATATATCGTTACAAACTAAAAAAACATAAGTCATGAGTAAAAGCGCATTGATCATTGGTGGAAGCAGCGGAATAGGAAAAGCAACCGCCCAGAATCTTTTGTCAGAAGGCACCGAGGTACATGTCATTGGTACCAATACAGCCAAACTTCAGGCATTGAAAGAGGAAGTTTCCGGAAACCTGATCACCCACAAAATAGATATTACCAACCGTGAAGAGGTCGCAGCATTGACGGAATTAATTAACGGATTGGATAACCTGGATTACCTGGTCAACGCATCCGGAATTTTCGGACCAAAACCATTTCTGGACCACACAGCAGAAGACTATGATTCCTACCTGGATCTTAACAGGGGCTTCTTTTTCATTACCCAGGCGGCCGCAAAAAAAATGGCTGCAACCGGTGGTGGTTCCATCATTAATGTCGGGTCGATGTGGGCCAAACAAGCGGTGAAGGCCACACCTTCTTCAGCCTATTCAATGCAAAAGGCTGGCCTGCACTCTTTAACACAACACCTGGCAATGGAACTCGCCGACCACAAAATACGTGTTAATGCGGTTTCGCCAGCGGTTGTTGAAACCCCTGTCTACGAAAGTGTATTTGGCGGCAGGGAGCAGGCACAAGATGCGCTCCAAAATTTTCATGGTTTTCACCCCTTAGGAAGAAATGGAAAAGCCAAAGATGTTGCCGACACAATTTGTTTTCTCCTATCTGACAAAGCCTCCTGGATAACCGGAGCCATATGGGATACGGACGGCGGCGTAATGGCTGGCAGAAACTAGTGTCGTCAAACACCAAAAAAGATACGGTGAGAAGTAGCCGTATCTTTTGATTTTAAAACTTCACTTAAAAACTAAAGCCCGGTAAGATATTGGATAGCGGTACAATGAAACAATTCTCCTGCAAATATGTGATTGTCGGGGCCGGACTATCAGGGCTTACCTTGGCCTATATGTTAAACAAGCTGGGTGAGACAGATTTTGTTATTTTAGAATCGAGGGACCGGATTGGTGGAAGAATTCTGACCAGCGACGCCATTGACTTTGGCGCTACCTGGTTTCACAGCCATCATCAACATGTCGTGCGCTTGTTGCATGAGCTGGGGGTTGAAAAGTTCCATCAATACGACAAAGGCCGGAGCGTGCTGGTTTACAATACCATGGCGCCGGCGCACTATTTTGAAAATCACACCGGTGCACCTGCCGCCTACCGTATTGTTAATGGTTCTATTTCCCTGATTGAGGCGTTGGCCAGACCAATTAGAAGCAATATTAAAACAAAAACCCGGGTAATCTCAGTCCGTGAGCAGGATAATAAAATACAGGTAACAACTGAAAAAAGAACCTTTAGTGCCGAGAAAGCAATCATCACCATGCCACCGCGTATAGTAAGCCGTATTGCCTTTTCACCCCGACTTCCCGATACCGTAGCGGAAGCCATGAAACAAACACACACCTGGATGAGTAATGCTATGAAAATTGGCATGACTTTCAAACGACCCTTTTGGCGGCTGAATAAGCTCTCCGGCACATTGATTGGTCAGGTTGGACCTGTGGTTGAACTGCACGATCATACTGACTACAAAAGGCAATATTTTGCTTTAATGGGCTTTATCAATGAAGGGTTGCGGGACGTTCCGGCAGAAGCGCGGAAAACAAGAATTTTAAACTATTTACAAAAATATTTGGGGGAAGAAGTCCTGGACTATACATTGTACCGTGAAAAGGATTGGTCGCAGGATAAAAATACTTCCTGTGAAAACATAAAGTCCATTTACATGAGTCCGGCCTATGGAAATCCGGTATTCGGGGATTTTTACATGAATGGCAAGCTATTATTTTCGGGAGCGGAAACTTCCCCGGTGCATGGTGGTTATATGGATGGCGCCATTTACAGCGGCCTGAACGCAGCTGAAAAAGTTATACAAAAAACCTGAAATAAACAGGAGTAGCTCCAACCCGTTTATTCTAATTAATCATTTCAAAAATAGATGTGAGCAAATCAAGATCCAATATAGCACAATATCACCTGCACAAAGCACACCCGGAAAAGCTGCAGTTTGAGATATATGACCTAAACAAATATCGCCGGAAAAGCCTTGAAAAAGCGGCTGAACCACACTCGCATAGCTATTATCAGATCATATGGTTTTTCAATTGCGGTGGTGTCCATACTGTTGATTTCAAAACCTATCAGATTAAAGAAAACACCATTCTCTTTATTTCAAAAGACCAGGTACATGCCTTTGATGAAAATCTGGCCATAAAAGGTTGGCTGATACATTTCAATGAAAGTTTCTTTATGCACTCCGATGTTGATATTTTTCTGAAATACAACATTTTCAATTCACAACAGAGACCCTGTTACGCCATTGATACGGAAACTGTTGAAATGGCTACCTCCTATATTGACCTTATTCATAAAGAGATCACCAGGAAGCACCGTTTTGGGTATCAGGATGTCATCAGGTTTTTGCTAAAATCACTATTGATAAACCTGGAGCGCGTTCATCAAAAAGACGCTACCAAAGCCCTGGAGCCTAACAACCTTTATGAGCTGCAGTTTTTCAAATTTAAGGAACTGGTGGAAGATAATTATATGCGCGGGTATTCGGTAAACAAATATGCGGATATGCTGAACATTTCTTCAAAAACCCTGGCAACTATCACAAAAACAGTTGTTGGCAAATCACCTTCGCAACTCATTGCGGAACGGGTGGTATTGGAAGCCAGGCGCCTGCTGAAATTTACTACGCTTCAAATAAGTGAAATCACCTTTCGGCTGGGTTTTGAAGACACCTCCTACTTTATCAAATACTTTAAAAGACATGTGGGCAGTTCTCCCCGTCATTACAGGATGAGTCTGTCTGGCTAGCCAATGACATAATGATGCAAGGCCACTTTACCTGTTGTGATAAAGTGGCCTCCATTCTTTTATTTACAACAACTAACTAATGCGGGTGTTCTTTCAATAATTCGGCTGGTGAATAAAATCCTTCTTTGCCTTTAATCTCTTCCCGGATTTCCTTCACTTTCTTAACAGAAACCGGCGCAGCTTTATTCCCAAAAGAATTTCTCACGTAAGTGAGCACAGAAGCGATTTCCTCATCATTGAGCAGCCTGCCAAACGGCGTCATGGGTACCTGTCCGGGGTACTTTTTACCTTTGACGGTTATAGGTCCCATCAAACCGTTCATAGTTAGCTTTATCAACCTTTCCTCGCTGCCCGTTACCCACCGGGAGCCATTAAGTGGAGGAAAACCTGAAGCCTGGAGTCCTTCGCCTTCCGGTTGATGACAGGTCTCACAGTATCCATCTCTTTCATAAATCGACTTGCCTTTTTCAAACATGGCCAGCGCTTTTCCCTTAAGATCGGTTTTGTGTGATTTTTTTGTTTTTTTGCCTACCCGAGTATTGTTTAAATGGGCGATAGCTGCTTCATAGGGCCTATCCGTCCAAGGCCCCAATTCCTTTTTGCCGGCTTCCTCGATTATTGGAAGGCCCGTCTCTTTACCCAGCCAGGAGGCTGCCACCAGGGCCTCTAATCTAACACGGGGATTATCATCCTTGGCAGCTTGCATCAATAACCCGGCCTGGTCGGCTATTTGGTGCCCTCCATACCGAAGTACCCTTACCGCCGCTGCCCGGGCTCTGAAATCTTTCGAATCGAGTAATTGACGCAGCAGTGGCTCATCAATTTTATTGAGACCCCAGGTCACCCATAAAGCCTCCAGCACATGATGATCATATCCAGTGTCGTTTTTATCAAGTCCAGCTACCCATTCTTTTAATTTAACCAGTACAGCCGATGCATCCCTGCCCCGCAATTCCCGTCTTGTTCTATATCGGGTGCGGTACTCCGGCAGTTTCAGGTTGTCGAGCAGTTCATCAATACTTGCGTCGTGTACTTTGGCGGGGGTAACCAATGGCCTTGAAGGGTAAGTAACGCGATAAACCCGTCCATGCGCATGGTCTCTTAACGGATCGCGCGCATTGTGTTGCATATGACCGATCAGCACATTATGCCAGTCGATAATGTACAAGGAGCCATCCGGGGCAAACTCCAAATCCACGGGGCGAAAATTTTTATCGTCGGCAAAAAGCAGATCAAGCCGATGCCTGCTCGTATAACCTTCACCACGCTCATCATCAACCATGATGTGTTGTTTGGTTCCTCGGTAACCAATAGTATTATTGATCAGCAAATCTCCTTGAACCTCATCCGGAAAATGACGGCTTGATACAAACTCCAGTCCGGAGGTAGGCCGCACCAGGTGCTCCTTTTGAATAAGATTTTTTGGTATCGGTGAACTCACTCCATAACGCGGTAAGATCGTTCCGGGCATCATCCACGATGCGGCTGGTCCGGAAGTATGACAAAAGAAATTCTGGCCCCAATCATCAAAAGCAATGCCCCATGGATTGGGAATGGCCAGCTGTGCGGTCCGCTCCAGGTGATGCCTCTGCGGGCTGTAGCGATAAAATCCGCCATTAGTACCACGAACAGGTCCGTATGCAGTTTCTACATTGGTATGAAGAAAAGTTCCCTCCCCCATATAGATGGCGCCGGAAGGATCGGCACAAAAAGCACTAATGGCATGGTGCGTATCGTGATCGTCAAAACCACTTAAAATAATTTCTTTGGTATCAGCCTTATCATCGCCATCAGTATCTTTTAGCAGCACCAGGTTGGGGCCTTGTGAAACATAAACACCTTCGGGGGCAAATTCAAATCCTATAGTAAGATGCAGGCTATCTGCAAAGGTGGTTTGTTTATCGGCCTTGTTATCACCGTCCGTATCTTCCAGAATAATGAGCTTATCGTTGGGTTTGCTATCACCGGCTTTATAATGAGGGTAACTTGGCATGACAGCTACCCAAAGCCTGCCCTTATTGTCAAAGGAGATCTGTACCGGGTTGGCCAGGTCATTGAACTCTTCTTCAGAGGCAAACATTTCGATTTTATAACCGGGAGCTACGTTAATTTCTTTCAGCGCATCCTCTCCATATAAATATTCGGGATTCCCATTTTTTGCGCTTTCTTTATAGTTGGTCTCTATCTGAGGTAAGACCCTGGTTCTGGCATCGCTTTTTTCCAAATCCATTTTTTCACCTTTCAATGCCTTCCAAATGGCACTATCCCTTATCGCCGTCATCTGACGGATTTTCTCAATTTCGGCGGGATAGTTCTCAGGGCCAAATGGTTTATAACGTCTCCCGTAAACATGCACGCTATTTGGTATTTTGAAATCGTTATGCCAAAACCAGTTTTTTTCTTGTACCGCTTCATGTACTAATTGACGGTATTCCTCTTTTATATTGTTGTTTTTTCCCAGTATCCGATCGGCTAACAGCCTTGCAAATTTCTGGTAGCCTTTATCATTTAATTGAAATCCATCGGCAGTCATAGCCTCATCTTCCGTATCATACCATTTTTTTGATGCTGTAAATGCATCCACATAAAGTACACTATCTGCTGCAGCCACTTCTTTCATCGCGTTGGCATAGAGGGCAAGATTCTTATTTTCAATGGTACCATCGGGCAAATCCATTGTCTCTGAAAGGTTTTCAAAGGCAATTGGAGATATCAGCACCAGTTGAGGAGGGCTGGAGCCATTATAATTTTGACTTAGGGTGTGTTTTATAAAAGCATGCAATTCTGCCTTATAATTTTCCAGCCCCTCCGGACCTTCAAACGACTCGGTATAACCGAAAAATCCTATAATTATATCAGCTTTTAGCCGGGTTAGCCATTGTTCCGGTGTTTCAAAATGTCCTACACTGCCCGATCGGTGCCCCCCATCGTTTTCTATAAAATGAATCTTACTGCCGGGGTCATGTTCAAATTCATCAGCACCTGGGAATGCCCACGGTGATTTTCGCGCGGGATGCGGCCTAAAGGCCGGTGTGTTGCCCGGCCTGCACATATTTCTGATAAATAGTGAGTTATCCGGGGACCGAAGTTGCATTTCAGTCTCAAAGTGACCAAAATTCATCATTCGTGATCCTAAATTATTGCCAACGAGTACAATGCGGGTTCCCTTATCCAGCTTAATTGCCTGATGGGATTCATTACAACTTGTCATTCCAAGCACAAATACCGATAAGCATATTATTGCCACTGTGCTTCCAAAGACCATTTCTTTTTTAATAATCATACGTTAGTTTGAAGATCCATATATTTATAATAATCAATCTATTTAAAATTGAACGTGTATCCCTTTCTCTACTGACAGTTCACACGCCTCAATAATTCTCTGGCAGGTAATCGCGTCTTCCAGGCTTGACAACGGTTCCTCCCCATATCTTAATACATTGTTAATGAAATGCGTCGCCGCATTTTTGATGGTTTCGGGATAGCACTGGTAGGTTTGAGAATGTGCCCCATTGCGTTCATTAATTACCCAGTCGCGATAGCTATACCGCGTGCTGCCTTTTGTACCGATCACCTTGATCATACAGGTCCACGGATCTCCCGCATGATCATCATTGGCAAAACTGGCACATAGATGGCTAAGGGTTCCGTTCTCCATTTGCATATTAGCCATCGCGACGTTTTCCTGTGGTGCCAGGGTATCGTCTACTGTGTGTTTCAGGCAGGATATGATCTTTGGCTGACCGGCCAGGTAAAGCATAGTATAGCTATGGTGGGTCAATATCTGCCTGATCACCCCGGGGTAACGCGCCCTGATATCATCGGCATGATGGATGTTATACATCATATAAAACTGGGTGATATCTCCCAGCTTTCCGCTTTGGATCATGGCCTGGGTGCGTTTGATACCCGCCTCGTAAATGTAATTGTGTACGGGCATACATTTTACACCAGCCTGACTAATGGCATGCTGCATGTCCTTCAATTCTTCAATACTTGATGCAGCAGGTTTTTCTACCAAAATATGCTTCCCTGCCTTAGCCGCCTTAATGGTGTAGTCACAATGCGTCTCCATATTGGTTAATATAAATACCGCATCAATTTCCGGGTCGTCTAAGAGTTCCTGATCAGATTTATAGGTTTGGCAACCATATTTTGCTGCTTTGCGTGCTCCTTTTTCAGGGGTTCTGTTCCACAGCCCCTTAAGTTCAGCACCGGGCAGACTATTGACTGCCTCTGCGTGTAAATCGGCGACATCTCCTGCACCGAGAAGTCCAATTCGAATTGTATCCATTGCTTTATACCGGATAGTTTAATACACCTTTTTTCGCCATTTCCTGAAATGCCACCAGTGAGTGGTAGACGCCATCGCTAATACTGGTTAACGGTAAACCCGTAAATTCCGCCTCAATCTTCTCATGATTGAGGTCAGACACGAACAAGTTGGGTTCCGCATCACCGGCTATGGATAATTTTGCAAATTCACCGATGCCCAGTTTTGCAGCCTGTTCATTGATAATGCTTAAAAAATCCGCTACTTCAATGGTTTGTCCTTTAATGTTAAAGGCGCCAAAGCCATTAAACGGTTGCAGGGCACAAGTGGCAAAGTGCTCCCCTACATCTTCTACAAAGTGATAATTCTCACGTCCCTGGTAGGGCATCTCGAAAGGGATTACCTGACCTGAGGTTGCTCCCTGGGCAATGGCTTTAAGCGCGTTGGTGGGAGCGGACGTTTTTCCCTTATCTCTGCCTTTTCCATAGGTCGTATTTAATCTTAGGCATACGGTAGGCACCTTGGTATTGTCATAGAATAAACGCGCCAAATGTTCTCCGGCAAGTTTCCAAATACCGTAATGATTGGGGGGAGCAAGCTGGGCATCTTCACTGATAGTTGACTGCGGATACATCGCCCGCATCCCATAAACCGCTCCCGAACTTGCAAAGACCATCTTTTTCAAATTTGGAAGTTGCTCCGCAACATCAAACAACGCCATGGTACCGCCGGTATTAATTTCCATTCCGGCTATATGGTATTTGGAGCAGTCGGGACTTTGATAAGCGCCCAGGTGGATAATATGAGTAGGGCTTACCTGGTTCACGACTTTTTCAATAGCATCATAGTCTGAGACGTCTAAAGTCACAAACTCAATCCGGGAATCCAGGGTATCTCCCTGCCATAATTTTAAGGGATCGCTGTTATTCGACCTGGAAGCTACTACAATTTTTTCTACTTCCTGCGATTGCAACAGCTTATGTATTGTAATGGAACCTATGCAACCTGTTCCTCCTGTTATTAGTATTGTTGACATATAAATATCTGCTAGTTCATTTTGACTACTGCTTTCACATTATTTGCTTTGATGGAATCCTCGAAAGCCTGTCCGATGTCATCAAATTGATACAGGTTTACATAATGTTCTGCAGGAAACACCTCCTGAACCAACAGTTTTTGGGCTACCACAAAATCATCTTTACTTGACCCCATGACTCCTCTCATATTGTGGGAAGAGCGCGTAAGGTTTGTCGCATCAAATTCTACGGGACCAGGATAAGTGGCCACGACGCAGATATCGCCATCAGGCCTTATAACGGCTCCCGCTCCTCCCAGCACTTGTGGCACGCCGGTACACTCGATGAGTAAATCGACCTTACCGTTAGATCCAAACCGGACGCCATTATCATCAGTGACGCCGTCTTCAAGATAGGTCTGAAGCGTCTGGCTTTCAGATACCACCAGCGTAATGAAGCCACGCTCTTTTGCGGCTTTCAACCGCACCTGCCTATCGTGTTCTATTCCTGTGACCGCCACCCTTGCACCGGATGCCCTAGCCAATTCAGCACACATCAACCCTATAATACCGCATCCCGTCACCACTACATCCATGCCGGGTTTGATATCGCATTTGTTATAAATAGCGTTGCAGGCCACCGATAACGGTTCCACCAAAGCGCCCTGCTTATGCGTCAGGCCTTCGATAAAAGGAACGGCCCTGTCAGATTCAAGTACCATGCGTTGCCCGAATCCCCCATCGCGATGAAAGCCAAGGATTGTCTTTCGGGGGCAAAGATTCCACTTGCCAACCGTGCAGGCGGGGCAATCCTCTCTTTGGCAACCAAGCTGAGCTACCGGCGTAAATATATCTCCTACTTTTAAACCGCCATGATCGCCGGGGCCAAGTTCCAAAACCTCAGCGCTACATTCATGACCGATTACTCTCGGACGCTCCACCCAGGTGAAATTAGGCTTCCCCAGGCAAGCGCTGTTATCGGACCCACAGATGCCTGTATAAATTGGTTTAGCCAAAATCTCTCCTTCCTTCAATTCCGGTATTTCCATATCCACAACGGAAGTATTGCTTATAACAGAAACCCCGGAATTGGGAACGATTCTTTCCCGGCCATGCAGGCAAAACCCTTTTATTGATTCACTCATTTTACTTTTCTTTTTGAAATTTTATGATTTTGAAATTTACCGACGGTTAAATTTGCCGGAATTAAAGTAACGCCTACCAGCTTACTCCCGTCTCTTTCCAGCTTCGCGCTTCGGCCGATGCCAGTACGGCTTCACAAACCTTTTGCGTTTCCTGCGCTTCCCTGAATGTTGGAGAACAATCTCCTCCTTCGTCAATACTTTTAAAGAAATCTGCCACCTGATGCACAAAGGTATGTTCATAGCCAATTGACAATCCCGGCACCCACCATTTATCCATATAGGGCTGATCACCATCGGTTACATGAATAGACCGCCAACCTCTGACGATGCCGTCATCTCCGTGATCAAAATATTCCAGGCGATTCAGATCATGTAGATCCCATCTGATAGAAGCGTGTTCCCCATTAATTTCGAATGTATAAAGGGCCTTGTGGCCGCGGGCGTAGCGGGTAGATTCAAAAAGTCCGAGGGACCCGTTATCAAAGTGGCAGTGGAATATACAGGCGTCGTCAATACCTACTTCCTGTACTTCTCCTGAGGCAGTATGCACTCTTTCTTTAACAAAAGTTTCAGTAACCGCAGAAACATCTTTAATGCCTCCATTTAACCACATGGCGGTGTCGATACAATGTGCCAGAAGATCGCCGGTCACCCCCGATCCGGCCGCTTTATTGTCCAGGCGCCATAATCCCTCTCCGCCCTGGGGTAGTTCGGGGTTGATCGTCCAGTCCTGCAGGAAATTGGCACGGTAGTGAAATATTTTTCCCAGCTTACCCGAATCAACCAGTTGCTTGGCCAGTGTCACGGCGGGGACTCTTCGATAATTGTACCATACAGTATTTCTAACCCCGGCCTTTTCAACGGCATCAACCATCGGCTGTGCTTCAGCGACTGTCCTGGCCAGCGGTTTTTCGCACAGCACCATCTTGCCTGCTTCGGCTGCCGCAATGGCAATTTCAGCATGCATGTTATTAGGTGTACAAATATCTACGGCATCGATATCATCTCTTGCAATCAGTGTTCTCCAATCAGTTTCTACTGATTCATATCCCCACTGTTCCGCAAAGGCCTGTACCCTCTCTTTATTGCGGGCGCAGACCGCCTTTAATACCGGGCGGGTACCCAGGTCAGGAAAAAAATCGCCTAGTCTCTTGTATGCATTGGAATGGGTTCTGCCCATAAATCCGTAGCCTATTAGTCCAATTCTTAATGTTTTTTTATCTGCCATACTTTTAAATGATTCCTTTTTAACAATAGTTACAGTATCTATACCACAATAGGTTTTGAAAACCGGTTTGCAGTAAACCGGAAAGGTTCTCAATCCTTGTATTTAATTCATTTCCCAATAACTCAACACCCGCAGGGCCAAATCATCTTACTCGGCTTCATGCCATCCGTGTTGCTCGCGAACTTTTATCATGGCACCTAAAATGTCGTTCCAGGTCTTTGGCTGCATCATCACCTCATTGGGGAACATGCAACCATCCCAGCAGATATGTTTAAACCTTTTGGTCAAAGTTCCATCGTCATTTCTCAGCCAGTATCCCGCATCTTCCGGAATATTGAGTTTCCCGTTTGGGTCTGAAGCCTGACAGTGTCTGCCGGTCTTGTCGTGTGTCCCTGATCCAAAGACGGTACCATCATTTTGAGCTACGTGAAAATCGATGGTCCAGGGTCGCAAGGCCGTAGTCAGGGTTTTAAGGCCATCTGTGAGGGTAGCGCGGTCATCCCATTGAAAATTCTCCGGCAATATTCTTTCATCCGGCTTGTTGTAGCCGAGAAGGTACAAAAGTGTATGTGCCATATCAGCCTGAAACCCGATATTTGGTCTGTCAACTGCTTCCAGCGTATTGATCATGGTTTTCCAACCATGCATTCCCCCCCAGCAAATTTCACCTTCAGCCGCCAGTGACTCGCCAAAATCGGCTGCTACATCACAAGCTTCCCGGAAGGTTTCAGCGATCAATTTTGTATTGGCAGCCGGATCCGCTGCCCAGCTTACAGGATCTACCGAGGAGTCAATTCTTACAACACCATTGGGTCTCACACCCAGTTCACGTAGTTTTTGCGCAATCCGGCAAGCCTTGCGAACCTGCGTCACAAACTTTTGACGCTCCTCGTTAGAGCCCATGGCCGATCCGCCTCCGGTGGGTGTCCATACAGGCGCCACCAGGCTTCCTATTTCCAGATTTTTAGCAATGGCTTTATCTGCCATTTTTTTAATGTCATCATCTGTGGCATCAATATCCATATGCGGATCGAAAAGAAAAAGATCGAATCCGTCAAATTTGATTCCGTCCACTTCTGCATTGGCAGTGAGATCGATCATAGTATCTATAGAGATCGGCGGCTCCGAGTCGGGTCCTTTCCCCACAACGCCGGGCCACGATGCATTGTGAAGTTTGGGATAGTTGTTTTGCATAACTATTAGTTTTTATCTTTTTTTATTATTTCTCCAGGCATAATAAGCGACTCCCATCCGGCCAGGTCAGATGGTTTGACATTTGCTTTGTATCCATCAAAATTAAATTTTGTGGGTTGATAACTTCCGACAAAGTCTATGTTATTATCGGCTTTAATGTCATCTTCCATTCCGACAGCCCAAAAACAGGCATTGATTAACATTCTTCTGAATCCATCGCTCAATATATCTTCAGAAGCGCCATGAGTAGTTGTAAAAACACGACCCCCGGCTCCCGACGCCAACTGGTAAGTGCGAACCCAGGCCACGGGCAGCTCCTCTTTTGTAATATCAGGCGCCGCATCCGGTGTCATTCCATTCAACACCCTGCCCCGGGCCAGTACTTTCAGATCTTTTCCCTGTGGATAAGCCTTATAACCTCCACACTGTGCCCATGCATTGCTTACCCCCCGCATGATGGGGTGTTTCCGATGTGCCTGCTCCACAATTACTTTGGATGCCTGTTTGTGGTTTTTTCCATAATGCCCAACCCATGTCTCCCCTAATATCAATTCTCCAAAACCGCCGTGCCAGTTCTTTTTAGGTCCGTCATATTTATAATGATAATGTTGCCATTTGGTATTTTCCTGATTGCTAAATGCATGTGTAGCTGTTCTAAGTCCGACCACAGGCCCTCCACGCTCCAGATAATCGTCAATATGCTGCATCTGATCATCCGCAAAATTTGAAAACCGGGTAAAAATTACCATCAGGTCGGCATTGGACAGCGCCTCCAAACCTCTCAAATTTGAACTGCCCGGAAAGATATTCCCATTGTCATCCAAAGCCCAAACCACGGTACAACTAAACCCATGTCTTTTAGCCAGTATTCTCGCTAATGCGGGGAGTGTTTCCTCTCCTCTGTATTCATGATCAGAGGCGATAAAAACAATATTTTTTCCTTTGCCAGGTCCACTATCTCCTTTATAAATAACCCTATATTTATCGGGATCCTGCTTTTGCTGCTTTTCATTGGTCATCGCCGATCTTAGCGCATCTATGTATGTTTTATCATGATCAACCATCACGCGAGCCTCCATTTTACTGACACTGTTCCGGCATGAGGTGATCCCCAGGACGATAGAAAAGATACATGTTGCTTTTAGTGCAATATTCAGATAAGTTGCCAAGCTATGAATTGTCGATTCTAGCATATTATTACAAAACTAAAGTTCATTTGCACTTAAAAACTCCTGTATTTTACTAATCTATGACACTTTTTTGCCATCATTTAACCTGAATTTGGAGATTTACGGCAATTTAAGGGCAACCAGGATACCCTGCCAATGAGCGTCGCGGCACACCCGACATCGAGCACCTGATCGGCTACTCCATTATTAAGACGTATTTTTTAAAGGTTAAACTTAATTACAAGCCATTATTTATTGACTAATCAACCAATTCTAAGTGCCATCAGCTATTATCAATTTTAGATTTTAGACATCAATTTAAAAATTGATCAGAAAGAGGTTTTAAATTTCCCCTCATTGTCGGTTGTTGGCAATGTCATTCCATTTCAAGGATAGAAAAGTACCACCTTTTAGCATAATAGAGGAATTTCGAAATCTCTTTTCGTTTTAAATTTGATAGATTTCAATATTTGGAAGACTATTTTTTGCAAAGGTTTTAATCTTTTCAGTAAATTGTACGCCACTATCACTAAATCAATGATCAAAAATCAGAATGTACGAGATGATTATTTTTTATTAAGCTTCCGAATAAAACAGAAATTAAATAGACTAACTACTAATAAAATTTTTAATAATGGAAAATACAAACAATCAATCAGGGGTAAACGGTAAAAGGCTCTTTTACGGTAGTTGCTTTGCCTTGATTACCACTGCTTTCTCCTTTAGCATTAGAGCCGGAATTCTCCCGGAATTGGGTGAAACCTTCAATCTTAGTGCCCAGCAATTAGGTTTTATCAACCAAATGTGGTTTTTAGGATTTCCAATTTCCATGGTGCTTGGCGGTATATTTTACCACTCAATCGGGCCAAAGAGAATCATGATTTTTGCTTTTTTTGCGCACACCGTAGGAATACTACTAACTATATATTCCGGAGGATACACCGGGTTACTCATATCGACACTACTAATAGGATTAGGGAATGGCTGTACCGAGGCTGCCTGCAACCCGATGATAGCAGACAGTTATGAAGGAAAAACGATGAACACCCTGATGAACCGTTTTCACATGTGGTTTCCAGGAGGTATTGTCCTTGGCAGCTTGATTTCCTATGCCATGACAAGCATGAATTTGGGATGGGAAGCGCAAATCTGGATCATTCTCCTTCCTACACTAGCTTATGCCTATCTTTTTTACGGGCAGAAATTCCCTACAGCCAGGACTACCGAAAGCGCTACATTGAAAGGCAACCTGAAAGCGATGGCGACGCCCCTTTTTATATTTATGGCAGCTTGTATGACACTTACAGCCATTTCAGAATTTGGACCTACACAATGGGCTCAATTAATTTTGGCCAAAAGTGGCGCTGAACCAATGGTAATCTTAGCGCTTATTACAGGTTTAATGGCCGTGGGCCGATATTTTGGTGGAGAATTTGTGCATAAGTTTGACCAATCGGGTGTACTGCTTGGCTCTGCCGTTTTAACGACCATCGGCATCTTTTTATTCAGCAGCCAAACCGGGGCCATGGCTTATGTATCCGCGGTTATCTTTGCGCTTGGTGTCTGCTACTTCTGGCCTAATATGATTGGATTTGTGGCAGAAAAAATCCCTAAAAGCGGTGCATTAGGTATGTCTATTGTCGGCGCATTTGGCATGTTTTCAACCTCGATTTTTCAGCCTATTATTGGCGGGTGGATAGACGGTGCCAACGAAAAAGCTGCTGCCTCTGGACTGACGGGAGACGCATTGGAATTAGCCGCCGGTCAGGCCACACTCCAAACAATGATCACATTTCCTGCCATACTCATTGTACTGTTTACCATATTGTTATTTTGGGTGAGACAAATCAAAGCCCAACCGGCAACGGCTTAATTAAAAGAAAAATGGACATAAAAATCCCTGCCATTCAGGCAGGGATTTGGTTCCGGTGAAACTTAGATAAAATAAAACCTTAACATGAAAATTGGAATGAATATGTTACTCTGGACAAATCATGTCACAGAGCAGCACTATAATATCATTGATAAACTAAAAAACACCGGATACGACGGCATCGAATTATTTTTGGGTGAAGGCGATAACAAACTTTACTCCAGTCTGGGAAGGCATTTTTCGGATATCGGGATGGGTGTAAGCTGTGTGGCATCGCTGGCGCCGGAACAGAATATCGCCAGCCCGGATCAGAAATTCAGGGAAGCGGGCCTGGACAGGTTAAAATGGGCTATTGATATGGGGGCGGCTTTAAATGCCGACGTGATTTGCGGGCCTTTTCATTCAAGTTTTGCCTATTTCACAAGACAGCCACCAACGCAGGAGGAAAGGCAATGGAGCATAGAAATGCTGCAAAAAGCTGCGGAATATGCACAGGCTGCCAACATCACGCTTGCTCCCGAAGCTCTCAACAGATTTGAATGCTACCTGTACAATACCATGGCAGATCTGCGCACGATGGTAGAAAAGGTGAATCACCCGAGTCTTGGGGCGATGTACGATACCCATCATGCCAACATGGAGGAGAAAAGTCAGGCTGAAGCCATCAAGCGTATTGCCCCTTATTTGAAGCATGTTCACATTAGTGAAAACGATCGCGGTACGCCGGGAAGCGGACAGGTGAACTGGCACGATGTATTTAACACGTTAAAGGAAGTCAAGTATGACGGCTGGTTGACCATTGAGGCATTCAGCACCATCATTCCGGAATTTGCCAATGCCATTAATGTCTGGAGAGATTACTCTCCCATGGATGAAGTTTATACAGAGGGATTGAAATTCATCAAAGAAGGGATGGGAATCTAAACAAGTACAACCAAACTAAATCAACATCGATGAAAAACTTTTTGTACCTATTAACTTTTTGCCTGCTCTTAAGTTGCTCGGGCCAGAAAACAGCAGATAATGCCGAAGGCGACACGGTAGCAGAAGCGGTCGCCGACGAACCTCAACAGTGGTTAACCCTCGGCAACGAAAATGGTGACGCCAAGCATATCGTACTCGTTTCAGGTGATGAAGAGTATCGATCTGAAGAAACAATGCCGCAACTGGCCAAAATCCTGTCGACAAGACACGGTTTTAAATGTACCGTATTATTTGCCCAGGACCCTGCCAAACCCGGAATTATCAATCCCAATTACCTCCAGCATATCCCCGGACTGGACGCACTCGCCAGTGCCGATCTGATGATTATATTCACCAGATTCCGTGCGCTTCCGGATGATCAGATGCAACATATAGATGATTATCTGAAAACCGGCAAGCCCGTAATTGGTTTCCGCACCGCCACCCATGCCTTTAATTTTGACGCAGAATCCACCTCCGGGTTCAAACACTACAGTAACAATTATGACGGAGACAAAACGGAATGGAAAGATGGTTTCGGACGCTTAATCTTAGGTGAGAAATGGATTTCCCACCACGGCCATCATAAACATCAGAGCACGCGAGGTATCGTGGCTGAAGACGCAAAATCCCATCCCATCGCCCAGGGTATTGCGGATGGTGACGTATGGGCATCTACCGATGTATATGGGGTCAGACTACCGCTACCGGGAGATTCCAAACCCATCATTTTGGGGCAGGTAATGAACAGAAAAGGTGAGTTCGATGAAAACGATATCTTCTATGGCATGAAATCAACAGATGATGAGGTAGCTGCCGCTAACAACAAAGGCATCGATCCAAACAATCCCATGATGCCTGTAGCCTGGACAAAAAGCTACCAGGTACCTGGTGGTAATAAAGGAAAGGTATTTGCGGCAACGTTAGGATCATCTAATGATATGTTGATAGAGGGCACGCGCAGGTTATTGGTAAACGGTGTATTCTGGGCATTGGATATGCCGGTACCGGAAAAAGCCGATGTAAACCTGGTAGGAGAATACAACCCTACCAAATACGAATTTAGAAAGATAGAATACTGGGACCAGCAGCAATTAAAGGTTGAGGATTCTGAGTAATCTTGCAGGCTGACTATGCATTGCACCTGTTAGCCTTTTCTTTTTTGTTCTTCAGTTATGAGTTACCATTCAGTCCATTGTATGGTAAAATTTGTCAAATTTATGAGGTGACAGAAGTTCTTAAATGAACTTTCTTTATTGCCAATCCATCACAACACACGACGGTCCAATCACCAATTAGTTGGTGTATGCGGGTATAAGCTGTTGTGTTACCACGCCTTTCCCGGTATGTGTATTTTGAACAACCCAATTTATTTCTAAAGATTTTTTTTGAAAAAAAATTTGCGTAACCGAATGATTACATTTATATTTGTAACCGATCAGTTACATAAAATTATGAGAAGAGATGTTTTTCAGGCAATAGCCGACCCGGTCAGAAGAGATATTATAGGATTACTGGCCAATGAAACACTGACCGTGAATACCGTGGCCGAGAATTTTGATATCAGCCGTCCGGCCATCTCAAAGCATATAAAGATTCTTAAAGAATGTGGCATCATTGTCATTAATAAAAAAGGCAGAGAACGGTATCTCGAGATCCAACCAAAAAACTTAATGCCGGTTTCTGACTGGATTGAGCAATATCGAAAACTATGGGAGGAAAAACTCGATTCCTTTGAGGATTACTTGATGAAACTACAAACTAAAAATAAAAAAGATGAGTCAGACAGATGAATTAACCAATCGAACCCTAACATTAAAAAGAACCTTTAGCGCCCCCATTAAACTGGTTTGGGAAGCCTGGACCAGGCCGGAACATATTGCCCATTGGTGGGGGCCAAAAGGAATGGAGATTAATGTTGTCGAACACGATTTCAGAGTCGGCGGACAATGGAAATATACCATGGACATGCCGGATGGGAACCAGTTTGTTACCGACGGTGTATATTCGGTAATTGTCGAGCTTGAAAAAATATTTTCGTCTGCCAACTTCAAACCCATGACTGAGGGTGTAGAGATACAAGCCTTGTTTGAGGCAAACGGCGATAAAACCAATTTTACTTTTAATTGCATCCACGCGACGGAAGAATATTGCAAGCAACAGGAGCAAATGGGCTTTTACAATGGCTGGGGTTCTGTTTTCGATCGGCTAGAGACTTTTGTAAGTAGCTTAAACCAGCAATAATGTCAGAAAAAGCAAATAAGATTATTTTCCGGGTAACTACGGGTCTATTGACGGCAATCATCCTTGTGTACGTTGGCAACAGCATTTTCAACCATGAAATATTCAGCGGGCGATTTGCTGCCTTGGGCCACCCGGTTTATCTGATTTACCCTTTAACAATGGCCAAAATATTGGCTATGACCGCCATTTGGTCCAACAAATCAAAGACCTTAAAAGAATGGGCTTACGCCGGTCTTTTCTTTGTTTTTATATTGGCCATGCTGGCCGAAATGTACGCTGAAGACGGAGAATATGTATCTTCTCTCACAGCGTTAATCCTGCTTTTGGGTTCCTATATCTTTGGGAAGAAAGTATACGCAAAACCATCTGAAAAACAAGAACAAATTGGGATTCCCGTCACCAATATAACCTGAAATGACCTCATTTATGAAGATAAAAGGCAAAGGACACTGACAATTGAATAATTGTCAGTGTCCTTTGTAAAAATATAGTCTTTTAGGGATCGAAACCCGATATTTCAACGGTTTTCCTTATGTCACAACTATGGTGGCTGCAGGTTGTGGGTTTCAACGTTAGGCAGATTCCGGATAAATCCTCATGGCCGATAGTGGTTACTCCTACACTATTTTTCGAATGCTATGATTAATGGTTATCCGCCACATAGATATTTTCCCCGGTCATTAACTGCGAGGCCCCGTGGTCTATTGAACTGGATTTCCGATCCAAAACCGTTTACAATTCTTTTATTGCTTCCGGTAATCGTGCTACTCCCTATACCTTTAGGTGTTTTCCTCCTAATGTTATGGTTATCTGCCCCGTGGCGGTAAACCGCATCACCTATATGGCAACCTAAAAAAGTGGTCAACACAATTAATACGGTCAGCGTTTTAATCAAGGGTTTTAGCTCAAGGCTCTTTTTAGTTTTCGCTTTGGTGACATCCTTAAAGGTGAGCATTTGCCATACTTTGGCAGAAGCGCCATGATAAAAACCCGTTTTATGTTGATAGTCTCTGGGATTTTCAAAGGTTTCAAAAAGAATATCAAATACCGGCAAATCGGAGTAGTTGTACTTGTGAATATCCTTGGCGTGATGCACTGTATGGCTTTCAGGTCGTTGGATAATATATCCCAGCCAGTGTGGGGTTTTAATGTTGGCATGCTGGAACATGCCTAAAAAGTTAGTCACTAATAAGGTCACTGTAATCGCCTGGGGGGACAGCCCTACCAACAAAGCAAAACACAAACTACCCAAGACAGTCCAACCGATCATATCCATCGGACTAAAATAAAAGGCGCCGTAGGTATCCAATCGTTCCGCACTATGGTGCATTTGGTGGAACGTACGCCATAAAAAATCTGAGCGGTGCATAGCCCTGTGCCATATATATACACCAAACTCATACAACAAAACTCCTATGAGGCCTCCGCCAATGGCATTAAACCTGGTTAAATCAAATACCCGATACGGTTCCAGGTACGGGTCTATAAATAGTGGAAGATAAGACGACAAATAAAAGAAAAAAGCAAAAGCCATCATTCCCCTTAATTTCCAAAATTTTACTTTTGGTAAAGTTCTTGCCGGGAAGAGTCCTTCCCAAATCATCAGTATCGCATACATCGCCAGAACAGCTAGCGAAACCGGGTCTAATAAAATTTCTAATGGTGTCAGCATAATATTTTGATTTTTAAATGAACAGCACAAACATAACCGCTTATCACACCTGGCAACAACCTGGAATGTATCGAAAAACATCAAATTTGTTGCATGACAAATCATTGATTATCAACAGCTTTTACGCAATGCAAGAAATGTTGCAATAACTATAAGAAATGTTGCATCAGGATAAAATTGACTGGATTGGAGGGTGATCTCAAAATCAGGGTTGGACTTATTGAATATGGTTTATTACCACTTCTGAAAAAGTACTTATGACGTAGTTATAGCACTTGGAGATTTGCCGAATTGCTCCTGGAAACACTTGGCGAAGTAAGAGGGGTTTTGAAATCCTACTTCATAGGCAATCTCAGCAATAGTGGCACTGTTCTGTTTGAGCATGTCCATGGCCCGGTAAAGGCGAAAAGACCGGATATATTCATTCGGGGTCAGATCCGTAATTGCTCTGATTTTTCGGTAGAGTTGCGACCTGCTCAGCGCCACCGCAGCGGCCAGTTCTTCAACACCAAACAGTGGGTTGGAGATTTCCGCTTCCAGCGTAGCAGTTATATTTTCCATAAAAACCTCGTCGACGGAATTCAATGCTATTTTTTTAGGCATTAACAGGGCATCCGTACCAAAATGTGATTGCATCTTTTTTCGCAGCTTAACAAGGTTTTCAATTCGCACCAGCAGCTCTTCATTATTAAATGGCTTGGTTAGATAGTCATCAGCGAGGTTTTTAAGCCCTTCAATCCGGTCTTCCCGGGAAGACCTTGCCGTAAGCAGAATAATGGGAATATGGCTGGTACGCACATCTTCCTTAAGTGTTTTACATAACTGTAAGCCATCTACCTTGGGCATCATCAAGTCGCTTACGATAACATCAGGGATGCATTCAAAGGCCTGTTCCATACCTATTTTGCCATTTTCCGCTTCCCTGATTTGATAGCTGGTGTGAAGTATGCTTTTCACATAATGCCTGAGGTCTTCATTATCTTCAATCAGCAACAACAATGGCAGCGATTCCTGGCCACTCTCGGGCGTAACAGTCTCACTGGCATTTTCATCAGGTGCATCGACAGGAGTCGGTTCTGAGGTTGGGGTAATAATATGAATATCTTCCTCTGATAAATGTGCCTTTCCAAAAGGCAGTTTGATTTCAAAAGTACTACCGACGCCCACTTCACTCTGCACCGCAATGGTCCCCTTATGCAAATCCACCAATTCCTTAATAAGAGAAAGGCCGATTCCCGTACCCACCACATTGTCAGAATCTGCATTGGCTGCCTGGTAAAAACGGTCAAAAATGTAATCCTGCTCTTCTTCGGGTATGCCCTCACCGGTATCCGAAACTGCAATACTCAGATACTTTTGGCCGTTTTCTTCTTTTGCTTTTAAATTCACGGAGACTTCTCCCCCAACAGATGTATATTTTAGGGCATTGGACAAAAGGTTAATAATGATTTCCTCCATTTTTCCCTTGTCAATGTAGCTGTAAAAGGCTTCCTTTTCAGAGTGTACCGATAACTTGATATCCTTCATCTCCGCCATAGAATGAAATGACATTGCCCATCCTTTCAACAATGGAACAATATCCATGTAAGCAGCCTTTAGCGTGGTTTTACCTGCCTCAATCTTAGATAATTCCAAAAGTTGGTTGATGAGCTTCAGCAATCTTTTACCATTGCGATCAATAACATCGACCGTCGGACGCATGGCTTCATCCACGTGCTTTCGCAGCTTATCCAAAGGCCCTAATATCAGCGTAAGCGGTGTTCGGAACTCATGTGAAATATTATGGAAAAACCGGGATTTCAACCGGTCCATTTCCTCCAACTGCTGCCTTTGTTTGCCTTCAATGACCAGCAGTTCCCGATTCTTTTTATTTCTAAACCTAAAAAACTGCACGATCAAAACTATAAAAACAAAAGCCACCAGCGTGGCGGTACCAAAGATGTTTTGCCATAAAGTCTTTTCCCTGTTTTTTTGTTGTAGACTTATAATTTCCCTTTCCTGGCGCTCTGTATCATATTTTGCCTGCACCTCAGCCAACTCGCTGTCTTTTGCGGTATTGAAAACGCTATCCTGTACAGCTTTGTACAATTTGTAGTACTCCAGAGACTTCTTGTAATTACCTTGCTCCTCTGATAATTTTGAGAGATTTCTATAGGTACTGTTCAATCCACTATAGTTTCCCTCTTCTTTTTTTTGTATCAGCGCTTTATTAAAATAAACACCCGCGCTATCCAACTTGCGCAAACTCAAATAGATCTCTCCCAGCTTTTCACTGATATAGGGCATCATGGGCTGGTGGTTATTTGCCTCGCTGATTTTTTGGGCATCGAGAAAGTACCTCAATCCTTTATTAAAATCTTCACTGATCTGATAAACTTCTCCAAGATTGGCCAGTGATTGGACAATACCATGATCATTGCCTAGCTCTTTTCTCAGGGCCAATGCCTTTTGATGATATACAATAGCACTGTCCTGTATACCCTGATCGACATAGACAATGCCCATATTATTGAAGATAATGGCTTCCAACCGCTGATCGCCAAAAGCTTTATTGGCTGCCAGGCTCTGCCTGTAATAACTCAACGCGGTTTGGAAGTTCTCATTTTCCTCATGTAATACCCCCAGAGAAATACCCACTTTTGCCAGTCCGGGCATATCGCCGATTTGCTCCTTCAATCGCCTACTTTTATCAAGAAGTGTCAGTGCTTCGCCCTTATCACTTGAAAGATAGGCCAATGCCATCCTGAAGTAATTATTGGAAATCCCTTTTCGGTCATCTAAATCCTTCTGAATGGCCAGGCTTTTTTCATAATATTCCAACGCTTTTTCATCATCTCCGAAAATATAGTGGAAATGCCCCAGTTCATAGAACACTTTACCTTTTCCGGATTCATTATCGTTTTTTATGTAAAGTGCCAGGCTCTTATCCAGGGCTGTTTCGGCTTGATCATGTTGTCCGTGATAGATATAAGCTATTCCTTTGCCTAGAAAACACCGGGCCATGGAAGTTTCATCTTTGTTCCGGCGAAAAATTATCAGTGCCCGGTCGAATGGTTCGTAAGACTTTTCATAGGCCCCCAGCGAGGTATAGGCTCTTGCCTGAATATAGTACGAACGCGCCAACTCCAGGGGAAAATCTCCCATCTCTTGCCGGGCCAAAAGTTGTTCCATCAACTCCTGCGCCTTAAGCGGCGTAGTGTCCAGGTATAATTCCGCCAGGTCATTGGATTTGGCAAAATAAGCTTCACCTTTCAGGGACTTCAGTTCATCCAATAGGATCTCAACCCGGTCGGTTTGCGAAAAAACGCCGGGGCTATTGAAAAGTAAAGCCCAACCCAGAAAGACAATGAGTTGTCGACATATGGTCAGACGTACATTCATAATATTTGACAAGATACTAATTTTTAAAATCATACTAATCTGGGGGTGAAGACTTTAAAAGTATCATTGCCTGATTTTTCAGCGATACGATTGAAATCCAATGATGGGATTCTACGCCAGTTTACCACTTTTTTTACAGAGTGCTATCACCAACCTGCAAGGCTTCAAAACCGGTTGTATAGACAATGTAGAGATCAAATCTTAGCACCTGCCTCAATTTTTAACTACATTGCAAACCTGCGCTGACACATGCGCAGCATCTATTCTTAGTCTATTCCCATAAATTTTTTATGCAATCTATTTGACCAATTCAGCAATTGGCAAATGTAATTATTATGAAGACTATGATAAGATTATTTTTCTCCGGCCTGATTTTGATACTTCTGCCGTTCAGCATTACCGCCCAATGGACCAATATAACTTCCCCTACCGACCAAATAATTTACGATGTCACCTTTACTACTGAAAACAAAGGTTGGGCAGTGGGATTGGGCGGCACCATACTTCATTACGATGGCGTTGCCTGGGAAGTATATGACCTGCTGCCGGGAAACAGTTTTAACCGGGTCGTATTTACCTCAGAAAATGAAGGTTGGGCCATTACAGGGAATGGCAGAATATTCCACTATGACGGAAATAGCTGGTCTTTAAACTTTACCGCTACCGGTGGTAAAGGCCTGTATACATTATACTTTTTAGAGACAGGTGAGGGATTTGCCTCCGGCGCCGAGGGGTACATTACATATTATGATGGCGAGAACTGGATCGAAGGGAATATAGGTTTTGATGTCTGGACGTTTACCTCTTACTTCACCGACAATAAAAACGGATGGCTATCTGCCGGTGCCGGTAAAATGTACCAGTTCAAGGATTCAGTCTGGTCTGAGATTACCATAACCAATCCCGGCGCATTCATTGAAATGAGATTTATCAGCCCGGACAATGGTTATGGCGTAGGCTTTGGTAATAGCATCTGGCACTACGATGGCAATTCATGGAGCATTGATTATACAAGTATCAATAATACCAACTACAACTTGCTGGACATCCACTTTTTAGATGAGAACCATGGATGGGCCAGCGGAGAAGGATCCTTTTTCACTTACAATTACGGCATATGGACAGAGGAGTTTGTCAACCCGGACTGGGAGGTATGGGGTTTTCATTTTACCGATCCTTATCATGGCTGGGGTGTGGGGTCAGATGGTTTACTACTTCGATACGGCCCGGCCCTCCTGGATTGGCAACCTACTGATGAGATCCTCTCCCACTTTCGTGTCAATGAAATCAGTCGCAGTCCACAGGGAGATCTATATGCCATCGCCCACACTGATGGTGTTTCTCCTTCGGAATCAGAAGTCGCGTTGTACAAATCATCGGATGGTTTGAGTTGGCAAAGAATACACTCAGATTTGGACTTATTATCTCAGACCACCACAATTCTTGCCATGCAGGATGTTCTGCTGGTTTCAGGTTACGACAAAGATTTCAACTTTCAGGTATATAAATCCGTTGACGACGGACTGTCCTGGGAGGTCTCCATAGCAGGGATGTCTTCACAGACCTTTGTTCAGGACATGACGGTAGATGAGAACGGTATTGTTTATGCAGTTGCCAAACATTTCATTCCCGAACTTTATAAAAGTGAAGATCATGGGGATTCCTGGACATTAATTACAACAAACGGATTCCCGGTCCCCACGGATCCGGCAGACGGGGATTTTGTTAATATTGCTGCGATCGGAACGAAGCTTTTTGTTTTCCATACGGAAAGTGAAAATAATGTGAGGGCAATCTACACCTCTACGGATGGGATCAACTGGAGTGCCCTGGCTAATACTCCTGATAAGTTCTTTGCAGTCGATCTGCATGTTAGTGAAGGAGGCCTTTTATACGCCTCCGGTGGCATTATTGATGTCCCTTTCGGCAACAACGTCAAAGGTATTGTTTACGTGTCGGGAGATCAGGGTAACTCGTGGCAGGTGATTGATACAGATAACCTGGGTGACTATGGTACTACCTACTTTTCTATTGCCTCGATAGGAAGTGAATTACTTTTAAGTACAACCAATGCCAATGTCGACCGGGATTTCAAAGTATTTACCACCTTAAAACCACAAACACAGTCTATTAATTTTGAGGCATTCTCTTCCAAAACCTACGGTGACCCAACTTTTGAACCAACAGTATCTGCCACATCTGGATTACCGGTCGAATATAATAGCTCCAATCCCGACGTTGCCCTGATTACCGGTAATTCCATCAGCATAAAAGGGGCAGGAGTATCAACAATAACTGCCTCACAGCCTGGGAATGCTTCTTTTCATGCAGCAAACAGCGTAGAACAGCTACTGACTGTGGACAAGGCCACCCTGAATGTGACCGCGGTAAACGTTTCCCGAGACGAGGGTGAATCCAACCCCGTGTTTGAACTGCATTATGAAGGTTGGGTCAACGAAGACGACCTTGACGATCTGGATGTAAAGCCCATAGCTTCTACCACCGCAGACATTTTAAGTGATGAAGGTACTTACCCCATTACCATTTCGGGAGGGATGGACAATAACTATAATTTCAATTATACAGCAGGTATTTTAACCGTAAATAACGCAGCGCAAGTAGTCACTGCCCTGCAAGAGCATTCAACGACAGGAATAAAGATATTTCCCAATCCGGTGAGCCATACACTCAAATTAATTCCAGACCAATCAGCCATTTCGGGTAAGGCAATCATTTATAATTCCACAGGAGCAATCGTAAAAAGTCTAAAATTTAATAACCGGGCGTTTGAGGTGGATTTTAGTGCTTATCCCAGTGGCATTTATCTGTTAAAAATCATCTCCCCTAACGGGGCAACGGTTCACCAAATTGTTAAAGATTAGTTCCTTATGCCAGGCTGATTAAGAAATAAGGCCAGCATATGGCCATTTCGTATAGATTATTATTTCTTATTGGCTGCTCATCTAAGTGACCCGGATCACAGATCCGGCGCATCTGCCTTAAAAAATAAAAGAGCGTAAAGGATTCTACGCCCAGAGACGTTCTGTTTGATGGAATACGATCGCTAATACTGGTTATTTATTAAAAACATCTTTCCATGAAGTATAAGCTTTTTTCTCAATACCATCTTCATTTATAATTCCGGTACTGATCCATAACTCTCCCAAATCCCGGACTTCTTCTGGAAATGTTTCCCACAATTCGTTGTAATCCCTGTGAGCCCACCAGATAACATACCTGTAGTTTTGTTGCTGGGCATTTATAAGCAATGATTCCAGGTATTCTTTTTGTTCATCTTCATTACCCTGAATAAACAGATTAAACGATTCCACCGTCAAATCTTCAGACAAGTGGCTTGTTTCGGCAAATGCGATGGGTTTATTGATTTTTTGATGTAAAAAATCAAAAGCTTCCTGAAAGTTTTGTTTTGTATTCAGACCCTTAAAAAAGGGATAGAAACTTATTGATACAAAGTCTAAAGAATTTGCGTAACTAACTATTTCAGCAATATACGCTTCAGGGTTTGGGACATCTGGCTGGTACAGGTTATGTAAAGTGATCGATTCTGAAATGTTTAGTGAGGGAAATCGCGCCTTTATTCGCGGTCTGATTTTGGCCATCAACAACTTGTATTCATCCCATTTTTCGGGAGCGTGTATCAATAATTCGTTCACCTCAATCGCCATTATCAGGTAATCAGGATTTAATTGACTCGTTATATATTCCAGGTGTTTGAAATAGGCATTCTCAATTTCAATGTCATTGAGAGCAATGTAATCGGGAACCATTCCATCAAAATCAGCGGCCAACTCATTCCTTAAACTATTCAATATGCTCACAGATAAAGTCAGTTTTATATTCGAATTTCTTCTGGATACTCTCCCGGCAATTTCATCTGTAAATTCTTTTGGTAACGGTAAGTCACTAATCCAGGCCTTCCAGGGAATATTAGCGTCTATGTGCTCAGAATATATGCCAGCGTTATCGTCAACAAATTGATAGGTAGTATTAACCGATTCAGTTGTTGGAGCGTATGCCCAGGTGCTAAACCCCATCTCAAAATTTTTTGAATCGTATTCACTGAAAAAACCATCCGGCACAGTTTCTTTGTCTTTTTTACAGCCACCAAGAAACATAATTGCATTGCCTATTAAAAACAGATATATAATGTTTTTTTTCATACAATCAATATATCAATCATACTCACTATAAACATTCTGTGCGCCAGTCATCTCAAAGCTCTTTGGTATCAAATAGCTATATATTTTAATAAATGTAGCCATTTTCAAATTTGGTTCTACTCAACAAACCATATTTACTGTCGTACCTGACTTTTTATTGCTACTTACTGATTTTTAGTTTGGTGCCTACCATTATTTTATGTTTATAGTTTCATTTTTGCCGAGTTACTGCTATTATTTAGGTGTAATGCTGGTAAGACATGGCTTTATTCATTTATTTTCATAGTTTTTAATTTTCCTTTCCTCGCGAATTTCACCAATATGATAATACGCAATAATATCTCTAATGAGATTATCCTCCCCATAGTACCATTCGCTCACATCTAATTTGAAATCTGCTCCTTGTCTGGCTGTATACCGAACACAGGCACTGTCGCTTTCATAAATTTCATCGTGTATTTCAAAAGTATAGCCCAGGAATTTATCTTTATTTTCCTGAACTAAATCAATGTATGCTTTTTTACCTTCTATTGTTCCAAAGGGACTTGTATGTTTAAAATTGTCAGAGATTGGTAAATGGTGGAAATCTCCCTGGTCCCATTTGTCAAACCATTGCTTTACTAATTTATTCATGTCCATTATGCTATGTTGGTTAGGTTACACAATCTTAATTAATGAGCCTTTTAACGGAAAAAATGACATCAGATTGATTGCAAATCAGCGTTCATTAGTCTTTTTTTAATATCAATATAGGCGGCTTCTATCAGGCCTATTATTTCTGCATCGTCATATTTTAGTTCCGGTTTTATTTTAATATGGCGCATTCGCTTTCCATTGCCTTCTAACATTCCATCTTTGTCAAACAGATCCACCCCATAAAAAAAACCTACATTTACATGTGCGCTGAAGGCGTTAACATACGCGAATGGGGCATTATTCACACAACCTATCGGATATCCGTCATGGAAAATATCCTGGACATCATTTCCACAATTCTTAATTTCATCAAACCATTTAGTAGCTATTGGTCGCAATTCCGGTGCTTTGCCACGCAGCCATGAGTTCATGGTCAAATCCTGAATGTCTTTACCCGTGTATAAAAGTAACTTTTCCATAGGGTAATTTACTAAATTAAAATGCAACTACGACTCAAACTAGCATCCAACCCACATATGTATTTATACACTTTTAGTTATTGCCTCTTTATTCTTATTCATCCACAGATGAATGCGATTGCCATTGGGATCTTTAACACCTCAAATAACTCCCTTCCTCCAGTGGGTTAGGAATAACATTATTTGATTTTTGAAACCATTGCTTTGATTTTTACAAACTGCAGGTGTTTAAATCACTCTAAATTTGTTGTATCAGAATTAATTACTGATTTAATAAAAGTTAAAACTAAAAAATAGAAATAATGGACACTAAAAAGCAAATTAGAGAAAAGGCTCAAACCACATTTAAAAATCACTTGAAATATTTGTCTTCCGGGCAGATAGAGCAGTGGGTTAACTTATTTATTGACGACGGCGTATTGGAGTTTCCATATGGTCCGAAAGACTTTCCTAAACTCGTTCGGGGTAAAACAGGTCTTTTTGAATACATGAAGAATTTCCCGGAACATTTTAAAGTTACATTTAAAAATCTTCATTTTCATCCGACTGAAGAGCCTACGCTGGTTATTGCCGAATTTGAAAGTTCCGGATATGCAATTGGTACCGGGAATCCTTATAACCAAAAGTATATTTCGGTTGTGACCACTGACACAGAGGGAAAGATGATCAGGTATGTAGATTTTTGGAATCCAATGGTTGCAATTGATGCAATCAATGCACCTCTGGCTGACTTTGTGAGGAACTAAATTTCTGTAAGTTATAGTGGTTATATAGCAGGAACCATTGGTGGGGTTTCTGCTATTTTCATTTTACGCAATTATCTAACGTGGAATTACTATTTTTATGTACTTAAGAAAATTTTTTGATTTTTTTAAAATGACGAAGCCAGAGACGTTAGAAGAATATTATGCTAGCCGACCTTTTCTAAAATCTGTTGATATAAGCCGTCCAAAAGGTCATTTTAATGTATTTCGAATTGAAAAACATAAGACAAGCGATAAAAACCTGGTAGCCTATGGAAGAAGGGATTATTTTAAAATTTGCCTGGTGAAAGGCAAGAGTAAAATTTATTATGCGGACAAAGGATTCGAAATAACGACATACGGATTACTTTTTGCAAATCCTCTAATTCCTTACAAATGGGAACCTATAAACGCGAAACAAGCAGGGTACAGCAGCATTTTTACCCAAACTTTTTTTGACGACTATGGCGATATAAAAAAATACCCATTTTTCAAACCAGGGGGTTATCCCGTTTTTGAACTAAATAAATCTGAGTTTGAAAAGCTTGAAATTATTTTTAAGCAATTAGTGGATGAAAAGAAGCTCGATTTTGAATTTAGGGATGATGTACTTAGAAATTTGATTTTTCAACTAATTCATACGGCTTTAAAAATGCGTCCGTCTGAAAATCTAATCGTCGACAAGGTTAATGCAGCTAATAGACTTACTTCATTGTTTTTAGAATTATTAGAAAGTCAATTTCCTGTTCGAAATACAATAGATGGTTTAAAATTGCGTAGTGCTTCGGATTATGCCAGCCAAATGGCTGTGCATGTTAATCACTTAAATAAATCCGTAAAAGAGATTACTCAAAGGACAACTTCAGAAATGATCAAAGCCAGATTATTAAAAGAAGCAAAAATAATGTTAAGCCATAGTACCTGGTCAATAGCAGAAATCGCCTATAGTTTAGGGTTTGATGGTTCTTCACATTTTAGCAGCTTTTTTAAAAAGCAATTGCAGATTTCCCCCTCCCAATACAGAAAATCTTAAATGTTGTTTAGGGATATATCAGGAAGGGTATTCGCTTGACAGCTAACAGAATCCTTTATGCCTGGTTACTTTCTTTTTATAGAACACTACCATTGAGAAGGAGGGTTTTCGTCTATTGCCCATGGGAATCCGGTAATACCTTTTACCTTCATTCGTTCAATTAATTGAGCAGTATGGTGCTGAATATGTCGAATGTTATTGATATGAAGTTCTAAACGAGAATAAGGATACCATTCGAAACCGGAGTTCTCATCAATGGGTAATTTTGAAATGGCTTGTTGCAAATCGTCTTCTAAATCATTAATAAAAGAGAATAGCTCTTCTTTCGAATTATACCCTTCCACTATGACACTTTCTTCAGGGTTTTCCCACTCCTGTGTTCCCCCAAGGCTTTCAGCTCCCTTTATTGCCTTCTCCCAAGGCACATAACTTTCCATATTCGCACCTAAATAAAGCCGGGCTCCCCAAATAGCATGATAGGCAATTTGCCAATTGGGATTTTTATATTCTTCAGTATTCCATTGCTCTGAGGGTATCTTCTCAATGGCTTGACGCAGCATTTGCAGTGTTGCTCTATACTGCGATTCTAAAACTTCATTGATCGTTTTATCGCCCATTTTTGACTCATTTGCTGTTTGACCAAATCCTTTCATAACATATAGCAGGCAAAGTATGAGAGTTAAGTGTTTCATCTTTTCCAACAAAGAAACCGGATTGCAGCTATCTTTGATTGTATAAAATGGACATTTTAATATCCACTTATCTCAAAGAATTTCTTCGGACTAAAGCCACTGAAGCCTCTGAAATCGCGGATAAAATGAGCCTGATCATAATAGCCATATGAGTAGGCGGCTTGGGTGAGATTATCGTAATATGCATGGTTTTTGAGAACGCTTTCAAAGCGCACAATTCTTGCAAATAGTTTAGGATTAAACCCCGAATACTCTTTGAATATCCTATTAAACTGCTTATGTGAATAGAAAAAGTTATGAGACAATCTCTCAATATTTATGTTACCATGATATTGTCTGATCTTTTTGACAGCTTTTATTATTAGCTTGTCGTCGGATTGGGAATTAACCATTTTCGACTTAAAAAAATCAGTTAAAATATTTATTCGCTCATTTGCTGAAATAGCAGTCGCAATTTTTTCGGTTAATATTTTCCCCTCATTTCCCAACAGTGCCTCCATAGTAATAAACTCATTGTTAAGCGCTGATGCCGGGATCTGAAAGAGATAAGGAATGGCATGAGAATATAATGAAACACCAAATAATTCAAAAAAACCACTTGCGGAGTATTGTCCATAACCGGAAGTTTGCCCTTGAATTGAAGAAAAAAGTAGTTTGGGATGTTTTTTACTACCCTCAAAGGCGAAGGCAATTTCCACCAATGTGTTGGCAGATGAAAAATATGTTGATGGGGCATGTTGTGTTTGTTCAGCCCATTTGGCAAACCAAAAATGGTTCACGAAGTCTTTGAGCTCTTCACAAGGTTCGACCGCTGTATAACTCATTTCGATTTACGATTAGATAATGACTGCCAGGACTATAGTGTTTTATCACCTGAACACAAGATATTTTCCTGATAACGATATTTTTTATTTTCATTTTGGAAATCTCTCATTTTCTGTCACCCTGATAGCCTGATTAATGTGGCGGTGTTCATGTTCAAAAAGGAAGGCAAGCGCATCTCTCAGGCTGTAAGTAATCCAGGTGATGGTTGGCGAGTTGATAATACATTTATCAAGATCCGCATTACGGCATTTGGATACCAAATCCATAAAGTATTGGAGATTGTCTTTATAACTGTCCAGCAAGTCTAATTGATAAGCTGAATATGCAGGGGTAAGCTTTGGGTGCGTGACCATTTTTTTGATGACCTGTTCTTTCATTTGATTCTTTAGTGTTTTACCAAGTAATCCCGAAAACGGACTATGCTTTTCCCAAAAAGTCATTCGGTATGTATCGTTAGCTATTAGCTTAAGATCATCAAAATAGCAACCGTCGGCTATTATGAGGTGTTGCAGACATTCTGCGATACTCCAGTTTTTGGCGGAAGGTTTCCAATTCAGCTGCTCCGCAGTCAAATGAGAGAATTCTTTTTCGACTTTCTCCCGGGCAAGTTGTCCTCTTTTCAATCGCTCATTTATGAAACCTGAATCTTTCATTTTTTTATATTGGCACCCGAATTCTTCCCTTTCAAATTAACCAATATTTATACTTAATTTTAGTAAATCCCCGGAAATTATGCCTGATCCAATGCATTTTGAAAACTGGTTCCGGTGGCGGTAATTGATCCGGACTGATTAGCCTCAGTGGAACCGCATCTTAGGTGGTCTGCCTCTGCTCTCAGCTTCGGCAGGTACGAATCCAGCATCCTTTACCATGAACTCAGGCCTTACCTCGCATCATTGAAGCTTAATTGTTATATGGCATTTATCTGCTGTTATCTTGAATTATGATAGTATTATTTGTAAAAAAGGATTTGTATATTGAAGCTTGGAGAACAAATTACCTGCTAATCTCCAATCGTTTTTTCAGTTAGAAAAACTGTTTTTGATACTGGAAATTTAAATTTACAGGGGGAAAAGTGATAGCATTTTACCTATAGCACCGCACGGGAAAATAAAATCAAAGAAATTACAACAGTAGCCAACGATTAATTTTAGTGAATATGGAAATCCGTACCATTCTTTTAACAATCTTTTTTTGTTTGTTGACAATCTTCACATCTGCTCAAAATTCAACAGGCATTTTTGAAGGCACAACTGATGTCGGTCCTGTCAAACACATTGGTAATACTGTTTATAATGCGGAGACAGGTACTTACATACTGTCGGGGGCCGGAGCCAATATCTGGTTTAAAAAAGATGAATTTCACTTTGCCTACAAAAGGCTCAATGGCGATTTTATTTTACAAACCCGGGCTAAATTATTGGGGAAAGGCGTTGATCCTCATCGTAAATTAGGCTGGATGATAAGAACCGGTTTGGATACTGACGCTGCCATGGTGTGTGCGACAGTTCACGGAGATGGGTTAACAGCTATTCAATATCGCAAGAAAGATGGTATGAATATAGAAGAGGTTAAATCGCCTGTTAAAATGCCTGATGTTATTCAAATAGAGCGCAGAGGCAGAAGTTTTCTATTGAGTGTAGCGAAATATGGCGACCCTTTCTGGACTGTGGAAGTACCTGATTTTGACTTTCCTGCTGAAATGTTGGCAGGGCTTTTTATTTGCTCGCATAACGCAGAGGTTGTAGAGAAAGCCGAATTTGATAATGTTCGCATTATCCTGCCGGCTCCCACGGATTTTGTGCCTTATCGGAATTATATTGGTAGTCATTTGGAGTTGATGGAAATAACAACAGGCAAAAGAAAAATCATATATTCAGTAAAAAATTCCATTCAGGCACCAAATTGGACAGTTGATAATAAAGCATTAATTTATGACAGTGAAGGTCTGATTTATCGCTATGACCTGGCAAGCAATAAGCCTTCTGTAGTTCCCACGGATTTTGTGAAAAACAATAATAATGACCATGTTTTATCTTTTGATGGTAAAATGCTGGGGCTAAGCAGTTCCAGTGGAGAAGCAGCTTATGGTTCACTCATTTATACAGTTCCGGTGACAGGTGGGGTGCCAAAAAGAATTACCCCGGTTGGGCCAAGTTATTTACATGGTTGGTCTCCGGATGGCAAGTGGCTGATCTATACCGCAGGGAGAAACGACGCATATAATATTTATAAAATACCTTCCGACGGAAGTGGCCCGGAGATCAGGTTAACCAACAAAAAAAGCCTTGATGATGGCGCTGAATACAGTCCTGACGGAAAATATATTTATTTTAATTCTGCCAGAACAGGTTCTATGGAATTATGGCGCATGTATCCGGATGGAAGTCACAAGGAACAGCTGACAGATGATGATTTTCAAAACTGGTTTCCTCATCTTTCACCAGACGGCAAATGGATCGTCTTTTTATCTTATTTGCCGGAAGTAGCTCCTTCCGATCATCCTTTTTATAAACATGTATATTTAAGAAAAATGCCAGCAAACGGAGGACGAGCAAAGGTAGTAGCCTATCTCTACGGTGGGCAGGGATCGATAAATGTGCCAAGCTGGTCACCGGATGGGCTGCATATTGCTTTTATTAGCAATTCCGTAGTGAAGTAAGTCATAGAAAATTAATGACTTACGATGTATCCATGTACGGTTGGGATCCAATTGTAACAGGGCTATAAAAATCTATACGCTGATAGCTGGCACATCTTCTATTCGATTGTAGCCAGTTATTATTTTTTCCAATTTTGAAGTCGGTCAAGATATAAATATTCTTCGACAAATTTCCTGTGTTCGGTACTAGTCATTTTTTCTACCAAATTCAAGGCAGAAATGTAGCTTGTCAAGTTTCCATTCGATGAACTAAATTTTCCATCCTCAACAAAAGTCACCAAACTGTCATTTTGAACTTTTAAATTCGGGTACTGCTCCTGTAACTGTTTGCCTCCGCCAATATAGGTAACGATTTTATGTCCATCGGCAATTCCAGATTCGCCAATAAGCTGTGCCCCGGCACAATTGCTTACTATGTATGTAGTTTCTTCGTTTTTCTTTTTAATAAATTCTACCATTTTCTTATTATGGACTTGTGCGTACATATCGTAGCCACTGGGAACAAATAAAGCTGTTAATTTCGGGCAATTCTCAAAAGTGTAATCGGGAACAAAATGCATACCTTCTTCAGTTGTAATTGGGTTTTCCGTTTCCGTTATGGTTATTACATTAAAGAGTTGTTCCATGTTTTTATTTGGCTTCCCAAAAACGTCTGAGGTTGCTATAACTTCTCCTTGCAAAACACCATTAAATATAAGAAGACCTATTGTTGGTAATTCGGATTTGAACGGTTTTAAATGTTTTGTCAGCGTATCGGTCTTCATTTCATTTTCATGGACTTTATCACTATCCGCTGTCTGCTTTGAATTATTGGGGTTACAACTAATTAGAATAGCTGTGATTGCGATGATTCCTAATTTCCTCATTTTTCTAGATTTTTACTGTATTAATAATAATGTTGGGTGCGTGTGTGGAGTATAGCATTGCGCAGGGTGTTATGATTCCATATATGGTGTTACCACACGACTAGTTCAGTTTTCTACCCATTTTTTCAATTTTTTCAATCCATTTGTTGCGCCACTCTTTCTTGGAATCTTTCAAAGGTCCAATTGAAGTAATTTTGACAGGTTTAATCCCTGTAAAATTTAGAATTGATTTTTTTATCGAATTATGACTTGGCTTTCCGAACATGAGCCAATAACTCCATCCGGGTTGGTCTAATGTGCAAATTACTCTTGCACTTCTTCCACCTAACATCTTATCCAACCAAAGAGAATTTTCTCTCTTTTTATAGGAAAATGGAGCTAAGAGTGTTCTATCAAAAAAACCTTTCATAATTGCAGGAAAACTACCCCACCAAACAGGGTAAACAATGACAATGTGTTCACTCCACATTATTTTTTCCTGAGAGTCAATTAAGTCCGGTTCTAATTCCATTCTCTTTCGATAACCAAACTCAAGGTTTGGGTTGAAATTCAACTCCCGGACAATTATTTCTTTAACTTCCGCACCTGATTTTTCCGCACCTTTTTTATAAGCATCACTTATACCAAAATTGAAACTTTCCTTGTCAGGGTGTCCGTTTATGATTAGTATTTTTTTCATCTATTTTTTTCTTGCAAAAATCAACCTCATAGATGAAAATTCATTTGATATAAATCAAATTCGCTTTTTGGGGCTTCTTATTCTACTTAATGTTTCAAGTGTAATGCCTAAATAAGAAGCTATATGCGTCAGTGGAATTCTGTTTGTTACATAAGGGCGGGTATTTATTAACTGCTTGTATCTTTCTTCCGCTTTATTAAATAGTATTGAAGATAATCTTTCTCGCAGGCCTAACATGGTTTTAGTTACAACTTTACTAATAAGACGTTCAAAATCATGATATTTGCTGCAAAAGTTGTCAATGGTATCCCTTGAAAACTCAATAACTATTGAGTCTTCTACAAATTCAATATAATGAGGGCTTGGTTCATAGCAAAAAAAGCTGACAATTGAAGCCATAAACTCATTTTCAAAAGCAAACCAATCTGAAATATCTTTTCCATCTTTCAAATAATATGCCCTTGCACAACCTTGTACAATTAAATACGCTTTATCGGAAAATTGCCCTTCACGAACAACAATCTCACCCTTATTGATTGTGAGAATATTAAAATTGGCAATTAGTTCTCTTTGACATTCAACAGATAGCGGAGAATAAATTTCTCCAATTTCATCTAATAATTTTTCACTATTCATTTTTCTAATTGGCTACGACGTTCCGGCTAAACGGTCGTGGCGGTCAGTCCGCTGGACAAGACCGTCCGATCGTTATTAATTGTGTCGAAGTTACAATTTACTGCTAAAGTAGCCATGCTGTTTAGGGCAGGATTATAAATATTCAAGTGCTTATTAATATTGGCGTAGAAATTGGACTGGGGGAAATAGCGTTTGTGGGTTGATCAGGTAGTTAATAGCTTTGGCTGCCGTAAGATTAGCACAGGACCGGAGGGCCTGCGCTAGTGAGGACCGGGGGACCTGCGCCAGTGATTAGCACAGGACCGGAGGACCTGCGCTAGTGAGACTAACACCCAGCCATTTAATTTATACTTTTATTTTGGCATTGCACAAAACCGGAATGAATTATAGGCATTGTCAGCGGTAGTTCTTTATTCCCTCCTTTTCGAAATAGTACTCAATTGCTTCCATAACGGCTTGTAACGAACTGTATCCTGGTTGATAATTCAACAAGTTCTTTGCTTTTGAAATGCTTCCACAGGGGCTATGGGCTATGTGATCCCAAGTCAATTCCTTATCTCTTTTACTAACATCCTTTTGCCACTCTTCCCAAGGTAGAAACTTCAATTTTGGTTCTTGTCCAAACACCCTGGATATTTCTTCTGCATAACCTCTTAACGTGAGTGCCTGTTCAGAAACTATGTGAAAACTTTCTCCGATAGCACTTTGTTTGTTCTCGATGGCCTTGACAAAGGCTTGAGCTACATCATCGGCATGAACGTGGTGCACTGTTTCCATTCCAAGATTAGGTAAAATAATTTCTTCTCCTTTAGCCAACCGCACAAATATCTGAGGATTGAGGTTTCCAACTGGGTTAATTGGTAGCCAACCGGGTCCTGTAATATGGCCAGGATGCAAAATAGTTGTGGGAAATCCATATTCCTGATGAACAGCATGTAGATAAGCCTCGATTTTTGCCTTATTAATCCCATAGGAGCCAAAGGGATTTCTCTTTTGATTTTCGGTAGTTGGTACTTGTTCACTGTAACCATGAACCCACATAGTGCCACAGTGCAGGAAGTGTTGTACCTTATCCTTTAGTGCTTCTACAAGTTTTTGGGCACTTTGAAGTGTAAAGCAAATTAAATCAATAATTATGTCTCCATTAAGTGATGCGATTTGATGCCCAAAATCGCCGTTTTCTTCAGACCTCGTTCGATCAATAGTAACATACTCAATTGAGTTCCAAATTTCGTGATTAATATATGGGCTAGCTTGTTGGCGACTTATACAGACAACACTATGACCAGCCTTAACTAGCCGTGGAACCAAATAGGTTCCAATATGGCCGGTGCCCCCAATTATTATTACTCTCATTTTAAATTTTATTGAATAACTGCTAAGGTAAGGACAATGCGTTAAAGCCAATAACGAACAGGTTCGAATGAAGGTAATTAATCATAAATTCACCAGGTTGGATCTCAGATCCTGTACATCCGCCTCAAAAAATATAAGAGCGCAGTCACAGATTAACGCCCAGGTATTTCCTTTTTTTATGGAACACCCAGGCCGAGAGGGGTAGCTGTCTAATGCTAGTTAAAAGATTGCCTGAATTCCAGTGGTGTGTAATTAGTTTTAGATTTGAACAGCTTACTGAATGATTGTGGATGCTCGAAACCTAAAGCATAGGCAATCTCACTGACCGAATGACTTGTGGTAGATAGTTTTTCTTTTGCTGTTTCTATTAGCTTATGATGAATATGCTGTTGAGCACTTTGCCCTGTAAGCGAGCGTAACATATCACTTAAATAACTCGGAGACACATTGACTTGTTCGGCTAAATATTGTACTGTTGGCAACCCATCTTCCAGTGGTTTTGAGTTATTGAAATAATCATCTAAAGTTTTCTCCAACTTCACCAATAGATCATTGTAAACAGCCTTATGTATAATGAACTGCCGATTGTAAAATCTATTGCTATAATTCAGTAATAGTTCTATTTGGGAAATCACTACATCGTGGCTAAAATCGTCTATTCTACTTTTCAATTCGTCATCAATGATTTTAAAAATAGCCATGACGGTTGCTTTTTCATCTGCGGAAAGATGTAGTGCTTCGTTTGCAGCATATGAAAAAAAGCCATACTGCTTAATTTTTTTGGCCAAGGAGTAAGTCAGTAAAAAATCCGGATGGATGAAAAAGATATAACCTGATGCAGCCCTTTTAGGACTTTCGAATACCTGATTTGGGGCAGTAAAGACCAAACCTCCTTCACCAAAGTCATAGTAGTTTTGACCGTATTTTGCTTGCCCACAAAGCGTTGTTTTATAAGCTATCTTATAAAAGTTCAAAATGAAGAAATCAAATGATTCCTTCGGTGAGATGGTGACATCTTCAATATTTATAAAACTTATCAACGGGTGAGAAGGCTTTGGCAGCCCAAAGGCACGATGAAAATCCGATAACGAATCAAATTTTCTAGGTATGTTTTCCTCTCTTTTCATTTTTAGTAACTAGAAAACGACAACCGATAAGATACTAAATATCGGTCATCGTTAAAATTTAAACACTATTGTATTTCGTTTCAGTTTCAATGTTTTGATTAACCCTGCGCGGCATTGGACACCTCTTTCCAGGCTTCCCATGTTGCCAGTCGCTCATTGTAAGCCTTGCGGACAGAAGGCAATGTTTGGTTACCCAAGAAAAGTCGTAGCGGTGGCTGCTCCGCATCTACCACTTTGAAAATCGCCTCCGGAGTGGCGTTCGGATTTCCTCTTTCCAGGTTTTGTAAGCCTTGTACAAATTGCTGTTTGAAATCCGTGTAGATATCGAGCCCTTCTGCCATCTTCAAAGACTCTGGACTACCGAACTCGGTCGCATAGGCACCTGGCTCAATGAGTGTCACTTTGATATCAAAAGCCTTAATCTCTGCAGCAAGGCTTTCAAGAATTGCTTCGTACGCCCATTTTGTGGAACAATAATACCCGATTACAGGCATTGACTCATGACCCAGACTACTCGATACACCTAATATGTGACCTCCTACCTGCTTTCGCAGTAATGGTAAAGCTGCCTGAATAACAGAGAGTGTACCGAATAAATTGGTCTCGTAAAGTGCGCGGACATCATCCAAACCTGCTTCTTCGATTGTTCCAACAAGTGAATAGCCAGCATTATTCAGGATTACATCCAATCTGCCGAAATGACCATAGGCTTGCTCGATGACAGTCTTCACCTGATCGGGCTTTGTCACATCAAGCTCAAGTGTGAGAACGTTATCTCCGTATCTTTCCTGAAGATCAGATATGCTCTCTAATCTGCGAGCAGTTGCCGCTACTTTGTCACCACGCTCAAGTGCCGCTTCTGTCCAAATTCGCCCAAATCCACGGGAAGATCCTGTGATGAACCAGACTTTGTTTCCTTTTTGATATTCCATGATTTTAATTTTTGTTTTAGAATATTGCAAAGATCAATAATCATTTTTCCCTCTGTGTAGCTGAATTGAGGAAGGATGTAGTCAAAATGAGGAAGTTATTAAAGGACTTTGGATTTGGTCTGCTAACATTAACCACTAATAACTGGCTATACACCACAATGTGGTACTTATATTTATTTTATCAAAACCTTAATCTAATGGATTTTTGATAAAATTCATATCGATATTAGTAACATGAACGTTTTTTGAGACTTTCGTACTTTCTCATTCAGTTTCACTAACTAGCCTTTTTAAAGTACTGATTAAGGTCATTGTGAATACATAACCATATCTCTATTTTGCGAGTAATTCAGTGAAATAAAACGATATGCAAAGACGATAATTTATCAGTTCAATTGGTGCAGTTGGAGCTAGAAGTCTAATCAATTGGCCAAAAGTGCTGTAAGCAACTAGTCCTTATCAAAATAACAATACAAATATGGCAACCACTATAAATCCAGAAATTCTAAAAATAAAAAATGCAGTTAATTGGTTTGAAATTCCGGTAAAAGATTTCAGCAGAGCTAAAAAATTTTACGAAACAGTACTTAAGATTGAAATGCATGTATGCCCGGAAAGACAATGGGGCTTTTTTCCGTTTGATATGCCAAATGGAGGAATCGGTGGTACTATTGTAAAAAATTCTAAATATGAACCGAGCAAAACGGGTTCTTTAATTTACCTAAATGGTGGAGAGGACTTGTCTGAACCACTTTCCAGAGTAGAGGAAGAAGGAGGATCTATTATACTTCCCAAAACCTCTATTGATCCCAATGGATTTATAGCACATTTTATAGATACAGAAGGAAATAAAGTAGGACTGCACTCTTTAAAATAAAAAATGCAGAAGTGAAATCATGGGGAAAAAAGAAAAGTCAAGACTTTCCAGATGATGAAAAAATTAATATTTATCCAGTAGACTCATAGGCCTCAAATTGTAGGGAATGAAGCGCAAACGGATTATTTCGTATCCATCCAAATTTATGCGCTAGACCCATCATTTTGTTGAAGCACTCCAAATGTTTCATAATGCCGTTGATGTGCAAAGGCTGGCATTTACGGATAGGTGGACCGCTCCCCTCCTAACGCAGGTCCTCCGGTCCTGTGCTATTCAAGGCAGTATTGATTTAATTTGGTAAAAATTGGTTTTAATAAAAATACAGATAAAATGATCAATGGTTGCTGAATTACATTCACGATAATCCGGTAAGATCGGGAACATGTTTTAGGGCAGGATTATAGATATTCAAGTGCTTATTAATATCGCCGTAGAAATTGGACTGTGGGAAATAGCGTTTGTAGGTCGATCAGGTAGTTAATTGCTTTGGCTGCCGTCAGATCAGCACAGGACCCGAGGACCTGCCTTTATATTTACCTGCCTGGAAATATTTATATTTATTCACAAATCAAAACAGCAGAGGTGAACTATAGTGACCTGCTAAGATTACGACTTATCTGGCGCATCAGTCCTCTGCTGTCTTATAGATTTGCATTAAATAGAATATTAGGTTTTCAGACCTATTACAAGGCATTAATGAAATCATATAAAGTTATGAAAAAGTATTTAAAAGTTATGGGCATTGATGTGTCTAAGAGTCACCTTGACATTTGTCTTTATTCAGAATCACAACCCACCTTTTTCAGGGTTAAAAATGCAGATCAGGGCTTTCAACAAATCCTTGAATTATTGGGCGAAAAGCAACAAGTACTGGTTTGCTTGGAGCATACTGGTATTTATACTTTTCCAGTTTGTAGTTTTCTGTCCGAGAATAAAATAGCTTACACTTTAATTGCCGCTGCGCAAATTAAAAAATCAATGGGCATCCAACGTGGAAAGAATGACAAGGCAGACGCAAGAACCATAGCCAGATATGGCTTCCTTTTTCAAAATGAGCTATCAGTGACCATATTACCTGAAAAGCTTATCATGAAACTAAAGTTGCTCTTTGGCCATAGGGAGCGGTTGGTAAAGGCTAAAAAAGTGGTTGCTGTGCCTGTCAAAGAAATGAACCAGTTCATTAGCAAAGATTTATACAGCCCCATTCACAGATCCACTGAGCAGGTTATCAACAAAATTCAAAAGCAAATAGATAGCATTGATAAACAAATGATTGATCTGATCAGTGCTGCTCCCAAGCTAAAAGATTGCTTTGAGTTATGTCAATCCGTACCAGGCATAGGACCTCAAATTGCCATTTATCTGATTATCACCACCAGGGGGTTTAAAGCATTTAAAAACGCCAGGCAATTTGCCTGTTATTCAGGGATTGCCCCCTTTGAATACTCATCAGGGAAAACTATTAGGGGAAAAAGTAAAGTTAGCCATCTGGCCAACAAAAAAGCTAAGGCTTTGCTCAGCATGGGAGCGCTTAGTGCTATCCGACATGACCGAGAACTTAAAGCATATTTTGAGCGAAAAGTTAAACAGGGAAAAAACAAAATGGCTGTCTTAAATGCGGTAAGAAATAAATTGGTCGCTCGTGTCTTTGCAACCGTAAATAGAGCTACTCCTTATCTAAAGGTAGCTAAATATTAATCTTTATAAATTACAACCCAATTTAATTGCTTCTTTCATAGAATGCGCTAGTGAAGTAGAATAAGAAAACGTATTTCTTAACCCAAGTTCATTGTTCAACCTCAATTAAGTTCCGAGCTTTACATAAAAACTTATATGGAAGTTTTAATCGTTTTAACTTGTGCATTTGTCATTTCGCTTGTTGTGTTAAAAATTGCTCGTGGCAAATATGACTTTGCTTTGTCTGGTCGAATAGCAATGGCTTCAATGCTTGTGTTCACAGGAATAGGGCATTTTATTTTCCCAAAAGGAATGTCAATGATGCTTCCGTCTTTCGTTCCACTAAAATTGGCATTGATTTATTTTACTGGAATTCTTGAAATATTAGCCGCAGTTGGTCTTATCGTTTCAAAATTCAGGGTTGTCACTGGTTGGCTGTTAATCATATTTTTCGTACTCATTCTACCTGCAAATATATATGCTGCTTTAAATCATATTGACTATCAAAATGGAACAAATAATGGATATGGTCCTGCTTACTTATGGTTTAGAATTCCATTGCAAATCCTTTTCATAGTGTGGATTTATTTTTCTGTCGTCAAAAAATTAAAAACAAATGGAAAACCTATATGAAAAGAGATGGATTGGTTATGGCTATGACCTGTTGGCTTCATTAGTCTGGTTACCGTCAAAAAACAAGTTGTATGATAAAGCTGTTTCACTTATGGACATTAAGCCAAACACAACAATATTGGAATTGGGTTGTGGCACGGGTTTTCTCACAAAAAAACTTATGGATAAACAAGCTGTTGTTACCTCAGTAGACCAATCGACAGGAATGTTAGCAAGATCAAAAGCAAGGGTTCCAGAAGGAAAATTTGTTCAAGCTAACATACTTCAATACAAAGACCCCGAAAAATATGACTATGTAGTCTTGTTCTTTGTGTTGCATGAATTAAGCACTGACGACAGAAAAACGATTTTGAATTCTGTGAAAAAGTCGCTCAACATAAAAGGCAAGGTTATAATCTGCGATTTTTCAATTCCAGAAAAAGGAATTTTGAAAACATTTTTCCCAAAACTTGTAGGACTTTGGGAAAATCAACACACAATGGAAGTCCTAAAAAACGGATTTTATAATGAGATAAAAAGTTCCCTTTTGAAAATTCAATCCCGTATAAAACTATATAACGGACGTGTTCAGTTTTTGGAATTGAAGCCAGATTGAAAAGCTCGAACCGCTAACATTGTTTATAAGCCATAGCGGAATTTGTGCTTCATACAGAAAAATCACTATAATGGAAATAAAATTTAGGAATGCAAAATACCGTGACCTCCTGGCAGGTCCTCCGGTCCTGTGCTGTTTAAGGCAGTATTGATTTAATTTAGTGAAAATTTGTTTTAACAAAAATACAGATAAAATGATCGATGGTTACTGAATTACATTCATGATAATCCGGTAAGATCGAGGATATGTTTTAATGCACAGGATTAAAGATATTCAAGTGCCCATCAATATCAGTAGAGATTGGATTGATGGGAATAATGTTTGTAATTAATTAGGCGTTAATAGCTTTGGATTATGTCAGATCAGCATAGGACCGAAGGACTTGCTAATGAGGTGTGGTCTTACAATCGAAAGTGGATTAGCAACAGTTTGAGCAAGAGCAACACTGTTTGATGCTTGCTGTTGCTCTTGCTGAGTCGGGTTTGACACGGGTCAAAAGCCTTGATTTTATCACTCTTTCGCCTATTTCTTATATACATTGCTGTAAAGCGTTTTTTGTCATATTTCATATGGGTTTAGGAGCATTCTCGTACTTTTTATATTTACCAGATAATTTGCCTACCAAATATGTTAAAGGTATGATCACTTTTCTTACAAAAAACGGAATTTCGGTTAGCTTATATTCAGAAGCATAACGCATTACTAAAAAAGCGCCATCAAATGGTGATGGTTGGGGCTTATTTTGACTCTTCATTGATTCAAAAAGAGTAGACAGAAAGAAAAGAAAATTATTGGCTGGCTGAACCCATCCTTTGATTACGAGTTCCTCGGTTCCAATATTACGAGGTTTATGGCTTACCCCCATAGGTAATAAAACATTTTGTCCGGTAGTCAGATTTCCAGAAGATTTATCGCCCAATTGATAGGACATTTGACCTTTGACAACTTCAAAGTATTCATCTTGCTTGAGATGAATATGTTCCACTGGTCCACTATCAGGCTGTAATATCAATTCAAAAAACAGTTTTTCTCCATGTGGTTCATTATCAACCCTTGTGAAGGTGATAACCTCACCGTGACCATTTTCAATTCTTAAAGGTAGTTTATATCCCATATCCTAAATTTTTGCATTTTGAATGATTTACAACAATTCGCTCTATACCACAACGTGGCACTTATATCTATTTTAAAATCTCAATCTAACAGATTTTTAATAAAAGTCATACTGTCATTGGTAACTTGCGTGTGGGTTTCGCTATTCAAGGCAGTATTGATTTAATTTAGTGAAAATTGGTTTTAATAAAAATACAGATAAAATGATCGATGGTTGCTGAATTACATTCATGATAATCCGGTAAGATCCAGGATATGTTTTAAGGCACAGGATTAAAGATATTCAAGTGCCCATGGATATCAGTAGAGATTGGATTGATGGGAATAATGTTTGTAATTGATTAGGCGTTAATAGCTTTGGATTATGTCAGATCAGCATAGGACCGGAGGACTTGCTAGTGGGGGGTGGTCTTACAATCGAAAGTGGATTAGCAACAGTTTGAGCAAGAGCAACACTGTTTGATGCTTGCTGTTGCTCTTGCTGAGTCGGGTCTCACCCGACGTAGTCTGCCTTCGCTTTCAGCTTCTGCAGACGAGGCCCGTTTGTTGAAAATGCATGATATTTATCCTTCGCTAAAAGGAAACCGGGTTGTACCCGACGTAGCCCGCCCGAGTAACTAAAAGCAAAATAAATTTCGGGGAGGTTTCAAAAAAGAAGCCCGCCTTCGCTCTTCGAGCTACGGTCTCCGACGGCCATAGCCTTTGGCGACGGACTTGGGCGATGTCGGGATGACTGGCTCCAAATCGAACTTTTTGATGGACGATTTGAAGAGGTTGGAGAGGTATTTTGGGTTATTCGATTGATAAGTGTTAAGGTCGCCTTAATTTCATTTTCCAGTAAAGCCAAATTCAGTGCGATGGGATAGCATATAGCTATCTAGGGTAGTTCTATGTTCATTTAAACAACCCGGATCACAGATCCTACATATTCGCCCTAAAAAATAAAAGGGTGTAGTTGCAAACACACACCCAGTTTTTTTCTTTTTGTAGAACATTGCCGCCTAGTGGGCTTGTATAAAACCCTTTTTAAAATTTATACAACCTATTATTGTTATTATTAAAATGTTGGTAAACCGATAGGGTTATCAATATTTCATTCATCTTCTTGTAGTATTTTCCCAACGTCTAGGTATATGCGGCGTTACCAGCTTTTGCTGGGCATGACCGTCATATACAATGTTGTGCACTGGCATTTGATTTCGAAATTCTCTGATGTTTCTCTAATTCTTTGGAAGTGTACTCAATTTTTAGCTACGACTCGGCCACAATTAATTTCATAGTTATTGATTTTATAAAGTAGTTCTTGTTTTTGTAGCTCAAATCCCGCCCGTACCACACCATTAACCCCTCTATTAGAAAGGGCAACTACATAAAAAGAATGGGAGTCTTTCGGACTAATTGTAACCAGCAATTCAGACGGTTGATCTATGTTTTTATCCAAAAATGATTTTAAATCCAATCCATAACTGAACAAGCCTGCTTTTTCAATGGTCATTTCTTCTTTTGGCAAATAAAAATTAAAGTTTACGTCCGGTGAAGAATGAACCGTGAATGAATCAATTGGAAAATCGATAGTTATTTCTAAGTCAGAATCAGTCTCATTAGTTATACAAGTCCAAAATACAACATAAACATATTCTTTACCATTTGGGTCTGTGTATATTTCGCCACCTTTTGGATAGCTATTCTTAATCGTAATACCTTTATTAATAGAATCAACATACTTAAATTCGGTATGGAAATTTTGTCCCATGTCGGTATGGAAATTTTGTCCCATTACCGAGAAAGAGAACAACAATAGGGCAAGAGTAATTAGATTTTTCATAAGTCTGTCTGTTTTTTTTTGGCTTGTGCACAACATTTGGCTATACACCACAATGTGGTGCTTATATTTATTTTATCAAAACCTTAATTAATGGATTTTTGATAAAATTCATATCGCTATTGGCTACATGAGTGTATATTTCTACGGCTTTGCTAGAATAATAACCTAATAGCACCTGGATGTGAATTTGAAACTAGTTTTAGTACAAGTAATTGACAAAGCCTCATCAGATCTCAGTCGGGTCGTACCCGACGTAGCCCGCCTGGGAATTATATGCCCAACCAATTTCGAAGAAATGTAACAATGAAAAAGCCCGCCTTCGCTCTACGAGCTACGGCGGGCGATGTCGGGATGACTGGATTCGAACCAGCGGCCTCTTCGTCCCGAACGAAGCGCGCTACCGGGCTGCGCTACATCCCGAAAATTATTTCAAAAATAAAATCTTCGGACTTCCAATCAAAATTATTTTAGACCTGACACAAGATACCAATGTTTACAAGATTAACGGGATCACGAATTCCGGTTGGGAAAGATAAAAAAAGCCTTATGGACTTCAAATCGCATCTTGTTTAATACAGCAATTTATAAAAACCCAACCAGCCCGGATCGTTTATCATCCAATATAGCCACTGTGAATAATTTAAATCGCTTCTAAAAAACATCTTAATCTTTGAATAAATATTTTGGCAGTTGTTTATTAACTTTCAAAAATTCAGTTTGTATTTACCTGTTTTATTGGGGATAGGTCCCCCCCAAAAAAAAATTAAAATAATCACCAAAACGATCATGAGCGCTGATCCGAACCGCTGGCATTTCACCTGGACCTAACTACGATATATTCATTTCTCATTGACAAGTTGACCATACTTTGAGGAAATGGTATTGATCCGTTTTGACCAAACTCTCCATAGAAAATAAACTTGTGTCAACACAAAAAGTGGCAGTAAGCCAATGCTCCAGTAGTGTCGCGACTCAAAGGATTCCACTCCGGACAGAAAATATCCAAAGATAATAATTAGCGCAAAAACCCTTGTTGAAATAGACAGGTAGGAATAACTCCGTATTTTTTTGAGATAATTTCTAAGTGAATCCAGTATGTTATGGCCATTTATAGGATTATTGGTTACCTGGTATCCCAGCAGGTTATGGATCAGCAACAGACCAACAGCTATAATAAGCAGCAAGTTCCAAAGCACGGGTTTTAAATGCCCATCAAAGAAATCATAATAAAACGCCAGAAAACCAATCCATGCCACACTCTCAACGATCATTTGTGATTTGATCTTTTTGAGTGTCGGGTGATTGTTAACATTGAGCATGTTCAATAAAGCACCTTTAGTTACCTGCTCATCTTCAAAGTTAGCATTACGCCATTTTAAGTCGTCTAAGTTCATTGTTTTATATTTAACAGTTTCCTGATTTTTTGTTTTATTCTATTCAGGCGGACCCCTACATAATTCTCACTAACCCCTATAATCTCGCTGATTTCCCGGTAGTTTAGGTCATCCAAATAAAGTGTTATGATAGCCCGGTCCGCGTCGTTCATTTGTTTAATGGCCCAAAGCAATTGATCTCTTCGATCATCTTCAGTATCGGGGGCCATATCTGAAATTTCCAGCTGATTGTGAAGGGCTGAATGTTCAATTTGCCGTTTTCTGAATGTAGCAATCGCCGTGTTGAGACCAATTCGGTACATCCATGTGGAAATTTTGGACCTGCCCTGAAACCGCGGATAGGACTTCCAGAGTTGAAAAATAATTTCCTGAAAGAGATCCTCCCGCTCTTCTTTGGTGTCCCGGTACATCCGGCATATTTTGTGAATAAGTGCCTGATGTTGGAATATTTGTTCCTGAAACTTCTCTTTCATGAGCAACCCTATTGTTTTTCAAAATGGTCGATCCTTCCCATGCCGTTAGTCGCCAATCCGGTTACACCTCCTCCATCATTTGTTGTAAATGTAAACTCAATTTCTATTTTCTTCGAAAAGAATGTATTTTGACTTTGCGGGTATATTTCGAAAGGTGGATTCCTTCCCAGTTTAGTAAAAAGTTTGTCCCGATGGAAAATAATTTCAAGATTTAATCCGTTTTTGGATTTATAAATTCCCGAAAATTTTTTGAGTTCATGCGAAGTGAGATTAAGGATTGCAGGATATTCTTTGGGCAACTCGAAGGGCTTTTCAAATACAATTTTCTCAATGTCTTTCCAAAGCACATCATCCATGGGCAAAAATGATACGTTCGATAATATGACCATACTGATTTTATGAGAGGGGTAAATGACTGCTTTACTACTAAACCCAAATGTGCCACCGCCCACATGATAAGCTGCTGATCCGGAGGAGTTTTTCTCACTTATGTACCAGCCTCGCGCATAGAACGCCCCTTTTTTATGTTGCATTTTAAAATTAGTAATAGGGTTGAAGGTGGTATAATGAATGGAGTCCTTCCATATATCGTTCGACAGAAAGCTTCGACACCAGGTATTCAGATCTGTTGCCGTTGCATATAAATGCCCTCCGCCTTTCATGGTAGCCATATTTCTTGGTGGTGCCGCTATCAAACTATCGTCTGAAATCAGGTGGTAACCTGACGACATCCCGGGTATGATGGATAGCCCGTCAAACGCATTTGTATGTTTTAGCTGAAGCGGTGTTAGTATTTTACCTTCCAGAATATGCTTGTAATTGGCCGCGTATACCTTTTCCAAAATAATGGCGAGGAGATAATAAGCAGGACTCGAATAAGAAGCATTGGTTCCGGGCTCAAAAAGCAGCTCCATATTGAATATTTCATCAAGAACCTGTTCTTGTGTCAGGGGTAGCCATGATTTAATGGTCCAATACTCATCAAAGCCAGACCAATGTGGCACACCGGACGTATGCGAAAGCAATTGCTTTATGGTGATCTGCTTCCATGTTTCATCTTTAAGTTTGGGAAAGTAGGTTCCTAAATTATTTTCAAGCCGTAATTTTCCCTCCTTTTCCGCCAATGTGATTAACAATCCTGTGAAAGATTTAGTAATAGAAGCTATCTTAAACCTGGAGTCAATAGAAAAGGGAACCTCAAGCTCTCTCGAGGCTAATCCAATAGTCTGATGCGAGATTATCCCATCATCATCAGCAACCAATACTGTACCACTGAACCCTATCCTCTTATTTTGAATGTGGAGATATTTCGATAAGGTTTCGTCAATTTGTGATCTGTTTTGACCAATTAAACTTACCGAATTAAAGCTGAGCCATATGCCTGTCAAACATATGATAACCAATTTTGATTTCTTCATTTTCTAAAATTTCTGCATACGTAGAGAAAGTGAAGAAAAACTTACAGATCACGGGAAAATATTTTGTGATGAGCATATTTTCCGCTGCGTGTTTATTAAATATAGCTTTTAGTGGAAAACCCGGTTTAATGGGTTTTATGCGGTGTCAGGCTTTGTTTTATATACTTTTATTATCGCGTCATCCCATACCTGGGCTTCAATATATTTATCATATTTTAATCTTTCCTCAGCCTGACATTTTTCCTCCGTTGGCAGTCCATACTCACCAACCAGATTATTGATTTCATTCAGTAGAAAGACTTGCCCATTGCAGCCCTTTCTGTACATCTTAAGTTTGGGTTCATCATAAAACTGGAACGATACCATGCTGTCAGGATAAGTAAAGCTTATATGCTCAGGCTTAAAGTCAGTTAATGGTATCTTTACAACTCCGGGATTCATGTACCAGGATTCTGCCCACTCACATTCGCCTAGTGTAAAATAGAAAGGGTCATTTCTGTTGGGTTTGCCACCTTTCCGGATAAACAGTTCTCTAATCCGGTCTTCCAGCGAGAATCTTAATGCAACGTAGTTATCAGGTCTTTTGCTATTCCACCCTTTTGATATTTGACTTTGGATATCGACTGCTTTTTCATATCCACATTCAGTGATATTTCGGAATGGACCGTTCTCAAGTTCGTAATAATGATATAAGAATTTTGGTATGGTCATTTTGTTTGTTTTGAATAAAGCCCAACAACTCGCTTAGCACCACCATGTGGTGTATATATTTATTTCAAAACCTTAATCTAGAGGATTTAAAATAAATTTCACAGCCATAATTGGCAACTTCTGAATCAATGTTTTGAAATAATCCGTATTATTAATAACAAAAAAATAGCCGTCACGTGTTGTGTAACGGCTATTTTTTTAATTCATTGTGATTACTTAACCACTAATCTAAAAGTCTCAAAAACCTTTTGGTCATTGATATTGAAGATATAGAGCCCTTTGCCTGGGAATATATCTGCGTGAAGGTTCAAACTGCGTTTAGTGGTGTGGGTAGTATATACTAACCTGCCCATCGCATCCAGGATATTAACAGAAACGTCGCTTTCGTACCCTTTCAAATCCAAAGTAAAATACCCTGTTGAAACCGGATTGGGATATAATGCGGACCGTACTTTTTCAAGTTTTGATTTTACAGCCGGTTCAGTATGGGCACCCGCCATTCTGGCAGCGGTACTACCACCCACTACCACCGAAAAGTCATCGCCAAAAGCTACATTTCCCGCACCAGGCACATATAAATAAATATCTGCACTTGTGCTGGTGCTTCCGGTAGTAAATGTCACACTCGCCGGCGTATAACTTGTTGAGGTTACGGAAGTCCCCTTTTCAGCCCCTCCATAGTTTTTCACGCCCAGAATAACACTTCCGGATTGCACTTTTGCATGGGCCGATAAGGTATAGGTTGTATTAGGTTGTACCACAACATTCTGTTCGTGACCTGCTATGCCGGTTACTTTTACCGCATAGCTACCGGCGTTTGCATCTGTATCTATTGCCAGCGTACCAAAACCTCCCCAGGAGCTCAAATCACCTGTTTCAAGTCCTGGGTTCTGCACAAGATTTGTGCCGCCGCTGCCCGTATCAACTGAAAGGACGATCTTGAATCGGTAGTTCCTCGTTAAATTGGTCAGGGTACTCAAACCAGCGGTTGGGGCTGCACCTTCTGCCACGCTGCCTGAGTTACCGCTCGCTGCTCCGCCTGTGTACCAGATCTGATCCGCCGGTGCATTGCTGTCAAAAGCAATCACTGAACCGGCGCTGCCTCCTGATCCATCTGCATTGGCATCAAGAAATCCGGGAGCAATCGTCTCGCCATTGGCTAAGGTAATTTGCTTCGCCGTACCAGTGTTGAATGAGAAAGTGTTTTCGCCTACATTATAGGCCGTTGCGGTACGTGAGCTACCTACTGCCAAAACCGTGAAGTTGTTGTCACCATTTACTTTCACCACAAATGGGGTTACCGGATCCGCTTCTTTATTGGCATAGAAAACAAACTCATCCACATTAAGGGTCTGGGAAGCACCGGTGTTATTGGTATAGGTCTCTGATTCATTGATGACCATATTGGAGTTCCACCCGTCTACACCGGCATTCGTGTTGGTAGCGTTACCGATCGTAATGGTGTTGCCTGGTGGAGACACGGCGCTAAATTTAACCCAGTTAAGATTGGTGCCTCCACCCACAAATTCAAGTCGAAGTATTTTATCATTCCCGCCGGTCACATTGACATTTTCAATTTTCACAGTTTCAAATGTCCCCCAGTCACCTGTATTGGGCAGGTTGAAGGTGCCCAGGGTGATACCGTCGAGTTTAGCGATAATGGACTTACCCGTGGTAATAGTTGCAATTCTTGCTTCCAGGTCATAAGTACCTCCGGTCGCATTTACCGTGTATTCCAACCACTCTCCATCGGCGGTCCAACCGACACTTTGCCCCCCATCTCTGGCCTCAATATCAACGCCTTCATCTTCGCGTGCCACGTTGGGTCCATTGTTGACGGCATCGGCGTCATTATAAGCCACTCCCTGCCCGCCAACGTCATAATCCTCTGCCTCGATAGTCCCCGGAATAGGACGAGCGCTGCCGCCAAAGGGGCCTTGTGCCACGGGGTTGTTATCATCTACCAATCTCCAGGAACGGGTCCAGTCGTAAAAAGTAGTGCGGTTGGCCTCAGTATCATCCAGCCCATCCTGGCGCTTACCATTCACCAGTGTGGTATTTGGCGGATTCCAATCGTAAGTCTCCACCACCATACGCAAATACATGCCAAGGTCAAAATCCGCGGGAGGTGTAATTCTATAGACCTCCTGACCATCGAGAAAAAATACCAGTTCATTCGCATTTTTCCACCAGACACCATATACATGATAATTAACATAAGCGGGTTCTCCAATAGGTGATTTATCTCCTATAAACGTCTCGGTAATACCGCATCCCGGATTGCCTACCACCCCCCTGCTGTGTGTATTGGAGTTAATGCTGACGATGTTCTCATTGACCCAATTCCTATTGGGATCGCCAGAATTAATACCAACATTCTCCGTGACATCAAGCTCGGTGGTTCTTTCGTCGCAACCAGTGAATTCATTCCGCTTGTTTATCAACCAAAAGGTAGAAGACATAAATGTTTTGTTGGCCTTCATCCTGGTTTCATAGTAACCATAGGTCGCCTTGTTTAAACTTCTGACCAGGCCACCTTGCAGGAAATACCCGGGGTTTTGTTGCTGTTCCTGGCTGGTCAAACTCTTCTTAGCCGTAATTTTGAGGTTGCCACCTTCTACCTTGACCGCATTTACGCTAAAATAAGCTGGTTTTCTTCCTTTCCACTGCGGACTCTGATTATCCCATTTGGCCGTGTTAAGGGAAGTCCCATTGAATTCATCAGACATATTTTCGATCTTTTCCCATTTCTTACCGGCAGGTTTGGGATCCTGTCCGGGGTTAAAAGTTGGTTGCGCCAGGGCCGTGGTCGCAAACAGAAAAAATGCCACAACTGATAAAAGTAGTTTTTGGTTTCTCATAGCTTTAAGTTTTAGTGAATAATTAGAGCAACTTCCAAATTGTGATCAGGCATAGACAAGCCCAAAAACAAAGGCGCATTAAAATGCTGTGGTGAGCACTTTTGCTATAGTCAAATTTATATACTGGTATGCTTTGCTATAGGTGGTGAATCCTAAAATTCAGGGGGTAATTCCAAAGGTCATCGTCCGGAAAGCAGATATTTCCTTAAACCCTGTGAAAATTGAAGAGCTCAAAAATTTAGTGCCGGTTATTTATCGTTTGGGCATCTACATTAAAAAATAAGAGTTTGTAAAGGATTCTACGCCCGGTTATTTTCTTTTTTACAAAGCTCCACCTTCAGGAGGCATTTTCTATTTGTTGCGTTTATTGACTTCAATCTTAATAAACTCCGGCAGGTAGTTAGGCGTGCATCCTTTTAACACCACTTCATCTTTGTAAAGGCCGGTTTTTTCTCCAATGGCCACACATCGGGACCGATAAGCAGGATCAAAGATGCCAATCCAGGCCGCAGTGAAATTCATAGCCCATTGCACCTCCGGCTCTGCTTTTGTCATCTTTTTTTCTATTGAAGAAAGCAAGTCATCCGTATTGTTGGGAGGTGTTTGCCCGGTCCATCTCAATCGCGCCTGATAATACCAGAATATACGTCTTTGAATCACCGAAGAACTATGCTCCCAGCACTCAATGAGACCAATTGTTTTTTTGTCCCTGGCGAGTTGGTTTGCCATTAGCCAGTCTGCAAGATGCGTACGCTCATCGTATTCATGATTCTGCATATCCTTGTCAAGCTGGTCAATAAAATCTTGTGTAAGCAGTTTCTTGTCCATGATCAGGATTGCCAGTTGCCGGGAAAAAAACTCACCGGTTGACCAAAGCTCCAAAGCTAATGAATGGTCCTTTTTGATTTCTTTGGCTATCTTTCGCAAATCACCAAGTTTGGTTCCCTCCTTACTTATTTGAGAATGGATTTCCTGCGCCTTTATGGTAAGATTCATATTAACTTAAGTTGCTGCCTTCTATTAACGTTATCTGATATTTCACGTAACATGAGGACATGGCACGTGCCTCTGGATCTCTTTCATTTCTACTAAGTTATCAGTTTTATACGTCACTTTCAAGTAACCGTTTAGCGGTAGGTACTATATCGTTTGTTGTCGACATCACATGATTATCTATGTTCCTTACTCAGTTGGGTAATTCCAAAGTTCATCGTCAGAAGCGTTGATATTTCCACCTCTTGCCGAAATTGGAGATCTCGAAAATTTGGCTCGGGATATTAATTGTTAGATGTATACTTAGCAATTCAACACGCTAAGGGTATTTCTTTTGTAAGAAGTTACTGTATTGCATGCACAGTGTTTCATAATTGTCTTCTATTTTTTCCCCGGCCAAATACGATTTCAAGGCTTCTAAAAAATCATGCCAACCGGCCAATAGCCCTACCCAATGGGTTCCTTTTCCGCCGGGTTGCTGGTTTTGAATCTGATTATCGGGTGGTGCTGAAATATCAGGAGGAAGTCTGTCAATTAAATGTAGTTCCGTACCTGTTGCCCCGGGCTTTAGCACAAATCTTGTAAAGGATTCATTGGAACTGTTGAATTGAATGAAATCAGGTTCTCTCAGATCACCAATCCAACCATTCCATCCATCCTTGAATTCATACTTTCCATCAATCCGAAGTTCCAGATTGGTTTCCATGAACCAAATGCTTAATTCATCCTGTTGAGAAACAGCCTGCCAAAGCCGGTCTCCGGAAACAGCATATTCACGCACAAAAAGTACAGTATTCTTATCTAAATAGGTTGGGTTTTCCATTCACTCATTACCTCTGGCAGCTCGCTATGCAACACAATATGGTCTATGTTTATTTTAAGCTTTAATCTAAAGGATTTTTTATAAAATTCATATCAATATTCGCGACGCGAGGTCGGATTTCTGTGGCTTTACCGGACTTAAACGCGTTCATGGGTAGATTATAAAGCACTTCTCCTGTAAAATGTATTAGGTGTTCTGTGAAATGTATACGTTTTTGATTTAGCGCGCTTCTAACTTTGTTTCCAAAATTAAATGGCAGGACAATGAAAAAAGTAATTATAATCACCGGCGCTTCTTCAGGCATAGGAAAGCAAACCGCTTTACAGCTAATAAAAGAAGGGCATACCGTGTATGGCGCTGCCCGAAGATTAGATAAAATGCATGAGTTGACCAGTGCCGGAGGACACGTATTAGAGATGGATGTTACCAACCACGAGCAGGTAAGATCTGCAATTCAGCTGGTAAAGGATGAACAACAACGTATTGATGTTTTGATCAATAATGCCGGCTTTGCCATCTGGGGAGCGGTAGAAGATACCTCCTACGAAGAGGCCAGGCGTCAGTTTGAAGTCAATATTTTTGGACTGGCAGAAGTTACAAAAGCGGTATTGCCAACCATGCGCGATCAAAAAAGTGGGACAATCATTAATGTATCTTCTATCGGTGGAAAAATTTACAGTCCGCTAGGCGCCTGGTATCACGCGACCAAACATGCGCTGGAAGGTTGGAGCGATTGTTTACGATTAGAAGTAAAACAATTCGGAATCAATGTAGTCATTGTTGAGCCCGGCGCCATCAAGACAGAGTTTGGAGACGTCTTAAACGAAAACTTCGCCGGCTCAGAAAGGGGATCGTATGCTGACCTGGCAAAAACAATGAAGAAAGTCACCGAAAGTGCCTATAGCGAAGGCAATTATTCACCACCTGATGTAATTGCCAATACTATTTCAAAGGCAATAAAAGCCGCCGAACCTAAAACGCGTTACGCAGCCGGAAAGATGGCAGCACAAACCTTGTTTTTCAGACGGTATTTCCCCGACAGGATGTTTGACAAAACCATTATGCGCATGGTTAAAAATATGGAAAAGAAAGTCTAATGATTGTAAAAGCTATCCATATTTCCTCGAAAATGACGGCAGTTTTTCATGAAGGTACCTGTAAAATAGGTACGTCAAACAGAAAAATATATATGATTTAGGGTAAATTTATAAAGAACTTTGAGTCATGCCTGGAAAAATTGTTGGCAATATTCCGGTAATACCCTAATCAATTTTTGGGATCCAAAACCTGAAAAAACTTATAACAGGTTAAACCAAGCCCTTAAAGCAAGGGTAGAAAGCTTAAATTAATTTTGATGTTGAACAAAATAATCCACATAGATTCTATTGGCCAAGCACAAAAACTCTTTGGGATGCAGCCACCAAAGCACCCGCTGGTGTCTGTAATGTGGGCCAGGGATTTTCCGGATTTTAATCAGTTTAAAGGGTTGAAATTCAATACTGACCTGTATATGGTATCTCTAAAAGACGGTATTACGGGTTCAATGGGCTATGGACGTAATACGTATGATTTTTCAGAGGGCACCATGGTGTTTTCAAAACCGGATCAGGTATTGTCTTCCGAAGATAAAAAAGTAGCCGACGATGCCAGGGGCTGGATGTTGGTATTTCACCCGGACCTCATTCGTAAATCCGGTTTGAGTAAGACTATTGGCAACTATTCATTTTTCAACTACGAAGTACATGAAGCCTTGCATTTATCTGAAGATGAAAAGGCTATCCTGACCGATCTGGTTTTGAAAATTGAAGTTGAGATCAATCAAAATATCGATAAGCACAGTCAAAAGCTCATCATTTCAACCATTGAATTGATATTGGACTATTGCAATCGTTATTATGACCGTCAGTTTTACGTTCGTGCCAATCTGAATCAGGATCATATCTCGGAATTTGAAATGTTTTTAAAAGATTATTTCGCTTCTGAAAAGCCTTCGCAATTAGGGTTGCCTTCCGTTAAATATTGCGGTGAGTCACTAAATATGTCATCCAACTATTTAAGCGATCTGTTAAAAAAGGAAACCGGGAAAAGCGCTAAGGACCACATCTATGCATTTGTGATAAATCGCGCTAAAAATAAGCTCCTGGGAACTACCGAAAGCATTAGCGGGATTGCTTACGAACTGGGTTTCGAATATCCGCAACACTTCAGCAAGCTATTTAAAAAAGAGACCGGGATGAGTCCGATAAAATACAGAAGCTTAAACTAATATGAAAAAAGTAATCATCACGGGCTCCACGGGAATGGTAGGCAAAGGGGTGCTGCTGGAATGTTTGGAAAGCCCCAAAATAGCACAGGTTTTGGTTATTAACCGAAGCTCATTGGGCATGCAACACCCCAAACTGGAAGAAATATTGCTTTCCGATTTCACACAAATTGCTTCCATCAGTGATAAATTGAAAGGATACCATGCCTGCTTTTATTGCATGGGGGTCTCGGCTGTTGGCATGAGTGAAGAAAAATATACAGCCATTACCTACGATACGGTTGAGGCTTTTGCCAGTGTGTTGTACGAGGAAAGCATCGAAATGGTCTTCAATTATGTGTCCGGAGCTGGAACCGACGGATCCGGAAAAGGACGTTCTATGTGGGCGCGTGTAAAAGGGAAGGCTGAAAATATGGTACTAAGTAAGGGCTTTAAGGATGCCTATGCTTTTCGTCCGGGAATGATCATTCCCGAAAAGGGTATCAAATCGCGCACCGGATGGTACAATGCGGTTTACGTGGTGATGCGTCCCTTTTTTTCAATGCTTAAAAGATCGCAAAACATCACAACCACAACCAAAATAGGATTGGCTATGATCAACACCCTGTTCCATCCTTTAAAGCTGAAATATTTAGAAAACCAGGATATCAACATGCTGGCCAAAAAAGTATAAAACCATTGTATTGAAAAAACTAGTCAAATATATAAAGCGAATGTTACTAACCTTAGTATTGCTAGCTGCCGTTCTGGTGATTAGCTATTTGTTGTTTGTAAGCTACTATCCTTCCTTTGGCGGTGATGTTTCGGAAGCGCTGCAAACCAGGTATGCAAGCTCAGAGAATTACAAAGATGGGGAGTTTATTAACCAAAAAGATGTCCCCGAAGATTTGGGCTTTTGGGAAACACTCAAAATCGCGCGCAAGTTCTTCTTTACCAAAGTGCCAAATGGTGTGCCCTCTGAAAATATAGTTGTGCAACGTATAGACTCTACCCAGATAGCAGATTACGAGGGAGAGTCACGATTGGTCTGGTTTGGCCATTCGGCCTTTCTGTTGCAGATAAAGGACAAGAATATCCTGATAGATCCTATGTTTGGCGAAGTTCCTGCGCCACATCCAATGCTGGGGGGGAAACGTTTCAGTAAAGAATTACCCATAGAAGTGGAAAAACTTCCAAAAATCGATGCCGTGATCATCTCTCATGACCACTATGATCACCTGGATTATGAATCCATTCTCAAGCTGAAGGATAAAGTAGAACACTTCTACATGCCTTTGGCGGTTGGTGTGCACCTGAAGGCATGGGGTGTTGAACAAGACCGTATCACGGAACTGGATTGGTGGCAGCAGGTAACCCTGGGAGATTTAGAATTTATTTGCACTCCGGCACAGCACTTTTCGGGGCGCAAGCTTAACAACCGGCAAAGCACCTTGTGGAGCTCATGGGTGATTCGTTCGGCCTCTGAAAGCATCTTCTTCAGTGGAGATAGTGGTTATGGTCCTCATTTCAAGGAGATCGGCGAAAAATACGGCCCTTTTAATTTTGCTATGATGGAATGCGGACAATACAATGAGTCGTGGCCCGATATTCACATGTTTCCGGAGGAAACTGTACAAGCAGGTATTGACGTTAAAGCCAAAGCAGTCATGCCCATACATTGGGGAGCTTTTAAGCTAGCCCTCCACTCGTGGACCGATCCTATAGAACGCGCCAAAGTAAAAGCCGAAACATTAAATGTTCCATTAGTGATACCGGAAATTGGCCAGACCATTGAAATTCACAGCCTGCTAAAATCCAATGGTCTTTGGTGGGAAAAATTATAATTTCTTGTATTAAATAAGGTAGAAATTTGGTAGCCGATCGGGTAGCCTTTGAGGGCCACTTTAATATAAAATCTTTTATTTTCTACGAGTGACAATATGGCCCTCATTTCCTTTTCTGCCAGGTATAAATTGGTGGTACCAGAATAGGATATGTCTATTTAGCATCGGTGTGTCATTTTCTATTTCACGTTTATTTTGTTCACCCGGATCGAAGATCCTGCGCATCCGCACTAAAAAATAAAAGAGGGTAGCGGATTCTACCCCAAGTTGTTTCTTTTTTTGGAACACTGTGATCTTAAGCGGTTACACTTGCTATAGCCTCCACCTCAACCAGGGTTTCCGGGGAAGCCAGGGAAGCCACTCCTATCCCTGTTAATGAGGGTCTTGATTTACCTAAGTATTCAGCAATAATCGGTCTGATGGTATCCATGTGTTCGGCCAATTCACCTCGAATATATATTTTCACGTGTAGCAGGTCTTCTACTGAAGCATTTGAGGCCTTTAATACGGTAGTTAAATTTTTCAGCGCATCCCTAAGCTGACCTTCCACCGTATGGGAGGTAACTTGAAAATCCTGGTTCCAGGCTACTTGTCCGGAGATAAATACCAGGTTTGAATTGATTTCCCGAACGGCCTGGGACAGCCCGAACGCTGAACCATCATATAGTTCTTTTGGGTTGATTAATTTCTTATTCATCATGACTTTTTAAATGTGAAAGAATTATTTCCACAAAAGTCCATGACCAAAGTGCCAATTCTTTTTACATATGTTAAAAAGAAACCTGTTGGGACCGGATTCTGCTCAATTGTATCTGCGTCACGCCAATGTATGATGCTATGTGCCCGAGGCTGACTCTATTTAAAATATCAGGACACTTTTTCAGTAATTGCTCATACCGTTGCCCGGCTGTGTACATTTGAAAGGATCTGTTTCGGTCGCTCTCTTCCAGGAAGCACTCTATGGCGATCAGCCTTCCTATTTTTTCAATTTCATGGTGATGAGTATATAAATTCTCTAATTCCGAATATTTTATTGCTATAAGATTGCAAGCTTCCAATAGCTGTATGTTGAAAAAACTTCGCTTTTGGGCATAACAACTTTGCATGTCCGCTATTACCTCCTGATCGAAAAAAAATTGACTTGTAACCTCATTTCCCTCGTGATAATAGTACATTCTGGCTGATCCGCTTACGATCAAAAATATACTTCGGCATCGCTCTCCCAGCCTTAAAACCATGTCGTTTTTAGGCAACTGAACACTATTGGAAATAGCATCGATACTCGATTTTGCACTTTCCGAGAGTGTTCCGTATTTCCCAAAATAGGCCGAAAATGAATCTATCATACTGGTTCGGGTCGATCGAAAACTTCTTTAACTAAAGGATTTTAAATAAAATTCATATCACTATTGAACTGATGCTCAAAGTGTATTGCAATTTCAGAAATTATTCCAACTCCTGACACATCCAAACGCTTGGAATCTCAACGGAGAAACCAGCCTTTCGGTATGCTTTTCTTGCCGGTAAATGGGAAGGATCGCCACCAGTTGCTACAGTCGCTACCCTCATACCTGCTTTTTTCATTATATCAACTGCAAAACTGTACATCCGGGAGCCAATTCCTTTATTTGAAAAGCCCGGGTCGATAGCATTCAACCCTATTTCGCCAACTTTGGCGCGTTCATCCGTTCTAATTGATATAAAGCCTATGGTTTCTTCATTGTATATAACTTTCCAGGTTTTCCAAATAGTATCCTTATCGAATAAGGATTTGAGCAAATCCTTTTGAGCAAGATCTTCAGGTAGTTGCGCAAACTCGTATATCGTATCGCCAAGAATATTTCTGAAGGAATCAAAAACCGGTTGAAAAGCTTTTTTCCTTATTTCTTCTAAACTGTCAAGGTCTTCTTTTTGGGCGATTATAAAATTGATTTTTGAATCACTATTCATATTAATCATGTACTTACTTTTTTCGATTTGTAGTCTTACTTCTTTTTCCGGTAAAATCAGGTTTAGGGTGACCGAGTGCCATACGGCCATTAGTCTAGGTGCTCATCTTCTATTTGAAATTCATTTAAACACAATCCGGATTACTGCTCCTGCGTTTCCGCTTTAAAAATAACAGGTGCAGAGAGGATTATTTCAAGTTCTCAAAATATTGGATGCCTAATGAAAACGGGAAAATTGACGAAACCTGGATATTATTTATAACTGCCGGATCTTTTGCCATTATTACTTTTGCCTCTTCAATTGAGTTTGACTTTATCAGCGCAATGCCAAACAGGTTGTCATCTCCCGGGTCCAATTTGGTTCTGCCGGCAAAAATCAATGTGCCTTTCCGCCCAAGATCGTCTATGAATTCGCTATGTTCCTGAATTATTTTATAAGTGGAATCGGTCCATTTTGCCGGATCATTATATTCATCCGCTAGTTTTAGGTAATAAATAAAAAGATCCTGATTGCCATTCGTATTTTCCATGTCATTATTCGTTTGAGCCATTAACGGATTTCCCAGGGTAACAATAGTTAGGACAAAAATTAAATTTTTAGTTGCTTTATTCATATTTTTCTTCTGGTTAGGTACAATGTTCAATCCAAAATGTCATGCAACGGTTTGGTTGGCCGGGCATGCGTTTTAGTGAATATCCAGCTTATATTTATTTTGAAGACTTCAATCTAAAGTATTTTTAATAAAATTCATATATGGTGGGAATGTGCGAGTAGTTCTCTGTAATGCCGTTGGGGCCTCGATCTCCTCAAAAAGTTTTTGATATTTTCCAGACCAATGATCCATATCAAACGGTTTCGGGGAAAGTAACTGACCAGGAGTTGAGCACATTGAACTCAACGTCCTTGGCAAAAAGCATTTTAATGCATTTCATTTTTTTGCAAGAAGCCTCCTGTGTTTTATAAGTGCCTTCCATATGGCAACATAAGCCGCACTTTGTGCTTCATTATCTGTTTCGTGATTACACAAGATCACAACGCCTAATTGATCCTCAGGATTAAAACTAATAACAGTGGTAATTCCTGCACCAGATCCCTGATGAAACCTGTCATTCAGCCGTTTCTGAACAAACCAGAATACCCCTATTCCATCTGATTCATCTATATTCCGGATTTGATCAAATATAGTTTGATAAGAACTGCCGGAGACTATCTTTCCCTCCCCGATTCCCCCCCTAATCATTTCAATCAGATATTTTTGAAGATCAAAAACAGAAGACCGTATAGCACCATCGGCATAAGTACTGAAAGAATACCGGGGACACTGGTCACCATTATTTAAATATGGAATGGCCTCCTTTTTAGGGTCTCTTGGCGCCTCAAAGTCCCAATTTGTGTGGGTCATATGCAATGGCTCCAGGACTGTCTGCCTAATGTACACTGAATACGATTTCTTTTGAGCAATTTCGACAATATATGCCGCTAAGGCCGCTCCAATGTTGCAGTATTCGTAAGTTGTGCCGGCTTTTGCACTTTTGAAGTGGTCTTTGTTAAACCATTTCCCTTTTGGCGTCAGGTAATCTTTAAGGAAGATATGATCATCGATCCTTTTATTGCGCAAAATCATTTGAAAAAAATCGCGCTCCCCCTCAGTATATGATCTATTCTCGAAATCCGGTGACTCCAATAAATAATATCCCCTACGCCAGTAGGCTTCGCCATCCACAATCCCGGAAGTATGAGTCACCAAATGTCTAACCCTTATGGTGTCTTGCGGAATGTGTGGATTATTGACTTCAAAGGGTAAGAGCTGGTTAATGGGAGTCTCCAATGTAAAATGTCCATCTTCGATGGTCTTCATCAATGCCAGCGCGATAAAGGTCTTACTAATAGAAGCTATGGATTGAGTTGTGTTTGGTGTATAACGAATGCGTTCCTTTTTATTGGCAAAACCGTATCCTTTGGAGAATAAAACGCCGCTCGCATCTACAATACCTACTGCAAGTCCTGGGAGTCCCGAATTTTTGAAGATTTCTACAATTTGGTTATCTAAAGAGTCTGCGTAATTTTGGCCCTTTGCAGTGTTGAATACTCCCAAGAAATTGATAACAAGGTAAATAATGAGATATTTCACATTCACTATTGTTTCTGACATATAGCTAAAATCCGTAGGCTTGACCACTGTTTGTTTCTTTAAAGGTATCAGATTCAAATGCCCTTTGCAAGGGCCCATCAATGTCAGTGGGGAAATTGGACTGGAGGAAATAATGTTTGTGAGATGATTAGGTGTTAATAGCCTTGGTCAACGCCAGATCATCACAGAACCGAAAGACCTGCGCTAGTGAAATTCAGGTACCATCTTTTGGGAGAAAATTTTCCATTTGGCGTTCATTTAGGTAACCCGGATCACATATCCTGCGAATCCGCCGTAAGAAAAATAGGGCATAGAGGATTTGACGTCCGGTTATTTCCTTTTTTATGGATCACTATTGCCCCAAGGGCTATTTTGACTAAAAATTCCGGTTGGGCCATATTAATATTACTCGTAGCGCAAGGTTTCCATCGGGTTAGACCTTGCGGTAGTCAACGATTGCCAGGTAATAGTAGACAATGCGATGATTATTGTAATCAGTATTGCCAGGATAAATATATCTAATCCCAAATCTATATGATAAGCAAAACCATTTAGCCATGTATTCATTAGATGCCAACCAACCACCGAGGCAATAATAGCCGCTAATAAAACCAATTTTAAAAAGTCCCAAGCCAACATCATATAGATTCTTGTCACAGACGCCCCCATGGCTTTTCGGATGCCTATTTCCTTTGTTCGTCTGGAAACCATGAATGAGGATAAAGCAAAAAGTCCCAGACAGGCGATAACAACCGCAAGCACTGTAAAATACCCTACTACCACGGCCATTTGATCATCACTTTTATATTGTCGATCAAAAGAATCATCCAAAAATTGATAATTGAAATGTGCCAGACCATATACATTTTCCCATTCCGTTTTTATATTTTCCAAAGTGCCGGGAATATTGTCAGATGAAATTTTAATGCTGGCAATGCTCATGGGAGGACCCCAGCACCACATAATCAAGGGTTTGATTTTATCATGAAGGGACTGAAAATGAAAATCATTTACGATTCCGGTTATTTCAAGGGCACGACTCCTCGCCCCATCTTTCCAATAAATAATTTTTCCGATTGGAGAATCAATTTCAAAATCACGTGCCGCGACTTCATTTAATAAAATTGTTCTTCTTTTAATGCCTTTGCCAGGATTAGTATTATTATCCTCCACAATAGGTCCTGGTTCTTCCCCATCTGTTTCAGCTAAAGGAAATGCACTTCCTTCAACCAGTTGTATACCCATAACCTTCAGGTAGTCCTCTTCAATTAATATACCTGGCATAGTTCTTTTTATCCCATCAATTTCATATGTCGCTGTAGGTATTTCACTACCCGGTTCACCGCCTGAAAAAGTCATATTTAAAATACCGGGATACTGTAACAGCCTGTTTTTGAAATTCTTTCTTAAACGGTATTGTTCATCGCCTGGCTGGCTTGGCGTTCTAATAGTTATAATATGTTCCTTATTAAATCCCAGGTCTTTGGTTTTAACAAACTGTAATTGGCGCAGGTTTACAAAAATACCAATGATCATTATCATTGCCGCCGCGAATTGAAATGTCATAAGTGTCCACCTGAATACAGATTTACTTTTACCTTTGACACCTTTTCCTTTTATCAATTCAATAGGTTTTACTGAAGTTAGATAAAAAGCAGGATATACACCGGCTAAAAATCCAATTACCAACCCGCCACCTACCATAATGCCCCAAACAACAGGCCGGTTCAATTCATTGACAGGAATATCAACCCAGGCAAATTGGTTAAATTTTGAAATAAATATTGACAAGATCGTAATCGCTACGCTAACTGATATCAGGGTTATAATAATTGACTCGACTATCAGCTGGCTTCTAAGCAAGTTTTTTGAGGAACCTGACACCATTTTTACGGCAACTTCCTTTGCCCGGATTGTGGAACGGGCGGTTGTGAGATTAACATAATTTATACAACCAAGAGCCAGCATAAATATACCAATGGCAAATAAAACACGGTTTAATTTCAAGTTACCATGCAACCCGTAGTTTAAGTATTGTAAAGATCCGTTAAAATAGATGTCTTTTAACGGCCGAATATGAAAATGTTTGAACTGCATATCAAACAATTCGCCGTCATTTATTTCTGACAACACATTATTAATTTTATTCTCAACGGCACTTTCATCAATTTTATCAGACATCAACAAATAGGTGGCGCTCCATAGCCAGGAATTTCGGGTAGTGTTATTAATATCTCTTTCTGGAAATACCTTTGGAATGGATTCCTGTGAAACCAGGGCATCTATCTCGACATGTGAGTTTTTCACATTCTTTATAATCCCTGTAACACGGAACTGATGACCTCGTATTTCAATACTTTTTAAAAGGGGGTAATCATCATCGAATAATTTTTTTGCTGAACTTTCAGATAAAACTATGGTGTATGGATCTTTTAAAGCAGTATTCGGATCCCCCTGCAAAAAAGAAAATGTAAAAACATCAAAAACAGTACTATCCGCCCAGAAATTATTGACTTTAATCTCTTTCTTATTCTCCGGGTCGTTTTCAGGAATATAAGTGACATACTCATTTCTGCCCAAGGCTAACCTGGCAATGTCTTTTACTTCCGGTAGATTGTCCTTTAAATATGTTCCAATTACCGGCGGTAATTTAGCGTAATTGTCTCCTTCAACTCTATATATGTGTGGATAGTTTTTATTGAATTTGTCGTAACCATATTCATGATGCAGGTACAACATGATCGCCACAAAGACGGCAATTCCTACGGAAAGACTAAAGATATTGACGAAAGAAGTGACTTTGTTTCGCCATAATATTCTAAGTGTGAGGGTTAAAAAACTACGTATCATATTTATAGTTTCATTGGTTCTTTTTCTTCACATTATAAACATATTTTTTATAACCAATATCCCCTTCATCTGATATTGCTTCTACAACTACCAGTATCTCGCCAAGGTTATCTGAATTGTAAAATGATAGTGAAACCCCTCCCAAGCTATCTGCCTTGATATTTGGCTCCCAATGAACCATTGAACGCAGGTCCGGCTTAACCCAATCCTCAGGTGAAATACTCTCATATTTGGGAGCATAAAACTCCCTGGTCGCGGAAAATACGGGCACGGATTTTTTTCGCATACCCACAGGTTTGGATACGCCGTGCAAGCCTTTCCCCGCATAAGTATAAATAGCTATAACATTTCCTAATCTGGGAACATCCAAAGGATGGACTTCAGGAAATACACTCATATAGAATTTTGCAAATCTTTCCGCATACTCAATAATTTCAAAAGATTTCACTTCACCTGGTGGAATATTAGGAATCAGGGAGTAACTCTCTCTCATAACTGGAATCCCGTCTATTACCACCAGGGTAACTTCCGGATTATGGCAATGAGCATAGAGGAAATCTCTTGTCTGCGTAATCCTTATTTTATCGGGGAATCTAAACAATAATACGCTATACAATCCGTAAGACCATTTTTCTTCATTTTCCCGTATTGATTGTCCGCTTATTATCTCATCTGGTTTCCCATATTCCTTGGTTACTTTTTCCCTTTCGGGGGTTATCCTGTAATCTTCAATGATCACCTCATCTAAAACTATATCAGAAGACAATCGAAACGCTTCTTCCACGCTTTTACGCTCAATATTTTTTTCGACCAGCTTAATGATAACACTATCAGCTTCTTCCACAGATTGTATTCGATCGTATAAAATTTCCGGTGATTCCTTTTTATCAAGTGTAATGGTAAAATCCTGTCTTTTTCCACGACTCGTCGCACTTTGAATTAGAATATTAAGATTTGGGCCGTATGCATCTTCTAAATTAAAGCTAAACCGGCCAAGACTGTCAGTAAATTGAGATTGTGCTGACGGGGGTTCTCCAAAGGTCATTAAAGTTAACTCCGAAATTTTTCTTTTTTTCTTATTCAAAGCGCCAGTCACAACTCCGCTTACGGTAAGATTTCTTTCGGGCTTAAAATTTATCCGGGTTTCAGGTTTTGAATATTTGTATTTGCTCCAACCCTGGGTAAGCATTAGTGCATCCAGATCATTCAATCGTTCGTGATTGGAAATACTCAAATCGAAGTAATATCCCGGGTTTTCCACTTCTCCTTTTAAATCCGAGCTAACAAGAAAATATGATAGAATATTTTGACCTGTATTTTCCAATTCCCCCATTTGCTCATTATTTAATACAAGCAAGGACAAATCGGTATTTACCAATTTACCTTTGCCATCTGTAGCCTTGATATTTAATACTGTCTGTTCTCGCTGAGCATAGCTTTTTTTGTCTGAAGTAATTTCAATATTTACTCTCTGATCCAATCTTTCATTAAAAAAAAGTCTCTCTGCAACAGGTTGCATATTATTATCTTTCAATGTAAATGCAATAACACCTTCTGGTAGTTTATTTATTGGCCAAAAAAACGATAGTACCCCATCCTTTAGTTTTCCGGCAATCTCATAATAATCCATTCCCCGACAGGATGCCCGAATGAAAATACTATCATTTATTAAGTAATTCGAAGAAGCTTTTAAATGTAACTTACTTCCTCTTTTGCTTACTGCCAATACGTTGCCAGTTTGGACCACCTCAGGCAATTTGTATTTCATGGCAAAATTTCCCCCTGAAGGTGACTTCACTTTTGCATAGTACCGGTCCTTGCTGTCCGGGTTTGACAAGGTAAAACTTCCCATGCCCAAAGCGTTACTCTTAAAGAACGTTATCACTTCTCCCTTTTCGTTAACTATTTCACCCTCAACGCGTTTGCCTTTACCGCTGAAATCTAACGCTTTAAAACCGATCTTGCTTGAGATTCCCTGAACCAACTCTCCACTTTCAGGAAAAAATTGCAAATCGAGCACATTTTCATCGACCGCAATAGTTTTACAATAGTGCTGGTAGTTGTTAGTTTGCATTTGCATGGTGACCAACTGACATTCACCGGGTATCGAAAACTCCACCCTGTATCGATTGTCTTTGCCTTTTTTTATTAACAAAGTATCTTTCTTATTATCTAAAGAAATAAAAAGAGTGAGGTTCTTTCTATGCAGGCTGTCAATTACATAGGGATCAAGGTCCGCGACAAGTTTGCGTTCTCCTTCGTTTTGTTGGAGGAGTTTAACATTGCTTATTGGCTCTGTTTTTCCTGTGTCAGAAGCATTAAAAACACGAATATATTCCTTGAAGAAAAAATCATTGCCAAAGTTCTTGTTCCACGCTGTATATGCTCTAATTAAATATACACCAGTTGGATAAGCCTGGCTTAATTCAAAAAAACCGTCTCCGGTTCCTCCTTGGATTTTGATTGTTTTTGTCTCCACCATCTTTTCATTCGGACCAATTAATTCAACATGCAATACACCACTTAATAGTGATGGCGTGTGATTCATTGAATTTGTAACAATAGCCTTGAACCAGATGGTGTTATCTTTGGTGAATACACTACTATTAAGTTGTAAATAAATCTTTTCAGCAATTGTTTTTTTCAAATAAGGATGCTGTGTTTGGGAGAAAGACTGATTAACTGGAAAGATGAAAAAAAATGCGATGAACCATATTAGAAGGCGTTTGGTATGTAATTGAGTTGAATTATCAGGCATGCAAAGTTCTAATATAATTGTGTTCAGTTATTGCTTGGGCCCTGGAATAAGCCTTATTAAATCCTCCTGGCGCAGGTCCCCGATCCTTTACCATTCGTAGAAGTATTGAGTTAATTTACTAAAAATTTGTTTTAGTAAAAATACAAGCATCATCGATGGTTGTTGAATTACATTCATGATAATCCGGCAGGACTGAGTATATGTTTCAGATCACAGGATTATAAATATTCAAGTGGCTATTAATATCAGTGGAGAGATTGGACCGGTGGAAATAATGTTTGTGGGTTAATTATGTGTTTATAGATTTGTTTAGCATCAGATCAGCACAGGACCAGAGGGCCTGCGCTAGTGATTGATTAGTTGATAAAGCTTTGGATGCTATTGAATCGGCACAGGACCAGAGGACCTGCGCTGGTGAGGGGTTTGACCGAATCTGAAGTTTCTAATTCGTCGATCCTGTGGGATCAGTAAGAACTTTTGCTTTTTCCACATTTTTAAATCTCCATTTCAGGCCAAACAAAGGCCTTAGGAAACTGATCCTTCTGATGATGAACTCATAAATTAGATAGCATACGGTACCGGTGAACATTATGATCGATATAAATTTTAGTATGAGCGGCATCTCCAAAGGCAAAATGATCATTGCCCCGGCGTACAATGCAAACATGTGAATAATGTATACGGGATAAGCGGCTTGACTTAAGTAGCCCAAGATGGCGCTTGGCTTGTTCAGATATTTGTAAGCAAACCCGAAAACGCCAAAGATCCAGCAGTTGGACTCGATTGCCGTGAGATAGCCAGGTGATTTCGTTTCGAATACTATCAATCGAATTGTATACAAAACCGCCGCTACACCTAGGTAAAGCCACCGCCATTTCAAAACAGTTTGCCAGAACGCCTTCCCGCTGTACACAAACAGAAAGCCAAAAAAGAAGGCGAGAAGCCCCAGGAAAAAGCCGTGCCACGTTTGCGCGTACATTTCAAAGATCTGGGGCTTGAGCATTAAAGCTTCCATAACAAAAAAGACCGATAATGATATGGGTCCAAACGGATTACTCATAAAGGATGATAAAATTTTCATAAACCTGCCATCCTCCTTTTTCTTCAGATAGAAAAAGAGTGGAGACAGCAACAGCACGTAGGCGAAAATATTTCCCAGGAACCACAAATGACCGGAATGTGGAAAATAGCTTAAGGGCATTTTATAGTATGCCTGAAAAATAAACAGGTGCAACGGCGTGATGGCAATGATGCCAAAGATAAATGGTAAAAGAATTCGCTTTGTGCGCTCAGTAAGCAATTGCCGCCAGTTTCGTTTTCGAATCGCAAAATAGACCCCCATGCCCGATACATAGAATAGGAGTGGAATCCGCCAGACGTTAAGCATGGTCATTGGTTTCCATAAATTTTCCATCGGCTCATCACTCCTGATAAAGCCAACGAACATGGCCCAGGGCTGGAAAATGATAGCTATGTGATAGATCAGTAGCAGGCCAATAGCGATAACCCGCAGCCAGTCAATATCGTGTCTTCTTTCTATTGTCATTAGAGTATTGATTTTGGATTTGTTACTGCAACATCATTGCTATGACCGGCCGGGTTTTTTCCAGTTCGTTCATATCAAGCTGTAAACCCAATGGTCCTAATTGTTGCTGCATCATTTCATAGATTGGCTTGATCTCCGCAAACGGCCCCATAACAGATTCTCTGGGTGTGGCACCGAAGTTATTTCGTAGAATCTTATCCGCCTTGGCGTCTATAAGCATCTGTACAATCTCAACGCGACAGAAAAATGCGGCAGCGTGCAAGGCGGTAGATCCATCGTTGTTTTTAATGGACAGATCAGCACCAGCATCAATCAGCGCTTTGGCAATCTCAATTTTACCGAATGTCGCAGCTGAGATCAATGGTGTTGAGCCACCAAGGGGTTCCTTCTCATTAATATCAGTGCCTGCTTCAATGTGTTTTTTGACAACCTCAAGGTTACCGGATAATACCGCGGTTTGAAGATCAATTTTTGGTTTGTCAACCACTGACTTTGCCTTTGTCTCATTGCCTGACTTCGCACAGGCAGATAGCAAAATGGCAATGAGTGACAGGTTCAATAACGTTTTCATCGCATTAATTTTCATCGTTTGCATAATCTTAGTTTTTAACATTTAACTTTTGAATTTTTGTTTTTTGCAAAGATCAGAAAGGAGCTAACGCGAGACCTATGAGCTATGCTGCCAAATGCATCAAGTTTGAGGAAGGTATAAAAACTATGGCGCAAGGATATAAATTATGATGCAAACCGTGATTTTTTCCTTTCATACCCCAATAGCTAAATAGTGTGAGTTTTCCATTAATTTTTCTAATTTCGACTTAACTAATAAGACCATGCCGGAAGCATCAAATATTGGAGAAGACTTTATTGACAGGGCAAAAGCCGTCATGCTGGAGAACCTCTCCAATGAACAATTCGGCGTTTCTGAACTGGCAGAGGCCATGAACATGAGCCGTTCTAACCTGCTCAGAAAGATCAAGAAACAAACCAGGCTTTCAGCAAGCCAATTCATTCGCCAGGTACGCCTAAAGAAAGGCATGGAGATGCTTAGGCAGACCTCATTGACTGTTTCTGAGATTTCATACCAAATAGGGTTTGGAAGTACTTCCTATTTCATCAAATGCTTTCGGGAATATTATGGTCATCCTCCTGGTGAGGTAGGCAAAAGACAACTGGAAGATGCAAGCGTTAGAACGAGTTTTTTAAAGCAGTGGCAATGGCCAATTATAGTAGCGGCATCTCTGACGCTGCTCATTGTGTTGTTCCTGCTTTTCAAAGAAACACCTGCTTCCGGGGCTAAACTGGAGAAGTCCATAGCCGTTTTGCCTTTCAAGAATGAGAGCAGCGATTCTTCGAACCTTTATTTTGTCAATGGGCTAATGGAATCAGCGCTGAGCAATCTTCAGAAGATTGAAGACCTGCGGGTGATCAGCAGGACCTCAGTGGAGAAATACAGAAACACTGACAAAGCTATACCTGAGATATCCGAAGAACTTAATGTCAACTACATTGTAGAGGGTAGTGGCCAGAAGGTTGGAGACGAGGTTTTACTCAATATCCAATTGATTGAGGCTTCGAGTGATAAACATATTTGGGCTGAGCAATATAGCCGTAAAATCGTGGATGTTTTTGCCTTGCAAAATGAAGTGGCCAAGAAAATCGCGGATGCCATTGAGGCCATAGTGACACCGGCTGAACTTGAGCAAATTGAGAAAAAACCTACTGAAAATCTATTGGCTTATGACTTCTACCTCCAGGCGCTTGACCCTTTTTTCTCCAGAACCAAGGAAGGATTAGAAAAAGCCATTCCACTGTTTGAGCAGGCGATTGAACACGATCCGCAGTTCGCCCTGGCCTATGCCAAAATCGCCATATCTTATTACTTTCTGGACGTATTCCAAATAGAGAAACAATACACAGAGCTTATCAACAACAATGCCGACAAGGCCCTGTTGTATGATTCTAAATCTGCGGAAAGCCTCATCGCCAAGGCGCTTTACTACCTGCATGCCAAAGAATATCGATTAGCTTTGCCACATCTTGAAAAAGCCCTCGAATACAATCCTAACTCAGCAGCAGTAGTTCAAATACTTTCAGACTTCTACGCCCGCGTGATTCCCAATACCGCCAAATACCTGGAGTATGCCCTGAAGGGCATTCAACTTGATATTGCCGCCAATGACTCTACAACCAAAAGCTATATCTATCTGCATCTGAGTAATGCACTCATTCAAACCGGTTTTGTAGATGAGTCTATTATATACATTAATAAGTCTTTAGACTACAATCCGGAGAATTATTATGCGCCATATGCGAAAGCATTTATCCTGTATGCCAAGGACCGCAATCTTGATCGGACCAAAAGACAACTAATTAAGGAATGGAACAAGGATACGACCCGTCTGGACATCCTGCAGGAGGTGGCAAAATTATTTTATTACCAGGAAGACTATGACAGTGCCTTTTTTTACTATGAAAAATTTGTAGAAGCCAGGGAAAGCAACACCCTGGATATTTTTCCTTATGAAGATATTAAGATTGGTGTGGTTTACGAAAAAATAGGCTTGGATGAACAGGCGGCAAAATATTTCAATACTTACGCTGAATATTGCGAAAGGGATCAATCCATTTACAAAAGTGCCAGTACGGCTGTTAAGTATGCGCATGAAGGGAAATTCGATCAGGCCATTGAGCAACTCAAAATATTTTCTAACCAGGATAATTATCAGTATTGGATGTTGTTATTCTTCGAAATGGATCCGCTCGTCGCACCACTGAAAAGCCATCCGGAGTTTGACGGGATCATCCAAAAGATTGAAGACCGGTTTTGGAAAAATCAGGCTAAGCTGAAAAAGTCGCTGGAAGAGAAGGGATTGATTTGATAATATAGCCTTATTTCTTTTTCCGGTAAAGCCAGATTCAATGTGATAGAACAGCATATAGCCAATTAACGTAGGTGTTCGTTTTCTATTTGAGGTTCATTTAAATAACCCGGATCACAGATCCTGCGTAGGCGCCTTAAAAATTAAAAGGGTGTAGTCGCAGACATACACCCGGTTTTTCTCTTTTTTATGGAACATTACCACCCAGTGGGGAAATTACCTTCGACCTTTCTTAGGGCTATTGCAGCTAACCCCAAATAAGCTCAGCGGGCATAGCTTGATTTAGCAGCTCTAAGATAGCTTTACTGTACTAAAACCTACAAATAACCAAGTTTGCTCATTGAGCTTATTAATTGTTAGCTGGTTTAATATTTAAAAAATTAAGTCAATAAGCGTTCCAATCAAAACCGCTGTGATAGTGGCGGAAAGTAAACCTAAGGTGTAGGACAAAAACCCTTTAAAGTAGTTGAATATTTTTCTTCCATCAAAAAATTGTCCTATTGCCCACGATACATAAATAAAACTAATCAAACCACCAATATAGAATAATCCTAAGTCGGTCAGTGCTTCCATAACTCCGAAAAGGGAGGATATCACCATTATTATTCCGAACACAAAGAATATTAAAATAAGGATTTCAAAGAAGTTATAGTCGTATTTCCGAAAAAGGATTTTAATCCAAAGGGCCACAAAAACTGCTATCAGGATATTAGCATATCCATAGTTCCCATGAACCCACTGAATTATTACTATTGTAGTAGATACCTGAGCGTCGGAGGTGTAATTAATGTATCCATCTTCAAAGTGTAGCAGTTGTTGAAGAATTGTGTAGATGAAGGAGCAGAATATCACAAAAATTACCGGTTTTACAAGTCTATGCCTGTCTTCAAGAATGAATGCTTTAATATTTTGTCCTGGCCTTATCAGCAACTCTTTAATTGTAAAGAGTATGCCTTTTTTGAAACTTAGTACACCGCCAATTTCTTTGATAATGTATTTGCGGTCAATTCTTGTTAGCTGAATCGGTCGACCACAATTAGAGCAGTATTTTCCATTTATCGGGTAATTACAATTGGAGCAGTCCATCTAGCTCTTATCTAATCTTTTCCGTTATTCTTTTTGGGATTCCTTTGGTTTGCTTGCTCATGATCCGACTTTTGACGCTAACGTCTATGTATGAGGCGTATGCTCACACCTGGTGAACAGAACTAAAATAGTGAAGTCTGCTGATACTTCCAAAGTTTGGAAGTGGCACAGCGTTATGCAGTTTTAAAAATCCCGACAACTGAAGTTTCCAGACAGCACAAACCCTTTTACAGTGGGTTAGAAATCCTGATGGTATTGCGAAAGTATATGAAAATCGATTTCTTAAGTATTTATTAGTCAAATCACTTTCAGAAAAACAAGAAGAGCATTCAAACTTAAGCCAGGTTCGTTAAGTCGGCTTAAGTTTGAAAGTCTACTTATTCAAAAGTAGCATGTATCGCCAGGTTTTGCTGAGAATTATCTGCATACCATGCATAGCCACCATATCGATGATTTGGCATGGCTGTAAATACAATCTGATCTCCAGGGTTTGAGATATTGCTATTGATTACTTCCAAAGTTTCCAAATCCCATATCTCGATTATAGATCCTTCCGGCCCATCAATTTTGACATTTTTTGCTGTATCCGTTATGTAGTCTGAATTTACGCCTATGATTGAATAGGAGGTAACAAATACTCCGCCATATTGTTGTGACCAACCCACTCCAACTTTTGTTGAATAATTTAGTCCCCCGCCAATAATTATGCTATTGCTACCAGGACCCCATATTAATGGTAAGATATCAGCAACATCACATAAATCCAACGCAGTCCCATATTTTGAGCAACCCGTATCAAAGACTTCAATTGAGAAGGTTATTTCATCCGAAATTCCTTCAGTATCCAAAGCTTGAAGCACTATTTCGTAAACACCAGCATCTTCATATCCCGGATTAAATTCAATGCTAAAAATTTGATTATCGTCACCATCTCTACCCTCATTATTCAGAAGGGCAAACTCAGGCAAATTTACACCTGATACAACAACCGATTTCTTTTCAGGATGCCTGACAAGAATCGTAATTGATAATGACTCCCCCTCATTGAGCTCCTGATCAGGGATGGCATCAATAGCGGGGCCAATAGGATTTCCAGATTCATCCGTGGCAGTACAGCCTAATATAAATACCAAGCAAACCACCATAAAAAGTTCTATTCTAAATGAGAATTTCATAATAATGCTTGTTCTAGAGGTTTTACTAATTTTACCTTTATTGCTTGTCCAATGAAAAGGTTACCCCGGGTTTGGTTTTACCATCTAAAAAGTTTGAAATTCCGCAGGCTATTAGAAAAATTGAACGGACTCGCAGAAATAGTAAATTAGATTTGAATGGGTATTTTTAATTTCTGGGGAAAAAAGTATAAATCGGGATTTGCTTATAAGAATGGGAATTAGAAATGTAAGAATAAAGCTAACTCGAAAAATAATGCCTAAACCAATTCGATGAAAACCAGGTTACAGGATAATAATATGGCCTTACTTCTTTTTCTGGTAAGGTCAAATTCAAGGTGATAGGACAGCATGCAGCCACTTAGGGTATGTTCTCACTTTCTATTTGATGTTTATCTAAATAATCCGGATCACAGATCCTGTGTATTTGCTATAAAAAATAAAAGGGTGTAGTCGCAGACATACACCCAGTTTTTGTCTTTTTATGGAACGCTACCACCCAAAGGGATCTGTAAATAGCTCTGAACTTTTTTAAACCACAGAACGCTTATTTGTTATGTGCTGTGTTGTGCAACGGCTTTATTTTTATCGAATCTGCATATTGAGAGGTTTAGTATAACCATCTACCCGGTCACACTACCATTCGATTGAACAAGTGGTTGGAACCCTCCATAAACCATTCTACTGGCATCAAAAATTAATCTTGTCGGGTTGGTCAATGGGGTAACCAAGGCTGTCATTCTTGGGTCGGCGGGAACTTGTTTATTTGCTAAATCACGAGTCTCTTTCGAAGGAAAAATAACCCATCCGAATACAATGGCTTCATTTTCTTTTGCATCTGCGATTTCAATGAATGAACGCGTACCTTCCAAAGTCAAGTCCTCACCAACATACTCAAAGTAGGCGAGTGCACCATATTCTTTCCAAATTTCAGCTACCTTTTCGGCCACACGCTTGTATTCGTTCAGGTGAATTTTTGGAACTGGAAGAACAAAACCGTCTATGTAATTTGTCGTGTTTTCATTCATTTTAATTTTTTGTTTATTTCTCAATGATTTTTTTGGCTGTTGTACAACAATTGGCTATGCACCACACTGTTGAGCTTATTTTTATTATATCCACTTTTAATATTTTCTATTCAATTTTGGTTGCTTCAAATCCATAAAATTTGAACCCGGTTATTGAATCACCGTTTCGAAGAAATCGAAGATATCCACCATTATTTTTGTTGAAAAAAGTACTATCTGAAGCGGGAAGTAAAAAAATAGGTTCAGGTGCAAAAGGTGCCAGATGTTCAAGTCCATTGTCTTTTACTATGATTTCTAAATCTCCAAGGTCTGGAATATTATACTTACCTGTAAATCTTTGTAGTTCCTCAACTGATTGTTTCTGAACCACTCTTTTAACAGGCTCAATACCAGGCAATCCATATTCCTTAGCGATACTCAACTTTATTTCCTGAATGATACTGCCATTGTCGGAGTTAACCATGATCACCACTGCAACGGGATTCTCTTTCCAGGCCACCAAATCAGCTCTGAATCCCTCATCGGCACCTCCATGTCCAAATGCGTGTTCCATCACAGCCGGTCCCAGGCCATGATCGTTCATTCCTGGCGTAAGCATTTCATTTACCGTGTTCGCCTTCAACAATCCATTTTGTTGGGTTTGGTAAATTTGCTGAATTTCTTTTGCGTACAGTATGAGTTGTGATGGTGTCGTCCATAGACCAGCAGCAGCCATTTCAGGATATATAGGCCATTTCCCTTCTACTTCATTCCCATTTACGCGATAGCCAGTCGCAGCGATAGAATGATACTGATGGGGTAGAGGATTTTCAAAAGTACTGGCGGTCATTCCTAAAGGGTCTAATACATGTGTCTGCATTATTTCCGGGAATGACTTTCTTTCAATATCTGTAATCATGAGCTGCATAATAGTATACCCTCCACCGGAGTACATCCAACTTTCTCCAGGTTCCTTATAGACACGAACGGAATCTGTATTTCCTTGACCGTCCAATACTTCAGACACACTAGGTATTGTATCACCTTTGTCATATCCAGGAAACCCCCAAACTGTTAATCCTGCTGTATGATTCAATATTCTTCGGGGGGTGACTTTTTCTTTTTCTGTAAACTTATTTTCAGGTAGTTTCCAGCTTGTGAGGTATTTATTTACGTTCGAATCCAAACTTATGACAGCCTCTTCTGCAAGCTGATGAGTTCTAATTGCAGCTACAGGCTTGCTTATTGATCCGGCTAAGAACATTGTCTCGGTTGTTACCGGGCGATTTTCTGAACTGTCTGCGATCCCATAACCTTTTGCCCATTCAAGTTGACCCTCATTGATGACAGCTATGCTAACTCCGGGAATACCCAATTCCTTCATCCTTGCTTCTATATTATAGTTTGGTATACTATCTCCTTGGATTTGGAGATTAGGTTGAAGCCCGTTTTCTATTCTGGAAATTCGTTCGGTCAATAGTTCCCTATCCTTTTCGGACTGAGTCACACATCCAATCAGAATTAGCAGAAGAAAAACAGGTGTAAATGTTCTCATATTGAATTGGCTATGGTGGATAACCTCCAGCTATGATGAGAGGCGATTAGAATGCACTAACCTTTCCTCTTGCACAGCCAGGCTTTATTTCAAATTTATTACTTGTGGTGGACTTTCCAATGCTTATAGACCGTCTTGATCTACGAAAACCCATTCATAGCATTTGTTACCGGCTTTGTAATAATTCGTTCTATTCTTTTTAAAGTGCTGATATTAATTTCCTGTTACTATAATGGTTGAGCAAACTTTAAGTGGTATCCATTTATGTCCTTAACAGAATACTGCCTGGCTCCCCAGGGGCGATCCGATATGGCATCAATTATTTCCGCACCCTTATTAGCATGTTCTTGATATAGTTTGTCTGCTTCAGTGATCCATATGAAAATTTCTGGAGAAAAAACTTCCTTTTGAATCGCTTTGACAAGATTAGGGTCGTAGGCGAAATATATTTCTGCTTCACCCGATTTTACTCCTGCATAAACAACTGGGTCTCCAAATTGAAAGTCAGGTGAAAACCCCAGAACCTTGGTATAATAAGAAATTGATTTCGGGATATCATCGGTGGCAACAACCGGAACTGTGCTGTGAATTGTTGAGGACAAAACTTTCATAATATGTTGTATTGAATTAATCGTTAATAAACTTCAATCTAATGGATTTTTAATGAAATTCATATCAGTTTTAGCATGTTGTGCCTCGTTTTCATTCAATCCATAATGCCCAATCAGATTGATAAGGGGCTATAAATTCATGTTTTCCTCCTTTTTGTTTTCCCAGGTCAATCTCCCGGTACTTTTTCTTTGTATCAACTGCGATAACTTTTTTAGATTTTCCTGAAAAACTGTATTCAATTTTTTCAGTTTCTTCCTTATAAAATACGAAATGAGAATAGTCAGTCAAACAATATGCATTTGAAAGAGTGCTATCAATTACCATATCTTTTTTAAAGCGTTTGTTATCATTCCAGAACATCGCAAAGCACTTTAAAGCATCCTTATTTCCATATTCTCCCGTACCGTTGAGATTTCCCCATATTGCAGCTATCCCTCCGGCAATTGTATGATGCCAAAGTCCTCGTCTTGTTTCCTCTTCGTTGTAATCTTTCCGGGGATATTTACTTGGACTTCGAATTCTATAGCGGTCTTCAGAAAAAGTCGGTTTATCAGGTCTCTTACCTTTCATCTGTACGAGTTCCTGATACCATGGTTTATGATATTCATAGCTTGAGTAATCCATGCCTTCATAAATTTGACTCAATTTGTTTTTAGATGAGCGTGCACCCAAAAGATGATTCCATCCTTCTTTTTGCCACAAATAATCGTGCCATTCCTTAAGCTGATGCCCTTCAACCCATTCCCACAAGTCGAATCCATAACTCATGGTCCAACCTTTTAAAGGATTAAGTTGTTTGTATATTTCGTCAAGTAATTTTTTTTCTGCTTGGCCCATTATGCCACCTGTAAGGCTTCTTGAGGTCTGACTCCTTGAAGCATCTCCCCATAGCCAGATATGGGTACATCCACCTGCCTGATATACTTTATTAATTATCATGGCCAGTTTATCAAATGTTTCCTGGTCAATTTCATTATCACCTGGACTTACCTCATTTTCATCAATATGAAACCACTGTCCATAAACAGGAACATGAACGCCATTAAACCCGTGTTCATTAAGGTAAATTGATATAAACCTATCTAAATGTTCTTCTGAAATGGGACCGAGATCGTTTGAATTACCTTCATCACGTATTTTACCTATTACATCAATCATTACATAATTGGGGACAAATGCCTCACCACTGCCAGACCAAACATATTTGTCCTGATAATTTGTAATTTCTCCTCTATCTGTTTTTATTGACGAACCAGAAATAATCAAAAAGGTTATTACTAAAATTGTCAATTGTAATTGTTTCATTATCTGATTTTCAAGTTGAACTTAACGCAATGAGCCAGTTCATAATCCACAATTTTTTCTCCTATTTGATTACTTTCACCAATTTTCTAGTAATTCTTTTATCACATCATTTCATTGAACTTTTAGCTCAGTTTTTTATGGAAAAATTATGCGATTAGGAGTGTATGGAGCTCCGGCATCTTCCAATTGCTTTTGTAACGCACTTAAGTCATCAGTTATTAAACTCCTTAGTTTGATTCTCAAAGGTTCAAATAATTCACCGACTATTTGAAGGCTTTCCAGATTTGTCTTTGTTGTCTCGGACGTGGAGTAAAACATGGCATATTGAATATTTCCTAAGCGTGTTGCTACCGACATAGGCATGTCTTTATCCAATTTTGCAGCAACAACATCTCCGTTAATTTTTTCATTGATGTCATTGAGTTTTTTTCTTATGGCTAAGTATTTTAATGTCAGGTCTTTTTGTTCTAATAGGGTTCGATCTATTGCCTTTTTGATATACTCCATCTCAACATTCACGTCTTTAATAATATTCTGAGCTCCTTTGACCATTCTGGCCATTTGAAGCACGTCATGATGGAAGGCTGCAAGTTTTTCCCGGTCAGGAGCGGGCATGACTGTATTGTCAAGGGATTTTACTTTAAAGGAAACGGGGCCAGAGAGTTCTGTGAATACACCATCAACAAATTTGGACATACTCGCCGTATAAGTTCCAGGGGGTACCAGGGTTCCTGTTTCTGGACCGCTAAACGGGTTATAAAACGAGGGAGACTTTAGTGTGATTGGATTGGTGGATGGCAATCTCAAATCCCATTTAAGCCTATTGAAGCCCTTTTTAGGTTTAGCCGTAAGTTTTCGCACAACCTGCCCTTGAGCATCCCTGATTGAAAACAACAAATACGGTTCTTCTTCATTTTGTTCATTTTTTAACGCTTCATAAGACGGATAGTTGTCATCTGTTGTTTTCTTTTCGAGTTCCAACCGTTGATCTCTTTTTGATTTTATATCCTCCTTCAAGAAATAAGTGAAAATAGCCTCGGAACCCAAATTATCCCCCAAATAATAATCATCGCCCTGAAAAGACTTACCAGGAAGTCCCAGAGGGTACCTATATTCAAAAGCAAAAGCGTCTCGTATTGAAAACAATTCAACCTCTTTATTTTCCAGATTCTTAACCTGTCTTAAGGATGAGTAATCGTCCAAAATATAGAAGCCTCTTCCAAAGGTACCCAATACCAGGTCTTCTTCCCTTTCCTGAATGGCAATGTCACGTACTGCAATGGTAGGAAGGCCTGCTTTTAGTTGTGTCCATTTTTTTCCGCTGTTGTTTGAAAAAAAAACACCAAACTCTGTACCGGCAAAAATCAGATTGGGATCGACATGATCTTCTTCCAGTGCGTAAACAGATCCTCGAAGGGGCAAATCGCCACTAATTGAAGTCCATGTCTTTCCTCTGTCCATACTTTTAAAGATATAAGGTTTGAAGTCGCCATACTTGTGATGGTTAAACGCAGCATACACCACGTCTTCATTGTGCTTTGACGCCAATATCTCATTGACATATGTAGCGCGTGGAACACCATTTATGCCCTGTACCTTCCTCCAATTCCTGCCGCCATCCTCCGTAATCTGGATCAAACCGTCATCAGTGCCGACATATAGCAAATTATCCCTTTTGGGAGACTCTGAAAAAGCAACAATGGTACCATAGGGTGAAGTCGACTGATTCTTGGCCACAGCATCGGTACTCCATACCTGACCCATTACCTTAAGTTCGTTTCGGTTCATCTGTGCTGTCAGATCATCACTGATGACCTCCCAACTATTGCCGCGGTCGTCACTTCTAAAGACCTTGTTGGCCGCAAAATAAATCCTTCCCGGCTTGTGGACACTAACCTGTAAAGGGGCATCCCAGTTCCATCGATATGCATTCTCCTCTTTTCTTGGTTGAGGTTGAATGCCCAATTCCTCACCGCTTAGTTTATCATAACGTACCAAATACCCATATTGGGATTGTGCATAAACAATATTGGGATTGTCCGGATCAATAGCAGACTCGAAGCCATCTCCACCATGAGTCATGAACCATTCCGAATTGGCAATGCCATTTCCACTAGTTGTTCTTGATGGCCCTCCCATACTAAAATTATCTTGGGTGCCTCCATAAATAAAATAAAAGGGTTCTGCATTATCAACAGCAACCTTGTAAAACTGGGTAATGGGCAGGTTGGCCTTAAATTGCCAGGTAGCGGCAGCATCAAAGGTCTCATAAATGCCTCCATCGCAACCTGCCAGCAAATGATCGGTATCCTTAGGGTCAATCCAGAGGCAATGATTATCAACATGTTTAAAATCTTCACCTAAATTCTTGAAGGTTTTACCGCCATCCCTTGAGATCTGCATCCAGGTATCCATGCCGTATATTACATTTTCATTTAGTAGATCTACAACGATTTCCTGATAGTAATTGCCTGAGGAATGGTACTTCCCTTGTTTTGACCATGATTCCCCGCCATTGGTCGATCGATAAAAACCTCCTTTGCCCTGGGCAGCTTCTACTATTGCATATATGGTTTGGGGGTTGGACGGAGCAATTGCCAAGCCAATCCTGCCAAGATCCACTTCCGGCAATCCCTTGTTTACTTTCATCCAGTTGGCTCCACCATCCATTGATTTATAAATTCCAGATTGTGGACCACCGCCCAGATAGGTAAAGACATGTCTCCTCCTTTGAAAGGAAGAGGCGTAGAGCACTTCAGGGTTTCTTGGATCCATAACCACTTCATTAATACCGGTGTGTTCATCGATTGTGAGTACCGCTTTCCACGTTTTGCCACCATCGGTGGTCTTGTACACGCCTCGATCCCCGCCACTGCTCCAGAGTGGTCCTATAGCAGCAACATATACAATATCCGAATTCTCGGGATGCACAACGATGCTCCCTATATGCTCACTGTTCTTTAAACCCATGTGTTCCCAGCTTAAGCCGCCATCGACCGACTTGTAAATACCGTCACCGTAGGCAACACTGCGCTGGTTGTTGTTTTCGCCAGAACCTACCCAGATTACATGGCTATTGTTGGGGTCCATGGTGACACATCCTATGGAATAGCTCTTCTGGCCATCAAATATCGGGGTATAGGTGGTTCCTGAATTTGTTGTTTTCCATACGCCTCCTGATGCTGTCGCCACATAATACTCTTTAGGATTGTTTGGGTTTACTGCAAAATCGGCAATTCTACCTGAGGTAATCGCCGGCCCAATAGATCTGAACTTAAGCCCACTTAAATCAAGACTTTCTTTTTCATCACTTGATTCACGGGCTTCATTTTGTTGTGCCTGAATTGTAAAACAGAGAAGTATCGTTAGGTTAAATATTATTAATTTTTTCATATTGAATAGCCGTCTTAAGGATTAGTCAAACTACTAAATATTTGGAATTAATCGAAATCTATTTTCGGTATGATTAACCCATCATTAGAATAGTGGCATACTATCCCTTTCCAATTGGGCTAATGCCGCAAAAATGTTGATGATAAATTCTAAATGGCATGGCTTATCAGAAAAGGTTTTTTCGCAGATTTGATCTTAGTGGACTTGAATAGCCAATGGACGGTCACTAAAGATAATGTTGGGATACCACATAAGGCTCTCCAGGAAATTTTGCTAAGAATTTACCTCCTAGCGCAGGCCCTCTGGTCCTGTGCCATTCGAGGCAGCATTGAATTTATTTAGTGAAAAATTGTTTTAGTAAAAATACAGATAAAATGATCGATGGTTGCTGAATTACATTTATGTTAACCCAACAAGCTCGTGGATATGTTTTAGGGCACAGGAATATAAATATTCAAGTGCCTGTCAATATCAGTGGGGAGATTGGATTGACAGAAATAATGTTGGTGGGTTAATTAGGTGTTAACAGCTTTGGATTATGTCAGATCAGCACAGGACTGAAGGACCAGCTAGTGAGGGGTGGTCTTACAATCGAAAGTGGATTAGCAACAGTTTGAGCAAGAGCAACAGTGTTTGATGCTTGCTGTTGCTCTTGCTGAGTCGGGTCTCACCCTACATAGCCCGCCCGGGAATTAAAAGCAAAACAAATTTCGAGGAGGTTTCAAAAAAGAAGCCCGCCTTCGCTCTTCGAGCTTCGGTCTCCGACGGCCATAGCCTTTGGCGACGGACGTGGGCGGAGTCGGGATGACTGGATCTCGATCGAACTTTTTCATGGAAGATTTGAAGAGGTTGGAGGAGTATTTTGAGTCAATTGATTGACATTAAACTCCTTCCAAAAACAGTCCGAATTATTGGACGGGTTACAGTCGTGCGTTCGCCCTTTTATCTTCGGGTTTTTTAAGAATGTTACTTTTTCCCTATTCTAACTGAAAATCATTTAATTCTATAATTGTAGCCTAACATCAAATAATATGGTATCAGTGGAGTAGTACTGAAGTCTTGCGTTGTTACCATGCCGATATTTAATGTTAAGTCAGAATTTTTGAAGGAATACCCAGTCTGTAAACCAAATTGAAAATTCCCGCCAGTCGCAGGTTCGTACCAGCCATCTTTTACGTCTTGATAAATCGTTTCTTTTAAAATCTGGGAGTGTTTGAAATGCGTTACAATAGCTTTGTCAAAACCAACTTCACCAGCCAAAAACCATTTTGGTTTGTAGTACCCAAATATACCTTTCATTTCGCTTCCAAAATTCTGTAATCGCACTAGCGGATTCTCGTATCTTCTGTAAATCCCATTTAAGACCATGCTTCCTTTTAGGTTAGATTTATTCAATAATACAATTTGGCCGCCTAATTTGACTTTAAAATCATCCAATACTTTTTCCCCTGCGGGAGCGGACAAATTCAAATTGAGCATTATTGGCCGTTTTGAGTTCAGTTTATATCCATAACCCGCTGAGTATGCCAAACTGTAATCCCAGCCAATGCCAACCGAAACGATATGTTTTGTTGATTCTAAAGAGCTCCAGTTAAGCGTTTGTCCATAAGTTTTGTTTAATGAACAAATTAATGCAACTGAAAGTATGATGAATTTAGTTGATTTCATGCTTTTTATTTTAATGAATCTAAATAATTGAGAACAACCGGGTAAACTGAATTCCACTTGAAATAAATCATCTCATGCCCGGTATCATTTATTTGGACGATTTCTTTATTTGGAAAGAAAGCAGCTTCTTTTTGAGCAAAGCGCAAGCCATACGATTTATTATTTTCGCCATACAAAAACAATACGTTCGTTTGATAGCTATTCAGATTTGCTGTGAAATCAAACCCTTCATTTTCAGCTATATCTATAAAAGCTTGTAGAACAACTGCCCCATTCCGCCAAAAGGGTGATGGTCCTTCAATGCCTTCATCATTATTATCAGCATAGGAGAAACTTGAAGCAATAGCGAGTTTATAATCCAGTATTTCATGCTCATTCTCACGTCCGGTTAAAAACTGGTCATAATACAGGACATCATTTGTAGCATCTGAAAACAAATTTAATTTACGGCTTGCTTCTCCATATTCGTCTAAAAGTTGTTTACTGAAACCGCCCGCCTCTGCGAATATGGCACCATCAATTCTGTCAGGGTAGGTATTGATATAGGCTGCCGTGAGCATTGCTCCCCATGAATGGCCGAAGAGAAATACTTTTTGACTTGGAGATGTACGGTAGTGCTGAATAATGGCGGTCAAATCATCTAAGTACAATTGGAAGGAATAAGAACTTTTGGCATGTCGTTGGGACAAGCCTGTCCCTCGTTGGTCATAGAATACAACATGATAGCCATCATCCGCCAATTGCTTTACATTAAGCCCGTTTTGGTAATCGGCACCAGGACCACCATGAAGAAAAATAACCAGGGAGCCGTTAGGGTTTCCGTAGGACTCGGCGTGAAGTGTTGTTCCATTCACCGCTATTGAAGGCAAACTGGGGTCTTCTACTACGGTTTTCGGCACTAAGTTACCTGGTTCATTAATGTCCAATTCTTTTTCGCAGGATGCCAATAGGATGAATGTCAATCCCGCAAATGCGATAATTTTTAAGTTCATACTTTTCAAGTTTAAATTCAGTGCAAAAATCTATGTTTGGTCAGTGTCAATCGCCCCAAAATGAAAAGTGGAACCTATTAGTGTGTTTTTTATACCAATATTCAAAAATCAGATAATCAATGGATTATGATATTGGAAATTTAGCGATGATAGATGAAACCTGTTAATCGAGCCTAGCTTTAACTTCTTTCAGGTACTCGGAAGGGGATTTACCTATGATGTTTTTGAAGTTTCTGTTGAATGACGTTTTTGAGTTGAAACCACACTCGTATGCAATTGATAGGAGCGTATATTTTTGATTATCTGGATTGGCTACCCGTTCCATAAATTCTTGAATCCTTAGCGTATTGATGTAATCGAAGAAGTTTTTTTGTTCTATCGTATTGATAACTTGAGAAAGTGAGTTTGGATGTACACCAAGTTCCTCGGACACCATTGCCAAGGTAAGCTCTGGTGTTAGGTAAATTTTCTTTACCTCTATCACATCTACTAATCTTCTATGTATTTCTTGAGCTTGGTTATCTGTAAGCGAAGACTTGTCATATTTTGAATTTTCCATCGCAGCAATAGATAACTCGGTTGCTCCTGATGATTGTAAAACCGGAGATAATTCTAATGGTGGCTGGTTGGTAAAAATACCCACTTGTTTAATACCATAATATCCAATAAAAAGTACAAACAGGACAACCGAAGTGAAGATCATTTCATCATCAGCAAATAAGACAAGAATCCAGATGCAGGATAAACCAATGATTAATCGAAAAAGCCATTCGAGATTTATTTTTTCTGTGTAAGAAAAATTGTTTTTAATCTGTCTCTTGTGTTTCATCAATATGCGGATAGATAAAACTATGTAGGCAATACCTGATAGAATAACCCCAAACAAAATGATGCCCGACAATATTCCGTACCCTTGTCCTTCATTTTGATAGACATGTATTTTTTCTTCCTGGCTAAGAAGCAAAAAAGGGATGGTTGATAAGAATGAAATCATGTGGGGAATAAAGTGAAAAGACATTTTGCGAAAAGATATATTTCCGCTGGTCAGTGCCTTTGTGTAAAGAAAAAGAAAAGGTCCGTGCAAAAGGGGTAAGGGAATTTCAAACCCGAGAAGATATGGAAATTGCAAATACTCTTTGGAGGAAATTACAGAAAACAAAATTAGATGTAACAGAATCACACAAAGCCATCCGACAAGTATTCTGTCCGCACCGCTTTTTTCTTTTTTCGTCAACAAAATAAAAGTTAAGAAGAATGTTATGACTATTCCGATTATGTATATCATCTATTCGGTTGGTTTCTATTAGGTGACGTACAACAATTCGCTATACACCATGATGTGGTGTATATATTCATTTTAAAAACTTTAATCTAAAGGATTTTTTATAAAAATTCATATCCGTATTGGCAACATGTGTGTAGATCTCAGTGGTTTTACTCGAGCTATGACCTAACAAAACTAGAATATGCCTTAAACTTACGCCATCTTCCAATAAATGGGTGGTAAACGAATGCCTCAACACATATGAATAGAGCTAAGAGATGAGATAGTACAACAATTAATTTTCTCTTTGGGCACTAACTGGACATGTTTAAGAGCCAGTCGGGTGGTACCCGACGAAGCCTTCCTTCGCTTTCGGCTTCGGCAGACAAGGCCCGCTTGTGCGAAGTGCATGTTATGGTTATTTATTCTTAGCTAAAAGGAGATTGGTTTGTACCCGACGTAGCCCGCCCCGGGAGTTAAAAGCAAAACAAATTTCGGGGAGGTTTCAAAAAAGAAGCCCGCCTTCGCTCTTCGAGCTTCGGTCTCCGACGGCCATAGCCTTTGGCGACGGACGTGGGCGGAGTCGGGATGACTGGATCTCGATCGAACTTTTTCATGGTGGATGTGGAGAGGTTAGAGAGGTATTTTAGTTATTCAATTGATCTAGCCACTTTACAAAACTGGTAAGCCTACACGTCAAGTGGTCTTACGATAGAATGTGGATTACTATGTTAGGTTAAATGCAACAGTTTGAGCAACAGCAACAGTGTTTATCCCTTGCTGTTGCTCTTGCTCTTCCTGATCTGTCGGGTCTCACCCGACGTAGCCCGCCCGAGTAACTAAAAGCAAAATAAATTCGAGGAGGTTTCAAAAAAGAAGCCCGCCTTCGCTCTTCGAGCTTCGGCGGGCGGAGTCGGGATGACTGGATTCGAACCAGCGGCCCCCACGTCCCTAACGTGGTGCGCTAACCGGACTGCGCCACATCCCGATCCCTTAAAAAACCATATTGAATGGCTAATTTTTGGGACTGCAATATTACTAAATTTTTTGCTTAGAAGGTATCTTGTTTTTAAGATTAATTAATTCCAAAGCATCAGATTAAATTCAGACTAATCTATTTCGATATTGTTTAATGCTTTTTCATAGGATTTCAGGGTCGCAGCGGTGCGGGTTTTTATGTTGGCATTTAAAAACAGATATTGGTAGTATCTGATCCCATCACTTAAGTTATCCCTGAAATTCAGTATTTGTTTCCTGGTTCTCGCATCCAGTGGCTTATTTGCTTCATTGACCAGCTTCCGAAAATAGGTCATATACATGCTCAGTTCTTTTATAAACATATGCGGCCTGTCGTCTCTTTTCAAAATGTTATCCCTTCCATAGATATGATCCGTCATTTTCCTGAGGGATACAACTTCGGAAAAATAGGCCATATTAGGGCCGGGGCATACGGATACTCCCTCTCCTTCTACTTTTGTGTCCAGGTCATTGACCAATAATGCCGAAGTACCCAAACCAACACATATACAGGATTTCTCGGTGATCTTATCAAAATTCTTTTTGTATTCCCCGGGACTTAATTGAAGGTTATCCAACTCTTTGATCTTCAGGTTTTGATATTGCCTGGAAGCCAGGCAAATTTCCTTTTCTGTAAATTCCCGGTTGTTGGAGGCAAATTTCTTAGGGCATGGACTACCGGGTCTGCCCTGTTTGATCCGGTCAGTCTTTTCCATATCCTTGGTATTCTCTTTTACTGTATTAAAGAGGACACCTAATGGCGAAGTGTTACTTAAAACCAGGTCCTCTTCAGTTGCTTGCTTCAATATTTTTTGAGTTTGTCTATCTACATTGGTCACTTCCGGTACCAAAAGGAAGGGAGTACCCCATCCAATGGAATCAAGTTGGTAATGTTCCAATAAAAAATCGTGTTCTTCCGCAGTCCCCACCCCGCCCTGGGCCGAAAACCTTACCGGAAGCGCCTCTTTTGGCACGCAGATAGACTTCCTTTCCAGCGCTTGCACCAACGCTTCATAAGTGGTTTTTATAAGATGGTCCCTGTTCCTCTTAAAGTCTTCCAGGATGGGTCCCATCAGGAAGCCATCAGTGGCAAAAGCATGCCCACCGCAATTTAAACCGGACTCAATCCTGTACTCAGACACCCAAAGACCTTTTTTTGCCAGGAACTTCCCCTGGATCAACGCCGACCGGTAGTCACTTACCTTCAGTATTATCTTTTTTCTTAGCTGGCCTGACTCATCCGGATAAAAGTCTTCAAATTGCTCAAAATAGCTATACAGTCGTGGATTCATGCCTGCTGACAAAATAATAGCCGACTTTAAGGTACTATTCGCAAAACCTCTCAACGCCGCGTGCGCGTCATTGAATTCCAACGGCAGCTTTTCGTTATTCCGGTAATTCTCACGGTTTAGCTTAGTCATGATATTTACATCAATACTGCCTATAGACAGGTTATTGCTGATCCAATGCTTTATTTCTTCTGAACTGCGGGTGCTGGTAATCACCCGGCGAAGTCTCCGTTTCAAAATGGAAAAATCCGGCAATAAATTCATGTATTTTTCTATTTCACTGCCTTTTTCAGCCAGGGAGTTTTTTAATTGCTCAAAATTTCCGGTAGCAATTTTGTCGATGAGATTCAGGTAAGCGGTTATCCTCTTGGCCCTGAAATCATTGGTTTTATTCGAAATTGCCTTAAAGGGAATTTCCAATTTCCGGCAATATAATTCTCTCATTTTCTCTATCAGTATATCGTCAACGAGGGATATCACCGAAGAAATACCGTATTGAGATACTTTTAACGGTGTATCAATGGTATAACCAATCCCCATTACCGGAATATGAAAGTTGTGCACATGCGTTTTATTCATTATCATCTGTTTATTTGGGAAGGCAAGTTAAATATTTTTCAATTAATATTAGATATAAAGGTCTAATTATCTATATTAGTCCCTCGTTTAAAAATGCACAAAAATATGCCAGGTGAGTGGCTGGAAATGATTGCAGACTGCGAATGATAACCAAAATTTTTAACCGAACTGCTACTAACAATCATGGAAAAGAATGTAAAAGAGTATATCGCATTTAAAAAAGGCCTGACAAAAATGCCGGAACACCTTACTATTCGGAAAGCGCGTACCGGCCCGCTGTTTAAAAACAAGATCCTGGAAAAGTTTACCCGCACCAGTATTTTTGCACCCATCGCTTTACATTTGACAACCAGTACCATCCTGTTTTGGTATGGCACCGCAAGACTGGAAATACCATTCATCCATGCTATGATCGCTATGGCACTGGGGTTTGTCTTCTGGTCTTTCGCGGAATACATGGTCCACCGGTTTTTGTATCACACCGAATCAAATCAAAAGTCCCTCTTTAACCTTCAGCACAAGGCGCATGGTATTCATCACCAATTTCCAATTGACCCAACCCGCCTGGCCATGCCCCCGTTACCGGGACTCTTTCTGTCATCCATCTTCTTCCTTATTTTCTGGTTGATCAACCACACCTACGCTTTTGTCTTTTTTCCCGGGTTTATGATCGGTTACCTTGGCTATATATCATTACACTATGCCCAACACCGGGTCAAATCACCTAAGTATGGCCCATGGAAAGCACTTTGGAAGCATCATCAGGTACACCATTACGTCAACCCCTATGTAGCTTTCGGAGTTTCAACGCGATTTTGGGATTTTGTTTTTGGAACCATGCCCGGGAAAAGGACTAAATAAACAATTGAAAATTCCCTTTATACAATCCGGGTTTGCATCATAAAATTAATCGCTAAATTGCAGTGTTGAACTCAAGGGTTAGACCTGCGGAAAAGCTAAAGTTTTATTAGCCGCTATTGATCACATCCCAGGTTTCATATTTTACAATATTTGAACACTTATTTTTCAAAATCTTATGTTTTCCAAATCATGTGAATATGCGCTGCGATCCATTCTTTACATTACATTGCATACAAAAAATGATCAGGCTGTCGGGCTGAAACAAATATCGGCTTCACAAGATATTCCACTACACTTTCTGAGCAAGATCCTGCAGCAATTGGTAAAACACAAAATGTTGAATTCAGTAAAAGGTCCAAACGGAGGATTTTCTCTCAATATTCCCCCTGATGAGCTCAGGTTGATCAAAGTTGTAGAGTTAATAGACGGCCTGGATATTTTGGATCGCTGTGGCATCGGATTAAAACAGTGTTCTGACAAAACACCATGCCCCATACATTTTGACTACAAAATTGTGAAGGAAAAAATAAGACATTTATTGAATGAAAAGACCCTTCTGGAATTATGCCAGGATGTAGAAGAGGGAAAATCAATCGTCAGTTACCAATAAATCTCACCCCAGGCAAGTTGTCAGCCTCTTGCAATATTACCTAACATTCGTTAGTTTTGTAGTTATATTATGGTTAATTCCGAATTAACCACAAAACCGTAAAAACCGCTTTCCGGATTATGGTGAAAGGAAGTGCTGCCCAACCTAATTTGGCCTATTTGGCTTAATTTTTTTAAGAAAAAACTAACAAATGTTAGTTTGTGTTATAATATAAATCATGGCAATGATCCATAAGCAGTTTTATACCCTGGAAGTGGCATCTGTACACAAAACCACGCCAGACTGTACTGTAATTTCATTTCAAATTGATGATGCTCTCAAAGCATTATTTCAATATCACTGTGGCCAGCACCTTACGCTTAAGACCATTATCGACGGGGAGGAAGTCCGCCGCTCCTACTCCCTGTGTTCCAGCCCCCTGGATAATAAGTGGCAGGTGGCGGTTAAAAAAATTGACAAAGGCATTTTTAGCTCCTTTATAAATGAGCAACTTAAACCCGGAGATCAGTTGGAGGTAATGCCGCCAAGCGGCCGATTCTTTATTGAGTCGGATGACAGCCAACAGAAAAACTATGTGGCTTTTGCCGCAGGCAGCGGTATTACTCCTATTATCTCCATCATTAAAACCCATTTAAACCTGGAGCCCCGGGCGACCTTTAAACTGTTCTATGTAAACCAATACACCAGTTCTATTATACTGAAAGAAGAGATCGAAGCATTGAAAAATCAATTTATTGATCGATTTGAGGTGTTTTACTTTCTGACAAAAGAGGAACGGGATGTACCGCTTTTGAACGGACGGCTAAACGAAGAAAAACTGAATACGTTATTTAAAGTAATTATAGACCAAGCAACTGTAAATGACTACTTCCTTTGCGGTCCGGAGGAGATGATCTTCACAATCAAAGACTATTTGGTTAACAGAGACGTACCGGGTGGAAATATTCATTTTGAGTTATTTACCAGCAGCGCAGGCACACAAACTGTTCAGAAAGCCATTCAGGCCAATGCCAATGGAAAAGACAACTGTGAAATAACCATTCTGGAAGGAGGCAAAACCTTTAAATTCTCCCTGGTCAAAGGGAGCAATACTATTTTGGATTCTGCCCTTAACCAATCCGCCGACCTTCCCTTTGCTTGCAAGGGTGGAGTATGCTGCACCTGCCGCGCAAAATTATTGGAAGGAGAAGTTGATATGGCGGTAAATTATGGGCTGGAACAGGATGAAATTGATGAGGGATACATTTTAACATGCCAGGCTATTCCTCTATCGAAAAAAGTAATTGTAGATTTTGATCATTAGAGATTATGAAAGATTCAGCAGAACACCTGGAAATCGAATTTCAACGTAAAATCGATCAAGGGCATAACATAGAACCGAAAGACTGGATGCCGGAAAAATACAGGAAAACACACATCCGGCAGATTTCACAGCACGCGCACTCGGAGATTGTGGGTATGCTACCCGAAGGGAACTGGATCACCCGTGCCCCTACACTAAGAAGGAAGGTAGCCTTGCTCGCCAAGGTACAGGACGAAGCCGGCCACGGACTCTATCTATATAGCGCTACAGAGACACTGGGTATCAGCAGAGATGAGTTAATAGAACAATTACATGCCGGAAAGGCCAAATATTCCAGTATCTTCAATTACCCCACCCTTACCTGGGCAGATATTGGTGCCATTGGCTGGCTGGTGGATGGTGCCGCAATTATCAACCAGGTTATGCTTACACGAACCTCTTACGGACCCTACGCCCGCGCCATGGTAAGGATTTGTAAGGAAGAAAGCTTCCACCAGCGGCAAGGGTACGAAATCATGCTCACATTGTGCAACGGCACCGAAGTGCAAAAGCAAATGGCCCAGGATGCGCTTAACCGGTGGTGGTGGCCGTCTTTAATGATGTTTGGTCCTACAGATGCCGAATCGACACACACTGAATTGTCCATGAAGTGGAAAATCAAACGAAAAAGTAACGATGAGCTACGCCAGCAATTTATTGACAATACAGTGCCACAAGCAGAGATATTGGGCATCACCGTCCCAGACAAAGACCTGAAATGGAATGAAAAAACGGGACATTACGATTTCGGTGAGATTGACTGGGACGAATTCTGGAATGTAGTGAAAGGTAACGGTCCCTGCAACAAACAAAGGCTTGATGCCAGAAGGTCCGCTTATGAAAAAGGGGCCTGGGTCAGGGAAGCAGCATCTCAATATGCTGAAAAGCAAAGAAATAAGGAATTTACCGAAGCAAACTAATTATATAAATCATGAAAAAAGAATGGCCCATTTGGGAAGTTTTTATCAGGAGCAAAAACGGCCTGGAACACCGTCATGTAGGTAGTTTGCATGCGGCGGACAGCAAAATGGCATTGGAAAATGCCCGGGATGTATATACGCGCAGGAGTGAAGGAATAAGTATCTGGGTGGTAGAGTCAAAACACATTGCCGCCTCCAATCCCGAAAAAAGCGGGGAGCTGTTTGAACCGGCTAAAGACAAAGTTTACCGGCACCCGACTTTTTACAATTTGCCGGATGAATTAAAACACATGTAGTATGCAGGACAAGATTTATCAATACCTACTGCTTACGGGCGACAATGCGATGATCCTGGGCCACCGCCTCTCCGAGCTTTGTGGTCACGGACCAAGTCTTGAAACCGATATTGCCCTCACAAATATATCGCTGGACCTCTTTGGCCAAACCAGGAATTACTTTCAACTTGCCGGTACACTAACATCAGATAACAAGACTGAGGATGACATTGCCTTTTTGCGAATGGCACATGATTACCGAAATGTGTTACTGGTTGAGCAGCCCAATAAAGATTTCGCGCATGTAATCGTCCGTCAATTTTTATTCGACAGTTTTCATATCCTGCTTTTAAAGGAATTAACAAACAGCAATGACCAGCAAATCGCTGCTATCGCCCAAAAATCGTTGAAAGAAGTAACCTATCATTTGGATTTTTCTGGTGAGTGGGTCAAAAGGCTTGGTGCCGGCACAGAAGAAAGCCATCAAAAAATGCAGGACGCTATTGATTTTCTTTATCCCTATTCGGGTGAGCTACTGGAAGAAACACCTGTAGAGCTGGAAATGAAGGAAATGGGTATCGGGGCAGATCTGCCCGCGATGAAAGCCAATTATTACAGCCATATTCACCAGGTTCTTGAGGAAGCAACACTGGTGCCGCCGGAAACCAGTTGGTTTCAGTCAGGCGGTAAAAAAGGCATTCATTCCGAACATTTGGGCTTTATTCTGGCTGAATTACAATATATGCAACGCGCTTATCCAAATATGAATTGGTAAATGAGCACTAAAGTAAAAAATACCGCTGTCACTGATATTCTTTGGGGTATTTCGGATCCTGAGATTCCTGTGTTGTCCATTATGGATATGGGCATCGTTAGGGAAATAAAAGAAAACGGGAATGAGGTTACAGTCAGCATAACACCCACCTATTCGGGCTGTCCCGCTATGGATACTATCAAGGACGATATTAATATAGCATTGACCCAGGCTGGATTTAAATCCGTTGTTAACCTGGTACTTACACCTGCCTGGACTACCGATTGGATTACGGAAGAGGGCCGGAAAAAACTGGCAGCCTACGGCATAGCACCTCCTCTTGATGCAGCGAGTGATAAGAGCGTGTTATTACATGGAAAAAAAATAATAAAATGCCCTCAATGTGGTTCTGAAAATACAGTTTTGGTCAGCCAGTTTGGCTCAACTGCTTGCAAAGCCCTTTTTAAGTGTGAAGATTGCCTAGAACCCTTTGATTATTTTAAATGTCTTTAAAGAATTTATGAAACCGATTATAACTACATTCGACGCCGGTGTCGGAACAATAAAATTAAACAGGCCACAAGCTTACAATAGTGTCAATAAATCCCTGGCGATAACGCTGCAGCAGGAGTTGGATAGATTAGCTGGGGATCTATCGGTTCGCGCTGTTGTGATTACAGGAGAAGGCAAAGCTTTCTGCGCGGGTCAGGATTTGGTAGAGGTTACTTCACCCGAACTAAACCCCGGCTTTGAATCCATACTGAATGAGCACTATGCTCCAATTATCACCAGGTTAAGAAAAATCCCCAAGCCTGTCATAGCTGCTGTAAATGGTGTGGCGGCAGGTGCGGGAGCAAATATTGCATTGGCCTGTGATATTGTGATTGCCAAAGAAACCGCCAGCTTCATTCAGGCATTCAGCGCCATAGGACTAATTCCGGACAGTGGGGGCACTTACTTTTTACCCCGGCTAATTGGATTTCAAAAGGCCCTGGCAATTGCTATGTTGGGTGACAAAATCACCGCACCGGAGGCAGCGCAAATGGGCATGATTTACAAATACTTTCCCGACAGCACATTCGATGAGGAAGTGCTTGCTTTGGCCGCCAGGCTGGCAAAAATGCCTACGAAAGGTTTGGCATTAACTAAGCAGGCTTTCAATAGTGCACTAACAGGATCGTTGGAAGATCAGCTGGCTGTTGAAAACAAACTGCAGCTGGAGGCCTCTGCCACAGAAGACTATCAGGAGGGAGTGGACGCATTTTTAAACAAAAGAAAACCCGAATTTAAAGGAAAATAAATGATCGTAGGCGTAATTGGATCCGGAACAATGGGGGCAGGCATAGCCCAGGTAGCCGCTACCGCCGGCTGTGGTGTTATCCTGTTTGATGCCGACGCGCAGGCTTTGGAGCGAAGCCGAACCAATCTTGAAAAAATTCTTAACCGGCTGATTGAAAAAGGGAAATACACAGAGGCAAAAAAAGCAGAAATCATTGGCCGGATCAGCTATGTCGAAAAAATTCATGAAATGGCCAACGCCAACCTTGTGATTGAAGCCATCGTCGAAAATCCTGAAATCAAAAAGTCGGTTTTCGAGACAGTGGAAGGATTAGTCAGTGACGAGTGCGTTATTGCCTCCAACACTTCTTCACTTTCCATCACATCGTTAGCGGCGGTATTAAAAAGACCGGAAAGATTCATCGGTATTCACTTTTTTAATCCCGCGCCTTTAATGAAGCTGGTGGAAATTGTGCCTGCCATCCAAACCAGTACCGAAGTGATGCAACATGCGAAAGAGGTGATTGGTAATTGGGGAAAATTAACTGTCATCGCCAAGGATACGCCCGGATTTATCGTCAATCGCGTAGCAAGGCCATTTTACAGTGAAGCAATCCGTATCTATGAAGAGGGGATCGCCGGTATCGCTACCATTGACTGGGCGATGAAAGAGATCGGAGGATTCCGTATGGGGCCGTTTGAGCTGATGGACTTCATTGGTCACGATGTGAATTATACAGTATCTGAAACGGTTTTCAAGTCATTCTTCTATGACGTTCGTTACCGTCCTTCCTTTACGCAAAAAAGATTGGTGGAAGCCAATTATTTGGGTAGAAAATCAGGAAAAGGATTTTACGATTATGAAAATCCTTCCACCGATCCTATACCCGACAAAAACCGGGAATTAGGATCTAAAATCGTGCAAAGGATCGTGGTTAGATTAATCAATGAAGCCGCAGATGCTTGTTATCTTAACATTGCCAGCAAGGAGGATATCGACCTCGCTATGACAGCAGGTGTCAATTATCCCAAGGGGCCGCTCGCGTGGGCCGACGATTGGGGGCTCGCGCATTGTGTCAATATGCTGGATGACCTTTATGACCAATATCACGAGGGGCAGTACAGGTGTACAGTTTTGTTAAGAAAAATGGTGGAAAGAAATGAAAGTTTTTTTAACTAATCAAAAAGTTAGTTTCAGGTATTAACTATGGACAAATTAGGCAATTATATCAAAGGACAATGGATCATCGGCGATGGTGACGGCCAGCCAATCCATGACGCTGTTACGGGAGAAGCATTCGCAGCTGTTTCTACCAGTGGTTTGGATTTCGGTGAAATACTGGCATACGGAAGAGAAGTAGGTAATCCGAAGTTACGAAAAATGACCTTCCAGGAAAGAGGAAACATGCTAAAAAAACTGGCCTTGTACCTTACCAAGAGGAAAGATCAGTTTTATGAGATAAGTTATAAGAGTGGTGCCACGCGGGCCGATAGCTGGATTGATATAGAAGGGGGCTTTGGCAATCTTTTTGCCAACGCATCTTTACGAAGAAATTTCCCCAATCAACCCTATCACGTCGATGGTGACCCTGTCGATTTATCCAGGGGCGAAGGGTTTATGGGCCACCATATTATGGTTCCCAAGGAAGGTGTAGCCATTCACATCAATGCCTATAACTTTCCGGTATGGGGTATGTTGGAAAAATGTGCTGTCAATTGGATGGCCGGGGTGCCTGCAGTTGTCAAACCCGCTACCGCAACAGCCTTTCTCACCGAAGCGGTAGTAAGAGAAATCATCGCATCCGAAATATTGCCCGAAGGTGCCTTGCAATTAATCTGCGGTTCAGCCAGGACCATTCTCGATACAGTTCAATCCCAGGACGTTGTCACATTTACAGGTTCTGCGGAAACCGGCCGCATGTTAAAAGCTCATGATCAAATCATCGCTGAGTCAGTTCCATTTAACATGGAAGCCGATTCTCTTAATTGCGCGGTTTTAGGTGAAGATGCAACGCCTGGCACACCGGAATTTGACTTATTCATCAAGGAAGTACGCAAGGAAATGACAGTTAAATGCGGACAAAAGTGTACGGCCATCCGCAGAATAATTGTGCCCGACTCACTGGTAGAAGACGTCCAAATTGCGCTAAGCAATGCTTTAAATAAGGTGGCTATCGGGGATCCAAAGCTCAAGGAAGTGCGAATGGGTGCTCTGGTCAACAAAGATCAGTTACAGGAGGTCAGGGACAGAATTGGTGACCTGTCCAAAACTGCGGAAATAGTCTATGGTCATGTCGACAAAGTAACATTAATTGGCGCCGATGCCAGTAAGGGAGCATTTCTCAGCCCCATCATTTTAAGAGAAGACCATCCTCACAAAAATCTTGGTGTACATGAAATCGAGGCCTTCGGACCGGTAAGCACTATTATTCCCTACGCGGATCTGGATGACGCCGTTCAATTGGCAAAAATGGGCAAAGGATCACTCTGTTGCTCCATCTCAACGTACAATGATAAGATAGCCCGGGAATTTGTTGTAGGCGCGGCAACCCACCACGGCAGGATATTGGTATTAAACCGGGAGAGCGCCAAAAGGAGTACCGGCCACGGATCCCCGCTGCCTACTCTGATACACGGAGGGCCGGGACGAGCCGGTGGCGGTGAAGAAATGGGAGGTATGAGAGGCGTAAAACATTATTTGCAAAGATGTGCGATACAAGGTACCCCAACAACCCTGACCGAAATCACCGGCATATTTCAGCCTGGCGCAAGGTATAAGGAATCGACAGAACACCCTTTTAAATATCATTTTGAGGAAATCCAGGTTGGCAAATCGCTACTAACCCATAAACGCACCGTCACCGATTCGGATATCATCAATTTTGCCAACCTCACCTGGGATCATTTTTATGCCCATACCGATATCACGTCGTTAAAAGGCAGCATTTTTGAAAAAAGAGCAGCCCATGGCTACTTCATTCTGGCTGCTGCCGCCGGGTTGTTCGTATATCCTAATAAGGGACCGGTAGCCGCAAATTACGGCCTGGAAGAATGTCGTTTTTTAAAACCAATATATCACAATGACACCATCCAGGTCAGGCTTACCTGTAAGGAGAAAGTAGAGCGGGACAGCAAAGGCAGAGAGCATCCCGCCGGTGTTGTAAAATGGTTCGTGGAAGTATTTGATCAGGAAAGTGAATTAGCTGCCACAACCACAATTTTGACCCTGGTGCAAAAGAAATGTCCTTTCGTAGAAGTTGACAAGGAATCGCTGGCTTCAATTCTTGGCAGGCTTTCCCCTGATACAAAGGCAAAGTGGGGTTTAATGTCTGCGCAACATATGGTAGAGCATCTCGAATATCAGTTCAAGGTAGCTACCAACCAGGTACCTACCGAAATTGTTACACCGGAAAAATACCTGGAAAGGTACCAGGAATCTATCTGGAACTACCGGCCCATGCCCAGAGAATACAGCCATCCTCATTTGAGGAAAGGGGAAACAGAAGATCTGGTTTATAATAGCCTGCAGGAAGCCATCGACGCATTGTTAAACAGCTTTGACGTTTATGAAACGTTTTTTAAAGAAAATCCCGGTATAAAAACCAACAACACCGTATTTGGTGCGCTGGATAAGGAACATTGGGATTTGTTAAGCAGAAAACATACAAACCATCACCTTGATCAGTTTGGATTAATTTAATCAAATCATATATGTCACAAGCGGCTTACGTAAACCTAGAAATAAAAGATACCATTGGTGAAATAACCTTTTTTCATCCCTCGCACAATTCGTTGCCAGGCGAAATACTTGAGCAATTAGCCAAAACCATAACAGCAGTTGGGAACGACCCGGATGTAAAAGTGATCATTTTAAAAAGCGGCGGAGATCGTACCTTTTGCGCCGGCGCCAGCTTTAACGAATTGGTAGCTATTGACAATTTCGAGCAAGGGAAAAAATTCTTTATGGGTTTTGCCAATGTAATCAATGCCTGTAGAAAATGCCCAAAAATTATCATTGGCAGGGTTCAGGGTAAAGCTGTTGGCGGCGGTGTCGGGCTGGCAGCGGCGGTAGACTATTGTTTTGCTTCCAAATTTGCTTCCGTAAAGCTAAGCGAGCTGACCATTGGCATTGGTCCCTTTGTTGTCGGGCCTGCCGTCGAAAGAAAAATAGGTGTTTCCAGCTTTTCAAAATTAACTATCAACGCCGGACAATTTCAATCTGCCGCCTGGGCTTTGGACAAAGGTCTCTTTCACGAAGTTTTTGACACCACTGAAGAAATGGATAAAGCAATACAGGCCTTTGCACAAACCCTGGTCGGCAATAGTGATGAAGCCCGTCAACTGATCAAGAAGGTAATCTGGGAAGGTACCGGCCATTGGGATCAATTACTGGAAGAAAGAGCGGCAATAAGTGGGAAATTGGTATTATCCGATTTTACCAAGCATGTTTTAGATAAATATAAAACTGTATCATGATTTATGAATTTAAAGGATTTATACCTGTAATACATCCCTCGGCATTTGTCCACCCACTGGCAGCAGTTACGGGTAATGTTATCATCGGCAAGGATGTTTATATCGGGCCGGGAGCAGCCATCAGAGGTGATTGGGGAGAGATTATCATAGAGGATGGCTGTAATGTGCAGGAAAACTGCACCATCCACATGTTCCCGGGCAAAACAGTCAGGCTAAAGGAAAGTGCCCATATTGGCCATGGTGCTGTTATCCATGGCGCCAACATAGGCAGGAATGTATTGGTAGGTATGAATACCGTTATAATGGATGGCGCGGAAATTGGAGAGGAATGTATCATCGGAGCTTTAAGTTTTATTAAGTCAGATGAAATAATACCGGCGAGGAAGTTGCTGGTAGGCAATCCGGCGCAGGTTATAAAAGAAGTGAGCGACGAGATGATAGCCTGGAAAACCAAAGGAACAAAGCTTTATCAGACCTTGCCTGGTGATTGTCACAAAGGTCTCAAGGCTGTCGAGCCTTTGACCAGTGTGCCGGAAAATCGTCCCAGCCAGGAAACGCTCTACAGCACCTGGCAGGATATCAGAGGCCAATGATAAATTGGCGATCAAACAACAACATAACCAACCCAAAAAAACAAAAAAATGATCATTGATAAAAAACCGGTTAGTAAAAGGACTGTTAAAGAGGCCTTTAGCCTGATGGCGACAGCAAAGTCCATGGCCGAGTTGTACGAAGATAATTTTAAGCTGGTTTCGAAATACGTCCATGCGACCTCCAGAGGTCACGAAGCCATTCAGTTGGCTATGGGGATGTTGTTACGTCCACAGGATTACGTTTTCCCCTATTACCGGGATGACGCCATGTTGCTTGGTATAGGCATTACGCCCTACCAGTTAATGCTACAATTGCTGGCCAAAAAAGAGGATCCGTTTTCCGGGGGCAGAACCTACTACGCACACCCCAGCCTAAATGACCCGGACAAGCCAAAAATTCCTCATCAGTCTTCAGCGACCGGCATGCAGGCTATTCCCGCCACAGGTGTTGGCATGGGCATTCAATATAAAGAAAAGCTTTCCCTGCACGAAAAACCAAAGGAAAAACCTATTGTGGTCTGCTCACTTGGAGACGCTTCCGTAACCGAAGGTGAGGTAGCCGAGGCTTTTCAAATGGCAGCTTTAAAACAGTTGCCGGTACTGTACCTTGTTCAGGATAATGATTGGGATATTTCTGCAGACGCAAGCGAGACAAGGGCACAAAATGCCGCCGGATATATTAAAGGCTTTCGTGGCATCACACCGGTAAGTATTAACGGATCGGATTTTTTGGCATGTTATTTTGCGCTTGAGGAAGTTATAAAAACGATGAGAAAAGAACGCAAGCCTTTTCTTGTCCATGCAAAAGTGCCTTTGTTAAATCATCACACTTCCGGGGTAAGAATGGAATGGTACAGAGACGACCTGGAAAAAGCCAAAAAAAGTGATCCATATCCCATTCTCAAAGGGCAACTGCTGGAGTACGGTTTCTCGGAAAATCAAATCAGGCAGATGGAAACAGAAAGCGATGAAAAAGTTCGCGTGGACTATGAAAAGGCTTTAAAGGCGCCGGATCCGACACCGGAAGATTTATTCACCCACGACTTTGCCCCCACCCCTGTCGTAAAGGAACAAGGAGAAAAATCACCCGCTGGCAGCCCAAGGGTAGTGATGGTAGATTGTGCCCTCCATGCCGTGGAAGAATTGATGAAAGAACATCCGGAATGCCTGTTATATGGCCAGGACGTTGGCAAAAGGCTGGGAGGTGTGTTCCGGGAGGCCGCTACGCTGGCTGAAAAATTTGGAGAAACCAGGGTATTTAATACCCCCATTCAGGAAGCCTTTATCGTAGGCTCCACTGTTGGCATGTCAGCCGTCGGCTTAAAGCCCATTGTAGAAGTCCAGTTTGCAGATTATATCTGGCCGGGCCTGAACCAGCTATTTACGGAAGTCAGCCGGTCCTACTATCTCTCCAACGGCAAATGGCCGGTTAGCATGATTTTAAGAGTTCCGGTTGGCGCTTATGGAAGCGGCGGCCCTTATCACTCATCGAGCGTTGAATCAGTGGTGACTAATATCCGGGGCATAAAAATTGGTTACCCCAGCAATGGGGCCGATCTGAAAGGGCTGATAAAAGCAGCTTATTATGATCCCAATCCGGTGGTAATCTTTGAGCATAAGGGATTATACTGGTCCAAAATTCCGGGCACCGGTTATGCAAAATCAGTGGAACCGGATGAGGACTACATTTTACCTTTTGGAAAAGCCCACCTGGTGACTGAAACCGATGACGCTACCTGCCGGCAAAACAACACCATAAGCATTATCACCTATGGCATGGGGGTTCACTGGGCAATGAATGCGGCAAAATCATTTGAAGGACTGGTAGAAATAGTTGATTTAAGAACCTTGCATCCATTGGATGAAGATACTGTGTTGTCATCGGTGGAAAAAAACAGCCGATGCCTGGTGATTACAGAGGAGCCGGTTGACAACTCATTTGCCAGAAGCCTTGCCGGTATGATTCAGGAAAAGTGTTTTCAACATCTCGACGCACCGGTGATGACCATTGGCTCGGAAAACATGCCTGCCATCCCTTTGAATAGTATTTTGGAAGAGGCCATGCTGCCTTCCATTGAAAAAGTACAGCTAAAAATTAAGGAGTTACTTACCTATTAGTGGTTGTTCATAGGCTTAAAACATCCCTCCGGCCACCCTGTGGCAGTAAATATGCCGTGGCCAACTGACATGGCTGACTGTCAATTAGAAATCGAGCGGGTCTGACATTAAGAAATCAGCGATTTTTAAACTTTTTTTCTCTAAAAATTGTAGTGATGGTATAAGTAAATCTGGTTGCGATGAAAAACATACTTATACTCACCTCACTCCTTTTATTGACTATCTCAAACCTCAGCGCACAAACCTGTTGCTCCGGTGGGGTACCCATTGCTGCGAACATCGGCCTGCCTTCAGGAGATAAAGGCACGCTGCAATTCACCCTAAACTACGACTTAAATGTACTGAAAACCCTAAAGGATGGAACCAGAGAACTGCAAGACGGATTGAGGGAAAGAAAAACGCATTCCGTCTTATTTGGAGTAAGCTATGGTATTACCGACCGGCTTTCTGTTGACGGTTTTCTATCTCATGTGACCCAGGAGCGGCTTATCACACCAGCAGGATTGCCATCAAACCTGGTGAGAACCAATGGTATCGGGGACGCAGTTATTCTGGCTAAATACAAACTGACAAACCCTGAAAAGCCATCTACCCAATTGGTAGGAGGCCTGGGCGTTAAACTACCGACCGGTGCCTCAGACCTGGCAAACAACAATATTACTTTAAATGCCGATCTTCAACCGGGCAGCGGCGCCTGGGATGGTATCTTGTGGGCAAACTTTATTCAAAATATCAAATTCAGGCGTTCCATGAATTTTATCTCTACCGTCACGTTTCGGATCACCGGCGAAAATGACGATTATTTTGGAACACAGGTCTATGAATTAGGTGATGAACTGCAAATCAGGGCTGGTGTAAGCGACCGAATCACGATCGGTGGCCTGATCCTGGACCCATCCCTCTCTTTCAGATACCGTCATGCGTCGCAGGACATCAACGATGGTAATGACCTGCCCAATACAGGTGGTGAATGGATTTTCATTATTCCCGCTGTCAGTTATAACATTGGCCCGGATTTTTCTGTCAACGCTACCACAGAGCTACCGCTTTTTGCCAGAGTGGACGGCACCCAACTAAGTCCTTCTTTCAGACTCAATTTTGGCCTGTTTTATAAGTTAAATTCCGGTGAAAAAAAGAATTTCGATATATTAAAATTACAAGAGAATTAATAAAGACTACCAGCTTTCGTTTGGTTCATTTTCTTCCTCCACTTGCTGATACAGACTCAAAAAGTCCTGGTACTGGCCCGGGGTAATAATCGTTTGCAGATGTTGCAACTCTTCTTCCGCGTAGCTGGCCAACCCCATTTTCAGACATTGTAAAATAAAAGCCTTTGACAGCACCGCTGAATAAGGGTTAATAATAGCGGCATTCAATATGGTTTCATAGGCCAGATTTTCATCTTTTATTTTTTCCTGGAAAAACCCGGCCGCCTCAACAATATAGGACTCCTCAAATGGATTTTTATCCGCGATGTGCTGATAAGCTGCTAAGGCCTTCTCGGTATTGTTTTCTGCATCAGCTGTCTTTGCTTGTAAATATGATTTAAGCAGGTCATCTTCAGGGCCCAGTCGGTCCAAATCTTTTTCTATATTTTTCAGATCGCGCTGATCTGCCAACCAGGTTAATTTCAAATGCAAAAACCTCGCAGCCAGTTTTTCATCATTAATCTCCTGCTGGTCAAGTACACCAATTTCGTCAGACAGCTCATCAGTTTTTCCTTGTCTAAACTGATGTTCCATCAGGCCAATTTTCGCCGCCAATTGATAATATGGATTTTCTATTTCTTCCAGCATCTGCTGGTTTTCCTCATCGCTATTGCGGAATTTATAGATGCTTAATAACCAGTATTTTTCCTGGTCGCTCAGGTCATCGCTCTGCAGGCTGTCACTATTCAGTAATTTCAGCAAAGTAGGTACCATTTGATTTTGTTCGGCTGTCCCCGCAGTTTGTAAGTTCGCAAGTAACAATTTTGCCTGCTCCAAATCGTCCATTTCTATCAGCGCAAAACCCTTATTTAACATTGCATCCGTATAACCCGCCTCTATCGCTTTTTCAAAAAAATCAAGGGCCAATGCCGGCGAATGCTCCGCTAATGCCCATAATCCATTGATATTATTTAAATAGCCTTTTTGCCCCGAGTTTTCAAGCTGCAACTGATCCATGATTTTAAAGGCCTTTATGATCTCTCCATGGCTATAACTATTCAAAGCCTTTGATAGCGTCAGTTGCTGATTGTAATTCGAGTATTGCGAAACTGCCCGATAACGATCTATCAAACCCGTGATGGCCGAGTCCTTCACAAAACTTTGATTATAACCTGCATTAAACAAATAGGCAAAGGTATTGGGATTAAGAATGGAATCTTTTAGAAAGGCTTTGGAAAACAGGCGGCTTTCATAGGCCTGATGAATATTGTTGATGACCAACAGATTGTTCTTAACCGGTAAATAGTCGATAGTATTATATTCATTGTTCAACGAATCTGTGTCAAGTTTCAATTTTTTTTCTGCGAGGAGGGATAAAATATTGGCAGAGGCCACGTCTCTGGCATTCTTTTTCAGGGTGGCTTGTTTTAAAAATAAATATGCAGAGTCAACAATATCTGTTTTCGCGTAAAGGAGGCCAAGATTATTATAAAGATATGGGTTGTCCGGAAAATGTTCCACACCTTCTTTCAGGGAAAAAAGGGCATCAAAAAACAATCCCGACGACTGGTAAACATTTGCCAGGTTAGCATAGGCATAAGGCGTTGGTTTTTTCAAAATGGACTGCTGATAATAGTAAAGGGCGCTGCCACGATCTTCCTGCTTATTGGCAAGTGAAGCCAGGCCATAATTAGACCTGTGGTTTTGAAATTCGAATTGGCTTCCCAACTTATAATATTGTTCAGCCACGAAATTATCTTCCACGGCCATGTACAAATCGCCAATCCCGTTATAATAACCGGCTATTGCCTGACTCATAGCCAATTGGCCCGATTGAAAAAACAGTCCGCCTACCCCAACCAACCCTATGAATCGCATGACGTAGTAAGGCATATGCTTAGGTTGATACAACACCCGATACACCTGGAGATTACTATGCAGGGGTCCGATAAAGTTTGATATGACATAGAGGTAAAAGAAGAAGCCAAAGGACAAATGACTAAATACGATGGTATCTTCCATGGTTTCAATCAGCGGATCATTGCCGGTAGCAAACAGGTATCCGATAGTGGCCATACAGATAACCGCGGCAACCAGGTACAGCAGGCCGCCATTACAGCGAAAAGGTAGTATATTTTCAAAAAGCGTGCTCCTGTGCCTGAAGCCCCAGACACCTATTATAGCCGAAAACAGCAAAAGATAAAACTCGTCGATGTAATAGAAATCCCAATCAATAAATTGTCGGTTTTTGGCAAAAACCAGGGCGACATTTACCAAATAAACCAATGTAACTACGCTAAAATGAAGCAGGCTATTCTTGCTTTGCGTTGTATTTCCCCGGGTGATAATATACAAAAACCCGACGATGACTTCTATCGCGACAGAAAAAACAAAAAGAATACTGATGATCACCGGAAACAAAATACCATAGTTGACCAGGTATAATACAGGGTTGCTGACGGTGGAAAATTGGGTGAGTATAAGTCCACTAATGACAGTTACCAGGCCAATAATCAGCCATCTTAGAAAAAATGAAGTATTGCGGGCAAAAGCATGAAAATAATATAAAAGCGGGAGGTAGATCGCCAAGACTCCATAAAGCGGCAGGTTCTTGTAGCTACCAAATAGTAACAATTGGTCAAGTTTGAAATTAATAATGCAAGCAGTGAAAATCACCACCCCAACAATGAACCAAAACCGGGTTAAGGTTGTGATGACTGTCAAATACAAAACCAGGGAAATTGCAACAAATGCCAGGAAAATATAAGATGCGGTATAGTTAATGCCAATGTCACTGCCCTCAAAAGACTCTTTGATCAGATAGTTATCAGTTAGATAATTGAGCGTAACGGGCCCAATATTAGTGCCTTCTTTCAATAAGCTGACCGTTTGATTCTTACTGCTTACCACCCACTTAATGATGGCGTCGGCACCCAGGTGATAACTAAACAAATAAAAAATAATACTTAGTCCAAAGACTGCCAGGAAAATGGTATAAGTCGTACGGTCAGATTTGTTCCACTGTTTCCAAAAAAATAAATTCCCCATCATATAATAATTTTTAACAGCCCTTGCAAGCTAAGAATTTCCTGGCATTTAAAACTATTGCGAAAATTGTGGTATAGGAAAAGAACGCGGATAAGATTAATCTAGTACTTTAGGCACGCGGAAGTAGTCACTATCTTTCTGCGGTGCATTTTTTAGGCCATTTTGCTGGGACAACTTATTGATCGCCTTGTCTTCCCTAAGCGCATTTACTTCTTTGGACATGGTGGTCAGGGGGTCAACGCCCTCTGTATCCACTTCTTCCAGTTGCTGAACCCATGACAATATCTCGGTTAGACTTTCTATCATCTCCTCCTCATTTTTCTCCTTAAATTCGAGCCGGGCAAGATGGGCTATTTTTCTAAGTGTTTCCTTGTCTACCTGCATTATTTACATGTTTCTTTAGATGATCATTAATAACTTCAAATGTTCTGTCTTTCAGGGACTGCAAGTCTTCAATCTTTTTACCTGCCGTCTCAATGGGTTCATGAAAAATTATTTTCAATTTACCTCTTTTCAAGGTAAAATCGCTATTATCAGGCAAAACTATCCAATTAAATGGAATAGTGACAGGAATAATAGGAATTTGTTGTTCAATGGCAATTCTAAAGGCACCATCCTTAAACCTTGCCATTTGCGGGGGTTTTTTAGATAAAATTCCTCCCTCCGGAAAAATCACCAGACTTCTTCCGTTTTTGGCTACAGATGAAGACTTCTTATAAGAGTCATAACTGTTTATTTTGCTTTGCCGGTCAACAGCAATATGTAATTTGTCAAACATATAGCCGAATAAAGGCGCTTTTTTTATCGAGCTCTTTCCTACAAAGACAAAGTTGCTGGGAGCAAATCCCATTACCGGAATATCAAGATAAGAAAAGTGGTTGGGGCAAAATATATAAGTATTATCCTTGTTGATTGCCGGATGCACATCTATTTCTATAGGCTTCAGGATACCGGTAAAAAATACTTTCGCCCAAAATTTATTAAGATGATACCCGAACCTATGCCAGGATCTTTTCGGGATAATAATTAAAAAAATTGGAAACAGTATCAAAAAAGTAATTCCAAATATCAACCCGGCGTAATAAGTATATAGCTTTTTCCAAATTTTCATGGAATAAATACTGAAATCAAATTTTGTGTTTTGGTGCAAATTTGCAATTAAAACCCACAAAAGTAAAATCAAACTTTGCTAAAATAGCTTAATTTTTCTTTTGTCAAAAAATGAAATCTTAGTAACAGCATAACGGCTGATAGCGAGAGGCCTATCAGTAACCCATACCAAATACCTTCGATACCAAACTGTCCATGAAATCCCAGCAGGTAGCTGGTAGGTAATCCAACAATCCAATAAGCAACCAGGGTTATCAAGGTAGGAATTTTTACATCTTCCATTCCTCTCAGTGTGCCTAGTGCTATTACCTGAAGGCCATCTGAAATTTGAAAAAAGGCAGCAATAACCAATAATGATGCTGCAATAATGACTACCGATTGTTCATCAATATATAATGCCGGCAGTACATTTTTTCCAGTAATAAAGACCAGGCCGCAAAATGCCATAAAACTGGCGCCCATCATAAAGGAAGAGCGCCCGGCTTTTATTAACATGGGAATATTTTTTCTTCCCATCTGATTACCTATCCTGATCGTAGCAGCGGCGGAAATACCAGTGGCCATCATATAGCTGATGGAAGAAAGGTTGATAGCAATCTGGTGGGCTGCCAGCGGTTCGGCACCAAGCCACCCCGCCATAACAGCCGCAGTAGCAAAAGCCCCTACTTCAAAAATAAACTGCAGTCCCGCCGGAACACCCAAATTCAACAATTTCCTGATTCGGCTCATGGCTATTTTAACATGGCTGAAACCTGCCAGATGTTGCTTAAACCTCTGGGCAAGCCAGACGTACCCCACGATACCCAGTCCCATCAAAATTCTGGATATCAGTGTCGCCCAGCCGGCGCCTATCAATCCCATCGGTTCCAGTCCCAGCTTTCCAAAAATGAAAATATAATTAAGCCCTATGTTCAGTAAATTGGCCGCCAGCGTAATATACATGGGCGGCTGCGTCAGCGATAAGCCCTCACAAAATTGCCGGAACGTCTGGAACAGCATAAAGGGCAGCAACGAGCACGCAATGATGGTTAAATACGGCACGGCCAGCGCCACCACCTCCTCGGGTTGGTTTAGCAGATGTATGACCTGTGTGGCTATCATAAGCAGCAGAAACAATACCAGTGAAACGGACATATTAACAAACAATCCGTGTTTCAGCAAAATTGAATTTTCCCGATGATCTCCGGCCCCATCTGCCTGGGCAACCAGCGGCGTAATGGCATAAGAAACGCCGATCCCAAACATCATAATAACACCGAATATACTATTGGACAAGGATGCTGCTGCCAACGGCTCTACGCCTACCCTGCCCACCATGACACTATCCGCAACGCCAACAAACACCTGTCCCATCTGGCTTAACATCACCGGATATGCCAACGAAAAATTCTTCTTAAAATGATCTTTGTAATTCATACCACTAAAATCCCTTAGCTATTTATGCCAGGATCTCAATAAAACCTGAGCCTTTAAAATACCTGCTACGCTGAGACTGTCTGTAATTTTCCCTTCCATTACCATCTGATATGCTTCCTCAAATGGCAGTTTGATAATTTTCAAATCTTCTGTTTCATCAAATTCCGGGGAGCCCTCCGTCAGTGATTCCGCCAGAAAAATAAATCCTTCCTCATCTGTTACGGAATTTGAAGTATGAATCCGCATGATTTTAGTCCATTTTTCGGCAGTGAGGCCTGTTTCCTCTTTCAATTCCCGCCTGGCTGACTCCAGCACTGGCACATCCACCGGCCCGCCTCCCATCGGAATTTCCCAGGAGTACTCATCCAGCGTAAAGCGATATTGTCCAACCAGCCACGTGTTTCCTGCTTCGTCGATGGGAATTATGCCAATGGCTTTATTTTTAAACCTGACCTTTCCGTAAATTCCATTACCTCCCCGCGGATTAATAACCTGGTATTCCTCCACAGTAATCCATGGATTGTCATAAATCTGCTTAAATGAAAGCTTTTTCCATGGGTTGATGGTATTTTTATCCATGCATCAAATAAAAAGATTAAAGCGATAAGAAAAAAGAATAATATGTTACATTTGGTGGCGTGGGATTTTAAATAAGAGGTACAACATAATGCACAGGAAGGGAAGTGTTGTGAATAGACAAATTAGTTTACGATGTTAAAATCTTCTTATAGCAAAACATTAATTGAGGCAGGCTGTGACGAGGCAGGCCGTGGACCATTGGCTGGGCCGGTAGTAGCGGCAGCGGTGATTTTGCCGAAAGACTATCAGCATACCTGGCTTAATGACTCAAAAACGCTTAATAAAACAAAACGCGAGCTCCTAAAAACTGAAATTGAAAAGGATGCGATATCCTGGGCAGTGGCAGTCGTTGACAATCAAAAAATTGATGAAATTAACATTCTGAAAGCCTCATTTTTAGCGATGCACCAGGCGGTGGCGCAATTAAGTGTAACACCGGCGTTATTATTGATTGACGGTAACCGCTTTACACCCTATCCGGATATTCCACATGAATGTATTATCAAGGGAGACGGAAAATACCTATCCATTGCGGCGGCATCTATCCTTGCCAAGACCCACCGTGATCAGCTAATGGAAAAGCTGGCTATCCAATATCCGGAATACGGTTGGGATAAAAATGCCGGATACCCCACCAGGACCCACCGCCAGGCCATTGAAAAATTTGGCCCTACACCATATCATCGCCGGTCTTTCCGGTTGCTGGCGGCTCCGGTGGCCGAAGGCCAATAAAAAACCCGGCAACAACAAGCGTTGTTACCGGGATTAAAAAATCAAAACTACCAACTAAAACCATGTATCATCATAGTTATTTTTATTCAATTGCCTGATGCTTGACTGAAATCTGAAGGCATCATAAACAATGTAAAAATTCTCTTTATCAACGACTCTGCTGTAAGCAAAATCAGCTATCTCAACTTTATTGCTTTCAAAAGTCAGGTGGTTCAAAATTCTTAACAGATCTTCAGCATAGAGCGATCGGCGCGACAGGGCGCTTTTTGTGAAGTATACCCTTTCGTTATCAAACCTCCTTTGTTTCAACCCGCGCATTAACCGGTCTATATTCACCAATTCATAGTTAACTCCCCGGTAATCTTTATATTTATAGTGACCTCTGTTTTGATTCCGGCGCGGTACTTCCGTATAGTAAGGCAACGGCTTTTCATATACCTTTACCATATCCAGGTTCCGTCTTCTACCATATGAATTAATCAAAAATTTAGTCTTAAAATCTCTTCTCAAATATATACGGCGACTGATCTCTCTATTGAATCTTTTGCCTATCACCTTGATCCTAACATAGTGTTTCCCCGGGTAAATCTTATTGAGCCTTACTACCTCCGATGGGTATTCATTAATTCTATTGCCATCCAAAAATACGATCATAGGCGCACCATTCTCTGTCTTGAAAATCGCATTGGCATGGCGTGCTTTTAGTTGAAAACTCGTCAACAACAGCCCTGCTATTATTAGTAATCTTGTTTTCATCATCGTAAAGTTTAAATTAAAAATCAATTTCAATGATAGTAAGACAAAGTGTGTGCCAAAAGCTGATTTTATTACCTGAGGTGCCTTGTTAAAAATGGTTAAATATTAAAAATAACATTTTTAACTTATTGAAAATAAGATGTTTAAACACATTTCTAAATCTTTGGAATAATATTCCGGTCTGCATCATCCGGGCCATCAAATGGAAGTTTAGGATATCATTTCCCGGTGAAAACGATGGTCGTTCTCAGAATATGCAGCAGTAGATAAAAGAAATTGACAAATCTTATTACATTTGCTGCCATTATCTGTAAACCCATCAAATATTGCATAAACACATGACCCTTAAAAAAGTAGCACTCAACGATATTCATGAAAAGCTAGGCGCTAAAATGGTGCCCTTCGCCGGTTACAACATGCCGGTAAGATATTCATCCGACAAAGAAGAACATCTGGCTGTAAGAAATAGCGTAGGCATATTCGATGTTTCCCACATGGGAGAATTTATGCTGGAGGGTCCCGAAGCGCTATCACTGATACAAAGTGTGACCTCCAACGATGCCTCCAAACTGGAGGTGGGGCAAGCCCAGTATACCTGTCTGCCCAATGAAGACGGGGGTATTGTTGACGATTTGCTGGTATATAAGCTGGCCGAAGAAAAATATATGCTGGTTGTTAATGCCTCCAACATTGAAAAAGACTGGAACTGGCTTACAAAGTATAACACCAAAGGTGTGAAAATGGAGAACATTTCGGATAGCATGAGCCTTTTCGCGGTTCAGGGCCCCAAGGCGACACAAGCCATACAATCTTTGACAGCCATCAACCTGGATGACATTAAGTTTTACACTTTCGTTGTAGGTGAATTTGCCGGCACGCCAAATGTCATCATTTCCGCCACCGGTTATACAGGCGCAGGAGGTTTTGAAATATATGTTGATAATCAATATGCCGGGCAGGTTTGGAACGCCATCATGGAAGCCGGGCAAAAACAAGATATCAAGCCGATCGGTTTGGGAGCCAGAGATACCTTAAGGCTCGAAATGGGCTTTTGTTTATATGGCAATGATATCGATGACACTACCTCTCCCCATGAAGCCGGGCTGGGGTGGATCACCAAATATACCAAGGAGTTCACCAACTGGCAAAACCTGAAAAAACAAAAGGAAGAAGGCATTAAAAGAAAGCTGGTTGGTTTTCTCATGGAGGATAAAGGTATTCCACGGCAAGGTTACGATATCAAAAATGAGGCCGGTGAAACCATTGGCCGGGTCACGTCTGGAACGCTTTCTCCACTGTTAAATATCGGTATTGGTCTTGGCTATGTGTCCAAAGCCTATAGCAAACCTGAAACAACCATCTACATTGCGGTGAGAAATAAGGTGCTGCAGGCAGTAGTAAAAAAGTTGCCTTTGATTTAATAAATAAGGGGAAAAAACAAAGTACCAAACCACCAAACTTGTACTCGTTTGCAACGAGTATTCAATGGTTTAGAGTTTTATCTCATTTGAGGCCATGGTCTTGGAAACATTTCCCAGGCATTACAGCCAAACCTGAACACCAACATTGGCCGCGCCACAATCTGACGTGAAAATGCGGACAATGGAAACGGGTCCAGCGAATCTTATTATTTAATCATGCGCTGACCTTTGGTAATGTTCTTTGATTAAATCCCGGCCAAAATCACCATCAAAATCTCTCCATACCGCATGAATGTGATTGGCATTATTTTGCGTATTGTCAAATTCAATAAGAAAGGTTTTACCCTGTACCCGGTAATAATGAGGTTTGTCAATTTGGGTTTGTCCGGCCCAACCAAACCTTATATTTTGAATTTCTTCCTCCCTCAACTTTGACATTCTTCTTTTGGCGACCACTTCAGGCATGGCAGACAGGTATTCATCAATTAAATCAAAAAGCGTCTGCTGTTGCGCCGTTGTCATATCACCTGCGGGAATACCCACCTCATCGAGGGGTGTAACCTGGGAAGCATTTGAGGTGACTACCTCTAAAAAAGCCTCCAGCCGGAAGATGGCAATTTTTTTCTGCTCCGGGTTCAACATATTGACAAGTTTAAGTCCCAGATCTTCCTCATTTTTTAAAGCCCTGGTACCTTTTTTCGGGCCCTCCTTTACAATGGCCGGATTGGCGCCGAAGAAACGAGGCGTATAGGATATCTTACTACCGACGACGGTAAAATTCAGGGAAACATGATGGCCTTCAAAACTCCAACCCCAGGGGTCGTCTTTTGATGGATCGCCATAAAAAGCCACATAATACAATTCCGGATCTCTCCTTACCGGGTTTTTCTCTAATACTGCCAATACTTCTTCCAGCGCTATAATATTCAGGGTTTTGTTATATCCCTTGCTGCTTAGATAAACCTGCAGTAATTCGTGAATTAGCTGTCTTTGTGACTTGTTTAACACTTTCATAGGCAAACCCATGCGCGGCCAGGATGATATTGGCAAAAAGTGCCACTGCGACCTGCTTTCATCATCAAATGCCATATGAACTTTTTTCTTTTGATCCGCATCCAGAGAATTCAAAAATTTCATAGCAATGGTACCGGGATTGAGTTCATACGCGTTTGTATACGAGGTGACGGCCATCATTCCTATTACCAAAATAAAATATCTGATCTTTTTCATAATTATTGACTTTAGTGTGAGATTGACCTACATGATCAGGCTTGTAAATTGTTGGCAATACCATTCCCTCCAATCCTGAAAAAAATAAGCCCACATACAGTTATTGAATATAGGACATATTTATTTTATTTCCTTTATAAATCTTCTTTTCGAGGCAAAAATGTTGGTAATCAACCGTACAGTCAATGAATCAGCCAGCTAATCAGGTATTCCCGGGTTATTTTCATTATTGTCAGCCATATTAAAGGTAATGTCCGGGAAAAAAAATCAGTTGTTTTCCAGCTATCCGCATACTAAAGACAAAGTTTCCATCAGATGAGAGGTTACATTACCCGATCAAAACAATAAAGCTTATGATGCGTCAGGAAAGCGCTGCTGTATTTTTAGGCTTTTCCAGGACTCATTCCCAAACACCAAATCAAAAAAATTTAGTAAAAAATTTACCGACCGGTAATAAATCTTTTTGTCGGCCTATTAATGGCATACATAAATCAAATCAATTCTAAATTTTTAAATCTGTAAAAACAAAATCATGAAAAAACTAATTTCAACGTCGGCTGTTTTGGCTATTGCTATTAGCATAAGCGCCTTTATAAATATAGATCCGACCAAGGAGCCTATTCAATTGACTTTTGTGGATCACCTGAAAGCCGGTTTAATTGAGCAGGATGTGTTTGTAGAAAAAACTCCGGGATCCGGCAAGGTTTTCCGGGTTCTTCCAGAAGAAAAGGAAAAGTATTTGGATGCCCCGATTTACACTACATCAAAATCACACCACCACGATCCTTTCGATAAGCAAAAATGTGGACCTTACAACAAAGGTGTGGCTTTGGGCATGACGCTTGGCGAATGGCTCAGCGGCAGCGGAACGGCAACCTACGAATGTGAAGCTGGCTGGGGCACGCTTAAGGCATCTTTTGAAAATCTCGCCCCAAACACTACTTACACCATGTGGCACTTCTTCATGCCGGCGCCTCCAACAGTGCCTTTTATGGGAACGCTTGACATACCAATGGGTGACAGAGATGGAAAACATTCCATATTTACTACCGATGCAAAAGGAAGGGCCAGCATGGATATTAAATTCGAGCATTGCCTGCAATTAAGCAACAGTCAGCTTGCCAGTGGTATAGCTATTGCCATGCACAGTGATGGTAAAACCTACGGACCGGATCCGGGACCATTTGGTAGTGTAACGCATGTGCAGCTTTTTGCGATGTTACCGCATGTTAATGATCATATCGCCGGCAGGTAAGTTTATGTGAGAGTGAGTGTGAGTTTGTGTGAAGATGGAAGTGAGGTGGGAAAAGCTCACACGCTCTTGTTAAAGTGTTAAGTAATGAAACCGAGCATGACGTAGTCGACACACACCGCGTACCGCCGTAGCTTTCCGCGAGCGCCAAGTCCTTCGCCAAAGGCTACGGCCGTCGGAGAAAGCTACTCTGCGGAGGTGCTAGCGGAGGCACTAGGGAATGATAATAATATGCGAGGTTCCATGTGACCAATGAAAATAAATTATAAACACATGAAAGCAGTATCCATATTGATTACCTTGATGTTTGTAGCGCTGGTAAGTTTTAACCTGGCAAAGTTGGATGACAGGCTTCGCCATGTCCTGAAACAATACAAGGTAGAAAAACTTCCGCAGCCTGTTCCGGCCAATCCGGCCAAAGTAGCGCTGGGTCGTGTGCTTTTTTTCGATAAAATTTTAAGTGGAAACAAAGATGTTTCCTGTGCCACCTGTCATCATCCTGGCCTGCGTTCAGGAGATAGCCTGGCGCTTTCGATAGGTGTAGGAGGTAGTGGCCTGGGGTTATGGCGAAAGATGGGAGAAGGCCGAACCCGGATTCCGAGAAATTCTCCCGAAATATTTAATCGTGGCGCCAGCGAATGGCATACCATGTTTTGGGACAGCCGGGTTTCCGGAACGGTAGCTACCGGCTTCAAAACGCCCGCTGATGAAAAATTACCGGAGGGTTTCGATAATGTGCTTGCAGTACAGGCGATGTTTCCCGTGACATCCCGCGAAGAAATGCGTGGTGAGATCGGGGATAAAGACATCTTTAACGAGCAAAATGAATTGGCCCTGATCAGTGATGCGGTGCCACAATCGGTATGGCAGGCAATTATGGAACGCCTCCTGGCCATTCCTGAATACCAAGAACTCTTTAAGGCCGCTTATCCCGACACCCCCAAAGAAAATCTGGGTTTTCAACACGCTGCCAATGCTATTGCGGCTTTTGAGATTGAGGCATTTACCTTCACCAACAGCCCCTGGGATCGCTATCTGGCTGGTAATAACAAAAGCATCAGTAATGCAGCCAAACGCGGAGCACTACTCTTTTATGGCGACGCCAACTGCGTTGCATGTCATAGCGGAACGTTGATGACTGACCAGAAGCATCATAATATTGGTATCCCCCAATTCGGCCCTGGAAAGGAAAACGCTATCCCTTTTGACATTGGACGCTTTGCCGAAACCGGCGATAAACTAGACCGATTCGCCTTCCGAACACCACCTTTGAGAAATGTGGCATTAACCGGTCCCTGGATGCACAATGGCGCATATTATCGATTGGAGGATGCCATAGCACATCACTTTGATGCTGCGAAAGCCCTCCGTCAATATGATTCAAAGCAGTTGGAACCGGAGCTTCAGGAAACGTATAAGGGTGAGGAGCAAACTCTCGAGAGGATATTGGAAACCCTTGATCCTCTGGTCGCTACTCCAGGTGCGTTAGAGGACAACGAGTTACAGGATCTTATGGCTTTTCTGAGTACACTCACGGATCCTGCCACTTTGCAGTTAAACGTGCACATTCCACCGAAAGTCCCAAGCGGGTTGCCCGTAGAAAACATGATTGACCGGAAAAATAAAAATGATTATAATGCGGACGGAAAATAATACCTGGCTTGTCGCTCAAGACAAGCCAGGGGTTGGGAAAAATAAGTTTCAGGAAACGATCATGGTCATCTCGAAAATAATAAACCTCTTGCTCTCCATTAAAAAAATTCACGTCCTTCGATTTAGCATAGGGGTAATCTACATCTGGTTTGGAAGCCTTAAATTCTTTAGCGGGCTAAGTCCGGCCGAAGAGCTTGCCAGCGAGACCCTAAAAATTCTTACCTTCCAAATGATCCCTTACCAGGTGTCTTATTTTCTGCTAGCGCTGGCAGAGACGATTATCGGGGTCCTGCTTATCGTAAACATATTTCCCCGAACGGCAATTATCATGGCATTGTCACATATGGTTTGCACCTTTACACCAATGATCCTGATGCCAGGTATTTCTTTCAACAATTCCTTATTCTCCATGACGCTGATAGGCCAGTATATCGTAAAAAACCTGGTCATCATCAGTGCCCTGCTGGTGCTCTATCCATTGAAAAATAAACCAGAGGTATAGTATTGCTCACTACATCTCTTTGATATATTTCCCACCTTAATCTATTCCTGGTTTGCTCAAATCAGGAATTTGCCATAAATTAATAAACAAAGCAATTCAAATTCAAATAAAGCCAACCCCATGCCTGCTACCCCCTCTCAAAACGAAATATTAATGGCACTAATGGCAGCCGGTAATGCACACCATGATTATCAGGAAAATATGCTTAACGGGAAACACGACGTACAATGGGCAGGCTGGTATGCGGCCTATGTACTTGGCCGTCTGGGAGATTTTACCTCGCCGAGCCAATTGACGGCATGGCTTGCCGCTGCGCCATCCGGCGACGACTGGAATACTTCCGCCGCATCATTTGTACTTCATCAAATGGAAAATGAGGGAAGGTAATGAATGCGTTCACCTGCCGCTGCCCAGAACATAGTTTAACGCCTACCAGCTCAGCCGGTAGAAAGATCGGCTGCTGAAGCTGATAACAACAACCTCCTGCACCAAGGGCCGGGAACTGACCATTACCATTTCATCTTGTCTTTTTGTATTATTGCAGCCAGTTAAATTCCTGGCCATGAACCAAATCGACGTTTGTCTTAGTCCCGAATTGATCCACTTGTATGATATCACCGATAAAATTGTAGTGGTTGTGGACATTTTAAGAGCCTCTTCCTGTATGACAGCCGGAATCTCCAATGGCGTTGGAAGCATCAGGCCTTTTGCTGACCTGGCCGCCTGCCAAGCCATGAGGCCGCAGGGCTATATTATCGCCGGAGAAAGAAACGGTCAAAAAGTAGCGGGTTTTGATCTTGGGAATTCCCCATACGATTACCTTCAAGAGCACCTGAATGGCAAAAAAATCGCTGTAACCACTACCAATGGCACACTGGCGATTGAAAAATCGAAAAATGCTAAAATGGTAGTGATTGGTTCTTTTTTAAACAAAAGCGCATTGGCCAATTTCTTGCGAAAAAAAGGGGAGGACGTACTGGTTTTCTGCGCCGGATGGAAAGGAAAGTTCAATCTCGAAGACACTTTATTTGCAGGAGCCGTGGTTGAAGCCTTAAAAGATCATTTCCTTCCTTCCTGTGATGCACCCCTTGCAGCCCAGGCCTTGTATAAAGACGCAAAAAAGGACCTGCGGGCTTATTTGCAAAACTCCTCCCATGTGCGAAGACTACAAAAGCTAGGCATTGACCGCGACATTGCCTACTGTCTGACAGAAGATCAGTTGAACGTAATTCCGGTACTGTCAAGGGAAGAGATTATCGCACTTGACGGGTCTTAATGGTATGATCATCAACCTACTGCAACTTTTTGTTTTGTCGATGACGATCGCCGTCACGGATGTTTTTTTTCTCCATATTTTTCTTCAGGGCATCGGTTAGATCCACACCGGTTTGATTTGCCAGACAGATTAATACCCAAAGCACATCAGCCATTTCATCAGCAAGATCTACGCCCTCATCTGAGTTCTTAAATGATTGTTCTCCGTATTTTCGCGCCATAATGCGTGCTACCTCACCTACTTCCTCTGTCAGTATAGCCATGTTGGTCAATTCATTGAAGTATCTTACCCCGGTGGTATTGATCCAATCGTCTACTAATTTTTGTGCTTCCTTGATGGTCATTTTCTAATGCTTTTGACGGTTCTTGCGAATATATAAATAATCAAGCATGGAATCCCTATCCAAACCACTTCCGTGCTAATTACCGCAATACCCCACTCTGAAAAAAAGGCTTTGACACCGATGGGAGAAACCTGTATGGGCCTGAAACCAAAAAAATACCGGGTAACATCAAATGGAATAAAAAACCCCACTCCCAGTCCTCCGGTAGTCAGGGCATCCAATAGTCCATGAGAAAGTGTACTTAGAAAAATACCGATAAAAATCAGGAGTTTCTTATCCTGACGAAATAATAGGAAAGTGATTGCCGCCCCCCATAAAAAGGCAAATAGAATAGAATGTGTAAACCCTCTATGACCAAATGCGGATTCATAAGGTATTCCGAATTGAAAAGCTAATACGTCAATATCAGGTAGCACTGCGCTCACCAGGCAGATCACTGCAAATCTGGCCGACGTCTTCTTGCTTAAAACATTTGCCAGCGTCAGGCCTGCCACTGCATGTCCAAAGATGGAGGCCATTTATTTTTTGTCTTTTGTGTCTATGATAATGGTTACCGGCCCGTCATTCACCAGGCTCACTTTCATGTCTGCACCGAATTCTCCGGTTTGAATATTTCTACCCAATAAAACTTCGATATGCTGAATAAAACGCTCATATAACGGAATCGCAACCCCGGGCTTTGCGGCTTTGATATAGGAGGGCCGGTTTCCTTTTTTAGTACTGGCATGCAATGTAAACTGACTAATCAACAGGATATCGCCTTCCACCTGATCCAGGTCGAGGTTCATGACACCCTGATCGTCATTAAAGATTCTGAGGTTGATGATCTTCTTAGCCAGCCAATCGATATCTTCCTTTCCATCTGCCTCCTCGATGCCCAGTAAAACCACCAGGCCCTTTGCTATTTTACCATGAATCTGATCATCAATTTTCACATGAGCTTCCGAAACACGTTGTACTACTGCAATCATATTGTTATGTTGATGTGTTGGCTATTTCGTTGGAAGTTAGCACTTTTAGGCCATGGCCCTCGGTTTTACCCAACAACGCGAGGGCTTCTGCCACTTTAATTCCCTCAATAGCCTTGTATTTCTTAAATGGACCAAAAAATAAAAATGACAAGCCACCGGCCAATAATTGCGCAAACCTTTCTCCTGGTCTATTTTGGGTCCTGGCTCCCAATAATAATGAGGGTTGAAGAATAAACAAAGTGCTAAACCCAATTTCCTTAAGGGCCTCTTCGACGGCTCCTTTCACCTGGTTGTAATAGAATCTTGAATTTTTGTCAGCTCCCATAGCCGTCACAACCAGATATTTTCGGGCTCCGTTGTTTGCTGCCACTTTAGCCAGTGTTACCGGATAGGTAAAATCAACTTTGTAAAACGCCTCCCTTGAGCCGGCGGCTTTCATGGTAGTGCCAAGGTAACAATAAACATCATCAATTTTTGGTAGAGAGATAGTGTGAAGCTTATCAAAATCTATTATCACATTGTTGACATGGTCGGGATACAGGCCCGTTAACTTTCTTCTGGTCAGGACGATGATTTCCTGGTAATAATTGTCAGCCGACAGTATTTTTAACAAATGATTCCCTATTAAGCCTGTAGCTCCGGCAATTAAAGCGGTTTTGCTGTTTTCCATATTAATCTTATTCTAAGCCCGGAATAAGTCTCAATCAATAATTGGTAATTCTTTGCCAAAGTATTTTAAAATCTTCTTTAGTGATTTCCTCGGCCGGTAACTTTCTTTCTATCAATAAGGGCCTTTTTTTGTTTAAAATATAAAAAGAGAAAACATAACTAGCATTTAAATCAAACCAGCCTTTGACGGTACTGAACCTTAGGTCATTGAACACGATTTCCTTTTCTGCCTTTACCAACGCATAATAGCCCTTCGAAAAAAATATGAGTTTTTGAATTTGAGGCTCATCATAAATATTGCTAAGCAGCTCCCCCCGTTGTGGAATAAACCTTAGTGAAAATTTATCGTCTGTTTCCAGGATTGACCTATAACCTACCCAAAACCCATAATCGGTTTGGATAATTACCGACCATAAGATATTATTTAAAGGAGCGGGGATGGTTGTAAATCTTTGGTATGGTATGGATTTCCGGGCCAGATAATTTTGGACCTCCCGGTTTATATTTATTTTATTGATCACCGTTATCCCCAAATACAAACTACTCAATCCCAGGGCCGCCCAGTTGAGCCTGCGTCGCATTTTGTCATTCCTTTTGAGAAAGAAAGTAACGATAAATGCCACCAAAAGCGGCAAGGTGTAAGCCGGATCTACCACAAAAATCGTATTCAGGGCAATTCTCTCTTCCCATAAAGGGTAAAACAGGCCTGTTCCGTAATTGGTGAAAATATCCAATAACGGATGGGTAAAAATGGTCCAGAAAAAAAGCTTTGTCCAGTCTTTGATTGTCAGATCATCATGACGATATATTTTTTTTAGTAACCAGCCTAAGATGGGGGAAACCAGGATCGCAAAAAATATGGAATGAGAAAATGCCCGGTGCGCCAGTACCGCTTGTACCGGATCCAGAAATGTATTCAGGATCACATCCAGATCGGGGATCGTTCCACCAATAGCTCCCCACACCAGCGCTTTGTTGCCGGCTTTCTTACCAAGAGTGACTTCTCCCACCGCCGCACCCAGTACAATCTGGGTCAATGAGTCCATAAAAGATTAATTAAGGTGAATTTTTTACTAAAGATAAAAACTCTGCCTGTAAAGCTTCGGCTTTATTTTTAGAATACCACAGGTGGATCTCCTGATATATATCAATGGTAGGATCCGAGCCATTCTTTTTATAATCGTATAGCATGTTTTGAGCGGGGGACGGTCTTGGGCCCCAAACTGCCAGTTCTTTCAGATCACTTTTTCTCAGAAAAATCAATTTTGGAATTGCTCTGGCACCTTTGGTCAAATAAGCATCCATTAATTGCGGGTGCTGGTCTCGCAGCAGCAACTTCAGGTCAATATGCTGAGAGATCTTTGCCATCTTATTAATTATTGGCAAATTCTGGGCTGCATCCCCGCACCACCCTTCGGTCAAAACCAGCCAAATCATATCGTAAGACAATGTGCTCAGCGCCTGTGTCAATGGCTCGTTGATACTGATTATCTTATCCCATTTTTTAGTACGTTGCTGATTTAGCCGCGTATAAGCCAGGTTGCTTTCATTCCGATCTCCGCTGGTTGATTTTCCTTCCTGTAAAAGCTCATCTATTAACGTCAGATAAGCCTCATAACTCATCGCTTGCTGTATTAATTCCTGATCTATATTCATAATATCAAATAAAAAAACCTCATTAAGAGGTCAAAACACATATATGATAATATTTGTTCAGTTTCACTTATCAAATTGTGTTTCTTTCCCATGCTTCAAATGCATCTATTTCTGATTTGAAGTTATTGAAAATCCAGATGATGACAGTAATGTCGTCAAGAAAGCCAGTTACCGGGATAAAATCAGGTAAGATGTCCAGTGGCATTACAAAATAAACGAGACCCGCCACCAGCATCACCATCATTTTCCAGGGTATCGCCCGGTAATCGCCTCTGATATAGGCTTTAATCATTCTTATAAACACCTTTACCCGCCGGAAAAAATCTCCAACTGATGACTTACTTTTATCCATGGTATTTAACTTATCCAATGCCATGGTAATCAGGTTTTTTAATTTATCAGGATTGCGAAGTATACGTTCGGCTCTTGCTTTTGCATTCTTAAATTTCCTGTGTTCTTTGTACTGTGTCATAATTATTCCTTTCTCCTTTGAAACAAGACATTCCCTGCCAGGCGCCAACACGCCTTAGAAGGAAGTTCTGATTTCATCCTTTATCTCTTTTAACGCAATCGCTATGGGATCGTTATTTTTTTCCATCATCAGTTCAAATATTCTTTTAGCCAAATCGACACTTTTATCGTCCTCTCCCAGCTTTTCAGCGGCGATATTTACTACCGATATCACATCTTCTTTGGCACTTTTTACCATCTCCCAGGATTTGTCACTCAGGTACACCTGTTGTGAAAGATTATGGTTAAATTCCTGCCTGATCTCGGTGATTAACACCTGGTGAAACTGGGGAGCGGACATAGAGGCATTGTTTAATCTTACCACCAGGTTATTGGGTGAAATCCTTTCCAAAAACAGGCAAAGCCGTTCGTAAGCCTGTAGTCTGACAGGCAGTACAATGTCTGTATTCTTTATCTTTACATCGATCAATTTCTTTTCCAATTCCTTTGTCAGAAATGACTTTACCACCAGGTACATAGCATAAAGTACGGCTCCGGCAGGTAAGAGAATTTTCCCAAATTCTATAAGTGCATCCATATAGTTCTAAAGTTGAAACAATAAATTTAAATTAAAGTTAATTCAATAATGAGAGTAAACTAATTTAAGTATTTTTGGTTTGCAAACTAATTTCACAAAATATATCGACATCAGGGTTATTAAATTCCGGGATCAATTAGTATAACGTATGCTTCCGCTAACCATTACATCTAAGGCGCTTGAAGAGGTAAAAGCGATCATCAAGGATAAAAATATTCCAAAAGAATATGGGCTCCGTATTGGAATTAAAGGCGGAGGCGGCTGTGTGGGGATTTCCTATATGTTGGGTTTTGATAAGAAAAAATCTACCGATGACAGTTATACAATTGACGGAATCGATGTTTACATTGAAAAAAAACACGTGATGTACCTGGTCGGATTGGAAATGGATTATTACTCCGGGGCAGATGCCCAGGGATTCAATTTTTATAAACCTGAAAATGAATCACGTTAACCTCTTTCCCAGGATTTCCTATCTCTTTTAAGCGTAATTTTAGCCCTGTTGCAAACACCTCCAATGGGGGGATTAAATTTTGAGACGCTAATTTCAACCTTTTCAATTTGCTCAAAAGTATCAAATACAACATTCACAATTCGTTCTCCAATGTTCTCTAACAAACGAGAACGAACTTTCATTTCTGCTTCGATAACTTTGTAAAGTAATTCGTAATTAACGGTTTCTGCCAAAGAATCATCCTGCGCTGCCTGATGAAAATCAGCACTTACCTTGATATCTACAGCATACTTGTTTCCAACCTTTTGTTCTTCCTGATAATAACCGTGGTAGGCAAAAAACTCCAGCCCCTCTAGTGAAACTATATCCATGAAAATTACTCTATTTGATCAAAAAAAGAAGTGGATTTATCACTGGATTCCGGTTTGTCATTCTGGATTTCCAGCTTAATATCAGGAGCATCATCTTTTTCGTCCCAGGTGTTTTTTTTGTGGGGAGAATCCATTACTTCTTTTGAATAGTTCAACGCCTCTGCTACGATGCTATCCACACCGTGCTTGCGTTGCAAGGATTTACCTTTTTCCATTCTTTCCAGCGTGTCATTCGCCAGGTTTTTCAAATCGTTAAGGAGATTGTCGTAATGATTCTCCATCACCTTGTACGCTTGCTGCAGGTTTTTAATCTCGGATTCCATTTTTTCCATCACCATCCTGGCCTTCATCTCCGCTTCCTCCACTATGTTTTTAGCCTGGTTTTTAGAGTCACTCATTAAACCTTCGGCTTTCATCTGTGATTCTTTCAGATGGAGTTCCGCCGCCTTATTGGCCTGATCTATCAGGTTGGCACCTGTGTCTTCAGCGGTTTTAAGTGTTTTATATAAAGAAGATTCAACTTGCCTTAATTTTTCTACCTCTCTTTCGGCATTCTTAAGTCCTAATTTTAGCTCCTTCAATTCATCCTGCAACTTTTCCCATTCCTGTGACAGGGAAAGCAAATAGCCATTCACCTCGTCCTTGTCATAGCCCCTAAAACCCTTTTCAAAACTTTTTTGTCTTATCTCTAAAGGAGTAATTTTCATATTTTACAAATTTACGTTTATGTCCCAAACGGAAATGGACCGGTCATCACTGGCCGACAGCAACAGGTCGTTGTAATCTGTCCACAACAGTTTATTGACAGAAGTACCATGCCCGGCATGTCTCGATTTATCGATCACTTTCAATAATTTAAATGATTCCGCCTCCCAGACCTTAATTGATTTATCCATACTACAAGTTACAAAATATTTTTCGTTGGGGCTAAAATCAATGTTATTGATCGCATACATGTGGGCGACGATATCATCGGCCAATTGATATTTTTTGGCAGTATCCCAAATTTTGAGATGGGCATCGCGGCTCCCACTTAATAAATAACGAAAATCTGGCGAATACTTTATGGTAAAGACAGAATTATTATGTGCCTCAAGCACATATTTCAACGCAAAGCCATCAAGATCATATATTCTTATCCGGTTATCGCTGTACGCAACCGCAACCTCGCCCTGCTTCGGGTTTATAGCAATAGACCGGGCGCTTTTTTCTGCGTCGCGCAGCTGTTTAAGGATCTGCCAAGATGATAAATCAACAACAAATACCGTCCCATCTCCGGTGCCCGCAAATAACCTTTGACCGTACGACCTCATGTCAAAGATAGCATGCTTACCGAGCTTTAAGGATTTAATCTCTTTATTTATTGTCAAATCAATCAAGTGTATTCCTTCAAAGTTTTGACCGATAATCAGCTGGTTTTCAGGAACATAAAAATGCAATGCATATACAGAATTGGGTAGTTGCGCTATCAGCTGACCGTCTTCGCTATCTGATAAATTCCATTTTGCGACAAGTCCATCGCCCGCGCCAGAAAAAAAAACAGCGGGTTCTGATGACCGCTCCAGGGTATATATACAATCTCTATGTCCGGTAAAGCTTTTTAATTTCGAGACCCTGATTTTTGACATTTACTTTATATGACCTATTTTGCCCTAAATTTATAATTATTTCAGCAAATTACTATTTATCAGGCGTAAATAGATTGTCTTCATGCCCATAATAAAATACGAACAAATTAATGCCAAATCCAGCTGGGTAATTTGGCGAATCGATGAAACTATCGAAGATTTTTTACAGAAAGTGACCCTGGACGAATGCGATAAAAAAGACCTGGAGGCAATCCGTCATGAGGACAAAAAAAGAGAGTGGTTTTCCAGTCGTTTGGCGGTAAAACATCTACTGGGAGCCAGGCAATTAAAATTCAATGGCATTAAGAAAGATCAATTCAACAAGCCGTTTCTTAAAGATCATTCTTCACATATTTCAATTTCCCACTCATTCCCCTACGCAGCGGCTATTATGCATACAGAAAAGCCCGTGGGCATAGATATTGAACGGCCAAGAACCAAAATTCTAAGTGTCGCTGAAAAGTTTTTGAATGAAGAGGAAAGGGATTTCGCAGGTGACGATCTCGATGTATTAAGCATATTATGGAGCGCCAAGGAAGTACTTTACAAGATTCATGGCAGAAAGCGGCTAACCTTTAAACATCACCTCGCCATCAGGCCTTTTAAAAAAAACCATGATCATCCGATTAGTTGTTCTATTATATTCGGTGAGGATCACTTTCAGTCATACCAATTAAAGTTTCAAAAAATCAATGCGCATTATGTGGTATTTAATCTTTGAATAATCCAATTTTTTAATAGTTTTATTTTTTATCTTTTCATATCTTACCCCAATCTTACGCATTGAATTATATTCGTTCAATAATTCATTATCTTTAGAAAAAATCCTATGAAGAATAGAGCAATCCTTATAACATTACTGTTTCTGAGCACTGTTTCAGCTGTTTTTCCCCAGCAAAAGACCGTTGAAAATTTTAAGCTAACCAATGCTGTAAACAAACGTGAGGTTTCTCTGACAGATTTTAGTAATAAAAAAGCGATTGCCATCATTTTCACCAGCAATTATTGCCCTTATTCGAAGCTATACGAGGAAAGAATTCTCAAACTACATCAGCAATACGCCAGCCAGGGGCTGCAGGTCATTTTGGTTAATCCCAATGATCCGGTTAAAAGCAGAAATGACAGTATTGAGAAAATGGCGGAAAAAGCGGCAGAAAAGCAATTTCCATTCCCTTACCTGGCCGATAAGAACCAGGCGGTATGTGACCAATTCGGGGCCACAAAAACGCCAGAGGTCTTTCTACTGGTAAAAAAGGGCAACACTTTTCAGGTGGTTTACAGCGGAGCTATTGACGACAACCCCCAGGTACCTCAGGATGTCACTACTTCCTATATAGACAATGCCGTTTCATCAGTATTAAGCGGAAAGGCAATGGCCAGCAACCACACCAGGCCGACGGGGTGTATCATTAAGAAAAATTAGCCAGCCCTCGTTTTCTGCGCTCAGCAGCAGCATATGAATATCCGGCTCACTCGGACTCTCCAAGAGCATTGATCAAAATTTTAATCTCCTCGCTTTTATAATGATCACCTATTTTTTCGAAGGAAAAAACCAGGTTTTTGAGGACCCTTCTAATAATATCCATTTCAGAGCAAGGTTGATAATAAGATTCTTTCTGGGTCAGATATAGTTCGGAAATATACTTGTCAATATCCTCCTTGGTAAAAATTAACCCGCGATTAAAAGCGTTGATGTAAAATTGCACCTCCTTGGTCTTGTGGGTAAGAATAAAAAGGTTTGGCAAATTTACCCCGTAAACCGGCAATTTTAGCTTTTGGGCTACCAACATATATATTACACACAAAGTTAAAGGATTGCCTTTTTTGGTTTGCAGCACAACATTAATCATGGAATTTCCCGGGGAATGAAAATTTTTATTGTTGGCGCCAAATTTTAGTTTTCCAAAGAGAACGCTATTGAGAATTTTGATTTGGTCAAAAGGATGAACATCGGGCTTGAACTGCAGCCAGGCCTCATAATAAATCTGCTCCAAATCTTTTCTTAACTCATTGACATCAACATCGGGATATTGATAGGAAGCAACCAGCGCCATTCCTTCCAGTAGATCCTTATTTTTTTGCCCTTTCCATACGATTAATTTTTCTTTCAGAACATCAAACTGAACGGTATGAATCAAATCCTCAATCCTTCGTTGTGTATCGGTATTAAAATTATTTTCCCACTCCTCTTCCAGATAAGGAATAACCTGATCTCCCAGGGAAACAATCTTCTTTTCGACGTGTGCAATGATCTCTTCATCATCGTCATCCAACAGGGATACCAGTGCTTTAAATTCCTTTTTGTCCATTACTCATCTGATTATAGAAAATTTGTTTCATAAATTGAATAAAAAAACCGCCTGCTAAGTCTGAATTACGCCAACATTAAATCTTTCAAGCGGTGCATGGTTGGCGGCCTCTATTCCCACCGAAATCACTTTTCTGGTTTCCACCGGATCAATGATACCGTCAACCCATAATCTGCTGGCTGCATAATAGGGGCTAAGCTGCTGATCATAGCGATCGGTAATTTCTTTTAAATGTTTTTGTTTTTCCTTTTCTGACAACGCCTCTCCTTTTGCCTTGGAGGCGGCGACTTTTATTTGTAAAAGGGTATTGGCAGCTGCGGAACCGCTCATCACGGCGATCTGAGAGGTTGGCCAGGCGTAGATTAATCTGGGATCGTAAGCTTTACCGCACATAGCATAATTTCCAGCCCCGTAGGAATTACCCATGATAAAAGTAAATTTGGGCACTACACAATTGGCCATGGCATTGACCATTTTGGCCCCATCTTTAATAATTCCGCCATGTTCGGCCTTACTTCCAACCATAAATCCGCTGACATCCTGCAGGAACACCAAAGGGATTTTTCTCTGGTTACAGTTCATAATAAACCTGGCGGCCTTATCTGCCGAATCCGAATAGATAACACCTCCCATTTGCATTTCCCCCTTTTTTGATTTTACTATCTTTCGTTGATTAGCCACAATACCAACCGCCCATCCATCGATCCTGGCGGTACCACATAAAATGGTTTTTCCGTAAAGGGGTTTATATTGATCAAATTGAGAGTCATCTACCAATCGCTCAATTATTTCCAGCGTATCATAAGGCTTCACCCTGTCCTTGGGAAAAATGCCGTAAATTTCATGGGTATCTTTTTTTGGGGGGGCTGGTTTTGCGCGGTTGAATCCCGCTTTTTCAAAGTCACCAATTTTATCGAAAATAGCGCGAATAGCATCCAGGCACTCCTGGTCATTGGCATATTTGTTATCGGTGACACCTGAGATCTCACAGTGGGTTGTAGCGCCTCCCAGCGTTTCATTGTCAATACTTTCTCCAATGGCTGCCTTTACCAGGTAAGAGCCAGCCAGGAATATCGACCCGGTTTTATCGACAATCATCGCTTCATCAGACATAATAGGCAGGTACGCGCCTCCCGCCACGCAGCTCCCCATAATCGCGGCGATCTGGACAATGCCCATGGAAGACATCTTAGCATTATTCCGGAACTGCCGGCCAAAATGTTCCTTGTCGGGAAAGATCTCGTCCTGCATCGGTAAAAACACGCCGGCGCTATCTACCAAATAGATAATGGGCAGCCTGTTTTCCATGGAAACTTCCTGAGCTCTGAGATTTTTTTTGGCGGTCATCGGAAACCAGGCTCCGGCCTTTACGGTGGCATCATTGGCTACGATTACACATTGTTTTCCGCTTACCTTACCTATTCCTGTTACCACACCAGCCGAAGGACATCCGCCAACATCCTCATACATACCTTCCGCTGTCAAGGCGCCAATTTCCAAAAAATCAGTGTTTTCGTCAGTGAGATAATCTATTCTTTCCCTCGCGGTTAACTTGCCCTTTTCATGATGTTTTTTAATCTTCTTTTCTCCTCCTCCTAATTTAACTTTGTCAAGCCTGGTTTTTAATAAATAACATAGCTGTTTGTAGGCATCCTCATTTTTATTGAATTCTAAATCTATCGCCATTTGAAGTTGCTCATTTATCTTTTTTCCCGAATAACGAGAAATGGACATATCTTTTTGGGTTTTCTCTAAAATCTATAAGTAATTTATCAAGGTCTTCTGCCGTATGGTTGAGATTGGTGTATAAGGAATCGTCATTCATGAATTTTGCCATGGAACCGGCTCCATTGTTTACCTTATCCATGGTGCTCTTCAGAGAACTTAAGGTCTTATTCAGGTTGTCTACCGTCCTGGATAATTCAAGCACTTTCAGCGAGTCGGTAATGGTATTGACATTGGCCAGCAATGGTTTTACACCATCTTGCTCATCTTTTAAAATTCCGGTCAATTCGGATAAATCATCTGTGATTTTAAGGATATTTCTTTGGTTCTGATCGAGTGCCCGATTGATTTTTTGTGCGGTTTTTGTAAAATTAACCAGAGCGGAGTCAAGTTTTAGTTTTGAATCAGAAAACCCTATCAAAAGTTCATTGACCTTTACGATCGTGGATTTCAGCGGATCTGTACTATCCAATATTGTTTCCATCAAGCCCTGCTCCACGGTACCTTCGATCGTTCCCCCGGATTCCAATGGTGCATCTCCATCCTTCATTTTTAATACCACTGACTTACTTCCCAATAAATCGGTCGTTAATTCTGCCTGGGTAGATTGGCCGACAACCAGCCTTTTCTGAATATCGAATTCAACCCTGACTATATTGTTTTGTTCCTGAACGATATTAATATCACTCACCCTTCCGACATCATAGCCATTCAACCTAACAGGATTTGACACTGCCAGCCCATCAATATTCTCATAGAAGGCATAGTATTTATTGGTATTTGAAAATAAATCGATCCCTTTCAGAAAATTGAAACCAATATAAAGCGTGGAGCCGGCAACGATAGCCAATAATCCAACCTTGAATTCCTTTGACATTTTCACACGAAAAATATTTTAAAATTACTAAGCCTAATCTAATGATCAATATCAATGGCCATTAGCTATTCCCCACTTATCGTAAAACCCCTGGAAAATTAAACTTTAAACTTCACAAATAAAATTATTCGCTCAATGATTCCACCTCTTGTTTATAATCTCTGATGGCGCGATAAATGGCTGAAGCAACATAAGTCTGCTTCAGGGCATCATTTAATTCCCTTTCTTCCTGCGGGTTGGTTAAAAAGCCAACTTCCACCAACACGCTTGGCATATAAGATTTATGTAATACCAAAAAAGGGCCCTGTTTTACGCCACGGCTATTTTTACCCACCCTATTTTTAAACTGGTCTTCAATTTTTTCAGCCAGCTTTAAACTGTTATTGAGATAGGCATTTTGATAAAGTGAAAACAAAATATTGGAGGCGGGAGAGTCCGGATCATAGCCTTCATATTTTTCTTCGTAATTTTCTTCCAGCAATATCACCGCATTTTCCCTTTTCGCCACATCAAGATTCGAGGAGAGCTTGTTCATACCCATTACCCAGGTTTCTGTCCCTTTCACATGTTGCGCCCTGCTGTTGCCCGAGGAGTTGCAATGGATGGAGACAAACAGGTCGGCACTATTTTTGTTTGCAATTTCAGCACGCTCATTAAGGCCAATAAAGGTATCATTGTTACGAGTCAAAATGATCTCTACACCTCTCATTTTTTCGCTAAGAATTCTTCCCAGCTTTTTGGAAATAGCTAATGCAACATTTTTCTCCTTTGAAATTTTTCCTGTTGTACCCCAGTTTTTGCCACCATGGCCGGCGTCGATAACGATCTTTTTTACTTTATATTTAAAAGTGTGGAAAAGGTTAAATGACCCGAAAAATAACAATGATCCCACCGAAAGTACTAATATTTTATTTCTCACGATATTTCGTTTGTTAAATCTTTATCTGGTAACTTTACACAAAATTCTAAAATTTTCTCAAAAACCGAAGAAACTGTTGTACAAATTCAATTACGCATTTATTGGACTTTTTCTACTAATTGCCCATGTTTCGTACAGCCAGCAAAATCAGCAAAAACCAGCTGATTCGGTAAATTTAAAGCCTATAGAGGCTGTCACCGATACCACCGCCGTTGAAAGTGATTCCCTTGCTACCCAACCCGAACAAACCGGCGACTTAAGTACCTTGATAAAATACGTCTCCTCCGACTCACAAAGTCTCGACGTGGTTACCCAAACCATTCACTTATACAGAAACGCAAAAATAACCTATGGTGATATAGAATTGTCCGGAGATTACATTGCCATCGACTTTATTAATGAATCTGTACTGGCCAAACCCGGCGTTGATTCCACCGGTAAAATAATCGGCCATCCGGTATTTAAACAAGGGGCAGCCGAATATACTACGGATAGCATACGATATAATTTTAAGACCAAGAAAGCCATCATTTATAATGTTATAACTGAGCAGGGGGAAGGTTTTTTATTAGGTGATAAGGTAAAAAAGAACCAGTACGACGATCTCTTCATTGCCGACGGCCGGTTTTGCCCCTGCGAAACACCCGTGGCGGGTACCTACATAAAATCAAAAAAAATCAAGGTGGTTCCAAAAAAGAAAATACTGGTGGGTCCGGCGCAGCTATTTATCGGAGATGTGCCAACGCCTTTATTCATTCCCTTCGGGATGTTTCCCTCACCTAAGGAAAAAGCATCCGGCGTCCGCATCCCTACCTACGGTGAAGAGCAAAGAAGGGGTTTCTTTCTGAGGAATGGCGGCTACTATTGGGCTATTAATGAGTACATTGACCTGGATGTATTAGGATCCATTTACAGCAAAGGCGGTGTGGGAACAAGCATCACCTCGACCTACAAAAAAAGGTACCGGTACAATGGAAATTTCAATTTCTCCTATGAAAAAATCGTCAGCGGCGATGAGGAAGACTCCGTAGCGTTAAATACATTTTGGATCCGTTGGAGTCATACCCCTCAATCCAGGGGAACAGGGCGGTTCTCTGCCAGTGTAAATGCCGGTACTTCCTCTTACAATGAAAATGTGGTACAATCGGTGGAAAGGAATACAACGGCACAGTTTTCATCTAATGTAACTTACTCCAAAACATTTAATCGCACGCCCATCAATATTGCCATGAGCGCCAGACACAATCAAAATGTAGCCACCGGCGTGGTGAATATGACCTTGCCTGATTTCAGTCTAAATATGAGCCGTATAAATCCTTTTAAGAAAAAAGGAAGCAACGGGAGCAAGTGGTACGAGAAAATTAACTTCTCCTACCGGTTTAACTCCACCGTACAGATCTCCAACAACCGGGTCTCCAGCGCCACCGGGTTTGATGTGCTCAATGAAAATCCGCTGAATGACTCTATCATCGGATTTAACTTCGACAATGCCGACCTGCTGCTGGATCGCGCCAAAATAGGGGGAAAACATATTATACCGGTTTCAACTACTTTCAAATTGTTTAAATTTTTTACATTAAGTCCTTCTTTCAATTATGAGGAGTTGTGGTACCCCAATAAGCTGGATTACTTCTTCGATGAGAATGCCAACGCTGTGCGCATAGATACGATCAGAAAATTTTCCCGTGCCTATTCCTACAGTGGGGGGGTCAGTTTAAATACAAATGTCTATGGCACCTATCAATTTAAAGAGGGGAAGCGGGTGCAGGCCATTCGCCATACTATCAGACCTTCTTTGAGCTTTAGCTATAGTCCCGATTTTTCAAAGGAAGAATTTGGTTTCTATAAAAACGTACAAACTGATACTTCCGGAACCGAAAGGTTAATCTCCAGGTTTGATCGTTTTGTCTTCGGCTCACCCCAGGCCGGAGAATCCGGAGCCATCAGCCTTTCTATCAGCAACAACCTGGAAATGAAAACTATTCCCAAGAATGATACCACCGGCAAACCGGTTAAAGTATCTCTGATTGATAACTTCGGATTATCAACAAGTTATAATCTTGTAGCTGATTCCTTTAACCTTTCCAATATTAATCTGACCTTAAGGACAAAGCTCTTTAATAAAAAAGTAAATTTGGCCACCAGCGCCACAGTTGACCCTTACATTTACCGGTTGCTTGAACCTATTACGGTCAACGAGAACGGCACTAAAACGGTCAGTCAACGCCGGGTGAACGAATTTGCATGGAACAATGGCGGTGGATTGGGCCAGATTACGTCTGCGCGGCTATCATTGGGCACCAGCCTGAATCCCAAATCGAACAAAAAAAATTCGGGAAACAACAATAATCGCGATTCCGGTCTCAATGATGAACTGGAACGGCAGGAAGAATCTGCCAGGCCCGAGGATCTCGGTTATATTAATGGTGATCCCGGGTTATATGTAGATTTTGACGTTCCGTGGGATTTGAGGGTGACTTATACTTTAAACTATAGCAAACGCGGTTTTCAAGATGCGGTCATCAACCAGGGTATCCGATTCAACGGCAACATAAAGCTTACGCCCAAATGGGATATTGGCTTTTCTTCGGGATATGATATCGAGAAAAAAGAATTTACCCAAACCCGGATGGATGTTACCCGCGACCTCAACTGTTGGATGATGGTTTTCAACTGGACACCATTTGGAAGATTTACTTCCTATGCTTTTACAGTACGAATCAAATCAGCTTTGTTGAAGGATTTGAAATACTACAAGCGTAAAAGTTTCTTTGACCAGTAAAATTAGCGGCTGGTTTTGCCCGGCGACTAAAAGTTGTCAACCAACCCGTCGCCTCTACCCGCTAAAAGAAACCATTACATAAATAACAATAGCCAGAACCACTAGCGAGGAAACAATATCTATCCAGTTATAACTGTTTTTGTTGGCTTCCTTTTGTTCCGATGTCAAGGTAGAAAATGTCAATCCCTCCAGTTTCTCTGCAGACGCTTCCGGCGCGGTAAGACTGGCGACGATAGCTATAATGACACAAATAAAGAAAAAATAGGCCCCGAAAGTCAGAAAGTTCATGGATCCGAGCTCATAGAATATACTTCCCTCCGGCAAACTATCCTTTGCCAGTTCCAGCACCATGCGCAATGCGCCTATGGCAAAACCTACAATCAATGTTGCCAGTGCTCCCCGGGAATTAATTCTTTTATAAAATATTCCCAGAAGGAAAACAGCCGCTATCGGAGGAGATATATAGGACTGCACCTTTTGCAGGTATTCGTATAAAACACCGGAGATATTAGCCATGATCGGTATCCAGAAAATTCCGAGAACTACCACAATAAAAGTGGCGATTCTGCCGATCCGCAATAAATCCTTTTCCGGTGTTTCCGGTTTTAATTTTTTATAAATATCAACGGTGAACAAGGTAGAGCAGGAATTAAAAACCGAGGCCAACGAACTCATCAGCGCTGCCAGCAGGCCGGCTGCTACCAATCCTCTCATACCCGAAGGCAGAAGGTTACTCATTAAAACGGGGAATGCCTGGTCTGGTGAATCCCAATGTATTTCACCTCTTTGCTTTAATGCCAGGGCGACCACTCCCGGAATTAAAAATAAAAATACCGGCATTAGTTTTAAAAATCCTCCCCAAATGGTCCCGCGTCGTCCTTCTTTAATGCTCTTCGCCGTCAACACCCGCTGCACAATGTATTGATCGGTACACCAATACCATATGCCCACAATAGTACTGGTAAAAAACAAGCTTGGCCATGGAAAGTCCGGATCAGAGGCCGGCCGCCACATATTGAAATATTCCGCGCCGACAGTCGACTTCAATTCTGTCCAGCCACCGACGGCCTGCAAGCCCAGGAAAGTCAAAGTACCGGCACCTAAAACCAAAACAATAGTTTGTAAAGTTTCCGTATATACCACCGCTCTCATGCCACCCAATACGGTATAAATCCCGGTTAAGACCACCGTCGACAGGGCGCCCACCCAAAAGTTAATGCCCAGCAATGACGAAACAACCACACCACCCGCATAAATAGTTACTGAAACCTTAGTCAATATGTAAGCTACCAGTGAAAATACGGAAAGAATCCATCGGGCTTTGGCGTTAAAACGTTTCTCCAAAAATTCAGGCATCGTGAAAACCCCGCTCCTAGCATAAAACGGCAGAAATACCCAGCCCAGCATTAAGACCAACCAGGCGTGTAATTCATATATCAGCATGGGCATTTTATCTCCCGCCCCTGCTCCAGCCAGCCCAACAACATGCTCGGATCCTATATTAGAAGCGAAAATAGAAGCTCCTACCACAAACCATCCAATATTTCTACCTGCTAAAAAATAATCTTCCGTGTTTTTTTGCTTTTGCATAATCACCCAAACAGCGACAGCAATTAATACTAAAAAATACACCCCTATTACTATCCAATCCAGGGAGTCAAGATTCTTCATAGTCTACAAATTAAATTAATGGTTAAATACCCAATATAACTTTGTTTTTAAGCTTCAGCTTAAAAGTCGTTTTTCACAGATCATCATCAAAATAAAAAATAAATGATCAGTTTGGGTTGTTGTTAAAACTGGTGGCGATGAAATTACAAAAACCCATCGAATAAATCTTGACTTTTTTTGAATTTTGGAAAGAAATGATAGGACAGAAAACAGGTATTTTGCCTTTGACTATATCCCACTCCGTTTTTTGATCCCAAATTTCTACCTATACTCCTAAGCAGTGCAAAGCTTATAACCGCTTAAGCAAAGGAGCAGGATATGCTTCATAAATTGTTTGTTCATCGATTTTTAGGTGGAAAATAATGCCAGATTAAGCTTGCCTGCCAATAAGTTTAAATATTTCTGAAAGTGCCGCATCATAAAATGCTTTCACCAATTCCATCTGTGCCTGCGCGTCGTTTATCTTCTTGAAATTTTTGATGTCAAGAGTAGCGCCAAACCAATCCTCAATATTCCACCTGGCGCCCTGAATTGGCGGCAAATCCGACAACGGAATATCTGGGGCCGGCCATAGGTTAATATAGTAGTAAGGTCTTTTGTAGTTTTCGTCCCCGGGTGAAAACCCCAACCCGACATACTTTTTTTCATCGGGATTGCCCTCTTCTTCGAAAATCAATTGCATCGCAATATCGAAATGGTGGGGCCAACATTTAATGTCAGAGGCGTGATCATTGTTTTCCCGGTAATGGCTTAAAATTAAAGCGGCATTTTCATATAAATTTGAAAACTCCCTAAAAGTATTTTTCGGCTTATATTTGAATTTTTTTTCGGTACCCAAAGCATATTCCGGGATCTCATAGGGTAATTCCATCGTTAATTTTCCTTCCTCCAAGCCGGCTTTTCCCAGGGACATTTTCAGCCAATCCACGGCCTCACCCAGGCTGTGTTTTTTCAAATCCATTCCATCAATCAACGTACCATTTTGATCATACAGGCCCAGGTTAAATTTAGCCAGGCTCAAACCCGCATATATTTTTTTCTCCCGGCCTACCGGTACACATACCAGCATTTTACCATTTTTATCCCATTCCAGGCTACCATATTCATCCTCACCTGATGGCGGTGAATAGGATCGGCCCACTGCTCCTACCAATTGCACAGCGCGGTGTAATTCAATCCTGGCGGCCAGTAGCTTTTTGGTTTTAAGATTTGTTTTTTCATGTATTTCCCAATCCCGAAGTGATTCAGCTGACATAACTTTGTGTTTAAGTGGTTAATCTTTTGACCATCGATTTTATAGTAAGCCCCTGAAGCAATACAGATATAACGACGACCATGTAAGTAATAAAAACAATCATTTCCCTGGACATGGATGGCTCCAATGACAATGCCAGGGCTACTGAAATACCTCCCCGTAGTCCCCCCCAGGTTAAAATGCCAATTGTTTTGATCTTTGAATGATCCTGGTTTTTCAACAAGGAATATGATAAGCCTACAGAAGAAAACCGGGCCACCAGCACAATGATCACCGATGCCAGACCGGCCACGAAGTAGGTAAACTCGAATGACAACGTTAAAACTTCCAACCCGATCAAAACAAAAAGAACCGCGTTCAATATTTCATCCAGCATTTCCCAAAAGATATCCAGATGCTCCTTTGATTTTTCAGAGAACCGGCCGGAGCACAACCTGTCACCAATAAGCAACCCGGCTGCTACCATTGCCAGCGGACCAGAAACTCCTATAATCCCTGCTAATGCATACCCTCCCATGGCAATTGAAATCGTGATCAATACTTCTATCTTTGGTGCATCGTCTACAGACTTAATTAATAAATAACCCACATACCCCAACGCCAGACCATAAACCACACCCCCCAGCGCCTCGACCGCAAACAGGTGAAATATTTCAGATACTTCAAAGTCTTCCAGGCCCATATCAGATACCATGGCAATGCTTAAAAAAACTACCACACCCACCCCATCATTAAACAGCGACTCTCCTGAAATCTTAAGTTCCAGGCTCTTGCTGGCTTGAGCATCTTTTAAAATGGCCAGAACCGCTATTGGGTCTGTAGGAGATATTAGGGCTCCGAAAAGCAAGCAATGAATAAAGGGTATTTGCAAGCCAATCGCATTAAATACCATATAACCCAAAGCGCCTACTATGAAAGTTGAAATCAAGACCCCCAGCGTGGCAAAAAGCAATACGGCCCACTTCTCCTTTTCCAACGCCTTCAAATCAACATGCATAGCCCCGGCGAACAGTAAGAAACTTAACATTACATTCATCAAAATTTCTCTGAAGTTGATGGTCAAAACGATTTCACAAGCCTGGTGAAACACATCCGGACTAACTTCTCTTAGCGCAGCAAAAATTAAGGCCAATACCAGGGAAAGCATTAAAAGCCCAATGGTTACAGGAAGTTTCAGCAGCCGGTGGTTTAAATAACTGAATAAAGCTGCTATGGCAACGATGATGGTTAAGGCATCAAACATAGGTTTTAAATTAAATCGACATCGGCAATAACCTCCAGCAGTGCTGTGCCCTTGTGATCCAGTATTTTCTTCATAGCATCAGCCAGGTCTTCCTTTTGCGTCACTTTAATGCCTAAGGCGCCACACCCGTTGGCATATTCGGCAAATTCCGGATTGTGCAGGCTGGTAGCCCAAACGTCAAATTCTCCGGCTCTTTGCTCTTTTGAGATTTTTCCAAGTTCAAAGTTATTCAGGATAATAACTTTAATATCCATTTCATACTTCACAGCGGTAGTTAAATCAGCAAGATATTGACAAAATCCCCCGTCGCCAGCAACCACAATAACCGGTCGTTCCTTGCCGACAGCTGCCCAGGCCCCTAACGCGGCAGGAAAGGCAAACCCAATCGAGCCAAGATATCCTGACATTAAAAAGGTATTTTGTTTACTTTCATAATATCTGCCAAAGGAATAGGCATTGTTACCAACATCCACACACATGACCGCATCTTCAGGCATTAATTGATTCATAGCTTCGAATACCGCAATGGAGCTAACACCTTTCCCATGGTTATCCTGCAACCTTTTTTGCTTTTCAGCTTTCCATATACGCCATCTTTCTTCGATTTCAGGCCTTTGATCGAAGGTATTCATATGACCTGCCGCCTCCTTTGACATCAAATCTATGGTAACGCCAATTTCACCCCAAACCTGGCAATCAATCTTGTGGAATTTACTTAATGCCAGTGGATCAAAATCAACCTGAATCGTCGGTTTGTGATCGGTAATCCCTGTGTGATTAGAAAATGAGGCACCAAGTACCAAAAGCAGGTCTGCCTCATTCATAAACCAGGAGGCAATAGGCGTTCCACTTCTTCCCAATACACCACAGCCCAGAGGATGGTGGTCTGAAATCTGTCCTTTTCCTTTAAACGTTGTCATTACAGGACAATGAATACTTTCGGCAAAAGCAATAATCGCCTCCATGTTAAACTTTGCTCCGTGACCTACTATGATAACAGGTCTTTTGGCGCCTTTTAACATAGAAATGGCCTTATCCAAACTTTCCCTTGGAGGTGAGATCTGCAGCGGTGTGATCCGGCCTTCGGGCGTTTGAGCCGCTTCTCCTTTCCCCGGAGCCATTTCCTGAATTTCATCCGGGAAGGTAAGGTGGGAAACATCCCGTTTTAAAATCGCATGTTTTACAGCTAGTGTCATCAGCTCACTATGCTTGCTGGTACTTAGTACACGATGGTTAAATTCTGCTACCGTACTAAACGCTCTGACCAGATCAACCTCCTGAAAATTTCCCGTACCGACAACCTGGGAAGCTACCTGTCCGGTAAGGGCCAATATAGGGGCTCTGTCAACCTTGGCATCCCACAACCCGGTAAACATATTGGTTGATCCCGGTCCGGCAATGGCAAAGCAGGCGGCGGGTTTGCCCATTAATTTACCATAGGCCGAAGCTGCAAAGGCGCCGGCTCCCTCGTGCCGGATACCATAAAACGTCAAATTGCCTTTTTGTTCCTGCCTCCTCATAGCATCAGCCAATCCAAGGTTTGAGTGCCCCACCATACCAAAAACTGTATTGATCCCCCAGTTGACCATCGTCTCAACCATGATATCGGATACCGTCGGTTCATGAGATTCTTCCTCCTCTATACCCACGTAAACGGATCCTTCCCTTATTTCTACCGGAAAAGTGGCGACACCGTCATCATAGCCAGGCGCTTTTCCTGTACAGGGGTGATAATCCCAACCATGCCAGGGACATCTCAGCAAGCCGTTCTCAATACTGCCTTCCCCCAATGGCCCTCCCTGATGGGGGCATTTATTGTCCAGGGCACAAATTTTTCCTTCAAAATGCGCCAAGCAGATGCCTTGATGTTTGGCTGTGACGGTTGTTACCCTGCCCTCGGGGAGCTCTTCTATTTTGTCTAATACCTTATACCATTTCAAGCTAGTTTTTGGGTCAGTCATGGGGTGTAAATTAAATGTCAAGAAATTGCATTAACAATCATGGCTTTATGCCGGCATATTGTATACCTGTAAGTTTGTGAATATCGTAATTGAAAGTTGACAGGTCCTGGCTATCAAAACTGGTAATGTCCTTGTGACCACAGGCTCTTGCCACCACTTTAATTAAATCATTGGTCGCGGTGAAGAAGTTAAAGAGTTGTTTGGCAGAACTTTGTATCTCAAGTCTGGCTCTCAGGTTTTCTTTCTGTGTGGCAATACCTACCGGACAATTATTGGTTTGGCAGGCACGCATCCCCAAACAACCGATGGCCTGGATCGCAGCATTTGAAACGGCAATCACGTCGGCACCCAGCATCATGGCCTTGGCAAAATCCTCGGCAACCCGCAATCCACCGGTAATGATGAGCGTAACATGCGCTGCATTTTGCTCATCCAGGAATTTTCTTGCTCTTGCCAATGCGGGGATGGTGGGCACGTTAATATTGTTTCTGAGAATAGTTGGCGCAGCGCCAGTTCCACCGCCTCTACCGTCCAGAATAATATAATCGACACCTACCTTAAGGGCAAATTCGATGTCTTCCTCAATCCTGCTAGCTGCAATTTTAAATCCCACGGGAATTCCGCCCGTAACTTCTCTCACCTTATCGGCAAATTTCTTAAAGTCTTCTATGCCGTGAAAATCAGGGAAAGTAGCCGGACTGATGGCCGATTCTCCTTCTTTTAATCCCCGTACTTCTGCTATTTCTTTTGACACCTTGTGGCCTGGCAGGTGGCCGCCGGTTCCGGTTTTGGCACCCTGGCCCCCTTTAAAATGAAAAGCCTGTACATTTTTTAACTTGTCCCAACTAAAACCGAATTGCGCCGAAGCCAGCTCATAAAAATACCTGGAATTGCTGAGCTGTTCATCCGGGAGCATACCGCCTTCACCTGAACAGATTCCTGTACCAGCCATCTCTGCCCCCTTTGACAGGGCAATTTTTGCTTCCCGTGACAGGGCCCCAAAAGACATATCCGACACAAATATGGGTATATCCAGGTGCAATGGTTTTCCGGCATTGGGCCCGATTGTGACACCGGTGCTGACATCTTCATCGTCTAAAAGTGGCCTTCGAGATAACTGAGCTGGCAAAAACTGAATATCCTCCCACTTAGGCAAGGTATTCCTGTCAACCCCCATGGCCATGGTGGGACCATGATGTCCATAATTTTTAAGCCCATTTTGAGCCAGCTCCTTGATATACAACGTATATGGCTCGGTCGCCTCAGGATGAGTGTCTGCGTAACTTCCCAAATATTGAGATCTGTCGAATGGTTGAGGGTATTTCTCGTGATAGGCTCTAACCTCGCTGGCATCTACGTAAATTTGATTATTTTTCTCAGCAGCCCGGAATTTGTGTAGGAATTCATCGTTGTTATATTCCGAAACCCCGGTGTCGATCCTGTAGTCCCACTGATGTAAGCCGCAAATTAAATTATCCCCCACTACCTCACCATCGCTTAACAGGGCTCCCCGATGTAAACACCTGCCATATAATACAGAAAAATTATCCCCATATTTGATAACTACCAGGTCCACATTTTCAACTAAAGCATGTGCCGGGATTTTTTCCACCAATTGACTGTAATCGGCCACGACGACAGGTTCTAGAAGATCTTCGAAGTTATAGGTTTTTTTCATATTAAAGAATAACGGTTAGGATACTGGAACAAAATTCAAATTCTAAAACAATCCGTATAATTCCAAACTGGCTTTAAAAATAGTCTTGTTTATTTTATTAATATGTAGGCAAGCTTACAAAACAGTAACAATAAAAATGTTAGAAGTGTAAAATAGCGGAGGATAACGCTGGGTTAAGAAAATTTTCTTGAAATTAATTTAAAAAAACCTCCCTAAGAGTAGGGTATTCCATTGGCGGGTTGTATTAAAAGTATCGATGTCGTAAATGATTTTTTTATTTAATAGTTTTAATTATGAAACCAAAACAATATCAAACTTAAACATCTGATTACCAGGGCGATTCTCACAGCATCCAATGTCTGTATTTAAATATTTCATTTCACCAAAAAGGTCCAGGTAATGTTTTTAAGCAAATTACAACAATTGCGAAAAAAAAGATTATTCCAAAGACTTTTATAAGAATTGCTGAAGACGCCAAATTATATAACAGCGAGAACAATTTAGTTATGTCTATCCCAATCATGGAAAATGCTAAAATAAATAACGTAAAATCTCTGAAAATGGCTATTGAGCCAACTAATACAGGTTTTTCAACAATAATTTGCAAGGGTTACAAATAAACCTTTCAGCCATTAACCTGTCAAAGGGGAAATTAGATTAAAAGAAACAGTTTTAAAATTCAACTAACAAGTAATTCTAATGGTTCCATTCAGAGGCATAGTTAATAAATTGACAACCTATGTAACTTTAAATTAGAAAGTTACCTAAAGTTTTTACAATCCATAGTCAAATTTGCAATCAACGTTACTTAATTAAATGCTAAGGACATATATTTGCGGAAATTATTAGAACCAGTTTAATATTTTACAGTTTTGCCAACAGGATACTCAAAATACATAAAACACATACACGCTTTAGGAGATATATTTATTTTAAATATTTCCTTTCTTTTTTCTTACCTGATCAAGTTTAAGTTATTTAATCCAACCAATGACACTTACGATAGATTCAGTATTGGTATCGGCTGGTTAGGTGATCCCTATTTTTATTCGCTTTTGCTCTTTAATATTATCTGGATCGTATTAGCAATTATCTCCAGACCTTATAAGATTTCCAGGATTTCCAGGATGGCGACGATATTAAGGAGCCATTTGACCCTCATTACGTTACACTTACTGATTATTTCTGCTTTCTGGTTTATCTTCAAAGCGCAGGAGCTATATTCAAGGGAGCAGTTCTTTACTACTTACCTGATTTTTAGTGTTTCACTCTTTTTCTGGAAATCGGCATTCTTTTATTTACTGAGAATGTATAGAAAGCAAGGGTTTAACTTCCGCAGAGTGGTCATCGTAGGACACGGAGAATTGGCCGAGGAGTTGCATCGTTTTTTTAGATTACATCCCGAATTCGGATTTAAATTTCTTGGTTTTTTTGATAACAAAAAGATCGGTGACAGAATTTTAGGAACTTATAAAGATATTGAAGAATACGTCCAGGAAAATAAAGTAGATGACATTTATTGCTGTCTCCCCTATGTGCAATATTCCTTAATAAAGGATCTGATCGATTTTGGGGACAAACACCTGGTCAAGGTAAAGCTTTTAACCGATTTCAGAGGATTTTCTTCAAAATCTCTTAGCCTTGAAAGATACGATTATATTCCGGTATTAAATGTCTCGAATACCCCGCTCGATGATAGAAAGAATATAGCAATGAAGCGGACATTTGACATCCTCTTCTCAACACTTGTTATCATTTTCGTATTTAGCTGGTTATTTCCATTGCTGGCATTGCTGGTTAGGCTGGATTCGAAAGGTCCTGTATTTTTCAAACAAAAAAGGACTGGTAAGGACAACAGAAGTTTTTCCTGTTATAAATTCCGAACCATGTACATCAATCATGATGATGACTCCAAGCAGGCTACTAAAAATGATCGCAGGATCACGAGAATTGGTTCCTTCCTGCGAAAAACAAGTCTCGATGAATTACCCCAGTTCTTTAATGTTTTATTAGGTCATATGTCAGTGGTCGGGCCCAGACCTCACATGCTAAAGCATACGGAGGAATATTCCAAAGTAATTGAAAAATTCATGGCCAGACACTTTGTGAAGCCAGGTATCACCGGATTGGCACAAGCTAAAGGCTTCAGGGGAGAAACCAAATCCATTAACCTTATGAAAAACAGGGTGAAGTTGGATAGGTTTTATATTGAAAAATGGTCGCTGGTCTTTGACTTCAAAATCATTTTTCTGACGATCTCTTCCCTTTTGAGGGGTGATGAAAACGCCTACTAAATAATAAAGCGTTTATTATCCAAGACACAAAAAACTTCCATTCAATAAGCTTTCTTTATTGTAAGTAAAGATTTCACTTCCTGTATTTTTATATACTGCGCCTCCCGCAGCCTCCAGCACTGCCTGGCCAGCAGCTGTGTCCCATTCCATTGTCGGACCATGTCGATAATAAATGTCGGCTTTTCCCTCAGCCAGCATACAAAACTTGAGCGAGCTTCCGACAGAGATGCTATCAACCACGTTATAATCATTAAGTATCTGCTCTTCCTCCTTCGAAGGATGAGATTTACTACGGACGGCAATCCTGTTCCCGTCCTTATTATTTACTTTCAAATCGCTAATATTGCCATTTTGAATTTTCCTGGCATAATGCCCCACTGAGCCCTCATACAATTCGTCAGTAACCGGAGTATACACAACACCCAATACCGGATTGCCTTCGCTTATCAACGCAATATTTACGGTAAACTCTCCATTTCTTTTAATAAACTCTTTGGTGCCATCCAGGGGATCCACCAACCAAAAAAGCGACCATTCTTTTCTTTGATTGTAGGGGATATCACTTCCCTCTTCAGAGATGATCGGTATATTGGGGTAAGCTTCGTTCAACGCCTTTACGATGACCTGATGCGAGGCCTTGTCAGCTAATGTCAATGGTGAATTGTCATTTTTGAAATCAACTACCTGTGAAAAATCCGAATCATTATAAATTCTGAGAATTTCTTTTCCGGCTTCCCGAGCTATTTGTCTTATTACATCTATATTGATTGTATCCTGCATTCAACGCTCCATTAATGAATCTCAAAAATATAATAAATTAAGAAAGATTTATTATATATTCTTTTAAATACTATTTTTGTGCCTTTAAATTTAATAAACCAACAATATAGCGGTTTGGAAAATATTCATCCCATATTTGATCAGATATTAGGTAAAACTGATAAGGAGCAACTATTGCAACAAAAAGGAATAGTTATCTGGATGGTGGGCCTTTCCGGATCAGGGAAAAGTACATTGGCCAAATCGTTTGAAAAATATCTCCATGATAGCGGGAAATTGACGCAAATATTGGATGGTGATAATCTACGTACCGGTTTGAATGCAAACCTGGGTTTTAGCGCAGAGGACCGGGAAGAAAACATCCGAAGAGTGGCAGAGGTTGCCAAACTATTTGCTCACTGCGGGGTCATCACTATTTGCTCCTTTATTAGTCCTACAACATCAATCAGAGAAATGTCAAGGCAGATTATAGGCGATGACCTGTACCATGAAGTTTTTGTTGAGTGCCCGATTGAAGTTTGTGAAAAAAGAGACGTGAAGGGACTTTATGCAAAGGCACGAAGGGGTGAAATTAAAAACTTTACCGGAATCGATTCTCCTTTTGAGAATCCGGAAAACCCTTCCCTGACCGTAAATACTGATTTAAACAATCTTGACGATTGCCTTCAGGATATGATTAAATTTTTTGTACCGATAATTTAGATCTATAATCATTTTGAATAAATGAGCCGATATAATTTAACACATTTAAAACAATTAGAATCTGAGGCGATATATATTATGAGGGAGGTGGCGTCGCAATTTGAGAAGCCTGTTCTTTTATTCTCGGGCGGCAAGGATTCCATTGTGATGGTGCGGCTGGCACAAAAAGCCTTTTGGCCCGCCAAAATCCCGTTCCCTTTAATGCATATTGATACGGGTCACAATTTTGAAGAAACCATTTCATTTCGAGATCAGTTAGTAGAACAGATAGGAGCCAAATTGATTGTGCGCTACGTAGAAGATTCTATTAAGAGTGGTAGAGCGGTTGAAGAAAAGGGGTTAAACCCCAGTCGAAATGGATTGCAAACAATTACCCTGCTGGATGCGGTAGAAGAATTCCAGTTCGATGCGGCTTTTGGTGGCGCCAGAAGGGATGAAGAAAAAGCCAGGGCTAAAGAGCGTTTTTTCTCCCATAGAGATGAGTTTGGACAATGGGATCCCAAAAACCAGCGTCCTGAACTCTGGAATATTTTTAATGGCAAAAAACATGTTGGCGAACACTTCAGAGTGTTCCCTCTCAGCAATTGGACTGAGATGGATGTGTGGCAATACATTGCTTTGGAAAAACTGAGTATTCCGTCGATTTATTTTTCACACCAACGCGTCATAGTAAACAGAAATAACGTTTTATTAGGTAAAAGCTCATTTATAACCTTGCTTGATGGCGAAGCATATGAGGAAAAGACCGTAAGATTCAGGACTGTCGGCGATATGACCTGTACGGGTGCTGTCGAATCGGATGCTGATACGCTTGAAAAGATAATTCAGGAAGTAGCCTCTGCCAGAATAACAGAGCGGGGAGCCAGAGCAGACGACCAAAGGTCGGAGGCGGCTATGGAGGACAGGAAAAAGCAGGGATATTTTTAGGAACACAGAACATATTATTAATGGACACCTCACAAACAACACAGGAATATTTGAATATGGACCTGCTAAGGTTCACCACCGCTGGTAGTGTAGATGATGGTAAGAGCACGCTGATAGGCCGTTTGTTACATGACAGCAAGGCTATTTTCGAAGATCAGATGGAAGCTATCGAAAGAACAAGCCAACAAAGTGGGGACGGCCACGTAAACCTGGCGTTGCTAACGGATGGCCTGAGAGCAGAAAGAGAGCAGGGTATTACCATCGACGTTGCTTACCGATATTTCGCTACACCAAAAAGAAAATTCATTATTGCCGATACACCGGGGCATATTCAATATACAAGAAACATGGTAACCGGTGCATCAACCGCCAATCTCGCGATCGTGCTGGTTGATGCCAGAAATGGCATTGTGGAGCAAACGTGCCGACATGCTTTTATTGCATCGTTGCTGCAAATAAAGCACCTGGTCCTTTGTGTTAATAAAATGGACCTGGTAGACTATAAAGAGGAGGTATTTAATAAAATCAAGGAAGATTTTGAGGCTTTCAGCTCGAAGCTGGATATAAAAGACATCCACTACATCCCTATTAGCGCGTTAAAAGGTGACAACGTTGTCGACAGATCTGAGGCTATGAGCTGGTTTAAGGGAGGAACGTTGTTATATGTATTGGAAAATGTTCACATAGCCAGTGATTTTAACCTGGTAGATAGCCGATTTCCGGTTCAACGTGTTATCAGGCCACAATCCGATGAATATCATGATTTCAGGGGTTATGCCGGAAGAGTAGAAGGAGGAATATTTAAACCTGGGGATGACATTGTGACTTTCCCGTCAGGTTTTACTTCAAAAATTAAGGCTATCGAAACATTAGACGGAAAGTTGGAAGAGGCTTTTCCTCCTATGTCGGTAGTGATGACCATAGAAGACGATATTGACATTAGCCGCGGAGATATCATTGTGAAACCGAATAACCAGTCCCAGAGCAGTCAGGATATCGACATGATGGTGTGTTGGCTAAACGAAAAGCCGCTTATTCCGGGAGGAAAGTATGCTTTAAAACATACAAGTAAGGATGTCAGGTGCATTGTAAAAGATATTCGCTATAAAGTAGATATTAATACCCTGCATAAAATTGAAGATGATAAAAAAATTGGATTAAATGACATCGGGAGAATTCTGGTAAGAACCACCAACCCGCTATTTTACGATAGTTACAGGAAAAACAGGGCTACCGGAAGTCTCATACTAATTGATGAATTTACCAACGAAACCGTAGGTGCCGGTATGATTATTTAGTAATTATTACGCTTAACGATGGCAGTTATGTTAGAAAAGGTTCAGGAATTAAAAGAGCAGATAACCAGGTTCGAAGCAAAAACACAGGAGGACCTGGAAGCATTCAGAATGAGGTTTATAAGCCGCAAAAGCGTTATTGGAGATCTTTTTGCCGGCTTGAAAGATGTTGCTGCCACGGAAAGAAAAAATATGGGCATCGCACTCAATGATCTTAAAAACAGTGCGCAACAAAAATTTCAGACATTGATTTCAGAGGTAAATGCCGTTTCATCTACCAACGAAAAGAGCGACCTGGATTTAACCTTACCGCCGGCTGCCACCCATACGGGATCTTTACATCCTTTAACCATTGTGCGCAAAAGGATTATTGAAATATTTGAAAGAATTGGATTTAATGTAGCCGACGGGCCTGAGATGGAAGATGATTGGCACAATTTCACGGCGCTTAACTTTCCCGAAAATCATCCGGCCAGGGACATGCAGGATACCTTTTTTATTGAAAAGAATCCTGATATGGTATTAAGAACGCACACGTCCAATGTGCAAATCAGGCTGATGGAAGTCAACAAACCTCCAATCAGATCGATTATGCCGGGACGAGTATTTAGAAATGAAGCAATTTCCGCCAGGGCCCATTGTATTTTTCACCAGGTCGAAGGCTTGTATATTAATACAAATGTTGGGTTCAAAGATCTGAAGCAAACCTTATTTCATTTTGCCCAGGAAATGTTTGGAAAAGATACCCAGATCAGATTTCGGCCGTCCTATTTTCCATTTACTGAGCCCAGCGCAGAAATGGATATTTCGTGTTTTATATGTAAAGGCAAAGGGTGCAAGGTCTGTAAAGGATCGGGATGGGTAGAAATACTTGGGTGTGGAATGGTTGATCCCAACGTATTAGATAACTGTGGCATTGATTCGGAGGTTTATACCGGATACGCTTTTGGCATGGGAATAGAAAGAATTGCCATGCTAAAATATGATATCGATGATTTACGATTGTTTTTTGAGAATGATATTCGCTTTCTCAGACAATTTTCTGCTTACTCAGTCTAAATTCCATCATGGGCAGTCTACACAGGCCATTGATTTTTGGGCTCCTGCTATTATCAGTTATTACCGGATGTGAAGAATCAGGAGGCGACAATTCGATTCCCTTTGTTTTTGTTGATGAAACCATAAACCTCAACAACTTTGAGTTCCTGGATCTTAAGACGCTCGGTGGTCATGTTACCATTAACGCGGGTGTGAGAGGCATTATAATATACCGGGAAAGCAATAACGTTTATAGGGCATTTGAGAAAAACTGCTCTTACCAGCCGCTGGAGGCCTGCGCCGATGTGGAGGTAGATCAATCCGGACTGTTTTTAATAGATCCCTGTTGTAGTTCAAAGTTTGATTTTGAGGGATTTCCCTTCGAGGGCCCTGCCACCAGACCGCTGTTGGAATATCGATCAAGTGTGTCGGGAAACACCTTAAGAATAACCAATAGCAATTAACCTGTTACCCAGTGGCAAATCAGAAGCTTTAAGAGCTACCTGTTGCAGGCACCGGCTAATTTAGGAAAGCTTCTCAATAATATTGTCTACGGTAATCCCTTCGGCTTCCGCTTTAAAATTTCTGACGATACGATGTCTCAAAATAGGTTTGGCTACTTCTCTTACGTCTTCAATGTCCGGGGAATATTTGCCATTTAACAAGGCATTACATTTAGCGGCAATAATAAGATATTGCGAAGCGCGAGGGCCGGCGCCCCACTCCAGGTAATTATTGCTAAGCTCATCGGCTTTTTCAGTGAATGGCCTGGTTTTATGGACGAGCTCCACGGCATATTCTACCACATTGTCTGCCACCGGCACCTTTCTGACCAGGTGTTGATAACCCACAATTTCCTCCCCTGAAATCACCCTGTTTATTGTTTCATCTTCAATACTGGTTGTATTTTTTACAATATCAATTTCCGATTGGTAGGATGGATAATCGAGTAGTATGTTAAACATAAAACGATCCAGCTGTGCCTCCGGTAAGGGATAGGTACCTTCCTGCTCAATAGGGTTCTGGGTAGCCAGCACAAAAAATGGCTGGGGAAGATCATAGTCTTCTCCGGCGATCGTCACTTTATATTCCTGCATGGCCTCCAATAAGGCAGCCTGGGTCTTGGGGGGCGTTCTGTTAATCTCATCTGCCAGGATGATATTGGCGAATATCGGCCCCTTAATAAACTTGAAGTTTCGCTCTTTGTCTAAAGTTTCCGCTCCCAAAATATCAGATGGCATGAGGTCCGGTGTAAACTGAATGCGATTAAAACTTAAGTTTACAGCTGAAGATATGGTCTGGATCAATAAAGTCTTTGCCAGACCTGGTACACCTACCAGCAAAGAATGTCCCTGACAGAAAATAGAGGTCAACAATAGTTTGACAACCTCATCTTGTCCAATTACAACCTTTGATATTTCGGCTTTCAGTTTTTTGTAGCCATCAAATAAGGCGGTTGCTGCCTCTACGTCGGAACTGTATTCTTTCATTATCTTTTTTTTATGATTCTTTCCTGGAAAAGTTGATTATTTCAGAATGTCGCATGAATTATATTCCTCATCAATATTAATAAATACCTCGCCTTTCGCCCTGTCAAACCACTGGGCTATCACCCTGTTTCTTTTCTGATTTAACTTGGCATGATACAGCTTTTGATAATCATCCCCCAAATTAGCCTGATGCGGACTTTTACTTTTCTTGTAGTATAAAATTCTCACCGCCTGTTTGCCATCAGGTCTCCGGTAAGTAAGCGGTTCGGTAATACTGCCAAGGCTCATGGTATCAATGGTAAAATAGACCGTAGGATCAAGGTCTTTTACCGACATACTATTAGCTCCATTGGCATCGAGAAAATAGCCGCCACTGGAGGAGGTGCCTTTGTCCTCTGAAAATTCCGCCGCCGCCTTTTCAAAAGTAATGCTATCGTTGACAATCAGGGTGCGCAAGCTATCCATTTCATGGATAGTTCTCTCAACATCCTGTTGTGTTGTTTCCGGAATAAGTATGATATGCCTGGAATGATACAAGTTTCCTCTTCTATCCATTAATTGAACAATGTGTATTCCGAAAGAGCTCTCAAAAGGCATAGAAATATCACCTGCTTTCAGGCTTAGAGCGGCCGCTTCGAATTTTGGATCCATCACACCGCGCGGTTGATAGCCTAAGTCACCACCACTGTTTTTTGCGGCCGGCTCCTGGGAATATTTTTTTGCTATTACTCCAAAATCCTCGCCGGCTAAAATCCGGTTTCTTAAATCCAGCAAATCGCGTTTGGATTTTTCCTTTTGTGCTTCGCTTACCGAAGGTATTTTTACGATCTGGCCAACAGTAACCTCTTTGGAGAAAAAGGGTAAGCTATCGCTTGGTATGGACTCGAAGAAGTCTTTCACTTCTGCCGGCGTTACAGAAACATCTTCGGAAATCACCGATTGCATTTTCTGAACAATCAATTGCTCCTTTTCTCTTTCTCTTAACTCTTCGCGAAATTGCTCAATGGTCTTTCCATAATATTGCTCGATCCGCTCTTCGGAGCCAATCTGAGAAATGAAGTATTGTAATTTTCTTTCCAAATTGCTATCTACCTCAGCATCTTCTACAATAACCGAGTCAATTTCAGCTTTAGCCACCAATAACTTATTGGTCACAAGATTTTCGAGAATACGGCACTTTAAATCCGGGGGGGAAGCCTGACCACTAGAGAGGAAGTCATTATAGGCATTTTCCAGATCGGATTTCAAAACAATATAATTATCTATTTTCGCAATAATCTTATCTATAACCTGCAAATCTCCGGTTTGACCGAAGCTTGCACTGATTGCCCCGAAAAAGATAAGGCAATGAATGATTATATACCTGCTAATCAAATATTTCAATTTCATTACTTTCGTCTGCTTTAGTGTAAATATCATCCTCCAACTTGTTAATTAATTCAACTTTCCTTTTGTGCAAAATTATGTTTCGGATCTGGTCCTTAACAAATTCAACAGGAGAGACTTCATCTGATATTTTGTAGCTGTTTATTTTCAAAAAGTAGATCCCGCTCTCATCCCTTGACTCATAGTTTTTATTATTCCTCAAAAACTGTACTATATTGGGAATAGTCATTAACGGGGTATTTACAATTACCTCATCAAAGTTTAACCATTGATCCTCTTCTAACGAGTAGTTTAGGGCAAATTGTACGCAATAAGACCGTAGTTCTTCTTTATCCTCGGGTTTTTGCGACCGAAACAACTTCCTGAACCTACCCATCTTAGGTGTTTTCAAAGGTAGTTTTACAAATGCCCCTTTGAAAATGTTCTGCTTGAGTATAAAATTATCCATTTCGCTTTCATAATACTGGGCTATCTCACCAGCAGTTATGGTTGTATCCAGGTGGTTGTTAACATACTCTTTCTTAAATTCATGGGCAATGATGGCATAGCGGTAATCCAGAATCTTTCTTTCAATTTCTGTTTGATCGAGCGACAGCTCATTCTCAGCCTTGGCAATTATCAACTGTTTCTTAAACCAATTTTTTATGTAGTTATTGGCCCGTTTTGCGCTATCCTGGTAAGACATGTTTTTATCAATGACACCTTCCAGGTCTTTTGGATACAAAAATTTATTGTAAATGCGGGCAATAGGCTTTTCGGTAGCACTTGGCAGTTCAGGATCCTGCTTAAACTTAAGCCATTCACACCCAACAAAACTGAAACAGATGAGTACAATTAAATAAAAACTAAACTTCTCCAAGCTTTTTAATAACCTTTTCAAATGCTATCTTATTTACTTTAACAGGATACTTTATCTTTAATTCATCAATCCATTTATGCTCTAAATGGTTCTGATAATCTGAAATAACTGTTCCTTTAATATCCTCTAACTTTTTTGGCGTAGGGGGCAACACATCTTTAATAAAGACCCAGTAATATCTGTTGTCAGCTACAATTACCGAAGACCCACCTTTTTCCCACGTTAATTCATCTAATACCTCATTTTCGTTTTTTTCGAAAATACCCTCGCTTATTTGTACCGCCAAAGCATCTTTCAGATTATATTGCTTCTCCAAAGGCTTAGCCTCGGAAGCGAGCAACCTGATCACCTGTTCGTCATCCTTAGGGTATTCTTTAGAGGTTATCAGGTCCTCTCCAACGCCTTTTTCAACCATATATTCCTTAATGCGCTTCAACGCTAATTCGTTGCTTGTTGCAGTTTCAATTAAAATCTCTTCTCCTTCCCCTCCCATCAGATCTTCTACCAATTGGTCAACGGATGGAAACTGCGCCTGGCCGTGTATTGTATTATTGTTTAAAGATATAGTCTTTATGGCAAACTTCGAATTTATTTTCAGGGCTTTTATGTCATCAAGGACCTCTTTATTGGCCGCATTAACAATAATGGCCTCTGCTCTTTCTTGCCAATAATATTTTTTTTGGTTTTTATCGAAAAAATCTACCAGTCCCAGCGAATCCTTCATAGCTTTGGACCAGACCCGCTGGTCCATTATTTCAAACAGCAAAATCCCTTCGTGATATTCCTTCAGCAACATCCGGTAATCCTCATATTTATCCACTAAATGTGCCTCTTCAAATGCCAACAACGTCTCCTCTTCAAAGTCGTTGAAATAGTCCTTCATTAACGCTTTTGGAGATATAGCACTCCTCGGACGCTGTTTTTCTTCCAGAAAATGAAAAAAACTATCCACCTTGATGGTTTGTTCCTTTACGGAAAAAAGTGGTTGGGCGGACAAAGAGTCATTCTGATTAACCTGCCATTTTCCGGCCAGCAAGGAACTGTCGGCCAGGGCGATCACCTGGTTTAAATGCGCTTTGTTAAGGACATATTCATTTTCCTTTTTTAAGCGATTGATCAATATTTTTTTACTGAGCTCGGATCTGCTATCTGATTCAATCTTTGCTTTGAGCTGTGCCGCCATCTCTTCGAAAGATGCCAGGTTCTTTTTATCATTTAGTTTGATAATATGCCATCCGTACGGAGACAATACCGGTTTGGAAATATCTCCCGGTCTTTGTAATCCAAATGCCGCTGCTTCAAAAGCCGGGTCAACGTTCCCAGTACCTATCCAGGGCAGTTGCCCTCCTTTTTTACTGGAGGCAAGATCCTCTGAGAACTGACTGCAAAGTGTATTCCAGTCCTCCGAAGCGACTAATCTGCTGTAAATCTCATCGATTTTTTTCTTATTACTTTCCTTGACATCCGGGGGCATTCCTTCATTACTTCTGATCATGATGTGCGAAACCTTTACTTTACCCTTGGAAGGTCTCTTGTCATGCACATAAAGGATATGATAGCCAAACCTGGTTCTCACCGGATCAGATAGGTTTCCTGCCTCTGTTTTATAGGCGGCGCTTTCAAAAGGATAAACCATTTGAAATGCGGAAAAGTAACCCAGCTTGCCGCCATTGGTTTTAGCCGATGGATCTTCGGATACTTCCCTGGCCACGTCCGAAAACGAATCTCCCTGTTCGATACGATCTTTAATTTCAAGGATTCTATTGTACACGTTAAGCGTATCCTCAGGCTCCGCCGACGCATTCAGCCGCAATAAGATATGGGAAGCATCCACCTCATATTTCATCCGGTCATAAGCCTCCTCCACCAATTGGTCGGTCACCTTGCTTTCGGTGAGATATGGTTTTGCCAATTGTTTCCTGTAACCTTCCAGTTCTCCTTTAAAAGCATCTTTTTGGTCGAGCCCTAATGCTTTGGCTTCCTTAACTTTTAATTTAAAATTGATAAATAATTCCAGGTACTCCTCTACATCTTTCCGATTGAAAGTACTATCCTTGTTAAAATTATTTTTGCTGTAAACATATAAAAATTCCTCGCTTGAAACAGGGGTTTCTCCCACCTCAAAAAGGAAATCATTATTCCTGTTTAGGTCTTTGGTTGATTGACAAGAGCTGATGAGGAAGACTAAAAATACTACTTTTACTACCTTTTCCATTGAAAGTATTCCTAATTAAAAAGCGCTACAATTTTAGTGATTTTTTTAATGAGTACCTATTAATATGCGTGTGGATCGCGTGATGTTCAAAGCCGGTGCGGTGAGTATTAATTGAAAAGTCTAGTGGTTTTCAAATTTTTTATACAGCTTGCAGATATTTTTTCTTGGAGAGGATTTAAATTCAATATGATCCATAATTCTTTTGACCAGCATTAATCCAAGTCCTCCCTTTTTTTTGTTCCTTACGATATCATCCAATGACGGCTCTTTATATTTTAAAATATTGAATCCTTCCCCTCTATCAATAATTTCGAAAGTTACGCCCTCGTGCTTGGCATCAACGTTCATATTCAATTCAAGAGACTCATTGGGATCGCAATCGTGGGAATGTATAATCAAGTTGGCACAAACTTCATCCACGGCCAGAACAATCATATTAATCTCTATATCATCAAGATTATGTTTTTTCAGGTTTTTGCCAATAAAATCCCTGATTGCTCTGAGCTTTTTCTTACTACAAGGTGCCTTAAAATTATACTTCATTAGCATAATGACTTAGCTTCTTCCAGGTTTTTTGAAATCTTCAACAACTGATCCAGTCCCAGAATTTCAAATACATTTTTAACCTTATCACTAAGGCCAAATAGCACCAGATTGATATTCTGAGATTGGAAATCCTCAATATAAGACATAAATACTCCCAGCCCTGCAGAAGAAATATAATTTAAATTATTACAGTCTACCAAAATCTTTTTATGGTTTTGCTCGATAGCCTTGCCAAGGGCTTTATCCAGATGGATCGAAGAACTTGCATCTACTTCTCCTTCCAGCGTAAGAATTAAAAAGTCCTCTTCGGTTTTATTAGAAATATCTATCATTTGTTATTAACGTAATACTTAAAGCAAGTGTTCTTAACGACAATTATTTAAACCTTATTATTAAAGCAGAATAATCATCATACCGGGATTTACCACCCACAAATTTATATAAAGTTTCCAAAAGATTCTCCTGGATCGATTTTGGATCCTGAGCTGCATGCTCATCGAGGAATTCTTTTAGCTTTTCGTATCCAAATTCTTCATTCAACTCATTTCTGGCTTCGGTTATGCCATCTGTGTATAACATCATAATATCACCGGTTGAATAGTTGATTTGATTAACCTCAACGTAATTTTTGTAGTTATCGTTTCTTAAAATACCCAGTCCCAGTCCTTTATTTTCCAGAAAGTTGGAAGTGCCATTTTTGCCGCTGTAATATAACGTCGGACAATGGCCAGCTCTTGAAAACTCAATAGTCCTCTCCCTGGTGTTAACAATATAAATTGATAAGGTGATAAAAGAGGTCTTTTCCAGGCACCGGCTTAGGGCATTGTTGGCGTGAATTAAAAACTCTTTGGACGACAAATCGAGCTGCACCAAACTGTAAAATACACCTTTCATCTGTGACATATTGAAAGCTGCACTGGTCCCTTTACCTGAGACGTCACCAATAACCAACACGAATTTATGATCACTTAATTGATAAGTGTCGTAATAATCACCGCCAACTTCATCAGCTGAAACAGAGAACCCACTAATTTCAAAGCAGGTATTACTGATCAGGTCACTTGGCAGCAGGCTTTGCTGTACTTTTCTGGCTATTTTTAGCTCTTCCTTATATCGTTCATTTTCAATGGCTTCACCCAATAACCGGAAATTCTCAATAGAGATACAGGCCTGGTTTGCAAATGTTCGTATAATATCAATAATTTCCTTGTTAAAGCCTTCATTGACATCTTTTAATAAGGCCATGATGCCTATCTGCTTTTTCTGAACAATCAGGGGAACCAGTAGCGCCGACTTAAATTTGGAATCTTTTATACTGGAAGTCAATTTGCTAACATTGCCGATACTGTATATCTCGGCCTCCAGGAGGTTTTTGATCTTACTTTTTCGAATGGCGTCCGTTATTCTGCGAATAGCCTTGGTGGAAAGGTTATCGGTTTTCAGATATTTGTTTTCCTTGTTGTACTTATATATTTCTATCCAGCCGGCACCGGCCAATACGGCACTTGAAGAGCTATCCAGTAATATTTCGAGTACCTGTTCTTCATTTTTACCGGTCTGAATTGATTGGCTTAACCTTTGAAAATTTATGACATCTTCAAATTTTTGTTCGAAGACCGAAGAGGTAGGCAGGTTGAACAAAATTACCAGCAGCGAAAAAATACAGTAGGTCAGAATGAAACCAAATAACGCCCTGACAAACAGGTTATCCAGCAAATCAGTAATGATCACCGGTCCATAATCCGCACTGTAAGTCCGGAGATTTATGAAGAAATAAATGAGGTATAATATCACCAGAATGATTAGCAGAATGCTTTTCCATTTCTGTTTAAAATTCAGATAGGCTACCCATTTTAAATTAACAGACAAAATAATTCCCAACAGAATCAACAGAAAAAAAATGATGTTATAAGCTAATTCTCCTAAAATTTCAATGCCAAAAAAGTTTAATAATATGGAGAAGAGCAATGCATATTCGAATACCTGCCAGAGAATAATTAAATTCTTCGTCTTTTGGTAAAGAATAAGTCTTTTCCACACGATCAAAGTGGATATGATAAATGCCGAAATTAAACCGAGATTAATGTGATAAAAAAAGTTAATCAGATAGGTATTTTCGGCAAGGTTGGAAGATCCAAGTATAAAGTAAAAAAAACGGATGGTAAACGAGACAATGGTAGCCAGAAGACCGGTAACAAATACCCGCCACAGCAGGTCAATAAAATTAATGCTCTCCGCTTTTTCGATTCTTATCTTATAAAATAAAAACAAGGAAACGAAAAACAGGCCAAGTAAAAATGCAGAGGCCTCACGATGAAAGCCTGCATTCATATTATTTGAAACCTCAAAGAGGATAAATAAATCAAGAATCAGTAAAAACAACCAGCTAATGATGGCGATTATGACACTGATTCTGACGATATGTTTATTTGACAGCATTAAAAAGGCGACCAAAATACAAGTCGCCAATTTACAAAATATAATTTTTTATCGGGTATAATCACAATTCAAAAGTAACGTTCAGTCATGCGCATTACTTGCGGCTATAGTTTGGCGCTTCTCTTGTGATAAATACATCGTGGGGATGGCTTTCTTTTGCTCCTGCCGCCGTAATTTTAACAAACCTTGCCTTTTGCAGTTCTTCAATATTCGGAGCTCCACAATAGCCCATTCCTGCCTTCAGTCCTCCCACCAGCTGAAATAAGACTTCCGCAACAGATCCTTTGAACGGCACCCTTCCCACAATGCCTTCCGGCACTAATTTTTTAATATCGTCTTCCGCATCTTGAAAATAGCGATCTTTGGAACCTTCTCCCATTGCCTCCAGCGATCCCATACCCCGGTAGCTTTTAAATTTCCTGCCTTCATAAATAATTACCTGACCAGGCGCCTCTTCCGTACCAGCCAACATAGAACCAATCATTACACTGGCTCCGCCTGCGGCGATTGCCTTTACCACGTCTCCGGAAAATCTTATACCCCCATCAGCGATGGCAGGTACGCCGGCGTCTTTCAGCACTTTAGCACATTCGTATACAGCCGTTAATTGTGGGACTCCCACACCGGCAATTACCCTGGTGGTACAAATGCTGCCTGGGCCAACTCCTACCTTTACGGCGTCTGCACCAGCTTCTGCAAGCGCCTGAGCGGCTTCGGGGGTTGCGACGTTGCCAACGATTAATTCCAAATCCTTGTATTGCGATTTTACGCGACGACAAGCATCAATTACACCCTTAGAATGCCCGTGAGCAGTATCAATGCTAATAACATCGACACCGACATTAATCAGCATTTCTATTCTTTCAAGAATATCCTCTGTAACACCGACAGCTGCGCCTACTCTTAAACGTCCATACTCGTCCTTACAGGCATTGGGGCGATCCATATTTTTGAGAATATCTTTATACGTGATCAGACCGCTTAATTCCCCATCCTTATTAATTATTGGCAATTTCTCAATTTTGTATTCCTGCAAAATATCCTCTGCCTGATTCAAATCTATGCCTTCATCTGCAGTAATAAGGTTATCTTTGGTCATGATATCAACCACCGGAGAAGAAAGATCCTTGTGAAACCTCAAATCGCGATTGGTAATGATCCCGGCCAGTTTATTGTTCCTTTCAATGACTGGAATACCGCCAATTTTGTATTCCTTCATGATATCAACCGCATCTTTGACCGTGGAATCAACATCCAAAGTAATCGGATCCAGTATCATACCACTTTGAGATCTTTTGACCTTCCGTATCTGGTTGGCCTGTTGCTCAATAGACATATTTTTATGAATAAAACCCAGCCCGCCTTCCAGTGCCATCGAAATCGCCAACTGGTATTCGGTAACTGTATCCATAGCAGCCGAAACCAGGGGAATATTCAGCTTTATATTTCTGGTAAGTTGCGTGGAAGTTTCAGTATCTCTCGGAAGCACTTCCGAATATCCCGGAAGCAATAATACGTCATCATAAGTAAGTGCTTCGTAAAGTAATTTTGAGGGGTCTGTATGCATAGCAAATAATCTTGATAATGTTATTTGCCGGTCAAAAGTAATCAGATTACTTGATATATGAAATCAAATAGAAAAATATTTCGGGCTAAAACAAAAAAGGAGGTAAAAACCTCCTTTAAATATCTCTAGTCAAATTATTTAACCCTAGTAATCCCACAAATTATGCTCCATCTCCATCAACTTATGCTCCAGTTGCTGAGAGGCCATAATACCATCCCGGGGACTTCTATTATAAATATCAACAATTTCCTGATTTTCCGGATTGGCGATCTTGGTCATTCTGGCTGTGAACAACCTTAAAGTAAAGGCGTCCGCCAGGTTCTTATGTTCCGCACTATTCTGAGGATTAAACCATATGGCTTCCTCAGGCATACTTCTGAACAAAGCAACCAGATCAATGTATTTAAAAGTTCCGATCGGCTTTTGCAGTCCTGTAGTGGAAGCAAATGTTGCTGCCGGAATAATCAAGGTAACAGCCTGAATATCAAAATATTGCCTTGATCTTCTTTTGTCAAAAATCCAATCCTCCATTATTTCGAGAATAGAAACTTCATTTGGGAAAAAGTAATCTGCTGATGCAGTGGCTTCGGTGTCGGTCTCTTCTTCTTCACCCCAATCATCACCACCGCCGTCTTCTTCATCGCCCCAGCCATCATCTTCGCCAAAACCTAATGCTTTTTCCTCTTCTGTTAATCCACCACCTAAATCAGGCATTTTGAGATTTTCCAGGAATTGTTCTTTAGACATCCTGGTTCGCAGGGAATCATTCAAATATGGATGTAGAATTCCCGCTTGTACAGCTTCAATGATGATTTTGGTGATCTCATTGTTGAAAGCAAAAAACGGCCTGTTCTGTTTCTCTCTCAAATCCATCCTTCGCCATACCCTTTTCTTAAACATAACGTCATGATTAAGTATCGGGTATACAGAATTTGGGTTGACATTTAACTCACGCTCCTGGGCGTAGGAAAAAGTCCCTACAGCCATTAACGCAATCATCAATAATGCACATCTTATTTTTATCATATCAGCTTGTTTTTATTTAGTTAAGAGGTATAGTAAAATACTTGTTGTTTACAGCAGAATTTTCCTTTTCATTTCTGAAATTATTCCTCTTAACAGTTTTAACTTCTATTGACAGCCTGTCACCAGGTTTTGCTAACCTCATCAAACTTGAAAGATTTACGTCCTGTTTTTTAGCTGTAATGGGCGATCCAACAGGCCTTGGCCCTCTCGCTAAAGTAATTGTCCAATTAGTAACTCTATAACGCGCATCTTTCGGTAATAGTGCGGCAAAACCTTCTTCCGGAATTGCTTTAATGGAAATACTTCTAACGTTGGAAATATTTTCTCCCTTTTTCTGATTAACCGGCTTACCTCTGGTAAATACTTCAATCGTAGGCTTAGGCACTGGCTTAACCTTAAATTTCTCTGTTCCAATTCTATTACCTCCACTGCTTACAGTCATACTAACTTGCTTAGCGTTAGGTACGATAGTAACCTGTCCTCTGTTTTTTCCTTTGTAATGCTTACCTCCGGAAATGTTGAAGTTAGGGTTGTAAGACGTGCCAAGCGCAGGTACGTTAACCTGTAATTCATTACCACATCCTAAATACAACGCCTGTACGGAGGCAGATTGAATTTGAATAACGGGCTTAGCCACGAAATACTCAATATCTGCTACATAGGTAGTATCACCTCCACCTGGTTTGGCGATATTGATTTCAGCTTTATATGTTTTCTTAGCCAAACCTTCCTTATCGTACTTACCTGGTGAAGCGGTAAATTCTACCAGCCCCATACCATTTTCTACTTTGATATCTTTCCCATCTTTCTTCATCGTTGGTGTTACTGCTGAGGAAGAAGCGGCGATAAACATTTCGGCCTGATATTTGGCACCGGCAGCTACCACCTGAGACTGAGCCCTAACCATGACTTTGATATCGTCAAATTTCAAATCAGCTGCGCCGACATCTGTTGCCAGCTTAGTGAGCGCTGCTGTTTCATTATTAACAATTTGCGCTTCAAACTGGCTGATCTGTGCCAGGGCAGCGGACATGGGCGTGTGCTCAAATGTTACTGCTTTAAAATCTTTTTTGTTTTGATTTTTATCTTTCGCAAAAACCGGGTTATCCTTGGCATCCAATGCCAGTGCAGGAAACTTAATTCCGGAAGTTTCTGATAGATAGGATGTATAGCCATTTATCAGTTGCTTCATATCGTCGGCTTTTGGCTGTTTCCCTTTTATAAGTAGATTAGCTACTTTTTCTTCGTTGGAAACATCCATAAAATTACCGTCTTCGTCTCTGCCTCCGGTTACTTCAATTATTTCATTTTTGTAAGTATCTAGCTCCTTAAGCACTTCACTAGTTTTTTTTCTGATTTCCTGTGCTTTTTTCATCACCGCCACATCCTTGGGCCTGTTTCCACTCTCATCTACCTGTTTTTCGATGCTGGCCAACGTTTCGCTGTTCTTGCTTTGTCCTTCGGCGACAGTTTTTTCCAGGGTGCTATTGATGAAAACAAATTTCTCAAGTACACTTTTGCTGACGTTGAGTGCCAGCAGAGCAGTAAGAACCAGGTACATCATACCTATCATCTTCTGCCGTGGGGTTTCGTTTGAACCTGCCATAAATCTTTCCTTTTATGTTGTAAAAATAAACCTCAAATTATCCAACTTTCATGGCCGCCAACATATTGCCGTAAACCTGATTAAGTGACGTTAAGTTCGAAGTTAAACCCGACATTTCATGTTTGAACTTCTCAGTTTCCTTGCTGGCTTCAGACATACTTTCCATGGCCGCAGAAACATTTGAGTAAAATTTGTTCATGGCTTTCAGGTGACTGTTGGCATCTTGCAATTCCATCTCATAGACGGCATTTAATGCGCCAAGATTTTTGGTTACACCCTGCACTTGTGAATGGTACTCTTTGGCATCTTTTGAAGCATCAGCCATAGTTGCCATAGCGCTTACCGTATTTGCATATGACTTGTTCATATCTAACAGTGATCTGGAAGCGTTTTCAACATTTTTGGCATATTCGTTAGTAGCCACAGCTGCGTTGCTTAAGTTTGACATCTGCGATGCAGAATCTGCCATTCTTTTCATACCTTTTCCTAAGCTGTCGATTAGTTCAGGACCAATTTTGGCACTTTCCAACATATGATCCAGTTTTTTGGTAGTAGAACCGTTGCTACCGCCTTGTGAAAGTCTGGAAGGAGGGCCATCGTAATCTTCAGAAAGTTCAGGATATACTTTGGACCAATCCGGCTCAACGTGTCTTGGCTCAAATGCACTAAAAAAGAATATAATAGCTTCTGTAGATAAACCAATCATCAACATAGCATCTGCACCGGGCATGTGCAAAATTTTAAATAAAGCACCTACGATTACTATCGATGCACCGATACCATATATCTTTGGCATTATAGTACTGTAGAATAATTCTGAAAATCCACCTTTTTTTCTGCTCATTGTAATAAATATTTTAGATTATATAATTAACTAAAGAATTTCTGTGTTATTTGTTTTATTAAAATTCGTTCCCTGAAGATCTGCCTAAATAAGTCATGGCACATCTAAAGCCGATGTAGGCCCGGGTAGAGTCTTTGTGTTCGTAAGTTCTGGTGCCGGTCTCCAGGTAATAAGCGATATCTTTCCAGGAACCTCCTCTTACTACCTTTTTGGGCTCGTCGTCATCAAAGAATGTTGGGTTAAGGTCCCAAACCAATGGATATGATGCGGGATCAAAAGCATCCTCACACCATTCTGAGACATTACCAGCCATATCATAAAGGCCATAGTCATTTGAAAAATAGGATCCCACAGGAGAAGTATAATCGTGACCGTCATCATGGTAGTTACCGCGGCCAGGTTTAAAGTTGGCCAGCATACAACCTTTAGAATTTCTTATATAAGGGTTACCCCAAGGGTATTTAGCGTTAGCACGTCCGCCTTTGGCGGCATATTCCCATTCGGCTTCGGTAGGGAGCCTAAAATCAGGCATAGACCAAAGTCCGGTACTTGTTCTGTAATTGTTAAGGTGCTGCGTTCGCCAATCCGAAAAATACTTAGCCGCTTCCCAGTCTACTCCTACCACCGGATAATTATCAAAAGCCGGATGCCAGTAATAGTAGGCCGCGACAGGATCGCCAAAGTGGTGAGTGAAGTCTTTGATCCAAACTGTAGTATCAGGGTACAGTTCCTGCATCACAAAATCTTCTCCCAAGACTGACAGAGAATCTTCAATGACGGCATCCATGAATTGACGATACTCATTGTTTGTAATTTCAGTATCATCCATGTAAAAGCCGCCGATGGTGATTTGCTTGTTGAAATTAATTTGGGTAGCCGCTATATCTTCATCCGCCTGACCCATATGAAAAGTTCCACCTGGAATGGATACCATACCGTAAGGAACGGTCATTACCCAGCCTTCACGGCCCTGGACGCCAATGAGCTCTCCCCGGCTATCACCCTTACTTCCGCCCAGCAATCCACAGCCTTGTAACGCTAGTGGTCCAACCACAATAAGGTAACAAAGAATTTTTTTGATCACGTTTTTATTCATAACACCTTTTAATTTTAAAAATTCTATTTTCTGCTTTCTAAGCAAAGGAATTCAAAATTATCACTTAATGTTTTTCTATCACACTAATAAATTCTGAAATCTGTATGTTGTAATATTTTGAGAGAATTTTAATAAAAACACTTACACACACTATTTAAATACGAAGAAATCGTATATTTTATTTTTTCTCTCAGCTATTATTTCAAAAATTTAATGCCTAAATCTTGGCGTCCTGATGATTTTTTTACTTCCAACAGGCACTGCGGGTAAAGTATAGCTTAAAACAATTTCATGGGATGTGGGTTGTTTAGCATCCTGACCAGCGATTATGTAGTCGAATGAGTAACCGATCCTGAAAGCTTTTTCTTTACCAAGTGCATAACCCAAGATAACAATAGCGGCATCTGATTGTCTTACACCAAGCCCTCCCCAAAATTTGTCATCATATTTACCGATGACCGTACCTTCGATCGAATAGGAATTAAAATCCGTTCTAACGATAATGGAAGGGGATAGTATTAAATTATTATTAAAGTCATAGTCGTAGCCTCCGGTCAATGTCAGGTGATTTTCCAGAGGATTTCTCAAGGCATCAATGCCAAAATCAAATTCACTTTTCACCAAATGATTAACACTCAAACCTATATAATAAGTTTCAGTGATATAATAGGTTCCCACTGCCAGATCCGGCCTTACCTGAGATTCTCTTCCCGTCTTCAAAATCGGATCATCCGGATTAACGGCCCGGTATTGATCAAAATCTATAGACTGGGAAAAAACACCAGCTCTAAGTCCAAAACTTAGTTTGGCATTTTTAATGGATAGGTGATAAGCATAAGAAACCTGCGCTTCAATATTATTTACAGGACCCAGATCATCATTGACAATATGAACTCCTGCACCACTTCTAAATCTCAGAATAGGGGTATTGAGGCTTATAACCTGCGTATTGGGAGCGCCGCCACTACCATCAAAAGTAGTACTAAATCCTGCCCATTGCGATCGGTGCACGGCCGTCAATTTGGTAACACCTTCCACACCAGCATAAGCTGGGTTATAAAATAAGGTGTTAAACATGTATTGACTAAACTGAGCATCCTGTTGAGCCCAGGCCGCACCTCCACACATTGTAGTCACTAATAAAATCAGTGTAAACTTCCTTCTCATAAAAAATAAAAACAATTGTTTATAAATATAGCATATTTTTCACTAATGATGCTATGTTTTCTAACAACTAGAACGTCAGAAAAGTGCTATTGTTTTTATATTTTCCAGAAGAATTTGCTTTAAATACCGTTTGCTTTTTTTATGTAAAGCTCGATCGCCCCGGTCATTGAGGGTGCATTTGGCAATGGAGCCTCAATGTCAAGATTTAACCCGGCTTCCCTTACAGCTTTGGCAGTAGTCGGCCCAAAAGCTGCTATTCTGGTATTATTTTGCCTGAAATCAGGAAAATTAACAAATAAAGAGTTTATCCCTGAAGGGCTGAAAAAGGCAATAACATCATAGTTGACATCCGCCAAATCAGACAGGTCACTGGCTACGGTTTTGTAAATTATTCCTTCTGTGTAATTATATTGCTCATTTTTAAGAAAAACCGGAATATCATCTTTCCTGATATTGGAGCACGGGAAGATGTATTTCTCGTTTCTGTGCTTCTTTAAAATTTCAATAAGATCAGCAGCTGTTCTTGTTCCGGTAAATATTTTTCGTTTCCTTATTACAATATATTTTTGCAGATAGTTGGCCGTTTGTTCCGAAATACAAAAGTATTTCATATCATTTGGCATCTCAATTTTACTCTCGGCGCATAGACGAAAAAAATGATCAACAGCATTCCTGCTGGTGAAGATAACCGCAGTATGATCCAGAATATCAACTTTTTGCTTTCTGAATTCCTTATAACTTATAGGATCAATCTGAATGAATGGCCTGAAATCTACCTTAATATCATATTTCTCAGCCAATTTAAAATATGGAGATCCTTCATTCGACGGTTTGGGTTGGGAAACTAAAATACTTCTTACCTCTCGTAGTTTTTCTTCAGTATTTTTTGTCATATTCTCACCTGAACTTTAACTCGATAATTCGTAAATCAAAAATCTAAAACGAAAATTTTGAAGCCAATTATGAGTGGCAAAATTTCTGTGGTGCAAAGGTATGAAAATAAATATAGATTTCTAAATGTTGATAATCTTAAAAATTTAAGATATAGCAAAACAATTCTAACCACCGACAAGAAGGCAATCAAATAAACGACCCAAATAAAGCTATTCGCAACCGGCAGATAAAAAGCAAGCAGCAGAACCGCAGCAAAAATCAATGCAAGGCTATAAATAAATATTGATATTCTAATGAACTCAAAAAAATGAATGTGATCAAACTTCCTTAAATTCATCATTGCCGACAACAATTTAATCAGGATGTATTTGATCAGTATTAATAGAAAAACTACAAAAGCCAGGCTTATCCATCGCCAGATCCCGGCTCCCAGGCCTTCGATATTTATTCTCAGATATGGTATAGGCTCCCCCAGCAAGCCGACTACAACAATCAACATGAAAGAAATTAGCAGGCAATGTGTGAATATGATTAACAGGTTAGACCAGTTGAATATTTTTAAGGTAGAGATATTGTCGTACCTCGGTTTTAGACTAAATGCCTTGTGCAAACTATAAAACTCTCTAAAATTCCGTGGGTTTAAATTGTATACCGCACTGAGAATGATAAGAAATAAAAGTAACGCCAGCAGGTAAAAATTCTTAAATACGGAATTATCTCTGGACGAAATCTCCCCGATCAGGGTATTGGCCGACTGGTCGCCTTCTGTCCTTTTAGCTGTTAATAAAGTCGTAAACTTTTTAAAATCGAGAGATTTATTGTAAACCGTCACAAACAGATCTTCTCTTCCATACTTTTGAAATAAGCTGTCAAGATCAAAACTTATGCACTTTCTACGCTGGTAAAACGCAACAATTTCCTGTTCAATAAATAAAGAAGAGCCACCTTGAAAACAACATGCGAGGTTACTGTTATTGGCGCTGCTTTTATCGAGAATAAAGCTAAAACTCCTGGCCGAGGATGTGGTATTTTCTACAAAAGGGGCATAAGTTTGGTGCCGGTTATTATAGATAAGCCAATCTTGTCTGAGGTCAACCCTGACCGTATCTCCCACTGTTTCCCCGCAACAGATCGAGGGGATAAAAACGGTAAGCCATGAAATGGCACCTAATAAAAATAATCTTTGCGCTTTAGGCATTTACCTTATTTTCCTTTCTTTCCCTAACAGCAAAATCCAGCAGCAAGCTTACAAAAACGGCAAAAATAAACATGATAAATAATAACTGAAAATTGCCCAGGTCATCAAATATTATCATAAATGCAATAGAAAGAAGGTTTAACCCGATGAGAATCAACAAAGAAGATATCTGGGAAAACCCCATAGCCAAAAGTCTGTGGTGAATGTGGTTTCTATCAGGATGAAAGGGCCACCTTCCATTTAATATTCTGATTGTAAATACCCTCAACGTGTCGAATACCGGTATGATGAGTATGCCGATGGCAATAGCTGGTGCTGATTCCACCACTTTCATCTCAATAAACTGAATGGCCATTACTGAAATGATAAAGCCACAAAGCAGTGATCCGGTATCACCCATGAAGATTTTTGCTTTGTAAATATTGTATTTCAAGAATCCCAGGACCCCACCGGCCAAACATAGCGCCACAAAAGCGTAAGGACTCTCATAGAGAAAAAAATAGATACCGAACGTTAATGAAATAATCAATACCACACTTCCTGCCAATCCATCCATGCCGTCAATTAAATTGATAGCGTTGGTGACACCAATAATCACCAGGAACGTAAAGGCGTAGCTGGTACCGGGATCAAGGTCGTAAATGCCAAAAATCCCCTGAAAGCTGGTTATTCTCATATCTCCAATAACCATCACAATTCCGGCGGCCAGTAATTGGACAAAAAATTTCTTAAAGGCCGAAACGCTGACTATATCATCTTTCACACCGATAAAAAATATAATCAGACAGCCTGCCAGCAATTGCTGCACGCCATGTGAAAGCTCTCCAAAAATTGAAATCGCTGACATAAATCCCGCAAAAATAGCCAGGCCTCCCAGCCTTGGTGTCAAAGATTCATGAATAGTTCTGTGATTAGGTTCGTCCAGTAACTTCTTAGTATAGGACACAAAAATTATCGAGGGCACCGCAAAAACCGATACCAGGAAGGACCATAAAAAGGCTAAGATAATATCAAGCATAAACTCCCACTAAATCTATCCGCAATTTATTAGAATTAAAGTGCTTAAGCAAAAATTACGGACACTAAAGATGCATAAATTAAATTAACTCCCGGATCAAGTCAACTACTGGCTTACCGGATAATTAATCATTTTAAATTCTGAAAAAAATGAATGTTAACTACCACCTTAAAAAGGATTCATCACATTACATATTATTAAATACAATCGTACCCCGCTAAAACCTACTTATATAACCAAAGTGTATTTTAGACAGACTGAAACTAAATGGTTGATTACTGGATCTGCCCAGGGCATATATAAAGCTAAAAATACCAGTATTGGTAGTAAAATTTAATCCTACACCCAATCCGGAAGGGTAATCCTCCATATCAAAATTTGTCGACTCATTGACCAAATAAGACTGATCGTAAAAAAGTAGTAAAAAGGATTGCTCATCGAGGTAATACTGCAAATTGACATTGGTCAATAAATATTCCGAAGCAAAGAAAAAATTTTCATTAAAACCACGTAAACTTTTGAGTCCGCCCACTCTAAATAAATCATTTAAAAAGAGCCGGTCATTAAATACTTTACCACCGGTAAGCCTGGTATTCAGTACCCACTTTTTACCAAAAGGATGATATTGATTCAGAGAAAAATTTAACTGATATTGTACCGAATTCAAATTGATAGTATCATAAAGGAGGGGATTTAGATTTGCATTCCTTCTGATACGTTTATTACCCAATTGTCCTTTAAAATTGATACTCAGGCCTTTGGTCGGGGCAATGACATCGTTGAGATTACTCCATTCATATCCCAAGCCATATGATGTTATATCAAAGTCCAACACACTTGGGAATTCATTGGTACCTACAAAATCCAGCGAGGACAATGTACTGGCGGACTTGTCAACGGCAAAAATATGGTAGGTGCCTAATCTTCCCGGGTCAAAATAGGCATTTAGATTCATGTGCCTGTTCAAAAAAGTAGAGTCCTCTTTCAGTAAATTAAATCCAAATGAAAAACTGAGCGGGGCGCCTAGCAGATTAGGGTGGTAGTAAACTGCATTCAGAGATTGAGATTGTACTTTCAGGCGCTGCCATGTAAATTCCAGGCTTTTACCGGAAGAAAACAGGTCGTACAATTTCAAATCAAACTGGCCTGTAATCAGCAATTTATTATCCTCCTGCTCGTTGGGCAAAACACCAATGATACCATCCAGTTGATTTACTTTTCTCCGGTTTAGGTTCAAATGGTAAATAGCCTGATTATTCTGAAAGGTGAGAAAACCTTCGTCGACAGGTTTTAAAAAAGGCAATTTACCCAGCTTGGCTGTCGCCTGCTCAATCTTGTCAAACTCAAATGGTTTTCCCGGCAATAATCTTAGGTAGGCCGATAAAAACTTCAATTTGGTTTTGGAAGTCCCTGTCACCTTGATCGTATCAAAAGTAATAAATGGCCCTGCCTCATATTTGATACTCGCTTGAAACTCGTGATCATTGAGGTCTATGGAGTCAAGTTTCACTGACGCAAATGGGTAACCATTATTCTCCGTATACGCGAGCAGCCGGTTAAATAATCTGGTGATCTCTTTATAGTTAAATGGCCGGTCTAAAAAGAATTTTTCGCGAAAGTCCGTCTTGTTTAACAATTCCTCCGGAACATTACCCTTTCCCAAACGGGCCAGTTGATAAGGAGGCCCGGCGTATACCTTTAAAAATATGGTGTCGCCCTTTTGGTACCGTGTTTCTACATGGGCTGTAATGTATCCCTCCCTGTAAAGCCGCCCGTATATATTATTGATGTGACGTTGAAATTCTGCAGAATCCACACTTTGGTTTTTGAAGGCGATCGCTTCTGCCTGCAGGGAATCACTTTCAATGATGACAAAAAAATTTTTCTGACCAATTACCTCAAAAGAAAAAGCGGTTAAAAGTGTTATAATGAAAATAAATTTTTTCAAATGGCGCAAAATTAAAATCTTTGGACAACATTGAAATTGCAATAAAATTAAATAACATTAAAATTCTTATTTAGTTGGCAGGTATTTACTTACATATCCCGTTTTGCAAAAAAGCATGTTATTATTGTGATTTTCATTTCTCCACAAATAGCAGCTACATAGATGCCATGGTCGCAGCCATAGCAAAAGAATTGAAGCTGCAACAACACTACCTGTCGGAAGAGGAGGTCAATACCATTTATTTCGGAGGAGGAACGCCTTCTTTGTTAAGCAAAGATCAGATTACCCTGTTGTTAGCTAAAATCTATCAGCATTACCCTGTAAGAGATAATCCGGAGATAACATTGGAGGCTAATCCTGATGATTTAAGCCGTGACAAACTCGCCCAGCTAAAATCTTGTGGCATCAACCGGCTAAGCATTGGCGTACAATCTTTTGATGATGTGCAACTGGCATTTATGAACAGAGCACATACCGCAAAAGAAGCGCTTCAATCAATCAGCGATGCAAGGACCCTGGGTTTTGACAATATTACGATTGACTTAATCTACGGCATACCCAACAGCTCTTTGAATGACTGGGCCGGTAATCTGGCACAGGCCGTTGCGCTAAAGGTCCCACATATTTCAGCTTATTGTCTTACTATTGAACCGGGCACTGTATTTGGTCACCGCCAACAAAAAAAACAATTGGCTCCGTTACAAGAAGATGTAACAGCTGAACAATTTGAGCTGCTGGTAAAAACATTAGATGAAAATGGCTATGAGCATTATGAGGTTTCAAATTTTTGTTTGCCAGGGATGCACTCACGGCATAACAGCAATTACTGGAAGTTTCAAAAATATCTGGGTGTTGGACCAAGCGCTCATTCTTTTGACCTCAGCACCAGACAATTCAATATTAAAAATAACCATTTGTACATCTCCAAAATCGACCAGGGTATTATTCCCTGCCAGGTAGAAAGCTTAACCAATAAAGACAAGGCCAATGAATATCTGCTGACAAGTTTAAGAACAAGTTGGGGTTGTGACCTTCATTTTTTAAAGGATCGTTTTAAAATCGATCTGCTAAAATCTCAGTCCCAAAAACTTAATGACTACCTGGGGAAAAAACTGATAATTAAAAGGAATGGCGTGATTTTCCTCACAACCCAAGGCAGGCTGGTAGCAGACAAAATCATTGAAGATTTTTTTATTTTGTAAATGGTCAAATTGGGTTGATATCAGGCGAATCGACAGTTATAATAAAATATTATCCAAAAAAAGATTAAAATTATTATATTTGGTTTCATAATATGAAGACGATGTCAAGTGAAGAAAAAAAAGCATTCCTGTTACTAAAATCGGTGATTTTCCACTATCACGGACTGGACGAGGATGAACAAAAAATCCTTGATGACACCGCGAGGGACCTGGAGGCAGAAGAGGAACTTATATGGGCAAATGAGTTTATTTCCGAGGATTATTACACGGCATTCGACCGCGCCAGGGTTTATCTAAATGATGTTTTCAAAGGTTCTGATAAGAAAAAATTGCTCTCCTATCTTGATATGGTTTGGAAAGCCAATAACCAAAAGGGCTATATTACCGAAATGGAAGCCACCGCCATGTTAAAGCTAGCCAAGGACTGGGAAATAGAAAATGAACTCATTTCCATGGTAAGGGGTTGACTTCCGGTAAACAAACTACTTACAAGCTCATCATATCTTTAAATTTGGCTGCCTGCCTTCTGCTAACTTCAACCTTTTCACCTCCCTTAAGTTGTACCATCAATCCTCCGTTAAACCAGGTTTCAATATTTTCTACCCAGTTTAGATTGATAATGTGTTTTCTGCTCGCTCTGAAAAAGGTGCGGTCATCCAGTCTTTCGTCCAGGGCATTCAGCGATTTATGAATCATTGGCTTAAATTGTTCAAAATAAACTTTAATATAATTACCATCCGATTCAAACAGCCGGACTTCAGATAACCGGACAAACCAGCATTTATCGCCATCTTTTACAAAAACCTGATCGTTTAATCCTAATTTGTCTTTGTTAGGGGCAGCGGGTGAATGATTATCTGCCGGTTGATCGCTTGAAAGCTTCTTTAAAGCATCATTAAGGCGTTCCGGTTGAATAGGTTTCAGAACATAGTCCAACGCATTTACTTCAAAAGCCTTTAAGGCATATTCATCATAAGCCGTTGTAAAAATCACTTTAGGCACCGCATCGAGCATCTCAAGCAGGTCAAATCCCGATTTGCCAGGCATCTGAATATCTAAAAAAAGTAAATCGGGCTTTAACTCATTAATTTTTTTATAGGCATCATCTGCGTTAATGGCTTCACCAACTATTTCAATATGCGGATGTTCGGACAGCAGGGACACCAGTTCCTTCCTGGCCAGTCTTTCATCATCAACTATCAAAGCATTCATATCAGGTTATTTTTGGTATTATCACATCGGTTAACACAAAATTTTCATTTTCATTTAAGATTGAAAATGAGGTCTCTTCACCAAACAATAGTTTTAGTCGTTGTCTTGTATTTTCTATGCCGTAGCCACCATGTTTCATGACCACCCCATTCAAATATTGTCCACTATTTCGAATTTGAATATTAAGCTTTGCATTTTCCACAAAGGTATTAACCTTAATTAATCCGCCTTCTACCAGATTGGATATGCCGTGCTTAATGCCATTTTCTACCAGTGTCTGTATCATGAGGGGCGGCACCTCAAAGTCGTTGGAAGCGGGATGAATGTCAAATTCCGTTCTCAGTCTTTCTTCAAATCGAATACTTTCCAAATCCAGGTAATCTCTAACGATTTGCATTTCTTCATTAAACTTAATCAACCTCCGCTCATCCATCATCAGCGAATTCCTTAATATATTCGACAGTTGCGTGATCGCAATTTTCGACTTTTTAGGATCTTCATCTACCAGCGCTCTGATGCTATTTAAGGCATTGAAAATAAAATGAGGATTAAGCTGAGACTTAAGCTTGTTTAACTTTATCTCATTGATCGTCGCTTCAAATTTTAAGGTGGTACTATAATTATCGAAGTAATGGTATAGAAAATAGATGAGATTCCAGAAAAGAAATAAAATTGAAAAAGCGGCAAACTGGAAAATAATCTGGGCAAAAAAGTCGCTTTCCTGCAAAGAGAGCTGATCGATAATGTAATAGACCAGTACCACAAAAAATGCGTTTAGCAGGGACAACACGGCAATCATAAACAATACCCTGGGAATCAATTTGGGCATCTTTAGTCGCAGCCATTTTCGCTTTACAACAAAATTCCGGTAGATATGGGTAGAATATATGGAAAACACCGAAACCAATGTTGACCCTATTAAATCCATCCCATCAAAACCGGCGGTTATGGCTTTTAATCCCAGATTAAAAAATGTCCAGAGGGACCATCCTCCAATTTGACAAATCCAATATAACCTGGTTTTATTCATGGGTTTACGAAAAATCGATATATACCCTAAATTTAACCATTGCAAACAAAAGTTTTATAGATTATTTTATAAATGGTAGCATTCATTTACAAGGGGATATTACCCATTTCTGCGGCTTTTGAGTCAGGTTTGACAGTTGAGGCAAGAAGTATAATGCCTTGTATTGGAGGCAATCCGGCAGATAATTGTTGAAAATGAAAAATTGAAAAATCTTAGGCAACAGGTACTTTTTCTTCCTGTTTTTTCTTTTTCGGTTTCCGTACAAAGGGCCTGATAATTAACCTGGTACCTCGGTCGTAGGTAAAATAATTCCAGAGCCAATTGCTAAATACCACCAATTTATTCCTGAATCCGATAATGGATATTAAATGGATAAACATCCAGACAAACCAGGCGAACAATCCGCTGAATTTTACACTTTTCAGATCAACCACGGCCTTATTTCTACCGATGGTAGCCATTGATCCCTTATCGGCATAGTGAAATGGTATCAGTGCTTTATCCTTGTTGATTCTTAGTAGGTTCTTAGCCAGCAGACTTCCCTGCTGCATGGCCACCTGCGCCAACATGGGGTGGCCTTTAGGGTAGCTTTCGTTTTGCAGCATAGCGATGTCTCCAATGGCAAATACATTTTCATAGCCATTAACCTTGCTAAACTCATCTACCATGACTCTGCCGTTGGCTATTACCTTGTCGGGCAGGCCGTCGATCAGATTACCGGTAACACCCGCGGCCCAGATTAATGTCTGGCTGGGGATCACCATTCCATCATCCAGTTGTACTGATTTTCCATCAAAGGCTTTTACCATTGTACCCAGTTTGGTGGTAACATTGAATCGTTTCAGGAAATCATATGACTTTTCACCGGCACTATCAGACATGCCGTTTAAGAGTCTTGGCATGGCTTCGATCAGGTAGATACTCATCTTTTCGAAATCCAGCTCCTTGTAATCATTGGGCAAGACATGCATTTTCAACTCTCCGAGCGCGCCGGCAACCTCTACGCCGGTAGGCCCACCACCTACTATCACAAAATTCATCAGACTCTGCCGTTCTTCCTTGTCATGCGTCATGATCGCCTTCTCAAAGTTTTGCAGGATCTGGCTTCTAAGATCCAATGCCTGGGGGATTTGCTTTAAAGGGAAAGCCTTTTCGAAGTTTTTTTCCTGGCCGAAATAATTCGTTTTAGATCCGGCCGCTATTACCAGGTAATCATATTTTAGCTGACCAATGGTCGTATCAATCATATTTTCCTCCGGCACAATCCGATTAACCAGCGCCATCCGGAAATAAAAATCTTTATAGTGTTTTAATAACTTTCGCAGCGGACCTGCGATTGAATCCGGCTCGAGACCGGCAGTAGCTACCTGATAAAGAAGTGGTTGAAATGTATGGTAATTGTGCCTGTCCAGCATCACCACCTGAAATCCTTTATTTTTTAACCCCTTAGCCAACCGGATACCTCCAAAACCGCCGCCAATGATAACCACCCTTTTTTTTGTGGAGGAAGGAATGTGTATTGAATAGTTCAAAATACTTAGAATTTTTAAGATAAAACCAAATCAGAACCCTAGGTAAAAACGAAATCAGAGACCCCAGGGTTGTAATAATTGACGCTTAGTTTTTACAGTATCTGCTGTCTTTAATCAGCCATTGGGCGGCAGGTTTACTTCCGCTGACCCAAGGCCATTTCCATCTTTAAATATTTTGCAGTGTGGCTAGTTTTACTTTTAATTACCTGCTCTGGAGAACCTTCTGTCACAAGTTTTCCACCCCTGTCTCCACCTTCGGGGCCAAGATCAATAATGTGGTCAGCGACCTTGATAATGTCCAGGTTATGTTCAATAATCAAAACCGTATTGCCCTTGTCCACCAACTTATTAACAACATTGAGCAAGTGTTGAATGTCCTGAAAGTGTAACCCTGTTGTAGGTTCATCGAGGATGTACATTGTTTTACCCGTGTCTTTTTTCGAAAGCTCGGTAGCTAATTTCACCCTTTGCGCCTCCCCTCCCGACAAAGTGGTCGCATGCTGGCCCAATGTGATATAGCCCAACCCAACATCGTTGAGTGTCTGAATTTTTCTAAGGATTTTAGGCAGATGCTCAAAAAAAACCACTGCCTGCTCAACAGTCATTTCCAATACATCGGCAATTGACTTACCCTTGTATCTTATTTCCAGCGTTTCGCGGTTATATCGCTTTCCTCTACAGGTTTCGCAAGGTACGTGTACATTGGGCAGAAAGTCCATTTCGATAAGTTTCATACCTGCACCTTCGCAGGTTTCACAACGACCACCCTTGACATTAAATGAAAATCTGCCAGCCTTATAACCTCTTATCTTGGCCTCGGGCAATTCTTTATAAAGTGCCCTTATATCCGTAAAAACACCGGTATAGGTAGCGGGATTTGATCTGGGTGTTCTGCCAATGGCCGATTGATCTACCTCAATCACCTTATCAATGTTTTCTATGCCTTCAATGGATTTAAAAGCAAGTGGATTCTTTTTACCCCGATAGATTTTCTGGCTTAATATCGGAAAGAGGGTATCGTGAATTAAAGTAGATTTACCACTTCCCGATACACCGGTTACACAAATCAATTTGCCAAGTGGAAAGGTCACATCGAGATTCTTGAGGTTGTTGCCTTTTGCTCCCGTTAATCTAATGGCCTTACCATTTCCTTCTCTTCTCGACGACGGCACAGGAATTTGCATTTTACTATTTAAAAATGCAGCGGTAATGCTATCGTTTTTTATGAATTGATCGGGGCTTCCCTCCGCCACTATTTGTCCGCCATGCAAACCGGCACCCGGACCTATATCAACAATATGGTCGGAATACAACATCATATCCTTGTCGTGTTCCACCACGATAACCGAGTTCCCAAGATCACGAAGCGCCTTGAGGGCATTAATCAGCTTGATATTATCCCTTTGATGCAACCCAATACTGGGTTCATCCAATATGTACAAAACACCGACCAATTGTGTGCCTATTTGTGTCGCCAGTCTGATTCTTTGCGATTCTCCCCCGGATAAAGTCTTTAAGGGTCTGTTCAAATCCAGGTAATCAAGCCCGATATTCAGTAGAAATCCAATCCTCTTTCTGATCTCCTTTAAAACCTCCGTCGCAATTTTATTCTGGCGTTCGCTTAATCTGGATTCCAGATCAGTAAACCAATCGTTGAGCTGGTTGATGTTCATGCACGCCAGCTCGAATATATTTTTCCCGTCTATTTTAAAGTGCAGCGACTCCTTTTTCAGCCTGGCACCCTCGCATTCCGGACAAACTTTTACATCTGTAAAGTCGCTGATCCATTTTCGTATATTTTCAGAGCCGCCTTCTTTTTGTTTTTCCAAAAAATTTATGATCCCCTCAAATTTGGTATTCCATTCGGTTCCCGGATATTTAACCGATTTTACCGCAACGCTGACATCCGACCCATACAACAGCATATCCAATACATCATCCGGAATATCTTTCAGCGGTGTAGATAAATTTAGTTTTTTCTTCTTAAGCAGGGATTCAATTTTCTTAAATACCCATATATCCCGGTATTCTCCCAATGGGGCAATACCTCCTCTGCTGATGCTAAGCTCGGGATTAGGTATAATTGACTCTTTAGTGATCTCTTCAATTTTACCCAATCCACGGCAGGTAGGGCAGGCGCCATAGGGCGAGTTAAATGAAAAGGTATTTGGCGCAGGTTCATCATAAGCCAGTCCGGTTTCAGGATCCATCAGGTTTTTGGAAAAATGGTGATTTTGCCCTGCTTCATCCAATATCATCATAATCCCCTTGCCATGATTTAAAGCCCCCTTTACCGACTGACCGATACGATATCTATCCTTGTCCTGCACTTTGATCCGATCCACGACAATTTCGATATCGTGTATCTTATAACGGTCAACTTGCATTTTAGGCACAATGTCTTGTAGCTCTCCGTCCACTCTGACCTTCGTAAAGCCTAATTTTCTTATTTGTTGAAATAATTCGCGATAATGTCCTTTTCGCCCTTTTACCACAGGGGCCAGCAATACAAGTTTTTGTTCCGGAAAATTATGGAGCAAATGCTCGATGATTTGATCTTCGGACTGCCGGATCATTTTTTTTCCGGTCAGGTAAGAAAATGCCTCCGAAGCCCTGGCATAAAACAGTCTTAAAAAATCATATATTTCCGTTACAGTCCCTACCGTGGAGCGTGGATTTCTGGAAGTAGTCTTTTGTTCAATGGATATAACCGGGCTAAGACCGTTAATCTTATCCACATCCGGCCGCTCCAGGTCTCCTAAAAAGGATCTGGCATAAGCGGAAAAGCTTTCCATATACCTTCTTTGCCCTTCGGCATAAATGGTGTCGAAAGCCAGGGAAGATTTGCCGCTGCCACTGATGCCGGTTACAACTACCAGTTTATTTCTCGGCAGCGTAATATCAATGTTTTTCAGGTTGTGTTCCCGCGCACCAAATATTTCTATTTTATCAAAACCAGAGGCATCAAACCCATTTGTTGGCGGCGAGGATACATTCAAAGCAGGGTCTTTTAATTTTGAAGTCATTTAACTTAGCCTTTCAGATATCACGGCTGTAAATATAGCAAGGAAATGAATTAAATATTAAAGACCTGCCAATATTCAAAAAAGGATTATTCGGGTCTTGTGTTAAGGCTCTGCAAATCTTTAGGAGACTCAGATAGTGACTCCTTTTCATCGGATCTTGCCACGGCGCTTACCCGTCCCGTCTTTTTATTTTGAAACCGGGCGATTAACTCTTCGGAAACACTTTCAGGAACGGAAATCACGTAACCACTTTTTTTGTTTCTTACCGTCAGTCTGTTTTTCCTCAACCAGGGGTTATATAATTTCAAAGTTTTATAGTTGATCCCCAGACTATTGGAAAAATCAACCAGATTAGGAATGGTTCGGGTAACGACAATTTCCTTCAGGGGAATATTATGATACAAATGCTCTTCGGGAATTTTGTATCCATAATGTTCCGGATTCTCCATGATTTCCTTCAGTGCCAATGCGCGAAATACATAGCGTGAGGTCTCATGATTCAACAACAGATCATAGTAAGAATCCACTTTTTGTTCCTTTAGTCTTTTGCTTAGCCCATAGACTCCCATATTATAGGAGGCGGCTGCACTAGTCCAGTTTCCCAATCTTTTATAGGCTTTTTTAATGTATTTGCAAGCCACTTCCGCAGATTTGGCTGGGTGATACCTTTCATCAACTTCGTTATTGACCTCAAGCCCCCACTCCTTGGCGGTGCCTCCCAGCAATTGCCAGAATCCTACTGCTTTTTTAGGTGAAACCACATTGGTAAGCGAACTTTCAATGACAGCCAAATATTTAAAATCTTCCGGTATTCCGTTTTTTTGAAGGATGGGTTCTATAATCGGAAACCAGCGATTGGCCCTTTTAATCATGAAGACGGTACTGGAATGCCAGTAGGTATTCACATGAACCTCGCGGTCAAACCTTTCCCTGATATCCGGATTTTCCGTTGGCACGGGTTCTCCGGCAAAATTCAGATCCTCAGGGATATCAAAAGTATATACCTCTAAATGCGTTGGCTTCTTCTCAGAAGTCACTACCTTTTTGGGGGCATTTACCTGTTCCCGAAAGTAACTGTCATAGAATATATAACTTATTAATACAATGATAACCGATCCCAGCAATAAATTTTGTCTCTCTTTCACGTTTAAAAGTTTGGTGATAATAAATATTTTGAATAAAAATCATCAATCACTTTAACCGCTTCAGTCGCATCATCTACCAGGTTGATCAAATCGAGATCGTGTGCACTGATATTCTTTTCAGTCAGCATCACATTCCGGATCCAATCAAATAATCCCTTCCAATACTTTTTTCCTACCAGTACAATAGGAAAGCGACCAATCTTCTTTGTTTGAATAAGTGTTACGGCCTCAAATAATTCGTCCAGTGTACCAAATCCGCCAGGCATCACGACAAAGCCCTGGGCATATTTGACAAACATGACTTTTCTAACAAAGAAATAGTCAAAAGTGATCAACTTATCGGGGTCTATATAAATATTATGATTTTGTTCAAAAGGTAAAATAATATTCAGACCCACTGATTTACCGTTTTCATTTCTGGCCCCTTTATTTCCAGCCTCCATAATTCCAGGCCCTCCACCGGTTATCACGCCATAACCGTGCCGAACTAATTTTCCGGCGATTTCTTCTGCCATTTTATAGTAAGGATGCGTCTCTTTAGTCCTTGCGGAACCGAATATAGAAACACAGGGACCAATTTTCGCTAATTTCTCGAATCCTTCAACGAATTCGGACATTACCTTAAAAATCACCCAGGAATTGGAGCTTTTTATTTCATTCCAATCCCGATCCTTAAATGCTTGTCTAATTTTATATTCTTCTTCAACTTTATGAAAATAACTTTGGTTCTCGGCTAGTTTGTTTTTCCTATTATCCATCTTAATTCATTTTAGTACCCACATCCCAAATTTTAGGAATATATAAAATTGGGATTATTTCGTGAAAATTGAAAACCCAATGATGTTGAAATATTACACTGGTAATAACAACTTTTACGTCCGTCAATATTAGATAAAACGATTTATTTCACCCTGTGTTTTATGTCTACCCGACTAACAATTCATCTAACGCAGCGTTCAATTTCCCAAATTTGAACTGGAATCCGGCATCTTGGATTTTTTTGCTGGAAACATTATTTCCACCCAATACCATACCAGCCATTTCGCCCATCAACAATTTAATTAAAAACCCAGGAATATTAGGCAAAAAATATGGTTTATTTAAGGATTTGGCAACTGCCTTGCTAAATTCGTCATTAGTTTTGGCCTCCGGGCTTACAGCATTATAAACGTCTTTTAGATTTTCATTTTCCAACGCAAAGACAAACATTCGACACAAATCCAATTCATGGATCCAGCTCATGTACTGTTGCCCGCTTCCCAAGGGCGCCCCCAATCCCAGCTTTATAGGCAGGACCATTTTTGATAACGCCCCTCCAGACTTACTCAGCACTACCCCAATTCTAAATTTTACAGTACGGATGCCCAAAGTAGCTATTTTATCAACTTCCTGTTCCCATGCCCCGGTCACCTGTGCCAAAAAATTGGTAGCGTGTGGACCATCTTCATAAAACACCTGATTTCCCCGGTCATCCGGATAAATGCCAACCGCTGAGGCGGATAGAAATACTTTCACCTGGTGATCAGCCTGTTGAAGTCTTTCGAACAGAAGGTTGGCGGACTTTACCCTGCTTTCCAAAATTACCTTCTTATAGGACGCTGACCATTTTTTATCCGCTACGCCGGCACCGGCAAGGTTAATAATTGCCCCCACACCATCCAATGCTTCAGGATCAAGATAATTTTCGTTGAGATCCCATGTAAATGTTGGTGGATTTGTGTTGGTACTTTTTGACCGGCTGACGTGAACCACCTGATAACCAGACTCCAGTAGCAACTGAGTTAGTTTTCTTCCAATCAGGCCGGTGCCTCCTGTTATTAATATCTTTTTAACCATTGGCAAATAACTTTACAAGTCTACAGAAGCATAACCCGGCAAACCCACTATAAGTTTGGTGCATCCGGCTGATAATCGGCAAGCTTCTTACCTGACAAATTGAGGTTTACGCTCAGGTAAGCATTTGATTAGGAATTGTCAGTATTTGCTAGGGGTTTTTCTCCAAAATGATCAATTCCACCCGTCGATTCTTGGCACGTCCCTCGTCTGTGGCATTGGTAGCAATAGGGCGTGATTCTCCATAACCCACAGCCGACAGTCTTGAAGCGTTGATACCATTTTTCAGAAAATAGTTTAAAACTGCATCGGCACGCCGTTGAGACAACCCAAAATTATATTCATCGCTACCGATCCAATCCGTATGTCCGGCAACCTCAAAGGTCATGTCCGGGTTTTCATTCATCAGCTGTAGCATTCTATCCAATTCCGGGAAAGACTCTTTCTTTAAAACCGATTTATCGAAATCAAAAAAGATATTATTCAGCCTAAACGGCACGCCCACTTCCATCGGCACCAGGTATAAATCTCTTTCAATCTCCTTGTACTCCTTCAATTCCTGCAAGTCAATATTTTCACTCAATGGCACAAAACCATCTTTTAAAGCGAGAAATCCATAGTTAGCACCAGCGGGTAATAAAATCTGATACTCTCCCGTGACAGGATCGGCATTGGTGTAACCAACTTCTATGCCGGTATCCAGCTGTTCATAGATAATTTTGGCTGTCACAGGCTCATTGGTCTTCGCATTAATTACTTTCCCTTTAACCAGGATTACAGGCTCCGGCTTATAAACTACCGGTATTTTCAGCCGATAGATGTCCAGGTCGGTATCGACGTTTCCCCTGGAGTAATAAGCATATTCACCAGAGGGAGTAATCATAAAAAACTGATCATCTTCAGGTGAATTTATATCCGGTCCCAGGTTTTGAGGTACCGTCCAGTTGGTCCAGGAATCATCTATTCTTCTACTGATAAATAAATCGTCTTTCCCGTAACCACTAAATCCTTTGGATGAAAAATATAATGTTTTGTCATCGGCAGCCAGATAAGGGCTTGACTCTTCTGCCGCCGTATTGATGGACGGCCCCATATTTACAGGTTCAGACCAGGTACTATCTTCTCTCAAAAAGCTAACATAAAGGTCCCGGTCACCATATGAGTCGTCTCTTTCCACGGAAAGTATAAGTACTTTTCGGTTGTTGGCGATAAAATAATTGGCCTTTGGCGAATAGTTATAATCGTTTTCTATTTCAAAATTTTTAGGTTCCGACCAACCATCTTCAATTCTGGTACTAATGGAAACACCCGCTGCCATTTTGCCATTTTCATTGTACTTGTTACCCAGTACCAACATGACCGATTTACCATCCGGTGTAATGGCGCTAACAAAATTAGGATGTTTGTTATTAAGTGGTTTGCTCAGGTTAACCGCTTTGGTCCACTCACCGGTAACCGTATCCAGTTTAGAGACCCAGATATCCTCGTCGTCATTATCTCCCCCGACATTTTCAGGGTGATTTCTGCGGCTAAAGAATAATTCCTTGCCATCCGGAGAAATCAACGGTCTCAACTCTTTATAAGGACTATTAACACTGTCGTTTAACCTTTCAGGCACAATGCCTTCCTGTATATCCTCCGCCAGGTTTACGTTTGCTTCTACCGGTAATTTTGATCCTGAAATGCCAATGGCATCAATACTAAAGTAGCCCTGAATAGCTTTTCCATCGAATAACACTTTAATAGCGCTGACATCGTAGGGTGTTTTATCTATGAAAATAGTCAACATTCTGCCGCTAACCGGCTTGGCCTCGGGCGTCATATCAAAAATCAGGTATTCCTTGTCATCTACATCATATGCATATACCGCTTTAACTGTTGAGGGATTAAAAGACTCTCCGATAGCAATTTGTTCGATAGGCATAGGTTTATCAAAGCCCACCTTAATAAATTCCTCCCTATTTGGTTTAGCCGGAGTCCACGCTGTTGGGTTTTCCCCGCCTCCCGGCAATGCAGTAGGCCTGCCCAATACTTGATTTGCTGAAAACTGAACGCTGGTTAACTCGGATGAGAACTCAATTACCTTTGATGCCCATTGAATTTCCTGTGAATTAGCCTGGAAAGCAACGGTCATCAAAAAATAGAAACAAAATTTCCTGAACATGAAAACAGATTAACTTTTATGATGACATTCTCAAAAATATAAAATATCGACTATTAATCCGCTAGTAAGGAAATTATATTTTGAGGGCTTTAATCAAAAATTTTATTAGATTCTTTTTCAAATATCTAAAATTCTTACTTCAACCCTTCTATTTACACTTCTTTTTTCATCATCTGTATCGCGTGAAATGGGCTTACTACCGCCAAAGGCTTTTAATTTGATCTTTTTAGATTTTATACCCTTAAGTGTCAGGTAGTCCTTCACGGCCTCCACCCTGGACTGCGATAATTTCATATTTAACGAAGCCGGCCCCTTATAGTCAGTATGCCCTTCCAACTGGATCACCATACGTGGGTTTTTCTTCATGATCTCGACCAGTTCATTGAGCTCCGTATAGGAACCTGGTGTAATCTTGGTTTTACTTTGTTCGAATATCAGCGACTTCAGCCTAAGCGTTTGCCCTATGCCTGTTGGCACCATAAAAAAGTCTTTTGCTATATTATCCAATTCGTCCGGATCATGGGTATCAACAATCTCTTTTAGAGACATATAGCCCTCTGCAGTTAAAGTAACAGTATACTGGTAGGATTTCATCAGGGTAAGCTTATAATCGCCATCCTGGTTTTTGACTTTTGACGTCCCTACATTCCCTCCATGTGGCAACCGGTGAAATCTCAGTTGTGCCTGAACCGGTTCTCTGGTTTGCTCGTCCAAAACCTTGCCCACCAAACTGATCAGGGTATCTGCTAAAAATTTCGAGTCATTTTTATGTAAATCTGAAGCGGTCGATGATGCTGTGGGCAGCAGAAACAGGGAAAACAACAGTACAGGGGCAATCGTAATTTTCCTTCGAAACTGCCTGGTTATCGTTTCCAGTAAAATGCGCTTCAATATCATATGTTAAAAATACTGATACGCACGCCATATAAGTACTGAAATAGAGTTAGAATATTACAGCCAAAATTAATCGGCCAATATTATCAAAAATCAATCCCACAAACAAGGAATAATCCTATTCTGTAGACCTTTTGTTATATAATAGATATCCAATATGCAACAGGGCACCAAGCCGTTTTTGGGAATCGTCATAATAATTAAGGCTTAAGCTTACTGGTCCAAGCGGGCTGTTATACACGCCTGCGACACTTCCCACAAAATAAAATTTTTTCAGATCTTCTCTAAAAGATGCCTCCTGGGTAACTGTTTCCACGATTTCTCTAAATGGTTTGTAGGCATAACCTTCAATTCTTAAATCCAGTGACCGGCTAAGATTAAATACATTTCTGATACCTCCCGCACCATAATTAAAAGAGCGGAAATTATTCAGGAATAAAGTTTTACTATCCTGCAAAGGATAAAAAGCCGGTGAGTTTACAAGTGTTGCCGTATAATTGGCAAAAAAAGGCTGATTGGAAACAACAGACTCAAAATAAAAGCCATAGTGAAACCAGCTGGCTTTAAAATACCTTTCGGCCTGCACCTTAAACCTGAACCATTCTCTACCCTTATCCAATATTGCAGGAACCAATGATGTGGATCCCGGCTCATAATTTTCGGTACCGTTAAAATAATCGAGACTAACACTTACAGCCGAGCCGGCATCCGGATACTGCTTCCGGTTTAATGTGTTTCTGTGATAGGCAATTCCATACCTAAAACCCTTAAAATTTAAAACATCCAGGGTGTCTGACGTGACCAATTCCGGCTTATTACTAAATCGATCGGAATTGTTGAAGAATGCTCCCTGAAGCAATAATTTCCCCTTGCTACCGGCTGCAATACCGAGGTTAAGGGCATACTTCCTATCGGTTTGGTCCAACACCGTTGTTGGGTTCCCTCCCAAAACCAGATCCTGGGCATCAATGAAGTTCCAGGTATTGATAGTGAATTCCGGCTCAATATAAAATAGCTTCCTGGAAGGCACATTAAAACGTGGTCTTGCCTGAATGGATTGATAAAACCTACCGGTATAAAAATTGACACTGTAGCTGTTTAAAAACCTATTGAGGTAGTTGTATTGAAATCCCAGGTATATCTCGCTGATACTTCGCGAAGATATATTGCCCCCAAAATCTACCTTAAAATTCCTGGCCTGTCTGGCAAATATTTCGAGATCAAACAGCCCTGTAGCCTCGTTGTATACAATATTCGGAAATATATTTTTGAAATAGTTTTCAGACACCAGCTTGTAATAACCTGATTTAATATCATCCAGATCTAATTGCTCATGTTTGGTTTCAAACAACTTACGCACATATTTTCTCTGCGGCGCGTTAAAGCCGATCAGCCGGACATCTCCAAAATAAAATGGCTTAAACCCCTCCTTAAATTTGTTTCGCTTTTCCATCATCTGCTGGCGGTTCACTCTTCTTTTTATCTTATCTTTAATCTGGGCTATCTTGCGGTTAGCCATTACATAGCCGCTGTCAATAATTGCTCTGGCATTCTGAAAATCCAGGGAGGTATTGTTGGCCAAATCAGGTTCAATATATATACCATTTTCGCCTACCACCTTGGGGTCCGACTTCTCCAGTAAAATAAATGCCAATGATTCTGACAGGATTTTGTCGTCATTCTCGTAAGGGTAGTCCTGAAACTTTGTGGTTGCTACATTGACTGCAATGATAAAATCAGGGTCAAAATCTTCCTCAGCCACGTTAACGGGAAAATTATTATAGATACCCCCGTCGAATAAATACTTTTTGTTAATGCGAATGGGCCGATAGAACAGTGGTACGGTCATAGTTGCCCTGACGGCTTTGTTTAAAAAACCACTTCTTAAAATCTCCACCTTTTGTGTAAAAACCTCGGCGGCTACGGCCCGGTAAGGGACCATCAGGCTATCAAAATTATAATTGGCCTTCTCAGATGCCTGTGCAAGCATCTCTGCAAAGACAAAATTGATGGCAAGGTCACTGGCCAGATTGGTGTTTAGCGTTGTGGTAAAAGCTGAATCTACTGATAAATCAAGTGTTAAAAAGGAAGGTTTTGCCTCTCGCTTGGAATAAAAGTAGGCGTATTTTTTACTGAGAACACCTTTTAACCACTGTTGAAAATAAGACTGCGTGGCTATTTTCTCAACGGCAAATGGCGAATAACCGGCGGCATACATTCCTCCCACAATACCGCCCATTGAGGTCCCCACAACATAGTCTATAGGAATATCATTTTCTTCCAGGGCCTTGATTACCCCAATGTGTGCCAGTCCTTTTGCGCCGCCACCACTTAAAACCAAGGCCACCTTTTGTCCTGCTGACTCGGCAGGTTTTAATAACAAAATTACGAGTGCCAAATACCAGAACCGCACGGAAAATGATTTTTATATACCTTCGTTAAATCTAAACAAAAAAAGCAAGACCTATATTGTCTTGCTTTGTATTTCTTTTAGCGTCCTTGGAAAAACTAAAATATCATACCGGCATTAATAAGCATTTGGATATTCAACCTCGGATTGTGCCAGCAAGGGAACCACTTTATCCTCGTAGTCAATATCATTCAGCAACTTGATAATTCTATCCTTGGTGGATTGAAATTTCACTATATCTTTTTCATTAATAGGGCTGGCCGAAGGTAAATCAACCTTTAACGCATCAATTTGAACGCCGTTTTTCCAAAACCTATAACACAGGTGTGAGCCGTTTGCCAGGCCGGTACTTCCCACATAGCCAATGGGCTGTCCCTGCTTCACTTTAGTACCCGGTGTAATACCTTTAGCAATTTTTGACATGTGCAAATATTGCGTAGTATAGGTGCTGTTGTGCCTAATTTTCACAAAATTCCCGTTGTATCGACCATAACGGGCTTCCAGGACTATTCCATCTCCCACGGAACGAATTTCCGTTCCCCTGGGTGCGGCAAAATCGGTACCACGGTGAGCTTTCCAGCGCTTTTGTACCGGGTGAAATCTCTTTCCGGAATACCTCGAACTTATCCTGGTGAATTTAATGGGATATTTTAAAAGTGCCTTTTGCAAGCTTTGACCCTCTTCATCAAAATACTCCAGGCCATTTCCCTGATCATAGGCAATAGCAAAATAATCATTCTCGAAATGCTCAAAATGAATTCCTTTAATCTTTCCGATACCCACTGACTTTTCATTTACCAGCTTATCCTCATAGATAAGCTTGAATCGGTCGCCTTTTTGCAAATGTTGAAAATCTATTTGCCAGGCAAAGATATCAACAAATTGATTTGTCAGCTGATGACTCATATTCAGATTTTCCATGGTTTCAGAAAGAGAAAACTGAATTTCGCCTCCAACCATTTTTTCAACAACCTTCACCTCTCTTTTCTTTAATTCCACCGAAACGGAATCTTCCAAATTGAATACTACATAGTCAATGGGATTTGGCTCATAAATCAAGGCTTTTGCCTCCGGTACAGAGTCAGCCTTATAAATGAGGGTATATTTTTTATTCGTTGCTAACTTTCTTACATCAAATATTTCTTTTGAAACCTTGGCCAGTTGGTAAATCTTGGCGGGCTTAACGTTAAATGGAGCGAGTATTTCCGAAATGTTCTGGTTTCTTTTAACCTTTTCTTCCAAAATATTGAGGTCATCAACAACAATCCCATACAACTTCTTTGGCTCGGGAATTTCCTCTTTCACAGAATCAATAACCTGTTTAACTGATATTTGCTGATGTTTTATTTGGCTTTTTTCTATATTTAAAAAATAAAATACTGTCGCCACTGCGACAAGTACACCAAGTGCAACAAAACTTCTCCTCATTTCTCTAAAAAATTAATTGATAAACTTCTTATTCTTAACCAAATAAACACACAAACTTCAATAAATGGTATACATTCTTTCAAAATTCACAGTTATGTAATACCACAATGAGAATTACGCCTTTTTATTGCAGTACTGCTATTAAAAAGGACAAATAATTATAGTTTGGAAGTGAGGTTTTGCTTCTTAAAGTTGTTTAAACCCTCATCCAAAAAATTCACAAATTCATCCACCTCGCTGTAAGATATGGGAGGTGTCAGTGCTTTTTCATTATGTCCAATTACAAAGTAATTGGGTTGGGCATTGTTGTTTGCTTTCTGAATCTGTAAATCGGCATTTTGTTTTCCTATAGACTTTTTCAATTTGTTATCATAGCCAGACACATACCAGTCACCCTCCGGCAGGGTAGTCTTGTCGTCGACATACAAGGCTACCACAATGAAATCGTTTTTTAGCCTATCCAATACCCTGGGGTCTGACCACACGGCGGCTTCCATTTCCCTGCAATTAGTGCAACCGTGACCCGTAAAGTCGATAAAAACGGGTTTATTTTGTCGCTGGGCACATGCCAATGCTTGTTTGTAATCAAAATATCCTTTTAACCCATGGGGTAAATGCAGAAAATCTGCATACTTTGGTTTTTCACAACTATCATAAAAAGAATCTTCATCTGTGGTGTGTGCGTCCCTGACAACACCCACCATATCAAAATCGTGCGTATACATGGGTGGTAGATAACCTGCCAGCGTTTTCAAAGGTGCTCCAAACATCCCGGGAATAAGATACACGACAAATGTAAAAGTAGCGACAGCCAGCAACAGCCGGGGAACACTGACATGCTTCACCTCACTATCATGTGGTAACTTGATTTTTCCAAGCAGGTAAAAACCCATCAACGAAAAGATCACTATCCAAATGGCAATGTTAACTTCCCGGTCCAGGATACCCCAATGAAAGGCCTGGTCTGCAATGCTTAAAAATTTGAAGGCCAATGCCAATTCCAGAAAGCCTAAAACCACTTTTACAGCATTTAGCCATCCTCCGGATTTGGGTAAGCTATTCAACCACCCTGGAAAAATGGCAAACATCGTGAATGGTACGGCAAACGCCAGGGAAAAGGCTAACATACCTAATATCGGCTTCAACACCTGCCCGCCGGCCGCTTCTACCAGGATGGTCCCCACGATGGGTCCGGTACATGAAAAGGACACCAGGACCAGGGTAAAGGCCATAAAAAAAACACCGAAAAATCCACCTTTATCAGCCTGACTATCCATTTTATTTACAAAGGAGCTCGGCAAAACAATTTCATACATGCCAAAAAAAGACAGCGCAAAAAAGATGAATACGGCAAAAAATATAATGTTGGGAAGCCAGCCAGTCGCCAGGTCATTAGCGGTTTCAGGCCCCATTAATGGCGCCACCAGGGAGCCAATAAATGTGTAGATAAAAATAATTGAGAATCCGTAAAATAACGCTTGTGCTATCCCCTTAGATTTCTTACGATTGCCGCCGGTAAAAAAAGTCACGGTCATAGGAATCATTGGAAATACACACGGTGTCAGTAAGGCGGCCAGTCCAGCCAAAAAAGCAGCAACCATAAACCACCAATACGATTTCTGCGCTTTTTGATAGCCCTCATCAAAAAACTTATCCATCTCAACAACAGGTACCTTATTACCCTCCTTCGCAGTAGTTTGCGCTACAGTAGCTTGTTGGTCCTGATTCTCGCCAGATTTGGCAATTGTTTGATCCTGGTTATTAGGATCCGAATGGCTTTTTTCCGCCGCCACCGTCTCCTTCTTATCGGCATCGGCAATTTTTACAGGAATATCGGTTTTGGCAATCTCTTTTTTAACTTTGGTAATCGTCGGAGCGATCTCCTCCCTGCTCCCGGAATTGGTGGCACCAATATTATCGAAAGTAAATTCGTCATCAAAGGATATGCACTTACCATCAACATCGGTGCAAACCTGGTACTCGTAAATCCCTTTTAAAACCAACCCTGGCTCTAACACTTCTATGGTTTGCCTAAATTCACCTTTCCCCTTGAAATAGGTATAGCTGCACTCAAAAATATCATCATATTTCTCCCTGGAACCAATCGGGCGAATGCCACCAACCAAGCGGTAGGCATCTGATTCTTCAAAGGTAAAAGTGGTAACCAAAGGCCCTATATCACATTCAAAATCCGATGAATACAAGTACCAATCAGGGTGGATATCGATAGTAAAAATAAGATCAATTTCTTCTCCAACCTGCACATTTTTATTGGAAATGTCATATGACCAGGTAGCTGGTTTAATGACTTGTCCAATTCCAGCAAAAGTAGTTAAAAGCAGTATGGTCAGTACTAAACAAGTCTTTCCCATCTTTTGAGTTTTGTATTATTAATGCCAAACACCAATTGAAAAAAATAGTTCAACGGCACAATTTTTTTAGCAGCAATTTACTTTTTCAGGGCTGCAAAGTGTTTATGAAATAAAGCGATCGTTTCAATCCCTTTGACAAAATTCAGGATGCCATACTTTTCATTGGGGGAATGAATGGCATCGGAATCAAGCCCAAATCCAAGCAAAACGGTATTAACTTTCAAAACTTCGTCAAAAAGGGCCACAATCGGAATACTCCCTCCATCTCTCGTAGGAACCGGCTTTTTCCCCCAGGCCTGTTCAAAGGCCATGCTCGCCGCTTTGAAAGCTATGGAATTTACCGGCGTAATATAAGGTTGGCCACCATGATGCGGGGTAACTTTCACCTTCACTGTATTCGGCGCTATAGCTTCAAAATGTTGCTTAAAAAGTTTTGTTATCTCCTCGCTATCCTGATTCGGCACCAGTCGCATGGATATTTTGGCATAAGCCTTAGCAGGTAAGACGGTCTTGGCGCCCTCACCAATATATCCTCCCCAAATACCGTTTACATCCAGAGTAGGTCTGATGCCTGTTCTTTCAAGCGTGGAATATCCGTGTTCTCCGTCAACGCCATCCAAATCCAGGTCATCCATATATGCTTGTAAATCAAATGGCGCCCTGGCAAGTTCTGACCTTTCTTCTTCTGAAAGGTCAACTACCTTATCATAAAATCCGGGGATGGTGATCCGGTTATTTTCATCTTTCAATGAGGCAATCATTTCACACAGCACGTTAATCGGATTAGCAACTCCGCCACCATAAATACCGGAATGCAAATCCCGGTTTGGTCCTGTCAATTCTACTTCCAGGTAACTTAAGCCCTTTAAACCAATAGTGATAGACGGGGTATCAACGGATATAATGCTTGTGTCGGATATCAGAATTACGTCTGATTTCAGCATTTCTTCATTTTCCCGGAGAAAGCCCTCCAAATTATCAGACCCTACTTCTTCCTCGCCTTCTATCATAAATTTAACATTGCAGGCAAGGTTATCGGTTTGTAACATGGCCTCAAATGCTTTGATGTGCATGTAAAACTGCCCCTTGTCATCTGCCGCGCCCCTGGCGTAAATGTTATCATCTTTTATGACAGGTTCAAAAGGCGGAGAGTCCCACAATTCATAGGGGTCGGGGGGTTGAACATCATAATGCCCATAAACCAAAATAGTTGGCAAGGCGGGATCGAGAATTTTTTCTCCATAAACCACAGGGTGCCCGGGTGTCGCTATTACTTCGGCTTTATCAACTCCAACGGCTATCAATTTATCCCTGACAAAATTTGCAGCCTTTAACACATCATCCTTAAACTTACTGTCGGCACTTATAGATGGTATTCTGAGTAAATCGAAAAGTTCATCGATAAATCGATCCTTATGCTCCTCAATGTATCTGTTGGTTGTTGTGCTCATGCTTGTGTAACAATGATTATGTGTAATAAAAAACCATTCCCTGATTCAGGAATGGTGCATTTTCATAAGTAATAGTCAGGTTTTATTTTTGAACCTTCTTCAAATTTGTTCGGATTTCTTCTTAAACCTCAGGTAAGTTTTATTCTCCTCCCCGCTCAATATTCTTTTAATATTTTTTTTGTGTGTATAAGTAACAATTCCAAACAATGCAAATCCAAAAACAACCAGTACGGGCTCTCCCGGTGAAAATACCGGAACCGTCATCAATATGGGAAATGCCAAAGTACCGATAATAGAACTAAGGGAAACATACCGGCTAATTAGCAATACAATGAAAAATACACCCACACAAATCAGCGCTACCGGAAATTTTATGGCCAATGCCATACCCAAAAGTGTTGCGACTCCTTTTCCTCCCTTAAAATTCACATAAACAGGAAATATATGTCCCAATATGGCTATAATACCAAGAATCAGCTTAAACACCACGATATCGTGTTGCGGAATGGCATTTATTAAAAACAGCAGAACAGCCAGGGATGCTGCTGCTAATCCTTTCATGATATCAACGAGCATAACGACAATGCCGGCTTTTGCTCCTAAAACCCGAAAGGTGTTCGTCGCTCCGGCGTTTCCACTGCCATGCTCCCTGACATCTATGCCATAACGGGAGGTTCCCACCCATACAGCCGTAGGGATGGAGCCAATTAAATACGCCAAAACCACACTTACTGCCACTAAAGGAAAATTCATAAAAACTTATTTACGTTAACAATTACCATTTGACCAAAATAATAAAGGGCCAAACTTCAAAAATATAAGAAAAGTTCAAAAATACAAATAATGCAAAATTATACGAAGAATGAGATGAGTTCTGTCATTGTTCCTTTAAAATTTGCACTGCAATCAGATATTAAATATATTGACGTCGACAATTTTTTAATATCTGATTTCAATTAGTGCAGGAGACGATTTTAACCTACATAACACATTTTAATATTTTTTTATTTCACCCACATAGTTTCTATGAAAAACCAACTATTTTCAATTACATTAAGTTTTTTGTTTACGCTTTTAGTTCCCCTACACGCATTTGCACAATCAGGAGGGATAAAATTTGGTAAAATTGATAAGCAATACCTGGAAATGGACGCCTATGAGCATGACACCAGCGCCAGTGCGGTGATTTTATCTGACTACGGTACTTCTTATTTTAAATATAATCAGACCCAAGATCAGTTTCAGCAATATTTTCAACGTCATCGACGTATAAAGATATTCAACAGTCAAGGCTACAAATGGGCCGATCACGACATACCGGTGTATCACAAGGGCGGGAATAAAGAAGTAGTATCGAGCCTGAAAGCCGTCACCTATAACCTGGTCAATGGAAAAATAGAAAAACATAAACTGGAAAAAGACGATATTTTCGAGGAAAAATACAGCGACAACTGGGATCTTAAAAAATTCACCATGCCAAATGTGACCGAAGGGTCTGTGATAGAATACACTTATACCATTACCTCAGACTTCATCTTTAACCTGCGAACATGGCAATTCCAGTCTTCTATTCCCGTTATGTGGAGTGAGTACAAAACCAGTATTCCTGAATATTATCAATATAAAAAGTTACAACAGGGCTACATACCGTTGGTTATTGCAGAGAATAAAAGAGAAGGTGGTTCAATCAATTTCACTTCTAAAAGCTCGACCGGCGGCCTCGAGTCCAATCAGGTGAATTATACTAATTACATAGATCGTTTGGCGGCTAAAAACGTTCCGGCCATGATACCGGAAGCTTACATGACTACGGTGGATGATTACATTTCCCAAATAGACTTTGAGTTAGCCACTATCAATATGCCAAATAGACTGGTGGAGTCGATTATGGATACCTGGGAAACAATGAACAAAAAATTGCTGGAAAATCTCAGATTTGGCGACCAGATTAACAGAAAAGCATTTATTAAAGAACAGGCCGCTGTAATCGCAGCCAATCATGCAGACCCGGAAAGTAAAATTAAAGCTGCTGTAAGCCATGTCAAAGACAAGATGACCTGGAATGGCTCCTACCGGACGTATAGCAATGGAAACATCAAAAAATCCTATGAAAGTGGAACAGGAAGTTCCGCCGACATTAACCTGACTTTAATTGCCTTACTTCGGGGATTGGGCCTGCAGGCAGATCCGGTTGTTTTAAGTACCAGAAGCCACGGAAGAGCTCCCCTATATCCAATTATTACCAAATTTAATCACGTAATCGCCCGCGTTCCCGTGGGGGATAAATTTTATATGTTGGATGCTACTGACAAGTTACTGCCATTTAACCAGCTCCCCTTTGAATGTTTGAATGGGCAGGGCAGACTAATAAGTAAGGCAGGAACCGATTGGGTTGATTTAAAAAATACTGAAAACTCAAGCGATTTTACCATGGTAGCTATAAAGTTGAATGAAGAGAATGAGTTTATGGCAGATATCCAATCCTCCTGGACCGGTTATGACGCCCATACGATCAGGGAAAAAATAAAAAAATCGGGGAAGGAATCCTATATTAAAAGCAAAATCAAAGATCACAAGGGGTTAACCGCGGATACGTTTACCATTACCAACATAAAAGAAAATGACAGGGCTATCACGGAAAAATATGAAGTAAATTTGAGTGAATACTTAATTAATTCTGCAAATGTTATTTATGTCGATCCCATGCTTTTTTTCGAGTTGGAAAGTAACCCTTTAAAAGCAGATCAGCGGCATTATCCGGTGGATTTTGGGTGCCCGATGGCAAGTGCGTACAGGTTGACTATTCCCATCCCCGAAGGTTATAACCTGGAAGAGGCGCCTGAATCCGTTCTTATATCACTGCCTAATAACGGTGGGAAATTCAGGTATGCGGTAAGTAAAAGTGGAAGTCTTCTGACCGTATCCACTTCCTACAACATAAAACAAACCATGTTTTTGCCAGAGGAATATGCTACACTCAAACAATTCTTTAACCTCATTGTAGCTAAACACGCTGAAAAAATCGTCTTAAAAAAACATACTTAAATTTAAATATCGATGGGCATATTTTCGATTATAACTTATCTGTCCTTTTTCCTTGCCGCACCGGCCAGTATTTTCGGAGATAAATATCCGGTTAGTGACATTCCCGGGGAATTATTACAGGGTGCCAATGTAGTCATCCGCGATTTTACCTACGACTTTAAAGTAACCTCCATTGGTACTTCCACCACGCGTTTTCATTATGTGGTGACTATATTAAATGAAAACGGCAAACGTTTCAATACACGACCTGTCTATTATGACAACGACACCAAAATCCACTATATCAAGGCAAATTTATATAATGCAAAAGGGGATCTTGTAAGAAGACTTAAAAAATCAGAGATCCGGGATCAGAGTGCCATTTCCCATATTTCAATCTATGAAGATAACCGGGTTAAAATAGCCCGATTGGGTAGCACCAGCTATCCATATACGGTTGAATTTGAATATGAGACCTCCACGAAAGGTACACTTTTCTATCCGACCTGGGAACCTATACGTGACCATAATGTGTCGCTGCAAAAAAGTACTTTCCGGGTCACGATGCCCCCCGACCTGAAGTTAAGATATAAGGAACAGAACATTAACCAGCCATTATCCCGGGAAAAGATCGGCGATTTAAGCCTGTATAAATGGGAATTAAAAAATTTAACACCTATTAAAACGGAACCGTGGGGTCTGACGTTTTCACAATCCAACCCAAAGGTTTATACGGCCCCTTCAGCATTTTCAATGGGTGGTTATGAAGGGGATCTAAGCTCCTGGCAATCCATGGGAAAGTGGATTAACCAATTAAATGCCGGAAGAGATGATCTCCCTGAAGATATTAAGCTAAAATTAAAAGAAATAACTGCCGGTGTCATCAGCAAAAGAGAAAAGATTAAAAAAGTTTATCAATTCCTGCAAGAAAATACGCGTTACGTAAGTATTCAACTAGGTATCGGCGGTTGGCAACCCTTCAAGGCTTCCTTCGTTGCCGATAAAGGTTATGGAGATTGTAAAGCGTTGACCAACTACACCATGGCTATGCTCAACAGTTTAGATATCAAATCCTATTATACCCTGGTAAAAGCGGGAAAGAATGCCACCAATATAGACCGGGACTTTCCCAGCAGCAGGTTCAATCACGCTTTTTTGTGTGTCCCCGTTTTGGAAGACACTATTTGGCTGGAATGCACCAGCCAAACCAATCCCTTCGGCTACCTGGGTACATTCACCAGTGATCGGGACGTATTGGTCATAACAGGGGAAGGTGGTAAAATAGTACGTACACCTGTTTATCAGCAGCACCAAAATCAACAAATAACACAGGCAGAAATCCATCTTGATAAGGAAGGAAATGCTACTGTTGAGGCCGATATCGTTTATACCGGTTTGCAATACGAAAACGATAACCTCTACTACTATCTCTATCAAGGTCATGAAAAGCAAAAGAAGTGGCTTTACGAAAATTTAGATATTTCCGGCGCCAGGATCGATAAGTTTCAGTTGGACGCTTCCGGAGATCATGTCCCCAGGGGAAAAAAGTCGTTATCACTAACCGTACCCAAATATGCCTCGGTAAATGGCAAACGGATTTTTTTGAAGCCGAATATGATGAACAAAATAAGTGATTATCCGGTTGGCATTGAAAACAGAAAGTCAGATGTGTATATTAAGACTGGCTCTATCGATTTTGACACATTAACTTATTACCTCCCCGAAGGCTATCACGCCGAATTTGAGCCAGAGGCAACAAAACACCAATCAAGTTTTGGCGAATATACTTCTGAAATTAAAGTTGAAGAAGATAAGGTTACCTTTATGAGGAGTCTGAAAATTAAACAGGGTACCTATCCGCCTGAAAGCTACAGGGAATTTCGCGACTTTCTTAAAAAAATTGTCAAATCAGACCAGGCCCGCATTGTTTTCGTAACTGCCACTTAAGGCTTCCTTTTCCAGGCATGCACTAAGCATACACCAGGCACAGATGTACCAATCTGAGCCCACCCGACCAATGGTATTGCCGATGGCCTATTTTGTTCTTACAATTTTAGGCAATGCATTATATATACACTAAATTGAGCATTGACCCAAAATTATATTAATTATGACCGTCAGATCCAGGTTATGGCAATGGCTATCACTGTTGCTGTTGACTCCCAACTTAATTTACGCCCAGTCCACCAAACAAGACTCACTTGACATTGCCAGCAAGGTTTTCGGATTAAACTTTACAGTACCGGAAAGGGATTCACTTAGAGAAGGTGTGCAAGAAAACCTTGGCAGTTATCTTGAAATCAGAAAATTCCCTATTGACAACGGCATTCCACCGGCGCTGGGGTTTAATCCTGTTTTACCCGGTATGACTTTCGAAAAGCGTCAGGAAGCTATCATATGGCCTTATAACGACGAGATATCAAGACCCAAGTCAGACTTTGAGATTGCTTTAATGCCCGTCTCAGCGCTGGCTTCACTGATCAAAAACAAAAAAATAACCGCTACTGAATTAACTAAAATATACCTCAACAGACTTAAAAAATACGGAGATACACTACGGTGTGTGGTAACCCTCACTGAAGAATTAGCGCTAAGGCAAGCCAGGCAGGCCGATGAAGAAATAGCCGCAGGGCGATACAGAGGGCCACTTCACGGAATTCCCTACGGTGTAAAAGACCTGCTGGCAGTGGAAGGTTATAAAACTACCTGGGGTGCGATGCCATTTAAGGACCAGATAATTGACAAAACCGCCACCGTAGTGTCACGACTGGAGGAAGCCGGCGCGGTGTTGGTAGCCAAACTAACCATGGGCGCTTTGGCCTGGGGAGATGTATGGTTTGGTGGCACCACAAAAAACCCCTGGAATTTGCAACAAGGTTCCAGCGGTTCATCAGCGGGTTCCGCATCCGCTACGGCTGCAGGCCTGGTGGGTTTTTCTATTGGAACAGAAACATGGGGTTCTATTGTGTCGCCATCTACCAGGTGCGGCGTAACCGGCCTGCGACCTACCTATGGCCGGGTCAGCAGATATGGCGCTATGGCCCTTAGCTGGAGTATGGATAAAATTGGTCCGATTTGCCGCAGTGCCCAGGATTGTGCTATGGTTTTTAATACCATATATGGTCCTGATCAACTGGACGCAACACTGACAGACCTGCCATTTAATTATAAAAGTGGCATCGCGTTGAAAAACTTAAAAATCGGTTATTTTGAAGGGTTGTTTGACCGCAATTACGCCAGCAAAAAAAATGACTCACTGACACTGGAAGTATTAAAATCCCTGGGTGCCAAATTAACGCCGGTAAAACTACCGGAAGCTGTCCCGGCCGAGGCGCTGGCGTTTATTCTCTCAGCAGAAGCTGCCGCAGCTTTTGACCATTTGACACGTAGCGATCGTGACAGCCTGCTGGTAAGACAAATTAAAAATGCCTGGCCCAATGTTTTCCGCACGGCACGGTACATTCCCGCGGTCGAATATATTCAAGCCAACCGCCTTCGCTACTTGTTACAGGTTGATTTTCACAAAATGATTAAAGACTTTGATGTGATCATTTCCCCGAGTTTTGGAGGAATGCAATTGCTTACGACCAATCTTACCGGCCATCCCTGTGTGGTAACTCCCAATGGTTTTAACCAAAACGGCAGTCCTACCAGCATTAGCTTTATTGGCAATTTATACGATGAAGCTACTATTTTGGCAGTAGCAAGACAATACCAGGAGGCAACGGCATTTGATGAAAAACATCCTTTGCTATTTGCCAGATAAATTTATGTTTAAAGCGGGTATGGGGGTTGGTATTTCAGCAAGGCACAGAAAGTCTCTTATGCTATTCAAACAATGACTCAATATCTTCCTTAGAAAGGTTTTTGACAAAACTTTCTTCCGTTGAAATCAGTTCGTTGGCCAACTTAAGTTTATTTTTCTGCAGGAGAAGGATTTTTTCCTCCACTGTATTTTTGGAAATAAACTTATAGGTAAATACCGTATTCTTCTGTCCGATTCTATGTGCTCTGTCGACAGCCTGGGCCTCAATGGCCGGATTCCACCAGGGGTCGAGAATAAACACGTAATCCGCCCTCGTCAAATTCAATCCCAGTCCGCCCGCCTTAAGTGAAATAAGAAATACCTTTAAATCCTCTTCGTTCTGAAAACGTTCTACCTGCGTTTTTCTGTCCTTCGTCGTTCCATCCAGATAAACATATTCAATTTTTTGATTATCCAGGAATGACCTGAAAATCGATAAGTGTTTCACAAATTGACTGAATACCAATATTTTGTGATTTTTAGCAATCGCATTCATCAGCATACCGGTACTTTCATCCAGTTTCCCGGAATCACCTCCGTAATCCTCTGTAACCATTTTGGGGTGGTTGGCGATTTGGCGTAGTTTTGTCAGTCCCTGCAATAGCAGAAATTGAGAATTGTTAACACCGTGGGAGTCTATATGCTCCAATATTTTATTGCGGTAAAATGCCTTGGCCTCCTCATAATGCTCTTCCTGCATGGTCGTCATGGTGCAGTACCTTACATTTTCTATTTTTTCCGGCAGTTCTCTGGCTACCTGCGACTTATGCCTTCTCAAAATAAACGGCTTGATGATAGAATTCAGCTTCATCGTTTTATTTTGATCACGCTTCTTTTCGATCGGGTTCAGAAATTCATTTTTAAAAAATGACTGGTTTCCTAACAGGCCAGGATTAATAAACGACATTTGCGACCATAAATCCAGGGTACTGTTTTCAAGCGGCGTACCTGTAAGGATGAGCCGGTGTTTTGATTTCAGTTGTTTTACAGATTTTGCAATATTGGAATTCGGATTTTTTATAGCCTGCGATTCGTCCAGAATAATATGATGGAAATAATATTCTTTTAAAATCTCTACATCCAATCGGCTTATTCCATAAGAGGTTAATATCAAATCATAATCCTCAAACTGACTGACATCTTTCAGCCTGTTGGTACCTGTATAAACAAATATATTTAGCTGCGGCGTAAATTTTCCAGCCTCCATTTCCCAGTTGTATATCAGGGAAGTTGGCATAATCAGCAAAGAGGCGTTGACCATGCCGTTCTCTTTTTCGGCTTGCAGCATAGCTAATGTCTGCACCGTTTTTCCCAGCCCCATATCGTCTGCGAGGCATCCGCCAAAGCCAAACTTATTTAAAAATTGAAGCCAATTATAGCCTGCCTTTTGATAGGGCCGGAGTGTACCGATAAATTTATCCGGAAGCGGGTAGTCCTCGATTTCATCAAATTCCCGAAGTTTTTCCAATTTACGGCTCATGGTCACCTGGGCAAGATTGCCATTTTCAAGATCCTTTATCAAGGCCAGGTGATGTTTTTTAAGCGTCAGATCATCCAGTCCCTGTTCTTTTTCTTCCATGAAGGCAAATAGTTCAGAGTACTCGATCAACCACTTTTCGGGTATTACGGCAATTTCCCCATTTGGTAATATAATTTCCTGGCGTTTTTTAAGAATTCTTTTTCTCAGCTCATTAAAGGGAATTTCGTAGTCACCAAATTTAACAATGGCGTAGATATCAAACCAGTCAATATTTTCTTTGACCTCGATTTTGATGGATGGTTCGCCCAAAAAGTATCTTTTATCATGATTTGAATCTTGTCTGATTACAAATCCTTCCATCTCCAGTTGCTCCTTGTATCTTCTGATCCAGGTAAAAGCCTGTAATTTAGGCCAGCTCATGACGGCATTTTTAGCCTGAAATCCCTTATCCTTCAGTTGGGTTAAAAATCGTTTTTCCTCATCGAGATTTCTTCTTATGCGATGAAAAATGTAATTATCTCCATCCCTTTCAACCTTTACACTAACAGGCACCAGCTGGTCAGCTCCAAAATTAAAATCCCCATATTTGAAGTGCAGCTTAAATAGTATGGTATCTGCTTCATCGCCTTCTGCCAAAGCCACGCCATTATCACTATCCGGAAAGAGGCTCAGCGGATTTCCCACCTTGCTTAGCTCAGAAAAAGTGAGCACCGGCACAGGGTTGGGCCTGGCAGTCACAATGTCAAATCCTTTGGCATAAACATCAAAGGATGCCACTAATGGCGCTACAAATTTTCTGTAATAGGTATCCTCAACCTTTTTTGGAATTTCAATGAATTTCTTATTGATAAAAGGAATCAGTTTTTTCCCATCTACATCTCCCTTGAAATGATAAAGTTTGCTGTCAAACACCATCCACGCCGGTTCGTTACAAATAATATAGGCGCCTTTGTACTGAAAATCTAACTTTTCATTATCGTACTTGATGGTGGGGAAATAATGTGTATTCTCTTCGTTTCTTCGAAAATGAAATAATATGGTAGCTTCCTTCTCAAGGATCTCTATTCGATTTCCCGCAGGCTCGCCATCATTATTCATTTCATATAATTCCTTCCCTTTTAATAATTGCAAGATTTTAGCGCATCTTCTGCCTAAATATCTTTTAATTTCCTCCTGCAAATCCTGGTTTCCCTTTTCAGGGTGAAATACCTTGGGAAAAAACTCGGCCGGTTTAATTTTCTTTTTGTGGAAAAATTTTATTACCGCCTCCTGCTGCATGGAATCCATTAACCGAATCAGCTCATAATCATTGTCGTCAAGCCCTGCGGCAAATTCTTTTGCATTTTTAGATGAAATGTTTTGGTGAACAAAGGTAAGCTTGCCCTTGGCATCCAATTGAACCACAAAAGATTCAAATAAATAACCCAGGTATTCATGCTCAAAAAGCGAATATATTATTCTAAACGGTTTAGCTGTCGAGACTACCATTTTGTGGAATTAACTAAATCGCAAAATAAAAAAAAATTATTATAAGTCATAAAAAATCACCAATTATATCAGATATCGTTTTTGATAGTGAAACAATAAAATTATTGCAATAATTTTAAAAAAATTGCCGATAATTATAAGAGATTTAAAAAAGAGTTGAATTTCATTAATTCGAGTACTCCGAACTTTTGCTCGTGTATTATAGGTTTTCTCCTATTTTAATCCTGGAAGATAAAAGTGCCGGACGGTAGGAGGCAAGAAAGGTTATGATGATAATACTGCAGGAAGTATATAAAAAATCCGTGAATTGCATCTTTACCGGATAGGCTTCCAAAACAGACGATTGCATTCCCATAGATACCAGTCCAAATTCTTGCTGAAGGAACAACAATATCAGTCCAAGTATTAACCCGAAAACCGCACCTGTAAAAGCGATGATCGCTCCTTCGGTAAGAAAAATTCTTTTAATCAGATTCCTGGATGCTCCCATAGAATGAAGAATGGCCACATCCTTTTTCTTTTCAATACCAAGCATGGTTAATGCAAAAAAAGTATTAAATGAAGCAATGGCCAGAATGAATGAAAAAACCAGAAATACAAATAACTTTTCAATGCGAATGGCCCTCAGCAAGCTGGCGTGTTGTTCGTCCCGGTCAAGTATTTCATAGTCTTCACCTAACAACGACTTCAATCTTTTCTGAACATTTTTAATGGGGTGTTTTGGTGAGGTCTTTATTTCAAGGGAGGTTCGCTTATTCTTTAATCCGAACAGGTCAAGTGCAAAATCAAGTGGAACAAAGATATACTCCTCGGTATACTGTTGTTCAATCTCAAATACCCCTCCCGGCATAATACTCTTCCTTTTAAATAACTGATTAGGATCTACCGCCCCGATTTTTATGTCTTTCGGATAATATATTTTAAGTGGGTTAAATTCATTTCCCGGCGGGATCGATAAGGCCAGTTGTGTAGCACGCCCCACAATAGCAAATCTCACAGGGCCGTCTTTAAGTTTTAGTTTTCCGTCAATTAAATTGTCACTGAGCCGGTCTTCCAAAAGAAAACTGTCCCCTACTCCTTTGACCTTTACAATCATTTGAGCATCCTGATATTCGATCAGGGCGTTGTCTTCCACCACCTCGGTAATGATGTCCACACCTTTCACATCGTCTATTGACTTGATCAACGCTTCTGTTACTTCAAAAGATTTTCCCGACCTGGCAGCAATTTTAATTTCGGGATCAAAAGATCCATATAGTGACCTAATGTTTTCCTTTAACCCGTTCATAACCGATAAGGCAATTACGAGAGCCATCGTCCCGATGGCCACACCAACCATAGATATCTTTGAAATGACATTAATGAAATTTCTTTTTTTCTTAGACTGGAAATATCTCTTGGCTATGAAATAAGGTACATTCAACTTTAAAACATTTTACTGTTCGAAATCATCACCCCCGTCTTTTTTGTCTGGTATGTGCAAATCTCTCAACACTTTATCCATTTTATCGACCCTGTCAAGCGTGTTGTCCAGGTAAAAATTAAGTTCCGGAATTCCTTTTACCTGTTTGCCAATTTTGTGGCCTAATAAACCCCTTATTTCATATTTGCGATGATTTAAGTTTTGGATCAAGGCCTCCTTGTCAGCTGTCATCAACGCACTTACATAAACTTTTGCCAAACTTAAATCGGGACTCATAACCACTTCAGTTATAGTCACAAAGGCACGATCGAAAAGGTTTCTCCCCTCCTTTTGAAATATCTCTCCCAGGTCTTTTTGGATCAGTCTGGAATATTTTTTCTGTCTTTTGCCGTCAGCCATGATTTTTTGATAGACAAATTGAAAATATCTTCAATATTAATGTAATTTAATAAAGAGATGAAACCAACTTTAGATTTTTGCAAAAATTAATTCCCATTATTAATTAATACTGCCGTTTGACAATTAGAAATTGAACCTTATTTTTACAAGAATTCGATGTCGAATATCATCACTACCAATGGATTTAATAAAACCTGGAGAATGCAGTTTTATTTTGGGGATCCGCTAAACAGTGAAACTAATTGCGCAATTTAAAAGTAACATCATTTGCTAAGTTATTTTAGAATAAATGACCCTTACCGGTTGGCCGTTATCTTTGCATTTTTAATTCTGATAAGGTTTACAATTTTTTGGGGAGAATTTCCTTTGCATATTTCCGAGCTCAAATGGATGGTTATGGGAGAGAAGCTGGCCGGGAATGCCGTGCTCTATGTTGACCTCTGGGATAATTTCCCTCCCTTGTCAGCGGCGGTCTATCGCTTCATAGATAAAATTTTCGATCGCTCACCGTTGACTAACCATGTGTTATCACTACTGCTGGTTTTTGTTCAATCCATCATTTTTAATAATCTACTTTTAAAACACCGGGCATATAATGAAAACACCTACCTCCCGGCATTTTTGTATGTGGTGTTGATGAATTTATTTTTCGATTTCTATTTATTATCCCCGGTACTTATGGGCCTGACATTTATTTTGCTGGCACTGGATAACATCATCACCCATTTAGGAGAGCCGCGAAACGATCAATTGGTGCTTTATACCGGGTTGTATCTGGGAATAGCAAATTTATTTTATTACCCGATTTTCATGGTGCTCATAGCGGTTTATATTGCCTACGCTTTTTTAACTGCCACCAGTATTCGCAGGTATTTGCTACTCTCTTTTGGTTATAGCCTGCCGCTTGTTATCACCTGGATATATTATTTTTTAAATGGTGGCATGAAGGAATTTTATGTCAATTTTGTGTTTTCAATATTCAACGTCGCCAGTTATAATTATCTGGAGCCCGTATTTTATCTGTTGCTTTTAGCCATTCCACTGTTATTTTCGCTGGTTGCGTTGGTGAGAACAATGCGTTCTACCAGATTTACCAATCAGCAGGAGCGGATACAGAAATTAATGTTAATCCTATTATTCTTTGCTGCCCTTGGCTGGTTTTTCAACAAAGAAAGAGCACCATTTCAATTGATCATGATCGTGCCGCCAACTGCATTTTTTTTAACACATTATTTTTTGGATGTGCGTGTAAAATGGAAAGCCGAGGCGCTGTTTGGCTTATTTATTGGCGGTATATTGTTTATCAATATCAGCACCTATCAAGATGCCGGCTTTATTTCAAAACATTTCAGTCTCAAAGATTTGGAAGTGCAAACCACACAATGGGATGATTTGGTAAAAGGGAAAAAAATTCTTTACCTGGGGAAAGAATACAGCATATATGAAAATGCCGGATTAGCTACCCCTTACTTCAATTGGGATTTGTCAAAATTGCACCTGAATTCTTTCCGGTATTTTGATAATCTTACGGCTATTTATAGAAACTTTCAAAAAGAATTGCCAGAGGTAATTGTGGATGAACAGGGAGTAATATCGGATATCATGAATAAAATGCCTACCATTAAGGATGCTTATCACATCCGGGAAAACGGGACGGTGTATGTCTTAAAGTCACGGTAAAAATGGTAACCACCCGGATAAGACGACCGGTGACCGGTCGGGTAGTATCTCTTCCACCTACTTGTCAATGATTCTGGCCAATTATCAGCAGGATATTTTAGATACTCTTCTTGCATGCCGCCCTCCCTCGAATGTGGCATCAAGAAATACTTCTACAATTTTTTCTGCCAGTTCATAATCGATAAACCGGGCCGGCAAACACAGTACGTTAGCGTTATTGTGTTGTCTGGCCAACGCTGCCAGTTCCTCCTTCCAGCACAAAGCAGCTCTGATCTCCTGGTGTTTGTTGGCGGTAATAGCCACACCATTGCCACTTCCGCATATAAGGATCCCAAACTCAGCGTGCCCTTCTTCAATATGCCGTGCTACCGGATGAACGAAGTCAGGGTAGTCCACCGAATCAGGGCTAAACGGACCAAAATCTTTTACCGCAATCCCTTTTTTCTTTAGCTGTTCTACGAGTCTCTCCTTGTACTCATAACCAGCATGATCTCCACCAATAGCAATTTTTGCAGTCATTTTCAATTATTTATGATTCTAAATCCTGTAATCGCTTTTTCTCGACTCTTGCAGATATAGATATACTGAATTCATACAAAATAGTCAAGGGAATTGCAATCAAAATCTGACTTATTACATCGGGAGGTGTCAAGACGGCGGCTACAAATAATATAATGACAATGGCATGTTTCCGGTATCTCCTCAAAAATTGCGGGGTAACAATTCCTGCTTTGGAAAGAAAAAGTGTCACCACAGGAATCTGAAATAAAATACCGCAGGCCAGTACCAGGGTAGTTACGAAAGTAACAAAATAAGTGATATCAAATTCATTACTGATTTCTTCGGCCACTTTATAGTTAACCATAAAATTAAAGGAAAGCGGCGTAATCACGTAGTATCCAAATAAGACACCGCTTATGAACAACACACTGACAAAAAAGACCGCTCCCCGACTGACTCTTCTTTCCCTTTCATAGAGGCCGGGGCTGATAAAGTGCCAGAATTCCCAGAAAGCATAGGGAAACGCGCATATGATGCCGATAACAAAGGAAGAGGTTAGATGCATTGTAAATTGCCCGGTAACTTTTCTGCTTTGAATCACAAAATCCAGCTCTTCTATGCAGAAAACATTCAGTCCGGTAATCTCACCCAACCGACATAATAGTCTGAATGTGAAAAAATCAGGTCTTGTGGGACCAAGGATTAAGGTTCCCCAAACAAAATCCTTCATCACAAAGGCCGTAATGGCAAATACGAATATTGCAATCACAGACCTGACTAAATGCCACCTGAGCTCTTCCAGGTGGTCCAGGAAAGACATTTCTTTTTCTTCTGACACGGTAAATTGTCAAAGTTATTTAAATAATGGATAACTACTCATCCATTCATTCACCTCTTTTTTAACCTGTTTGATTTCCCCTTCATTGTCATGATTCTGAATTACCCGATCGATTAATTCAACAATCCTTGACATATCGTCTTCCAGCAAGCCCCTTGTCGTGATGGCTGCCGTTCCCAGTCTCATTCCCGAAGTTACAAACGGGGATTTGTCATCAAAAGGGACCATATTTTGTTAATGGTAATATCCGCGCTCACCAGGGCATTTTCGGCATCTTTGCCACTAATTCCTTTCGACCGAAGGTCAATCAACATCAAATGATTATCAGTACCTCCGGAGATAAGATCATACCCCTTATCGACAAGGCAGTTCGCCATGGCTTTGGCATTTTTTTGTACCTGGATAATATAATCCATATACCCTTCTCCCAGCGCTTCTCCAAAGGCTACCGCTTTTGAGGCAATCACGTGTTCCAGGGGGCCTCCCTGTGTACCCGGAAAAACTCCGGAATCCAGTAGAGAGGACATCATTCTCAACTTCCCTTTTGGTGTTTTTATGCCAAAAGGATTCTCAAAGTCCTGCCCCATCATGATAAGTCCACCCCTGGGTCCTCTCAGCGTTTTATGTGTAGTGGTGGTGACAACGTGACAATGAGGTAAAGGGTCGTTTAGCAAACCACGAGCAATCAGACCTGCCGGATGTGAAATATCGGCTAGCAACAACGCGCCTATATCATCGCAGATAGACCTCAACCTGGCATAATCCCAGTCTCTGCTGTAGGCAGAGGCACCACAAATAATGAGTTTTGGTCTCTCTTTTCTGGCTGTTTCCTCTACTTTATCCCAGTTAATCACCCCGGTTTCTTTTTCTACCCCATAGAAAAAAGGATCATACAATTTTCCGGAAAAGTTAACCGTTGATCCATGTGTCAAATGCCCTCCATGGGAAAGATCAAAACCAAGTATTTTATCTCCCGGATTTAAAACGGCCAGCATGACCGCGGCATTGGCCTGCGCACCGGAATGGGGTTGAACATTTGCCCAACATGCTCCAAACAACTCTTTGATTCTGTCAATGGCGATTTGTTCTACCTCATCAACAACTTCACACCCACCATAGTACCGTTTTCCCGGCAACCCCTCAGCGTATTTATTGGTAAGAACCGTACCCATCGCCGCCAAAACCTGATCAGACACAAAATTTTCAGAAGCAATTAACTCTATTCCGGATTCCTGCCTCTTTTTTTCCTGCTCAATGAGATCAAATAAAATAGTATCCTGGTGCATGGCAATGATTTATTGTCAACAAAATTTTGGGCAAAAATACATGAACCGCCCAGAACATGAAATTTATTTATAATTATTTTTCCACCCACTCTTTATATAATTAATTATAACAGATATCATTATAAAATCTTTACACTGCTCAAAAACTTGAAAAATAAACAATTTAGTCTTATATTATTAAAAACTAACCCCAAACACCCATGTTAAAATCCAGTATATTTCTATTATTACTAACTGGCACATTATGGCTTACTTCCTGCAGTAACTTTCGCTTTGAAAAAGGAAATGGAAATATTGTTAAGCAAAATATTGACGTGTCTGATTTCTCAGAAATTAATGTCAGCGGATTTTACGAGGTTACGCTGACACCAGGAACCAGAGAGGAAGTAATTATTGAAACCGATGAAAATTTATTTGATTTTATAGAAGTTTATGTACGTCAAAACCGGCTGGTCATCTCAAGTCAAGAGTCCTTGAAAAGTGATTTTGGCATTAAAGTAAATATCATTTACAATAACCTGGAATCTATTTCCTCCAGTGGCGCTTCTGTGATTAAAACCGATGGTACCTTAAAAGCACCGGATGTGGAAATTGTTATGTCCGGGGCAGGTTTGATAGAAATGGATGTCGAAAGCGAGGTGTTGAGTCTCAATCTTTCCGGCGCAGGCATGATCAAACTTTCAGGGAGGACACACAAGCAATTTTTGGACCTGAGTGGAGCCGGAAGTGTTGATGCCTATGCTTTTAGAAGTGACGAGTGTTCTGTTGGTGTCAGTGGCGTAGGAGCCGCAAAAGTTTATGTAAATGACCGGCTCAATGCCACAGTCAGCGGTATCGGCGGCATACAATACCGGGGAAACCCTACGGAGGTACACAAAGATGTTTCAGGTGTCGGAAAAGTTAAAAAAGACGAAAAGTACGATGAACCCGTTATCTAGTAATATATTAAGCTTTTTAATGATTGAAAATAAATCCTATAATTATGAATAAGATATTGGTCCCAACCGATTTTTCTAAAATAGCAGCGAATGCCTTAAATGTAGCCCTTGATCTCGCTGAAAAATTCGATGCTGAAATTTACCTGTTAAACATCATAGAACCACTGGTAGATGTTGGCTTTAGCGCTTCTGGAAGTGTGAATTTTGAAAATACCATTACTGAAGAAGACCGGTATATCTACGAACTTCACAGGGTTAATGAAAAAAAATTAGCTGCCTTTGCCGCCAGACACGCCCGAGGTGAGGTTGACATTTATCCTACCATCGGCATTGACAAAGTAGGAGACGGCATACTGAATTTTGCCAAAAAATATCATGTAGATCTGGTCATTATGGGGACGAGCGGAGAAAATACATTTGAGGAGTATTTTTTAGGCAACCATACTGAGCAAGTCATGAGAGAGTCCCATTGCCCGGTGTTGGCAGTGAGAAATCCCATTGATAACTTTCAGATGGAAAATGTTGTCATGGCCACGGACCTTAAATCTAATGTTTATGAAAGCATGTCTTATTTAACCAGGCTTTTCTCTTTATTGAATCCCAAAATTCACCTTTTGCATATTTCCAAATCAAATAGCATTTCTATCAAAGATACTGACAAGCAGCTCAATGAATTTGCGATAAAATATCAGTTGGGAGATCACACCAGCAATGTCATTCATCACAGCAACCTAAAGGCAGGTATCCAAAGGTTTGCTGCGGAAATGAAAGCAGATTTGATTATCTCCTTCACACATGGTCGCAAAGGCCTGGCGCATTTTTTAAAGGGGAGCATCACAGAAGACCTGGTGAAACAGTCAAAAATCCCGGTATTGTCCGTCCACGTGGATTAATTTTTTTGAAACATGCCGGCGGCTGATTTCAAAAATTTATGAGGTGAATTTAAAAGCCGCTAACAATAAATATCCTTTTTCAACGCCATAATTTGCAAGACACCTACGTCAAATGGTATGTGTTTGGATCAGCGAGCAAGGTGTATCCTATTGGGTAAAGCATTTTTTAGTCGTACCTTTAGGGCGGTTGCTTTTTGTTTCCCGCTTTGCGTATTCCCAAAAAAAATAATTTAATTTGGAAGACTTTTTTACGTCATCTGCGTAAAAAATGAAATCTTAATAATTATTCATGCAGTTTCACCAATCGTAGATATTTTGAATTTAGAAGATTTAAGGCACAAAATAGATGAAATAGATAACCAGCTATTGGAATTTCTTAATCAAAGGATGCATCATGTAAAAGAAGTGGGGGCGTTAAAGCGTAAAACCAAAAGCAAGATTTACCAGCCCGAAAGAGAAAAATCCATCCTTGACAGATTAGAAAAACTCAATGCCGGATTATTAAACCGGAAGGCTATAGACGCTATTTTTCTGGAGATTTTTTCTGTTAGCAGAAATTTTGAACTACCGGAAAAAGTCGCCTATCTGGGACCTGAAGGCAGTTTTACACATCAGGCTGCAGAAAGCAGATTTGGATCTGTCAGCGAACACTTCCCACTGGCGACCATTAGGTCAGTATTTGAAGCCGTGTCAATGGAAAGGGCCAGTTTTGGTGTAGTGCCAATTGAAAACAACCAGGAAGGTGTAGTAAGTGAAACCGTTAGCTACCTGGCAAAATTTGACCTCAAAATTGTCGCTGAAATACCTATGCCCATTCATTTCAGCTTTGCGTCATACGCTGAAAAATTAAATTCTATCAAAAAAATATATTCAAAAGATATTGCTTTCAGGCAGTGCACAAAGTTTATTGATGACTCTTTCGGACAACAAAAGGTAGAGTTGATCCCTGTGAATTCTACCTCGAAAGCCGTTAAAATTGCACTGGAAGATGAGGAAAGTGCAGCAATTTGTTCACACATCGCTGCCCGGGAATCACAGCTACCCATTTTGTTTGAAAACATAGAAGATTCAAAAGATAATTATACGCGGTTTGTGATATTAGGCAAAAGCCTAAACAGTGAGCCCAGTGGTAATGACAAAACCACACTCCTGGCCAAACCTTCCGACTCTGATAAACCGGGTAGTCTGGCTTCATTTCTACAGGATTTTCACGATGCCAATATTAACCTGACTAAAATCGAAAGTCATCCGGCCAAGAAAGGGAGGAACTTTAAATATTGGTTTTTTATAGATCTGGATGGCCATTACAATGATGAGCATGTGCATAAGGTATTGACCAAACATCAGAAGGAAATAAGTTTATTGGGCAGCTACGTCAAACTCTGCTAGTAAAAGTGAGCTTTTGACGCTTATCCCGGCTGATCACCCCGAGGCTAATTAGCATTTTCGGCGCCGGGCTTCATCACAGGAAATTCATCAAACAGGAGGCCTATCAGTTCGGCAATATCTTTTCTTTTTTTGCTCCTGCTGTTGTATTTCAAATCAAGACTTCCCTGCCACAGTATTTTCTTGTTTTGCCTGGCCTCCACGAGTAAAATTCCCTCATTATATCGATCTACATTGATGGTGTTGAAACGATAGTAGTTCCCGTAATACGGAAAAATTTGCCGGTCGTTACTCACCCTGGTTTCGGAACCAAGAATAATCTGATAGTCAATCTGAATATCGGGTTTTTGGGCGAACAAAAAACCCCTGCTATCCATTTCATTGATAATGGCGCCTTCCAGTTTATCTTTTTCCTCCATGTTTTTTGCTGAAAAATTCTCGTTGGAGTTAATATTATAAGAGCTGAATTTTGAAAAATCAGTATTAGGTGTCTGATAGCTAACTACCTTGATACTTCCACAGGAAACCAGCAGCACTAGTCCAACGCCGAAGATAAACCAATTAAACATTTGATTTTTCATATGCATTCATTCAGTGATACTATAAACTGGTAGTACGCCCTCCATCAACCGGCAAGTTGATGCCATTTATATAGGAGGCCAGCGGTGATGCCAGAAACGTCACAGCCGCCGCTACTTCTTCGGGCTCAGCCAGTCGGCGTACCGGGACAGACATCACCATTTCCCGGGTTTGTTCCTCCTCGCTAATATTCGCTTCAGCTGCCTTGGTTTTAATCAACGAAAACAGGCGGGCAGTTTTGGTAAGCCCTGGCAACACGTTATTCACAGTAATGCCGTAAGCACCAAGTTCACCTGCCAACGTCTTTGCCCAGCTGGCAACCGCACCTCTGATAGTATTGGAAACCCCCAGCCCTGGAATGGGAGATTTCACAGAGGTGGAGATGATGTTAATAATTCTTCCATAATGTTCTTCTTTCATTAAAGGAACGAAAGATTGGGCCAAAAATTGATTACAAAGAAGATGTGCGGTAAAAGCTGCCTGATATTCCTCACTACCGGCATCGATGGCTTTCCCCGCGGGTGGCCCTCCGGTATTGTTTACCAAAATGTGTACTTTTGGCGCTTTTGCAACATAGCCGCCAACAACAGCGCCGACCTTTGCCAGGTCGGAAAAATCTGCACACAAATATTCATGTTTTTGCCCAAAGGAAGTGTCCAGCTCCTCCAGCACTTTGCTTAACGATTCTTCATTTCTCGCCACCAGTGTAATCGCTGCACCTGCCTTTGAAAGTTGAACGGCAGAAGCCTTGCCAATACCTTGCGTGCTCCCGCAAACCACTGCTCTCTTTTCCTTTAAGTCTATCTCCATAATGCAATTTACAGTTATCGTCAAAATTATTTATGCCAAACTACAATACTATTGTTGATAACAAAATTTCGGGACAAACAATTTTTGCCTTGTACCTAATTTATTGTGAAATGCAACGTTTTATATGTATGCCTCATCTTTCATTAGGTGAAGCACAATTTCTGCTGTCAAAACCGAAAGCTGGTTTGTTTCGTTTTTGTAAGGAGGAACAAAGCGCCTTAAAGAATTTTAGTAATTGCTCCGGAATTAATATTTGAACTTTTGGTCATTCACTTGATTTAATTAAAAATATTCATTTAAATTGGAGCGTCTTTATAAACTACAATTTGTTTAACCCAATAAAGAAAATAGGAGGGGTAGCAGTTTTTTACTTGCTGGTGGCATCTTTGTCCCTGTCGATGCCATGGGTGATTTATGCCCAAACGCAAACCCAGCCCTCGCCTATCAGCAACACATCGCTCCTTAATAACATGCAGCTTCAGATTGAAATAACTGAAGCGGTCAACAACATGTATAATTTCAAACATGAGGAAGCCAGTGTTGCCTTCAATGCATTAAAATATCGTTTTGGATGGCACCCCCTGCCTTATTTTTTATTGGGGCTCAATGAATGGTGGAAAATCGTACCCAATCAAAATATCACCCTTTATGACGAGCGGCTTCTATCCTATATGGATACTGCCATTGCCAAAGCTGAAAAGCTTTATTATCAGGATAAAGACAATGTCGAAGCTGCTTTTTTTCTGGCGGCGGCCTATGGGTTTAAAGGCCGTATACACTCCGAAAGAAGAAACTGGAGAAAGGCCGCAGTCAACGGAAAAAATGCCCTAAAGTATCTGGAAGAAAGTAAAAAGAAACCAGATTTCAGCCCTGAGCTGTTATTTGGTGATGCGCTGTACAACTATTACTCTGTCTGGATCCCTGAAAATTACCCATTGCTAAAACCCATCCTGATTTTTTTCAAAAAAGGCGATAAGGAACTAGGGTTAAAGCAATTGAGAGAGGTTTCATTAAATGCATTTTATACGAGAACCGAAGCGCAATATTTTTTGATGAGATTGCTGGCAACCGAAGAGAAAGATGTCGCCGGTGGTTTGCAGATTGCGGAGTATTTGCATCAAACCTTTCCCGACAATGCTTACTTTCACCGCTATTATGCCCGGCTTTTATATACCAGCGGACAATACATACAGGCGCGAGGTGTAACGCTGGATTTATTGAAAAAGATCGATTCTGGCGCAAGAGGCTATGAGGCCACCAGCGGAAGATACGCCGGATTTTTCCTTGGTCAGATTTATGACTCTTTTGGGAATAAAGATCAGGCGGAACACTATTATAAAAGAGCGGTGGATTTTTCGGAAAGAATTGATGCTACGAATACCGGTTACTATCTTTATTCACTGTTAAGCCTGGGAGAGATCGCCAGTGAGGAGGGCGACAAGCGCGAGGCGAAAAAGTATTTTAAACTGGTCAAAAAACAAGCAAAAAGTAGCCATCCCTCCTACAAAAGAGCACACAACGCCTTAAAATCGCTGCGAAGAGGATAAACTTTGATCCATACACAAAGCCTCATCCCAGTATCCCGTTAAACACCTGGCGCCCTTAAATAAATGGTTGGTATTGCCTTGCATTTTTTTTACCTTGGCGCTCCTTTTATTTGTAAACATGATAGCAAAAGTAAACCCATGACTACCGATCGAAGCAAACGTTTCCAGATTGCTGACGATTTAATTAACATGAATAAATGGGCCTATTTTATTTTATTATGCCTGGCTACATTTCTATTATTATTTATCAAAAAAAGCTTTATAGAAAGTAGAATCGCCGCCTTTGAAATCATGGAGGGAAAAGGTCAAATGACCGTACTTCATTTTATCACCGCGCTTCAATATCTTTCGATACCACTCTACTATCTTTGGAAATTTACAATTATCAGCTTTGTGCTTTGGATCGGCTGCTTCATGTTTGGCTATAAGATTACCTATGGACGGCTTTGGCAAATTGTTTTGATCGGCGAAACACTTTTTTTGCTCCCCGATTTCATTAAAACCGCCTGGTTTATGTTTTTCGAAACCGATCCGACATTCTGGGACGTCAAAGCCTTTTACCCATTATCCCTGATGCACTTTTTTGACTATGAATTAATAGCAAAAAAATGGCATTACCCGCTAAAAACCATTAATCTGTTTGAAGTTGTGTATTGGTTTATACTGGTATATCTTATTCACTTTTCTGCCAAAAAGAAGCTTAGCTATGCTTATAGCATTGTCTTTAGCTCCTACGTATTATTTCTTTTTATATGGTTGGCCTTTTATATAATCGTTTACAAGTAAATTAACTGATACAATCATTAGGGTATTTACAACCCTTCACTGTACTTTAATAGGAGGATATATCAACTATTGACAGACTGACAAAAGCAAATTTTTAGCTTAAAAAGAAACTTAAGGTAAAATCATCCTTATTAAAACAGCAGGCTGCTTTATACGTTATATAACAGAGATATGGTAAAAACACTAGGGGGCAAATTTGGAATCGCTGCGGTAATATTGTCTTTTTTTATTCTAAAAGGGCATTCACAATTTTCTTTTGAACCGGACACCAGTATTCCCGTCAGCATCGATGGGAACCAACTGGATTTACCGTGGGCAGGGGGGCTCAACTCCGGGCAATACCAGGTCATGGATTTAAATAACGACAACCGGGATGACCTGGTCATTTTTGACCGCACATCCGGAAAAATATTAACTTATGTGAATATCGAAAACAGTCGCTATGAATACGATAGCGACTACGAGCACTTTTTCCCTGAAGACGTTAGCAATTGGATAGTGCTGGCAGACTACGACTGCGACGGAAAAAAAGATCTCTTCACCAATGCGCTGTTGGGGATGAAAATTTATAGAAATGTGTCGGATGACCTGCCAGCATGGGAACTGGTGGCCGATCCGCTATTTACGCAGGGCTCCTCCTCCCGCATTAATTTACAGATAAATGAATCCGATATCCCGGCCATTAATGATCTTGACGGCGACGGTGATCTGGATATTTTGGTATTTAACTTTTTTGCCGGAGGCACGATTGACCACCACCTGAATCGCAGTATGGAAAAATACGGCATTTGCGATAGCCTGGATTTCCAGCGCGTTGACCGAAATTGGGGTAAGTTTGAAGAGTGCAATTGCGGAGACTATGCTTTCGGAGAAACATGCGCTGAAAAAAATGGCAGCCGCTCTGCCCGGGTTAATCACGCCGGGGGAAAAGCCCTCCTGGCCTTTGATAATGACGGCGATGGAGATAAAGATATACTTTTCGGTGACGAGGAATGCACTGATCTGGTTTATTTCGGAAATCAGGGCACCGCTGAAGCGGCGATGATGCTGGATTTCAATGATAACTATCCAAACACCCAAAACCGTATCAGTTTTCCTTTTTTTCCCGCAGGCTATTATGAAGATGTCAATTTTGATGGTATCAAGGATCTGATCGTAGCGCCAAATACCGCCGATAATTTGGGAGATTTGATTAACTTCAAAAATTCCAGCTGGCTGTATACCAACAGTGGCAGCGACAGCAATCCGCAATTTACTTTTGCCGGCAATGACTTTATTCAAAATGAATCATTGGACCTGGGGGAAAATGCTTATCCGTTATTCCTTGATTTTGACAGCGATGGTGATAGCGATCTGATTTTGAGCAGCAAGGGGTTTACCCGGGGCGATGATTTTTTTGCCACCTTGTTTTTATTTGAGAACGTCGGCAGTGTCACAGCGCCGGCTTTTGCCTTAATAGATGAAGATTACCTGAATTTTTCATCTTTAAAACTTAAAAACCTTCAGTTGTTTCTGGCGGATTATAATAGGGACAATCAGCCGGATATTATTTTTACCGGTAGTGCCGAAGGCAACAACCTTACAAAAGATGTTTTTTTTCTTCCCAATAACGCCGCAGGTCAAAATGCCTTTTCATTTGATCTAAACCAGGCCCAGCAAATGGCTTTCTCCGCCAGTAATAAAGATAATTTATTCTTTATAGATGTGGACGGCGACCAGTTTTTGGATATTTTATTGGGCAAACCCACCGGCGCCATCACATATTATAGAAATAACACCTCGAATGAGTTTGCCGTCGAGAATGAAACTTTCTTCAACATTGGAAACGATATTTTCAAAAGAACACCATCTATTAACGCCTTCGACTTAAATGGTGACAACCGATTAGAGCTGATCATCACCGACGGGTCGGGTAAGATTAATATTTATGAGGACTTTTTAAACCATATAGATAATCCTTCTGCGCCTTTTGAAAGCGTTGTTATGAACAAACTTAAAGAATCAACGGTAGCCTCGCGCTTTGGCAGGCAATCATGGACTGGTTTTGCAGATTTAAATAATGACAGATTGGCGGAAATGATTGTTGGAAATGTTCAGGGTGGCGTACAGCTCTTGATAAATAAAAGTCAAAGGAAAATAGGTGGGGATAACGGCGACGACTTGACGCTGGTAGTCTATCCCAACCCCATTACTGACGACAAAACTTTAAAAGTTGAAAGCAGCCAGCCTGCCGAATTAGCCCTTTTTAATGTGTTAGGTCAAAAAATATCAGATCTGGGAGCCGTCAGCTCCAACCAGATTTTACCCATTGATGTCTCTACACTTCCCAATGGCCTTTATTTATTAATGGCGCAAAACACTTCCGGAAAAAATACAGAAAGACTGTTGATACAGAAATAAGATACTAATTTTTGGTTTTGGTTTAGGTGGTAATGATCAGCTACTTTATTTGCCGGCCGGCAATTGCGGAGCGGCAGATTGCCCGGGAAATTTATTACAAACCAGCAGGATTAATCGCTGATCCCTGTTGGTGGTTGCAAAAACATAGATATCTCCACCCGGCTTTAACCCTGTTTTTTTTCGGATCACATCGACGGAAAAGGGAAAGTTTCTGGTAGTTATATTTGCCTTGCGATCCGCAATTTGTGCCTGGATCTCCTTTTTATCGTATTTACAGACAGACAGAATTTTAAATTTTCGTCCCGGAAAATTTTCAACATAATCATTGGACGTAAAAAGATGGCTATGCTGATGCAGCTTGGATAAATTAAAATGCTCTCCTATGATTCTGAATCCTCCGGCTTTCAAGATCGCCGCATTGGGCTCATAAAGATATTCCTGTGGATAATCTAAAGATATGCGGGCTGCTGATTCCAGATTGCTATTAAAAGAAAACGATTCTTTTTCTCCGGAACCCAGGATATTTAGCGCTTCAATATCGGGTGGGCCTTCATGTCCTTTGCATAAGGCGTATAAAACCTCCTTCACCTCATTTTTAACGGCTACGACATAAATTTTCCTTACATGCCCCAGTTCCTTTACAGCCATTTTGATATCCAGCATTGGCGATGTCTTAACCAATACATTGTCAGCGTGCTGAAAAAGAGTTTCCTGAATTTTGGTGACATCCGGCTGGCAGTCCGACAACCGGAATACTTTGGTGTTGGCTTCGCTTCGTCGGGCCGGATCTATATAAACCCAATCAGCCGGGTGTTTATTATGCTTTAAAAAATCAAGAGCATCGGCAGTATGAACCTGGATGTGCGTCGCCTGTAATCTGGCAAAATTATGTTTAGCCAGCAGGCCCAGTGCCCGATTTTTTTCAACATAATAGGTGTGGTTAAATCCCCGGCTTAGAAAATAAGTATCTACCCCGGCTCCTCCCGTAAGATCTATCAGCTTATCCCCTTTCAGCCACTCGCTTTTTAACTGTGCGGTAGATTCGGAAGAACATTGTTCCATTGACAGCGCCGGTGGGAATATGATCCCACTGACCTCGCACCATGAAGGAATTTTGTTTTTGGCTTTTTGCCTGGCTTTGATTTGTGCGGCTACTTCACGTATCGGAACACCAGGGTATTTGCCCGCCGCCAAAAGCAGACTGGCAGGATCATCCTCCTGGTGTTCCAAAATAAATTTTTGAATATGCGGTTGAGAAAGTTCGGCAATCAATAAACTAAATTATGTTCCGCAAGATATTCTGCAATTTGCACGGTATTGGTAGCTGCACCTTTTCTAAGGTTATCTGCGACAATCCACATATTCAAGGTTTTTGGTTGCGACTCATCGCGTCTAAGGCGACCAACAAATACTTCATCCCGGTTGTGAGCATTAATGGGCATAGGATATTTTAGTTGCTCGACATCATCTTCTATCACCACACCCTTGGTATCCGCCAACAATGCCCTTACCTCCGCTAAATCATATTCCTGCTCAAATTCAACATTTACAGATTCGGAATGGCCGCCAATGACTGGTATTCTCACGGTGGTGGCCGTAAGACTGATACTCTGATCATTCAGGATTTTTTTAGTTTCATTAACCATTTTCATCTCCTCTTTGGTATAGCCATTATCCTGAAATACATCGATATGAGGCAATACGTTTAAATCAATCTGATAGGGATACACCTTGTCATCGCCATTGCTGTTGCCAGCCCTTTCATTCATCAGCTGATCAACGGCGGCCTTTCCTGTGCCGGTCACGGATTGATAAGTGGAGACGACAATCCGTTTTATCTTATATTTTTTATGCAGGGGCGCCAGGGCAACCACCATTTGTATTGTGGAACAATTAGGATTGGCTATAATTCTGTCATCAATCCTTAACTGCGTTGCGTTGATCTCAGGTACAATAAGTTTGTGGTTCGGACTCATCCTCCAGGCAGAAGAATTGTCGATGACAATCGTTCCGGCTTCAGCAAATTTTGGCGCCCATTCAAGGGATGTGCTCCCCCCGGCGGAAAATATTGCCAAATCCGGTTGTTTGCTGATCGCCTCCTCCATGCCAATCACAGTATAGTCCTGGCCTTTAAAAGTGATGGTTTTACCCACTGAACGGGGAGAAGCAACCATCATTAATTCATCATACTGAAAGTTTCTTTCTTTCACCACTTTCAGCACCTCATTGCCTACCAATCCGGTAGCGCCAACTACTGCTAATTTCATAACCGTAAAGTTTAAAACAAGGTTGTATCCAAGGCACCTTATACAATTTTCCAAATGATCATTACATCAACCCAACTGATTTCCTTTGGCTTTTATCATATATGGAACTATAAAGACAACCACTTATATTTTTAATCACCTGCAAAAATACTATATTTAAATGTATTCAATATTTTTTTACCGCTAAAATGACATTTTTTAAACTTATTTTTTTAGCAGCGGTACTTTTATGCTTCTATAACGTACGCGCAGTACATGCCAGCCATGTACACCATGATGCTTCCGATCACTCCCGCCACCTGGGAGGTATAATTGCTCCAGACTTTTCTATTCGTCAGCCAGGGATACGAAAATGCATTAAAAACCATCAGTTATCCAATGAATCGCATTTGGGAACCAGCAGTTCCCGCCATATCGTCATCAACGAGATCATGGTTGACCCGAGTCCACCTAACACGTTACCGGAAGCCGAGTTTATAGAAATATTCAATGCGTCGGATCAATCTGTTGACCTATCCGGGTGGACGGTCGGTGATCCAAAATCTACAGCCACATTGCCCGCCGTCGATATAGGATCCGGACAGTTTATAGTGTTGTGCAAGGAAGGACAGGAGTCGCTGTTTCAGCCCTTCGGAAAGGTCATAGGACTCGCTAATTGGCCATCTCTCAACAATTCAGGAGATCAGTTAATTTTAAAAACTGCGGATAGTGTAATTATTGACCAGGTCTTTTATACCGATAGCTTCTACCGGGATCCCAACAAATCGAAGGGTGGGTGGAGTCTGGAACAAATCAATCCCTTCAACCTTTGCCCTGATGGCCAAAACTGGCAGGCTTCCGAAAGCGCCGCAGGTGGTACTCCCGGAAAGGAAAACACCGTTATTGATGCTCAGCCAGATCTCAGAGGCCCTGAAATTACGAGTGTATTTGCAGAAAATGCTACTCGGATCTCCTTGTCATTCAATGAACGGATCAAATCCAGCACGCTTCAACCCCATCTTATTACTGTATCTCCTGAAAATCAAATCGATCGGATTGCCAGTGGGCAGGTATATAGTCAAAAAATCCGGTTATGGCTCAAAAATGCCATGCAGCCTAATATTTTGCATACACTACAGGTAAAAAATATGACAGATTGCGCCGGAAATCTGATCCGGGAAGGAAAAAACGTTTTCCAATTTGCATTGGCAGCAGCGGCAGATTCTATGGATATTCTTATTAATGAAGTGTTGTTTAACCCAAGACCGGGGGGCAAGGACTTTGTGGAAATATACAATGCTTCCCAAAATTATATTAACCTCAAGGGTTGGAATATTGCAAATGCCCACCCAATAACACAAAACCCTAAGGTTGCTACTATCAGGGACCACCAGATTTTAACTCCGGGCCAATATTTGGTGATAACGGAAGATATCGGGATCTTAAAAGCTGATTACCCATTTGGAAAAGAGGAAAACTATTACGAAGTACAAAACATGCCGGCACTTCCAGACGACACCGGAAACGTGACTATCACTGACAGCCTGGGTCAAGTCATCGACAGCTTTGATTACTTCGACCACTATCACCTCAATTTACTTACTGATTTAAACGGCGTATCGCTGGAAAGAATATCGGCTAAAAATCCAACTAACCGCAGCGAAAACTGGCATTCAGCAGCAGAAGCCGTAGGTCATGCCACGCCTGGTTATCAAAACTCTCAAAAACTTTTGGCAGGTGTTGTGAGCGATCGGATAGCCATAAAACCCAAAATATTTCATCCTAATAACGATGGTGTACGCGATTTTGCCGGCATCCACTATCAATTCGATCAAAGCGGCTACCTGGTAAGTATTTTTATCTATGATATTGAGGGGCGGAAAATTAAGGAAATTGTAAATAATGATCTTAGCGGAACAGCTGGTTTTTATCGATGGGATGGTACCAATGAAACAAAATCATTGGTTGATCCCGGTTATTATATCATATTGGTGGATGTGCTGGACCCCACTGGTAATAGTTTTCAGATAAAAAAAACCGTGGTAGTAGCACCGGGTTTTTAACGATTCCAGAATTAATTATAACATTTCCAATATTCTGTGCACAAACACAGTTGCCTGTAAACAAGGTTTTGGCATTATTCGTTATCTTTAATGAACTAACCCTAAATTTTAAGTGACTATGAACTGTCTTATTGACAATGCGTTGCAGCGATATCTAAAAAAAGGAAAACCAATTGATGTGATCAGGCGATATATGCGGCTAAAATATCACATAAACATTGACATTGAGTCATTGAAAAATAGAATCCGAAGGAATAAAATACAATATGATCTGGGGTAATATGCTTATCGCACATTATTCTTCTTCATAAATGAATATTTTGGCTTTTCCTTTCTCTTTTATATAACCTCTATACATACCAGCTGTGTTGAAGGGCATCGCTATGTTTCCTTTTTTGTCAACCGCTATTATTCCTCCGCTTCCCCCGATCTCCACTAATTTTTTCATAACTACCTCTTCTGCGGCATCTTGTAAAGGCAAACCTTTATATTTCATCAGGGCAGCCACATCATAGGCAACTACGGATCTGATAAAAAACTCTCCATGGCCTGTAGCCGATACCGCGCAGGCATCATTGCTGGCATAGGTACCCGCCCCAATAATTGGTGTGTCTCCTATTCTTCCATAGCGTTTATTTGTCATACCTCCGGTAGAAGTTCCGGCTGCCAGGTTGCCATACTGATCCAGGGCTACTGCGCCGACAGTTCCAAACTTATAGTCCGGGTAGTTACGCTTAATCGCTCCCTGGCCGCCATCGTGATCAAGTTGTGATTTTTCCAATTTTTTGATATGCTGCAATTGATTAAACCTTTTTTCCGTATAAAAATAAGATGGATCAACCATTTCGAGTCCCGCCTCCCTGGCAAATTTTTCTGCTCCGGCGCCTCCCATCATTACGTGCCGCGACTGATTCATTACTGCCAACGCCGCGGTAATCGGATTCTTGATGTTAGTTACGCCTGCAACCGCACCCGCCAGGCCTGTTTTCCCATCCATTATCGCCGCGTCCAATTCATTTCTCTTTTCATTCGTAAATACGGCGCCTTTCCCTGCATTAAAAAGTGGTGAGTCTTCCATAATGCGAATGGCGCCAACAATGGCTTCCAGGCTGGTCCCTCCTTTTTCCAGAATGGCATAGCCTGCGGCAAGAGCTTCCTGTAACTTCTGACGGTAGGCCTCTTCCTGACCAGGTGTCATATTCTCCTTTAATATTGTGCCGGCGCCGCCATGAATGGCCAGCGTAATCCTTTGATCAGTTTGAGCTTTAAGGGGTAAGCTCAACCATAAAACAGGTAATAAAAAAAATAGTCTTTTCATATTTAATCAGATATATGTTGGGGTTATGTATTGCCAGGATTTTAATAGTGGTCGCATCGATAAAAAACCGAACTCTTCAAGCCGGTTTCTGAAAAAAAATTTCAAATAGAGAATTTATCAGCAACAAAATCAAGACTTTCCGGGTATAAGACAATGTATGACTAAAATCCTCACATATCTAATTTAATTAGAAATATTGTTTTTGTTTTACTTTCAATGACTTATTTTAGGGGCTATTTCAACAGAAACCATCATTATTGGTAGGGTTTTTTAATTTAAATATTCAAGAAGTATGGGAAAAGACAGTAGAACAAGGTATTCTGACGAAGAATTGAAAGAATTTGAAGTAATTATTCTGGAAAAAATAGATAAAGCTAAAATTGCCTTAGAAGATATCAAATCAACACTGAGCCGAAAAAACGATAGTGGGACGGATAATACGGCCGGCACACTAAAAGTATTGGAAGATGGTGCAGACACTGTTGAAAAAGAAAATTTAAGCCAGTTGGCTGCCAGACAGCAAAAATTCATCAATAACCTGGAGAATGCACTAGTAAGAATAAAAAACAGCACCTATGGCATCTGCGTTGATACTGGCAAACTGATAAGCAAAGAGCGCCTGAGAGCAGTACCTCACACTATGCATTCCATTGAAGCCAAGCTGAAACAAAACAAATAATTCATAGCGGATTGGACTTTCTGATAAATCACGTTGAGGCCTTGATCTTTTGCTCGTCAGAGCCCATAAAGAAAAAGGAAATTAAGCATTGTCTGGTGGAAATGTTTGATACCGCAGTGCCGGATGAAGATATCGACACGGCACTCAAGGCCCTGGAGGAGAAATATGAGCAGGATAGTTTTTCTTTCGGGATCACCAAAATGGCTGGAGGTTATCAGTTCTTAACCAAACCCGCCTATCAATCCAGCATTGGTATCTTACTGAAGCATAAGTCAAAAAAACGCCTCTCAACCTCGGCATTGGAAACGCTATCCATCATCGCCTACAAGCAGCCCATTACCAAATCGGAAGCTGAACAGATCAGAGGTGTCAATTGTGACTACGCAATTCAAAAACTGCTGGAAAAAGAACTTATTGAAATCAAAGGAAAGGCCGAATCGGTGGGCAGGCCATTGCTTTATGGCACCAACGATAAATTTATGGAGTATTTCAGCATCAATGATCTTAGTGAGCTGCCAACGCCAAAAGATTTCAAACACGAAGAGAATGAAATCGGTGAGAATAAAGACCAATAACGTCAGATTTCAGTCAGCTAAAATCTGGTAACTCACCCCTGAAGCAGGAACTGGAAAGTCCAAACTTGTCAAAATTATTCCTACCTTTGTCGGGAAATATCAATTAAATACAGTAGTGATACTGCATAAAAATGAGAAAAAATTCCCACCGACCCGGATCAAAAAACCAATTTAAACGCAAGAAAGAGGATAACCCTGGACTTAGTCAGCGTAGTGCCGGCGCAAAGCGCGCCGACGGTACCCGGAAAGAAAAGAAGTTTGACAGATCAAAACAGAAGCATACCCCTCCCGATTACAATCTTAAATCTCTCAAGTCAAGAGTTTCCAAATCAGTAACTACAGCCAAAGATAACACGGATGAAAGCATCCGTTTGAACAAATACATTGCCAACGCCGGCGTGTGCTCGCGAAGAGATGCGGATAAATTAATCACTGCCGGTGAAATAAGTGTAAACGGAAAAATTATCAGTGAGCTGGGATATAAGGTTAAAGTAACCGACACAATAAAATATAAGAATAAACTTCTGACCAGGGAGAAATTTGTCTACGTGTTACTCAACAAGCCAAAAGACTTCATTACCACCACCGATGACCCCAACGACCGCCGGACGGTCATGCAATTGGTATCGAAAGCCTGCAAGGAAAGAATATATCCGGTAGGCCGGCTCGATAGAAATACCACGGGGTTGCTACTGTTTACCAACGATGGCGACCTGGCAAAAAAACTCTCCCACCCATCTCACAACACAAAAAAGGTGTACCAGGTTGAACTGGATAAACCCTTGCATAAAGACGATTTTCTCAAAGTCAGTGAGGGTCTGGAACTGGAAGACGGCCTTGTAAAAGTGGATGACTTTGCCATTCTTTCGGACGACAAAAAAAGCCTGGGCCTGGAAATACACCTTGGCAAAAATAGGATTGTACGTCGTATTTTCGAACATTTGGGTTATGAGGTAATTAAACTGGATCGTGTTGTATATGGCGGTTTGACCAAAAAGGATCTGAAAAGGGGAACCTGGCGATATTTAAGTGAACGCGAAGTGGTAAAACTTAAGCACCTCAAATAAAACCTAGTAAAGCCAATAATATGATTTGTAGAAACCTGAAATATATTTTTGTCGCAGTATGGATGTATCTGGTAATCATGGCCTCAGCCATACCAGTACACGCACAAAATAAACTACCTGTCTTACAAGCGATTGGCAAGGTTACCTTAAAAAGTGGAGAAACCACTGAAGGCCTGATAGCTTTAGGTTACACTTATGATAACCAGCGCTATCACGCTAATGCATTTTACTATGAAACGCCGCTGCAAAAACGGTTCATTTTGATTGATCTTGATTTTACCGGATACTATGCCACACTACTGGAACCCCCGGGAAGTGGAAAGCTTTTTTTTGCCGAAAGCAAATCAGACCAGCGGCAACGCAGTCATAAGACCTCTAATGAAGGAAACAATACATTGTTGAATAAAAAAACACTTCGTGAAGAAAATTATACTCTAAAAGAAGAATTTAGCCTGTACCCCGAACTGCCACTGTCGCTGAATGTAAAGGCCAGAATCACCGCCAATGATAACGTGGTCACTTTTAAAGTAACAGACATCGAACACCTGGAATTAATCAGAAAACCCTCCGGGGAATGGTTGAAAAAAATTACGCAGGCTAAAGCCCGGCTGACAAAAAAAATGGAAGCAGACAAAAAGAAAGGCAATCTATGGTTAAATTACCAGGAACCTGTCTGGTATCATGATATTATCAACGACAACCTGGAACTCACGAAATGGCGCCAATATTTTGAGTAATATTCATTAATTTAAAGTATAAACCCAAAGCATTTCATTTTAATGAAAGAAGCAAGCTCAACTAAAGATCTGTTTGATGAATTTAATAAATTAAGCAAGGAAGACTGGATTAAAAAGGTGGCGACAGACCTCAAAGGCCAGACCTTTGACGACCTCTTGTGGAAATCTTCGGATGACATCACAATACAACCTTTTTATACGGCTGAAGACACAAAAAACCTTGATTATCTGGAAAATTATCAGCATGTTTTTGCCAATATTGACAATGCGGCTTACAGCCCTCGTCATTGGATAAACTATGAATCAATAATCGTAGCCGATTCTAAAGAAGCCAATAAAGTAGCGCTGCATGCTTTAAATAATGGGACAGACGGATTATTGTTTGACATTGACAAGGTCAGCCCAAGTCCCAGACTGGAAATACTGATGGATCAGATTTTGGCAGCGTACTGTCACATTTCCTTTCGCTCCGGCAAAAGCAACATAGCCTTCATCAAAGATTATTTTGGAAATCTGTTAAAAAACGGGCACGATCCTGAAAATATACGCGGATTCTATGACTATGACGTTATTGCGAACTGGACGACAGGAAGTGAGCTGGATGACAATTATTTTCAGCAGCTGGCGGATCTTTTTCAGTCAACTGCCTCATTTACAGCATTCAAGCCATTAACAATTTCCAGTCATCACTTCGAACACAGCGGCGCAGGACCGGTGCAGGAGATTGCTTTTACCCTCAATACAACTGTTGATTACATCGATAGGCTTACTGGCCTTGGATTGAAAGCAGCTGAAATATTAGATAGGATACAGTTTTCATTCTCAATAGGCAGTGATTTTTTTATGGAAATTGCCAAGGTGAGGGCATTCCGGATATTATTTCACCAGTTGGCCCAGGCATATGGCTTAAGCGAATTTCACCCCGGGAAGATTAAAATTCATTGTACCTCCTCTCTTTGGAATAAAAGCTTGTTTGATATCAACAACAATATGCTACGCAACACCACTGAGGCTATGGCCGCCATTCTCGGAGGGTGTGATTCACTGCAAATAATACCTCATGATCATCTGACACAAAACCCTTCCACTTTCTCCCGCAGGATCGCCCGCAACATTTCAAGCATCCTAAGGGAAGAAGCCTATCTCGATAAAGTTGTTGATCCGGCCGCAGGGTCTTATTACATCGAAAACCTCACCCATGAGTTTGTCACAGCTGCCTGGACCTTGTTTCTGGAGATAGAAAAGGCGGGAGGATTTATTGAGGCCTTTAAGGAAAACAAAATCCAGAAAGCTATTGGTAAAACCAAAGCCAAAAAATTCTCAAAAATTGCCAATCGTAGCTCAGTTATCGTCGGCGTCAACCAATACCCTCATAAAAGTGAGCAGTTAAACTCCGATATTGAAATAAAAGGGACAGCAGAAGCAATTACCAAAAAACAGCAATACCAAAGGCTGAATTCCCACAGGGCCGGGGAGCAGTTTGAAGTGCTGAAAACCAGGACACTGCGCTTCGCCAAAGATCTGCCACCCGGACAGGCCCCTAAAATATTTGTTGCCGTTTTGGGCGCGTCACCCGTTCAAAAAACCAGAGTAAGTTTTATAGACACCACCTTTGCCTGTGCAGGGTTTGATATTGTAGAATCTTCTCTGAATAACACTTTGGCTGCATGTGTGGACGAAGCCGTAAAGGCCAAAGAAAGGATAGTAATAATTTGTGGATCGAACGAGGACTATGAGGCAAAGGCAATAGACTTTGTAACACAATTTAAGCAAAAGGAGGCCAATAAAATGTTATTCCTGGCCGGCAAAGCTGACAAAAACGAGGAAGCGCTTCTTCGGGCAGGTCTTGATGGCTTCATTCATCTTCATAGTGATGTGATTAAGATGATCAGAAAAGTACATTTGTTTCTGGGAATCAGTGAAGGAGAGGAGGTGAAAATACCATGAGACCGGATTTTCAAAATATTGACTTCAAAAAACTAACCGGAAATAATCTTCCGAAAAACAAAAATATACCCCCCATCCCCGAGTGGCATACTGCGGAAAAAATTAAGGTAAAACCCGCTTTTAACAAAAATGACCTTAACAATGTGGGTCATTTGGGATTTATTGCAGGTTTGCCCCCTTATCTGAGAGGGCCGTACAGTACCATGTATGTCAAAAGGCCCTGGACCATCAGACAATATGCCGGATTTTCAACGGCAGAGGCCTCCAACGCCTTTTACAGAAGAAATCTGAAGGCTGGTCAAAAAGGGCTCTCCATTGCATTCGATTTACCTACTCACCGGGGTTATGACTCTGACCACCCAAGAGTAACGGGCGATGTGGGAAAGGCAGGTGTAGCCATTGATTCCATTTTGGATATGAAGATACTCTTCGACCAGATCCCCCTTGATAAGATGTCGGTATCCATGACCATGAATGGAGCGGCTTTGCCCATTATGGCTTTGTACATTGTCGCCGCCGAGGAACAGGGCGTGAGTCCGCAACAACTTAGCGGAACCATCCAAAATGACATTCTGAAAGAATTCATGGTAAGAAATACCTATATCTATCCGCCCGGTCCTTCTATGAGGATCATTGCCGATATTTTCAGGTATACTTCTCAAAACATGCCCAAATTTAATTCTATCAGTATTAGTGGTTACCACATGCAGGAAGCAGGCGCCACAGCGGATATCGAATTGGCCTATACTTTGGCAGATGGCCTGGAATACATCAAAGCGGGCCTGAAAGCGGGTATGAATATTGACGATTTCGCGCCCAGGTTATCCTTTTTCTGGGCTATTGGGATGAACCATTTTATGGAAATAGCCAAAATGAGGGCAGGCAGAGTGTTATGGGCCAAAATAGTCAAACAATTCAAGCCTAAAAATGCAAAATCTCTCGCACTGAGAACCCACTGCCAAACCTCCGGGTGGAGCTTAACAGAACAGGACCCCTATAATAATGTGGCCCGTACATGCATTGAAGCGCTTTCGGCAGTCATGGGACATACGCAGTCGTTACACACCAATGCGTTGGATGAGGCGATTGCCTTACCTACCGACTTTTCCGCCCGGATCGCCAGAAATACGCAACTATACCTGAAGGATGAAACCGGCATCACCAAAGTAGTTGATCCGTGGGGCGGTTCCAATTATGTGGAATACTTAACAGACCAACTCATCGGCAAAGCGTGGGATCTCATTGAAGAAGTTGAAGATTTGGGAGGAATGGCCAAGGCCATTGAAACCGGTTTGCCAAAAATGCGGATCGAGGAGGCTGCTGCCAGAAAACAGGCGAGGATTGATTCCGGTAAAGACGTTATTGTCGGCGTAAATAAATACCAAACCGATGAAATCACGGATATTGAGTTGCTGGAAGTTGATAACACGGTCGTGAGAACAAAACAGGTAAACAGGCTACAGCAATTAAAATCAGAAAGAGATCAGGAAGCTGTAGCACAAGCTTTAAACGCCCTTACGAGGTGCGCCAATACAGGTGAAGGGAATTTGCTGGAATACGCCATTGAAGCAGCGAGAAAAAGAGCCACCGTCGGTGAAATATCATATGCCATGGAAAAAGAATTTGGAAGACACAAAGCCACTATCAGGGCCGTTTCCGGCGTTTATTCGCGGGAGGCAGGCCAGGATGAAAACTTTAAAGCAGCCCGGCAACTGGCCGATAAGTTTGCACAGCTGGAAGGTCGAAGACCCAGAATTATGATTGCCAAAATGGGGCAGGACGGTCATGACCGCGGCGCCAAGGTAATTGCTACCAGCTTCGCCGATCTGGGTTTTGATGTAGATATCGGCCCTTTGTTTCAAACACCGGAGGAGGTGGCAAAACAGGCTGCAGAAAACGATGTACATGTCATAGGCGCCTCAAGCCTGGCCGGTGGTCATAAAACCTTGATTCCCCAATTAATAAAAGAACTGAAAAAATTAGGAAGAGGTGACATTATGGTTACTGCCGGTGGTGTGATCCCGGCAAGAGATTATGAATTCCTTTATAATGCGGGAATTTCCGGTGTATTTGGCCCGGGCACGGTGATTGCCAAGGCCGCCCAGGATATATTAAAAAAATTACTGGAAACCGAATAATTTTCCATATTTTGCCTGGTAAAAGCATGTAATATTCAATAACTTATGATTTCAAGTGCTCACGTTAACGCAATTAGTATTGATACTTTTTTAAAGTTTCGCATGATGAAAAAATCGTTTTTACTCCTGCTCGTAATATTTGTGGGCAATCCACTATTCACATTCGGCCAGGAATGGTCAAAAAAGTTTGTGAAGCAGGATATGCTATATATGAAGGGAGATTACAAATTGGCGCGTGAACTGAATCATAACTTAAAAATCAAAATCAAAACTACGCTGGGCCCTCAAAATCCCTATACGGCACTAGCCCAATTCAAAGATGCCAAATACCATGCCGGGGCAGGTTACATACAAGCTTACCGAAGATCTATCAATAGTGGCTTGAGTATTGCCAGAGGCGCGACCGGTCGAAAAAATATCAACTATGCCCGAATCGCCCTTGAAGGTATTCAGTTAATGGTCAAATACGGAGATTATGCGCAGGCCGAAACCCTGCTCAATGAGGTAAGTGATATCCTGGTTGACTACAAAAATAAAGATACCAAACTGGAACATAAAAAAAACTATTTGCTGGCCCAGGTATATGCTGCCCAGGAACACCGCACCAAAGCTTTGGATATGTTAATTAAGTTGCGAGACTACGCAGCTGAGCTAACCCTCGAAACTGAGGTGAAAGACAATTTTACCAGTGGCAACCGGGATAAAACAAGAACCCTCAGCGCATTTGAAATTAAACAAAATAAAAGAACCTACGCACATTATCTTACCCTGATCGGAAAGCTGTACACTCACAGTCATGAATCGGAAAAAGCCGACAGCGCCTTTAATGTTGCCAGGGTATGGATCAATAACAACTTGCCCGCCAATGACTACAACCAGATTTACTATCAGTTCCAGCAAATTAAAATAGCAGAGGAGCGGGATCCAAATGAAAAAAATACCACGCAACTGGCCAACCTGATCAAACGGTCTGAGAAAAGTATGAACCGAAACCAGGAATTGGTATTGGATATGAAGTACACTTTACTAAGCTGGTACCAAAAAAATAACAAAACCGCCAAGTACAATGGCCTCAAGACTCACCTTGCTAATATCAATGAAAAGTATTACGACAACAAGAACATTCATTTGGATCTGCTGGCTTTAACGGTTTTAGGAGAAGACAATGAGGAGACAACCGATCAGGACAAAATCAACAAGGCAAAAAAAATGCTCAAAAACTCTTCCGCCTTACCGGACGTACACGAGTCCCGTATTAAGGTATTGCTATTCCTGCAGGAAAAATCAGAAGAAGCCGGACTGGAGACAGAAAGCGAAGCATACCTCAAACAGATTCAAGATCAAAAAGCCGCACTTTATGGTGAGGGATCGCCGGTGCTTAGCTCTTAGCCCTGGATGCTGGCGAGTCCCGGTGGAAAACTAAGAAACCAACAGACCCTGCTTATCGGCAACAATCACACTAAGATTTGTAAAACAGACGGATAATAAGTACCTATTCAAATCTAAATACCCGATGTGGTGTAATGCAATAGTCCATACTCATATCGTATTGATCCACATCCTCAATTTGGTCCACAGGCGGGAAAAATGACAATCCAACTTTCAGCGCATCAGACCGGCACTCACTGAGAAACCTGTCGTAGAACCCTTTTCCATACCCAACGCGATAGCCATTCAGGTCAAAAGCCAATAATGGCAGCAATATCATGTCAATTTCCTGCGCGGCGATTTCTTTGCCGCCGATGGGCTCGCTGACCCCCCATTCATTTTTCGCGAATTGTGTATGGTCATCCAATATATAGCTTGCTAACGTAAGCCGCTCCAAATTAGCTTTAGGGACGGTAATCGTAACACGGGAATTTCTAAATTGCGAAATAATTGGCCAGGTGTCTATCTCCTTCCTCTCTTTAATTGGCAAAAAAGACTGTACCGTTTTACCATCCATTGCGTGAAATTCTTCAAAAAAAATTGATTTGATCTTAGCGTTAAAGCCGGTGTATTCCTCCGCTGTTATCTCCTGTCTTTTTGCCCTGTAGGCAGTCCTTAATTGAACTTTATTCATCCTCAATGAGAATATGAAAACGAAAATCGAATGGATCAAAGGCATTCAGGGTTTCCTGGATAAACCCCGGATTGTTGAGATAAAAATTGAGAAAATTATCGGTTCTTTCCTGTAGCTTGCCTTCCGGGAATAGTCTTTCCTTTGTTTTGACTAATGATTGAAGACTTTCATCATGTTTTGTTTCCTCCGCTTTTTTCAGGCGTTTCTCTATGCCCTCAGCGATTTTGAGCATTTTTTTCCCTTCTGCTCCGGTAAATCCTTCCAGGCTTTTATCTACCGTCAACGCCTGATTTTTAATAGATTGAATGACCTGATTCAAAATTTCTTTCTCCTGTTCCAGTGACAGTTTAAATTCCGCGTTTTTGGTAACAAACTGGTCTTTCAGAGATTTCTCATCTTTGAAAAGATCCTTTACCTGCATGCCCGATTTCCTGATTTTTTTGTTATTACCACGATTTACAACCAACGCGAAATTCCTGGGCATCAGGATGGGAAAAGGTAGTTTATAATGTTTAAATAAGCCATGCAATTGCAACCAATAAGCTACCTCCGCAGGCCCTCCGATATAGGCAAGATCAGGGAGGATACTCTCCTGGTACAGTGGTCGTAAAATCACATTTGGGCTAAATTTCTCAGGGTTGGTTTTAAGGAGGTCAAACATTTCTTCCCTGGAAAAGGAGAGATCTGTATTATTAATAAGGTAGCGATCACCCTGAAGGATGATCCTCTCGCGGATATTATCCTGTAAATAAAAGCAATTGACAGGGCGGCAAAATACCTGGGATTTATAACCCAATTTTTCTATCTCAGCCGAGTTGTTTCCTACAATTGTTTCGGCGCGTTGATTTGTTAAGTCATCCAGTAGCAACTCGCTGAATTCAGCTTTTAACTTTTTGTGGTCGGCGTCGATCACCACCAGGCCTTCGGCGCCAAACAATTCGTTGACAAAACACCGGGTAGCATCGGCCAGGGTCTCATGCTCCAGGTAAGCCCTTTCGAATAGCGCCACCTTTTCAGGTAATGATGCCAACAAGTCTCCCAATTCAGCGGGATTAAATCTGCCTACGGCGCCTGACTGGTCAGTGGTCCACTCATATTTTTTTCCAAAAAGTCTGAAGTGATTGATTTCTTCAAAGTCGTGGTCTTCGGTGGCCATCCAGTAAACGGGCACAAAATTAAATCCGGGAAAAGTTTCAGCCAGCTTTTTACAGGTATTGATGACGGTCGCTATTTTGTAGATAAAATACAACGGACCGGTAAATATATTTAACTGGTGTCCGGTGGTGATGGTAAAGGTTTTTTCGTCATCGAGAAGGGCAATATTATCCAAAACCTTATTGCCGGCTTCCAGCCCTTCATACTGTTCACGGAGGACCGCGGTTAACACCCGACGTTTGTCTTTTGAAAAATCCTTGGCCTTTATTTGCTTTTCAAAATTTTCCGGCGTAGGAAAAATGTCATAAAAAGATTTCAACACATCCTTTTCCTGAAGATAATCCAAAAAAAGAGGAGAGAAGTTACCTGTCTCTCCCAGATTTATTTTTTCTACTTTCATAAGAAGTGATGGCGATAATACGGTCATAGGCATGTTATAAGCCACAGTTGGCAATGAAAATTAGTTAATTTAACCGGGTCTGCACAAACCGGTTAAATGAAATATTTACCTGCTGATTATTTGAAATTGTTAACATCCGGAAACCGGGACACCATATAAATCAAATTCAGTGGCATCATTTATTTTGATAGTGGAAAAATCTCCTACCCTCAAATAATGATCTGAAGCGTTTACAATCACTTCATTATCAACTTCGGGTGAATCAAACTCTGTTCTTCCAATGAAATTCCCCCCTTCCACTCTATCAATCAACACTTTAAATGTTTCTCCCACCTTTCTTTGGTTAATCTCAAAGGATATTTTTTCCTGTAATTCCATTACGAGATTTCCACGCTCTTGTTTCACAGACGCCGGAATATTATCCTCCATGGTAAAAGCATGTGTGTTTTCCTCGTGGGAATAATTGAATATACCCAGTCTTTCAAACCTGCTTTGTTCTACAAATTCCATCAGCTGTTGAAAGTCATCTTCGGTCTCTCCCGGATGACCGGTGATCAGGGTGGTTCTTAAAGCGATCCCCGGCACTTCATCGCGGATCATTTGGATCAATGCCTCAGTTTTTTCCCTGGTAATACCCCGCCGCATTATTTTCAACATTTTACTCGAGCCATGTTGAAGCGGCATATCGAGATAGTTGCAGATATTGGGCCTTTCAGCCATCACTTTCAGAATATCAGTAGGAAATCCAGCCGGAAAAGCATAGTGTAACCGTATCCATTCAATACCTTCTACGTCCGACAGGTGTTTCAGCAATTCGGCAAGGTTTCTTTTCTTGTAGATATCAAGTCCATAAAAGGTAGAATCCTGGGCTATCAGCAGTAATTCCTTGGTTCCGTTGAGAGCCAGAGACTTTGCTTCTTTTACCAGCTCTTCAATGGGCCGCGACACATGTTTGCCACGCATCAAAGGGATCGCGCAAAACGAACAGGGTCTATCACATCCCTCGGAAATTTTAAGATAAGCATAATGGCGCTCCGTTGTGGTAATCCTTTCACCTAATAATTCGGCCTTGTAATCGGCATTAAACCGCTTTAACAACAGCGGCAATTCCATCGTACCAAAATAGGCATCCACTTCCGGGATTTCTGCTTTTAAATCATCTTTATAGCGTTGCGAGAGGCATCCTGTAACGTATAACTTTTCTATCACTCCCTCCTCCTTGGCGGCGGCATAACTTAAAATGGTATCAATCGATTCTTTTTTTGCATTGTCTATAAATCCACAGGTATTCACGATCACAATGTTCGCGTCATCATTATGGGCTTCATGTGTGGTTTCGATATCGTTACCCTTCAACTGCGTTAGCATTACCTCAGAGTCAACCAGGTTTTTAGCACACCCAAGGGTGACAATATTCACCTTGTCTTTTTTTAATCCTTTAGTTTTCAAATCTTCCCTTCTCTTTTATGAAGGCTCAAAATTAACGATTTTTAAGGTGTCTCTGTTTGTTAAGGCCATATTTAATCAGCATTTGGAAAAATTTAACCTAAATTTCACTTACCTTTTGATTAATTTTTATACCTTTTCCACCAATAAAAGTGAGGCTGTCTTAAAAGTGCCGGATTAAAACTATTTATCAAATTAGTTTTGGCTTGACTATTAACACATCCCCTGACCTTGCTGTCGGTTAACGCGAAAAGGGTATTTACGCTTTTCTGAGTAGTGATAAGGAGGATGCTGGAAAACATTGATCCGAATAAAATTTCGTTATAACTTGTAATGGTTGAACTTTTGTCACAGCCCCATCACCAAACAAAGGAAGTTTGATGTTTAGTCACAAGGATCTTTTATATCTCCTGCTTGGGTTATGCCTGTTGCCACTCAGTGCTTATGCCCAACTCGACAGCCTTGAAAATGCATTAATTGCCATGCCCCGGGATAGTGTCAAGGTGGAGCTCCTTTTTGATCTGGCTAAAAAAATGAGAGCCAGGGGAAATTTCAATAAATCGAAAGAGTTCCAGTCCAGGGCCTGCAAGCTGGCCACTGAGGTTGACTATGCAAAAGGCAATGTACTGTGCCTTAATGATCAGGGGGTAAGGGAAAGAACACAGGGAAATCTTTTTTTGGCAGAAGAAAAGCATAAAGCGGCTTTAAAAATTGCCCGGGCTAGCGGGGATCAGTATCTGGTGTCGGTAACGCTCAACTTACTCGGCACTGTATACCGACGGTTGGATAACATTGAAAATGCGCTGGAATGTCACCTGGAAGCACTGGAGATTGATAAACTCAGGCGCAACCAAAAAGGCATAGCCGTTTCCCTAAACAGTATCGGGAATATCTACTTAACCCGGGGGGATTATGACAAGGCCCTGGAGACATTTCAGGAATGTATAAAAATCGAAACCAGATTAAATAACAAACTTGGCGTAGCCATCAATTTAAATAACATTGGGTATATCTATAACGTCAGAGGTGATTATCTCACTGCACTCAATTACTATGAAAAGTCGTTGGCGGCTAATCAGGAAATAGGCAGCAAAAAGGGCCTGGCCATCTGTTTCAACGATATTGGCCAGATCAAGCAAAAGTTAGGCGCCGGCGAGGAGGCATTAAAATACTTTGCCAAGGCCCTGGACATCAACAAGGGATTAGGGTACAAACAATACGCGGTAGAAAACTATATCAATATCGGCGATGTGCACTTTGAAAAAAAACGATACGAACTGGCGCTGGATAAATATTTAATCGGTTTAAATATTGCCCGGGAGATCGGTACGCTGGCCCAGGTGAGTCAATGTCTCAACAATATCTCCAAAGTTCACGAGAAAACCGGCAATCTACCGGAGGCGCTCAACAGTTATAAAGAAAGTATCAGGTACCAGGACAGCCTGTCTAACCGCGAAAGCGAGAAAACCACCTCACAACTGCTGGCCCGGTATGAAATGAAAAATAAGGAGCTGCAAATCCAGGAACTGGAAAGCCTTAAGGAAATTCAAGCCGCCAAAATCGAAAGAAGAAAGGTTACTATTATCGCCCTGATCATTTCAATAGTGCTAGCCCTGGCGCTGCTGGCGGTGCTATACAAAAATTACCAACGGAAAAAGCTGACAAATAGCCTGTTGCTGGAACAGAAAGATGAAATAGAAAAACAAAAGCAAAAAATTGAGAATAAAAACAAGGCCCTGGAATCTAAAAACCAGGACCTCATTGACCTCAACCTGGAAAAAAATAACGTGCTTGGAATCATAGCACACGATCTGAGAAGTCCCATGAACCATATCATCGGGCTGACAAGTATTATGAGCTACGGAAAAGAGACCCTCAACGCCGACCAATTGCAATCTTTGGAAATGATCTCCGATACCTCGGCCAGAATGCGTGAGATGATTAACAGAATATTGGATATCAATACAATGGACGCCAAGGAAATTACGCTGGAACTGGAAGAAGTGAATGTGTCCGGCTTGTTGCAAAAGGCCATTAAAGAGTTTCTTGATCCGGCCAATAACAAAAACATCCAGTTGAATACCGACATCGCCCAGAACCTGTCGGCAGAGCTGGACAAAAATTACACGTTGCAAATATTTGAAAACCTAATTGCCAATGCCCTGAAATTCAGCCCGAAGGATAAAAGCATATTCATCCGGTTAATGAAAAATGGCAGCCGCATTCGCGTTGAAATCGAAGATCAGGGTCCGGGTATCAAAGAAAGTGAGCAACACCGGCTTTTTGAAAAATTTCAGATCCTGAGCGCCAAACCAACTGGCGGGGAGAAGTCAACAGGATTGGGGTTATACATCGTCAAAACCTTTGTGGAAGCCATGGGCGGCAAGGTTTGGTGCGAAAGTGAGGCCGGCAAGGGCGCTAACTTCATTGTTGAGTTTCCGGCTTAAAATACAAAAGCCCGTCACCAGCTTTAAAAATTATCCAAAGCGCTGCGCTATCAAGTTTTTTTTTGATAATTTGAGGACAGATTTCTTATAAGCCCCAAATATGAAAAAATTTGTTTTCGTTTTTCATGCCATCCAATTCATCTACCTGGTTCTTTCAGTCGTATTAATATTGAACCGCGATGAACTTCACAAGTTCTTTGGTCTGAATACCTCCAATTACATACTGTACTGGGCCATGCTTGGCGTTGGTTTATATACCTTGTTATGGCTTAAGGATGTTTTTGAAACCTTTAACCTGAAAAGAAAACTCCGCAACATGGAAGCCGAGAAAAATAAATACAAGGCGGCACTGTATGATAAAACAGAACATGATATTCAATTTGATGATCAGTCAAGTGCCAGTCCCGCCAAGATTCCTCCGAAAAAAGATACATCTGATACGGCTTAAACATCTACCCCTACCTGGCTTCAGTTTCCAACCATCGCCGTCACTGCGAGCCTTTTGACAAGCGTGAGCGTGGGAAAGGCGTGGCAGTCTCCTGGATCGTGAGATCGCCGTGGCTTGCAAACGCTAAAACCCTCCTGAAAGCCCCCACTAGCGCAGGTCCTCCGGTCCTGTGCGGGTTAAGTGGTATTTGCGAATTCTTAACAGCCCTATCTCGTTGATATACGCTATCTTTTCGTCATCGTCTTCTTTCACGACCGGGGCACAGGACCGGAGGACCTGCCTTTATATTTACCTGCCTGGAAATATTTATATTTATTCACAAATCAAAACAGCAGAGGTGAACTATAGTGACCTGCTAAGATTACGACTTATCTGGCGCATCAGTCCTCTGCTGTCTTATAGATTTGCATTAAATAGAATATTAGGTTTTCAGACCTATTACAAGGCATTAATGAAATCATATAAAGTTATGAAAAAGTATTTAAAAGTTATGGGCATTGATGTGTCTAAGAGTCACCTTGACATTTGTCTTTATTCAGAATCACAACCCACCTTTTTCAGGGTTAAAAATGCAGATCAGGGCTTTCAACAAATCCTTGAATTATTGGGCGAAAAGCAACAAGTACTGGTTTGCTTGGAGCATACTGGTATTTATACTTTTCCAGTTTGTAGTTTTCTGTCCGAGAATAAAATAGCTTACACTTTAATTGCCGCTGCGCAAATTAAAAAATCAATGGGCATCCAACGTGGAAAGAATGACAAGGCAGACGCAAGAACCATAGCCAGATATGGCTTCCTTTTTCAAAATGAGCTATCAGTGACCATATTACCTGAAAAGCTTATCATGAAACTAAAGTTGCTCTTTGGCCATAGGGAGCGGTTGGTAAAGGCTAAAAAAGTGGTTGCTGTGCCTGTCAAAGAAATGAACCAGTTCATTAGCAAAGATTTATACAGCCCCATTCACAGATCCACTGAGCAGGTTATCAACAAAATTCAAAAGCAAATAGATAGCATTGATAAACAAATGATTGATCTGATCAGTGCTGCTCCCAAGCTAAAAGATTGCTTTGAGTTATGTCAATCCGTACCAGGCATAGGACCTCAAATTGCCATTTATCTGATTATCACCACCAGGGGGTTTAAAGCATTTAAAAACGCCAGGCAATTTGCTTGCTATTCTGGGATTGCTCCCTTCGAATATTCATCAGGAAAAACTATCAGGGGTAAAAGCAAAGTGAACCACCTGGCCAACAAAAAAGCTAAGGCTTTGCTCAGTATGGGAGCACTCAATGCTATTCGTCATGATCGAGAGCTTAAAGCTTATTTTGAACGAAAAGTTAAACAGGGCAAAAACAAAATGGCTGTCTTAAATGCGGTAAGAAACAAATTGATCGCACGCGTCTTTGCAACTGTTAACAGAGCTACTCCTTACATACAGGTAGCTAAATATTAATCTTTACAAAATACAGTTAAGTTTTGTTGATTTTATCATAGAATGCGCCAGTGGGAGTTGTAAACTTAAACTAGTTTATCGGTCCTTACCTAAACAAAACGCAAACGTTCAAAAGACTGCCTCAATATCTTGTCCGCATCGCATTTCAGCCATTTATCCAGCAGCGTGGCATAAACCGAGCGAAAATCAACAGAATGGACGAGGTCCCCTTTATCTAAATTGGCGAGGTCAGCGCTTTCATTCATTATTCCGGCCTTTTTAAGCTTCCCACCTATAATAAAAATGTTGTTGGCGGCGCCGTGATCCGTACCACGGCTGGCGTTTTCCTGCACTCTTCGGCCAAATTCTGAAAAAGTAAATATCAGCGTATTATCCCATTGATCATGTTGCTTCAGGTCCTTGGAAAGTGCGAGCAGCGCATCGCTGTACTGGTTGAGTAAATGCTGTTGCTGATTTTTTTGACGTGCGTGCGTATCAAATCCCGTCAGGCTAACATAATAAACCTGAGATTCAATACCCGATATGATGAGCTCGGCCATACTTTTTATTTGCTTTCCAAATTTAGTGTCAGGATAGCTCACTTTGGAAGTGTAAATCTTACTCTTTTCGTAAATGTACCTGGCTGATTGCTGTGTATCCGCCAATGTCTTGTACAGATAATTCAGGTTTTCATTGGTTGTTTCTTCATAATGATCCAGCTTGATACGTTTAACCGTATTATACATGTTGGCTGGTTTGGAAACAGAGAATCCTTTGTGCATATCACCTCTCATGGCAAGGCTTACACTATCGTCCATTTCAACTGCCTGGTACTGTAATGGATCATGGCACTCGTGGTCAAGATATCTGCCTAACCATCCGGTGCTCCAATAATTCTCAGCATCACTTCCGGTATGCCATATGTCCATCGACCGAAAGTGTGATCGGTTTGGATTCGGATAGCCTACATTATTGATAATGCAGGCATCCCCACGATCAAATATTTCCCTTAGCCCACTCATACCCGGATTTAGTCCAAGTTCAGTCGTCAGGTTTAACACTTCGCTCTTCTGATAGGACAGCGAAGGTCTTAGCTGATAGTACCGATCATTACGATAAGGAATGATCGTATTTAAACCGTCGTTGCCTCCGGACAACTGTATCACAATTAATCTTTTGCCATTGAACCCATTTGTATTCCGACTGGAAAAAGCATGCAAAAAATTAGGAGCCAACATTGTTCCTGCCGTGACCAGGGAGGACTGCTTTAAGAATGACCTTCTCGAATTTATATCTGGATTTAGCATAATTGAAAAGTAGGTTTGGAAGTGAGGAGAACAACTTTTTTAACCAGTGAGCCCAGGTTGGAAAGTTCGGAAGCACCAGCTGCCGGTACCTGCAAAAAGTAAGCTTGCAGCTCTTCATCGGTGGCTCTCCTGAAATCATTTTTAAGCCTGTCATAGTCAATTTTGACTTCCAGCTTTTTCAGCTTTCCAATATTTCTGATCTGGTCGCCCATATCACCTGAATCTTTGGGAAGTGTTTCAATGAGACCGGCTAAAAATACATATTTAGGGAACTCAATTCTGAAAGCCAGGGTAGCGTTGTCTATCCAGCTTTGTCCCCCGGGCCAACCAGCCACGTTAGGCGGGAAGAAGAGTCTTTGGCCCAGCATGTTCTGTAAAAAGACCAGGCTATCATCTGATCCGATAGTAGCATAAGTCATTCGCTGGATGCCTACAACCAACTCAACTGGTGATTTGATCTTAACGCCGTGGTGCTCCTTAGCATAAAAGCGCTCGTGAGTGAACAGGGTCATTAATCCCGTTCGTATGTCGTAGTCGGCGTTGTAAAAAGCTTCAGCCACAGCTTTGCTTAACACGTCATCACCCTGGTCGTTTACGAAATACCTGACCCACTTTTGTGCAATGTATACTGCCGTAGCCTTATTTTCGAGGAGCATATCCAGCACTTCTTCACCACTGAAATTGCCGGCCTTTCCAAAAATGCTTTTTTCACCGAAATCATGCTGGAATTTTCTAAACCTGAATTTACCCTCGATATCGAACCCCCAACCGGTAAATGCTCTCGCTGCTTCTTTTATGTCTTTTTCCGTATAGTCGTTATCCCGTCCTAGTGTGAACAGCTCCATTACCTCCCGCGCAAAATTCTCGTTAGGGGATTTCTTCCGGTTTTGCTGATTATTCAGGTAGGCGAGCATAGCGGGCTCCTTAGCCACGGCATGAAGCAGGTCCCTAAAATTACCTAGCGCATACCTCCGTAAAGTGGTTAAATAGCTTTCAAGGAAAAACAGGTTGTTAGAGGAGCAGGCAAAATGATCATGCCAGAATAGCGTTAACTTTTCAGCAATGGTATTTTCACCGGTCACCATTTGTTTAATCCATTTCGCGTTCAACCGTTTGATCAGTGGCCGATTCATTTTTATCATCTCCCTCCGCTCTTCCCTTGACGCCGCAAAAAAATCCTGCATATCAAAAGAAAGCTGGTCAGTAACGTTAATTTCAGGTACCGTATGATCAAAAAGAGAGGCTATTACTTCCTTAGGATCCTTTCGCTTTAAGCGATCAATATCCCCGTACGTAGCACCAAATCCTGCTCTCAACAATAAATGTTGTACTTCTTGTTGTTTCAACATGATCTTGTTATTTCCCACTTAGACTAATAAGTTACAAAAAGGTTTAAGCCGGATCAAAACTTTGTTGCTCCCCAGGCTTCTCCCCTGGCTTCAGTTTCCAACTGAAGCTTAAAAATGTGGCAAGTTTGTAACTTGGCTGGATCACTAAAGTTTTAAACTTTAGTCATTTTGAGTTTAAGTTGCAAACTTAAACTAGTTTCTTGGGGCAGATCATTCGTCAAAATCAAACAACTCTTTGACCGGTACGTCTAAAGCATTGGCCAGTTTGGTAACTGTTTTTAGATTAACGAAAGCCTCGCCATTTTCAATTCTGCCAATTTGCCTGGTATCCGTCTTTAAAATATAGGCTAAATCTTCCTGGGTGATGCTTCTAGCCTTCCTTAATTGGCGAATACGATTACCAAATAGTGTTTTTATATTTTCGACCTGTTCCAATTTGATCGGCAAAATGAAAAATTAATTAAGATTGGATTAGGTCTTTAAAGACGGGTTTCCTATATTTAAATACAATTATTGTAAATAGTGTTTGCTTTGAAAGCAGACCTTTGATTTTTTTCTAATTGTATTTACTAATGACAATCGCCGGCAGATTATTTATGGTTTAATTTTGTCTAAAGATAGGTGGTTACACAATAGCCACCTATCTTTAAACATGAGTAAAATATCCTGCATACCAGCAACCATTCTTAAAACCTTACCACCCGCATTTTTGGAATTAATTAATTTCAGATTAATAATAACCTAATTGATTTTTATAAAAAAAAATTATTGATATTTTCGTCCATAGATTGCACGGAAAATTTGAATGGCATTGGTAGCGCCATCAGGCTTAAATTCCCCATAACATTGCTTCCATACCGTTTAAACCAAACCTGTGACAGTAATTTTTTAAACTGTGATCCAGCATGTGAGAATGCTATTTTTTAACCTGTCAAATAATAAAACTTATGCTTGCAAAAACCTATGGTGGCGCTGTTTATGGCGTAAACGCCCACACAATTACTGTTGAGGTAAGTGTTTCCAGCGGCACCAAATTTTTTATGGTCGGCCTGCCCGACAATGCCGTTAAGGAAAGCCAGAAGCGGGTGGAGTCAGCTATAAAATATAACGGCTACACCATGCCCCGAATTAAGACCATTGTCAACCTGGCACCTGCTGATATTCGAAAAGAGGGGTCATCCTATGATTTGCCAATTGCCCTCGGAATTTTAAGCGCCTCCGGTCAGATCCTCACCACCGGCCTGGAAGAATATTTTATTATGGGTGAGTTGGCTTTAGATGGACTGTTGAGACCTATCAAAGGGGTATTGCCCATTGCCGTCGAAGCCAGGAAAAATGGCTATAAAGGATTTATATTGCCCAAAGAAAATGCAGAGGAAGCAGCTATCGTCAATAATCTGGAGGTGATTGGCATAGAAACCCTGGAGGAAGCCATTGGTTTTCTGGAGGGGAAAATCAACATCAAACCGCTTGACCGTGATACCAGGGATATTTTTTACGAAAACGTCAATGACTACGAGGCCGATTTTGCGAACGTTCAGGGGCAGGAAAACATCAAACGCGCCCTGGAAATAGCGGCGGCCGGGGGGCATAACGTCATTATGATCGGCCCGCCTGGCGCGGGCAAAACCATGCTTGCCAAACGGCTGCCATCCATTCTGCCACCATTTTCGCTGCAGGAGGCCCTGGAAACTACCAAGATTCACTCCGTAGCCGGAAAGCTGGGTACCCACACCTCGCTGATTGCCTCCAGACCATTCCGCTCGCCCCACCATACCACCTCTGACGTCGCCCTGGTAGGCGGCGGCGGGAACCCACAACCGGGAGAAATATCGCTCGCCCATAACGGCGTGTTGTTTTTGGATGAGCTGCCTGAATTCCAACGGTCTGTGCTGGAAGTAATGCGGCAGCCGCTGGAAGAAAGAAAGGTGTCCATCTCCCGAGCAAAAATCTCCGTCGAATTCCCCGCTAATTTTATGTTGATCGCCAGCATGAATCCCTGTCCGTGTGGCTATCACAATCATCCCGATAAGGAATGCGTTTGCGGACCTGGTGTGGTACAACGGTATTTGAACAAAGTCAGTGGCCCATTGCTGGACCGCATTGATCTGCACGTGGAAGTAACGCCTGTCTCCTTTGACCAAATGACAGCTGACCGGCCTGCCGAAAGCAGCAATAAAATCAGGGAAAGGGTGGTGGCAGCACGTGAAATCCAAACCCAAAGGTTCACCGGTAACAAACATATCTTCTGCAATGCTATGATGACACCCCACGGGGTGAAGGAAATCTGTCAAATCAACCAGGCCGGCAAGACGTTGCTCAAAGCCGCGATGGAAAAGTTAGGACTTTCGGCCAGGGCCTATGACAGAATTCTGAAAGTATCGAGAACGATTGCCGATTTGGCCGGTAGCGAGGAGATAAAAATCGAGCACCTCGCTGAAGCCATTCAATACAGAAGTCTGGACCGTGACGGATGGGCGGATTGAGCAAGAGTAAGAGTATGGAGCAACAGCAAGCATAATCATATGGCTCTGATGGCTGTTAGCAAAAAGGATAAAACGGGCGGATTGCTCTCCCGTTTTATCTTGGCATGAAAAGTGACCTTCCAGTGGCTGATTGAAACGTCGGGTTACTTCCGTTTGAAATAATTAATCCGGATTTATTTAAGAATAGATATGTGTCGCGTTTGGATCCTTACAATTTGTGCCGCAAAAAGGAACTATGACAATTTTACTGTCGCTCTAATTCCACTTTTAATAGCTGACAGCTTAACACAGCCTTGCCACGGTAGATGGCCGGCTGCCACGATGTTTTATTTCTTATGGTTTCTACTACACAATCTTCAACAGATGCATCAAGTTCATTCAAAACTTCAATATCCAGCAAGGCTCCCGTTTTTGAAATTATTACCTTTACCTCCACGGTTGCTTCTTTTCCGTTGATTGTGGTGGTGGTAGGAATTATAATGTATTGAGCAAGCCAATTGACTTCTTCACTGTATGCCGGAACATAAATCTTTTTATAAATGGTTGTGTCTTTATTAATAAAGCGCTTGCCATTTGCCAACTTGTCGGCCACATACATTTCTGAAAATAAAAGGCTCCCATATTGGTCAAACCCTTTCCACTCCCCTTCCTTTAACCCATTCACCAAAAGACCTCCAAAGGAAATTATTTCATTTGCATTAAAGCAATGTTGGGAATGTCCGGGATCTTCCTGGCTTCCCCACCCTTCATTAAATTGACCAAAAAACAACATGGCTATAAACAAGATATTTAGTTGTATCATGGTATCATTTTTTTGATTTGTAAGTGTTTTCAACGATAACACTAAAGTATGACAGGCATATTTATTGCGGTTGGACATATGTAACAAAAAATCAGACTCTCGTAACAATCACCTAAAAACGCCTGTAAACACACATTCCATGTTACACATAATGGGAAAACGAAAAAGCACTTGAGATTGTAAACACCAGTGGCGTAGAAAAGCAAACGCGAAAGATTTAATCAAGATTACAGCCAACGCATCGATTTAAACCAGCTTTCTTCTTAGCGTCAGTTGGGAGGGAGAATAACCATAGTAACCGCGGAAACATTTTGAAAAATAGGAAGGATCGCTAAAGCCAACCTCGTAGGCTATTTCATTTATATTGCCGTAATCCTTTTCAATTAATTGGTGTGCCTTCTTTAATCGGATGGACCGGATGAATTCCGAGGCAGATAAGTCTGTCAACGCTTTCAACTTCCTGTGCAATTGCATTCTGCTCATAGCCATTTCTTTTTGAAAAGACTCCGTTGTAAAATCATGTTCGGCATAGTGCTTTTCAATAGTCTCCAGTGCCTTACACATAAATACCTCATCTTTACTTTTCACATTAGTGTTGTCCCAACCGATGGTTATAAGTTTACTGAATTTTTGTTTCAACATTTCTCTTTGCCTAATCAGGTTACTGACTCTGGTCAACAACTCCTGGGTATTGAAAGGTTTGGCAATATAGTCGTCTGCGCCGGTTTCCAAGCCTTTCATCCTGGAATCTGCTTCACCTTTAGCCGTTAGCATGATGATCGGTATATGATCGGTAGATTGATGGCTTTTTAATTTTTCCGATAAGACAATGCCATCCATAACCGGCATCATAATATCGGTAATAATCAAATCAGGCACTTCAGCCAACGCGGTTTCTAAACCCTCATACCCATTTTCCGCTTCCAGGACCTGGTATTTTTCCGTTAAGTTCTTTCTGAGATAGGATCTGATGTCCTGGTTATCTTCAACGATAAGTATCTTCCTTGCCTGATCACATTTTTTCTCAGTCATCGCCATATCATCTTCTTGCACCTGGCTATGGTCCGATCCGGGAATTTCCAATATATTGTAGTCCACCGATTTAATTAAATTTATGTTAACGGGTAATTTAATCTTAAATGCAGTACCTTGATTTTTGACACTTTTAACTGTAATAATTCCTTCATATAAACTCACCAATTCCTTGACAAGTGATAACCCAATCCCGGAGCTATCATTGTGCTGATGCTTTGCCATGTAGAAACGATCGAAAATATGTTTCAGATCTTCCTGATCGATACCGACCCCTGAATCCGAAACTTCCAACTCCAGGAAGTTCTCTCCCTCCAGGTGGGCAGAAATTACAATTTGGCCCTCCTTTTTATTGTATTTAATGGCATTGGATAAAAGATTGGTGACAATTTTAATCAACTTGTCCTCATCGACATATACCAAATCATTGTCATCTTCGATTTTAATTTTAAAATCAATATCTTTTTGAGATGCGTTTCCAATAAAAATTTCGCTGGCCTGTCGAATAAGTTTTAATACGGGCAATCGCGTAAAGTTCAGTGAAACCAACCCGGACTCGATCCGGGAGATTTCCAGGATCTGATTAACCAGTTGTTGTAATCGCTTACTGTTCCTGTACATTAGTTTTATTTCATCTTCATCGATTTTAGGTTGTTTGCTATTCAGGAAGGTCTCCAACGGTCCCTGGATCAGGGTTAGCGGTGTACGCAGTTCATGGGATATATTGGTAAAGAAGCGGTTTTTCATTTCGTTACTTTCCTGTAGCTGCATATTTACCAATTGCTCCGCCTTATATTGTTCATTTTTTTTCCTAACCCTTTCGTATTGAACATAGCCAATAAATCCTCCCATCACCAGGGCCACAATCAATGCCAGGATCAAAAACCTTTTATTAAGCTGACTTATTCGCTGGTCCTTTTGTAAACCGGCTATGGTTTCTTCCTTCTTTTGGTTTTCATATTTTGCTTCCAAAGCCGCAATTTGTAATATTTTTTCTCGTGCTAACATGCTGTCTTTTAAAACCAGATATTTTTCCTGAAATTCATGGGCTTTTTTAAAATCCCCCATGGATTTGTAATGATGCTCCAACGCCTCCAATGCGGTCAGGTGATTGTTTGCCATCTTCGAGTCTTTCACTAGCTCTAAATTCCTGATAAGATATTCTTCAGCTACAACATTATTGCCAAGCAAATCATGGACAGTACCTAAATTATTTAGTGCCACTGAAATACCACTTTTATCCTTGATTTTTTTGTTTAGATCAAGTGCGCGCTCGCTTTGTGTTAACGCCTGCTTGTATTTGCCAAGATCCTTGTATATGAGTGTTAAAGCTACACAAATGTCGGCTTCAGCATTGAGATCCCCGGCTTTTTTTATAAGCGGCAGTACCACATCGATAACAGACAAGGCGCTATCATATTCCTTGAGTAAAAAATATTGGCCGGCCATGTTTGATTTGATGGTTATTAGATTGGTAGAGTCATTAAATTCCTCAGCCAATTTTTCACCGATTTTAAATTGGGCCAGCGCCTTTTTATTTTCTCCAACATTCCTGTAAACCAGTGCCAAATTATTATAAATGGGTATTTTAATTATTTCATTTTTTTCCAGCGCTGCAATTTTCAGGGATTCCAGTAAGTAGTAAACCGCTTCGTCGCTTTCCCCAAGCTTTTGCTTTACAATGGACAAATTGGTGTAAACTTTTCGAATCTCAGCCGGCATTTCCAGCTTCTTAAAAATTTCTAGTGACGTCTCGAAGTAAGCAATAGACCTATAAAATTCTGTAGAGTAAATCAGGCCTATGCCGATCAACAAATTGGCTCTGGCTTTACGATAGCTGTCATCATGCTTCGTTGCAAGCTCCAAAGCCCTGTAGGCATACTCATTAAACTTGGCAGAGTCAATCCCATAATACGAAAACCCAAGATGCAACAACGCATCAAACCGGTCGGTATAATCAAGTGTTTTGTCATCTATTCTAGCATATAAGCTATCCTGATCAGGGTTATTGGCAAAGATTAGCCCACACCAGAAAAAAATGCATACTATACAAATAGTAGTCCTCATTGGATACATTTTGGTGGCTTTAAAAAATAAAAAGGTTTGGGTAATCTAATTCCTGGAAAAGGCAAGTTAAAGAAAAAAATTTACAGAGAAAATCAAAAAGTGTCTCGCCAGGACTTATTTATTCAATGTTGAGGTCAAAAAGGCATTATTCAGTGATAACGGACAACCGCCAAATGGGGCAAACTGACAGGAACATCAACAGCGGTATTTCTGAGCGCAAGGCCTTTTTTTCTGTGAATTATTATCGAAATTGTATTGTTGATATTTTCAAATACTAAGATTTCGAATTCTTCCGTGCAAAAAGACGTGCGTGTAAATGACAAATTTCTAATGACAGTTTGATCAGAATACTATATCACCTGGCTGATTAGTCAACATTAGTAACCTCCGTATTAATATTTGAAACATGGATGGCAATGGGGGCTTACCCGGAGGCTTAACTTTGAGAAGTTTCTATAGCAAAATATAAAGATGACATGAAAAAGAAATTCAAAGTTTATTTTCATCATTGCCAATCGGCAATGAGATACGGTCGCACCTTTATAACCTTTATAATGCATCGTTTCAGTTACCTCTTCTTATGTGCCACCATCAGCGCATGTGGCGGGAGTGATAGTATGGAACCATCGATAACGGTAAACCCTCAAAGTTTAAATCCCGCTGTTACATTATCCAACGACTCTGAAAGCGCCGAGATTAACCCGGCCAACGGCGGAACAATTATACTGACCGACACCAGGGGTAACACCTATCGCCTGGATATCCCGAGGTATGCCATTGTTGGAAGTGGCAATGTCACTATCACTCTTACCGCCCAGGAAGCCGTAGATAACCTGCCGGAAAGGGTGTCTTTTGTGGTTGGTCTTAACATCGAGCCGGCGAATCTTGAATTGGTTATCCCGGTCTCGCTTTCAATTACGTTAGCCGGTTCGGTTACCGATGAAATAATAGGCTTTCATAAATTTCAAAATGAACAGTACTTTATACCAACCAGTACTTCCAGTAACTCCCAGGGGTTTGCCAGTCTTTATAATTTTGGTGAATTCTCCGTTTTAGCTATCCCCCCGGCACTTGCTTGCACGGAGTCCAATGCTCAAAACCTTCACCGGTTTATTCAGGATCTTGCCTGTGTTCAGGCTTTTTATGGAGAAGATTTCATAGAAGAAGACGAGACGCTACAAAACATCTCCAGTAATTTGTTAGACTTTACGATCTCAAGTTTGCAATCGGCCAATGATGTAAAAACCATCATGAAAGCCATGAGAAATTATAATGCATGGTATTTAGGGGCGGATGCAACCGCGTTTTCTTCCCGTCTTTCAACTGTTCACGATCTAATGACTACGAAAGTAGGTTTGGCCAGAGATATATTAAACCAGGAATGTGTTGACTTAACCGGGGCAGGACAAAATACCGATGATGTCAATTACGATTTTTTACAATTGGGCTCAGTAGCCGGCCGCAGCCGGAGCGAAAGATTTGACGTGTTTGCACAGGTGGACCTGGATTTTAATAATTTCTGCCAGTGACCTCATGAATTTATATTTTTTAAAAAGCAAAAAAGCGAATGACGTCATGTCATTCGCTTCCGAACAAACATTACAAGATCAAAACTTATCTTGTTGCCGTACCAGATGGATAGGTACTCGCTGCAATATTGTTTAGCTGATAAAATGTCATAGCGGCAGCATTCGCCGGGACATCGCCTGATAATGGCTTCAATAAAAAAGGTGATGGGTCATTGTCAGGTACTGGTTCAATAGACACTACAATTGCCGCCCCTTGTAAATTTGTGGGGAAAGTAAGTCCTGCCGGTGCGTTGTTTATAAAGTCCTCACCGGGATATCCGGGACCGTCTCCATCAGTTCCTTTAAAACTTGAGGTGGTGGCATTGTCATCCATACCGGCGGCAGTATTAAATGTGCCGGTTGATACCGGTGTGCCATTAATGACAGCCCAACCTTCATAGGTCCAGCCGGTCAATGAAGTCAGGTCAGGTAAGTTTGTAAAACCTGCTACCGGGCTTCCCGATGAATTATTTAAGAACCATACACCACTTAATTCATCGGTGTCATCGGTGGTAGTTGGCGTTGCCAAAATATAACCACCGCCAGCTCCGGTAAACCCTGTGCCTAACGCAGTAGCATGACTAATGGTAAGGTTAGCATTATTGGAGCTAAAGTCACCTCCCAAAATATGTACTGCACTGGGACCGGGGTCAGTATCCGGAATGGGCTCTATGGTTAAAACAAAATTCGCGGCATTATCAAGATCCGAAGCCGCCACGTCGAAAGAAGTGGTAGATAATTGTCCGTTACCGTCAACCTTAAATGTTCCGGTAGTGATAGCAGCGCCATTTACGATGATCCATCCTTCGTATTGTGCGGTTGAACCTAAATCCGTAAGGCCTGATATATTTAATGTTAACTGCCTGGTAGCCGGCCCTGAATCGTCGTCATCACTGCAACCCGTGGCCAGTACCAAAATAGATAATAGAAATAAAAATAAATTTTTCATAGATGTCTCGATTTAAGATTATATGGCCAAAAGTAGAGGCCAATTATCACAAAATGATCACGGAATTATCATGAAACGTTAAACTTTAAAGTTTATCTATCAGATGTCGCGTAAGCGACAGGGCGGACATCAAAATGGGTGCGCAATAAACGGTAAAACCCGCACTATTTAAAGTTTAGGATGTCATTTTCAAACCTGCCAGGTTAGTGATTTATGAGTTTGACAACATCGGGGGCGACATTAATTTCCAGGAATTAAAATGTGAGGACCGACACGCGCAATAAGGAAGGAATTTTGATAGAAATCCTGTACATAAGACCTTTAGGGTTTATTGCTGTATAAGCCTGAGTTAGCGGATTTTAGATGCAAGCTGCTTACTCACCTACTTATTTGTGTTTCCTCAGGCTGTCCCCAAAGATACCTCCGTACCAATTGCTTGGATCAACGATTATTTGTAGATTGGTCATGAAAATCATTTTGCAACTTTGAGAAAAACAAGTTTACCGGACGACTATAATCTGTTAAAAGCCATTAAATATGGACAAAAAAAAGCTTTTAACATTTTGTTTGACCGATATGCTTCTCAGCTCTATCATGTCGCCCTGAAATATACAGGGTCTCCTGATAAAGCCGAAGATATCGTCCAGGAAACATTTGTCAAGGTCTGGACCCACCGCGAAAAGCTCCAGCCTCACCTGCCTTTTGTACCTTATATCATAAGAATTTCCAAAAACCTGATCATCAACAAGGCTAAAAAAAGACTTCACGAACAGGCTTATCTCAGGTATAAGTCGCTGGTTCATGAGGATATCGGTGACACTACTGAGCACCACGTTTTTCTTAAAGAACTCAAAGATCTGCTGGAAACCAAAGTGGCGCAACTACCGGAAAAGCGGAAGATAATTTACCGAATGAGCAGGGAACAGGGGCTAACAAACAGAGAAATTGCCAAAAAATTAGTGGTTTCCGAAAGTACTGTTGAAAATCATATCAACAAAGCGCTGAAAGACCTGAAAAATTATTTACAGACCTACAAATACCTTTCCTGGATCCCCCAGCTGATATTGATCAGAATAGTGTTAGTTGGCTAACTTTCTATCCTTCCAACGTTAGCCTTACCCATTTACTTATTTTCCGACCTACGCTCATCACGTCGTCAAAACGCGATAGCAGATTAAATATTTACATCCGGACTAGGTGCCAGGGGCCGGTTGATTGTTTATTATTAAAACCCACAAAAAGAGAATATTGTGAACAGATATTTAATTGAAAAATTTATTCAGGGCCAATGTAGTCCTGAGGAGGAATTAAAAGTTATCGATTGGATGAGAAGTAAGGATTATGATGCTGAGATGGAAAAAATAATCTCTGATGATCTAAAAGGGGCTTATGAATTTGATCTCTCGCCATACCGGAATTTGTCACATATTCGAAAAAACATTCTCGAAAAGCATGCCGGTCATACTTCTACCGGTAATCGCGTTAGCCTTGTGCCATGGAAAATGCTCCGGGTCGCTGCCTCCATTGTAATTTTAGCGGCTATCGGATTGTCAATATTTCTTTTTGTTGATGATCCTTCAAAAGCTCCCGACAATCAATATACGATGTCACAGGTTACTAAATCCAATCCCAGGGGCAGAAAATCAACGATTGTACTGGGAGATGGTACCAAGATATTTTTAAATTCCGAGAGCAAAATTACCTATCCTGAAAATTTCTCAGATAGTGCCCGCATCATTCAACTGGAAGGTGAGGCATTTTTCGAGGTAGCTAAAGATCCAAAAAGACCCTTTACGGTTCATACAAATTATCTGGACCTGCGGGTTTTAGGGACTTCCTTTAACGTAAAAACCTTCTCCGAATCCGATGAGGTCAAAATAGCATTGGCCACCGGCAAGGTTGAGGTAAAAAATGTTACCATTAAAAATGATACCACTGAAAGTGTGATGCTCACCCCGGGGCAATCCGTGATTTTTAATAAGACCGCCAGAACCTTCGGCAGGATCTCAGATTTTGATCCAAATTACGAGTACGGTTGGAAAAACGGTGTGATTTATTTTGATAAGGCCTCACTCCAGGACGTAATAGAGAAATTAGAACGGTGGTATGATGTAAAAATCAATGTGGTCAATAAGCCTTCTCACGAGTGGGTTTACAATGCCTATCACAAAAATGAAAGCCTTGAATTAGTCCTTCAAAGTATGGCTCACAATGAAGCCTTTGACTTTGAAATCAACGATAATCTGATAACCATAAAATTCAAATAATTGCCTATGACAAGATAACTGTAAACACAAACCCCCAAAATAAAAACTCTCCTTACGCAAATTGGCCGTTTGGAAAGGAGAGTCTCGATTGCTAAATAATTGTTTCACTTAGCCCTATAAAATTATGAATTTTAAACGTGTACCACTAATTCTTATGAAATATTTATTAGTTGGATTTATGCTTCAAACATTTTTTCTGACCATCTTAATAGCCGGCGAAACACATGCGCAAAAGAGCCGGAGTGTGAAAGAGGTGTTGATCCCGGTTAATTTCAATGGTGTTTCAATTCAGGAAGCCTTTGAGTATATCGAATCCAGGACAGATTTTGTATTCAACTATGATAATTACCGTATTAAAAATCAAGCGCAAAAGATCAGCTATGTAAATACAAATTCTACCGTTGAAAAAGTTTTGCTTCACATTTCAAGGAAAGCAAAGCTACACTTTAAACAAATTAACAATAATATCAATGTCAACAAGATCATCCCGGATCGAAGTAACCGGAAATATAAGATAGATATTCTGCTGAAAGACATTGCCGTGTCGGGAAAAGTAACCGATGATATCGGCGAGGGTCTGCCTGGCGTAAATGTTGTGATTAAAGGCACTTCAATCGGTACGGTAACGGACGCGGCGGGAAATTATTCCATACAGGTACCCGACGAAAACACGATACTTGTGTTTACTTATGTTGGCTATGCCCAACAGGAAGTTACTGTTGGCAGCAGGTCTGTTATCGATGTTGCTATGCAAGCTGATGTCACTTTATTTAATGAGGTTGTTGTCATCGGTTATGGTTATCAAAAACGATCAGACCTTACCGGCGCTGTTGGGTCGGTAAGTGAGGAAAAACTAAAGGAACGTCCGGCAACCTCACTCAACCAGGCCCTATCGGGTAAAATAGCAGGAGTACAGGTTAATACCAACTCAGGGCGCCCGGGAGGAAAAACCAATGTACGTATTCGGGGCTTTAGCTCCATTAACTCCTCCAATAATCCCTTGTATGTGGTGGATGGCGTACAGTTACCTCAGGGAAATCAGGATCAGTTCAGCCAGTCTATAGATTATTTAAATCCCAACGATGTGGTTTCTATTGAAGTGCTGAAAGATGCCTCCTCTACGGCCATTTACGGGGCCAGAGGTGCGAATGGTGTTATTTTGATCACCACCAAACGAGGAAAATCCGGCGAAGGTAAAATCACCTACAATGTTGATTTCAGCGTCCCCACAGTGGGCCCGAATAAACGGGAGGTACTAAACGCGGAAGAATACCTGGCAGTAGAGGATCTCGCCTGGGCCAATATGGAAAAATTTGACCCCGAAGGATGGAATGCCGGCAAATGGGCATATCTGAATCCGGCGCTTCGCAGAACCGATCCGAGGGTTTTTGATAGCAATGGTAACCCCCTATACGACACTGATTGGTTGGAAGAGACCACACAACACAAGATCTCCCAAAATCACCAGCTGGGCTTTACCGGCGGCAATGATCGCACTACCTACACGCTATCTTTAGGTTATAGGGACGATCAGGGACTTCTCAAGACTTCCTACCTTCAACGTTATTCGGGAAGATTTACTATTGACGACCAGGTAAAAGATTGGCTGAAAGTCGGCGGCACGCTTAGCTATAACAACCAATCGGAAAATCTGGTAGATGTCAGCGATGCCGTAGCGCGGCAGATTGTTGAAGATTTTCCCTTCCTGCCGGTAAGGTATGAGGATGGTACATTCGCAGATAACAGAGACTATCCCTTTGCGGAAGGTACCAGAAGTTCTATGCACAGGTTATTTGGACGAGATTATATTCTCAATACCCAAACAACCCTGGGAAGTGTATTCGCAAACATTACCCTGGCAGAGGGTTTAGAAATGCGAACAGTGTTGGGCGCCAATATCATAACTCAGGAAAATAACGAATTTGAGGCCGGTACATTAAGTTCCTCCGGTATCGCCAGAGCTTCCACAAGTAACCGAAAGCAAACCTTCTGGTCCCTGGAGAATTACCTGACCTATAATAAAACCTTCAATAAGATTCATGCTTTTACAGGGCTTTTAGGCATCTCCTGGCAGGAATCAAACAATTTTTTGATTGACCAGGGTGTCAGAAATTTCCCTACCGATTACTTTGGATTTAATAATTTGGGCGCCGGTAGTGACAACATGTTTGTTTCATCCAACGCATCCAGGCATGCCCTTAATTCTTACTTTGGCAGGATCAATTACAGTTTAATGGGTAAATACCTTTTAACCGTAACAGGTCGTGCCGATGGCTCCTCCAAGTTCGGTGAAAATAACAAGTTTTCTTTCTTCCCCTCCGCGGCCCTGGCCTGGAGAATATCGGACGAAGCATTCCTGGAAAACAATCGCTTGATTTCCAATCTGAAATTGCGAACCAGTTACGGTGTCACCGGTAATTCCGAAATACCCCCTTATTCTTCATTATCACTTCTAAGTTCAAATTACCGCACGGTCTGGAACGACGTCGCTGTAGGAGGCACCGGTCTCAACAGGCTGGCCAACGCGGATCTGAAGTGGGAAAAAACGGTACAAACAGATATCGGGATAGAACTGGGACTGCTTAATAACCGGATTAGTGTCGAGGCAGATTATTATTACAGAAAAACTACCGACATGCTGTTGGACGCCCCGGTACCGCAATCCAGCGGATATGCCGTGATCAGGAAGAATGTGGGTTCGCTGGAAAACAAAGGGCTCGAGCTTACCATTAATACGGTAAATATTGAAACCAGCAACCTAACGTGGAATACCTCCTTCAGCATTTCCATGAACCGGAATAAAGTGCTGTCATTAGCTACTCCTTCCGATATTTTTGGGGTAGGTGGTCCCAACTTTACCAACCCTACCAATATCATCAGGGTAGGAGAACCGGTAGGTTCCTTCTGGGGTCTTGTGCGATTGGGAACCTGGGGTACGGCAGAGGCCGATGAAGCCGCAAAGTTTGTAAGCTACCGAAATGGGCTTACCATCTTACCCGGAGACGTTAAATACCTTGACGTGAATGGCGATTATGCCATCACAGACGCTGACAGGATGATCATTGGCAACGGTAGCCCAAAGGCCTGGGGCGCTTTCACTAACTATTTTTATTATAAAAACTGGGATTTAACCATTGAGCTTCAATACTCCCAGGGCAATGATATCATGGATATGAATCTACACCCCAGCGAAGACCGCCAGGCACTTGCCAATAGCTACAGAACCGTTTTAAATGCATGGACCCCTGAAAATCAAAACACGATGGTGGCCCAGATCAGGGATACCCGGGCAGGATATGTAACAAATGTGGACTCTCACTGGATCAAAGACGGTTCTTTTATCCGTGGCAGAAATGTTTTATTAGGTTATACATTTTCAAACGATATACTGGAGAGACTGCATTTAAGCAAGCTGAGACTTTACACCTCCGTGCAAAATTTCTTTTTACTGGTAGATGACGAATTGATCGGAGATCCCGAGATAACACCAATCCGCGGCGGCAATAACAACAATGCCTTTTCACAAGGTATGATGTGGCATGAATATCCCAAGTCAACAACCTATATGATTGGCCTCCAGGTATCATTGTAATTAACATAAAAAGACATTTATCATGAAAGCTAATACATTAGAAAATATAGCCAAAATACTGCTCTACGGGGCCTTATTACCAGTGATCGCCGGGTGTTCAGATTTTCTGGATGAAGAAGACCCGTCAAATCTCACACCCGAAAGCTTTTACACCACAGCCACGCATGCCGAATCGGCCATCGCTGCGGTTTATGCGGATGCGAGGTTTATCGGGAACGGGGCAGGTATTTTTTCATCAAACTGGCAATTACTGGAAGCGCCCACTGGTACTTCTACCACGGAGACAGCGCAAAATTCCGATCTCAACAACCTCTATTCATTGACATATGATCCCAACACAGGACATATACAAAACTGGTGGCGCGGGATCTACAAAGTTGTTGCAAATGCCAACCTGGTGCTCGACAATGTTCCTGATATCACTATGGATGAAAGTCGTAAGAACCAGGTATTGGGGGAAGCGCGCTTCCTTCGTGCGTGGGCCTATTTTTACGCTGTCAGACTTTGGGGAGACGTTCCGCTGATCCTGCTTTCTCAAACTTTTTCTTCCGAAGATTTTTTTCCGGTCCGCACGGCTCAGGCAGACGTATACAACCAGATCGTGGAGGATCTGAAGGTGGCAGAATCAGCGGGTCTGGCATGGACAGATGAGAGTGGCAGGGTATCGCAGTCAGCGGTAAAATCGTTGTTGTCAAAGGTTTATCTTACCATGGCGGGCTATCCGCTTAACCTGGGCACACAATATTACGAATTGGCGGCAGGCAAAGCTAAAGAAGTCATTGACAATGCAGGAAGCATCGGTCTGTTTTCTACTTATGCCGAAGTACATGATGAAAGCTTGAAAAATACCGTGGAGCATATTTTCAGTCTGCAATACAATGCCGACGTCGCCCAAAACCCAATGGGTAATATGTTTCCCAACTTTAAGCCGGTAACTTATCGCGGCCCTTCCGGCACCGGAAGCACCATACCGGTTATCCAGTTTTACAACTCCTACGAAACCGGTGATCTTCGCATACAAGATCAGCAGGGGTACTTTTACACTACCTATTACACCAATGGCAGCGGTGACCCTTTTGATCTGGGAGCGCCATACATTTTCAAGCACTTTAATGTGACTGCCAACGGTACTTTCGGCGTACCCGGCACTGCCCGTGATAATCTCAATGTGCCCATCATTCGCTATGCGGAAGTATTGCTAATCTATGCGGAAGCTGAAAACGAGGTAAATGGTCCCGGACAAGCGGCTTACGAGGCATTTAAAGCGATCAGAGACCGGGCCCAACTGGTCACTCCCGACGTTGGCACTTTTAGCCAGGTATCATTCCGGGAAGCCATTTGGAAGGAGCGATGGCATGAGCTGTGTTATGAAGGGATCACCTGGTTTGATATGGTACGTCTCCGCAAGGTATTTAATAGCATTACGAAGGGGTTTGATGATTTTGTCGGGCATGTTAATTTAAGCTCGGACCAGGCATTGCAGGAGAAGCACTTGCTGTTTCCTCTTACAAAAAACGAGATGATCAATAACCCAAATCTCAGACCGCAAAATCCAGGATACCCGGAGCAATAATGACAATCGGGAATGAGCAGAAGTATTCGGGAAACATACTGAGCGTCAAATCCCCGCAATGATGTTAGCCCCCTCGGCGCCTGCCGGGGGGTTAACGTTTTTTTTGAAAATGCCAACCCGAAGCCACCTTAGCAATCTATGTCTTTTCCCTGCTTCCAAAAATCCACAGCCCGCTCCACAAATTTATCAATGCTTGTGTCAGCCATAGACACAGATTTTTTAAACCGTATGCACCCTTTGCCAACATCCAGGTCTTTCAGCAAATTGCCCTCAGGATCTACTTTTTTGGCATTGCCCACATAAAGGCTTACATAATTTTTTTGTGCGTTAAGGTGAAAGATGGTGCCCTGGTCATTGCTGTAGCTAAGCATTTTATATTCAATGCCTTCGGCAAAATCAGGTGCCTTCGATTTAATTAGTTTTCTAAGATACTGAAGCTTCTCCAGTCTCCAGTCATCTTCCAATGCTTCAATATACTCGGTTGGCGTGGTTACATCATACTGCATAGCTCAGGCCCTCATATAACTTTTAACAGGTTAAAAAATACATTTCATCTTATTTAATTAACAAAGTAAAAAAAATTACTGAGACAAGGAAGGACTACCGCGGTTCCGGGTTTGTCCTCATTTGAAAAATACACCAGGTTTTAATTAACCCGGCGTCTAAGCCAAGACAATTATGCACCTGCACACTTAATACTCAAAAGGCCGGCCGTTGTTCCAAAAATTGGTAAATTAAGGTGACAATCACATGCCATGTTAAAACAGCTCATAAGAATGACCTTAACTTAAAGGCTGAAAATCACAAATTTAAGATTATGAAAGACCTTATTCCCTACCTTGTCTTTCCCGGAACATGCCGGGAAGCTATGGAATTTTACAGAGACGTGCTAAATGGGGAGATTACCCTCATGCAGACATTTGGTGATGCCCCAATGGACGTCCCCGCAACATTGCAAAATCGTATCTTCAACTCGGAATTAAAAGCCGGAGGTATTCACTTTAAAGCTTCAGATGACTTGCCCGGCCATGATGTGAAATTGGGCACCAATATTTCATTGTATGCGGTTTTTCCTGACAAAACCTCAAAAGAAGCTGCTTTCAATAAATTATCTGAAGGCGGTAAAGTGTTATTTCCCCTGGACGATAATTTTGGCATGCTGAAAGACAAATACAGCATTCAGTGGATGTTTGTCAGTGAATGAAAAGTGCTGAAGCCGGGTTTCAAATAGATACAAGTGCAATAACCCATTCATTGACCCGATCGTTTTAAAAAAATAATACACCCAAAAAATTTAACTGGAAAAATGAGGCATTTTCTTTTTTTAGTCATCGCCATTCTTTTCGTCGCTTGCCAACAGAAAACCAGATACGAGGAACCGGCGGAAGCGACACCCTGGGGTGCCGGAAAAATCTCTACCGAAGCCCCGGAATTCGCGACAACCGTTAACACTGACCAGAATGAGGTTTACTTTAATCGCACTTCAAATGACCGGTCAACGATGCGGATTATGTATACTAACTACAAAGCCAGCGGCTGGGCTGAACCGGTTTCACTGCCATTCTCTACCGGGCTTTACCGCGATGTTGATCCTTTTTTAACAGGCGATGGGAAAAGGCTATATTTCAGTTCCGACAGACCAAAGAAAGAAGGTGAGGAATCCGGAGATTTCGATACGTGGTTTGTGGAAAAAATCGATGGGGCATGGTCAGCGCCCATTAATCCGGGAGCCCCTTTGAATTCAGATTCTACCGAAATCTTTGTAACCATAGCAAAAAATGGCAATGCTTATTTTGTATCTGAGAGAGACGGTGACAGAGGCATTGTAGTCAGCAGGTTCGAAAATAATCGTTACCAGGCCGTGGAAAAAATCACGCTAACGCTACGGGGAAAATCCATTTATGCCAGCAACCCCTGTATTGCCTCCGACGAAAGCTTCCTCATTGTTGCCGCACGGGACCCGTTGGGAAACGACACACCGGATCTATTTGTGACATGGAACGTGAATGGCACCTGGTCGGAGCTTAAAAACCTTGGAGAAAAGGTGAACTCCCTTTACGCCGATTTTGCTCCGGGACTTAGTAAAGATGATCAAACACTCTTCTTTTCCTCGGAACGGCCGGGCATTGTTCCCAGCCAGGACGAGGGAGTAAGACCCCCCGGCGATATCTACAAGGTGAACCTGAAGGCAATTTTGCCCGGACTGCGGTAATTTTAGTCTACTTCAACGCCACCTCAATGGCAAATTCGATATCTGGTGCCAACAGCGTCGCTTCATCCCACGGATATAAATTTCCATTCTTATCGTCTTTTGATTAAATTTATAATAATGGTTAAAAAAAATCCTGTGGCCAAATATCTTCTCGCGCTCCTGTTTTTGACTTCCATAAACCTCGTGCCCGCACAATCTCCGGATTTGAAATTTAAACACATTACCGTCGCTGATGGCCTGTCGTTTAATCTGGTGTTTGAGATTATAAAAGACTCCCATGGTTTTATGTGGTTCGGTACCACCGACGGATTAAATAAATACGATGGCTATGAAATGACTATCTACAGACATATCCATGGAGATTCTACGGCTCTTCCCGACAATAGTGTATGGGCGCTGCATGAAGATGCAGCGGGAAACATGTGGGTGGGAACTGATGGTGGAGGCCTTAGTCTTTACGATCGCAAACTGGACCGTTTTATCAATTACCAATATTCCGATAGCGACACAACCAGCCTCTCCCATAACAGTGTCAACGCCATCCTGGAAGATGCCAATGGAAAATTGTGGGTAGCTACCTACGGTGGTGGCATAAATGTGATGACCGCACCCGGAAAGTTCCGGAGAATACAACAAGGTGGTCCGGAATCACTGAGTAATGATGTGATCCATACGATGTTTAAAGATCATGCAGGCCATGTGTGGATCGGAACCCAGGAAGGCTTGAATTGTTATAACTACCAAAAACGAACATTTCAAACTTACCTTCATGATGCCGGTGATAAAAATTCTATCTCAAATAATAATGTATTGGCAATTACAGAAGATGCAGAAGGCTATATCTGGCTGGGAACCTGGGGAGGTGGTGTGAACAGACTGGATAAAGACAACGGACAGTTTGACCATTATGTTTTCGACATTGACAAAACACAAAATCGCGTGGCCTCCATTTTTACCGATAGCCAGGGGCAGCTGTGGGTTGGCTTATTGGGTGGCGGCCTGGCAAGGTTTGATCACTTTAACAACAATTTCAGCTACTACAGTCACGATCCCCTGAATCCCACTAGTATCGCTAATAACAACATATGGATCTTTTATGAAGATGAACAAAACTATCTTTGGATGGGAACGGAAAATGGCATTTCCCGGGCTGATCTCAAAAACAATCCTATCCAATCCTTTGGTGGCTCAGGCCATCATCTGAGCCTGGGTCATCCCGTCGTTAATGATTTCGATACCGGTATGGATGGCCATCTGCTAGTAGCCACCGAGCAGCAAATTGAAAAAATTGACCACAAAACCGCCTCGCCTTCTAACTTTATTGGTTTGAAACTTCCCGGACTTCCGGAAAATGTTGAAATATGGTCAATATGCGTGGACCAAAGCAAGGACCTGTGGATATCAACTTACGGTCACGGTTTATTTAGAATGAGACCGGGCAACCGCCAACCGGAGGGTTATCGCTTGCTAGACCACTTTCAGGCTGCCCCCGACAATCCTAACGCCATAAGTTCAAATTTCTGCTCCTACGTTTACGAGGACAATAACGGCATCATTTGGGCAGGAACTTATGGGCAGGGCTTAAACCGCTACGATCCGGACAGCAACTCCTTCAAAAAGTTCCTCATTGATAACCCCGGGGATGCTTCTCCAAAAAGTGCGGCCATCCTGAATTTGTACGATGACGCAAATGGATATTTATGGGTGGGAACCTATGGTCGGGGGTTAATTAAAATGAACAAGGAAAATGGCGATTATACAACTTTTCAGAAAGACCCTAACGATGGCAATAGCTTAAGTCATAATACCATTCTGGCCATTTACAAATCTTCAGACTCCATCATGTGGATTGGAACAGACGGCGGGGGGTTAAACAAACTACTCACTACCAGTGAAAAATTTGATATACTAACAGTGCGGGATGGATTACCGAGTGATGTCGTGGTTGGAATCTTGGAAGATAAACATGGAAATCTGTGGATATCTACCAATGGCGGTATTTCAAAGTTCAACCCCCATCAGCAAAATTTCAAAAATTATGACCACAGCAACGGTTTGGTCTCCCAATCGTTTAATCCCGATGCCTGCTACATAGATGAAAACGGATATTTCTACTTTGGCAGCGGCAATGGCTATAATCGATTTCATCCGGATAGTCTGCGCATCAATGAATTTGCGCCACGCTTACATATTACTGATTTCAAAATCCATAATAAAACCGTACCGATCAAAGCCGACGGAATCCTGACACAGCATATTAACCTGGTTAACAATATTGTGCTGGATCACCGTCAAAAACTTGTTTCCTTCAGCTTTGCCGCCCTGGAATTTGACAATGCTCACAAAAATCTCTACGCCTACAAACTCGAAGGGTTTAACAGTGACTGGGTACATACCAGCGCCGCAAGCAGAACAGCCACCTACACAAATCTCAATGCCGGTGAATACATCTTCAAGGTAAAATCTACCAACAACGACGGGCTATGGAATGACCAGGCAACCACTCTCAATCTCCGTGTGCTGCCGCCACCCTGGAAAACCTGGTGGGCCTATACGATCTATCTGATTGTAATCCTGTTAGTGGTCCTTCTTATTTTCCGGGCCCTGATTATCAGAGAAAGACTCAAGGCTAATCTACAATTAGAACGGGTGGAGCTTGAGAAATTGCAGGAAGTTAATCAAATGAAATCCCGTTTTTTCGCCAACGTATCTCATGAGTTTCGCACCCCGCTAACATTGATCGCCGGGCCGGTAAATGATATTATTGAAAAGGAAGATGATATTGAAAAAAAAGCCCATTTGGCCATTGTAAAAAGAAACACCGAGCGACTTAAGCGGCTTATTGACCAAATTCTGGATTTGTCTAAACTGGAAGCGGGAAAACTGGAAATTAACGAAAAGGAAATACGCTTATTTAAATTCCTAAATGCCTTGAGCTCTTCTTTTTTGTCATTGGCTGAAAAAAAAGAAATCAGCTATCAGGTACAAATTCCCGCAAACAATATGATGGTGTTGATTGACGATGAGAAGTTGGAAATGATTCTATACAATCTTATCTCCAATGCTTTGAAATTTACGCCTGCCGGGAAAAAAGTAAACATCAATGCCGAAATAATAAACAAAGGCGACGAGGATCATCTAAAACTGACCGTTAGCGACACCGGTCCGGGCCTGGATGAAAAAGAACGATTGGCGGTATTTGATCGTTTCTACAGGATCGAGGATCATACAAGGGCAAATGAAGGAACAGGCATCGGGTTGGCGTTAACCAAAGAGCTGGTAACGCTGATGAAGGGTCAGATAACGGTGAAAGGAGATAAAGGCAAAGGCGCTATTTTCCAGGTGACCCTTCCCGTTAAGATCATTGAGGTACCATCAAAAGAATTCAACAGCAACGCAGCTCGGCCACCAGCCGTCGAAACACAAAAACATGAAGCTGCGCAACCACTATCAGAGGGCCCAAAGGTATTAATCGTTGAGGATAATGAAGATTTGCGACAATATATTAAAAACATATTGGAAGATGGCTATCATTTAATGGAAGCGAGTGACGGGGAATTGGGCCTTCAAATCGCCAGGGAGGAGATCCCTGACTTGATTATCAGCGACCTGATGATGCCGAAAATGGAAGGAAATGAGCTTTGCCGCCAAATAAAGACTGACGAGAGAACATCACATATACCATTTATCATGGTCACTGCCAAAGCCGGTCGTGACGATAAGCTGGCAGGCCTCGAACACGGCGCCGATGATTACCTACCAAAACCATTTGACCGCAAGGAATTGCAATTAAAGGTCAAGAACATCTTACTGAGAAGGGAAAGGTTGCAGGAAAAGATGCGAAGAGAGTTGATGGCACATCCAAGTCCGGGAGAAGTTACTTCTCAAGAGGACAGGTTTATTCTCCGGCTCAGGGAAATTGTGGAACATCACCTGGGAGATGATAACCTTAATGTAAACTTTTTAAGCCGTGAAATGGGCATGAGCCGGGTGCAACTTTACCGTAAACTATTTGGCGTAACGGGCTTATCCGCATCCGATTTTATCCGGAATATGAGAATTCACAAGGCCGCCGAACTTCTCAGAAACGATTGGGGCAGGGTTTCTGATGTGGCCTATGAGGTCGGCTTTAACAATCTGTCCTATTTTACCAAATGTTTTAAGGCACAATACGGCCAGACACCTTCCGAATTTCTACAATCTTCGTCATAATTCCTTTCCATTGCAATACTTTTATTTAGAGCCGGACATTCATGCCCCCGGCTTAAAAGTTTAATCAAAATGTATTCAAACGGCTTCTTTTTGCCAGGCTATAACCACCTTTTGCACTGATGTAACCACGCTGTTATAGATTGAAACATCCGTGTTAACCCGCCATTCTGATTCATCCTACTTTAGTCAAATACTTTTATCACCAACAAAATCAAGCATATTATGAAAAAGTTATTAGCTGTATTTATCTTATTAGGATTTGGCACACCGTGTTTGGCCCAAAGCGGATCCGGAAGTTATCTGGGTGTTGGCATTGGTCATATGACCTACACGAGTTTCTGGTTTGTAAACCTGTCGAGTACCACGGTGGGAGATTCATATCCAATACACAACCTTAATAGAACCTTTCTAAACCTGTTATACCAGCGGAACGGCATTTTTGATTTGGGTCCTGTTCGCGCAGACCTTGCCGCGGAGTTCAGAGCCGGAACCGGGAAAACATCGGAAGATTTCCTCCCCCTTGGAGAAACGATCTCGGAAGGAGGGGCGAGTCTCGGCTTATCGTTACTATTGAAATTTGGCTATCCCATTGAAAGCGGCGATCTGGTATTCACGCCTTCTCTTGGTTTGGGACCCCAGATAGATTTGCATTATTCAAATGGAGAATTTCCAGCCAGCAATCAGTTTGCAGATAGTGATGCCTACGCAGAAGGCTGGCTTGAAACACTTTACGGATTAGCTGTTCAGGTGGAATTTGCCATAGCCATCAACAAAATCGTCATCATGCCCTCCTATCGTTTTTTTGCCACAGGTACCGGCGCCACCGACCTGGAGCCAGATGGCCGGGAACCACAAACCGAAGGTGTGGACCTGAGTGCTTTTGCGGTGACGCTAGCATTCTCCCTATAATTGCCCTGTTTCATTTTAAAGATATTATTGTTATGAAAAACTTTGTCATTTTTTTTGTCGCCTTTATGCTGGCAATGAACCTGGGGTGTTCAGAGGATGAAGGCCCCTCCTGTTTCAAATGCGTTTACGAAAAGCGTAGTACCAGCTGCGGCGGATCCGGGTTTGGCGCCTGGGAGGCGGGGTCCTCGGAACACGATGCCAGCACTATTCGGGATGACCTTACACCTCAGGGTTATTGCGATTTGGTTTATCCCGCAAGCGACCTGGCCTGCGAGCTTAACTGCTGTATCAGTTTTCAATTCAAAAATGTGGCAGTAGCATCCTGCGACTAAATCTCAGTATTCAGATCAATCCATACCCAAAATATTCAAAGCATTCTCGCGATACACTTTTTTTAATACCGGTGTTGCTAAACCGTAGCCGTGCAATGCCCAATGGTAACTGAATAATTCGTGCGCATAAAAATGTTCATCTTCCGATTCCAGAATCCGGAAAGTAACCTGATACATCGTATTACTCATACCCATGTCAGTGCCGTATACAAGGCGATCCTGGTATTGATTAAAAAACCTGTTAACATGCCGGGGAATTGGGGCAGTTTCGGCATAACGGGCGCTGATATCAGCATAAAGGTTGGGGTACTGGTCAAATAAATTTCCCAATATGCTCAGATCATAACTACTATTGGCATAATGGCAGGCAATAAAGGTAGTACCAGGGTGTTTCTTGACGGCATTTTCCAGGGTCCCAACCATCTCCCCATGATCCAGGATACCAGGTTGATTATCGAGTCGCCACTTATACGCATTCATGAGACCGTCATTCAGAGAATCCATTTTGAGGTACATCCAAATAGGTTCTGCTACATGAATACTAATTGGTATTCCCAACTCACCACATTTTTCTATCAGCGGTGCCATCCGTGGATCATCAATATGCATGCCATAGGCCGGGGTAGGTTTTGAGTAAAAAAGTCCCTTCCCCTTATCTCCAAGTTCTCCAACACCACGAGCCCCTATTTTTACACATCGCTCCAGCTCAGCCACAGACCGGGAAGCAAAATCCGGCTGATCGTAACCGGTATAATCAAAACCACAAAACAGGATAAAACGGTCGGGATACCGGGCATAAACTTTGTATAATGAATCAAACCTGTCGCCGGTGGCGTAAGTCAGGATGGCGGTTTTATCAACACCTACTTCATCCATGGTTTGCACCCACTGTTGAAGCTGTTCAGCATTTTTAGCATAAGGATGTGAATGCAAATCAATGATGGGATAACGCGCCTTAGCAATTTCGGTCTGTGGGACTTTATAGACTGAAACAGGATTAAAATCTTTTAGCTTCAGGCCGGATATTCCTTTTTCCTTTGCTTCAGGTGACGGATCAGCAGCACCATCGGATTCGACTTTTTTTTCCTGACAGGAAAAGATCATTACAGCAAATGCTATAATCTGAATGGTTTTGGCAATATCATTCATAGGGTTAATGTTTAACTTCAAAATTCCTCCCCCACGGGTCATTCACCAAATCACAGCTACCAGTTGTGAGACCTTTTCCTAATATTGCTAAAATAATAGACTTAACAAGGACCTCGGTAGATTTTTTTGACCATGCTTATAGCCGAAAGCAAATGCATCTAATTCATCAAAGAAATTTCTCAAAATAAGGTCTGGCAAAACGCACCAGTTCCGGTACTGAAACAAGTGTGGATTTCGCCTGGCCTATCAACCCCGACTGTGCATTTTTATCAGCGACAAACTTCTCTCCAACCGCCGGGAAATGCGTACTATTGTCATTCCCCATGTCCGGAACCTCCTCCCAAATTCTTTGTCCATCTTTTATCAGGGGAAATCGACTCTGCTTTGTTCTTCGCTTAGACACCGTTGATTCTGCAAAATGAAGCACCGTGCAACGATTGAAGCCGACACCCAGAAGTAAAACGGAGGCATTTAAATCATAAAGTTTTTCAAATGGCGTACCGGCCCCTTCCGAAAAAGCAAGTGCATGCTCGCTCACGATCTCCTGCGCCCGGGCGCCGTTGGCACATACCGAGCTGATGGGATGGTTGCTGCGTATGGTATGAGGCCAGGTTCGGAAACACTCGGCAATTGCTCCCATAGACGTGGGCGTTGTTTTAACATCAAAAACCGGCAAGTTTATCCGAATCTCTTCGAGCCATTTGTCAGGCACGCTCACCTCATCCCAGCCAGCGGGATCTGCGCAAAGCGGCGTGGCAGACGGCATCACCAGTGTGCCCTGTGCTCCAATAACCTCCAACAAGGCTGCAACCACTGTGGGTGCTCCGCCCAATACCCATCCGATGGCACTTAGAGAGGAATGCACCATCAAATCCATACCGGGTTTTACACCAACCGACCGGAGGTCTTCCATCAAAGAATCTTTGGTTTGCATTTGGGTTTCTGCTGCAATCTGTCGCATAGTTACTTATTTTATCAGCGGACAACCGCCTGAGTAAAAATACACGCTTTACATATGTCGTGCAAACACCAGGGCGTTAACATTGCCCGGATTTGGTGAAATACAGTATGTTTTGCTTTGCAGAAACCGTTAGCGTTTGAAAGCATAGTTATACATATGAAACTGGTCCTTGAAACCAAGGTCAAGATACATAGGTCTTGCCATTTCAGAAGCCTGTAAGGTTGCATATGTCATATTTTTAGCATAGGCATTTTCCAATATATGCAACATAAGTTTTCTCGCGATACCCTTTCTACGCATGGTCGGCACCACCCCAACTGCATGTATGCCGGCAACATTCCCGGAGCAAAACAATATGCCGCTTCCGGCGGCTTTTCCCCCGGATACGGCTACATAAAATTCAATATTTTCATGGCCAAATGTTCTCTTTATTAATTCCGGATTGATGTGATATCCAAAAGACAAGGAGGCTGCTTCAGCAAAGATCTGTGCCTCTGAATTTGTAGAAACCGTTTTGATATTGATTGATGAGCTTCCTTCAAAATTCCGGTTTAAATGCATACCCATGCCCCATTGTTTAAATACCTCCTGAAATCCGTTGTTGATAAATAAATCCCTTTTCTGCCGGTCAAAAATCTCCCAGGAAGGCATAATCGACGATTCCGGTAAATCCGGCATCTGGTTCTTTACCCTCAAAATGTCAATTACATCAAAATCGTAGGTAGCATCAAACCATATTCTGTTTGGCCAGTCAGAGTTTTTAATGTTGTTGAAGCTGTAATTTGTCTTTCTTGTAAATGACTGGCTGGCCTTTCCGACCAGCTGCCATAATAACGTCAGGTTTTCGATATTCTTTATTTTTAACAAATGTTCATTCATTGCTTTATATTGATTAGTATAATACCCAAAATCATTGCCATTACCCCAATAAGTCTTTGCCACGAAAGGGGTTCTTCCGGTAGATTGAACCACCCAAAATGACCGGCGATAACCGCAAAAATCAGCTGACCGCAGAGCCCCAGTGAAATCATGGTGGCCACGCCCAGTTTTGGGATGGTGAAATAGTACATGCTGATACCTATCACACTAAACAAGCCACCGGTGAACCATAGATAAAAGGGAATTTCATGGATTTGTTTGGCAGTTGGAAAATCTCTCACCTGAATAAATACAAAAAGGAGAGCAAATACGAAACTGCTTAAAAATGCAGCCAATGTAGCCAGCAGAGGATTTTTTAAAAGCATCCCCAATTGAGCATTTAAGCTACCCTGGACAGCCAGAAAAATTCCGGCGAAGAATGCAATAAGAGGTAACAGTATCTGATTCATGCCGCAATAATAGGCCGCAGGAACCAGGTGCGCATTTACATATGTTGATTCCCGTTTATTTTGTTGCTAAATCTTTCCTGATCCTGCTCAATTGCGTGGGTGTGATCCCCAGGTGTGAAGCTATATGGAATTGAGGTATTCTTTTTTCCAGCGATGGATATTTTTTCCGTAATGACAGGTATCTCTCTGTTGCATTTTGTGTTACCAGGGCGATCTCCCGCTGCTCTTTTTCAATGATCCAATTCTTTTCTATATATGAAATATAGAAGTTTTTGATATCATCGTATTTGTCAATAAGTTGACGGTATTTTTGAAAATCGAGATTGATAACCAATCCTTCTTCCAGCGCTTCAATGCTGAAAACCGATGGGGCCGAAAGCAGTAAAGAAACCGTAGAAGCCGGGAAATCATTTTCAAGGAAGAAAATCTTATTATACATATTTCCCTCAATGTCAGTATAAAATGCCCGAAACAGTCCTTTGCAAACAAAATGAATATTTCTTGCTACCTGACCCGCATGGAGCAAAAATCCTCCCTTTGCCACCTTTTTAAACCGGATCAATTGCTCAATACTTTTCCAGGAGTTATCAGAAATCGAATGGTAACTATCAAAAGATTTTCTAAAAACAGAGATATATTCTTCCTGGTGCGAGATCATGTGTCCATATTCAGATGAGTTTTTGCGTCAGCCCATGGGATTGGCCATGTCAGGCACAAAGGTTTTGCCCAATCAAACCCGTAAATTTCCGGCCAATATTTCTAGTAAAAATCGACGTTTTGGATGTGCCTTTGACAGCCTTGTTTTGCTTCCCACTTGCTAACAAGAAACGATACTTTAAAGATAGTGGTTTCTTTATTTTATGTCAACGAAGGTCCCGGAACATCCGATACTTTCGGGAAGCCAACAACAGGAAATTTCGGGTGTTACCGGCCGGAAGATGTTTTTTTTGGCTTGGATAATTATATTTAGAACCTTGATTTAGCGATGCCTGAATTTCAACTATCCTTTTCTTTTTTTTCCAAATGAACTGCTCCCATTCGCATGATAGACATACCGCCGCCCCAACCCGATCCGTGATCACTTTGCATATGCTGCACATGTAAAGAATGTATCCGATGGTCACCATAGGCCAGGAGGGAAAGAATCTTGCCTGGGCGTTGATGCCAACTTGCCCAGGTCAGCGGTGAATCCCCACTCATATCTTTGCAGGTTTTGTCGGCACCAGCATCAATCAAGCGCTGAATAGCCTCTTCATTACCAAATGCCGCTGCTCTATGTAGCGGTGTTTCCTGCTTGGTAAAAGCATCTCTCATAAACCCCCCGGTACTTACCTGCGGTTTTGTCTGTACATTTGGGTCTGCACCATAAGCCAGCAAAAGGGTTATAATCAAGTTTGTGGCCGGTCGGTTGGGGGCACACAGGCAGTTGTGGAGTGCTGTTTCGCCGGTATCAGACATGGCAGCGTTCGGATTTGCGCCCTGTTCCAGCAGGTATTGACAAAGCTGCCAGTGTCCGTGAAATGCCGCACCATTTAAGTCATAGTTTTCGCCTAAGTCGTTCAGGGATGCGCCCTTAATTATTAAATACTTAATAGCGCTGACATCTCCGTAGTAGGCACACCATCGAATCAGAGGTACACCATGTTTATCAGTTGATTTGGCATCATTTCCCTGTCCGATATAATCGAAGACAAGGTCGGTGCGGCCATCTACTATTTTTTCAATCATAGCAATATTTTTTAAGGTGATGTATCAACTTCTTCCGGTAAAGATCCTGCCGGTGATTATAAGCGGTAAACTCCCGGTGTTAACGGGAAGTTACAGGCCACCTTCAGTTGTTTTGACTTATTTCAAAATTAGACTCCAACATGCCCAGCAACTCATCAAAATTACATTTCAAACCATTGGCGGATATGCTAAGAGGGGTTTGATACATTTTGAAATTCATTTTCATAGCTCTTTTTTTAAATCCACTCGTTTGCCTGTCAATGTAATCCTGCGGGTTCTTAACAAAAAGCATAATTAGTTTCTGTCCACTTATTTTAAGGACCGAAAAGTATTCAAGGTCGTCCCATTTGATAAGTCCGGCGGCCACAGCACTTGAATTATCAGTGATTCCCTCCTTGCCAATAACAAGTCCCGGTCTGTTATCCATCAGTTTCCTGGCTATGAAAATTGTTGTGAGGCCAAAAAAGGCGGTGGCCAATATTCCCGCCAATAACAGCAACGTTTGGTTGCCATAAACAGGGTGATCGATAGATGGTGGTGCTATGAGGAACCAAAGCCCCAAAGCCACCAGCAACACAGAGCCCAACAGCAGCAAAGTCAGCTTGGACTTACTTAATGAGATCTCAATTTCCTGTATTTCTTTCATATTGGGAGTTTTGACATTTGCCGGATAAAATCTGCCTGGTGTACACCAATGTTTAATAATCTGAATATTCGGTGGGATAAAGAAAAGTGATATCTATATGCGAAACATTATTGGCATATTTCGGCCGGGCTTTTAACTCCTTCCATTCCGGGGCTTCCCTAAAAGACTGCCAATGTGCATCGCGGCTTTGCTTATCTGAAAAGGTGGTCATGTACATCAGGTTAGGCATGACCGGTCCCGATATTACCTCTCCATAAAACACAGCATTAAACACTAGTTTGTCAAAGAGTTTAATTTCTCCACCGGCGTTGAACATGTCTACCTTATTCCTGAAATAGGCTTCGGTGGCTGACTCGTAGCTTCTCAATTCGTATATCCGATCTTTTCTTGGACCATCCACCGCTGAGGGTCGCATGGCCGGCATGTCTTCAAATGCTCTTAACAAAATAGACTCAACCCGCCGGTAAGGCGGTTGCTGATGAGAGGCCTTGAGGTAGTCACTTCCGGCGGCCTGGTAGGTATTGTCTCCTGCCAGCTTCCTCTCAAGGGACTCAAATTGTGCCATGGAAGAAAACGGTGTCAATATGAAAATCTGTTTCACGGTATCCGCTTCATCAGGCCTTAGCTTAAATACACCGACGTTTTGGATATCAACCCTTTTCAGTGCTGGCAAATAAGCATCTTTAAGGTATTTATCAGTGGTTTTTACCTGTTCGTCAGTGTCAAATGTGTAGATTTTAAGTTGATAGAACTGGCGATTCTGAGCTTCGGTTTTAAGTATGGATGAAGCGCTCAGCAACACCAACGCCGACAGACATATTTTCAGGGCTCGGGGAATATTCATAGTGACCATTTGATAAATCTAAATTCTTGTTAATACATTTTTTATAAATATAAGAAAATTTAATGCTTTGGTTTTTTGAGTTGACTTTTGCGTACTGGCCAAGGCCATCCTGTTCCGTGCCAATAGCCCTTGTTGTCTAACGCATTTTTTAAACTTCCTTCAATTTCAAATTGGTTTTATATTTAAAGGTCACCCTTGGTTTTTACACCGTGTTGTCCACTTCCCTGAGAAAGGCCTTTCTTCGGCCCGGAGACAATACCTCCAGGAGACTTCTTTAGATTCTTGTTTGCTAATCTGCGGACTAAGAAATAGCCGTATTCAAAAAATCATTAAACGGCTTCATTTCCTTGAATATCTTTATACAATTTTTACTAAAGTCATCGGCGACAACCTGTGTGTCTTTAAATCGGTGCACTACGATATAGCTTTTGTACTTCAGTAACTCAATGTTAGGATCGTCCGGGGAATAACCTTTGGGTGCTTTTTTCAATTTTTCACCTTCCAGTTCGGGAAAAAATCCTTTGAAACTCTTTTTATTCAGGATCTTTTTTAAATCATCACTATTGTAGTCAATTTCCTGCCGGATCTTTTTAAGTTTATCTGCCTCCGGCATATATAAACCGCCGGCTATAAAAGAATTATCCCCGGGCTCTAACTGGATATAATAAAAGGCCTTGGTAGCTTTTCGTCCTCCTTCACCCATCACCGCGCCAAAATTGGTTTTGTAAGGCGTTTTGTCTTTACTAAAGCGAATATCGCGGTAAATTCTGTAAATGCACTGCTTTGCCTGAACATCAGCCAGGCTCTTGTCAAACTTACTGATCGCATCAATAAGCTTCTGAACCGCCGGTTCAAATGCATCTTTGGCTTCCACAAATTTTGGTTTGTTTTCCGTGAACCATTCACGATTGTTGTTTTTCTTCAGTTTTTTTAAAAAGTCCAGGATAATTTTAAATTCCATATTGTCGGTGATCATAAAGTTTGAATAATACTCAGGTTAAAACTGTTTTCATTGGCCAATTGCCAATTAACAATTATTTGTTCCACGATATTGTACCTTAAAATAATTTATCTCGTTAAAAAACAATAAAATTTAATCACTTCATTTAAGGCCGCAGACAAATTATATGAAAAAATTCAGCAAGATCAACATTTTTTTTGGTTGGGGATTATTTGCCATTGCGCTTATCACTTATACTTCCACGGTAGAACCTACTAGCAGTTTTTGGGATAGCGGGGAATTCATCTCATCCGCCTACAAGCTACAGATTCCTCATGCCCCCGGGGCACCTTTGTATTTGTTAGTAGGACGCCTATTTTCATACCTGTCATTAGGTGACTCCGGGCAGGTCGCATTTTGGATAAATATGGTCAGTGTCGTCAGCAGCGCCCTGACCATTATGTTCCTTCATTGGATTATTATTATGCTGGGAAGAAAGCTGTTCAATATTAAAAAAGGGGGCGAAACCAGATCGCAATTTTTTCTTTTGACCCTTGGCGGTGCTGTCGGCGCCTTGGCCTATACTTTTTCTGATTCATTCTGGTTTTCAGCTGTTGAAGCTGAGGTTTATGCATTTTCTTCCTTTCTGACTGCCCTGGTAGTCTGGGCAATTTTAAAATGGGATCTTATCAGCGACGATGCGAAGGCAAAAAAATGGTTGATACTTATAGCCTATTTAATTGGTCTTTCAATAGGCGTGCATCCACTTAATATTCTTGCTGTGCCTTCCATTTGCCTGGTTTATTATTTCAAAAAATACAAAACCTCCAACCGGGGTATTGTCTATACGCTTGCCATAAGCGGCGGTCTTATTGTATTATTGATGATTGGTCTACGGTTGGGGTTGGTTGGAATGGCCAAGCACATAGAGATTTTTTCGGTGAACAATTTGGGGCTGCCATTTGGAACCGGGGCCATTTTTTTCTCACTGTTGTTAATTAGTGCTTTGTTTTATGGAATTTTGTATTCCATAAAAAAACAGAAAGTAATTTTAAATACCGCTTTGTTGGGGGTGGTCTATTTACTAATAGGATTTGGCTCTTATGGTGTTATCGTCATTCGCTCCAATTTTAATCCACCCATGGATCCCAATAATCCTGAAAATCTGCCCAACTTTATTGCCTATCTTAACATGGAACAATATGGCACCAGGCCCTTACTTCACGGCCCGGATTTCACCGCCGATATCATTGGCCATAAAGATTTGGGTCCGGCCTATGCTAAAGGAGATGAAAAATATGAAACACCGTATAACAAGTTTGAATATATTTATGATCCGGCCCATACTTCCATTCTCCCCCGAATTTATAGCCAACAAGATCCTCATAAGCAGGCCTACAAAAACTGGCTGGATTTAAAAGAAGGTGAAAGACCAACTTTTGCAGATAACCTGAAGTTTTTGTTTACCTACCAACTTGGTCACATGTATTGGCGATACTTTTTATGGAATTTTTCAGGCAGGGAAAGTGATATTGAAGGCGCCGGCTGGTTGGCTGCCTGGGATAGCGACAAAGCGCTGCCAGGTAAATTGGCCAACAATAAAGGGCGGAATAATTATTTGATGTTACCATTATTATTGGGATTGCTCGGGTTTTTATTTAATATGAAAAGGGATTTTCGCAGCTTTTCAGTGACTGGAATTTTATTCCTGATTACCGGCGTGATTTTGGTACTTTATCTGAACTCTCCCCCGGTTGAGCCCCGGGAAAGGGATTACATTTATGTTGGCTCCTATTTCGCCTTTGCCATCTGGATAGGATTTGGGGCCATGACATTGGCTTATTACCTGCAAAAGTTTTTGAAAAAGCCGCAATGGTCATGGCCACTGGCTACGGTATTGTCGCTGGCTATACCGGGAATTATGCTTTTTGAGAATTGGGATGACCACGATCGTTCAGGGCGGTACTATTCGGTCGACTCTGCGATCAATACCCTGCAGTCCTGTCCGCCAAATGCTATTTTGTTTACCGGAGGTGACAACGACACTTATCCGCTGTGGTATGCACAAGAGGTTGAAGGCATTCGCCGGGATGTACGTGTAGTAGTGGGCACCTATTTCACAGCAGACTGGAATATTGAACAAATGACCAGACCTTCGTATGAATCTGAGCCACTGCCATTTTCTTTTGAAAAGAATGATTTTAAACGCGGTGTCAATGATTATGTCTATGCCCGGCGCAATCCAAAGTTTGACTCCGGCATTGATCTAAAACAATATTTAAAATTAGTAAAAGATGAACATCCGGCGCTGGTGCAAAAAACAACGGATGGTGACCGCTTTACCCTGACACCATCCAAAAAGCTCAGGCTTGCCGTCAACAAGCAGGCCATAATAGAAAAAGGCATCATCCCTGCCGGAAAAATTAACTATCTGCAGGACAGTATGGAATTCGTCGTTAAGGGCAATGGCTTTCACAAAGGGGATTTAATGCAACTGGACCTGATAACCCACAATAATTGGGAGCGCCCGATTTGTTATACCTTTACAGCAACCATGAGCTCGGGTCTGGATTTTGGCGATTACCTGATTCAGCAAGGGCAAGCCTTTCGTCTGCTTCCTATAAAAAATCCCGATCCCCAGGATGATTTTATAGACACGGATACGATGTATACAAACCTGATGGAAAAATTCCAATGGCGTGGTTTGGATGACAACAGTGTTTATTACAGTGATTATTACCAGGGCCAGCTACGTACACCCAGAAACAATTTTAATAGCCTGGCTGAGGTGCTTCTGGAGGCAGGAGATCGTAAAAGGGCAGAAGAGGTCCTGAATGAAAGTTTATCAGTAATACCCGACGATACCATTCCATATGATATCACCACGGCCAGAACAGTAGGTTTATTGCTTGAATTGGGCAATAAGGATAGAGCGACGGACATCGCTGCTACAATGATGGAGCGCGCAGATGAGGAACTCTCTTACTACCTCGACAACAAGGTGCCTGCCGCTACCATGCCAATTCAGGAAAATCTTTTCATCATGAATCACCTTACCCGCGCCTTCAGGTCTCACCAACTGGAGAAATCTGCTGCCAGGTTTGAGGCAGTTTTTTTGAAATTTATCAGGAGGATAGAGGCCGGATAGCCCGGAGGTGCCGATTAAAATAACGAGCTGCTGCCGCTTTCTATTCCGGTAATTATCCAGGGGTTAAAACCTGAGGCCATTGGCTGTACTGAATTGCTAATGGTCTATAATAACTTTTTGCCTGTACTTTTTTTCTCCGGCACAAAAGGTAAGTATATAAATGCCTTCCTGCAACTGACTTGTACCCTGCAGTTCAAACTCCTGAACCACGCCCGGTGTCAGAGAAACCGGTTGATTAAAGGCGAGATTTCCTTTCAAACCGTTTAGCGTAATTCTGGCATTCCCCTGTCCGATGTTGTTTACTTTAACTTTTAAATTTCCCTCTTTTAGCACCGTTGGAACTACCTGAAAGGTGACTGCTGATAATTCAACCTTAACGGAAACAAAGGGGGAATATTCGTAAACACCATCAAAATCGATCTGCTTCAGCCTGTAGTAGTTGGTTCCAGAGGGGGGGCGATTATCCACAAATGTATAATTATTCAATTCTGAAGATGTGCCGTTACCCTTTACTTCACCCAGAAGGACAAAGTCAGTACCATTGGCAGATCTGTATATTTCAAATTTATCGTTGTTTAACTCTGAAGCCGTTGACCATTTGACTGTCACCTTATCTTGCGAAAACAAGGCATCAAGAAAGAGAAGTTCTACAGGCAATAAGCCGTTGACCAGATTATGAAGACTGGTGTTATTATTACTAAGATCAGTTTCATCAAGGAAATTTCCCGACGCCACATTATTGCTACCATTGAATTGCGCTCCTCCGGAACGGCTAACGGTTCCATATACATAAAAGCCATCGGATCCCCCGGCAGTATTATTGACATCCGCACCTCCAGAGGCCGTGAGGTTACCCTTTACTACAATATTTCCATTATTGGCTGAAACTGTTCCTCCGGTAGCCACAAAATTTCCATCCACTATAAGAATACCACCGGATTGAACGGTTAAAGATGAGCCTCCAGCTACAGTTAAATCACCCATTACCCACAAAGTGTCATAAACGGTGACCGGGGTACTCCCACCAAGCGTTAAACCACCATTTCTATTCACATAACCATATACGTTGACAAAATCTGTGTTTAAATTTGTACCTGGGGTATCTGGCTGCCAACCCTGAGACTTTATCCAGGTGCTCGCGTCTAACCATAACCCGGTATTATTATCAATGGACACATAACCATTTTGCGCTAAAGCGTTCAAATTGGCTATTAAATATATTGCTAAGAGTACTATTTTGTTTTTCATACTGACTATATGGTTGGAAGTAATACTATATCCACAACATTTCGTCCAGTATTTTCAATAGTATATTTTATAATATTTTCACTCTTTAAATAACTGATAATCAATAATTAAAAAAATTGTGTTTTTTTTTAATCGATAGATGGACTCACCACTTTTGTCCCAATATTGGAATGGGTTTTCAAAATGGGAGGTTTCCTATTGGAACATTATGCTTACCTCCGAACACTCGCATTACCGGTTAGTTTTCGTGGAAAGTCATTTTTATTAAAACCACAACTGTTAAAAAAAGTGAAACCATTTCCACCCCATTGATAAATTGTTAACTTCGCTGTATTTATTAAATTAATCGGCTATTTTTGCCAAGCTGAAATAATCTCTTAGAAATTTTTTCTTATCAATGGATAATTTTCAAAAAACTAATAACATCGTTGGCTGGGGATTGTTTGCCATAGCCTCGGTGGTATATATCATCACGGTGGAACCCACGGCAAGTTTGTGGGATTGTGGTGAATTTATTGCAGTCTCTTATAAATTACAAGTACCGCACCCTCCCGGAGCACCGTTTTTCCTGTTGTTAGGCAGAATGTTTTCGTTTCTCGCTCTTGGTAATGAGGAGAGTGTGGCATTTTGGATTAATATGTCAAGTGCCATAAGCAGCGCTTTTACTATTTTATTCCTTTTCTGGACCATTGTGCTGTTGGGTCGCAAGGTATTGAAGATAGAAGTTGGTAAAGAAACAAAAGAACAAACATTGCTATTAATGGGCGCCGGTATCATTGGCGCATTGGCTTACACGTTTTCTGATTCATTTTGGTTTTCAGCTGCGGAAGCGGAAGTTTATGCTGTATCTTCATTCTTTACCGCCTTTGTTTTTTGGGCAATGCTTAAATGGGAACTGATCGAAGACCCCAGCACCGCCAACAAGTGGTTTATATTGATCGCCTATATGATGGGGCTTTCCATCGGCGTTCACCTGCTGAATCTTTTGACTATCCCTTCCCTGGGGCTGATTTATTACTTCAAGAAGCACAAACCCTCGCGCAATGGCATTTTGTTAACCCTGGGGGTAAGTGCCATTATCGTCATACTGGTGCAATATGGCGTGATTATCGGCTTGCCAAGTCTGGCAGGAGGATTTGAAATTTTTTTTGTAAACAACCTCAATATGCCGTTTGGTTCGGGAGTTGTGATCTTTGGTATCCTCTTTTTCGGCGCATTGATTTATAGTGTATTCTATTCCATCAAAAAGCAAAAAGAGGCACTGAATACCGCTTTGCTTTGCTTTGTATTTGTATTAATAGGCTATGCATCCTATGCCATTATTGTAATCCGATCGAACTATAACCCTCTTATCAACGAAAATCATCCTGAAGACATAGTTAGCGTTGTTTCATACCTGAAAAGGGAACAGTACGGAGAATGGCCCATCATGTATGGCCCTTATTTTACAGCCGAATTACAAAGCCAGGAACAGGGAGCGCCGGTTTATGTCAAAGGTGAAGATAAATACGAAATCTCTCGCTATAGGATTAAAAACGTTTACGATAGTAAGGAGCAGACAATTTTTCCAAGGATTCATAGTAGCAGGGACGATCATGTTGACGCCTATCAAAGAGTTCTTGGGCTGAGACCCGGAGAAAAGCCAAATTTTGCAGATAATATCCGTTTTTTGTTTGTTCGCCAGTTTGGGCATTTTTATTTCAGATATTTTTCATGGAATTTCATCGGACGGGAAAGCGATATACAGAACGCCGGCGTATTATGGCCGTTTGAAAACAGCAAAGACCTGCCTGAAGTACTTGCCAATAACAAGGCCAGGAATAACTATTTTATGTTGCCATTTATCCTGGGATTAATAGGCCTGTTTTTCAGCTTAAATGCCGACAGGAAAACTTTTTCCGTCGTAGCTATGCTGTTTTTTATGACAGGTATGGCCATTATCCTCTACCTGAATCCGCCTCCTGTAGAGCCACGGGAAAGAGACTATGCCTACGTCGGCTCATTTTATGCCTTCGCCGTATGGATTGGTTTTGGTGTAATTCCTATTGCGCAGTTTATAGGCAAGCGCCTCCAGTCAATTTCCAAAGGGGCTATAGCAGCCACAGCGCTCTGTCTGGTAGTTCCGGGGATTATGGCTTTTGAAGGATGGGATGACCACGACAGGTCAGATAGATATTTTTCTGTCGATGGCGCCAAAAACATTTTAAACGCCTGCGCTCCAAATGCCATTTTGTTTACCGGAGGTGATAATGATACCTTCCCGCTATGGTATGCACAGGAGGTAGAAGGATTTCGCACCGATGTCAGAGTCATCGTTTTGACCTACTTTAATACCGACTGGTATCTGCAACAAATGAGACGGCAGGCTTATGAGTCAGAACCGTTGCCGTTTACCCTGGAACTGGAAAACTACAAGCAAGGCGTAAATGATTATTTGCCATTTGTAGAAAATCCTAATCTAAAAACCGATCAGATTAATCTTACCCAGTTGCTTAAACTAATTAAGGAAGACCATCCTGCCTTGAAAATTAAAGCCTCGTTTGGCGAGTTAAGTTCCGTACCAGCCAGGAAGTTTTACCTTAATGTGGATACTACCGCAGTGCTGAATTCAGGAATTATTCCGGATAAATTCAGGGATAAGGTGACCAATCGCATGGTAATTTCCATGAAGAGAAACAGTTTGCAAAAACAGGATTTAATGATACTGGATTTACTGGTAGCCAATAAATGGAAGCGACCTATTTATTTTAACAGCACATCGATGCTGGGGGTAAATCTTGATTTTAATGATTACGTGGTGCAGGAAGGCAGCACATTTCGGGTATTGCCGGTTTATAATCCCGGAGAAGACCGGCTGGTCGATACTGATAAAATGTACGACAACCTGATCAATAACTCCTTTTGGCGGGAACTGGATAATCCGGATGTTTATTATACCACAGAAGATTATATACAGCGATCAATAACGCCATTCCGCTCGCAGTTTAACACACTGGCCGCGGCGTTAATTGAAGAAGGCAAAACAGATAAAGCGGCCGAGGTGGTCACGAAAAGTTTGATACTAATGCCTGATAACGTGGTACCTTATGATTTTACAGCAGCCCAGACTATCGATTTATTGCTCCAGGTAGGACAAAAAGAAAAAGCCATGGAAATCGCCAAGGTCTTCTCGCGCCGTACCATAGAGTCGCTGGAATATTATATCAGCCAGAGCCCCAGGGGTAACATGAGGGAATTACAGGTTAACATCTATTTGTTGGGCAATTTGGTGCGATCGCTAAGCGAAGGAGGAGAGTCTGACCTGGCTACGGAATACAGGGAAAAGCTGGATCAATATTATGAGCAATTGAACAGGTAAAAAACAAGCCTTTCCTTGACCTGGGTGGCAACCATCGTTTACAGGATTTGGCAATTTCTATGACCAGGTCACCGGGCGGTGTCGGGCAACACAACACCAGCCAAATACCAAGAGAACCTCTCCGATTTGATCAGGGAGGTTTTTTATTTACGGAAAATTTAGTAAAATGATTCCAATATGCACGAAACCCAGGCAAATCCACTGATAAAGCATGGCTGGTTGCGAGTAATCGTTATGATTATTCCCTATACGCTGGTGGTAGGCTTATTTCAGCTGGTGGGGTTATTGCTAATTAGCCAGGTTAAAGGGAAGGATTTTATGGAGCTCATCAACCAACTGGAAAACAACAAGGGAGATCTTAATCAATTCCTGGTAATACAATTATTTACCTTAATGGGGGCTCTATTGGTAATTTGGGGTTTTAGAAAAACTATTGATCGAAGGTCCCTGCATTCATTGGGATTCAGTCTCAGGAAAAAAGGAAAGGATATCTTCCTGGGGATTTTGATAGGCGCCGTTACTATGGTTGCCGGTAGCCTGATTTTATGGGCAATGGGATTACTGGAGATCACCGATGCCGGCTTCATTGCCTCTACTTTTTTGACCAGCCTGATTTTATGTATTGCGATTGCCTTGAATGAGGAAATATTGGTAAGGGGTTATGTGCTGAACAATTTTATGATGTCTTTTAATAAGTACGTGGCACTGGTCCTTTCGGCACTTCTATTTGCCATACTACACATATTTAATCCCAATACCTCGGTATTAGGAATGACCAACCTATTCCTCGCGGGTATTTTACTGGGAGCGAGTTATATTTATACCAAAAATCTGTGGTTTCCCGTCGCCCTGCATTTTAGCTGGAACTTTTTCCAGGGACCGGTATTTGGTTTTCACGTCAGTGGACTGGATATGAATGCGGTCATTATTCAAAAACCTCAGGAGGAGCAATTGTTCAGTGGGGGTACATTTGGTTTTGAAGGATCAATCCTGGCAACCATTTTATCTTTGGTAATGATCGCATGGGTTATTTACAATTTCCGCGAACAGGAAGCTCAAGCCTGAGCTCAGCATTCTATTTGTTATTACCTTCCCCACCCACATCCACACTATCAAAATCGAAGTATTCATCTTCATTTAACTCGATGGTTTCATTTTTCTTTCCCTTGTTCTTAAAGACCTCTCTGAGTTCCTGTCCTTCTTTTTTGATATCCTGTTTGATCTTTTGTTTTACCTTCCGGGTATTATATACTACCTGGTAATCGGAAGTAGAGCCCACAATAGTAAGAAACAGATTGGTATTTCCCTTGCCATCCTCCTCAATAGCTCCAAAGGCCTCATCTTTATCTCTTTTATCGGGATTGCGAATTGGTATTTTAAGATCGTATTTAATTATCTGCCCAAAGGTGTGGGTTCCCTCCACTTTAATAGTCCTGACATTTGAGCTCACCTCCATAGGCGGTATGCGAATGATTTGATTTTCAATGTGAATATTATTTTTAATTTCAGAAAATCTCAAATGATCCAGGCTCTCCCTCCGGACATACTTAGCAACGCGCTTCATAGGCTCGAACTTGTTCAACTCTCCATTTTTGATAGAGGACTCTACCTCTGCCACCAGGGAATTGGGATACCATTTCAGGTTTTTATTAAAGGCTTGCCTGGTTTTTATGTTTGCATAGAATTGCCCTTTTAAATGGTGATCCTGAAGGAATGATTGGTTGAAGTTTTCGAATATATAGAAGATGCTATCCACTCCAAGATGATCAAATTCCGCATTGGTGGCTATCAAAATATCGTTTTTAGGTCTGGCATCTACCTTGCCGTTGAGGGTTACCGAACCTCCGGCAGCTCTAAAAGATAGCCTTTTGGTCGATGCCTGTTGATTTTTTACCCATAAGTCGCCCTTGATATCTTTGCCCCTGAACCTTCTGAATTTCAACCTTTTTACATCACAATTGAAGTCCAGGTTTAACCTGGGTGTTATATCAAAATAATACTTGACCGGACCGGCATTTTGTGTCTTGCCTTTATCAATTTCGCTCGATAAAAGCTCATCCAAATCAATCATTGGCGACTGGAGGTTTGCCTGAATAATCAGCGGTTGCTTTTTAGATAACAACAGGGCCAGAAAATTTTTAAAATAACCGTCGAGTACAAATTTACTATTGCCCGCACTCGCCTGAAAATCATTAATAGCCAGATCATTATTGCGAAACAGCAAGTTGCCATTGAAGTTTTTAAAATCCAGCTTATTGGTAGTCAGCTTAAAATTCAAATTTTCAACGGTTATCTCCCCGGAATTTTCAACGCGATTAATGCGGCTGCTTCCTTTAAAGTCACTGGTCCTTCCTTTGAAATTGATATCAATACCGATCAATCCGCTGGCAGAAGCTATTTGCTCATACGGAAAGAATCCCAGGATCGAATTCACATCCAATACCGCATCTATTTTACAATCGATATAGTAATTTTTGAAATTTTCCAGCACTACCTTACCGGCGATGGGCCGGTTGTCAAGTACTGCCCTGATGTTGGTAATTGATAACCTCGCTTTGCTGAGGTCATCAATAGAAGGGGTGCGGAAAGTTCCGGTTAACGACACATTATCTATTTTTTTGTTGTTTTCCGGGTAAATAACCGTAGCATCCTGACATCCAAAATTTATCAATAACTCGGGGGAAACATTCCTGCCAAGCTTGCCGGTTATTTCACCGTTGAAGTACAATTTTCCCTTGCTTTTATACTTTTTAAATCTTTGATACACTTTTTCAGGCAACAGAGAAAACAGGGTTTGTATATGGGTGTTGTCACCACTTACCTGAAGGTCTATTTCGTTTTCACGGGCGATAAGATAATCGCCCTGAACGATAAACCTTGCCTGGTTCACCAAAACATCCGAAGGGGAAAAAGAAAGCAACTGCTTTTCCAGCTCATAGGTAAAAGCAGTGGTTACTTCCAGGTTTTTATCTTTAAAATAACTATTGTCGTCTACCTTAATTTGATTACTCCGTATATTACCGTCCAGATCGATGGACAGCACGCTTCCTTCCTGTGATAACCTGGCGGTGGAGTTGATGGCTACCAGGTCAATGAGCTCATCTTTTCTTTCGTTGTGATAAACGACAGCCACATTTTTTAGCGAGATTTTATCAATATCAAACCTGAAATCCGGATTAGCCGCCCCTTCGCCCTGTTGGATAATTTTGTAATTCAACCGTCCCGCTTTGGTCACTTTTAATTGGACCTCACCTTCTTCCAGCGATATCTTATCAACCACATATTTCCCTCGCAGCAAATTGTATATACTAAAGGACAGGTAAATTTTATTAGCTACCCCCAGTGGGTTATTGCTGTCTTTGATACTTTCCCGGATATAGACATCTTCCATAACAATAGCCATGGCGGGAAATTTTTCCAATACCGAAAATCTGATTTTTCCTACTTTAATTGGTGTAAGCAGGTGGTTATTGGCCTCATCGATAAACACCTTTACGATTTTGTCCTGGTATACATAGGAGATTATGATGCCGCCCAATGATAAAAGGACGGATAAAAAAATCCCGTAGATCAATATTCTTTTAAAAATGCGCAAAAGAAATTTCAGGTCTTAGAAAGCCATTGTTGGATATAAGTATAAAGAAAACGATTAATTCTTAATATATGTACAATAGTGGCAGGCTGAATTATAAATTTCAATCTAAAAAAACAATATTTTAACGGGATATCTCAGCGAAGTTTAGGAATTACAACATTTTTTACGCCTCCAGATTTTTATTTCCCGGATATTAAAGCCAAAAAAGATTATTAATATTTGAATTAACCATTAAATTTTTAAAAATATTGCAAATATTCAGCCGGTACTTTGATCTCTGATTTTTATTTAACTTATCTTTGCATAAATGTTTGAATGTTAAATTGTTAGTTGAAATGAGTCTTAAAAAACAATACTTAAAAAGTAAGCCTCTATGTAAAGTTACATTTAGCTTACCTAAAGAAGCTGCCAGCTCTGCAAAAAAAGTAGCTGTTGTGGGTGAATTTAATGACTGGAATTCCAAAGCACTGCCGATGAAAAAATTAAAAGATGGATCTTTTAAAATAACACAAGATTTATCCGTAGGGCAGGAATATCAATTTAAGTACTTAATTGATGGAAAAACCTGGGAGAATGACTGGAGTGCTGACAAATACGTAAGCAACGAGTTTACCACAGAAAACTCGGTTGTGGTATTGTAAAGCAACCGCACGTCAAGACATTTCAGACTACGGTAGACAATGGAAATCAAGTCACCGTAGTCTTCCTGGCCTATCCCGCTGTTAACACCAATCCTTTAATTTGAAATTGCCAACAGCAAGTCCTGTTGTGTGATGATGTGAACTTTATTGACCTCATCTCTTACCAATAATGCTTTGTTGTCTTTATTAATCAGAGATGACAAAACATCCAGCGTGCTATTTAAAGCGACAAATTGAAAGGGCTTGTCCATCACTTTTTTGACGGATTCGCTTTTGATTTCAGGATTTTCAATAAGCCGTCCCAGCAGTTTGGTATCCGTTACACTTCCTACAAAATGATCATCGCTATCGATCACCGGTAGTTGAGAGATTCCTTCGCTACTGAAAATTTTTATGGCCTCTTCAATTTTTAAGTCTTCCCGTACTGTAAATAATTCACTGCGTCCGTTATTTCGGGATATTATATCCTTTGCGGTAGCAAATTCGCGGGCTTCCAGGAAGCCGTGATCTTTCATCCAGTTGTCATTGTAAATTTTACCCAGGTAGCGGGTGCCGTGGTCGGGGAGAATAATAACCATCACATCATTTTCCTGTAAATTCTTCCTGGCATATTCCAGGGCACCATACACTGCGGATCCACAAGACCAACCAACAAACAGTCCCTCTTCACGTGCCAGGCGGCGCGTCATGATGGCTCCATCTTTATCGGTAACCTTTACAAAAGTGTCAATCAGGCTAAAATCTACATTTTTGGGCAAAATATCTTCACCGATACCTTCTGTCAGGTATGGATAAATCTCATTTTCATCAAACTGCCGCGTTTCCTTATAATGCTTAAAGACAGAGCCATAGGTATCAATGCCAACCGAAATAATCGATTCATTTTGTTCTTTCAGGTATTTCGCAACACCACACATTGAACCGCCTGTACCCACACCTGCAGCATAATGCGTAACCTTACCCTCAGTCTGCTCCCATATTTCAGGACCGGTGGTTTCATAATGTGCCTTGGCATTAGATAAGTTATCGTATTGATTAGGATAAAATGAGTTTGGCGTTTCCTCATTCAGTTTTTTGGCAATGGAATAATAGGACCGAGGGTCTTCAGGTGGTACGTTGGTAGGACAAACAATTACTTCTGCGCCTACGGCTCTGAGGATATCAATTTTTTCCTGAGACTGCTTATCGGCCAGCGTAAAGATACACTTATAACCCTTTGAAATAGCTGCCAGTGCCAGGCCCATTCCGGTGTTTCCGGAGGTTCCTTCAATGATAGTTCCACCAGGTTTTAAAACACCTTCTTTCTCCGCGTCCTCTATCATCTTCAATGCCATCCGGTCTTTCATGGAGTTACCCGGATTGAAGTATTCTACCTTAGCCAGAATCGTCCCCTTAATGCCTCGGGAAACGCTGTTAAGCTTCACTAAAGGGGTGTTTCCTATGGTTTCGATAATTGAATTATAATACATCTGAATTTGCTATTTGAGAAAGCAAAATTACTTATATAATTATTCAAATTATAATGCTTACAGTACTATTTTGAGCAAGCAATCCCAAGGAAGGTGCAGGGTATTTTAGTTGTCAGAAGCAATACCAGCCAGCAAGTACAAAACAGCCATTCTTACCGCCACACCATTTTCCACCTGATTCAAAATGATGGAATGTTCTGAGTCGGCTACATCGCTGTTTAGTTCGACACCCCTGTTGATGGGGCCTGGATGCATAATTGTAATCGGACGATCCAATGCATCTAGCAATTGCTTGTTAATGCCATAATAGAGGGTATATTCGCGCAGTGAAGGGAAATATTTTATTTGCTGCCGTTCCATTTGAATCCTAAGCACATTTGCCACATCACACCATTTTAGCGCCTTTTTAACATCAAGCTCGACTTTCACACCAACGTTGCCAATAAACTTTGGCAACAAGGTATTAGGCCCGCAGACCATTACTTCGGCGCCTAATTTCTGAAGTGCGAAAATATTGGACAGTGCCACCCTGGAATGTAAAATGTCTCCTATAATAGCTACTTTTTTTCCCGCTACATTGCCCAGTTTTTCACGTATTGAAAAAGTATCCAACAATGCTTGTGTCGGATGTTCATGGGTACCATCTCCTGCATTAATGATGTTTGCATTAATATGTCTGGCCAGGAAATGCGGCGCACCCGGACTGGAGTGTCTCAACACTACCATGTCCACTTTCATGGCCAGGATATTGTTAACAGTATCCAGGAGTGTTTCACCCTTTTTGACAGAGCTATTGGAAGAGGAAAAGTTAACGACATCGGCAGAAAGTCTCTTTTCCGCCAATTCAAAGGAAAGTTTTGTCCTGGTGGAATTTTCAAAAAAAACATTGGCAATGGTGATATCTCTCAGGGAGGGAACTTTCTTGATGGGCCTGTTAATGACCTCTTTAAAATTATCTGCGGTTTCGAAAATCAACTCGATGTCACTAGTGGTAAGATCTTTAATGCCCAGTAGATGCTTCGAACTTAATTGCTGCATATCATTTATCTTTCTTATCTACCAACCAAATGTTGTCTTTTTTTGTGCCTTGCTCTTTCAACTCTACCAGCACCCGCTGGGTGAACATAGTATTCACGTGTTTGCCAACGTATTGTGGTTCTATCGGCGTATCGCGACTATATCTTCTGTTGATCAATACCAGCAACTCTACCTTTGAGGGGCGTCCGAAAGCCGTCATGGCATCGAGCGCTGCCCTGACCGTACGGCCGGTAAAGAGCACGTCGTCGATAAGCACTACTTTTTTATCTTCTATAATAAAGGGAACATTGGTAGTGTTGGCCTTTAGGGGGGTCACCCTTCTGCGAAAATCGTCCCGATGAAAAGTGGCATCAAGCTGACCGGTTTGTACTTTGTGTTGAAGGAGACTTTCTAACTTGGTTTTGATTCTTTCAGCCAGAAAAATACCTTTGGGTTGTAGACCTAAAATTACAGTATCCTCAAAATCACCATGATTTTCTATAAGTTGCTGACAAAGCCGGCTAATAGTAATGTCCAGTAACTTTGAGTCTAATAGTAATCTTTTTTGCATGATTTTTGTCCAGCAAATATAGACAAAATGATCTATTCAGATCAATGAATCGCAAAGATCTTTCTTTTGTAATATAAAATAAGGGCTACTGGTAAGTTATTTTGTTAATATAAAATACCTTTCGATTCAGCTTGGCCTGCCTGTCTTTGTCATTTTTAATTCGCTGCACACCATAGGCGTAGAAGAACTTGTCATACCATAAAGCCAGTCCTCCTACCTCATAATCATTGTTTTTGGCTACATCGTCCTCGAAGGTCATCTTTATGTCGTTAAAGGTTTTACCCTCCAGTATCTCGTCCTGGCTAATTAATTTGGAACGGATTACATTTTCGTATAAATACAATAAGATCACCCTTTTTTCTTCCACGCTGGCATTCACGTACTGATCCAGGCTGAACGAGGTTACGTCGTTAATTTCAAAACTATTGTCCCATAGCACTTTCCCCTTTTTGCTAAAGGCTACAACCACCGCATGGGTGTATTTGTACCCCGCGAAATACATATTATCACCGTTTCTACCCCTGGAGAAATAAGGGCCATAGGCCAGCGACGAGAGAGAAGTATTATTGTATTTTGGATAAAAGGCTTCTCCAAATAGTAAAAACATATCGTCCTTTTCCACAATGTCGTGAACCAGCAACCGGTACCTGAACCTAACTTTCTTTCCTTTGATTTTTCTGCGGTTGATCCGGTCGCGTACCCTGGCTTCTCTTTTTGCTTTCATATAACTGAAAAAATTTCTCAGATCACCATAGCTAATATAGGTGATATCCTGATTGCCAGTGGGTTCTATTTTTGCTATAAATATGCCACTGGAATAATTGGATTTGCTATTGGAATAGGTTCCTGCAATAAATTGTTCCTTGGCATTAAACCTGGTGGATTTACCAAAAATTATGTTATTGCTACCCTTCGTTTCCAGGGTGCGATTTTGTAAAAGTGTACCGTTCCGGTCAAAAGTCTTAATGGCCAAGGTATTTCGCTTGTCGAAGGTTTTTTCCGTTACCAGGATGTTGAAAATGTTGGTTTCCTCATCTACGCTTAAATCGATCAGCTCACTTCGATTGTTATAAATACCTGGCAGTACCTTAACTTTTTTGGACAACAGGTCATAATGAATTACTGCGGGCATATAATTCACGTATCCTCCTAAAATAACCGCGTTACCGGCTACTGTAAATTCTGTAAGGTTTAAGGGGAAAAGGTATTTGATTTCAGATTCTTCAGTATCGCCTGTAGCAAGTGTCATTACCCGCAGCAGCATTTCATCATTCTGATAGTTATCCGACTTGAATAATAAATAGACTTTCCCACTGCGGTATTCATACCCTCTGAATTCATAGCCGATTTTGATTTGCAAATTTCTACGCCAGGCAAGTGTCAAATCGGTATTATACTTTAATACCTCCCAGGTATTTGAACGGGGATCGATCCTTTCATCACTTTCCCTCACCAAAACCAGTCCTTGCTTCTTAGCTGATATAACGGTATAGTAATCACTGAAATCGCCTAATTCGATCTCTACCCTGTCAGGTTGTAGAATTTGGGCATTTAGTGGTGCAACTGCCAGCATGAGGAGCGTTGCGACAATCCAATAGCCGAAGGCGTAAACTTTATTTAGAGTAAGAATTTTACACATACGCAATTGATTTTACATACCACAGAATCTAAGGCATAGGGCTATCCAAAAAGATTGGTTTGACCAAGATTGGTTTGACCACGGGCAACCAAATTTTGTTGGTCCCAGCGTTTGGTGATTCTCCCCCAAGCTCACTCGGGAACTGCTTCTCCCTCTCTCGCCGCAATGGCTATATAAAAAAGAGGGTAACGAAGGAAAATCAGTCACGCTAAAACCAATAAAATCTGGTTAAAAGCTAAAACTAACGCTTATTGTACATCCCCACTACTTAAAAACTCATTTTATTGATATAAAATATATTACGTTTTTTCTTGACATCAAGGTTATCCAAATTCTTAATTTTTTGATAACCCCATGCAATAAAATAGTTATCATACCAATATTCCGCCGACCCGATGTCAGCCCTTTTTACCCGATCATTTTGATATTCTGTAGCCAAAGCCAAGGTCTCCTCGGTATTATCAATCTTGTTATCCCTTATAGTCAGCTTATTAATGTTTCCCTCCAAATTATAAAACAGGGTAATGTTGTCGGGTTCCACATAGGCCTTCACCTTTTCCTTTAGATTCCTGGTCTTGATATCATTAATTTTAAAACTCTGATCCCATAGTAAATCCCCTGTCTTACTGAATCCGGCGATTACAGCGTGGGTAAACTGGTTACCGTCAAACACCATCCGGTAATTATAATACCTCCTGTAACCAAAGTAATCGATGTATCTTTCTCTTCTGTACACCGGATAGTAAGCTTCTCCTATCATAATATACTGATCGCCCTGACTCACCAACTCGTGTGTTAACAGGCGATAATTGATTTTTAGATCTTTTCCTTTTTCTTTCTTACGATCGGCCCTGTTTTCTATTCTAACCTGTTCGCGATCACCTAAAAACGAAAAGAAATTATCCAGCTCGGTAAAACTGTAGAATTTCAGAAATTTTTGTTGGTCTTCAATAAATTTGGCGATATAAAAACCCTGGGTATTGGAGTTTTTTCTATACCCGTAACTCCCCATTACCAACTTCTCGCCAGCATTCAAATTTGTAACCTTTGCTGTATGAAAATCGAATTTAGTATCTGAGGTAATCACCAGATCATCAAATTTACCGGGATCATTTTTATAAGATCTGACAATCACATTTTTGTTCTTATTGAAAGTGCTTGAAATTACCGCACTGATGCGGTCCGTTTTCTCATTCACAAAAACCTCCAGCACCTCAACGAATTTGCCCTCCACGATACTGGGCAAGGTTTTAACCTTTTTAGTCTTAATATCCATTTGTTGTACAAGAGGGACATTTTTTATGGCACCACCAATTACCACTTTATCGTCTTTCACGACAAAGTCATTAATTGTCGTTCCGCGCACCACATAAAATTCATAGTTGCTAATGTCTGCTGTCACCGGATCTATTTTCACCACTTCCAAAAATTCCTTGGAGCGGTTATTGAAAATCATATAAAAAGCACCGTCAAAATATTCGTAAAAACTCAGGTTTAGCTTTTTATTGGTAACAACATCCTTTTCCCAAATCTTTTCGAATTCTGTGTTATAAAAAGCAAAGTTTATACTCGATAAACCCTCTTCTTTCTTTTTGAATGCGGGGTTAAATACCATGATCCCCTGCGTCTCAATCGGAACGATTTCCGGTTGTGGTTGGTTTGGCTTAATTTCAAACTCCAGTCTTGATTTTGATTGTCCATATACATCACTTAGCCCCAAAAGGCCCGTCATTAATATCAAAATTATTCTCATCCTCATACCAAATTGATTTTATTTCCAACATTTATTTAACTTCCCAAACCCACGACAATATCAAACTCCTCCTTCCTGACAGGTTGTACGGAAAGTCTTGAATTTTTAACCAAAACCATATTTTCCAATCTTTTATCTTCTTTTATCTGTGCCAGGGTTACCGGTTTCTTCAGTTTTTCTTTTGGAACCAGGTCAACAACCACCCATCGGTCGTCGTCTGTCGTTGGGTCCGGGTAAAATTCTTTGACCACCTCTGCAATGCCTACGACAGATTTTTCATTGACGCTGTGATAAAATAATGCCAGATCGCCTGTTTTCATCGCTTGCATATTATTTCGGGCCTGGTAATTTCTCACACCATCCCAGTGGTCTCTTTTTAATTTAACGAAATCATCCCAGGAGTAGGTATTGGGTTCGGATTTTATTAGCCAATAGTTCATATTTAGTTTTGTATAATTTTTAGTTTTAAAAGCTTTTTCTCGTAAGATACTATCTTCATAGTATAGTTGTGTTTTCGGTCACTTTCTTTGAATTTCACAGTAAACCGGCCATCAGTATCGCCTTCCCAGGTACCTTTTCTTTCCACGATGCCATCGGTAGGGGCAATTTCGTAGTTGATGAAAGATTTGTCCGCCAGCATTTTGAATCCTCTTCGACCCCGGGAGGGTGGAAATGCATAATAATCCGGGCGGTATGCCCAAATATCACCCTCATCGTCTTCGTGCGAATGTACCCACTTGACATTATATACTTTGCGCATAGGAATATCTCTTGGTTGCGCCATACATGATGAAAGCCCCGAATTCATCACCACCAATAAACATATGAGGGCACTAACCGGCAGAGAATATGCATTCTTTTTCATTTACAATGTATAATTAACACTGAATTATTTATTTTATAAACGATTTTTTTGAAATTAAAGGTAATTTTGCTTCGGATACCATCGCAACATGTGACTATTCGAGTAATTACCAGTGTTAAGTTAATCATAAAATGATGGTTAAGTTGCCGTAATTTTTGTTTTGAGCGAGTAATAAAAAGCAAGCCTAGCAGCGCTAAGTGAGTCTTTTTATTACGAAGTTCAAGACAAAAAGAACAAAACTTGGGCCGTCAGATTATGGTTAACTTAACACTAGCAAATAATCTACCAAAAATTAAGGCAATAAAATTGGAAAACAAAGAAATAATAAAACGATTGGGATTAATTGCTTCCCTTTTGGAATTGCATGGCGAAAATCCCTTTAAAGTGAGAGGATATAACAGTGCGGTCTACCACCTGGATAAGGCAGATGTACAGGTTGCCGGAAAAAGCAAAGAAGAGCTGGAAAAACTTGAAGGTGTGGGAAAAGGTATTGCAGCAACCATTGCCGAGATGAATGAAACGGGAGAATCAGCGACGCTGGACAAATTACTGGCCCAAACGCCGGAGGGGTTGGTACCCTTGCTGGAAATTAACGGTTTCGGGCCAAAAAAAATCCGGACGCTGTGGCAGGAATTAGGTATTACTGACGGCAAAACATTATATGAAGCCTGCAAAGACGGAAAAATTGCAGGGGTCAAAGGTTTTGGAGCAAAGCTGCAGGAAAAATTGGAAAATGCGTTGCAATTTACTTTTGTCAGCCAGGGAAAATTCAGATACCGACAAGTCGAAGAATTGATTGTTTCACTGGTTGAACAGCTAAAATCCAACCTCCCCGGTTCGCTGGCGGAGGCTGCCGGAGAATTTAGAAGGAACATGGAGGTGGTAAGTAATGCCTGCATTGTCATTGGCGTCGATAATCCCGGAATCGCACATAGTTTTTTGGATAGCCTGCCTTCTATAACAAAAAATGAGCAGGCTTCGGGCCCTTTTACCTGGAGAGGCAAATTTAACGACCTTGGCCTGACCCTTGAAATTCACATAACCGATCATAAGAGGTTTTTCAACTTATTGCTAAAACATACCGGATCAGCTAAGCATTTATCTATCCCGCTACCGGACAATGGGACACTATATCAAATTATCTCCGAACAGGCTTTCGAAAGCGAGGCGGATGCCTATAGCGCCGCGGGCCTTCAATATATTGAACCGGAAATGCGGGAAGGAAGCTTTGAGTTTCAATTGGCGCAGGACCATAAATTACCCGAGTTGCTAAAACCGGAGGATCTCAAAGGCTCTATTCATAATCATTCTACCTACAGTGACGGTAAAAACAGCTTACGTGAAATGGCCGAATATTGCAAAAGCCTGGGCTATGAATATCTGGGCATAGCTGATCATAGTAAAACGGCTATCTATGCCAATGGACTGGATGAAGACAGAATTAACCAACAACACCAGGAAATAGACGAATTAAACAAGGAGCTGGCCCCATTTAAGATATTTAAAGGAATTGAGTCAGATATTCTGAACGAAGGGGACCTGGATTATGATGATGATGTGTTAGCCTCTTTTGATTTTATCGTGGCATCCATACATTCCCAGTTGAGCATGGATATTAACAAAGCTACCAATAGGTTGTTGACAGCCATTGCCAACCCCTTTACCACCATGCTGGGCCATCCTACCGGGAGGTTGCTCCTAAAACGGGAAGGTTATCCTATAAACCACAAGGCAGTGATTGATGCCTGTGCTGAAAATAATGTGATTATTGAAATCAATGCCCACCCCTTCCGGTTGGATCTTGACTGGCGGTGGGTTCACTATGCCCTGGAGAAGGGTGTCATGCTCAGCATAAATCCCGACGCCCATAGCACCGCACAATACGAGCTAATGAAATATGGCGTTTTGGTTGGCAGAAAAGGGGGATTAACCAAAAAAGAAACATTTAACTGTCTGGATTGTGAGGCAGTTGACAAATACTTTAGGGAAAGAAAAGAAAAGGTGCTGAGTAAAGCACCATGATTAAAGTTGACATTATGAAAACGCTTTATGTCGTAAGGCATGCAAAATCCAGCTGGGATTTTCCGCAACTAAGCGACTTTGACCGGCCATTAAATAAGAGGGGAAAAAGAAATGCTCCGGATATGGGGAACAGGCTAAAACTGAGAGGAATATTGCCGGATTTAATAGTAGCCAGTCCTGCCAACCGCGCGCTTACCACTGCCAGGAAAATAGCCAAAGAGATAGGCTATCCGGTAGAAAATATACGGGAAAACGACCAAATCTATCATGGCAGTGAAGCCGCGTTGTTGCAAATCATCAGAGACACTCCTAAAAATATCGAGGGATTGATGTTGTTTGGGCACAATCCGGGATTTACAGATTTAGCAAATCTTCTGGGTGATCAGTGGATTGATAACGTTCCGACATGTGGCATTGTCGCCATCGCATTTGATGTAGAAAGCTGGACGTCTGTAGCACCTAAAACAGGTAGAAATTTGTTCTTTGACTACCCTAAAAAGGTTTTGCAGTAGGCTAATGACAATGGCTCCCTGAAATATGAGCCATTCTCCAGTTCATCCAAAAGCACCGGCTATCATAAAATAAACTGGCTTAAATCCTTATCTTCCACCAAACCTGTCAACCGCTCCTGAACCATTTCTTTGGTGATCATTATTTTGGCATTGGCACTGATTTGGTCCGGTACCTCAAATAAAAAATCATTTAACAAATGACTCATCACCGTATGTAATCTTCTGGCGCCTATATTTTCTACTTCTGAATTGATTCTAAAAGCGATTTCAGCGATTTCTTCCAGCGCCTCTTCATTAAACTCCAGGGAAACTTCTTCTGCAACAAACAGCGCTTCATATTGCTTGGTTAACGCATTTTTTGGCTCTTTTAAAATACGAAAGAAGTCTTCTTTGGTCAGGTTCTCCAATTCTACGCGGATCGGGAACCTGCCTTGTAGTTCGGGGATCAAATCTGATGGTTTGGCAATATGGAAAGCGCCTGCGGCAATAAAGAGAATATGGTCTGTATTGATAATTCCATATTTGGTGTTGACAGTGCTGCCCTCCACGATAGGCAGCAAATCTCTTTGCACACCCTCACGGCTTACATCCGGGCCTCCGCCTTTTTTGGAAGCACTGGCAATTTTATCTACTTCATCGATAAAAATAATGCCCGCGTTTTGCGCTTTGGCAATAGCCTCTTCCTTGACTTCATCCATATCTACCAACTTTGCCGACTCATCTTCCAGTAATATTTTTTTTGCCTCGCCAATGGTGACTTTTCTTTTCTTAGGTTTTTTGGGCATCATACCATTGATCATTTCCTGGATATTCATCATGGAAACATCGTCCATCATACCTCCCCCGATCATTCCAATACCGGGATTTGCAGGTTGTTTGACCTGAATTTCGATCTTGCGGTCATCCAGTTCCCCGTTACGAATTTTGTCTCTGAACTTTTCCCGTGTCTTTTCATTTAGCTCTGCATCACTGGTGGGGATCTCGCTTTCACCGGTTGTGCTGCCAGTAGTGGATATGGAAGTATTACTTCTTATAGGTGGGATCAGCGCATCGAGAATGATATCTTCTACGATCTGTGTAGCTTTTTCCTTTACCTCCTCCTTCTTCCGGGTTTTCACAAGGTTAACGGAATGATCCACCAGATCTCGTACCATACTTTCGACATCTCGCCCGACATAGCCTACCTCGGTAAATTTAGAGGCTTCGACCTTAGTAAACGGGGCATCCGCTATTTTTGCCAAACGCCTGGCAATTTCCGTTTTACCAACCCCGGTGGCACCTATCATCAGAATATTATTTTGAACAATTTCTCCCTGAATTTCGGCGGGGGTATTCATTCGGCGCCACCTGTTTCTTAATGCGATGGCTACATTTCTTTTTGCGTCTTTCTGCCCTATTATATACTTATCCAATTCTGCTACAATCTGGGTGGGCGTCATATATTTATTGTTATCGATCATTTTCTCTTAATTTTGTAAAATTCAAATCTGTTTTTTTTTAATAAGGCGCTCAAAATTGCTAGTCAACGTGAGGTGATTGGTATTCCCTGCCACATGATAAAGCGCCTTTGAGTAGGCAAATTCAAAAGCCTTCACCCTAAACATCAGGCCAAAAGAAAAACCGGCGCCTCCTGAAATCTCCTCTAATCTTAATTCACGCCTCATTAGATGATTATAGCCTATTCTTACATTAAAGTTTTTGGTAGGAACAAATTCCGCTGCAAAAACCATATGCCGAAATATCTTATCGGCCACGCCCGGCTCCTCATTTTCCTGGTTACTACCATTACCATTGGGATCAAAGTAAACTATGTCGGCCTGATAAAGGTTGTAGGCAGTGGCTGAAAATCTAAAGGGCATATGCTGTGGTTTAAAACTAATACCCAACTGCACGTCAAAAGGTAAATCGGACTGACTTAATTCAGTGTAATCTCTCAAAAGGATTCCCACATTCTTTATAACTAATCCAACGGTTAAATCCTTTTCGGGATGCTTAAATTTCCCTCCAACATCAGCCAATATCGCGTTGGCCTTAAATCCGGCAATATCTGACAGGGCAAATTTCAAGCTTCCTCCCAGGCTAAAGACCCCGGTAGTTCTACTATGTGAAATCGCCACCACAAATTCATTGGCGCCGAATGTCCCAAGCTCAAAGCCGGAAGGGTCATAACTGTCGATCGTCCCGTAGTCGATGTATTTGAGATTTATTCCCCAGGTACCGTATTTTTTCAAGGTTCTGGCATAGGATAAATTGCTGAACTTGACGTCACCAAGGTAACTCAGGTAACTCAATGAAAGATGATTATGTGTCGCGCTGTCCAGCAATGCAGGATTTTGAGAAAAGCCATTAACATCACTATCTGCCAAAGCCACACCAACACCTCCCAAAGCTGCTGTTCTTGCATCTCCCGGGATATTGAGAAAGTCAAAGGAGCGTTGGCCTCCAATCTGCGCATATCCGTAATGGCAGCAAAGAAATAAAACCACGATAAGGGTTTTGCACTTCATTCAATAGAATTTATAGCGGATTTGAGTTTTACCCTCAATTGCTTTTTTCTGTTTCCAGGACAAAATCAATTGGGTTTGTGGCCTTCTTTTTCATGAGCGCAATTTCAAGCACTTCACCCACCCAATCTACATAATGGATCTTCAAACCTTTCAGATAATTATCCTGAATTTCCTCCACGTCTTTTCTGTTTCTGCTACAAAGAATAATTTCCTTAATCCCCGCTCTTTTAGCCGCCAAAATCTTCTCCTTAATACCACCTACCGGTAACACCTTTCCTCTCAACGTAATCTCACCGGTCATCGCCAGTTTGTTTTTTATGATTCTTTGAGTGTATAAGGAGGCGATAGAAGTTAAAATTGTAATGCCGGCAGAGGGTCCGTCTTTTGGCACTGCTCCGGAAGGGACGTGAATGTGCAGGTCATAGTTGTCAAAAATGGCGTGGTGTATGCCCAGGTTTTCACTTTCAGATTTTAAATAGGAAATGGCCGCCATCGCCGACTCTTTCATGACGTCTCCTAACTGCCCTGATAAAGTCAACTTACCTTTCCCCCTGCTCAATGACGATTCTATAAATAGAATTTCACCTCCGACAGGCGTCCAGGCCAGGCCAGTTACAATACCCGGTATTTTATTGTCCTGGTAGTACTCGTTATCAAAAACTTCAGCCCCCAAAATGCGAACAATATCATCGGCAGAAACCTTTTTATTGTAATCCTCTTCCAGGGCAATAGACTTGGCAATGTTTCTTATTACCGCGCCAATTTTTCTTTCGAGCCCTCTTACTCCGGATTCACGCGTATAATCTTTAATAATCTTGGTGAGTGCTTTTGTGTCAAAACTAACATCACCTGCTTTTAAGCCATGTTCATTTCTTTGCTTGGGAATAAGATGCTTTTTGGCAATTTGCACTTTTTCCTCAGTTGTATAGCCTGACAGTTCAATAATTTCCATTCTGTCTCTTAACGCGGGATGAATGGTATCCAGTGAATTGGCAGTGGCGATAAATAAAATTTTTGACAAATCGTATTCTACTTCCAGGTAGTTATCAACGAAAGCGTTATTTTGCTCCGGATCAAGCACCTCTAGTAAGGCAGACGATGGGTCACCTCTAAAATCCGTATTTACTTTGTCGATTTCATCCAAAACGAACACCGGGTTGGAATATTTGGCTTTTTTGAGGCTTTGTATGATTTTACCAGGCATAGCGCCGACGTAAGTTTTTCGGTGTCCCCTGATTTCCGCCTCATCATGCACACCTCCCAGTGACATTCTGACATATTTTCGATTCAGCGATTTGGCAATGGATTTGCCTAGGGAAGTTTTTCCTACCCCGGGAGGGCCATAAAGGCAAAGAATAGGGCCTTTTAAATCATTTTTGAGTTTTAGAACGGCAAGGTACTCGATAATTCTATCTTTCACCTTTTCCAGACCAAAATGATCTTTATTCAATATTCTTGTAGCCCTTTTTAAATCAAAATTGTCCTTGGAGTATTCCTCCCAGGGCAATTCCACCAGGTATTCGGCATAATTCAACGCCACCGGGTACTCGGCAGACGCCGGATTCATCCGCAAAATTTTCTCCGATTCCTTTTTAAAGTGGGCTTTTACTGCATCAGACCAGTTTTTCTTTTCACCTTTCAGACGCAATGCCTCGTACTCCTGGTCAGGTCCTTCAAAGCCCAACTCATCCTGTAACACCTTCATCTGCTGGCGCAGGAAATAGTCCCGTTGCTGGGCATCGATATCAGAGTGAACCTTATTTTGGATCTCCTGCTTCAACTCCAGCATCTGAATATCTTTCAGCATGAACTCCAATAACAGGGTTGCCCTTTTCATGCCATCATCAATCTCAAGCAAATTCTGCTTATTGGCTACCTCTGCATTGATATTGGAGGATAAAAAGTGCGTTAAAAAACTTGGGCTGTCAATGTTTTCCAACGTAATCTGCGCCTCCTGAGGGATTTCCGGATTTAATTTTAAAATTTTAAGCGCTGCCTCTTTCAGCGATTGTACTACCGCCTTCAGCTTTTTATCATTGGGATCGGGAAAAGACTCCTCTACAACATCAACCTGGGCCACCAGGTAGGGGTTTTCAGAGACGACCTTGTTGATCTTAAATCGCTGCTTTCCCTGTATGATAATGGTAGTATTACCATCTGGCAGCACCAACATCTTAATAATCTTGGCAACAGTTCCTACCTTATAAATATCATCCTTCCCGGGATCTTCAGACTTCTGACTTTTTTGCGCGATAACCCCAATTATACGATCGGTTTTATAAGCTTTCTTAACAAGTTTTACGGATTTATCCCGGCCCACGGTAATGGGTATGATCACCCCTGGAAAAAGTACCGTATTTTTAACCGGTAAAATTGAAATATTATCAGGAATATCTACTAACGTATCTGCCTCATCTTCAGGATTTATCAGCTGAATTAGCTCCCCAGAGTCCTCCTCGGCAAAATCTGATAACACTATTTTATCTAAATATCTGTTTCTTTCGTCCATATTTTAATACCCTTCAAGTCTGTCAATATGACATAATTCCCTTCTAAAAAACGTTTTTAAGGGATCAATATGTTATTGGTCAAGACCTGTGCCAAAGTAATTTCTTAAGTAAATATGACTTGTTATAAATTTAAACTTGTTACATCTTTGACCCTTGAAGCACAAGATTTTATCTAAATATAATTATTTAAGCACAAAATTTGGCTGACATGTGTTTAAAAAAAGCCGCGATAATGCTATTGACCTTTTTTCTTTGCCTGCCGGCAATCGGCCAGAAGAAAAAGAAAAAATTTATGCGGCTACCCAAGCTTAGCGATTCGTCCCAAAGCGCCCTGATATTTCAAATATTTCCCTTTCCCAATGTAAACAAAGTCGCCTATTTCGCAGACAAAGGTCAGTCAAAATCTATCAATAAGTTGGACCAGGCCCGAAACTGGGATAAGCTTTATCCCTTGCTGGAAAACTATATCAAAAATTTTGGTATTGAGAACTTTTACAAAGAGACCAGGTGGCTCTGGCGTTATGGAAAATTAACTGAAATGAGAGGTGATCTGGTTAAAGCAAAAGCGATATATAAGCTGGTTTTAAAACACCACAGAAAAGAGACAGATTTGAAAAAAGTGTTCCGCCATTTGGATTCATTGATCGTCAATGAAAAGGACTATTTCGTACCATTGGAACATTATTATGAACTGGTGGAATTTCGTAAGCAGGTGGATACTCTGATCCCTCCCCGGGGTGTATTATTGAATATGGGCCAGCATATCAATTCGGATTTAGCCGATTATGGTCCTACCCTGGGTATCCACGATAACACCCTGATTTTTACTTCCAAAAGAAACCAGACAACGGATGTTTTACAAAGCAGAGCCAACGAAGATCTGTTCTACAGCAAAGGGGAAGACGGTTACTGGGAAGAGGCTAAAGCATTTGAAGGGATTAACACACCCTTTAATGAGGGCTCAGCCTGCCTGTCAAAAGACGGTACTAAGCTGTTTTTTGCCCGGTGCAACGCCCCGGATGGGTACGGAAATTGTGACTTGTATGAAGCCCATTTACAGGAGAACGGCGCATGGGGAAATATTAAAAACCTGGGAGAATCCGTAAACGGAGCCAGTTGGGATTCACAACCCTCTCTTTCCCATGGGGAAGATACGCTTTACTTTGCGTCGGACAGGGTGGATGGATTCGGACTTTCCGATATATATTTCACCTACAAAGACAGTAAGGGCAATTGGGCCAGGGCCCGGAATCTCGGTCCCATGGTAAATACCAGAGGCAACGAAGTAAGCCCCTTTTACCACCCTTCCAGTCCCTTGTTGTACTTCAGCTCAACCGGGCATCTGCTGAATTTTGGGGAATATGACATCTACAAATCCTATCATGAAAAAAATCGCTGGAGCGAGCCAATAAATATTGGCCCCCTGGTTAACGGAAAAGGAAGTGAATACTATTTTACCATTGATGCCAATTCACAATATCTTTTTTACGCCAAATCCAAAGACGAAAACCTCAGTAATCTGGACCTGTTTTCCTTTCCACTCCCCATGGGTGCCCAGCCGGATGCCACGGTACAGTTGCAGGGATCTTTGACCGAGGTAGGAACTAATAAGCCTTTGTCTGGTATGGTATCGATTATTGATTTGGATCATGGCATTGAGGTGGCGCCAAAATTTTTAAGGCCCGACGGATCTTTCAGCTTTGACCTGATTAACAACAATAACTATCTGTTGATTATCCACGGTGATGATTTTTTTAGAATTGAAGAATTGTTTTACCTGGATGGTGATGCCCAATACCACCGAAAAACGGAAACCTTTTCAAGCCGCATAGAATTTTCCACGTTGGAATTTGATAATGGTAAATCCGATTTGAAAATAGAGATGTATGGTGATCTTAACAAAATTGTCGATTTCATGATGGATAACCCCGAGTTCAATTTGAAAATTTCGGGACACACCGATTCCGATGGCAGTGAGGAGCTCAACTTAAAATTGTCAGATGACCGTGCCCAGTCTATTAAGGAATACCTCACCTACTTCGGAAAAATCGATGAAAGCCGGATCGATGCCAAAGGCTACGGTAGCTCTAAACCTATCGTTGAAGAAAAAACCGATGAAGACAAAAAACTAAATCGCCGGGTAGAATTTGAAATTATCAGGGACAAGGCCATTGAAAATTAAGGGTGCCTGAAAGCCTCATAATTCCGTTTTTCTCAGCGCTATCAACAGGTTGTTTTTTATCTATACCCGGACCCATAGCAAATTAGTCTTCGCTCATGCAGTATCTCCGAACCATCTTTGGCTCAAATGCAGACAACTACGAAAAGAAGTCTTTTATCCCTTTATAGATATCATTTCCAATGGCAAAGGCCATTAATCCCAGCAAAATAACCATTCCTACTTTTTGAGCAACTTCCAAAAACTTGTCGCCAGGTTTCCTTCCGGAAACTATTTCAAATAGTAGAAATATGACGTGTCCTCCATCCAGCGCAGGAATTGGCAATAAATTCACAAAAGCAAGCACCATTGACAAGAAGCCGGTCATAGTCCAGAAGTTGAGCCAATCCCAGGTGGGGCCAAATATTTTGGCAATGCCAATAGGTCCGCTCAATGACTTTGAGGCTGATACCTGACCACTAAAGATTTTTTTAAAAGCTTTTGCCTGAGTTATGACAATTTCAAAGGCTTTTTCAGAACCGCGAGGAATGGATTGTAAAAAGCTGTATTCTTCCCGGTCTATTTTCAGAAGATCTTCATAGAAAAAACCAAATTGCCCCTCTTCATTCACGTAACCCTTAGTGGAATGAACAGTGCCATTCCTGATATATTTCAGGCTCACCTCTGCATCCTTATTTGCTTTTAAAACCTTAGATAATTGCTGGAAGTAATCAATTTTAACCCCCTGGGTTTCAACTATCACATCTCCTTTTTTTAAGCCGGCATAATCAGCGCCCTGGCCTGTTACTACCTCTCTCACTTTGAAAGGACGAAGAGGAGCAACAAAAGGTCCTTTTTCCTTGTGATCGGAAAGTCTATCTAAAAAATCTGCAGGGATATCAATTCTAATAGTATCTGTACCTCTCAACACATCATAATATCCGTTGTCAGCAAGGACAGCATCAGCACCTGTAATATCAGAAAACTTTTCGTAGTCTTCCCCATTAATTTTCAACACTTTATCTCCTAGTTGGAACCCGAGTTCCTCCCCTAATTCAGTGGGAAACAAACCATGTTTATTGGCTTCTTCTTTACTGATAAAGGGTTCTCCATAAGAGAAGATGAGAATGATAGAAATAAAAATACCCAAAAAGATATTCATGATGACGCCCCCTAACATCACAATTAATCTTTGCCATGCGGGCTTTGACCTGAATTCCCAATGTTCCGGTTCCTTGGAAAGACTTTCGGTATCGAGCGACTCGTCGATCATCCCTGATATTTTAACAAAACCACCTAAAGGAATGGCTCCGATGGAATATTCGGTTTCGCCATATTTAACACCAAAAATCTTTGGTGGAAATCCGATGGAAAATTTTTCGACCTTCATGCCGAAAAGCTTTGCAGCTATCATATGTCCAAACTCGTGGATCCCTACTAAAATCGACAGTCCCAGGATCAACTGGGCAGCCATTATCAATGCTTCCATTTATCTAATATATTCTATTGCTTTAACTCTAGTTTCTTTATCTGTTAATACATAATCTTCCAGGGTAGGGGAACTGATATGACTAATCTTTGACATACACTCCTCCACAACCTCAGACATCTGTAAAAATCCTATCCTATCTTTTAAGAACGCAGAAACAACCACTTCGTTGGCGGCATTGAGAATACAAGGCATATTTCCTCCTTTATCAATGGCTTCAAAAGCTAAACGAAGATTTTTAAAAGTGTCAGTATCTGGTTTTTCAAAATCTAATGATGGATAATCTGCAAAATTAAATCTAGGGAAATTGGATTTTAACCTTTCCGGGTAACTTAACGCAAACTGTATGGGGATACGCATATCCGGCAAACCAAGTTGCGCTTTTATCGAACCATCTTCAAATTCAACCATGGAATGGATGATGGATTGCGGGTGGATGACTACTTCCACCTGGTCAATTTTCAACCCAAACAACCATTTGGCTTCGATAACCTCCAGTCCCTTATTCATCAGGGTGGCCGAGTCAACTGTTATTTTTGCGCCCATTTCCCAGTTAGGGTGCTTCAATGCCTGTTCCTTGGTTACAGAGGCCAAAAAAGATTTATCCCTGCCGCGGAATGGCCCGCCGGAAGCGGTCAAAATGATTCTTTCTATTTTGTTATGAAACTCTCCTACTATACATTGAAAAATAGCAGAATGTTCGGAGTCAATGGGATATATGCTGACACCGTTTTCGAGGGCCAGTCTTGTGATCAATTCGCCCGCCACCACCAGCGTCTCCTTATTGGCCAAGCCAATGGTTTTTCCAGCCTCAATGGCTTTTATAGTAGGCTTTAATCCCGCATAACCAACACATGCCGTAACTACAAGATCAATGTCTTCCATGGTAACAACCGAGCATAGGGCATTCTCCCCGGCATAAACCTTAATATCCAGCGGATCGAGGGCATCGAAAACCGTATTGTAATGGGTCTCGTTGCCAATCACCACCACATTGGGCCGATGTTTTCGGGCTTGCTCAATGAGTAAAGTAGCATTGTCCTGTGCAGTCAATACCTCTACCACAAATCTGTCATTATGCTGTTCAATGACCTCTAGCGTTTGGGTGCCAATAGAACCAGTAGATCCTAGGATAGCAATATGTCTTTTCCCTTCTTGTTTCAATGTTTTCCTCTATTAGTCATTAATGATGAAGGGAGTAAGTCCGGAGGCAATTTTTCTGTCATTTGATAACCGGGGAACTTTATTCTGACCACCCAATTTCCCTTGTGCCTTCATGTAATTTCTAAATGCGTCTTTTCGTAATTTGATCACTTTTAATCCTCTCAAAATACTTCCGGAAATGAGGTCATCATAATAGGTATTTAATTTTTGCAAGTGTAAATTTAGAGTTTTTTCAAACGCGATCAAATCTGTTGGCTCATTATTGAACTCCACATACCACTCGTGCAGGGGTAATCCCTCTGCCGGCGTTACCTGGGGGGCAACGGTAAACTCCATCAGATCCACTTCTTTATGCTCCTGCATGGCATATTTCATAGCCTTCTCCACTTCCTCCCCAATTACATGTTCTCCAAAAGCCGAAATAAAATGCTTTATCCGGCCAGTGACCAATAGCCTGTATGGTTGTTTTGAAACAAATTTTACTGTGTCGCCCAATGAATATCCCCATAAGCCGGCATTATTATTTAAAATTATGGCATAATTTACACCTAGCTCCACCTCTTCAATTGATAATCGGCGCGGATTGTCTGAAAAATATTCATCGGCGGGAATAAACTCGAAGAAAATACCGCTATTTAAATTAAGCAGCAACCCTTCTTCTTTTTGCGAATCCTGGAAAGCAACAAATCCTTCTGAGGCCGGATATGTCTCCACCGAATCTATCACCTTGCCAATGGAATCGAATAGTTTAGCCTTGTAGGGCTCAAAATTTACGCCACCATAAACAAATAGCGAAAATTCAGGGAAAACGTCTTTAATTTTCCTGCCCGTTTTATCATGTATTCTGTCAAAGTACATTTGTACCCAGGGAGGAATACCTGAAATCAAGGTCATATTTTGTTCCAATGTCTCGGCAATAATTTTCTCCAGTTTCTCTTCCCAATCTTCAATGCAATTGGTTTGGTAACCAGGCATTTGATTTCCCCGGAGATAGTCCGGCACGTGATGATTCACAATACCTGAAAGTCTGCCGGTAGGTATTCCCGATGTTTCGTCAAGCTCGGGGCTACCGGATAAAAATATAAGTTTTCCATCCACAAATTTTGAATTTCCCGTCTCGTGGATATAGTTCAACAATGCGTTTCGTGCCGTATTGATATGGTTTGAAATAGACTCCCTGGTAATGGGTATGTATTTTATACCGGAAGTTGTCCCGGAGGTTTTTGAAAAGTAAATAGGTAGCCCTTTCCACAATACATCCTTCTCCCCTTTTTTAATAAGCTCAATATAAGGTTTGATCAATTCATAATCGCCAACCGGCACCTGGCGTCTGAAATCCTCATAACCTGTGATATCGCCAAAGCCGTGATCTTTACCAAATTTGGTGTGACGCGCATTATCAATCAGGTATTTGAAAATTTGACGCTGGTAATGCCCGGGATTTTTAACCCACTTATTTTGTTGACTTACTACGTACCTGGCAAAGGGTTTACTTAATAAAGATCTCACGCCCATAATTCTGCAAATCTAATAAAGTGATCTTACAATATTGCATTTTATATTTTGATTCATAACATAATTACTCGCGGGTGGCAGCACATCGGCGTCACCCCTTTTTCCCTTAAATCCGGCAGTATACTGTCAGGAAGTCAGCAAAATGTTAAATTGTGTTAAACCCATTTATTTAATAACAGCCAGGCTTTATTTTTGAGTTATAATTGGTAAAGTATTAATACACGCAATCGTGATGAAAAAGAATCTGTTTTTAATGGCACTCTCATTCTTAGGTGGAATTGGTGGTGCCTTTACCTATGACTATTTCAAGCCGGAAAGCCAGGTTGTATCTCCTGAAAACACCTATATGGTGACAGCGGCAGATCCAGGTTATGCCAAATTTGAGGCACCCTATAAGTCCGACACACCAAAAAATACCACCATTTACCAAAATATGCCGGACACGAGGAATGACCTGGTTTATGCCTCTGAAAAGAGCACAAATTCAGTGGTATTTATTAAGACTATATCAAGTCAGGAATATGGCAGGGGTTCATGGTTGGATTGGTTTTTTGAAGGTGGCAGATCACAAACTACAGGCGGTGGGTCAGGTGTTATTTACGCTGGTGACGGATACATTGTAACCAACAATCACGTGGTGGATGACGCTGAAATAATTGAGGTGATACATGGAAAAAGAACTTACCCTGCCCTGGTCGTGGGGACCGATCCCTCCAGTGATTTGGCAGTGTTGAAGATAGATGGCAATGATTTTCCCGCTATTGAACTGGGAAGTTCAAGAGACCTGGCAGTGGGCGAATGGGTATTGGCTGTCGGAAACCCATTTAACCTTACTTCTACGGTAACAGCGGGTATTGTAAGCGCCAAGGGACGTGATATCAATATTCTAAAAGGCAGGTTTCCGTTGGAATCTTTTATTCAAACTGATGCCGCTATCAATCCGGGCAATAGCGGGGGAGCCCTGGTCGATGCTAATGGTGCGCTGGTTGGGATTAATACAGCGATATTATCAAGAACCGGGTCTTATGCCGGATATGGATTTGCCGTGCCGGTTGATATTGTGAAAAAAGTGGTTAATGACCTGATTACCTATGGGGAAACACAAAAGGCATTTTTTGGTGCCGAGGTGCTTGACCTGACCCCTGAAATTGCTGAAGCGATTGAGGTTGAAGAGCTGAACGGGGTGGTGCTCAGCTACATTCAGCAGGAGGGTGCTGCCGAAAAAGAAGGACTGCAGAAAGGAGATATTATCCTTGAAATTGATCAGGTTCCTTTGAATAGTAAAAGTGAATTCGATGAACAAATGAGCTATTATTCCCCGGGAGATCGTATTAATGTTTTATACAAGCGTAAAAATCAGATCAAAAGCCAGTCCCTGACTTTGACTAACAGAGAGGGCACCACCAGTCTGATCAGGCGTGAAGTTTATACCTTTAACACGCTTGGCGTGGATCTTGAAAAAGTCTCTTTAGCCGAAAGAGATCAACTGGGGATTGATCATGGCATCCGGGTATTAAAAATAAAGGACGGACTTTTCAGAAGGCTGGGGATTCGCGAAGGGTTTATCATAACCTCCATTAATAGAAAGCCCATGAAAACTCCAAAGCAATTGGCAGAAACCCTGGAAAATATTAGGGGTAGAGTTAGGATCGAAGGGATCAATGAAAAAGGGGTCAAGGGGTATTATTCCTACTTTTTTTAAACCAGGCCAATTAGCCTTGAAACGAGCCAGTAACTATTTAACAGGTAAAATTGAACAATTTACAGCATAAGAATGATTAAAATTTCACCTAATACGCTTTAGATACCTTTTAAAGGGATTTTTTTTTGAGTATCTTTATGGCTGTGGGGTTAAACAAATGCTTTCATTTGATCCTTTATAGAAGAGATGTGATGCACTTGTACCAATTATTATTAAGGTGGCTGGTGCGTTAAAGATACTCAAAAAGTTAGGCATGAAATTTTAATTGGGAAATGATTAAATTGATTAAAGGCCTATTGCCCATTCGATTCTGGGTTGGCCCTTTCAGAAGATTATGTATGCGGTTTAGGTCTATATCCGGATGGTACTTATATTTATGTTTGGTCATGGTACTGGTGATGCCAGCAGTTATGACTGGTTGTCAATCTTCCGAAGGAACGGCAAAGATCCCGGATAAAGTTGACTTTAACTTCCATATTCGACCTATTTTGTCGGATAGATGTTTTACCTGTCACGGCCCCGATGCCAGCCAGAGAAAGGAGGACCTGAGGCTGGATACCCGGGAGGGAGCATTGGCAGCACTGAAAGACTATGAAGATCGTTATGCCATAGTACCACATAATCCGGAGGCATCCGAAGTATTTCTCAGGGTGAACTCCAAGGATACCAGCCTGGTGATGCCACCTGTTTCTTCCAACATGAAACTTTCCGAATACGAGATCAAGTTGATCAAAAAATGGATTGAGCAGGGTGCAGAGTTCAAGCCTCACTGGTCTCTCGTCCCCCCACAAATGCCGGAACTTCCCACCGTAGACCAGGACTCCTGGGTAACCAATGAAATCGATTATTTTACATTGAAAAAGATGGAAGAGGCGGGATTATCGCCAAATCCAAGAGCCGATAAAGTACACCTGCTTAAGCGGGTATCATTTGACCTCCTGGGCCTTCCTCCAACCCTGGAAATACAGCAGAAATTTTTGAATGACGATTCACCTGAAGCTTATGAAAAATTAATAGATGAATTGCTTACCAGCCCTCATTATGGAGAAAAGATGGCCATCCATTGGCTTGACGTAGCCAGGTATGCCGACTCACACGGCTACCAGGACGACGGGCTGAGAACCATGTGGCCATGGCGCGACTGGGTTATTCATGCTTTTAACCAAAACTATCCCTACGATCAGTTTCTAACATGGCAGTTGGCCGGTGATCTGATCCCTGATAAAACCCGGGAGACCATTCTGGCCACGGGCTTCAACAGAAACCATAAAATCACGCAGGAAGGAGGGGTAATTGATGAAGAATATAGAATTGAATACGTCACTGACCGTACCAATACTTTTGGCAAAGCATTTTTGGGATTGACATTTGAATGCGCCAAATGTCATGATCATAAGTACGACCCTATTTCTCAAAGGGATTATTACAGTACCTTTGCATTTTTCAATCATGTGCCTGAGAAAGGTATTGTTGGCACCATAGATGCCTCATTTGCCGACCCACCCAATATGGAGATTACCGACGAGGATCTTGAAAAAGTACTTTCATTTGTGAATAAAAAGGATACTGCGACCCTTGAGGTAATGGTCATGAAAGACTCGATAGGTCTCAGGGACACACACATTCTTACCCGCGGTAATTATGACGCCAAAGCAGAAAAGGTAGCATTTGCAACGCCGGAGGCCATTTTGGAATACGACACTACTAAATTTGAAAAGAATAGACTCGGATTGGCAAAATGGTTGTTAAACCAAGATAACCCATTGACTTCCAGAGTATTGGTCAATAGGATATGGCAAGAAATCTTTGGCCGCGGGATTGTGAAAACTTCTGGGGATTTTGGTATGCAGGGAGAGCTGCCTAGCCACCCTCAATTGCTGGATTGGCTGGCACTTGACTTTATGAAGAATGGCTGGGATATGAAAAGATTGGTCAAGCAGATCGTTATGTCTTCGACCTATACACAGTCATCGAAACTGGACAAAAAGGCGCTGGAAAAAGACCCTGAAAACCTTTACCTGGCCAGGTCCAACAGAATCCGCCTGGGCGCAGAAATGGTACGGGATCATGTACTGGCCAGTAGTGGCTTGCTGAACCCGGAAATCGGCGGCCCCAGCGTAAAGCCTTATCAGCCGGAAGGGGTTTGGGAGTCTTCAACCTCTGGCAGGGGACTTTTACAAACCTACATTCAGGATCACGGTGGGGACCTGTATCGCAGAGGAATGTATACTTTTATCAAAAGAACTGTGCCTCCTCCGGTCATGTTGATGTACGATGCTTCAAACAGAGATCAGTGTGAAGTGCGGCGACTTAATACCAATACGCCGTTGCAGGCGCTGGTGATGCTTAATGATCCGACGGTGCTGGAAGCCTCCAGGGTACTGTCGGAGAAGTTGATTACGGAACATATTCCCATCGAAGAAAAAATCGAAAAGGCTTTTCAGCTAATACTCTGCAGGGCCGCCGTAGAAGAAGAAAAGATCTTACTCGTTAATTATTATGAAGAAGAGCTGCAACGATTTTCACAGCATCCTCAGGAAGCCAATAAATTTATCACTATCGGAGAGTATCCGGCACAGGAAGCTGAAGATAAAATCCAGGTGGCAGCCCTGATGCAGGTAATACATACTGTTTATAATATGGAGGAGGCTATCACTAAAAGTTAAAGACAATAAAAGACCATGGAAAAACCTTTCTTGGAACATCATTTAAATATAAACCGACGCCATTTTTTGGGTAAGCTTGGATTAGGGGTCGGCGGTGTCGCACTGGGTTCAATGCTGGCACCGAATATTTTTAAAGGTACTACCGAAGATGCGGAAGGCGTACCGCTCGGGTTCAAACACTTTGCATCAAAAGCCAAACGCATCATCTATCTTTTTCAAAATGGAGCCCCGTCGCAATTGGAAAGCTTTGATTACAAACCGACATTGAACAAGATGTTCGGAGAAGATTTGCCCGCGTCGGTAAGGGGAGAACAACGCCTTACCGGTATGACCGCCAATCAATCAAAATTTCCACTGGTAGGTTCCAAGTTTTCCTTTAACCAATATGGTCAGTCGGGAACCTGGGTAAGTGAGCTATTCCCCAATATTGCAAAAATCACAGATGACATCTGTGTGATTAAAACTATGCATACTGAGGCTATTAACCACGATCCCGCCCTTACTTTTATGCAAACCGGCGCACAGGTAGGCAACCGGCCAAGTATGGGCGCATGGCTTAGTTATGGTCTGGGAAGTGAAAATAAAAACCTGCCGGCATTCTGTGTACTGTTGTCCAGGGGACGAGGAAATGGACAAGGCGTGTACTCAAAATTGTGGACCAACGGATTTCTGGATAGTATTCACCAAGGTGTGCAGTTTAGTTCAGGAGAAGATCCCATCCTTTATCTGAACAACCCGGAAGGTATGGATATGGGCAGTCGAAAAAGTATGCTGGACCAGTTGGAAGCTTTAAATGAAATGGGATATCAGGAATTTGGAGATCCGGAAATCCACACTAAAATACAACAGTATGAGATGGCCTACCGCATGCAAACGGCGGTACCTGAGATAACAGACATCTCAAAGGAACCTGATCATATTATCAAGATGTACGGCCCGGATTGCCTGGTGCCCGGCACCTACGCCGCCAACTGCCTGCTGGCTAGAAAATTATCCGAATCAGGTGTCCGGTTCATACAGCTATACCATCAGGGATGGGACCAACATGGCAACCTGGTAGGTGAGATGCCTTTACAGGCACAAGATGTAGATCGCGCCTCGGCTGCGTTAATAACAGACCTGAAACAACGCGGGTTACTGGATGAAACATTGGTTATATGGGGAGGAGAATTTGGACGAACCAATTACTGTCAGGGAAAATTATCAGATGGGAATTACGGACGCGATCATCATCCTCGATGTTACAGCCTTTGGATGGCCGGAGGTGGTGTTAAAGCAGGCATTTCCTACGGTGAGACAGACGAATTTGGATATAATATCGTCAAAGGTCCCGTGCATGTACATGATCTGCATGCTACTATCCTCCATTTAATGGGATTAAATCATGAACAACTCACTTTCAAACACCTGGGCAGACGTTTTAGGCTAACAGATGTGCATGGAAAATTAGTAAAAGGAATTTTAGCGTAATATGGCCACATTGGAAAAAATTGTTTCTCATTTTGTTTTTTTTCTTCTTTGTCTGCTAACCTTTCTTCTGATCTTCGAGGCCCAGGTATCCATCCCTTTTTGGCTACAGCCTTTGGGACGGATGCATCCTTTGATGCTGCACTTTCCTATTGTGCTGATAGTACTGCTGGTGCTTCTGGACGTGTTCCGGTCTCACCTGGAACCCGCCTCTTTTGAAAAGATTCGCAAGGCCCTGCTTGGATTTACGGCTGTTACAACTTCCGCCGCTGCCATTATGGGTTTTTTCCTTTCCCTGGAGGAAGATAGCGCCTCCAGTCTTATGGATTTGCACAAATGGATTGGGGTATCGGTAAGTTACCTGGTTTATTTACTCCTGCTAATCGATAAAAAGATACTTTGGTACAGGGTCACGCTCTATGCCAGCTTTGTCACACTTTTCTTTGCCGGTCATTTCGGCGCCGGACTTACCCATGGTACAGACTTCCTCACCGAGCCAATTGCCAGAGCACAGAAAAAGAAAATAACAGAGGCCACTCCGATATTTGAGGCCTTTGTGGATCCAATTCTCGAAGCCAAATGTAAGGCATGCCATAATGCTCAAAAACACAAGGGGGCATTAGATATGTCAACTTTTGAGCTCATGAGCAAAGGTGGCGAAAACGGGCCGATATGGGTCAAAGGAAATACCGGAGAAAGTGAGCTCATCATCAGGGCCCTGCTTCCCCTGGAACACGAAGATCATATGCCGCCGGAGGGAAAATCTCAGCTTAGTGCCCCGGAACTTACTTTGCTGAAAAGCTGGATTGGCGCGGGAGCTGATCCAAAAGTGTCTCTCAAGCAACTCAATCCTACCGATAGCCTGTTTATGTTGGCAAATCAACGTATGAAGGCAATGGAGGAAGAATCGCCTAAGGCACGCTATGATTTTGATTTCGCCAGTGAAGCGTTAGTGTCTTCATTAAACAATCCTTACCGCACGGTGACACAGGAAACCCCGCTGTCGCCTGCGCTCGATGTCAACATCTACGTCAAAACTGCCTACAAGCCGGAGTATCTGACGGAACTGAAGAAAGTAAAAGATCAGATTGTTTCCTTAAATCTGGCATACATGCCCATCAAAGATGAGGACATGAACACTATCGCAAATTTCAGCAACCTGGAGGATCTCAAGCTCAACCATACTGAAATTAGCAATGCAGCCCTGACCTATCTTAAAAATTGCACCAGATTAGAATCTCTTTCATTATCCGGTACTGCAATAGATATAGGAATTTCAGAGAATTTGGGTGCACTACCGGCCATTAAGGATGTTTACCTGTGGAATACCGGCATCGACGACAACCAACTGGCAGATCTGAAAAATCAATGGCCCGATATAAGATTCTATCACGGTTATTCGGCAAATCAGGAAAGCCCTATCAGATTAACCGCACCGTTGCTGAAAAATAAAAACAAAATTTTGGCGCAGGGTGAAAAGGTAGTACTGGAACACAAAATGCCGGGAGTTTCCATCCGTTATACGACCGATGGTTCCGACCCTGACAGTATTTCTTCAGCACTTTACGAATCACCCATTGAAGTACAATCCTTTACCAGCGTTAAAACCATCGCCTACAAGGAGGGATGGCTAACCAGTGAGGCCAGGGTTTATGAATTTTTTGTCGAGGGGCAGCCACCTGTGACGGCGGAGTTGATCAATTCGCCGCACACTAAATACAAGGGCAAAGGTGCCATATCATTGATTGATCTTGAAAAGGGAAACGCCACAGGTTTTAATAGTAAGTCCTGGTTAGGCTACCAGGACAAACCGCTGGCAGCCTGGGTTGATTTCGGTGAAAATCCTCCTACCTTACAACAACTGGTTTTGAGTTATGGCATGAATATGGGGCAATACATTATGCCACCTATCCAGGTTGAGGTATGGGGTGGTAATGATCGCCGGAATATAAAGCTCTTAAAAAGAATTGTACCCAACCAACCTGCTGAGTACCAACCCGATGGGGTCATGGGTATTGCGATGGCCATGCCGGTTTCCGATTTCCGGTATTACCAGGTGAAAGCCTTTCCCATGAAAAAACTTCCTGCCTGGCACAGTGGCAAAGGCGAGCCAGGCTGGGTATTTGTAGACGAATTGTTTTTCTATTGAATCGAGTCAATCTGAATGGCTGGGAACAATCTCTCCGGGTTAGGTAGGTCAGATGGTTCTCATCTTCAACTTCTTGCGCATGCCTTCAATTGAATGTTTGAAATTGGCATCCGTATCCATCATATCATTTACAGATTGCACCGCATGAATGACGGTACTGTGGTCACGGCCACCAAAATGATATCCGATCGCCTTCAGGGAATGATTGGTATATTCTTTTGAAAGATACATAGCTACTTGTCTGGCAATAACTATTTCCTTTTTCCTGGTCTTATCTTTCAGATCATCCGGCGTTACTTCAAAATATTCCGAAACCGCTTTTTGAATGTAATCTATGCCTACCTCCGTCTCAATATTGTGAACGATATTTTTCAGCGTTTGCTTGGCCAGCTCCAGATCGATCTCTCTCCTGTTGAGGGACGCGTGGGCAATCAGGGAAATTACAACACCTTCCAGTTCTCTGATATTGGTATCAACACTATAAGCGATGTATTCCAATACATTGTCGGGAATGTAGATACCATCGGCCTGCAGTTTTCTTTGAATGATAGCTACCCGGGTCTCAAAATCCGGTTGCTGCAAATCAGCAGTAAGTCCCCACTTAAACCGGGAAAGCAATCTTTCTTCCAGTCCTTTTAAATCCCTTGGAGGACAATCGCTGGTCATAATAATTTGCTTACCCGACTGATGTAAGTGATTAAAAATATGAAAAAATATTTCCTGCGTTTTTTCTTTCCCGGACAAAAATTGCACGTCATCTATAATCAGGGTGTCAACCTGCAGGTAAAAGTTTGAAAAATCCTGGACATTATTATTCTTAAGTGCCTCAATAAATTGGTTGGTAAAGTTTTCAGAGGTCACATATAATACAAATTGATCAGGAAGGTTTTTCTTCACCTCATTACCAATAGCCTGTACCAAATGGGTTTTGCCCAAACCCACACCACCATATAGCATCAAGGGATTAAATGAAGTAATTCCCGGCCGCTTGGCAACCGCATATCCGGCTGACCTGGCCAACCTGTTACAATCTCCTTCTATATAGCTTTCAAATGAATATTGTGGATTAAGTTGTGAGGCATGTCTTAGCCGGTCAATAGCCCTGAGATCAAAAGGGCTTTTATAGAAATTATTATGAGCATAATTTCCCTGCGCTTTTGAATTTCCCTTATTAGTGGGAAGGTTAATAGTATATGGGCTATTTTGTTCATCGCCCTGATCCACGATGACAGAATATTCGAGTCTTCCTTTCGAACCTAATTTTTGATCCAGCGCCTGCTTGATAATGTGAACGTAATGCTCTTCCAGCCACTCATAAAAAAATTGGCTTGGGACTTGTATGGTGAGTACATTGCTTTCAAGTTTCAGAGGTTTTATTGGTGCGAACCATGTCTTAAAGCTCTGATCACCAATTTGCTCCTTAATTACATGGAGACACTCATCCCATACCGCGCTACAGTTCAATTGCATAGACTACTTAAAGTTTAAGGTGAAAGTTTGAGCCCCTTGGAAGAACAAGGGAAACAAATTTGTGAAAAAAAAAATAAAGAAAAAAATGACCTGAGACTTGACTTTTTATTTTGGCGTCAGGATCGAATATTTGGAATATTTTTTTTAAAAGTTCTTTAAAAAATACAATGAATTTATGTTAAAGTAATAGGCCAAATTACTTAGAAAAACTGTAAGATAATTTTAAATTCGAAAATGGTTAAAAACAAAATTATAGACTACAAAAATTCTCGTGCTAATTAAGGTATTTTAGTGATAAAATTTAGGGCCAATTTTAATTATTTTGGTATCAAATGAGTTCTGATAAATCTATATTGGAAAGGCGGACCAGGCAGGTAAAAACCATGGCCAAAGATTTGGGATTTGATTTCTGCGGGATCTCGAAGGCAGAATTTCTGGAGGAGGAAGCACCAAGGCTGGAATCATGGCTAAATCAGCAAATGCACGGCAAAATGGCCTATATGGCCAATCATTTTGATAAAAGACTGGATCCGACCAAACTCGTTGACGGTGCCAAATCTGTAATTTCTCTAATTTACAATTACTATCCTCAGCGGGACTTTAATGAATCTTCCGGGTATAAAATTGCCAAGTATGCTTTTGGTAAAGACTACCACTATGTGATAAAGGATTTGTTGAAAGTTTTTTTTCAACGTATTCAAGATGACATCGGTGAAGTGAACGGCAGGGTTTTCGTCGATTCAGCCCCTGTGCTCGAGCGGGTCTGGGCCAAAAAAGGTGGTATCGGATGGATTGGCAAAAACGGTTTATTACTAAATCAAAAGATGGGGAGCTTTTTTTTTCTGGCCGAGATTATTCTCGATTTGGAACTCGCCTACGATGGCCCTGTTACGGATCACTGCGGCACCTGCACAAAATGTATGGATGCCTGTCCAACAGATGCCATACCCAAGCCCTATGTCGTTGATGGAAGCCGATGCATATCCTACTTCACTATAGAGTTAAAAGAGGAAATCCCTGCCACATTTAGCGGCAGCTATAAAGATTGGATATTTGGCTGCGACATTTGCCAGGACGTATGCCCCTGGAACCGGTTTTCCAGGCCACACCGGGAAGAGCAATTTGAACCCACCGAAGAACTACAGCAGATGAAACCGCATGACTGGCTGGAAATAACAAATGATGTTTTCGATCGGCTATTCAAAGGATCAGCGGTTAAAAGAACCAAATACGAGGGATTAAAAAGAAATATAGCTTTTCTTAACAAAAAGAAATCAAATGATCGTAAAATTTAAAAAATTAGTTACCAGTGGGGACTTTAAATAATTAAGCCCCAAACAAATGGGGCTGGATGATAAAATTTCAAGTATTAGTCAGGAAACATTTATTAAGAATAGGTTGGTAAACATCTCCGAACTTCGCGTAACACCATTTCCTCAACTCCCTCAATTCATCGGGAATCAAAGTCTTAATTGCTTTCAACAACTCTTTTTCAAAGAGCTTCCTATCAAAACTAACTTTAGATAGAATTAATTTAAAATACTCTAACATTAATGGTTGGTTTGATTTAATTTTTCAGTACTGGTAAATTTTGTTGAAGGATTACCTTCTAATATACAATAAAAAGTTGAACAAAAAAAGAATTTACCGGGTTAATCTGGTCAGGTTGACTACGATTATTGTAATTTGATATGAAAAGATAGCACATTCTTAACAATAACATAAACATTTAAAAACCAGTTAATTCCGTCTAAGCACAAATCATTTAAATGCTCATTGACTCACTATAGGTACGCGCGATTTTCACTATTATTATAACATGATATGTTAAATTTTGTTAAACAATGAAAGAAGATGATTAAGTGGAAAGTTTTTAAGTATAATGTTCATTAAATTTGTTTTTGAATTAAAAAATAGCTGGTTGATTTTAATGACTATTTTTAAGGTAAAATTTATGTTTATGCGTCATTTATTGTTACGAAGCGGGCTCTTGTTACTACTGGGGTTCGGAACTATTGATCAGACAGTGCTGGCCCAGGACGTAAGCATAGAATTGGGACCGGATGAAATTGCGCGTAATCAAAGTTTTACCATAACCATAACCGTTCACAATGAGCGACTAAAAGACTATGATGATTTTCCGGAAATAGAGGGTTTTCGAAAGCTTAGCACGACCTCATCATCCAATACCACGATCATCAATGGTCAAATTTCATCTTCTCAAAGTACTACCCAGCAATATGCGGCTTTGCGTGAAGGGACCTTTCGGTTAAAACCATTTACAATGACGGTGAATGGTAAAAAACTCAGGTCATCCGGCAAAAGTATTAAGGTCGGTCCTCCGTCGCAAAGAACCACCAGGTCGGATCCTTTCTCAAACAATATTTTTGATGAGTATTTTGGTCGCAGCAGCGGTGAAGAAGAGTTTATGGATGTTAAAGCCGATGCTTTTCTGGCATTAACTACCGACAAAGATGAAGTGTATCTGGGAGAAGGATTCACAACGACTTTGGCATTTTATGTTTCCGAGGCAAACCGTGCCGAACTGGAATTTTACGACCTCAGCAAACAGGTTTCGGAGGCTACCAAGCTGATCAGCCCCAGCAATTGTTGGGAAGAAAGCTTTAGCATAGAAAACATCAAGGGGGAATTGGTGGTCCTGAATAAAAAGCGTTACATGCGCTATAAACTGTTGCAATCAACCTATTACCCGTGGAACCTGGAACCTATTGAGCTAAACTCTGTGCCTTTACAGTTAATTAAATACAAGGTGTCCAAAAAACGCTCCTTTTTTGGAAGAAGTAAAAAAGAAGACTTCCAGACCTTTTATTCGCTACCTAAAATCATCAATGTAAAAGACCTTCCGCCGCACCCGCTTAAAGACAAGGTAGCCGTGGGGGATTATTATTTGAAGGAAAAGGTAAGCCCTGAAACGACCAAGACGGGTGAGAGCTTCAGCTATAGTTTCAGAATTTTTGGAGAAGGGAATATCTCGGCCATTAACAACCCGGAGGTTCCCGAAGATGAAATATTTGATTTTTACCCCCCTAATGTTCAACAAAATATAAAAAGAGGAAATGGCAAGGTTAGTGGGGTAAAACAGTTCAACTACTATGGCATTCCCAATGAGCCGGGCACCTACAACCTGAAGGACTATTTCAGTTGGGTGTTTTTTAATACCAAGTTGGACCAGTACGACACCTTATCCTCAAACATCATCATGCAGGTATCCGGAGAAAGCAAAAGAAATCTGGCTATTTCATCCAACGATCTCGGGAGCTTCTACGATATCATCGATATTGAAGACAACAAATTAACCAGCAGAATTGGCGATGTTTACACCAAAATTTTTGCTAACATTTTTATTTTAATTATGTTAGTGCTTTCCTTGATATTTATTTTTAGAAAGTAGCTTAATGGGGAATACCTTCGGCACAAAATTTAAGATAACCACTTTCGGGGAGTCACATGGTAAGGCTATAGGCGTTATCGTAGACGGCTGTCCCGCCGGTCTGCCTGTTGACGAGGCATTTATTCAACGTGAATTGGCCAGGCGCAAACCCGGGCAATCCAAAATTACCACACAGCGAAAGGAAAATGATGAAATGCAGATTTTATCCGGCGTATTCGAGGGAAAAGCCACCGGTACTCCTATCCAGATACTGATCTGGAATCAGGATGCCAAGAGCAAAGACTATTCCCACATTGCCGAGAAATTCAGACCTTCCCACGCTGATTATACCTATCATGAAAAGTACGGTGTACGAGACTACCGTGGCGGCGGCAGAAGCTCGGCCAGGGAAACAGCAGCACGGGTAGCGGCAGGCGCTATTGCCAAGCTTTATCTCAATGTAAAAGACATTCATGTCAATGCCTACGTGTCACAGGTTGGGGAGGTAAAGCTGAATAAATCATATCAGGAATTGGATTTGGCAAAAACGGAAGACAATATCGTCCGTTGTCCTGACCCCGAGATGGCAGAAAACATGATAACCCTGATCGACAATACCCGCAAAGACAGAGATACAATAGGCGGGGTGGTCACGTGCGTCATTCGCGGAGTACCTGCCGGCCTGGGAGAGCCTGTCTTTGATAAACTGCATGCAGATCTTGCCAAAGCCATGATGGGCATTAACGCCGTCAAAGGCTTCGAATATGGAAGCGGGTTTGAAGGCGTTAAAATGAAAGGATCGCAGCATAATGATGCCATCTTCAAAGAAGATGGACAGGTGAGAACCAAAACCAATTATTCCGGAGGAATCCAGGGAGGGATCAGCAATGGTGAAGATATTTATTTCAATGTCGCCTTTAAGCCGGTAGCAACTATCATGAATGATCAGGAAAGTATTGATGTGAAAGGAGAAAAAACCATTGTTTCGGGCAAAGGCAGGCACGATCCTTGCGTTGTACCTAGGGCGGTCCCCATTGTGGAAGCAATGGCGGCCATCGTGATCATAGACCACTTTCTTTTGAATTTAACTACAAAATTATCGTAATGAAAAAGCTCGCATTGCATTGGAAAATACTAATAGGTTTGTTTTTGGGTGTGATCTGGGCGGTATTATCCAGTTTTTTGGGATGGAGCAAATTTACGATTGATTGGATCGCCCCATTTGGAACCATATTTATTAATTTACTGAAATTAATCGCCGTCCCATTGGTCCTCTTCTCCATCATCGAAGGAATATCTGGACTGTCTAACGTAGGCAAAATCGGCAGAATGGGTGCAAAAACGCTATTTTTTTATTTGGCCACTACCGTCACGGCAGTTGGTGTTGGCTTGTTTGTGGTTAACGTAGCGCAACCCGGCTCTTTTGTAGACGAAGAACAAAGAATAGAAAACCGGATCGAATATGAACTTTGGGCGTCCAATAATGATAATGTAGAGATCCTGGATGGCACTTGCCTTACCTGTGATGATGCCATGAAAGACAGGGTAGCAGCTGCGGTAGCAAGAGGTGCATCGACGCCGACAAATGAGGACATCGCCGCTAAAATGTCTTCTGCCAGGGCTACCAAAGGGCAGGGACCTTTGCAGTTTATTGTCGATATGGTTCCCAGCAATATCTTCTTGTCCTTAAATAATAATAGCCTGATGCTTCAGGTTATCTTTTTTGCCATTTTCTTTGGTATTACTGTCATCACTTTACCCAAAGATACGACTAAGCCCTTAAGAAAATTTATTTCCAGTATCAATGAGGTATTTCTGAAAATGGTGCACCTTGTCATGAATGCCGCACCCTTTTTTGTATTTGCCCTGCTGGCGGGAACGGTATCACGTATGGCCGGAGATGATCCCTCCAGGGTAGTGGAAATTTTTAAGGCCTTAAGCTCTTATTCTATTGTGTTGGTGATCGGACTCGCCTTTATGGTATTTGCATTCTACCCTTTGGTAATGCGTTTCTTTGTTAAGGGAATGTCGTACCGGAAATTTTTCAAAAGTTTGAGCCCGGCACAGCTGCTGGCCTTTTCGACCAGTTCAAGTGTCGCCACCTTACCTGTTACGATGGAATGTGTGGAGGAAAATTTAAAAGTACCGGAGGAAACAGCCAGCTTTGTACTGCCAATCGGCGCCACGGTAAATATGGACGGTACCAGTTTGTACCAGGCTGTTGCAGTGGTATTCCTGGCACAATTCCACATGGTAGACCTAACCTTTTCCCAGCAATTAGTCATTGTTTTAACTGCTACCCTGGCCTCCATCGGCTCCGCGGCAGTGCCTAGCGCCGGATTGATTATGATGATACTTGTATTGGAGTCAGTGGGCTTAAACCCCGCCTGGATAGGTATTATTTTCCCTGTTGACAGAATACTGGATATGTGTAGAACCGTAGTTAATGTTACCGGCGACGCTACGGTAGCCACACTGGTAGCAAATTCCGAAGGGGAACTGGTTTCAGGCGATGAGACACCTGAAAGCGTGGCCGCTGATAATGAGCTTACTACAATAGAACACAATTAACCGATACAGATTAGATCCCAAAGTTATCCTGGTTTGAACTATTTTATTGTAACTTTGTTGGCAATTAAAATGGTATACGATGGAAAACACGAATTCTGAAAATAAAGTAGTCAATTTATATCTGGAGGCAAATCCTAATCCTAATTCCCTAAAGTTTGTAGTGGATTTTATGATTGTGCCGGAAGGTAAGAGCTATGATTTCCCCACAGCAGCAAGTGCCGAAAAGGCTCCCCTTGCAGCAGAAATATTTGGGTTGAAGCATGTGGAACGCGTATTTTATATGAGCAACTTTGTTACTGTCACGAAGGCTGCTGATGTGGAGTGGATAGAGATCCAGGACGACATAAAAAACCTCATCAAAAATTACTTACAGGCAGGTGAACCTGTATTAGCAGACGATTATGAGGAGGAAATAGTAGAAAGTACAGAAGCTGAATCGGATATTGAGAAAAAAATCAAAGCCATTCTTGAGGATTATATTCGCCCTGCGGTAGAACAGGATGGCGGCGCTATCAGTTTTCATTCTTACGTAGATGGTACGGTAAAAGTACTGCTACAGGGTTCCTGCAGTGGTTGCCCTTCGTCAATGATCACCTTAAAAGCGGGGATTGAAAACCTGTTGAAAAGAATGGTACCCGAAGTACAGGAAGTAGAGGCCGAAGGCGTTTGATAACTTTGGTGTCTTGGTGGTGAATCTTTTTATTAACCACCAAGACACTAAAGAGTGTGACCTACGACAGTCTTTTCTTTTAATTAGAAAACATTCAGGGACTGCAGAAAAACAATCACAATTAGCAAGGGAGAAACTATTCTTACGAAAAAGGGCCACACCTTCATAAATAATGAATCGGCGACTTCCGGGTTTCCTTTCTTTAACTCCTCCAAGACACTGTTTCTGTTCATCACCCATCCGATAAAAATGCAGATAACTAATCCCAGTAATGGTTGGCTGTATTGCGTGGTGAAGCTGACTACCAATCCAAATAACTTGTCAAAATAAATAACCAGTATAATACTAATCGCCCAGAAAAAGCCACCGATCACCCAGGTGGAAGTTTTTCTTTGCAAATTTCTTGTATCGACGGCATACGAAACAGGCACCTCGAGCATGGAGATGGAAGAGGTCAAAGCGGCAATACTCATGAGAATAAAAAATACCAGCGCCGCAGGAACACCTACCGCACCCATGGAATTAAACAGTTCCGGCAGGATCTGGAAAACCAGTGTAGGTCCGGAAATCAAATTACCACCTTCATCAAAAATCTCGGTTCCCGTATTGGCAGCTACATACATCGCGGGAATAATCAGCAAACCTGCCAGGAAAGCAATGGCAATATCGGCCAGGGTGACAAATACGCCCAGCTTAACCAGGTTTTCTTTATTGGCAATGTAGGACCCGTAAACCAACATGGTACCTACACCCAGCGACAGGGAAAAAAATGACTGGCCTAATGCGCTGAGGATTAACTGTGCATCGGTTATTTTATTGAAGTCGGGGAGCAGATAAACTTTTAATCCGTCAGAAGCACCACTCAACGTAAGCACATATATGGTGAGTAGGATCATCATGAAAATCAAAGTGGGCATCAGGCGCGATGACCATTTTTCAATACCGCTTTTTACACCGCCAATGATGATACCAATCGTTAAAAGATAAAATATGGAAGTAAATAAAATGTTTCTGCTAAGATTACCTTGATCCACGGTCCAGGCGGCCATATCATCGGCGCCAATTAATTTGAAGAACGGTTCGACTGCATAAGCCACCATCCAACCTGCCAGAATAGAATAAAAACTGAGGATGAGGCCCGCGACAATAATTCCAAAATAACCTACAGGAACAAAAGGCTTTCCTCCTGGAATAGATCGGTAAGCCCCCACCGGGTTGGATCTTGAATGCCTCCCAATGATAAATTCCGCCATCAGTAAAGGATAACCGATAACAAAGGCAAGTACTAAATAAACCAAAACGAAAGCAGCGCCTCCGTTCTGTGCGGTTTGTGTGGGAAATCCCCAGATATTACCCAAACCGATGGCAGAACCTGCTGCTGCCATAATAAACCCGAAAGAAGAGCTGAATTCACCTCTTGATGTGGCCATGTTTTAAGATGTTGTTAATGAAAGATAGGTTTAAGATCATTTATTTATGCAAAATAAAAATTGCAAATTATAAAAATTCACCACAAATCATATCACTTTCTTTCAACGATTTTGGTGTTGCCTACCTCTTGTATACCTTAAATGTGCCCGAATTTGATGTTAAAGCTGTTTTTCCAGGTGTATCCTGTTTTCTTCCACTGATTCCTTCAGATCGACTTTGACGATATTAAACCCATTGCCCAACGCAAAATAAAGCATCGGTTTTAACCGGTTTCTGGTTTTCATTTTAATGGCGCGATAGCCTTGTTTCCGGGCCCAATTTTCCTGGTAGTCAGCCAGTAACCTGGCCACACCCATCCTTCTGAAATCAGGCAATATACCCCCCATCCAACTGTAAAACGAACCATCATTTTCTCTCTGATAACCCACCTTAAAACCAATTGGCTCATTTTTAAAAAACGCAATGGCAATTAAATGAGGGGTGCCTTCCAGCCTTGATCGGTACTCATTTTGCTGATGTGGTTCATGAAATTCGGGAATTTGCATGGAAAGTTTCACCACATCCGGTATGGATCCTTTTTTTATAGTGATGTCAGTCATACTTCTTCCTCCTCAGAGAGACCAAAGCGGTTAGGCCACCTTGTCTTTCAGAATTCCCGCCCGGCGTAAAAGCGCTTCCGGCGAAGGTTCTTTACCTCTGAATCGCTTATACAATGTCATTGGATGTTCGCTGCCTCCGGCGGAAAGTATATGTTTTTTGAATAAATCAGCGACTTGCTGGTTGAAGATGCCTTTTTCCTTAAAATATTCAAAAGTATCTGCATCGAGCACCTCGGCCCATTTGTAACTATAGTAACCTGAAGAATAACCACCCTGGAAAATATGGGCAAATGCACAACTCATATTGATGCCGCCTACTTCCGGAAACAGGTTGGTTTGTTGCAGGGTTTCTTTTTCAAAATCCGCTACGTCTAGGATCTTTTCCGGATCGGTGGTGTGCCATACCATGTCTAACAAGGCAAATCCAAGCTGCCTGACCGTAGCCAGGCCTTCATTGAAGTTAGCGCTGTCTTTGATCCTTTGAACATATTCAGCGGGAATTTTTTCGCCAGTTTCAAAATGTTCGGCGAACAGGTCGAGGCATTCTTTTTCATAACACCAGTTTTCCAGTACCTGTGATGGCAATTCCACGAAGTCCCAGTAAACATTAGTGCCAGAGATACTTTCGTAGCGACCATTCGCCAATATGCCATGCAGTGCATGACCAAACTCATGGAATAAGGTAGTGACCTCATTGAAAGTAAGCAGCGATGGCTTGGTTGGCGTAGGTTTGGTAAAATTACACACAATGGAGGCGTGCGGCCTTTGCTCCTTTTCCGGGCTTTTAAATTGTCCCTGAAAAGATGTCATCCAGGCGCCGCCCCTTTTGCCGGGGCGAGGGAAGAAGTCGGCATAGAATATAGCTACATGTTGGTCATTGTCATCAGTAACTTCATAGGTTGTTACTTCAGGGTGATATTTATCAATATCATCACGCTCTACAAAATTAAGGCCGTACAACTTGTTGGCTACGCCAAACACACCTTGTACCACATTTTCAAGTTTGAAGTAAGGTTTGAGCAATTCATCCTCGATAGAGAATTTTTCCTTCTTCAATTTTTCAGCATAATAGGAAAAATCCCACCGTTGCAAAGGCTCAGGGACGCCAATTTGTTGCGCGTACCTGGTAAGTTCCTGCAGCTCTTCCCTGGCGACAGGCAGGGCATGGCGCAGCAAATTATGTAAAAAATCGAATACCTTATCCGGACTTTCCGCCATGCGGCGCTCCAGCACAAAGTTAGCGTGGGTCTCATAATTAAGTATACCGGCTCTTTTCTTTCGCAAGGCGACGATTTTTAAAACGATATCCTGGTTATCATTTTCGGCTTTGCCAAAGGCCCTGCTGCTAAAAGCCAAAAACAGTTTTTCTCTTAATGCGCGGTCATCCGCGTAGGTCATGAAGGGCACATAGCTGGGGTAATCAAGTGTTACGACCCATTTTCCCTCGTGCCCCTTTTCTTTGGCAATTTGTGCCGCGGCTTCTATGGCCGTTTCCGGCAAGCCTTTCAAATCCTCCTTATTGTCCAATACCAACTCATAGGCATTGGTTTCAGCCAGGACATGCTCCCCGAATTTCAATGAAAGCTGGGCCAGCTCTTTATCAATTTCCCGTAGCCGGTTCTTGTCGTCTGCACCCAACAGCGCACCATTCCTTACAAAACCCTTGTAGGTCTTATCCAACAGTGTATCTCCTTCAACAGAAAGGTCCAGTTGGTCCTTTTGGTCGTACACTCCCTTTACCCGGGCAAATAGCTGCGCATCCAACTGGATATCATTGCTGTAGGCAGATAAGAGCGGTGATATCTCCTGCGCCAGCTTTTGTATCTCATCGTTGGTTTCGGCTGAATTTATGTTAAAGAAAACCGTAGAGATTGTATTCAACAAGCTCCCGCTCGCTTCCAAAGCCTCAATTGTATTTTCAAAAGACGGTGCCTCGCTGTTGGATTTAATGCCTTCAACCTCCTTTTTCGCTATCTCAATGGCCTCCTTAATCGCCGGTAAATAATGTTCTTCCTTTATTTTTGAAAAAGGTGCCGTGTTAAATGGCGTATCAAACGGTGCTAGTAGTGGATTCATAAGTTCTGCGTTCCTTAATTTGACAATGGGATACAAAAATAAATGATTTGGCGTGATATTAGTATGGTTATGGGGAATATTTAGATGGGGGTTTTGCCAATGAATGTCGGCCGGCGGGAATACCCATTTTTGCGTGAGTAAAAACCGGTGATAATTTTTTATATTGGAAGCTTAGGGTCATCAAAATTTTATTCTTTAACCAAAAAACAGAAATGAGCAACCCACAGTTTATCAGAACAATTACAGTTTTACCCGTCGATGATATTCAAAAGTGTTACGAGTGGTATGAGCAGGCATTAGGATTAAAAACCGTTTATCTTCACGAAGGAGAACATGAGAGCGAACCAACAAATTACGCTGTTTTGGAAAGAGATGGCCTGCAAATCCATCTGATACTTGATGAATTACCGAAATACGGGGATATCTGGACAAAGGCCGGCACCGGTTATCTTTACCTCAAAGTAAACAGTGTCAAAGAGATCTATGAGGTAGCCAAATCCAGCGGCGCTACTGTTTCCCGCGAATTACAAAAAGAGCCCTGGGGAGCTATGGCATTTAATTTGACAGATCCTAGTGGGAATGTGGTTCATGTGGAAGGGGGGTAGATTCTTTCAAGCTTCAGATGGCATTGGTTGCTTAACCTCACACTATAAGGTGAGGGAATGATAGCAAATTAATTCCCCGACCCTGGATTAATTTGTAGCTGATAAGATTTGAATAAAATAAACCATCTTGTACCTCTTAACCTAAGGAAAGTTGTTGTAATTTCATATATTGGGATTTGTTTTTAACTAGTCGCCCCAGTAAGTAGCTGCAAACTTAATCTGGTAATTGCATTCAGATTTTTTGATAAGTGAAGTTTTATCGCCGTGTAAATTACTGCTTTAAAACAAACACAGAGCAGAGAATTATTTATATTTTCATGTTTTATTAAATAATGGCAGAAAGAGCATATATAACACCAAAAGTTCTAAAGTGGGCAAGAGAGTCTGCTAGAATGTCTTTGGATACTGCTGCCGCAAAAATACCAATAAAAAAAGAGAAACTAATCGAATGGGAAGATGGAACTAATCAGCCAACCATTCGACAAGCTGAGATATTGGCGAAAGCTTATAGGCGCCCATTCTCAATTTTTTTTCTTCCGGAAATCCCTAATGACTTCCAGCCATTACAAGATTTCAGACGAGAAACCTCTGTTGCATTAGGTACCGCGGCAACATTTATTATCAGAGAAATTCAGCAAAAGCAGGCATGGATTAGTGATTTATTTGAAGAAAATGATGAAGAGGTTTTAGCATTCGTGGGTAAGTATTCATTAAAAGACAACCCAATTACAGTAGCGAATGATATACTTTCAACTTTACAGATTGATCCATCAAACTATGTGCATGGTAACCCTATTAAAGAATGGGTATTAAAAGCTGAAGCAAACGGAATTTTTATATCTAGAACAAGCTTTATCCATTCCAGATTAACCATAGACAGTGAGGAAATTCAGGGTTTTAGTATTGCCAATAAATATGCCCCGTTTGTTTTTATTAATTCTCATGACTGGAATGCACCACAGCTATTTACCCTGGTACACGAGCTGGCTCATATTTGGATTGCGGCTTCAGGCATTTCAAATGAAATAGGTCCTGGGATTGGACCACAAGATAAATTTCATCCTGTTGAACTATTTTGTAATGAAGTTGCTGCGAATTCATTAATGCCCATTGGGTTTATGAGTAGTCTTAGCGGAAATACATTTGAAAGTAGTAAAGGACTTTTTCGAATTGCCAAGAGAATTGGGGTAAGTTCTTTTGCCTTTCTATATCGTTCATACAAGCTTCGCCTGATTTCTTTAAAGAAATATCAGGATTTAAAAACTGAGGCTGAAGAAGATTTCAAGGAGTTTTTGAAGAAGGAAGAAAAAAAGAAAGCACAGCAAAAAGAAAGAAAAGGTGGACCAGATTATTATCAGCTATTAGTAAATAAAAATGGTCACCTATTTACCAGAATTGTTATGGACGCTTTTCGGGGAGGTACAATAGCACCAACCCAAGCAAGTAATCTTCTTAACACGCAATTAAATAATTTTTCACGGCTCGAGTCATTTCTTGGCAAATGAATAAAAGTGTTCAGAAATACTGTCTTGATACAAATGTCTTAATTCAAGCATGGGATAAATACTATTCGCCGGATTTATGCCCTGATTATTGGGATTTGTTAAATGAGCTAGGAAAAAACTCCAAGATATTCATTCCACAATTAGTCTTTGAAGAAATAACCAGAGTGGAGGATGAATTGTCTAAATGGTTAAAAACAAGCAAAATACCAATTCAAAAAATTAACGAGTCAATCACAAAAAACCTAAAGGATATTTACAGCAAAGATTCTTCCCATCAATATCTGGTTTCCAATAATGGACAACATTCCCTAGCTGATCCATGGGTTATTGCCCATGCGATGTTTGAGAGTGCAGTAGTAGTAACAAAAGAAATTAAAGATTACTACAAAAAACCAACAAAAATAAAAATCCCCCATGTCTGCGATAATATGAAGATACGGTGGATTGATGATTTTCAGCTATTGAAGGAATTAAAAGTCAAATTTTCTTGCAAAATAGATTAACTGGCTATAAACAAGGTCCACCAAGAGTTGTTTAAAAATTAAAATAAAGTTTTCTACTAATTTATAGCGTAGAGACTAACAACTCCCGTATATCCACTTCTAAAAACTTCGAAATCTCGTAAAGGGTGTCTATTGATGGCTGGACTTCATTTGTACTCCAACGAGATACGGTGGATTCGGTCTTATTCAAATGCCTTGCTAAATCTTTACTCGTTTTCCCTTTTTCAGCCAGAACTGACTTAATTCGATTTAATTTTAATTTAGACACTCTGCAAATTTATTGTGTTTTCGTGCATATACAATAGCTTTTCAAATTCCAAAAGATTCTCCAAAACAGAAAATAGTATTTTTATGCGTTTTTATTTGCATAAAAATTTTATATATTATATTTTCATGTGTATAAAATATTATCATGGATGAAGAAAAAAATTTAAAACGACATTTAAAAGTATACCACAAACACTTTGATCGAGCCTACGCACAGTCGGTAACCTTTCCCGAAATCAGACTCTGTGGAAAATGGGTAAAAGACATTGGATTTGACTGCGGGCAAGATATCACTATCAGCCATCAAAGGAATAAAATCATCATAACCAAAAGCCAGACAAAAAGTGAACGGTAAAAATTTCCCCCTGGCTTCAGTTTTAGGGCATGAAATGATTCCCACATCCATCCCTATCTCCCACCGTCATTGCGATGAACGAGTGCGCGAGTGAAGAAGCAATCCATTGGCTTACTCCGGGCAGCCATGACGTCTTTGGAGTGTGGCTGTTAGGCAGGCATGGTTTGGTTTTTCATCGCTGAGGGATTCCTTCACAACCCACCCACTGGCCAGCGCCTTGTTCGGAATGACGTAGTGGGTAAGGGTTAGGTGGTGTTGACTTTGGCCAGAGAAGCTTGAATGACTTTAACTTTCTCTGATCCTATACCACAAGCTCAACCTATCCTTTCAAAATCAAAAAAATTGTCTATTATCAATTAAAAAATCGAATACCCCGTCTTGGTAGTTAGCAATTCCAGTGATTTCATTCCCAGCACCGAATTCCCCTTAGGATTTAATCGCGGGCTCCAGACTGCCACGCTATATTGCTGGGGATAAATAGCCGCAATACCCCCACCAACACCACTTTTCCCCGGCAAGCCTACGCGAAAGGAAAATTCCCCCGCCTCATCGTAAAACCCACAGGTCTGCATGATGGCGTTGATCCTTTTACCAAGGCGTCTTGGCAATAGCTGCTCTGTGCCTCCATATTGGGTGCCATGGTTGGCAAATAGCAAAAAGGTTCTCGACAACTCACGGCAGGTCATCTCCAGGGAACACTGGTGGAAATAAAAATCCAGGACAGTATCCACATCATTTTTAATGTTATCAAATGATTTTAACATGTTGGCCAGGGCGGCATTGCGAAAGCCCGTAGCCTTCTCGGATGCGGCTACTTTGGGGTTAAAATCAATGCTTTCGTTGCCACAAATACCACGTATAAATTCTAAAAAATCCTCTTTTGGATCATCCAGAACGGAAACTAAAATATCCGCCACGACGATGGCGCCGGAATTGATCAACGGATTTCTTGGAATACCCTGTTCGTATTCCAGCTGAACCAGCGAGTTAAACGGATCTCCCGAAGGCTCCACATCTACCCGCTCCCAGATTCTCTCACCAATCTTGGAAACTGCCAAAGACAGCGTCAGCACCTTGGAAATACTTTGGATTGAAAACTTTTCCTCGCAATCGCCCAGGGTGTATTCCTGACCATCAAAGCAATGAAGGCAAATACCATATTTATCCGGATCGACCGTCGCCAGTTCGGGAATATAGGTGGCAATCTGACCTTCTCCTTTAAAGGGTTTGATTTCTTCGTGAATTTCCTGTAGTATTTCCTGGTACTTGATGCTCATAACAGTCAGTTTAAAAGCTCATTATTTCGTGGTCGCTTACCGGCGCAAAAACCTGGTCTGTTTTTTTCGGCCTGATCATCGCCATGCCGGTAAATTTACCGAAAGCCGGCAAGAGTCCCTGACGGTCCGAAAAATAAAAACAGGGTAGCCGCAACGATTGCCTGGCCTTGCCTCTTAGTTTGATGCCCGGATGTACGTGACCCGCCAGGTTATAATAATCCTCCGGCACTTCTTCCATCGGATGATGGGTAAGCAATAACGGCCCCATCGCATAGGGTTCGTCAAAAACGGCTATATTAAATTTTTCGTACTCGCGTCTGGCCATGATGTCATGGTTGCCCGAAATCAGCAAAAACTGAAATTGCTTATAAGCATTGATCATAGCACCAAACTTTTCCCACTCCTCATTGTGATCACTGTGAAAAAGGTCGCCTAAAAAAATGATTTTTTCCTGGGGAAAGACCTTGAGCAGGCGATTAAACTTGGCGTAATTTGAATAGATCACCTGCTGGGGTACGGCAATGCCATTTTTACGAAAATGGGAAGCTTTGCCCAAATGAAAATCAGCCAGTAATAAAGACTTTTCCTCCACCCAATAAATAGCTTTTAGCGGGTGTAGCAAAAAAGTTTGTTCTTTAATTTTTACAGATTCAAATTTCATCCGGAATTAAAAATGAAAGGATGTCAAAGAAAAGAAATCCCTGAGTATTGACCAATACTTTTAGTCGATTCTTTCCAGATTAGAGGTATTAGTTGAACGAGGGGCAGGGCCAGCGGAAGGAAACTGAAAGCTTCCAACCAATCAACCCTTTTGCAACTTCAGGGTCATACGCTTGATCCGGTCCTTTAGCTCTTCTGAAGTATACCTGTCACGAATCCGCTCCACCAGAATTGGAAAAGAAAAGGGGGTTGGATTTTCCGGGTGTTTTAAAATGATCTTTTGGTTATTGATCCTATCCATGGCATTTCTCAGCCTGGTTTCCTGCAGCTGAAATTCCATGACCTCCTCAAAGGCCTCCTTGAGCAATAAACTATTCGGTTCATATTCCCGATATACGTCGTAAAACAAACTGGAGGAAGACTGCAGATGTTTACTGGATACATACTTGCCCGGATAACCCTGAAATACCAGCCCCGCAATACTGGCGATATCCCGGAATCTGCGACGCGACATTTCATTGGTATTAACGCTGGCCTGGATATCATAAAATAGATCATCGGTAGAAAATAAGTCCATACCGAGCGCCTCTTCGATGGGGATCTCCTGATCAGATAGCAATTCAAATCCGTAATCATTCATGGCAATTGAGAATGAAAAGCGTTGGATCTCGGAAAGGCGATGCGCCACCAAATACGCAATACCCTCATGCACGTTGCGACCCTCGAATGGATAAAAAAACAGATGATGGCCTTCTCTAGTGTGAATAGACTCTATTAAAAACTCTTCTTCGGAAGGTACCAGCGATACCTCCTGTTGCTTTTCAATCAGCGGCACAATACTTTGTAATTCCAGGTCTTTCGGATCTCCGGAAGCCGCCTCGCTAAGTTTAAGTCGCAACAAGGCAGAAAGCTTTGAAGAAAGATCTAGCCGCCCCCCCTGCCAACTGGGAAATCTTCCCCGCTTTTTCTTGGACTTTCTCACCAGGGCTGACATGCCACGGATACTCACTAATTCCAGCGAACGACCGGCAAACCAAAAGACATCGCCAATGTTCATTGAGGCAATAAACCACTCTTCGATAGAACCAATCCGAGGACCGTGTAAATATTTCACCTCAATCATGGTATCGCTGACGATAGTACCAATGGAAAGGCGATGACGCATAGCGGTACGCCGGTTGGTAACTTTAAAAATTCCCCTTTCCACCTCCACCTTTTTAAATTCGTCATAGGCATCTAATGTACTTCCCCCCGTTGTGATGAAATTGAGGATCCAATGCCATTCATCCTCTGACATACTTCCATAACAAAAAGTGGAAAGAATTTCCGGGTAAATGATTTTGGGATCAAAACCACCTGAAACTGCCAGGGTAACGAGGTATTGGCTCAACACATCAAATGATCTTATAAAAGGGATTCTTTCTTCCAGTTCATTCACTTCAATAGCCTTTCGCAGGGCCGACGCCTCCAGCAGTTCCAGTGCCTGCGTGGGTACAAAGTAAATTTTACTCTTGGCTCCGGGGCGATGACCACTTCGACCGGCCCGCTGCATAAACCTTGAAACACCTTTTGGGCCACCGATCTGTATGATCGTTTCCACCGGCCTGAAATCCACCCCTAAATCCAGGCTCGAAGTACAGACGACTGCCTTTAGTCTTTCATCGTGCAGGGCGGTTTCAACCCAGTCCCTTACCTCCCTGCTAATAGAGCCATGATGCATAGCAATCACCCCAGCCAGGTCTGGCGCTGCCTGTAAAATTCGCTGGTACCAAATCTCGGCCTGTGAACGCGTGTTGGTAAAAATCAGGGTGGTTTTACTTTCATAAAGAATTGGCAGGACCTTCTCCAGCAAAATAATCCCCAAATGCCCGCCCCAGGGAAATTTTTCCATGGTATCAGGCAGGATTGAAACAATTTCTATTTCCTTTTCGATATCGGCCTTAATTACTTTTACATTGTCGGCCTTAAAATCATTTCCCATCAACACATTCAGCGCCTCGTCCATATTACCAATGGTGGCTGAGATGCCCCAAATTTTTAACTGCGGGCAAAGTGTTTTAAACCTGGACAGGGCCAGTTCCACCTGCACGCCTCTTTTGGAGCCAACCAACTCGTGCCATTCATCAGCAATCACGGCCTTGAGGTTTTTGAAAAGGTTTTCATAATCCTTTTGCGCGAGCAGCAAATGCATGCTTTCGGGTGTTGTTATCAGGAATTCAGGAATATTCCTTTTTTGCCTGGCGCGCTCAGCGGTTGATGTATCTCCGGTACGAATAGCCACCTGCCAGTCGATTTCAAAAGCATCGCAGGCACGTTGCACAGATATTTGAATTTCCCTGGCCAACGCCCTGATCGGTGTGATCCAAATGGCTTGTAAACCCGGTTTTTGGGGGTGGCGGGCAGGATGGTTTTGTAAGAATTCCAATAAAATAGGTACGGCCAGTGAATAAGTTTTGCCGCTACCGGTCGGGGCATTTACTAACCCGTGAAAACCATTGAGATAGCTTTCCCAGGCTTCTTCCTGGAATGGAAACGGCTGCCACCCTTTTTCTCTGAACCATTGTTGTGCCTTTTCAATCATATGCCCGCAAACCCGATAGGATAAAGGTAGTGAAAAGCCTAAAGATAGCTTATTTAAGATTCAGGAGGAAGGGCTGGTTTTGGGGAATGGTGTTGATGACACAGGTTATGCTCATCTAGTAATTATTGAAAGGCATATCCAAGCCCAAGGCTTAAAAAGGGTATTGAGTTTCTTTCCGCATCATCCCATTTATAGGTCTTGTAGTCGTCGACAGCTACCAGAGAATACTGGAGCAGGGCATTCCAAAATAGTCCCGGCTTTATTGGCTGTTTTCTAATACCTAGTCTAAAACTGGGAATTAAAACAAGTTCTTTAATTGCTCTGCTGTTTACATTGTCAGCCCGCGGAATATCATATTGATCAATGAGTCCTGAAAAAGACAGGCCCGTTTCAAGAAATTTATTTTTGAGTTTTTTAAGATACGAAATACCTACTGGCAAACCTGTGAATTGTCGTCCCCGATCATCAAAAAGGTTTAAATAGGAAAATCCGACTCTGACGCCCAGGTTATGATCGGCTTTCTTCAAAAGTAATCTTTCGTAGTTGATCGAATAAAAGAAAGCGGCCCCACCGGCTTCAAAAAACACGTTATTTCTGGTTGGTGGATGCTGGCCGAAAATATTAATTATACCTAGAAAGGAAATGGCAATGACTATACCTAAGACTTTCATATTTTCAGAACGACCAAATACCGGGAAAATTACATAATCAACATTTTTAGGCCGGTGTCAGTAAACACAACCTTGTCATGGTTAGGAAGCTAACTAAAGTACCACATTGTCACAGTGAAAGGGAGTGGGTCATAGAACCATCCTATTGTTTATGACCCACCATACTTTATAACATCAATGTTATTCTATGCCTTCGATAGTCGCTTCGAGTAATTGATTAAATTCTTCCGGCTTTTCAATCATGGGATAATGTCCCGTATCATGTATATCAACTACTTCAAATGAGCTTTTGCAGTGCTTGGCAAGCCCGCCGGTATTGGTAGGCACAAAATCACTATTAATTAAGTAAAGCTTATAATTCAAATTCGCAAGCCCGGCAGATTCCAACATGCTATAATTCATTAATCCCGTCAGGGTGGAAAATCCAATCTCAGGGTCAGCAAGCTCAAAATCCTTTTTTACACGGTTTCTGACCGCTTCATCCGTCGATGGGTGGAACAGCATTTTGTCCGCGTATACAGGAGCAGTGTTTTTAAAATCCTTTTGTAACAATTCCATGTATGATTGCATTTCCGCCAACTGTTCCGGCGTGAAATGTACATCAATCATTTTAAAGTTGTCAATGCCAACCAATCCAATGACGGAAGGATGATCTTTCAGGGCCGCTTCCAATATTATTTCCCCACTCATTGAATGTCCGACCAGGATAACATTTGATAAACCGAGCTGATCGATGACCTCAATAACATCTGTTCCATATTGTTGAATGGTCCATTCCTGTCGTTGCGAGGTTGATTTCCCAAAACCTGGCAAATCTATGGCTACTACCTTATATTTTTCTTTGAAGTAATTGATTTGGTTTTCCCAGTAGGCGCCGTTTATGCACCACCCATGAAGCATTAGCAAGGTTTTATCTCCTTTCCCTTCTTCGAGATAACTAATTTGAGTGGTTCCGTTTTTAATTTTCATTGTTTTTGCAATCATATTTTTTTTGTTTTGGCCCTTTATGTGATAACAGATCATCAGTGAGAGCAGCGTAAGTAAAATGATGTTGGTCTTCATCTGTGTTTAATTGTTGATTAAGCGAATATCTATGGGGGCTGTGACAATCCTATGTCAGTAGGTTAAACTTATTACGGATAATGCTTCTGGCGGCGCCATTATTTTCGGCCACAATGAAACCAAATTCAATGGCAATAATAATTTGTGATCCTGATTTTTTTTGACCAAATTGGATTTGCTGATATGATCATTTCAGCTGGTTTATGATGCCTTAGATGATGGCAATTTTATCGCCGATGTCAAAGTCGATAAATTTAAAGGCTTACTTTGCCTACGTCACAGATTGATTTATATGAGGATAGAAAAAAATGTAATTGCCCCGGTTTTTAAGATAAAAGACGTATTTGGCAGGATCATAGACCTGGAAGAATACAAAGGCAAGAAGCTCCTTTTGGCATTTTTCAGACATGCCGGTTGTCCATTTTGCAACCTTCGTGTGCATGACTTAAAAAAATCATTTGATACGTTTAAATCCCTTGGGCTGGAAATGATTTTCTTTTTTGAATCTAAGGAAAGAATTATTCTAAGAAGTACTTTTCACCAGGGAGTATCTCCTATCCCGCTCATTTCAGACCCTGAAAAAAAATGGTACGGCACCTATGGGCTTGAGCCTTCGGGTTATATATCAGCCAAAAGCCACATCACTTCTTTTGTGCAGACGGCTTTCAAAGCAAAAATGAAAGGAGTACCTATGCATTTAATGGCGGACGGGGAATCCATTAATACCATCCCGGCGGAATTTTTACTGGATAAGGATTTGGTGATCAAAAGGGTCCATTATTCCCAGGGATTGAATGACCGGCTACCTATTGATGACATTATTAGATTTGCAAAAAATGATGAAACAACAACTGATTCCACCAGTCAAATTTAAAACGAAATCTTTAAACGGATTAATAATAGTTATCTGATGTTTATGAAAATTGGCCACCGGGGCGCCATGGGACATGCACCGGAAAATACGCTGCTTTCATTTTCTACAGCATTAAAAATGAAGGTAGACATGATAGAACTGGATGTGACCCTTTGTCAAAGCGGCGAGGCCGTTGTCATCCACGATGACCGACTGGAGCGGACCACCGATGGAAACGGCTATGTAAAGGATTATAATCTGGAAGACCTGAAAAAACTGAATGCAGGGAAAGGTGAACAAATTCCAACGCTGGCAGAAAGTCTGAATGTCATTAATCGGGAAGTTCCAACCAATATCGAATTAAAAAACAGTGCGGCGGTGCCGGCGGTGGTGAGAATGGTAAATCAGTTGGTAAATGAACAAGGTTGGTCACTCGATGACTTTTTGATCTCGTCTTTCGATCACCATGCACTAAAAGCCTTCAAAACCCATATTCCCGGCATCCGCATAGGCGTTTTGCTGGGAATCATTCCATTAGATTACGCCGCTATGGCAAAACACTTAAATGCTTATGCTATTAACCCTTGTTTAGATTTTATTAATCCGGCGTTTGTGGAAGATGCCAAAAAGAAAGGATTAAAAACATTTGTGTGGACCGTTAATTATGCTGAAGATATCAAACGAATGCAACTTCTTGGTGTAGATGGTATATTTACAAATTATCCGGACCGGCTATGAGCCGGTGCCTGTAAAAAAGGAAAGTGCCCATGTTTCTTTTTAAAAGGAAAAAAACCAATAAAGTTGTCATTTTTATCCATGGACTGGAAAACAAACCTCCTAAAAAACTATTGCGAAAATGGTATTTAAAATCAATTGAGGAAGGCTTCCTGAAATATGGATATGAGTTCTGTCATTTTGACTTTGAAGTTGTCTACTGGGCCGATTTGCTATACACCGAACCTTTGGATCCTTTGGTCAAGGATAGTGATCACCCATTACACCTCGATGAACCTTATCATCCATCGGTAGCTTCAAATACCGACGCAACCGGGGACAGCTTTAAAAGAAAAATCTTTGACCGGTTTGAAAAGTTTATTGACGGATTTTTCCTCAGTAAAAACAGCCTGATCAATGTCGAGTACATTTTCGATTGGGTCGCCAGCCGTACTTTCAAAGACCTGCATGTTTATTACAGGAAAAATGTCAGCGTTGACAAAAAGTCTGAGGAATCCGCAAAAAAGATTATTCGTAGGCGGTTAAAAAGAGTTTTGACCCATCACAAAGACCAGAAGATCCTATTAATTGCACATTCCATGGGTTCCATAGTAGCCTATGATGTTTTGACTTTTATGGCGCCGGAAATCAACATTCACACATTAATCACGGTAGGGTCTCCACTGGGTTTACCCATGATCAAAAGAGAAATTTTTAAAGAGTTTGAAAGAGATTATACCACGCATACCAAATTGCCAACACCTGAAAACATTGTTAATGCATGGCAAAATCTTGCCGATCTCGACGATAATGTGGCGATTAATTACAATCTGGAAGATGACTACACGATTAACTCCAGGGGTGTTGGTCCACAGGATAAACTGATTAAAAACGATTACGAATACAATGGCCGTAAAAACCCACACAAATCTTTTGGATATTTACGAACCAATGAACTCATTAGTATACTTCACGCATTTCTCAACGAAGAGGAACCAACCTTTCTCAATCGGTTAGCAGATTATTGGCAAGATTTGGTGCATGGTGACTGATAAAATGTCCCTGGTTTAACCACCATATTGCTTTAACAGGGCGAATAAATCTTCCAGGCTGTTGGCCTCACTTGCCGGCTTATCCTTTCTCCAGCGATGCATACGCGGGAATCGCAGCGCTACACCGGATTTATGGCGGCTGGATTTGTTAATTCCTTCAAAGGCAATTTCAAAAACCAGCTCCTGTTTCACACTCCTGACAGGTCCAAAGCGCTCAATAGTATTTTTCTTTACAAAAGCATCTACCGCAATAATCTCCTGATCGGTCAATCCCGAGTAGGCTTTTGCAAAAGGCACCAATTGATCACCATCCCAGACGGCAAATGTATAATCCGTATATAAATTAGCGCGCCGGCCGTGACCGCGCATCGCATAGATCATCACAGCATCTATTGTCATAGGATCGACCTTCCATTTCCACCAGTCTCCTTTTTTTCTGCCCACCTTGTAGGTGCTATCCGTCCTTTTGAGCATTAAGCCCTCACTATAATATTTTCTTGACAGCTGTCTTTCCCGGGCCAACTCTTCCCAGTTTTGGCTTTTTATAACTTTGGAGGTTTTTAGTATTTCCTCGCACCCGGCCTTCTCGACTACCTCTTCCAGCATTTTTCGACGTTCTGATAAAGGCCGGTCCCTGATATCCTTTCCCTGGTTTTCCAGCAAATCATAAACCATCAGAACCACTGGTGCATTCTCCAGTATCTTCCTCGAAATATTCTTCCGCCCAATCCGGGTTTGTAAATGATTAAAAGACAAAGGACTCCCCTCTTTAAATGCCAGGATTTCGCCGTCCAATACCGTTCCGTCCGGTAGTTTGTCAGCCAATTCGTGAAATTCAGGAAATTTTTCGGTAATTAATTCCTCGCCACGCGACCAAACATATACTTTTTTTCCCCTGGCAATAACCTGCCCCCTGATCCCATCCCATTTTCTTTCGACCTGCCAGTCAGTGATATCTCCCAACGCTTCCGTATTGCCTTCCAATGCATAGGCAAGATAAAACGGATATGGCCGGGAGAGGTCTTCTTCCGGATTACTGCTAAAGAAAAACTGCTTAAAATCAATTGCCTCTGGCTGCCAGTTGCCCATTAGCTTATGTGCCAGCTTATTTTCATCGATCCCGGTATGTTTAGACAAAGCGCGCACCATTAATTTTTGTGATACCCCAACCCTGAATCCTCCGGTTATCAATTTATTGAATACAAATCGTTCATAAGGAGCCATTTGAAGCCATGCGCCGGTTACCCTTTCTTTTTTTGTGCTTTCGTCCAGTTCCCGCAGGTTTTTCAGAAAGTTAATCCAGTAGGTCAATGACCGGTTTGTCTTTTTTTCAGCCTGCGGAAAAACCAGGGAAATCGTTTCAGCCAGGTCGCCTACCACGTGATAAGACTCTTCAAAAAGCCAGTCGGGAATATTGCCGACCTCGGCTGCCCATGTTCTCAGGAAGCTTGTGCCTACCGATCTGCCGGGTCGCTTTCCGGACAGCAGGGCTATGGTCCATATCTTATCCTCCTCCACGGCCTCCTCAAAGTAATTCACAAGGGCCTGAACCTTTTGGTTGGTCTTCGTTGTTTGATCCAATTCGTTAAAGAGTCTGGTAAACCTTTGCATCACCTAATTTTCTGTTTTATCACTGGTTGACCCGCTATTGCTTCCTTCCTTAATTTCCGGTAACTCTCCCTCAAACAACGTATTTTCTACGCTCGCCTGCACTCCCTTTTCATTTAGCCACCGCGCAAAGGCATTGGTATATCCGTGGGTAGCAATGACATATTCGGCTCCGGACTCCCGTACTGCCTGATTCAGGCCCGTCCAATCGGCATGATCTGATAATACGAAGCCACGATCTACCGTTCTTCTTCTCCGTGGCCCCCTGATTCCCATCCATCCCGATGCAATGCCAGTGGAATAAGGATGGAATTTTTTCAACCAGTTGGTGCCGGCTGCCGATGGGGGCGCTACCACGATGGCGTTTGAGAATTTCTTCTTGTCAAAATCCGCGGTTACGTTGATCGTATCATTAAGTTTAATACCATCTTCCCGCAAGGCCTGGTTAATATTTTCTACAGCGCCGTGCGTTAAAATTGGTCCTATGGAAGTATCCAGTCCTTGAATCAACCTTTGCGCCTTGCCCAGGGAATAACCAATAAGGACCGTGGTTTTTCCTTCTTTATTGTTCTGCTGCCACCAGTTATTGATATCATCAAATACCTCTTGCTGTGGTATCCATTTATAAACCGGAAGCCCAAAGGTACATTCTGTAATGAAGTATTGACACTTTATGGGCGTATAGGCCCCGGAAAGTCCATCATCTTCAATTTTGTAATCGCCAGATACCACCCATATACAACCTTTGTATTCCAATCTGATTTGTGCTGACCCAATGATGTGGCCCGCAGGATGAAAGGAAATATCTACACCATTGATCGTAACCGACTCGCCATACTTCACGGTCTGTATATTAATATTTTTTCCAAGCCTTAATTTCAATATGGATTTGGAATGGTGGTGGCAAAGATATTGTTTGTGTCCGTGTCGCGCATGATCGGAATGGCCATGCGTGATTAATGCTTTGTCCACCGACTTCCATGGATCGATATAAACATCGGCCTGTTTACAATAAATGCCCTTGCTGGTAAATTGCAATAAACCCATAAAAACAGGTTAGTTAATTGGACCGGTTAATCCATGGCTTGTGATCAAACAAAGTCGGCCCCTTTTTTATCTTTGGCGTCGGCTACAAAAGTTCTGAATTGCTTTTCATTATCCTTGTCACAAATCAAGATGACATTATCGCACTGAGCCACCAGACAGTTCTTCAATCCCTGCACTACTATTAACTTGTTTTTGGGGCCCATGACCACACAGTTTTCACTGTCGTAGACCAGGGCATTGGCATCAACCACGTTTTGATTTTCATCTTTTTCACGGATTTCATGCAATGATCCCCAGGAACCTAAATCAGACCACGCAAATTCACCTAATTTGACATATACATTCTGGGATTTTTCCATAATGCCGTAGTCAATGGAGATATTTTTACATTGGGCATAGGCCTGATTGATGAACAAGCGCTCCTGATCTGTTGAATAATTTTCGATTCCCTCTTCAAATACCTCTGCCATATCGGGCAGGAAGGTTTCAAATGATTTAATGATCGACTTTACACTCCAGATAAAAATGCCGGCATTCCACAAAAACTCTCCACTTTCAAAAAATTTAACGGCCAGCTCATAGGCAGGCTTTTCGGTGAAAGTTTTTACCTTTTTCAACTCCTCGTCGCCGGGAAGGTACTGAATATAGCCATAGCCGGTTTCAGGGCGTGTGGGTTTGATTCCCAGCGTAATGAGCTTATCTGACCTGGCACCTTCGGCAAGAGCATCCTTAATGGCAGCAATAAACACATCTTCCTTAAAAATGGCATGATCCGACGGTGTGACCACGGTGATCGCATCAGGATTTTGTTTCCTTATTTTATAACTGGCATATGCCACACATGGCGCTGTATTCCGACGATACGGTTCACATAATATTTGATCCCGCGATAACTCCGGCAACTGTTCGCTTACCAGCTCCTCATAATTCTTGCTGGTAACAACGTAAATATTTTCGGAAGGGCAAACCTGCAAAAACCTCTCGTAAGTCATTCTTAAAAGGGAAGTGCCAGTGCCAAGCACATCCAGGAATTGTTTGGGAAATTTATCCCTGCTATAAGGCCAAAAACGACTACCGATCCCCCCGGCCATAATTACTACATAATAATTTTTCATTTCATCTTACTGATTGATACTTAAAATATTTAAAGAGGAATAAAGAAATGATCGTTGTATTATTTTAAATAGCTGCAAATCTCAATTATTATTTAACTTAACTAGAAAAAAGAATAAAATCCGGGAATAACATTTAAACGATTCCTTCCTTAAGAATATCATGCAAATGCACGAATCCTATTACCTGTTCTCTTCCTGCAACGATAAGCTGGGTAATGTTCTTCTGCTGCATGATATTAAGCGCTTTTACAGCGTAATCATCTTCCTGGATGGTGACCGGATTTTGGGTCATAATATCCCTCGCACTCATATTACCAATTTCGGTGCTTTTTTCCAACATTCTTCTCAAATCTCCGTCGGTAATAATCCCAATTAGTTTTTTCTCTGCATTGACGACGGCGGTGGCGCCTAGTCGCTTGCCCGAAATTTCCATAATGACCTCTTTCACAGAGGCATCATCTTTTACCAGCGGCAATTGGTTACCGGGATAGATGTCATTTACCTTCAGGTACAATTTTTTTCCAAGTGATCCGCCCGGATGGTATCTGGCAAAGTCTTCATTTGAAAACCCACGGGATTCGAGCAGGCATACGGCCAGCGCGTCACCTAAGGCCATATGCGCGGTGGTACTGGTGGTAGGCGCCAGATTATTGGGGCAAGCCTCGATATCAATAGTAGCGTTAAGTACAAAATCCGCATGTTGCGCCAAAAATGAATCCACATTGCTAACCAGTGCAATCAGCTTTACCCCGGTTCTTTTCAGCAGGGGAACCAATACCTTTACCTCTGCAGTGTTGCCGCTTTTTGAAATGCATATAACGATATCATTTTCCTGCACCATGCCCAGGTCACCATGTATAGCATCGGCGGCGTGCATAAACAATGCAGGGGTGCCGGTGGAGTTGAGGGTGGCTACGATCTTGCTGGCCACGATGGCACTTTTTCCAATGCCTGTGATCACCACCCGGCCCTGGCAACACAAGATTTCCTCGACACAAGACTCAAAATCTCCGTTTAAATAATCTGCTAATTTTTCAACCGCTTTGGCTTCATTTATTAACACTTCTTTAGCTGTATTTTTAATATTTTTTGCTAACTTCAAAATATGCAAGCTTCTTTTTATTTTTGCGATAAAGATAAGCAATTCGGCAATTATTAATAAGAAATAAAATTAATTCGCGGTGGAAGCACAGTTGGATCAATTAAAAGATAAACTTAAGGATGTATTCGGCTACGGCCAATTTAGAGGAACGCAGGAAGCCATTATTCACAACCTGCTTAATGGCAAAAATACTTTTGTGATCATGCCCACGGGTGCCGGTAAATCCTTGTGCTACCAATTGCCGGCAATTATGATGAGCGGCACCGCTATTGTAATATCTCCACTGATCGCCCTGATGAAAAATCAGGTGGATCAACTAAATGCACTGGGGGTCAATGCACAATTTTTAAACTCCACCCTGACCAAGGCGGAAATTGCACGGGTAAAACATGATACGCTGGCTGAAGAGGTAAAACTATTGTATGTCGCACCCGAATCTTTGACCAAGGAGGAAAATATCGATTTTCTGAGAAAAGCCAACATTTCCTTTGCGGCCATTGATGAAGCTCACTGTATTTCTGAATGGGGCCATGATTTCAGACCTGAATACAGAAGAATCAAATCCATCATCCAGCAGTTAGGGGATCTGCCAATCATTGCACTCACCGCCACGGCAACACCGAAGGTGCAAATTGATATTCAGAAAAACCTTCAGATGGAAGACGCTGACGTTTTCAAATCTTCATTTAATCGCGCTAACTTATATTATGAAGTAAGGCCTAAGCAAAATACTAAAAAGCAGCTTATAAAATTCATCAAAAATCACAAGGGCAAATCGGGCATCGTATATTGCCTGAGCAGGAAAAAAGTGGAGGAAATCGCCAACTTGCTCCAAATAAATGACATTAACGCTGCACCCTATCACGCCGGACTTGATGCACCTGTAAGAATGAAGAATCAGGACGATTTTTTAAATGAAGAGGTAGATGTTATCGTCGCCACCATAGCCTTTGGTATGGGTATCGATAAACCTGATGTCCGGTTTGTGGTACACTACGATACACCAAAGTCACTGGAGGGATATTACCAGGAAACAGGGCGAGCGGGAAGAGACGGGCTGGAGGGCGAATGCATTATGTTCTACAGTTACAACGATATTATCAAGCTCGAAAAATTCAGTAAAGATAAACCGGTAACCGAAAGGGAAAATGCCAAGATTCTGCTGGAAGAAATGGTTTCCTATGCCGAATCGTCTGTCTGCAGGAGGAAACAACTGCTACATTACTTCGGCGAAGAATATCTTGAAAGCGACTGCAAGGAAAGCGGCAAATGTGATGCCTGCCTGAAACCAAAGGAAAAATTTGAAGGTGAGGCATATGTCCTAAAGGCCATACAAGCCGCGCAACAAACCGGGGGGCGTTTTGGCATTAATCACCTGGCCAATGTACTGATCGGCTCTCAAAATCAATATGTCAAAAGTTATGGGCATGATAAATTACCTGTTTTTGGTACGGGTAAAGGGGAAAGCGACAAATTCTGGGCATCGGTAATCAGGCAAAGCATGCTTAATGAACTGTTAGAAAAAGACATTGAAAATGTGGGTGTTTTGAAGGTCTCGGAAAAAGGGATGTCATTTCTGGAAAACCCACACGGCATCATACTGAGCAAGGACAATGACTACAGCGATCTGGGCGAGGAGGAAGAGTCTGAAAGAGAAGTAATTAATTCAAAGGCCTATGACGAAAGCTTATTCGAGTTGTTAAAAGGCCTGCGGAAAAAGGTGGCCAAAGAAAAAAACCTGCCGCCATATGTGATATTTCAGGATCCCTCTCTCGAGGAAATGGCCACAATATATCCAACAACCAAAGAGGAACTGGCTCAAATCAATGGTGTCGGCACCGGAAAAGTAGCAAAGTTCGGTAGATACTTCCTGGATCTTATCAACAAATACGTCGAGGACAATGAGATAGAAACAGCTTCCGATGTGGTGGTAAAATCTACCGTCAACAAGTCCAAGACCAAAATTTACATTATTCAACAGATCGACAGAAAGGTTGAGTTAGAAGAAATCGCCGAATCGAAAAGCATCACAATGGATGAGCTCATAGACGAAATTGAGCATATCTGCTATTCCGGCACAAAACTTAACCTGGATTACTACATCGACCAAACGATGGATCACGAAAGGCAGCAGGACATCTGTGACTATTTTATGAATGCGGAAACGGACAACATAAAAGTAGCCATGCAGGAATTGGAGGATGAAGATTACGCAGAGGAGGAATTGAGAATCATGCGTATTAAGTTCCTTTCCGAATTTGCCAATTAAACCCTCGATTATTTGTCCTTACAATTTTAACCCGGGGTTAGCCCACATATCTTTCTTTCCAACTTGGAAAAAACTTTTATTAAAGTATTTTTGACCAAATTTTATTTCTTCCATCTATTATGAATATACTTATTATAGGTTCCGGCGGACGGGAACACGCTTTGTCCTGGAAAATTAAGCAAAGCCAAAAATGTGAAAAACTATTTGTATTACCCGGCAATGCAGGCACAGCGAGCCTGGGGCAAAACGTCGACATAGCCGTTGACAACTTTGCGGATATAGGAAATTTTGCGCTGGAAAATAATATATCGATGATAGTAGTTGGTCCGGAGGTCCCGCTGGTCAAAGGAATTACCGATCATTTTAAAGCAGCACCCGAACTCAACCATATCAAGATCATTGGCCCTGACAAAAAAGGAGCTCAGTTGGAAGGAAGTAAGGATTTTGCCAAAGATTTTATGCAAAAAAATAACATCCCCACAGCCGGCTCCCAAACTTTCACCAAAGAATCGCTGCAGGATGGGCTGCGTCACATTCAAAGCTTGCCACTTCCTATCGTGCTCAAGGCTGATGGGCTTGCCGCCGGAAAGGGTGTTATCATCGCACAGGACAAAGAGGAGGCCGCACGGGTCCTGGAAGAAATGTTGGTAGATGAGCGGTTTGGAGAAGCCGGGGCCAAGGTAGTAATCGAAGAATTTCTCTCTGGTATTGAATTATCAGTTTTCGTGTTGACAGACGGAAAACATTACGTCATTTTACCAGAGGCCAAGGATTATAAAAGAATTGGAGAAAATGACTCCGGGCCCAATACGGGAGGTATGGGAGCTGTTTCTCCGGTGCCATTCGCCGATGCCGACTTCATGACAAAAGTAGAAGAAAGGATCATTCAACCCACCATTGCCGGACTTAGCAACGATAGCGTTGACTATTGTGGATTCATTTTTATTGGCCTGATGAATGTAGGGGGAGATCCATATGTCATAGAATACAACGTGAGGATGGGCGACCCCGAAACACAAGCCGTCCTGCCCAGAGTTCAAAATGATTTGGTAGATCTTTTGGATGCGGCCGCAAGTGGTCAACTGGATGATCAACAGATTCAAATCAATCCTGAAACGGCTACTACAGTGGTCATGGTGTCAGGGGGTTATCCCGGAAGTTACGATAAAGGTTTCCCCATATCTGGTATTGATTTGACAAAAGAAACCACTGTGTTCCATGCAGGCACAAAATTCAATGAAGAAAACCAGGTACTCACCAGTGGGGGGCGTGTACTGGCCATCACCGGCATGGATAAAACCCTTGGCGAATGCCTTGAAAAAACTTACCGGGACGTAGACAAAATTAATTGGGAAAAGGCAAACTTCAGAAAAGATATTGGCCAGGATATTCTCCGATTTAACGGCTAACCCCCCGGTTATAGATGACGCCGGCAATCCTGTTGTCAGTTCAATATAGCCCGGCTGTCACCTTAATTTTAAATTGCCTCGAATTTGAAATTGTTTTTTTTAAGACTAAATTTAGGCAAATGTAAAGTTTTGAACCTATCTTTTTCCCTCGCGGGAAAAGTATAAATATAGAGGACGTCATGTCTGGATGTAAATCATGTAGCAGTGGTACCGCGGTGGCCGGATGTAAAAACAATGGAGGTTGTTTGACCGGAGGATGCAATAAGATGAACGTATTTGATTGGCTTTCCAATATGGAAATGCCCACAGCCAATCAGTTTGATGTAGTAGAAGTCAGATTTAAGGGGGGACGAAAAGATTTTTTCAGAAATACCGACAAACTTGACCTTACCACAGGGGATGCGGTGGTGGTAGATGTGCCTAACGGTCACCATATTGGCTATGTTTCATTGCAAGGAGAGCTGGTTCGTTTGCAGATGCAACGAAAAAAAATAGAAAACAACGGTGACATTCGCAAGGTTTACCGCCTGGCAACTGATAAGGATCTGCAAAAACTCGAGGAAGTGAAAAAAAGGGAAATGCCGACACTTTATCGTACCCGTGAAATCATCCAAATGCACAGCCTGTCGATGAAATTATCTGATATTGAATATCAGGCCGATAATACCAAAGCCACATTTTACTATTCCGCGGAGGATCGTGTAGATTTCCGGGAGTTGATCAAGACGCTGGCCGGTGAGTTTAAAATCAGGGTTGAGATGAGGCAGATAAGCCTGAGACAGGAGGCAGGAAGGCTGGGCGGCATTGGGTCATGTGGCAGAGAGTTATGTTGTTCTACCTGGCTTGGAGAGTTTAAAAGTGTTTCTACATCCGCAGCGCGTTATCAAAATCTTTCGCTGAATCCAAGCAAATTGTCGGGACAATGCGGTCGGTTAAAGTGCTGTCTCAACTATGAACTGGAAACTTATATGGATGCGCTGAAAGACATACCACAACTCGACCGGCCATTGCTCACAGAAAAAGGAGAGGCAAAACTGCAAAAAACAGATATTTTCAGAAAAGTCATGTGGTTTGGATATGAGAATGAAAACTCCTGGTATCCCGTGCCAGCCAGGAGAGTGGAGGAAATTGTCAAGCTAAACGGCGACGGGAAAAGACCATCCTCTTTGCTGGAAAACGCCCAGTCCCAACTGGAAGAGGAAACATTGTTAAACAGCGACTTGATACGAATGGATAAGAAATTCAAACAAAAAACAGGCAAGAAAAAGAAAAGAAAAAATAGAAACAGAAGAAAGAGTCGTCCACAACAAAGTAAATAATGAAATTCAGATCTATTATTTTTAGCCTGGCAATTTCACTTTTTGGCCTCAGTGCATGTGACAATCAGCGAGTGTTTGAGCAGAATATCGATATTGAAAAAGGAAAATGGGCCAAGGATGATATTAAACATTTTGAATTTGAAATCACCGAGCCACAGCAATCCTATAACATTTATTATAACATAAGAAATACGGTCTCATTCCCCTTTCACAATTTATTTCTGACCTATACGCTGGAAGACGATAAGGGCAATAAATTATCCTCCAAGTTACAAAACATGAATATTTTTGATGAAAAAACAGGGGAGCCTCTTGGAAATGGTTTAGGAGATATCTTTGATATACAGGTGCTCTCTATTGAAAATTATTCCTTTGATCGCCCCGGGAAATATGTTTTCAAAGTCCAGCAATTCATGAGAAGAGATACCTTGCCCGATATCCTATCAATTGGTGTACGGGTAGAGCGATTCCATGAAGAATAATTCAGCGCTACGATTCAAGCTTGTTTAAAAACCGCATTAATTTTTCTTTCATTTCCTCCTTGTTTTGCCAGAATTGCCGGCTGGTAAAAGTGATAAAATCCCAATTTTTGCTATCAAGGATCAACGGTTTGTAAACATGGGGTTCTTTCACGGAGATACTTTCATGGTATATGTCGTCATCGGTAAGCACCAGGCCTTTGTATTGATCCCCCTGCTTAATCGAAAGGTCAGAAAACGGCAATTCATTGGCCAGCTCAAATTTGCTGTTCATCTCAGTGGCCATCTCGTTAATCTTAGACTTTAAAAACCACTCGATATGGTATGCATTACTCATCCTTTGTTCGGGCGTAAAGTTCCCTTCGGAAACGTCCCAGGCAAACTGCAGGTATTTTTTAAGGAGTTTAGGACCTTCATTTTTACTGTCCTCTGCCTTCAGCTGAGAAGGAATCAGGCTGCTTACAATATATATTTTTTCTCTCGCCCTGGTGATTGCTACATTTAACCTGTTTTCTCCGCCGACAGCATTCAGACTCCCAAAATGCATCATGATTTTCCCTTTTTCATCCGGGCCATAAGCGGTCGAAAATATAATGATATCTTTCTCATCGCCCTGTACGTTTTCAATATTCTTGACAAACAATGAGTCAGGAACTTTCCAGTTTTCTTCGCCTGCTGCAACATCAAGCAAATCCAATATATGATATTGCTGTTTTACATTAAAGGTGACGACACCAATTTCTTTCTCCGGCTGATCCTTTAAAAGGTCTCTTACCAGGTCAACAACACGCTGAGCTTCCATATGATTGATATTATTTTTCCAGGTACCGTCTACTTTCACATATTGGATGGGAGGTTCCGGATAATTAATATCCTTAAAATCAGGAAGTAACTTTAAATTACCATCATAAAAGTGCTTGTTGGAAAAATCTATAAGATCCAGAGATTTACTTCTGTAATGGCCCTGCAATTGCAATTGCATTAAATGCTTGGCAGACAACTCAAGCAGTGAGTCCAATTCCAGTTCAGCAATATCCTCTTCTGCCTCCTCTTCCCACCGGACTTTATAAAGATCATTGGGTTTCAATTGTTTTTCATCCCCTGCTACTACAATCTGTTTTCCCCGGTACATGGCGGGAATCCCTTTTTCAGCAAAGCATTGTGACGCTTCATCGAAGATCACCAGGTCAAAAAATTCTTCCATTGGAAACAGGGCTGAAACAGATTCAGGCGATGACATCCAGCAAGGCACCAGCCGGAATAACTCATCGGAAAAATTGGCTATGACCTTGCGAATAGGCCAAATCTTGCGCTTCTTGGTTACCTGATGATACAAATCCTTGAAGGTAATCATGTTATTCAAGCGATTGTATTGTGCATCCTGATAGGTAATTTCACGGATTTTAAGCAGGAGAATATCCCTGCTGATATTCAACTTTTCCTGCACGTTATCCTGCAATTCCAACTCCATCTGCTCAAATTTCCGGGACGACACCGATCTTAATATGGGGTATTTGGTTTCAATGTGATCCAGCCAGGTTAATCGCAGACTGTTCTCAAAAAGCAACAACAAATTTTCCAGTTGGGGGCTCTCTGTGGATTCCAGGAGCTTATCAATAACCTGCCGCTCGTGATTTTCCAAACTGGCGCTCAACTGATCAAATTCACAAATAGCATCAAAATCTTTTTTTAACGATTTATCCAACAGGTCTCCATGGTCTGAATTCTCGATAATATGATTTATCTGAAACGGTGTCAGATATTCCAGCCATATCTGTTTTTGCGCCACCACTTTTTTAAATAATTCCAATAACGACTCTATGCGAGATTTCAACTCAGCGTAATCCAATTTTAAGACATTGAAATAAGCTTTGAAATTTCTCATGGTGGCAAAAGCCAGTTTTGAGGCCAGTGCTGATTTTTGATCATAAAACCATGATTGAAAGTCCGCCTTCCTAAACCCTTCCGGTATATCAATTAACCACTCATATTCTTTCAACTTGCTTAAATTGTGCTCAAAATTCAAGCGATTATCCATTTTCTCAATTAAAATATTGAGCGTTTTTTTGTCGCTGGTGATATCATTGGCAACAATCACGCGCTTAATCCAAAATTTGTCTTTTGAAAACAGTTGCCAATAGAGTGATTTAAAAATATTTTTCCTGCTGGCAATGGCGCGTTGTAATACCTCCTGAAATTGCCCCAGTTCCGAGGATTTAAGACTGACCTCGGGACCTTCACCTTTAAAACAGTCCAGCAATACGCGCTCGGTATTCGTCAACCACAAAAGATCCATATCCACCTTGTCAACCGACATCATGTGTTGAAAGTATTTGTATACCAACTCATGTTTTAAGGTATCAACGAGCTTCAGGATCTCTTTTTCTTTATATAAGGCAGCTTCACAATCTTCTATCTTTACCGTACTATTAATAATCTTTTGTGCCTCTTCCGAAACTTCAAGCTGGTATTTGGGAATGGCATTAATAATTTCGCTGATTTTTTTTTGATCGGCGATGCCAAAGTCTTTGAAACTTTTTCTTCCATACCACGGGTGACCCTGGCGATCAAATTCCAGGGCATAGCTAAAGTAATTTTTGAATTTTCTTAAAGTTTCATCAAGGGTATCAAACTTAAAAAAACGATATTCCTGTTTAAGGTTAATGGATTCATCGTCCAATTCGCTGGTCAGGTACAGTTCTTTTGCCGATATTCCGCACTCTTCTTCGTTAAACAGCGCGAATTTATATTCTTCAAACTCTTCATTGATCTGATCTATCCGGCGGCTGCTTTGCAGGAATTTCCTTTCCATCTGGATGGAATCCAGGCTATTATTTTTAAGCTTATATTCATATAATTTATCTACCTGGCTCCCGATTTGCTCATAAATTGCCCGCCTGTCATTCTTAAAATCATGAACCAGGGCAATAAACTCGGATAAGCCTTTTTCTTCCAGGCGGCGGTATACAACATCCAGAGCAGCTCTTTTTTGACAAACCACCAGCACCTTCTTTCCTCGGGCAATAAAATCCGATATCAAATTACATATCAATTGTGATTTACCGGTACCCGGTGGCCCCTGGATCACCAAAGAATTACCCTTTTTCACTGCCTTTAAAGCATTTTCCTGGTAGGCGTCTAACGTATAGGGTGTAAAGGTCTGCTCCTCCTTGACCTTATTTAAAAATCTGTAGATATCTGCATGGGCTTCTTTCCCTGTTGACTCATCCTCTATAGATCTTTTAGCAAAAAATTCCTCCAAATCAGGCACATAAGGCCTTTCAATTAAATCCAGGTAATCTGGCACAATGTAAGAGCCCGCCTGTGGGAATATGCCAAGGACAGCCTCAGGCATAAGCTTTAGGTGGCCATTTTTTTTATATTGTGCTTCAAAATCTTTCTTTTTGAAAGTCTCAAATGATTTTAATTGATCCGTGAAATTCTCCTGGTTGAAATTTATTTCAAGGTTGCTATCCTTCAAAAGGTTGTAAACAAGCACTCTGAACTCCCTGCTGTCTTCAAACCTTTCTTCAAAGTTGTAATCAATCAGTGTCTCATCCAGCTTAACCTGGTTATAGTAAGCATAGGCAAGGATAAAGCTTTTGTTAAAAGTAACATTTACTTCCTTTCTGGAAGAAAGTATCCATTTGCCGTCCTTTAGCTCCAGGTTTACCGGAAAAAATATGAGTGGCGCCCTTACCGAGGTACCATCCTTAAATTTGCCTGTTACAAATGGCCATGCCACATACAGATCCTTGGCCCCGCGTTCTTCATATATGAATTTTTCTGTTCTGTTAATTTTTTTTAGTTGCTGACTAATAACGTTAGTGGCTTCGTGCCTGCTGTCAGACTCCCGGCAAATGGTGATCTTTGAACTAAGCGTTAACAACGATTCGATAATGGAAAATGAGGGGGCATCATTAATAAAATCCAGTTCGTGCAAATCCAGAAAATGATTATTTGTCAATCTCAGTAAAAACAAAGACCTATTGTTGGTAGATAGGTTGGTGAGTTTTCTCAGATAAGATTGAAGAATTTGTCGCATGAACTTGTTATTCCTTAATGGTATTTATTTGATCTTTTTAATAACTAAGAATAGATACGAATATTTTATAAGGTAAGGTAGGGATTTATTTTTTTGTACTTTTGCTCATCTATCATATGAATATTCATAAGCTGCTTTAGATTGTCAAATATACCATGTTGCGCTCTGTATTTGACAATTTGCTTGGCTATTTTATGCGATATGTAAGGATGCTTGCTTATACTATCTGCATTTGCCGTGTTAATATCAATTAATTCCGGACGAAACCGGTCGCTTATAAACCCTCGTTTTTTGATTGTTTTAAGGACTTCTTCCGATAAGCCGTAGACTTCGCCAAGTTGTTCAACAGTGATAAATCCTCCTAATCTGTCTCTGAATTTTATAATACGGGCCGACAGCTTACTTCCAATCCCATAAATCGATTTAAATTGAGTAGTATCAGCTTTATTCAAATCAAACACGTCGCTTATTTTTTTATGGGAACCTGGTGACCGACGGGCAGGAACCGGTTTTTCTGTGGCAGACTCAATAATATCAGGCAAATCAATGTAAGGCTTCACAAGATCAAATTGTCTTTCACTTAGACCATAAATCTTTTTAAAATCCTGTTTTATCAAAAATTTACCCCCCTTTTCCCGGTAGTTAATAATTCTTTGTGCAACACGATCAGGCAGTCCTAAAGCCAATAAACCCTGGTAATCGATATTGTTTGGATTAAACGTTGTTAATACTATCTTCTCGCGGCTATTGGTGGTCTTTGTCGTCGCTTTAACAGCGGCAATTTTCTTTTCCATTATCGCCGCCAAACTATCCATTTGCCGGGTGTGAACGATGATAGGGGCAGTATTTTGATCAACAATGACTTTCAGTAAAGCTGGTAAAAACAACACAACCGGAAACAAAATAGCCAGGACCAAAAAGCCATTGGCTTCAGTTCGCGAAAAACCAAAGTAACTTCTGGCCCATAATTTCAGTTTATTAAACATAAAAGTTCTAAATTAAAATTTTTATCAATTAATTGAAACAGGTATTCTGGTTATTCTGGGGAAGCCATTACTTTATCCGGGCCGTTTGCCACAGCAAAAAAGCATTTTAATGGCAAAAAACCCTTTTTAAATTAATTATAAATTAATATTAAGTTGGCGGCATTGTTTCATTTTGACGCTATATCTTTTATTTTTGCAAGTTGATAATGAGTATTATGCAAAACAACTTCAGGGCGGTTACCATATCTCACAAAACGGCTCCCATTGACATTAGGGAGTTGATGGCCTTGGGTAATGATCAGATCAGCCATCTGCTTTCATATTTTAAAGAATTTGGCGATATCTCTGAAGCATTGATACTTTCAACGTGTAACCGCACAGAAGTATATTACCAATCCGGCGAAAACAAAAGCGCTGAAATCATCAGGTTAATTGGCCTGGAAAACGATGTGGACAACATCGGCCAATATGAAAAATATTTCACCGACTTGGATGATCATCAACAGACCGTACAACATTTATTTAATGTAGCTATTGGGTTAGAGGCGCAGGTTGTGGGGGATTTACAAATTTCCAATCAGGTTAAAAGGGCCTATCAATCCAGTGCTGATGCCGGGCTCGCAGGGCCGTTTTTGCACCGGTTGATGCATACTATTTTCTTTACCAACAAAAAGGTAATTCAGGAAACGTCTTTTCGGGACGGTGCAGCTTCTGTTTCCTACGTCACCGCGGAGATGGTAAAAGATCTGGCTTCTGAAATAATTAATCCTACAGTACTTGTTTTAGGCCTCGGGGAAATTGGGGAAGACGTCTGCCGTAATTTGATGGATGCTGGATTTGAGCATATTTATATAACCAACAGGACGGCTCATAAGGCAGAACAATTGGCCGCAGAATGCGGATTTGGCACCATTCCCTTTAATGAGGCCGTGTCCAAGCTCAATCAGGCCGATGTAATAATTTCTTCTATTGCAAAGGAAGAGCCCTTTATCACAGCGCAAATGGTTGAAAACTTAAATATATTGGGCTATAAATACTTTTTTGATTTATCGGTGCCCAGAAGTATTGAAGATGAGGTAGATAATGTTGCAGGCGCACTCCTTTACAACATTGATGATATCAAATCCAAGGCAAATGCAGCATTGGAAAAAAGAATAAAGGCCATTCCAAGAGTAAAAGAAATTATCAAAGAGTCCATTGCCGAATTCTCTACCTGGTCAAATGAAATGGTAGTATCTCCGACTATCAACAAACTTAAAGGTGCGCTGGAAGAAATCCGAAAAGAGGAAATAGCCCGTTTTTTGAAGGGAACGGATCTAAAACAAGCAAAAATGGTAGATAAGCTTACAAAAAGCATGATGCAAAAAATTATCAAGCTACCGGTTTTGCAACTTAAAGCTGCCTGCAAAAGAGGAGAAGCCGAGACGTTGATTGATGTTCTTAACGATTTATTTGACCTGGAAAAATCTGCCTCCAATAAGGAAAGATAAAACCTGATTTTTTTAGTAATTATATATCCCTCACATTGGAAAATCTGAATCCGGAAATCATCCAAGTGGTTAATTTTCCGTCCTAAGGTGTCGTTAGTTCAGCAAATATCGATGAATTACGGAAATTGTAAGAATTTTAAGAAAGTGATAGAAAACAATATGATATAAACTTTCTATATTGTTGGCTTATACATTGAAATTACTAGTTTGAAAATACTAAGGCACAGCTCTCATAAAATATTATCACACCTGGTGTGCTTCGGACTTTTTTTTTCCGCCAATAGTCAATCCATTACCAATCCGGTATTATACGGTTCTCCATCAGCCCCCACCGGCAAACAAGTGATCAATTTGCAGGATGGCTATAAAATAGTTCCGGAAGATAATTTGTATCGTATTGTCAATCCAAAGGGCAAGACCATAACCTCGGAGGCTTTCACGCAGGTAGGTTGGGCCGATCACTCCTATACTTTGGTCAACGGCCATATTGGTTATAAAAACAATGACCTGTGGGGTTTGCTTCACCTTAAATCAAAAAAGACTACTTTCCCCAACTATACGTCTATCGTTCCCCATGGGGAAAATACCATCATTGCCAGTAAAAGAGAGCAAAACACAGTCAGACGGACTTATGGGTTAATCACACCGTCTGAAAAGGTCATCATTTCATTTAAATATAATCTTTTGGAGCCGGCTGGAGAACAGCTAATTGCTGCCAAATATGTGGATAATCAGAACAAATATGGACTGATAAATAAAAAGGACGATGTGATAATCCCTTTCATCTACAGCAAAATGATATGGCTTTCCGGAAATCAGTTGGCCGTTGTCAATGACCAAAACAGGACGGCATTATTCTCTAACACCGGTGTACAGCTTACACCATTTGAATTTGATTCAATTGTTAACCTCAATGATAAATGGCATTTAATTGATAAAAAGGGTAAAAAGGGAATTTTGAGCTGGGAAGGAAAAGTGGTGATTAGCCCAAAATATAAGAAAATCACCAAAAACAGTAAGGGTAGCTTAAAGGGATTGCCCTTTCCGTCCTGGGATTTGCTCAATGCCGAAAACAAACTGGCCAAAAATCTGGCATACGATACTGTTGTAAGCGTCAACAAGTCTCTTTTAAAAGCTGCCATTGGTCCGTATGAATATCTCATAGATCTCAAAGAAAACCCGGTCACGGAGTTCGTTAAAAGAAAGTTTGGCACATTTCATAATGGGCGTTCTACATTTGAGGAGAGAGGCAAATACGGAGCCATCGGGAATTACAATGAGTTAATTATTCCCGCAATCTATGACAGCATTATTCAATACGATGATTTTTTTGTAACACGCAAACAGGTTTCTCAAAATCACCAATGGTCAGTATTCGATGCTGATGGAAATAAAATCAACAAAATAAGTTATGATCAAATCGGCCCTTTAAGTGATGGATATTTCAGCGTCAAGAAAAATGGGGTTTGGGGTTTTATTAACGAGTATGGGCACGAAGTTATCAAAGCCAGGTTTGATTCAGTGCACTGTTTCAGTCATGGGCTCGCCAAAGTATTTCATAAAAACAAATATGCAGTCATTGATAAATTTGGTCGATATGTTGTGCCCATGGACTTTGAACAGATTGAGATAATCAATCAAAATATCTTTGTGGTTAAGTCTTATTTTAATTTCGCGATTTACGCAAGAGACCGGGGAGAGATCTATCAGTCATATTATCCATTGTATGCTGAAAATGGCTTTATTGTTGAAAAGACCAACTCCGGGAAGTTAGGCCTGTTTAACCCGGAGGGGCAAAGAATTTTGACAACAACCTACGATTACTTAAAAATAGGCTTTGCCGGTAAATTGCATATCGTTGGTAAAGATGGAAAAATTGGTTTACTAAACAGACAGGGAGGCATATTGCTCGGACTGGAGGATGGCCTGGAAGAAGTTGGCCTTGAAAGTGAAGGATTCATTGGCGTGAGGATAAACAAAAAGTACGGATTTATTGATTTTAATGCCAAATTGAGGGTTGCTAACCGATATGATTCCATTGCGGCATTTAGCGAAAGTATGGCTCCAATTTATCTTTTGGGTAAGTGGGGATACATCAATAAACTTGAAAGACTCAAAATCCAACCAAAATATCATCGTGCCGGCAATTTTAAAAATGAGACGGCAATTGTAGGGAGGGGGAACCAATACGGCATCATTGACAAAAGTGGCCAGGAACTGGTAAAAATTGGTTATGATAAAATCATCAGAAATCAATTTGACAATTACCTCACCTTTTCGGGGAAAAAGATAGGCCTGGTAAAAAAAGACGGGTATGAAGTCATCTATCCTAAATATGAATCCATCAATGATCTGGGAGATGGCAATATTATTATTGGTAATCACGGTAAATTCGGATTAGTCAATGAGCAAGGTATCAGTACCATCCCCATGATGTATGACAAGCTGGTGTTTGATCGGGAAATTGGTTTATATTTCGGATTGAAAAAGCCGGAATGGGAAAATATCAATATCGGCGGATAATACAAAAAGCCCTGATCTATCCAATCAGGGCCTTATGCATTTTATTAATTTTCTTAATTTATCTTAGTCGTCCTTGGGTTTATCTCCACCACCACTCTCTCGGGGACCTTCTCCCGAAATAGACTCTCTCATACCAGTATCGGCTTGAATATTTTCAAGTTTATAATAATCCATAATTCCCAGATTGCCGGACCTAAAGGCCTCGGAAATGGCGATAGGAATTTCTGACTCGGCCAGGATAACCTTCGCGCGAGCCTCCTGCGATTTTGCTTTCATTTCCTGTTCGCTGGCAACAGCCATGGCCCTTCTCTCTTCCGCCTTGGCTTCTGCTACCTTGAGGTCGGCATTGGCCTGATCAATTTGTAACTTGGCGCCAATGTTGGTTCCAACATCTACATCGGCAATATCAATAGAAAGTATTTCAAAAGCTGTTCCGGCATCCAATCCTCTTTGAAGGACAAGTTTTGATATTTTATCCGGGTTTTCCAATACTTCTTTATGCGTGGTAGCAGAGCCGATAGAGGTTACAATACCTTCACCAACCCTGGCCAAAATAGTATCTTCGCCAGCCCCACCAACCAATTGTTGGATATTGGCCCTTACCGTCACTCTTGCAATGGCCATCAACTGGATACCATCGGCTGCCACCGCAGCCACTTTAGGCGTGGTGATTACTTTTGGGTTCACTGAAATCTGAACAGCCTCAAATACATCCCTGCCTGCCAGGTCAATGGCCGTTGCCTGTTTAAACCCAAGATTAATGTTAGCCTTATCCGCTGAGATCAATGCTTTTATGACAGAAGGAACGTGTCCACCCGCCAGATAGTGAGTCTCCAATTCCCTTGTGCTGATCTCCAATCCGGCTTTTTGAGCAGTAATCAAGGAATTAACAATAACACTGGGCGGAACTTTCCTGATCCGCATTGCCACCAGCTCCAGCAGCCCTACACGGACGTTGGAGAATATTGCTGTAATCCACAGATTAAGGGGCACAAAATAAAGAAATATAAAGAAAACGATTATTACCGCTATGATAATAAAAATGAGTGAAAAGCCACCGTCCATATTATTCTTCTAATTTTATAGGTTCTACAATGATTTTATTTTTATCAATCTTGATTACTTTTATTTTCTGGCCGGCGTCCACATAGTTCCCATTTGTTTTCACCTCAAAGACCTTCTCATTGATTTCGGCTTTGCCAAATGGCCTCAAAGAGGAAAGTGCTATCCCTTCATCTCCTTCAGCTGCGGAAATCCGGATATGCTCATTAAATTTACTAGAAATCTGATCTTTTAAAGCAAATTTTTTCCACACCCCTTTGCGAAAACTGATCACCAGTGCTAATGTTGCAACAATGGCGGTACCAACTAAAACAACGGTACCTACATTACTACCAAAATTTGTAAAGCTAAGATAGATACCAAACCCGGCCAATGCTATTCCCAGAATTCCAACAATAGTGGTTCCCGGCACAAAAATTACCTCGACGATGATTAATCCAAGTCCAAACAGAATTAATCCTATAATTACTACCCAAATGATCATAAAGAAAAAAATTCGAAATCAAGGTACGAAATAATTATGATTTTGATAAATAAAAATCATTTCAATAAGCTTTGGCAAAATATACACGCTGTTTGGACGGTTTACCACTGACTATACACTTACCCGACTCCTGCGCTCCATCAAGCGGAATACAGCGAATTGTCGCCTTGGTTTCCTCTTTTATTTTTTGTTCTGTTTCAGCGGTTCCATCCCAATGAGCCAGGATAAAACCTCCTTTTTCTTCCAAAGTATCTTTAAATTCCTGGTAAGTCTCCACCCTGGTTATGTGCTGATCCCGGAAAATCCTGGCTTTTTCAAATAGATTATTTTGTATGTCTTCCAAAAGATTCTGGATATGGTCATCGATTCCATCCATTGGAACCACTTCCTTGGTAAGGTTATCTCTTCTGGCCAGTTCCACTGTATTATTTTCCAGGTCCCGGGGACCCAGCGCTATGCGTAACGGTACGCCCTTCAGTTCATATTCGGCGAATTTCCATCCTGGTTTATGGGTAGTCCTGTCATCCAGCTTCACGGTTATTCCCCGTTCTTTCAATTTTCCCATGATCTGGTTGGCCTTTTCGCTCAGTGCTTTCAACTGATCGTCATTTTTAAAGATCGGGACTATGACCACCTGATCCGGTGCCAATTTGGGTGGAAGCACCAATCCGTTATTGTCGGAATGCACCATAATCAAAGCCCCCATCAGGCGTGTTGTTACACCCCATGAGGTGCCCCATACATAGTCGAGGGCACCGTCTTTGTTAGAAAACTTTACATCAAAAGCTTTGGCAAAATTTTGTCCCAAAAAGTGTGATGTGCCTGCCTGCAAAGCCTTTCCATCCTGCATCAGTGCCTCAATACAATAAGTGTCCACCGCACCTGCAAAGCGCTCACTTTCGGTTTTTACACCTTTAATGACTGGGACCGCCATAAAGTTTTCGGCAAAATCCGTATAGACTTCCAGCATCTTTGATGCTTCTTCAACCGCCTCTTGCTCGGTAGCATGGGCTGTGTGCCCTTCCTGCCACAAAAACTCTGTGGTACGAAGAAATAACCTGGTCCTCATTTCCCAACGAACCACATTAGCCCATTGGTTTATTAATAACGGCAAATCCCGGTAAGATTGAATCCAATTTTTGTAGGTGCTCCAGATAACCGTTTCAGAGGTAGGTCTTACAATTAACTCTTCTTCCAGCCTCGCCTCGGGATCGACCACCACCCCCTGACCGTTTTCATCATTTTTCAAACGGTAGTGGGTAACAACCGCACACTCCTTTGCAAACCCCTCTACATGGTCTGCCTCCTTACTCAGAAAGGATTTGGGTATAAATAAGGGGAAGTAGGCATTTGTGTGACCTGTTTCCTTAAACATCTTGTCTATCGCTGACTGCATCTTCTCCCAAATGGAAAAACCATAGGGCTTAACGATCATACAGCCTCTAACAGCCGAATTTTCGGCCAAATCTGCCTTTTTTACCAACTCATTATACCAGGAAGAATAGTCATCTTCCATTTTTGGCAAACCCTTACTCATTTTTTGGTACGAATTTTGTGTAACTTAACTTAAAAAATATCGACAAATATAAGTTTATCTGCTCACAATTAAGCTAAAAAAACAAATTTGTCGTATATTTAAGTAAAGGGTTCATCAAATAGAAAGGAAAATTATGAAATCTCCAGTATTCGTCAAGTTATTGCTAGTTTCAGTTATCGTTGGAAGCACCTTGTCGTGCAGCCAGCGTCAGTACGCACAGTCATCAGAATATGATGATATGTATTTTACGTCAAGCGATCGTGGCACTAAAAGCGCCGTGGTTTATGGTGGAACTGCACCAAGTACCAACAATAATGTCCAATATCAGTACGATGAAGACAGTTATTCGGCAAGAACCTTGAATCCGGACTACGTGGCTAAATATCAAAGCGCTCCAACAGATAACAGCGTTGCCGCTGAGGAAGAGAATACCGAATATTTCAAAGAGGATTACAATGCTAACCAGTATAATTACAATCCTAATGGTAGGTATGATAATTATACTGTTCCCAGCACGCGCTACGGGTCATTCAACAATAACTTTTATGGCAACTCATTCTACGATCCTTTTTATAGCCCATTTGGCTTTAACAGGTTCAATACTTTTTATGATCCTTTCTATGGTCCTTACGACCCCTTCTATGGTGGATTTTACGGGCCTTATTCTTCATTCGGCAGATTTGGCAGATTTGGTAGATTTGGACGGGGCGCGAGATTTGGATTTTCACTTTCATGGGGTAATCCCTATTTCGGAGTAGGATTTGGCAGATTTGGCGGATTTTACGATCCATTTTTCTATGATCCTTTCTTCTGTCCTCCTTTCTATGGTTCAGGCTTTGTCGCCTTCAATAGATTTAATAGATTTTATGGCGGCAATAATATATACTACATTAATTCAAATGGAGAGTCATTTACCAGGAATGGAAGAAGGGTTACGACCGGAAGTAGAATTGGCAGGACGAGGGGTACCACGACAGTGGGCCGTTCAGGAAGAACATCAACTTCCAGAAGCAGGGTAGCCAGTACACCTACCAGAAGTAGCGGAGGCACCAGCCGGGTAAGCAGGTCAAACCCTACGGTAAGAAGTCAAAACGAGTTCTACCAATCCAGGACCAGAAATAACGGCACCAGAAGCGTTGCCAGGACCAGAAGAGTGAGTCCTACCGGCAATTCAAGCAGAAGTTATAGCCGAACTGATAATTTCTCGTCTAGTCGCAGCGCCAGAAGTTCCGGATACAACCGTACGAATAGTCGCAGCGTAACGCGAGGATCTACTTACAACAGAAATAGTACAGGCAGATCCTACAGCGGATCAAGCGGAAGATCTATTAATTCGGGATCGAGAAGTAACTACACTACCCCGAGAAGGAGCAGTTCTTCCTACCAAAGAAGTACGCCGTCGAGAAGTAGTGGTTCTTCCTACCAAAGAAGTTCGGGTAGCCGGTCTAGCGGTTCAAGTTACCGAAGATCTTCCTCTTCCTATGGCAGCAGCAGAAGTAGCGGAAGTTATTCAAGAAGTAGCTCTTCCAGCAGATCCAGTTCCGGGTCAAGGAGTTCTTCAAGCAGAAGTAGAAGAGGAAACTAGATTTTCGGCTAATGGCAGTGAGTCTGGTTAAAAGCCAGACTTACTAAACCTTACATACCTTAACAAAGTAAATAACGATTATGAAAGAAGTAATTAGGCTTATTTTTTTAAGCACAGCCCTTTTATTGACTTTTGCAAACGTAAATGCCCAGATAGATGAAAACGCTCAGGGGTACTTTAATGATGCATTACTTTTTAGCAGGACTGTTCCAGGGGGTACGGCTCGCATACAAGCTATTGGGGGAGCACAGATAGCATTGGGCGGAGACATTAGCAATATTTACTCCAATCCTGCCGGCCTGGGATTTTTCAACCGGTCGCAGGCTTCTTTTAGCCCTTCGTTGAAATTTTATAATAATGATGCCACTTACTTCGGTACTGCGACCAATGACAGTGGCAGTCAACTTAATTTTACCAATTTGGGTATCGTATTTAGCTCTCCTAAATTCAATGATAACAGCTCCTGGCGTGGAGGTTCATTTGGGATTAGTTATACAAAAATTAATAATTTCAACGATCAGTTTACCTATGAAGGCGCCAATCCAAACACTTCTATAATAGATCAGTTTTTGGAAGGTGCTAACGGTACTTTCATCGATGATCTGGGAGGATTGACTGGTCTTGCTTACGATGCTTACCTGATTAATCCTGAATTTGATGCAAATCAAAACATAATCGATGGTCAATACAGATCATTTGTGTTGGGATTGCCGGTTCAAAGAGAAGTGGTAACCACCGAGGGATCACAAAGCCAGTGGAGCTTTTCTTATGGCGGCAATGTAGCTGATCGTTTCTATTTCGGATTTGGTTTAGGTATTGCTTCTGTTAACTATGAGCAAAATAAAACATATACCGAATCGGAATTTGATCACCCCGATCCAGGGATCAACGATTTATCGATAAGAGAGACCTTAAAAATTGATGGGACGGGGATCAATGCTACCGTTGGCTTTATTTACAGGCCCAATGATTACATCAGAATAGGTGGATCGTTGGTCACGCCCACGTATTATCAGTTTGATGAAGAAAGTGACGCTGTAATAGAAGCCAACTACGGCGGCTTCTTTTATGAGCCGGATAACACGACATTAAATAATGAAAGGGCTGAATCTGATATTTTTGTTTCTCAATATGATCTTACTACACCTTTAAAACTAACAGGAGGAATTGCTTTTTTCATAGACAAAAGTGGGTTTATCAGTGCTGATGTTGAATACATTGATTATAGTAACAACAACCTGAGCTCAGATAACTTTTCAACCTCTGCGGATAACAGAACCATCGAAGCATTGTATACTTCGGTTGTAAACTTCAGGGTTGGTGGAGAATACAGATATGATGTGTTTCGGTTGAGGGCAGGATTTGGCTATTACGGCGATCCTCATACGGCTGAAGATGTTGATTTAAGCAGAACCGAATTTTCGGTTGGCGCCGGGCTAAAGCTTAAGAATTTTTATGCGGATTTAGGTGTGATTGCAAGTACATCCAATACGAGAAACTATAGCCCTTATAGCTTTGCAGATGGCACGGGTCCGGCAGCAGGCATAGAAACAAACAATACTAATGGTGTATTGACTATAGGATTTAATTTTTAGTCTTAAAAATATCCGAAAAATATTGGAGTGGCATCTGAATTTATCAGGTGCTTTTTTTATGCCTAAACCATGGTTCAATAAAAAAGGCCCTGAATGTATAACTCAGGGCCTCTGCTACCTTTGGTAGCTCAATTAAGGCTGGCAATGACTTACTCTCCCACCTTTGACAGCAGTACCATCAGCGCTACCGGGCTTAACTTCTCTGTTCGGAATGGATAGAGGTGGACCCCGGTGCTATAATCACCATAAAATCTTTACTCTCCTCTCTTCTGATTTTGATTTTCAACTTCGAGGAAAGCTTAATATCTTATTGTTTATCATCAATCTATTGACATGACTGCGAAAGAGTAACATTTACTACACTTGGTCTGGAGTTTAAGAAAGTTCTCGGGTAATTAGTATTGCTCAGCTTTGACATCTCTGCCTTTACACCTGCAACCTATCTACGTCATCGTCTCTGACGTCCCTTATAGAGAAGCCTCATCTTGAGGTGAGTTTCGCACTTAGATGCTTTCAGCGCTTATCTCTTCCAAACATAGCTACTCAGCAATGCACCTGGCGGCACAACTGATACACCAGCGGTTTGTCCAACCCGGTCCTCTCGTACTAAGGTCAGATCCTCTCAAGCTTCTTACGCCCACAACAGATAGGGACCGAACTGTCTCACGACGTTCTGAACCCAGCTCGCGTGCCACTTTAATGGGCGAACAGCCCAACCCTTGGGACCTTCTCCAGCCCCAGGATGTGACGAGCCGACATCGAGGTGCCAAACCTCCCCGTCGATATGAGCTCTTGGGGGAGATCAGCCTGTTATCCCCAGAGTACCTTTTATCCTTTGAGCGATGGCCCTTCCATGCGGAACCACCGGATCACTATATCCCACTTTCGTGCCTGATCGACTTGTTGGTCTCACAGTCAAGCACCCTTATGCTATTACGCTCTGCGCACGGTTACCAATCGTGCTGAGGGTACCTTTGAAAGCCTCCGTTACCTTTTTGGAGGCGACCACCCCAGTCAAACTACCCACCAAACAATGTCTCCGTACTAACGGATTAGGCATCAGATAAATAAAGGGTGGTATTTCAAGGGTGACTCCACAACGCCTGGCGACGCCACTTCATAGTCTCCCACCTATCCTACACATCATTTACCCAATACCAATGTTAAGCTGTAGTAAAGGTTCATGGGGTCTTTCCGTCCCGTTGCGGGTACGCGGCATCTTCACCGCGACTACAATTTCACCGAGCTCATGGCCGAGACAGTGCCCAGATCGTTACACCATTCGTGCAGGTCGGAACTTACCCGACAAGGAATTTCGCTACCTTAGGACCGTTATAGTTACGGCCGCCGTTTACCGGGGCTTCAGTTCAATGCTTCTCCCGAAGGATAACATCCCCCCTTAACCTTCCGGCACCGGGCAGGTGTCAGGCCTTATACTTCATCTTTCAATTTCGCAAAGCCATGTGTTTTTGTTAAACAGTCGCCTGGGCCTTTTCACTGCGGCTTCCCACCCGAAGGTGGGGAAGCGCCCCTTATCCCGAAGTTACAGGGCTATTTTGCCTAGTTCCTTAGCCATGAATCACTCGAGCACCTTAGGATTCTCTCCTCAACTACCTGTGTCGGTTTACGGTACGGGTAGCTAAATAGTAAACGCTTAGAGGGTTTTCTTGGAAGTCTGGTTAGGCACATTATCCACGCTGCCGAAGCATTGTGGTACTATCCACCTTTAGCATAAATTACGGATTTGCCTGTAATCTATTTACCTTCAGTGTTCAACGTACAATTCCGTCTGTACGCAGTGCTTTCACTCCTCCGTCACCCCATCACTCTATTTAGCTAGTATCGGAATATTAACCGATTGTCCATCGACTGCCCCTTTCGGGTTCGCCTTAGGTCCCGACTAACCCCCGGTTGATTAGCATTGCCGGGGAAACCTTAGTCTTTCGGTGTGCGGGTTTCTCGCCCGCATTATCGTTACTTATGCCTACATTTGCTTTTCTAATATCTCCACCACAGGTCACCCCGTGACTTCGTCATCATTAGAATGCTCCCCTACCAATTATAAATAATTCCAAAGCTTCGGTAATATGCTTGATGCCCGATCATTATCGATGCCCTGTCGCTCGACCAGTGAGCTGTTACGCACTCTTTAAATGAATGGCTGCTTCCAAGCCAACATCCTGGCTGTCTAAGCAACTGGACCGCCTTTGTTCAACTTAGCATATATTTGGGGACCTTAGCTGTTGGTCCGGGTTCTTTCCCTCTCGGATCAGGACCTTAGCACCCTGACCCTCACTGCCCAGGTAATCTAATAGCATTCGGAGTTCATCAGGATTTGGTAGGATATGACTCCCCCTAGTCCTATTGGTAGCTCTACCTCTATTAGACATCCCTGAACGCTGCTCCTAAAAGCATTTCGGGGAGTACGAGCTATTTCTTGGTTTGATTGGCCTTTCACCCCTACCCACAACTCATCCAAAGACTTTTCAACGTCTATTGGTTCGGGCCTCCATTCTGTGTTACCAGAACTTCACCCTGGTCATG
>OZ245814.1:5685000-5735000 GCA_965228415.1 Cyclobacteriaceae bacterium | reverse complement strand
TTCATTTAGATTTTTTGTTTTCGCAATTAAGATTCCGGCAGGTGGTGTTCCTAAACTTAAGGTGCGATGAAAATAGCAAAACCATATACCTGCATCATCGTCTTTTAACTATTTTGAATACTGGATTACAAATTTCAAAGTGCCGATGGTTAAGTTAATCCAATTCAAACAATCGGATTGGTTAATAGACAAACGGCCTTTCATAATAAATTATCAAATTACCCGTATTATAATGATCTTTACTAAAAAAAGTAATCGACCCTTGCAAATATAATCATAATACGCAATAATTCCCGCCGCCATCTTTTTATTTGAATTTGACAACTACATTTCAAAATTGAATAATTCTCCGGAAGGATTTAGGCTGGGTCGTAGCGGGTAACTTTAACTACTCCGTTGACTTTTTCCAGTTTATTAATCAGTAGTTCGAGGTGAAGCTTATCATTGACATAAAGTGAGATATTCCCATCAAAAATTCCTGTGTCCGTATCAATGGTAATACTTCTCATATTAACTTTTAATTCATCTGATATTACTTTGGTGACATCGTTAATTAGTCCTACCCGATCGGTACCAATAATTTTCAGTCCCGCTAAAAAAGCAGTTTCCTTTTGTGACGCCCACTTGGCCTTTACGATTCTATATCCATAATTAGACATTAATTCAATGGAATTAGGACAATTGGTACGATGGATCTTAATTCCTTCATTAACGGTTATAAAGCCAAATACATCGTCTCCCGGTATGGGATTACAGCATCGGGACAATTTATAGTCCACTTTGTCCATATCCTCGCCAATGAATAATATATCCTGTTTCTTCCCTTTGAGCCTGGAAAATTCTCTGGCAAAAGTTGTAGCGTCTGAAATATTTCCCTTCACCCCTGTTTTGTGAATACTTCTGGTTTCTTTAAACTTCTTGATATCTTTTGGATCAATGATACCAACGGATACCTTATAATATAATTCATTTAAAGATTTGGCATTAAAGAATGCCCTTAGGTGATTGATGGTTTCCGGGTTGGGATCAACCTTAATTTGTTTCAATTTCCTAAATACTATTTCCTTGCCATTGGCGGTTGCTTGTTTTTCCTCTTCCTTGAGGGCCTCTTTTATCTTAGACCTGGCCTTAGTAGTTTTTACATATTTAAGCCAGCCTTCGGTAGGTTTTTGTTTATTGGAGGTCAGTATTTCGGCCTGATCGCCATTGTGCAATACATAATTCAAAGGTACCAGTCTTGAATTGACTTTGGCTCCCAGGCAATGCTCTCCAACCTCAGTATGAATATCGAAGGCAAAGTCCAGGGCTGTGGAGCCATTGGGTAGTATCTTCAGGTCTCCTTTTGGCGTAAATACAAACACTTCTTCACTAAACAAATTGGACCTGAAATCATCCACAAATTCCCTGGCGCTTGAATCACTTTGCTCCATCAGATCACGCACCCGGTTGATCCATTGCTCAAGTCCGGATTCAGGGCTGTTACCATTGTCCTTATATTTCCAATGGGCTGCGTATCCTTTTTCAGCAATTTCATCCATTCTTTGGGTCCGAATCTGTACCTCCACCCATTGTCCGTTGGGGCCCATTACCGTGGTATGTAAGGATTCGTATCCGTTTGCTTTAGGTGTACTGATCCAGTCCCGCAGCCTGTCGGGGTTAGGCTGGTAGAAATCCGTTACGATCGAATACACTTTCCAGCAATCTGCTTTTTCGGAAGCCAGGTCAGAATTTAATATAATCCTGATAGCAAACAGGTCGTATACCTGCTCAAATGGAATTTCCTGTTTCTTCATCTTGTTCCAGATGGAGAATATCGATTTCGGTCTTCCCTTGATAATGCAATCGTAGCCCTGCGCCTTTAATTCTCTTTGAATGGGTGCCATAAATCTTCTGATCGATCGATTTCTGGCATCCTTGGTAGCATTAATTTTGAAGGAAATCTCTCTGAACACATCCGATTCTGAAAATTTCAGGTATAAATCTTCCAATTCCGACTTGATAGCATATAATCCGAGGCGATGCGCCAGTGGTGCATAAAGATAAATAGTTTCGGAAGCTATTTTTAGCTGCTTGTTCCTGGGCATACTTTCCAGGGTGCGCATATTGTGAAGGCGGTCTGCCAGCTTGACCAAAATCACCCTGACGTCCTGCGATAAGGTAAGCAACATTTTCCGGAAATTCTCAGCCTGCTGCGAGGAGCCGTATTCAAACACCCCGGATATTTTAGTTAGCCCGTCAATAATTTTGGATACTTTAGGGCCAAATTCCGATTTGATATCCTCCAACTCCATCTCTGTATCTTCCACCACATCATGCAATAATGCCGAGATAATGGAGGTGGTGCCCAGGCCAATTTCCTCAACACATATCTGCGCCACCGCTAAAGGATGAAAAATGTACGGTTCCCCGGACTTTCGGCGCATTTCTTTATGGGCTTCCAAAGAAGTATTAAATGCCTTTTTAATCAGCTTCGCGTCGCCGTCTTTTAAGAATGGCTTTGAGTATCTAAGGAGTTTCCGGTATTTATTTAGTATTTCTTTTTTCTCTACTTCTGCATCAACTACTTGCATCCGAAAATCATTATAATTCGACTTTTAATAAAGATAACAATACCATTTTTAATATCAGATACTTTAAAAAAAGAAAATTTATATCCACTGAAATATGTTATAATATCCTTCGCTGAAATTAAATTTTTTCTTGAAATGCCCATTGAAACTATTTAATTATTATTTACCTTTGCACTTCCAAAAAATGATTGCGGATGTGGCGAAATTGGTAGACGCACTAGACTTAGGATCTAGCGCCGCGAGGCATGGGGGTTCGAGTCCCTCCATCCGCACAAAATACGAACCCTCGGTCACGAAATAACCACCTCGAGATTGAGGGTTTTTGATTAACTCTAAATAATTATAATTAACTAAATTTTAAAGCTTTGGACATCACATTAGAAAAAAAAACCTTAACTGAAGGCTTTATTAAAATTACGTTAAAGGAAGATGATTATCAACCACAAGTTGAAGAAAAAATAAAGGATTACAGTAAAAAAGCCAATATAAAGGGTTTTCGTCCTGGAAAAGTGCCATTTAATTACATTAAAAAACTTTATGGCAAATCAATTTTGGTTGAAGAAATCAACCAGATTTTGTCCCAATCGCTTACCAGTTATATCAAGGATAACAAAATTAATATTTTAGGAGAACCTTTGCCAAACCGCGATAAGTCAAAAGACATCGATTGGGAAAATCAAAGAGACTTTGATTTTGAATACAACATCGGCATGGTCAATGAATTCCAATATGACCTGTCGCCTAAGGTAAAGGTAACTGCCTACGACATCGACGTCGATGATAAGGTAATCAACGAGACCCTGGATAATCTGAAACTTCAGTACGGCACCATGACTAACCCCGAAGTAAGTGAAGCAGGTGATGCCTTCTACGGCACACTTACCCAGGGTGATTTTACCAAAGACCTGTTACTTGAGTCGACCCGGATTGACAAGAAGCTAGCCAAAAAGTTTGTAGGGTTAAAAGGCGGAGATACAATCAAATTTGATCTCCATAAAGCTTTTTCCGATACACATGAATTAAGTCATATATTGGGAATAAGCGAAGATGAAACAAAAGCTATGGCCGGAGACTTCGAGTTCAGTGTTAAAAATATCAATCGTAAAATTCCCGGCGAAATGAACCAGGAGTTTTTTGATAAGATCTTTGGCAAAGACAATGTGACCTCGGAAAAAGAATTTCTGGAAAAGGTAAAGTCAACCATTAGCGACAATTACCAAAAAGAAACACTGTCTTTTCTCGATTACTCGATACAAAATAAATTTGTGGAATCCACCAAGATCGAATTGCCAGATGAATTTCTGAAAAAATGGTTAATGACCGCCAATGAAGGCAAGATAACAGCGGAAGATATTGAAAAGGAGTATGATGCCTATATCAAAGACTTGAAATGGTCGTTGATAAAGAATAAAATTGTCGAGGACGAGCAAATCAAAATTGAGCACGAAGACGTTTTGGAAAAAACCCGGGAAATAATCAGAGCACAATTTGCGCAATCAGGTCTGGGAGCCCAGTTTGAGGATAGTATTGATGCCTTTGTCGATAACTATCTTAAAGGCGAAAATGGCAATAATTATCATAAAGTTTTCCAACAGGCACAATCCGAGAAGATAATGGCCTGCATTAAAGAGAAAATCAACGTGAGTCATAAAAAAGTTGATTTGGAAAAATTTAAAAAACTAGTTTCAAACTAAATTCAACTCTTTATAGTTATATTAGGAATCTTTTTTAAAAGAACCTTTTTTACTACAGATAATATTTTGTTAATGGACATGAATAAAGAAGAATTCAGGAAATACGCTATAAAAGGACAAGGAATTAGCGGTAGCACTTTCGACAGCTACGTACAAAGAATTGAGAACATGACCAGAGCGGTTATTGAAGAACGGCCAACCAATTTCAGGGAAATCGACGTTTTCTCCAGGTTAATTATGGATAGAATTATTTTTCTGGGTATGCCGGTTGACGACAATATCGCAAACATCATTACCGCACAATTGTTATTCCTGGAGTCGGTAGATGCCAACAGAGACGTGTTATTATACGTAAACAGTCCTGGGGGGTCGGTTACTGCCGGGCTGGGTATGTACGATACCATGCAATATATCAGTCCTGATGTAGCCACTATCTGCACGGGATTGGCAGCTTCAATGGGCGCCGTACTTTTAGCAGGAGGGGCAGCCAACAAAAGGTCGGCCTTGCCACATGCCAGGGTGATGATCCATCAACCCTCTGGAGGAATGCAGGGACCTTCAAGCGATATGGAGATATCCTTTAAGCTGATCATGTCGTTAAAAAAGGAACTATATGCCATTTTGGCCAACCACAGCGGACAAGGTGTAGACAAAATTGAAAAGGACTCAGACAGGGATTTTTGGATGACAGCACCGGAGGCAAAGGAATATGGACTAATTGACGAAGTTTTGGTCAAAAAGAAAAGTTAAAAGATAAAATTATGACACAAGTTACCTGCTCATTTTGTGGAAGGAATAAGAAAGATGTAGATCTGATGATTTCCGGGATTCATGCCCATATCTGTAACATTTGCATCAATCAGGCCCAGCAAATATTGGCAGAGGAGTTGAAGACAAAGGCAAGCGATGATGCCCCGCATTTCAATCTTGTAAAACCAATCGAGATGAAGTCATTTCTTGATCAATTTGTCATTGGACAGGATGAGGCTAAGAAGGTTATTTCCGTTGCAGTTTATAATCACTACAAAAGACTAATGCAGAAAAAGGCCGACGATGAAATAATGATAGAAAAATCCAATATCATTATGGTCGGTGAGACGGGAACAGGTAAAACTTATCTGGCGAGGTCTATTGCTAAAATTCTGCAAGTCCCTTTTTGTATCGCCGATGCTACGGTACTCACGGAAGCAGGTTATGTCGGGGAAGATGTTGAAAGTATTTTGACCCGGTTATTGCAATCTGCTAATTACGAGGTAGAAGCAGCAGAGCGGGGCATTGTTTACATAGATGAGATAGATAAAATCGCCAGAAAATCGGACAACCCTTCCATCACCAGGGATGTAAGTGGCGAAGGTGTGCAGCAGGCATTACTCAAGTTATTGGAAGGCACCTCAGTGAATGTGCCACCACAGGGAGGACGAAAACACCCCGATCAAAAGATGATCAATGTGAATACGGAAAACATTCTGTTTATCTGTGGTGGGGCTTTTGACGGTATCAACAGGAATATTGCCTCCCGTTTAAACACTAAGCCACTTGGCTTTTCTTCCAAAAACGATGATTTTAATTTCGATAAAGAAAACCTGCTGCAATACATTACAGCACAGGATCTGAAGTCATTTGGTTTAATCCCCGAACTTATAGGCAGGTTGCCGGTGCTGACATTTCTCAATCCACTGGACAGGAATATTTTGAAACAAATCCTGACCGAGCCTAAAAACGCATTGACAAAGCAATATAAAAAGCTTTTCGAAATGGAAGATATCAAACTGGAAGTTCGCCAGGAAGCACTCGATTATATCGTTGACAAAGCGGTGGATTTTAAGCTTGGCGCCAGAGGTTTGCGGTCAATTTTTGAGGCCATTGTCACGGATGCCATGTTTGAACTTCCTTCAAATCCCAATGTAAAAAAATTGGTCATCACCAAAACCTATGCTGAAGACAAGTTTGAGAAATCCAAGTTTAACAAACTGAAGGTAGCTTAGATTTCTTTTAGGAAAGATAATCCATCATAAGCCTTGCAGTAGTTTGCGAGGCTTTTTTATTGCCTAACAACTCATGCACTTTTAGATAACCCGACAAGACATTTTGCCTTTCCTTTCCGCCAGGCAATATAGCCATTACCGAATGCTTAAGGTTTTCATGGTTTAATTCATGTTGAATTAACTCCTTGACCACTTCCCGCCCGGCGATGAGGTTTACCAGCGAAATATACTCGACTTTTATTAAATGCTTTGCGATGCGATACGTAAAATTGCTGGTTCTGTAACAAACCACCTGGGGTACATTCAGCAGTGCTGTTTCAAGTGTAGCCGTTCCGGAAGTGACTATAGCTGCCTGCGCCTGGGTCAGTAAATCATAGGTCTGATCATAAACCAGGCTCACCTGATCAATTTCATCAAGGACCTTATAAGCCTCCCGCGACAGGTTATCAACTCCGGCGACTACAAATCGGTAATCCGGAAAATCATTGATGACACTAAGCATTATTTCGAGGATGTAGGCTACTTCCTGCTGCCTGCTGCCTGGCAAAACGGCAATGATCTTCTTGTCATCCAGACGGTTACTGGCTTTAAAATCATCGTTGGGCTGAAACTCGTTAATGGCGTCTAGTAATGGGTTACCGACGTAATCAACCGGATAATCATATCGCCGGTAAAAGTCTTTTTCAAAAGGGAGGATTACAAACATTTTATCCACCGCCTTTTTGATCTTGAGCGCCCTTTTTTGATTCCAGGCCCAGATTTTAGGAGAAATATAATAAAAAGTGCGAAACCCATTGGCTTTGCCAAATTTCGCCATGCGCATATTGAAACCGGCAAAATCGACTAAAATTAACACATCAGGATTAAAGGCGACTACATCTTTCTGACACTGTTGCAGGAATTTCCGAAGTCTGAAGATACTTTTCAGCACTTCCAAAAAACCCATTACCGCCAATTCCTTGTAATGCATCAGAATTTGAACCCCACTTTCTTTCATGTAATCCCCACCTATTCCTCTTATTTCAAGATCCGTGTCCAATTGCCGCAAGGACTTGACCAGGTTAGCCGCATGCAGATCTCCCGATCTTTCCCCGGCAATGATATAGTATTTCATCCGTTTATAACTTGTTTTTATTGGTCACGAGGAACCTTTGATACTTGTCATAATCACTCCACTATATTTCCGCCAACCGTGTTTGCACATGGCCAAGGACTCAGCGGCACCTGGTGTGTGTTCAATAGTCATGTCGGTTTCAGGCATTTAACATTATTTGAAAGACGTCATTGTGCAGTGGCGGAAACATAATATCTAAGCATCTCCAAAATACTCTACAAAATTCCTGGGAGTTTCGTATAGTTTGAGTGAATGCAAAGCTCCATTAGCGGTGATTTCATTTACCTTTGGTGCCAGAATTTTCCAAAACTCCATCACCAACACTTCACAGCTGGCCATTTTACCTTTCATAAAATCTACATCGACATTCAGGTTTTTATGGTCTACCTTGTCAGTGATCTCTCGCTTAATTAAGGTACTGAGTTTTTTTAAATCCACTACAAAGCCAGTTTCAGGATCAGGCGATCCTTTAACCGTGACAATCAGTTCAAAATTATGTCCGTGCCAATTTTCATTGGCGCACGGCCCGAAGATCTCAATATTTTTTTCCTTCGACCAATCCGGATTGTAAAGCTTATGGGCAGCATTAAAATGTTCCTGACGACTAACGTATATCATAGTACCATTAATTGACCGGCTGCAAAGATACAAAATTAGGAAGTTAATCAACTTCGCTTTTTCCATATATTCATTTGTTTCTCAAAACAGCTATATTACTCGCCAACCAACCAAAATAATGGATTAACATTTTAAACTCATGACACCAGCCGGCGACTTGAAAAGCTTTTTTGGCATCTTTCTTTCTATCAAAATCGGCTTGTATTTAACAGATTGATGATGTTTTATTACACAATGTGTGTATACCGCTACTCATTTAAAAAGATTGATCTGCCAAAACTCAGATCGTGCTTAAGTGTTCTGAGCGCCGTTACCGGTGGCATTTGGTCATATGCAATAACGACGCATCATTATTCCCTGGCATCATATCGGCTGGCTCAACATTTACCAGCATGCCACTGTATCAAAGTCCTGCCGTCAACCGTCTCAAACATGTAAGCGCAGATTGGAAAAAAACAGGAAGCCGTTTAAAATAGCCATCTGATCTTGATTTGTTTCACAACCTGTAAAATCGGCCATATTTGGCGAAAATCTTATTTTATCATTATTAAAAACACCCCTTAAGATCCAGTCATTTTCGAAGCTGAATTTTCTTATCGACAAAGCTAGTAGACACTTCTTGTTCCTTTATCGCAAAATATCAATTATTCATCGAAATTAGGTTTATATGCACCCAATAAGCGGTCATTTTTAGTAATTTTGATTATGAATTAGGGTTACTTATTGGGCACATAATAATAAAAGAGTAATCTCGTTTTTATCCGGGGTAACCAATTTGGCACGGAATTTATAGTAAGGTTACAAGAATTAAATTAACTAACCCTAATTAGCAATGAAACGGATTTTCAATAACCCGTACTTGATGGTATTTGTTCTGCTGGTTCCGGCATTGTTAAGTTTTACTAATGATGAAACTACCAGCGAGGATCAATCCACAAGTTTAAGTAGTTCTTTAAAGGTATCAGAAACCAGGGAATTCTTCAACGCGATAAAGAAAGCAGCACCCGCTAATATAGTACCCCGCTTTAACGTAACAATCACCATGTATGAACCTGTGGCCAGTCAAACGGATAGTTCTCCGAATATCACAGCGGATGGAACCAGGTTTGATATTACGAAAGCAGGAAATTATAAATATGTGGCACTGAGTCGAAACCTGCTCAAAAGATGGGGAGGCCAGTTCGATTATGGCGATTTTATATTGATCAGAGGAGCTGATGGAAAAAATGGTAAGTATCAGGTTAGAGATACTATGAATCCACGATTTATCAATTATGTTGATATTCTTGAGTCTCCCGGAACCGGATTATATAAATATGAAAATGCCGTTATAGTAAAAACTAAACCATAAGCAATAACCAAATTACATTGACTGAACCGTTTAAAACCAAGACCATGAGAACCCTATTAACATTCTTAACGATATTTGCAGGCTTTGTCGTAAGTCCGCTAAGCGCACAGCAGGTAGGGGTCGACCTACTAAGCTTTTCCGATGAGGTGAGTATTGAAGGAACAACCGAGGAAATCTTGTATGAAAAAGCCAAGGAGGTCTTCGTCAATACATATAATAAATCTCCTTACTATTTAAGAATGAATAAAAACACCGGTTCTCTGTCTGGCGGTGGTATGGAAAAGGTGAAGAGCCTGGCAGCTTCCAAAACTACCGCCCCAATGCTCAATTACCGGGTAATTATGACAGTAAGAGACAATGGTTACTCCCTGAAGATCACTGATTTTTACTATGATGAAACGATCAAAAAAACTGACAAAAGCATTAAAAAATTCCTGTGTGTACAGCAAAGCGACAAGTTGTCTAAAAAGAATAAGTCACTTTCCAATAAATTGAGGGAGAAGGCTAATTTAATCGGACAACAGGTCAGAGATGAAATCAGGAAGGAAGTTTATAAGAATATCAATGGTGATGTGGCCAACAACGAAGGTGCCGATAATAACGTCCATTGGTAAATTGCCATTTGCATACGCTTAAACAATTACCATATATTTTAAAAAATCCTCGCAATTTGTGAGGATTTTTTATTTCTTTTTCTTTTTGAAATCTCCCCGCTTAATCGACTTTATTAGCTCCGACCAGGCAAATGGGTTGAGAAAGGTGCTGATGGGGTTAGGATTATACAAGTAGCGGTTGTGTGCGGTATAAAATTGCTGGTTAACAAAATTATTATAAGCTTCCCCACCGTCGATCGGAAGTGTTTCTGCCATTCTTGCCAAAACTTCAGCGCCTAAATTATCCTGTGACACATTATCTGACGGCAACCGAAGGGCCAGGACTGCCTGCTTAAAGTCTTTTTCAGTAGGATAGGGAAATATTTCTACTTCTTCGAGATAGGTAGTGTCCGTTTGCAGCTCAAAAAATTCAGTGATATTTTCTCCACGATTGCGAGGAACTACATAAAGAATTTTCTCAAAACCAATGGCACTGATAATCACGCTATCACCTTCCAGCGTAGGCATTGAAAAATAGCCATATAAATTAGAGGTTGTACCCCTGCCGGCTTTAGGCACATAAATATGCACTCCCGGTACGCCAGTGGTACTGTCCTGACCTACGATCACGCCTGAAAACTGCACAATCTGCTTATCCCCAACTTTTGTCCTTTGTGCGTTGGCATCTTTTGCAGCGAAAAAGCAAAACATCAGAGCAACAGTCGCCAGTTTGTAATGTTTGAATGTAGAATTTGTTAATATGGCTTTAATTTTATTCAATACACTAAATTTACATCAAAAAATCTTTATTAAGTGTTACTTAACTTATAAAAATAATCATTAATATTAATTTAAATGCAGTAATTGTGTAAAAGGTTTCCTTTCCAATGATTAATTAGTCATAATAATGAGGTTAAAAAATTTCAGTTTAAGTCCGGGAACACAATTTTTTAAGTCTTTCGCTGATGAGTCAAGGGTAAGAATATTATTTCTATTACACAAAAATCATGAATTGAGTATCTCCGATATAGAAAATATACTGGATTTTACGCAAACCAAAACCAGCCGGCATATGATTTATTTAAAAAATGCGGGGCTGGTCAGTTCCAGAAAGGAGGATCAATGGGTCTTTTATTATTTAAAAGAGGAAGTCAAGGATTTTGTAAATCAGATTTTTCAGTTTTTAAGTAAGGATCAGGTATTGCTGAAGGACCTGGATACCTACGCCATACTAAATTCAAACAGGGAGCTGGCTATCAATAAGATTCAACAAAAAACCTGGCCGCACTAAATCTTTTGTCTTGAAAAAATACCACCATATATTCTTTGACCTGGACCATACACTTTGGGACTTCGAGAAAAATTCGGCCGAAACGCTGGCGGATCTATACCGGCAATATAAACTAACCGGCTTTAACTTATTTTCAGAGTCCGCTTTCATCGAAAAGTTCAACCATGTTAACAACCACCTTTGGGCATTATACCATCGGGGGAAAATTAACAAAAATGAAATCAGAGAAACGAGATTCAAAAAGATTTTTTTGGAACTGGGCCTGACCGAAAGTCAAGTCCCGGCAGACTTTGCGGAAGTTTATCTCCTGTCCTGCCCTCAAAAGACAAATATAATCCCCTTTGCCAAGGACGTGCTTGATTACTTACAACCCAAATATGAATTACACATCATTACCAATGGGTTTAATGACGTCCAGGACACCAAATTAACCAGTGCCAAAATCAAAAAATACTTTAAAGAAGTTATTACTTCCGAATCTATTGGGTATAAAAAACCACAAAGAGAAATATTTGAATATGCCCTGGATGTATCAAATGCCACAGTAAATACAAGCATCATGATCGGCGATAACCTGCATACCGACATAATGGGTGCCAAAGCGGTAAATATGGACCAGGTTTTTTTCAACCCCAATGACCTATCTCATCAGGAGAAAGTAACTTACGAGATAAATTGCCTGAGCGAATTGCCAAACATATTATAAAATAAATTTGCAGGTGTCTCCTGGAAATTACTAAAATATGACAGACTGATTATTTAAATTTGCCGGCAATATGCTAAAATTACTTTTTCTTTTGGAAAAATTGATTTTAGACCACATTGAGAATAGTATTAAAAGAAAACAAAAAACCCATATTGCAATGCTTAAAGGATTTTTTAATGTTCCTTCACCTGAAAATGAAACTGTAAAAAGTTATGCGCCTGGCTCTCCCGAAAGAGCCGCACTGAAATCAGCCATTGAAGAGGCACGGTCTGCTAAAATAGACATCCCCATGTATATAGGCGGGGAAGAAATTACCACAGAACAAAAACTGCCATTAAGTCCTCCACACGATCATCAACATCTATTGGGACATTTTAACGAAGGGGATGCCGGTCATGTTAAACAGGCTATTGACGCAGCCCTGGCGGCCCGGGAAGGCTGGACAAAAATGTCATGGGAGCACAGAGCCAGTATTTTTCTCAAGGCCGCCGAGTTGATTGCCGGACCTTATCGTTACAAGATCAATGCGGCCACCATGTTGGGTCAATCCAAAAACGCCTATCAGGCTGAAATCGATTCGGCATGTGAGTTAATTGACTTTTTGCGATTTAACGTCAGTTACATGACAGAAATATATAAGGAGCAGCCGCAGTCATCACCTGGTGTCTGGAATCGAGTCGAACAGCGGCCCCTGGAAGGCTTTGTATTTGCTTTAACGCCTTTTAATTTCACAGCTATCGCAGGGAATTTGCCCTCAGCGCCCGCTATGATGGGCAATACCGTGGTGTGGAAGCCAGCCTATACACAGGTATATGCAGCCAATATTATCATGGAGGTATTTAAAAAAGCCGGACTTCCTGACGGGGTTATTAACCTGATTTATGTCGATGGACCGGTAGCGGGCGATATTGTATTTGAGCACCCTGACTTTGCCGGCCTGCACTTTACGGGAAGTACCCAGGTATTTCAACAATTATGGAAAACAATTGGCGAAAATATCCATAAATACAAAGCCTATCCAAGAATTGTGGGAGAAACAGGTGGCAAGGACTTTATCGTCGCCCACGAATCCGCTTATCCCCAGGAGGTGGCGACCGCCATCACCAGGGGTGCATTTGAATACCAGGGACAGAAATGCTCTGCAGCATCGAGAGCTTACATCCCCTCCGGCATGTGGGACGAAGTAAAAAAATATATCCTGAATGATGTCAAAGATATCAATATGGGTGGTGTAGAAGACTTTTCAAACTTTTTTAATGCCGTTATCGACGAAAAATCTTTCAACAAGATTGCTAAATACATCGATGATGCCAAAGAAAGTGACCTGGTGGAAATCCTGGCCGGCGGTAGCTATGACAAATCGGAAGGATATTTTATTCAACCTACCATCTTGCTAACGAAAGATCCTCAATACACAACGATGTGTGAAGAAATATTTGGTCCGGTAATTACCATTTATGTGTACCAGGAAGAACGCTTCCAGGAAACCCTGGAGCTTATAGACCAGACTTCGCCTTACGCCTTAACAGGAGCGCTATTCGCCACCGACAGACAAGTAATCGAGATGGCCACCAACAAATTGGTGAATGCCGCCGGTAACTTCTACATCAATGACAAACCGACCGGTGCTGTTGTCGGGCAACAACCTTTTGGAGGCGCCAGAGGGTCGGGCACCAATGACAAAGCCGGTTCGATGATCAATTTATTGCGCTGGGTTTCACCCAGGACCATCAAGGAAACTCTGGTTCCCCCAACGGATTTCAGGTATCCCTTTATGGAAGAAAAATAGAAATTTGTTAAAAAAGGGCTTTTTCACTTGATCCGGGGATGATTAAAGCAATTATACCATTATTTAGTGAAATAGTCCTTTTATAGCTGCCCACACCCCACCATTTCATCACACTTCATGTCAATTGTTGATTAATAATTTGCAAGTTTATTAATCTATATGCTATATTACGCTGATTTTCAGCAGGTACAGCACATAACCTTAAACTACTAAATTGATTTATGAATCGTCTATTGTGGATTTTTTTGGTAGGTATTATTATTGGGTCCAATGCCTATGGACAAAAGGCGGACAACATTAAAATTGAGATTGAGGGGGAAAAAGTAAAATTTTCCTATGACCTCGTCGATACATCCGACCAATTTACCTACAGTGTTAGATTTTATTGCATCATCAACAACTACGCCTACCTGGCCTATCACGCCACCGGAGATGTGGGTAAGTCGGTTACAGGTGGAAAAAATAAGTTAATTGTTTGGGATCATAAGAAGGAGCTGAGTCAATATTCCCTGAGTGAAATGGATTTTGAAGTCAAGCTCCTGGCCAGGCACTTGAAGAGAAAAGATGTGACGAGTATACAATGATGTGGGTTTACACCATTGACAATCCTTTAAACCCGCCACGCCAATAGTAATATCGATCACAACACCCCGCACACTTGCCGGTTACAAAACACTTATGCAAGTTGTTTTGCACGCCAGGTGAATCAGACTAAGAGCACTCTAAGCGTTAACACTTCTTGCTTTACTTCTCTGAATACCTAAATAAATAGCAAATCCGCCTGTTAAAAACATCAACAAACTATAAATGGCAGGAGCTATTGCATAGGCTGAATTTTCTAATAATACCACAGCAATGGTGATTGCCAAGGTCCCGTTTTGAATACCTGATTCAATTGAAATAGAAAAAGCGCCGGCATCTTTAATTTTAAATAACTTTGCCGAATAATAACCAACAAGCATCGTTGCAACATTTAAAGATAAAGCAACCAGCCCGGCCTGTCGAAAGTAAGACAACATGTTGTCTTTCTCTTTGATAACGATACCTATGATAATCAAAGCCAACAACACACCTGACATCTTTCGCACCGGATTTGCCATCTTTATGGCAAAACGCTCCTTGTATCGCCTTACTATCATACCGATAGATACCGGGATAACAATAATAACCATAATCTGAAGGATCGTTTCAATCACATTTAACTTTACCAGTTGTCCCTTGTCCAAAAAGTGTATGAGTGCAAAGTTTACAATAAAGGGTATTGTTATAATGGTGATCAGACTACTCAATGCCGTCAACGAAACAGATAATGCCAGATCCGCTTTTGCCAGGTGGGTTATTAAATTGGAGGTCGGTCCTCCCGGGCAGGCTGCCAAAATCATAATTCCAATCGCAATTTCGGGCTTTAAGGGAAATAGCACGGCTATTACAAATCCTATTAAGGGTAAAAGTATTAACTGATTGGTTAATCCGACCAAAATCGCCTTGGGATATTTGATGACCCTTTTAAAATCGTCAATAACCAATGACAATCCCATTCCCAACATAATGATGATAAGAGAGGCAGCTAAAATAATGGTAGAAGCTTTATCCATATTTTAATAAGTAAGTTATATAGAGGGTGTGAATAAATTTTCAATATACTATAAAAAATTACAATAATTACGACTGTTAAAGGTGATAATTTAACAAAATATTAAATTATATCGCCAAAATATCAAATATCGCAATCTAAGGTATTGTTACAATGGCAACCACCTTCGGACTAGGCCCAGGAGCCTGATCCCAATTTTGTCACTTCTTCCCGACATCATTTTAACAGTGGTAGCGGGAATATCACAGCCAGCAATAACACCATAATTTGCCACGTAAAATCACCGGAATTACCTGGACGCTATCTTCTTGCGAATCATGCTTAAAAATTCAGGAGTTACACCAATATAGGAAGCGATTTGCACATTGGATATACGATTGAAAAGGTCGGGATATTTTTTCAAAAAATACAGGTAACGCTCTTCGGCGGTGGAGCTGATGTTTTGCAGTACTCTTTTTTGCTGCTCAATAAAGGCATTTTCAATAATAATCCTGAAATTTCTGTCAAAAACCGGAAAGTGGTCATACAAATAGAACAGATCATTCCTTTCAATTTGCAGTATATACGATGATTCCAGGGCCTGAATGCATAAATCACTGGGCTCTTCCGCATAGAAGCTTCCATAATCAGATATCCAGTCATTTTCTATAGAAAACTGAAGATTGTGTTGATTACCCTTTTCATCAACTTTATACATTTTAAGACACCCTTTAACCACAAAGGAGAAATGATTGCAACGTTCACCTGCCTTCAAAAGATATTCTCTTCTCCGCAGAGTGACAGGTGCTAACCTTTTCTTTAGCGCCTGCATGGCCGGGTTTTCAAGGGGCCAATAGTTGGAAAAACTTTCGATAAGTGGGTCAGTATTCATTAATGTTCATTATGCTAAAACCTGGGTATGTTTCGAGGAAATTTGTCTAGGCTGGCCACTATTACGATCAATGGCACAAAGTTTACCATGACTATCCGGTCAATCCTTTGATGGCATATTTTCGAATTTTTCAATGGAGCGCTTTAATACCTGCTGTATGTCTTTAAAAGTATTTTGGTTATTGAAATCCATCAGGCGATGAGCATACACCTTGCCTGGTGTAAGCTCCTCGATTGTTGTTCTCACCATACCAAGTGCCGAATTTCTATGATTAAAATCTCCAATCATATCAAAAGAAGCTTTGTATAATGCGCAGTATAAACTCCACTTTTTGTTTTTGTTGTCATCCTCACATTTTCGGTCATCGGCGTTATTCCAGGACGCTTCAGTACTTAGTATTTCATTGGCACGTTTCAAAATTTTCAAATCTCCTGCATTAGGGGTTGGCCTGAAGTCCCAGTCCCAGGAAAAGCTAAGGCTGTCATCTGTAAAGCTAATATCGGTTATCGGGAACCAACCAAAAATTACTTTAAACATCAGATCGTTGGAATTATCAAATATGTTTTCCACAATCGTAAAGTCGAAACTCCCATGTTCCGAATTATACAGAACTCCGGTAGCATTTAATAATTGATTTGGCAGTTTCTTTGATGGTTCCAGCACCAGGCTATCAAAATATTGAGGTTCAACCACACCTTTGTAGGAACTACCTTCCCACCTCAGATCGAAATTTAAAACTTGTCCACAACAATCTGTCAAGGTCGTAATGAAGTACAAAAAAGTGAAAGCTGTTATAGGTTTTATCATAGTTGTTTTGTTTTCATGTACCGGAGCAAAGCGCTTAAGCGGCTAAATCGTGTTATTTTAATTTTTCAATCCTAAGTTATCAAGGTCACCGACACTACGGCACTTGTAATGTTGATATTCTTTTTGGCAAATATCTAATTAACAAAATACAGGACTCAACGATTGTCATCAATCATTAAATATAAAATACCCGAAGCCGCCCGGATCCCGTAGTATGATATTGTCAACAATCCCGGATTTATTGAAATAGGTAATTTCCTCGGCAATTGGAATATTCAATGCCTTGATTTTTTCAATGATAGCCAGGTTATTTTCGCCATTGAAATAAGTCAACGACGGATTAAAAAATAAATGAGGACAACTTAACGGTTTCATAAAACTCACCGTCATCCCGTCGGTGTTGGCCAAGCTTACCCAACCTTGCTCGATTGATCCCATCTTTTTTAAAAACCCTAATATCTGCCAAATTTGCAGGGATACATTCATTGGTATGGTTTCAAGGCTTAGCCCCACAAAATTTCCTAATACGGATGAGGTCAGTGAGGACAAATCGTGATTATTATTAAACGGGACTTCCATCAAATAAATCCATACGCCACTTGGATCACTTAGCAGATATCCGTTATCGATATCAACAACTGCCGTAATTTTCCTTAGTTTATCCACGACCTCTTTCCAACCGGTATCAAACAGTTTTACGCCGGCCCTCGCAAACCGGTCCGGATTGATCTCAATGATTACACCACCATCTGAAACGAGGGTGGTGGGACCATCTGAAATAATCTTAAAATCTAATTTTAAATAAAAGTCAACACTGTCTTCCAGCTTGTTGGTCGGGGTATGTATGATCGTGTTCATGGTTAACGCGTTAAATCAGCCAAAACCAGGTAATAAGGCCGGCCATGACGCTAACACATTTACCGGCTCATTAAAGATAACAAAATTAACAAAAACAACAGGTACCCATCTCACTGAAGGAATAAAGCTGCTTTTACTGTATTAAACCGGTTGCCAGAAAATCCTTAATTGAAAGCTCCCGGCACCTACAATTGCTAGGAGCGAATAACCATCATGCATTTTGGAGTAACATTTCCAAAGGCTTTAACGGCCCAATAGGAATCAAATCAAAATCCAGTAACTTTTCCTGAACAAGCGGAAGTTGATCAAGCATTTCCCTGGCATGTGCCATGGAATCGCTTTCCAGCAGAAATATCACTCCGGGACGATCTTTGCGAAAGTAAAAAGTACGGATCTTTTCTTCCAGGTAAAGGCCTATGGTCTGCGCCAGTTCCTGGGGAAGGTGAGGAGCCAAAGCCTCCTCGGTTATCCCCTTTCGGGGTTTGTCAATTGCTAAAATTTGCATAGTTGTCGTTATGTTTTTTTTGTAAAAAGTTGTTTGTTACGTGGGTAGCTTTCCATTCCTCAGACAAACCGGACAATGTCATATCCTTAAACATGGGAAACCCCTGTTCCTTTTCAAATTTTTCAGGATCCCATGAGGGCATTAGCATGGCTTTAATCATGAAAACCATTGCTTTAATTTTATTGACAAACGTCTGGTCGGCCATAGGATGTGGTAAAAGATATCTTCTTACGATGGTTTCAAAATCATCCGCTTCCTTCCCTACAACCTCTTTTACCACCGAGGTAGGGGCATTAAAACTCCAGGTGTTATGTTGTCCTTCTCTTATATAATATCTTACCTGGGATATGTCCATCCTGGGATAACCCATAGCGCCTAATACTTTGAGCAATATCTTTTCAGGTAGCGCCATAACTTTTACATTTCGTCCCAGCACCTTGCCAATAACATCAGCCATTTGCGCTGCGGAAAGCAATTCCCTGCCTGTAACCCGGTATGTTTTCCCGGCATGTTTTTCCGGATCTTTTAAAATATGAGCCGCTACCAGGCCAATGTCCTCATTGGAGGGTGGGGCATTACTGCCAAAATCAGGAAATATTCCAAATTGTGCCAGGGGTTGAGGTGTCATCAGATAGGCAAAACCAAACAACCCGGGGTTTAGAATTGTAAGCCTGGTAGTCTCCAGCCTTCTGAAGATGTCATCGACAAGCCAATGCTCCCTGGTGTACACGGAAGGATGGGTGTTAGCGCTGAGCCATTGTGATACCAATACTACATGTTTTAACCCTATTTCTCCTGCCACCGATGCAAAAGTGGCGCCCTGGAAAAGCACATTCGGATAGGTGGGCACAAAATAGGCGCATTCAATAGCTTCCAGAGCACTTCTAACGTCCCCAATATCCTGAATATCTCCGACGAATATTTCAGCGCCCTGTCTTTTAAGTTCCCTGGCCGTTACCGCATCGGGATTTCGGACAAAAGCTCTGACCGGAAACCCTAACCTCAACAGTTCTTTGGCGGCGGGATAGCCAGTGTGTCCGTTCGCCGCTGTTATCAATATTTTTGATTTCATCATTTATCTCTTTTCAAAAAGCGCCAGTCGCTTTTATTGTATTAACAATTACAAGAGATTAAAACGGCAGTATGCGGGAAAGGACTTTAAGAATTAGCTCAATTACTTGTGTGATCGGCTCAATCGGTACTCTGAGGGTGAAAGTTTGAATTTAGCCTTAAACGAATTTGAAAAATGTGCCGTATCGTGAAACTGGCATTCATGGGCGATGACGCTGATGCGTTCATCTGAAACTGCCAGCAATGCAGCCGCTTTTTCAAGCCGCCTGCATTTTATATAATTGGCGGGGCTATCCTGGTAAATTTTTTTAAATTCCCTCTTAAAAGAGGCCAGGCTATGATGGGTTAATCTGGCGAGGTCCGCTATGTTGAGTGGTGAAAAAATATGGGCTTCTACTACTTCTTTAAAAGAAAAAGATTTTGGAGAAAACAGATTGTGCATAATTTCAAAGACCCTGGGAGCGTCTTTGGTGTTTAAAAGTAGCAAAACAATTTCCTTAAACTTTAATATCAACAATTCATCATTCACCAGCCTGGGGTTTTCAAAATAAAATAACAGGCTTTCCATATATTTTTCGATTAAAATATCCGACTCCACCAGGGTCATATTGGTCCGGAAAGATATCTTCTTTTTGTTTTTTAAAAAGGATGGAATCTCTTTTGCGTAAACTCTTTTTAATACTTCGGGATAAAAATGGATGGCTACAATACCGCACCTACCGGTCTGATCATCGGGTATGCCATCATACAAATAGTTGCCGCATTTCATCAACACGCCTTCGTCCTGACCGATGGTAATGTGTTCCTGTTCGGAATAAGAATTGTTGCCCCCCTCCAGAACGTACAGGAAACATGCTTCCTCCGGCAATGGATTGGGCTTTTTGAAAGGAGGTGTCACTATTGCTTTTTCAAAAACCTTTTCCCCAAACAGTTGTATGGTACGGTGCTCTATAATCAACTTGTACTATTATAGTGAAAGTATTGCCATGCCTAAACGCTACCTGCCTTGAACAACATTATTCAAAACTTTAATCTACATTTGGTCCAACATTATCTGGTTACCATCGGGGTCTGATAATATAGCTGATACAAATCCGTCGGCTGAATTTTCGTCCGCCTCTTTTATGAAAGCGACGCCATTTTGCTTTAGGTTGTTTTGGATCTCCATGACATTTTCAGGATTAAATGTCAGCAGGTTGTTGTTAAACATTCCCTGAAAAAGGCCAATTTTTACGGAAGCGCTTTCCAGCACCCTCCATTTCATGGTATCAGTATCTGCAAAACCTTTGTTTTGATGCCCGCCGTCAATGACTTTAAATCCCAGGGCTTCATAAAAACTCAGACTTTTATGAATATCCTTAACGGTCAGGCTAAGCGAAAAATTTCCAAGCTCCATACAGTTAGTTCTCTTTAAGAAGAAATAAAACATCTATATTTTATCTTAAATATCGCGATAAACTATAATAATGATATAGCCTGCAGAGCGTTTTTTCAGGACCTGTATAAAAAATTAAATAATCTAAAGGCAATTTGTTAAAGTCACCAATCAAAATTTTGACTTACACTAAGCCAGAGTACATGGGCCGAGTCAAAGCTACGGGGCAAATTTAAGGCTGTGAACTGATGTACATATGACATGCTAACTGATAACTTTCTACTGAATTGCATGGTTAGTCCGGCCAATATCCTTTGTCTGTCAAACACATTGTATACAATTTCCTTCCCGGCATTTATGAAAATCTCATAGGAGGGGGTAAAAAGCAGCTTTTTATCGCTATCGAAAGGTGGAAACTGCAGCAACGGAAGACTCAGCGAAAAGCGATATCGAAACCTCAAGTTGGCACGACTTTCTGCCTTTATATCTTCATAGGCCCTTTTTCTGAAATATCTTTGCTCTACCCGGAGACGATGTCCGGTACCAATATTTTTATATTTTCGTACCAGCGTAAATTGCTGATAAGGCCGGTACTCCCTTTGGCTCAATCTGCCTGAGGTATAAAATCCCAGGTGGTTAAAACCAAGTGAAAGTGTCATGCCAGGATTCAACTGATACCCCATCCGGGTTCCTGCAAAATACAGTAAGGAATGGCTAAAACCATCTCTCATACGATAGCCAAGAATTGCTGACAGCCGCCATTTGTCAGAAAACTTTATTTGGCTACTATACTGAAACCACTGCTGATTGGAGTTTTTAACATCTTTTTTTTGCGCTTTGCCATTGAGGGTAAAGCAAGCTAAAAGAATTACTGAAACTAAGGTTTGCTTGTAAATATGATGCACGTTGTTAGCGAAAATATGATCGTTTGTTGGAGGTCTGGAAGTCTTACCGTTTTAATTTTTCTTAGACCCAATCAAATATAGAATGACACCTGGTCCGGATTTTATTCTGCCTGTTTCCCAATCAAAATCATCCTGGTTTTCAACATTACTGATTAATTTTTTCATCTCTTCTACGGAGTACGTTCTTAGTGAGGAAACAATTCCATCCCACCAAACAAACAAGGGCACGACGGGAATAAAATAAGTGAAAAGTATTCGTCCAAATTTAAATGGCCTGATAAATGGTGTTGTAAACAAAACACTAATAGGCGAAAAGAACATTGCCAACAGGCTCAGAAAGCTTCTCTCCTGGGCTTCGAAAACAGCTATAGGATTTCCTGAGCTCACCGCATTTTGCAATATTTTCCGGGCGTCCTCAGGGCGGAAGTGATGCAATGACAAAAATTGTGTTCTTAGGCCATTTAACGCTATTGGAACATCCCGTGCATCCACCGGGGTGGCAATGTATTCAAAATTATCAGCCTGCTTTTTTGTGTATTCAAAGGCGGCAATATTGGGATAATAATCTGTCAGTAAAATTTTCAACTCGGGGCAAGTCTTTTTAAGCGCTTCATTTAACCAAAGCAATCCTCCTCCACCTCCCGAGCCCAGATCGACAATCTGATAATTTCCACTTTTTTGAATTGCCTTTTCAAGTAGAGGAATGACCGGTTTGTACATTTTGGTTTTATTGGCTAAAAATTGCAAAAAATCAGTCCCATAATTTCTCAAGAAAGTGGGAAACCATTTTAGATCTTCAAATTCAAATAAATGTACTCTTGCCATATTTACCTCACGAAAGCCCTCCGCCACTTCGATCGCGGGCAGAGCGCGTTTCATTTTATATTTGTCTCCAAAACGATACCCAAACGCATTTGTTAAGCTACCAAGGGTATCATAACTGCTTTTATACAAGGAAATCCAACAGGGGTCATGGAGTTCCAAAATAGCAAATTATTCCTGCAATCAGCAATGAGAAAGATCATTTTAAAGTATTCTGCAGGATAACAAACGACAATCCGCTTTCAGTCCATTTTTTTACATAACCAAGGTGATCTGGAATAACCTCAAAGGCAAGTGCCCCTAATACCAGATCTTCGTCTCCGTCACCATCCCAGTCGGCATGATCCATGACAATCCATCTTCCACGGGAAGGGTGTTCAAAGGTAGTTGCCTTAAAATTCCCATGTCCGTCATTTTCGAGATAAACAAAACTTTCCTCCGGCGTTTTCTCATAATCCGGAAAAAAAGAGATCGAAGCGATATCGATATCACCGTCCTGGTCAAAATCAAAAGGAATGGCGTTGTAGGCACCGTTTTGGTGGAAAAAGAACGACTCTGAAAAATGATTGGAACCATCATTTTCATAAATCCTGATGCCATGATATGGTTTCATGAGTGGCAAGTAGTCGGCATTGTCGCCGGCGGTATAGACAATATCCTCCAAACCATCGCCATTAAAATCAACCCAATTGAAATAACTTGACCCATAACTCGGTGGAAAGCGTATCATGGTTTCTTCTGTGAAGTTTCCATTTCCCTGGTTGTAGTAAGCAAATATTCCCTCGTCTCCCTGTCCAAACAGTGCAACTACATCGGGAAGCCCATCCTGGTTCAGGTCTTTGATATAGGCTTTGATCGCACCCGGCCTTCCGCTTAGCAGGTGCATTTTATACTTTCCAGCTGGTGTCTGTTCCCACCATGTCAGGCGGCCGGTCCATTTGGCAAACTCGCAGATGACCATATCTTCCAGGCCATCGCTATTAAGATCTCCAACGGCCGTATGTACAGGCCTTCTGAGCCGGCTGATTATTTTGCCTGCTTTTTTTTCTTTGTTTTTTGGTAATTCCATCAAAAACCCTGAAGGCTCATCGGTGGGGGAAAAAGATCCCATGACAGTGATGAGTAAGCGCTCTTTCCTATTATTTATCCAGACGGCGCCTTCTTTGGTCCTGGCGGCCTGTCGCAGTTGCAGCCCTTTATCGAAATGATAAATTTTTTGGGAATGCGCATCACCGAGGTATAGACCGTCATCTGCAAAAGCCACACAGGTAGTGCCTGGCGGCGATAGCCGGTAAGGTGTTTCCACTACCTCAAACAATTTTAAACCCATGCTGATTTTTTTTGCGGCAGGCTTAGGGAGGCTGTCCGGTGCTTGAGAGAGGTAATAGTCCATGATGCTTTTCCATGTACTGTCAGCTAACCGTTGTTGTTTGGGAAACACCCCGGCCTGATCAATTATTTCAGCGCTTTTCCCCTGGCCAATTAACTCCTCCCTGACGCTGTCATGTGGGTATATGCCGTACATATACCCCATTCTTGGCAACACATAGTTCTTCCAGGTTGCCCGGTCAAGCAGGGATGGTTCAGGGTATTGATGACAGCTGCCACAGTAGGTTTTGGCCAGGCTTTCGGGGGTCATAGGTGGTGATGCGGGTACTTCGTTTTTTTGTTCCTGTCTGGAACAACTTGCAAAGACCAGTAAGGTATAGATGGCGAACAGCAGACCCTTCATTCCCGAATTTAATGGTGATAAAGGCAATGATAGGGTTTTGTTATGGAGATACAGTTACCTGTAGGTTAAGGTTTTATTAAATTGACGCTCGGGAAGCAGGATGGAATACTAATAATTGTGGCATTCAATATTGATAACTAAAAATTTCTCAGGTGACATCTCATGTCACTGCCTGGTATTAATTTAGGTAAAAATTAAATATGCCATTTAAACATTTCATGTCATGAAAATTAAAGTATTTTGTATAAGCACTTTTTTTTGTCTTGCGCTCCTCTATGACGCTTCTGCACAACAATGGCAATTTTCAGGTCAGAATGCCCACATCACAGGCAATATAGGTCTGGGTACCGACACCAATCTTGACTCAAAGATATCGGCTGTAGGCAATGTCTGGCAGTTGAAACTGCTCAATGAAGCAACTGGTGGCAGTGAATGGAGAATAGGATCCTCGTCTGACTCCTGGGGCTCTTCAGGAGGCAAACTAATAATTACGAATACAGTTAGCTCCACAACGGCGGCCATGGTTATCGACAATCAAAAAAGGGTGGGCATTGGTCTAACCGACCCAACTTCATTGTTAAGTGTAAATGGAGACATCGCATTAGATTATGGGTCTGAACTTAAAACTATTGCATCAACCTATAAAACAATTTTAAAAACAGGGTGGGCTGATTCACAGGATTTCCTAACTTTCTACGTTCCAGGCAATAAACCTGATGATGCATTGCCAAAAATTCATATAAAAAGTGACGGTAATGTTGGTATCGGTACCACTGTACCGGATTCCAGACTCACGGTCAACGGAACAATTCACGCCAAAGAGGTAAAGATAGATTTAAATATTTCGGCCGCCGATTATGTATTTGAAGATGACTACATGTTGAGATCCCTGGAAGATACCGAAAAGTACATAAAAGAGAAAAAACACCTGCCGGGCATTCCATCCGGGAAAGAAATGGAAACCAACGGTATTCATGTGAGTGAAATGAATATGAAATTATTGGAAAAAGTAGAAGAGTTGACTTTACATCTAATTTCTCTGAACAAGCAGATTAAGCAATTAAAAATAGACAACGCAAAATTAAAAAAAGCCGTTCATGACGAGCAGTAAATCAAAGGGTACATCAAAAATGATGAGTTAACGCTAGCATATTGTAATTTTTGGTAAAGTATGGATTTACACGGGCCTCTGCCATTGAGGATTTTTCCTCGGGTAGGGGCTTTTTTTATTTCTAAATATCTATCCATTATCACACTTGACCAAAATCGCTAATTGGTACCGGGGCTTAAGATTTCCAGCATTTGTTTGAGTTTCTTCGGTCAATATCACCGTCATACTACCTGCAACCTGACAAATTCGTTATCTTTCCTATTTAATTTCCAAATTAGGTTTAGTAGCTAAAATATAAATAGAAATATGAAACCTTTAATAGTTTTATTGAGTACTTTTTTGATTGGATTGCTGATTAAACGCCTTTTAAAGAAAAGAGACATCAGCCTGTTCTGGGTAGGCAGAATGGCGATGGGCTGCATGCTGGTATTCACAGGTGTTGCACATTTTGCTTTTACCCATGGGATGGCAGCGATGCTTCCTTCGTGGGTTCCCCTTAAAACAGAACTCATTTACCTAACCGGTGTTTTTGAGATTCTGGGGGCCATTGGATTGCTGGTACCCCGGTATGCCAGGATCACTGCAATAAGCCTGATACTTTTTCTGATTTTGGTACTTCCTGCAAACATTTATGCCGCCATCAATCACATAGATCCTATCACCGGCACTACAGACGGGCCTGGTATTAATTATCTGTTTTTTAGAATTCCGCTTCAACTACTTTTTATATTTTGGATATACCTCAGCGCTGTTAGCCCCAACGCTTTGCAGGCAATTAAAAATAACGTTCCCGAAACAAAATAGTGGCCAGATGCGATTACAAACTCCGGACCGGGAAATTTAAATTGTTACTAAAATTGATTAAAATCCCAGCTTTTATGCTGGTTCTGTTTTAACCTCTTTTTGGCTTGGCGTGTTCAAACCGGTTTATAAATTTCACAACAACTGTTAATTGAGGTGTACTTCACCAGTCCTTCAAAGCACATACGCTCAACCTGCATTCAAATCCAGTAGTAAGTCGTCTTGAAAAACCAGTATTGGAAACATTAAACTTATGGCTGGGAATAACTGTATTTGCCAGGGGCTTATCCGGATAAATACCCATTTTTAGGGATTGATAGTTGGTTTAAAAATTGGTAAATTAAAACCTCCTTTCATCCATTTTAACGGTAGAGAAACGATAAAATAACCTACCATGTAACAACCAGTCTGACAGCAGCTAGCTTCGGAAACAAGCGTCACTCGCCATCTCCGTTAAGAAAGCGCATGTCACTATATTGTTCAATTTTAACATTCAAGCTCATGGAAACCATTAAAGAAAAATTGTCTCAAAGCCAACTGGACGAACTTGGCTTTGATCCCCAGGAAATTGAAGCAACCAACTCCGGGAACCTGGAAGAAACCGACTTATCGCAGCTTCAGGCCCAAGGTTTTTTGTTTCGAAGATTATTACGCGTAAGCGGGCTTTATAGCTGGACTCCCAAAAATAAGCTGACAAGCCCCTTCCCCTCTCAAAAATTGGACGAACTTAACGAATCCGAAGGTCAGCCTCTGGGTCTTTGGAAGAAAAGAAAGGAAGAACTTAGAATAGATGTTGACGGAAGATACCCGCAAAACATCGTTAGTGGGGTTATCAAGATAGGATTGCATTTGCGCTTACACTGGATAGCCAGCGTGAAGTACCGTGGAAAGTCCACCTGGACCGGTACCATCTGGTATAAAAACGGCAATACCACCCTTCTGCCTTATACCAACATAAAACTGAAAGTGATCAGGTCATGGTATTCCCATCAACGTAAAGCTATTGTGAGTTTCAGCGGTATGGGGGCGGCAAGTCGTACGATGACTTACAAATGGACCAGTAAATGCTTTCACAACGTCCAGTTTGAATTTGATGTGGCCAGCGGAACAACAGCGGTAACACAAATCAACACGCATGCCCATCCTGTTCATCCCGAATCGTTGCCCGATGAAAAATTGACGATCAAAAAAGTATTTCAGCGAGCCGGTTTTAAAGTTTCGCAAACATCGGATTCATCCATTGTCCCACTTACAGGATCCGGCCCCAATGCACGATGGAGTGATATGGAAATGCACGATGCGATGCAAACCTACTGGTCACGATTCGCCAACCAACCGCAGTGGTCGTTGTGGACGTTCTTTGCAGGGCTGCACGAACGGGGTCCGTCACTAGGTGGGATAATGTTTGACGATATTGGGCCAAATCACCGCCAGGGTACCGCCATTTTTAATGAATCATTTATAAAAAACCCTCCTGCCGGTGATCCCAGTCCGGCTTCGTGGGTCAAGCGCATGAAGTTCTGGACGGTGTGCCATGAAATGGGGCACGCATTCAACCTGGCACACTCCTGGCAAAAATCCTTGTCCTTTGACGGGAAAGGGCCCTGGATACCGCTGGCCGATGATGACGAAGCCCGCAGTTTTATGAACTATCCTTTCAGAGTAATGGGAGGGCAGTCCACGTTTTTCAAAGATTTTGAGTACAGGTTCAGCGATGAAGAATTGCTCTTTTTACGCCATGCCCCTGAACAATTTGTGCAAATGGGAAATGCAGATTGGTTTGATGATCATGGGTTTAATCAGGCAAATATCAATCCTGAACCAAGCTTTAAACTGGAAGCACGACTACATCGGGACATTGACTATTTCGAGTTTATGGAACCGGTTAACATAGAACTAAAACTGGAAAATGTAGCAAACGAGCCAAAACTTGTAGGCTCTTCAACCCTTTCAGATAGTGAACATTTGACCGTAATAATCAAAAGAAAAGGAAAACCCGCACGGCAATGGCACCCCTATTCGCAAAAATGCCTGGAAAATCCGTTAACCCATATGGCACCTGATCAGGCCATGTACAGTTCCTTAAACATAGGTGCCGGCCTCAATGGTTGGGACCTGGCCGAGCCTGGGGTTTATGGCATTCAGGTAGCCATCAACATTGATGGTGAAGATATCATTTCCAATGTATTAAACATAAAAGTTGCTCCTCCAAAAAACTATGAGGAGGAAATTGTGGCCCAGGACTTTTTCTCCGATGAGGTTGGAAGAATATTGAGCTTTCACGGCAGCATGTTCCTGGAGCAAGGAAATGATGTACTGCGGAGGGTCGTAGATCAATTTGGGAAAAACCGTGTGGCCAGCCACGCCTCGATTGCGCTGGCAACACCATTGACCAAAGGATATAAAACATTGAACATTCCTAAGGAAGAAACGTTGCTTGCCTCCGCCCAGCAAGCCAAGGCATCTATTAAAGTATCCCGGCCAAAGGTTGATGAGGCCCGCAAGGAATTGATGAAAGTTTTGATCACTAACAGGAAAGATTCAGTAGACACTCTTGGACACATAGACTACGGAAATCAGGTCAAAATGCTAAGTCATTTCCTTTACACTGATGGCGACACAAAAGCTGCTGAGGAATGTATGAAGAACGCCCACGACATACTCAAATCACGGAAAGTACTCAGCTCGGTATTGACACAGTTCAGGGATGAACAAAAACAATACGCAACGGGCAAATCAGGAAACAAAAAAGCTACCATGGATAACTAAAGCAAGCCCAATCTAGCACGGCTGAGTTAGCTAAGAACAAAAATACGCACATAAGATGGCGCACCGTTCCTGGTATACTCAGCTGTGTTTTAAATACCAACAGATGAAATGGGACTACATTGTTTTATCTTTTTTATATTTTGCAATAGCCAATTGTTGTACCATGGGAAGTAAGCTAAAAAATGCCGGCTCCTCTGATCCGAAGCCCTTTTTTCACATTGCCCTGCAGGAAGGATTCAATAAAGACGAAGTACATATTGAACACAATGATAAAAGTATTTATCAGAAAAATGGTGTTACAACTGACTTGAGAATAGGGTTAGCTGATTCCCTGGAAGTCCCGCAACAGACAGGGCTGAATACCATTAAATTTACCCTCCCCAAAAAACACATTGAACAAAGCATTACATTTCAATATTCAAATACCGTTTATTTGGCAGTTTCGCTGGTTGGGAATGAGCTGAAAGTTTTGGTTTCGGATCGGGCTTTTGGGTATTTGTAGGGAAATAGGAGAGGTAAATAAACACCAAAGTAGCTTAAACTACTGTTGGTTCCCAGCAATTATATTTCACGCTAACTATTTTACTAGCCATTATGTATTTAGGATGCCTGGTATATATATCCGCAGCTATAAATTAGATTTTTATCATTTCAAAAATTACAATTTTCGCAATATAATTTTTTAAGTAGAGGAATACCCAAAATTTGAAAAGTATAACCCCCTTGTGAATTCGGGAGAAATAGTTCGCAAAATCGACGATTGCTCTTATCCATAGCATTCACCAGAATGCTTCCATAGTCAGCATCTGCGCTATTTCTTGGGTCCCCAATGGTCAACCTTAAATAGTAAAAAATCAAATCTTCGCTAGCATCTTTGGCCTTTACCCTCTCCTGCAGTACCTCTTTCGCCCAATCAAACTGACTGTAATAGCTCAGGTATTTAGCTAACCTGACCAGGTCGTCATCATTTAAATCAGATCGCCGGTAGGTATCATAAATATATTGTAGTGCAGCATTTTTTTAGTTATATTTTGATGAAAACATAGTTATTGTAATAAATCATTGAATGGAAAAATTTGATCATATAGATAAAAGTAAGTTTGAATACTTCTTCGGAATGGAAAGTGGGCATGTTTTGGACTTATCGGAAAGAGCTTTTCAAAAGCTCGTGAATGACACGGTTGGGCTTGATATTTATGATGAAAAATATCAGCAAGGTTCAGTTGCCTCTTTGTTGAGAGGCTTTTGGCAAATGGAGTCAAATTATAATATTGGTCGGCTGCTTGAAGGTATACTTAAATATTGGTTTTCACTAGCGAAGGCAGAAGAGTATGAATTTGATTTGACTGAAGAACCAACACTACTACATAAGGAATTACTAGAAATAGTAGAAAAATTAAAGTCTGAAAAACCAGTAGAAAACATAGATGCCATCCAACCTAATTCCGATGATATAACCTTTACGATTTTAGCTGAATCAATAAGAGAAACTATTGAAAAAAATGAACCTGAAAAGGCCTTAGATAGACTACACACCTTCACAATAAAATATATTAGACAATTGTGTAATAATCACAAAGTCGTTTATAATAAAGAAACCCCATTACATACTTTATTTGGAGGATATTTTAAATCTATTGATAAAAAAGGTCTTATAGAATCAGAGATGACTAAAAGGATTTTAAAATCGTCAATTTCAATTTTAGAGGCGTTTAATGTTGTAAGAAATAATCAGAGTTTTGCACATGACAACAAGATTCTAAATTATCACGAAAGTAAATTAATATCTAGTAATGTAGCTAGCTTAATTCACTTTCTTGAGTCATTTGAAAAATCAAAAATTGAAAAGTAAGAAAATGACAATGTTGAAGGCTGGTATTGCAATGAATACATAAAAAAATAGACAGTGTCAATTCACTGTCTAATGTGGAGCCAGGGGGATTCGAACCCCCGACCTCTTGACTGCCAGGCAACGTAAATGCGAGCTTTAATTATTTGATTTACAAATATTTATGAATTTTACGAAACCCGTATGAAATTCTTAAATTCTGGATGAAACCATCAAAAGTGAACAAATAATTGGTTATATTAGACTGGCGAAATTAATCAGTTCAACTAAAGCCTCCGTAAAATTTTTGCTTGATACCAGATATAAATCTAAAAGTCAAAAACCAGAAGAGACAAAATATCTACTTGTTATCAGAGTTTCTCGCAAGAGTCTTTCCAAGAGCATCCTATTAGGATATAAACTAGGAGCCTATCAATCGGATAGTGAAAGCAAAGCCATCAAGAGAAGCTTCCCAAATTGCGTCGGGGCAAATGCTAAAATCTCTAGAAAGCTCACTATTGTCCACAAAATCGTTGCAAAATCAGTCTGAGCAGGCTTTTTAGTTCACCAGATCTTCTTTATGTTCCGTTAAATATAAGTTATGCCGGAAGTTTGTGCTAATTTTATTTGCAATGCCAAAACTATTTGCATACTTATATCGTAAGTGTATTTAAGAGTATCAAAGATGAAAATAATTAATACCACAATCTGCCGCCTTGAATTAAGTAGTATTAATTTTCATTTGAAGCTAAAATTAATTCACTAAGTTTAGACTTGAATAATCCAATCTATCTTTAATTAAAATTATTATTTATAATGAATGACTACTTTTCAAAAGTAAAAGACTTCATACTCGACTTAAGTTTTACCATTACTTACGAGAATGAGAACAATGGTCTAATGGTGGTTGAAAATGAATCTGAAGGTATCAAAAATTTGGTATTAGTGCTCGCTGACCCATTACTTATTGTGGAGCAATCTATGTTTGAAATACAAAATGCACATCCTAATGTATACAAACAGCTTCTTCAAAAAAGCCGTGATATTATCCACGGAGCTTTCGTTTTGGATGAATCAGGTCATCGGGTGATATTCAGAAACACACACGAATTGGAAAATCTCGATTTGAACGAATTGCAGGCGACACTTAACTCACTTTCGCTGCTATTGAGTGAATATTCTGAAGAAATTATTGAATTATCTAAAAGTTAAAATTAAGAATGGGAATATTTAAGAGAATATTTAAGATCGGACAGGCTGAAGCAAATTCAGCTATTGATAAATTGGAAGACCCTATTAAAATGACAGAGCAGGGTTTGAGAGATCTGAAAAAAGACCTTAACCAGGCGCTACAAGGCCTTGCCGAAGTTAAAGCCATGGCCATAAGGTCCAAGAACGAGGTTGAAACCTATAAAAGTAAGGCTAAGGATTACGAAAATAAGGCAATGTTATTACTCAAAAAAGTACAAACGGGTGACCTTGAAGCAGCCGAGGGAGATAGATTGGCCAGTGAGGCGCTTGCTAAAAAAGAAGAATCATTGGAGCATATGAATCGATCCAAAAAAGAATATGAACAGTTTGAGAAAAATGTATCACATTTGGATCAGAGTGTTAAAAAAATTCGCACGACTATCAGCCACTCTGAAAATGAGTTAAAAACGTTAAAAGCCAGGGTAAAAGTAAGTGCCGCAGCAAAAAAGATCAATAAGCAGTTAACACAAATTGACAGTACGGATACAGTATCTTTGCTTGAACGCATGAAAGAAAAAGTAGCTCAGGATGAAGCACTGGCTGAGTCATATGGTGAAATTGCCAACGAGAGCAAAAGTGTGGATGAGGAAATAGATAAGGCATTATCCAGTGGGTCTGGTGATGCTAAAGTCGCTGATGATCTTGCTGAATTGAAAGCCAAACTTGGCTTGGATAAAGATGACAGTAAAAAAGAGTAACTTCTCTCTTTGAACATAACAAATATTAGCTGATAATGGACTTGCAAAATGGTTTTTTTAAAAAGGCCAAGTTCTATATTTTGCCCTTTTTAATAAAGAGGCAATACGCTCACTTGATATATTAGTTTTATTGGCTTTGGCTATCGTGTATTTATATAAAAGGTAGCGGTTCAGATGTATAGTTGCAACGCCACAGTTTTATTTGCTTGCGTTATAAGGCCGATAATCGCTAAAATTAAATACGTTCAGTGTGTTTCATTTCAGAGAGATAGACATTTGATTGTAATTACAAAATAAATAAGATGGGTATATTTAATTTGTTTAAAAAGAAGGAAAAAGCACCAAAATATGACGTGACAAATCTAAAAGTAACTGATCTTGATCAGGGGTTTATTTTTGATTATAATATGAAATCATGGCAGGTAAAAGAAGTGTACCAGTATGATTGGGGCAAGAATAATTTTTCAAAGGAGTATAAAATAGATTCCGGGGACGAAGTTATGTTCTTAGAGGTAGAGACAGGTGCCGAACTTAGTTTAAATGTCTCAAAATCGATTAAAATTCGCCAACTTGGTGATGATATCATAGATAAAACTATTAAAAAAGAACGCCCTCCAAAAAAGCTAAAATTGGATGATATAGATTATCATCTGGACTCTGATTGCGCGGGTTATTTTAATAACATAACAAAGGGTACAGACGAATGGGAAGAATTAATCTCCTGGACGTATTATGATGATAACGATAAAGTAATTAGTATAACCCAATGGGGTGAGTGCGAATTTGAAGCATCCGCAGGAAAGTTGATTAAGGCTTTTGAAATTTCCAATATCATTCCTGCTTCGAAATAATCATGATCCCGTAAAGAAGTCTTATATTGGTAAATAATTTAATTCAAATTAATGAAACTTTTTAAAAGTGCGTTGACACTTGTATTGATAATTGGGCTTGCCGGATGTAGCGGAAAGAAGTTTGTTAAAAACCCTATTGATGATATCATAAAAAATATGCCAAGCGGGAGCATATTCTCAATTGTGTTAAATGACATGGATGTTCAGGGATCATTTTTTCATGAATACTACCATCAATACAAAATTATTGAAGAGACAGCTCCGGGAAATCTTGAAGAACGCATCACTGAATGGTATCCGGTTGAAGAGAGAGTATTTGAACAACATGTCAACGATATGGGCATGGAACTTGCCTCCAGAGGTGAAGATGGCAAATTGCACAAAGGTGCCTCTCCACCGGGTTTTAACAACTATGTTGGAAATGAAAAATACGGTCGTTGGGAAAATAGAGGGGGAAGTAGTTTTTGGGCTTTTTATGGCCAGTATGCATTCATGAGCAGCATATTCCGCATGATGACACCCGTACGGAGGTCTCATTATGATGACTACAGAGAGAATTATTCTGGTAGAGGCCGTTCATACTATGGCCCAACAACGAATGGAAGACCCCGTTATGGAACGAGAAGTGATTACAATAGTAGTAGGACAAACACTGCATGGAGCAAAAACAGATCTAGCTTTAAGCAAAAAGTATCAAATCGAACTTCACGGTCAAGCGCTCGATACGGAGGGTCAAGCGCTCGATCAAGAGGAGGAGGGTTTGGTAAATAATCTATTTTGACAAAGTCATTATCTTAAAATAACAATATGATATCTCTTTTAGATGGTATTCTGGCATCACTGGTTTACCTGGCAGCTTCATTCATTCTGTTTTATTTGGGAAAAGTTGGCTACCAAATTTTTCATCCTAAAATCAAGGTAGTTAGCGAGTTGGCTAAAGATGACAATTTCGCTTTTTCTATATCTTATGTTGGCTATTACATTGGTCTACTTCTAGCCATTGGCAGTGCACTTCTCGGTGAAAGTAACGGGCTATTATTGGATTTAATGGATATTGGTATTTACGGAGCATTATCAATATTATTACTCAACCTGTCCATCTTAATAAATGATAAAATCATTCTGAATAAATTTAGTCTAAAAAAGGAGATAATTGATGAACACAATGTTGGGACCGGATTTGTTGAAGGTGCGATTAGCGTCAGTACGGGTTTAATCATTTTAGGGGCCATACATGGAGAAGGCTACGGCGAAGGAGGGCCTATTGTAACGGCTATTCTTTATTGGTTATTGGGTATGGGAATACTATATATTACCTCCCTCATATACAATTTAATTACTCCATATGACATTCATGAGCATATTAGTAAGAAAAATATTGCGGTGGGGATTGGATTTTCCGGAGCATTGATTGCTATTGCCAATCTCATCAGGTTTGCATTAATGCATGATTTTGAAAGCTGGTTGATTACACTTGAAGATGTAGCCGTTGATGTGACCATGGGACTGATATTTTTGCCGCTGGCCAGGTTGTTAACAGATAAAATTTTATTGCCGGGACACAAGTTAACGGATGAAATTGTAAACCAGAAGAACCCAAACATTGGCGCTGCGGTAGTAGAAGCTTTTTCATACATTGGTGGATCCATTTTGATTACCTGGGCGCTGTCATCATAAGGTTTGTGATAAAGGTAGGTTACAATTGACAAAGCACTTTATAGCCAGCAAATCCCCAGTTATCTCCTGAACCATGACTATTACCCAATTAGTAGGTACGTTTAAGATCCATGAGTAGATCAAACATCCTCAAGTTAGCGTTATTTGCAACCGGATTATCAGGAATAGTAGCAGAATATATCCTAAGTACACTGGCTACATATTTTTTAGGAAACTCGGTATTTCAATGGACTATGATTGTATCCATCATGCTATTCTCCATGGGATTAGGAAGCCGGTTTAGCAAGTTTATACGTGAAAATCTCCTTCAAAACTTTATTCGAATAGAATTCACTTTATCTATTTTAGTGGCTTTTGTTTCTGTAATTACCTATTCAGTATCCGCATATTATGGGAGCACAGGATTCATCATCTACTTATTGTCTATAATAATTGGATTGCTTATTGGCATGGAGATCCCTCTGGTAATCAGAATTAACAATGAATTTGAGGAGCTTCATGTTAATGTTTCTTCGGTCATGGAAAACGACTACTACGGCAGTTTATTAGGGGGAGTGTTCTTTGCATTTATTGGATTACCCTACCTCGGCCTTACTTATACACCATTCATTTTGGGAAGTATCAATTTTATTGTGGCCTGTAGCTTGTTTGCTATACTGAGGAAATCGGTGGCACCACCGCAAAGATTGCAATTGACATTTACCACCTTAATGGTATTTATTTTAATTGGAGGAGGCAGTCTGGTAGCTGATGCAATAGTAAAATTTGGGGAGGAGGTACGCTATAGGGACAGGGTTGTGTTCGAAAAACAAAGCAAGTATCAGAAAATCATTATTACACAATCTCAGGAAGACTTCTGGTTATTTATTAATGGTAATCAGCAACTAAGTTCAATCGACGAGGTGATGTATCATGAACCATTGGTGCATCCGGTTATGCGCCTATCTAAATTTGCAAAAAATGTACTTATAATGGGCGGAGGTGATGGAGGCGCTGTACGCGAGGTGCTGAAGTATAAGGAGGTTGAAAATATTACCGTTGTAGATCTTGATCCGGCCATGACTGAGCTAGGACAAGAGCATAGTATATTGGTTGAGATGAATCAGAATGCTATGAATCATGACAAAGTGAATATCATTAATACAGACGGCTTCAATTACCTTGAAGGAGATCATCAGTATTATGATGTGATTATCATCGACTTACCTGACCCCAAAACGATAGAGTTGGGTAGACTCTATTCTTTTGAGTTTTATAGCCTTTGTAGTAAAAGATTAAGACCAAATGGATTTATTATAACACAGGCCGGAAGTCCTTATTATGCGGCAAAGGCGTTTAATTGTATCAATCTTACGATGCAGGAAGCTGGATTTACTACAATTCCATTGCATAATCAGGTAGTTACCCTTGGTGAGTGGGGTTGGGTGATGGGTGCGAAAAATGCTGAAAAAACCCGACTTAAAAGTGCTTTGCAAAACCTGGAATTTGATAATATACCCACCAATTGGATCAACCATGAAGCAATGACGCTGATAACCTCCTTTGGTAAGAAAGCCTTTATGCAAGACACAATACCTGTCGAGGTCAATAGAATACACAACCCGGTGTTGTATAAGTATTATTTGGATGGCAGGTGGGATTTGTACTAGATGAATAAGGATAATTGCCCCAACTTTATCATAAAATAAGCTTTGATCCCTGTATCCCGCTATCGAGTGCTTCATACAGCAATGGCAAGCGACCGTTGTCTACCCCTGCATAAACAATGTTTTTGTTTTTGCTATATTCATTTTTATCATTAAACAAATATCCTGGTTGAGGGATAGGCATGGCATGCCCCATTACCTTAATGAATACTTTTTGTACAGCCTCTTCAATGTTCATTCCAAAATAATTGCTGATATGATCAATAGTGGCACGTGCTATTTGATTTTTATTGGCATTTACTGTGATCAGATCATTTCGTGAACTTGGTGGTAAACAATAAAATGCTGTAAGAATTCGAAAATTATCCGAAGCCCCATGTTGCGCGGCCGTATCTACAAAACCCAAAAAAGTGGGATCAATATCTAATATTTCATTTTGCCAGTAAGCTGGGATTGGCAATGAGTTGTTGGTCACTATATTTAATACCATCCAAGGGGCATAAATTTGATCTTTAAAATGGGTATATCCTTGTGGATAAATGTATTTTAGCGCATGCTTTTGTCCGGCATAGATCACCTTTTTGGTTTTATAAATATGGATAAGGTTATTTCGAATATCGATCACCTCTATTAGAAACCCTTCCTTATCTTCAGTAATTCTTTTCACTAAATGTCCTGTCAACAATCGATCTTGAGGCAATGTATTAGCAATTTTATTGATGAAATAGTTATTGCCTTCGGGAGGTGAGAATAGCTCTACTATTTCAGTATCATAAGGCCTGCAAGCGTAATAGTGGATGCCTGCCAGTGCTGAAACTGAGGAACAACCAGCCCCATAGTCATCGCGCATATGGTAATCAACCTCGGCAACAAACTGAGCCGTAAGTTTGAATCTTTGTTTGAGGTAATCCAGGAATGACACCTTATTGAGGCCATGGAAATCACCGTGAATTAACCGGGTTGGGAGATGCATTTGACCCTTGAATGAAGAGGTATGTTTTAAAAAACTATCTTTCAGCTTACTATCGGAAAGCACTTCGTTTCTAAATACCCCATTGGCGTAAACTCTATTTTTTCTTCTGTTAAGTATTATGTGCTGTTGATCTTTAAAACTCCAATTGTCTTTCCACGGTTGATAATCAATTATATCAAGCTCCTGCAACATGGTTAAAACCTCTTCTCCACAGCTTCCTGGGTAAGCAAAATCATAACAGGCACCCTGCGAATATTTATTCCCCTCATATACTAAGGCTGAGGCGGAGCCACCAAGTTGATCAGACAATTCGCAAAGAACAAATTCTTTATTTTTAAGATTATATGCAGCACTCATTCCTGCGATTCCCCCTCCCACAATCAATGTTTCAATTGATACCGTTTCTCCTATGTCAAACGTCTTACTTTTCATCAGCAAATGTCCAGTACTAACATCCGATTGAATCTCAATATCATACTTCGGTTTGTTAGTCTTCCAATTGCAGGATTGTAATATCACCGGCAGCGTTAACAGCGATGAAGTTTTGATAAAATTTCTCCTATTCATTTAATGCTATTCCAATGGTTGACGATGGGCATGATTTTAAAAAAAACGTCTTTAGCTATAATTTACTTCAAAATAAAAATGTTTAAAACTTCCACGTTCCGGATTTATAATAGGAATGAATCACCGGATTTTTAATGCTATTAATTCCAATAGAATCTGTAATAAGGTGAGGTTTCCCAAAAGACACCAATAATTGCATGGCTTCATTATTGATCCAACGGGTATCTATGTGGTTAAATTTTAACAATTTGGTCTTGGATAGCAGTTTTTTTTTATTCATGTTCTTCGATCCGATAATCCATCCCCATTCACCAAGAGAGAGTACCTGATTGTGAAGGGGTATAGTAGCGAAATTTGAAGCGGAAATGGTGTTTTCTATGGCCCTAAAAGCTTTAGTGGCAAAGTAGGGGCTTCCACCTTGTGTAACCAAAAAACCATTCTTGTGAAGTGATCTGAAGCAAAGTTCATAAAATTCTTTGCTATAATATTGATTGAGCTCCAGATCTAAAGGATCTGCTACATCAATCAAAATGACATCATATCTATCTTCGTTAGCATATAAATATCTGAAAGCATTAGTATATCGGATTTTTACCTTGTTCTGGAGTAAGGCGTTCTTGTTTACTTTCGTAAAAAACTGATTATTGGAAGCCACCTGAATTAATGAAAAATCAATAGGAACAATGTCGAGCGTGTCAACGTCATGTTTTAATATCTCACGAGCTATAATGCCATTCTCACCTCCTATAACGAGCACCATTTTATCTGATTCTGATAATTCCATGACAGGATGTACCATGGGCTCGGTATAGAGCCATTCATCTATGGAGCTAAACTGGTTTATATTATCATAGTAAAACCAATAATTCCCTTTCCACAATGTAATATCAATCTGCTGAAAAGGAGTAGATTTTGAATACACAACCTTATCATAGTAGCGATATTGGCTTAAATTGGTGATAGCGGTATTGTTGTAAATGATGGAAATGACAACGACAGGAAGGAATAAGATAAATAACAATGCATGGTTTCGTTCAATTATTCGGTAATTTTGCAAAAACAACGCAATCAACGCAAAAACCATCAGGTAGATATTCCACGATCGATCAGCTTGGTATTTTTGAAATAGCATGCCCATAACCAATAATGCTCCTGCAACCAGATACCTTTCATAGCCTTTTTTACTTATAACATTCAAAGATACTCCCAATACTATACCAGCGACAAGTATAATTATATAGGGTATAAAAGAAGCAATTTGAACCGTGCCATATGCCATGAAGGAAAGCTCGTAAGCTATTGCTGAAAGACACAATACACAGATCTGAAAGGCAATTAAGGTAAAGGGTTTTACACGCAGGTATAAATGCCCCAATATCACAGCAATCAACATAATACCCGTCAGAATCACCCAATCTAAAAAAAGCTCCCCTTCAAATACCACAAAAAAATGCATTTGATTGCTTATCATTGTACCACATAAAAAAGCCAGAAGGCAAATAAACAAATAAGCCATGGTTTTATTGTATGAGCTCATTCTTCCTCTTTATTATTTGACTTATTTCTATCCCTTTTAGAAATCTCATTTTCAAATCCTCCTGCCAATATCCCTGCCGGAAGAGCGAAAATACCTATCCCCAATATGGCAATAAATGCTGCGAGAATCTTTCCAAGGGGGGTTACCGGGTATACATCTCCATACCCTACAGTGGTGAGCGTTGCTACCGACCACCACATAGTAGCGGGAATGCTTGTAAATGCTTCCGGCTGAATTTCATGCTCTATATAATACATGAGACTTGAAGAGATGAGTATCAGTACGAAAACAAGGGTAATGGTAATCATTAACTCTTCTTTTCTTCTTTCTACTACCTTTACAATCAGTCCAAAAGCAACAGAATACCTGCCTAATTTAAATATCCTCATTAATCTGAACAAGCGTAGGATTCGAATTATCCGCATGTCTATATTAAAAAATAGGGGAAGGTAAAATGGTAGAATAGCGAATAAGTCAATGAGGGCTTCAATCGAAAAAATATATCGAAGTCTTCCCCATAATGGGTGTGAATACTTTTCTTTAAGGGTACAGGTCCAAAGTCTAATGATATATTCGATAGAAAAAATAAATACAGAAAAATATTCAAAGAAATCAAAATAGGTTCCATATTGCAGGTATAGGGATTCGACGGTTTCTGCAATCACTGCCAATACATTGAGAATTATCAATGTCATAATGAAAATGTCGAACACCCGGCTTCCCCTATTCCCTTTCTCAGCTTTGTTTATAGTAGACAGTATTTTTTTTTTGTATTGTTTATCTCGCTCCTTCATTGCTTTTTAGTTAAAAAAGGTTTTGGATAAATCTACCATACATCTCCCAATTACAACTACCCATATCAATATATATTTTTTTCTTTAAAAAAAGTGTGGATTGCGCAACGACTTTCGTCTAACAGCCAAATACAGGTCGCTCGTTATGGAACGAAATTATGTTCCAAGAAATTAGAGGTAGCAAAACTTGATGACATCAGGAGTGCTTTAAAATCTGATTTAATTATATCAGGGTTTGTCTCTTCAATGCAGCATCAGTAATTATCCATTTGAGCTTCAAAAAAAGGGAGCAAAAACGAGCAAATTCCCCTCAACAAAAAAAGCCACCCACAATTTTAACATTGCAAGTGGCTGATTATCAACGTGGAGCCAGGGGGATTCGAACCCCCGACCTCTTGACTGCCAGTCAAGCACTCTAGCCAACTGAGCTATGGCCCCCTATTTTTGGTTGCATTGGAATTTTTATAAAATTACCAATGGGTTGGCAAATATATCTAATTTTTTTAAATCAAAAAACCGGCCTTCGCGCTTTTACAAAAGCCTTTTTATAATAACTGGAATATAAATTATCTTCTATCACCCCTCGTGACGACGAGGCATGAATGAATTTTACCGATCGCTTCCCTTTTATCTCCGTCACTAAGCCCGCGTGGGAAACTTTACGCCCCCTTTTTTTGGTGGCAAAAAAGACCAAATCCCCTCGCCGCAGCTGTTGTATGCTTACCGGCTTCCCTATTTTACTCTGCTCCCGGGCACTGCGTGGCAGGGACACATCCGCAGACTTAAAAGAGATTAATAACAAACCTGAACAATCCATCCCCCCGGAACTGGTACCCCCGTAGCGGTAAGGCGTCCCCATAAATGTTCTGGAAGTATTAATTATTTTATTCACCTTTTGCTCCCGTACGGTTATCTTCCGGTTGGCAGCGCAGCCGGCTGATACCAATAGTATCAATGCAATTATGTAGTGGGATTTGATGAATAAGAAAGGTTTTGAGCACATCATACATTTGACAGTTAAACAAATAGTTAACGAAGAATGATGTGGTTAAATATAGTTTAATTTGATAAATGTATGGTTTAATACAGGAAATTAATTAGTAAATATCCTGAATTTTAACATTTTTGTGGAGGATATTTTATGTGTGGCATAACCGGAATATTGGCATTTAATGAAGTCGGCAGGTTCAATATGATCAACCTGGCGCGGGCAACGGCTGCTCTGGAAAAACGGGGGCCCGACCATCAGGGCATGTACACCGAATATTTTGCCGGAATAGGACATCGGCGACTGTCGATCATTGATACATCAGCTGACGGCAACCAACCCATGAAAGATGAAACAGGCCGGTTTTGTATTGTTTTCAATGGCGAAATTTATAATTATCAAAAGCTTGGCGAGGAACTGGTAAATCAGGGAATTAATCTCCGGTCCAAATCAGATACAGAGGTATTACTCAACCTTTACATCCGCGAAAAAGAACGTTGCCTGGAAAAATTAAACGGTTTTTTTGCGTTTGCCATTTATGATAAAGAAGAAAACTCACTGTTTATAGCCAGAGATCGCATGGGCATTAAACCCCTGCTTTATTACCAGGATGAAGACAAGGTCATATTTGCCTCTGAGATGAAGTCCCTGCTATCCTATGGTATTGAAAAGTCAATTGATCATACTTCTTTATATCAATACTTACAATTCAACTATATCCCTGCCCCTAACACTATTTTTGGTAGTGTCAAAAAATTAATGCCTGGGCACTATCTAAAAATCAAGGATAGAGCAGTCAGCATCAATCAATATTATCAAATTCCCTATCACAAAGACCACCTGAATCCGGATAAGCTTAATTATGAACAACAAAAGGCCCGGTTAATTGAGTTACTGGATGATTCGGTAAAAAGAAGACTGGTATCAGATGTGCCACTGGGTGCATTTTTAAGTGGTGGTATTGATTCTTCCGTGATCACCGCATTGGCCGCCAGGCATCGGGATCATCTCAATACATTTTCGATAGGATATCGCGATGAGCCCTTTTTTGATGAAACAAAATATGCGAACGCAGTAGCAAAAAAATTCAATACGCACCACACTGTATTTTCGCTCTCTAACCGTGATTTATATGATCACCTGTTTGATATTCTAGAATACCTGGATGAGCCTTTTGCGGACTCCTCGGCAATTCCGGTCTATATTTTAAGCAAAAATACCAGAAAAACAGCGACGGTAGCCCTTTCAGGAGATGGAGCGGATGAAGTGTTTTCCGGGTACAACAAACACCAGGCGGCTTTTCGGGCCATTGAAGGAGGAACAGCCGCGCAAGCGATCAAGTCCCTTTTACCCCTATGGAATGCTTTGCCTAAATCAAGAAGCAATCCCCTGGGCAATAAGGTCAGGCAATTTCAGCGATTTGCCAGGGGCATGAAGCTGGATGACCGGGAGCGTTACTGGCAATGGGCGGCGATAGCCAGCGATTTGGAGGCCTTATCAATTTTAAGCGCTGATGTCAGGGCCAAAATAGGGATGGAAGAGTTCCAACAGCGTAAGCAACATATTCTGAAAGGCTTCAATGGAAAGGGCAGCATCAATGATGTATTATATACCGATATGCAACTGGTGCTCACCAATGACATGTTAACCAAAGTGGATCTTATGTCAATGGCCAATAGTCTTGAGGTCAGGGTTCCATTCCTCGACCATCATGTTGTCAATTTCGCTTTTACCCTGCCGGAAGATTCCAAAATTAATGCCCGGATGAAAAAACGTATTCTCCAGGATGCATTCAGGGATATTTTACCTTCGGAATTGTATAAACGGCCTAAACACGGTTTTGAAGTACCGCTCTTGAAGTGGTTCAGAAATGACCTGAGATCGCTTATTGAAAATGACTTACTGGAAGAAAAATTTATTGAAAACCAGGGAATTTTTGATTACGCGGGAATCAGGCAGTTAAAGCAAAAACTATTCTCAAATAACCCCGAAGATGTCCACGCCCGGATCTGGGCATTGATAGTTTTTCAGTCCTGGTGGAAAAAATACATGTAAAAAATTGCAGTAGCCTTCCCACAATCAACCTAATCTCCGGCGACTACTGCAATTAACTTATTTACTGAACTATTTCAACCATGCTCTATACATCCAGCTATTCTTTTCATGCATTTTTATCATGTCAGAAACCAACGAGGCTGTACCCTCATCATCCGCATCACTAGCCAGTTTAAGAATCTCCTTCTCCCTGATAATGAGACTCTTTAGATTTGAAGAAATCGTCTCCACGGCCACCTTCGCGTCATGCACACCTGTTTTTGCCTTGATGCCCGAGTTGATAATGTAGTCTTCAAAAGAGTGAAACGGGGTTTCTTCCAACGCCAACACACGCTCTGCGATTTCGTCAATCTGCTCGGCGGTAACCGAATACAGTTCCTCAAATTTTTGATGAAGGTCAAAGAATTCAGGTCCCTGTATGTTCCAATGAAAACCCCTTAGATTTTGATAATATATCTGAAGATCTGATAATAAGAAATTCAGCTGTTCCGCAATTTTTCTTGCTTTTTCTGTTTCTAGTCCGATTAAATTCAAATTCGCCATAACTACTATTTTAATTGTTTGTTATAAGAATAAACGGAGCGGAGCCGGGAACGGACAATAAATCCGATCTATAGTTTATATATAGACATAGATAATATCTATATGATTAATTGGCCGTGATTTTGAGCTGGCTGATTCGGGAATTTATGAATAGTCTGTCTTTCTAAAACTCTTTCTGAGCGCCATTTTGAGGCTTTTCTTCACTAATTCACCCATCGTACGACAGCGCTGAAACGTGGGTTCCTGATAAAACTCCGCTAACTCCTCTTTGAGGCTTTCCACATGTTCAGGTAAAGAAATGGTATCCTTTTCCATAGCGTCAAACAAATCCTTGATCACATATCTTGACGCTTTAATGCGGTCGGCAATAAGGGTTCTTTCTTCTTTTTGATATTGCCGCATGGTCTCCGGTGTCATATGCTTCATGCCAACCGCAATAATGGGGTTATTTTGCTTAAAATATTTTGGCATGTAGATGGCTTTTCTGCCTTCATAGGATTGTTGGTCAAAATCGATAGCGCGGATCCGGTAGTGAATTTCCTCAAAATCGGGGGTAATGTCTATGACGAAGTTGCTGGAATGCATGTCTCCCAACAGCCTGACAAAACAGCGCTCATTGAATTTGACAAATTCTTTGGATAAGCGCACCTCATTGAGCCTTTTGTCCTGCAGGTGGTGTTTAATAAATTGATCGCCGGGAATACCGACAATGTGTTCCTCGATTAAGGTCTCCCTGTTAACAATATACCTGATTCTGTTTGGTGAAAGTAAATGCTCCAGTTCCAGTCCATAAACCCGGGAAGCATCTGCATTTTTAATATAAAAGTAATCGAAATTATCATTAATCCGATTGACCACCCGAATACGGAAAGGTTGTGTATTGCCATATACGCAGACATCAACTCTTTCAATAAACAAGTGCTCCATTACCGACAGGTCGCCATCGGCTTTCAAAATAGCATAAATATTTTTTAACTGATAATGTATATGCTCCATGTCGGAGGCGCTGTAAAAAACGGTTTCCCACAACGTATCTTCTCCCCAGTGATCGTATAAGGCAATGGAGTTGTTATAACGGAGCAGATCGTTGTACTGGATAGGAAGGTTGAGCTCCCGGTCGTGTATTTGCAGATATTTTCTTAAGCGGGGGCTTACTTTAAATGCGATTTTCTTTTTACTAATTAAGGCCATTTGATAAATGGTTCTACCTAAAATACGCCAGTAATCGGTTAGAAATCAAGGGATTTTCTACGATTAAATCTAAAGTTGCAGAAAGAGGGAGATAAAAGTCAAATAACTGCTATTTTTTTATTTCTTCAGCCAGTTGTTCCAGGCCCAGGCTTCTTGAAGCTTTAATGAGTATCAGCGCCTTGTCGAACGGATTTTGATGTAAATAATCAATTAACTGATCTTTTTCTTTAAAATAGGTAGAATTTGGATTAGCGTTTTTGGCGGCCAGTATCTTTTCCCCGCAGAATATCACTTTATTAAAGCGATCGTCTTTGGTTAATTCACCAACCCTGTAATGTTCTTCCTCACTTATTTCTCCCAGCTCGTTCATGTCACCAAGGATTACCACCTTGTTGCTGGCTTCCATTTCTGCAATATTTTCTATGGCCGCTTTCATGGATACGGGATTTGCATTGTAAGCATCCAGAATTAACATGTTGTTTCCCTTCTTTATAATCTGGGAGCGGTTGTTGGTAGGCGTGTACTTGCTGATAGCCCTGTTAGCTTTTTTGTCATCTACCTCGAAAAATTTACCTATACAAAGAGCGGCAGCTATATTTTCAAAATTATATTTGCCGACCAAATTGGTTTCGATCAAGTTACCTTTATCGGACTTTATTACCAGGAATGGATCAGCGGTTACCAGTTCACAGTGATAGTAATCAGAATAGGCGGGATAAAAATAAGGCCTTTCAAATCTTTTGGCCATGCTATTCAATATTTCATTCTGGGAATTGATAAATACCTTGCCGTTGTGATCAATCAGATACTGATACAACTCGCTTTTACCCCTGATGACACCTTCAAAACCACCAAACCCTTCAATATGTGCTTTGCCGATGTTGGTGATAAGCCCATGTGTTGGCTGGGCAATTTCACAGAGTTCGGCAATGTCTCCCACTTTGTTGGCCCCCATCTCGATAACCGCTATTTCTGTCTTGGCGTCGACGGACAGCACTGACAACGGGACACCAATATGATTATTCAAATTCCCGGCAGTAGCGAAGGCCACAAACTTTTTGCTAAGCACTTCATAGATCAATTCCTTGGTGGTTGTTTTCCCATTTGAACCGGTAATGCCGATAACCGGGATCTGAAGCTGTGCACGATGATGTATGGCTAAATCCTGCAGTGCTTTCAGGGTATCGTCTACCAGTATATATCGATCATCCAGGTTATGCTTCGGGTCGTCAATCACCGCATATTTCGCACCTTGTTCCAGTGCGGCTTTGGCAAATTTATTGGCATCGAAGTTTGGTCCTTTTAATGCAAAAAAGATGTTACCGGATTTAATATTTCTGGTATCGGTTGAGGCGCCTGTGGTGGTTAAAAATTTTTCGTATAAAGAGGCAATCATTCGGCCTTGGTTTTAAAACTTTAAGATAACATTTTCTAATAAAAGTGGCTGATATTTATTGTGATCTTTTGGTATACAGGCAAATATACAATTACAAAATCAAGAATTTTAAATCATAGTGTAATAAAAAAGGCCCTGAATGTATAACTCAGGGCCTCTGCTACCTTTGGTAGCTCAATTAAGGCTGGCAATGACTTACTCTCCCACCTTTGACAGCAGTACCATCAGCGCTACCGGGCTTAACTTCTCTGTTCGGAATGGATAGAGGTGGACCCCGGTGCTATAATCACCATAAAATCTTTACTCTCCTCTCTTCTGATTTTGATTTTCAACTTCGAGGAAAGCTTAATATCTTATTGTTTATCATCAATCTATTGACATGACTGCGAAAGAGTAACATTTACTACACTTGGTCTGGAGTTTAAGAAAGTTCTCGGGTAATTAGTATTGCTCAGCTTTGACATCTCTGCCTTTACACCTGCAACCTATCTACGTCATCGTCTCTGACGTCCCTTATAGAGAAGCCTCATCTTGAGGTGAGTTTCGCACTTAGATGCTTTCAGCGCTTATCTCTTCCAAACATAGCTACTCAGCAATGCACCTGGCGGCACAACTGATACACCAGCGGTTTGTCCAACCCGGTCCTCTCGTACTAAGGTCAGATCCTCTCAAGCTTCTTACGCCCACAACAGATAGGGACCGAACTGTCTCACGACGTTCTGAACCCAGCTCGCGTGCCACTTTAATGGGCGAACAGCCCAACCCTTGGGACCTTCTCCAGCCCCAGGATGTGACGAGCCGACATCGAGGTGCCAAACCTCCCCGTCGATATGAGCTCTTGGGGGAGATCAGCCTGTTATCCCCAGAGTACCTTTTATCCTTTGAGCGATGGCCCTTCCATGCGGAACCACCGGATCACTATATCCCACTTTCGTGCCTGATCGACTTGTTGGTCTCACAGTCAAGCACCCTTATGCTATTACGCTCTGCGCACGGTTACCAATCGTGCTGAGGGTACCTTTGAAAGCCTCCGTTACCTTTTTGGAGGCGACCACCCCAGTCAAACTACCCACCAAACAATGTCTCCGTACTAACGGATTAGGCATCAGATAAATAAAGGGTGGTATTTCAAGGGTGACTCCACAACGCCTGGCGACGCCACTTCATAGTCTCCCACCTATCCTACACATCATTTACCCAATACCAATGTTAAGCTGTAGTAAAGGTTCATGGGGTCTTTCCGTCCCGTTGCGGGTACGCGGCATCTTCACCGCGACTACAATTTCACCGAGCTCATGGCCGAGACAGTGCCCAGATCGTTACACCATTCGTGCAGGTCGGAACTTACCCGACAAGGAATTTCGCTACCTTAGGACCGTTATAGTTACGGCCGCCGTTTACCGGGGCTTCAGTTCAATGCTTCTCCCGAAGGATAACATCCCCCCTTAACCTTCCGGCACCGGGCAGGTGTCAGGCCTTATACTTCATCTTTCAATTTCGCAAAGCCATGTGTTTTTGTTAAACAGTCGCCTGGGCCTTTTCACTGCGGCTTCCCACCCGAAGGTGGGGAAGCGCCCCTTATCCCGAAGTTACAGGGCTATTTTGCCTAGTTCCTTAGCCATGAATCACTCGAGCACCTTAGGATTCTCTCCTCAACTACCTGTGTCGGTTTACGGTACGGGTAGCTAAATAGTAAACGCTTAGAGGGTTTTCTTGGAAGTCTGGTTAGGCACATTATCCACGCTGCCGAAGCATTGTGGTACTATCCACCTTTAGCATAAATTACGGATTTGCCTGTAATCTATTTACCTTCAGTGTTCAACGTACAATTCCGTCTGTACGCAGTGCTTTCACTCCTCCGTCACCCCATCACTCTATTTAGCTAGTATCGGAATATTAACCGATTGTCCATCGACTGCCCCTTTCGGGTTCGCCTTAGGTCCCGACTAACCCCCGGTTGATTAGCATTGCCGGGGAAACCTTAGTCTTTCGGTGTGCGGGTTTCTCGCCCGCATTATCGTTACTTATGCCTACATTTGCTTTTCTAATATCTCCACCACAGGTCACCCCGTGACTTCGTCATCATTAGAATGCTCCCCTACCAATTATAAATAATTCCAAAGCTTCGGTAATATGCTTGATGCCCGATCATTATCGATGCCCTGTCGCTCGACCAGTGAGCTGTTACGCACTCTTTAAATGAATGGCTGCTTCCAAGCCAACATCCTGGCTGTCTAAGCAACTGGACCGCCTTTGTTCAACTTAGCATATATTTGGGGACCTTAGCTGTTGGTCCGGGTTCTTTCCCTCTCGGATCAGGACCTTAGCACCCTGACCCTCACTGCCCAGGTAATCTAATAGCATTCGGAGTTCATCAGGATTTGGTAGGATATGACTCCCCCTAGTCCTATTGGTAGCTCTACCTCTATTAGACATCCCTGAACGCTGCTCCTAAAAGCATTTCGGGGAGTACGAGCTATTTCTTGGTTTGATTGGCCTTTCACCCCTACCCACAACTCATCCAAAGACTTTTCAACGTCTATTGGTTCGGGCCTCCATTCTGTGTTACCAGAACTTCACCCTGGTCATGGGTAGATCACCAAGTTTCGCGTCTACCCCTGCTGACTATAACGCCCTATTCAGACTCGCTTTCGCTCCGGATACGTGACTTAAATCACTTAACCTTGCCAGCAAGGTGTAACTCGTAGGCTCATTATGCAAAAGGCACGCCGTCACCCAACTAATGGGCTCCGACCGCTTGTAAGCGTATGGTTTCAGGTTCTTTTTCACCCCCTTATTCAGGGTACTTTTCACCTTTCCCTCACGGTACTGGTTCACTATCGGTCTCTCAGGAGTATTTAGCCTTACCGGATGGTGCCGGTAGTTTCAAACAGAGTTTCACCTGCTCCGTCCTACTCAGGATACTGCGCCAGTTAACAATTATACTCTTACGGGGCTTTCACCCTCTATGGCTTACCTTCCCAGGTAATTCAAATTCAATTATTAACCTTTATCACAGTCCTACAACCCCAAATTAGCCGTAACTAATCTGGTTTGGGCTGCTTCGCGTTCG